>NZ_MKKX01000021.1 GCF_002091985.1 Rhodococcus sp. 1163
GTATGTGATTTTCACGTCGGGGTCGACGGGTCGGCCGAAGGGTGTGGCGGTTTCGCATGAGGCTGTGGTGAATCAGTTGGTGTGGAAGAGGTCCGAGTTCGGGTTGGGTGTCGGTGATGTGGTGTTGCTCAAGACCACGGCGACGTTCGATTTGTCGGTGTGGGAGTTCTGGTCGGCGTTGGTGTCGGGTGCGTCGGTGGTGGTGGCGTCGGTGGAGGGGCATCGGGATGTGGCGTATCTGCATGAGTTGATGGTGGCGGAGTCGGTGACGACGTTGCATGTGGTGCCGTCGATGTTGTCGGCGTTGTTGTCGGTGTCGGGTGGTGTGTTGTCGAGTTCGTTGGTGCGGGTGTTGGCGATCGGTGAAGCGTTGCCGGGTGCGACGGCGCAGTGGTTCCGTCGGGGTAATGCGGGTGCGTTGTTCAATTTGTATGGTCCGACGGAGGCTGCGGTGTCGGTGACGGTGCATGAGGTGGGGGCGGGTGATGTTGCGGGTGTGCCTATTGGTGTGCCGGAGTGGAATACGGGTGTGTTGGTGCTCGATGAGCGGTTGCATCCGGTGCCGGTGGGTGTGTCGGGTGAGTTGTATTTGGCGGGTGTGCAGTTGGCGCGTGGGTATGTGGGTCGGGTGGATTTGACGGCGGAGCGGTTTGTGGCGAATCCGTTTGTCGGTGTTGCGGGTGTGGGTGTGGGTTCTCGGTTGTATCGGACGGGTGATGTGGTGCGGTGGGGTGGTTCTGGTGAGTTGGAGTATGTGGGGCGTAGTGATTTTCAGGTGAAGGTGCGTGGGTTCCGGATCGAGTTGGGGGAGATCGAGTCGGCGTTGCGTGGGGTCGATGGGGTGGTCGATGTTGCGGTGGTTGCTCGGGTGGATGAGTTTGCGGGGGATCAGTTGGTGGCGTATGTGGTTGGTGGTGTGGGTGTGTCTTTGGATGTGGGTGAGGTGAAGGTGGCGTTGGGTGCGGTGGTGCCGTCGTACATGGTGCCGTCGGCGTTTGTGGTGTTGGATGCGTTGCCGTTGACGGTGAATGGGAAGTTGGATCGTGCGGCGTTGCCGGCTCCGGTGTTCGAGGCTGTGGTGTTTCGGGCTCCGTCGACTCCGGTGGAGGAGGCGGTGGCGCGGGTGTTTTCTGAGGTGTTGGGTGTTGATCGTGTGGGTGTCGATGATGATTTCTTTGCGTTGGGTGGTAATTCGTTGATTGCGACGCAGGTGGTGTCGCGGTTGGGTGTGGCGTTGGATGCTGTGGTGCCGGTGCGGTTGGTGTTCGAGGCGCCGTCGGTGGGTGGTTTGGCGGTTCGGGTGGAGCAGTCGGTGGGGTCGGGGGATCGGGTTGCGTTGGTGGCGCGGGAGCGTCCGGGTGTGGTGCCGTTGTCGTTGGCGCAGCAGCGGATGTGGTTCCTGAACCGATTCGATGCCGGTTCGGCGGCGTACAACGTGCCGGTCGCCATCAGGCTGTCGGGTGAATTGGATGCCTCTGCCGTAGAGGCCGCGGTGCGAGATGTGATTGCACGGCACGAGTCTCTTCGTACGATGTACCCCGAGACCGAGGACGGCCCGATTCAGTTCGTCGTCCCGGCGGAACGGGTCCGGCCCGATATCCAGGTCGTCGACATCGATGCTTCGGACGTCGAGAGCCGGGTGCGTGCGCTGGCATCCACGACCTTCGATGTGACGACGGAGATACCGCTGCGGGTTCGGTTGTTCACCGTGTCTTCGACGGAACACGTACTTGCCCTTGTGGTGCACCATATTTCGGCTGATGGTTCCTCGATGGGGCCGTTGACGCGTGATGTGATGGTGGCGTATGCGGCGCGTTCTGCCGGTGAGGCTCCTGGTTGGGCTCCGTTGTCGGTGCAGTACGCCGATTTTGCGTTGTGGCAGCGTGAGGTTCTCGGTAGTGAGGAAGATCCGGATTCGATTGCTGCGCAGCAGGTGTCGTATTGGAAGACCGCTTTGGCGGGCCTGCCGGATCAGCTCGATCTGCCGATGGATCGTCCGCGTCCTGCGGTGCAGTCGTATGCAGGAGATCGAGCCGACTTCGCGGTCGATGCGGATGTGCATGCTCAGCTCGTGCAGCTTGCGCGTCGGACCAACAGCACGTTGTTCATGGTGGTGCATTCTGCGATGGCAGTGTTGTTCGCTCGTTTGTCCGGTACCGATGACATTGCTATCGGTACTCCGTTCGCCGGTCGCAGCGACAAAGCTTTGGACGACATCATCGGGATGTTCGTCAACACGTTGGTTTTCCGTAGTCGGATGGATTCTTCGATGACGTTCGAGGAGTTGTTGGCGCAGACTCGGGCGAGTGATTTGCAGGCGTTCGCGCATGCGGATGTGCCGTTCGAGCGTTTGGTGGAGGTGCTCAATCCGGTTCGGTCGACGGCGCGGCATCCGTTGTTCCAGGTGGGGTTGTCTTTCCAGAATCTTGCGCAGAGTTCGTTGGAGTTGTCGGGATTGTCGGTGAGCGGTCTCGATGCTGATACGGGGATTTCGCAGTTCGATCTGCATTTGATCGTGACGGACCGTTACGACGAGGGTGGTCGTCCTTTGGGTGTGGGTGGGTATTTCACGTTTGCGACGGATTTGTTCGATCGGTCGACGGTGGATGGTTTTGTGGAGCGGTTCGTTCGGGTGTTGGAGGCGGTGGTGGCGGATTCGTCTGTGGTGGTCGGTGATGTGGAGTTGGTGGGTGCGGCGGAGCGGGCGAGTTTGATGCGGTTCAGTGATACCGAGCGGGGTGTGGGTTCGGGTTCGACGTTGGCGTCGTTGTTTGTTGATCGGGTGGTGGAGGTTCCGGGTGCGGT
>NZ_MKKX01000022.1 GCF_002091985.1 Rhodococcus sp. 1163
TGCTTCACCGCGCCCGGCGATGGGAGTACCGACCGTGATGTCCTCGGTACCACTGAGGCGAGCCATGAGGATGGACCACGCGGCATGTACAACCATGAAGACTGTCGAGCGAGTCTCACGTGCGAGTTCGATCAGGCGATCATGAGTTGCTGCGTCGATGTCGAAGGCGACCGAAGCACCTCTGTTGGATTGCCGGCTCGGGCGTGGGTGATCGATCGGCAACGGCAACACATCCGGCACATCCGCCAACACTCCCGACCAAAACTCCAACTGCCGCGACACCACAGACCCCGGATCATCCTCACTCCCGAGAACCTCACGCTGCCACAACGTGTAATCCGCATACTGCACCGCCAACGGCTCCCACCCCGGCACACCACCAGCAACCCGAGCGCCATACGCCACCATCACATCAGCAGCAAGAGGCGCCATCGACGCACCATCAGCAGCAATATGATGCACCACAATCGCCAACACGAACTCATCGACACCCACCCGATACAACGACGCCCGAAACGGCACATCCACCGTCACATCGAACCCCGCAGCAGCATCGGCAACAATCCGCTCCTGCACACCCCCCGCATCGAGCTCCACCACCGCCAACTCCACCGCCACATCGGAAACAGACCCGATCAACTGACGCGGCAACTCCCCCACCACCGGGAACGTAGTACGCAACGACTCATGACGAACCAACACATCCCCCACCGCCGCCTCCAACGCAACAACATCGAGCGCACCCGACAACCGCACAGCAAGCGGAATATTGTACGCAGGCGAAGACGTATCGAACTGATTGATGAACCACATACGACTCTGCGCCTGCGACAACGGAATCACCGACGGACGCTCCACCACACCCAACACCGGACG
>NZ_MKKX01000023.1 GCF_002091985.1 Rhodococcus sp. 1163
GCCTCATGCGAAACCGCCACACCCTTCGGCCGACCCGTCGACCCCGACGTGAAAATCACATACGCCGCATTCGACCCACGCAACACCGACAACCGCTCACCATCCCCCACAACCCCACCCGAAAAACCAGACACATCCAACGAACCCACATCCACCACCGACACACCACCACCAGCAAACACACCCACATCCCCACCACCAGAAACCAACACCAACACCGGAGACGCCACCTCCACGATGAACCCATTACGCTCCGCCGGCTGATCCGGATCCAAAGGCACATACGCACCACCAGCCACCACCACCGCATACATCCCCACCAACAAATCCACCCCACGCCGCATACCCAACCCCACCAAAACCTCAGGACCCACACCCTCACCGATCAACCACCGAGCCAAACGAAACACCCGCTCCCCAAACTCCCCATACAACAACCGCTCACCCCCGAACACCACCGCCACCGCACCCGGAACCTCCACCACCCGATCAACAAACAACGACGCCAACGTCGAACCCGAACCCGAAACGCCCTCCAACACACGAGAAGTCCCATTCCACCCCGACACCACAACATCACGCTCCGCAACACCCAACACACCAATATCACCCACCACCACAGACGAATCCGCCACCACCGCCTCCAACACCCGAACAAACCGCTCCACAAAACCATCCACCGTCACCACATCGAACAAATCCGCCGCAAACGTGAACTCCGCATGGATCTCTGCCGGTCGGCCTCCTTCCATCGCACCATCGAAGATGGTCAGCTGAAGGTCGGTCTTGGCCAACGGTGAATTCACATCAACCGCAGACACAGTCAGACCGGGCAGTTCGAGGCTCGCTCGCGTCATGTTCTGGAAGGACAGACCGACCTGGAACAGTGGGTTGCGCGCGGTGGAACGGACCGGATTGAGCACCTCGACGAGCCGCTCGAACGGCACATCCGCATGCGCGAACGCCTGCAGATCGGTCTCTCGTGTCTGCGCCAACAACTCCTCGAACGTCATCGAAGAATCCACCCGACTACGGAAAACCAACGTATTGACGAACATTCCGATCATGTCGTCCAAAGCTTTGTCGCCTCGACCTGCGACGGGCGTCCCGACGGCAATGTCCGACACGTTGGACAGCCTCGCCAACAGAACTGCAAACGCGGCGTGCATCGTCATGAACAGGGTTGTGTGGTGCTTACGGGACAATTCGAGCAGCGCGCCATGCAACGTGGCGTCCAGAGTGAAGCGAACGGCGTCGCCACGAAAGCTCTGGTGTGTCGGTCGTCGTCGATCCGAAGGCAGGTCCAGCTGGTCCGGCAGCCCCGACAGTGCCGACTTCCAGTACGCAACCTGCTGCGAGGCAATCGAATCCGGATCATCCTCACTACCGAGAACCTCACGCTGCCACAACGCGTAGTCGGCGTACTGCACCGGCAACGGAGCCCAACCAGGAGCCTCACCGGCAGAACGCGCCGCATACGCCACCATCACATCGCGTACGAGGGGCGCCATCGATGCACCATCAGCAGACACGTGATGAATGACGAACGCCAGGACATATTCGCGGTCTGCGACTTTGAACAGTTTTGCGGCCCGGGGAATCTCGGTTGTAACGTCGAAAGCAGTCATCATCAGATCGATGACGCGCCGACGGATATCGATCTCCTCGACGTCGATGATCGCCAAGTCTGCATCCGACTCTTCGACGTGCAGGATTTCCTGGCGTGGACCGTCCAGCGAATCCGGATAGATCGTACGAAGAGACTCGTGGCGCGCAATGAGGTCCATCATTGCTGCCTCGAGTGCGGCGACGTTCAGTTCACCGCTCAATCGAACTGCGAACGGAATATTGTCCACTGCCGAGGTGGTGTCGTACTGGTTGAGGAACCAGTAGCGCTGCTGCGCAAGCGACAGCGGTATCCGCTCGGGTCTTGCCACCGCGATGAGCGCCCGCACGCCGCCACTACCGACCTGGCTGGCGATGCGCGTGGCGAGGTCGGCGACGTTGGACGCCTCGAACAGCTCGCGTACGCCGATCTTCGTGTTGAGAACCTGCCCCAACCTCGAGACGAGCTGTGTGGCGATAAGTGAATTGCCACCGAGTTCGAAGAAGTCGTCATCGAGTCCTACTCGCTCGAGACCGAGAACTCCTGCGAAGGTGTCGGCAACGATTTCCTCCACCGGTGTGGTGGGTGCGCGGAACTCCTTGATCTCCACGACCGGGGCCGGCAACGCCTTACGATCGAGTTTCCCGCTCGATCCGAGTGGAAACTCCTCGAGCTCGACGAAGACGGACGGCACCATGTACTCGGCCAACTTGGAGCCGAGGGCGGTCCGAACCGCCGCGCTGTCGAAATCCGCGGAGTCCGTGACGACGTAGGCCACCAGTTGCTCGTCTCGGACCAGTACTGCGGCCTGCGAGATCGAATTCTGTTCCAGCAGAATGGTCTCGATCTCGCCGAGCTCGATGCGCAAACCGCGGAGCTTGACCTGGAAGTCACTGCGACCCACATAGTCGAGCTCACCGTCAGCATTCCAACGAACGACATCGCCCGTTCGGTAGAGCCGCTCACCGCGAACGCGGGCCTCCGGTACCGGATGCGCGACGAATCTGTCTGCCGTCAAATCGGGACGGCCGACGTATCCCCGTGCCAACTGCACGCCCGCGAGATAGAGCTCGCCCTCGACGCCGACGGGGACCGGGGACAGCCGGCGGTCCAACACGAAGACACGGGTGTTCCACACCGGCGCGCCGATAGGAATGACCGTCTCGCCCGGCCGCACCTCATGGAAAGTGACGTCGACCGCGGCTTCCGTCGGGCCGTACAGGTTGTGTAGCGAAATGTGCGGCAGGGTCGAGAACACTCGCTGGGCTGTGGCCGCGGGAAGAGCTTCGCCGGAGGCGAATATCATCCGCAGACTTGGCAATCGAGTCTCGCGCCCCTCGAGCTCGGAGACGAACACCGCAAGCATCGACGGAACGAAGTGCATGGTGGTCACTGATTCGTCGGCAATCAGCCGGGCGAGATAGTTCGGATCGCGATGTCCGTCGGGAATCGCGACCACGATCGAGGCACCCACCTGAAGCGCCCAGAAGAACTCCCAGACCGATACATCGAAGGTGAACGGAGTTTTCTGCAACACAACGTCGCTCGTGGTCAGGCCATAGGTGTCCTGCATCCATAGAAGCCGGTTGACGATCGCCTCATGCGAAACCGCCACACCCTTCGGCCGACCCGTCGACCCCGACGTGA
>NZ_MKKX01000024.1 GCF_002091985.1 Rhodococcus sp. 1163
TGAACCGTCCCGGGTTTGATGCCGCTTCGTTCTTTGTGAAGGATGAAGCACATGTCGAAGCGTTACCCGGCCGAGCAACGTGAGCGTGCGGTGAAGATGGTCCTCGACCACCTCCACGAGTACAACTCCGTCTACGGCGCATGCAAGGCAATCGGACCGAAACTGGGTGTCGGCGCGGAGTCACTCCGGCTCTGGACACGCCAAGCTCAGATCGATGCCAACCAAACTCCCGGTGCAACGACCGAGGAGCAACAGCGAATCAAGGAACTCGAGCGTGAGAACCGAGATCTCAAGGAAGCCAACGAAATTCTGAAGTCGGCATCGATTTTCTTCGCGAGGGAGCTCGACCCTCGCCGCCGCAGATAGTCCAGTTCATCGATCAGATGCGTGCACAGAACTACCGGGTCGAGTCGATCTGCCGCGTGCTCACCGAGCACGGCGTGCAGGTCGCCCCACGCACGTACCGCAACTGGAAGAGCGCACCACCATCGGCCCGCACGATCTCCGATGCGTACCTCACCGCCGCGCTCCGCGACACGGTCGGCGAACCTGAAGAGCTCTACGGCCGCCGCAAGATGTATCGCCACCTGCGCAGGAAGGGCCATAGCGCGGCTGCCTGCACAGTCGACCGACTGATGGGCGACGAGGGTATGTCCGGCGTTGTCCGAGGCAGGCGGCACCGCACCACGATTCAGGGCGGTAAGAATTCCACACGGGCCCCTGACCTGCTCGACCGTGATTTCACTTCCGAGGCCCCGAATCGGAAGTGGGTCACCGACTTCACGTACACCAGGACGTGGGCGGGGTTCGTCTACGTCGCGTTCGTCATCGACTGCTTCTCCCGAGCGATCGTCGGTTGGCACGCCTCGACGGTCAAAGACACCACTATGGTCACCACCGCGTTGAAGATGGCGCTGTGGCGACGAGATCACGGTGGACACCGCGTCGGACCCGGCCTCATTCATCACAGCGACGCCGGCAGCCAATACACCTCGATCGCGTTCGCGGAAACGCTTGTGCTCGAGGGCATTGCGGCATCGATCGGAAGTGTCGGAGATGCCTACGACAATGCGTTGGCGGAGAGCACAATTGGGTTATTCAAGACCGAGGCGGTATCGAAGCGGAGCCCGTTCCTGAACGGGCCGATGAAGACCATCGACGATGTCGAGTTTGCTACGATGGGGTGGGTCGACTGGTTCAACCAACGCCGACTCCACAGCACCCTCGACTACCTCACACCAGAAGAGTTCGAGGAGGTCTACTACAGTCAAGAATCGGCACTCCGCCCGGAGATGTTGCAAGCGTAGGAGCGGCAAGAAACCCGGGACGGTTCAGAGTGGGGGTAACGCTAGTCAAGAGTGGTACCTCTTTCTGGTGTTCCTGTTGAAGGTTGAGGCTCGATTGGCATTTGGACTGGCAGGTCCGCCGATCGAGCCTTTGCTTTGTTCTCAGGCAGCGATCGCTACTGGAGTCCGTAGGTTTTGTGCCAGCGCCCGAACCTCATCAAGGTCCACTACGACGTAGCGCAATCCGAGGCGGTAGCTCTTTAGCCTGCCGGCCAAGATGTGGCGTTCGACGGTTCTTTGTGAGCATCCGAGGATTCGGGCAGCTTCGGATCGGGCTGCATAGTTTTCGGGAATTCCCTTGGTGTGCATGGTGTCTACTCCTGTTGGGTTGTGGCGTGAAAGTAACTATAAGCACATACTGACGCACTTCCTGAGTAGCTAATTCCTCGACGCGAGTACCCACGGTTGCGCCGTTCGCTTGTGTTCGCTTCGGTTCGCCTGGGTTCGCTTGGGTGGACAATCGACCCTTGACGCATCCTGTGGCTAAGGTCACAGGATTTACTCTGGGGTGGAACACAAAAAGCAGGACACGTCCGAATGAACGTGCCCTGCTGTGTGACTCGAAAATCTGCTAACCGTCGAGCAGTGACACCTGCGCCCTAGCTAGACCGACCGCCACATCCAAATGATCACGCAGCTTCTGAGCCTGCTCGATCGTGAGGTCCGTCAGCATCCAACCGTCAGCGTCCTGATGATCCGCAAACACAACGATCGACGGACGCGGCTCCTCGCCCAACTCTCTACTCACGTGGTAGTGCACCGTCAGTGAACTGAACGCATCGCTAACTGTGCCGACCTTGGCTTCGAAAACCGCGGGATCAATCATTGGGAAGTCCTATTCGTCGTGGTGCCTGCGCTTCAGGTAGCCATAGCTTGCAGTATTACCCCTTGAAGCCCATACCGCTGTTGGTAGTTCGGATATCGCTGACCTGCACGGGATCTCCAGCTTCGACGAATTGTCCATTACCGATCACCATGGCGACATGGCCGTCCCAGATTGCAAGATCCCCCGGCATGACCTCGTCCTGGGCGACCGGGGTGCCGATTCCTTGCTCCTGCGCCAGGCGGGGCAGTTCGACGCCCTGCTCCGCATAGGCCCACTGAGTGAGGCCGCTGCAGTCGAGGCCGCGGCCCGGTTCGGTGCCGCCCCACACGTACGGCGTGCCTTGTTGGCTCAGTGCGTTTCGGACCGCGCCTGCTGCCTGTTCGTTCGGAGCCGTGACGACGCTTCCGTCGGGAAGCGCTACCTCGACGCCCGTGCCCTTCGCGCCGACGTCGGTAGGCTCTCGCGGCGTTGCGCCGCTGTACATCGCCGGCCCTTGATTCGGCATCGTTGCGGTGGGTGACGTCGTCGCGTTGGGTGAGGAAAGCAGGTTCGACGCGCCGTCCGGGGTCATCGACGACGGGTTCATCGACGACGGGGGAGCGGACACCGATTGAGCGAAGTTGCGCACGAACTGGCCTGCGGGATCGGAATTTGCGGGTGCTGTCGGTGCAGGCCTGACCGGTGGAGCTGCCGCAGGCCCTGTCGAAGCTTCGGTGCCTGCAGGGGCAGGTACCGAGGGCGGCGCGAGATATTGCCCGACCTCGGCCGCATGCACTGCAAGCTCGGCTCGAACCCGCGCCACGACGGCAAGGGCACGTTCCAAGTGCTCGATGGCTGCCGCGATCACCATCGACTGTCCGGCAGGGGTGACGAGCGCCGGGGCTGCAGCGAGGGCTATGGACACGAACGACTGCACTATGCCGTTCATTTCGACGATTCCGGTCTGGACCTTTTCACACGCTCGATCCACGACCGTAGCGATCTCGTTGCCGTGATCGGCAAGTGCGACGGCGCTCGTGTGGGCGGACCCGGCCAGCTCGATTGCCGCTACTGCTGCGGGCCCGCTCCACGAGCCTGCCAGCTCGGCCACAGCGTTCACCCCGATCCGCTCGACCGCATCCAATGCGGAAGAGGAAGAACGAATGACGTCGGCGGGCCCACCGGTGGGAATCTCACCAGATCCGAAGGCGCCGAGGAGGTCGATGATCGGGCGAGTCAGAACGTCGATCACAGTAGGTGCCCGGCTGCCGCCGCGTCGGTTGCCTGGTAACCGGCAGCCGAACCAGCGGCCGCGCTACCGATGCTGCCCAGCACTTCGGCCAAACGTGCCAACGCGGCCGTGTGGGCAGTGTGGGTGCCGGTGAATGCGGTGAGGAACTCGGTGCCGATTGCCCCGAACACCGGCGTCAGGACGGCGGGCCCGCATGCTGTGGCCGCTGCGGCGGCGCTCGTCACTTGTGCGGCCATCGTCCCGGCCGTCGCGGAATACGCGAGTATTCCAGCCGCTGTTGCCGATACTTCTGCCATCGGTGTTCCCCTCGGGACTGTTCTGCGTATGAAATGGATCTACACAGGTTTTGACGCAAGTGAGGCCCGATCGGTTCCCGCACTTATCCTTCTTGTCATGGATACACATGTCGTCGAACATCCCTTGGCTGCTGCCCTACTGACGACGATGCGCGACGAGCGCAGCGACAACGCAACTTTTCGGTCGGCGCTGCGCCAGCTCACCCACATGTTGGTGTACGAGGCCACCAGGGACGCCGCGATCACCACGTTCGAGGTGAAGACGCCGGTCGCTCTCACGCAGGGCACCCGTCTGTCGCAGCCGCCGCTGCTCGTGCCGGTCTTGCGTGCCGGGCTCGGCATGGTCGAGAAGGCGAGCGGCCTGATTCCTCAGTCCCGCGTAGGTTTCGTCGGAATGGCGCGCGACGAGAAGACCCATGAGCCGGTGCCGTACATGGAGTCGCTGCCCGAGGATCTGTCGAGCACCCCGGTCTATGTTCTCGATCCGATGCTCGCCACCGGTGGGTCGATGGTGCGCACCATCGAGTTGTTGGTCGAGCGAGGCGCCGCAGATGTCACTGCGATTTGCGTGGTGGTCGCCCCCGAGGGGGTCACTGCACTCGAGAACTCGGGCCTGCCGGTTCGGCTCGTCACCGCCAGTATCGACGAGCGACTCAACGACGAGGCCTTCATCGTCCCGGGTCTCGGTGATGCGGGCGACCGCCAGTTCGGCCCACGCTGAGCACGTCACTCGTCCTCGGCGTCACCTGGCCGGCCAGTGATGGCGACCCGCGATTACGCGTCGTGGATGTCCTTTCGCGTGAGGTCGATTACGTGGAACTGCGCGGCGGTCGTGTCGGGTTCGAGGCGCTGGGGCCGCAGCGGTGGTGCACGGGACGGATCGCATTCCGTAAAGGCGCGCCCTCGGAGTACGTTCCGTGCCCCGAGCAGTTGCCGGTCGAGACAGGTTCGCAGTGCGAAGGGTGCGAGTCGAAGGACTCGTTTCGTTTCGTGCACACGATCCATCGCGGAGGTTTCGTCTCCCGTGAGCTCGAAGCCCATGTGATGCAACCACATTGGCTGTACATCGCGACCTTTGCGAACGGGGTGCACAAGGTCGGCACTGCGGCCGACACCCGCAAATGGGGCAGGCTTGCCGAGCAAGGGGCCATATGCGCGCGCTATGTCGCGTGGGCAGCGGACGGAAAGGTAGTTCGGGTACTCGAAGATCGGGTGACCGAGCAACTACAGGTGCGGCAGTCCGTGCGATCCTCGGTAAAAGCCGCCGCGCTCGCACTGCCCGTCGACACCGCCCGTCTCGACGCTGCGACGGCAGCTCTGGCCGATCGAGTGCGGGACTCCCTTGCGCCGCCGATCGGTGAGGACACCTATCGCACGGTGGATGAATCATGGCAGGTAGCCGGATTCCGTGAGCTCGCCACAGGCAACCGCGTCTGTTACCCGAGCGATCTCATGAGCGGCTCGCACGGGTTCACGGTGCGCGCATGCATCGGACAAGCTGCGGTGGTGGACGTCGACGGCGCTTCCTATGTGGTGGACCTGCATGAACTGAAGGGCCGCCGGGTTCGGTTCGGAGATTACGAATCCACGTTGCCCGCGGTTCAGTCCGCACTCTTCTGAAACAGGCTGGTCGCGAATTTTCGCAACGTGGCGAGTACAGCGTCGGCTTCGGCGCGCACGGTCGGCAGGTCTGCGCGGTCGCGGACCGGGAGAACGGCCTCGAGGTACGCCTTGACCTTCGGTTCGGTTCCCGAAGGACGCACGATGACGCGGATGCCATCTCCTGCCAATTCGACTGCATCGGTCTGCAGGGGGCCGTCGTCGGCGAGTAGGTCGGTGACCGTGATGGAGGTGCCCGCCAGTTCGGTAGGTGGCTTGGCACGGAGTCGTTCCATCATGGTTGCGATGTCGGCGAGATCATCGACTCGGGTGGAGACCTGTGCTCCTGCGTGAACACCGAATTCGAGCGCCAGGTCGTCGAGGACATCGCCCAGTGTGCGGTTCTCGGCAGCGAGCAGGGCGACGAGGTCCGCGAGGACGACAGCTGCCGAGATCCCGTCTTTGTCGTTGACGAACGACGGGTCGACGCAGTGGCCGATCGCTTCCTCGTAGGCATAGACCAGACCTTGGCCGGCGCGAACCAGCCACTTGAATCCGGTCAGCGTACGCGCGTAGCGCGCGCCACGAGCAGGAGCGAGGACAGAGAGAAGCCGAGACGAAACGATGGTGTTCGCGACCAACGAGTCCGGGGGCGCGGTGTGGAGTATGTGGTTGGCCAGCAGTGCTCCGGTTTCGTCTCCGCTGAGCATTCGCCACCCCGACGGCCCCGGCACGCCTATCGCGCATCGATCTGCGTCGGGATCGAGTGCAATCGCAAGATCTGCCTCCACCTCGGCGGCAAGGGCCAACAGTTTCTCCGCTGCACCGGGCTCTTCCGGGTTGGGAAAGTCGACGGTCGGAAACTCGGGATCGGGCTCGAATTGATCGGCCACAACATGGACGTCTCGGAATCCGAGGCCGCGTAGTGCAGTGAGCGCGACGTCGCCGCCGACGCCGTGCAGGGGCGTCAGGGCAATCCGGATGTTCCGCTTCTGTGAACGGACCAGCGCGGGAAGTCGGTCCAGATATTGTGCGGTGACGCTCGATCCACCCGGTGAGACGAAGGTGCGAGGCACGTCCACCGCGGAACCGACGGCGGCGATCTCGGCCTCGATTTCCTTGTCGACCGGCGGGATGATCTGTGCACCACCGCGGAGGTAGACCTTGTAACCGTTGTCGGCGGCAGGATTGTGCGAGGCGGTGATCTGGACACCTAGGTCGGCATCGAGCGAGCGAACCGCGAACGCGAGCACCGGCGTAGGGAGTGGTCGAGGTAGTAAAACTACGGAAAAGTCCTGTGCAGCAAAGGTTTCTGCGGTTGCAGTGGCAAAGGCATCCGATCCGTGCCGTGCGTCACGGCCCACGACGACGGTCGATCCGCCCAGCCCTGCCTTCTGCAGCCACGCGGCAATCCCCATCGAGGTGCGCACCACGACGGCGACATTCATCCCGTTGGGGCCGGCTCGGACCTCGCCGCGCAGACCCGCCGTGCCGAAGCTCAACGGAGCGCGAAATCTCTCGCGTAATTCGTCTTCCGGAAGGGATGCCAGTTCCGCACGCGTCGACGGGTCGGGATCACCTGCAATCCATTCCGCGACCTGATGCGCCAATTCGGCCGTCACAGCGTCGACACCAGCCGATGCAGAAATTCACCCATGCGCGAAGCCGCTGTCTTCCCGGCCGCGAGCACCTCTTTGTGGTCGAGGTGGTCACCGGTCATTCCTGCGGCAAGGTTGGTGACGAGAGAAAGCCCGAGAACCCTCGCTCCGAGGGCCCGCGCTGCGATCGTCTCGTGGACGGTGGACATACCCACCAGATCGGCACCCATGGTGCGCAACATTCGAATCTCGGCGGGCGTTTCGTAATGCGGCCCTGGCAGCCCCGCGTACACACCCTCTTCCAGTGAGGGGTCGATGCGGCTCGCCAGTACGCGAAGTTCCGGCGAGTAGGCGTCGACCAGGTCCACGAACTCGGCACCCGTCAACGGCGAGCGTGCCGTGAGATTGAGATGGTCGGAAATGAGAACCGGTTGGCCGACCTTCATTCCATCTCGGATTCCACCCGCGGCATTGGTGAGAACGACCGTGGTAGCTCCGGCCGCGATGGCCGTCCGCACTGGATGCACGACCCTAGCCAAGTCGTGCCCTTCGTATGCGTGGGTGCGGCCCTGCAGCAGCAGCGTATGTGTGCCGTCGACGGTCACCGAGGTGACGGTCCCGGAGTGTCCGGATGCGGAGGGGGGAGTGAAGCCAGGAAGGTCGGCCATGGCAATGGTCGCAGTCGGGGAACCGAAACGATCCGCTGCGGCCTGCCAGCCGGATCCCAGCACTATCGCCACCGCATGAGATGGGACGCCGGTGGCCTTCGCGATCGCTGCTGCAGCGCGCGCCGCGGCGCCCTGAGGGTCGAGGGTCGGATCTGCTGCGTCGATGTTCGTTGTTCCCACGGTGAGCAACCCTAGGAGATGTGCGACCGTTTCCGCAGTAGGCCATGCGTTGCCTTCAGTTGGGGCTCGGGATCGAGCTCGGTCGGGCAGACCTTCACCGGCTGAAGTTACCGCCGGGTAGTATCCCTCCATGCCTTATCTCGAACATGACGGTGACGTGCACATCCTGTACCTCGGTGCTCAGGACTCAGCTCAGAACCCGGAGAACCGGTTCCATCCGGACTGGATCGACAGCACGCACGCTCTTCTCGACGAGGTCGAATCGATATCGGGGCCCGGCGCACTCGTCACCACCGCGACCGGAAAATTCTTCACCAACGGTCTCGACACCGACTGGCTTTTCGCCAACCTCGACAAGATCACCGGCTACCTGGACCGGGTGCACACGCTCTACACCCGGCTGCTCACATTCCCGATGGCAACGGTTGCAGCTGTCCAAGGCCACGCATTCGGCGCGGGTGCCATGTTCGCGACGGCTCACGACTTCCGGGTCGTCCGCGTCGATCGCGGCTTCTACTGCCTGCCCGAGGTGAACCTGAACATGCCGTTCACCGTAGGCATGTCGTCCCTGATCACCAGCAGGCTCCCCAAGCAGACGGCCGTCGAGGCAATGACCACGGGTAGACGCTTCGGCGGAGCAGACGCCGTCGCAGCCGGCATCGCCGACGTCGCTGTCGCCGAGGACGCCGTATTGTCCTCTGCTGTCGAGCGGGCGACGGCGTTGACGAGCACGCGCGGTGACAACCTCGCGGGAATCAAGCGCGCTATCCACGGCGATCTTCTTGCCGCGCTGAACACCCCGACCGACGAGAGTAATTTCGCCTTCGGCAAGTAATCCGCCGCGCTGAATTCAGCTGCGGAGAGCACTAGTGACAGACTGAGCCGGTGATCGTCGAGACCGATGCTGGAGTGCAGCGTGCTGCACTCGAACTGCTTGCGTTGTCGCACTCGATTCACTCCGAGCCTGAACTCGCGTTCGAAGAGCACCGCAGTGCAGCAAAGGTCTGCGACCTTCTTCGCGATCATGGCTTCGCCGTCGACACTGGCGTCGCTGACCTGCCGACCGCGTTCACCGCGACCTACGGCAGTGGCGAGTTGGTCATCGCCCTCTGCGCTGAATACGACGCCTTGCCGGAGATCGGCCACGCCTGCGGCCACAACATCATCGCCGCAGCCGCAGTCGGCGCGGCAATTGCGTTGGCTCCGCTCGCCGACCGGCTCGGCATCACCATTCGAGTACTCGGAACTCCTGCCGAGGAAAGTGGTGGGGGAAAAGTTCTGATGCTCGAACGTGGGGTCTTCGACGGTGTGGGCGCGGCGCTGATGGTTCACCCCGGGCCGATCGATATCGTGGGTGCAACGTCACTCGCGTTGTCCGACATAGCCGTATCGTTCACCGGGCGCGCCGCACACGCATCTGCAGCTCCCGAATGGGGAATCAATGCCGGTGATGCGGTCACCATCAGTCAAGTTGCCATCGGCCTGCTGCGTCAGCACCTCGCGCCGGGGCAGCAGTTGCACGGGATAGTGACCGAGGGTGGTCTTGCGCCCAACATCGTGCCCGGACATGCCGAACTTGCCTACTACCTGCGGGCGAACACCTCGGAATCGTTGGCTGCCTTGACGTCCAAGGCGCATGCGTGTTTCCAGGCGGGCGCGATCGCTACCGGTTGCACTCACCAGATTCGCACCGTATCGCCGATCTACACCGAGCTGACACCCGATCCGTGGCTTACCGCCACCTATCGAGATGAGGTCGAGTCGATCGGCCGCACACCCCTGGCACCCGATTTGGAAGGATTTCGCCCTCTGGGCAGCACCGATATGGGAAATGTGACGAAGGTTCTGCCCGGGATCCACCCGGTGATCGGTCTCGACTCGGGCGGCGCAGTCACGCACCAACCGGAGTTCGCCGCATCGTGCATCACCGAGTCGGCGGACACCGCCGTACTCGACGGCGCCCGACTGCTTGCACGAACGGTGGTTCGTACGGCCCTCGATGCAGACACACGGAGCCGGTTGCTCGAAGGCGTCGAAGCACGGACGACGGCTCGATGATCGATCTGCATGCAGCGGTCGACGCCTGGATTCTCGACCACACCGCCGAATTGTCGTTGTGGCGACGCCATATTCACGCGCATCCGGAGTTGGCGCGTCAGGAATACGCGACAACTGCTTTCGTCGTCGGCCACTTGGAGGCCGCCGGGCTGTCACCGAAGCTCCTCCCCGGTGGAACAGGTTTGACCTGTGACATCGGACCGAGCGGACCACGGGTGGGTTTGCGAGCGGACATGGATGCGCTCCCGTTGCAAGAATTCACCGGGGCAACATACGGCTCGACCGTTCCCGGGGTCTCCCACGCATGCGGCCACGACGCGCACACGACCGTGCTGCTCGGAACCGCGTTGGCTCTGGCGTCGCTGCCCGATCTGCCGTTCGGTGTTCGGTTGATCTTTCAGCCGGCCGAAGAGGTCATGCCGGGTGGAGCTTTGGATGTCGTGGCGGCCGGTGCGCTCGAGGGTGTATCGAAGATCTTCGCACTGCATTGCGATCCTCGGCTCGAGGTAGGCAAGGTCGGTGTGCGGGTGGGTGCCATCACGTCGGCGGCCGACACCGTCGAGCTCCGTCTGGATTCACCCGGTGGCCATACTTCGCGACCTCACCTGACCACCGACCTCGTCTACGCACTCGGCACGGTCATCACGGGCCTGCCGGGGATGCTCAGCCGCCGAATCGATCCGCGGACGAGCACAGTGATGGTGTGGGGCGCAGTCGTGGCAGGTCAGGCGCCCAACGCTATTCCGCAGAGCGGCATGCTCACCGGCACTGTACGCACCGGTGATCACGAGACGTGGGCTCTGCTCGAACCCATGGTCGGGGAAATCGTGGCCGGGCTTCTGGCGCCGACAGGGGTGCGTTACGAGCTGCTCTACAAGCGTGGGGTGCCGCCCGTGGTCAACGACCCCGCGGTGACACGGACGTTCGAGAACGCTATTCGACGCGTCGGACCGGCAGCGTTGGCCGATACCGCTCAGTCCGGTGGTGGCGAGGACTTCTCGTGGTACCTCGAAGACATTCCGGGAGCGATGGCTCGGCTCGGCGTGTGGTCCGGTACCGGTCCGCAGCTCGATATCCACCAGGCCACATTCGATCTCGACGAGCGAGCGCTCGCCGTCGGTGTGAAGGTGATGACCGGTCTCGCACTCGAACCGAACTGAAGTTCAGCTGGAAGTGCCGGGCCCGACGTTGCGACTGTTCCGTGTGCGCAGTCCACGGACGTACTCCGCGGGAGCACCGGCGATTTCTGCTGCCTCGGCCATGACGCCCAGATAACGCGCGGACGGTAGACCGCCCTCGTAGGCGTCGAGTACGTACAGCCAGGCCAGCACGGGGCCGTCCACGGTGTCGATGCGCAGCCGGACCTTGCGATGTATTCCGAGTTCGGAGCCCTCCCAGCGGTCGAGGCTCTCCTCGTCCTCTTCCGAGACGTCGTACAGCACCACGAACACCTTCGAATCGGCGTCCTGCGCGACCGTTGCCAGTGCACCTTCCCACCCGATGTCACCGCCGCCGAAGGTCAATCGCCAGCCGTGTAGCCAGCCAGTTCCCGACGACGGGGAATGGGGGCAGCGCTGAAGCATTTGCTCCGGATGCATGTTCGACCCGTAGGCGGCATAGATTGGCACGTCGGCCAGCCTAAACCGTCCGGTGAATCGGCGGGGCGGCGGAAGGCCCGAGCGGCATGTTTCAGCAGGTGATACAGATGTTAACTAATCCTTAGCGATGCACGTAGACGTCGACTGGAATAGCGTTGACCCATAACTGTGCATATTTTGTGACAAACGTGGAAGAGGACAAATGACCCGGATCGTGATCATCGGTGGCGGACCCGCAGGGTATGAGGCAGCACTGGTGGCAGCGCAGCACGGGGGGACTGTGACCTTGGTCGATTCGGACGGCATCGGAGGGGCCTGCGTTCTGTGGGACTGCGTACCCTCGAAGACCTTCATCGCCTCGACAGGTATCAGGACCGAGATGCGACGCGCGAACGATCTGGGTATCGCGATGGATCCATCGCAGGCGACGGTCGCACTGCCACAGATCCACGAGCGCGTCAAAGCGCTCGCGCAGGCGCAGTCCTCCGACATTGCAGCGCGGGTGCGCTCGGTCGGCGTCGAACTGATTTCCGGTCGCGCCGAAATGATCGACTCGCATGTCGGTATGGCCGCGCACCAGATTCGAGCGACCTCGGCGGACGGTTCGGAACGTGTTCTCGACGCGGATGTCGTTCTGGTGGCAACCGGCGCGAGCCCACGGATCCTCCCGGGCGCGGAGCCCGACGGTGACCGCATCTTGAACTGGCGTCAGCTCTACGACCTCGAGGCGCTTCCCGAGCATCTGATCGTGGTCGGGTCCGGTGTGACCGGCGCCGAGTTCGTCTCGGCCTACACCGAGATGGGCGTCAAGGTGACAGCAGTCTCCAGCCGCGACCGTGTTCTGCCGCACGAGGACGAGGATGCCGCGCTCGTGCTCGAGGACGCGTTCAACGAAAGAGGCGTCACTCTCGTCAAGCATGCGCGAGCAGAATCCGTCCAGCGGACCGAGAGTGGCGTGATCGTCCGCCTCGCCGACGGACGGACCGTCGAAGGTTCTCACGCGCTGATGACTGTCGGTTCCATCCCCAACACCTCCGGGCTCGGGCTCGAGAAGGTAGGGATCGAACTGGATCGCGGCGGCTATCTGCGTGTCGATCGAGTATCGAGGACCTCTGTTTCGGGCATCTATGCTGCGGGTGACTGCACCGGTCTGCTACCCCTCGCTTCCGTCGCTGCGATGCAGGGACGTATCGCGATGTATCACGCTCTCGGCGAAGGCGTCACCCCGATCAAGCTGAAAACTGTTGCCTCAGCGGTGTTCACGCGTCCCGAGATCGCGTCGGTCGGGGTGAGTCAGTCGGCCATCGACAACGGTGACGTGCCGGCACGTACCGTCATGTTGCCCCTTGCCACCAACCCGCGAGCAAAGATGTCGGGCCTCAAGCGCGGTTTCGTGAAGATCTTCTGCCGACCGGCGACCGGCGTCGTGATCGGCGGGGTGGTTGTCGCTCCGACGGCGTCCGAGCTGATTCTGCCCATCGCCATGGCGGTGCAGAACAACCTGTCGGTCAACGATTTGGCAGCGACGTTCTCGATCTACCCATCGTTGACGGGGTCCATCACCGAGGCGGCACGGCAACTGATGCGCCACGACGATTTGGACTGATGCGCACTGTCAGCACCAAAAGTCTCATGATGTGAGAATTAAGTGTCATTCCTCGAGCTGGAGTGGCACAGTGAAGTGAGCCGACCACCACCCGGCTCGCTTCATGCCCCAGCGGATCCTCGGGTACTTCGCAATCCGTACTCGATCCCTGGGGAAATCAATGACTTGCGCTCTGCCGTCGCTTGCCCGTCGTCTCGATTCACTGGAGAGTTCTGCGATTCGAGACCTGCTCGCTCTGACTGCGCGAGAGGACGTGATCAGTCTTGCAGGCGGTCTTCCGGCGACGGAGCTGATTCCCGCGCACCGCATTCGGCAAGCAGCGGAGGCAGTGCTGATGATACCGTCCTCGGTGCAGTACGGCGAAACCTCCGGTTGGCGCCCACTCCGTGAGATCATCGCAACCCGTGAATCACGCTCGGTCGGAAGAGAAGTCACTTCCGGCGAGGTCGTAGTCACGCACGGTTCGCAGCAAGCGCTCACCCTCCTCACTCAAGCATTGCTCGATCCCGGCGCCGTGGTCGTCGTCGATGAGCCCGCTTATGCCGGTGCGCTGCAGGTCTTCTCGATAGCAGGGGCCGATATCCACGCAATACCGATCGGTGATGCGGGAATGGACACCGACGAACTGGCCCGCAGGTTGGAGGCCGGCCTTCGGCCCACACTCGTCCACACTGTGAGCAACTTTCACAATCCACGCGGCGTGACGATGTCGGATTTCGGTCGCAAACAGCTCGCCGCGCTCGCCGATCGCTACGGGTTCTGGATCCTCGAGGACGACCCTTACGGCGAGTTGTGGTTCGGCGTCCAACCCCCGAAGTCCATAGCCGCCTACTCCGACCGCGTGGTTCGGCTCTCCAGTGCGTCGAAGATCATCGCTCCGGCGCTTCGGGTCGGCTGGCTGACCGCACCGGTGGTTGTGTGTCAGGCCGTCGAACTGCTCAAGCAGGGCGCCGACCTGTGCGGATCGTCTATGACCCAACAGATGGCCGCCGACATGCTCGACGACGCTGCCTGGCTCGAGCGCCACCTCGAGGTCTTGCGCTCGCAGTACAGTGCCCGCGCGCAGGCCCTCGAAGATGCATTGAAAGGCACTTTCGGTGACCGAATGGTGCTATCACCCGCGAGCGGGGGAATGTTCTTGTGGGTGGAGTTCCAGGACAGCACCGACACCACGGCCTTGCTGTCGCGCGCGCTCGATCACGGCGTAGCCTTCGTCCCCGGGCGGGCCTTCGCGGACTCTCCCCAGTATTCAGGCGCGGCTCGATTATGTTTCGCGAGTTCGTCTTCGGACGTTCTCCGCGAGGCCGTGCGACGGCTGTCGGTCGCTCATACGCTGTCGTAGGTGCGTTCCACAGCGCGATTCCACTTGTCGTACATCGCCTCTCGAGCATCGGATGCCAAATCGGGCTTCCAGGTCTTGTCGGCGGCCCAGTTCGCCACGATCTCGTCCTCGCCACTCCAGTAGCCGACGGCCAGGCCCGCCGCGTAGGCGGCGCCCAGAGCAGTCGTTTCGTTGACGACCGGCCGGACCACAGGGACGCCGAGAACGTCGGACTGGAACTGCATGAGGAGCTCGTTTACGACCATTCCGCCGTCCACCTTCAAAGTCGTCAGCGTGACCTCGGAATCTGCGTACATCGCGTCGATGACTTCTCGTGTTTGAAATGCCGTCGCCTCCAACGCTGCTCGGGCGATGTGGCCCTTGTTGGCAAAACGCGTCAGACCTGAGATGACTCCGCGCGCATCGGGCCGCCACCGAGGCGCGAACAGACCGGAAAACGCGGGAACGAAGTACACACCGCCGTTGTCCTCGACCGTTCCGGCGAGGCGTTCGATATCGGCGGTGCGCTCGATGATGCCGAGGTTGTCGCGCAGCCACTGCACGAGGGAGCCGGTGACGGCCACCGAGCCCTCGAGAGCGTAGACAGCGTCTTTGTCACCGAGCTTGTAACAGACGGTGGTGAGCAGTCCATGCTTACTGTGCACCGGCGTCGTTCCGGTGTTGAGCAGCAGGAAGTTCCCGGTGCCGTACGTATTCTTGGCCTCGCCCGGGGACAAGCATGCCTGCCCGAATGTTGCGGCCTGTTGGTCGCCCAGAATTCCCGAGATCGGGACGCCGGCGAGCACACCCCGAGGACGAACCTCGGCATACACCTCGGAGGACGTGCGGATCTCGGGCAGCATCGACATCGGAATTGCGAAGTCGGCGCAGATGTCCTCCCGCCAGGACAGTGTTTCGAGATCCATCAACAGCGTGCGAGAGGCGTTGGTCACGTCGGTGATGTGCTTGCCGCCGTCGGCTCCGCCGGTGAGGTTCCACAACACCCAGGAATCCATCGTTCCGAAGCAGAGTTCGCCGGCTTCGGCACGTTCACGAACGCCGTCGACGTTGTCGAGAATCCAACGAATCTTCGGCCCTGCGAAATAGGTGGACAACGGCAGGCCGGTGATCTGCTGATAACGGTCGGAGCCTTGGTCGCCGGCCAGCTCTCGACACAATTCGTCGGTACGAGTGTCCTGCCACACGATCGCGTTGTAGACCGGTTTGCCGGTGGCTCGATCCCAGACCAGTGTCGTTTCGCGCTGGTTGGTAATGCCGACAGCAGCGATGTCCTGCGCTTTGACGTCGGCATTCCCGAGTGCGGCACCGACCACTTCGCGAACGTTGACCCAGATCTCCTCGGCGTCGTGTTCGACCCAACCGGCGCGCGGGAAGATCTGACGATGCTCCTTCTGCGCCGAGCCGACCGGCTTGCCGTCGTGGCCGAAAATGATGCAGCGAGAAGACGTCGTGCCCTGATCGATCGAGGCAATGAAGGTGCCAGAGGTCACATCGGTGCTGGTGTCGGAGGTCACTACGTTCCTTTGTTCGACTCGGAGGTGACGCGGGTATCGAACCCGAACGGTAGCCTGCAGGGGCGGTCAGGGAAATGGTCTATGTGGGGAGCGAGCTCGTGAGCAATCGATCGAACACCACTTTGCTGGGGCCTCAGGCGCGTGTCGATGCCTGGGAGCGGCTCGGATCCGAGTACTTCGACGTCATCATCATCGGTGGTGGCGTCGTCGGAGCAGGTGCTGCGCTGGACGCTGCGACCCGTGGTTTGAAGGTTGCTCTCGTCGAAGCTCGTGACTTCGCATCGGGAACCTCGAGTCGGTCCTCGAAGATGTTCCACGGTGGACTGCGATACCTCGAGCAGCTCGAGTTCGGTCTGGTACGTGAAGCTCTGCACGAGCGAGAGCTGTCGCTGTCGACGTTGGCGCCGCACCTCGTCAAGCCGCTGAAGTTCCTTTTTCCGCTGACGCACCGCGTCTGGGAACGTCCCTACATCGCTGCGGGGATCTTTCTGTACGACAGGATGGGTGGCGCGAAGTCCGTTCCGGCGCAGAAGCACCTCACCCGATCGGGTGCGTTGCGGATGACACCGGGCCTCAAGCGCAAATCCCTCATCGGCGGAATCCGCTACTACGACACCGTCGTCGACGACGCACGCCACACGATGAGTGTTGCTCGCACCGCGGCACATTACGGGGCCGTCGTTCGCACGTCGACGCAGGTCGTTGGATTTCTGCGTGAGGCCGATCGAGTTTCCGGTGTGCGCGTGCGTGATTCGGAAAACGGAGCCACCACCGAGATACGCGGAAGTGTGGTAATCAACGCAACCGGCGTGTGGACCGATGAAATCCAGGCGTTGTCCTCGCAACGAGGACGGTTTCGTGTACGCGCCTCGAAGGGCGTACATATCGTGGTGCCGCGTGACCGCATCGTCAGCGAGGCCGCGATCATTCTGCGCACCGAGAAGTCGGTGCTGTTCATCATTCCGTGGGGTGCACATTGGATCATCGGCACCACCGATACCGACTGGAAGCTCGACCTGGCGCATCCTGCTGCCACGAAAGCCGATATCGACTACATCCTCGGCGAGGTCAACACAGTGCTGGTGACACCACTGACGCACGAGGACATCGATGGTGTCTACGCAGGCCTGCGTCCACTGCTGGCAGGTGAAAGCGACGAGACGTCGAAGCTGTCCCGGGAACACGCCGTCGCTCGCGTCGCTCCCGGCCTCGTGGCGATCGCGGGCGGCAAATACACCACCTACCGCGTGATGGCCGAGGACGCCGTCGATCTTGCCGCCGAGGACATCCCTGCCAGGGTCGCGTCGTCGATCACGGAGAAAGTTCCGCTCGTCGGTGCCGACGGCTACTTCGCCCTGGTCAACCAGACGCATCATCTCGCGAAGATGTACGGCCTGCATCCCTACCGGGTGACCCACCTTCTCGATCGGTACGGCTCGTTGATCGACGAGGTGCTCGACATGGCGAAGGACACGCCCGAACTCTTGCAGCCGATCACCGACGCGCCCAGCTACCTCCAGGTCGAGGTCGTGTACGCCGCTGCTGCCGAAGGTGCGCTCCACTTGGAGGACATCCTCGCTCGCCGAACGCGCATATCGATCGAGTACTCCCATCGTGGAGTCCATTGCGCGGGACAGGTCGCGGCTTTGGCTGCGCCCATTCTCGGATGGGACTCCGCGGCGGTCGATCGCGAGGTCGCGACGTACACCGCACGTGTCGAGGCGGAGATCAAGTCACAGATGCAACCCGACGACGAGTCCGCCGATGCACTACGCGTCGTTGCCCCCGAGGCCCGACAAGAAATCCTGGAACCGGTGCAGCCGAGCAAGTAGAGCAGCAGGCTCGCGCCTGCTGCCAACGGTGCGCGACTGGAGCTCAGTGTTCGACCGGGCAGCGACCTCCGTAGTCGACCTCGAACTCCTTGATGCCATTGAGCCAACCAGATCGAAGTCGCTTCGGATCGCCCAGCTTGGTGATGTCGGGCATGTGGTCAGCGATCGCGTTGAAGATCAGATCGATCTCGAGACGCGCCAAATTTGCGCCGACGCAGAAGTGCGCCCCGGTTCCACCGAAACTCAAGTGCCGGTTCGGGTCCCGCATGATATCGAAATTGTTCGGATCGTCGAAGACCTCCTCGTCGAAGTTCGCCGACGCATAGAACATCGCAACTCGGTCGCCCTTGCTGATCTTCTGACCACCAAGCGTGGTGTCAGCAAGCGCTGTCCGCTGAAACGCGGTAATGGGGGTCGCCCAGCGAATAATCTCGTCGACCGCGGTGCTTGGTCGCTCGTTCTTGTAGAGCTCCCACTGATCGGGGTTCTCCAGGAAGCCGATCATTCCGTGCGTGATGGCGTTTCGGGTGGTCTCGTTGCCCGCGACAGCGAGCAGGATGACGAAGAAGCCGAATTCTTCGGGGAGCAGTTCATCACCGTCGATTTCGGCATTCAGCAGCTGGGTGAGGATGTCATCGGCGGGACACTTCTTACGCTCTTCTGCCATTTGGTAGGCGTACCCGAGGAGCTCCATCGAGGCGACCTGGGGGTCACCCTCGAATTCCGGGTCGTCGTATCCGGTCATCTGGTTGGACCAGTCGAAGACCTTGCCACGATCTTGTTGCGGGATGCCGATGAGCTCCGCGATCGCCTGAAGCGGCAGCTCGGTCGCCACCTGGGTGACAAAATTGCCTGCCCCTAGGGTCAGGGCTTCTTCGACAATCGTCGACGCACGCTCAGACAGGGCGTTCTCGAGGCTGGCCACTGCGCGTGGGGTGAAGCCGCGAGCAATGATCTTTCGCAGCTTGGTGTGCTCGGGGGCGTCTTTGAACAGTAGGATATGGCGCTGTAGTTCGATGGCCTCGCGAGGGATGTCGTCGTCGAACCGGACGATCGCGGTGTTTTCCCACGTGGAATATACGTCGTTGCGCGAGACCTCCCTGACGTCCTCATGCCGAGTAACAACCCAGTACCCGTCGTCGTGAAATCCGCCGACGGTGGGTGGTTGTGGACACCACCAGACAGGTGCTGTCTTGCGTAGCTCAGCGAACTCCGCGTGCGGAATATGAGTGGCGTAGATGTCTGGGTCAGTGGGGTCGAAACCTTCGGCAATATTCGGTGTGGGCACTTCGCACTCCTCATTGGGGCTGATAGCAGTCAGCCTTCCAGTCACGCGGGTGCTGCGGCTTGGCTCACATGACCAAGGTTTCCGGATCTTTTTGTTCGGAGGGTACATATGCGACTGCGTTCTCGCCGAAGGTGTCGAAGCAATCGAGTGCGAGTTTCAGGTGTAGCGAGCGGGAGGTGATCCGCTGGCCGACGCGCTCCTCGATCTGTTGGACGCGGTATCGCACAGTGTTTTTATGCACGGCGAGTTGGCTAGCGGCAGCCTCGAGATTTCCAGGGGATGACAATACCGCGTGAAGTGTCTTCCGGAGTCGCACGGACAGCTCGTCGCCCCCCAAGAGTCCGGGCAATTCGCGTTCGATAAGTGTGTTCATCGCGTCTGGTCGAGATACGAGCATCGAGACGAGCTCGATGTCTCGATAGCTGGTGACGGGTATGCTCTGCTTGGCCCGCATGGCGATCTCTTGCGCCGCCAGGGCCTCCCTGTGAGCTCGCCGGAACCCATCGATACCCTTCCCAGGTCTGCCCACCGCGACGCGCACCCCGGACGGCACAAGTGTGGAGTCGATCGTCGGTTCTTCGTCACGTCCGGCCACCATCCAAACCCACAACCCCCGCGCCCCGGACGGGATGCAGAGGATCTCGGTTGCCGATGCTGACCGTGCCAGCCGCGACGCAAGTGGCTCGAAAATTCGCGAGTCGATCGAGATGGCGTGATCGTTGGTCCATAACACCAAGGCAGTGTTCACGCGGTGGACCGGGTAGCTCAGTTGTACGGATGCGACCTCGGCGTCATTCAACTTGCCGTCCAGAATCTCGCGGACCGTGTTCACTCGCATCGAAAATGTCCCGCTGAGCAGCCTTTCTCGTTCGGACGTATACGTGGCGGCAAGTTCATCGAGCATCGAATTCATGATTTCGCTCGTCTGCTTCCACATCATCACGACGAGTTCGACCTTGAACTCCTCGGGTACGTCGGCATTGGTGACGAAATCTGCCACAAACCGCCACACCGCCCGGTGACCGGCGTGGTAAAGATGGGATAGAACTCGCAATTCGAGTCCCCGGCGCGCGATGGTGCGGGCGAGAGAATGAGCTTCCGCAGCTACCGGTGCAGACCACAGTGCAGTGCCGTTGGACTGCCGAACGGCAAGAATGTTTTGAAACTGGCTGCGAACAGCCAACAACAGGTCCCTCCGAACATCTGCGTCGGTAGATAGCTCGGGGACATCGGACCCCATGGATTGAGCGACATCGTCGACGAACGCTGCGATATCGGCGCGGGAGAGACTGTCGGTAATGTAACCGCGCATCCACTCTTCGGCCTGTGTTGCACTTGCCATTTTCAGCGCTCCCTCTAGGCAATGTGGCTTCGACTCCGCCGGTCCCGGTCCATCATAAGGACTCCTCGGGCATGTGAAGGGACCCATTTTCTTGGTGTACCTATCGGAGCAGTTCTATCCTCGAAATGCGTGAATGGGACTGTGTGCAGCCGACACGTTCTGGATGAACCCTCCGGCACTTCAGAGACAAGCTGTTCTCGGACTTCATGATCGGCTAAGTCCCGTGTCTTACGGGGCAGCTGCCCCGATCGAAGATGGGGTCCATCTGGAGAAGGTCACAGAGGCCACCCGACGACGAGTCCGCCGATGCACTACGCGTCGTTGCCCCCGAGGCCCGACAAGAAATCCTGGAACCGGTGCAGCCGAGCAAATAGCATGCTGCTTTCCCGGTCAATGAGTCAGAACCAACTTGAGCGCGACCACGGCGGTGGCAACCAGCGCGAGCACGATGGAGCCCAAAAAAGTTCCACGGGTGGGCTTCTCTCCTCGGAGACGACCGACGATGAAATTCGTGGACGCAATCCTGGCGATGACCGTTATTTCGGCCACGATTTGACCGATCCCTGGATCCAGCAATCCGGCCCATCCGATGGCCAAGAGGACAGCAGGAAGTACCGCCGCGCTCAAAACCGGAACGGAATCTCGGAGCTGTTCGATTCGGGCGACTCTCGACAAATTGGCCCCGGTTCGCACGGTTTCACCGACACCCTCGGCGAATGCGTGCGCTACGAACGTCGATATCGCTGTACCGAGAACGATTGCCACACCTTGAAAGCTGTGCTCGTCCGGTGACGTCATCGGAATGAGAGCAACCAGTATCAAGACATTGCCGTATACGTAAGCGCTGATTCGACTGGCGGCATTGCCAGGACTCAGTGGGCTGCTACGTGACAGCAGCGGTCTGTGCAGGAGATTTCGTAGATTCGGTGCCATGTCGATTGACAGTAGTCACTACCGGCCGGCGAACGGATAATTCTGTCACCGACAGATAAAGGAGACCGAGCTCAGGGTAGTCGTGTCGACCCTAGAATCGTGGCGGCCGGGGCTGTGAATCAACTGGGCCGATCTGTGAATCAGCTGGGCCGATCTGTGAATCAGCTGGGCGGGGGCTGGCAATACGAACAAAAATATATCTGGCGTTCCTCCAGCGGGTTGTCGCCGAGCAATCCGAACTGGATGGATGTGCCACATCGCCTACACGGCTTGTTCTCCCGCCCGTAGACCCAGAATCGGCGCCCCGGACGTCTATCACCGGTAGTGATTCGCTGATGTCGATCCTTGTTGGCCATGATCGTGCGAAACGACAGGTCGACGATCTTGCGTAGATCGCCTGCAGAACCGACTGGGGTCCGCGGATCAATACCTCGAAGAAAACAGATCTCGTTGCGATACACGTTGCCCAGGCCTGCCAGAATTCGTTGATCGAGCAATGCGGTTCCGATAGGCCGGGCGGGGTCGGCGGCCAGATTGGCGATCGCGAGAGCCGAATCCCAGTTCGATCCGAGCAGATCGGGCCCGAGGTATCCGACGACCTCGTCTTCGTCCTCCACCACGTCCAGTACACCGAGTTCGAATCCCACCGCGGAAGCACTCTCGTTCGTCAGAATCGCGCGAGCTTGGAACGCAGGCTTGCGCCACCTTTCACCGGGGGCATAGACCTGCCAGGTTCCTTCCATCTTCAGATGGCTGTGGATCGTATATCCGCCGACCCGAATGAGGAGATGCTTGCCACGTGCTTCCACCGAGTCCACTGTCCGGCCCGTGAAATCGACTGTCGCGTAGCGAGGTACACGAATATCGCAACCCGTCAGTACGCGTCCGACGAGCGCGTCCCTCAACTTGTTCGCCGCCCGATAGACGGTATCTCCCTCAGGCATGAAGCTGCCCACGCAGACGCAAGCCCCTGGGGGTTGCGGAGAAGCCCGCCTCGGTCAAAGTCTTGGCAAATGCCGTTCCGTGGATATCGTGACCATCCACTCGTTCGACCAACAGCTTCTCGACTCCGCCCCTTTTCACAGTCGCGGCGAGCGCGCGGGCCGAAGCTTCGATCACGGCTTCGTCGTCGGAGAATGTCAACACGGTCTTGCCACCCCGTTCGACGTACAGAGCAAGGTTGCCCTCATGGAGTACGACGAGTGCACCCGCCTTCCGTCCTGGCCGATGTCGAGGCGAATCATCTTTTTCGTCGGGCTTCGGCCAGGTGAGCGCGGCACCGTAGGGGTTGGCCGGGTCGCAGGCTGCCAGGACCATTGCGCCGGTCTTTTCTCGTTCGTCGTACGTGCGCAATCGATCGACGACATCGGAAGTGGAGAACTGCGCGCCACCGAGCGAATCGACGAAGTACCCGCGTCGGCTGCGGCCGGAATCCTCGAAGGTACTGAGCACCTTGTACATCGTGGCGAATCCGCCGGGCACTCCTTCGTTCATCACCGCACCTCGCGTGACCACGCCGTAGCGTTCGAGCAGCATGTCGGCGGTCGCGTGTGCTCGCACCGTGGGATCCGGTTCGAGCTCTGGGAGTCTGGACCAGCGCCCTCCTGCTGTGGGAGGCCCGGTCCGGGTAGGCAGCGTGGGCCGCTCGAATCGACGGTACAACCGCAACCGCGGCGTCTTCCTCGGAGCTCGGTGGCTCGGCGCCGAGCGGGTCGTCGCGTTGAGGAGCGCGCGTAAGGGTGCAAAGGTGTCATTGCTGAGCCGGCCCGCCCATACGAGCTCCCACAGAGCGGCGTGCAGACTGTCGTCGTCGGTACTGCCTACCGTGTCCGACAGCTGCCGGAAGAAATATGCGCCTCCAGCTGCGACCGCGTCCAACACGCGCAGTTGTAGTTCGGAAAGATCCGATTCGGCGGGCGGAGCGAGAGTCAACGGGGCGGTCTCGGCCATGTGTAGACAGACCCAGCCGTCCTTCGAGGTGATGGATCCGTGGCCGGACCAGAGAACCTCGCCGGTAGAGGTCAATTCGTCGAGCATCGCGGGGGAGTAGTCGCGGACTCGCGAAGCGAAAATGAGTGGCTCCCAGGCCGACGCGGGGATCGGTACGCCGGCGAGCTGCTCGACAACTGTCGCAACACCGTCGATTCCGTTGAGTTGCCGACTTCCTACGTGTTGCCATGCGGGGAGGAATCGGCCGAGGGTTGCGGTGCCGACCGGCTCGACTTCGTGACGCGCCGCAGCGAGCGACCGTCTGCGCAGACGGCGTAAGACCTCGTTGTCGCACCATTCGCTGCCCGTCGTATCGGGTCGGAACTCTCCCTCGACGACTCTCTTGTCGGCACCGAGCGTGGTGAGAACACCGCGAGCGACCGCCGTCCCGATCCCGAACCTGGCCGCGAGATCGGTGACCGAGAACGGACCGTGGGTACGCGCATACCGGCTCACGAGGTCGGTCAGCGGGTCTTCCACCGGTTCGATGAAGGCTGCCGGTGTGCCGATGGGCAGTGGAACACCGAGGGCGTCGCGCAACCGGCCCGCGTCTTCGATGGCAGTCCACCACGTCCGACCTGCGAAGCTCACCTCCATCGCGCGCTTTGCGCCCCCGAGCTCGATCAGCCACCGGAGAGACTCGTTTCCTCGCGTGCGCTCGGCCACCTCCTCGACGGTCAGCGGTCCCAGCATTCGGAGTAGATCCGCGACACCCTCGATGTCCTTGGCAGCTCGGTCTTCTGCGAGTCGCTGCAGTTCGAGTTCGGTCGTCTCGATCACGGACAGATCCAAGAGCTCACGCAGCTCGACGCGCCCCAGGAGTTCGGCGAGCAGTGTCGAATCCAGCGACAAGGCTTGCGCGCGACGTTCCGCCAGGGGACTGTCGCCCTCGTACATGAACGCGCCCACGTAGTTGAACAGCAGAGAATTCGCGAAGGGCGACGGCGACGCCGTCTCTATCTCGACGATGCGGATCTGCCGTCGGCCGATCTGGGCGAGAATCTCTTCCAGCGCAGGCAAGTCGTAGACGTCCTGTAGACATTCGCGCACTGTCTCGAGCAGAATCGGGAATGTCGGATACTTGCGCGCGACGTCGAGAAGTTGGGCAGACCGTTGTCTCTGCTGCCACAACGGTGCACGCTTTCCGGGGTTGCGGCGGGGTAGAAGTAGTGCGCGAGCGGCACATTCGCGGAATCTCGATGCAAAAAGTGCCGAACCGCCGACCTGCTCGGTGACGATGTCGGCAATTTCGTCACGTTCGAACACGAACAAGTCGGCACCGGGAGGTCGGTCCTCGGTGTCCGGGAGTCGCACGATGATCCCGTCATCGGACGCGGTCGGGGCAGCATCGATGCCATATCTCTCGATGAGACGGGCGCCGATCGCAAGTGCCCACGGCGCATGCACCTGCTGGCCGTACGTCGAGTGCAGAACGAGTCGCCAGTCACCCAGCTCGTCACGGAATCGTTCGACGATCATCGTTCGGTCGGTCGGGAGCTGGCCCGTCGCATCCTTTTGTTCGTCGAGAAGTGCGATCAGGTTGCTGACCGCGTTGACATCGAGGCCGCTTCCGGTCAGCCGCTCGGACAACCCTTCTCGTTCAGCAGTGCTGCGGAGGAATTCACCCAACGCTCTGCCCAGTTCCGCGGGGCGACCGAGCCCGTCGCCGTGCCAGAACGGCAGTCGCCCAGGTTGACCGTATGCAGGGCTCACCAGGACTCGATCGTGGGTGATTTCCTCGATCCGCCAGCTGGTGGCGCCGAGGGCGAAGACATCACCGACGCGTGACTCGTACACCATCTCTTCGTCGAGTTCGCCTACCCGAGAAGCTTTTTCGCCGACCATGTATACCGTGAACAATCCACGATCCGGGATCGATCCTCCCGAGGTCACGGCCAGTCGCTGTGCGCCCGGACGGCCGGTAAGGGTGCCGGCATCGCGGTCCCAGACCAATCTCGGTCGTAGTTCGGCGAATTCGTCCGATGGGTAGCGGCCCGAGAGCAGATCCAGTGTCGACTCGTATGCGGAGCGAGGCAGAGTCGCGAAGCTGCCGGTGCGCCGGACTGCGTCGAACCAGTCCTGCGCATCGATTGCTTCCAGCGCGCACGCCGCGACTGTGTGCTGGGCCAGGATATCGAGCGGATTGGCGGGGACGGAGAGTGACTCGATCTGGCCTGTCTTCATACGCTCGACCGTCACAGCGCAGTGGATCAAGTCGGTTCGGTGCTTCGGGAAGAGCACTCCCTTGGAGATCTCACCGACCTGGTGGCCTGCACGACCCACTCGTTGCAACCCGCTGGCCACCGAGGGTGGGGCCTCGACCTGAACCACCAGATCCACTGCACCCATATCGATTCCGAGCTCGAGGCTGCTGGTGGCAACGACGCAACGAAGCCGGCCGGATTTGAGATCGTCCTCGATGAGTGCTCGTTGATCCTTGCTGACGCTTCCGTGGTGGGCACGGGCCAACAATGCGTCGGCGCCGTGGTTGACCTCGGTGGGTGTGCCCATCTGAGAGGGTGGCTTGTGCGTGGTGTCGACGGCGTCACCCATCCGCTCGGCGTACACCTCGTTGAGTCGAGCGGTCAGCTTCTCCGCGAGACGTCGTGAGTTGGCGAATACGATGCTCGACTTGTGTTCGAGGATGAGGTCGACGATCTTCTCCTCGACGTGCGGCCAGATGGACCCCTGCTGCGGCGCCGCTGACGCAGAACCGTCCGCGGGTTCGGTGATGCCGAGTTCGGTCATGTCCTCCACCGGTACCTGAACCGTGAGGTCGAACATCTTCGGCGACGGCGGTGCAACGATCTCGATGGGCGCGATACCGGTGAGGAATCGTCCGACTTCTTCGTGCGGGCGGACCGTCGCCGAGAGCCCGATACGTTGAGCAGGCTTCGGAAGCATCAGATCGAGGCGCTCGAGAGACAGCGCCAAGTGAGACCCGCGTTTGGTTCCAGCGACCGCGTGGACCTCGTCGACGATGACGGTGTCGACTCCGACCAGCGACTCCCGGGCCGCCGAGGTGAGCATCAGGAAGAGAGATTCCGGCGTGGTGATCAAGATGTCGGGCGGGGTCTTGATCAGACTGCGTCGATCCGCAGGGCTCGTGTCGCCCGACCGAACGCCTACGGAGATGTCGGGTGGTTCGAGCCCGAGGCGCTTCGCCGTCTGAGTGATACCGACCAGCGGAGCCCGGAGGTTGCGCTCGACGTCGACCGCCAGTGCTTTGAGCGGCGAGATGTAGAGAACCTTCGTGGTGCGGTCGGTCTGCGGCGCTCGCCCGGCGAGCTGATCGATCGACCAAAGGAACGCGGAGAGCGTCTTGCCGGATCCGGTGGGGGCGACGACGAGGGTGTGGCGACCGCTCGAGATCGCCTCCCACGCTCCGGCCTGGGCTGCAGTCGGACTGTGAAATGCGCCGGCGAACCACTCCTGGGTGGGAGCGGAAAACTTCGCCAGAGCAGAGTTGCCCGACCGCGGGGTCTCGGCCTTGGGCGTCCCGGGCTGAGGAGAAGTTTTTCTGACCACCTGCCCATGATGCCCCCAGCCACCGACAAGCAACCATCGGCTGAGCTGTGGATGCGAGCGAACAGGTGTGAAGACGATCGAGGGCGGGTACGGGAGGTTGATGACCGACGACCAAGAAACGATGCAGATCATTTCCGCCAAGCTCGACGCAAAAATCGGCGAGCGTACCAACGGCCTGCAGAGCGAGGTCCCGCCCGGTGCGAGTGCGCAGGCCGACGACGAGGACGGTGAACGGGGACCCCTGGGTCGCGACTACCGCCTCGCCAACAAGTACGCCGAGGCCCTCGCTATCGGTGAACCGCAGTTGGTCGACCGGGCCGAGTTCGATCGTCTCGTCGCCGAACACGGCTGAATCGACCCCCGCTTGGTGAGCCGCTTCGGTGGCGAGCCGAGGAGGAATCAGTGGCCTTCGTCCTCGGCTTCCTCTGCCAATTTCTCCTCGCCCCTCTTGCGTAAGAATTTGAACCCTGGGATCCCGATGACGGCGCGTCGGACATCCTTTGTCACGTTGAGCAATTCGTGAATCTCGGGCGACACCGTGTCGAGTGTGGCCAAGATCGGAAGGACGGATTTCATATGCTCGACGATTTCGGGAAGTTGGTCGACCATCGCGATGGTGGCGTCGACTTCTTGCTCGGACAGGTGGTAGACGAACTTTTGCGCGAACGGTGCCGCCTGTTGCGCCATCGGCTCGAACAGCTCGACCAACTCGAACGCGGTCGCCGATGTCTTCGACGCCGTATCGACGACGCCTTCGGCCGAGCGAGTAGTGACCGCGGCCTCGATGACGACGAGCTGTGCGGCGGTGACAACCTCGTCGATTCGAGCCATGAGCGTCGTTACCTCGTCGAGCAACGTCTCGACGCGACCGGGAAGCTCCCACGCGAAGTTGGCGGTATCGCGGGCCCAACGCGCGCTCGACAGCGCCACGTCTCGACCGAATTTTGCCGCAGTCAGACCCCCGAAGGGGACAGGAAGCCGAACGCCGGCCAGCATCAGTGCCATCACTCGACAATGCCACAGGTAGGTCGCCGGGCCCCGCTGCTGCGGCAGCGCCGATCCGATGTCGTTAGCCTCGAGTCATGAGAGTTCTCGTTACCGGCGCGAGTGGATACATAGGGTCGAGGTTGGTCGCATCCTTGCTGAATGCGGGTGACAACGTCTGTGCTGCCTCGAGGAAACCCGAGACGCTGACGAGATTCGACTGGTGGCACGACGTCGACACCTGCGCGCTCGACGCGGGTGACCCACTCTCGCTTCGTGAGGGTTTCGAGCAAGCGGGCGACGTCGAGGTGGTGTATTACCTGGTCCACGCGATCGGGCAAGCCGACTACCGTAGCCAAGATTTGACCTCGGCCCGGCAGCTCGCCGAAGCGGCTGCCGCCGCCGGTGTGCGCCGGATCGTCTACCTCGGCGGGTTCGTGCCGGAGGGCGAAGAGTTGTCGGAGCATCTGGCGAGCCGAGCAGACGTCGGGGAGGCCCTCTCGGTCGACGGCGTCGAGGTCGTATGGCTTCGCGCAGCGATCGTGATCGGTGCCGGCTCCACCTCCTACGAGATGCTGCGCTATCTCGCCGACAGGCTCCCGGTGCTGCCGCTGCCGAGCTGGCTGAGCCACCCGGTGCAGCCCATCGCCGTCGACGACGTCCTGTTCTATCTCCTCGCGGCTCGCTCCACGGTTCCGCCCGGCTCGTACGACATCGGCGGCCCGGACACTGTGCCGTACCAAGATTTGTTGTTCGCGTACGTGGAAGCGGCAGGACTGACCCGGGTCGGGCTGCGCACCCCCGGCGTTCCTACTGGACTGGCCGGACGTGTCATCGGCAAGATCATCCCCATTCCAGATGCACTCGCCGAAGACCTGGTCGGGTCACTTCACAACACCATGACGACGTCGGAGGATCGGATCGTCGATGTCGTCGGTGAACCCGAAGGCGGTAGGACGACGATCGCGGAGGCGATGCTTCGCAGTGTGCAGGGCCGCGTCGGCACCCCGCCCGGAGTGAGCGAACTCAAGGATCCACTGCGACTTGCCGTTACCGACGCAGCGTGGAGCGGAGGCGATGCGTCGGTGATCCGCCGCTACGGCGTGGCGGCCTCGTCGAAACCTACGTGGGACCTGTTCGAGTCCCTCGGCGCGCGTTCGTTGTTGTACTCCTGGCCCGTCGCAGCGGTGGTGCGCACGAACCTCGATGTGGTGGACAGTGTTTCCGGCCGGACGAGATCGGCAATACGACGTCTTCTCGACGACAAAAACAGGGAGGCTTGATGGCGACGTGGCAGACGAGTGTGGTCGACGTTGTGAAGGCGGCCCTTGTGGAAAAGGTCGACCGGGACCACGAGGAATCCGACAAGGCATTCCTGCGACGCCGGATCGTGGTGGTGATCACACTCGTGGTCGGAGCGACGCTGCTGGGTCTTTCGCTGGCAGTCGAACCCGGTGACAGTGTGTTCTATGCGCTGACCCTCGGGTTGGCGGCGGCGTGGATCGTAGGGGGATTCGCCTCGGGTCCACTGCATCTGGGACGAATTCGGATCAACGGTTCGATGCGACGACCGATCATCACCCCAATTCTCACCGGGCTTGCTGCGAGTGCCGTCTTCGTCGTCGGGGCATTGATCGTGCGACAGATCCCGCCACTGGCGGACTTCACCGAGAATGTGCTGGCGCATGCGCGGTTCGGATCCCTGGCACTGATCGTGTTCATCACCCTGCTCAACGGGGTCGCCGAGGAGATCTTCTTTCGAGGTGCCCTGTTCGCGGCGATCGGTCGTCGAAAGCCGGTGTTGATTTCGACCGTCATCTACACGGTGGTCACCCTGGCGAGCGGGAATCCGATGCTTGCGTTCGCCGCTATCACGCTCGGTTTCGTTCTCGCCCTGCAACGACGCGCATCCGGTGGCATCTTGGCGCCGATCCTCACCCACGTGGTCTGGTCCACCGTGATGATTTTCGCGCTGCCGCCGCTGTTCGCCTGACTCGATCGCATTTCGCCACGTCTTCAGCGGCATTCTGTGCTGTCCAGTGGGTCGAGTCGGGTCGCACTGGGCTAGATTGCGCAGGTGAGCGAAAACCTCGACCGGATAGACCGGTTGATCATCGACGAACTGGTCGCCGACGGCCGTGCGACTCTGGCCACGTTGGCCGAGAAGGCCACCCTCTCGGTGTCCGCTGTGCAGTCTCGTGTCCGACGCCTCGAGGCCCGTCGAGTCATCCGCGGGTACACCGCACAGGTGGATCCGGATGCGCTCGGACGTCCGCTGTCTGCGTTCGTTGCCATCACACCCATCGACCCCGCGCAGCCCGACGACGCACCCGCGCGCCTTCGCCACATCACCGCCATCGAATCGTGCCATTCGGTGGCGGGGGAAGAGAGCTACGTTCTTCTCGTTCGAGTGGAATCGCCGCGCAGCCTCGAGGGCTTACTGCAGGAGATTCGGGCAACGGCGAATGTTCGGACTCGTAGCACGATCATTCTGCAGACCTTCTACGACCGATGACGCCCGGCCCTGTCCGTAAGGTCGCTTCTGCCGCCCTGTCGTACGGGGTGGTCGGGCTCGTCATGTGGCTGCTCTACCGCACGGTCGGGAATTCGGGTGCGGTATCGGATGCGCTGAGTTCGATTTCGGTGGGCGACGTTCTCGTCGTGAGCGTTTTCGGGCTGCTCTATCTGGCGTCGATGTTGTGGCCGATGATTTATACGTTGCCCGGCCTGACCATCGCGCAGGCCGGTGTCGCACGGACGGCATCGCTTGCACTCACCAACACTGTTCCTGAAGGCGGCACGGTCGCAACGGGTTTGACGTTTGGAATGTACCGATCCTGGGGTTTCACGCTGGCGGACAGTTCGACGTCGATCATCACGATCGGCATCTGGACCAATCTGTCGCGGTACGTGCTGATGTCGGTCGCTCTAGTGTTTCTCGTATTCTTCGGGACCGCATCGGGGTCGGAGGTCTGGATTGCCGCAGGCACATGCGTGGTCGTCACCGCGATCTGCCTACTCGTCGCGCTCGTGATCACCAACGATGCATTTGCTCGTCGCGTCGGCCGAACGCTCACACGCGGCCGAAACGTGTTGGCAGGACGGTTCGAGCGGATCGCTCCACGAGACATGGAGGAGGTCGTAGCCGACTTCCGTGAGCATCTCCTTGCCCGGGTACGTACCTGTTGGCGGTCGTTGACTGCGACGATGTTGCTCTCGCAATTGCTCGGGGCACTCGCGCTCGGCGTGGCTCTTCGGCTGATGGGTACGAGCAGTGACGAAGTGGGCTGGGATCGGATCGTGGTCGCCTTCGGTGCCATGTCGTTGGCAGTGCTCCTCGCACCCACCCCTGGCGGTCTCGGGGTTGCCGACGCCGTTCTGATCGCAGTTCTCGGAGTCGGCATGACCACGAGTCAACAAGGAGAACTGGTTGCGGCCGTAGTGTTGTTCCGGATGGCGACGTGGCTGCTTCCGATTCCGCTCGGTCTGATCGCATACCTCTATTGGCGATTGACGACGAACTGGCGAGTCATCGGGAGTCGGCCGTCCAGTGCTCCCCAGCCGTCGAATGATCCCCGTTCATGACGGTTCCGTCGGCGTGACGGGGTGTGCGCTGCCGTCGATCCGGAAGCTTGCGGCTTCGAGCGCGAGCCGCCGGACCTCGACGAGCGCGCGCTCGAGTACGACGGTTCCGATGAGCATCGTCTCGACCGCAGTCGTGCGGTCCGGCATAGCTCGGGCGTACTTCACTTCGGCTTCTGCGGTCCGCTCGGCGGTGTCGGCGGAACTGTCGAAGTCGGCGAGGGTAGTCGGAAAGTCGAACCGGCGCAGCGTGGCGACGAGCTCGGCGAGCCGATACGGCGCGGGCGCGTCCGGCTCGATGTGCCAGTCCCTGGCCGAAAGCCATTCCTGCACTTCGCGGTAGGCCGTCGCGACTTCGTTGTCTTCGTTCTCGGGTGGGGCCTCGTCGAGACCGTGCATCACCGCCCCGAATGCGTCGTGAAGCGACGTCGTCTCATCGTCGACGGCAGCCAGCGTGGCGCGAACATGTGAGATCGACAGGCCGCCGATGTCGATGAGCGAGCGGATCAGGCGCAACCTTCGAACGTGCTGATCGCCGTAGACGGCTTGGTTGGTGGCTGTCTGCACACCAGCGGTGAGTAGACCCTCACGTAGGTAGTACTTGATAGAGGCGACCGATACTCCACTGCGTCGACCGAGTTCGGAAACCCTCACCGGTCGGCCCTTGACTCCATCGACAGATAGTAGCACTATCCATTATGGATAGAGGAACTATCCGTACCCTGATCGCACACGGAACGAGTGAAGGGAACGCGCCCATGGACCAACGAGTGCAGACGGGGCGATACACCGCACAGATCGACGGCGACTTCGTCGTCTTCCTCATCGGGATACGTTTCAACAAGCTGTGGAAGATTCACAAGTGGATCGGCCCATTTCTGGCGATGCCCCGCATGCTGCGAGAGCTGAAGCAGCACCCCGACAAGGGGCTGCTGGGTGCTCGGATATCGATGGGTGGACGCACTGTGACGGTGGTGCAGTACTGGCGTAGCTTCGATCAGCTCGAAGCGTTCGCAAAGAACCCGAACGATCCGCACCTACCGGCATGGAAGGCATTCAACAGGCGAGTCGGTGCCAGTGGCGACGTCGGGGTCTACCACGAGACGTACCGTGTCGGCGTCGGCCAACACGAGTCGATCTACTCGAATATGCCCGTCATGGGATTGGCTGAAGCAGGCACATCGGTCGTAGTGGGTAAGCGCAGCGACACCGCACGAGCCCGCATCACCGCTGAATGAACCGATCATCGGTGCTTTGGCTCGGTTCGCGGCAGAGCTGCGTCAGCTTTCCTCCTAGGATGACGAATATGGCTTTCACCGGTATTCCTTTTGCTGCGCTGGACTTCTACGAAGATCTCGAAGCGGACAACAGTAAAACCTGGTGGGCTGCACATAAATCCGTCTACGACGAGTCGGTCAAAGCGCCCATGACCGCGTTGCTCGCAGAGTTGGAAGCGGAGTTCGGTGAGGGGAAAGTATTCCGACCGTATCGAGACGTGCGATTCTCCAAGGACAAGACGCCGTACAAGACGCATCAGGGTGGGTTCGTCGCGCGCGGGCAAAGCCTCGGCTTCTACGTACAGATCGATCCGGCCGGGCTCTTCGTCGCAGGCGGGTTCTACGGCTCGACCACCGACGGCATCGCACGCTATCGAGAAGCTGTGGACAACGACGTGCGCGGGGTCGAACTCGAAAAACTGGTGACGACGTTGACCGCGGCGGGGTTCGAGATCGGTGGTGACCAGCTCAAGACCAAGCCGCGTGGATACGAGCTCGACCATCCTCGAATCGGCCTGCTCAGACACAAATCCTTGACGGCGTCGAAACACTTCGGATCACCGGACTGGCTCGAGACGTCCGACGCGATGGTGCACGTACGCGATACCTGGCGTGAACTCGTACCCCTGGTCGAGTGGGCGAGAGCGGTGATGGGCTAGTCGAGTGGGTAAGACAGATACACGATCAGCGTGCAGCGGACATCGAAGCTCTCGAAGGAGAAACAATTGACGGGCGATGCGATCGGGGTGTTGTTGGCTGCAGGTGCCGGCACCCGCTACGGATCACCGAAAGTACTCGCCGACGAAGGCAGGTGGCTCGACATCGCCGTGCGCGCCCTACACGACGGTGGATGCGAGAAGGTGATCGTGGTGCTCGGTGCCGCAGACAGCGCGGTGCCGGACGGGGCGATCGCTGTGCACGCTGACGATTGGCCCGTCGGGATGAGTGCCTCGCTGAAGGCTGGACTATTTGCGGCCGAGGGCTTCTCGTACGCGGTCGTCCATGTCGTCGACACTCCCGATGTGGGTCCCGAGGTTGTTCGCGCCGTGCTCGATTCGGCCCGAGTGTCGCCGTCGCATCTGGCTCGTGCGGTATTCGGCGGCACTCCCGGACACCCCGTGGTGTTCGGTCGTGAGCATTGGGACGAAGTGATTGCCACCTCGAGTGGAGACGCGGGTGCACGGGCGTTTCTACGCAGTAGATTAGACGTCGTCACCGTCGAGTGTTCTCGATGGGCGACGGGCATCGATCACGACTATCGCTAGGGGAGTGTCGGCATAGCGAATTCTGTTGCAAGAGGGACGGCATGGATCTCGATCATCTGGATACGACCAGGACGGCCTACGATGCCGTAGCGCACAGTTACGCCGAACTACTGCGAGATGAACTCTCGCACAAGCCACTCGATCGGCGATTGTTGGACACATTCGCGGACATGGTGAGCGAAGGGGGAGGCGCGCGCGTCCTCGACGCCGGGTGTGGACCCGGCCGGATTTCCGAGTACCTCCACAGTCGCGGGCTGACTACAGTCGGGATCGATGTGTCTCCGACGATGATCGACATCGCCCGAAGGGACTATCCTGCACTGCAATTCGACGTCGGATCTATACTCGATGTGGACCTCGCCGACGGAAGTGTCGAGGGGGTTCTCGCATGGTATTCGATAATCCATACCCCGCCGAAGCTCCTGACCGTAGTTCTCGCGGAGTTCTGGCGGGTCCTTGCCCCGGGAGGTTTGCTTCTACTCTCGTTTCAGGTCGGCGACGAGCGAGTGCGACTGGAACAGGCATACGGTCATGTCGTCGCGTACGACGTCTACCGTCTGTCTCCTGAGAAAATCGTGAATCTGTTGCGCAAGAGGAGGTTTCGGGTGGACATTCGATTAGTCCGTGCGCCGAAGGGGTCTGAGCTTCAACCGCAGGCATACATTATGGCGCGCAAGTAGAAGCGAACGAGGGTCCGGTCGACGCCGGGTGAAGAGTTCCCGCCCGCGAACGGGCGGGAAGCTCAGATCAGCTCTTGTACCGCAGGATCGCCGCAATCTGTGCGCCGTCGGGCATGTCTTCGCTTCGAACGGCGGTCACCGTCGCGCCGGACAATAATGCGCGCCGGGTTATCTCGTCCACCACACCGTAGACCTGTGCGTCGTCGGCGTCCGTGAAGTGCACGTCACCGGTATCTGGATCGACGGTGCCCGGAACGATGCTCTCGATGTCGACCATTACCGTGCCGATCGCACCGTATGTGGCAGCCTTTGCAACGTCCGCAACATCGGTCGATCCGCGGCCTTGCGACTTGCGCTCGTCGAAGAGTCGACGCAAATCGAACAGTTGGTCGCGGTAGTGATTGTCCAGCACGGTGCGGGCAGCGTCGGCCAAAGCACCGTCGCTGAGCGCCTGGGGATTACCATCGATGCCCTGTGGCAGCAGCCCCGGGTAGGTGGCGGTGCCGCGGTAGATCGATGCGATGGGGTCGGCCGCAGCGAGGATCAATGGAATGCCGCGACCGATCAAAGTGGTGCGCAGAGCCTGGTCGACGATGCGGGTGAATTGCCGAATACGGGTCATACGACTGTCCGGGTTGTGGGGCCTTCCACCGGGACCGTAACCGCTGCGCTCGGGCTTGCCGAGCTCGGACTCGAGGTCCGTCGGCAGGCCGGGCACGCTTACCTCCGCAGGAGGTTGGTCAGCGGAGATGTCGACCAGCCGCACGCCACCCTCGGCCAATGCCAGGACGAACGCCGTCTGCGGGAACGATGTGGTTCGGAGCATGGGCTTGAGGTAAAAGCGGTCGCCGGCGAATGTCACGGCCGAAAGGCGGTTGGGCAAGCGATAACTACGGATGCGTTCGGTGGTTGCATGCACAACAAGGGTGCGAGATTGGTATCGCCAGAACTCCGACCATTCGGTGAGCGCCTCGAATGACTGCTCGATAGTTGCTCGCTCGTCGGAGTCTTCGATCTGCGCCAATGCCGAGCGCACCTGGCCGGCAAATTCGCGCTGCACGCGATCATGGTCTCGTACCGTGTCTGCGGTCGGTGTATAGATCGACACGCAAGTTCTTCCCTCGGTGGAAGCTAGGTCGATGATCTCTGCCTGGCTTGGTATGTCTGTGTGTAGCATCTTTAGCCCTTCTCTTGGAGAGAACTGACCGCCGGAAAGCTGTGTCCATCCCAACCGATGCGCAGATGCGTGTTCGCGAACCGCGTGCAGCAGGTGGGGCTGTGTACCGGCTTGTCCTTCGTGAGTGTCCCACACTCGGTCTCGAACTGGGGCTTTGTGAGGTCCGTGGGAACGAAAAGATGACCAGCAAGTCAGGATGCTCTCGTTGAGCTCGACGACCCAGAATAAATGTGGGACTCCACTTTCGGTGCGTCCGAAAGTGGCCACCGGCGTTGGGTGTTCGCCCCGCGCGAAGGAACCCGATCGTGCGGGGTGGATCTCGACGCGCAGTGAGTGGAGGCGTGCACCAGACCAGTTCTCTGTCACCGACCAGGCAGGTTCGGTGTGCTCGGTTTTCGGTACGCACTCACCGAAAGCGGGCTACCGTGTAATCGCGATCGCTGACTTCGGTTTTTCGAAAGGCTGGGAGATGCTTGCATTTTTGGTCCCGGACAGCCAGCGTCGAAGTCTCGACGAACTGGACGAGCGGTTGGATCTCGCTGCCGGGGACAGTGGTGCAAAGCGGTCGGCATTCTGGATCATGCTTACCCTTTCCGGAATAATCGCTGTCGCGGGAGTGGTTTCTGACTCGACGGCCACCGTCATCGGGGCGATGATCGTAGCGCCATTGTCGACTCCGATTCTCGGTGCCGGCCTCGGCATTGCCACCGGTCGTGGATCGCCGGTGTTCAGAAGTGCTTTACATGTGCTGTTGGGGCTGTTGTTGGTCGTGGCATTCGGATACCTGTTCGCGCAGGTGTTGCTCAACCCGACCAACGTGCTGACCAACTCTCAGGTTCTCGGACGCACCTCCCCGACACTGGCCGACCTCATGGCTGCGATTGCCACTGGCTTCGCCGGATCCATTGCCATCACTCGCCGTGACGTCGGTGATGTGCTTCCCGGCGTGGCCATCGCAATTTCATTGGTCCCGCCACTTGCCGTCGTCGGTGTCTGCCTCGGATCCGGGGCACCCTCGCTTGCGCTCGGTGCTCTGGTGTTGTTCGCCTCGAATGTGGTTGCCATGGTGATCACCTCCACCCTGGTACTGGTAGTCGCCGGTTACGCAAAAGAAAGCCGCACCACAGAGTCGCCGCGACATGGTCGCGTATTTCTCCTGTTGGCATCAGCCCTCGTCGTCGTGGCCATTCCCATGGTGATCAACTCGCTTACCTCACTCTGGGTGCGTCAGATTCATGACGCGGCAGAGCAATGGCTCGCATCCGTTCCGGATGCTCAGGTCGGATCCGTCACCTGGCAGGCCGACACCGCGGTGATCGAAGTGCTGGGCCCTCAGGATCTTCCGCCCATCGACGAACTCGAAAAATCGATCGACGCCCTGGTGCCGTGGAATCCGCAGATCGTTGTCGTCCATGCGGTCGGAAGTCGTATCGAGGCTGCAGAATAGGGCCGCGTCGAATGGACTAGTTGTCGCGGACGTACCTCAGCAGTGCAGAGCCGTGGCGAGTTCGGTGATCGAGTGCACGCTGTACGTCCAGTCCGACTGCGGAACACTGTCTTCCGTCTGCGCGGGCCCGTATTCTCGCGGTCGAGAAACGAAAGCTGTTCGAAATCCGCAGTCTCCGGCTGCCATCAGATCACTGTTGTGAGCCGCGACCATCATGCACTGCTCGGGACGTAGGCCGAGGATGTCAGCGGTGCGGAGATACGCGTCGGGCAACGGCTTGTACGCGCGCGCCGGCTCTGCGCCGAGGATTACATCCCAGGGAATACCGGCGTTCTTCGCCATGTCCAACAGAAGCGAAATATTTCCGTTGGACAGCGGTGCAACGACGAACTTGGACTTCAGGCGGCCGATGCCCGTTACCGAATCCGGCCACGGGGCCAAGCGGTGCCACGCGAGATTCAGCGCGACAATCGAGGGTTCGGGAATTCGAACATCGAACTCGGAGAGGACTATACGAAGACTCTCCAAGTGCAGAACATCGAGTCTGGTGAAGGGGCGCGCGCCGGACCGTACCTGTTCCATCGCCGGCTGATAGAGACTGCGCCACCGATCGGCGAAAGCGAGTGAATCTACCTGGGCTGCTGTGACCGCAGCGACCTCGCGGGCAATGCTCGTACGCCAATCCACCACGGTGCCGAACACATCGAACAACAGTGCTCGCGGGGGATCGATCGCAGTCACCGATTGCGCCGCCTGGACCGATTTCCACCGGCAACGAGTGCACCGACAAGTGGGATGAGCAGGAAGAACAACCAACTGGGGGAGACGGGGACGACGAAGAACAGGATCAGCGCAATGATCGGGGTCACGGCCATCACTGTCTTACGCCAGTCCCACCCGTCGACGCCGTCGTGCTCGTCCGTGTTTGCTGGAGAAGTCGACTTTCTCAGGTCCAACGGCGCTGAGGCGGTCGGATCCAAGGATGGCGAAGGAAGGTCGGTGAACACCGAGTCCAGCTGCCTTCGCGTGTTGGCAGACGCAACCACGGCGCTCCGCTCGTCGAATTCGGGAAGGGTGAGTCGCCCATCGCTGAAATGCCGGCTCAGAGCGGAATGCGCCTGTTCACGCTCGGCCGTACCGACACGAACGTCCGGGTTGTCTGCCATGAGAACAGACTAACCCGGACGTCGGTGTGAATCGTGTTACTTCAGTTCGGCGAGGACTGTGCCTTGAGTGATGGCCGATCCCGGCTGCACTGACAGGCCGGTGACGATCCCGGCCTTGTGAGCGTTGACCGGGTTCTCCATCTTCATCGCCTCGAGGACCGCGATGAGATCGCCCTCGGCGACTTCCTGGCCCTCTTCGACGGCAACCTTGACGACAGTGCCTTGCATCGGAGCGGTGACAGCATCGCCGGATGCTGCGCCTGCGCCCGAGCCACCGCGCTTGCGAGCCTTCGGCTTACGACGGATCGCACCGTCGGTCGCGGCGCCGCCGCCGCCCAGTGAGAACTGGCCGGGGAGCGAGACCTCGACGCGACGGCCACCGACCTCGAGAACGACGGACTGGCGGGGGAGTGCCTCGTCCTCGTCGGCAGGCTCACCGGCGGTGAACGGTTCGACCTGGTTGTCCCACTCGGTCTCGATCCAACGGGTGTGGACGTCGAACTTCGTGCCGTCCCCGATGAACGCGGGATCGGAGACCACGGCAGCATGGAACGGGATGACTGTCGCCAGGCCCTCGACCTTGAACTCGGCCAGCGCGCGACGTGAGCGTGCGAGGGCTTCTTCGCGGGTGGCACCGGTAACGATGAGCTTGGCGAGCATGGAGTCGAACTGGCCGCCGATCACGGAGCCGGATTCGACACCGGAGTCGACGCGTACGCCGGGGCCCGAGGGAGCGACGAAGGTGGTGACCGGTCCGGGGGCCGGTAGGAAGCCGCGGCCGGCGTCCTCACCGTTGATGCGGAACTCGAACGAGTGTCCGCGTGGCGTGGGGTCTTCGGTGATGGAGAGTTCTTCGCCGTTGGCGATGCGGAACTGTTGCAGCACCAGGTCGATGCCGGAGGTCTCCTCGGTGACGGGATGCTCGACCTGCAGGCGGGTGTTGACCTCGAGGAACGAGACGAGTCCGTCCTGGCCGACGAGGTATTCGACGGTACCTGCGCCGTAGTAACCGGCTTCGCGGCAGATTGCTTTCGCGGAGGAATGGATTTCGGCGCGCTGGGCATCGGTGAGGAACGGTGCAGGCGCTTCCTCGACGAGCTTCTGGAAACGGCGCTGCAGACTGCAGTCTCGGGTGCCGGCGACGACGACGTTGCCGTGCTGGTCGGCGATGACCTGTGCCTCGACGTGGCGCGGCTTGTCCAGGTAGCGCTCGACGAAGCACTCTCCGCGACCGAAGGCGGAGATCGCTTCGCGGGTGGCGGAGTCGAACAACTCGGGGATCTCTTCACGGGTGCGGGCAACCTTCATGCCGCGTCCGCCGCCGCCGAAGGCAGCCTTGATGGCGATAGGTAGACCGTGGTCGTCGACGAAGGCGAGGATCTCGGCTGCGTCTTTGACCGGCTCGGAGGTGCCGGGCACCGAAGGCGCTTTGGCACGGGCGGCGATGTGGCGGGCCGTGACCTTGTCGCCGAGATCGCGAATCGACTGCGGCGACGGTCCGATCCAGATCAACCCGGCGTCGATGACGGCCTGGGCGAATTCTGCGTTTTCGGACAGGAATCCGTAGCCGGGGTGAATGGCGTCGGCGCCGGACTTGCGGGCGGCGTCGAGGATCTTGTCGATCACCAGGTACGACTCGGCAGATGTCTGTCCACCGAGAGCGAAGGCTTCATCGGCAAGGCGCACGAACGGAGCATCGGCGTCGGGTTCGGCGTATACCGCGACACTGGTCAGGCCGGCATCCGCTGCTGCTCGTATCACCCGAACTGCAATCTCGCCGCGGTTGGCGACAAGCACCTTGGTGATATGCGCGCTGGCGTGGCTGGGCACTGAGCCTCCTGTGGTTTCGAGTGTTCCGTGCGCGGCGTTTTTCCGCCGCTCGGTTACGGGCGTCTATTCGGAGTGTAAGCACAGTCGCCGGCGCATCCGAAACTGGATGGTGGTTACAGGGAACAGACCCAAAAAAGCCGGAGGTCCCTACTGATTGGTAGGTGTCGGAGCGAAAGATGCGCTGTCCAATGCCGGGCCGCTGCTCACCATGGAGGTCAGCGACGCCGTCCCTGTGTCGACCACCTCGTCGAGGATTCGCCGGAGCACGCCGACGTAGCGGTGAACGTGCGCGGTTGCGATGTCGTTGTTGGGGTAGCGCGCCGAGATGTTCACCCCGCGCGGTGTGCGGTTGATCCAGATATAGACGTCGTGTTCGTACTGCTTGCTGCGCAGTGCCCGGGCATTCCAGTCGTCCCACCGATCTGCCATCGGCGCGAAACGCACATCCATGAACGACACCACGAAGCGCGGCTTCGCAGAGGCTCCCAGCGCGCGGAAGACTCGGTCGAGTGGGACCCGGGCTACCGGCTTGGTTGCCGCGACCTGCTGAGTAGCCCGCGCAACGATGGCGCCGAACGATTCCACATCCGCGATATCGAACGAGAGCGGGCACAATCCGACGAACCATCCGAGTGAGGACGCCCAGTGCGGTTGATCCCGAGTGTGTACCGGTGTGATGGTCCGGAACTCGGTCCGGCCGGTCAGTTCCGCCCCGGCCACTGCCAACGCGGCCAGCAGTCCGGCGAACATACTGTTGCCGGTCTTGCGGCACGCAACAGAAAAGGAATCGGCCCGTGCGGCGTCGAGGATCCAGTCGGTCAGCCCGCCCTGGGGAGCGTCACCGCTGCCCTGGGTGCCGATGTCGAGAGGGAAAGCCGGTAGCTGACCGTCTCCGGCGTCGAGGAAGCGGCGCCAGGTCACCACGGCATCGTGCGTGTGCTCGAGTTCGGCATGCATCCGGCGCTCGGACACCCCGAAGTCCAAGTAGCTACCAGCCTCGAACAGTGCGGCGGTTGTGCCGTCGACTGCCTCGGCGTACAGCGCGGATATCTCGTGGGCAACCAGAACGGTGGACAGGCCGTCGATGATGGAGTGATCGGCGGCGAAGAAGACGGTCACCTTTCCGGTGTCCCGCGTTTCCAGTGGTTCTACTGTCACGAACGCATAGGCGGGCCAGGCGAGAGGGGAGGTGTACTCGTCGAACAAGTACTGCAGATGGTCCAACACCTCGCTGGAGAGCTCGCAGCGCTCCTGCTCGACCTGCCAGACGTCGACGGTGCCTTCAGCGGCGGTGACTCGGCTCAGCTCCCCGCCTTCGACATCGATGGCTGCGTGCGAACGCATCGACTCGTGGCGATCGATCCACGCGAGCACGGCACGCCGGAACGCAGGCTTGTCGAGCGGGCCGTCGATATCGAACGCCGCGCCCAACCAACTCTCCCGACCCTGACGGGGACTCTTCAGGCTGTCGCGCAGGTGCGCCTCGTGCACATACGACGTAGGGCGGTCGTCCGGCTGCCACCCGGCCAGGACCGGGGTGCTCGCGTGGGGGCCGACACTGGGAATCCACTCCGTGATGGTGCCTGCGGGTATGGCGTAGTCCGCCAACTCGGTGAACTCCATTCGACAGCAACCAACTCTCACGCGGGATAGACAAACAACCACGATGAGCGCACCGAAGACCTACCGAATCGCGTTCACCGTGTCCGACAGTGAGTGTACCGACCCGAAAGTGTATCGATCAAGACGGCCTCGACCAGCGGATCAAGGCCGTCCCTTCTTGGCTTCATCTCACATGGCGCTTGATGCGCGTGAGCATCGCAGACATTCCGCGCAGTCGCAGCGGACTCACGGCGTCTCCGAGACCGAGCGCAAGGTAGAAATCATCCGGCACAGCGAGAATGTCCTGCGCTGAATGTCCGTCGAGACCTTGGTGGAGTATCGACGCGAAACCTCTCGTCGTCGGTGCTTCCGGCGGCGCACTGAAATACAGCTTGACCGCATTTCGATCCGCGCTGTCCACGGACAGAAACAGCGGTGACTGGCATTCGGGCACCGGCTCCATGGCTGCCTGTTCCAAATGCTCGGGCAACCCGGGAAGCTCACGGCTGAACTCGAGGAGCAACTGAAGCTTGTCCTGACCCTCGACCGCGGCGAAATCCTCGACGATCTCGGAGAGCGACTCCGGCAACTCGGCCATGATCAGGCCTTCACGGGTGCGGAGCCAGGCTCCTCGCCGCGTGCAATCGGTACCCGAACAGCGTTACCCCATTCGGTCCACGAGCCGTCGTAGTTCCGGACCGATTCGTGACCGAGAAGATGAGTCAACACGAACCAGGTGTGGCTCGATCGCTCGCCGATTCGGCAGTACGCGATCACCTTCTCACTAGCGACGTAGTCGGCGTAGATCTCGTCGAGCTCTGCCCTGGTACGGAAGCGACCGTCGGGGGCTGCAGCCTTGGCCCAGGGGATGCTGACCGCGGTAGGTATGTGGCCGCCGCGCAGTGCCCCTTCCTCCGGATAGTCGGGCATATGGGTGCGTTCTCCGGTGTATTCCGCCGGTGAACGCACGTCGATGAGCGGGATCGTGCCCAGGCTCGTGAGGACGTCCGCAGCGAATGCTCGTATCGGTGCGTCGTTTCGCTCCACCACCGGGTATTCGGTGGCCGGATACTCGGGGACGTCGAGGGTTGTTTCGCGGTTCTCGGCCAGCCACGCGTCTCGGCCACCGTCGAGCAGCCGGACATCCTGGTGTCCGAACAAGGTGAATACCCACAGTGCGTAGGCGGCCCACCAATTGCTCTTGTCGCCGTAGATCACGATGGTGTCGTCGCGAGAGATACCCTTGCGGCCGAGCAGTGCCGCGAACCGATCTCCATCGATGTAATCCCGCGTGACCGGGTCGTTGAGATCGACATGCCAATCGATCTTCACCGCACCCGGAATGTGGCCGACGTCGTAGAGGAGCACATCCTCATCCGATTCGACGACCCTGAGGCCGGGAGTGCCGAGGTGTGCGGACAGCCATTGAGTGGACACCAGTCGATCTGGGTGCGCATAGTCGGAAAACGTGGGCGTGGGGTCTGCTGCTACGGGCACTTCTTCTTCGCTCCTAGGAGTGATCGAATCGATCTGACTCTGTCGATCCTAGGCGCTCGGTGAACCGAGGGAGCTGCGCTCGGAGTGCAGAGCCGCCCGCGGACACCTGTCGTCCCCGCAGAGAGCAGGTGGGATCCGACCCGCACTGCTGGTGAGGCTATTCTCACTTACCGATTCTTTCGGTGGCCTGCAAAGGAAAAGTTTCGAGAAGGGGAGTGGACATGGCAGTAGTCGTGTTGTTCGGTTCGGAGACCGGCACAGCCGAGGAGGTTGCGGACAAGATCGCCGAGGTGATGACCGATCATGACGTCGACGTCCGTGACATGCTCGAATACGAGCTATCCGATATCGATACCGACGACTTTCACGTCATCGTCTGCTCCACCTACGGCGAAGGCGAACTGCCGACTGGAGCAGGCCCCTTCTACGACGCGCTCGTCGAGGACGGCCCGGACCTCTCCGGACTCAGATTCGCTATGTTCGGACTGGGCGACCGCGTGTACGAGGACACATTCAACCGCGGCGGCGAGATCATTGCCGACAAGCTGGTGGAACTAGGCGCTCAACAGGTCGGCGAGCACGCCCGGCACGACAGCTCCTCGAACGTCAAGCCCAAGGTGCAGGCTGCCGAGTGGGCCCGAGACATCACAGCTCTATTGATTCCCTGAATCGGCCCACAGCTCGGACAACGACGTGCCGACATCGGCCAGAAGTCGACGGACGAGCGGTAGACCGATCCCGATGACGCTGGACGGATCCCCCTCGATGCGGTCGACGAACCAGCCACCGAGGCCGTCCAGCGTGAAGGCGCCGGCCACCGATAACGGCTCTCCCGATGCGAGATACGCCTCGAGGTCGGCAGGGGACGGTTCACTGAAGTGGATCTTCGTCGAACTGCACCCGGCCGCGACCGCGACCGACCTCCCGTTCACGACTCGAACGACAGCGTGGCCGGTCAGAAGATCACCTGATCTTCCTGCCATCGCGGCCCACCTACGCCGCGCCACATCGACGCTGTGAGGCTTGCCCTGTAGCTCGTCGCCGATCGACAACATCGAATCGCACCCGACCACCACTGCGTCGTCGAACTCGGCGAGTACCGCCTCTGCCTTGGCAAGTGCCAACGCTACGACCACATCCTCGGGTGCCGGATCGGGTCCGAGCGCAGCGGTGAGCGCAGCGGTGAGCGCGTCCTCGTCCACCCCGGACACCCGCACGACCGGGTCGATCCCCGCCTTGCGGAGAACTTCGAGCCGTGCAGGCGACGCCGAGGCGAGAACGAAGCGAGGCACTCTAGTAGCGCTGCGAGGCGCCGTACGAGTACGGCGAATACGGCGCGAACGTCCGATGCTTGGAGGCATGAGAACCCCACAGCTCCGGCGGACGTGAGTCAATGGTCGAGGCAGTCGAACCCGCCGCCGCGGTGAGGACCACGACAAGTGCCGCGATGTCCTGGTCGGACGGATTGCCCTTCACCACTCGAATCGCAGCGTGGACTTCAGCGATCGCAGATGCGTCTTCCAGGCCTGCAGACTCGATCAGATCCGTAGCTTCGGTGATGTCCGATTCCTTTGCCGGTGCGCTCATAGTGGAATGTTCCCGTGCTTCTTGGGCGGCAACGTCACCATTTTGCGCTCGAGAAGCCGCAACGCAGCGACAATCTGGCCACGCGTATGGCTCGGCGGGATGACGGCGTCGAGATAGCCGCGCTCGGCCGCAATGTACGGGTTGACGAGGGTGTCCTCGTACTCCTGCTGCAACTTCAACCGCAACGCGTCGACGTCCTCGCCGTTTTTCGCGGCCTCGAGGAGTTGCTTGCGGTAGACGAATCCGACGGCACCCGATGCACCCATGACCGCGATCTGAGCCGTGGGCCACGCGAGGTTGACGTCGGCACCCATGTGCTTGGAGCCCATGACGTCGTATGCGCCGCCGTAGGCCTTTCGCGTGATGACGGTGATCTTGCCGACCGTCGCCTCACCGTAGGCGTAGAGCAACTTCGCGCCACGACGAATGATGCCGTTGAATTCCTGTTCGGTTCCGGGCAGGAAGCCTGGAACGTCGACGAGGGTGATGATCGGGACGTTGAAGCAGTCGCAGGTTCGTACGAAGCGAGCTGCCTTCTCGGAGGCGTCGATGTCGAGAGTGCCGGCGAACTGGGTGGGCTGGTTCGCCACGATGCCCACCGAGCGACCGTCGACACGTCCGAAGCCGACGATGATATTGCGAGCGCGGCCTTCCTGGACTTCGAGGAACTCGTCGTCATCGAGGATCCGGCGGATGACCTCGTGCATGTCGTACGGGGTGTTCGGTGAATCCGGGATCAGAGTATCCAGTTCGAGGTCCTCTGCCGTGAGGCTTTCCTCGATGCCACCGACGATCGGATCCGACGGCGCCAGGCGGGGTGCGTCGGCGCGGTTGTTGCTCGGTAGGTACGACAGCAGATCTCGGACGTAGTCCAACGCGTCCTGCTCGCCGGACGCGACGTAGTGCGCGACACCGGACTTCTCCATGTGGGTGTGCGCGCCACCGAGTTCTTCCATGGTGACGTTCTCGCCGGTGACGGTCTTGATGACATCGGGGCCGGTGACGAACATCTGCGAGGTGCCGTCGACCATGACGACGAAATCGGTCAGTGCGGGGGAGTAGACGTGTCCGCCGGCGGCAGGCCCCATGATCAGCGAGATCTGCGGGATGACTCCGGAGGCCTGGACGTTGCGGTGGAAGATTTCGCCGTAGAGGCCCAGGGAGACGACGCCCTCCTGGATGCGAGCGCCTGCGCCTTCGTTGATGCCGACCAGCGGACGGCCGGTCTTGATCGCAAGATCCATGACCTTGACGATCTTCTCGCCGTAGATCTCACCGAGGGAACCGCCGAAGACGGTGGCATCCTGGGAGAAAACGCAGATGTCGCGCCCGTCGATGGTGCCGTAGCCGGTGACTACGCCGTCGCCGAAGGGGCGGTTGTCGGCCATTCCGAAGTTGACGGACCGGTGACGAGCGAGCGCGTCCAGTTCGACGAACGAACCTTCGTCGAGTAGCGCGGTGATGCGCTCTCGGGCGGTCAACTTGCCTTTCGCGTGCACCTTCTCCACTGCAGCTTCACCACTGGGGAGCATCGCGGCTTCCCGGCGACTTCTGAGATCGGCGAGTTTTCCCGCTGTGGTGTGGATATCGGGCTTGGCGGCCGAACCCTGTGCAGTTGCGTCCTGAACACTGGTCATGGGGGATCACTTTAACCACGACTGTGATGGGTGTCCCGACCGAGGTGCGACAAGCACAGTCGACAAACAAGTCTACTGGCCGGTACATCGACCAGGCGCGTTCGGTAGGGCCATATGCTCTTGGGTCATGTGGACCAATCTCGACCGCCCCCCGCTCGATGTCGCGGCTCTTCGTCGAGCTCTTGTCGATGGACCGCAAGCGTCCTGGTCGAGGCTCGACGTGGTCGAGCAAACGGGTTCGACCAACGCCGACCTCATTGCGCGCGCTGACGGGCTCGCCGATCGCACCGCGCTCGTCGCCGAGCACCAGGACAGCGGGCGTGGCCGTCATTCTCGGCCGTTCTCCGGCGCGCCTCGATCACAGATCCTCTTGTCGGTGCTGATGAAATTTCCGGGAATCGACCCGGCCGTTCTCGGGTGGCTACCGCTCCTGACCGGAGTCGCCGTAGTCGACGCGCTGCGAACGGTGGCGGCCGTAGACGCTGCCCTGAAATGGCCGAACGACGTCTTGATCGAGGGGCGAAAGGTCGCTGGCATTCTCGCCGAAGTTGCTACCTACGGTCCGCATCCGGTCGTGGTGGTCGGAATCGGGCTGAACGTGTCGATGACGACTGAGGAACTGCCTGTCCCGACGGCCACATCGCTGGTGCTCGAGAATGCGGTCGTGGCCGATCGTGACACCATTCTGCGCGCAATGTTGCGTGGAATCGGTGCCGAGGTCGATTCCTGGAAGAACTCCGGTTGGAACACCGAGCATCTCGCTCAGCGATATCGCGAGCGGTGCGACACGGTGGGCCGAAGAGTTCGCGTCGAGATGCCTGGGGATCGAGTATTGGTGGGGGAGGCGACCGACGTCGATGTTCACGGCCGCATCGTCGTTCGTGACGATGAGTCCGGGCAATCGGTAGCGGTAGCGGCCGGGGATGTCACGCACCTACGCGCGGTGGATCCCGAGTAACCGGTGAAGCCACATCATCCGTGACGGATGATGTGGCTTCGACAGATGCGATGGGATCGTTCTGAGCAGATGAAGAACTGCGGAGGGGCACTCATGGAACCGCGACATGCATCGGATGCGACGCCGTCGAGTGTGTCGGAGTCGTGGTCGCTCCCACGCGGGGTGATCGTGTTGCTGGGGCTTGCCTCACTCGTCGTCTGCGTCGCCGGAACGCGTGCGTTCTCGGGCGTGGTGGGGCCGACGTTTCTTGCCTTGATGCTGACCGTCGCGGTGCATCCGTTTCCAGAGTGGTTGCGGCGCAAGGGGTTTCCGGCATGGACCGCAACGATCATCGCGATTGTTCTCGTGTACTCCATTCTTCTCGTGTTGGTATTGGCACTCGTCGTATCGACCGCCCGGCTTGCGACGCTGTTGCCGACCTACGCCGATGAATTCGACAGTCTTGTCGACAGTGTTCGGACTCTTTTGTCGAACAACGGAATTGGGCAAGACCAGATCCAAGGTTTGATGTCGAAAATCGATGCGGGCACGGTGTTCGGGGTGATCGACGGTCTTCTCGTGGACGTGCTGGGTATTTTCTCCAACTTGCTTTTCGTCCTCGTGCTGCTGTTGTTCATGGCGGCCGACGGCAGTTCGTTCACCACTCGGATATCGACATTGGTCGGTACCCGGCCCGATATCGCGGGCGCATTCGTGTCCTTCTCTACGGGCACTCGTACTTATCTGATCGTCTCCACGATCTTCGGCTTGATCGTTGCCGTCATCGACGCAGGTGCACTGTGGGCGATGGGTATCCCACTTCCAGTGTTGTGGGGGCTGTTGTCGTTCATCACGAATTACATTCCCAACATCGGATTCGTCCTCGGACTGATTCCGCCCGCTCTGTTGGCGCTGTTGCAGGGCGGGCCCACTCTGATGATCGCGGTGATCGTCGTCTACAGCGTTGTCAACGTCGTCATCCAGTCGATTATTCAGCCGAAGTTCGTCGGCGACGCCGTGGGATTGTCGGTCACGCTGACATTTCTTTCGCTCGTGTTCTGGTCCTGGGTTCTCGGTCCGCTCGGAGCAGTCCTCGCCATTCCGTCGACCTTGATGGCCAAAGCGTTGTTGGTGGACATCGATCCAGCAACCAGGTGGGCGGACATTCTGATGTCCGGTGGTGACGGCCGGGCCACCGATGCGGAACCGGACCCCGCCGATCCCGAGGCCGCTCATCCCGAGGCCGCTGATTCCGACAGTGAGGAAGATGTCGGTGGAGCCGCGGATTCGGATGGTGATGAGGACGCAGCTCTCGTGGCAGGATCGCCTCGTACGAAAAAGGATCCGGCCGAGGAGTGAGTCGTATGGGGTATCCGGAAGATGCGTTGGCAGACGAGGAAGAACTGCTTCTGCATCATCACCCGCATTGGAAGATGTTGGTGCTGCCTGCGTTGACATTCATCCTCGTCACCGCTGTCGCAGGTTTCGTGATCGGCCTGATCTCGGTAAAGCTCGATGGTTCGAGTTCCACTGTCGCATCGATAGTCACTGCAGTTCTGTGGGCGATCGTCGTCGCCTGGCGGTGCATTGCCCCCCTCATCGGCTGGAAATGCACGCACTTCATCGTCACCGACCGCCGAGTGCTCATCCGGCAGGGCGTCATCACCCACTCGGGAATCGATATCCCGATGGGCCGTATTTCCAATGTCCAGTTTCGGCACGGGTTGATCGATCGCATGCTCGGTACCGGAACCCTCATCATTGCTTCGGCGTCCGACGACCCGTTGGAGTTCGACGACATTCCACGCGTCCAGCGGGTTCACTCGCTTCTCTACCAGCAAGTATTCGACGCGCTGGAGATTCGCCGGGACGACCGTCCACGGTTCGACGACGGAGAAGTCTCGTACGAGGAGTCCTCGGACTCGGCGAAAAGAGGATGGCGCGCGGGGAAACGCTGGTAATCGAAGCGTTCTCACAGAAACGAACCGTAGGGTTGCGCGGGTGACCGAAGTGCTGCTTGCAGAAGACGACGAAGCAATTGCTGCCCCCCTCTCGCGAGCGCTCGGGCGTGAGGGGTACACGGTGACGGTCGAGCAGACCGGTCCAGCTGCTCTCCAACGGGCTCTCGACGGGAACTACGACCTGCTGATTCTCGACCTCGGTCTGCCGGGGATGGACGGCCTCGAAGTCTGTCGGCAGGTCCGCGCCAACAGCTCCGAACTTGCCGTTCTGATGTTGACGGCGCGGACGGACGAGGTCGACTTCGTGGTCGGGCTCGACGCCGGCGCCGACGACTACGTAGGTAAGCCGTTTCGACTCGCCGAGCTCATGGCCCGTGTACGGGCCCTGCTTCGGCGACGCGGTCCCGGTGAGGACACCCCGATCGAAGTCGGCGGGATCAGGCTCGAGCCTGCAGCCAGGCGAGTGCTGGTGAACGGTACCGAGATCGCATTGGCGAACAAGGAATACGAGCTGCTCAAAGTGCTCCTCGACCATGCTGGGCAAGTCGTCTCCCGCGAGACGATTCTCCGGGAAGTATGGGGCGACGCGGAACTCCGCGGCTCCAAGACACTCGACATGCACATGTCATGGCTGCGCCGGAAGATCGGTGACGAGGGATCGGTTGCCGAGCGCCGCATCGCCACCGTGCGCGGAGTCGGATTCCGGATCAACAGCGACTGATCGATGCGCCGTCGCATACTTCAATCCATCCTGGCCGTCGTCCTACTGACCGCTATGCTGCTCGGTCTGCCCCTTGTCTACACCGCTTGGCTGTGGGTAGAGGATTTCACTCGCGACGACCTTCAACGTCGGCTCGATCGGATGGCATCGGAAATCCTCTCGCAAGAGGGGGACCGAGGCATCGTGGAGGGTGTCCTCGACATCGGCTCGCTCAGGTTGGCAGTTCCAGAAGGCGGACGCCTCGTCGTGGTGTTTCCGACACCACAGGATGCCGCGTCGAGGGTGGACATCGGTGAGAGCTTCGTGCCCGCCCCGTTGGTGGAATCGCTGTCGCTGGGAACTGCAGGATCGTTACGGCTCGAAGTGCCGTCGCACGATATGCGAACCTTGCAGAAACAAGCTGTCGGTGCAGTGGCACTCGTGGTGTTGGCATCGATTCTCATCGGAACCGCAGTGGCTGTATTGACCGCCAATCGTCTGGCCGATCCTCTGCGCGACGTCGCACGACGGGCGCAGCGACTCGCCGAAGGAGACTTTCGTCCTGATCCACGACGGCACGGAATTGCCGAGCTCGACCGGGTCTCGGAAGTCCTCGACTCGGCGACCGTCGAGATCGCGGGCAGACTGCAACGCGAGCATGCGCTGGTCGCCGACGTATCGCACCAGCTGCGCAGTCGGCTGACGGCCGTCCGGCTTCGGCTCGACGAACTATCGACGCATCCAGATCCCGATGTAGTCGCCGAAGCCGATGAAGCGATGGCACAGGTCGATCGGTTGACCCTCGCGATCGACGAGTTGGTGCGCTCGTCCCGTAGCGACGGTGCAGCTGGCGCCGAGGACGTAGCTGTCGTCGCGGAACTCAGCGGAGTCATCGGGGAGTGGCAGCGAAACTTCGAGGATGTCGGCCGAACACTGGAACTCGAAGGTGGACCGGAACTCAAGGCATCGGTGACGGGTTCGAGATTGCGCGAGGCAGTCGCGGTCCTGGTGGACAACGCGCTCTCGCACGGCGGCGGTAAATGCACCGTGGCGGTGCGGCTGATTCCGGCACTGGACACGGCCGAGCGGCGGCGCGAGCCGCTGGTGTGTATCGAGGTCTCGGACGAGGGCAGCGGCGTCAGCAACGAGTTGGCCCCGCATATCTTCGATCGCGGGTTCTCCGGCGCCGGATCGACCGGCGTGGGTCTCGCCCTCGCACGAGCACTCGTCGAGGCGGACGGTGGAAGGCTGGAATTGCAGCGACGCAAGCCAGCTTTGTTCTCGGTGTTCCTACCTGCGTCCCGCGAAGAAGCCAGTACCCCGTCTCCACGGGCTCGAGAGCCACGCTGAGCGCAGAAAAGTAGGTCAGCTGTGACCGAGTTGCTCCTCGGCAGCTTCCGCGGGCGTCGGATCGTAATCGGTCGATCCCGCGGCAGCGCCTCGCGCATTCTCGTCGGGGAACGCGAACTTTCGTAGCGCCCAGAACCGGAATGCCATCTGTAGAAGATTGCCGATGATGTAGTTCAGGATGAAGTCGAGAATCAACACCATCGTCAGGCTGTTGTGCCCTTCGCGGATGTCGAACAAGTTGTTCGCCACCCACAGTGGGGCAGCCGCCAGAATGACACCGATTCCGCTGATCGTGAAGAACAGCAAAGCCTCGTGATGGCGCTCGCGGCCACCACGATTCTTGAAGGCCCATTCACGGTTGAGGATGTAGCTCAAAATGGTGGCCATCACGCCCGAGATGATCTTCGCGACGACAGGCTTGGGCTCGAGGATGGTCAGACTGAGCGAATAGAAGATCACCAGGTCGAACACCATCGTGGTCCCACCGACGATTGCAAATTTGATCAGCTCGGTGTGACGAATCGCCAGCACCCGTAGCGGACCGGGAAGGCGATGAATCAAACTGTCGATCGAGGGCACAACGAAGGAGTCTACGAAACGAAATGCCCAATCGGCTAACCGGCACGCGAATCATCAGCGAGTTCTCAGTGAAGTAATGGGAGAGGGCGTTCGAATCCATTCCTGCCTAGAGGGGGTCTGCTGGCTGTGGAATCTGCCCCGCATGACACGATATGAAGCCGTGACAGGTCTATCTCCGCGCCCCACCACCCCCCGTAGTTCGTCCACCGGAATGCCGGTAGTGGCGATGATCGGCGGAGGCCAGTTGGCGCGAATGACGCATCAGGCCGCAATTGCGCTCGGCCAAACCCTACGAGTCCTCTCCGCAGGCGCCGATGAGCCGGCCGCGCAGGTCAGCGCCGATGTCGTGCTCGGACACCATGATGACCTGAACGCCCTCCGCACGGTCGCCACGGGATCCAACGTCGTCACGTTCGACCATGAGCAGGTACCGACCGAACATCTCGAAGTCCTCGTCGCGGAAGGCGTCAACGTACAGCCACCGCCGTCGGCGCTGATCTACGCACAGGACAAGCTGAAGATGCGTCGGAAATTGGGTGAGCTCGGGATTCCGATCCCGAAATTTGCCGAGGTCACCTGGGTGGGAGATGTCACAGCTTTCGGCGACGCCCACGGGTGGCCGGTGGTAGTCAAATCCATCCGTGGTGGATACGACGGACGCGGTGTGTGGATGCCGAAGGATGCCGACGAGGCAGAGAGCATCGTGGCGCGTCAACTCGATCTCGGCGTCGCACTGATGGTCGAGGAGAAGGTCGAACTGCGGCGCGAGCTTTCCGCCATGGTCGGTAGGTCCCCGTTCGGACAGGGCGCGGCGTGGCCCGTAGTCGAAACGGTTCAGCGCGACGGGCAATGCGCGGTGGTCATCGCACCGGCAGGCTCGCTCGACGACGACGTGGCGATCGACGCCGAAAGAATGGCGTTGGGGCTTGCCGCCGAGCTCGGAGTCGTCGGCGCAATGGCAGTCGAGCTGTTCGAGACCGTCGACGGCGGCATCCTCGTCAACGAACTCGCGATGCGTCCGCACAACTCCGGGCATTGGAGCATGGACGGATGCCGAACTTCGCAGTTCGAGCAGCATGTTCGTGCGGTACTCGACTACCCACTGGGTGATACGACGCCGTTGGCGCCGGTCACTGTCATGGCCAACATTCTCGGAGCGCCGCAGGCACCGACGATGACGATGGACGAACGGCTTCATCACCTCTTCGCGCGGATGCCGGACGCCAAGGTGCACCTCTATGGCAAGAGCGAGCGCGAAGCCCGCAAGATCGGCCATGTCAACGTACTCGGAGCACCGAACGGGCAAGCATCGGACGAGGCGTACGTGGCCGCTGTCCGGGAGAAAGCAGAACGCGCGGCACACTGGATGTCGCACGCAGAATGGACCGACGGATGGGACCCGCACCAATGACCGAACAATTGGGCCCTCAGGTCGGCCTCATCATGGGCAGCGACTCCGACTGGCCGACGATGGAGGCCGCAGCGGACGCATTGGCCGAATTCGGGATTCGCTTCGAGGTCGGTGTCGTCTCGGCGCACCGCACACCCAAGCGCATGCTCGACTATGCGACGAGCGCCGCCGAGCGGGGGCTCAGCGTGATCATCGCCGGAGCCGGTGGAGCAGCTCATCTGCCAGGTATGGTCGCTTCGGCTACGCCGCTGCCGGTCATCGGTGTACCTGTTCCCTTGAAGTACTTGGACGGTATGGATTCACTGCTGTCGATCGTGCAGATGCCCGCCGGGATACCGGTTGCCACGGTGTCGATCGGGGGTGCCCGAAACGCAGGACTCCTCGCTGCTCGCATTCTGGGCGCCTCGGACCCCGAGCTCCGGTCGCGCATCGAGAAGTTCCAACAAGACCTCGAGGCAATGGTGCTCGACAAGGACGCGGCACTGCGCGCCAAACTCCTCGGGTAATGCGTTTCGCGCCGGTGTCCGCATGGTCGATCCAGCGGCCGGACACTCGCACTCGGGGGCGCGCGGTATCCGCCGTCACTTACCTTGCTCTCGTCTATGCGACGTTGTGGCGGGCCGAGATCGCCTTCGATGGCGAGCATCGGCTTTTCGTCTGTCGGGGAATGCGCGCTGGGTTCGGTCGCGGAGGCACGACCATCGGTGCCGCTTACCTCACCCGCGCCAACATCTCGCGCAGTGTTCTGCGCCATGAGGCGGTGCACGCAGATCAGTGGGCTCGATACGGGCCACTGTTCGCGGTTCGCTACCTGGTGGAGGAATTACGGAATCCGGGCTCGAAGAATCGTTTCGAAATCGAAGCAGGCCTCGACGACGGTGGATACATGAGCAGGTCCTAACCGAGTGTCTTGGTGACCTTTTCGGTAGTGGTGCGGCGGTCGGTCTTCGTCGGGTCCGGGTTGTTCACTTGCACGAGCGAGCTGCCTGAAACCAAAACCGACAACAGCCCGTCGATCAATTCCTCGGTCGTACCCCACGGCAACGACGAGAGCACGCGGTCTCCGGCCTGCAACGAATGTGCGTGAGCGCGGGTTCGTGCCTCCGCCAACACTTCCTCGACCGATCGTCCGTCGAGAGCAGCGCCAGCGCCAGTCGGCCGAAATTGGTCTCCATGCACGCGTACCGAGGTGGCGTAGTCGGTCACACCGATAGGAAGATCGGGAACCGGTTTGCCGAACGCGTCGAGCGAGAGGGCGAGTATTTCGGGTATGTCGCCGGCCTCGTCGATTCGAGAACCGTGCACGAGTGCGAGCTCTGCCGTGTCATCCGCGGTGAGGACGACCTCGGCACCTGCCCACCACGCACCGAGCAGGACGGCCGCGCTCTGCCAGTGGGCGGGTAGTAGAACACTGACCTTGGCACCCGGTGCGAGACCGAACTCGTCGCACAACAGGTTGGCGGTCTTCGCAGCCCAATTGGCGAGCGTGATCGTCGATACCTCGACCCGTTCACCCGTCCCGTCGTCGTAATACGTCACCCGTGGACCGGCGGGGTCGGTCGCGAGTATCGGATCGAGCAGTTCCTGCGTCAACGTTGAGGCCACAGGCGCAACCCTAGCGGAGCTCAGTTGACGCAGGCAGGGCCCGCCGAGCCTGCGTCGATCGGCGGCGCAGGTGATTCGCCTGCACTGCTCGCGAGCGTTTCCTCGGTGGTTGGGGATGAGGTGGTCGGGGATGTGGTGCTGCCGTCTGCGCCGGGGCCGGAGTAGTCCGAGGCCAGTACCACCCGAACGGTGTCGCGCGGCAGTGTGTCGTCGGAGGCCACTTCGAGCCCGCCGAGAGCAGTTGCCACCGATCTCGCTGCGTCACTGTCCGGATCGGCCGCCTGAATCGTCGTGGTGGAGACCGACGATCCCTCGTAGTTTCCGATCGAGCCGCTCGTGTATCCGAGTGATCCGAGCGACGCTGCCACACCGTTGGCGAGTCCGTCGATTCCGCTGTCGTTGGCAACGTCCACCGTCACCGACGACGGATCGACGGTGGGAGTGTCGGTCGCTGGTGCAGAGTCCTGGTCGTCGGCAGATCCGTCGAGAAGCCCCTCGACGTAGGTCTTCACCGCATCGGGATCGACCTCGACAATTGATTCGCCGTAATCGGTCACACCGTTGATGTCGACGGCGGGGATGGTCTCGAACTTGACCTTACCGCCGGCGAGATCCTGCAACCGTGTCGCGAATTGTAGTATGTCCCAATCGGAATCGAGAACAACCGAACGTTGGACCGCGGAGCTGAGCTGACTCAGCTTGCTCGGATTGCTCAACGTTTTCGCACTCAGCACACTCCGCACGAGTGATGCCATGAAGACCTGCTGACGCACGATTCGATCGAGGTCGCCACGCGGAAGATCGTGTCGCTGCCGGACGAAACTCAATGCGTCGGCACCGGACAGTGTCTGCTCTCCGCCGGGGAAGTTCGCTCCGGACAGCGGCTCGTCCACCGGGGCATCGAGGCACACGTTCACGCCGCCGACAGCATCGGTCAGGAGCACGAAACCGAGCAGACCCACCTCGGCGTAATGATCCACGGTGACCCCCGTCAGATCGGCCACCGACTCGATGAGCGCCTCACGGCCGGCTTCGGTCGACTGTGAGTCCGCATCCGTATCGGCCACACCCTGTTCGACGAGTTCGAGGCGCTTGTTTTCCTTCGTTGCGCCGTAGGCCGCGTTGATCTTGGACTTTCCGATTCCCGGAACCTCGACGTACGCATCCCGGGGTATCGAGATCGCTGTTGCCGAAGAACCGTCGTTCGGTACGCGTATGAGCACGATCGTGTCGGTGTTCGATGCCACCTCGTCACCGGCGCGCAGTGAATCGAGCTCGCTTTGCGTCAGTGCATTGCCGTGCGCGTCGGTGCGGCTGTCGGTGCCGACCATGAGGATGTCCACGGCGCCGTCGGAGCCACCACCTAGACCGAGGCGCCCTGCCGTAGCGATGTTCGAACGAAGGTCGTCGACGCTTCGCCAAGCGAAACCTGTCACGACCAGCACGAGAACGGACATTGCCGCGATCACCATCCGAGGAACGCCTGGCCTCTCGGTCGGCCTTCCGTTTTCAGGTTTGCCGACCGCACTCCCGTCCTCGCTGGGGCGGTCGCTGGGGTACGGCGGCCGAGTGCGCCCCCGAGCAGGGCGTCGCCCAGGGTCGCGACGCCGCGCTGAGGACCGCCGCTCGCCTCGCGATCCGTCAGACTCTCGTTGCACCTGTTGACCTCTCCACTCTTGTTCTACGCATTTCTCGCCCCGACCAGTCAGGTTACTTGTGAAGTGTCACCGTCTCGCTCAAGCACGGGCGGCGTGCCACACTTTGCAACTGTGGCGAAAACTCTTGTGACCGGAGCGGGCGGACAGCTCGGCCGGCAGATACTGCACCTTTCGAACAACAGCAGCAGTGCGAGCAGCGACACGACGATCGGTGTGACCAGCGCAGAGCTGGACATCACCGACGCGAGGGCAGTTGCCGACGCCGTCGAGCCGGGCATGGTGGTGATCAACTGCGCCGCCTATACCGCGGTCGATGCTGCCGAATCGGACGAAGCAACAGCGTCGAAGGTCAACGCAGAGGGTCCGGAGAACCTGGCGATTGCATGTGCACGGGTCGGCGCGCGCCTCGTCCACGTCTCGACCGACTATGTGTTCGACGGTACCGCGACTTCCCCGTACCTCCCTCGATCCCAGACGGCCCCGCGCAGCGCTTACGGACGCACCAAGCTAGCCGGTGAGGAGGCTGTCCTACGCGTGTTGCCCTCGGCGATGGTCGTGCGTACGGCCTGGGTCTACACCGGAACCGGGTCGGACTTCGTCTCGACGATGCTGCGCCTCGAACGTGAACGAGACACCGTGTCGGTGGTGAACGATCAGATCGGATCACCGACCTATTCCCGTGATCTCGCGTCCGGATTGCTCGAACTCGCTGCTTCGCCGTCGAGCGGGCGACCGATTCTTCATCTGACCAATACCGGGACAGCAAGCTGGTACGAACTGGCACGTGCTGTTTTCGCCGGCGCGGGTGCAGACCCGGAACGCGTGTTGGCTTGCTCGAGTGCCGAGTTCGTGCGCCCTGCCCCCCGGCCGTCGTACTCGGTGTTGTCTGCTGATGCTTGGACAGCTGCCGGCCTCACCCCCCTGCGGCCGTGGCGCGCAGCACTCACCGATGCGTTGGGTGAGGTACGTGCCGGCGCGAGGTGAGGCAATACCGACTTCGCCGGTTAGTCTGGCCCGCGTGAGTTCCAAGCTGGCCGTCGTCACGGTGACCTATTCCCCCGGGAAGTATCTGGATCAATTCCTCTCCTCCCTCGCTTCGGCAACAGAGGAGGTGCCACTCGTCATCATGGCCGACAATGGGTCGACCGATGGAAGCGTCGAGGCCGCGGACGCGCGCTACCCGCATGTGAGGTTGTTTCGAACCGGAGCCAATCTCGGCTACGGCGGGGCAGTCAACCGCGCGGTAGCCGAACTCGACGACGACATCGAGTTCGTTGTCGTCGCCAATCCCGATGTGCGGTGGCATCCCGGATCTCTCGACGGTTTGCTTGCCGCGGCGGAGCGATGGCCTCGTGCGGGTGCGCTCGGGCCTCTCATCCGTGAACCCGACGGCACCAGGTACCCGTCTGCTCGCGCAGTTCCGGACCTCACCTCAGGTGTCGGACATGCTGTCCTCGGCAAAATCTGGCCGGGCAATCCGTGGACGCAACGTTATCGGCAGGACAACGAGGCGGTGACCGAACGCGCTGTCGGCTGGTTGTCCGGATCTTGCCTTTTGCTTCGTCGTGCCGCTTTCGATTCCGTCAACGGGTTCGACTCCCGTTACTTCATGTATATGGAGGACGTCGACTTGGGAGATCGACTCGGAACCGCCGGATGGCTGAATGTCTACGTGCCCGACGTGGAAATCACCCACACCAAAGGCCATGCGGCAGGACGACATCCAGAGTTGATGCTGCCGGCGCATCACACGAGTGCGTACAGGTTTCAGGCAGACCGGCACCCCCATCCGTGGCAGGCTCCCATACGATGGGTTCTGCGAGCGGGCCTGGCGGTGCGCTCGAAGGTGGTTGTGGCTGCGGCACTTCGACAGCGACAGATCGACGAGAATAGAGAGGCCGACCATGTCAGCTGAAACCCGCTCCAACACAGATGCCGTAATCCTTGTGGGCGGCAAAGGAACTCGCCTGCGGCCACTCACACTGTCGGCCCCGAAGCCCATGTTGCCGACTGCCGGGTTGCCTTTCCTGACGCATCTGCTCGCCCGTATCAAGGCTGCCGGAATCGATCACGTGGTTTTGGGGACATCGTTCAAAGCCGAGGTATTCGAGGACTACTTCGGTGACGGCTCGTCGCTCGGTATCGAACTCGAGTACGTCACCGAGACCGAGCCCATGGGCACCGGAGGCGGTATTCGCAACGTTCTACCGAGGTTGCGGGCAGACAACGTCGTCGTGTTCAACGGAGACGTCCTCGGCGGAACCGACTTGACCGCCGTCCTGGACACCCATGAGCGGACCGAGGCCGATGTGACGCTGCATCTCGTGCGCGTCGGAGATCCTCGTGCCTTCGGTTGTGTTCCGACCGATGCCGACGGGCGAGTGACAGCGTTCCTCGAGAAGGCTCAGGATCCGCCGACGGACCAGATCAATGCTGGTTGCTACGTATTCAAGCGTGAGATCATCGAGACCATTCCGCATGATCGACCGGTATCGGTCGAGCGGGAGGTGTTCCCAGCCCTTCTCGCCGACGGCCGACGCGTCTTCGGCCACGTGGACAGTGCCTACTGGCGTGACATGGGAACCCCGGAAGACTTCGTTCAGGGCTCGGCGGATCTCGTGCGAGGCATCGCTCCATCGCCGGCGTTGAACGGCACGCGAGGCGAATCCCTCGTCCACCCCAGCGCGGGCGTTGCTCCGGGTGCGCTACTGATCGGTGGCACTGTCATCGGCCGTGGCGCCGAGATCGGCGCCGGCGCACGTCTCGACGGTGCGGTCGTGTTCGACGGTGCTGTCGTCGAAGCCGGTGCAGTCGTGGAGCGTTCGATCCTGGGATTCGGTGTACGTATCGGACCGCGCGCACTGATCCGTGATGCCATCATCGGCGACGGAGCCGACATCGGTGCCCGCTGTGAACTGCTTCGTGGCGCCAGAGTGTGGCCAGGGGTCAAGTTGCCCGACGGCGGAGTCAGGTTCTCCACCGACGTCTGATGTCGCTAGCGCAGTAGCGCGAGTTCGACGAGATGGGCGATCGTGTCCTTCTCGGCGGTGTCGGGAAGTGCATCGACGGGCCACCAGCGCAGGTCCGTGGATTCCGCACTTCGGACGGCCTGGGCCCCGACGGGGGCGCGCACCAGGAACCGCAGGTCGAGGTGCCGGGTGGCCTTGCCGAGCGAGCAGGTGATCGGGTGCGTGTGCGCGGACAACAGCGCGGTGTCGATGTCGAGATCTTCGATACCGGACTCTTCCCGAGCTTCACGCAACGCGGCGTCGACCACCGTGTCGTCGTATTCCTCGCAATGGCCGCCCAGCTGGATCCAACGGCCTACCCGCGGGTGCAGGGTGAGAAGGACATTGCGGCCCTCCGCGTCGAGTACCAGTGAAGATGCGGTGAGGTGCCCAGCTTCGTTGGCTCGCAGGCACGCGTCGGCATTGCTGTCGATGAAGGCGAGCATCGTGTGGCGGAGCGAATCCTCGTGCCACTGGCTCGTCCGCCACTGCTCGAGCACCGTGGTGGCGGAATGTCGAAGCGTCCCCGAACTCATCTCACATCTCCAGCAGTTCGTCGCCCAATGGGTGTGGCTTCCGTACCTCAGCAGGACTGTCAGGGTGGCCGATTGCGATGGCGCCCAGGGCTTTCCAGTCGGGAGGCACGCCCAACTCGGTGCGTACCAAGTCTGCAGCGAAAATTGTCGAGCCGATCCAACAGCTACCGAGTCCTCGCACCGCCAGCGCCACGAGTAGCCCTTGCACCGCGGCGCCGACGGCAACGGTGAACATCGTCTCTTCGGCTCGGCTTCGGCGCTCGTCGGAGTACGTGTGTGCCCCATCGGGTACGCAGAAGGGGATCACGATTTCGGGCGCATCGAACAGGATGTCACCGCGCGAAGTTCGGCGCTCTATCTGCTCGTCGGTGTACCCGTCCGAGCGGAGGTCCTCACGCCACTGGTCCTTCATCTTGTTCAACAGCTGGGTGCGCACAGCCGGGGTGCGTACCCATACGAATCGAACCGGATGGGTGTGATGCGGCGCGGGAGCGGTCAGTGCTTCGGCGACGGCGCCGCGTATCTCCTCGGGATCCACCGATTCGCCGGTGAAGGACCGAACCGAGCGGCGAACGAGAAGAGCCTCCCGGCGGCCCCTGTCGATCGACTCGGTGGTACCGAGCCAGAAAAGGTCTTCCTCACCGCCGCGCACCAAATCTCTTGCGCCGGTGCCGTTGTCGACCGGCTTCAGGCCACGCACGACGGCAACCGGAACGGCACCGAGCTTTCCCTTGACCAAATCACCTGCCGCAGCGATCTCGTCGGCGACAGCGACTTCGGTCACGATCAACTCGTTACCTTGGGCGTCCTCGGCGCCGGCATAGCCATGGATCACGGCGAGGCCGGCCGAGCCGATCGCGGCATCGATCTGGCCGATACGCCACGCGCGACCCATGGTGTCGGTGATGACGACTCCCACGTCGACACCGAGCGAAGACGCCAGTGCCGCTCGTATGGCGGCAGCGCTTGCATCCGGATCTCGTGGGAGAAGAGCCAATTCGGCCCGATCGACGTTGGATCCGTCGATTCCAGAGGCGGCCTGCACTATCCCGAGACGATTCTCGGTGATCAGTGTTCGGCCCTTGCGAGCAACGATCCGAACTGCTTCCTGCTCGACCAACCGTCTTCGTGCGGCATCTCGTTCTTCTGGATCCAGTGGTGCGTCGACCAGTCGACCTTCGGCCTTGGACACGATCTTGCTGGTGACCACCACTATGTCGTCGTTGCGAATCCACGGTGCGCACGCGGCTATCGAGGATGCAACATCGTCGCCCGGCCGAAACTCCGGTAACCCGGTCACCGGGATGATCTCGATGCTGCCGCCAGGAGCATGGTCGGTCGGAATCGGTTCGGTCACAGCTCGAGTCCAGCCGAACGAAGTGCCGCTGCTGCCATCAGGGCGGTCGTTTCGGGGTCGGTCATCAGTAACGGCACGCTGTGGACGTCAACGCCGGGAATGGTGGCCTGATCGGTCGAATGGATCAACCATGCGTCGAGGATACCGGTGTCCGATCGTGCGCCGTAGTGACGTCCGACGGCCTCGGCGGACGTCTCGACACCGATGACGGTCAGACATTCGTCTGCCATCCCGCGCAACGGCTTTCCGTCCACCACCGGCGACAGGCCGACAACCTTGGCCGACGTCGTACGTAGCGCACTGCGGATTCCGGGGACAGCGAGGATCGCTCCGACGCTTACCACCGGATTGGATGGAGCCAGGATCACGGCGTCGGCGCCGGCGAGGGCATCGAGGACCCCGGGCGCCGGACTCGCTTGCTCGGCACCGATATTGGCGAAGCTGTGTGTCGGAATCTGTGCTCGGTAGCGAACCCACCACTCTTGAAAGTGGATTGCTCGCTGAGTGTCCCCGTCTTTTTCGTCCGGGTCGGTGACGACGACATGGGTCTCGCTCCGGTCGTCGGTCACCGGTAGGAGTCGCACGCCTGGCTTCCATCGATTGCACAGTGCCTCGGTCACCGCCGAGAGCGGATATCCAGTCCTGAGCATCCGGCTCCGGATGAGATGTGTGGCAATGTCTCTGTCTCCGAGTCCGAACCAATCCGGGTCGGCTCCGTACGCGGCGAGTTCGTCACGCGCGTGCCAAGTCTCCGCGATGCGTCCCCAACCACGCTCGGTATCGATTCCGTCGCCGAGGGTGTACATACAGGTGTCGAGGTCGGGGCAGATGCGCAAACCGTGCATCCACACGTCGTCTCCGACATTGACGATCGCCGTAATCTCGTCGTCGTCCCCGAGCAGTGTTTTGAGGCCCTGGAGGAACCGGGCTCCGCCGACTCCACCGACCAAGACAGTCACTTTCACAGATTCAGAGCCTAGGCTCTCGGTCGAATCGATCGGTCGGCGCCCGCCTCCTCGGCGGCGCAGATGCGGTGAAACCCGGACCCCGTCCCGGTTTCGGCGCGTTTTTCGGGGCGCGACACGCCGACGACAGGCCATTATTCGGGGAGAGGGCCGATTCCGGTCTCGAGATGGTATTGCAATATCCCGTATCGGCTTGACCGCAACCTACTCCGGCGTGTCTAATCACATTTATGTCATTCCCCGAGCGTCAGGCGAGTTCGCTTGGAGTGGCCCTTGATTCGAACACTCGTTCCCATCTGAAGTCAAGTATGCCGGAGCGTGTGTTGAAAGTCGATGGTTGGGGTATGGGTACGAATATCGGCGCGGGGCAGGGTATTCGGAATCGACCGGAAATTTCTGTGCTATCGAATGGTGAGGAGGCTGAAGCGATGTACGACCAGTACGAGGCACGTGAACATCGGGGCGAACCCCAGGCTCACCTCAGCGTAGTCAGCTACGCGTCGCAGACCGATTCCCGAGCACGCGCGGCACGAGGCGACTGCGGGAACCGTATGAATGACAAGACTTTTGCGGCAAATGTAACAGGTGGCCGCTCGGATGCGTTTGCTGTCGATGTGGCTACAGGTGACGTGGCACTCGGTCGCGAATTCGGGGCTGAAGATGCGGACGATCTGGATGATATCCATTCAGGTTCAATGGATTCCAGCGTCGTCGGTGTCGATCACGATTCCGAGGATGTCGTGGACGAAGGCGACACTCTGGAGGAGGGAACCGCTCTGCCAGTTCGTGTTCCGGAGAAGCCGTTCTTGAGCATGGTCGCTGGATTCGATCGAATGTTCGAGGAGATCGAAGATCAGTGGCAAGAGCGTGCGCTCTGCGCGCAGACCGATCCTGAAGCTTTTTTCCCCGAGAAGGGTGGATCGACTCGCGAAGCAAAACGCATCTGCCTCGGTTGCGATGTGAAGGGCGAATGCCTGGAGTACGCGCTCGCCAAGGACGAGCGTTTCGGAATCTGGGGAGGACTGTCGGAGCGGGAGCGTCGTCGGCTCAAGCGGGGTATCAGCTAGATCGAGCTACGTGCCGAGTCCTTCGGCTAACGTCCTTCTTCCATGCCCGGGTCGACAGTGTCGGGGTCGACCCCCAAGTAGGTCGCAACCTGTTCGACGAGCACTTCGTAGAGAAGATCTTCCAGATCCTCCGGGTGCTTGGCGCGTCGCTCCAAGGGGCGCCTGAACAACACGATCCGTGCGCGTGTGGATTCGCCGCGCTTGTCGATGCCCGCCGGCACCAGCCTCGACAGCGGAACGGGCCCCTCCGCTACCACCTCGGGAGGCCACGTGACCGATTCGGGATCTATGGCCCTGATTTTGGGCACTTCGTCGACTGCGATGTCCAGCCTCTCCAACCGCTCGTGCCACTTGTGGTCGATGCGAGCGAATGCCTCCAGAACGACGCGGTCGAATTTGTCGGCACGCGATCGGTGCCCCGGAACATTCGAGGGAAGCACCGGGCCGCGAACTCCGCGGCCGCGACGGTCCGCAGATCGAGAGGTCGGTTGTCGTCCGGAGCCAGTTCGAGCCATGCCCAAGGTTATCGCCCGCCCCTTCGCGGTGTGTCGGGCGGCGTGCAGTCGGAGTCGAGGGATAGTCTCTTGCTCGTGAGATCACTGCGTGGATGCTGCAGGCCCGGGTGTAGCCGTTCGGCCGTCGCGACGCTCACGTATGTCTATTCGGACTCGACTGCCGTCGTGGGACCACTTGCTACTGTCGCGGAACCCCACTCATGGGACCTGTGTGAGGTGCACGCTGTGACCACCACTGCGCCCAAGGGCTGGGAAATGGTGCGCTACGAGGGTGGCTTCACTACGACGACGCCCGACGAGGACGACTTGACGGCCCTGGCAGAAGCCGTTCGCGAAGCAGGCCGCGGCGATCGTGTCCGACGCGAGGACACCGAGTCGACGGATCGAGCTCGAGAACGGGACATTCGCGCTGACGTAGTTGGAGATCGTCGGACTTCGGCGCCGGCACGGACCGGCCGACGGGGTCACCTACGGGTGCTTCCCGATCCCACGTCCTGAATGCTGGTCAAACCCCGCGTCCGACCCGGGGTTTCGGCCTTTTGTTCCGTTGGATGTTCCGGTGTCGTACTCGGCGATTGTTTCGTTCCGTTCGGTCGCATGGGGTCGGTCACAACTGGTCGGTTTTCTCGCGCTCGACGCATCGAGTTGTGACAGATTCGACTCGAGAAGTCGATGTCCGAAGTGCAAGGGCTGGGCCGCAGTGGCTCGTCTCTACCGCTCACCCCACCGAAATTCACGAGGAGTCGTTCGTGGCACGAACTGCCGAGTCCGTCAATGCAGTCATCAAGGCCTATGACGTACGAGGGGTGGTGGGCGAGCAGATCGACGCAGGCTTCGTGCGAGACGTCGGCGCATCGTTCGCGCGATTGGTCCGTGAGAAATCCGTCACCCAGGTCGTGGTCGGCCACGACATGCGCGCATCGTCGCCGGAGTTGTCGAGGGCATTTGCCGACGGAGTCACCTCACAGGGCCTCGATGTCGTCCACATCGGCCTTGCCTCGACCGATCAGCTCTACTTCGCATCGGGTGTTCTGGATTGCCCTGGTGCCATGTTCACCGCTAGTCACAATCCTGCCGAGTACAACGGCATCAAGCTGTGTCGCGCGGGAGCGAAGCCGGTAGGGCAGGACACCGGTCTCGGCACGATCAAGGCAGAGCTGGTCGACGGTGTTCCAGAATACGATGGGACACCGGGAACCACCTCGGACCGTGATGTTCTGGTCGAGTACGCCACTTTTGTTCGTGACCTCGTCGATCTGTCTCAGGTATCCGATGTCAAGATCGCGGTCGATGCCGGAAACGGAATGGGCGGGCACACCGTGCCTGCTGTATTCGATTCACTGCCGGTCACCATCTACCCGCTCTACTTCGAACTCGACGGAACCTTCCCCAACCACGAGGCGAACCCGCTCGACCCGAAGAATCTCGTCGACCTACAGAAGTTCGTACGCGAGACCGGTGCCGATATCGGATTGGCCTTCGATGGCGACGCGGATCGGTGCTTCGTCGTCGACGAACTCGGAAATCCGGTCTCTCCGTCGGCAGTGACCGGGCTCGTAGCCGAGCGCGAGCTCGCCAAAGAACCCGGCGCGTCGGTGATCTACAACCTGATCACCTCCCATGCGGTTCCTGAGTTGGTGACCAGACTCGGTGGTAAACCCGTGCGAACCAGGGTCGGCCATTCGTTCATCAAGCAGCAGATGGCAGAGACCGGTGCTGTGTTCGGCGGTGAGCACTCCGCCCACTACTACTTCCGCGATTTCTGGGGTGCGGACTCGGGAATGCTCGCGGCGCTGCATGTCCTGGCAGCTCTCGGCGCTACAGATCGACCGCTCTCGGAGTTGATGAAGTCCTACGAGTCGTACTCTGCGTCGGGGGAGATCAACTCGACGGTCGACGATGCCGTCGAGCGCACGAATGCAGTGCTCGTGGCCTTCGCAGACCGTACGGTATCGGTCGACCGATTGGACGGTGTCACCATCGATCTCGCGGACGGTGCCTGGTTCAATCTCCGGGCGTCGAATACCGAACCGCTGTTGCGCCTCAACGTCGAAGCTCGCACCAGTGAAGATGTGGATGCTTTGACCTCCGAGATATTGGGCATAGTGCGAGGACAACTGGAATAGTGGGCTAGGAGACGCTCGCACATACGAACGCACTCGATCGGTGAGTGGACGTCGGTAAGGAAAGGACGGTGCAGACAGCCATGACAGCTCCGTCGTCTCTGCTGAATTTGGATGACCCTGCCGCACTTGCCGCCGCCGATACCGACGGGGCCCTGCGCAGCGCCGCATTGGCAGGCGCGCAGGTCCGTGCGACGAGTGCAGCGGTCGAGGAGTCCGTAGCCGAACGGCTGGGCGATCTTCGTCCTCGCAGCGTTGTTTTCGTTGCGGGTGAAGGTCGCGCAGGTAGGGCCGCGTCCATGCTCATCGCCGCGATCGGTGCACGCATCGGTTTTCCGCTTGTGCACGCCGCGACGACGCCGCTGTGGGTCGGTCCGCTCGACGTAGTTGTCGTCTCCGGCGACGACGCTGGAGACCCACGGCTCGCAGAATCGACATCCGCAGCCGTCCGCCGCGGGGCCGAGACTGTTCTCGTCACCCCGGACGAGGGACCGCTGCGCTCTGCTGCGGCAGGCCGCGCTGTGTTCCTTCCCCCGAGGGTCGCTGTGCGCGAACACAACACGTTGATGCGCTACCTGGCTGCTGGGACGGCAGTTCTTGCCGCTGTGTCGGACGGTGCATATCGGTCCTTGCTGCCCGATTTGTCCGAAGTTGCAGATCTTCTCGACGCCGAGGCGGCTCGAAATCATCCCTCGCACGAGGTTTTTCACAACCCGGCGAAGTCGCTTGCCGCTCAGATCTCAGGCAGCAGGGTTGTGCTGTCCGGTGTGGGAGCCGTCGACGTCGAATTGGCCCGACACGGTAGTGAGGTTTTGCTGCGGGCTGCAGGCGTCGTGGCAGGGGCGAGTGAACTTTCCGATGTCATCGCCGCCGTCGCGTCCTCCGGTCGACCAAGCGGCGCAGCACCCGTCGAATACGATGCTTTCTTCCATGACGAAGAGTTCGACGGCCCCCGGCCCGAACAAGCGATTCGAGTAGTCGTCTTGGCATCGGATTCTTTCGCCGCGTTGGCCGAGCGTCGGACGGCTGCCCTACCGGACTCGATCGTGATCACGGCGGGCTTACCCGAGTTCGATCGGGGGAGAATCGATTTCGGATCGGCATCGGAATCTGTGGACGGTGCCGGAGGTTACCGGCGCGAAGGTCGGGACGGTGCAGGAAACACCTCGCACGCGGCCGGTGAACTAGGGGCAACGGCAGTATTGGCGACGCGGCTGGAAATGGCTGCCGCGTATCTACATTTGATGGGCGGATAATAGTGCAACCACTGCTCGGTGCAGTCAGGTCGTATGCGTGGGGATCGAGGACTGTTCTTGCAGCTTTGCGAGGCAGGCCGGTTCCGTCCGAACATCCGGAAGCCGAGATCTGGCTGGGGGCACACCCCGCAGATCCAGCAATGATCGACGACGGCACCTCGACGCGGTCGCTGCTCAGCGTCATCGACGAGAACCCGGCTCTCGAGCTTGGAGCCGATACGTCCGCGACCTACCGGGGGAGGCTGCCGTTTCTGCTGAAATTGCTTGCCGCCGACGAACCCCTGTCGCTGCAGGCCCATCCGAGCGCGACGCAAGCTGCCGAGGGATTCGCGCGCGAAGAGTCAGCACGAATTCCGATCGATTCTTCGTTGCGGAACTACCGCGATGCGAGCCACAAACCTGAGCTGATCGTTGCGTTGACCGAGTTCCACGCACTTGCCGGATTCAGGTGTCCGCGGCGAACCGTCGAGTTCATCGACGCGCTGAACGTGGACGCGCTGTCCGGATATCGATCACTTCTGGCCGACCAACCGGACGATGCCGGCTTGCGGACAGTGTTCACTTCCTGGATCACCTTGCCCGGACCTGCCCTCGATGCCTTGTTGCCGCTGGTCGCCGACGGGTGCATCGAGTACCTCTCGACTCGGGCACAGTCCGACGGCGGCGAATTCGTCGCGGAGGCAAGAACACTTCTCGAACTCGGAGAGTCCTATCCGGGTGATGCGGGAGTGCTGGCGGCGTTGCTGCTCAACAGAATTACGTTGACCCCCGGCCAAGGTATTTTTCTCGATGCGGGCAACCTGCACGCCTACCTGGCCGGTACGGGTGTGGAGATCATGGCTAACTCCGACAACGTGTTGCGCGGTGGCCTGACAACCAAGCATGTGGATGTACCGGAACTTCTACGGATTCTGGATTTCCAGCCATCGGAGGTGAAGATCCTCGAAGCGGAGCCGGACATGAGAGACACCGTCGCCCGCTACGAGACACCAGCGCCGGAATTCGCGTTGAGCCGCGTCGCGTTGTCGAACGGCTCTTCGGTGAAGTCGGACAGCGACGGGCCGTCGATCCTGCTGTGCACCAAGGGGCGGGTCGTCGTGGACGACGGTGACCGCGAGTTGGTGCTCGAGCAGGGTTCGGCTGTGTGGATTTCTGCGGCGGATCCAGCGTTCACTGCCGCGGCGCGATGGGGAGACGCCGAGATATTCTTCGCGACCGTCGGGTAACCTTTCGCCCGATACTGGAACCGTCCGTGTAAGAGCTCCATTCCTCTAGGGTGTACACAGGGGCTCCAAGGGGCGTGTGAGCAAGGCGCAAGCCGAATACCGTCATTGACCCGATCTCGACAGGTGGAACACACGCGATGACCGAAGATCGGCCGAAGAAGGCTCTGCGAACGACAGGCCTGTTCAGGACCAAGTCCGTAGAGCAGTCCATGAAGGACACCGACGAGCCGGATACCAAACTCCGGAAGGATCTCACTTCGTGGGACCTCACTGTGTTCGGTGTGGCTGTGGTCATCGGGGCCGGAATCTTCACGCTCACCGCGCGCACAGCAGGAAACGTTGCCGGTCCCTCGGTGTCGTTGGCATTTCTTCTCGCTGCAGTCGCGTGTGGGCTGGCCGCGCTCTGCTACGCAGAGTTCGCCTCGACCGTCCCGGTGGCGGGAAGTGCATACACCTTTTCGTACGCGACCTTCGGCGAGTTCGTCGCATGGATCATCGGGTGGGACCTGATCCTCGAGTTCGCGCTGGCGTCGTCGGTGGTAGCGAAGGGGTGGTCGCTGTATCTCGGTGAGGTCATCGGGTCGGCATCGCCGATCGTGAAGATCGGTTCGCTCGATTTCGACTGGGGTGCGTTGGTGATCGTCCTCATCATCACGGTCCTACTCGTCAGCGGTACCAAGTTGTCGTCTCGGGTGTCGTTGGTGGTCACCGCGATCAAGGTCGCTGTCGTGTTGCTCGTGGTCGTTGTCGGCGCGTTCTACATCAAATCGGAGAACTACTCTCCATACATTCCTCCCTCCCAGGGTGGCTCCACCGCAGAGGGCATTCACCAGTCGCTGTTGTCCTTCGTCACGGGCGCGGGAAGTAGCACCTTCGGGTGGTACGGGTTGCTGGCCGCTGCCAGCCTCGTCTTCTTCGCGTTCATCGGGTTCGACGTGGTCGCCACGACTGCGGAGGAAACCAGGAACCCACAGAAGGCTTTGCCTCGTGGAATTCTCGGGTCCCTTGCCATCGTGACGGTCCTCTACGTCGCCGTGACGCTCGTGCTGACCGGGATGGTGAACTACACCGAACTCGCTGGTGACGACTCCACGCTCGCGACGGCATTCGCACTCAACGGCCTCGATTGGGCAAAGAACGTTATTTCGTTCGGCGCACTGGCCGGATTGACGACGGTAGTCATGGTCTTGATGCTCGGGCAGACCCGAGTGCTGTTCGCCATGTCGCGTGACGGTCTCGTCCCACATTCATTGGCACGTACCGGCTCGAGGGGCACCCCGGTACGAATCACGCTGCTCGTCGGCGGCGTGGTGTCGGTTCTTGCGGCATTCTTTCCGATCGGCACCCTCGAAGAAATGGTGAACATCGGCACGCTGTTCGCCTTCGTCCTCGTGTCGATCGGCGTGGTTGTGCTCCGGCGAACGCGTCCGGACCTTCCTCGCGGATTCAAGGTTCCCCTGATGCCGCTGATTCCGATTCTGGCGGTGGCCTCGTGCGTGTGGCTGATGGTCAATCTTTCGGTCGAGACGTGGATCAGGTTCGTGGTCTGGATGGCAATCGGCGTCGTAATCTACTTCGCCTACAGCCGGAAGAACGCAGACAAGACAATTCGTGCGCGCGAAGCGGCCAACGAACGTGACTCGAAATAGCGCGCCAGCGCGCTCGGATAACCCTTTTACGGGGCAGTAGGTATGTTATGGGCTCCTCGAACCAACTTCGGGTCGAGTTTCAGGGGGTGTGGGTTGAGCCAGGTCGGTCGTAACTGCGCGGTTGTGGACGAGGTCTCCGTCGGTAGCGTTCCTCCCGGTGTTGCCCTAGGCCACGAGCGCGAGGCGTCGAGCGCGTCGCATGTGTCCACTCCACCGCGCGATACACCGTCGATCAGCGGTGCGCAGCCTGCCATCGCGAAAAGCCGGCGAGGCTACAAGCGGTACCTCTGGCTGCTCGGTCTGCTTGCGCCCGCTTCGGCTTTGCTGCCTTCGCAACTGGTTTTGTGGACCGGCATGCCGATATTTTGGTGGAGCGGCTTGATGGTCTTCTTCGTGATCATCCCGGTCCTCGACAAGGTGGCAGGTGAGGACGGTGACAATCCGTCCGACACAGACGCGTCGTCCATGCAGGAAGACAAGTTCTATCGATGGTGCACCTATGCATTTCTGCCCATCCAGTTCTTCACGTTGCTGGTCGCGTGTTGGATGTGGGCTTTCGGAGATTTGACGATCATCGACAGGATCGGTCTGGCCGTCACGGTCGGCCTCGTCGCCGGAACTGGGATCAATGCGGCACACGAGTTGGGCCACCGCGTCGAACAGCACGAACGTTGGCTTGCCAAAGTTGCCTTGACGCAGACCTTCTACGGCCATTTTTTCGTCGAACACAACCGGGGACATCACGTCAAAGTGGCAACGCCAGATGATCCAGCCAGTTCACGGCTCGGGGAGAATCTGTGGACCTTCCTGCCTCGCAGTGTGGTTCTGGGGTTGATATCGGCGTGGCATCTGGAAACGCAGAGGTTGGCTCGCGGGAGCATCCGACCCTGGAGTATCCGAAACAACCTTCTGCATTCATGGTTGATGAGTGCGGTGCTGTTCGCGCTGCTGGCACTGGTATTCGGGCCCGCAGTTCTGCCGTACCTCGCGCTGCAGGCGGTCGTCGGTTTCTTGTTGTTGGAAACAGTCAACTATGTCGAGCACTACGGATTGCTTCGGGAAAAGAACGCTCGGGGGCGTTACGTCAGGTGTTCACCACGGCACAGCTGGAACAGTGACCGATTGTGCACGAATATTTTTCTCTATCACCTGCAGCGGCACAGTGATCATCATGCCAATCCGTCCAAGCGCTATCAGGTTCTTCGTACGTGCGACGAGGCACCACAGTTGCCGGCCGGATACGCAACGATGGTGATGATGGCGGCGTTCCCACCGCTGTGGCGTCGGGTCATGGATCCGCGAGTGGTCGCGCACTACGACGGCGACGTGAGCAGAGCGAACATCCTTCCCCGTAAGCGCGAGAAGATTCTTCGGACATACGCAGCGCCCGGATGCGCAACTGCCCGGATGACCAAAAGCAGGTAGCGCGAACCCTTGGCGCGTAGACCCGATAGCCTGAATGAGAACTTCACGCAATCAGGAGAGGCAAGATGACCACCTCAGTAACGCCGGATGATCGTTCGGCCACAGGATCGGCACTCACCGCGGACAACCTCGGTGGAATCGACTTCAAGGTCGCAGACCTGTCGCTGGCGGAGTTCGGCCGTAAGGAGATCCGCCTCGCCGAACACGAAATGCCCGGTCTGATCGCACTCCGTCGCGAATACTCCGACGTGTTGCCTCTCAAGGGCGCTCGAGTATCGGGATCGCTCCACATGACTGTGCAGACTGCCGTGCTCATCGAAACCCTGGTCGCCCTCGGCGCCGAGGTTCGCTGGGCGTCGTGCAACATCTTCTCCACCCAGGATCATGCGGCCGCTGCTGTAGTGGTCGGACCGTACGGGAGTGTCGAGGAGCCCAAGGGCGTTCCGGTCTTCGCGTGGAAGGGCGAGACCCTCGAGGACTACTGGTGGGCCGCTGAGCAGATGCTGACGTGGCCGGCAGCCGCTGACGGGACCCCGCAGCCTCCCAACATGATTCTCGACGACGGCGGTGACGCAACGATGCTCGTGCTTCGTGGCGCTCAGTTCGAGAAGGCCGGCGTCGTTCCTCCCACCGACGAAGACCAGGACTCGGACGAGTACCAGGTGTTCCTCGGCCTGTTGCGCCGCTCGCTCGAAGAGTCGAAGACCAAGTGGAGCGAGATCGCGGCATCGGTCAAGGGCGTCACGGAAGAGACGACCACCGGCGTGCTGAGGCTCTACCAGTTCGCTGCCGCAGGCGAATTGACCTTCCCGGCGATCAACGTCAACGACTCGGTCACCAAGAGCAAGTTCGACAACAAGTACGGCACTCGCCACTCGTTGATCGACGGAATCAACCGCGGCACCGACGTCCTCATCGGCGGCAAAGCGGTTCTGGTCTGTGGCTACGGCGACGTCGGTAAGGGCTGCGCCGAAGCACTGAAGGGCCAGGGTGCTCGCGTCACGGTCACCGAAGCCGATCCGATCAATGCGCTCCAGGCACTCATGGACGGGTTCGACGTGCGAACCGTAGAGGAGTTCATCGAGAAGGCCGACATCGTGATCACCTCGACGGGCAACCTCGGCATCATCACGTTCGCGCACATGCAGCGGATGAAGCACCAGGCGATTCTGGGCAACATCGGCCACTTCGACAACGAAATCGATATGGCCGGTCTCGAGCGCGCGAAGGACGTCACGCGGATCAACATCAAGCCGCAGGTCGACGAGTTCCAGTTCGCCGATGGCCATTCGATCATCGTTCTGTCGGAAGGCCGACTGTTGAACCTCGGCAATGCCACGGGTCATCCGTCGTTCGTGATGAGCAACAGTTTCTCCAACCAGGTCATCGCGCAGATCGAACTGTGGACCAAGCCGAGCGAGTACGACAACGAGGTGTACCGCCTGCCGAAGCACCTCGACGAGAAGGTTGCTCGCATCCACGTAGAGGCACTCGGTGGCACGATCACCAAGCTCACCAAGGAGCAGGCCGAATACATCAACGTCGACGTCGAGGGCCCGTACAAGCCCGAGCACTACCGCTACTGATCCGGACGCGGTAGCAGTGGGAAAATTGCTGGTGATCGAGGGAGTCGACGGGGCGGGCAAGAACACCCTGGCCCGTCGGCTCGTCTCGGCGTGGGAGCGCGAGGGCCGCGAGGTTGCTCGCGTCGGGTTTCCGCGGTACGGATTGTCGGTTCATGCCGATCTCGCTGCCGAGGCGTTGCGAGGTGAGCACGGTGATACCGCTGAGAGTGTGCACGCGATGGCTTTGCTGTTCGCCCTGGATCGACGGGATGCGGCAGAGATGATCCGAAAGCTGCTCTCGCACAACGATGTCGTTCTGTTGGACCGATATGTTGCCTCGAATGCCGCATACACTGCCGCACGGCTCGAAGAGCAGGCCGACGGCGCTGGTGTCGAATGGATTCGAGCTCTCGAATTCGAGCGATTCGGGGTGCCGATTCCTGATGTGCAGATCCTGTTGGACGTCCCCGTGGAGCTCGCCGCCGAGCGTGCTGCGGCACGTGAGAAAGAGGATTCGACGCGCGTCAGAGACTCCTACGAGCGTGACTCCTCGCTTCAAAGCAGGACTTCGGCGGCCTATTGTGGGTTGGCCGCCGCGAACTGGGTGTCATCGTGGGAGGTGATCGACGGCGACGTCGATCCGACCCAACTCGCCGCGCACCTGGTCAATGAGACATCTGACAGCATGAAAGTGACACCATAGGAACATGAAGCCCCGGATTCTTGTAGTCGACGACGATTCGGCTCTGGCCGAAATGCTCACCATCGTCCTTCGTGGCGAGGGTTTCGAGCCTTTCGTCGTCGGTGACGGCACTCAAGCTCTGGCCGCGGTTCGCGAGAACCGACCCGATCTGGTGTTGCTGGATTTGATGCTTCCAGGAATGAACGGCATCGACGTGTGCCGAGTTCTACGTGCGGATTCGGGAGTGCCGATCGTGATGTTGACGGCAAAGACCGACACTGTCGACGTCGTTCTCGGCCTCGAGTCCGGCGCGGACGACTACATCATGAAGCCGTTCAAGCCGAAGGAACTGGTCGCTCGTGTTCGGGCGCGATTGCGTCGCACCGAGGACGAGCCCGCCGAATTGTTGTCCATTGCCGACATAGTGATCGACGTCCCTGCCCACAAGGTGAGCAGGGGGGACGAGCTCGTATCCTTGACCCCACTCGAGTTCGATCTTCTGGTAGCGCTTGCTCGCAAACCGCGGCAGGTATTCACTCGTGAGGTGCTTCTGGAACAGGTGTGGGGTTACCGCCATGCCGCTGACACACGTCTGGTCAATGTTCACGTTCAGCGCCTGCGTGCGAAGGTCGAGAAGGACGCCGAGAACCCAGAAGTCGTTCTGACCGTGAGAGGGGTCGGCTACAAAGCCGGACCGCCGTGATCCGATTGTCCCACTCTCGGCGGCGAATCAACGGAACGTTCTCGCCGCTGTTGCGCTGGTTGCGTTCGCTCAGTACTGCGCTCGGTCATGCTTGGCGCCGCTCGCTTCAGCTGCGCGTGGTGGTCTCGACTCTGACGTTGTCGCTGGTCGTCATCACCATCCTCGGGGTCGTTCTGACCAGTCAGATCACCGATCGTCTGTTGGAAGCGAAAATTACCGCCGCGACCGAGGAACTCGATCGTTCACGTACCACTGTCGAAGGGTCGCTGGCCGGAGCCGACGACTCGAGCGGGCTGAGCACCCGTCTCGAGCGCGCGCGTGCACAATTGACCAGCCGCGACGTCGATGCCGGACAGGCTTCCGGGTCCGCGGGCACCTTCGACCCGGTGCTGATCGTCGAAGGCGACGGTGTCCGCAGCGACGCCTCCGTCGGTCCCGTCGATCACATTCCCGCGAGTTTGCGTGAGTTCGTGAAGCAGGGGTTGATCAGCTATCAGTACGCAACGGTCTCCGATAACGAGGGTGGATACTCCGGGCCTGCATTGATCATGGGTTCACCCACCGGATCCGATATCGCCGGGCTCGAGCTGTATCTGGTGTTTCCACTCGGGAGTGAGGACCGAACACTCTCACTCGTCCGCGGAACGCTCCTCATCGGTGCGGTCGTGCTCTTGGTCCTACTTGCAGCGATATCGATGCTCGTCGCCAGGCAAGTGGTGCTACCGATTCGCTCGGCCTCACGTATCGCTGTTCGATTCGCCGATGGACGACTCAAGGAGCGCATGCCGGTGCGCGGCGAGGACGACATGGCGCGGCTTGCCATGTCGTTCAACGAGATGGCGGAAAGCCTGTCCAAACAGATCACTCAGCTCGAAGAGTTCGGAAATCTGCAGCGGCGTTTCACTTCCGATGTGAGCCACGAGCTTCGAACCCCGCTGACGACGGTGCGCATGGCCGCTGATCTGATCCACGATGGCAGTGCAGATCTCGATCCGGCCTTGAGGAGATCCTCTGAGTTGTTGGTCAACGAGCTGGACAGGTTCGAGACGCTACTCGGTGATTTGCTCGAGATCAGCCGCCACGACGCGGGTGTCGCCGAACTGGCCGCGGAACAACTCGATCTACGGATGTGCGCGCGAGCGGCAGTGTCCACGGTGCGGCACTTGGCACGGGAGACTGGCACCGAGGTGATAGTGGATATGCCCGATACTGCCGTTATCGCAGAAGTCGACCCGCGTCGTGTCGAGCGAATACTGCGAAACCTGCTGGCCAATGCTCTCGATCACGGCGAAGGGAAGCCTGTTCTCCTGCGGCTCCGAGCCAATGCGGACGCTGCGGCATTTGTCGTCCGAGATCAGGGAGTGGGGCTACGTCCCGGTGAGGAGAAGCTCGTTTTCAATCGCTTCTGGCGTTCGGATCCCTCTCGCGTGCGCAGATCGGGCGGGACCGGTCTCGGACTTGCCATCAGCGTCGAGGATGCACGGTTGCACGACGGGAAGCTCGAGGCTTGGGGGGGCTGTGGGTGAAGGCGCATGCTTCCGGTTGACGTTGCCACTCGTGCGAGGACACAAAGTGATCGGAAGTCCATTGCCCCTGAAGCCGAGTACTCGGCGTTACTCACAGGGCCAGCCGCTACCCTCGTCGACCTCGCGGACCGATACGCCGCCGACGCCGGATGCGGAGCACTCGGAGTTGACGCCTGCAGTGGCCAGCGAGTCGACGGCCCTTTCGAACCCTTCGGAGTCATCGTGATCCGGCGTTGTTCGGCGACCGTTGCTGCTGTGCTGGTCGTCCTCCTGTCGCTCGCAGGATGCGCGAGCCTGCCCGAATCGTCGACCCCACAGGCAATCGGTTCGATCACGGGAGGAGCGGCGTCGACTACACCGCCACCGCCGGCGGAAGGACGTGAGCCCGATCTGCTCGTCCGCGACTTCCTCGTGGCGAGCGCGAATTCGGCGAACCGCCATCAAGCTGCACGGCAATATCTGACACGCGATGCCTCCAGTACCTGGGACGACGGGGCCAAAACCGTCGTAGCGGACAGAATTGACCTGTTGTCCGGCCCTCGCACTTCGGACGAATCGGAGTACACGATTCGATCGAATACCGTGGGCGTCCTCGCGTCGGGTGGTGACTATCAGGCCGGCGCAGGCTCGGTGGACTCGACGATTCGGATGGTCAAGGTCGACGGGGAGTGGCGCATCGACGAGCTTCCTCCTGGCGTATTGATCGATCGCTCGCAGTTCTTCAATGCCTACCAACGCCAGTCGTTGTTCTTCGTCGATCCGCTCGGTGCGGCGTTGGTTCCCGATGTACGGTGGCTCACCGGTTCTCCTGATCAACTGGCCAACCAGCTCGTGCAATTGCTGATCGACGGGCCGAAACAGACGTTGGCGCCTGCGGTGTCGAACGAATTGTCGAACGATGTCGGCGTTCGTGGGCCGATTACCAAGGCCGATGGTCGAACAACACAGGTCGGCGTCGGTCCGGGCGGAGTGAAAATCGATTTCGGCGGACTGCAGTCGATGGATACGAAGAATCGTGAGCTACTTGCTGCCCAGGTGATCTGGACGTTGGCATCGGCGGATATATCCGGTCCGTACGTCCTGCTCGCCGACGGACAACCTCTCGACGACGACAAGCAGGACGGGTGGACGACCGCAGATGTCGGTTCTCTCGATCCGTTGGGGACATCCGAGACTGCAGTGGGCCTACACGCGTTGGTCGCCGGGCAACTGATGTCGGTCGAGGATTACGGTGCAGTTCCGGTTCCAGGATATTTCGGCACCGTCAACAACCTGCGTAGCGTCGCGCTGTCGAACGACGGAACGCTGGTGGCCGGTGTCGCAGACACCGGCCGCCCGGTGCCCGAGCCGTCCTCGACATTGATGATCGGCGGGTACGACAGTGGTGCCTTCCCGGTGGCGGAGGGACAGTCGATCACCAGACCTTCCTGGGGTGCCGACAACAACGCGGCGTGGGCTGTCATCGACGGTACGAATGTGATTCGCGCAGCACGGGATCCAGCGACGGGGCAGGTGTCGGTGGTTCCGGTGGATGCCACCGCCGTCACTGCGCTCGGTGTGAGGATCACCGACCTACGGCTATCACGCGACGGTGTCCGGGCGGCCATGATCGTCGACGGGTTGGTGTACGTCGCGTCGGTGGTGCGCAAGGCGAACGGCTCGTACTCCCTGATGTCTCCCAAGGCGGTGGCGAACGGTCTCGGCAGCGACGCTCTGGCGTTGGACTGGAGCACCGGTGATGCCATCGTCATCGTGCGTATCGCGACCGATGTGCCGGTAGTGCAGGTTACGACCGACGGTTCGCGCCTCGACGCGCTTCCGAGCCGGAACCTGACAACTCCGGTGCTCTCTGTCGACGCGTCGCCGACGAACGAGTACGTCGCGGATTCGCGAGCAGTATTTCAGCTGAACAATGGTGATCCTGCCGGTGACCGCTACTGGCGTGAAGTAGCCGGACTGGCAGGAGTGAAAGCGACACCGATCCTGCCAGGCTGAGCGCTGTATCCGGCAGGAAAAAAAGTGTCGTACCCGGATGCTGTGATTCGCCGTATGAACGCAACTGTTCGGACGTTGCTCGACCTGGCACTTCCTCGAGAGTGTGGGGGCTGCGGTGCTGTGGGAACCCTGTGGTGTCCTCGGTGCGAGGACACGGTGTGTTCCGCCGTCGAGCGGGTATCGCCTCGTCTCGACCCAGGAGTGCCGTGCTGGGCGCTCGGGCCGTACTCCGGGGCCCGCCGAAGCGCGGTTCTCGAGCTGAAGGAACGGAACCGGCACGATGTGGCGGTCCCGCTCGGACGGGCCCTTGCCCACGCGGTCGGGCAACTTCGAATACTCGGTGAGATCGATCCGCCCGAGCTTTCTCGTCTGGTGCTCGTGCCTGCGCCCACTCGAGCGCGTGCGGCGCGAGTGCGAGGTGGCGATCATGTAGAGCGTTGTGTCAGAGCGACCGCGGCCGAGCTAGGGCAAGAAGTCGTGCGGATACCGTCGGTATTACGGATGCGCAGGGGCGTGCGAGATTCGGTCGGGCTCAGTGCGTCCGAGCGGCAGGCGAATGTGGCGGGTCGCATCGAGTTGGCACTCTCGCGCAGCGCAACATCTGCAGGTCGTCGACATCGCGGACGCACCGAAGTCGGCGATGTCGCTGCGCGCGTGGGAATTCCGCGTGAGAGAACTGTCCTTCTCGTCGACGACGTACTCACCACCGGTGCGACGGCGACCGAATCGGTAAGTGTCCTAAAGAATTCGGGAGTGCGTGTCGATGGGGTGTTGGTAGTTGCAGCAGTTCGGTAGGGGGCCTCGGCAGTGCGCTCCGGACACGCAGACGTACCAATTTCGAGTGAAGAGTGGCACACGAGCGGATGACAGACTAACGTCGCGGACATGACCTCGATATGTTTTTCGGGGTCTCGTAGTGGAGGTGATGCAGCCGCACGTGATGCCGGTTGGTTCCCCATTCGGCATGAACATTTGCCGCACTGCGAAAAGCGGTGCAGCCTATATCGGGAGGTACGAGTGACGACCCCTTCACAAGCTTCTGTTTTCTTCGACGAGAAGCCTTCGGACGAGTCCACCAAGACCAGTGCCGACGTTGTGGTCAAGGGCCGCAACGTCGAGATCCCAGACCACTTCCGGGTGTACGTCTCCGAAAAACTGGCCCGACTCGAGCGCTTCGACCCTTCCATCTACCTCTTCGACGTCGAACTGCAGCACGAGCGCAACCGTCGACAAGCCAAAGCATGTCAGCGCGTGGAAATCACCGCAAAGGGCAAAGGCCCGGTCGTTCGAGCAGAAGCTACTGCCGACAGCTTCTATGCGGCGCTCGAGTCCGTCACATCGAAACTGGAAGCGCGTCTTCGTCGGACCAAGGATCGCCGCAAGGTCCATTACGGTGACAAGACTCCGGTATCGGTCGCCGAGGCTACGGCGGAGTTGGCTGAGGACGACAGTCTGGCACTGAACCCGGATATCAAGCTGGATTCGTTCGAGGACGAGGCTACGGGGCCCGGACAGATCGTCCGAACCAAAGTTCACTCCGCTGCACCGATGAGCGTGGACGACGCTCTCTACGAGATGGAATTGGTCGGTCACGACTTCTACCTCTTCCATGACAGCGTCTCCGACCGCCCGTCCGTCGTGTATCGACGGCACGCATTCGACTACGGCCTGATCAGACTCACCTGATCTGGCCTACGCACTAGGTCCGACGTGCATTTCGAGTTACGTCAGTGGGCCCGACCTGGGGTTCGACCCCAGGTCGGGTCCACCGACGTGTGGTGGGCCTACAAAGCACTCAGCATCAGCGCCTACCATGGACGCGTCGGTCCGCTGCTGGCAAGAGACTTTCTTGTGAGTGCAGCGCAACCGGCGCTGCCGTAACGCCCCGCTACGACGTATATGACCAGTCGATATCTTGTTAGCCGATATCCGTAACCGAGGATCGAGGACGAGAAAGCCCGTGCCTTCGCTGTCGTTTTCCAAGCTGCTCCGTGTTGGTGAAGGTCGCATGGTCAAGCGGCTCAAGAACATCGCAGACCATGTGTCCACCCTGTCTCCGGACGTCGAGCGGCTGTCCGACGCCGAACTGCATGGCAAGACCGCAGAGTTCAAGAATCGATTCGCGTCCGGTGAATCGCTGGACGAGCTGCTGCCCGAGGCTTTCGCCGTCGCCAGAGAAGCGTCGTCCAGAGTGCTGTCGCAGCGCCATTTCGACGTCCAGGTGATGGGCGGAGCAGCTCTGCATTTCGGGAACATCGCCGAGATGAAGACAGGCGAGGGCAAAACCCTCACCTGTGTTCTGCCTGCATATCTCAATGCGATCTCCGGTAACGGAGTGCACGTGGTGACGGTCAACGACTACCTGGCCAGGCGAGATTCGGAGTGGATGGGCCGAGTCCACCGCTTCCTCGGCCTCGAGGTCGACGTCATTCTCTCGGGAATGACTCCTACCGAGCGACGTGCGGCCTATTCGGCCGACATCACCTACGGAACGAACAACGAATTCGGCTTCGACTACCTCCGCGACAACATGACGCACTCCCTCGACGATCTGGTGCAGCGGGGTCATAACTTCGCGGTCGTCGACGAGGTCGATTCGATCCTCATCGACGAGGCGCGCACGCCGCTGATCATCTCGGGTCCGGCTGACGCTTCGTCCAAGTGGTACGGGGAGTTCGCCCGAATCGTGCCGATGATGAAGATCGACGTGCACTACGAGGTCGACATCCGTAAGCGGACCATCGGTGTCCACGAGGCGGGCGTCGAATTCGTCGAGGACCAGCTCGGCATCGACAATCTGTACGAAGCCGCGAATTCGCCGCTGGTGAACTACCTCAACAACGCGATCAAGGCGAAAGAGCTCTACACCAAGGACAAGGACTACATCGTCCGCGACGGCGAGGTCATCATCGTCGATGAGTTCACCGGTCGCATCCTGGTGGGGCGTCGATACAACGAGGGCATGCACCAGGCCATCGAGGCGAAGGAAAAGGTCGAGATCAAGGCCGAGAATCAGACTCTCGCCACGATCACGCTGCAGAACTATTTCCGGCTGTACGACACTCTGTCCGGCATGACCGGTACTGCCCAGACCGAAGCGGCTGAGCTTCATCAGATCTACGGGTTGGGAGTAATTCCGATCCCGACCAACCGGCCGATGGTTCGCGTCGACAACGGCGACCTCATCTACAAGACCGAAGAGGCGAAGTTCGATGCGGTGGTGGCCGACGTCGTCGCACGACATTCCAAAGGACAGCCGGTTCTGATCGGAACGACGAGTGTCGAGCGCTCGGAATACTTGTCCAAGCAGTTCACCAAGCAAGGCGTAGTGCACAGCGTCCTCAACGCTAAGTTCCACGAGCAGGAAGCCACCATCGTGGCCGAGGCCGGCATGCTCGGTGCGGTCACCGTGGCGACCAACATGGCAGGACGTGGCACCGACGTCGTTCTGGGTGGTAACCCGGACATCATCACCGATCTGCAGCTGCGTAAGCAGGGTCTGGACCCAGTGGAGACGCCCGACGCATATCAAGATGCGTGGGAGCTTGCCCTGGAGACCGTGAAGGCCCAGGTGAAAGCCGACGCGGCGACGGTACGCGATGCCGGCGGACTGTACGTCCTCGGTACCGAGCGGCACGACTCGCGCCGGATCGACAACCAGCTTCGTGGTCGTTCCGGTCGTCAGGGTGACCCAGGGGAGTCCCGCTTCTATCTGTCACTCGGTGACGAGTTGATGCGTCGATTCAACGGTGGCGCACTCGAATCGATCATGACTCGTCTGAACCTGCCCGATGACGTGCCGATCGAGGCCAAAATGGTCTCCAAGGCCATCAAGAGTGCGCAGACGCAGGTCGAGCAGCAGAACTTCGAGATCCGCAAGAACGTTCTCAAGTACGACGAGGTCATGAACCAGCAGCGCACCGTCATCTACGAGGAGCGGCGCCGCATCCTCGAGGGCGCTGACATGGAAGGCCAGGTCGAGGGGATGATCACCGATGTGATCACCGCCTACGTCACCGGGGCTACTGCTGACGGGTACGTCGAGGATTGGGATCTCGAGCAGTTGTGGACGGCATTGAAGACCTTGTATCCGGTTGGTCTGGACTACAAGGAGCTCTCGCAGGAGAACGAGTTCGGCGAAAAGGGCGATCTGAGCCGCGAGGAACTTCTCGAGGCATTGCTCGCCGACGCTCGGGCCGCGTACGCGACGCGTGAGAAGAACATCGAGGAGATCGCGGGCGAGAACGGAATGCGTGAGCTGGAGCGTCGGGTGCTGCTCTCGGTGCTCGATCGAAAGTGGCGTGAGCACCTCTACGAGATGGACTACCTCAAGGAAGGCATCGGCCTGCGCGCGATGGCGCAGCGCGATCCTCTGGTGGAGTACCAGCGCGAGGGGTACGACATGTTCCAGGGAATGCTGGAGGGGTTGAAAGAGGAATCCGTCGGGTTCTTGTTCAACCTGCAGGTCGAGGCGACCCCCGCCCCCGCAGGTCCTGAGGTAGGGGCAGGCTTGGCCGTCGCGCCGGGTCTGGCGTCTCCGATCGGTACTGCCGGTGCGTCGATGCAGAAGTCGACGGCTGCCCAGAAGACACCGATTCAGAATCCGCTGCCGACGCAGGACCACCTCGCACAGCCGGCGCAAGGTGCGGCACCGAGCGCCCTACGCGCGAAGGGCCTCGACGAGCGCCCCAGCGGGAGGTTGACGTTCTCCGGTCCGGACGAAGACGGCGGTACCGAGGTACGGCGTTCGGGTGGCGGATCCGGTCAACGCGGGTCAGCGACCGAAGGAACCCCGATCACCCCTGAGGGGACGCGCCGAGAGCGACGCGAGGCAGCCCGCGAGCAGTCGAAGACCTCCAGCAAGTCCGGTAGGTCCAAGAAGAAGCGTTGAGGGCCTGCCATCGTTCCGGTAGACCTCAACGGATCCTGACCGAGGTGACCGTCCAGCCCGAGTGTCGCGCAGTCTTTCGATACTCGAGGCGGGCGGCCACCGCAAAGATGCGCGGTCCGCGGGCATAGGTGCCGAACACCTCCGCGGAGTTCTTCGCGCATCGACTCACGTGCACCCGTCGTAGTGACGCGGCGCCGAGACTCTGGCCGGGTGGCTGCGAATTCACAAGGGTTTTCAGCGACTCGACAACAGTGGGGGTGAACAAGGCGCCCAGCCTGGCCGTTGTTCGGCGTCTGTCGAGAATCTCCAGGATCAGTCGCAACGCGTGTTCTGCACCGCGCTGTGCGTCTTCGGAAGCCTGACGCTCGGCTGGGGTTACGACATTCGATCCAGGTGTGCCCCCGTGAGCGTGGTTGCCGAGACTTCGCTGGAAGGGGCGACGTCGCCGGCCCGACTGGCTGCCGGCGTGTACTTGCGCGAGATGGTGGTCGAGACGATTTCTGGCGTGTACGGCGGCACTTCCCGAGGCTGTCGGCGGCTCGAAAGGGCGGGCGTGCGAAAGGAATGTATGACGGTTCGGCACAGGTAGGTTGTCCATTTTCTTGCATCCCTTACGTCGCGGTATATGCATCCTCTAGTGAAAGAGACGGAACCGGAGGCCGTACGGTTCCACTGGTGTCTTTCGCGCAGCAGGTAGAAAAGGCTGTAGCGTTTTGCTTCATCCAAGTTCGATCGACATGGCCGATTCGAGTGTCGGGCAGAACCAGCAGGTACCGGCGAACGGAAACGGGGAGCAGGATTCGCGATGGCGACAAGGCTGACTACGCAGGATGCGTCTTTCTACTTTCTCGAGGCCAGCAGCACGCCCATGCATTTGGGATCGTTGGCTACCTTCCGCACACCGCGCAGCGGTTTCAGTTATGAGAATTTGCTGGAGCTTGTCGAGGAGCGTCTGGTTCTCGTGCCCCGCTATCGGCAGAAGGTTCGCGAGGTCGCATTCGGGCTGGCGCGCCCGGTATGGGTCGACGATCCGGACTTCGACATCACCTACCACATTCGTCGGTCTGCGTTACCGAAACCGGGTTCCGATGATCAGCTTCACGATTTGATTGCCCGGCTCACCTCCCGACCCCTGGACCGAACACGTCCACTATGGGAGATGTACCTCGTGGAGGGGTTGTCCAAAAACAGATTCGCCATCTTCACCAAATCGCATTCTGCTCTCGTGGACGGAGAGATGGCACTCGAGCTCGGTCAAGTCATCCTCGACGCGAGCAAGAGCCCCCCTGCCATGGCCGAGGAACTGTGGATGCCGGCACGCGAGCCCAAGGACACGACACTCGTCCTCGATGCCATCACCGAGATGATCGTTCGCCCAAGTGAAGGCATCGAAGCCGTCCGAGATGCGTTCCGCGGGATCACCGACGTGGCGAGTGAGGTCGTTGCCGCGACGGGCAAAGTGTTTTCCGCCGTGCGCACGGCGGCGCAGGTTGCTCCCGCCAGCCCGCTGAATACTCCGATATCTCGGAATCGTCGGTTTGCGGTGGCGAAGACAGAACTGTCCGACTATCGAAAGATCCACACCCGATTCGGTTGCTCGATCAACGATGTCGTACTCGCTGTGGTGACGGGTGCATTGCGCAACTGGCTTCTCTCGCGCGGCGAACCGGTGACCGAGTCGTCGACGGTTCGGGCGTTGGTGCCGATGTCGGTGTACGTCTCGAACGAAGGGGCAGGACCCGTCGAGCACGCTGCCAGGCTGACCGGTGAGCCCGAAGCCGAGGTGCCGCGCAGCGAAGTGGCGTCGTTTCTCGTGGACCTGCCGGTCGGGGAGCCCAATGCGGTCGTCCGGCTGTCCCATATTTCTCATGCGACCGAAGCTCATTCGCGACAGTCACCCGGCGTGACGGCCCAAACCTTGATGCGGATTTCGGGATTTGCTCCGGCCAGCTTGCATGCCATGGGCGCGCGAGCGGGTAGTCGGCTTTCGAAGCGACTGTTCAACCTGATCATCACCAACGCTCCGGGACCGCAGTTTCCACTCTATGTGGGTGGAGCGCGCATGCTGGAGATGTACCCGGTGTCCCCGCTCTTCGAGAATCAGGCCCTCAGTATCGGTCTGACGTCGTACGACGGCTCCGTGTACTTCGGGCTGAACGCCGACCGGGGTGCGATGCCCGACGTCGACGTAGTGACAGCACTGCTACTCGAGTCTCTCGAAGAGCTGATCGATGCCAGCAACGAGTCGAGAGTGTGAGGAGTTCTACTGTGAGGGTGTACATACCGGCGACGGTCGCGATGCTCAGGACGCTGGTGGCAGAGGGTGAACTCCATCCGGTGAGCCGGACCGCATTCGCGGTGACGCCGTCCCTACGAGAGGCGTATTCCTCGGGTGACGACGAGGAGTTGGCCGAGGTCGCAATGAACGAGGCCGCCAGGGCGTCGTTGCGGCTCATCGCCGCAGGCATCGAGGACGAGACCGATGCCGGGGTAGTGGACGGGGGAGTGGTGCATCGACGAGCGGTCATTGCCGCGGACGTCGAGGACCCGACGCTTCGTCCCGATCTCGACGACGCGGTCGTTCGGTTGAAGAACCCATTGCGCATGGACGAGGTGGCGTCGGTTCACCTCGATCTGGAGGGCGCGGAGGAAGCGGTCGGAAAAGCTGTCGCGGTAGTCGACGCGGCCGACGTCGGTGATCCCGACGCAGAGTTCGTCCTCGGCGATGCCGAAGACCACATTCTGGCGTGGTACGCGACGCAGGAATTGCCGTTCTTGCTCGCGTTGCTGTGACGGCGGTGTAACCCACGTCGCTTTTGCGTTTCGTCAACCTACGGTAGCGTAACTTACAGCAACGTACCGTTGCCTCGAGCGAGGGGATGACCAACCGGATGGACCTCAAGAAGTGGCTGGAAGCCCCTGCTGCGGACGTATCTGCGCCCAAGCGGCCCAAGCTGAACATGCTGCGCGGAGCGTTCACCAGGATCACGACCCCCTTGCTACCCGACGATTACCTGCACCTCGCCAATCCGTTGTGGTCGGCCAGAGAGCTGCGCGGACGCGTCGTGGAAGTGAAGCAGGAAACCGCCACCGCCGTGACGCTCGTCATTCAACCGGGGTGGGGCTTCAATTTCGATTACAAGCCTGGCCAGTACATCGGCATCGGTCTCCACCTCGGCGGTAGGTGGCATTGGCGGTCGTATTCGCTGACGTCACCGCCGAACTGGGACGAAAAGCGTATTTCGATCACCGTGAAGGCGATGCCCGAGGGTTTCCTCTCCAGCCACCTGGTCGGTGGAGTCCCACAGGGCACCATCGTTCGACTGGCCGCGCCGAAAGGAAATTTTGCGCTTCCGACGCCACCTCCGGACAAGATTCTGTTTCTTACGGCCGGTAGTGGCATCACGCCGGTGATCTCGATGCTGCGTGCGCTGGATCGCCATGGAGAATTGTCGGACACCGTGCACATTCACTCGGCACCTACCGAGGACGAGGTCATGTTCGCGGACGAACTCTCTGCCCTTGCCGAGGCGCATCCACAATTTCATTCGCATATTCAGCTGACACGGTCCGATGGCAAGTTCGCACTCGCGTCGCTCGACGAGCTGTACCCGGACTGGCGTACCCGGGAGACATGGGCGTGTGGTCCCGCTTCTCTCCTCGAAGAGATCGAGCGCGTGTGGAAACACGAAGGGTTGGAAGACAAGCTTCACCTCGAGAGATTCGAGATTTCGCGCGCTGACACTTCTGGTAAGGGCGGAACGGTGACGTTCGCCAAGTCGGATCGTTCCACTGAGGTCGACGGCGCGACGAGTCTGCTCGAGGCAGGCGAAAATGTCGGTGTGCAGATGCCTTTCGGCTGCCGGATGGGGATTTGTCAGACCTGCGTGGTTCCGCTGACTGCAGGCCATGTCATCGATCTCCGCTCAGGCAAACAGCACGGTGAAGGTGATCGAATTCAGACGTGCATCTCGGCCGCAGCCGGCGACTGCACTCTCGACCTGTAAACACCTGTGCGCTGCGGGGCAGCACATCTACCTCTCAGTATCTTCGGTTATTATTCGACTAGGCGCTCCGTCGCCTGACAGACATTCGGGCTAAGCCATCAGTGCTAGGCCCAGGACCCCTGGAGGACCACGATGGCCATTTCGGACATCAAGGAGTTTGCTCACCTGACCGAAGCCGATATGGAAGCCTTCGGACGCGAACTCGACGCGGTACGACGTGATATCGAGGACAGTCGTGGCGCCAAGGATGCCGCCTATATCCGCCGGACCATCCGGGTGCAACGCAGTTTGGAGCTCGGAGCTCGAATTGTTCTGTTGGGCAGCAAGTATCGACCCGCTTGGTTAGCCGGAACAGCGATGCTCAGCGTTGCAAAGATCATCGAGAACATGGAGCTCGGGCACAATGTGATGCACGGGCAATGGGATTGGATGAACGATCCGGAGATTCATTCTGTCTCGTGGGAATGGGATCAGACGGGGCCGTCGGAGCAGTGGAAGCGAGCGCACAACTACTCGCATCACACGTACACGAATATCGTCGGAATGGACGACGACATCGGTTTCGGCATTCTCCGTATGACTCGTGACGAGCCATGGAAGCCGATCAACCTGATTCAGCCCTTGGCCAACGTTCTCCTTGCCATGACTTTCGAGTGGGGCATCGCCCTGCACGATCTCGATGCGAAGAAGGACCTCGACGGCGAGACGAGTCTGCCGTTTTGGAAGTCGGCGTCCAACCGACAGTTCGGCCGCAAGATCGCGCGTCAGGTAGGCAAGGATTTCGTTCTCTTTCCCGCGCTGACCGGCCCCGCGTGGAAGTCGACTTTGACTGCCAATGCGACGGCGAATCTCGTGCGCAACCTGTGGACGTACGTAGTGATCTTCTGCGGACATTTCCCCGATGGTGCAGAAAAGTTCACCATCGGCCAGTTCGAGAACGAGACTCGCGCCGAGTGGTACATGCGGCAGATGCTGGGAAGTGCGAACTTCGAGGCGGGCAAAGTCATGGCATTCATGTCGGGCAACCTGTGCTATCAGATCGAGCACCACATGTTTCCCGATCTTCCGAGCAACCGGTACGCGGAAATCTCCGAACGCGTTCACGCGCTCTGTGAGAAGTACGACCTTCCGTACACCACGGGCTCGCTGGGTAAGCAATACCTGTTGGCGCTTCGTACCATTCACAAGCTTTCGCTTCCGGACTCCTGGTTGCGGGCTACCTCCGACAATGCCCCCGAGACGAGCTCTGAGCGACGTTTCCGCACGGGCGAGCATCCTGCCGTCCATGCGCTCCGAATCGATCCGATGACCGGTGAGCGGCGAGGACTTCGTTCGGCTATCGCCGAAGCACGGGTCACCCTTCGGAACGCAAAAAAGGAAGCCAAGCGCCAGGCGAAGGCACTGCGTAGCGCAAAGGGCTAGTGAGTTCACTCACACCTACGCGCGCGTAACCTACGCAACCGTAAGTTGCGGTACGGTCGTTGCAAGAACGTGTACGAAGTGCACCTCGACGACTGCCAGGAGGGCCGTATCCTATGGCGATTTCGGAAATCAAAGAATACGCACATCTGACCGACGCCGACGTGGAAGCGCTCGGAGTCGAACTCGACGCGATTCGTCGAGATATCGAGTCTTCGCGGGGCGAGCGTGATGCGAAATATATTCGCAATACGATTCGCTTTCAGCGCGCCCTCGAGATCGGTGGTCGTGCAACCCTTTTCGCGAGCCGCAAGCGTCCCGCCTGGTTGCTCGGCGCGGGACTGCTCGGCGCCGCAAAGATCATCGAGAACATGGAGCTCGGGCACAATGTGATGCACGGGCAATGGGATTGGATGAACGACCCGGAGATTCACTCCACCTCGTGGGAGTGGGACAACACCGGACCGTCCGCGCATTGGAAGCAGACCCACAACTACATTCATCACAAGTACACCAACATCCTCGGTATGGACGACGACGTCGGTTACGGGCTGCTGCGGGTGACTCGCGATCAGCGTTGGAAGCCGTTCAATCTCGGTAACCCGGTGTTCAACCTGCTGCTGCAGCTGTTCTTCGAGTACGGCGTCGCAGCCCAGCACCTCGAACTGGGCAAGGTTGCCAAGGGGCGTATTCCGCGCGAGGAGTTCGTTCAGAAGCGCCGCGAGGTTCTCGAGAAGGTCGGCAGGCAGGTCGTCAAGGACTACGTGGTGTACCCGGCTCTGACCGGTCCCGCGTGGAAGTCGACGATGACGGCGAATCTCCTTGCGAACATGATTCGCAACGTGTGGACGAACACCGTCATCTTCTGTGGTCACTTTCCCGACGGCGCCGAGAAGTTCACCAAGTCCGACATGGAGGGTGAGACTCAGGGGCAGTGGTACCTGCGTCAGATGCTCGGCAGTGCGAATTTCGACGCAGGCCCCGTCATGGAGTTCATGAGCGGAAACCTCTGCTATCAGATCGAACACCATCTGTTCCCGGATCTTCCCAGTAATCGTTTGCGGGAGATCAAGGTTCGCGTTGTGCAGCTCGCCGAGAAATACGACTTGCCGTACACCACCGGATCGATCGGCAAGCAGTATCTGTTGTCGTGGCGAACAATCGCCAAGCTCTCGCTGCCGAACAAGTATCTTCGGGCTACCGCGGACGATGCACCGGAGACAGCATCCGAACGCAAGTTCGCCAATGAGCCTGCGGGTCTGCTGACCATCGATCCCGAGACCGGGAAGCGTCGTGGCCTTGCAACGGCGATTCGTGAAGCCAGGAGGTCCCGCGGTCCGTTCGGGCGAAAAGGTAAGTGAAGTAATACTTTCGGTTCGATACCACGAACGACGTCTGGTGATCTACTGCCAGGCGTCGTTCGTGCGTACGGCCTCGAGAAGACCGCGAACGGCGCGGACGCGACGGGCGGCGTCACCGGTCAAATCATCGAGCGCACACTCGGGATCGGCGGGAGGTCCGAGATGGGTGCACCCTCGCGAGCACTCCTCGACGGCGTCGGCCAGGTCGGAGAAGGCAGCCACGACGTCGTGCGGTGAGATGTGCGCGAGGCCGAAAGATCTGATTCCCGGGGTGTCGACGACCCATCCGCCGCTGGGCAAGGGCAAGGCAATCGACTGCGTCGACGTGTGCCGTCCCTTACCTACGCCCGATACGACGCCGACGGCGCGATGCGCATCGGGCACGAGTCGGTTGACGAGGGTGGACTTTCCGACCCCCGAATGCCCGATCAGTGCGGTCAGTTTGCCCCGCAACGTTGCCGTCAGCTCGGTGAGATCCTCGCTTTGGCCGGCGAGAACCACAGGCACGTCCAAATCGGCGAAAGATGCGGTGAAATCGGTCGGATCCGCCAGGTCGCTCTTGGTCAGGCACAGAATCGGTGACAGACCGCCGACGTAGGCCGCGACCAGTGCGCGCTCGACGAAGCCGGTGCGCGGCGGCGGATCGGCCAGCGCAGCGACGATGAGTAGTTGCTCGGCGTTGGCGACGACGACACGTTCGAAGGGATCGGTGTCATCGGCTGTACGGCGGAGCACCGTGCGACGCTCGGCGACGCGGACGATACGAGCGAGGGTATCGACCTTGCCGGTCAGATCTCCAACGATGTCGACGTCGTCTCCGACGACGATCGGAGTTCGCCCCAGTTCACGTGCACGCATGGTGACGACGGGCCGGTTCGGGTCACCTCCCAGAACGCATCCCCACCTGCCTCTATCGACCGCCACGACCATGGCCGATTCGGCATCGGCATGTTCGGGCCGGGTCTTGGTCCGAGGTCGTGAGCTTTTTCCCGGACGTATGCGTACGTCCGATTCGTCGTACCGGCGCGGCGTCAGGACATGGTCCCGTCGGTCTCGAGGTGCGACTGCGAACCGGCGAGCATGTCGGACCACAGGGTCTCGAACCCGGGCAACGTCTTCGCCGTGGTGCCGATGTCGTCTACCTGCACTCCGGGTACACGCAGTCCGAGTATTGCGCCCGCCGTTGCCATTCGGTGATCGGCGTATGCCTGCCAGAGTCCGGCGGTGAGGGGGACCGGCGTGATCTCGAGACCGTCGGCGGTTTCGACGGCTCTTCCGCCGAGCCTGCCGATTTCGGTTGCGAGTGCTTTCAGCCGATCGGTTTCATGGCCGCGTAGATGGGCGATCCCGCGAAGCCAGGACGGTCCATCGGCGAGCGCTGCCAGTGCTGCCACTGTCGGGGTGAGCTCGCCTACCTCGTGTAGGTCGATATCGATGCCGTGCAGCACATCCGGTCCCGACACGACGAGGGTGCCGTCGTCGAGTTCGACCTCGGCGCCCATGGACCGAAGTATCTCGCGGATCGCATCGCCCGGTTGCGTCGTTGCGACCGGCCACTGGGGTACGCGCACTTCACCGCCGGTGACCGCAGCTGCGGCAAGAAAAGGTGTGGCGTTCGACAGATCCGGTTCGATGACCCAGTGCACCGGGGCAACAGGCCCCGGGTGGACACGCCAGGTATCGGCGTCGCCGCTGTCCTGGGGGGTGTCCACTCGCACGCCGGCCTGCCTGAGCATGTGCACCGTCATATCGATGTGTGGCATCGACGGCACCGGCTTGCCTATGTGATGGATGGTGATGCCGTCGTCGAATGCTGCAGCGGACAACATGAGACCGGACACGAACTGCGAGGACCCGGATGCGTCGATGCTGACGACGCCGCCACTCAGGCGCCCAGTGCCCGTCACGCTGAACGGGAGTGAGTCACCGTCCACCTGCGCGCCGACCGACCGTAAGGCTCCCAGGATGGTATCCAGAGGCCGCGAACGGGCCTGCTCGTCACCGTCGAAGAAGACTGCACCGTAGGCGAGCGTTGCGAGCGGTGGAACGAACCGCATGACGGTTCCGGCGAGACCACACTCGATCGAACAACCGTGCAGTGTACCGGGAACGATGTGTAGCTCGGTCGGATCGTCTTCGTCGATGTCGATCCGTACCCCGAGATCACGCAGAGCGGCGATCATCAGATCGGTGTCTCGGCTCCGCAACGTTCCCGACACCGTGGACGGCCCGGTGGCAAGAGCGGAAATGATCAGTGCCCGGTTCGTCATGGACTTGGATCCGGGCAGGATCACCGTTGCATGTACGGGCTCTGTGGTCGACGGCGCTGTCCAGGTGCTCACGTCTTCATCTTTGCGCATCGACGTTCACTCCGTCGCGATGGGAGCAGTGACCGCCTTGCAGAGCCGAACCAGTTCGCTGGGATCGAGCTCGATTTCCAGTCCGCGCCTACCTCCACTGCACAGCACCCGGTCCCACGATAGTGCCGAGTCGTCGACGACGGTGGCCAACGCCCGCCGTTGCCCCAGCGGTGAAATCCCACCGAGCACGTACCCGGTCGATCGCTCTGCCTGAGCCCGATCGGCCATGGTCACCTTGCGAGTGCCGAGGGCAGCCGCTGCACTTTTGAGGGACAGCGTCGTGGTGACGGGTAGTACTGCAATCGCAAGGGTGCGGTCGGTGCACTCGAGCACCAGGGTTTTGAAAATCTGCCCACGCGCCAGTCCGAGTCGCGCGGTCAGAATGTCTGCGGCTTCGGTCCCGTACGAGGAGGAGTTCGGGTCGTGCTCGTAACTGTGCAGTCGGTGATGCACTTTCGCCTGGGTCAGCAGCGTGACGGCAGGAGTGGGGGCGGCGCGCATGCGCGCAACCCTATCGACGTCGTCGTCGAACTGGGCTCGAGGGAACACGTGGCGCCGCGTCGGTGTTGAACACGCAAGAATCTCTAGCTGGGAAGGAAGGGATCTGCTGTGACGGTTTCGACAACAGAGCGCCCCTCGCGTACACCTGTCGGTAACGAAGCGATCTACGTTTTGGGGCTGCCCTCGCCCGCGGTAGCCTGGTCGAACATGGCTACCGAAGGGATCAGCGTGGAGGAAGTCGAGCCGGAAGCTCAGGCGACAGCTGAATCGGCGACCGAGCTGACCGAGCGTTTCGAACGTGACGCGCTCCCGATGCTGGATCAGTTGTACGGTGCAGCACTGCGAATGACCCGCAACCCTGCCGATGCAGAGGATCTGGTTCAAGAAACGTACGTCAAGGCGTACACGGCGTTCAGGTCGTTCCGTGAGGGCACGAACCTCAAGGCGTGGCTGTATCGCATCCTGACCAATACCTACATCAACTCTTATCGCAAGAAGCAACGCCAGCCGGCTCAATATCCGACCGACGAGATCACGGATTGGCAGTTGGCCGCCACCGCCGAGCACTCGTCCATCGGTTTGCGTTCCGCCGAGGTGGAAGCGTTGGACGCCCTTCCCGACGACGACATCAAGGCCGCGTTGCAATCTCTGCCCGAGGACTTCCGAATGGCTGTGTACTACGCAGACGTGGAAGGTTTTCCCTACAAGGAGATCGCCGAGATCATGGGAACGCCGATCGGAACGGTGATGTCGCGTTTGCATCGTGGACGTAAGCAACTGAGGGGCTTGCTCGCTGGTGTGGCCCGAGAGCGTGGATTCAACCGCAACGGCGCGGTCGATGCGTACGAGCAGGAGGTGTCGAAGTGACGTCCGAGGCAACTCCCGACGATGCGGGGCAAAGCGAGTTCGACAATCTCGACTGCTCGGCGGTGATCGCCGATGTATGGCTGATGCTCGACGACGAGTGCGACGACGCAAGTCGGCAGCGTCTACAGAAGCACATAGACGAGTGCGGGTCGTGCTTCGCGGCCTACGGTATCGAGGAGAAGGTCAAGAACCTGATCAGCCGTAAATGTGGTGGAGATCAAGCTCCGAGTGGTCTGCGCGAGCGCCTCAGCATCGAGATCCGCAGAACGGTCCTTATTCGGCAATCCGAATCCGACTGAGGCTTCAAGGACTACGTCGATTCGATAGAAAACGGAAAAAGGCCAGGGAGCGTTTCAAGCTCCCTGGCCTTTCTCGGTTCTCGGTCCGAGCGTCAGCTGTTCGGACGCTTGCCGTGATTTGCCTTGTTGTTCTTGCGACTGCGCTTCTTACGCCCACGCTTACCCATGTGTAGCTCCTCTCGTATGTTCACTACAGTCTTTCACGTGTGATTGGCTGTCCTTCTACGGGTGCCTGATGAGTTGACGGTGCTTGTGGTGTGGATCACTGAGCGAGAGGAAAATTCATGGCCGAAGACGTGCGGGCAGAGATGGTGTCGACTGTCTTCGAGATCGTTGTAGCTGAGGGGGACACAGTCGCTCACGGAGACACTCTCGTGGTTCTCGAATCGATGAAGATGGAGATCCCGGTGCTGGCCGAAATTGCGGGCACCGTAACCAAAATCGACGTGAAAGTCGGTGATGTCATCAAACAAGGTGATCTCATCGCAGTGGTGTCCTGAGCCCAGTCGCCGTTCACCGTGTCGACTCTCAGTGACCTTCTTGCCGAGCACACCGATCTTCCCGGGGATGCCGTCGATCATTTGCAGCGAGTGGTCGGGGAGTGGCAGCTTCTGGCCGACCTGTCCTTTGCCGATCTGTTGCTGTGGGTCGGCACCGGCAACGCGGCCGATCGCCCCGATGCCGAAGTGCTCTGCGTTGCCCAGTGCAGGCCGACAACGGCTTCCACTGCCTTCACCGAGGACATGGTGGGGTCGATCGTGTCGGAGTCGCAACACCCGACCGTGATCGACTCGTTGATCACCCGCGACATCGTCCGCGGCGGTGCTTCCGGTACCGAAAGCGTGCCGGTGAGGTGTGGTGACCACGTCATCGCCGTCCTCACTCGCGATATCAACCCTGCCCAGCAGCGGCCACCCAGCGCGCTGGAGAGCGCATACCGAGAATGTGCCGACGACCTCTGCCGGATGATCAGTGAAGGAACGTTTCCGACGCCGGCCGAACGCACCGACGTGAACTCGTCTCCGCGTGCAGGTGACGGCTTCATTCGGCTCGACACCGATGGGCGGGTTGTCTATGCCAGCCCCAACGCACTGTCGGCGTATCACCGGATGGGTTTGGCGACCGAGCTTTCGGGCCGAGATCTTGCCTCGGTGACGCGTTCCTTGATCACCGACCCGTTCGATTCCCAGGAGGTGGCCGACCACATTGCGGCCTCCACTTCGGGGGATGCGGGTCATCGCATGGAAGTCGATGCGCGCGGCGCGACCGTACTGATTCGAACCCTTCCGCTCCGACCTCGCGGTGAGTTCGTCGGTGCAATAGTGCTGGTGCGCGACGTCACCGAAGTCAAACGCCGCGATCGTGCTCTGCTGAGTAAAGATGCGACCATCCGCGAGATTCATCATCGGGTGAAGAACAACTTGCAGACTGTCGCTGCACTGTTACGGCTGCAGTCCAGACGGTTGGAGAACGAAGAGGCGCGCACCGCGCTGTCGGAATCGGTGCGCAGGGTGACCTCGATCGCACTGGTTCACGAAATGCTCTCGATGTCGGTGGACGAGGAAGTCGACCTCGACGAAATAGTCGACCGGTTGGTGCCCATCATGTTGGACATTGCGACAGTCAATCCGCGCGTTCGCGTCGTGCGGGAGGGTGCGCTGGGGGTCTTTTCCGCCGAACGCGCAACGCCATTGGTCATGGTGCTGGCAGAGCTCGTCCAGAACGCCATGGAGCACGGTTTCGTGGAAAGTGCCGATGGAGTGGTCCGCATCACGGCCGACCGATCGGCGCGGTGGCTCGACGTCGTGGTCCACGACGACGGTCCAGGCCTGCCTCCTGGCTTCTCCTTGGAGACCTCCGAGGGACTTGGGCTGCAAATCGTGCGGACGCTCGTCTCGGCAGAGTTGGGTGGGTCGTTGGGGCTGCACCGCGCCACAGGCGGCGGAACCGATGCCTCGCTTCGCGTGCCTTTGGGCAGACGCGGTCCGCGGATCTGATTGGAGCGAGTGCGCAGAAAAAAACTCGGTCCGATACGGACCGAGTTTTTACCTGCTCTTGTTCCTGGGAACGTTAGACGGAGCTACGTGCTCGCGTGCGAGCATTACGACGCTTGAGTGCGCGACGCTCGTCTTCGCTCATACCGCCCCACACGCCCGCATCCTGGCCGGACTCGAGTGCCCATGACAGGCACTCAGCCGTGACAGGGCATCGCGTGCAGACGACTTTGGCATCGGCGATTTGTGCGAGTGCCGGGCCACTGTTTCCCACGGGGAAAAATAGTTCCGGGTCTTCGTCGCGACAAATAGCGTTGTGGCGCCAGTCCATCCTCTGCTCCTTACCGGGCGCCGAAGCACCGTTTTCCGTTTCATTGATGTTCGCGAGTGCGTAACCAATGTTTCCGCTCTGTTGCTTGTGAATGCTTTCACGAACTCAGGGGAAGTCAATAGATTGCCGCGTGACCGTGGTCAAGCTCACTCTGTTAGGCTGCTTCAAGCCTCCTGTGCTCCTTTGTACCCTTCACAGTGAGATCTGGCTATCCTCCGTTGTCGCTGCTGTGGTAAACGTGTCAGAAAACAGGCGGACGAGTCTTGCCGGACGAGGGTGAAGCTGCCTTCTCTGCCCGTCGGCGCAGAGGTCATTCGGACGGCGGGGCTATGACTTCCAGTGCAGACGGAGTTGCGAAGAATTCGGCTTCGGTGCGCTCCCCGAGGTAATCGCCGTCCATCTGCAGACCGATCGGTTCGGTCGAAGTAATCTTGATTCGAGGCACGTCGTCAATGCGAAAGAGATTGCGAGACTTGGGTTCTGCGCCTGCAGATAGAAGTTGTCGCGACACCAGCAGGCTGGGTACCACCTTGGTCGTCCGCATGGCGAACAAGCCGAGTCCGGTATCGAACGTCGTTCCGGGATTGGTGTGAACCGGCCTGGCATTGAGATAGGTCCACGGACTCGAATTGGAAACGAAGGCGTAATGCACGCCGGTGATCGGGTCGCGGCCCGGCACCTCGACGGTCAACATCGGCTCGTGACGCTTGTGCCGAAAGAACTCACGGACGGCCGCCCGAACGTAGTGAGTGGCAGAAACGGGGCGTCCGTCCTTGCGGCTCGCGTCGATCGCGCGACACACGTCGGCATCGAGTCCGAGGCCTGCGTTGAATGTGAACCACCGGTTGTCGCAGTGGGCGAGGCCGATCGTCCGTCTCGACCGCGACGCAAGAAGCTCGATGAGCTGATTCGTGGCAGCCACCGGGTCGGGTTCGATTCCCAGGGAGCGGGCGAAGACATTGGCACTGCCTCCAGGCACCACGGCCAAAGCCGGGATGGCCCCGATCGTTACCGACCGCATCGACGTCGGTAACGGAACACCGAGAAGCCCGTTGATGACCTCGTTCACCGTGCCGTCACCACCGTGGACGATAACCAGGCCCATACCGTCCTCCCGAGCTTCGCGTGCCAGTTCGGCCGCGTGATCTCGGTGCGTGGTGTGGGCGACCGTGACTCGGACCCGGCTCGACAGCGCATGCGCCAACAGGTCACGGGCAGCAGGAGTGGTCGATGTCGCATTGGGGTTGACGATCAGAAGCGCGCGCACGGGGCATCAGCTTAGCGGTCCGACGGCGGTGTTCTAGGCTGGCCGGGTGTCAACGCCTTCGCAGCCACTGGTGCCGCCTTCGACCTTCCGGTCCGCCGGGGTACTCGTCGCCCTCCAAGGGCTCTTGGCGTTGGTCGTTGCCGTAGTTCTACTTGTGCGCGCTGTCGGTGGCGTCGAGGATTCCGCCGCGAACGGCTACGGAACCGCTGGATGGTTCGCAGTGGTCGGGGTGGCCGTCGGAGCTGCGGGTGGGGCGCTGGTGGCGGGTAAGCGTTGGGCGCGGGCCATCGCTCTTGTCGTGCAGTTTCTCCTCTTGCCTGTTGTCTGGTCACTGCTCACCGACTCCCACCAGCCGCTGTACGGCGCGTTACTCGGTCTTGTCGTGGTGGCAATCTTGGTGCTGCTCTTCAGTCCACCGTCGTCGAGATGGATGGCCGCCGAGTACGGGGACGTCGACGAAGAAATGTAGACGGCACTCGGTAAGCCGGCCCGACTACGCGCTGGAGCTGGACGTGTTCGCGAGTGCAGCCAGTGCATCGCCGGTCATCCGGAACGTCGTCCACTCGTCCTGAGCAACTGCGCCGAGTGAGCGGTAGAAGCCGATCGACGGGGTGTTCCAATCGAGCACCCACCAGCTCAACCGGGTGTACCCCTTCTCGATGCACTCCGTAGCCAGTGCGGCGAGTAGTGCTCTGCCATGACCCGCTCCGCGAAATGCGGGTTTGACGTAGAGGTCTTCGAGATAGATTCCATTGACGCCATCCCAGGTGGAGAAGTTCAGGAACCACAGAGCTACTCCCACGATCTCGCCGTCACTCTCGGCGACGTGGGCGAACACCGAAGGTGCTGGGCCGAACAGAGCGGCAGCGATCTGCTCGGGTTTCACCGTGCAGTGTTCGAGCGATTCCTCGTAGTCGGCCAGTTCGTACACGAGCCCGGTGATGGCTTCGACATCGTCCTCTTTCGCCCGTCGGATCATGCTGCTCACGGCTTCTTTCTCCCGGTTCGCACCGACGGATTGATGTTGTGGACGACGAGCTGTCGATACGAATGATCGAAGCCCAGCACCGAGTACGCCGCAGGAGCCATTGCGAACCGTTTCCCCTCGGCGACAGGCAGTTCCAACCATCGAGTGAGCAACGCCCGCGAGAAATGACCATGTCCGACGAGGACGACGTCTCGCTCGTCCAAGACCGGCAGCACGACCGAGAGGACGAGATCGGCTCGCGAGCCGAAGTCGTCGATCGACTCGCCGTGTGGGCACGGGTGCGTCCATACGGTCCAGTGCGGCACGGTTGACCGAATTTCGGGCGAGGTCAATCCCTCGTAGTCTCCGTAGTCGACTTCGGAGAGCGCGTCCCACTCGCGGTCGACCGTTAGTCCGGCGAGCTGTGCGGTTCGCTGCGCCCGCCCGCGAGGGCTCGACAGGACCAGCGGGTCGCGCAGTTCGAGTTCCTCGACGAGTTCGCCTGCAGCAACGGCCTGCTGCTCGCCGACTGCTGTCAAGGGAACGTCCGTGGTTCCCGTATGCCGGCCACTGGTGGCCCATTCGGTTTCGCCGTGCCGGAGGAGCACGACCCGGCCGGTGGTGCCGGAATTGGAGATGGTCATACCCGCAATGATGCCGTGTCGGGTTTCACAGTCCACACGGTGGATCCGCCGGTAAAACCGATTGAGCGTAGTGCGGCGACAGGGAATACTGATCAGGCTTTGTTCGTCAGCACACACCCCACTCCAGTCTCGAGCCGTGCCTGACGTATATGCCAGAACTCGCACCAAGATTCGACGATGCTTTCGCGTGACGCTGCGCGATTCGGCCCGGTGCGAATACGCCACAGCGCTCGCCTACGCGAAGGACTCTCGATCTATGACGAAGCCAGGAATGTCGCCGCCGACTCCCGCTTCCTCGGGAAAACTCGATTCGGCTGTGCTGAAAGTCGCTGGAGTCGTGGTTTTGGGCGCGATCATGTCGATACTCGACGTCACCGTGGTCAGTGTTGCGCTACCGACGTTCATGGAAGTCTTCGACGCTACGTATGCCACCGTGGCATGGACGATGACGGGCTATACACTCGCGCTCGCCACCGTGATTCCTTTGACGGGCTGGGCAGCAGACCGATTCGGAACCAAGCGCCTCTACATCACCGCATTGATTCTGTTCGTTCTCGGCTCGGTGCTGTGCAGCTTTGCGTGGGACATCACCACGCTGATCGCGTTCCGAGTGCTCCAAGGACTCGGCGGTGGCATGCTGATGCCGCTCGGCATGACGATCATGACTCGGGCAGCTGGGCCGGAGCGTATCGGCCGTGTCATGGCAGTCCTCGGAGTCCCGATGTTGCTCGGTCCTATCAGTGGTCCGATTCTCGGTGGTTGGTTGATCGAAACAGCAAGCTGGCACTGGATCTTTCTGATCAACGTTCCGATCGGTGCGATCGCACTCGTCGCTGCGATCACGATCTTTCCGAAGGACAAGCCGACGCCGTCGGAGTCCTTCGATTTCCTCGGCATGTTGATGCTGTCGCCGGGTCTTGCCCTCTTCTTGTTCGGGGTGTCGTCCATCCCCGAGACCGGCACGATTCTGTCGGCACGGGTGTTGGTGTCGGCGATCGCGGGGCTGGCTCTGATCGGCCTGTTCGTGCTCCACGCGCTGCGCACCGAGCATCCCTTGATCGACCTGCGCCTGTTTGCCAACAAATCGCTGACCGTCGCGGTCGTCACGATGACTCTGTTCACCGTTGCCTTCATGGGCGCGGGATTGCTCTTCCCCAGCTACTTCCTACAGATTCGGGGTGAGACCACACTCGCTGCCGGCCTTCTTCTTGCACCCCAAGGCATCGGTGCAATGCTCACCATGCCGCTCGCGGGGACGCTTGCAGACCGGATAGGACCCGGGAAGGTCGTGCTCGTCGGAATGGTGTTCATCTCTGCAGGGATGGCCGTCTTCACGCAGGTCGGCCCGGACACCTCGTATGTCCTTCTGTTGGGCGCACTGTTCGTGATGGGCATGGGACTCGGATCCACGATGATGCCGATCATGACTGCCGCGCTGCAGACGCTCACCCATCACGAGGTTGCGCGTGGATCGACATTGATGAACATCGTGCAGCAGACAGCAGGGTCCATCGGCACGGCCGTCATGTCCGTGGTGCTGACCAATCAGATCAAGAACGTTGCACAAGCGACGTCTCCGGCCGATGCACTCGACATCTCCGCGAGCGCCTTCGGCACGACGTTCACGGTGGCGCTCGTCCTCATCTTGCTGACTTTCGTACCGGCATACTTCCTTCCGCGCAAGAAGATCGAGGCGCGCGTGGACGTGGATACCGAGACCCCGGTGATGCTGCACTGAGTTCGTTCCAAGGACGGTTCATTCCCGCGATGTGGGCGCATCGAATTCGGTTTCGACGCGCCCACATTCGCGTTTGCCTGGCTCTGGCGTGTTTTGTGCGCAAGGATCGCAGGTGTGACGACAGTACTGGCAGTGGCCAACCAGAAGGGTGGCGTCGCAAAGACGACGACGGTTGCGTCGCTGGCGGCTGCACTTCACGCGCTCGACCAGCGTGTTCTCGTGGTCGATCTCGATCCGCAGGGGTGCCTGACGTTTTCGTTGGGTCACAACCCCGACAAACTCGATTCGTCCGTGCACGAAGTCCTCACCGGAGACAAAGATGTTTCCGACGTGCTTATCGAAACTGACGAGGGCATCATGCTGCTGCCCGCGACGATCGATCTTGCCGGTGCCGAAGCGTTGCTTCTCATGCGTCCGGGACGAGAATATGCCCTCAAGCGAGCGCTGGCGCCGGTGATCGAGAATTTCGACGTCGTCATCATCGACTGCCCTCCGTCGCTGGGGGTGTTGACCCTCAACGGCCTTACCGCAGCCCAATCGGTGCTCGTTCCACTGCAATGTGAAACTCTCGCGCATCGTGGTGTCGGACAGTTACTTCGGACCGTCTCGGAGATCCAACAGATCACCAATCCTGATCTGACTCTGCTGGGTGCTTTGCCGACTCTGTTCGATGCGCGGACCACCCACAGCAGGGATGTGCTCGGCGACGTGTCCGATCGATACGATCTGCCGGTTCTGTCACCACCGATCCCGCGGACTGTCCGGTTCGCGGAGGCTACGGCTTCAGGGTCGACGGTGCTGTCGGGACGAAAGAGCAAGGGCGCGCAGGCATATCGCGAACTCGCAGCGAATCTCCTGGCACATTGGCAGCACGGGGCGGCATTGGCCACTTATTCTCCGAAAACACCGGACTGATCGGTTTCGGTAGCACCGCCTCAGCGTGCCGATAGTGCAACGAGGTCGTCCCCGCGCTGCTCGATGACGACATCGCCGATCACCGACATGCCCACAGGGCCGGTGTAGCCGGCCCTGTCGACGTCCAAGGTCCGTTCCACGGTCCCCATGGCGGGGTCGATCACTGCTGTTCCGCCGGGTATCGGAACCAGTAGCCGGCCGCCCATGACCGTGCCGGGTCCGAGTGCGCCGGCGATCGACCACATCGGGGCCAGATCAGTCAATCCGAGCGCCACGGTTCCACTCCCAGTCCACCAACTGAAGACCGATGCGGCCTTGACTACTGCTTCGGCTGTGGGGGAGCGGTAGTCGTCGACGACTGCGGCAGGAAGGTCGAACTCGGCCAAGGGCTGTGCGTTTCCGTCGAAGACTGCAACCCTCGGTGGTTGTGCGGAATGTGCTGGAATTGCCACTGCCACACGGTCACCCGAGGCGACGAGAATCGATGCGCCGGCGATGGGGCCGTCGGATCCTATCAACGCCGCCACGACGGAAGAACCGTATTCCTCCGGCTGCTGGGCATCCTTCGGGGCTGGATTCATCGTTGTCAGTCGCGCCCCGGACTCGCCTGGGCACTGCTCGAGAACTGCGACGCGAGAACTGTTGGAAGCGGAGGACAGCAGGGTGCAACCAGATCTGGGTTGACCATTTGGGTTGACCGGTGCGTCGACGCGACCGTATTCGAGTGTTCGGACCAGGTCCGAGCGCCATAGCTCCATTCGAGTGTCACCGCGGGAGGTGACGTAAGTTCCGTCCTCGCTCAGCACGATATTCGCATCAGCGTCACTGCTACGTTGAGCTTTCCGCATACCACTGGAGCTGTCGAGTTCGGTGACCTGCGAGCAACCCCTGGCGTCCCGATAGACCGCGACGATCGTATTCCACGCATCCGTAACGGCACACAGCTCTCGATCTCGGATATAGCTCCATGCAATCGAGCCATCGAGCGGGTCCCGACCGGAGACAGTGCCACCGTCGCCCGTGACGACGGCACCGCCTGTGGTGACCGGTGCCGACGTGACCGGACTCGACGCACGCCAAGTCTCGGTCAGCGCGTCTGGAATCGACGTTGCCACATTCGCTTGGGGCAAAGGAGATTCCGCAGGGGCGGATGTCGTGCCGTGCGCGTCGCTTCGGAGCCACACAACTCCGAGAACGAGCACGGTCACGACTGCGATCGCTACGGCGACGGCGATATCCGACCGGCGCCGACGTTCGGGTGCAAGCACAGCTTGAGAGACTACTCCGACGCGGCCGCACCGGACGATGCCGACGCGGAGGAGCGGCGACGCCGTCGTCTACGTGGGGCAACCGTCGTTTCTGTCCCTGTGTCACCGGTCGATTCGATGGCTACCGAGCCGGAGGTGTCAGCGACGGAATCCGCCTCTCCGGCCGCGGGCTTACCCGCTCTGGTTCGCGAACGAGAGCGGGAGCGGCGAGGCTTGGAAGCATGCGGCTCCGCATCGGCGTCGGTACTTTCCGGTCCCTTGTCCTTCGAGGTCTCATCGGTCGACGCGCTACCGTTCGAGTCCTTGGGGGCCTTGGCCTCGGAGGTCTTGTGGACTGTGCTGCCGACACCGGTAGGGATGTCGAGTTCTTCGAACAGGTGCGGGCTGCTCGAGTAGGTCTCGACGGGGTCGGGTGTCCCCAGATCGAGGGCTTTGTCGATGAGCTGCCACCGGGGGATGTCGTCCCAATCGACCAACGTCACAGCGATACCGGTACGGCCTGCGCGGCCCGTACGGCCGATGCGGTGAACGTACGTCTTCTCGTCCTCTGGGCACTGGTAGTTGATGACGTGCGTGACGTCGTCGATATCGATGCCTCGGGCGGCCACATCGGTGGCTACGAGAACGTCGATTCCACCGGTGCGGAACTTCTTCAACGCTTTTTCGCGCTGGACCTGCCCGAGGTCACCGTGCACCGAACCGACGGCGAACCCGCGTTCTGCGAGCTCGTCTGCGACTTTCTGGGCGGTGCGCTTGGTGCGGGTGAAGATCATGGTTGCGCCGCGGCCGTTTGCTTGGAGCACCTTGGTCACCATCTCGACCTTGTCGAGTGCGTGAGCTCGGTAGACGTGCTGAGCGGTGCGATCGTGCACTGCCGACGACTCGGCTTCTTCGGCGCGGATATGAGTTGGCTGGGTGAGGAACGTACGGGCGAGGGTGATGATCGGTCCCGGCATCGTCGCCGAGAACAGCATCGTCTGCCTTTTGTCCGGGACCATTCCGAGAATGCGTTCGATGTCCGGCAGGAACCCGAGATCGAGCATCTCGTCGGCCTCGTCGAGTACCAGGACGCCGATCTTGCCCAGAATCAGGTGACCCTGCTTGGCGAGGTCCAACAGACGTCCCGGGGTGCCGACGACGACGTCGACGCCGTTCTGCAGGGCACTGATCTGTGCCTCGTAGGGGCGACCGCCGTAGATCGAGAGCACCTTGACAGGTCCAGTCGTCGAGCGGAGATGTTTGGCAGCATTCTGGAGGTCGGAGGTGACCTGCACGCACAGTTCGCGGGTAGGCACGATGATGAGCGCCCGCGGGGTGCCGTCGAGAGCCGTTGTGCCGGAGTCCGATGTGGAGATGCGCTGCAGCAGAGGAACGCCGAACCCGAAGGTCTTGCCCATTCCGGTGCGGGCCTGACCGATGAGGTCGTCGCCGGCGAGAGCCAGTGGGAGGGTCAGCTCCTGGATTGCGAAGGTCCGCTCGATCCCGATGTCCTTCAGGGATCGGACGATCTCCTCGCGCACGCCCAGTTCGGCGAAGGTCGGGGGTACGTGCGTGTCGTCGAGCTGGGCGGACAACGTCGTGTCGCCGGTCTCGTCTTCTTGGTCGATGATGATCTTGCTCAGGGGTCTGGCCTTCCTCGTATCGAGAACGTACGCACAAGGAAGGGCACAGGCCTATTGCCGGCCGAAGTCGATGCCCTCAATCCGATGTGATGTCGCGTCGAGCCTCAGCCGCGATCGTGTTCGGGCCCGAACACGATGGGCGAAGCAGTCGTAGCGACCCGGATCAGGTGCGCACACATTGTCACTGATCTCCGCGTGTGTCGGTCCGTATCGATCGGTCCGTGCAGTGATCTGATCACCATGGTAGCTTGCCGAACTCCCATCCTGTGTATCGAGTGATTTTCAATGCCTTCGCGACTGCGCGCGCAACCCGACACCCATCGTCGGTCTGCGCTGAAGCATCGATCCTGACGCGACTACGATCGTGTTCCATGGGAGCTCATTCGTCTGATCTATCGACCGCTGCTCTGTCTGCCTCGGCGTCACCCACGGAGGACCCGTCCGATTCCGGAGGTTCATCCGAGATGACGTTGGTCGCATACGACCACCCCGGAATATCGGATCTCTTCGCGGTGCTGGCGTACGGCGAAATTTCCGCGTTCTATCGGCTGGCCGAGGACGCCCGGATGGCTCCGTCGATGCAGGGTCGTGTCGCGCTGGCAAGTATGGCGGCGGCGGAAATGAACCACTTCGAAACTGTGGTCGGGGCACTGTCGGACCGAGGAGTGGACGTCTATACCGCGATGGACCCCTTCGTCCGCGCACTCGACGAATACCACGCTTCGACGAACCCCTCGACGTGGATGGAAGCTCTGGTCAAAGCCTACGTCGGCGACGGAATTGCAGCCGACTTCTACCGCGAGATCGCCCACACACTCGATCCCAGCGTCGCGCGGATCGTCCGCGAGGTTCTCGCCGAGACCGGTCATTCGGAATTCGTGGTTCACGAGGTCGCGGTCCGGGTACAGGAAAGCTCTCAGGACAAGGCGCGCTTGATGTTGTGGGGCCGGCGACTACTCGGTGAAGCGATCACCCAGGCGCAGTACGTGTTGGCGCAGCGCGAGAGCCTCACCGACTTGGTGATCGCGGTATCGGGCGATCTCAACGGTGTCGCAGCGTTGTTCGATCGGATGCAGGAGCAGCACTCGAAACGGATGCGCGTGCTCGGGCTCGTCTAGCAGAGAACCTGGTGTTCGCTGACAGCACAGGCGCGAGTTGGGCTCCGGAGGTGTCGGCTGCACTAGCCTGGATGAAGCAGCCTTAGTTGTCTATGAGTTCGGAGGTTGGCCGTGGAGGTCAAGATCGGTGTGTCGGAAAGCTCTCGTGAGCTCGTGGTGAACAGTGCACAGTCGCCGGACGAGGTCGAGAAGCTCGTTGCTCAGGCTTTGAGTGGCAAGGACGGCGTGCTGGCCCTCGTCGACGAGAAGGGCCGCAAGTACCTCGTGCAGGCCGCGAAGGTGGCGTACGTGGAGATCGGCCCAGCCGATCCTCGCAAGGTCGGATTCGCGACCTAGATTTTTGGATCGACAACGCGATAGGCCCCGTATCGGAAGATCGATACGGGGCCTATCGCGTTGTCGTGAACTCTAGGGAGACTGAAGCGGAACATGGGACAGTCCGCCCCAGGCGAGTGACACCGTGGTGTCGACGGCGTCCTCTTTGGAAATCGGACGGTCGGCCTCGAGCCAGTACCTCGCAGTGAACTGGCTGGCACCGACGAGACCGACGGCAAGTACGCGCGCTCGGTACGGGTCCAAGCCCGAGTCGTGGGCGACGAGGTCGAACACTGCGTCGACGCATGCTTCCGTTGCCTGCTCGACGCGGGCGGCCACCTGGGGGTCGCCCATAAGATCCGATTCGAACACCAGACGAAACCCCTGCGTGTCGGTGTCGACGAAGTCGTAGAACGCCAGCACCGCAGCGCGGACGCGCTGCCGGTTGTCGGTCGTCGAACGTAACGCCTGCCTGACCCCTGAGATCAGGGTGTCCACATAACTTTGCAGTACGGCGAGATACAGCTCGAGTTTGCCGGGGAAATGTTGGTAGAGCACGGGCTTGCTCACTCCGGCGCATTCGGCGATCTCATCCATTCCGGACGCGTGGTATCCACGGGTCACGAAAATCTCGCTCGCTGCAGCCAAGAGTTGCGCGCGTCGCGCCTCGCGCGGCAAGCGCGCGCTGCGGCGGCCGGCTGGAGGAGTCGGACGGTCCGAGGACATCCGATCCGCGAGTTCTGTCATAGTGCTTGATCCCATCCGCATAGGTCACTGCGCCGGTGTCGGTTGCCCGTGGGTGCCCGTGTCCGGAGGCGTTTTGTACTAGTAGCGCAGATCGTGGGCAACAATACCTGCCGAAGTTGTGACCGAAGGGACTGCGGGTCGTCCTCGTTTTTCGAGTCACATCCTTGGACAAGTCGGACATCCTGATAAATAGGCCCGAATCGGGCATTGGGTTTGTTCGAAGGCGTAATTTTCGGCGCGGCGAGCGGCGTATGCGCCAGACTGTGAGATTCTGGCGGAGTGACTGACCGAGGAGGGCCGAGGCGCGGGGGTGCATACCTCCCACCCGATCAGCGGTCACGTCGGTTCGAGGCCGCAGAAGGCCGCCGTACCGACGGCGATCGCCGTACGGAGGACGCTCGAGCGCGAGGGTATGACGGCCCTGCTCGACGGTATGAAAGCGGTCCGGATGATCTCCCGCGTGAAGTTGGCGGCGCAGGCTCACACCAGCCGCTGCGGGCCCAGTGGGACCCTACGAGCCGAGAAGAATTACGACGTCCGCGGACACCGCGTCCGGAACGCCAAGTCAGAAAACAGAGCAAGCTCGGAAAATTTGCATCCGTCTATGGTTGGCGCGCCTATGCAATTCCGCTGCTTCTGGTGGTGACCACCCTGGTCGTGGTCGATGCGGTGCGCACCGGCGATCCCACTACCACCGCGACCGGAAACCTCTCACTGCCGGCGGATCCGGGATTCGGAGCGCTCAGCTCGGACACTAGTGGTTCCGGAGTGATCGGGGTTCCGCCGCAAGCCGACGGCAACTTCGCTGCCTCCATTCCCTCCGGTGAGCTACCGGACGGCGGGTCGTTTGCTGTCGATGGTGCGGGTACCTGGCACCTGGTCCCTGGTTCGTCGAACCAAGTCGGTCAAGGGACCGAGCGCACCTTCACCTACACCGTCGAGGTCGAGGACGGTATCGATACGGCAGGATTCGGTGGCGACGAGTCGTTCGGAAGACTGGTCGATCAGACACTGGGCAACCCGAAGAGTTGGACGAACGACCCCCGGTTCGCATTCCGCCGAGTCGAATCCGGTGATCCTGATTTTCGAATTTCGCTGACCTCGCAGATGTCCATCCGTAAGGCCTGTGGTTATGACATTCAGCTCGAGGTCTCGTGCTACAACCCTGGAATCGGTCGTGTCGTGCTCAACGAGCCCCGATGGGTGCGTGGCGCCATCGCATTTCAAGGTGATATCGGCTCGTATCGTCAATATCAGATCAATCACGAGGTCGGACACGCGATCGGCTATCAGCAACATCAGCCGTGCGAAACCGAGGGAGGCCTGGCCCCGGTGATGATGCAGCAAACCTTCGGCACCTCGAACGACGACATCGCCCGCCTCGATCCAGAAGGCGTCGTGCCTATGGACGGCAAGACCTGTCGGTTCAATCCGTGGCCTTACCCTCGTAGCTGAACGCTCGTCGTGCGATCGCGGACCGGTGCGGGTGGTGGATCACCGAAGCGGCGGCGAGTGGGCAGTTCGGTAACGTGAAGTGACCGAACGTGGCATACGGCCACTGACGGAGTGCCGTCGAGGAGTGCATTTTTCATGACGCAGTTGCCCCCGCTGGTCGAACCGGCAGGAGAGCTCACGCTCGACGAGGTGGCTCGATACAGTCGCCATCTGATCATCCCCGACGTAGGAATGACGGGGCAGCGACGGTTGCGGAACGCCCGAGTGTTGGTGATCGGCGCAGGAGGGCTCGGCTCGCCTGCATTGCTCTATCTCGCGGCGGCAGGTGTGGGGACGCTGGGGATCGTCGAGTTCGATGACGTCGAATTGTCCAACCTGCAGCGACAGGTCATCCACGGTAGTTCCGACGTCGGACGCCCGAAAGGGGAAAGCGCCCGCGATTCGATTCGCGAAATCAACTCCGGCGTCGAGGTCCGGCTGCACAATGTGAGACTGGATCGCTCGAATGCCGTGCCTCTCTTCGAGCAGTACGATCTCGTTCTCGACGGAACCGACAACTTCGCCACGCGCTACCTCGTCAACGACGCCGCAGCTCTTGCCGGTAAGCCCTACGTGTGGGGGTCGATCTACCGTTTCGAAGGTCAGGTCTCGGTGTTCTGGGAGGATGCGCCGGACGGGGTCGGTCTGAACCTTCGAGATCTGTATCCGGAGGCTCCGCCGCCCGGGATGGTTCCCTCCTGTGCGGAGGGCGGTGTGCTCGGGGTCCTGTGTGCTTCGATCGGGTCGGTCATGGTGACCGAGGCGATCAAGCTGATCACCGGCATCGGTGACACTTTGCTGGGGCGATTGTTGGTGTACGACGCGTTGGCCATGAGCTACCGCACTATCCGTCTGCAGCGAGATCCGGATCGGATTCCGATCACCGAACTCATCGACTACGACGCGTTCTGCGGGGTCGTGTCCGACGAGGATGCGGCTGCGGCGGAAGGTTCGACCATCACGCCGAACGAGCTGGCGGTGTTGCTCGAGACTGGTGCCGATGTCGCGTTGATCGATGTTCGCGAGCCGGTGGAGTGGGACATCGTGCATATCGCGGGGGCAACCCTGGTGCCGAAGGGCGGGATCATCTCCGGGGATGCACTCGCGTCGCTTCCCCACGATCGACGCATCGTGTTGCATTGCAAAACTGGAATTCGGTCGGCAGAGGCACTTGCCGTTCTGAAGCAGGCGGGCTTCGCCGATGCAGTTCATCTGCAAGGCGGCATTATTGCCTGGGCCGGTCAGGTCGATCCCAGCTTGCCGATCTACTAGTCGCACGTCGGCACTGTTCGGCCGGTCGTACTCCACGCGCGCCTGCGGAGCGGTGCGGCTCGTCGGCGGTAGCGTGAGAGTTGTGAGCTCAGTGGAACCCCCTCAGCACGTGATCTCCACATTCGGGTTGCGCGATGTACCGCCCACGCCGCTCGGTGCCGACTGGGACGGTGGGTGGCGACTCGGTGATGTCGTGCTTTCGCCTGTCGCAGATCACGCGCGTGCTGCGTGGTCGGCGAAGGTTCGCGAGACCCTGGCCGTCGACGGTGTCCGCCTTGCGCGTCCCGTCCGGTCGACCGACGGGCGTTACGTGGTCAGTAGTTGGCGCGCTGACACCTTCATCGAGGGTTCGCCGGAACCGCGGCACGACGAGGTCGTGTCATTGTCGATGCGGCTTCATGCGGCAACGGCCCAGTTGGAGCGCCCTCGCTTTCTGGTGCAGCCGCCCGTTGCCCCGTGGGCGGATGTGGATGTGTTCGTTGCGGCAGATCGGGCGGCTTGGGAGGCTGTTCCCCTGCGGGCGGCGCGGGGTGCGGGCGCTCCGGAAGTGACCTCCGAAGGCGGGCGTCAGAGCCTCGAATTGATCAAGCAGTTCGCGAGTCTGCGCCGACCTGTCGAATCGGCAGACCAGTTGGTGCACGGCGATCTGTTCGGCACGGTGCTGTTCGACGGCAGCGAAGCTCCTGGTCTCACCGACATCACCCCGTATTGGCGTCCGACGTCATGGGCCGCAGCGGTGGCCGTGGTCGATGCCATTTCGTGGGGTGGAGCGGACGATGCTTTGATCGGGCGCTGGGACGATCTTCCCGAATGGCCACAAATGTTGTTGCGTGCCTTGATCTTTCGGTTCGCGGTGCACGCGCTGCATCCGCGCTCGACGCCCGAAGCTTTCCCCGGGCTCGCGCGAACGGCCGATTTGGTACGGCTGATCCTCTAGTTCAGTGATCCGCCCCGAGTTCACGGAAGAACACACGTGCTGCCTCGCCTGCACGTAGAGGGTCGCCTGCGGCTACGGCCTCGACCAGCGCGGCATGTTCGTCCACATAGTCGTTGTCGTGCTCGGCAGCGTGATGATCCATAGCCCGGCGGATCACCGGCAGTAGCGAATCGTAGAACTCCAGATAGATGGCGTTGTGGGAGGCGGCGACGATCGCGCGATGAAACTGCGCATCGATCGCGATCGCGTCCTCGCGAGACCGAGTTGTCCAGGCGAGGTTTCGTGCGGTGAGTGCCTCTCGTAGTGCGCGAATGTCGTCTCCGTCGGCTCGCTCGGCGGCAAGCGTAGCCGCAGTGACCTCGAGGGTGCGTCGTAGCTCGGTGACATCACGGTCCTGCGCGTCGGCAAAGTATTTTCCCAGTGCGCCACCCAGATCCGACACAGTCATCACATACGTTCCCGATCCCTGCCGTCTCTCGAGCATTCCAGCGTGGACCAGTGCCTGCACGGCTTCGCGGACAGTGTTTCGACCGGTACCGGTGAGCTCGCACAGCTCGGGTTCTGCCGGAATGCGCGTACCGACCGGCCAACGCTTGGCCACGATCTCCTCGCGAAGCTGCGCAGTGACCTGTGATATCAGGCTGGAACGCTGAACTTGCTGCACGCGTGACTCCCCGTTTTCTTCTCGATGTGTAGGCCAGTTTAAGGCTTTGCGTCAGATGATCCGGTCATCCTATGATTCGGTGGTGAGTCCCGCTGCAGTAACAGAGTCGAACGACCGGACCCACGCTAGGCATCTGGTCCGAGGACGGCTACTCGTCTTCGCGGCCATCATTCTGTCTGCGCTGACATTGCGCGCCGCCGTGACCTCGATCAGCCCACTGTTCGGGCGTATCGGCGATGAACTCCACTTCGGATCCACGGTCGTCGGACTGGTCGGAATGCTTCCACCGGCGATGTTCGCCGTTTTCGGCCTTCTGACACCCCTCATCGTCAAGAGAATCGGTCTCGAGCGCGCCGCCCTCGTGGCGATGCTGGCGACGACCGGCGGTATGGCCACACGAGCATTCGCGCCGGGGACCGGCTCGCTCCTCGCCTTGTCGGCACTCGCGCTGGCAGGTATGGGAATCGGAAACGTCGTTCTTCCACCGCTGGTGAAGCGCTACTTCTCCGATCGTCTGGCTGTCGTGAGCACCCTTTACATCTGTGCCATGCAGATCAGCACGATGGTTCCGCCGCTGGTGGCAGTTCCCGTCGCGGAGGCATATGGATGGCGCTTCTCGATCGGGATGTGGGCCGTCGTGGGCGTGGCGGCAGCAGTGCCGTGGCTCGGTGTCGTTCTCTCACGCCGTGAGCGTGATGGCAGGGAAGCGGCCAGCGCTGTGGCCGTGCAGGAGCATTCGGAAGGCAAAATCTGGCGCTCGTCGCTGGCATGGGGAATGGTCGGCATGTTCGCGATGACCTCGTTCATCACCTACTCGATGCTGACCTGGCTACCGACGATCCTCACCGATTCGGGCATCAGTGAGGCCTTCGCCGGTGCCTCGGTCGCAGCGTTCGGCGGGATGGGTCTGATTTCCTCGCTGGCCGCCCCGTCGCTGTGCGCGCGCCTGCGCAACCCGTACGGCTTGGTCATCGCGGCTGCCGTTTTCTACCTCATCGGGTTCGCCGGACTGTATTTCTCGCCGACCGCCGGAACCGTTCTCTGGGTATGCCTCATCGGACTCGGCACGATGACATTCCCGATGTCGTTGACACTCATCAATCTCCGCACCCGCACCCATGCCGGATCCTCGGCTCTCTCGGGATTCACCCAGGGCCTCGGATACGTCGTATCGGCCACCGGGCCGCTGTCGTTCGGACTGCTGCACACGCTCTCCGGTGGCTGGGGTGTTCCGATGCTGCTCCTGACCGGATGTGTTGCGGTGCTGCTCGTCGGCGGGTACCTGTGCTGCCGCCCGCGCATGCTCGAAGACACCTGGTGACCGCGGCGTCGTAACCCCGACGACCTCACGGGTACCGGTTTCGCCCCGTGAGAGCAAGTTAATCGACAGGTCACCGCAGGCAGCGCCCCCGCAACACTGTTTTTCTACCTTTGGGTCTCCCACGCGATCAGGAGGCCCACGTGACCAGCATTCCCGAGGCACCATCAGCCCAAGATGCTTCGACAACGACGCCCGAGCGAGGAAGCGTTCCGGTGTCGATCAAGCACCGCATCAGCCACTGGAACTCCGAGGACGTCGAGGCATGGGAGGCCGGTGGCAAGACGATCGCGAAGCGGAATTTGATCTGGTCCGTCGTCGCCGAGCATGTCGGATTCTCCATCTGGTCGATCTGGTCCGTGATGGTTCTGTTCATGCCGGTGTCGGTCTACGGCATCGACGCGGCAGGCAAGTTCTTTCTCGTCGCGGTGCCAACGCTGGTCGGAGCAATCCTTCGGATTCCGTACACGTTTGCGACAGCCAAATTCGGCGGCCGTAACTGGACGATCTTCAGCGCCCTCGTCCTGCTGATCCCGACGATGCTGACCATGTACTTCATGCTCAACCCGGCGTCGTACACCACCTACATCGTCGTCGCAGCCTTTGCCGGCCTCGGTGGTGGCAACTTCGCGTCCTCGATGACCAACATCAACGCCTTCTATCCGCAGCGCGAAAAGGGGTGGGCACTCGGGCTGAACGCCGGCGGTGGAAACATCGGTGTGCCTGTCATCCAACTCATCGGCCTGTTGGTCATCGCCACGATCGGCAACACGGCTCCCGAAATCGTGTGTGCCGTTTACCTCGTCTTCATCGCGATCGCCGCCGTCGGTGCCGCACTCTTCATGGACAACCTCGAGAATCAGAAGACCAACGGCCGCTCGATGATCGACGTTCTCAGGTTCTCCGATTCCTGGTGGATCGCGTTCCTCTACGTCGGAACGTTCGGCTCGTTCATCGGATTCAGTTTCGCGTTCGGTCAGGTTCTGCAGATCAATTTCCTTGCCGGCATCACCGATGGCGCACCCGCTACCGCAGCCCAGCAGGCACAAGCGTCGTTGCACGCAGCTCAGATTGCGTTTCTCGGACCTTTGCTCGGATCGATTTCACGACCTTTCGGTGGCAAGCTCGCCGACAAGATCGGTGGTGGCAAGATCACGCTGTACACGTTCGTGGCAATGGTCTTCTCCACCGGGATCCTGGTTGCCGCAGGCACGTGGGACGACAACACCGCAGGTGCTGCCACCGGAACCATGATGACCCTCTTCGTGATCGGGTTCATTCTCCTGTTCCTTCTGTCCGGCATCGGCAACGGTTCGGTTTACAAGATGATTCCTGCGATTTTCGCCGCCAAGTCTGTAGAACTGCAGGGCATGAGTATCGCGGAACAGCAGCATTGGTCGCGCAGGATGTCCGGTGCGCTCATCGGAATTGCCGGTGCCATAGGGGCTTTGGGTGGTGTGGGAATCAACCTCGTGCTGCGAGCTTCGTACTCGGGCGCGGCGAAGTCCGCAACCACGGCCTTCTGGGTGTTTCTCGTCTTCTATGTCGTGTGCTGTGCAGTGACGTGGGCCGTTTATCTACGTAAGCCGCGGGTTCTCGAAGGCGAGAAGACGAACGCGTCCGTCGCGGTCTGACTTCTTTTCTCCTCGAACATTGTTCGACACGAAATTTGCGAAAGGACAACTCACGTGAAGAACGCGGTGGTTGTAGGACACGGCATGGTAGGTCACCGATTCGTGGAGGCGCTCCGCGCGCGAGACACCGCGTCCGAGTGGAAGGTGACAGTGCTCTGCGAGGAGGCATTGCCCGCCTACGACAGAGTGGGGCTTTCGTCCTATGTGGGCGCCTGGGATCACCGGGAGCTCGCACTGGCGGGCAACGACTATCTCGACGACACAGGCGATCTCGGCAACACAGCCGTCGATCTGCGAATCGGTGTGCGAGCCGAGCACATCGACCGCGCAACGAAGACGGTCACGACATCGACCGGAGAGACCGTCGACTACGACGCCCTCGTATTCGCTACCGGTTCCTACCCTTTCGTTCCTCCGATCACCGGGCACGATCGCCCGGAGTGCTTCGTCTACCGCACGCTCGACGACCTGGACCGGATCAGGACCTGCGCGGACGCCGCGGGTCCAGGCGCGGTGGGTGTCGTGGTGGGCGGAGGTCTACTCGGACTCGAAGCAGCCAACGCGCTGCAGAAGATGGGCATGTCACCCCATGTCGTCGAATTCGCTCCGCGACTGATGCCGCTTCAGGTCGACGAGGGTGGTGGCGCGCTGTTGGCACGTCTGGTCACCGACCTCGGGCTGACCGTCCACACCGGTGTCGGCACCTCGTCGATCACCGAGAACGCCGATGGGGCAGGGCTTTCGGTGGAGTTGTCCGACGGCAGTGTCATCGATGCAGCGTTGCTGGTGTTCTCGGCCGGTGTGCGGCCACAGGATCGACTTGCTCGGGACTGCGGCCTCGAACTGGGTGAGCGCGGCGGAATTTTGGTGGACGTCGGTTGCCGCACGGTCGATCCCGATGTCTATGCCATCGGTGAATGTGCCGCGGTCGAAGGGACTTCCTACGGGCTCGTCGCCCCTGGCTATTCGACGGCAGAGGTCGTGGCCGACCGCTTGCTCGGCGGTGCAGCGGAATTCCCCGGTGCCGATTTGTCCACCAAGCTCAAGCTCATGGGTGTCGACGTCGCCAGCTTCGGCGACGCCATGGCTCTCACGCCGGGAGCGCTGGAGGTTGTCTTCAGTGACGCTCCCAAAGGGACGTACGCCAAGTTGGTCGTGTCCGACGATGCGAAGACTTTGCTCGGTGGAATCCTCGTCGGGGATGCTGCCGCGTACTCGATGCTTCGCCCGTTGGTCGGACGGCAACTTCCCGGCGATCCAGCATCGTTGATCTCTCCTGCTGCCGAGGAAGTCGGGATCGGTGCGTTGCCGGATGATGCGGAGATCTGTTCGTGCAACGGCGTGAGCAAGGGTGCGATCTGCAACGCGATCGCGGAGGGGGCCGGTGATCTTGCGTCGGTGAAGAGTTGCACGAACGCCGGCACGACGTGTGGGGGATGCCTTCCGTCGATCAAGGCGCTTCTTGCCGCATCGGGTGTGGTGATGTCGAAGGCGCTGTGCGAGCACTTCGGTCAGTCTCGTGCCGAGCTGTTCGAGATCGTTCGGGCGACGAACACCCGCACGTTCTCCTCGCTGATCGTCAAGTACGGCAAGGGGACTGGATGCGACATCTGCAAGCCGGTCGTAGCTTCGATCCTGGCCTCGACGTCCTCGGACCACATCCTCGACGGTGAGCAGGCATCTCTGCAGGACACCAACGATCATTTCCTGGCCAACATTCAGAAGAACGGCACGTATTCCGTTGTTCCACGTATGCCGGGAGGGGAGTGCACGGCGGAACAACTCATCGTCATCGGTGAGGTGGCACGAGATTTCGGTCTGTACACCAAGGTCACCGGTGGTCAGCGAATAGACATGTTCGGAGCCCGCGTGGAGCAGCTACCTGCGATCTGGAAGCGGTTGGTGGACGCCGGCATGGAATCCGGCCAGGCTTACGGTAAGTCGTTGCGCACGGTGAAGAGCTGCGTCGGATCGAGTTGGTGCCGTTACGGCGTCCAGGATTCGGTAGGGATGGCCGTTGACCTCGAGAATCGATACCGAGGTCTGCGCTCACCCCACAAGATCAAGTTCGGTGTCTCCGGTTGTGCTCGCGAATGTGCGGAGGCACGGAGTAAGGATGTCGGCGTCATCGCTACCGAAGGTGGTTGGAATCTGTACGTCGGCGGTAACGGTGGCCAATCGCCGAAGCATGCGCGGTTGCTCGCATCGAATCTCGACGACGCCACCCTCGTCAGCTACATCGACCGGTACCTCATGTTCTATGTCCGGACCGCGGACCGTTTGCAGCGGACGGCGCCGTGGCTCGACGCGCTCGATGGTGGTCTCGAGCATCTGAAGGCCGTCGTCTGCGAAGACAGCCTGGGGATCGGCGCCGAACTCGAGGCCGATATGGACCGCCATGTGGCCGGTTACAAGGACGAATGGGCAGGCGTTCTCGAGGACGAGGAGAAGTTGGGCAGATTCGTCTCGTTCGTGAATGTGCCCGAGGCGATCGATCCGACCATTGCGTTCGACGAGTCGGGTGAGCGCAAGGTTCCGGTGCTGATGGGGATGCCGTCATCCGAACGGATGTGCACATCTGAGTAACCGCTACTTAACGACCAAGAAACACGGGCAACGTGCAATAGCACCAGGAGGTACGTGATGACTGTCATCGAGTCTCGAACCAGCACCACCAGAAACAGGAACCAGCAGCTGCCCACGACATCGGGCACCGAATCCGCGCGCTCGTGGACTGCCGCGTGCACTGTCGACGCGCTCGTTCCTGGACGAGGCGTCGCCGTTCTGCTGAGAGGAGGCACCCAAGTGGCGTTGTTCGCCTTGCCCGATGCGCGCGTGTTCGCGGTCGGCAACATCGATCCGTTCGGCCGGGCAGCAGTCATGTCCAGGGGTCTCGTCGGCGACCGGAGCGGTGAACCCACCGTGGCCTCGCCGTTGCTCAAGCAGGTCTTCTCTCTTCTCGACGGCCGATGCCTCGACGTCAGCGACATCTCGCTCGGATCTTTCGAGACCAAGATCTCGGGCGGCGTGATTTTCGTGCGTGGCGCATCGACATGAGCTCGACTGCCGAGACCGGGGAACCTCTGGCAGGATTCGCCGTCGGTATCACCGCGTCGCGGCGCGCCGAGGAGTTCGCGACGCTACTCGTTCGGCGTGGGGCCTCGGTAATGCACGCACCGGCCATCCGGATCATTCCGCTGTCCGACGACGCCGAACTGGAACGCGTCACCGCCAGCATCATCGCCGATCCGCCGACGATCACCGTCGCAACGACGGGAATCGGATTTCGAGGCTGGATCGAGGCAGCCGACGGTTGGGGGCAGGCCGAAAGCCTTGGAGCAGCACTTGCGTCGTCGCGACTGCTGGCTCGTGGGCCGAAAGCCAAGGGGGCAATCCGTGCAGCCGACCTACGCGAAGATTGGTCACCGGCATCGGAATCTTCGACAGAAGTGCTCGAACATCTTCTCGCAGAGGGAGTCGAAGGCAAACGGATTGCGGTGCAACTCCACGGCGCAACAACGGAGTGGGAACCGGTTCCGGACTTTTGTAAGGCATTGCGTTCCGCCGGAGCCGAAGTGGTGCCCGTTCCAGTGTACCGCTGGATCGCACCGGACGACAGCGTTCCGATGGACCGCATGATCGAAGCAGTCATCGTCGGAGATCTCGACGCCATCAGCTTCACGAGTGCGCCCGCAGTGGCGTCCCTGCTGATGCGAGCACACGAGAACGGCGTTCTCGAACCTTTGCTGCAATCGATGCGTACCCGGGTGCTGCCGGTATGTGTAGGACCGATCACCGCCGCGCCTCTCGAACAACTGAACGTCGCGACGACGCAACCGGCCCGTGCTCGCCTCGGGGCGCTGGCGCGTCATATTGCGGAGGAACTACCGCGACGCGCCCAACTCATGAGCGCGGGCGGCCACATGCTGAGCGTGCGCGGTAAATGTGTCGTGGTCGACGGCGAGGTGCGTTCGGTATCCCCGGCGGGCATGGCACTGCTCAAGACTTTGTCGACGCGCCCTGGGCGAGTGGTATCCCGGGAAGATCTACTCGCATCGCTACCCGGCGGCGGGGGAGATACTCACGCCGTCGAAACGGCCATGACTCGGCTCCGCTCTGCCCTCGGCGCACCGAAGGCCATTCACACCGTGGTCAAACGAGGCTACCGGCTTGCGGTCGACGAACCCGAGGTCAGCGAGGAGTGCGAAGAGTCCGAGATGCCCGAACGAACTTCCATGTCCGCAATGCCCATCTGCGAAGGGAGCAAGTACTAGATGAAATCAGATCCTGCCCTCGTCCTGGTAGCCCACGGGACCAGAAATCCGCGCGGCGTGGAGATGATCGCCGAATTGGCCGATGCCGTGAGCGGACAGGTCGGCCCGTCGAGGGTTGCTTTCGTCGATGTACTCGGACCCTCTCCATCCGAGCTTCTTCGCGAGGTCCATGGTCCTGCCGTCGTGGTCCCGGCATTTTTGGCCTCGGGTTACCACGTACACACCGACGTACCCCGTGAGGTCACCGACAGCGGTCACCGGAGCGTGAAAGTCACTCGCGCACTCGGACCGGATCCGGTGCTCGCCAGGGTGCTGCTGGAACGACTGAGCGACGCAGGATGGCGCCCAGGGGACGCCGTCGTCCTCGCCGCAGCAGGTTCGTCCGATGCACGGGCACAACTCGAGCACCGACGTGCCGCTGACATGCTCGCGCGGATCGCCCGCGTCGAAGTCGCCGTGGCCCATATCGCCATCGCGTCCCCCGCAAACAGGGTCGTCCCAGACACAGTCACCGCCCTGCGTGCACAGGGACACGGCCGAGTGTTCCTGGCCTCGTATCTACTTGCGCGCGGCCTCTTTCACAATCGACTCGCCGAGGCAGGCGCCGACGGCGTCGCCGAACCGCTGGGTGTGCACCCCGCCATCGTCGACCTCGTCGTGGATCGATACCACGAAGGTGCTCGGCAGTTCAACGCACGATCGGCAGCAGTTCCACCGGTTCGGTCGAGCTGACGTCGGCCGGCACCACGGCCAAAGCGTCGTGATCGATCAGGTGGAGCAAATGTGCTGTGCGAACAGCGGTGTCTGCACGCCATCCGGTGCCGTCGCGCATCACCGGAACGATCCGAGCCGTCGGCGAACCCACGGCTTCCGGGTTGGTCAGGTAGCCGAGGCGAGGGGCGCTCGGAGTACGTCCGGTCAGTGCTTCGACCACAGTGGGTGCGATGAGCAGCAGAGTTCCGATGGCAGCCAACGGATTACCCGGTAGCCCCAGCACCACTCGCCCGCTCGGCAGTACCGCGGTAATCTGAGAGCCGCCCGGGCGCAACAGGATTCGACCGACCACAGTGTCGGCATCTGCGTGGACCAGTGCCGTGCGGAGTTGATCCGCGGCACCAGCTCCGGTCGCTCCGACGACGATCGTGATGTCCGCTACCATCGACGTGGTCAACAAATCCTCGAACGCGGTCGGTGAATCGGGGAGGTACACGGTGTCGACGACCGTGATGCCGCACCCGTGAAGAAATAGGGGCAGAATTGGTCCGAGCGCGTCGCGGGTCTGCCCCGCGTCGAGTGGCCCGGATGCTTGTATCTCGTTGCCGCTCAGCACAATCTGCGCGCAAACCGGGCCGCGGACCGTCAGTTCGGCGACCTCCGCGCTCAAGGCGACCGACATGACTGCAGGCGACACGGAGGTGCCGGCAGGCGCCAGCTCGGCACCGGTGTGCCAATCCTCACCGCGGCGTCGCGTGTCGTCCTGCTGCGTGACGTTCGGTGACAGTCGCAACTGTCCGGCAGAATCGAGCTCGACGAATTCGTCGCGGACCACCGAGGTTGCGCCTGCGGGAACGTGTGCGCCGGTGGCGATTCGAACAGCGTGGCCCTGCGCAATGGCCGCAAGTCCACTGGTTCCCGCATAGGCGATGTCCCCTCGAACAGTCCACGGGCCGTTGCCGGACACCGCATAACCATCCATTGCCGATATGTCCACGTAGGGGAGGGGGCGGGTAGCGATCATCGGCTCGGTCAGGACCGCTCCACGCGCCTGCAACGGTGGTACTCGTCGGGGCGCGCCAGGGGCGATTCTTTCCCGAATCCGCTTGCGGGCCTGGCCGACGGTGAGAGCCGGCGGTACGGAATCGGCGACGGCGCGTTGTGCTCGTGCCCGGTAGAGATCCTCGACGGTGTCGCAATCGGCGGATACTCCGGAAAGGTCGAGGACTGCATGGTCGTCAGGGGCGATCGATCTCATGGATCGGTTCACAAGTGTGTCTACTCGGGCCAGTGTCGCGACCAACTTCGAGCGATCCCATGCACCGAAAAGGTATTGGGTTCGGCCTGTTTCGTCACTGGCGAACATCGCACTCGCCGAGTTGATCAGTGACGCAGCGAGAAGGGCGTCGACGCTGTTCGCGTCGACGAACGGTAGGTCGGCGGCAAGAATGACCACCACATCTGACGATGATTTCTGCAGTGCGCTCAGACCGGCTGCGACCGCAGCGACCGGCCCCGATCCGGCCGGCGACTCCTGTGTCTGGTGGACACGAGAATCAAGGTCCTGCCGCGTCGGTCCCACCGTCACGATCAGATCGGCCCGCTGCACGGCCTCCACTGCGATCCCGATCATGCTTCGGCGTCCGACGGTCAACGCAGGTTTGTCGACCCCACCCATCCGCGAGCCGCGTCCGCCGGCCAGGACGATCGCGTCGAACTTCGGATCCTCGCTGTTCACGCCGGTAGTGGGACGTTCTGCAACCGAACCTGGCCACGTGCAATTGCTTTCCCGCTGTCGGATGCAGTGATGGTGACGAGCCACAGTTGCTGAATTCTGCCTTGCTGCAACGGTTCCGCCAGTACATCGACGCGGCCGCCCTTGCTGGCGCGAAGGAAGTCGGTTGCGTTGTGGACCCCGACGGCGAACTCGCCTCGTTCTTTGACCGCTTCGCTGGCTCCGATACTCGCAGCCGACTCCACTGCGGTCGTGTAGACCCCGCCGTGCACCACACCCCATGGGGTGAAGTGTTCCGGGGTGAGCTCGATATGACCCACGACGCGTGTACCCGAGACCTCGTCGACGACCAATCCGGCGCTCGCGACGAATCCACTCGCAGTGGCAAGTGCGTACTTCGCGGTCGGACGCGGATCGAATTGTCCCAGGTTCATTCTGTCAGGTTAGTGCGCGAAGTCGATTCGGGTAGCCGATGACTACGGGGTGGGCCGTCGAGACCGCACCGGCCACCACTTCGCACAATGACGGGGAGCCAGGCCAACGAGGCAACAGGGATCATCAGAAGCAGTCCTATTATCAACATGACTCATTATTGGACTGTGATAGGCGAGATTTACTAGGGCCTGTGTGTGAAACTGGACTGATGTCATCCCGAGTCGGCTCGTCCTCCGATTCCGCCGATACCCAATCCGAGGTTGATGCGCGCACGCTGGCGGGACTGATGGGATCGGTCAAGATCGAGGGGATGCCGCTCTACCGTTCGTTGGCCGATCAGCTGCGGAGAATCATCGCCGACGGCACGGTCCCGGCGGGCAAGAGACTGCCGCCCGAGCGGGTGATGTCGGCCCAACTCGGCGTCAGCCGTGTGACGGTCACCTCCGCGTACCGGGAATTACGCGAGCAAGGTTGGGCGGCAGCGATACGCGGGGCAGGCACCTTCGTCGCGGTCCCCAGTGACGGGAGTTCCTGGGTATCGATGATGGGTTCGGAGGGTTCGAGCGTCCTCGATTTCGTCAATGCGGCGCCGGAGGCCTCGCCGTTCCTTGCGGACGCTCTCGTCGATGCGGTGTCGTCACTGGCGAAGGCCATGGCAGGGCACGGTTACGCCCCACCGGGCACCTCCGATCTACGCAGAGCGATCGCGGACAGATACTCCCGTCGTGGCCTGCCCACCACGCCGGATCAGGTGTTGGTCGTCTCGGGCGCGGGCGACGCAATGCATCTCGTACTGGATACGTTCGTCAGTCCCGGTAACCGCGTCTTGATAGAGCACCCGACATATCCGGGGGCACCGGAACTATTGGAGAGCTTCGGCGCTCTTCCCGTCCCGGTGGCGGTCGACGCGGGGAACCCCGACGCGTTGGTCGACGACGTGGACCGTGCCGCGCGGCAGAACGCCCCGACACTTGCCTACTTCATGCCGGACTTCTCCAACCCGTCGGGCAACCGGATGACAGCCGATGGCAGGCGCAGACTGGCGGCGACGTTGGCTCGGCACGGCGTGTTGACCATCGTGGACGAAGTCGCCGCCGATCTGACACTGGATCATTCGGATCCACTAGAGCCCTTCGGAGTTCCCGTTCCAGGTACGGCAACCATTTCGATAGGCTCGTTGAGCAAGACGGTGTGGGGTGGGCTCCGGGTCGGATGGGTCAGATCGGATCAGCAGCTGATCTCCCGCATGGCTCGGGTGTACAACCGCCGCCAGTTGTCGGTCTCCATGGTCGAGCAAGCCACCGCTGTCCGATTGTTCGCGGTGTTCGACGATATTGTCGCCGAGCGTGTTGCGGGGTTACGCGAGCGCAGAGATCTGCTCGTCTCCCGGGTGGCTACCCAGTTGCCCGACTGGACATTTCGCGTTCCCGATGGGGGATTGTCGCTGTGGTGCGGACTGCCGCAGGGGTTGTCCTCGCAGGATCTGGTTCGTCGTGCGGCCACCCGCGATCTGCTTCTCGTCTCGGGAACCAGATTTGGAACCGGCTATGCCTTCGACGACAGGCTGCGCATTCCCTTCACCCGATCCGCTTCGGAAATCGTTGCGGCGGTGGACGTACTGGCCAAGGTGGTAACAGGAGATGTCGGCCTGCGGGCCGACGCGCCTGCCGTCGAGCACATCGTCTGAAGTTGTTCTACCCCAGATCGAAGCGGGCAGTTCGCAGGTCGACACGGCCGTCGCGAATCTCGACTCCCTCACCCTGTAGTTCGGCGAGTTGCCGTGTCGCCAGATGCGCGGCCGGTCTTCCGTCGGCGGGCACGACGCGGTGCCAAGGCAGGTCCGCCGAGTCGGTGCGCATGATCCACCCGACGGTTCGAGGACTCGACAATCCTGCGGCCGCTGCGATATCGCCGTAGGTCACAACCCTTCCCGGCGGAACCGAGGCAACGATCTCGCGTACCCGCTCGACGTGTTCCTCCGTGATCGCAGCCATCTACAGCAATTCGAGGACCAACTTGGCAACCTCTTTGGGTTTCGCCTGGGCCACCATGTGATTGCAATCCAACTGGACAAGAGTGAGATTCTCGCCCAATTGCGCGCGGAATGCGGCCTTCAGTTCCTTGCTGACGTACGGCGGCTGCACCCGCTTTGCCTGCACGACGACGGTCGGTGTATCCGTCGGCGGTACCACTAGCGGCCTGGCCAGTTCGCCCCAGGACGCGACTATTGCTGCGGTGGATATCCGCCACTTGACTCGGCCGTTGTCCATCGTCTCGAGGTGCTGTTCGACCTCGAGATCGAGTAGCGCCTGCGGTACATCGGCCCATGCACCGTTGATCTTCTCGGCTTTTGCTTCCTCGGCGTCCGTGTAGTCGGAATGCACCGCAGTCAGCTCTGCCACGTCGAGCAGGTCGACGGGGTCGAGTTCGATCGCGGGATCGAGCAGAACGAGCCCGCGGACGAGCTCGGGGTGCTTCACGGCAAGGTGGACCGCCAACGCACACCCGTACGAATGGCCGATGACGAGAACAGGACCGTGGGCATGGCTGTCGAGAAGCATCTTGAGCCCATCGACCTGCGCACCGATATCCCACGGCGGCGTCCAAGGCGAACGGCCGTGGCCGATCAGGTCTGGCGCGAGCATCCGGACCTGCGGAAGATAATTGTCGGCAAGGTCACCCCAGCGAGCACCGTGGCCGGTCATCCCATGGATTGCGAGGACCTCGGGTCCGGTGTCCGGGCCGTACTGGTGAAAGTTCAATTCTGGCACTGCTGACACTATGCCGCATCGCGGCCCGACCCACATCACGTGGACGAGAAACCGAGCATCGAACACGCGGCGGGTGAGGGTCTGTCGGTGGCGCATGATCGAATCGAATCCATGACTACGGCGAATCCGAGCGGAGTACCGACCATCAGCGGCGGCGGTACCACCACACTCGTTCGGGCGCCCAAGGTGAAGTCCCCTCGCCGGATCTGGACCGGGCCCGCTGTCCGTCTTCTTGTCAGCGATGAGAATGCGGCCCAAGCCGCTTCGACCGGATCGCCCGGATGGAACCCGTGGCAAGTCCTCGGTGGCCCGGGTACGGGAAAAACCGCGCTGGTCGCCGACTACGCGGTGTCACGGATCGAGCGAGGCGACCCAGAGTCGGTACTGGTCTTGACACAATCGAAGCGCGCTGCCACCGCGGTCCGGGAAGAAATAACTGCTGGACTGTTCGCCGGGGAGCGGGCACCACGTGCAACTCGTGAGCCACTGGTTCGGACCGTTCACTCGTATGCCTTCGCCGTTCTCCGCCTGCAGGCAGCCATCTACGGCAATCCGCCACCACGCTTGCTCACCGGCGCCGAGCAGGACGCAGTGGTTCGAGAGATGTTGCGGGGAGACATCGAAGACGGGGCCGCTGATTGGCCCGAGCGCGTGCGTCCTGCTCTCGGCATGTCGGGATTCGTCACCGCGGTTCGTGACCTGATGCTCCGCTCGGCCGAGCGTGGCCTCGGCCCGGAAGATCTCGTCAAGCTCGGGCGTCGGCACACCCGCCCCGAGTGGGTCGCAGTCGGAAAGTTCGCAGCCAGGTACGAGCAGTCGATGTTGCTGCGCGGTGCTGTCGGGGTAGAAGCAGCGGGAGCGACGGCACCTGGCCTCGATGCTGCCGAGCTCATCGGCAGCGCACTCATGGCGTTCGCCACCGACCCCGAGTTACTGGCGTCGGAGCGCGCTCGGATCAGACATCTCGTGGTGGACGATGCCCAACATCTGGACCCCCAGGCGGCGCAGCTGGTTCGTCTCATCGGCATCAACACCGAGAGCACTGTCATCGCCGGAGATCCGGACCAGTCCGTGTTCACATTCCGCGGTGCCGATCCGTCGTTCGTCGCCGATCTCGCCGAGCCTGGTTCGGAGCGACGGATCGTCCTCGATCGAAACTTCCGCAGCAGCAGCGAGATTGGCGAGATCACCGGACCGATCGCGGGCAGGCTCTCCGGGACAGGGAGACACCGAGGTGCCGAAGCGGTGGGAGAGCCACGATACGGTGCAACTCGCACCCTCGTGCAGACCCTGCCGTCAGTGGCCAAGGAAGCGGCACTCATCGCCGACACCATGCGAAGAGCGCATCTCGACAACGGAATGCCCTGGTCGGACATGGCCGTCGTAGTGCGATCCGTGCCCAGGACGATTGCGCCACTGCGACGGGCGTTGCAGTCCGCGGGTGTACCGATCGTCACCCCTGCCTCCGAAATTCCCGTCCATCGGCAACACGGGGCGGTCGGTCTGCTGCTCGTGCTGCGTGCGATCGTCGACGAATCCTTCGACGGCGAAGACGCTTTGGCATTGTTGTCCGGCCCGATCGGCGGTGCGGATCCGGTGAGCCTGCGCCGGTTGCGCCGCGGAATACGCCGTATCGAGCTTTCCTCGGGAGGCGAACGCGACTCCGCCGAACTGCTGCGCTCCGTGATCGTCGAGGCTGCACAACCCCCTGAGTCTGCACAACCGACTGACTCCGACGACCGCGACGCGTCGGCCCGTCCCAGTGCCCGCTTTGTCGCAGCGTTGTCCGATGTCGAATCCGCGCCGCTGCGCAAGGTACTCGGTGTCGTCCGTAAAGCGTCCGCGCGTCGAGGTCGCGGAGTCGAGGACGTGCTGTGGGCAGCGTGGCAGGCATCGGGGTTGGAGAGGCGCTGGGCCGCCAGTTCGACGCGGGGTGGATCCACTGGTGCGCAGGCCGATCGGGATCTCGATGCCGTCGTCGCGTTGTTCGAATCAGCCGCCTCGTATGTCGACCGGTTACCCCAGGCGGGACTCTCAGGGTTCGTCGATTACATCTCCGGACAGCAGATTTCGACGTCCAACTCCATCCGTTCGACCGTGCAACCCGATGCGGTCACGGTGCTGAGTGCGCACTCGGCAGCTGGTCGGGAGTGGGAACTGGTCGCTGTCGCGGGCGTTCAGGAAGGTTTGTGGCCGGGTCTGCGCTCGCGGGGAAGTCTTCTCGGTACCGAGGCCCTGGTCGACCTCGCTGCCGGAATCGCCGATGCCGGCGAGCTCATCGATGACAAGCTGTCGAAGACCGCACCCCTGCTGGCAGCGGAACGCAAGCTGTTTCTCCTCGCCTGCTCCCGCGCGCGGTCGGTGCTACTGGTGACCGCCGTGGATTCGAGTACCGGAGACACCGATCTGGTGAGGTCCCGGTTCATCGACGAGCTCCAGGGGCGGGGAGAGCCGGACCTCGATGCGCCCCACACCCCGCCGGCATACGTGTCCGGTCGCATCCTGGCACTGCCGATGCTCGTCGCCGAATTACGCAGCGCGGTATGCGATCCGATTGTCGCAGAACAGGATCCAGCCAAACACGAGCGGGCTGCGCAGCAACTTGCTCGGCTGGCACGGGCGGGTGTCAAAGGGGCGGACCCAAAAGAGTGGTTCGGTATCGGTGGAGTCAGTACCGACTCTCCGCTGTGGACCATCGAAGACGGGCCGGTACCGCTCTCACCCTCCACGGTCGAGCAGCTCACCACGTGCCCTCTGCGTTGGATGCTCGATCGGCACGGCGGAAACGACGGCGCCAATTCGCACGCCGTCACCGGCACCCTGGTGCATACCCTCGTGCAGGCTGTGGCAGGCAAGATGCCACCGGAACAGGTTCGGCGGGCACTCGAAACTGCCTGGGATGGCGTGGACTTGGGCTCACAATGGTATTCGCGCCACGAGCTGCAAAGAACCGAAGCCATGTTGAATACCTTCGAGGCATGGCTTCGCGGTACTCGCGGCGAACTCACCGAAATAGGCGTCGAAGTCCAGGTCGAGGGAATCCTGGAGTCACGGTCCGAAGGAGAGCCGTCGGTTGCTCTCCGCGGACGGATCGACAGACTCGAGCGTGATGCCGACGGACGGCCCGTGATCATCGACGTCAAGACTGCCAAAACCGTGATGTCGAAAGAAGACGCCCGCAGACATAGTCAGCTCGCGACGTATCAGGTCGCCGCCGCGGCGGGTGCCATCGAAGGTGAGCCTGCGGGAGAACCCGGGGGAGCGCGATTGGTGTTCGTGGCCAAATCCCACAACAAGGATGGGGCGACGCAGCGAATCCAGCCGGCACCGACACCGGAGATCCTCGAGGAATGGCGAAATGCCGTGCACGAGGCCGCGTCCGCGACACAGGGGCCGACGTTCGTCGCGTTCGTCAACGACGGGTGTCGACACTGCCCCGTGAAATCGAGTTGCCCAGCGCACGAGACCGGCAGACAGGTGACCGACCGATGATGGCTCGTCCCAAGAATCGGGCTCCGATCGACGTCGGTTCGGCTCGGATCGATCCGATCGAATTGGCGAGCGCTCTCGGTCAGAAGCATCCACCGACACCTGAACAAGCCGCTGTCATCGCATCTGCGTTCGGACCGACACTCGTGGTCGCGGGAGCCGGCGCCGGTAAGACCGAAACGATGGCGGCCCGAGTGGTGTGGATGGTGGCCAACGGCTTCGTGGACCCGGACAGCGTCCTCGGGCTCACCTTCACCAGAAAGGCTGCCCAGCAACTGACGTCGAGAATCCGAGCCCGCCTGGCGCGGCTGGCCGGATCGGATGTCGTGCGTGCACTCGACCCCAGTCTGCAGCTGCGCGACCGTATCGTGAGCGGAGAACCGGAGGTCAGCACCTATCACTCGTACGCCGGACGATTGTTGACCGAACACGGACTCCTGTTGCCGATCGAGCCTTCTGCCACGTTGCTCTCGGAGACCGAACTGTGGCAACTCGCCCACCGCGTCGTCAGCACCTGGGACGGCGAACTCGATACCGACCGCAACCCGACGTCGATCACCGAGACCGTGCTGGCGCTGTCGGGGCAACTCGCCGAGCACCTTGTCGATCCCGATGATTTGCGACAGGCGCACACCGATCTGGACAAGCTCGTGCATACTCTCGCGCCAGGTGCTGGTCAGCGCGGCGGACCCACTAAAGAACTTCTCGACATTCTCGATGCGCAACATAAGCGAGTTGCGTTGTTGCCCCTAGTGAACCGTCTCGCCGAGACACTTCGACGTGAGGGGGCACTCGACTTCGGGAGTCAGATGTCCATGGCTGCACGAGTGGCCGCTGAGCATCCCGAGGTAGGCCGATCCGAGCGGGAACGATTCCGCTTGGTGCTGCTCGACGAATACCAGGACACCGGGCACGCTCAAAGAGTCTTGCTGTCTTCACTGTTCGGAGGAGGTTCCGATTCCACCCTTGCCCTGACAGCAGTGGGAGATCCGATGCAGTCGATCTACGGCTGGCGTGGTGCTTCGGCGGCCAACCTTCCGCGTTTCGCGACGGATTTTCCGTTGGTGGGAGGTGCACCTGCCCCGCGGCTCGAGCTCTCGACCAGTTGGCGCAACCCACCGGAGGCGCTCGAGCTGGCCAACCTCGTCACGGCGCCGCTCCGGCAAACAGGAGTCAGTGTGGCGACACTTCGCGCCCGACCGGGGGCCACACCTGGTGATGTTCGATTGACGGTCACCGACACAGTGCTCAGTGAACGTGAGTGGGTGGGCGATCGGATAGCAGCGGAGTATCGGGCCGCTGCAGAGAACGGACGCACGCCCCCCACAGCGGCGGTACTGGTGCGGCGCAACGCGGACGCCGAACCGATTGCCGAGGTTCTGCGTGAACGAGGCCTCCCGGTGGAGGTCGTGGGGCTCGGCGGCTTGCTCCACATCCCCGAAGTCGCCGACGTGATCGCGATGCTCAGGGTCGTGGCCGATCCGTTGGCAGGGAGCGCAGCAATGCGAATTCTCACCGGGTCCCGCTGGCAAATCGGTGCCGCGGACCTTCGTGCGCTTTCTCGCCGGGCCAGAGAACTGGGCATCAGGTCCGGCTATGGGGCAGTAGGACGCGTCGAGGATGCCGCCGAACTGGATGCTGCGCTCGGGAGCTCGTTGCCCGGCGAGCACTCCGAAGATGCGGGTCTGGCGGACGCAATCGCCGATCCAGGCCCGGCAGAGCACTATTCGGAGGTCGGCCGACGACGTATCACTGCACTCGCAGCAGAGCTGCACACGTTGCGTGACCGTATCGGTCAGCCGTTGACCGAGCTCGTCGCAGACATCGAACGGCTGATGGGAATCGGGACCGAGGCTCAGGCGCGCACACCGTTCGCAACCGGTGGAGACGTCGGCCGGGAACATCTCGACGAGTTCGCCGGTGTCGTTGCTGATTACGCAGACAACCCCAAGGCGACGATTACAGGGTTTCTTTCGTTCCTCTCGGCCGCGGAAACAGTCGAGAACGGTTTGGCTCCCGGCGAGGTCGAGGTGTCTCCACATCGCGTGCAGGTGCTCACGGTGCACTCGGCGAAGGGGTTGGAATGGGAAGTCGTTGCTGTCCCTCATGTCTCGAAAGGGGTGTTCCCGTCGTCGACTGCGTCGTCGACCTGGCTCGGCGCAATGGCCGAGCTGCCGCCTGCCCTCCGGGGAGACAGAGCGCTCGATGCGGAGGGTTCCGACGGTGTGCCCGTGTTGGATCTGAGTGAGCTTTACACCAGGAAGGATCTCCAGGAAGCTGTCGGTCGGCACAAGGACGCGCTGGCACGTCGCCGTCTCGCCGAGGATCGACGATTGTTCTACGTTGCGCTTACCCGAACGGAGCGCGCGCTGTTCGTTTCCGGCCACCAGTGGGACGAGAGCAGTTCCAAGCCTCGTGGTCCGTCCCCGTTCCTGGACGAGCTGAAGAAGTTCGTCGACGAGTCCGCCGTCACAGGATCCGAGCCGGTTGCGGTGATCGACGGATGGGCTCCAGCACCCGAAAGCGGTACCACCAATCCGCTGAGCGCAGAACCGCATTCAGCGATCTGGCCACGCGACCCACTCGGTGCACGTCGCCCTGCCGTGGAGAACGGTGCGCGATCGGTGATCGCGGCGCTTTCGGCATCAACGTCGCAGCATGAGGCGGAGCCAGATAGCCTCGCAGATCCTGAGGATTGGGCCGCCGATGTGGATGCCCTCCTGGCCGAACGCGAGGAGCGCTTTCACCCGGCAGTGACCGTTGCGTTGCCCGAGAATCTTTCGGTGAGCCAATTGGTCGACCTCGCCGCAGATCCCGATGCGTTGGCCGAACGGCTCCGACGACCGCTACCGTTCCCGCCGAACCCACTCGCGCGGCGCGGGACAGCCTTTCACGCGTGGATCGAACGGCGTTTCGGGGCAACTCGATTGCTCGACCTGGACGAACTTCCAGGCTCTGCGGACAACGGCGCGGCGGCCGACATCGATCTGGAGACTCTGCAGCACGCGTTTCTCGCGTCCGATTGGGCGCTCCGGAGCCCGATCGAAGTCGAGGTTCCCTTCGAAACATCTGTCGCGGGCACAGTTCTGCGCGGTCGCATCGATGCGGTGTTCGCCGATTCGGACGGAGGCTGGACGGTCATCGATTGGAAGACCGGAAAGGAACCGACAGCCACCGAAGAGGAGTCGGTGGTCATGCAGCTGGCGGCCTATCGAATTGCCTGGGCCGAATTGATGTCCGCTGCGCGCCCCGAATCGGACCCTGTCCCGCTCGACAAGGTTCGTGCGGCGTTCCACTACGTGCGCAGCGGCCGTACTGTCGCCCCGAGTGACCTGCCGGATGTCAAGACGCTCGCCGCGCTCATAGACGGAACCGCGCACGTGGAATTGGGCAGTGAGGCATAGGCTTTCGACGCGATCTAGGATGCGTTACGGCGCGCCTCCAGTGCTTGGGTCACCAACGGTATTTGAAGGGGGAGCCGGGCTATCAACGCAGCCTTGACCACGGGGGAGGTCTTCGGATTCTGGACATACCGTCGTGCAAGGTCGATGTTCGCGGGGAATAAGGCTACGAAGAGCGCGGCGGCCAGTGCACCGCCGAGGCGTCTGGTCCGCGGCACCGCGAGCGTCGCGGCGACGGCGAGTTCGGCCACCCCCGATACCTGGGTGTAGGTCCGTGCTTTGCCCGGTAATGCAGCAGGAACCTGAATGTCGAAGTACTGGGGCGTAACGAAGTGGAGAACACCTGCGCCGCCCAATATCGCTGCGAGGCGGACTGCTGCAGCCTGGCTTTTGTGCTCGCTCATGCATATACCGTCCCACACTGGTACGAGGGACACTCTCCGCAGCGGTACTACGAAGCACTCGAACAGGGTTACGCTGCCAGCCGTGGATGACATCGACGTAGGTAGCCGACGTGGCAGGTAGGCTACGAGCGCGTCTGAGCGCCGGGGACACGCTGACCGACAGACCCGACTTTGCACTCGTGGGTGTACTTCGCGTGCCCGAACTACAGAGCAGTCCGTGGCGCGCAATCTACCGACGCATTCTGGTCGCACTGGCAGTGTTGCTTTTCGCGGCGTTGGTCGTATGGGTCGATCGTGACGGATACATAGACGCGCAGGGCGACGAACTCTCGTTCCTCGACTCCCTCTACTACGCAACCGTCTCGCTCTCCACGACCGGCTACGGTGACATCACACCGATCACGCCGTCGGCGCGACTGGTAAATATTCTCGTCCTCACGCCGCTACGAATCTTCTTCCTCATCTTGTTGGTCGGTACGACGCTCGCGGTACTCACCGAGCGCTCCCGGCAGGCATTCAAAATTCAGCGTTGGAGGCACAAAGTGCGCAATCACACCGTGGTCATCGGCTTCGGAACCAAGGGCCGCACTGCTGTGGACGCCATGCTGGGTGACGGTGTCCCTGCGTCGGAGATCGTGGTGGTCGATACCGATCCAGCCGTGCTGGAATCGGCGTCGAGCATGGGGCTGGTGACCGTGCACGGTTCGGCCACCAAGTCCGATGTTCTGCGGTTGACCGGTGCTCAGCACGCGGCTGCGATCATCGTCGCCACCAACCGGGACGATACCGCGGTCCTGGTGACGCTGACTGCGCGCGAGATCGCGCCCAAAGCGAAGATCGTCGCGGCGATCAGGGAAGCAGAGAACACCCACCTGCTGCGGCAATCAGGTGCCGACTCGGTGGTCGTGTCTTCCGAGACTGCGGGCAGACTGCTGGGAATCGCAACGACGACGCCGAACGTCGTGGAAATGATCGAGGATCTTCTGACTCCCGAGGCGGGCTTCGCCATCGCCGAACGTGAAGTCGAACGCGACGAGGTCGGGGGTTCTCCTCGCCACCTGACCGACATCGTTCTGGGGGTTGTCCGCAGCGGCAAGCTCTTCCGTGTCGGATCGCCCGAGGTCGATGCAGTCGAGGCGACCGACCGGTTGCTCTACATTCGTCGCGTCGGCGACTGACGGCGAGATGTCGAGCACGCGAACCTGCGTAGTCGCTCGGCGTAGTCGCTCCAGTCCTACGGCAGGGTCCGATGCGTCCACGATAGTGTCGTCGTTGTGCCACGATTCGAACTTGCTCAACCCCCGCTTCTGTCACGGTCGCCGCTCGATCGCGCCGAGGAGTCGAGAAAAGATACCGAAACTCTGCGGGCGGGCTGGCCGACCGCGAAAGTAGTGCAGATCGATCACCGAGGTCGGTTCCGGATCGATGCATCGCGCCTCGTCTACACACCTACCTCCGAGGTTGCGGCCGAGCCTGCGTTGGATGCGGTCTTTCTCGGAATTCGAGACGGCCACCATCTTTGGGCTCAGCGCGTAGGCGCCCTGACCGGTGAGTTGGGGGATCTACGAACAATTGGAGAGCGTCTCGACGAGACCGAGTTGTCGATTCTCACCACCGCGCTCGCGATCCTCAACTGGCACGCCAGAGCGAGTTTCAGCGCCATCGACGGGGCGGCGACCACACCGTCGGCCGCAGGATGGTCGAGGACGAGCACGTCCGACGGTCACGAGGAGTTTCCTCGCACGGACCCCGCGGTCATCTGTCTGGTTCACGACGGCGCCGACCGGGTCCTCCTCGCTCGTGCACCGACGTGGCCCGAGCGAAGGTTCTCCATTCTGGCGGGATTCGTCGAGGCGGGGGAGTCCCTGGAAACATGTGTCGTCCGTGAGATCTCCGAAGAGGTCGGCATCACCGTGTCCGACATCACCTACCTGGGAAGTCAGCCGTGGCCTTTTCCCCGGTCGGTGATGATCGGCTTCTCGGCAGTTGGCGACCCGGAAGTGCCCCTGCAATTTCTGGACGGCGAAATTGTGGAGGCTCATTGGTTCGACCGTGAGGAAGTGCGAGCGGCGCTGAAGTTGGGGGACTGGGCAGCCGATTCCGATTCACGGTTGCTACTCCCCGGATCCATTTCCATCGCACGCGGAATGCTCGAGGCCTGGGCCGCCGCCGATTAGCGGTCTCGACCCGGGCGCCTTACATCGACAAAGCGCTTTTCACAGCCGCGAGTGAGGGATTGGTTGCAGTGGTGCCGTCGGCGAACAGCACGGTGGGGACGATGTGGTTGCCTCCGTTGACACTGCCCACGAACTCTGCCGACGCCGGATCTTTCTCGATGTCGATCTCTTTGTACTCGATACCGGCTTCGTCCAGTTGGGTCTTCAGTCTGCGGCAGTAGCCACACCACGTAGTGGAGTAGACGGTGAGAGCGGCCTGGGTTTCGGGGGTAGTCACGAGGATATTCAACACCGTCCGGTGTGTGATTGTTCCATCGCAACACTCGGGCAGCCGGCGTCCGTAACCGCGCTCCAAGAACCGTCGGTGCCTCCTGACATGATGGTCGGCATGCCAGTGGACTCGATGATCGCCGGGTTGGATCCCGAACAGTCTGCTGCCGTGTCGGCGCCACGTGGTCCCGTGTGTGTTCTGGCAGGTGCAGGAACAGGTAAAACTCGGACCATCACCAGGCGGATTGCGCACCTGGTCTCGGCCGGGCACGTCTCGGCGGGCCAGGTGCTTGCGGTGACCTTCACCGCACGCGCGGCAGGGGAGATGCGTGGCCGCCTCCGCGAGTTGGGTGTCGGTGGTGAAGGCCCGCCGGTGCAAGCGCGAACCTTTCACGCTGCTGCGCTCAGGCAGCTCAAATACTTCTGGCCGCAGGTTGTCGGTGACACCGGCTGGCAACTGCTCGATCGCAAGTTCGCACTGGTGAGTCAGTCCGCCCATCGTGCGGGTGTGTCGACGTCCACCGATTCGATCAGGGACCTGGCGGGCGAAATCGAATGGGCCAAAGGTTCGCTCGTTGCGCCCGAGGACTATCCCGCGGTAGCGGCACGCCTGCATCGAGAAGTTCCCATGGATGCGTCGAAGGTCGCATCGGTCTACGCAGGCTACGAGGACCTCAAGACTCATGGCGGCGACGGCATGTTGCTCGATTTCGACGACCTGCTGTTGCACACTGCGGCTGCTCTCGAGGAGCACTCCGCGGTCGCTGACGAATTTCGCGAGCGATACCGATGCTTCGTGGTGGACGAGTACCAGGACGTGACGCCGCTTCAGCAGCGAGTCCTCGATGCTTGGCTCGGAGAACGCGATGATCTCACCGTCGTCGGAGATGCGAATCAGACTATTTATTCCTTCACCGGTGCAACCCCGCGATACCTCCTCGACTTCTCCCGACGCTTCCCCGACGCCACAGTTGTCCGACTCGAGCGCGACTACCGTTCGACACCCGAGGTCGTGTCGTTGGCCAACCGAGTCATCGGCGCAGCGCGAGGACGCATCGCCGGTACCCGGTTGCAGTTGATCGGGCAGCGGCCGTCAGGGCCGGAACCAGAGTTCTTCGAATACGACGACGAGCCGGCCGAGGCCGACGGAGTCGCCCGCGCTGTGAAGAGATTGATTTCTTCGGGTGTGGCACCTTCGGAAATTGCGGTGCTGTATCGGATCAACGCTCAGTCGGAGGTTCACGAGCAGGCGTTGACGGAAATGAAGATCCCGTATCAGGTTCGAGGCGGCGAAGGATTCTTCAACAGACCGGAAGTTCGCCAGGGTATTTCTGCTTTGCGCACGGCGTCGGGTCGAGACGATCTCCCGATGGAGTCCAAGTCGGGTAAGGGTGTGCCCGCACTCGTGCGCGCTGTTCTCGCACCGCTCGGTCTGACCGCAACCGAACCAGCAGGTGCTCAGGCTCGTGAGAAATGGGCGTCGCTAGGCGGTCTGGTTCAGGTGACCGAGGAACTGCTGGCGCAGGATCCCGAGTTGGACCTCGATCGTCTCTTGGGTGAACTCGCAGCGCGTGCCGAGGCGCGGCATCCACCGGTTGTACAAGGCGTCACCCTTGCCTCCCTGCACGCAGCGAAAGGTCTGGAATGGGATGCAGTGTTCCTCGTCGGACTTGCCGACGGAACGCTTCCCATCTCGCACGCGCTGGGCAATGATCCGAGTTCGAGCAATGATGCTGCCATCGAAGAAGAGCGGCGGCTCCTCTACGTCGGTGTCACGCGCGCGAGGGAGCATCTTCACCTGTCGTGGGCGTTGGCCCGCAACGAGGGCGGGCGGAAGTCGCGTCGGCGATCTCGCTTTCTCAACGGATTGATTCCGGAGGACTCACCTGCGTCTCGGATTGCAGCACCTGCCACGAAGAAGTCCGGCCCCAAGTGCCGCCTGTGTGGGAAGCCGTTGATCGGTTCCGCCGCAACGATGTTGGGTAGATGTGAAAGCCATCCGTCGGATGTCGATGTCGAGCTTCTCGACGCGTTGAAGTCGTGGCGGCTGGACAAGTCCCGCGAGTTGAAGGTGCCCGCATACGTTGTGTTCAGCGACACGACTTTGACGGCGATCGCAGAACAGCTTCCACAGGACGATCGCGGTCTCGTCGCCATCCCCGGCATCGGTGCCAAGAAGCTCGAGCGGTTCGGTGAGGATGTGCTGACGGTGGTTCGCTCCTCGGCCAAGTAAATGGTGTCGCTACCGCAAAACTGCAGGTAGAAAATAGCTTGTGCCGTTCGAAGCGTGGGGTTTAGTCTGTTTCCACCGCCCGTGGTAGACCGCGAGCGGTAAATATTCACTTGGTGAACGAATTATCCATTGGTCGAAGAGGAGGTGGGAGAAACAATGAAGAATCACATTTTCGTTGCTGATGAGACGCGCGCTGTTCGGTCCGTGCCTCTGGCTCGTGTTTCTGCCTACCTCGCCACAGCCGGAGCAACCATTGGTGCCGGTGCCACCCCAGCAGGGATTGACACGATGACTGCGCACTGGCCAGTCCAGGTAGCAGGCGCAGCAGTACGTCCCGCAGCGGCAGCAGCCTTTCATCGCCGAGCACACAGTACGTCCGTGATCGAAGGTCGATATCGAGGAAAGTCTCGATAGGAACGCTTCGAGAATCGCCTCCGAAGGCCACGGACCCGCTCACGCGGACCGTGGCCATTTTTGTTCGAGAAGACCCCCTCCTGACTCGAACGTTCGGCCCAGGGTTCGCACAGAAGTCGCAGAACCGCACATACGCCGTACGACAAGTAGAGGAGACTGACGTGTCTACCGTCATAACCCGGACGACATGCCGATACGAGGTCGAGAGTTCGACCGAGTCACATTCGAGCGCAGCACGTATCGCTGCGTCACCGCAGCATGTAACGATATCGACTGATAATGGAATTCTCTTCGGAGTCGAAGTACCCTGCCGGGCAGACGATCCCGACTTGTGGTTCGCGGACAGTCCACATGAACTGGAGCGAGCCAAGGAGTTGTGCCTCGAGTGCCCCATCCGCCGCATGTGTTTGAGTGCCGCACTCGATCGCGCCGAACCATGGGGTGTGTGGGGCGGCGAGATACTAGATCAGGGTGTCGTCATTGCCCGTAAACGTCCGCGTGGTCGGCCCCGGAAAGACAGGAGCAACCAACGGGAGGTTGCGTGAGATCGGTATAGGATGCCCGGCGTGTGCGTCGGTTCGATCAGCCTTCGCTCGACTGAGCGTCGTCGTCGGTGAAGCCGGGCATCCATTCGGTCAAGATCGACATGTAGGGCGCGTATGCGTCCAATTGTGCACAGATACCGACCAGGCCACCGAGAACTCGGAAGATCATGATGTATTCGGCAGGCATATTCAGTGCGCGAACTGTTTTGAGCTGCGCGCTGTCGAATTCAGCTGCGGAACCCGCTGCCTTCTGAAGCCATGCGCGCGTGAAGTGGAATGTATCCGTGCGAATCGGATCTGTGAACGGCCGTAGATAGTCCGATATTTCCGTCGCGGTCACAGTGCGCCCCGGAATGACGAATCCATTGTCGGTACACAGTTCGACCAACTCGTCGAATCGTTCCTCGCGCGCCAACCGAACCATCCTGCCCAGCACCGGCGGCAAGCCGTTCGGCATCGGTGCGGTCGCACCGAAGTCGATGACGCCGAGTCGGCCGTCGGGCAGCAGCATGAAGTTTCCAGGGTGCGGATCGGCGTGTAGTAGACCTGCCCGTGCCGGAGCCGCAAAAGCGAACAACGCCAGCAGAGCTCCCGCGTCGTTGCGTTGCTGTGCTGTTCCGCCCGCGATGATGGTGGCCAGCGGTGTACCGCTCATCCACTCGCTGACCAGGACCTTCGGCGCGCTGGCGACGACACGGGGTACCGCGAATTGTGGGTCACCGTCGAATTCTTGCGCGAAAGCCCGCTGGTTGGTTGCCTCGATACGGTAATCGAGTTCGTCCTCGGTCCGAGCTATCAATTCTTCGAGAACGGGCTTGACGTCTGCGCCGGTGAAGATGGCGCTGAAGGTGTTGGCAAAACGCGACAACGTCTTCAGGTCCGCACGCAAAGCGTCGTCTGCGCCTGGGTACTGAACCTTGACCGCGACGTCTCGACCGTCCGCCCAGACCGCGCGGTGAACCTGTCCGATGCTCGCCGACGCCACCGGAGTGTCGTCGAAAGAAATAAATCGGGATCGCCACGTGGTGCCGAGCTGCCGGTCGAGCATCCGATGCACTTTGTCCGCTGGTAGGGGCGGTGCATCCGCCTGGAGCTTGGTGAGCGCCTCGCGATAAGGCTCAGCGAACTCCTCTGGGACGGCGGCCTCCATCACGCTGAGTGCCTGCCCGAACTTCATTGCGCCACCCTTGAGTTCGCCGAGCACCGAGAAGAGTTGCTCGGCTGCTTTGGCGGCTAGTGCGCTGTCGATTTCTTGGCGATTGCCGCCGGCAAGCTTCTTCCCGAAGCCCACCGCGGCCCGCCCGGCGATACCGATCGGAATTCGTGCGAGCTTGGCAGTTCGGGCTGAGCCGCGGCGAGGAATGTCTGACACATACCCATCATGGCTGAACGAAGAACTTCTTGCCCACCTAGCAGGTGAGAGCACACATGTGACTGCTATACGAGGGCGCAGTCGCATCCTGGGTGCCGAACCCAGTGGCGCGAGTCCATGGTGTGCGCCACGAGATCGAGCTCCAGCGACATGTCGCCAAGCGCCGCGTCATGTCCGGCGACGAATGCTTCGATCTGGGCGAGCGCGACGGCAGCGGTTGCAAGGACGGTGGGCTTGGTGGCTTCACCGACACGGCCGAGGAGTTGCGCCGACACGTGCGGCCACTGTGGATCCAAGCTGCAGCGAATCAACTCCGCGCACCGAAGGCAACTGGTATTACCGGGGTCGACGAACGGACCCACAATCCCCTTGCCGTCGCGGATTCGGACCTGAAGATGGGGGGTGCGTGAACGCACGAGCGAAGTGATCACGCGCGGATCGGGCGCCATATCGTCGGCGAGAACGACAATGTCACAAGGCCACCCGGCGTCGTCCACTTGCAGTAGTTGTGCAGGCGCGACACTCGAACGCTCTACGACGAGGATCGAGGAAGGGGTCAGCCCCGCGGCCAAGGCGTCCGACAGCGGTCCTCGTCCGAGTATGTGGACGGTCATCACACTGCTTGCAGTTCCGTCCGTCGACGGAAGGACTCCCTCGCTCAGCAGTCCGGCCTCGTCGAGTTCGGCGAGGAGAGTGGACATCGAGTTGCCCGTCAACCCCACTGTGCACCCGAACCACACCACGTGAGCACGAGAATGGGCGCCGTCGAGCTGGCCGAGGATATCGAGCAGCACCTTCGGTTCGACCCCTGGTGGGGGAGTGAGGATGTACGACCGGTCGGGATCCCAACCGACACGAACGGTCCCGTCCCGTTGTACGAACGCCGATACACGAAGCTTCGGTCGACGGATCGCTGATGTGCTCATGAATCGAACGATGACACTCCGGCACGGTCCCACCGCGTCGCGAACCGTCGGTTATCCACAGGCCGCCAACGCGGCTGAACAGCGAATAGAGCAAAAAACTGGGTGGATCGAAGAATTTCGATCCACCCAGTTTCCGGCAGCGTTCTTCCCCAGCGTGTATTACTAGGAGGACTTGTCGCCGTCCTTCTTTTCCCGTTCGGATCGTTCCTGAGCCTCGGTAGCTTCGAGTTGCGCGATCGGGTCGTCGAAACTGCTCGATCCGCCGCCCACGACGCCGTCGATGAATCCGGCGGGATCGTCGAGATCTGCCGATACGGGCAGCAGATCGGGGTGAGACCACACACCATCGCGTCCATCGATGCCTGCCGCGGTGGTGAGTCGACGCCACAGCTCGCTCGCCTCGCGAACCTTGCGGGGGCGCAACTCGAGACCGACCAACGTTGCGAAGGTTTGTTCCGCCGGTCCACCCGATGCGCGACGGCGTCGAATGGTCTCGCCGAGCGCACCTGCGCCCGGAAGCCTCTCGCCGAGAGCTTCACCTACGACGGTCTCGACCCAGCCCTCGACGAGCGCCAGCATGGTCTCGAGGCGTTCGAGCGCGTGCTTCTGCTCAGGCGTCGTCTGCGGCTCGAACGCGCCTTGCTGCAGAATTTCTTCGATCTTCGACGGATCGGTGAGGGATGCGGGGTCGAGGCCTGCCGCCGCCTCCTCGATTGCCGAGAAGTCCATCCGAATGCCCCGGGCATACTCTTCCACCGTGGCGAGCACGCGCTGCCGCAACCACGGAACATGGCTGTACAACCGGTGATGTGCAGCTTCGCGGGCAGCCAAGAACACGAGAACTTCGCGTTCGGGTTGTTCCAGACCTTCGGAGAACGCTGCGATGGCCTCTGGCAGTAACGCTCCGACCCCGCTCGGTCCGAGCGGAAGGCCGATATCGGTAGAGGTCAGTACTTCTTTGGAGAGCTGGCCGAGAGCCTGACCCAGCTGAGACCCGAACGCCATCCCACCCATCTGAGTCAGCATGCCCATCATCGGCCCGGCCGCCTGCTGAGCTTCACTCGGAAGACCGGAAGTCCACATTCCGGAGATCTGCTCTGCGACTGGATCGCACAACCGCTTCCAGGTTTCGATGGTGTTGTCGAGCCAGTCGCCAGGAGTCCACGCAAGGGTCTTGCTCGCCCCGGCAGGCAGCGTCGTAGCGCCGTCGAGCCAGAGTTCGGCGAGGTGTGCGGCGTCCGCGACAGCCCCGGACTTTCCCGCGGCCACCGGAGTGATCGTGCCGATCTGCTGACGAGCGAGCTGCAAAGCCAGGTCGTAGTTCACCGGCCCCGCATTCGCGCCTCCCTGTCCTTGGGCGCCCATTCCGCTCAGCATCTGCCCGAACTGGGTAAGCATCTGGCCCAGGGCCGCGGGGTCGAAACCCTCACTGCCGAATCCGAAGCCGCCGGGCGTGCTGTTTCCGCCCTGATCCTTCTTCTTGTCCGGATCTTCGTCGGAGCTCTCGAAACCAAAATTGCTCATGGGTCAACGGTACAAGGCTGCAGCGCTCGAGGGTATCAAGGGCGATCACGCTGTCGGCGAACACGCGCACCCGCCCGCCGAGAATACGGAAAGGAGGGGTCTCGCACCTGCCGTCATTCGATCGGTTCTACTGTTTGTCGGGTGAATCGTAGGATCGCTACTCTGGTCGCCGCCCTTGTGCCCGTTGTCGTACTCGGTGTCGCGGGGACGGTCGTCACCGTTCCGTTCGCTGCGCTCGGTCCGGGGCCCACCTACAACACCCTCGGTGAGGCAGACGGGGTGCCCGTAGTCGAGATCGACGGCGTGGGCGTAGACCCCACCACCGGCCATCTGAACATGACCACCGTCGCGGTGCGTGATCAATTGAACATCTTCGAGGCGTTCGGCTACTGGGTGAGCGGACGGCAGGGACTGGTGCCGCGCGAAGAGGTGTATCCACCGGACAAAACGAAGGAAGAAGTCCAGCAGAGTAACGAGGCGGATTTCGAGCAGTCGGAGGCCAGCGCAGAACTTGCCGCGTTGCACCACCTGGGCTTGCCTGTGGTGCTCACGGTCGGATCGGTCGCCGCCGACGGGCCGGCAGCGGGGAAGCTGACCGAAGGTGAAGGCCTGATCTCGATCGACGGCGTTCCCGCCGACACCGTTGCGGGGGTTCGTGACGCCGTCAGTGCTCGAGCACCCGGTGCCGTCGTCGAGATCGTGGTGTCGAACGAAAACGGCGAACGAACCGAAACCGTGACGCTCGGGGCCCGACCGGACGACCCGGAAAAGGGGTATCTCGGTGTCACACCGGCCGAGAAACCCGATGTCCCGTTCACCGTGAAGTTCAACCTGGCGGATGTCGGCGGACCCTCTGCCGGCCTGATGTTCAGTCTCGCGGTGGTCGACAAGCTCAGCCCCGGCGAATTGAGCAACGGTGACTTCGTGGCAGGCACCGGCACGATCGACGCAGCCGGGACGGTGGGACCGATCGGCGGCATCCCGTACAAGCTGATCGCCGCGAGGGAAGCTGGTGCGACGACATTCCTCGTTCCGTCGAGCAACTGCGACGAGGCGAAACAGAACGTTCCCGATGGCCTCCGGCTGGTCAGGGTCGACTCGCTCGACGGCGCTATCGAGTCACTGCAGGCGATCGGCGACGGGGGAGACGCACCTGCCTGCTGAGTGAGGCCTAGTCCACCCGTTCAGTCCTCGTCGACCCCGTCAGTCCTCGTCGACGTTGTCGAATGTCGAGTACAACGCGTGCACGACATTGGGTGCGAGGTTGTCGTAGAGGAGCAGTTCGATCGGAGCGAAGGGATCGGCGTCGTCGTCCGGCTGCATCTGTAGCAGCGTCAACGTGGGGCCGTCCTTGATCACCGCGGCGATGAGTCGGCCGTCCTTGCGATCGGGGTGGGTCCGAGCGGCGATCCGCGCTGCCTCGTCTGCTGCGTCACTGTTCGCGAGCAACGGCACGAGTGCTTCGTCGAGCGCTGATTCGGCTGCCGGTGGTAGCACGACGATCTCTTGGACGAGTGCGCATCCGACGACTCCCTCCGGCCAGCTGGTTGTGGCGAGAAACTCGTCCAGTGCCGGCGAACCGCCCTTGATGTCGTCGGGAAGCGAGTGCTGCTGAATAGGAGTGAGCTTCGAACCGTCGGCCAGTTCCTCCAGTAGTCCAGGCTCCGCGGCAGCCAATACCGAGGTCGGGACCAATGCGAACAGTTGCGGTGGCTGTCCCCACCCTTCGGCGTCGACGAAATCTGCCACTTCGTGCGCGCATCGCGCCAGGGCGGCACCGAGCTCTTCGGGGTCGTTTTCGTGGTCTATGCCGTCGCCGTACAGGTCGTCACTGAAATCGCTCACGTGTTCATCCTCCCACCGAGCAGAAAATGCACCTCGCAGGGCTACGAAAGAGTCGACGGGTGTGGGCGAGTCGGTGACGTCTTCCGTACAGTGGTTCTCAAATCGGACATGGCGGCGCACGATGTGTGCCGCCGAAGCCATCTGCGGTACAGATTTGTACCGCCCGAAGTTGGAGTGTGGCACGTGGGCATGAGGGCCCCCTCCGGACTACCGTCGCTGTCGCGGCGGAGCCGAATTCTACTTGTCCTGGCCTTGGTCCTCGCAGCGTTGCTGCTGATCGGCCCACGCCTTATCGATACATACACGAACTGGCTGTGGTTCGACGAAGTCGGCTTCCGCCAGGTCTTCACCACGACAGTGCTGACTCGCTTGGTGATCTTCCTGGCTGTCGGCTTGCTCGTCGGTGGCCTCGTATTTCTGTCGATGTGGTTTGCCTACCGGAATCGTCCCGTCTTCGTTCCCGTTGCCGGGCCGAACGATCCGATTGCTCGGTACCGCACGACAGTCATGAGCAGGCTCCGTCTGTTCGGCGTCGGAATTCCCCTGATCTTCGGTCTCATCTCCGGTCTCATCGCGCAGACCAACTGGGTCACGGTCCAGTTGTTCATGCACGGCGGCGATTTCGGAGTTGCCGATCCGCAGTTCGGTCTCGACGTCGGCTTCTACTCGTTCGACCTTCCGTTCTACAGATTCATTCTGAACTGGTTGTTCGTCTCCACCCTCATCGCGTTCTTTGCGAACTTGGTGACGCAGTACATCTTCGGTGGCATTCGTCTAGCCGGCCGCGAGGGCGCGCTCACTCGGTCCGCACGTATTCAGTTGGCGGTCCTTGCCGGTTCGTTCGTGCTGTTCAAGGCAATTGCGTACTGGTTGGACCGATACTCACTGCTGTTCAGTAGTCGGAAGGAACCGACGTTCACCGGACCGGGATTCACCGACATCAATGCGGTACTTCCGGCCAAACTGATTCTGTTGGCCATTGCATTGATCTGTGCCGCAGCTTTCTTCGCGGCGATCTTCCTCCGCGATTTGCGTGTTCCAGCGCTCGCAACGGCATTGCTGGTGCTGTCGTCGGTCCTCGTCGGCGCTGTGTTCCCGCTGCTGATGGAGCAGTTCTCGGTTCGTCCCAACGCTGCAGTCAAGGAGCGGGCGTACATCGAGAGGAACATCGCGGCTACCCGAGATGCCTATGGCATCGGGGACGACAACGTCGAGTATCAGGATTATTCGGGCGAAGGTTCGCAGTCTCCGCGGGAAAGCCCGGCGGACATCACCACTATTGCGAACACGCGTCTGCTCGATCCGAATGTTTTGTCGCGCACCTTCACTCAGCAGCAACAGCTGAAGAACTTCTTCGGGTTTCCGACATCGCTGGATGTCGATCGGTATGAGATCGACGGCCAGCTGCAGGATTACATCGTCGCTGCACGTGAGCTGTCGCCCGAGAGTCTTACAGGTAACCAGACGGACTGGATCAACCGGCACACGGTCTACACGCACGGAAACGGTTTCGTGGCGGCGCCGGCCAACCGCGTAAACAAAGCGGTGCAGGATCCGACTGCAGAGGGGTCCAACAGCAACAGCGGCTACCCGATCTACACCGTCAGTGACATTGCTTCGCAGGGCACCGATCAGGTCATTCCAGTGGATCAGCCCCGCATCTACTACGGCGAGGTCATTGCACAAGCCGATCCCGATTACGCCATCGTCGGTACCGGCGGTTCGAGCGGAGATCGCGAATACGACACCGATACTTCTCGCTACACCTATTCCGGTGCGGGCGGCGTCCCAATCGGTAACTGGTTCAACAGGTTGGCCTTCGCAGCCAAGTACGCCGAGCGCAACATCCTGTTCTCGGGCGCTATCGGCGACGATTCCAAGATTCTGTTCAATCGTGATCCCCGCGAGCGTGTTCAGAAGGCCGCTCCTTGGCTGACCACGGACAGCGACTCCTACCCAGCTGTTGTGGACGGAAAGATCGTCTGGATAGTCGACGGTTACACCACGCTGGAGAACTACCCTTACGCGCAGCGTGCGTCGTTGGACGGTCTCACTGCGGACAGTGTGGAGCCGACGACAGGTCGGCCGCTCCCCAAGAAAGAAGTTTCCTACATTCGGAACTCCGTCAAGGCGACGGTGGATGCCTACGACGGCTCGGTCACCTTGTACCAGGTGGACGACAAGGATCCGGTGCTCAACGCGTGGATGGGTGTTTTCCCCGACTCGGTCCAGCCGGAATCTTCCATCCCTGACGACCTTCGGTCCCACTTCCGGTATCCGGAGGACCTGTTCAAGGTTCAGCGCGAGATGCTCGCCAAGTACCACGTCGACGATCCGAACGAGTTCTTCACCAACAACGCGTTCTGGTCTGTTCCGAGTGACCCGACCGTCGACGGCGGTACCGATCTCAATCAGCCTCCGTACTATGTACTGATCGGCGATCCCGAGACCGGCAAGCCCTCGTTCAGATTGACCAGTGCCATGGTCGGATTCGACCGGCAGTTGCTGTCGGCGTACATATCGGTGCGTTCCGATCCCGAGAACTACGGCAAGTTCACGATTCTCCAATTGCCGACCGACACTCAGACACAGGGTCCACAGCAGGCACAGAACTCGATGACGTCGGATGCACGAGTTGCATCGGACAAAACGTTGTTGCAGCAGTCCAACAAGATCCAATACGGAAACCTGTTGACACTGCCGATAGCCGACGGCGGAATTCTGTACGTGGAACCGTTGTACACGGAGCGAAATACTGCTTCCACATCGACGTTCCCACAGCTGACCAGGGTTTTGGTGAGCTACCGCGAACCGGGTTCGGGAGGTGGTGTTCGCGTCGGATACGCAGCGACGTTGTCGGAGGCGCTCGACCAGGTCTTCGGGTCGGGTACTGGAACTGCGGCAACCGCACCCGGTGGTGATCCCGAGAATCCTCAGCCCACCGTCGAGCCAGGTGCGGCGGCTGGGGCGACTCCGCCACCCGCCACTGCGCCACCGGCTCAGGGCCAGCCGAGTCAAGCTGCTGTGCAGCGATTGAACAGTGCGCTCAACGATGTGCGCACCGCTCAACAGAGCGGTGATCTTGGACGATTGGGAACTGCATTCGACGCACTTCAGCAAGCTATCGACGCGTATAACAACGGCGGCAGCTGACGAAAGCTGCGAGTACCCGAACTATCGGGTACTCGCAGCTACAGGGTGAGGGCACGACCGGTGACAGCAACATCGGTGACAGAGATCTGAAGACGAAAACCAACGCGAACGGCGCCGTCACTCATATGAGTGACAGCGCCGTTCGCGTTGGTGCGAAGCTATGTCGCGTCGATCAGCGCTGACGAATCAGCCATGCCGAACGGGCGATCGACTACCGGCCGATCGCGCTGAAGATCGGCGAGTTGGCTGCAACGAGCTGCTGGAACTGTGCACTGACTCCGTACTGTTCGGCGAGCTTCGACGCAGTATCGAAGCCCTGCTGTGCAACGGTGGTGGCCTGATCGACGTACTGGTCTGCGGTCGCCTGGTACTGCGGCGCAACGGGAAGTTCCGGTGTGACGACGGGCTCGACCGGGGCGATGTACTCGGCCGGTGCTGCTGGTGCCTCCTGGACGGGCGCTACTGGTGCAGGCTCGACCTCGGCGACGGGTGCCGGAGCCGAGACGCCGGTGGTCAAGTTCTGACCACAGACCGGCCATGCTCCGGGTCCCTGGCTTTGCAGGGTGTTCTCCGCTACGCGGATCTGCTCGGCCTTGGATGCGCTCTGGGGTGATCCGCTTCCACCGTTGGCCGTCCAGGTGCTCTGCGAGAACTGCAGCCCACCGTAGTAGCCGTTACCGGTGTTGGTGTTCCAGTTGCCGCCGCTCTCGCACTGCGCGACACCGTCCCAGTTGTGCTCTGCAGCGTTCGCGGTGCCCATCGAGAGGCCGAGGGGGATTGCAACGACGGCGCCGGTGACGGTCGCCCATCCGAGTGCACGCTTGCCGAAATTAGTTCCATTGGACATGTGGGGTAAATCCTCTCCGCGCATGCTGACGCAACCGGCCGTACTGGACTTTGCGAGTGGTGAGTGTCCAAGGCACCGTGTACGAGGCTCTGTGTTCGAGTAACTCGCACATGTTGCGGCTCTGCCCCCGTTCGTATTCGGGGATCCATCCCCCGCGGGGCAGAGCGACGCTAGCGGCGGGGGTGGTACTGGCCCTGTGTTTTAGGACCGAGAGCGAAGGTAGTCGAGGATTTTCGTGACGTCACACTAAGAATTTCCTGCACGACCGTCCACCTGTTGGGACGGATCACGGCGTTTCCGCTGCTGGCGGGCGGTCGGGACCATTTCGTATCCACATCGTTACGTGCTCGTTATGTGCTATACATCACGTAGTTCGAGTGACTCAGGGCACCGTATTGGTCTACTGAATCGGCGTGTCCGGCAAGTTTCGGACTCGACGTGTCGGATGACTGGCATGAAGGGACCGCACGTCCGGTTTTCTCGGCGAGCCGAGAGCGTAGGTCTCGGTTCATCGGTAGCAGCGATTTGCTTTAGTTCCAGATGTTCCGGTAACTTAGCTACTGCATCGCGGGGTGGAGCAGCTCGGTAGCTCGCTGGGCTCATAACCCAGAGGTCGCAGGTTCAAATCCTGTCCCCGCTACTAAGAACAAAAGCCGGTACCAGTCATGGGTACCGGCTTTTGTCGTTTCTGGCTATTCTCGGTCCGTTCGGCATTTCGGTTGGGCATAAAGTCGATCTGTTACCAGGTCTTCTCGGTCCGTAGATCGTTCACGTCGGTAACCGGGCCGGCATGCTCTGCCAGCGCGCGCCGCAGGATCTTGCCGGTAGCGTTTCTGGGTAACTCGTCGAGAAACACGATTTCGCGTGGAACCTTGTACCGAGCCAGGTTCGACTTCACGTAGCTCACAATCTCGTCTGCATTGCGCGTCGAGTCGTTCTTTGGGACGATGAAGGCCTTGAGGCGATGTCCGAAATCTGGATCAGCGACTCCGATCACGGCGGCTTCGACGACATCTGGACGTTCGGCGAGCAAGTTCTCCACTTCCAGTGGGTAGACGTTCTCACCACCCGAGACGATCATGTCGTCGTCGCGTCCGTCGACGAACAGCAGACCGTTCTCATCGAAGTGGCCCACGTCGCCGGTCGACAGCATTCCGTCGATCCGCTCCTTGTCACGTCCATCGGTATAGCCGGAAAAGCTCAGTCCGCTCGAGACGAAGATTCGGCCGACTGCTCCGACGTCGGTTACGCGTAGTCCGTCGTTGTCGAACAATTCGACATGGCACGTAACCGGGGGCCGACCCGCGGTGCCGGGTGCCACAGCCAGATCCTCGGGTGTTGCGACGGTGGCAACTGCGACCTCGGTGGACCCATAGAGATTGTGCAGAACGTGTCCGAATGCCTCGGTCGTACGACGGCTCAAGTCGGGTGATATTGCCGATCCTGCTGCGAAAACTATTCGTAGAGAAGAGGTGTCGTACTTTGCGAGTACAGCTGGCGGGAGGTCGACGATCCGTTGCAGCATCGTCGGAACCAATACCAGGGAGTCCGCGGAATGACGGGCGACCAGTGCGAGGGTGTTTTCTGGATCGAATTTTCGATGCATCACCACGGTGTTGCACAGCGCCAGAGCCAACGCGAATTGTGAGACGCCGGTTCCGTGAAAGGCAGGAGCTGCCATCACCATCGTCTGTCCGCGGCGCAGTGGAACCCGATCCAGGAACTGCGCCGACGCGAGCGGCGACGTGTGATTTCGGGGAGCGCCTTTCGGTGTTCCGGTCGTGCCACTTGTCAGTAGAACGAAACCTCCCTGCGTCGTCGGTGCAGGCACAGATGAGGTGGCTTGCCCTTTCGCGACGTCGGCCAGGGTGGCGATTGTGGGATTCGACGAGCCGGACCAGCTTAGAAAAGTTTTCACCTCGGGTGCGAGAACGGCCGCGACAGGGGCGAACTCCTCGTCGTACACAAAGGTGCCGACCTGCTCGCGGACTGCGACGTCGGCCAATTGCGGGGGAGCGAAACCGGTGTTCATCATGACGAGCCGGATGCCTCCCTTCGCGGCGGCCAGCATCGTGAGCACCAACCCCCGGTGATTGCGAGCCATGACGCCCATGACGGATCCCGCTCCGACGCCTGCATTCATCCAGCCTCGGACGAGCGCGTTGGACTGCTGCTCGAGGTCGATGTACGACATCGACCCCAACTCGTCGACGAGAGCGGTTGTGGTGACGCCCGCCGTGGCGTGTGCGTGGACCGGACCGGCGAACGGTCCGTACTTACCTACTGCACGGATCGATGCGATTCCTCGATCCAATCGCGGAAACGGAATGAGTCCCGCTCGATTCATGACGCGTACTGCACCGGCTCCTTCGATAATGTGTGACAGCGTGCGGTGTCGAACCATGCTTTGCTTCACCGACATGATCATCCCCTCGAGATCGTGCGTCGTGCCGAAACTGCTTCGCTTGCAGGCGGGTCGAAGACCGTGGACCAGCACCCTGCGGCCTCGATCATAGTGTGATTCAGTTCACTCCGAGGGTAAAGTGACGATCCGGCAGTCGCACTGGTGTTCGATCTGCAGACGCGGACAAGCGTCAGAATTCAGAGGTGTCTTTCGGAGTCGGCGGTGCGTTGCGATAGCACGCGGCCAGTCTGCGCTGTACATACCTTTTCTCGGGTTCGGAGCCGGCAAGGCCGAGTGCGCATTCGAACCATCGAGCAGCTTCCGACCAGCGTTCGAGCCGTGCGAGGAGATCCGCTCGGGCGGCAGGATATGGATAGTAGTTCTGTAGCAGGGGCTCGGTGGACAACGCTTCCATCACTTCGAGGCCGGCGCTGGGACCATCGGACATTGCGATAGCCGCCGCCTTGTTGAGAGAGACGATCGGCGACGGCGTGATCGTCTCCAGCACGCCATACAATTCGGCGATCTGAGGCCAATCCGTGCTCTCGGCGTCGGTGGCTTCGTGGTGCAGGGCCGCAATGGCTGCTTGAACGCCGTACGGTCCGGGGGAGCCGCCGGTGAGAGCGACTATCACCAAGGCGCACCCTTCGTCGATCATTTCGCGGTCCCATAACCGACGGTCCTGCTCTTCGAGCATCACGATCTCGCCGTCTTTTCCGGCGCGTGCCGAACGCCGGGCGTGAGTGCAAAGCATGAGCGAGAGCAGCCCGGTAACTTCACGCTCGGCCGGAAGCAGGCCATGCAGAATTCGGCCGAGCCGTATCGCTTCTTCGGCCAGATCTGTGCGGAGCAGGTTTTCACCGGACGACGCTGAATAACCCTCGGTGAAGATCGAACACACAACCTGCAGAACTCCCGGCAACCGTTGCGCCATTTCATGTCGATCCGGGACGCGGAAGGGAATTCGTGCGACCCGGATCTTGTTCTTGGCCCTGGAGATTCGCTGTCCGGCCGTCGACGAAGGAATCAAGAAGGCCCGAGCGACTTCCGTCGTCGTCATTCCAACCAGGCAGCGCAATGTGATCGCAATCCGATCATCCGGTGCCAGCGCGGGATGCGCACATGTGAAGAAGAGTTGAAGACGTTCGTCGGGCAGACCGCCGTCGGCGGATTCGGGGTTCGGTGACAGAAATGTGCGATCTTGCTCAACTTGAAGTAAGGCGAGTTTGGCGGCATAGGCCTGATCGCGTCGAAGTCTGTCCACCGCCCGGCGCCGGGCTGTGGTCAGTAGCCAAGCGCCGGGTTTCGAGGGGACGCCATCGACCGGCCACCGACTCAAAGCAGCCTCCATCGCATCGGAGGTAGCGTCTTCGGCCAAAGCCAGATCGCCGAATCGTCCCACGAGCGTTGCCAGAAGTTGCCCGTATTCTTCGCGGAACACTGCTTCGAGTGACAGTGCCGGTCTGCGGCTCATCAAACTAGCTTTCAGAAGTCGGCGATCGGTCGTACGACCACCGAACCGCCTCCGCGAGAACCTGGGCACCGTTCGGCCCACTCGAGGGCGGCGTCAAGATCCGGCACATCGATGATCTCGAAACCGCCCAAGACCTCTCGCGTTTCCGCGAACGGTCCGTCCGTGATGCTGCGCTGCCCGGACGAGTCGACCTGCACTGTTGTCGCCGTCGTGAGGTCTGCGAGAGCGTGGCCGGTGACCCACACGCCTGCATCCTGCATTTCCTTGCCGAACTGTATCCAGTCCTCCACCGAACAGCCGTTGTCGAAATCGGCGCTCGGCGCGTTGATCAGCAGCATGTACTTCATGGTTCGTCTCCTTGAATAAGCGGTGCCTCGTTCGGCACGTTCGTTGTCTTACATGGTGACGACGAACGGCGCTCCGCGTTTTCGACACGGCGACAGAAAAATATTCCCGCCACACATCTAGACGATACTTCTGCAGAGACGCAAAGAACCCGTGGTCGATTCGAGTCGACCACGGGTTCTTCGGAGAGATGCTGTCTGGAACGACTACTTCAACGTTGCCGACGTCTTTCCCAGTACGCGACGGGCGACGATCAGTTGCTGAATCTGCTGCGTTCCTTCGAAGATGTCGAGGATCTTCGAGTCTCGGCTCCACTTTTCCAGGAGAAGTCGTTCCGAGTACCCGGATGTCCCGGCCAGCTCGACGGCTTTGAGCGTGATATCGGTGGCCGAACGGCCGGCTTTAGCTTTGGCCATCGAAGCTTGGAGTGAGTTCGGCTGCTTGTTGTCGGCCATCCATGCTGCCCGAAGTGCCAGGAGATAGGATGCCTCCCAGTCTGCTTCGAGTCGCAAGAACTCGGCTGCGGCGGCATGCTGGTTGTATGCCGGAGCTGTGTACGAAATATCGACACCGGCGTCGGCCAGAATCGACCGCAGTTCTTCCAGAGCCGCCCTGGCTACACCGATCGCCATCCCGGCTACCAGTGGGCGCGTGTTGTCGAACGTCTGCATGACGCCCGCGAACCCCTTGTCCACATCCACTTCCGGGTTTCCGAGGAGATTGTCCTTCGGAATCCGACAGTTTTCGAAGAGAAGCGCTGCTGTGTCGGAAGCTTTGATTCCGAGCTTGTGTTCGAGGCGCGCAACACTCAGTCCTGGCGCATCGCGCGGTACGACGAACGATTTGATCGCTGCGCGTCCCTTCGACTTGTCCACGGTCGCCCATACAACGATGTGGGTCGAACGCTCGCCAGCGGTCACGTAGATCTTCTCGCCGTTGAGAACCCACTCGTCGCCGTCGAGCACTGCAGTTGTGGTCACGGCTGCCGAGTCGGATCCGAAGCTCGGCTCGGTGATGGCCATGGAGGCCCACACCTTGCCGAACCGTTCGAGTTGTTCGTCGGTGGATACTGCTGCGATCGCCGAGTTGCCGAGTCCCTGATAGGGGATGGACAACGTCAATCCGACGTCGCCCCAGCAGGTCTCGATGACATTGATCAGTGCGGACATGTTTCCGCCGTTGGCATTGGCGGTCTTGCTGGGCTTCGGCGAGGACTCGCTGTCCTTTTGCCGTCCACCGGCTGCGCCACCGATATCGTTGCCTGCGTCGGACATTCCTTCGACCATGGACGCCATGGTGTCGAGTTCGACCGGGTATTCGTGCTCGGCGAGGTCGTACTTGCGCGAGATCGGACGGAAGATCTCGGCCGCCACCTGGTGCGCTTGATTCGCCTGTGCCCGAAGTTTTTTGGGTAGTTCGAGATTGATCATCGTGTGTGTCCTTGGGTCATTTCCTTCAAGGTGGGTGCGAATCAGATGAGGACGATGCCTTCGGCAGTGCCGATGGCGCGAAGATCGCGGTACCAGCGTTCTACCGGGTGCTCCTTGGTGAAGCCGTGCCCGCCGAGGAGCTGAACTCCGTCCGAACCGATTTGCATACCCTTTTCCGACGAGAGGCGACGAGCAAGGGCGGCTTCGCGGGCGAACGACAGTCCCTGCTCTGCACGCGACGCACCACGAAGGGTGACCAACCGCATGCCGTCCAACTCGATGGCAATGTTGGCGACCATGAAGGCGACGGCCTGGCGATTGCTGATGGGCTCACCGAAAGCCTCACGCTCGTTGACATACGGGATGACGTAGTCGAGAACGGCTTGGCTGGTACCGACTGCGAGGGAGGACCAACCGAGGCGAGCAAGGCTGATGGCGTCCGCGTAGTCGAGCGCATGCTGGTCCGAGTCACCGTCGCCGAGTAGTGCGGATTCAGGGAGGGCAACGTCGGTCAAGATCAACCGTCCGAGGCCTGCGGCCCGCAGGCCCATGCTCGGATCAGCTTCGACGACAAGGCCTTTGGAATCGGACTCGACGATGAAGAAAGCCGGACGGCCCTCCAATTCGGCGGCGACGATGAACAATTCGGAACTTGCTGCCGCGGGAACGAGGCTTTTGACGCCGTTGAGCTTGAAGCCGCTGGGCGAGCGAACTGCCTTGGTGGCCAATGCAAATGGGTCGAACAGGGCGCGAGGCTCGTTGACGACGACGGCTGCATTGGGCACCTTGTCCCCGACGAATGCGGGAAGATAGGTTTTCTGCTGGACGTCGGTGCCCCACTGAGTGAGTGCAACCGCAACACCGCTGGGCGCGAGAATGGGTAGTGCCAGGCCCATGTCTCCGTGTGCCAGTGCTTCAGCAACCAGAGAGTTGGTCACGGCACCGCGCTCGGAGGCTGCGCCGTCGAGTTCCTCCGGCACGTTGATCAACGTGATGCCTAGTTCTGTGGACCTGCGAACGAGGTCCTCCGGAGCCGATGCGGAGGCATCCGAATCGAATGCTGCCGGCCGCAGAATTTCCTCGGCGAATTCCTTGACCGTCTCGACGATCATGCGTTGCTCGTCGTCTGGAACCAGATCGAAGTATCCGAGGTTCTTGGTAGCTGAGTCCTCGAGGCGCTTCGGCTTCTCGTTGCCGGTCGCTTTCGCGAACGTGCGAGTCGCGGCACCCAGGGTCTTGAACCCGGTCTTGGTGCTCTCGTAAGTGACGCGGTCGATGGTTTGGCGGAAGTTGTACTTCTCTGCCAACCCGGATCCGGTGATTGCCGTGAGCACACGCATGGCGGTGCCGATGGCATCTCGTTTGAACGGATTGAGGCCAACCGCGGAAGTGTCGCGAGGCGCTTTGCGCTTCGTTTCGATCACACTGTCTTGCTTGCTCATGATCACCAGCTGTTTCTCGGTGTCGGGCTCGGACCTGCACTATCTTACTCCCGGGTAAGATAGCTGTCTACTTTTGAGTAAGTTGTTGGGTGTCGTCGCATGTCAACGCCCGTGCGGCGGACTCCGATCACCGCAGCACCTGTCACCCTCCGTGTCTCAGCTCAGACGGCGAACCACCTCGTCCTGCAGAAGTCCGTTGGTCGCGATGGCACTGCCGCCGTGGGGGCCGGGTCGGCCGTCGACCGAGGAAAACCTGCCTCCGGCTTCGCGGACGAGAATGTCCAGCGGTGCCAAGTCCCACAACGAGACCTCAGGCTCGGCGGCAATATCCAGAGCGCCCTCGGCCACCAGGCAATAGGAGAAGAAGTCGCCGTAGCCACGCACGCGCCACACATCGTCGGTCAACGAGATGAACTCCTCGCGTACCCCACGCTCCAACCAGCCCGACAGGCTGGCGAAGCTCAAACTGGCCGAGGACAATTCCCGCACCGCCGAAACACCGAGTCGCCGGGGCGAACCGTTGTCGAAGGTCGTGAATGCCCCTGCGGACTCCGAGGCCCACCACCTCCGGTTCAGTGCCGGCGCGCTGATGACACCGACGACGGGGACGCCGTCGACCAGCAGTGAGACGAGTGTTGCCCAGATCGGCACGCCGCGAACGAAGTTCTTGGTGCCGTCGATGGGGTCGATCACCCACTGTCGTCCATTCAGCGCCACATCACCGCCGAATTCCTCACCTAGCACCGCATCATCGGGGCGTTGCTCGGTAAGAACCGCCCTGAGTTGATGTTCGACGGCCAGATCCGCGTCGCTGACCGGGGTCAGGTCCGGTTTGTCGTCGACCTCGAGGTCCAGGGCGAGAAATCGATTCCGCGTAATGGAGTCGGCGTCGTCGGCCAAAGCAAGCGCGAGTCGGAGGTCGGCAGCGTAGTCGGTCACGCGGACAAGACTAGAGGTGTCGACGCAGTCGCCGTCACCTCGTCAGTCGATGCCTCCGTAGAGTCCGGAGTCGTGGCGGACATGGCGATGCAGTCAGAGCGGCGTCGCGGAAACGAAGTCCTCGACTCTGTTGCGAGCCTGCTGGGGGCATGATCGGGGTCGAGTTCCGCGATGCCGAGTCCAGGTGCCGCACGGCCCGGACCGGGCGGCGGTCTCCACGCCGTCGACGGTGCCGGTAACCTTGGCTCTCGTGCATCCTGACGTTTCCGCAGACCTAGCCGAACTCGACATCACCCTCACCACGATCGAGTCTGTCCTCGACATCGAGGAGCTGCGCAGACGGATCAACGAGTTGGAGCATCAAGCTGTGTCGCCGGACCTGTGGAACGACCAGGACCACGCTCAGCAGGTGACCAGTGCGCTCTCGCACGCACAGGCGGAACTGCGTCGTGCGGAGGCACTGCGACAACGGCTCGACGACCTCCCGGTTCTGTACGAACTGGCAGAGGGCGAAGAAGGTGAGGCCGAGGTGACTGCAACAGCGGATGCCGACGCCGAGCGCGCCGCGTTGCGAGAAGACATTGCTGCCGCCGAAGTTCGGACGCTACTGTCCGGTGAATACGACGAGCGTGACGCGCTCGTCAACATTCGTTCCGGCGCCGGCGGAATCGACGCGGCCGATTGGGCCGAGATGCTCATGCGCATGTACATACGATGGGCCGAAAAGCATGGATACGGTGTCGAGGTCTACGACACGTCGTACGCCGAAGAAGCGGGAATCAAGAGTGCGACGTTCGCAATCAAGGCCCCCTACACGTACGGCACGCTCTCGGTCGAGCAGGGAACGCACCGGCTGGTTCGGATCAGCCCGTTCGACAACCAGGGACGACGTCAAACTTCCTTCGCCGAGGTAGAGGTCCTGCCGGTAGTCGAGACCACCGACCACATCGAGATTCCCGAGAACGACATCCGTGTCGACGTCTACCGATCCAGCGGTCCGGGTGGTCAGTCCGTCAACACCACCGACTCCGCCGTCCGACTGACACACATTCCGACCGGCATCGTCGTGACGTGTCAGAACGAAAAGTCGCAGCTGCAGAACAAGGTGTCCGCGATGCGCGTGTTGCAGGCCAAACTCCTCGAGGTCAAGCGCAAAGAAGAGCGGGCCGAGATGGATGCGCTCAAGGGCGACGGTGGAAGCTCGTGGGGCAACCAGATGAGGTCCTACGTCCTGCATCCATATCAGATGGTCAAGGATCTGCGTACCGAATACGAGGTGAACAACCCCTCCACCGTGCTCGACGGCGACATCGACGGCTTCCTGGAGGCCGGAATTCGCTGGCGTATGCGGGGGGGGTAAATCGACATGATGTCCGCCACGACCGTGAGCGCTCTATCGTTCGGAGTGCCGCCAGATCTTGCACTATGGCTCAGTGGCCGAGGTCTGGAGATCGTGCTCTATGTGCTCGGCGGCATGCTGGTGGCCAGATTGATCAGCTGGACCGGATCGAGAATCACTACGCGGATCGACTCGAACTACCAGCACAGCGACGCGCTGGTCCGATCCGAGGCAGCCAAGCACCGGCACGCGCTCGCTCAAGTGATCACCTGGGTTGCCGTCACCATCGTCTACATACTCGTCACCATCGAAGTTCTCCGACGGTTCGGATTCGCCGTCACCTCGCTCGTCGCACCCGCAACCGTCCTGGGTGCAGCCCTCGGCTTCGGCGCGCAGCGCGTGGTGCAGGACATTCTCGCCGGGTTCTTCATCATCACCGAACGGCAGTACGGGTTCGGTGACGTCGTACAGATCGCCGTCCTCGGCTCGGCGGAAGACGCCGAAGGGACCGTCGAGGACGTCACGCTGCGTGTCACTCGGGTTCGTAGCGTGGACGGTGAAGTGATCACCGTCCCGAACGGGCAGATCGTCAAAGCGATCAACCTGTCGAAAGACTGGGCACGTGCGGTGGTCGACGTCCCGATTCCGTCCACTGCCGACCTCACGCACGTCAACGAAATTCTGCGACGCGTCGGGCACGCTGCCTTCGCCGACGCCAGACTGAGGAAACTTTTGCTCGACGAGCCCACAGTGATGGGGGTGGAGAGCATCGAGGTCGATCTGGTGCATGTGCGCCTGGTGGCGAGAACGTTGCCGGGCAAACAATTTCAGGTCGGACGCGAACTGCGTGTCCGGGTGGCCGCCGCGTTGCAGCCAGAAGGAATCAGTGTGGCCCCGGACATCTCGACCGCCGGAGTCGCAACCGACTCTGCCCAACGTGATCGGGGGGCAGACAGGTGACCGAAGAGAACACCGACGCCGATCGGCCGACTCGCCACTGGAAGATTCCGTCGCGTCTCTTCGGGCGCGCGCGGACGTCGACGGTGGCGCTCGGAATCTGTTTCGTGCTGACCGCTTTGCTCTACGGTCAGGTACGGCCTGAGCCGGAAGGTGCGGTGAACGGCCCGACTCCGATCGACACCGGTCAATACCAGAACCGTCTTCCGAGCTATGTTCCCGAATCCTCGACTCCGTCGACCAGCGTCCCGCCATCGTCGAGCGCCGACTCCACGACATCGCAGGACCCGTCGGACTCGAGCAGCACACCGGGGGAGACAGGGCAGCCAGGGCAGCAACGGGAACCCGGGGAGCCAGGGTCGTCGACCGGAGAATCGGGTAGTGCGACCTCGCAGGCTCCGACCTATTTGCCTGGTATAACCGTTCCTCCACAACTGCGATCGCTGTATCCGCAGGCGCCCGCCCCCTCAGCCCCTTCGAGCACCCCCTGACTTTCGAATCGCGGTCCTCGCTTCGGTCGGCTACCCGCCGGTAAGGACTACACTGCGAGCCGTGATCAGCACCACGAATGTGTCCAAGTCGTACAAGACGTCGACCAGGCCTGCACTGGACAACGTGACCGTTTCCGTGGACAAGGGCGAGTTCGTCTTTCTCATCGGACCATCGGGTTCGGGCAAGTCGACGTTCATGCGTCTGCTCTTGAAGGAAGAGAGCCCGACTTCAGGGGACATCCACGTAGCGGACTTTCACGTCAATCGGCTCGCGTCACGGCGGGTTCCACGGTTGCGGCAGAGCATGGGTTGCGTCTTCCAGGACTTCCGGCTGCTGCAGCAGAAAACCGTCGTCGAGAACGTCGCCTTCGCCCTGGAAGTCATCGGCAAGCCGCGCTCGATGATCAAGCGGACAGTGCCCGAGGTACTCGAATTGGTCGGACTCGGTGGTAAGTCCGATCGTTTGCCCTCCGAACTGTCCGGCGGCGAACAACAACGCGTCGCGATCGCACGCGCATTCGTCAACCGACCTCTGGTTCTGCTGGCCGACGAGCCGACCGGAAACCTCGATCCCGACACCAGCCAAGACATCATGATGTTGCTCGAGCGGATCAACCGGACCGGCACGACAGTCCTCATGGCCACCCATGACAATCACATCGTCGACTCGATGCGACGACGCGTCGTCGAACTGGACAACGGCCGAGTTGTGCGAGACGAGGCGCGCGGGGTCTACGGCGTGGGCAGATAGCCTCCCCGGGTCGTTCCGCAGGCTCCACTCCCGGACCTCGGGTCGTTCCGCAGGCTCCACTCCCGGACCTCGGGTCGTTCCGCAGGCTCCACTCCCGGACCTCGGGTCGTTCCGCAGGCTCCACTCCCGCCGGCACCCCGGCTGACATGACCTTCTCGACCGCACACACCGAAGGGCCCGGATTCCGCGATGCGCGCAAGTTTCATTTTCAGTGAGGTTCTGACCGGACTTCGCCGCAACATCACCATGACCATCGCCATGATTCTCACGACCGCAATCTCGCTCGGCCTCTTCGGAGGCGGACTTCTGGTCGTGCAGATGGCAGGAAAAACGCAACAGATCTTTCTCGATCGCGTCGAGGTGCAGATATTCCTCACCGACGACATATCCGCGACCGACCCAGAATGCGCGCAAGAAACATGCGCGGCGCTTCGTAGCGACCTGGAGTCGACCCCCTCAGTCGTATCCGTCGAATACCTGAACCGGGATGACGCGGTCAAGGACGCGACCGAGCGAGTCTTCAAGGACCAACCCGAGTTGGCACAGTTGGTCAGCCCGGACAGCTTCCCGGCGTCGTTCAAAGTGAAGTTGAGCGACCCCGAACGGTTCGGCGTCATCAACGACAACTTTGCCGACCGTCCAGGAGTACAGAGCGTGCTCAACCAACGCGACCTGGTCGAGCGGCTCTTCAGTGTGTTGAACGGGGTACGTAACGCCGCCTTCGCTATCGCCATCGTTCAGGCGATCGCCGCAGTTCTCTTGATTGCCAACATGGTTCAGATTGCCGCGTTCACCAGGCGTACCGAGGTCGGGATCATGCGACTGGTCGGCGCAACACGGTGGTACACGCAGTTACCGTTCCTGCTCGAGGCCGTCGTCGCCGCGATCATCGGATCGGCACTCGCAATCGCAGGACTCTTCGGCGCCAAGAACATCTTCATAGACGACGTACTCGCCGACGTCTACGAAGCCAACATTCTCGCGCGCATCTCCAACAGCGACGTGCTGCTGGTGTCGCCGTTCCTGGCCCTCGTCGGTATCGGAATGGCAGCCGTGACCGCCTACATCACGCTGCGCCTCTACGTCAGAGAATAGATTTGCTCTATTCACTTACCCTGGTCACTCCGCAGGCTCCGCTCCGGCCAATCCTGGTCACTGCGCAGGCTCCGCTCCGGCCAATCCTGGTCACTGCGCAGGCTCCGCTCCGGCCGGAAGAAAACCGATTGCGCACCGGTTCTATGCTGGAGCGGCTGTGTACACGAGCGCACACGCCTTCCCGCGCTCGAGAAAGGGCCCTGCAGTGAGAGAGAAGGGCCGTAAGGCCATCGCGACCAACCGAAAAGCGCGACACAACTACGCGATCCTCGATGTCTACGAGGCCGGTGTCGCCCTAGTCGGAACCGAAGTGAAGAGCCTTCGCGAAGGCAAAGCATCCCTGGCCGACGCTTTTGCGACTGTAGATGACGGTGAGGTGTGGCTGCGCGGACTGCACATCCCCGAGTACACGCAGGGCAGCTGGACCAACCATGCACCGAGGCGCACTCGGAAGCTTCTGCTGCACAAGCGAGAAATCGAACGCCTGGCGGGCAAGGTCAAGGAAGGCAGCCTGACGATCGTCCCGTTGTCGATGTATTTCTCCGATGGCAAGGTCAAGGTCGAACTTGCTTTGGCCAGAGGTAAACAGGATTACGACAAGCGTCAGGACCTGGCGCGCCGCACCGCCGAGCGCGAGGTGACGCGCGAACTCGGACGCCGTATCAAGGGCATGCGCTGACAGCAATCCTGCTCGCGCTCGTCGCGGCCGTCGGCTACGGGGTCAGCGACTTCGTCGGTGGAGTCGCATCGAGGCGGGTAGCCGCACTTCGAGTCGTCATCGTCTCGTACCCGTTCTCTTTGGTCGTCGTCTTGCTGATAGCCCCATTCGTCGGTGGGACCGTGTCATTGGTTCCGATGTTGTGGGGGCTGGCGTCCGGGGTCGCCGGGGGACTTGCGGTCTGGTGGTTCTATCTCGCCTTGGCGTCGGGACCGATGGCCGTCGTGTCGCCGCTGACGGCCGTTCTCGTCGCCGGTATTCCAGTGCTCGCTGGGCTCATGATCGGGGAAAGACCCGGCATACTCGCGTTCTGCGGAATTGCTCTCGCGCTCGTTGCGGTCGTTTTGGTGAGTAAGGAATCGCCGGACGAGGCGACCGGTGAGGTCGCGGGCGGTCGCGACATGAAATTCACGCGTACGGTCGCCTGGCTCACGGTCGGCTCGGGTATCACTTTCGCGTTGGCGTTCATCTGTCTCCATCAGATCGGCGAAGGGTCTGGGTTGTGGCCACTGGCCGCGTCGCGAGCCTCGGCGACCGCCGTGGTGTGGAGCGTCGCCTTGGCAACCGGTCACTTTTCCGCCCCCATGGAAGTGTCCTGAAACTCGCGGCGTTCGTCGGCGTGCTCGACGTCGTCGCGAACGCCGCACTGCTCTACGCCTACCAAGGTGGAATGCTCTCGCTTGTCAGCGTCATCGCGTCGCTGTATCCGGCGGCGACGGTGCTGTTGGCGATGGTGATGCTCGGCGAGCGTGTTGGTCGTCTGCAGCAGATCGGAATGGTGATAGCTCTCGGCGCGGTGGGGATGATCGCCGTCGCGTGATGATCCGATCCCGGCGGGTGCACATGATTGCCTTGCCGATCCCGGTTGAATCACCTACTACGGGGGTATCAGGGGTTGATGACCGCCAACATCAACTCGACCCCGCTTCGCGTGCTTGTCACCGGAGCGACGGGCTATCTCGGAGGACGCCTCGCTCCGCGGCTTCTCGACGCCGGTTACACAGTGCGAGTGTTGGCGCGTAACCCTGACAAGCTGGACGGTGTTCCATGGGCAGATGACGTTGAGATCGCGCAGGGTGACCTCAACGATCGAGATTCTCTGAAGGCTGCGTTCGCGGACGTGGACGTCGTCTACTACCTCGTTCACTCGATGGGCTCGGTGGGCCACGACAATTTTGCGGACGCCGAGCGTGCCGGCGCGGAGAACGTCTCCGACGTCGCTGCGGAAAGCGGAGTGGGAAGAATCGTCTACCTGGGCGGATTGCACCCCACCGACGGCGAGCTGTCGGAGCATCTCCAATCGCGCGCCGAAGTGGGTCGTATTCTCATCGAATCCTCGGTCCCCACCCTGGTGCTGCAGGCCGGTGTCGTGATCGGTTCCGGTTCGGCGTCCTTCGAGATGATCCGTCACCTGACGAACCGTCTACCGGTCATGACGACGCCGAGATGGGTGCACAACAGGATTCAACCGATCGCGGTGCGAGACATGCTCCACTACCTCATCGGTGCTGCCGAGGCCGATCTGAAGGAGAGCCGAACGTTCGACGTCGGAGGCCCCGACGTCATGGAATACGGCGAAATGATGAACATCTACGCGGGAGTCGCCGGGCTGCGCCAGCGTCGAATGGTGGTACTGCCGGTTTTGACGCCGCGTCTCGCCGGCCATTGGATCGGATTGGTCACCCCGATCCCGCGCGGACTGGCCATGCCGCTCATAGAATCTTTGCAATTCGACGCCGTCGCACACGAAATGGACGTCGATTCGATCATCCCTCGACCTGCGGGCGGGCTGACTTCGTATCGCGAGTCCGTGCGTCTCGCGCTGCGGAACATCGAGGAGGGGGAGACCGAAACGACGTGGTCCGACTCCGACTCGGCGCAACCGTCCGATCCGCTGCCGACCGATCCGACGTGGGCCGGGGAGGTCGTCTATTGCGACAGTCGCAGCGTATTTCTCGGTAGTGGGCCGAGCGAGATCCGTAGTCGACTGCGAGGCGCTGTCGACTCGGGTGAATTGAAGGGTTGGCGTCGGGAGGATCGTGAAGAGGAAAACTCGGGTGAGGTGCGGTTGCGGTCTACCGCATCACTGCCTGGCGACGCGCGGATGCAGTACCAGGTCATCTCGGCGGGTGGTGGTACGCGACTCGAACAGCGAACCTACTTCTTCCCACGCGGACTCGCCGGGAGGGTGTTCTGGTACGGGTCTCTGCCGGCCCGCAAGGTCCTGTTGGGCCGTACGCTGCAGGCGGTTGTGCGGCAGGTCGACCGCGCCTGACACACCGCGGTTTGTATCGGGATGGGTATCGGGATGATTCTGCTCGGCGCACGCGTTACACTTACGAGCCGGAGCACAGTGCTTCGGAACATACGGGGCTGAACGGTTTCGACTTTGTATGTTGAGTCAGGGGAAGCGTGTCGGTGCAGGCGAGAGACCACCGTAAGCGTCATCGCAAAAATATAAGCGCCGATTCCAATCAGCGCGACTACGCACTCGCTGCCTAAGTAGCGACTGCGTGTCTGTCAGTCCGGGCTTGCCCTCGGTCCGGGTACTGGCATCAGCTAGAGGGCTTACCGATTCACTCGGCCACGGAGTGATGAGGAAAATCAAACAGTGGCTGGGATCGTCATCCCGGCTTGTTTGCGAGATCGGGAGATCCAAGTAGAGGCATAGCAGACTGCACACGGAGAAGCCCTGGCAATGCAGCAGAGGACCCGGGTTCGATTCCCGGCAGCTCCACGCACACGCCGGGCCGCTCGAGAGCATCAGCTCTGGAGCGGCCCGGCGTTTTTCTGTTTACCGTGCGCCGTTGCTCGATACGCGCCGACGGATCGCAGGTGCGCCGACGCGAATCATCGACGGGCAACTAGTGTTGTCTCCGGGTTTACTCGGCGACATGAAGGAGGCGCATCGTGGCGCACGAACGAGCTGGTTCCATTGCTCTGCCCGAGGATCTCGTCGATCTCGCGCAGCTGGTCACGGCCTACTACTCGCGTACTCCGGACATGTCGGATCCGGGCCAACACGTCGTTTTCGGGACGTCCGGTCACCGTGGATCCAGTCTGGATACGGCGTTCAACGAGGCCCATATTCTCGCAACGACGCAGGCGATCGTCGAATACCGCACGGCGCAGGGCATCACCGGTCCGATGTTCATCGGCCGTGACACGCACGCACTGTCCGAGCCTGCGTGGACTACAGCGTTGGAAGTTCTTGCCGCAAACGATGTTTCGGTACTCGTCGACTCCAGAGATCGGTACACGCCGACGCCCGCGGTCAGTCACGCGATTCTGCGCTACAACTCGACCGGATCCTCGGCCAAGGCCGACGGCATCGTCGTCACACCTTCGCACAATCCGCCGCGTGACGGCGGATTCAAGTACAACCCTCCGCACGGTGGTCCCGCGGACAGTGACGCTACGTCCGTGATCGCGGACCGTGCGAACGAGCTTCTGCGCGGTGGACTGGCAGGTGTGAAGCGTGCGTCGCTGGCGACCGCTCTGAGCACCTCGGTGGACAAATACGACTTCCTTGGAACTTATGTCGAGGATTTGCCGAACGTGGTGGACCTCGACGCGATCAGGTCGGCCGGGGTGCGCATCGGCGCCGATCCGCTCGGTGGTGCGAGTGTCGACTACTGGCAGGCGATCGCCGAGCGTCACAACCTCGATCTCACTGTCGTCAATCCGCTCGTCGATGCGACTTTCCGCTTCATGACGCTCGATACCGACGGAAAGATCCGAATGGATTGTTCGTCTCCCAACGCGATGGCGTCGTTGATCGCGGCACGGAACTCGTACGACATCTCCACGGGAAACGACGCCGACTCGGACCGCCACGGCGTGGTGACACCTGACGGTGGTCTGATGAATCCCAATCACTATCTGGCAGTTGCAATCGACTACCTCTTCACGCACCGGACCGGCTGGTCGCCGAGCTGCAAAGTCGGAAAGACTCTGGTGTCGTCTTCGATGATCGATCGTGTCGTCGCAGGCCTCGGCCGAGACTTGCTCGAGGTCCCTGTCGGATTCAAATGGTTCGTCCCAGGACTCCTCGACGGCAGTCTCGGATTCGGCGGCGAGGAATCGGCAGGAGCGTCGTTCCTGCGAACCGACGGGCGGGTATGGACGACGGACAAGGACGGCATCATCCTTGCGTTGCTCGCTTCCGAGATCACCGCTGTCACGGGCAAAACGCCGTCCCAGCGCTATACCGACTTCACCGCGCAGTACGGCAGTCCCGTATACGCACGGGTCGATGCGCCCGCTTCACGTGAGGACAAAGCCGTCCTGGCGAAGCTCTCTGCTGATCAGGTCACGGCAACCGAACTTGCGGGGGAGAAGATCACGGCCACACTGACGACCGCACCCGGCAACGGCGGCGCGATCGGGGGATTGAAGGTGACCACCGAAAGCGCGTGGTTCGCCGCACGTCCATCGGGCACCGAAGATGTCTACAAGATCTACGCCGAATCGTTCAAGGGCGAAGATCATCTCGCGCAGGTTCAGACCGCGGCGAGAGAACTGGTGTCGCAGGCACTCGACCGATCGTGACGGCTCCGAAACCTACCGACGGTGTGAAGGACGGCGCACTGCCGTCGGAGATCTGGGTGCTGATCTCGGCGAGCTTCGTGATTGCTCTCGGATTCGGCATCGTCGCACCGGTGATTCCGCAGTTCGCGACCGAATTCGGTGTCGGTGTAGTCGCTGCGTCAGCGGTCATCAGCGTATTCGCAGGGATGCGACTGGTGTTCGCGCCTGCCAGCGGTCTTCTGGTGCAGAAGCTCGGTGAGCGACCGGTGTACTTGACCGGTCTGCTGATCGTCGCCGCATCGACCGGTGCTTGTGCTTTCGCCCAAACCTATTGGCAGCTCCTGATCTTTCGAGGGCTCGGCGGCATCGGTTCGACAATGTTCTCGGTGTCGGCACTGGGACTTCTCATCCGAATGAGCCCGGCGAACAGCCGTGGACGTGTATCGGGGTTCTACGCGACGAGCTTCCTGATGGGATCCATCGGTGGTCCGCTCGTCGGCGGTGCGGTCGTTGGATTGGGTTTACGAGCGCCCTTCATCATCTATGCAACTGCCCTGGTCATCGCTGCTGCTGTCGTCTTCTTCAGCCTCGGCAATGTCGATTCGACCGAATCCGAGCACGATTCGTCAGTACCGATCATGTCGCTACGCGCTGCTTTGAAAGTGCCTGCCTACCGGGCCGCTCTTTCCTCGAATTTCGCCACGGGGTGGGCAGTGTTCGGTGTGCGCGTCGCGTTGGTTCCGCTGTTCGTCGTTGCAGTTCTCGACCGCTCGGCTGCGGTGGCTGCAGTGGCGCTGGCGGTGTTCGCCGTCGGAAATGCCCTCGTACTGATCACCTCCGGACGGCTGTCCGACGTCCGCGGGCGAAAACCGTTCGTCGTGGCCGGCCTCATCGTTGCCGGGGTGGGAACCGCCGCGATCGGTCTGACGGATGACGTGGTGCTGTTCATGATCGCCTCCTTCGTTGCGGGTTTCGGATCCGGTTTGATGACACCGGCGCAGCAGGCGTCGGTGGCTGACATCATCGGCTCCCGTGCACGCGGCGGCCCGGTTCTCTCGACATTCCAAATGTCGTCCGACGTCGGGGCAATCCTCGGTCCCATCGTCGCCGGAATGGTGGTCGAGTATTACTCCTACGGAACGGCCTTCGTGATGTCCGGGGCGATTCTGCTTGCGGCCGCGGTGTGGTGGATGTTCGTAACGGATACGGCGAGCGCGGCAAAAGCAGCTGCCCGTAAGCAATGAAGTACTCGCGGTGCCTGACGCCTCGGCTGGGTAGCACTCCGTACTATTTCCACCGTGAGCCAAAAACGAACATCGAGTGCGAAGTACACCCCACAACCGACGTCCAGTACCTCTACGTACGTTCTGGCCGCGGTGGCGGTACTCGTGGTCGCTGTGGTCGTGGTCGTGGCGGTCATGTGGCAGCGCGGCAGTGACACCCCGCGTAACGACGGTTACGGCACGGTCAAAAATGCAAATGTGGAATTGACGGTTCTGCCCGATGGTGTCGTCCAGCTGGCAACCGCAAATGCCGCGCCGGTGGTGGATCTGTTCGAAGATCCGATGTGCCCATTCTGCGGTGATCTGGAAGTCAAGCACGGCCAGGAGTTGGCACAGAAGATCGACGACGGTGCGGTAGCGGTTCGATATCACCTGGTTGTGCTTCCTCAACTGGACGCTTCTTCGGCGAGCGGGAGTTATTCGAGCCGGGCGGTTGCTGCATCGCATTGTGTCGCCGCATCGGAAGACGCCATTGTCTATTCGGCATTTCACGCAGGCCTGTTCGGCGCAGAATTTCAACCCGAAGAAAACGGTGATTCCGACCGGACCGACACCGAACTCGCCGACCTCGCCCAGAAGAGTGGCGCAGGAGAGGCGTCGACGCAGTGCATTCTGTCCGGGGCGATGACCGATGTCGCCGCAGCAGACGCGGCGAGCGCCCGCGAGGCCCTGTCCGCGGCAGGTGCAGCCGGAACCCCCGGTGTTCTCGTCGATGGTCAGGTCGTCGATGCTCTCCGCGACTCGTCCTGGATCGAATCGATCGGCTGACCGAACATTTCCGGTTCCAGCAGCGGATTTGTAGCAGTATGCGGCCATGGTGTAACTTCGTTCGAGCAACCGCAAAACAGCGCGGCTGTGAAGTACGGGGCTATGGCGCAGCTGGTAGCGCACCACACTGGCAGTGTGGGGGTCAGGGGTTCGAGTCCCCTTAGCTCCACCGAGTTCGTCCTGAAAGAAGTACACGCAAGCCCTGACCGGTGATCCTGGTCAGGGCTTGCGCTGTTTGTGGCGATGAACGAAGAAAATGGGGGCCACCTCGTGGTGGCCCCCATTTACTTGCCCAGACGTGCCGCAGCCCCGGTCAGTGGGCAGCGTCGAATGCGTTCTCGACGTCCGAGGGAATTCGGCCTCGAGCCGAAATGGTGTATCCGTTGGATTTTGCCCACTCGCGGATAGCCTTCGTCTGATTGGCATCGCGCTTCTGGCCGGACGAGGTGGAACCGACGGCCTTCTTGACCCGCTTACCGCCGACACGGGCCGAGTGCTCGATGTAGTAATCGAGCTTGCGGTGGAACTCTTTGGCGTTTTTGTCGCTGAGGTCGATTTCGTAGCTGACGCCGTTGACGGAATAGCTTATGTGCTCTCCGCCGGAGTCGATCGGCTTGTCGTCGATATCGTCGACCAGTTGAACATAAACTTTCTTGGCCATTCTGGAGGTCTCCAATGATCAATCGGGATGAATCCGCGTAGAACTCAGGAAACTATACGACCGAACACGCGAATAATCCATGTCAGCGACTGTGTATCGGAAATTCATGTATTCGACTGTCCAGTAGGAATCTACGATATCGACGAAACAAGTTCTCGGCGCCGGATAGTTGGAATCAGGAAAGATCTGTACTCGGAGGCTGAGCTGCGAGCCTCATCTCGTCCAAGCCCACGAACTTCACGCGAGGACGCCCGGTGTCTTTTCCAGCCGAAACCTCTGCTTTGTCGATGCGTGCCCAAGCAGGAAAGTCGAGCGCGTCGGGCGCTTTCTTCTCCAGCAACAGGTCGAGTTCCGCTCGATCCGCGCGGGCATGCGGAAGACGGTCAGCAGCTATGTCTTCGAGAAGGCTTCGAACGGTCTCGGCTGCACACTTCTTGTTGGTTCCGATCACGCCGGTGGGCCCGCGCTTTATCCAGCCCGTTGCATAGGTTCCGGATACCGGCTCGCCTGAATTGTCGATCACGCGGCCTTCTTTGTTGGGAATCACGCCGACACCGGAATCGAACGGCACGCCTGGTATCTCGCTTCCGTGATAACCGACCGAACGCAGAATCAGACCGGTGTCGAGCATCTCTTCGGTCGAGGTTCGCTCGGCTTTCACCGTGCCGGACTCATCGGTTCGAAGCTCATTGTGTATCAGACGAACAGAGGTGACCGACTCTTCTCCGAGTATCTCGTCAGGGGAAACACAGAAACGGAGCACAATGCGCTTCCGGTTCTGGTCGGATCCTGCGCCTTGGCCGTCTCCGGCTGCAATTTCGCGAGCCAGTTCTACCTTCAACGCGATGGAGGGTTCGGCGGTGCCTGCTTCCAGCGCTGCCAGTGTGGTGGCATCTGGTTCGGCTTCGTCGGCTGACAACACGATGTCGATGTCGGCAGCATTCATCAACCCGATCAATTCGGGATTCGTGTATGCAGCCTGGGCGGACCCGCGTCGACCCAGAACTACCACCTCGCGGATCTTGCTGCCTCGCAAGGCCTCCAGCGCGTGGTCGGCGATATCGGTATTCTCGAGTTCGGCCGGCGAAACCAGCAGAACACGAGCGATGTCGAGGGCGACGTTTCCGTTGCCGACGAGGACTGCTCTTTCGCTGCTCAGGTCGTAGCTGCGGTCGGCGTAGTCGGGGTGGCCGTTGTACCACCCTACGAATTCGGCTGCTGCGTGAGAGCCGGGAAGATCTTCCCCTGGAATCCCGAGACGTCGATCGTTGGAGGCACCCGTCGCGTAGATGACCGCGTCGTGGTGTTCGAGAAGTTCTTCGTGAGAGATATCGGAGCCGATCTCGACGCCGAGATGGATCCGTACCGACTTCTTGCCGCCGACCGCGCGGAAGAGATCGGTCACTGCCTTGGTGCCTGGATGATCGGGTGCTACGCCGGCCCGAACCAGCCCGTACGGGGTCAACAGGCGGTCGTACATCTCGACCTCGATACCGCGGATGGACGCGAGTTCGGTGGCGGCGTAGAACGCCGCAGGGCCTGATCCGACGACGGCAATTCTTCGGCCCGTGAAGTCGACGCCTTTGAACGGCGAAGCAACCGCGTTGTACCCACTGCTCTGCATCGGGTGAAATTGGAAGTAGTTGGCATTTATCCCGAGGTATCGCTCTTGCTCGGGCTCCAATTCGTGGTCGGCGCGGATGGCGTCGACGGGGCATTCGTCCACACACGCACCGCAGTCGATGCAGGTATCCGGATCGATGTGCAGCATCTCCGAGGTCATGAAGCCAGGTTCGTCCGGCGTGGGGTGAATACAGTCGACTGGACACACATCGACGCATGATGCGTCGTTGCAGCAGGGTTGAAGAATCACGAACGTCATGAACCTGTTCTACCGCGAGACGCACCACTCCGTGGCCGGTTCACTACTCCTACTGCAACGGTTAGGTGTCGACTTGCTCACATTCCGCTTGCGGATTCGGATCAGCCGGTATCGCGCGACCATGACGAGCTCACCTTCTGCTTCACTTGTGACGAAAGTGTCTGCTGTTGCTGGTGTGTGCCACAGAGGCTGCTGATTCGCAATGTGGAAGGGGAGTGGCACGCTCGACTCCGTCAGAGTGTGCCCAACTGCTTGATGAATAGAATCTCCATGCTCGGCGTGCTGTCCGCAGGTGTGATGGCCGGCGCGCTGATGATCCCTGCAACAGCGTCGGCTGCCCCATCGGGCGTAGAGCTCGACGGCAAGACGGTCTTCGTGGATCCCGGTCACCAAGGCGCCGGCCACGCCGAAGATCTGACTGCGCAGGTCGACGACGGTCGCGGTGGCACCAAGGACTGCCAGACAACAGGGATGACCACCGTCGACGGAGTTTCCGAACACACCATCAACTGGAACGTCGCTCAGCTGGTGAAATCGAGTCTGGAAAGCCTCGGTGCCTCGGTCGTCATGAGCCGCGCCGACGACTCTTCGTGGGGCGGTTGTGTCGATGATCGAGCACGGGCGGCCAGTGCGTCCGGAGCGGACGTCGCTGTCAGCATCCATGCGGACTCGACGGCGGTGGGCACCGATGCCGACAAGCACGGGTTCCACCTGATCGTTCCCACGCTCCCCATTCCCGACGTAGCTGCCAATGCCGCCCAGTCGGACGGTGGCCTGGCCGCATCGAACCTGATGCGCGACGCGTACGAGCGAGCCGGGTTCAGTGCGGCCAACTACGCGGGGGTTGTGGACGGACTGCAGGAGCGGTCCGACATCGCCGGGCCTGCGCTGACCAGTGTGCCTTTGGTTTTCGTCGAGATGGGAAACGGCTCCAATCCTGATGACGCTGCTGTGCTCGAGAGCCCGGAGGGGCAGCTGAAGCACGCCATCGCTATCTCCACCGGGCTGATCGACTATCTTCTCGGCCCTGACACCACTGTTGCGGCCTTACCAGTGGAGGGACCGGGCGCACCGTCAGACTCGGCCACGGCGACCCCTGCGGCAGGTAAGCCGAAGCTCGAAGCCGCCCCGAGTTCGACCGGGGGGAGTCCGCTCGCGCGCCTGCTCGCCGGGATCGCGCCGTACGTCGATTCCGTCGGGATCGACGGATTGTCGGATCTGGTGACCGACGACAACGTTCGATCGGTGTCGAACTTCGCGCAGGGCCTGCTGAAGCGGATGCTCGCAACCGAGTAACCTCACGATTCGTGGCGCGCGCACTCGGAGACCGAAGGATTCCCGTAATTCTCGTCTCGGGATTTCTCGGCGCAGGCAAGACGACGTTGCTCAATCACCTGCTTCGCCACAATCGAGGAATTCGCATCGGAGTCATCGTCAACGACTTCGGCTCCATCAATATCGATTCGATGATGGTTGCCGGTCAAGTCGATTCGATGGTGGCCCTCGGTAACGGGTGCATCTGCTGCGCCGTGGACATCGAGGAGATGGATTCGATGTTCGACCTTCTGTCCGAGCCCGCGAGGGCGCTCGACGTGATCGTCGTCGAGGCCAGTGGCATTGCGGAGCCGAGAAGTCTCATTCGAATGGTGCTGGCCAGCAACAATTCTGCGATCGTCTACGGCGGCCTAGTCGGAGTCGTCGATGCAGTCGAATTCGGCGGCACCGTCGAACGGCATCCCGAGATCGAACAACACCTCCGCCTCGCAGACCTCGTGGTACTCAACAAGACCGACCGACTCGACGATGCCGAGACGGCTGCGGTTCTCGATAGTGTCCGCGAGAGAGTCGGAGACGTCCCGATCGTGGTGACCAGACATGGCCGCGTCGACGCAGCGTTGCTTTTCGATGTTCCGACTCGGGCTGACGATAGAAGCTCGGCACGGCAATTGTCGTTCGACGAGGTGCTGTACGAGGACGAGGATCCAGGCGATCACTCGCGGCATCTGCATGCCGCCTATACGACTACGAGCTTCGAGACCGAAGAGCCGATGGACCCGCGCCGCTTCATCGAGGTGATGGAGAATCCGTCGGGAGAGGTCTACCGTGCCAAGGGTTTCGTGTATTTCGGTGTGGATGGCTACGCGGGAAAATATGTACTCGGTACGGTCGGTCGGCACATCCGACTCGAATCGACCGCGTGGGGCCGCGGCGAGCGAAGAGCGACCTCGCTGGTGTTGATCGGAACGGATATCGACGAAGAGTTGGTCGAGGTCCGCCTGCTCGACTGCATCCGCCGGGCCGGGGACCCGACCGATCGACCGGCGATGCTGCCGGTTCATCGATACACGCCGAATCCAGCGTGAACTGGCGCTCCGATGCAGCAGTCAGAGACCGACCCATTCCGAGGTACCGGTGGCGAAATGCTGACGCTTCCAGATGGGAACTTCGGACTTGATGCGTTCTACGAGCGTGGCGCACGTCGCGAAGGCCTCCGCGCGATGTGGGGACGCGACCGCGGCGACGAGCGCGATATCGCCGACGACCAGGTCCCCGACGCGATGTACTGCCGCGACGGGCAACCCTGACTCCGCCGCCACTTCCGCGCAACAGGCGCGGAGGAATTTCTCTGCATCGGGATGCGCCTGATATTCGAGTGCGGAGACGGCTTGTCCGCCATCGTGATTGCGCACCACACCGCTGAAGAGTACGACTGCGCCGTGCTCCGGCCCGGAGACTGCGGCCTCGACGATGTCGATATCGATCCTATTCTTCGAGATCTCTGCCAAAGGCTCGTTCACGGCAATTCGCCTTCCTGTGTTTCGGCATGCAGACCATCACCGGCAACCTGCGCGAGCAGATGGTCGAGGATCGGCCCGAGAACCGAGAGTCCGTCCTTGACGCCCCCGGGTGACCCAGGCAAGTTCACGATGACGGTCGTTCCTGCAAGCCCGGTCAGTCCACGACTCAATGTCGCATGAGGAGTGACGGTGGTCCCCTTGGCCCGAATCGCGTCGGCGATCCCGGGGAGTTCGCGATCGAGAACTGCTCGCGTCGCCTCCGGAGTGGCATCGGTCGGTGATACGCCCGTACCCCCGGTGCTGATCACCAGTGACGGCGCACCGGTCAAGGCGTCGTCCAGGCCGGATGCGATATCGGCGTCGGCAAATACCAGCGGCCCGCGAACAGTGAACTCACGCTCCTGCAACCACCGCACTATCACCGGTCCAGTGGTGTCTTCGCGGGTACCTCGCGCACCACCTGTCGACGCGACGAGTACAACAGCAGATCTAGTTCCAGCGCTGGGTGTTTCGTGGTCCTTCTCGACGCCCCTAGACCATCGCCCATGTTTTCCGCCCTCTTTGCTCAGCAGGCGCACATTGTTCATGGTTGCGGACGGGTCGACGGCCTTGACCATGTCGTGCAGGGTGAGACCGGCGACTGCGACGGCCGTCAGCGCCTCCATTTCCACTCCCGTCGGACCGGTGGTCTTCGCCGTTGCCTCGACAGTGATCGTCGTGTCGGTGAATCCGAAGCGCACATCCACCGAAGACAGTGCCAGTTGATGGCACAGCGGTATCAGCTCCGAGGTCTTCTTGGCCCCGGAAATACCCGCGATTCGAGCCGTGGCCAACACATCTGCCTTCGGCATTCCATCAGCGCGGACGAGGGAGACAACTTCGGCAGTGGTGACCAGTTCGCCTGCAGCGACTGCTATTCGGGTGGTGTCGGACTTGTGTGACACGTCGACCATGCGGGCGCGGCCTTCGGAATCGACATGGGAAAAACTTGTCATAACGGCACCACTGTCACTTCGGACCCTGCGGTCATCTCGGTCACTTCGACGGGCACATCCACCAACACGTCTGCCCATGCCATCGCGGCAACGAGGTGCGAACCTGCTCCGGCGATCAATGTCACGGTTTCTCCCTCCAGCTTCCCTCTCGAAAACTGCCGTTTGCCTGCGACGGAGGTGACGTCTGTCGCCAACTTCGCCACCCGGGTCGGCACCGGCGGTAAGCCTGCAGCGTCACGAAGCACATCACGTGCGAACACCAGAAACGAGACAACGGTGCTCACTGGATTACCCGGAAAGTTCAACACGGGAACGCCGTCGACGACGGCTGTACCTTGAGGTCCGCCTGGCTGCATCCGTACCGGCCCGAATTGTCCGCCCAGTGGGAGCAACACATCCTTCACGACCTCGAAATCGCCCATGGACACCCCGCCGGAGGTGATGATGAGCTCGGATTCGGCGGCGGCAGCGGTGACGATTCGAGTAAAGTCCGCAGGCTCGTCCGAGCTGCGGTGTACGCCCGTGACTTCGGCGCCGTTGCTCCGAAGATGAGATGCCAGTGCGATGCCGTTGGAATCGAAAATTTGGCCGAGCCGAAGCGACGAGCCCGCCTCGACGAGTTCGGCGCCGGTGGTGATCACGGCAACTCGTGGACGACTGCGAACCTGCGTGTGAGACAAGCCGACTGCGGCAAGGACTGCAATGTGACGAGGTTCGAGAAGCTGGCCTGCGTGGATCAGCGTGGTACCGGCGATGACGTCGCTGCCCTGCTCGCGAATGTAGTCACCGGGTTGCCGGGACACCTCGATCGTGACGGAATGCTCGTCACCCGCAGTCGTGTGCTCGACGGGCACGATGGTGTCCGCACCTTCCGGGACCGGGGCGCCGGTCATGATCTTGACGCTGGTCCCGGGTTGCACTGCACTCGGCCCCGTCGCTCCCGCGGCCACTGTGCCCGCAACCTCGAGGGTCACCGGAACCGTGGTGATCGCCGACGAGTGGACTGCGTATCCATCCATCTGCGAATTCCTGAACAGTGGAAGATCGACCGGCGAAGCGACGTCGGCGTAGGCCACACGGCCCAGTGCATCGCTCAGCAGGACCGACTCCGCGGTGCGTGTCTTCAAGGGATCGAGTAGGCGTCGAACGTGAGCGGCGTGGTCCTCGACCGAGGCCGCGCTCATGCTCCGCTCGCCTTCGGGGCCGACGTGGCGCGGGTCTTCATATAGTCGATCCTAGGCGTGCGTGTTTTCGAAATTGGAGACGGCCGAGGCCCCCCGTTCTGTGAGGAACGGCATACTGGACCACGTAGCGTTGTCGGAGCGAGGATTCGCTCTAGTTTCACGAGGAGGGTGCACATGACCGTCAGCAGTGTCGTCGGACTCGGTATCCCCTCGGTGAAGGGCCCCGAATCTTCCAATAACGCCGAATCTTCGAAGAGCCCTGCGGTGTTCTCGGTGGACGACCGGCCCGAGGTACCGGTTCTGATAGACCGGTTCGGCCGGGTGGCGCGCGATCTGCGGGTGTCCATCACCGAAAAGTGTTCGCTCCGTTGTACATATTGCATGCCTGAAGAAGGTCTGCCTGTCATTCCGGCCGAGAACCTGCTCACTGCCGAGGAGATCGCGCGAGTAGTATCCCTCGCGGTACATCGGCTCGGGGTCGAGGAAGTGCGCTTCACCGGGGGTGAACCGCTGATGCGGGCCGATCTGACCGACATTCTCGCCCGATGCGCACAGCAAGTGCCCGGCATTCCTCTTGCGATGACCACCAACGCCATCGGTTTGGAGCATCGGGCGGAGAGCCTCGTCGCAGCCGGACTGAGCCGAGTCAACGTCTCGCTCGATTCCATCGACCGCGCGCATTTCGCCGAACTCACCCGACGCGATCGTCTGCCGTCCGTCATGGCGGGAATCCGGGCAGCGAAGCGAGCCGGGTTGAACCCTGTCAAAGTGAACGCCGTACTCATGCCGGAGACGCTGCACGGTGCAGGCGACCTGCTCGAGTGGTGCCTGAACGAAGGCGTGGCCCTTCGATTCATCGAGCAGATGCCGCTAGACGCCGATCATGAATGGGCTCGTTCCAACATGCTCGACGCGCAGCAACTGCTCGATGTGCTCTCCACCCGTTTCGACCTGACCGAGGTCGGTCGCGAGGATCCGTCTGCGCCGGCCGAGGAGTGGGCAGTCGACGGAACCGACGCCACCGTGGGCATCATCGCGTCCGTCACCAGGTCGTTCTGCTCCGACTGCGATCGAACTCGGCTCACCGCCGAAGGAACAGTGCGGTCGTGTCTGTTCAGCGACGAGGAAACCGACCTGCGGGCGGCCATGCGCGGGGGAGCAACCGATGACGAACTCGCTGCACTGTGGCGGGGCGCAATGTGGAACAAATGGGCAGGACACGGAATCGACGCCGAAGGTTTCGTTCCTCCGACGAGAAGTATGGGAGCTATAGGTGGTTGAGGTTCGTTACTTCGCCGGTGCGGCGGACGCGTCGGGATGTGCCGTCGAGACTTTCGATCTGCCCGTGGGCAGCGATCTCGCGGCGTTGAAAGCTGCGGTAGCTCACAGGCACGGCGGAAAGGTGGCCGATGTTCTGCGCGTGTCTGCGTTTTTGATCGGTGACGATCTCACGCGCGATCCCACCGCGACGTTCGGTGACCGAGTCGACATCCTGCCACCGTTCGCAGGCGGCTAGCCCGAGGGCTCAGTTCTCGGTGGTCCACCAATCGTCGAACGGTGTGACGGGAACCGCGCGCTTGTGCCTGGAGTTCAAGAACATCCTTTCCAGTTTCTCGGCAACCTCCTCGGTCACGTCCTTGCCTTCGAGGTAGTCGTCGATTTGCGCGTACGTCACACCCAGGGCCTCCTCGTCGGGGAGTGCTGGACGATCGTCCTCCAAATCCGCAGTGGGCACCTTCTTCCACGTGCTCTCCGGTGCATCGAGTTCTCGCAGCAGCTCGGCCCCCTGACGCTTCGTCAGTCCGGTAAGAGGTGTGATGTCCACTCCGCCGTCGCCGAATTTGGTGAAGAATCCGGTGATCGCCTCGGCAGCATGATCAGTGCCGACCACGACGTAGCCGAGTTCGCCTGCGAGTGCGTATTGCGCCACCATGCGTTCGCGAGCCTTGATATTGCCGCGCACGAAGTCGCGAACCTCGTCGTTGCCCAGGGCGTCCGCCACCGAGGCGGCGGCTGCGTCGGCCGATGCTTTGATATTGACGGTCACGGTCCGGTCGGGATCGATGAACGACAGCGCGATGGATGCATCGTCCTCGTCGGCCTGCACACCGTAGGGGAGACGCACAGCAAGAAATCCGGCTTCGGCGCCTTCGCTGCGAAGTTCGGTGACCGCGCGTTGAGCCAGCTTTCCGGTCAAGGTGCTGTCCTGACCGCCGCTGATGCCGAGCACGAACCCTGTGGCAGGTGTCGAACGGAGGTAGTTCTTGAGAAAGTCGACGCGTCGGGTGATCTCGGAGGCAGGGTCGATGGTCGACTGGACCGCGAGTTCACGTTGGATTCGAGTGCGCAATTCCGAACGGATGAGAGACATCACGCCATCTTAGGTGCGCTCCGTACACTGCACGTGATGACAGCGAAGACCTTTTCGAAGTCCGATCGCAGTGCCCACCCTGACTTCTTCGCAGCCGAGGCCGCCGGGCTTGCATGGCTACGGGCGGGCGGCGGCGCGACCGTCGATGTGCTGGACGTCGGACCGACACATATCGATCTGGCCCGACTGGATCTCGGATCGCCGACGCAGGCCGCGGCCCGCGCGTTCGGGGCTGGGCTTGCCACCGTTCACAGTAGCGGAGCTCGTGGGTTCGGTTGTCCTCCAGATGGTTTCGATGGTCAGTTATTTATCGGGGCAAGGCCGATGTCGAGCGTCGAGCACCCGTCGTGGGGCTCGTTTTACGTCGAGGAGAGGGTTCGTCCGTTCCTGCGGGTAGCGCTGGAGGTGGGAAACGTGACGCAGAGTCAGGCGGCTGATATCGAGCGTGCGTGTGAGCGAGTTCGTGCGGGCTGTGTCGACGACGGCGAGCCGCCGAGCCGCATTCACGGAGATCTGTGGACCGGAAACGTCATCTGGACCGATTCCGCCGCGGTGATGATCGATCCGGCAGCGCACGGCGGCCACCGTGAAACCGATCTGGCAATGCTGGAACTGTTCGGCTGTCCACTTCTGACGGACATCGTCGACGGCTATCAGTCGGTGTTTCGACTGCGCGAGGGCTGGGAGACGCGTATTCGGTTGCACCAGTTACACCCTTTGGCCGTGCACGCAGCGGGACACGGCCCGTCGTACGGTGCGGCACTTCACCGTGCTGCGGAGGCGGTGGAGCTGCTCTCCTGACGGGTTGCTCGACGGACCAGGTCTTCCCAGCCGTCGGCAAGCCGTTGCTTCGACATGCCGAGGTCGCGGAATTGGTGCAGGACGAGTGTTGCTTCGAGCGGTGTCAGGAGTCCGTAAGCGAGGAGTTCGAGGTCGCCCTCCATGTGGGCAGTTCGGAGGAGGTTGAGAACGTGCGTGTAGTTGACCCTGTGTGCAGGTGCGGAATATCGCAGTTCAGGTGAGTTTTCGGCTGCGCGCATGACCTCTCCTTGGACTTCGACGAGGTTCAAGCGGGCGCGCCCGAACGCGACCAATCGGTCGATCGGGTCTGCCCCTGGGCCCAGCGGTGGGGGACCGAACAGGAAGCCGTGTTGCAGCTCCTTCTCGGTGTGGTCGACCAACGCTTGCATGAGTCCGGATCGGCTTCCGAAGCGGCGGAAAACTGTGCCTTTGCCCACACCGGCTCGGGCGGCCAGTGCGTCCATCGTGACAGCGTCCGCCCCGACTGTGGCGACGAGTTCGGTGGCCGCGTCCAGTAAGAGGCGGCGGTTACGTGCGGCGTCGCAGCGCTCGGTTTCCTCGCCGGCGATGGGGAGCATGAAATCGGTCACAAGCGACACCATACCTGCTCCCGGAACAGAAGTGGACCGGAGTCCGCTTGCGATGGTAGGAATGCACTTACACCCGCAGTCCAACTTCCGAAGGAATTTCTTTCATGTCGCAAGCGCACTTACTCGTTCTCGTCGGCAGTCTTCGCGTCGACTCCGTGAACAAGCAGATTGCAGAGACCGCCGCCGCGCTCGTGCCCGAGGGTGCCGACGCGCTCGTGTACGAAGGACTTGCGGATGTGCCGTTCTACAACGAGGACCTCGACGTCGAGGGCAAGGTGCCTGCGGCTGCACTGAGTCTGCGTGCAGCAGCCGAGGGGGCCACCGCGTTTCTCCTCGTCACTCCTGAGTACAACGGCACCATTCCCGCGGTCTTGAAAAACGCCATCGATTGGCTGTCTCGTCCGTATGGGGTGGGTGCCGTACAAGGAAAGCCGGTTGCTGTCATTTCCGCCTCGCCGAGCGGTAACGGAGCCAAGTGGGCTCATGACGACACCCGTAAGTCGGTCGGCATCGCGGGCGGAAAGGTTCTCGAGGACGTCGTGCTCACCATCGGCGGCACCATGGACAAGTTCGGTTCCGCGCATCCCCGTGAAAACGCAGAGGTGTCGGCACAGATTTCCGCTGTGGTGGCCGAGTTGGTCAAGGCATCGCACGAGCTCGTCGACGCCTGATTCGAAGCGCGCCGATCCCGGAGCGAACTGCTCGGTGGAGGCGTCGTGGCCGAGCCCCCGAATGTTGTGTTCGGGGGCTCTCTGCTGCCTACGGGTCGCAGATTTCACCCTTCGGGTGCAGCGTGTCGACTTGCGGTTGCATGGACGGCTCTTTGGCGGCTGCGCGGCGTATGCGCACCAGGAAAAGTTGTGATGCACGACACGCCGAAGGGCCTCGACTTTTGGTCCATCTCGAGAGCGTGACCAGCGAATGTCATGCATGTTGTTCGCAACATCTCGTGTTCTAGCTATAAGTCGGACACTAGGTGTAGTGTCTGAACAACCGAGAGGCCACAACGCTCCCCGCCAAGAAAACCGGTACGGAGCCCGTGAAATCCCGCTCGGAACTGCTCGAATCCGGGTTCGTATCCGGAATCGACACACAGACGAAAAAGAAGTCCGAAAAGCTATTCCGCAGTGCATCACGAGCATCTCGGTGAACTCCGCGATGCTGGACAGTGAGAAGGGAACCCCATGAGCGTCACCGTCTACACCAAGCCCGCTTGCGTTCAGTGCAATGCCACCTACCGCGCCCTCGACAAAGAGGGTATCGAGTACTCGATCATCGATATTTCACAGGACACCGAGGCCCGTGACTACATCATGGCGCTCGGCTACCTGCAGGCGCCGGTCGTCGTTGCCGGCGACACTCATTGGTCGGGATTTCGCCCCGATCGCATCAAGTCGCTCACCGCAAGCGTTGCTTGAACAGAAGACGGAGATGAGCAGGTGTGACGTTCACCGGTCTCGATTCGGCTCGGCTTCCTGCCTCGACGCACCCACTGGTGTACTTCTCCAGTGCGTCGGAGAACACTCATAGATTCGTCACCAAGTTGGATCTTCCGTCGAGTCGGATACCGATTCACCGGCCGGACGAATTTCGGGTGGATCAGCCGTACGTTCTGATCGTCCCGACCTACGGCGGTGGCACCACATTTGCCGGCCGTGACACCAACTACGTTCCCAAGCAAGTGATCAAGTTTCTCAACGACAAGCACAACCGGTCCTTGATCAGAGCAGTCATCGCAGCTGGTAATACCAACTTCGGTGACTCGTTCTGTTTTGCGGGCGATGTCATCTCACAGAAGTGCGCTGTTCCTTACCTTTATCGCTTCGAACTGATGGGGACCCCCGAAGACGTAGTTCGTGTTCGGGACGGTCTCGGCGATTTCTGGGAGCGGGAGTCGCGACGAGCGGCGCACACCTACTGACATCAGTACGAGTTCAGCAGTACAAGACGCACGAAGAAAGTGGAGCACCCGCCGTGGCACCGACAATCACCGATACAGCACCCGCCCAGACAACCGTCCGCGCGGATGGTGATCTGGACTATCACGCGCTGAACGCGATGCTGAATCTGTATGGCCCCAATGGGGAGATTCAGTTCGAGAAGGACCGCGAAGCGGCCAACCAATATTTCCTGCAGCACGTCAACCAGAACACCGTGTTCTTTCACGATCTGGATGAAAAGCTGGACTATTTGGTCGAGGAAAACTATTACGAGGCAGAGGTTCTCGATCAGTACTCCCGCGAGTTCGTCAAGTTCCTCATCAACCACGCCTACTCGAAGAAGTTCCGCTTCCCGACGTTCCTGGGTGCATTCAAGTACTACACCTCGTACACGCTGAAGACGTTCGACGGCAAGCGCTACCTGGAGCGGTTCGAAGATCGCGTCTGCATGGTTGCCCTGACTCTCGGTGCAGGTGACGAAGCCCTTGCCACCGATCTGGTCGACGAAATCATCGCAGGCCGTTTCCAGCCCGCGACTCCCACTTTTCTCAACTCCGGTAAGAAGCAGCGCGGCGAGCCGGTTTCGTGCTTCCTGCTGCGCATCGAAGACAACATGGAATCGATCGGTCGATCGATCAACTCCGCACTGCAGCTGTCCAAGCGCGGCGGTGGAGTTGCGCTGCTGCTCAGTAATATTCGTGAAGCCGGCGCGCCGATCAAGCGAATCGAGAATCAGTCCTCGGGTGTCATTCCGATCATGAAGCTGCTCGAGGACTCCTTCTCCTACGCGAACCAGCTCGGTGCGCGTCAAGGTGCAGGCGCTGTGTACCTGCATGCGCACCATCCCGACGTCTACAAGTTCCTCGATACCAAGCGCGAGAATGCGGACGAGAAGATTCGTATAAAGACGCTCTCACTCGGAATCGTCATCCCGGACATCACGTTCGAATTGGCGAAGAAGAACGAAGACATGTATCTCTTCTCGCCGTACGACGTCGAGCGGATCTACGGGGTGCCGTTCGCGGACATCAACGTCAGTGAGACGTACTACGAGATGGTCGACGACAAGCGGATCCGCAAGACGAAGATCAAGGCACGCGAGTTCTTCCAGACGCTCGCCGAGCTGCAGTTCGAATCCGGATACCCGTACATCATGTTCGAGGACACCGTGAATCGGGCCAACCCGGTGAAGGGCAAGATCACTCACTCGAACCTGTGCTCGGAAATCCTGCAGGTCTCGACCCCGTCGACATTCAACGACGATTTGTCGTACAGCCACGTCGGCAAAGATATTTCCTGCAACCTCGGCTCGCTGAACATCGCCAAGACAATGGATTCGCCAGATTTCGGCAAAACCATCGCAGTGGCAATCCGCGGGCTCACGGCCGTGTCCGATCAGACTCACATCTTCTCGGTTCCGTCGATCGAGCAGGGGAACAACGACTCTCACGCAATCGGCCTCGGCCAGATGAACCTGCATGGATATTTGGCGCGCGAGCGGATTCACTACGGATCCACCGAGGGCATCGACTTCACGAACATTTACTTCTACACCGTGGTATTTCATGCCATCCAGGCGTCCAACCAACTCTCGATCGCGCGCGGTGAATACTTCAAGGGTTTCCCGGACTCCAAGTACGCATCGGGTGAATTCTTCGACAAGTACACCGACGAGGTCTGGGAGCCTGCCACGTCCCGCGTCGCCGCGTTGTTCGCCGACGCCGGTGTGCACATTCCGACGCAGGCCGACTGGTCCGCGCTGAAGGCGTCGGTGCAAGAACACGGCATCTACAACCAGAACCTGCAGGCAGTACCGCCGACGGGATCGATCTCCTACATCAACAACTCGACCTCCTCGATCCACCCGGTTGCCTCGAAGATCGAGATCCGCAAGGAAGGCAAGATCGGTCGCGTCTATTACCCGGCGCCGTACCTGAACAACGACAACCTGGAGTTCTATCAGGATGCGTACGAGATCGGGTACGAGAAGATCATCGACACCTACGCTGCGGCAACGCAACACGTCGATCAGGGGTTGTCCTTGACGTTGTTCTTCAAGGACACGGCCTCGACCCGCGACATCAACAAGGCGCAGATCTACGCATGGCGTAAGGGAATCAAGACTCTGTACTACATCCGCCTTCGTCAGATGGCGTTGGAAGGCACCGAGGTTGAAGGTTGCGTGTCCTGCATGCTGTGAAGCTTTCGTTGTCGTAGACCTTGTGTGTACCTGTCGGATACGCACAAGGTCTACCGCGCACATCTTGTGCTGAGGTTCAACTCTCGCCACAACAGGTAGTGTTCAGGTAGGCCAATATTGGCAGTGTTACACCGGTAGTGAAGGAAGCATCGTGAAACTCATCGATCGTGTCTCGGCCATCAACTGGAATCGCGTCCAGGATGACAAGGACTCGGAGGTGTGGGAGCGCCTGACCAGTAATTTCTGGCTGCCGGAGAAGGTGCCGGTTTCGAACGACATTCCGTCGTGGGCGACGCTGAATGCAGTCGAGAAGCAGTTGACGATGCGGGTGTTCACCGGGCTCACTCTGCTGGACACGATCCAGGGGACAGTCGGAGCGGTCAGCCTCATTCCCGACGCGATCACCCCGCACGAAGAAGCTGTCTACACGAACATCGCGTTCATGGAGTCGGTGCATGCGAAGAGCTACAGCTCGATCTTCTCCACACTGAGTTCCACGCGAGATATCGACGACGCGTTCCGGTGGTCCGAAGAGAACGTCAACCTGCAACGTAAGGCCGAGATCGTCCTGAAGTTCTATCACGGTGACGATCCACTCAAGCGAAAGGTCGCGTCGACCCTGCTCGAGTCTTTCCTGTTCTACTCGGGCTTCTACCTGCCGATGTACTGGTCTTCACGAGCCAAGCTCACCAACACCGCCGACCTGATCCGGTTGATCATCCGTGACGAAGCTGTGCACGGCTACTACATCGGATACAAGTATCAGCGGGGTCTGGAGAAGGTCACCGAAGCCGAGCGCGAAGAACTCAAGAACTACACGTTCGAGCTGCTGTTCGAACTGTACGACAACGAGGTCGAGTACACCCAGGATCTCTACGACGAGATCGGGCTCACCGAGGACGTCAAGAAGTTCCTGCGATACAACGCGAACAAGGCACTGAACAACCTGGGATACGAAGGGTTGTTCCCGAAGGACGAAACCGACGTGAACCCAGCCATCTTGTCGGCGCTCTCACCCAACGCCGATGAGAATCACGACTTCTTCTCGGGCTCGGGCTCGTCGTATGTCATCGGTAAGGCAGTCAACACCGAAGACGACGACTGGGACTTCTGACCTAGGGACGGTGTGGTGTGTTCGGCAACCGGACGGTAGCCGAACACACCACACCGGGTGCATCAAGTACGAAACCAGGCCTCCACCGAGTCGTCGAGTGCTTTGTCGATTCGCAAACGTGAAGTCTCCGAGAGGGTTTCCGGTAGCGCGTCGGACGCGAACCATTCCACTGCCAAATTTTCGTCGTCGGCGACGTACGCTTCCCCTCCAGTGCGGCGGGCTAGGAAAGTGAGATCGAGGTACTGCGCTTGGTCGCCGTTCGGGTAAGTGATCGGCCCGGTGACGTCGACGCTCGTCAACCGAATCAGTTCCGCATCGATCCCGGTCTCCTCGGTGATCTCGCGTAGTGCCGCGGGTCCGGGTTCTTCGCCGGGTTCGAGAATGCCCGACACCACTGCCCAGAGGCCGTTGTCGCGTCGCCTCGTGAGGAGTATCCGGTCGTTTTCGTCCAGGACGACTGCGCTGACGCCGGAGAGCCAGAGCGGGGCCGTACCCACTCGTCGCCGGAGCGAGAGGACGAACTCGGGTACCGGCACCTCAGGAAGCGTATGCGTTGAGGGAGTTCTGCACGTCCGCAAGAATCGCCCGCGCCGCGACGATGCCGCTCCCGGACCACACTGTGTCGTCTACGGCGAACACGCGGCCGTCCTTCACCGATCCGAGCTCGAGCCACGGATCGCTGCGCAGGACCTCGGTTCCGAACGATTCGCCCTCTTCGCCGTCGAAGCGCACGTAGACGATGTCGCCTTCTGCCGCGAGCAGATCGTCGGGCGCGACGGTGACTTCACCATCGCGTTGGGCGGGTGGGCGCTGAACGCCGATCTCCGCGAGCACCTGGCCGGCGAAGGACGTCGTGGAATCGGTGACGATGGAATCGGGAAGGAAACGCACGACGGAGGCTTGGGTCTGGGTGGCATCGATGTCGCGGCCGGCCCGCTGAGCGTCGGCACTGAATCGAGCGAGTTCGTCGAATCCGGTCCGACCACGTCCGAGGGCAGCAGCCGATTGCAAGAACGTGCCCTTCCAACCATCATCGGAGCTCGTGAAGACGGTGGGTGCGATATCGCTGAGAGCCGCGTAAGTATCCCGGCCCAGTGAATCGGACCCGATGATGAGGTCGGGGGCGAGAGTGGCGACCGCGTCGATGTTCGGAGCGCCGAGAGTTCCGACGCTCGGAACTCTCGCGATGCCCGGTCCTAGATACAGCTCTTGGTCACCGTCTCCACGAAAGTCGGGGTCGAGCGTCGACGCGCCGACGACTCGTTCCCAGACGCCCACCGCGCAGGTGGCATCGAGCGAGGCTGCGTCGAGCACCACGATGCGCATGGGGTCGGCCGGAACGTTGCTTATTCCTTCGCTGTGGCCGACCGGTCGTACCGATCCTTCTATGCCGGTCGGATCGAGCGGAGCAGGCTCGGGGCATAGACCAGCAGTCTTGCGGTCGTTGCCGACCACACCAGCTCCGGCGATATTGGTCGTGCTCCGGACAATGGTCGACGCGTCGTCCGAGGACGAGGGGGGAGTGGAGCACCCGGCTGTGAACAGGGCGACGCCGATGGCCAGAATCAGCCCGGCGCGCGGAGTCGAAGTCACGGTCGACAGGCCTGAGGTAGTGGACAACTCGTGCGTTTCCTAACGGGAGTGGGATGCGCTCACACCTTATCGGTCCGCAGCCGTCGGCCCCTTCACATGGTTGTGTGCGCGTGGATTGGTTTCGTTGTTCGGAGGTTCGTACAATCGAATACGACACACGGTAGGACCGGTTCGGCGCTGCTCTGTGGGACGGTCTACGATTCGTGGAGCGCAAGACACCAGGACGTCGCCTCGTGGTTCGAGGTACGACGCGCATTCAGGAGGATCAGTGACTGCCCTAGCGCCTAGGCCCACTCCCGCTGTGGAAGCGGTGAGGCCTTTTCCGCCGCGGATGGGACCCAAGGGTTCATTCGTTCACAAGGCGGTGACGACGACAGATCCCAAGGTGTTGGGGATCATGTACATCGTGACATCGATTGCGTTTTTCCTTGTCGGTGGCTTGATGGCGTTGCTCATGCGCGCCGAGCTGGCGGTACCGGGGATGCAGTTCCTGTCGAACGAGCAGTACAACCAGCTGTTCACCATGCACGGCACGATCATGCTGTTGCTCTACGCGACACCGGTCGTGTTCGGCTTCGCCAACTACATTCTGCCGCTGCAGATCGGTGCGCCGGACGTGGCGTTCCCGCGGTTGAATGCTTTCTCGTATTGGCTCTACCTGTTCGGTGCGTTGGTCGCCTCGGCAGGATTCATCACCCCCGGTGGTGCTGCTGACTTCGGTTGGACCGCATACACCCCGCTCTCGAGTGCATTGCATTCGCCGGGTGTCGGTGCAGACCTGTGGATCATGGGTCTCGCGATCGCTGGTCTCGGCACCATTCTCGGTGCTGTGAACATGATCACGACGGTCATCTGCTTGCGGGCGCCAGGTATGACGATGTTCCGGATGCCCATTTTCACGTGGAACATCTTGGTCACCAGCATTCTGATTCTTCTTGCTTTCCCGTTGTTGACGGCGGCACTGTTGGGATTGGCAGCCGATCGACATCTCGGTGCGCATCTGTTCGACCCGGCGACCGGTGGAGTGTTGTTGTGGCAGCACTTGTTCTGGTTCTTCGGCCACCCCGAGGTGTACATCATCGCGTTGCCGTTCTTCGGGATCGTGTCCGAGGTGTTCCCGGTCTTCTCGCGTAAGCCGATGTTCGGATACACCACCTTGATCTACGCAACGATTGCCATCGCTGCTCTCTCGATCGCGGTGTGGGCCCACCACATGTACGCCACGGGTGCGGTGCTGTTGCCGTTCTTCTCGTTCATGACGTTCTTGATCGCGATTCCGACCGGTGTGAAGATCTTCAACTGGATCGGCACTTTGTGGCGAGGTCAGGTGACACTGGAAACCCCGATGCTGTTCGCATTCGGCTTCTTGATCACGTTCCTCTTCGGCGGTCTCTCCGGTGTCCTGCTCGCCAGCCCGCCGATCGACTTCCACGTCACCGACACCTATTTCCTGGTGGCGCACTTCCACTACGTGGTCTTCGGCACGGTGGTGTTCGCAACGTTCTCGGGCATCTACTTCTGGTTCCCGAAGATGACCGGCCGGATGATGGACGAGACGCTGGGCAAGTGGCACTTCTGGCTCACGTTCCTCGGCTTCCATGGCACTTTCCTGGTCCAGCACTGGCTCGGTAACGAGGGCATGCCGCGTCGCTACGCCGACTACCTGGCCTCCGATGGATTCACCACGCTGAACATCATCTCCACCATCGGTGCGTTCGTGCTCGGTGCTTCGACACTGCCGTTCGTATGGAACGTCTTCAAGTCCTATCGCTACGGCGAGGTGGTCACCGTGGACGATCCTTGGGGCTACGGCAACTCGCTGGAATGGGCCACATCATGCCCACCGCCGCGGCACAACTTCAC
>NZ_MKKX01000025.1 GCF_002091985.1 Rhodococcus sp. 1163
TATCCGCCCAGCTCATGGGCAACAAGACTCTAAAACATGATGGCCCCGTTCGCCGGGGACACGGCAATCCTTTCACGTCGGACACGATCTACTTCAGCCTGTTTGCGGGCCGCCTTCCGTGAATCTGCTCGGATTGCGCGTCGCTGCCGCCACATTGAATGTCTGGCCTTCAAGCACGGTGCATAAATCGGCACGCGGTTCACGATCGTGGCTGAAGTGCAGCACGTACATCGGCTCGAACGGTTGCGGAAGGGCTCGATGCAAGCCTCTCTGCCAATCCGAGCGTCGCTTCGTTGACCGGCGTCTCGCGTAGAGCGACCGATACCATCCGCGCCACGAGTGTGCCTGCATCAGCGTCCAGGATGTCGGTCAGTAACGCATCCGCGGTCCCATTGTTCTGCCCTGACACCATCCAGCGAGCCAGGCTATTGGCGACTACTGCCCGCACCCATGGATCTGTGTCGTGAGCCATGACAGTGAGTGAATGTATTGCTGTGGCGGGGTTTCTTTGGGCGACGGCGAGCGCGGCCGAAGCACGTTTGTTCGGGTCACCTGCCAGCAGTGCCCATAATTCTTTGTCCGTCAATGAGTCTGGGGCCAGTGCTCCGAGCGCGGCGGCGGCGTCGCTGCGAATGTCCGTGCCGCCGAAGAGTAAGTGCTCCGGCCGGGCTTCTGCCATGAGAGTTCGAAGGATCGGGATGAGGGTCTGTGCGGTCTCTTGGGGGATGTTGGCTGCGTGCCGGCGGAGAGCCTGTAGGGGGTCCTTGAGGTGCTGCGTGAATACCGAGAAGTGTTGTAGTAATTCAATTACTCGGGCCCATCGTGCGTGGTCGGGGTGCCATGCGTTGAGCAGGATCAGTGTGGCTGCGGTGCTGGTGGTGGCTATCGTGCTGTGGCCCTTCGTGAGGTCTTCGATCTGTTGTGCGATTTGTGTTTCGAGGGCAGCGGTGAGGCATTCGACTGTGGGGGAGGGGAGGTCCCGAACATCGCCGTATGCGTGGAGCGCACTGAGATCACCGGCGGCGATCTTGGCGATCAGTTCGGTGCGTGTGCCGGTATCGTGCGCCGCCAGTATTTCTGTTGCCGCTTCGGTGAACTCGAAGTTGTCAGTTGTACTGGCTGCGCGGCTTGCGAGGGCGTCGAGCTGTTGGGGCGTCCAGGCGTCTTCTGGTATGGATCGCAAGATTTTGGCGTACTCGTGTGCCATTGCTTGATCGTCCATTTCGGGTGCAGCGGTGACCTTTGATATGACGTCGTCGATCGCGCGGGGCGAGGCGGCAGGCGCGACGGCGGCGATCAGATTGTGTATACGAAGTATGGAGTGGAAGCTGTTGATGATTGATCCGGTCTTGGAGACTGGATCGGGGAGCGTGTCGAGTGCCCAGTCGATGCAGCGGTCTGCGGTGATTTCGCTGAGTACATCGGCGGAATGGATCATCAATTCGAGATTGGCGTCGAGAGTGGTGCGGGTCGAGCGGGCAAGGTCAATGGATTCGGCGGTGTCCTTGACCGCTGAGGTTGGTCCGACGTCGAGCAGGTGGGGGACGGCCTGCTTAATTGCATCGACATCGCCAGACGTCCGTAGTGCGGACAGTGCGGCGCCTGCGTCACCAGGGTCAGAACTGACCGTGGCTGTGCGCTTGGCAAGTTGTGCGTACGAGTACCGCCACGTGTTGTGGTCCGCCGAGAAGCCTGCGATCAGGGATGCGGCACGGAGATGGTTCCACGCGCCATCGCTGGCTTGTCGGGACTTTCCTCGTCGAGATGCCCACCGCGCGAACGATTCGTCGGCGGTGTGTTGCAGGCCGGATGCGACTTCCTGTGTGCGCCACCATGAGGCATGTGTATCTCGGCTCGTGATCGTTTCGGCCAGGTCCTGGCTGTTCCAATCGCTCACATCGAAGATGAGGTTTGTAGCGGCGCTGGCTATCGCCAGGGCGGTTGGGTCGTGTGGGTGTGTCTGGCGGAGCGCCTGAACTTCGGTCGCCTCGGCTCGCGCGTCGTCGAGCCGACCGGTTTCCGCCAGGATTCGTGCGCGGTGCACGGTCAGCCAGGCGTGGTCTACCGGCGTGGCCTCGTCACGTGATATATCGGCTTCGAGCACCTTGAGCGCCTCTACGGCTTGGTCTTGCTCGACCAGCAGAGCTGCGGTGGCCGCGGTCGCGGCGGCTCGATCAGCGGGATTGGGGGCAGTGGCGATCAAGTTTTCGAGGTCGTCGATGCTGTCAGTCGCACCGGACACGAGAATGTCATGTAGTGCTGCGTAGAACCGCCATTGCCAGTCAGGAGAGTCCTTGCATTCGTCTAGGATTGGCGCTGCGGTCTTGCGACGTCGGTCAGGTTCGAGATCCTCGCGGCGCATCTTCACGAGCAGTGCTATGGCTTCTACTGCGTTCATTGCTGTGATGTGGAGGTTCGGATGGGGCGCAACAAGGCGCGGCGTCAGCAGTGCGTAACGCAAGCGCTCGTGCTTGAGGATGTGCTCAGCTCCGGTCCACGCACTGCCATCCCATCGCGGCAGAGACCGCCCAGCGGTCACTATCTCCACTAGCGCCTCTGCATGGGCCGGCGCGACACTGGCGGCAGCCGGCACCAAGATCTTGTAGCCCTTACCCGTCGACACGATTCTGTCGGGTGTGACGTGCACCCAGTTCGATTGTCCGGTATCGAGATGGTGAAGAACGATGATGTGCGGAACCTGGTGATTGAGCCAATAGTCGATGTGATCGCCGTCGGACTCGCGGTACCACCAGCCCTCAACTTGACCAGCTGAATCGCGCACGGCCGAATCGAACTGAGAATCTCCACTTTTGACCTGAACTCCGAGCAACGATCCCAAATCGAACCGGCGAGCATCGCGGGCGGCGACCCACAGATCAGTCCCAAGGTCGTGTTCAGTTGGATTGGGTGCAACGCCCCACCCCAGCTCGACGAACTGCTTCGCCACTTCCAGTTCGCCGGCAGATCCAACCAAACCTGTCTCGCTAGCCCGCATCGCTCACCCTTGTTCACTGGTCACGTACAGGCCGGTCCTGTCGCGGCACAGCATGCCAGAGCCATCCGACAGTAAATCTGACGAGCGCCCTCGGTGTCCGCCCGGGGTCGGCAAGACGCACCTGTCAGTTGGATTGGCGCGAGCCGCCGCTCGTGTCCCGAGACCACACGTCATCGGCAAGAGCTTCGATGCGTGCTTGCTCCTGGTCGTTGACTGCCTTGTTCATCTCGTAGCTCAGCTCGTCGAAGAGCTGATGCTTCAAGACGGCTCCGGTCGTGACGAAGGTGTGTATAGCTGGCGAGCCAGAGGAGTCGATCTACGCGGCAACGCTTTGGGCGGTACCGCTGTCGATGTTTTCTTTAGCTGCGGTAGTTCGTTCTAGGTGGTAATCGATAGAATCGTCTTCGCTCCTTCAATCAGGTTGCTGTGGTCGCCGTTCCATTCATGAGGATTTCGTTTATCTTTGTGAAGACTTTTTACGTATGAGTGGAGGACTAGAGCAACTCTCGCCGTCGAAGGCCGTGCACGCAAGACCGGCTACGCCCGAGATCTGTTCGGGTGGCCTGGTCCGATGACGTCTCCGTCGACGTTGGCGACAACGGATGCGACACGAGAAGCGACGCCATGCACCGAGATCTGACCGACATCGTCGCCACGGACCGATCCAGTGGATGCGTCGTCTGCACGTGAGTGCTGGCCGACCCCTATGCCGGCACCTCCATCATATTCACCCGCGGTGAGAGCACCTCGTCGGCCGTGCAGGTCGACCACGTAGTATCTGTCGCTTCGTAGATGGAGATCCGAAAAGACGGTGCCCACGATACCGTCGGTTGCCGACGAGGGTGAGCGCGTCGAAGATGATTTGCGCGGCGAGTCTGGCATCCTCCTTGACGAGCACCGCCGTTGGCCCGTTGGATTGCCGAGCGAGGGGGACAGCCCGGGCACAACGGCTGTACTGGAACATCGGACCTACAAGTCGCAGAATCCGGGGGGGATCGCACATGGCTGAACTCACAGAACACGATGAGCGCTACATTCGCGATTACGTAAACAGCCAGTCCCCTGAGGGTGATCAAGCTGGTCTCGTCCAGAAGATTGGTTCGCGGCGGATGGTGGGCCGTATCCATGACCTCTACGACGTGCACTGCGAGTCGACCCGTTGGTGGGTGATTACGGAGCCAACGAACCTGTACCTGCAAACGGATTTTCCTGAAGTGGAACAGGCCTTGATCTTCCACCTCGGGTTGGGCGTATTCATGGCGGAGCGGAGCCGCGCCGACATCGACGAGGAAGAGGAAGAGCATGTCTCCGGTTCTTGGCGCCGATTCCGTCAAGCCCTTGAGACGATGAATGAGGCGTCCGAGTCGGAAGATTTTCAATCCGTCGGTATCAAGTGCAGGGACGCACTCATCGCGCTTGCGAAAACGCACCTTGACGCACCCTGGGTCGGTGATGTGCACGAGCCTCCGAAAGCCGCTGACTTCAAAGGATGGGCCAACATCTTTGCGGAACGACTCGCAGAGGGTCGGCTGCGCAGCTACCTGAAGTCTCTCGTTGACAAGACCTGGGATCTGACTGTCTGGCTGCAGCACAATGGGAACGCGACACCGATTGACGCCGATCTCGTTTTGGATGCCACGTCGCATCTGATTGGCACTTTTAGCAGGCTCATTCGCAGGCTTGAGGTGGGCGATCCGCAGCGCTGCCCGAAGTGCGAGTCCTACCGACTCGACGAGGACATCCAGCATGACGAAATCAATGAAGGATTCTCGGAATCAACGATCTGCGCAGCCTGTGGCTGGCGATCCGAGCCCACATTCACTTCCTGGGCCGAACACTTTGAGGGCAAGGACGTAGCAGGTTACTTGGCGGGGTCTGGGCTTGGAGTATCGGACCGGCTGCACAAACCAATTCAAGGCTCAGGGAGCTGAGCCAGTCACCAAGCTGGCGCTAAGCGGGGTTCGCTTTCACTCCTCCGGGTGGTGCGCTGGGTCCGCGGGCGGCCCAGCGGGCTTTTCTCAGATCGGCATGTGTTCGGGTGGCGTGTGGAAACAAAGCACTGCGGATCGCGTGTCGGTCCAGTGGTTGTCACGGTGAGCACGAGCGCCGAGCAGTGCGCGGTTGTACATGTTGCGTAGCCAACCTCGCGGTAAGCGAAGCCGTGGAGGAGTGCCGCGTTGACGCGGGTGTTCCATTCGTGCAGCGCGAGCGCCCGGATCCGGCTGCCGCCAACGAGTCCCAGATAGGTACGGAACGTTCGGGACTCAGCCACTGCTCGACACAGGGGCAGAGTGAACCGTCCCGGGTTTCTTGCCGCTCCTACGCTTGCAACATCTCCGGGCGGAGTGCCGATTCTTGACTGTAGTAGACCTCCTCGAACTCTTCTGGTGTGAGGTAGTCGAGGGTGCTGTGGAGTCGGCGTTGGTTGAACCAGTCGACCCACCCCATCGTAGCAAACTCGACATCGTCGATGGTCTTCATCGGCCCGTTCAGGAACGGGCTCCGCTTCGATACCGCCTCGGTCTTGAATAACCCAATTGTGCTCTCCGCCAACGCATTGTCGTAGGCATCTCCGACACTTCCGATCGATGCCGCAATGCCCTCGAGCACAAGCGTTTCCGCGAACGCGATCGAGGTGTATTGGCTGCCGGCGTCGCTGTGATGAATGAGGCCGGGTCCGACGCGGTGTCCACCGTGATCTCGTCGCCACAGCGCCATCTTCAACGCGGTGGTGACCATAGTGGTGTCTTTGACCGTCGAGGCGTGCCAACCGACGATCGCTCGGGAGAAGCAGTCGATGACGAACGCGACGTAGACGAACCCCGCCCACGTCCTGGTGTACGTGAAGTCGGTGACCCACTTCCGATTCGGGGCCTCGGAAGTGAAATCACGGTCGAGCAGGTCAGGGGCCCGTGTGGAATTCTTACCGCCCTGAATCGTGGTGCGGTGCCGCCTGCCTCGGACAACGCCGGACATACCCTCGTCGCCCATCAGTCGGTCGACTGTGCAGGCAGCCGCGCTATGGCCCTTCCTGCGCAGGTGGCGATACATCTTGCGGCGGCCGTAGAGCTCTTCAGGTTCGCCGACCGTGTCGCGGAGCGCGGCGGTGAGGTACGCATCGGAGATCGTGCGGGCCGATGGTGGTGCGCTCTTCCAGTTGCGGTACGTGCGTGGGGCGACCTGCACGCCGTGCTCGGTGAGCACGCGGCAGATCGACTCGACCCGGTAGTTCTGTGCACGCATCTGATCGATGAACTGGACTATCTGCGGCGGCGAGGGTCGAGCTCCCTCGCGAAGAAAATCGATGCCGACTTCAGAATTTCGTTGGCTTCCTTGAGATCTCGGTTCTCACGCTCGAGTTCCTTGATTCGCTGTTGCTCCTCGGTCGTTGCACCGGGAGTTTGGTTGGCATCGATCTGAGCTTGGCGTGTCCAGAGCCGGAGTGACTCCGCGCCGACACCCAGTTTCGGTCCGATTGCCTTGCATGCGCCGTAGACGGAGTTGTACTCGTGGAGGTGGTCGAGGACCATCTTCACCGCACGCTCACGTTGCTCGGCCGGGTAACGCTTCGACATGTGCTTCATCCTTCACAAAGAACGAAGCGGCATCAAACCCGGGACGGTTCA
>NZ_MKKX01000026.1 GCF_002091985.1 Rhodococcus sp. 1163
TGTTGTCGGAGTCCGAGCGTGAGTTGTTGGTGCCGGTGCGTGGTGGTGTGTCGGTGGTGGGTCGGTTGTTGCCGGAGATTTTGGTTTCTGCGGTAGATGTTGCGGGTGTGGATGGTGTGGCGTTGGTGTGTGGTGGTGTGTCGGTGTCGTATGGGGAGTTGGATGTTCGGTCTTCGCGGTTGGCGCGGTTGTTGATCGGTCGTGGTGTGGGTGTGGGTTCGTTTGTGGCGTTGGGGTTGCGGCGTTCGGTGGAGTCGGTGGTTGCGGTGTGGGCGGTGGCGAAGGCTGGGGGTGCGTTTTTGCCGGTGGATCCGTCGTATCCGGTGGATCGTATTGCTCATATGTTGTCCGATTCTGGTGCTGTGGTGGGGATTACCGCGGTCGAGTATGTGTCGGATGTGGGCCGGGCCGGTGATGGGGTGTCGTGGATTGTTCTCGACGATGAGTCGATCGTCGATGAGGTTGGTGAGTTTTCTGGTGGGCCGGTGTCCGATGGTGATCGGTTGGGTTCGGTTCGTCTCGATGATGCGGCGTATTTGATTTATACCTCGGGTTCGACGGGTGTTCCGAAGGGTGTGGTGGTGACGCATCGGGGTTTGGCGAATTTGGCTGAGGTGGAGCGTGTTCGGTTCGGGGTGACTGCTGGCTCGCGTACGTTGTCGTTTGCGTCGCCGAGTTTCGATGCGTCGGTGCTCGAGTTGTTGTTGGCGTTTTGTGGTGGTGCGGCGATGGTGATTGTGCCGACGGATGTGTTCGGTGGTGTCGAGCTTGCTCAGTTGCTGCGTGAGGAGGAGATTACGCATGCTTTTGTGACGCCGGCGGCGTTGGCGTCGGTGGATCCGGCCGGTCTCGATTCGCTTGCAGTGGTAGCGACCGGTGGTGATGCTTCGGGTTCTGATTTGGTTGAGCGTTGGGCGCCGGGCCGTTTGATGTTCAATGCGTATGGTCCGACGGAGGCGACGGTGTTTGCGTCGTTGAGTGCGCCGATGTCGCCGGGGGTTCCGGTCGATATCGGCTCTCCGGTGTTGGGTTTTGCTGTGGTGGTGTTGGACTCGCGTTTGCAGCCGGTGCCGGTGGGTGTTGTGGGTGAGTTGTATTTGGCTGGTCCTGGGTTGGCGCGTGGTTATCATGATCGGTTGGGTTTGACGGCGGAGCGGTTTGTGGCGGCGCCGTTTTCTTTGGTGGGGGAGCGGATGTATCGCACGGGTGATGTGGTGCGGTGGAATGGTTCTGGGGTTTTGGAGTATGTGGGGCGTAGCGATTTTCAGGTGAAGGTTCGTGGTTTTCGGATCGAGTTGGGTGAGATCGATGCGGTGATTGCTGCTCTTCCTGAGGTTGATTTCGTGGCGACTTTGGGTGTTGATGGTCCTGGTGGTGCGGCGGTGTTGGTGTCGTATGTGTTCGGTGTCGGTGGTGGGTTGGTCGATGTCGATGCGGTGCGTGATCGGGTGGTGTCGGTGTTGCCGGCGCATATGGTTCCGTCGGTGTTTGTGGTGTTGGATTCGATTCCGTTGACTCCGGCGGGCAAGTTGGATCGTCGAGCACTACCGACACCAGAACTCGGACGTAAATCCGAATTCCGTTCTCCGGAAACAGTTCAGCAGCAAAAGATCGCCGATGTGTTCACCGAGCTACTCGACGGCCGCAGGATAGGTATCGACGAAAGCTTCTTCGACCTCGGTGGAAATTCACTTGTCGCAACGCGCCTGCTGGCGCGTGTCAATGCGGAGCTGGATACCGGATTGAGAGTTCTCGACCTCTTCGAGGCACCGACCATCGAAGCGTTGGCGTTACGCGCCGAAAGTTCCAAGGCCCGGGGTGTACGTCCGGTGTTGGGTGTGGTGGAGCGTCCGTCGGTGATTCCGTTGTCGCAGGCGCAGAGTCGTATGTGGTTCATCAATCAGTTCGATACGTCTTCGCCTGCGTACAATATTCCGCTTGCTGTGCGGTTGTCGGGTGCGCTCGATGTTGTTGCGTTGGAGGCGGCGGTGGGGGATGTGTTGGTTCGTCATGAGTCGTTGCGTACTACGTTCCCGGTGGTGGGGGAGTTGCCGCGTCAGTTGATCGGGTCTGTTTCCGATGTGGCGGTGGAGTTGGCGGTGGTGGAGCTCGATGCGGGGGGTGTGCAGGAGCGGATTGTTGCCGATGCTGCTGCGGGGTTCGATGTGACGGTGGATGTGCCGTTTCGGGCGTCGTTGTATCGGGTGGGTGTCGATGAGTTCGTGTTGGCGATTGTGGTGCATCATATTGCTGCTGATGGTGCGTCGATGGCGCCTCTTGCTGCTGATGTGATGGTGGCGTATGGCGCTCGGGTTGCTGGTGGTGTGCCGGGGTGGGAGCCGTTGGCGGTGCAGTATGCGGATTACACGTTGTGGCAGCGTGAGGTTCTCGGGAGTGAGGATGATCCGGGGTCTGTGGTGTCGCGGCAGTTGGAGTTTTGGTCGGGAGTGTTGGCGGATGTGCCGGATGTGTTGCCGTTGCCGATCGATCACCCACG
>NZ_MKKX01000027.1 GCF_002091985.1 Rhodococcus sp. 1163
TGCTCGACGATCCAACTTGCCCGCCGGAGTCAACGGAATCGAATCCAACACCACAAACACCGACGGAACCATATGCGCCGGCAACACCGACACCACCCGATCACGCACCGCATCGACATCGACCAACCCACCACCGACACCGAACACATACGACACCAACACCGCCGCACCACCAGGACCATCAACACCCAAAGTCGCCACGAAATCAACCTCAGGAAGAGCAGCAATCACCGCATCGATCTCACCCAACTCGATCCGAAAACCACGAACCTTCACCTGAAAATCGCTACGCCCCACATACTCCAAAACCCCAGAACCATTCCACCGCACCACATCACCCGTGCGATACATCCGCTCCCCCACCAAAGAAAACGGCGCCGCCACAAACCGCTCCGCCGTCAAACCCAACCGATCATGATAACCACGCGCCAACCCAGGACCAGCCAAATACAACTCACCCACAACACCCACCGGCACCGGCTGCAAACGCGAGTCCAACACCACCACAGCAAAACCCAACACCGGAGAGCCGATATCGACCGGAACCCCCGGCGACATCGGCGCACTCAACGACGCAAACACCGTCGCCTCCGTCGGACCATACGCATTGAACATCAAACGGCCCGGCGCCCAACGCTCAACCAAATCAGAACCCGAAGCATCACCACCGGTCGCTACCACTGCAAGCGAATCGAGACCGGCCGGATCCACCGACGCCAACGCCGCCGGCGTCACAAAAGCATGCGTAATCTCCTCCTCACGCAGCAACTGAGCAAGCTCGACACCACCGAACACATCCGTCGGCACAATCACCATCGCCGCACCACCACAAAACGCCAACAACAACTCGAGCACCGACGCATCGAAACTCGGCGACGCAAACGACAACGTACGCGAGCCAGCAGTCACCCCGAACCGAACACGCTCCACCTCAGCCAAATTCGCCAAACCCCGATGCGTCACCACCACACCCTTCGGAACACCCGTCGAACCCGAGGTATAAATCAAATACGCCGCATCATCGAGACGAACCGAACCCAACCGATCACCATCGGACACCGGCCCACCAGAAAACTCACCAACCTCATCGACGATCGACTCATCGTCGAGAACAATCCACGACACCCCATCACCGGCCCGGCCCACATCCGACACATACTCGACCGCGGTAATCCCCACCACAGCACCAGAATCGGACAACATATGAGCAATACGATCCACCGGATACGACGGATCCACCGGCAAAAACGCACCCCCAGCCTTCGCCACCGCCCACACCGCAACCACCGACTCCACCGAACGCCGCAACCCCAACGCCACAAACGAACCCACACCCACACCACGACCGATCAACAACCGCGCCAACCGCGAAGACCGAACATCCAACTCCCCATACGACACCGACACACCACCACACACCAACGCCACACCATCCACACCCGCAACATCTACCGCAGAAACCAAAATCTCCGGCAACAACCGACCCACCACCGACACACCACCACGCACCGGCACCAACAACTCACGCTCGGACTCCGACAACAAATCGAGCTGTCCCATGAGTAGTTCGGGCGTCGTTGCGAACGCCTTCAATACTCGGACGATCCGCTCGACAATCGTCTCGACCTCCGCCGATCCGAACAGTTCGGGAAGGTATTTGGCCTCGATGTGCAGCTGTTCGTCAGCCATGGCTACCAGGGTCAACGGGTATTGAGCAGTATCGCTGCCGTCCAGGATGTTCGACACCCGCATGCCCGCGATGTCGGTGTCATCGGAAAGCCCTGCCCGATCGACCGGATAGGACTCGAACACGGTGAGCGTGTCGAATGCGACTGCCGGTCCGACCGCACGCTGGATCTCGGTCAAACCGAGATAGTGATGGTCCAACAGACCAGCTTGTTCCGACTGGAGTCGAGCGATGAACTCGCCCAGCGTCTCCCGTGGGTCGAGTGTGACGCGAACCGGCAACGTGTTGATGAACAACCCGATCATCGATTCGATGTCGTTGATCTCGGGCGGTCGACCGGACACCGTCGCACCGAACAATACGTCGTTGCGTCCAGTGAGCGTACCGAGGACTGTTCCCCATGCAGCCTGGACGAGCGTGTTGACCGTGACCCCGCGTTCGCGTGCCACCCCGCGCAGTCGATCGGTGTCCGCGGCCGACAGTGATGTCAGTACACGTGCTGCAAGCGTCGACTCCTGCCGACGGCTTTCGATCGGCGTCAGCAACGTAGGTTCGGACAGCCCGGACAATGCTTCGCTCCACGCAGACCGTGCGCTTGCTGCATCGCGGCGACTCATCCATTTCAGATAGTCGCGGTACGCAGGTACGCGGGGCAATATCGAGTCGTCGCCGTCCGTTGCGTACAACGTCAGCAGTTCGCGGATGAGCAGAGGCGTCGACCAACCGTCGATAAGGATGTGGTGATTGGTCATGACCACTCGCCACTCGCCCGGATGGACGTCGATGAGAGTGAACCGCAGGAGCGGTGCTTCGGCCATGTTGAAGCGCGTAGCGCGATCGGTGGCCATGATGCGTTCGAGTTCGATCTGCGCCGCAGACTCGTCCAGTCCGGTGAGGTCGAATTCGTTCCATGGCACCTCGACGTCACGTTCGACGATCTGTACGGAATCGCCTTCCATGTTGTGCACGAAGGCAGTCCGCAGGTTTGCATGCCGGTCGAGAAGTCGCTGAGCGGCCCTCCGGAAACGCGTCCGATCCAGTGTTCCACCCAGCTCCAATACCAACTGGACGATGTAGGCATCGACGGACTGGTCGGACAACTCGGCATGGAACAGCAGGCCGGATTGGAGCGGTGACATGGACCAGATGTCCACGAGCTTCGGATACCTGGACTCGATGTCGTCGATGGCAGCTTGATCGAGCTGCACCAAGTCGAGATCCGACGGGGTGAACCCACCGGCGTCGCCACTACGTGCGTGCCGTGCCAGACCGGTCAAAGCCCGCACCCATAGCGCGGTAAGTTCCTCGACATCGTCGGAATCGAGCACGCCCGACGGAAAAGCGAAGGTGGCTTCGAGAACTGCGCCTGCCTCACCCGTCGTGGTCACCGCGTTGATGTCCAGCACCGCTGCTACCGGCAGATCCGAGTTCTGGACGTCACCGATGTCCGCATCGTCGACAGGTAGCCAACCCACGTCACCGAGGTTGTCCGGGATTCCTGCGCTGTAGCGACCGAGATAGTTGAAGCTGATCTGCGGACTGGGGTGTGCGGCGAGCGCATCCCGTGACTGCTCGTCGAGGTAGCGAAGCATGCCGTAACCGATTCCGTGATCCGGTACCGCCAACAGGTGTTCCTTGACCGATTTGATCAGGCTTCCGGCGGATACCCCGCCGTCCAGAGCATCGTCGATGTCTGTGCCCGACAGGTCGATTCGAACAGGGAAAATGGTGGTGAACCATCCGAGAGTACGCCCTAGATCGGCACCAGGCACCACGTGATCTTCACGTCCGTGGCCTTCGAGGCTGACGAAGGCGTCGTCGTCCACTGCGTCGTCGTCCACTCCGCCTCGAGTACGGCGCCACGCTGCGATTGCCAGCGCGAGTCCGGCCATCAATCCGTCGTTGACACTGCCATGGAAGACATCGGGGATCGTAGTGAGTAGATCCTCGGTGACCGCTGCGGAGAGCTCGACGTCGATTCGCTGCACCGTGTCGTACACATCGACTGCCGGATCGAGTGGACGAGATCCGATCAACTGATCGGGACCGTCCAGCACCTTTTGCCACAATTCGAGCTCGCTGCGGCGATCTACAGCTTCGTCTCGGAGACCGTGGGCCCAACGTCGCATCGACGTTCCCACCGGCGCGAGTACGGGCTCTTGGCCGGCGACTATTTGTGACCAGGCAGATGCCAAGTCCGGCACTAGAATTCGCCACGATACACCGTCGACTACGAGGTGGTGGGCGACGATCAGCAACCGGGACGGCTCTGAGCCCGCATCGAACCACACCAACTGCAGCATCGACCCCGCGGCCGGATCCAACCGGCCTGAAGCTCGATCGAGCTCGGCCGACGCCAAAGTCGAGAATTCGCGACCCGAAGCCGAATCCACGCCTACGCGACGGGTGATCTCGGCGGCAGCGACCGCCCCTGCCGGACGAACGTCCATTGTCCATTCGTCTTCTTCGTGCTGCAGACGAGCGCGAAGCATGTCGTGGTGGTCGAGGACGGATTGCACTGTGCGCTCGAGCACCGTTTGTTCGATCCCCGGTGGCAAGGTGAGCAGTGCGGTCTGCGTATGACGATCGAACAGTCGAGTCCGCTCGATCATCCAGGACACGATCGGCGTCAGCGGTACGTCGCCGACTCCGCCGCCTGGAAGTTCCTCCAAGATCGCGGCGTCCGCATCATCCACCGACAGTGCGACCTCGGCCAGCCCAGCGACGGTCTTACGTTCGAAGACATCACGTGGTGACAGAACGAAGCCCGCCGCTTTTGCGCGCGAGACCAGTTGAATCGACATGATGCTGTCGCCACCGAGGGCGAAGAACGAGTCGTCGACACCGACATGATCGAGCCGCAACACCTCCGCGAAAAGGCCGGCCAGCATCTTCTCGACCGGAGTATTCGCGTCGCGGCCGGATTCTGGCCTGTTGTCGAAAGTCGGGTCCGGTAGTGCTCGACGATCGAGCTTGCCGGCGGGGGTCAGCGGAATCGCATCGAGTTCGACGAATGCCGTCGGAACCATGTGAGCGGGCAACGCTGCCGCAACATGCTCACGCAGCGCGCGTACATCGAACCTGCCATCGGCTGTCGGCAAGACATAAGCAACGAGAATGGTGTTTCCTGCAGGACCGGTAGTGCCGACGGTCGTCACGAAGTCCACGGACGGATGCGCAGAAAGCACACTGTCTATCTCGCCGAGTTCGATGCGGAAACCTCGGACCTTGACCTGTGAATCACTGCGTCCGACGAACTCCAATGCACCCTCGCGGTTCCAGCGAACGATGTCACCGGTGCGATACATGCGTGACCCGACCCCATCGAACGGGTTCGCGACGAACCGCTCGGCGGTCAGCCCGAGACGTCCGTGATAACCGCGGGCAAGAGCCGGTCCCGCGAGGTAGAGCTCTCCCGGTACCCCGACCGGGACCGGATTCAACCGCTCGTCTAGTACGACCTCGACGAAACCTATTGTCGGCGAGCCGATGTCGACGGGTGACCCCGGGGACATGCTGGTGCTGATCGAGGAGAAAATAGTCGCCTCGGTGGGGCCGTAGGCATTGAACATCGACCGCCCCGGTGCCCACCGAGCAACCAATTCCGGAGGACAGCTGTCGCCGCCGGTAGCGATGACCTCGAGCCGGGTCAGACCGACCGGGTCCACGGATGCCAGAGCTGCGGGTGTAACGAACGCATGGGTGACCTGCCGCTCCGCGAGCAACCGGCTCAGATCGGGCCCGCCGTACATCGCCGGGGGTGCGATCACCATGGTGGCCGCGCCGCCGAAGGCCAACATGAACTCGAGAATCGAGGCATCGAAACTCGGGCTTGCGAACGCCAGGGTGCGCGAGGCCGGAGTCACCCGGAATCGGGTGCGTTCCTCCTCGGCGAGGTTGAACAGCCCCCGGTGAGTGACAACGACGCCCTTCGGAACACCCGTCGAACCCGAGGTGTAGATCAAATAGGCAGCGTCGTCGAGTCGCAGCGGCCGAATACGATCGACGTCGTGAACTGCCTCGCCCGAGTGTTCGGCGATGGCGATCGTCTCGTCGGCGTCGTCGAGTAGCACCCACTTCGTCGCCGAGAGTCCCTGCAGTTGCGGCGCGTCTGCCGACGTGGTGAGACCGATGACGGCTCCCGAATCGGTCAGCATGTGTTCGATACGGTCGGCTGGATACGTCGGATCGACGGGGAGGAACGCCGCACCAGCCTTGGTCACAGCCCACAGTGCAACGATGGTGTCCGCCGAACGCGGCATGGCCAGAGCAACTACCGTGCCGGGACCTGCACCGAAGCCGACCAACGCGCGCGCCAGCTGCGACGAGCGGGCATCGAGTTCTCCGTAGCTGATGACCGCGTCTTCGAACCACACGGCGTCAGCTGCAGCACCGGCGGCAGTGACCGCTGCCGTCAAAATGTCCGGCAGCAGACGAGCGTCGCCAGCTCGCGCACCGCGAACAGGCGCCAGCGCACCTCGCTCGTCGACGGACAGCACATCTATGTCCCCGACAACGATGCTCGGTTGCGCAGTCACTGCCTCGAGGATCACCTGTAGACGCGTCGCGAACCCCGCCACCGTCGACTCGTCGAACAGATCGCTCGCGTAACGGAACGACGCTTCGATGCCCGACTGAAGACCGGAATCTTCGAACGTCTCCGAAATCGTCAACTGCAGGTCGAAGTTGGCTATGTCATTGGCAAGCTCGACGCCCTCGATCTCGAGGCCGGGCAATGTGATGTTCGGTCGATCGGTGTGCTGGAACTCGAGCATGACCTGAAAGAGAGGCGTGTACGAAGCCGATCGAACCGGTTCGAGCGCGTCGACGACACGCTCGAACGGTATGTCGGAGTGCGTAAAGGCGGCCAGGTCGGCGGTACGTACTGCGTTCAGCACGGTGTCGAAGGATGCCGATCGGTCGAGCTCGGTACGTAGCACGAGTGTGTTGACGAACATGCCGACCAGATCGTCCAGTGCAGCATCGCCACGTCCTGAGATCGGTGTACCGACCGAAATATCTGCGGAGGCAGACAGAGTCGACAGCAGTGCCACCAAGGATGCGTGAACGATCATGAAGACGCTGGAGTCACGGGAGGTGGCCAACTCGGCCATCCTGCGATGAAGCTCGCCGTCCAGCTCGAAACAGACTTCCGCCCCTCGGAACGATGCCTCGGCCGGGCGGGGCCGATCGTACGGGAGCGGGAGGATTTCAGGGGCCCCGGACAACGTGTCGACCCAGAAAGAGAGCTGAGTCGACATCAGTGACGCCGGATCTGACTCCGAACCCAGGAACTCGCGTTGCCACAACGAATAGTCCGCGTACTGAACGGGTAGCGTTGCCGGGGTGGGGGCATCACCGCCAGCCCGAGCGCTGTACGCGACGATGAGGTCACGGGCTAGAGGAGCCGTGGAGAAGCCGTCGGACGAGATGTGGTGGACGACGAAGGCGAGAACGTGCTCGTCCCTGCTGACTTCGATCAATCGGGCACGAATGGGAACGGATCTGGAGACGTCGAAACCGGTGGCTGCGATCTCGGCGACCAACTCGGCCACGTGCTCTGGCGCATGGGCGCGAACAGGAGTCAGGTCGGGTTGAGCCTGGCGAGATTCGAGAATCGATTGGACAGGCCCGTCGTCGGTCAAGGGAAAGACCGTCCGCAAGGACTCGTGCCGGTCGATCACATCACCGATCGCGCTGCGCAGCGCGCCGACATCGAGGGTGCCGGTCATCCGCATCGCGAAGGCGACGTTGTATGCGGCGGAGGACGTGTCGTATTGGTTGATGAACCACATGCGTTGTTGTGCGAGCGAAACCGGAATGGAATCGGGGCGCACGACAGAGGTCAATGCAGGGCGTGGATCGGTCCGGTAACCCTGAGACTCGACCGTCTCGGCAAGCGCCCGCACCGTAGGTGCGTCGAACAGGTCGCGGACTGTCAATTTCGAACCGAGGGTGGAATTGACGCGTGCCACGAGCCGCATCGCGACGAGCGAGTTCGCGCCCAGGTCGAAGAAATTCTGTGTGACGCTCAGTTGTGAAGCACCGAGCAGATCGGCGAATTCCGCTGCGATTATTTCTTCCACAGGGTTCTGTGGGGTGACGATTTCCAGGTCTGCCGTCCCGAACTCTGGCTCCGGCAGCATCTTTCGATCGAGCTTGCCGCTGGCATTCAGGGGAAACTCGTCGAGTTCGAGAAACAGAGACGGAACCATGTAACTGGGCAGCGACCCGGCCAGCGATGTGCTCAATTCGGCGTTATCGAGGGTATGCCCACGAGTAGAAACTACGTATGCAACCAGCACCTCACCGGTCGCTTCGTTGCTGTGGACGATGGCCACGGCCTGCGCGACCGCCTCGAGGCGAAGCAAAGCGGTTTCGACTTCTGCCAGTTCGATACGCAAGCCGCGAAGCTTCACCTGGAAATCTGTGCGTCCTAGGTATTCGAGGTTGCCGTCAGCGCGCCACCGCACCAGGTCCCCGGTGCGGTATATCCGAGCGCCTGGCTCACCGAAGGGATCGGCGATGAACCGATCCGCGGTGAGGTCGCCTCGTCCGACATATCCTCGCGCCAACTGGATCCCGGCGAGGTAGAGCTCCCCCGGGGCCCCTATCGGCGCAGGCTTCAACGACGCATCGAGCACATAGACGCGAGTGTTCCACACCGGCGCTCCGATAGGAACAACGGTGAGATCTGTTGCGGAGCAGGAGTAGTACGTTACATCGACTGCAGCCTCGGTCGGTCCGTACAAGTTGTGCAGATCGGCATCGGAGAATTCGGTGAACACTGCGACGGTTGCCGGCGGCAGCGCCTCACCACTACAGAACACCAGCCGCAGCGACGCGCAGTCGTTCGAGTATGCGCCGTCGGTGAACACCGCCAACATCGATGGGACGAAGTGCACAGTGGTGATGTGCTCACGAAGAATCAAGCGCGACAGATACTCCGGATCGCGATGCCCGTCTGGTTCGGCGATGACAAGCTTTGCGCCGACATGAAGAGGCCAGAAGAATTCCCACACCGACACGTCGAACGTCGCGGGAGTCTTCTGCAAGACATTGTCCGAAGGTTCGAGGCTGTACTCGTTCTGCATCCACAGCAACCGGTTGACGATCGACTCGTGGCTGACGGCAACGCCTTTCGGACGTCCGGTCGAACCCGAGGTGTAGATGACATACGCGGTGTTGCGGCCGCTGAGGGAACCGTGCCGTTCGGTATCGGTCACGGTGGCGGTGCTGCGGTCGGACACATCGATCAGATCCACTGCGAGGACAGGATTCGCGACGGGAACGTTGATCCAGTCGCGGCTGGTTGTCAAGATGCAGACAGGTGCAGCGCTATCGATGACATACGCCGATCGATCGATCGGATGGTCCGGATCGATCGGGACATACGCGGCGCCGGCCTTCACAATCGCGTACATCGCCACCAGCAGATCCGTCGAGCGACGAATCGCGAGCCCGACATGGGTCTCCGGGCCTACTCCGAGTGAAATCAAATGACGAGCGAGCTGATTCGAACGTTCGTCGAACTCGCGATAGGTCACATGTTCATCCTCGAAGACCAAAGCAATCGAGTACGGACTTCTGGCCACCTGCAGATCGAACAGAGTATTGAGCGTCGGATCAACTCCGACAGTCTCCGGCAGCTCGTGATCGGTCGCATTCCACTCTTCGAGAACTCTCTCGCGCTCTCGGGTCGAAAGAATCTCGACATCGCGAAGCGTGGTGCCTGGGGAAACTGATATCGAGCGGAGCAGCCTGAGGAATCGGTCGACGAAGTTGTCGATCGTCGATCGATCGAACAGGGCGGTCGCATAGGTGAACGCCGCATTCAGGGTGCCGGATTCGGTTGCGGATTCATCGACCCTCAGTTGCAGATCGAACTTGGTGGTCCCAGTGGACAACTCCTCGAACGCAACGTCGAGGCCGGGTAGTTCGAGGTGTGCGCTCTGGTTGTTCTGGAATTCCAATAAGACCTGGAAC
>NZ_MKKX01000028.1 GCF_002091985.1 Rhodococcus sp. 1163
CCACACGCACCAACCCGTGGGCTGCGAGATCGACTGACATCAATCACACCGTGGCTCTAGAACGCGGTGGTCCGACTATCGGGGACCTGCCACTCCGACTGAAGCTGATTGAGAGAGTCAGCTGTCGGGACAGACACGGTTGACCGTGTCAGCGAGAGAGGCTGCAGCGGCGGTGGCGGAAGCTTGGGTGGACCTCGGTGGTACCTAATTCTTGTCCTGAGGCGTGGAGCGTGTAGGTGGCGCTGAAGTAGTAAACTAAGACGGTTCGTTGGTTGGGCAGCCAGTGGGCCTCGGGTTCGATTCCCTGGGTTTGGTTGGGCATCCTTGGGCGCCGATCTTCCTGGTTCTGACTCGTTTGCTGAGTGTTCTGCCCGATAGGGCCATGACATGGGCGTTGAATCGGCCAGGAAAGGAGTCGCTTATGGGAGCTCTCGTGCGTACCTTGGTCGCTTTGGTGCAATCTGTTCTAGAGACGGCGTGGACATGCGGAGCCGGGTTGTTGGTCGCCCACTGGCTTGACTGAGCCGACGACTTACAAGTGCGTCTCGCGATCTGAGCAAACCGCATAGCGCGATCAGGGGCGTCTGCTTCCTTCACCGTGAACTTGCTGACGGTGTCTGGCTTTGGATCTGGCTGACAAACTCGGAATTGAGGTACCGCCAGCTCTGGGGCGGTTCCATTCCGAGGTCTCTAAGTCGGTCAAGGGGCAAGGGCACGGTTGTTGAGACGGGTGCGCTGAGGCGTAGACCGAATGCCCTTGATGCTCCCGCGAAGTAGGAAAGGTAGTCGCGGCGGGCTATGCCTGTTTCCGGTCCATGCTTCCTCCATAGGTAATCTGGCGAGGCTTCAATGACGTCGGACAACGTTGCCCATCCCACAACAGCCATAGTTGGACTGGAGGCGTATATCACTACAGTCGAACCCAGTGCAAGGCTGGGTTTGGTTCTGCGCAGCTCAATAGTTTTCTGACCCAACAAGATTGACCCCGCGTACATTGGCTTGATCGAAATCAAAAGGGCGGTTCCCTCGGCGAGGGTTGTGCGTTCAGCGGAGCTGGTCAATTCCGCGCCCTTTCTGGTAGAGCAATGTGAAGAGCTTGTTGCTGATCTTCACAGGTTGCAGGCTTGGCAACGTAACATGCCCGGCCGACAATCGTCTGACGTCGTCGAGGCCTACAGGACACTTGAAGATTTCTGTATCGGCGAATCGGAGAAACGCCACTTCGTTGGCGGCGTTTGCTGACCGACGGATGGTGTCCAGGTCCCAGACGCCGAGTCTTTTGAACTGACGGAAAAGCGTTTCGGGAGATCCAATTCCGGTCTCGACTAGGCGTGAGTAAGCGACGATGGCTTTGTCCACTCTGCTGGAGTACCACAGGATGCGACCTGGTGCTTCCTGTTTAGTTCGAGCTGCACGGTAGTAGACGTTCTCCCGTGACAACCCTAAAGTCGTGGGCCTTGTCAACAGGGTGGTTGTGTGTCCAAGTAGGTCATACGCGAAGTTGCTGCGTATTGAGACGACGTATGTCGGTAATTCGGCGTCGTTGATCTTGACCGGCCACCACGCTTTCTCTAGTTCGGCTACCTGCATGGTATTTGGAAGCGCCTCCGATGGAACTTCAGGCGCGTGCGCGGCGAGGGCAGCTGCCCGTACTGTTGCCCAGTCGCCGCAGACGGTCAACGATGTTGCAGCCCAGTCACTGTTGGGAGTTCTCGAGAAGCCCTCTGTTTGCATGGATGCTACAACGGTGGCACTCGGATGCGGGTCGGTGATGCGTATCGCTGTGGATGAGTGGTCGGGGAGGTCGTTGCGGAGCAGGTAGAGGAGTTGCCTAGAGATGGTCGTCGCGAGTGGCGAATCCGATACGCGCAGAAGCGGCACCTCGATTCTGCCGTTATTTGAGCGACGGGTCGCCCAGGCCGCGACAACCTCGCCCCGCGGGTCGAGTAAGAGGCTACGTTTCATGTCGGCAGCCGACAGTTCTGCAATGGATCTTATTCGTTCGCTGAAGGCGGCCCGCCGCTCACTGGCAGCGTTGTTGAGGAGTGCGTCGACGGCCCGACTCGACCATAAGCTGTGGTCACCCGAGGAGACCTCGTAACTCGTTTCCTGTAGTCGGGCCGGTAGGTAGTTGGAGTCAAATTCCCTACGATGCAGGAATGCCGCGAGTTCGGTTGGGTCGAGCACCGCTATCCCATGGACGTCGAGTGCTCGGCCTCCAAGGTGGCGCACGGTGTTCACGTCGCGGGTGATATACACATCTGCACCGCCCAGCGCGGCCTCGACGATCAGACGTGAGTCGTTCTTGAGGCTCGCGTCTCGCGTCAGAACGTCAATGTCGACATAGGCGAGGAGGTCGGCGTGAGCCTCGCTGACTGCCTGCTCGTCCACCGGTAGCACTGGATACGAGGCTGTGCAGTCGAGCAGCCGCCTGCGAACGACGTCGTCGGCGGTCCGGTTCAGTTCGGCGGGCACCGAGCTAGGCAACGCGAGTTGAATCTGACTATCGCCAGCTAGCAACGCAACGGCCCCGGAGAACCGACCTTCACGATCGGCGCGCGTCGAATGCAGGTCGGAGAACACGTTGCTATCGATCGCAACGAGCGGCACGTCGGATTGATGTGCCTGAACGGAGAACAGATCCATTTCGCTCGCAGCAGCTCGCCACCACACTGTAAGCAAATGTCCCGCAGCACTCCTGCCGGCGACGTCAGTTCGGGGACGAAAGCCTAACTTGGGCCACATTTCATACGATGGCCAGTCACGTCTGCATTTAAGTCTCAGACCGGACGACTGAGGGTTGAGTTCGTCCACGCACTCGACCATGCGCCGGGCGAGGTCCCGCCCAAGATGCTGGTTGTCGACGCACAAGTGCACGATTCTGACGTAAGTCCTGGTCGGTGCGTAGAGACAGTATCCTGCGAGTGATCCATCGGTGCTGGTCGCAATGACGATATGACGACGTTCGGCTGCTTCGGCATACCCTGAATGTGGAAGGAATCCCAGTGTTTTGCGATTCTTGTCGCCAAGCCGCACCACATCGGACACATCGACGGATCGTTCTGCTGGGATCCGCAAGACCCGGTAATCGTTGGAGTTCACAGCCACACGCGCATTATCAGTGAAAAACGGCGAATAACCGGGACGTCGGTCTGTTCGGCGCGGCCGAGTTCGAATACCCAGGAGAGTTTGCTCAACGAGCAAAGACCGCTGTGAGTCGCGTGCCGCGCCTCGATGACTGATGGTAGGACCTACGGGGGTGGCGGAGCGTCGAGTCACTCGCCATTTTATGCACCGGTCCTACGCCGATTAGAGTTGAAAGCGGCGCCCCACTTCATCGCCTGTCGGCTTCAGCGCACCGTCGCCTGTCACGAAGTGGGTCGGGCTAGGCTGACCTCGGTTCGACCCGGTGACGACGTAGTCGATCCGGCCGGACGGTCTGAGTCGATCGGCTTCGGGTGCTCACCGGTGGGGTCAACACCGACCTCGAGGAACGAGTGCGCCGACAGCCGCATTTACCGCGGGAGCCGGGTGTGCTGCCCGCGGAATGAACCTCGACGCTCATAACTGCGGCCCTGCGCGTCAGTTCGGTTGCCACCTGTTGCTCGGCCGCCGTTCGCTCTACAGTGAAATCTTGGACATTTCGTGGATCGCGTTGGGTAGTTTGGACGACTCAGGCCGCTCCGAATCGTCGCACGTTCAGGCGGATTCACCACGGTCTAGACGGACTCTCGTCGCTGATCTCGGTGTCACGAGCGTGTCACATGTCGGTACGAACGGACGTGGATGCGGGTGGTACCGCGTGGACGATTGAAGCAGGTCAGGGGCATTTCGGTGGTTCCATGCGGACGTATGTGGTTGTCTCCCAACATACTTGTAAGCGAGCGGTAAACGGTTCGATCCCGTTAGGGGGCTCCAGCGAAAAGGCTCCGACCAGATGGTGTGGTCGGAGCCTTTTTCGTGTGGTCGCCCGGTGCCTCAGTGCACACTATCGACGGTTATCGACGGGATCCCGTCGAAAGCGGCCGATAGTGTGCATATGACGCGCAGTCAGCAACCACCTGGGTCAGTCCCCTGGTGCAGGAGATCGCTGCCGTAAGGCATCATGAGTTGATGAGCGATCTCGAGTACCTCGCCACTTTGCTTGCTGGACTGGATGCGGAGATTGCGCGAGTCTCTGCTGCCGAATCGGGCTCCGACGAGCAGTTGTCTGCCATCGATGACGCGGTCGATGCCGTTTTGCGGTTGCGCGGGAAGGTCAAGGCCGGTTACCCCGGGAAGAAGGCTTACTACATCGCAGCGTCGACCGATCCGAAGGGGATCAGAGTCGAGGGAATTTCTGCCCTGCAAGGTAAACGCGCACACAAGCTGGTGCGAGACGGCGGTTGGATGCACGCGGATTCCACTACGGCGCTCGATCTTCTCGATGACGATCAGATCAGTCGATACCGAGCCGTCGCGGGACGCGGCGTGGCGCAGACGTTTCGCGACTCACGTGAATATCTCGCAGCGGCAACAGGTCTCGCCGAAAAATAGACCACACCAGCTCACTTCGGTCTTGCGTTGTTGTGCTGCAATCGAATTCGAGGCGCTGTCCGGGTACGGAGGCCTGGGCTGCGTCGCACCTACCCGAATGGGTAGCTTTCGGCCATGGCGTCTCGCCGTACGACAATCTTCGATTAGGTTCAGAGTAGTGCGAGCGCCCATCCGAAAGGTCGACCGAAGATGTCCAGTTTTCCTGGCTTGGCCCACGTTGCAATAACGGTGACGGACCTCGAGAAGAGCGTCGAATGGTATTCGAGGTTGTTCGATTCCCGCCCGGTTCTGGACGAGGACGAGGAGTCGGGAACTTTTCATCATTCGGTCTTCGCGCTCGCGAACGGCATGCTGTTCGGGCTCCATTCACACCATGGTTCGACGGCTGAGGGGCCGTTCGACGAACGCCGCGTAGGCCTGGATCACATTGCGTTCGGTTGCTCCCAGGAAGAACTGGCCCAGTGGCGAGACAGGCTGGACGAGCTGAAGATCGAACACTCCGGGATCAAACACGCAGGATACGGTTCGGGCATCTCGTTCCGGGACGTGGACAACATCGCACTCGAATTCTTCGCCCCGCCTGCGTGAGTGCCCGCTGCGCAAACCCTTCGAGCGATGGTCAGCGGCGGGCCGCGGCGAACACGTCGACCGGGTGCGGCACCCGGGGCCTGCCGTCGGCGCCGGGCACCGAGACGGCGTCGAGATAGGCCCGCACTGGTCCGCGCAGCTCGGGGGTCAGCCGGGCCTGCACCGCGAAGTCGAGCACCCGCTCGCTCGCGGAGGCGAGGCCGACCAGTGCGTCCAGGGTGACAATCTCGTCGAGGGCGATGCCGCCGTCTATGAAGGCCTTCTCGACGTCGGCGCTGAACCATTGTCGATGTCCTTCCAGCGGTGGGGCGAGCACGTCGACCAGGGCGTTGAGCGCGCCTCGGGGTGCGTTGAGCACCCACAGTTCGCCGCCGGGTCGCAGCAGTTCGAGGGCACCATGGAGGGTCTCTTCCACGTCGGCGACGTAGTAGATCGAGTGCACGAACAACACGACGTCGAAGGTCTCGTCCAGCGGGGCGTTACTGAACGACGCGACGTGCACGTCGACGCTGAGCTCGTCGGCCCCCAGCGCAGCCATGTTGGCGGTGAAAAGCCCCGCGCTCCCGGACCAGGGTTCGATGCCGACGTAGCGCACCGGTCGGCCGGGCACCGCCAGCACCAGAGAATCGGCGAGCTGGACATCGAGCGAGCCGTCACCGCAGCCCACCGAAAGCACCGAGACCGGTCCGTCGCCCATCGTGGCCAGCCTGCCTGCGAGGTGCTCGGCGATGAGGCCGCGCTGGTCGGAGAGCTGCTCGAACGCGGCGTGGTCGCGAGCGTAGGACTTGGGCTCGAGGCCGGCCAGGGCCGGAGCACCGCGCCGTAGGGCGCGTAAGTCGTCGAGGAGCACGGCTGCGGTGCCGATCGACGGGGTCGGAGCTACGTTGGACATCAGACCGAGTCAACCACGACGCCCCACCCGGTGCATTGAGGTCGGCTTTCTGAGAGAGACGAGGACTCGTGTGAGCAGCGGAGATACAGCCGACCGGAGTCTCGAGCACTGGAGCGAGGCGGGTCGTACGGGCATGGAGGCGTTCTATGCCCTTGCCACCGAGGATTACCGCCAGCTGGCGCTGGCCGCCGACTGGCCCGGCCTGCTCGCCGAACGTGCGCACGAGGGCTGGTCGCTGCTCGACGTGGCCTGCGGCAGCGGCAAGTTTCCCACCGCGCTGCGGCATTACACCGACCTCTCTGCGCTGCCCGAGCTGGCCTACGACCTGCTCGACCCTTCGGCGTTCTCGGTGGCCGAGGCGCGCGCCGCGCTGGGCCCGCCGTTCTCGGCCAGAGAAGACCTGGTGATGACATTGCAGGACCTCCCCGCCGACCACACCGGTTACGACGTCGTGTGGGCCACCCATGCGCTCTACGCCCTGCCGCCGACCGAGCTGGACGCCGCGGCCGAGCGGTTCGTGGCCGCATTGGCCACCGGTGGCCTGGGCCTGGTCGCACAGGCCACAGCTAATTCCCACTACCTCGCTTTTTACGACGCCTTTCGCGCCGGTGTGCGCGAGGCGACGCCGTACACGAGCGCCGAGCAGGTGCGTGACTCGCTGATCCGAGCCGGCGCGGATGTCCGCGACCAGCGTGTCACGTACACCACCGGCACGTCGGATCGTGCCGTCGTCGAGGGCTTCCTGCAGCGCTGCGCCTTCGACGACTCCGTGTCGCTGGAGGAGATGGAGGCGGCCCCGGTACTGGGCGAGTACCTGGCTTCCTGCCGCGACGACTCCGGCTCCTACACCTTCTCCCACGAGGCGGCCCTGCTGTGGATCTGAACAACACGTCGGATCTGAACAACACGTCGGCTCTGAACAACACGTCGGCTCTGAACAACCAGACCAACGATCGGCTCCCCGAACAGAACCGGGACGGCGGTATCGAGCAGGACTGGGCGGGCGACGACCAGGACTGGTGGGACTGGTACGTCACGCTGGCTGCCAACGACCAGGTGCCCACCGAGCTGGTCGACGGCCCGGGCCTGCCCGACGCTCCGGCGGCCACCGACGAGCAGGTCGAGCGCGAGCTGGCCGAGCCCTACGACCTCGACCCGTCCGCGGCCCGGGCCTTCGCGCGGGAGGCTTTCGTGCGGCTGCCCGGCGTGCTCTCGCCGGCCGTCGTACGACGCCTCGCCGAGCACCTCGACGGGCTGCTGCGCGCCGAGCACGGTGACGACGTCGCCGGCCGGTTCACCGCGCTGGAGCAGATGTGGCTACATGATGATCTGATGCGCGCCGTGGCGCTGTCGCCCCGAATCGGCGGCCTGGCTGCGACCTTGCTCGACGAACCCGGCGTTCGGCTCTACCACGACAACGCGCTGTCCAAGGAGCCCGGCTGCGGCCGCACGCCCTGGCACCACGACGCCGAGCATTTCCCGCTGCAGACTACCCAGGCGGTCACGGCCTGGATGCCGATGTCGGCGATCCCCGGCCGGATGGGTCCACTGTCGTTCGCCCGCGGCCGCGAGGTGCTGGGCGAGGTAGCCGACTTGGAGTTCGACAAGGTCGGGACCTCGTACGACGAGGCCGTCACCCAGCGCTTCGTCGATCGCGGCGTCGCGGTGGAGTCCGGGCCGTTCGCGGTGGGCGACGTGTCGTTCCACTCGGCGCTGTGCTTCCACACCGCGGGCCCCAACCTGACGACGCAACCGCGCCGGGCGCTGGCCACCACCTACTTCGCCGATGGGGCGCGGGTGACGTCGTCGCCGACGCTCATCAGCGGCACCTGGCGCGAGTTCCTCCCAGGTGTCGAGCCCGGCGGCCTCGCGGCCTCGGAGCTCAACCCGGTGGTCGGCCGCCGCAGCTGAGCCGATCGGGTCGGTCAGTCGGGCCGGAGACCCCTAGGACGCCGCCGCCCGGTGCGCTGATCTGATCAGCGATCCTGCCAGTGTGGTGTGCGTTTGCCGAGAAACGCGGAAATGCCTTCCTGGGCATCGCGGGTCGTCGCATTGTTCGCCATGACCTCCTGCATCGCAGCGTAGGCGTCGCTCTCGGACAGCTCGATCTGTTGGTAGAACGCCTCTTTGCCGATACCGATGGTCATGGCACTCGAGCTAGCTATGGTCTCGGCCATCGACCGGCTGACGGTGTCGAGGGATTCGGGGGCAACGACCTCGTTGACGAGACCCCACTGCAGAGCGGTTGCCGCGTCGATCATTTCTCCGGTCAGCAGCATCCGCATCGCCTGTTTGCGTCCGATTGCCCGAGTCAAGGCCACCATGGGCGTCGAGCAGAACAACCCGATCTTCACACCAGGGGTGCTGAAACGAGCGGTGGAGGAGGCAATCGCGAGGTCGCAGGAGGCGACGAGTTGGCAACCGGCAGCCAGGGCCATGCCCTGCACCGCAGCGATCACGGGCTGGCGAACGCGGTGAATGGTCATCATCATCTCCGTGCAGACGGCGAAGATCTCGCGTTCCTCTTCCAGGGACCGCCCGACCACTTCGGTCAGGTCGTGGCCGGCCGAGAATGCGGGTCCTTCGGCGCGAACGACGATCACGCGTACGGCAGGGGTCGTTGATAGATCGAGCAGTGCCTGTTGGAACGAGCGCATAGTTGCCACCGAGAGCGGATTTCGACGCTCCGGCTCGGTCAATATCACGTAACCGATGGTGTTTTCGACGGAGGTCGTGACAGCTGCAGCGGACGAATTCTGTGACATGAAAATCGCTCCTGTGGTGTGACGGCGGACGTCGCGCTGAGTGAGGTCGTGCAAGCGTACGTGCCGTAGAGGGGCCAGATCGGTCGAAAAACAATTTCGTCGAGATCGACGTGGGTGCCAGGACCACGGCATCACGGTGGAGCCCGTTTCGCCCGACGGCTCCGAGAGCTCGCGTGTTGACCGAAGTTAATGTCGTATCGACTTACCTATTGCATTCCAACAGCGCTTCTGTTTCAGTAAGTAAATCAGAATTAGTCAACTTCAGGAGTTTGGGATGACGCGAAGAGCAGTGGTTGCAGGCGTAGGAATGATCCCCTTCGCGACACCGAGCCGGTCCGAGACATACGACGTGATGGGAACGACGGCAGCGCGTGCCGCCCTCACCGACGCGGGTGTGGAGTACAGCGCAATTCAGCAGGCCTACGCGGGCTATGTCTACGGTGATTCCACATGCGGACAGGCCGTCGTATACGGCCTCGGCCTGACTGGAATCCCAGTCATCAACGTCAACAACAACTGCTCGACCGGCTCATCGGCCCTGTTCCTCGCCCGACAGGCTGTCGAGTCGGGTGCGGTCGACGTCGCGCTCGCGGTCGGCTTCGAGCAGATGCAGCGGGGTGCGCTGGCTATGGGATTCACCGACCGACCGTCGCCGTTCGCGCGGTTCGACGAAGTGATGGATCAGGTCCAGGAACGGGACGAGTCACCTTTCGCCGCTCAGATGTTCGGTGGTGCAGGTCGTCAATACGCCGAGAAGTACGGCACCGCACCCGAAACGTTTGCAAAGATTTCCGTCAAGTCCCGCCTGCACGCCGCGAACAATCCGTACGCGGTGTTCAAGACGCCGACCAGCGTCGAAGAAGTACTCGCCTCACCGCACATCTACGGCACGCTCACGCGACTGCAATGCTGCCCGCCCACCTGCGGCGCGGCGGCGGCAGTCATCGTCAGCGAGGAATACGCCAAGAAGAACGGTCTCGACGCGTCCATTGTGATCAAAGCCCAAGCGATGACGACCGACTTTTCCTCGACATTCGACGAAAACGACATGACCAAGGTCGTCGGCTACGACATGTCGAAGGCTGCGGCGCAACAGGTTTACGAAATGTCCGGCGTCGGGCCCGAAGATATCCGCGTCGTCGAATTGCACGACTGTTTCACTGCCAATGAGCTGCTCACCTACGAGGCAATCGGCCTCACACCCGAGGGAACAGCCGAAAAGTTCATCAACGACGGCAACAACACCTACGGCGGCCAGGTTGTCACCAACCCCTCCGGTGGCCTGCTGTCCAAGGGGCACCCGCTCGGTGCGACGGGTCTCGCGCAGTGTGCGGAGCTGGTGTGGCAGTTGCGCGGCCAGGCACAGGCCCGTCAGGTCGAGGGAGATCTCAAAGTGGCCTTGCAGCACAACATCGGTCTCGGCGGCGCCGCCGTGGTCACCCTCTACGAGAAGGTGAGCTGAGCATGGCCGTCGATACCGCAGTGATCGGAACCGTGTTCGAGCCCGTCGACATCACTGTCGATGCAGCGAGGTTGCGATTTTTCGCCAAGGCCATCGGTGAGACGAACCCGGTCTATACCGACGTCGAGGCAGCCAACGCAGCCGGGTACGAGGATCTGCCTGTCCCGCCGACCTTCCTGTTCTCCATCGAGCTCGACAGTCCCGACCCATTCGCTTGGTTGTCGGACCTCGGTGTCGATCTGCGTTTCGTCCTACACGGCGAACAAGCATTCACCTACCACTCGATCGCCTACCCGGGTGACACGTTGACTGCGAAGTCGACGATCGCCGATGTGTACTCGAAAAAGGGCGGTGCACTGGAATTCATCGTGAAAGACACCGCCGTAACGCGCGCCGATGGATCCGCTGTGGCGGACCTGAAATCTGTACTCGTCGTGCGAAACCCAGGAGTCGGAAAATGACATTTACCGAACACATCGAGGTCGGCACCGAGCTCCCCACGTTGGAGATCGACAAGATCACGAGAACGACGTTGGCCCTGTTCGGCGGTGCCTCGGGCGATCACAACCCGATGCACATCGACATCGACGTTGCCAGGTCGGCAGGACTCGAAGACGTCTTCGCGCACGGCATGCTTTCAATGGCATACCTGGGTCGTCTGTTGACCAATTGGATTCCGCAGCAGGATATTCGCTCGTACCAGGTGAGGTTTGCTTCCATCACGCCCGTGTTGGCCAAGCCCACTGCCACCGGCAAGGTTGTCTCGATCGATCGGGTCGACGGTGAGCGGCGCGCCACCGTCGAACTCGCCGTCACCCTCGCCGACGGCACCGTCGCACTCACTGGCGACGCAATCGTCGCCATCAACTGAAAGAGACTGCACACCATGGGAACTCTGAACAACAAGGTTGCGATCGTTTCTGGCTCCGGCCGCGGGATCGGCAGAGAAATCGCGCTCAAGCTTGCCCGAGAGGGCGCAAAGGTGGTCGTCAACGACCTCGATGCTGAACCGGCCGATGAGACCGTTGCCGCGATCGAGGCCGCCGGCGGTCTCGCCGTTGCGTGCGCCGGAAGTGTCACCGAAGACGGCTTTGCCGAGCGTTTCGTACAGACCGCCGTCGATTCTTTCGGCGGACTCGACATCATCGTCAACAATGCGGGTTACACCTGGGATTCGGTGATTCAGAAGATGACCGACGAGCAGTGGGATGCGATTCTCGACGTACATCTCAAAGCTCCGTTCCGTATTCTGCGCGCCGCACAGCCCGTCATCGCCGCTGCGGTCAAGAAGGCCAAAGCCGCGGGTGAACCTATCCCATGCCGCAAGGTCGTCAACATCTCTTCTCTTGCCGGAACCGGTGGAAACCCAGGCCAGGCCAATTACTCCTCGGCGAAGGCCGGTGTCACTGGGCTGACCAAGACGTTGGCGAAGGAATGGGGCCGGTACAACGTCACCGTCAACACTGTTGCATTCGGATTCATCAAGACCCGCCTCACCGAAGCGTCGGCCGATGGCCAAGCCACGATCGATGTTCAAGGCAAAGAGATCAAGGTCGGGGTCAACCCCGACCTGATGACCGCGATGGAACAGATGATCCCACTCGGTCGCGCCGGCGCACCGAGCGAAGCTGCAGGGGCGGTCTACTTGTTCTGCACCCCCGAATCCGATTACGTCAGTGCGCAGACCTTGGTCTGTGGCGGCGGCTTCAACTTCTAGGAGTCGAGAACATGGGCACAGCAGAATACCGATCATCGTGGATCGACGACGACATAGTCGCCTTGAAGGACATGGCCACAAAGTTTTTCGAAGCCGAACTCCTTCCGAACCAGGAGCGGTTCGCGGATCAGAAATCTGTCGACCGAGACGTGTGGAACAAAGCCGGCAATCTCGGTCTGCTGTGTGCATCGATTCCGGAGGAATACGGCGGAGGGGGCGGCACCTACGCACACGATTTCGCCATTTTCGACGCGCAGTACCGTCTAGGCGACACCAGCTTCGGCAACATGGTCCACAGTGGCATTGTCGCGCACTACATCCTGGCTTACGGAAGCGAGGAACAGAAGCAACGGTGGCTACCCAAGATGGCATCAGGTGAGCTCGTCGGTGCTATCGCGATGAGCGAACCGGGCGCAGGATCCGACTTGAAAATGTTGCGTACCAATGCTGTTCGTGACGGTGGCGAATATGTGGTCAACGGAGCCAAAACCTTCATCTCCAACGGAAAACACGCCGATCTCGTCATCGTCGCAGCCAAGACGGATCTCTCTGCCGGCGCCAAGGGTGTCTCGTTGATAGTGGTGGAGACAGCTGACGTCGACGGTTACCGCGTGGGCCGCGTACTCGACAAGATCGGCATGAAGGGACAGGACACGGCCGAGCTCTTCTTCGAGGACGTTCGGGTCCCGGCCGAGAATCTGCTCGGCGACGAGGGCGCAGGGTTCGGCTATCTGATGAAGCAACTCCCACACGAACGACTGGTCATCGGAGTGTGTGCGGCAGCCGCCACCGAGACTGCCGTCGCGATCACGGTGCAGTACACCAAGGACCGTTCGGCATTCGGCGGACCACTGTTCGATATGCAGAACACGCGCTTCCAACTGGCAGAGTGCGCGACCCTGGCGAGAGTGTCGCGAGTGTTCGTCGACAACTGCATCGAACGCCATCTGCGTGGTGAACTCGACAGCACCACAGCGTCGATGGCAAAGGCGTACACGACCGATGTTCAAGGTCGAGTCGTCGACACATGTCTTCAGTTGTTCGGTGGCTATGGGTACATGGCCGAGTACCAGATCGCTCGCATGTACGCGGACGCTCGTGTTCAACGTATCTATGGCGGCTCGAACGAGGTAATGAAAGATCTGATCGCCCGTTCACTGTGACGGCACACCGCGAAAATGGAAGTGAGAGTCCCGTGGGCCCTTTGAATGGCGTACGCGTGGTCGAGATTGCGAGCCTGGCGCCGGCACCCTTCGGATGCATGATCCTCGCGGACATGGGGGCCGAGGTGATCAGGATCGAGCGTGCCGGCGGCGCAAGGGGAATAGGGCTCACTCCGCCCGCCGGACCTCTCGACCGCGGACGACGCAGCATCGCGGTGGATCTGAAGGACCCCGCCGGAGTCGCAGTTGTTCGGAAGCTGATCGAAAGCGCTGATGTCTTCGTCGAAGGCTTCCGGCCCGGAGTGGCCGAACGTCTCGGGATCGGCCCGGACGCGCTGTTGCAGATCAATCCGAAGTTGGTCTACGGCCGAATGACCGGTTGGGGTCAGGATGGCCCGCTCGCAGCACGCGCGGGTCACGACATCAACTACATCGCGATCGCGGGTGCGCTGGAGCCGATCGGCCGTGCCGGGGAGCGCCCACACGCGCCGATGAATCTGCTCGGTGACTTCGGCGGCGGCGGCTTGATGTTGGCCCTCGGAATCGTCTCCGCGCTGTTCGAGCGGCAGCAATCCGGGCAGGGGCAGGTGGTCGATGCTGCAATGGTCGACGGGGCAGCACTGTTGACCACCTTCATGCATGGCATGCATGCAAGTGGAATGTGGGACGGAGAGCGGGGTACCAACGCGCTCGACGGCGCCGCGCCCTTTTATGACACGTACGAAACATCCGACTGCAAGTTCATGGCAGTCGGTTCCGTCGAACCACAGTTCTACGCTCTTTTGCTCGGCAAGCTGGGTCTGACCGACGCCGAACTTGCAGTTCAATTGGACGTGGCCACGTGGCCCGACGTGAAGACTGCAATCTCACGGGTGTTCAGGGAGAAGACCCGCGCGGAATGGACCGAAATTTTCACGGACTCCGATGCGTGTGTCACGCCGGTGCTCTCACCCTGGGAAGCGCACGAGCATCCACACAATGAAGCCCGGGGAGCTTTCGTCGAGGTCGACGGCCTGATCCAACCCGCGCCCGCCCCGCGGTTCAGCCGAACCGCAAACGCGCATCCGGTCCCGATGGATGCAGGAGGTCGTAATGTTGCCCGGACGTTGGCGAGCTGGGGTCTCGACGAGGAAACGGTTGCAGCGTTGACGTCTTCGAAAGCCGTGTGCTGAACCGAGTCAGGCACTCGTGTGTGGACCGATATCCATGATCCGGTCACCGATGATGGACAGTTCCTCCACGAGGTGAGACCTTTCGGATACCTCAGGGCTGTTCACCAGGATATTGACCGTAGTGATTGCAGCGAGAGCAATCGCCCGTAGTTCCTCGCTGTCCACGCCGGGGTTCATGGTCCCGAGGAGGTGAACCCATTCGTCGACGTACTCGCGTTGACGGGAACGCAGTCGGTGGCGGAGGGGGTCGGCGAGACTCGCGGTCTCGTTGACCACGATGGTGATCAGAGCAGGGTGATTGGTCATGACGTCGATGTATGAGAGTAGGGCGAGATGCAGGGCATCGGGTGCCGAATGTGCCTGCGTGAGAGCGCTGTTGAGGCCAGCGTCGAGTAGGTCTGCGCCGCGATTGAGTGCCGCGAGCAATATCTCGTCCTTCTTCACGAAATGGTTGTAGATACTCGGGCCGGTCATCCCTGCCGCTTGCCCGATGTCGTCCATCGTGACGGCATGGAACCCGTGTTCGGCGAATAGTCCGGCCGCTTCGACGAGTAGGAGTTCCCGCCGTGACCGTCGCGTGTGCTGCGGCGACAATCCGTCCCGGTGGGGCGACCCGGCGGATTCATCGGGCTCCAGACGAGTGTCGGCGATCCTGCTGACCATGCCTTCCAGCGCATCGGTAAACCGATCGTCCGGGACCTGTGCACGGTGATAGGAGGGACTGAGAAGAACCGTCAGTACCGCGCGCGCGAGAAGATCGCAGCTCTCGGGATCCAGGGTTTCCCGGCGGGCTGCGATCACAGTGCTGACCTTTTGGTGGCAGTAGTGCAATCGCCGTCTCAACTCCACCCGTTCGATTCGGGGAAGATTGCGGGCTTCGCGCTGCCATAGGATTCCGATTCCGCGACGAGACACGGCCAACGCGACAAGCCGTGTCATCGTTGTGGTGAAGTCCAGACTGTCGTCGCTGAGCGCCTCGACGAACCGGTCGGATCCTTCGAAGGTCAGCTCGATGAGCATGGCCTCCTTGTTGCGGAAGTGGCGGTACAGCGCTCCCGGGGTGATGCCGACTGCATCGGCGATTGCAGCGATGCTGGCGTTGTTGTAGCCGACGTTGCCGAATTGATCCGCAGCGACGCTGAGTATCTGCGCCTTGCGGTCACGAGGGCGACGGGTACCTACGCTTGCTGCACCTGCCCGGGTCGTGCTCATTTCCCACCTATCCGTTCGTGACGCGTTGATTCTAGGTTCCGCTTCCATGGTCACTGAAGTGGATCACCGATGGGTAGGTGACCTTTTCGGGTCCCGGCCTGAAGACGTTCTCGATTTGCGACCGAGGATGTCATTCGGAGTCGAGCATCGAAACTAATAGGAGTTTACTTAAGTGACAAATAAGCATTGCATGACCGGTTTTTCACCGCTATGGTCGTGATTACGAATTCACGTGTGATCTACGTTACTGGGAGATGGACATGCCGACAATTGGGAGTGCCCTCACGACAAGTGCACAGCGATGCCCGGACCGGACTGCGCTGGTCTACGGCGACATCAGGCGAACCTACGGAGAGCTCGACGCCGAGGTGAATCGGGTTGCGCACGCGCTCGCGAGAGTCGGGCTCACCAAGGGAGACCGTCTTGCCTTGATGGCAGGTAATTCCGATTGGTTCGTGATCGCGTTCTATGCCGCCGCGAAGCTCGGTGCTGTCGTGGTGCCGATCAACCCCAGGTCGGCTCCTCCCGAACTGCGGTACCTGCTCGAGGACTCCGGTGCCACAATTCTTGCCTTCGATTCTACGGTTGCCGCTGTAGTGCGCGAGGTGGCGGAAGCAACGCCGGAAAGCGACGCACCGCTCCTGCTCTTGGCGCTCGGTGTGGTCGAGGGTTATCCGAGTCTCGCCGTGTTGGCCGAGCAGGAAACCTCTGAGCACCCTGACGTGCAGGTTCTGGAGTCCGACGATTCGCTGATCCTCTATACCTCAGGTACGACAGGTAAGCCGAAGGGTGCACTTTTCGATCATCATCGGACCATTTGGGTCGGTGTGAGCATCACGAGCTTGTTCGGGATCACGGACGGGGATCGATTGCTGCACGTCGCGCCGCTCTACCATGCCGCAGAGCTGACGATGATGTTGATTCCAGGGACGATGGTAGGGGCTACTCACGTCATCCTTCCTGCGTTCGATCCCGCCGCGGTACTGGAGGTGTTCGAGTCCGAACGGATCACCGGATTCTTCGGCGTCCCAACGATGTACCAGCTTCTGCTTCGGCATCCTGATCTTGGCAAACGCGACTTGTCCTCCTGGCGCACAGGCATCTTCGGTGCGGCACCGATGCCAGCAGCTGCGGTCGAACGCCTGCTGGAAGCACTCCCTCAGGTCGAGCTGTATCAAGCATGTGGGCAGACCGAAGGTGGTCCGGGCGGAATCTACAGTCGGCCGGCAGAAGTACGGGCCAATCCTTCGGCTAGTGGACGGTCGAGTTTACTGGCTACCGTTGTGCGCGTGGTGGATCCAGAAGGCAAGGACGTTCCTGCAGGCTCCACCGGTGAGCTGATCATGCAGGGTGAAACGGTCATGAAGGGTTACTGGAACAAGCCTGCGGAGACCGCAGATGCAATTCGTGACGGGTGGCTGCACACCGGGGACCTCGCCAACGTCGACAGCGACGGCTACATCACCCTGGTCGACCGCATGAAAGACATGATCATCACGGGCGGTCGCAACGTTTACTCCGTCGAGGTCGAGAGCGCACTCGCAGGGCTCGCCGGCGTAGCCGACTGCGCGGTTGTGGGCCGGAAGAACGAAGAGTACGGCGAGACCATCGTCGCAATCGTCACCCCCTTACCTGGCTGTGAAATTACCCTGGAAGACCTTCGAGAGGGAGCAAGCAAGCTGATCTCGAATTACAAACTTCCACGCGAACTGGTGATCGCCGAGATCCCCCGTAACCCATCGGGGAAGATCCTCAAGCACACACTGCGTGACCGATTGACCGAGACTTTCACGAGCGGTCCGGTATCGGCACCGACGGCGTGATCGAGCACCGCACCGCGCCCCGACGTTTCGGGCTTGCTGCCGCAGTGTGCGCCATGGTGTTGCTTCCTGTTGCGCCTGCGCACGCGGTCCCACTGCCCGGACAACTCGCGGGCCGCACGGAGATTGCGTTCCCCGCCAACGAGTCCGACGACGGGGGAGTGCAAGCAAGTTACGTCAGCTTCGAAGATCCACTGCCTGCGGCTGCGGGGCAACGGCCACCGCAGTGTGATCGATTGGGCTACACACGTTTCCGTGCGACAGCTGGACCGGACAATTCGGAAGAGTCGGCGTCGGTGTTCGTCACTATGCCTGGATATCTCGAGGGTGCAGGCTCAGCCGAGCCGTTGGCGCGCAATACCGTACGCGCAGCAGGAGAGCGTGGGCAGTACGTCGAGGTGTGGGTCTTGGATCGGAGAGCGAATTGTCTGGAAGATCATCGCGGACTCGTCGCTGCCGCTGACCGACAGGATCCGAATCTTGCGTTCGGCTACTACGGTCGTGGCCAGGAAATCGAGGGAGTCCGGTACTCCCCGGCGGCTTCGATCGACACTGCATTCCTCGGCACTATCGGATTGAAGCAGACTCTCGAAGACCAATTCACGGTCATGCAGCAGTTGTCTCCGAACTACCGGAAAACCCGGACGATGTGTGGGGGACATTCACTCGGCGGCCTGACGACAGGCGCATTCGCCAACTGGGATTTCGACGGTACACCCGGATACGATCAATGCGCCGGATACTTCGTTCTCGATTCCCGCATGGATGTTTCCGATTCGACCTTCGCCGCTGTGTCCGGATTGGTCGGAAGTGCGCTACCCGGGAACTTGGCTGCAACAGTTCAGCCGTTGAACAACGCCTTGCCCTACATTCCCTTGTCCGAAGCCACCTTCACGATGCTGTCGTCGATGTTGTCGGCGGCGAGCATCGACCCCGGAGCAGCAAGCACCATCCTGCCGAATATTCAACAGGATCTTGTCGCTCAGCTCGGAGCTCGTGCGGTGTCAGCGCCGAACTATCTCGACTTCCTTCTCGGACAGCCTGATCTGCGGACTCGGTCCTATTCGAACTCTGCGGCAGTAGGCCTCGTTCTGGATGACAACTCGATGCCGATCGGGTTCGGGCGGGTGAGTATCGGAAGCTTCGATTCCCCGGTTGCACCTAAACTGTTTCCCCTTTCCTACGGCAGCGGTGCTGCATTCGCAGGCATCCTCGGCGGTAACAAGTCGGTGGCGCCTGCAGCTGGTAACAGTGCAGTCGGCTGGACCGCCTACGACCAGGTCGCACGTACAGGCAGCGAAACCGTAGACGGTGATGTGTTCACCACGAGGGAGAGTGAGGTCACCGATATCTCTCAATTTTCCAGAGCGTGGTCCAATCCCGTTGTAGACGGTTTGGAATGGTATTTTCCGACTCGCTTGCTGACGGAAACCCTCGCCTCCAATACTGGTGATCGCACTGGCGATTTGGTAAATCTGCGATACGACGTGACGCCCCGGTCGAAGGTGATCTACGTCGATGCAGGAGAAACTGGCTTCGCTGCCGGCTTGGATTCCCTCGGCACTACGTCGGTGGGAGCCGGTACCAGAGTGGACGCGCCCGGTTACAACCACTTGGACCTGGTGACGGCAGCGTGGAATCAAAACAACGGCCGACCTGAGGTAGTAAGCCACTCGTTGATCGACTTCCTGAACGATCGGGTGATCTCAACAGACTGAAACCGACGGCAGCGGATAACCGTGGCTGCATCTCACCGCGCGGCGTCTTCGGCTTTTCATGCGGTGAGGAGCGATCGTCACAGATCAGATTGCAACGAGAGCGGGCAGTCCCAACACCGCCGAAGTTGAATTACGCGGGAGTCGGGGGCACTCTGTTCAGTCATGACAGACCTTGCATTCCGTCCGGCCAGGGGCGTGTTGGTGACAGGTGCTTCGCGGGGTATCGGACGTGCCGTCGCGCGTGCGTTCGCCGAGCGAGGCGATCGTGTCGCCGTGCACTATCGGACGGGCCGCGAAGAGGCCGAGGAAACACTCCGGCAGCTTCCGGGCGAGGGGCATGCGCTCGTGCAGGGCGACCTGGCGGACCCTCAGGCTGCGCTGGCCCTCGTCGCGGAGGCGATCGCGAATGTGGGTGGGGCGGTGGATGTTCTGGTGTGCAATGCGGCTGTGGCGCCGTCCGAGCGCAACCGTCATTCGGTGGCAGAGACGTCGTACGACGAGTGGGTGTCGAGTTGGCGAACCATGGTCGACGTCAACTTGCTGGGCGCGGCCAACGTGACCTGGGCTGTGGCCAACCATCTGATAGAGCGACAAGTGCCGGGAGCGATCGTGAATGTGGGCTCGCGGGGTGCGTTCGTGGGTGAGCCCGAGCATCCGGCGTACGGCGCGAGCAAGGCGGCGTTGCATGCGTTCGGTCAGTCGATGGCGTTGGCGTTGGCTCCGCATCGAATCAGCGTGACCTCGGTGGCGCCTGGTTTCATCGCCACCGAGCGGCAGCACATCAAGCTGGCAGGCCCGACGGGAGACACCATCCGTAACCAGAGCCCATCCGGCCGGGTCGGCACCCCCGAGGAAGTCGCAGCCGGTGTCGTCTACCTTGCCTCGCCGGAGGCTATGTGGTCCTCGGGCACGATCCTCGACATCAACGGTGCGTCGTACCTGCGGTGACGAGAGGTGCTGTGTGCGAACGACATACACCGGCGGGCGCACCATGCGCCCGCCGGTGTACGAGGCGATTCAGTCGAAGGTGCGGTGCGGCACGCCTGCCATCAGGCCGCCGTCGACGATGAACTCGGATCCGGTGGAGTAGGAGGACTCTTCGCTGGCCAGGAAGACGACCATGGAAGACACTTCGGAGGCATTGCCGCCACGACCGAGTGGGATCTGCAGGAAGTCCTCGGGGATGCCTTCGGTCATCGGGCTGTGAACGAAGCCGGGGTGAATGGAGTTGACCCGCACGTTCTTCGGCGCCAGCTCTAGTGCAACCGATTTCGTCAAGCCGCGCACCGCGAACTTCGTGGCGGTGTACCCGTGCAGTCCGGGACTACCGCGGAACCCTTCGACCGAGGAGATATTGATGATCGAACCGCCACCTGCGTCGATCATCGACTGAGCGCAGGCACGGATACCGAAAAACGTTCCGGTCAGGTTGATGTCGAGGATGCGCTGCCACTCGGAGGTTTCGTAGGCGGTGATCAGGTTGCCGCCTACTATGCCGGCGTTGTTGACCAGAACTGTGACCGGTCCGAACTTCTCGGTGGTCGCCGCGACGGCTTCGGCCCAGCTCTCTTCCGACGTGACGTCGAGATGCACGTAGTGTGCGGTGTCGCCCAATTCGCTTGCTGCCGAAGCGCCTTCCTCGTCGAGGATGTCGCCCAGGACGACTTGTGCACCCTCGGCGATCATCGCTTTGCAGTGAGCGAGCCCCATTCCGCGTGCAGCGCCGCTTACCAATGCGACGCGTCCGGCCAAGCGATTCATCTAGTTCCTTCGTTTACGAGAACGCAGCGCGTGCCGCTGTAGATGGTGGGCATACAGCGATTGCAATGTATGCAGAGAGAGGAAGTGACTTCCTCCTTCTGCATCCTATTGATCAAATCCGGTTCACGCAGAAGTGCGCGCGCCATCGCCACGAACTCGAACCCTTCGGTCATAGCGAGGTCCATCGTTTCCCGCGTGGAGATTCCGCCGAGAAGGATGAGCGGGAGGTCCACTGCACTGCGGAACTGGCGTGCCTGTTCGAGCAGGTAAGCCTCTTTGTAGGGGTAGGCACGCAGGAACTTGCTGCCCACCATGCGGATACCCGCTCGCTGCGGCTGTGGGAACGACGCCGCGAAGTCGCGCAACGGTACATCTCCACGAAAGAGGTACATCGGGTTCTTCAGGGAACTACCTGCGGTCAACTCGAGCGCATCGAGCGAGCCGTCGCTTTCCAGCCACTGGGCAACCTGAAGGCTCTCGTCGAGCCAAAAGCCGCCCGGTACTCCGTCATCCATGTTCAACTTCGCGGTGACGGCGATCTCGGTGCCTACCTCGGTGCGCACGGCCGACGCTACGGCCCGTGCGACGCGCGCCCGGTTCTCGAGGCTTCCGCCGAACTGGTCGGATCTGCGGTTGAGCGCTGGGCTGAGAAATGAGCTGACCAGATAGTTGTGCCCGAAATGCAGTTCGACAGCATCGAATCCGGACTGCACAGCGATTCTGGCGGCACGGGCATGGTCGGCGACGATGCGATCGAGGTCGGCTGCGCTCGCCGTCCTCGTCAGTCGCAGGCTCAGTGGGCTGATCTGCCACGAGGAGGCCAATGCCGTCGCGCGGTTGGACTGCGAATTCGCAACCGGTCCCGCGTGCCCGATCTGAGCGGAGATGGCGGCGCCCTCGGCGTGGACGGCCTCGGTCAGACGTGTCAGTCCTGCAACAGCTTCCGGGCGCATAAAGATCTGATGGCGGTCGGTTCTGCCCTCGGGCGAGGATGCGCAGTAGGCGACGGTGGTCATGCCGGCTCCGCCGGCAGCGACGGCCCGGTGGAAATCGATCAGTTCATCGGTGACCAGAGCTTCCGGGGTGCGTCCTTCGAAGGTCGCGGCTTTGATGACACGGTTACGAAGGGTGAGGGGGCCGAGATCGGCTGATTCGAATATTTTCATGGCATTACCTTGTCGAGGAAGGGGTTCCGGAAGATTCGCCGTGGGTCGAACTCGTCGAATGCTGCGGAGGCGGACTCCCACTCGGGGTACCGGGATGGGAGTGTTCGGGTCAGGAACTCGGTGTCGGCGTGGGACCGGTCGTCGGTGAACGCCCAGCCCTTCGAGTACTCGGGCCGCATGGTTCCGAGTGAACCTGAAAAGTGTCCATGCATCCACAGTTCCATCTCGCGGAAGAATGCATGCATTCCGGGCGTGCCCGGGAAGGAGACCACGTTCAGCCAGATTGCGGTGTCCCATTCCGGATGGCCGGGCACTGGGGCCACCGCTGAAAGAGACGGCGGGCCCGAGCTTTCCACGTCCACTTCCGTGTCGTGGTCGAGCCCGCACAAACGCACCTCGAACGGGCCGTTGACCGGGTACTGACCCAGTGAGCTGTAATGCGTGAGCCGCTCATCGAGCCAGCTGGTCATGTCGTGGATGATCGTGGCGACATCGGACCTGCGTGCAAGCACGACGCCTCCGCCCGCAGTCACTCGCAACGTAGTGGCGCGGAGGTACAAGCGGACGTTCTTCGACGTGCCCCAGATGTCGCCGGTGCCGGTGAGTGCCATGCCGGCTTTGACTGCGCTGAGCTGCGACGCACCGAATGCGGGTGTGCCGGCCGCGAGCTGTGTCGCCACCACGCCCAATCCGTCGGTGAGCGGCTCGGGGAGCGTATCTGAGAACGCGTAGTTGTACGGTCCGGTCACTTCCCGTGATTGTGCCGGGCGGTTCGGTTCATCGCTCCAGATCTTGAGCCATGGCTCCTGAGTGAACGGGAACCAGATGGCCTCGACGCTTCCGAACTCGGCGAGATACTTCTCGAAAGTCCGACCCGGTGATCCTGCCGGCGCGAACAGTTCCTGCCAGCCGACGTCGAAGGTGCTGAGACATCTGAGACGTTTGTCGGCGCCTGCCTGGAGCGTCACCGAGGTGATGAAGGTCCGGCCCAGGTGGGTGAGCAGTGGGCGAATGGCCGGGTCGGATCGGGTGAAGACCCGCGCGACGTACTCTCCCGCGGAATCGTCCCAGACCACTGCCGTCAGGGCAGTGACGAGATTGCTGACGGTACCGAAACTGGTTCCGGGGACTGCAGTTTCTCCGTCGGCCGGAGGGGTGGCGCCGTGCGCATCGATGGCGAGAGCGCCGCCGATGGTGATGTCGCCGATGGCCGGGATACTCGACCAACCCAATCCGCGGCCTTCGAGTGCGGTCAAGATGGACAGCAGGCTCGCGCCACCCTGAGCGGTCACGGTGGCAGGCGACCCCGTCGGATCCACGCTCACCCCGACCAGGTGCGCGGTCGTGTCGAGGAGAATTACCTTGTCGACGGAATATCCGGGGACGACCGTCAACGGACTCCAACCGTGCATCGAGCCTCGTGCCCGTATCGTGTAGCCGTGCTTCGCGGCCCAGTTGGCCAGCGTCACTACCTCGCCTTCGCCCCGCGGTGCGCATGTCCAGACGTGGTCGAAGACGATCTCTTTGGACCAGTTCACGTAGCCCTGCTGATAGAGGTCGATCCCCCCAGGGAACTCGGGCGGCACCGTAAGCGAGGCCTCGCCGACGGGCGCAGCAGCGGCGGGCGTCCATTGGGACCCCGCGACTGCGGCTGCTACCGCGGTGGCGGCGGCAGCGCCGAAGAAGCGGCGTCGTGACAGCGACCCGTGTACGTTTTGTTCAACCATGCAGTTACCCCTAATTGCAGCAATACGATGCCAGCGGCATCATAATAGAACATAGACGATAAACTGCGAGTGTGACGAAATTTCATGAATCCGGACAGCAGTAGCGGTAAGAGTCGGGCCGGCCGCCCCCGAGACAGCAGCGTCGACGACCGAGTGTTGTCGGCTACCCGCGAGCTGCTGATGGAGCTCGGATGGGAAGAGCTGAGCATGCGCGGCGTCGCTGCCCGTGCGGGCGTCGGTCGCGGCACGATCGATCGAAGATGGTCGTCCAAAGCAGAGTTGGTGTTGCACTCGATCCTCGGAGCGACCCCCGACCTCGAGCCGTTCGACGGTACGGACCCGAACGGTTGGGTGCGATGGGTGGCGACAGGAAGTCGCGAGCTGTTCGCCAAACCGGAAGTGCGCGCAGCAGTTCCGGGTCTGATCAGCACCTTCACTCGTAACGAGGATCTTCGTCGTCAGCTCTGGCAGAGCTTCAGCGGGCCTCCCGCCGAACTGTTCTCCGCGGGTTCATCGCGGGATGCAGCGGACGACGCCGTGCTCGACGCTCGAGCGCTGATCGCGATGGCGGCGGGAGCCTCACTGTTTCTCAGTATCATTGCGACAGAGGATGATACGGATTCGGTTCACCTTCGGATCGAAGAGCTTTTACTTCGCGCGATCGATCAGAAACCCCGGTACCGTGCCGAATAGCGGGCCGCGTCGTCGTCGATGGTGCGTTGCTTGTATGCGGTCAACAGCGCGGGATCGAGCCCATGGGTGACCAGGCGATGACGCTGATAGATCGGTTTGAGAGCGATCATGAAATAGACGAACGGGAGTAGCAGGATCAGCATCATGCCGGCGCGGACGAACAGTGGGCCCGGTACGAGCAAGCATGCGGCCAGCAGCGGGACGAGTGGGACGATGCACCGGGTTGCGTAGTGCCGGGTTGAACCCGGTCCGGTGATGTCGTGGACGACCCAGGCGCTGAACTTCGCGGGCAGTGGCCGCCCGGCGAGGTAGGCGACCAGCTGCCGGATCGAGGGTCGAGGTGTGATGATCATCGATTCGGGTTCCCGGACTCGACGCAATGATGTTCCAGCCGGTGCCGATGAGACTTTTCCAGACCTCTCGGGTAGCCGCATAGGCGCACTTTGAGCCAGTTCAGCTCTTGACGGAGGGCATCGGGGAGTTTGTTGCCACCGATGGTGGCGTACCACTGGTCGATGAGGGGTATTTCTGTGAGAAGTTCGTCGGTGTCGACGGCCAGGGCCGCGTCGACATCGGCTCGATCGATGTCGAGACCGGTCAGGTCGAGGGAATCGGAGGTGGGGACGTAGCCGAGAGGGGTGGACAACGCGTCGACCTTTCCGTCGATTCGGCGCAACGCCCAGTCGATCACCCGAAGGTTCTCCCCGAAGCCCGGCCACAGGAAATCCCCGTCGTCATCACGGCGAAACCAGTTCACGTAGAAGATCTTCGGTAGAGCTCCTGGACGGCTCGAACCGGCCCCGATATCGAGCCAATGCTGGAAGTAGTCGCCGACGTGGTACCCGATGAAGGGCAGCATCGCCATGGGATCGCGGCGCACCACCCCGATGCTTCCAGTCGAGGCTGCCGTCGTTTCCGACGAGAGGGTCGAGGCCAGGAATACCCCGTGCTGCCAGTCGAATGCCTCGGTGACCAATGGCACCGTCGATGCACGGCGGCCCCCGAAGAAGATCGCCGAAATGGGGACTCCGGCTGGATCGTTCCATTCCGCAGCGGCTGTCGGGCACTGGTCTATCGGGGTGCAATAGCGTGAATTTGCATGTGCGGCAGTGGTATCGGATTTCGGTGACCAGTCGTTGCCACGCCAGTCGATCAGATGCTCCGGCTCCTGCTCGGTCATCCCCTCCCACCACACACCGCCGGCGTCGGTCAGGGCGACATTGGTGAATATCGAGTTGCCTCCAGCAATGGTGCGCATGGCGTTCGGGTTCGTGGACATTCCGGTCCCGGGGGCGACGCCGAAGAACCCCGCTTCGGGGTTGACGGCGTAGAGCCGCCCGTCCTCACCGAATCGCATCCAGGCGATGTCGTCTCCGATGGTTTCCGCGGTCCACCCGTCTAGGGTCGGTTCGAGCATCGCGAGGTTGGTCTTGCCGCACGAAGAGGGGAATGCCGCGGCGATGTAACGCACTTCGGCGGCAGGGGAGGTCAGTTTCAAGATGAGCATGTGCTCGGCCAGCCACCCCTCGTCGCGGGCCATCGCCGAAGCGATGCGCAGGGCAAACGACTTCTTGCCCAGTAAGGCGTTGCCGCCGTATCCGGATCCGTAGCTCCAGATGGTTCGCGTCTGAGGAAAGTGCGCAATGTATTTCGTGGTGTCGCACGGCCACGAGAGGTCTTGTTGGCCCGGTGCCAGCGGAGCGCCGACCGAATGAAGTCCTTTGACGAAGTCTGCGTGTGTGCCCATACGATCCCAGATCGGTGTGCCGGTGCGAGTCATCACGCGCATCGATACCGCGACGTATTCGGAATCGGTGATCTCGACGCCGAATTTCGGTGCGACGGACTCGAGGGGCCCCATGCAATAGCCGATGACGTACATCGTTCGTCCCGCCATCGCGCCGCGGAACTCCTCCGTCAGCACCGTCGTCATGTCGAGCGGGTCCATCCAATTGTTCGTCGGCCCTGCATCCGATTCGTTCTCCGAACAGATGAAGGTGCGATCTTCTACGCGCGCAACATCTTCGGGATCGGAGACGCAGCGGAAGGAGTTCGGGGGCTCGCTCAATTCGACGAACGTGCCTTTGGCTACGAGTAGTGCCGTCAGCCTGTCCCATTCTTCCGAGGTGCCGTCACACCAGACGACCCGGTCGGGTGTGGTGAGTTCCGCGACGTCGCTCACCCACATCAGGAGATCGGCGTGTGAAGTCGGTGGGCAGCCGATATCGAGATCGACAGTGCTCGAGGCGGTCATGGGGTATCCCTTCGAGGTGGCATGAGGTTGCCGATTCACAGTTGTCACCGGCTGGGCTGGAGGCCGGATGTTTCGAGATAGTTCAGAGCGCGCGCACAGGCCGCCAGAACTTGTGCGTCGACGCGGGGTAGTGTCCGCCGGTTCAGTGCATCGAGGAGTCCGGTCAGTGCGAGCGAAACGGCCGCAACAGGATTCGATCCGAGAGTGATCGATCCCTCGATTTTCCCACCGACCCGACTTGCCGAGTCGGACAGGTCCACCAGAACATCGTTGTGCGTGAGCAGGCGGCGCAGCGAAAAGTCCTGCGCGTCATGGTTACTCCAACTGGTGACGCTTCCGACTCCACATTCGATGAGTACTGGACCCAGTAGTGGGGCGCGTTCGGGGCAGGCGAGGATCACTTGCCCACGGCTGGGTGAAATGCCGCGGCGGCCCAGCGTGGAGACGACCGACGCTGCCATCGTGGCGGTAGCGAGGTCGATCTCGGTGACGACAGTCGGGCCGCCCCGCACGTCGACGCGACGAGCGATCGCTTCGGAGTGTGCACCGTTCGATCCGACCATCAGGGCGATACCGACGTTCGCGTCGACCCCGCACAGGCGATCGACGATGTCGGTCTCGGTGCAGTCGGCCAGTGGAAGTCGTGTCACACGCAGTGACGTGAGGTTCTCGATGACGGCGGCGTACTCCTCCATGGCAACCCAGCCGCGAATCGAACCGTCAGTTTGCCGAGCTCGCGGGGAGGATTCGCGTAGTCCGACCACAGTCACGGCGCCAGGAACACCTGAAGCCAAGTGTTCCGCATGCCGGTATCGAGTCCTCATCGTGGACCTCCACAGATTCTTGAGTTTCGCATTAATGCACTATGCAGATTGACGGTATTCTTACTTGCGCAATAATGCAAGTAAGGCGAGCTCGTGGTCGATCGAGAGCGAGCGCCCGAATGCGTCGACCGCGGATGAACCGAGAGGGAGTCGATGCTGGGGTCTGTCCGGGCTGTGCGCAGAATATGGGCATGCTGCACCTGCGTATCCTCTCGCCTTCGATGCTGACTCAGGACGTGCTCGCATGTCTTGTCGATAGTCCCGCTGTCAGCGGTATCGCGGTGACACGCGAGGCTTCCGTCGAACCCGTCGGTGACCTCGTCGTCGCCGATATAGCGCGGGAGGGAGCGAACGAGATCATCGATTTCCTACGCGATCTCGGAGTGCATCAGGATGGCAGCATCCATATCGAGCCGGTTCGTAGCTGGCTCTCGCGCTCGGGTTTCGAAGCAGAGAAGCGAACTCCGGGTAGCAGCGCAGACTCGGTGGTGTGGGCGGACGTGGCGCAGCGGTCGTACGACGACACCGAACTGAATTGGACTTACCTGAGTTTCATGGGCATGGCCACGCTGCTCGCATCGATCGCGATCGTCATCGATTCGCAGATCCTGATAATCGGTGCAATGGTTCTCGGTCCGGAGTTCGGGGCTATCGCAGCTCTCGGTGTCGCGCTGGTGCGGAAACGACCTACGCTGCTGGTCCGTGCGAGCAGGACCCTCGTGGTCGGATTCGTTCTCTCGATCGCTACGACCACTCTCTTCGTACTTGTGGCGCGCGCGGTGGGCTGGGTGGTCATCGACGACATCACAGGACCTCGGCCGAGCACCGCTTTCATCTACTCACCGGACAAATGGTCGTTCATCGTGGCAGTCATCGCGGCAGCAGCAGGGGTTCTGTCGATCACCTCGGCGAAGACGGGTGGGTTGTCCGGGGTGTTCATCTCGGTGACTACGGTGCCTGCCGCCGGAAACGTCGCGCTCGGAATAGCATTCGGGGTTGGTACGGAAATATGGGGCAGCACTCTTCAGCTGCTGCTCAATATCACCGGTATGGCGATTGCCGGTTGGGCTACTCTGGCGATTCAGCAGAGCGTGTGGGCACGACTTTCTGCTCGTCGCGCCGCCGCCATCGACCGCTTCCGGAGTCGCTGAGCTCGCCACGAACTACTTCGGAGCTCGGAGCTCCGCGCACATCTTCCGAAACTCCCCGTCATCGGCACGATCCAATGGAACTGCCAAAGCGATACCGTCGCAGAGATTTTCGTACTTCGATGCAAGTGCTGCAGGCAGTTCGGCGTACGTGCATTGGGTGACCAGCACGTCCAGTACGTCATCGGTAATTACGCCAGCGAGATCAGCCCAGTCACCCGAGCGGGACATGCCGGTCAGCTTCTCGCCGACCTCGGACAATCCGAGTGCATCCAGAGCGAGACGATAGGCCGGGGTGGAGTACAGGAACGCAAGTTCTTTTCGCACAGGTTCCCGGGCCGAGGCCACCGTTGCCGCGTCGCGACCGGTGATCGTCTTCGGGACCGCGATGATGCGAGGCCTTCGGCCGGCACTTTCGAGGTAGGGGATGGTGATCTCTTCGAGCACTTTCTGATGCGAACACGTGGGATGAACGACAAAGCCGTCGGCTATCTCGCCGGCGAGCCTGCACATCCGTGCATTGACTCCACCTGTCCATATTTCCGGCGACGGGACGTCGATCGGACCCGGATTGAAATATGGCTGCAAGCGATCGAACGTGTAGTGCGTGCCCTGGTAATCCAACGCGGTTCCGTCACGAAATGCTCCGAAGATCGCCCGAACAGCGCCGATGTAGTCCCGCAGTTGCGCAGCAGGGTCTGTCCACGGCATCGAATACCGCCCGACGATGTTCCCCCGCACCTGAGTCGCCAACCCCAACTGGAACCGGCCACGGGAGAAGCTCGCCAAATCCCAGGCCGCCAACGCCGTCACCATCGGGCTACGCGCAAACGCCACCACCATCGACGTCCGGACGGCCAGCGTGGAACTGTGCTCGACGGCGAGAGCAGCGACCGCGAACGGATCTCGGACGGTTTCGGAGATGTGCACGGTGTCGAAACCGAGATCCTCTATGCGCTTGACACGTTCTGCAACCTGGTGCAGAGGGGTGTCGGCGGGTAGTGAAGAAACTAGTTCCATGTCGATTCAGGTGCTCCAGATGCTCGTGCCACGCGACGCTGTCCCTAGCGACCTTACGGCCGGCTGGTCACGCACCCGGTCGCGGGACGTCCTTCTCCCATCTGGCCCGCCGCTCGGATTCCGACTGCTCCCACCACGGTGTGCCACGTTCTCCCAGAGCGACTTTCGCGGCCTGCACCCCTGCTCGGGAGGCGGCGGCGCCCCCGGTGGAGCGAACGTCGCGTCGCCAGGCCATGAGAATCGACCGTAGTTCAGCGTTGCGGTCCTCGGGAATGGAAGGATCAGTCGCTCTCCAGCGCCGACCCTCGATCACGATGAAGTGGCCATCTTCGGTGTACTCGCGGTCGTCACTCATCCTGCCTCCCAGCTCCAGCCAGTCACAGCCCTCATGTCCTCGATGGTGCCAGAGCTGTCCGACGGTCCTGGCCGGAGGCGGTGTTGGATGGATGAGCAGTGGGTATGTGTGATCCGGTCGCGAGTGGCGCGGCGGAGGAGTGTGACAAGCATGGCTGGATTCGACCGATGATGCTGGCGCGAATGGACGAGTTTCAAAGAAGGCATCCATCGGCGGGATTTCCGCTGGCAGTGGTGTACAAATTCCTCGACGACCGCGGCGGATACCTCGCCGCCCTGATCGCGTACTACGCGTTCTTGTCGCTGTTTCCGCTACTGCTCTTGTTCACCACGCTGCTGGGCATCGTGCTTGCCGGTAATCCGGACCTGCAGGCCAGCATCCTCGACTCGGCGATGAGTCAGATACCCGTCATCGGAGATCAACTCGGCGAACCGGACCGTCTCAGCGGCGGTGTGACGGCAATCGTCATCGGCATAGTCGGCTCGCTCTACGGCGGGCTCGGCATCTCGCTCGCCGCGCAGTACGCGATGAACACCGCTTGGTCCGTTCCGCGCAACGAGCAGCCAGACCCGCTGCGCGCACGATTGCGGGGTCTACTGCTGCTCAGCACTGTCGGTACGGCCATCATCGGGCTGACCGTTCTCAACGCCGTCGCATCCTCCGGCGTCTTCGGGTTTGCAGGTGGCACGCTGGCCTTGATCGGCGCCGTCGTGGTCAACGCCGCAGTCTTCTCCGTGGCGTTCAGGATCGGAACGCCACGTCCGCTGACCCTCCGGGACGTACTGCCGGGGGCAATCGTCGCCGCAGTGCTCTGGCAGGCACTGCAAGCGTTCGGAGGGATCTACATCCGATATGTGGTGGGAAATGTCAGCACCAGCAACGGAGTCTTCGCGATCGTGCTCGGTCTGCTCGGATTCCTTTATGTCGCATCGATACTCATCGTTCTCTGTATCGAGATCAATGCCGTTCGAGTCGACCGACTGCATCCTCGTGCGCTACTGACGCCGTTCACCGACAACGTCGAACTCACCGAGGGTGACAAGAAGTCCTACACCGGCCAGGCAGAAGCGCAGCGGAACAAGGGGTTTCAGGACATCGTCGTCACCTACGAAGACTAGCGGGTGCTTGCAGTCCTACGCGGAGGTGACCGAGTCGCCGAGTAGCGCAGACAGAATCCGCGACAGGGTAGCGAGGTCTGCCTCGTTCAGGTCGGACAAGGCAGCAGGCGGCGTTCGAAGGACTTCGTCCGCCACGCGCGCGAGTTCACGCCCGGAACCGGTGAGGGCAACGACGCGTCGACGTCGGTCGAACGGGTCCTCCGTGCGTCCGAGGTGGCCTCTGGCTTCGAGATCGCGAAGAGTGATCGACAGGTACGGCGGATCGGAGCCGAGTTGTTCGGCGAGTTCGCCCGCCGAGAGCGGTCCGTGCAGGAGTCGTCGGAGAACTTTCGTTCTGAAGAAGCTCTCTCCGGTCGCGGCGACGACGGCGCGGTGTGGATCGGACACCTCCAGGACGAGCCTGCGCATGTCGGCCCAGACGTCGGGGGCGTTCACGAGACCAACTCCTTCGAGCGGGAGGCGACGGCGTGTGCGGTACCGCGCGCCCACCCTCCGGTGGTGACGACTGCCAGAATCAGCACCAAGACACCGGCGCACAACATGACGGTCCAGGCAGGTCTCGCAGCGTCGATGAAACCGTCCTCGAAGCTGCCTACCAGACCTGCGGTCACAATCGATCCGACGACCGCGACTCCGAGCGATTGGCCGACCTGCCTGCTCGTCGACGCGATTGCCGATGCCACACCGGCCTGACTGCGCGGCATGCCCGATACCGCTGTGTTGGTGATGGGGGCGTTCACCACGCCGAAGCCGATACCGAAAATGATGTAGGACACCGCGAGCCAGCCGAAGGACGTGTCCGCAGTCAGACGGGTGAGCATGGTGGCAGAGACGATGAACCCGACCCCGGCGACCACCAGTGAGATGCGCGGCCCGCGAGATCCGGTGATGCGTCCGGAGATCGGGGCGAAAACGAGGGTCATCAAGGCCATCGGCAAGGTGTACAGGCCGGCGTGCAGTGGGGAGTAGCCACGGACGTCCTGCAGATACAGGGTGTTGAGGAACAGGAAGCCACCCAGTGACGCGAAGGAGCACACGGCGATGATCGTGGCGCCGCTGAACGGGACGCTGCGAAAGAACGACAGTTCGATGAGCGGTTCGGTGCGTCTGGACTCCGTCAGGATCAGCCCGACGAGCGATGCGAGGGTCACCGCGCCCGTCGCGAGGATGAGCGGGGAGGTCCAGCCCAGTGCCGATCCCTCGATGATCGTGAACACCAGACCGGCGAGCAAGGCGATCATCAGTATCTGACCCGCGGGATCGAACCTGCGCGCATGGAGTGCCTTGGATTCCGGGATGTATTTCCACGTCAGTGCCAACGCGAGAAGTCCGATCGGGACGTTCACCCAGAAGATCGACTGCCACCCTGCAGACGTCACGAGCACCCCGCCCAGCAGCGGTCCCGCAGCCATCGACACGCCGACGACGCCGCCCCAGATGCCGATCGCCCCTGCGCGTTCCTTGGGGTTGTCGAACGTGTTGGTGATGATCGACATCGCGACCGGATTCATCATCGATCCGCCGACGGCCTGAACCATGCGGAATGCCACCAGCCAGCCCAGCGACGGCGCGACACTGCACAGTAGCGATCCGAGGATGAAGGATCCGGTGCCGATCATGAAGATCTTCTTGCGACCGAAACGATCCGCGGTAGAGCCGCCGAGCATCAACAGCGATGCCAGGACGAGGGTGTACGCGTCGATGATCCATTGGAGACCGGACACCGACGAGTTCAGCTCGGCCCGAATCGACGGAAGTGCGACGTTGACGATGGTGTTGTCGATGCTGACCAGGAAGAGGCTGAGGCAGCAGATGCCGAGCACGAGGTATCGGCGCTGTGACGAAGGTTCTGTCATATGGACCGCCCCGATAGTTGTACGCCTACAAATGTTAGTTCGAGTATGAATACTCGGGGCGTGCTTGTGCAAGCGGCTAGTTCGAGGTTCCCTGATCGAGGACCTGCCAGAGCGGATCGCTGGGCCCGATATCGAATGTGCACTCGGTCGGTCTCGGGTCCGGAACGAACGCCCACAGCAGTGCCCCGGCGGTACCTGCCGCCCGCTGACCGTTGATTTTCGCTTCGATATGTGCGGCACGATCTTCCACAGTCGAACAGGATCCCGCGAGTTCGCCGATCTCGGCCACCAGAAGTGGCTTGCCGACCTCTGCCGTCTGAGTGATCCGACGCTGGAGTCCGTTCCACTGATCGCCGGGCAGTGCGACCCCGTCGGCGCCGTAGTCGTGGTACTGGAGAACATCGACGACGGGTGACTGTGCCAGATAGCGGTATTCGTTGCCCTGGCTTCCGCATTGTCCGCCGCCGGTGAGCCCGGCGGTGATCAAGGTTCGTGGGTCGAGGGTGCGCACTCGTGCGCCGGCGGTATCGAAGAAATTGCGCAACACCTCGTCCGCGTCGGAGGTACAGGTTCGATTCTCCCAGGAGCAATTCGCGTCGGTGCAGGTGCTCGTTTCCGGTTCGCCGACGAGCTCCCATGCGGCAAGTACGGGCGAATCCTTCCAGCGCGCGACGGCGGTGTCGGCCCACTGCTCGAAGCTCAGAAGCGCTGTTGCGGTGGGGGAGGGCGGTGGCGTCGTCCAGCCGTCGATGTACCACTGTCGGTCCTTGAAGGCGTTGTCCTCGCAGGCACCGTCCTGAGGTGACAGGACGGGGACGAGAAGTTGATCGTGTGCTTCGGCTGCGGCGAAGACTGCGTCCATGGGGCCGAAGTCGAGCTTCCCGGTGAAGCGGTTGATCGCGAGCGCTTGAAACGCGTTGAACCGCGTCAGCGAGTGTGCAGGCAGGGCCGCGAAGTAGCTGTCGAGATCGACCATGGCCCCGCATCCGGCATTGACGGACCAATCCGTCGCCAGCTGGTAGGCATTGAATCCCGTCGGCCACCACGGTGCGCCGTCCAGTGCCAGGCCGTCGGTGCTCGCGCTCACGCGGGCACCCGGCGCCGGAGCAGCGTCTGTCGGTTCTGCACCGGTGACGGCGACGAGCAGGCCAGCGCACGCCAGGACGGCAGCGACTCGACAGAAACGAACCAGGCTGTGCATAGACCAGATGATAGGCCTGTGTATTTGCAGTCGGTAATTCCGCTCCCGGTGAACGACATATCGACGCTAGTTAGCCATTCGAGCCCGGTAATTCCATAAAAGGATTCTCCGATACCGCAATTCATAGACGTACTGGTCGGTAATATTGTTTATTCACAATGCCTTCCGGGGTCTCAGGTCCTGGTCACCCGGGGTGCAGATAAAATCGGACACACGTCGAGACTGTTCACTCCTTATCGGTCATAATGATCTCGAAAGATGTCACTTCCACTTAAAGGGCCGGACTATTTGATGTCGTCGACTATTGGTGTGCCTTCTCGCTGTACTGCTCGAATGGCCGCGATCAGCGGGATTGTTGCAATGATGGTCCTTTCTTCCGCGCCTGGAATCGCGCAAGCACAGGATGAAGACCCAGAAGAGACGAACCCGATCACGTTGTCCCTCAGCGAGACCGGCCTGGGTGCTTCGATTGCGCTGAATGGGCTGAGTGGCCGTACTCAGGTCACCGTGCCGGTGCCACCGGGTACCGGGCCGTCGTCGTTGAATGCGGTGCTCACCGTCCCGGCCTGGCTCGATCGAGGTTGGATCGACGTGGAGTCCGGCAACCGGCCCATCTCACGTATCGCGCTCGGGGGCGACGCACCGACCATCCCGGTCTCCATCCCGCTGGCGGCAGTTCCAGTTGTCGACGGAGCGGTGACTCTCGATCTCGCGTCGACGCTGATTCCCGACGCGGGCTTCTGCCCGAATGTCCTCGACGCGCAACTTCGACTCCTCGACGCCCGAGTCGATTACACCGGTGTGCCGTCGATCCCGCGAACGATCTCCGAGTTCCTGCCGCCGGTACTTCGGCAGCTCACAGTGTTCATGCCTGCCCAGCCGAACCGCGACATGATCTCCGCAGTGTTGACTCTGACGACTTCGGTGATCGACTACTACGGTGCACAGCCCGTTCGGGTTCTCGTGCGTCCGGACACCGAATTGCAGGGGTCGCAACCGGACAAAGCGTTCGAACGGTCCGTCGTCGTGGCCGAGAACAACGACACCGGAGCAGAACTGATCTTTCCCCTCGATCAGTCACCTCCACGGCTGTTCGTCACCGGTAGCGGTACGGCGTTGACCGATCAAACCCGATTGATCACCAGCAGCATCTCCGAGTTGGCGGTGACGACCAAAGCACTCGCGGGAGCATCGGCTCCTCGAGCGGTCCTAGCACCCGACTCGACAACACTCGAAGACCTCGGAGTCGGAACTGTCACGGGGAAAGGCGACACCACCGCGACCGCGTCGATCACGCTCGATCAAGCGCGCCTCGGCCGCTCGGTCTCCGACGTATCGCTGCATCTGACCGGAAATTACACACCGGGCGTCGGATCGATCACCGCCGGAGTGGGAGGCAAGACGATCGCGTCGTGGTCCGCCGACGATTCGGGTCGGTTGGATCAGTGGGTCGATATCCCGAACGCCGAGCTGCGGAAAGCCACCACCCTCGATGTCAGCGTCGACCACCCCGCAGATTCGGCCGCCGCATGCGGCACGCAGGCAGCATCGACGATCACGGTCGACGGTTCCACTGTCGTCCGATCCGCACCGTCCTCGACGCCGGCTCCGCTGGGATTCGGATCGCTACCGCAAGCCTTGATGCCGCAGTTCGACGTAGCGATGACCCAGGAAACCTTCGCCGACGCCGCCCGTGCGGTCTCGGTCGTGACCGGACTGCAGCGCCTGTCCGCCAGGCCGATCATGCCTCAGGTCGTCTCCCTCGACGACGCGCTCGCCAGCTCCGACCCGGCCGTCGTGATCGCCGCAGACGGTGGTCTACCGGACTCGCTTTCATTGCCGCTGTCCTCGTCCGGAGCTACGACGTTCTCGATCGCAACGCCGGAATTCACCGACACCGACACCTCGCTCACTGTTGATCCGGGGGTGCCTTACGCCAGCCTGCAGGTGACTACGACCGCGAACAACAAGGCACTGTTGGTGGCATCGTCGACAGGCAAAGGGGCGCGACTCGACGCACTTCTAAGTTGGCTCGACGCCGATCCGTCGCGTTGGTTCGGCCGCAACGGTGACATTCTCTTCGCTGTACCGGGAATCGAGCCGGTGTCGCTATCGAGCGGAAACCTGGCAGGGGACTCGACGGTGGAGTCGGCCGCCAGCGAGTCGGGTGTCGATCGCCTGAGCGTGACGCTTCTCGGAATTGCCGGTGCGGTATTGCTCGTCGCTCTCGTAGGGGCGGTCGTACTGGTTGTGCGCTCTCGCGGCTCGAGCCGCCGTCGCCACCGCCGTGACAATTCACCGCCGTCATGACAGCCGATGCCGAGGCGGGACCCGACAACCTCGGGGAAGGGGACTCGAGCAGCGAGGACGTCGAACACGTCGATTCAACACCGGAGAGCAAGGGATGGAAAGCGCACCCGGCCAGGGTGATCGTGCTTCGGTGGCTTCTGCTCATCGGGTGCGTCGTGGTCGCGTTCTTTCCCACCTGGAAGCGAGTGTTGGAGGAAGCCTCGAACGGCGCCATCACCGCCTATATTTTCGTGCTCCCGTTTCTGGCGGCGGTGGCAGCGCAGGGAGTGGCTCGCCGCCGGGCCGGGGAGTTGCCGATTCATGATCGACAGACCGACGTCATTGTCGGCGGTCTCGCGTTGCTGGCATCGATCGCCGTCAAAGCCCTATGGTTGCCGCGTTACTCAGAGCAGTACGCACTCGCGCACCTCGATGTCCTGTCGGCGTTGGTGTTCTTCTTCGGCGGCGCGATCCTGTTGTTCGGTCTTCGGCCGGTCGGCCGATTCTGGTCGGTGTGGTTGCTGCTACTGGCATTGAGCCCGTTGATGTATCGGTTGGTTGCCATCAACGCCGGTGGAAGCCGATTCGCCTACGGCGCAGTGCTGGTGGTGTTGGGCGGGGTCGCAGGCGCGATAGCTGTCGGGCGTACCCGTCGTAGGGCGTGGCTCGGATTCGTCTGCACGGTGGTGACGGGGTTTGCGGTGCTGGCGTTCATCTTGGCCCTCTGGCCTCGAATCGATGTCGTTCTGATGCAGCTCATCCCGACGGTCGGTGCCTCGATGGTGATCGGGGTGGGGTTCTATTTGCTCTCCCGGCGCGGTGAGAGCAAGAGACCGTTGACGAAGGGCATGTCCTCGTCTTCGGCGAAACGGTCTCCGAGTTCGGCGATCATGGTGATCGTTGCTGCAGTGATCCTGCTCTTTCTCCCGCTGCCCGAGACAACGGTCATCCCGGACACTGCCGGCCCTCCGGGATCGACGTCCGTGCCGTTGGTTCCGCCGACCGGGTGGAACCGGACAGCACTCCAATCGTACGACTGGGTGCGCTCGTACTTCGGACAAACAGCGACGCTGACCCGCCAGACGATGAAGGCCGAAGACGGAAACCCCGAGTGGGACATCCAATCACGACCACGAACTGTGGTCGTGGACGTCCTCTCCACCACCAACCGAGCCAGCCTGGCGATCTATCCGGAAAGCACTCTGTATCGGCTGAGCAATACCCGCACCAGCGATTCACTGCAGGTGCCACTCGGGCACGGAGTCACCGGAACCCTGTACACCTCGGTCAGCGACGCATTGTTGTTGACTTGGACGAAATTGGTCTTCACCTGGGTACGCGGTGACGTCACCCAGCGGGTCACGATCATCAGCGTGGACAATCACGAGGACGGCGCTACGTTCCCCCGGCCGATACCGTCGATGGCGTCGAACATCGGTACCAGTCTCGCAACCTTCCTTCGCGGCAATTCCATCATCGCCGACACGGAACCGGAGTACAAAGACCGCACGCTGCTGACCTCGTTCGGTACCGGTCTCGTTCGGGCTCAATGGAATGTCGATACCAGAGGTGGACAGTGAGCAGCACACCGCGGACGCCGCCGCGTGTCGGGGAAGAGACAGAGCAGTTTCGCGCGGAGGCGCTCGACGACGCCATCAACGGACTCGCCCGACGAAATCCACTGGCGTCGGCTGCGATCGCCTTCGTGCCGTGGCAGAAGTACACCGCCATCTCCATCGCCGTTCTCACGCTGGTGAGCGCCCTACTGAATCCTGTTCCGACACTGCTGGTGTTGACGGTGTTGTGCACGCTGGGCTACCTGGCGATGATGTTCGACCGCCTGTTGATCTTCTCCCGAGGGCTGGATGCCACGGCGATCGTGACGGTCACCGACGAGCAAGCACTCGCAATTCCGGACGAACTTCTCCCCGCGTACACGATCTTGGTCCCGGCATACAACGAGCCCGAGGTCGTCGGCGACCTCATCGCCGCCATGACCAACCTGAACTATCCGCCGGACAAGCTACAAGTGTTGCTGCTGTTGGAAGAAGACGACGACGTCACCATCGACGCGGCCGCGCGCAGCGGTGTCAGCCAGATAGTGGAGGTAATCCTCGTTCCGGCCGGCGACCCTCGGACCAAACCGAAGGCCTGTAACTACGGACTGCATTTTGCGACCGGAACCATTGTCACGATCTTCGACGCCGAGGATCTCCCCGAACCTCTGCAGTTGCGTAGGGTTATCGCCGCGTTCGACCGGCTGCCCGATACCGTTGCCTGTGTACAGGCAAAGTTGGCATTCCACAACGGCTCTCAGAATCTGCTGACCGGATGGTTCACTGCGGACTACGCGCTGTGGTTCGGCTACCTACTCCCCGGTTTGATGCGCAGTACCTCACCGATTCCGCTGGGCGGCACATCCAATCATCTGCGGCGCGACGTCATCGAGCAGGTAGGCGCGTGGGACGGCTTCAACGTCACCGAGGATGCCGATCTCGGAGTTCGTATCGCCGCATCCGGTTACTCCACCGCGGTGCTGGATTCGATCACGCTCGAGGAAGCGAACAGTGACCCGATCAACTGGGTCAGACAGCGTTCACGCTGGTACAAGGGTTACCTTCAGACGTGGTTGGTGCATATGCGTCGACCCGTCGCTACCGTGCGTGCACTGGGCCCGGTCGGTACCTACCGGTTGACGTTGTTGTTGGCGGGTACTCCGATCAGTGCCTGCATCAACATGATCTTCTGGTTTACCACGGCCGCTTGGATTCTCGGGCAACCAGACCTCATAGCAGCACTGTTCCCGCCGTACATCTACTACTTCTCGCTGGTGTCACTGATCATCGGCAACGTCGCGACCATCTACATGTACCTGATCGCCAGTAGGGAAAGCGACAACGCCTACCTTCTCGTTCCGAGCCTGACGATGCCGCTGTACTGGGTGATGATGAGCGTTGCCGCAATCAAGGGATGCTGGCAGCTCATCCGGAACCCGTCGTACTGGGAGAAGACATTTCACGGGCTGAACACCCCGACCGCGCCAGCCGTCGAGACCGAAGAGGCTCTTCCGTGAGCTCTCGCGCACCGTGGACCGTCTTCACCGCATCGTTGGCGGGTTACCTTGCGATCGGGTTGACGCTGAGCCTGCGGTTCGGCTACCTACTCGGCGACGCATTGTCACGGACCTCGGCTGCACAGTCGGTTCTTCTGAGCCGCGACCCACATGTGTCCGCTATCGGATTCATCTTCACCCCGCTGACTGCGTTGGCACAGTTGCCGATCGTTGCGTTGTCTTCGTGGTGGCCGGCGATCACCCGGTGGAACATCTCCGGGATCGTGGTCTCGGCAGTGTTCATGGCAGGTGCTGTGGTGATGGTGTACGGAATCTGTCGTGATCGGGGCCTCTCGACCCGGTATTGCACGATCGTCACGGTGGTGTTCGCGATCAACCCGATGATCGTCTTCTACGGTGCGAACGGCATGAGCGAAGCAGTGTTTCTGTTCTTCGTCTGCTGGGCGGTGCGGCGCCTGATCCGCTGGGTACATACCGACGACGTCCACGATCTGGTCGTTGCCGGTATCGCGCTGGCACTGGCCTACCTCACCCGCTACGACGGCGTCGTCGCTATCGCCGGTGCCGCTGTGCTGGTCGCGGTGATCACGGTGATGCGAGAGGGCCGAGCGCAGTGGCGGACGATGATTCGCCGCGCCGTGCTCGACGGCGTGCTCGTGGCCGGGCCGGGTTTCGCCGCATTCGTGGTGTGGACCGGGACGAGTTGGTTGATCACCGGGGAAGCGTTGGCCCAATTGTCCTCGGGCTACGGCAATGCCGCGATTCTTGCGCAGTCCGGCGGTTCGACGGGAACAGCGCTGGGCAACACCGTGTTCGCGGTAACGGCGATTGTCGTGCTGGGGCCTGCGTTGTTGGTGGCCCTGCCGGTATCGGCGGTCCTCGCACTACGGCGACGCGATCTGGAATTCTTGGTCGGCCCGGTCGTGTTCGGGGCAGTGCTCGCATTCCAGGCGGTCAGCTTCATCGGCGGCTCCACCTTCGGCTTTCTGCGGTTCTACATCTGCGCGATACCGCTTGCCGTGGTCGCCTTGGTGCAATTGGTTCCGCCGCGAGGCAACCCACACACGCGGCGAGAAGGTGCATTCCACCGTCCCCGGCCGGTACGAGCGATGGTGCCGGCAGGAGTCGGCGTCGGGCTGGTGGTGTTGTCGGTGCTGGCAGTGCCGGTCACCGGCTGGGCGATGGTGCAGCCGAAGCTGGCCCCCCAGGAATACGCACTGGGATATCTACTGGATCCGACCCCCTCCGCCGAAGATGCCGATGCGGTCGCGGCCCGCTCGATCATCGACTCGTTCGTCACCGAACGCGAACTCGCCGCCTATCTGGATGCACAGAATCTGCCCGAAGGATCGGTTCTTCTCGACACCGTCTACGGGTTCGCGGTGGTCGCGGCGTCGTCGAATCCCAAGCAGTTCGTCGTTCCCTCCGACCAGGACTTCACCACGATTCTCAACGATCCTGCGGCAGCGGGAGTGAAGTACCTGCTGACGGTTCCCAACACCGGGCGTGGCGAATCCGACGCCGTCAACCGCAGATATCCGACGATCTACGACAACGGTGCCGCCATTTCCACACTCGCATTCGAGGTCCCCACTACGGGTGCAGATCAACCGAATTGGCGCATCTATCAGGTCGTCAATTGAGGCGAACCGATACAGCGTTGCTCGACTATCGACCGGCGGCGTCGTATGCCGCGCCCTGAACCCCGACGAGGTCTACGAGGTCTCGCTGGGCAATGTTCATGTCCACCTGATGAATTCCCCAGTTCGGGGCCGGCACTGCCGGGATGAGCGAGGCCCCGGGCCCGTCGACCATGAGAACGCGCGGGCCCTCGCCGGTTGTGCACCGAGCATGGAAGCCGTCGACTTCCTGACCCGCGAGAATTCCGTGAATGGGAGCGTCGGCGTTCTCGCGCAACGACCCCGGATTGGTGCACAGCACCTCGACGTCGGGTCCGGCCGTATTCGGCGGCAGACCGAACCGTGCGTCTTCCGGTGCGGGATTCGAGAATGCCGAATAGGCGACGACACAGCCGGTCTGCGTCGAGTCGGTGCATGCGGGCACAGTATCGAAGTCGCCTCCCACACCCTCGCCCTTGCGGACGAGCACGTTCCCGCCGATCAGCAGCGCCGAGACCAGTTTCGATTGGGCCGGCTGACCATCGATGTGATCGGCGATCAGCTTCCGCAGGACGAAAGTGCCCTGGGAGTGTCCGATGAGGACCACGCCACGGCCGTTGTTGTGGTGCTCGAGGTAGTCGTCCCAGGCATTCTCGATGTCGGCGTACGCGAGATTCCCTGCGGCGGTGCGCTCGTCGGCGGTCCCGGCGAACAATGCTCGCAAGGTGGTCTGCCGGTACACGGGCGCCCATACGTTGCAGTTCTCTCCGAAAGGAGCGGCCTGCAGGGCTGCCACTGCGCGCAATTCAGGAGAGGTATCGAAGTTCGCGTTGGTGCTCTGTTGCAACGATGCGGTGGGGTAGACGTAAAAGCAGTCGATCGGAGCGCCCGACCTACCGCCGCACGGGTCGCCTTGCTGGCCGGGCTCACACAGCCAGGTCGTCGTCGTTGCGGGAGCAGGTTCGGCGGACACCGGAGAAGCGACCATAGCGAAGAACATCATGGCCAGCACACCGGCGCGAAGCACCAGACCGGCAGGACGTGGGATCGGCACGAGGCTGACGATAGCAGGGCAGGTGCCTGGCCACGGGGAGTCGGGGAAACGCCTCCGAAACTACCGATCTTCCTCGCTCGCGCCCCGAGGCAGCCTGTCTGCGCCCCAACTGCGTTCGATGAATCCGATGATGTTCTCGACATCTTCCGCCGGAATCTTGTCCGGCTCACCTTCCTCGAGCGGGTCGGCGTGGAAAATATAGAGGCGAGAGGCGAACTGGTCGAACGGCAGTGACCCTTCACCGGCTCGTTCACCGTTTCCTGCGGTCCCGACGACGACCCCGTCACCCCAATCCTGGCCGCTGTCGTTGTTCGGGTTGAAGAAATAGACCCGCATGATGCCGTCGGGATCAGCGGTGACACGCAGGATGGCGATCGCATGCCAGCCGATGTAGCGGGCCGCACTGTCGGTCACGGCGACGCCGGCCGGTTGCGGGTGAATCAGCGGCTGACCACCGTTGTACGCAGGGTGATAGGAGGCGTGAAACTGCCGAATGAAGTCGTCGAGGTCGATCAGATTTCCGGTCGCGACGTCGACGTTGATGTGGAATTCCCGTGCGGACCACCAGCCGTGGAACTCCGGATTGACCCAGCGATGCGGGTCGCCTTCACGGTCGGCGCAGCGTCGGACCATCTCTGCGTAAATTCGGTCGAGGTGCGGTACCAACAGCAACGACACCGGATCGAGGTCGATCGGATCGGTGGTCGCGACGCCGCCCACGCTGTCGGTCGAGGAGATCGGTTGCCCTTCGAAGTGCATGACGATCTCGTCGTCACGTGCAGCCCAAACGACCATCTGCAGCAGGTAGTCCGGGTCGTTGTACGCCCACATGGACAGTGCTCGCGCAGACTGGCACGTGGGATTGTCGCCTTGGCCGACGCCGAGTGGTTGACCGAGCATCGACAACAGGCCGCCGAGCAACCGCGACTCCGGATCGGGACCCGGACCGAATGCGGTAAGCAACCTCTCGCGCACCTTCGGTGACAGCTTCAGTGAAATCTGCCGCCACAGGGACGGGACGACCGGCGGCTCGTAGAGCGTCCCCCGGTCGAGGAGCAGCGCCAGGCCGTACAGGCACTGCGCTGTCTCCGGGTACACGGTTTCGGAAACGAGTCGCTGAACCAGTTCCGGATATCGCTGCAGACAAGTTCTGCCGGTGTCGGACAGCCCGAGCGCCTCGGCGAGCACGAAACTGTTGTTCTCCACGAGGTAACGCATGAGGGTCGCGTGGTAGGGCGAGACCAACCCGGTGTCGTGCATTGCCCGGGCGAAACCGCGTGCCTCGAACTGCAGAGCTTCCGAATCCATGACCTCGAGCCGCGACCGGTAGACGTCGACTCCGGGGTCTTCCCGGCATGCTTCGGTAGTGCCGAACAGTGCCGTGATCAACCGGTCGAGACCCTGCCCGGACGTACCGAGATCCACGGTGGGGTCGTCGCGGTAGATCGCGATGCGGGTGACCATCGCCTTGACGTTGTCCACCTGAATCGGGCGTTGACGCAACACCCGCCAGATCTCCTCGAGGAGTTCGTCGAGCACGCTGTCGTAGCCGATCTGTTCGGCGACGTAACCGAACAGATCGCGAATGAGATGAGCTGTGCGGCCGAGTCGAACTCGCTCTGCCTCCGATGGCGCCGTGAACAACACTTCGAGGTTCATCGCGAGCACCTGGGACAGGAACCGGCGAGCATCTTCCGGCGTCACCGCCGGGTGGTCATACTCGCCGGCAACGATTGCCACCATCCGAAGTTCACTCGTCGCTTCGAGTACAACGGTGTCGTTGTTGCCGCTACGCAGGCTCGGGCCGACGAACGACGGAACGAGGATGTCCGGTTGCGCCCAGTCCGATCCCGCGAACAGTCCCGCGTTCTCGAGGAATTCGGCACGCTCCCGAATCGCTGCACAGCCGCCGGGTTGCGACAGCACTCGATGCAGCGAGTCGAGGACGCGTCGGAGCTTGGAGCTCTTGGTGAACTCCGGCGCGGTGGCGAACGCCTCGGCTGCGTGATCGAGTTGCGCGAGACGCGAAGTCAATGCTCGATCGGCCGGTGAAGTGGTGTCGGTGGCCGCCGGTTCTTCCGTCGACTGTGCCGGTGGCGTGTGGTCGTCCCCGAATTCGTGCCTCACACGTAGAAGTCCAGTTCTTCCTGTTGTTTGAGCAGATCACGCATCCGGTACGGATCTTCACCGAAGAAGTACAGCAAGCCCCAGTGCGTGCCGAAAGCCGTACGCTTGGTGACGGTCTCCTCGACGGGTGCCGAGAGGTCGTTCGTCTCGTAGTAGTCGTCGTCCAACGTGACGTCGGGAATGACGAGATTGCTGACGACGCGTCGACGCGGGTACACACCGAAGCAGCCGGCAACACCGGTGGCGTCGACGACCTCCTTGGGGAAGAAGGCGTCGATCTCTTCCTCGGTGGTCTTCGGGTCGAATGCCAGTACCAGGCCCTGGTACGCATTGAATCCGTAAGCCCGTTCGAGTAGCTCGAAAACCTTGAAACCTGGTGGCCGGTAAGCAACTTCACCGAAGTACATCTCGCCGTCGCTGGTGACGAAGTACTCGGGGTGGATGAAACCGAACTCGATATCGAAAGCCTTGATCAGCTTCTCGATCTGGACGGTGATCTGATCACGGTACTTCTCGAGCTCGGGGGTTGCGGGTACGAACACCGAGTAGCCGAGGGTCACGTACTCGGAGATGTTGAGGAACTTGATCTTTCCGTTGTGGATCCACGCCTCGACGGCGAACTCCCAGCCGTCGAGATGTGATTCCATCAGCGCAGGGAATTCCTCGTCGGGGATGGAGTCGACTTCATCCGGTGTCCTGATCACCCGGTGGCCGAGGCACCCTGCTTTGTCGAACGCTTTGACGTGAATCGGGTCGTTCGGGTCGCCGTCGAGCTTGAGGAGAGTCTGGTTGACGCGTTTGAGAAAGCGGATCACGTCTTCACGATCGTGGGCCTCCTCGAAGATGCCCACGCGGATCCCACCGAGCTGTGCGCGACGCTTCATCAGGGACTTGTCGCGCAGCAACATCGCCTGCCCGAACAGGCGCGGGTTGCCCAGTAGTACCGAGTTGATGGCACCGGCCCACTCGACGGTTTCTTCGTACAGCGGGATCGCGACGTCGACACCCATATCGCGCAGTGTTTCGGCGATCTCGAGCGACCGGTCGTTGAGTCGTTCGAAGTTCCACGGAATATAGGGAATGTCGTGCTCAGTGCAGTAAGGCTCGGCCCAATCCGGAGCCACGACCACATACCTGCGGTCGAACTTGTCGAGGGCTTCCACAGCCGGCAAGCTCCAGCCGAGTAGTGCTACGTAGCCCTTGTCCGGATTCTTCTCGAGCCGTGCAGGCTGAGACATAAAGATCCTTCCCAATCGGTGTTCCGTGGTCGAAGTCCTCCGCTCCACGGTACAGAGTGCGCACTTCGCGACCGACGGGCTACCTCTCGGCGCACTGTCTGTCGGCCGCGCTCACACTCCCTGTGCCAATGCACGTCCGGCTTGCCGACCACTGAATATGCAGCCGCCGAGGAAGGTGCCCTCCAGCGATCGATATCCGTGCACACCGCCGCCGCCGAACCCGGCGATCTCACCGGCTGCCCACAATCCCGGCACCGTAGTCCCGTCCGAATTCTGCACGCGCCCGTCGAGATCGGTCTGGATTCCGCCCAGGGTCTTACGGGTGATGATGTTCAGTCGCACTGCGATCAACGGACCGGACTTGGGATCGAGGATCTTGTGCAACGACGCAGTACGAGCTATCCGCTCGCCGCGGGAGCGTCGAGAATTGTGAATCGCGGAGACCTGCAGGTCCTTGGTGAACGGGTTGTCCGTTTCACGGTCTCGTGCGGTGATCTGGCGCTCCAGATCGTGAGCATCGATCAGGTTTTCACCGGTGATCTTGTTCATGCCTGCGACAAGTTCGGACACTGTTTTTGCAACGACGAAGTCTTCGCCGTGCTCTTTGAACGCTTCGACCGGTCCGCTGGCTCCCGGTAGTACCCGCCCAAGAACGAGTTTGAGGTTCTTGTCGGTGATGTCGGGGTTCTGCTCGGATCCCGAGAGTGCGAACTCCTTCTCGATGATCTTCTGCGTGAGAACGAACCACGAGTAGTCGTATCCGCTGTCCTGAATCGTTTTCAGCGTGCCGAGAGTGTCGAATCCGGGGAAGTTCGGGGCCGGGAAGCGTTGTCCGCGTGCGTCGAACCACATCGAAGACGGTCCGGGGATGATGCGAATCCCATGGTTCTTCCAGATGGGATTCCAGTTCTTGATTCCCTCGGTGTAGTGCCACATCCGATCCTTGTTGACCAGTCGGCCACCCGCACGCTCGGTGATCGCGAGCATGCGTCCGTCGACGTGCTCGGGTACCCCGGAGATCATCGACGTCGGAGGTGCGCCCAATCGAGCGGGCCAATTCTCCCGCACCAGATCATGATTGGCGCCGATTCCGCCGGCGGTGACCAATACCGCACCTGCATGAAGTTCGAACTCCTCGACCTCGACCCGCGTGCTACCTGAACCTCGGACCGACGTGCTGGGCTCGAGAACCGATCCTCGGACGCCATCGACGACGCCGTCGGTCATGATGAGCTCGTCCACGCGATGGCGGAATCCGAAGCGCACCAGGCCTTTCGCGGCTGCCTCGCGGACACGCCGTTCGAACGGGGCGAGAACACCGGGGCCCGTCCCCCAGGTGAGGTGGAAGCGTGGCACCGAGTTTCCGTGGCCCTCGGCGAGGTAGCCGCCGCGTTCGGCCCAACCGACGATGGGAACCCATCGCATTCCCTGCGCGTGCAGCCATGAGCGCTTCTCACCCGCCGCAAACTCCAAGTAGGCCTGTGCCCACCGGTAGCCCCAGTAGTCCTCGCCCTTGGGATCGTCGATGCCGCGGTCGAACGTCGCGGTGCCGAGCCAGTCCTGCAACGCCAATTCGGGGGAGTCCTTGATGCCCATTCTGCGTTGCTCAGGGGTATCGATCATGAACAGGCCACCGAGTGACCAGAAGGCCTGGCCACCGAGATTCTGTTCCGGTTCCTGATCGAGCAGAAGCACTCGCTTGCCCGCGTCGGCCAGTTCGGCGGTGGCCACCAGGCCTGCCAAACCAGCGCCGACCACGATTACGTCCGCATCCATCATCGAACCTCTTCCCCTTGTCCGCCTCACGTCACAGCATCATGATCGTGTCGGTCTCGACAATAGAGATCGGAGTCTGCGTCAGGTTCGGATCCGGTCTTTTTCGAGCGGCTGGGGGAGGGCTCCCACCACTGTCCGGTCGGCAAACCTCCCCTGATGTCTACTGGGCCGATGGTCGATACCTTTACCCGTCGAACCAGCGGCGGCGTTCCACTGAGTGAGACTGTGCGGTACCGGTGTGGGTCGGCTCACAATCATGAAGCCAGCGGACTGCCGGTGAGGCCGTCGGCTCGCGACTACCAGTAGATGGGGGCCGACATGGCAGAAGTAGAGACCGTTCGTGGTTCGATCGACACGGCCGCGCTTGGACGAACTTATATGCACGAGCACATCTTCATTCTCAACACCGAGATGCAGCAGAACTTTCCGGAAGAGTGGGGGGATGAAGACGAGCGTGTCGGCGACGCGGTCCTCAAATTGAAGGCACTGGCAGCGCAGGGTGTGCAGACAATTGTGGATCCGACGGTTGTGGGACTGGGCCGCTACATCCCGAGGGTCCAGCGCATCGCCGAACAGGTCCCCGAATTGAACATCGTGGTGGCTACCGGTTGCTACACCTTTACCGATGTTCCCTTCTACTTCCAACATCGGGGCCCGGCTCTGAACGCGATGATGGGCACGGAGGTTCCTGATCCGATGGTCGACCTCTTCGTCAAGGACATCACCGTGGGCATCGCTGGTACCGGAGTCCGGGCAGCTCTGCTCAAGTGCGCGATCGACGCCGAAGGCCTCAGGTCCGGCGTGGAAAGGGTGATGCGCGCGGTCGCCAAGGCGCATCATCTGACCGGCGCACCGATCACCGTGCACACCCATCCGGAGAGCAAAACTGCTCTCGACGTCCAACGGGTGATGTGCGACGAGGAAGGTGTCAAGCCCGAGCGGATCGTCCTGGGGCACAGCGGGGATAGCACCGACCTCGACCATTTGACCGACTTGGCGGAGCGTGGGTTCATCCTCGGGATGGATCGATTCGGTCTCGACGTCAATGTTTCTTTCGAGCAGCGGGCGGACACGCTGGTCGAAATGTGCCGACGCGGATTCGCCGAGCAAATGGTGCTTTCGCACGACGCGAATTGCTTCTTCGACTGGATGGACCCTCATCTCAAGGAGATGATGCCGGCCTTCGACTACCTGCATATCGGGAACAAAGTCCTCCCTTATGTGCGTGAGCATGGTGTCACCGAGGAACAGATCACGACGATGCTGTTCGATGTTCCCCGCCGCTACTTCGAGAACGTCAGCACTTACTGAGGATCCATCCGCACGGACGCTTCAGTCGTCGCTGCCAGCCGGATTTTCCTCGGTCGGGGAACCAGATCGAGCCCGTCTGCCTCGCCGAACTGCGTTACCATTCTGTTACTTTCCGTTATTTATTCGTGATGCGCGCGCCGGACTGGATGACACTTGCCGTCACCACACTGGCAACAAGTCCTCAAGCACGTCACCACATTTCGCGGAAGGAACCCGATGGCTGCCATCCTGTTCGGATCGATCAGCACACTTGCCGATACCTCCGAAATTCAACGACAAGCATTCAACGACGCCTTCGCCGCGCACGATCTCGGCTGGACCTGGGAGCGCAAGGACTACATCGAGATGCTGGCGAGCAACGGCGGCGCGGCTCGCATCGCCGAATATGCACACTCTCGCGGTGAGGAAGTCGACTCCGCAGCAGTGCATTCCACGAAGTCGGAGATCTTTCAGAAGCTGCTGGCCAACTCCGACGTCGACCCGCGCCCCGGCGTCGTCGAGACGATCGCCGATGCCAAGAAGCATGACGTCAAGGTCGGTCTCGTGACCACCACCTCCCCGGAAAACGTCAATGCACTGCTCGGCGCTCTGACTGCAGTCGACGTCGACTTGTTCGACGTCGTAGTCGATTCCGCGAGTGTCTCGCAAGGCAAGCCGGATCGGGCGGCGTACATGTTCGCCCTTGGACGCCTCGGCGAGAACGCGAAGAACTGCGTTGCTATCGAAGACAACGTCGGCGGCGTCGCTGCCGCCGTTGCTGCACACGTTCGCTGCGTCGCTTTTCCCAACGCGAACACGGTAGGGGGCGACTTCTCCGCGGCGGTGGAAACCGTCGATCGTCTCGACGCGGATCGGCTCCGCTCGCTGACCGAAGGCAACCGATGAGTTCCATGCAAGCGCAGGTCACAGCAACCGAACGCGCCTTCCACATCGAGGGATACGAAAAGATCGAGTACGACCTGCTCTACGTAGACGGTGTCTTCTCGGTGGGCAATACGGAACTGGCGGACAGCTACCGGCAGTACGGGCGGGCGCTCATGGTTGTCGACGAGGTCGTCTACGGAATCTACGGTGAGCAGATCCGTGCGTACTTCGAGCACCACGACATTGCGTTGACCGTGCTGCCGGTCAAGATCGCCGAGACCGCCAAGTCGCTCGAGACGTTCGAGCAGATCGTGGGCGAATTCGACAGGTTCGGTCTTGTGCGCACCGAACCGGTTCTGGTCGTCGGTGGTGGGCTCACTACCGACGTCGCCGGGTACGCGTGCGCAAGCTACCGACGCAATACCCCGTACATCAGAATTCCGACGACGCTGATCGGATTGATCGATGCAAGCGTGTCCATCAAGGTCGCCGTGAATTTCGGAAAGCACAAGAATCGTCTGGGCGCCTACCACGCTTCGCAAAGGGTCCTGTTGGACTTTTCGTTCCTCCGTACGCTCCCGGAGGATCAGGTCCGTAACGGCATGGCGGAGTTGATCAAGATCTCCGTGGTAGGGAACAGTGCAATTTTCGACATGCTCGACGAACACGGTCCGGAACTACTCCGCACCAGATTCGGGCACCTCGATGGAACTCCCGAATTACGCGCTGTTGCAGACAGTCTGACGTACCAGGCCATCGACACCATGCTCGAACTCGAGGCGCCGAATCTGCACGAGATCGAACTCGATCGCGTTATCGCCTTCGGCCACACGTGGAGCCCGACGCTGGAATTGACGCCACCGGCGCCGTTCTTTCACGGACATGCGATCAATATCGACATGGCGTTGTCGACCACTCTCGCCGAGCAGCGCGGGCACATCACCTCCGAAGAGCGCGATCGAGTACTCGGGACCATGTCCCGCCTCGGCCTCGCGCTCGACAGTGACTACCTGACGCCCGAATTACTCTCCGAGGCAACAGGTTCGATCCTCAAGACTCGCGATGGCATTCTGCGCGCCGCAGTTCCCGACCCGATCGGAGCGTGCCGCTTCCTGAACGATGTGACGACGGCAGAGCTCGCCGACGTGTTGACGTTGCACAAGAAGATCTGCTTGGACTTCGACCGCGGCGGAGACGGAGTAGACACGTTCACCTCCGCTCAGAGCCGGTGAGTGACATCGACTCTCGCACAAAACAGAAGCGGCCGGTCACGCCGTCGACCATCCTTGCCGCGGAATTGCGGGAGGTGACCGAACTGCTGGCAGATGTGGCTTCGATTCCGGACGTGCTGATGAGCCGGATCAGCCGCATGCGAGATCTGGCTGCGGGGCTCGATCCGTACCTCGAACGCTGTACCACGGAAGAGTCTCCGGCCCTGGCAGCGTTGTCGCAGCGGACGCATGCTGCCGACTGGACTTCGCGGCCAGTGGAGCAGGAAATGTTGTCCGGGCAGGTCGAGGGCCAGTTCCTGAAGTTCCTGGTGCACATGACCGGAGCGAGAAGAGTGCTCGAGATCGGCATGTTCACCGGCTACTCCGCGCTGGCCATGGCAGAGGCTCTCCCGCCGAACGGGGAAGTGGTGGCCTGTGAGGTCGACGAGTTCGTGGCCGACTTCGCGCGGGAGAGCTTTGCAAAATCTCCGGCGGGCGCGCGCATCGTCGTCGAAGTCGGGCCGGCCTCGGAAACTCTGCGTCGGCTCGATGGAACCTCACGTCCCTTCGACCTCGTATTCGTCGATGCTGACAAAACCGGATATCTCGACTACTACCGGATGCTGCTCGATACCGATCTGCTGACCGCGGACGCAGTCATCGTCGTGGACAACACGTTGATGCAGGGTCAGCCCTACGCGCCTGCGGACGGACGGACGGGTAACGGTGACGCGATCGCGGACTTCAACCGCTACGTTGCCGAGGACCCCCGCGTCGAGCAGATTCTTCTGCCGTTGCGAGACGGTGTGACGCTCGTTCGACGGGTATCGGCGTAATGGGCATGGCGTCGTCGACGGTACGCACGGTCGGGGCGTTGGCAGGTTTGCTCGCCACGTTGCCACTCGATCTTGCCGTGGTGGGCTATGCCCTGGCGCGGCGCTTCGATCCACCCTTCGGTCCGCGCGTCCATCCGATGGGTGCGGCGAGCCGGACGGTGCTGATCAGTGGTGGAAAAATGACCAAAGCGCTCCAGCTGGCACGGTCGTTCCATCTCGCCGGCCACCGCGTCGTGCTCGTCGAATCATCCAAGTATCGGTTCACCGGACATCGGTTCTCACGGGCAGTCGATCGCTTCTATTGCGTGCCGGAGCCCACCGATCCCGGATACGCGAAAGCCTTGCGCGACGTGGTCGTTCGAGAAGGTGTCGACGTCTTCGTTCCGGTGGCGAGTCCGGCCGCGAGTATCCACGATGCCGACGCGCGGAAGATACTCGACGGATACTGCGAAGTCGTGCACGCAGACTCCGACACCGTGCGCATGCTCGACGACAAATCGCGATTCTCGGAGACGGCGGAGTCGATGGGACTACGGGTTCCGCACTGGGAGCGGATCACCGACCCGCGGCAGATCGAGACGTTCGATTTCGCTCCTGGGCGTGAGTACATCCTCAAACGTATCGCCTACAACCCCGTCGGGCGGATGGATCTGACGCGCTTGTCCGGCAGCACCCGGAAGCGGAATGTCGAGTTCGCACGCAGCCTCGCCATGACCGAGGACGACCCGTGGATCTTGCAGGAGTTCATCTCCGGTCAGGAGTACTGCACCCACGGAACCGTGCGCAACGGCGCGCTGCAGGTCTACGCATGCTGCGAGTCCTCGGCTTTCCAGGTCAACTACGAGATGATCGACAAGCCCGAGATTCGTTCCTGGGTAGAGGCATTCGTCAATACGCTCGGCGTCACCGGCCAGTTGTCCTTCGATTTCATCGAGGCTTCGGACGGGCATGCCTATGCGATCGAATGCAATCCGCGCACGCACTCGGCGATCACGATGTTCTACGACCACCCGGATCTCGCTGCTGCCTACCTCGAGGACGGTCACTCGGTCGCCGAACCCACCCAGTCCTCGCGCCCGACGTACTGGATCTATCACGAACTTTGGCGATTGCTCACCGAGCCGCGGCGCAGTCATCGACTCCGGGTGATTCTGAGCGGAACCGATGCGGTGTACGAAAGTTGGGACCCGTTGCCCTACCTGCTGGTTCATCACCTGCAGATTCCTTCGCTGTTGCTGAAGAACCTGAAGTCCGGGCGAGGTTGGACGCGAATAGATTTCAACATCGGCAAACTCGTCGAGAATGGAGGGGACTGATGTCACCGACATCGGTACTGGTCCTGGCGGGTTCGGCAGTGGACGACTTCAACGCCGATCTCTCGCGCGTCTACGCCGGGGGATTCCTCGATGCGTTCGCCGAGAACCCGGCCTACAATCTTCGGATCGCGTTCGTCACCCCGGACGGGTGCTGGCGCTTTCCGGACAACATTGAATCGTCGAGTATCGAAGCAGCGCAACCTGTATCGCTGAGTCGCGCAATCTCGGAGATATCGACCTGGCATATCGACGTCGTCGTTCCCCAGATGTTCTGCAGGCCCGGGATGACAACGTACCGCTCGCTGTTCGAACTGCTCGGCATTCCGTATGTGGGGAACCGTCCTGAAGTGATGGCGATGACGGCAGAGAAGAACATTGCCCGCGCTGTCGTCGCGGCAGCCGGCGTCGCCGTTCCCGCCGGGGTTCTCCTTTCCCGCGGCGACCTGACGAGAACAGAATTGTCGACGGCTATGGTGCCGGTCGTGGTCAAGCCCGTCGATTCCGATAATTCGATGGGTGTGACACTGGTTCGCGATCCGGCCGAACTCGCCGCAGCAGTGAACGAAGCGTTGAAGTACTCGCAATCGGCACTCATCGAGTCGTATATCGAATTGGGCCGCGAAGTGCGCTGCGGAATCATCGTCCGCAACGGTGACCTGGTGTGCCTACCGTTGGAGGAGTACGCCGTCGACGAGGTGTCGAACCCGATCCGGGGCCGTGCCGACAAGCTCGACCGGACCGATGACGGTGAGCTGTACCTCGTTGCCAAGGAGTCCACTCGCGCCTGGATGGTCGAGAGCGACGATCCCATCACCGAGAAAGTCTTCGATGCTGCCAGGCGATGCCACCTCGCGCTGGGGTGCCGTCAGTACAGCTTGTTCGATTTCCGTATCGATCGAGACGGAAACCCGTGGTTCCTCGAAGCCGGTCTCTACTGCTCGTACTCCCCGAGCAGTGTCATCGCCGTCATGGCGGCGGCGGCAGGCATTCCCCTCGACGAACTGTTCGCCCTGGCGATAGCCGAGGTGAACTGATGAAACACGAGATTCTGCACCCGTTCGGGGTCCGTATCACCGAAGTCGACCCCGCCCGTTCGACTACCGAAGACGTCGAGGAGTTCGCGACCCTTCTCGCTCGGCACGGCGTCGCAGTCATGCCCGATCACGAGATCGACGACGACCAGTTCCTGGCGTTTCTTCGTTCCTTCGGCGAGCTGATGTTCACCGAAGGGGAGAGCCCGCTCGATGGCTATCCCGATCTCAACGTGATCAGCAATGTCGGAAGATCGACCCCACCGAAGTCGACGTTTCACGTCGATACCACCTACATCGAGCACCCGCCTGCCTACACTTCGCTGCGAGCAGTGCAAGTCCCGACCACGGGCGGCCAGACGCTGTTCAGTAATCAGTACGACGCCTATGACACTTTGCCAGCCGAGATCCGCGCCGACATCGACGGGCGAACTGTCACACACGTGGTGACCGGACTGGAAGGATTCGAGGATGTGTCAGCGAAGCATCCGCTGGTCCGAGTGCATCCGATCTCCGGACGGAAGGCTCTGTACCTTTCCGCGCCTGCCCGCTGTGTGGCGGTGAGCGGCAAGACGGAAGCCGAAGCAGCAACGCTGATCCGCCATCTCGTGGAGCACTCGACACGACCGGAAAACGTGCTCGAGCACTCGTGGTCACCCGGTGACGTCGTCATCTGGGACAACCGCTGCGTCATGCACCGCGCGGACCACAGCGGTGTCGTCGGTGACCGCGTAATGCACCGCGGAATGGTGGCCGAGAGCTGAGCGCCGCTATGCCCGAGGGATCTGTTCGAGAAAGGCGTGGCCCAGCGCATCGATAGCTAGAATCAGCCATGGCCGAACCGATCGACGAGCACTTTCTGGATCGAATCGGTTCCCTCTGCTCGGGCAGTAGCGCGGTGAGCCGGTCAGCGAAAACCGACCGCGTCCTCGAGCTGTTCGACGCCCAACTCGGCAGCAGACATCTCGATCTCGCAGCGCGCTGGCTCCGCTCGATCGGCCGAGGTTTCTACACGATCGGTAGCGCCGGACACGAGAGCAACGCAGCCGTCGCCGGTGCACTACGACCGACGGACCCGGCGTTGTTGCACTACCGCTCGGGAGCCTTCTACCTCGAACGTGCACGCCAGGGCGGTGGTAGCGATCCGATACGCGACGTCCTCGAAGGCCTCGTCGCGGCGACGAGCGAACCGATGTCCGGTGGCCGTCACAAAGTGTTCGGCCGAGCCGATCTCGCCGTCATTCCACAGACCTCGACCATTGCCTCGCATCTTCCCCGCGCAGTCGGCGTCGCATTCTCGATTCCACGAGCGAAAAAGCTCGGTGTGCCCTCACCGTGGCCTACGGATGCTGTCGTGCTCTGCAGTTTCGGCGACGCGTCGGCCAACCATTCGACGGCCCTGGGGGCCATCAACACCGCTGTTCACTCGGCTTATCAGGGCGTGCCGTTGCCGCTGCTGTTCGTCTGCGAGGACAACGGCATCGGAATCAGCGTGCGGACACCGGCGGGTTGGATCGCGTCCAACTTCGCCGAACGCCGCGGGCTCGAATACTTCTGCGCCGACGGCAGTGACCTGCACGAAGTTCTCGCGACGGCGACGGCCGCAGCGACGTGGGTGCGAACGCACCGCAAGCCGGCTTTTCTGCATCTGCGGACCGTCCGCTTGATGGGCCACGCCGGATCCGACGTCGAATCTGCGTACCGTGGAGCTTCGGAAATTTCTGCCGACTATGCGCGAGATCCGGTTCTCTGCACGGCACGGTGGTTGATCGAGAATGGCGCTCTCTCGGCCGAGGGCGTGCTGGAGCTTTACGAAGCCAAGCGTGCTGAGGTGATCGGGGCTGCACGTGAAATCGCGAAGCTACCGCACCTCGGTTCCGCCGCGGAGGTGATGAAGCCGCTTTCGGAGATGATGCGCGACATCGTCTCGACGCCGCAGGCAGGCTCTACATCGTCTGCGGCAGCGATTGAGGCGGGGGCAGGGGCTCCGCTGACGTTGGCGCAGGCGGTGAACCGAGCGTTGCTCGAGGTTCTCGAACGCTATCGGCAGGCTGTTCTGTTCGGTGAGGATGTCGCCAGGAAGGGTGGGGTCTACGGCGTCACGCGCGGGTTGCTGGACAGCGTGGGGCCTACGCGTGTGTTCGACACCGTTCTCGACGAGCAGGCGATACTTGGACTCGCTGCGGGAGCAGGCATTTCGGGATTGCTGCCGATTGCGGAGATTCAGTATCTGGCCTACCTGCACAACGCGGCTGATCAGATTCGGGGTGAAGCGGCGACACTGCAGTTCTTTTCGAATCGGCAGTACCGAAACCCGATGGTGGTCCGTATCGCTGCCTACGGCTATCAGAAAGGCTTCGGCGGACACTTTCACAACGACAATGCTGTTGCAGCGCTGAGGGATATCCCCGGGATCGTCATAGCGTCGCCGTCGCGGCCAGACGATGCTGCCGCGATGTTGCTTGCCTGCTCCGATGCAGCGGTGCGTCACGGTGCGGTGTGCGTCTTTCTCGAGCCGATTGCCTTGTATCACACCAAAGATCTGTACATCGAGGGTGACGGGGAGTGGATGAGCAGCTATCCGACCGAACCCGTGGAGGTCGGCCGCGCGCGGGTGTACGGCGAGGGAAACGATCTGACGATCGTCACGTTCGGCAACGGTGTCCGGATGAGCCTGCGCTGTGCGCGGGAGCTCGAAAAGGTCGGCATCGGTGTACGCGTGGTGGATATACGCTGGATCGCTCCGCTGCCCATCGCGGACATCGAACATCATGCTCGTGCGACCGGTCGCGTCCTGGTGGCCGACGAGACTCGCAGCACGGGCGGAGTCGGTGAAGGAGTGATCGCGGCGCTGGCCGACGCAGGCTTCGACGGCATCGTCCGCAGGGTGGCGAGCAAGGACAGCTTCATCCCCCTGGGCGACGCGGCACTCGAGGTTCTGCTGTCCGAGGACGGCATCATCGACGCTTCAGGCCGAATCTTTGACGGTGTCGACGAAGGGGGCGAGCAGTGACGCCATATCGGCGGCGACGTCGGCGGAATTCGACGGTGGCATCGATATATAGCTCAACGCCAGCCGCACGACGGCACGGCCGAGGACGTCGGCGTTGTGCGGTGAGGCCCTAATCCAACTGTGCTCGAAGGTCTCGGCAAGTCGAGATGCGGCGTGTTCGAGCAGAATTCCGCTTTCGGTGGTGACGAGACGAAGTAGATCCGGTGGTGGGTCATCGGTCAGTATCGACAACACGAGTGGGTCGGTGGCGCTCCGACCGAAAAACTGGGCGAAGGCCAGATACAACGTGCGAAGGCTGTCGTTCTCGTTGGCATAGATTGCGCTGTCGACGGCCGAGACGAAGGTGTCGGTGAGTCGCAACGCGTAGCCCTGTGCCAAACCCTTTCTGGTGCCGAACTCCTTGTAGAGGGTTTGGCGACTGACCCCCGCAGTCTTGGCGACGTCCGTCATGTTGACGTTCGACCAGGTGTGCTCGAGAAGTAGAGAGTGAAGCGCATCGAGGATGGTGGTGCGCATCAGGCTGGTCACAGCGCTCTTGTAAGGGCTGGTCGTCTCCGGTCGCACGGTCACTTCGTCGACATTACCGCCCGCCGTCACGGCCTGCTGATCTCGACCATGAAGAAGTCGGCCTTGGCGGCACCACAATCGGGACAGCTCCAGTCCTCCGGGATGTCTTCCCATCTGGTCCCCGGCTCGATGCCGTCATCGGGCCAGCCGACTTCCTCGTCGTACTCGAATCCGCATTGGATGCATTGGTAGAGCTTGAAATCGGTGGACATATCAGTCTGCTTTCTGTTCGAAGTCGATCTTCTCTCGCACGCCGCAGTCCGGGCACGGCCAGTCTTCGGCAATGTCGGTCCACGGGGTGCCGGCCGGAAATCCTTCACGCGGTGCGCCGACGGTCTCGTCGTAGACGAAGTTGCACACGGGGCATTGGTAACTGGCCATCACTGCGCCTCTGGAGTCGCACCGTAGCGAGCAAGGATCTTCGCGCGCTTGCTCGGTTCGATGTTGACGTTGGTGATGTCACCGAGGTAGTGCTCCATCACCCTGTGGTCCATCACCTTTCGCCAGATGGGCGGGAAGTAGGCGAGGGCGATCATGCTTGCGTAACCGCTCGGGAGGTTCGGTGCGCCTTCCATGCTGCGCAAGGTCTGGTACCTGCGGGTCGGGTTCGCGTGGTGATCGCTGTGCCGCTGAAGGTGATAAAGGAAGATATTGGTGACGATGTGATCGGAGTTCCAACTGTGCTCCGGCGCGCACCGCTCGTATCGGCCGGAGGCCGTCTTACCGCGTAGCAGCCCGTAATGTTCCAGGTAGTTGACGGTTTCGAGGAGCGCGAATCCGTAGACGGCCTGCAGAATCAGGTAGGGCGCGATACCGATGCCGAACACGGCGATGAGTCCGCCGAACAACACGACCGACATCAACCATGCGTTGAGGACATCGTTGCGGATGTTCCACGTGGACTTACCGAGTCGATCCATGCGCGTCTTCTCCAGCTCCCACGACGAGCGCAGGCTTCCCCACACGCTGCGGGGGAGGAAGCGCCAGAAGCTTTCGCCGAACTTCGAGCTCGCCGGGTCTTCCGGTGTTGCGACCCGAACGTGGTGACCGCGGTTGTGCTCGATGAAGAAGTGCCCGTAGAACGTTTGCGCCAGTGTGACTTTGGACAGCCAGCGTTCGAGGCTCGGCTTCTTGTGTCCCATTTCGTGTGCCGTGTTGATTCCGACGCCGCCCACGACGCCGATGCTGATGGCGAGTCCGATCTTGGAGGCGAGTCCGAGGCCGCCGTCGATCCCGAGCCAGCTGAGGTTCTCTGCTGTCCACAGGTAGCAGGCGAAGACGAGGCTCGCGAGCTGGAAGGGGATGTAGATGTACGTGCAGTAGCGGTAGTACTTGTCGTTCTCCAGGCGCTCCATGACCTCGTCGGGCGGATTCTGACCGTCCGGACCGAAGAACAGATCGAGCACCGGCAAGAGTCCGTAGACGAGGATCGGCCCGATCCACCACAGCACGGGGGAGACCGCGGACCAGCCGAGTTGGTTGAAGACCCAGATCATCGCGGTGGCGAAGAAGACGGCGGTGGGCGGGACGAGTCCCATCAGCCATAGGTAACGCTTCTTGTCGTGCCACTCCTCCATGGGGGTGCTCGACTGGGGACTCATCTGGGTTGCCACGACGCAAACTCCTCATCTGACGCGGATCGCAAGTGGTGCATGTCACTTAGTAGATGACAATACAGCAGATATGTAAACCCGGTGGACAAATGGGGAGATTTGTCGACGCAGCGAAATTCTCGTCTCAGTCCTCGATCGGCACTCCGAGATGCCGGGCGAGCTTGCGCATCGTGTCGACGATCTGCTCCTCCTTCACTCGCGGAAACCCGGCAACCCTGCGGAACTCCGGATCGGTGACGCGTGACCAGTCGTAGACCTGGGTGAGCGCGGTCCGATCGTCGGTAACAGCGTCGAGCTCCCACGACCAGCGGGTTCCGCGTGGCTCCATGCCCTTCCGGTTGGGGATCCACCCGATCCGGCGATCCTGCTCGAAGACGAACACGGTGTTTTCCATGACGTACTCACCGATCGCAGGCTGATACATCTCCATGGCGAACATCTCGCCCACAGCAGTCAGGGGCATCGGGTCGATTGCGCCCTGCAACATCTCCGATCCATCCAGCTCGGCCTGTAGTTCCGGATTCGCCAGGGCCGCGAAAATCGATGCTGCGGGGGCGTCGATCACGCGTCGGACCGTCAGTTGTTCGGTCAAAGGGAGCTCGCTTCCAGTCTTGTGGCGTTACCTCTCGCGCACGTATGTACCCGAAGCGATCGAGCATATTCCTCTCAGGCCGATTTCAGCCCTGCAACAGCGTTGGAGTTTTCCGGCCTGGGGAGTCCGTAATGCCCGCGCAGAGTGTCCGCGGTGTACTCGGTACGGAACAAACCCCGAGCCTGCAGGATCGGCACGACGTGGTCGACGAAGAGGTCCAGCCCCGACGGCAGGACGGGCGGCATGATGTTGAAACCGTCTGCAGCGCCGCTGACGAACCACGACTCGAGTGCATCGGCGACCTGGTCGGGAGTCCCGGTGAACGTACGGTGACCACGTCCACCACCGAGCCGGCCGATCAGTTGGCGGACGGTCAGCTTCTCGCGACGAGCGAGATCGACGATCAAGGTGTAGCGACTCTTGGCACCCTCGATAGCGTCCTCGGGTAGCAGGTCGGACGGTAGTTGCTCGTCGAGAGGCAAGTCTGCGATCGGGACCTTCAGCAGATCCGCGAGTTGGCCATGGGCGAATTCGTGGACGATGTAGCTCTCCAATTCAGCAGCCTTGGCCTCGGCTTCTGCTTCGGTGCTCCCGAGTACCGGGACGATGCCGGGGAGCACCTTGATGGCGTCCGGATCGCGTCCGAAAGTCGCCGTCTGCGCTTTGATGTCGGCGTAGAACTCCTGCGCGTCGGCGAGCGTCTGTTGAGCGGTGAAGATGGCCTCGGCGTACTGCGCGGCGAAGGCACGTCCATCGGCGGAAGATCCCGCTTGCACGAGCAGCGGATAGCCCTGTGGGCTACGAGCGACGTTGAGCGCACCGTCCACGGAATAGAATTCACCGTGGTGGTGTGGTGGGTGGATCTTCGTTGCGTCACCCCAGATGCCCGACGCCTTGTCGGCCACCTGCACGTCGTCTTCCCAACTGTCCCAGAGCTTTTGGGCTATCTCGACGAATTCTCTTGCGCGACGATAGCGTTCGGCGTGCGAAGGTTGGTCCGCGAGACCGAAATTACGAGCTGCGTCGCCGCCGGCAGTGGTGACGATGTTCCATCCCGCGCGTCCACCGCTGAGATGATCGATGGAGGCGAACCTGCGCGCCAGGTTGTACGGGCTGTTGTACGACGTCGACGCCGTCGCAATGAGACCGATCTTGTCGCTGACCACGGCCAATGCCGACAGCAGGGTCAGCGGTTCGAAACCGCCGGATGGGCGGCGGCCGACATCGGCATACAGGACCGGGCCGTCTGCGAAGAATATGGAATCGAACAGGCCACGCTCGGCCGTCCGCGTCAGTCGAACGTAATGCTCGAGGCTTCCGTTGGCGTCGGGATCGCTCTCGGGTAGACGCCACGAGGCCTCGTGATGGCCGGTGGACATCAGAAATGCGTTCAGATGCAGCTGCTTGGTCATGCGGACACCTCGATGGAATCGACGACACCCAGGGCAGCGAGCAGCTCGTCGCGATAGGTGCCGAACAGCGGATTTTTTCGGTCACGGGGGCGGTCGAGTTCGATGGCGAGATCGAGTCCGATTCGGCCGTCTTCGAGCACCAGTACGCGGTCGGCGAGCGATACTGCCTCGTCGACATCGTGGGTGACGAGGAGAACGGTGGGGCGGTGTCGTTGGCACAGTTCTCGGATCAATTTGTGCATCCGGATGCGGGTCAGGGCGTCGAGTGCTCCGAAAGGTTCGTCGGCGAGCAGGAGCTGGGGGTCCCACACCAGTGATCGTGCCAGCGCAGCGCGTTGGGCCTCGCCGCCGGACAGCTCCGACGGCCATGTGCGCTCCCGCCCGCCGAGTCCGACCTCGGAGAGGGCGGCGACTCCGCGTGCACGAACCCCGCTCCCGGGTGCGCCGAGCAGCACGTTGTCGAGGACACGCTTCCAGGGCAGAAGCCGAGAGTCTTGAAACACCATGGAGATTCGATCAGGGGTGGTGATGGTGCCGGAACCGAGAACATCGTCGTCCAGTTCGGCGACTGCGCGGAGTAGCGTGCTCTTTCCTGATCCGCTACGGCCTAGCAGGGCGACGAATTGCCCTGCCGGAATGTCGATGTCGAGGTGGTCGAGCACGGTCCGAGTGCCGAACTCTCGCACCAATCCTCTGATCTTCAATCCGAGTTGCCCAGTTTCGAGTTGCCCAGGGGTCTCTAGTGCAGTCCGCGACGCCATGACAGTGCCTTCCTTTCGATCGTTCGAATGATGGTGTCGGTGACGAATCCGAACACTCCGTAGATGACGAGCCCGACCACGATGACGTCCATCTGGCCGTAGTTCTGCGCTTGGAACATCATGTAGCCGAGTCCGCTCGTGGCATTGATCTGTTCGAGTACGACGAGCGAGAGCCAGGAGATGTTGACCGCCAATCGAAGTCCGATGAACAACCCTGGAAGCGCGCCGGGGAATACCACCTGCCGAACGAACTGGGTTCGGTTCAGTCGAAGAACCTGCGCGAGTTCGACATAGCGGTGATCGATACCCTGCAGTGCTGCAACGAGATTGATGTAGATCGGCACGAACACGCTCAACGCGATGATGACGATCTTGAAGCTTTCACCGATTCCGAGCCACAGGATGAGCAGCGGAATGAGGCCGAGCGTGGGAATCGCGCGCTTGAGCTGGACCGTGCCGTCGATCAAGGTGTCGCCGACTCGGGTGAGACCGGCCAGCAACGACAGCACCAGCGCGAATGCGAGACCGAGACCGAACCCGATCGCTGCCCGTTGCAACGAGGTCGCGATGTCACCCACGAGGGTGCCGGTCGTCCACAGGTCGAGAAAGGTTCCGGCGATGGTCCACGGGGCAGGCAACATACGAGTGTCGATCAACTCGTAGGTCGAGGAGATGCTCCAGAGCCCGAGAATCAGGACCGGGCCGGCAATCGGTGCCCACCGCGGGGATCGTCTCGGCACCAGTCGTTTTCGGCGAGCGGTCGGGGGCGTAGGGATGGCGGTCGGAGCAGCTTGTTCGGTGGTGGCGCGGGTGGGGCGTAGCGAAAGTGTTGTCATATCAGCTCCGGTACTCGGTGTCGATCGCGTCGGCGAGGATGTTCTCGAATCGCCGGTCGAACAGTGTCTCGGCGTCGAACGAATCGACGAAGCCCGCAGCGGAGAGCAGTTCGATGTTCTTCTGCTGCCATTCGATGGCCTCGTCCCAGGTGGGCGGGTAGATGGGCCGGTTGGCCAGCGCGACCACTGCTCGAGCGTCGGCCGGCCCCAGATTCTGAGTTTCGACGTAGAACTTCTGAGCCCAGATCTCCGGGTTCTCCCAGATCCAGATGTTCGCGCGCGCCCAGATGGGGATGTAGGACGTGAGTGCCGCCGCCTTGTCGCCGTCTTCGAGCACGGTGGTCGGTGCCCACAGGATGCTGAGCAGATCGACCACGTCCGTTGTGATGACCCTGGCGCCGTCGGCTCGGTACTGCTCCAGATACTTGGGCACCTGGGAGTTGCCCAGCACTGCCACGTCGACCTGTCCGGACTGCAATGCGGTGAGAAACTGATTGCTGGTCAGATTTGTCAGCGTCACATCCGACTGGGCGATCCCGGCTTCTTCCAAAGCACGCAGCAGGACTGCGCCTTGGGCTTGTCCCTGTGAGAACGCTAGCGTCTTTCCGGCGAAGTCCTTCACGGTCTCGATGTCGGACCCCGGCTTGGTTGCAAAGGCGTAGTTGGGAGTTCGCGTCAACTGCACGGCCACGATTTTCGCATCGAGTCCCTGATACTCGGCTTGGATCGGAGGTAGTCCGGCATTGGTTGCGACATCGAGGGACTTGGAGCGGAAGGCATTGATGACGTCGGGTCCTGCAGTGATGTTGGGCCACTCCGGAACCTGGAAGCGCAGTTCGTCTTTCAGCGAAGACAAGCCCAACGCCAGGGCCACCGAACCCAGCGGGGACGAGATCTTCAACGCGGTATCGGGCGCGAAATCGGTGGGGATGGTGCTTTCGCTCGTGAGAACTGTTGCAGGGCGGGCAGTTCCAGTGCAACCCGCGAGTCCGAGTGCGGCGGCACCACCGATCAGCCCACGAATGAACAATCGTCTGTCGAGCGTTGCCGAAGAATGGGTATGGAGAGACATGAGAAGTCCTTACTGGTTTTCCGGACATGGCCGGACAACTGGCGATAGGCGCCGAACGAGAATCAGCGAGAGTGGATGACGGGAATCGACCCGAGACAACACTCGGCCCTAGCGGAGCATCCGGCGGCGCACACTGCGCTGCGTCCGTACCTGAGCGTCTTCACCGAATCGAGAGTAGGGGGAGGGCGCAGGCGCAGGAAGCTATGAAATCGCGGTGATCGAAAGTCTGGAGCTCGTTCCCGATCTGGCATTCGAATGGGCCAGGTACGATCGGATAAACCACCCCGCCCACAAGCAGAGGATTCATGGACAGCGATAGACCCGGGCCGGACGCGGCTCCACGCACGATGTCGACAATGTGCGAGGCGGTGTCCGGCGAATGAGCGAAGTGCTCACCCTCCTGCTCGGTATCCTCGTCGTCTTCCTCATCACGGTCGTCACCGGCTATTTCGTGGCGCAGGAATTCGCTTACATGACGGTCGACCGCTCTCGACTCAAAGCTCGCGCCGAGGCCGGCGACACGGGCGCGCGGCGCACGCTCGAGGTCACCAAACGCACGTCGTTCATGCTTTCCGGCGCGCAACTCGGGATCACGGTGACCGGACTTCTCGTCGGTTACGTGGCAGAGCCGCTCATCGGACAATCCCTGGGCGCAATGCTCGGAGGGGTCGGTATTCCGACCGCGGTCGGAATAGGTATCGGTGCCGTAGTAGCGCTGCTCTTCTCGACGTTCGTCCAGATGTTGTTCGGCGAGCTGTTTCCCAAGAACTTCGCGATCGCCCGGCCCGAGCCGGTCGCACGCTGGCTGTCCTTGTCGACAACGATGTATCTCAAGCTTTTCGGATGGCTGATCACCATCTTCGACCAGGCATCGAATCTGCTGCTGAAAGCGCTGAAGATCGAGCCGGTGCACGACGTCGAACACTCTGCGACGCTTCGTGACCTCGAACATATCGTTGCCGAGTCGCGAGGTTCCGGTGATCTGCCCGACGAACTGTCAGATCTCCTCGATCGCATCCTCGACTTCCCGACGCGAACCGTCGAGCATGCGATGATTCCGCGATCGCGTGCTGCGACCGTGCGTGCCCACGATTCGCTGGCAAGTGTCACGGCATCGATGGGTCACGAACATTCTCGCTATCCAGTGCTGGACGAGGACGACGGCATCGTGGGTGTGGTGCATCTGCAGGACATTCTGATCGCCGTCGATCGGCCGGACGCCGAAGTCCGCGAGTTCGTTCGCCCGGCCTTGATTCTGCCGGAGACACAGTCACTTCCCGACGCTGTGCTCGAATTACAGTCTTCGAACAACGAGCTCGCCTGTGTGATCGATGAATACGGCGGTTTGACCGGTGTCATCACCATCGAGGACCTGGCCGAGGAGCTCGTCGGGGAGATCACCGACGAGCACGACAGTGATGAGGTCGATCCGACTCCGATTGCAGCCGAGGACGGTACTTGGACGATGAGCGGTGAGGTTCACATCGACGAGGTCGAACGCTCCATCGATCACGATCTGCCCGGCGGTGACTACGAGACCATCGCCGGTTTGATCATCTCCCATCATGGAGCTTTGCCCAGCGTCGGAACCATAGTGGAGGTCGAGTTGCCAGCCGATTCGGCCGACCTGGTGAACGACGACGACGAAGTGCCCGAGCGATACGTGGTGCTCGAGGTGCGCAAGATCGACAACTACGTCCCATCGGTGGTCAGCCTTCAGCTGAGACAACGTGATTCGCGTAGCGGCGATGCCGACTGCTTCGATGACAGAGAAAAGGATTCCCACCGATGAGTGATCCGTGGATCGTACTGGCGGTCACTGTCGGTCTGATCGCTGCAAGTGCCTTCTTCGTCGCCGTCGAGTTCGCGCTGCTTGCGGCAAAACGCCACCGGCTCGAGGATGCGGCGAGCACCAGCAGGTCGGCACGTGCGGCCCTGCGTAGTTCGAGTGAACTGACGGTGCTGCTGGCAGGTTCACAGCTCGGCATCACCCTGTGCACGTTGGCACTCGGCGCCACCACCAAACCAGCCGTTCACCATTGGCTCACACCAGCTTTCGAGTCCTGGGGAATCGCGTACTGGGTGTCGGACGTGGCCGGTTTCGTGCTTGCGCTCATCATCGTCACCTTTCTTCATCTGGTGGTCGGCGAAATGGCCCCGAAGTCGTGGGCCATCGCGCATCCGGAACGGTCCGCGACGTTGCTGGCAATTCCGATGCGAGGATTCATGTGGCTGACTCGCCCGATGCTTCTCGCTCTCAACGGTATGGCGAACTGGTGCCTGCGCAAGGTCGGCGTCGAACCATCGGGACAGCTCGCCTCGGGACAGAACGCCGAGGACCTGCGCCAGTTGGTGGAACACTCCGTCAACGTCGGAGCGCTGGACAGCAGTTACTCGGCGCAGATTTCCGGCGCGCTGGATCTGCAGAAGCTGGTGGTTCGTGACCTTCTGATGTCGCCGGGTCTGCCCGTGTCGGTGTCCTCGGCAGCGACGATCGCGGACGTCCGAGCAGCGTCGATCGAGTCGGGACACCTCCGCATTCTCGTGCGCGACAGTGAGATCGTCAGCGGAGTGGTTCATGTTCGCGACACTCTCAACGGCGATGTCACCCTCTCCGAAATCACTCGCCCGGTACTCACCTTGCAGGTCGACACTCCGGTGTACGTCGCACTGGCTTCGATGCGCGAAACGAGCAATCATCTTGCGCTCGTCGTCGAAGGAGGGCAGACACTAGGGGTGGTGACGCTCTCCGATGTCCTCTCTCGGCTGTTGCCGACTGCTACTTCGCCCGTCTGAAGACGACTCCCGAAGGCATGAGAACACAAAAGAACTCGGCCCTCGCTGGAATATCTCCCGCGAGGGCCGAGTGGTTGTTTCTCGAGCGTGTCAGATTGGATTGATGACCAGCAGCGTTGCCCAATAGGTTGCAACGTCGTGGCCGACCTGGGGGAGTAACAGGTCATACAGAAGGTAGGACATCATCTCGCTCGAGCTCCTCGTTGTTCGCGGCACAGGCGCCACTTCAGGGGTTAACGCTCTACATGGTTCACGAGCCTCGCCGGAAGGTCAATCACCCCGGTGGAATCCGCCCGTCGGGCGAGTTTCCAGAGGATGGGAGCCGATAGATGAAGGACGTCGCGTTCGAGCTGAGTGAGCTCCCCGTCCATCGCGTCGGCGAGCCACTTGTCGCGCTGGGCACGGTCCGCTGCGACGAGGGTCGTTCCTGCGGCGGTCATGACGATCAACAATCTTCGCCGATCGGTGGTGTCCGGGGTGCGGGTCACCAAACCCTCGGCTTCGAGGGCGTTGAGATTACTCGTCAGCGACTGGATACGCACGCCCTGCATCGCAGCGAGGTCGACGGGGGCGCTCGATCCGCCGCTTCGCTCGACGTCGCCGAGAATCTGCATCTGACTCGGCGTCAGGTAATGCACCGGCCGCTGCTTGCGCAACCTTCTCGTCAAAGCGAGCATCGCCTCGCTGAACTCCGAGGTGCTCATCTATCCGCCTGCTGCACGCAATCGGTACGCATGTCGGTAGCTTAATCGCCGCTGGACCTGCGTGAATACAACTACGTTCTCGCGCTCGGGTGCCGAGCGCGAGAACGTAGCGTTCATCGTGAAACCTGTGCTGAGATCAGGTCAGCCGATGCAGCCCTGCAGGGTGGTGAAGCTCCCGGCGATGCCGGGTCCCTGGCATACGGCCCCGGTGGGGGTCAGTGTGATGGTGGCACCCGGGCCGGCAATCGCGATGGACAGCCCCAGCCCGGCGGCCGAGTTGTCCGCGACGCTGCCCGGTCCGAATGCGATCGCGGCCGGTCCTCCGCCTGCCGCGCCGTCCGCCACCGCGGTGCCGCCGTTGAATCCGAGAGCGAGTGCTGCTGCGTTCGCCATGGCGGTGGCAGATCCCCAGCCCTCGAAACCGTATCCGGCTGCCGCGCTGGTGGCGTCGGCCTGACTGTCGCACTGGGAGTTTCCGACCAGCGACGCTTCAGCATTGCCACCCGGTGCGGTCGTACATCCGACCGGTGCGGCGGACGCCGTCGCGGGAACGAGTGCGGCGAACGCCAGTGCTGTGCCGATGGCTGCTACGCCGCCCAGACTTCTCTTCACTGCTGTCATGCTGGCTGTGGACATGTCGAGCCTCCCGATAGGTCGTTGGTAAAGGCGGGCTGCGTGGAACTGGTGTCCTCGCAGCACCTCCCTCTACGGTCCTCTCTCTGGGACACAGCCAACCCAAGCGACCATTACGTATCGGTCACGCAATGGTCACGAAAAGGTCACGACGGCAGGATCTCGAAGTCTGCAGAGGTCCCCGTGAACGGTCTGAGCCGGCCATCGATCGAGCGGGAATCACCGAAATACACGATGCGGTAGCGCCCGGTCTGCTGCGAAGCCGGAACATCCCACGCGATCGTGGTCTCGGTGATCGGCCCGGAGTTGTCGAAAACGATGGTGGTGTACCAGTCGCTGTCGTCGTACTCTCGAACCCAGTTCGCGCCGTCGGCTCGCTCCACGGCCAAGTAGGTGTCGTCGCGTCGCAAGTTCGAGTTGGGGTTCGCACCGCAAAACCGCACTGCGACATGTGCGCCGACGTCGTACTGCGGGGCCGGCTGACTCAGGACGTCACCGAATGCCCTGCCAGGGGCCGGAAGGTCGACGAACGCGATTCCGCTGGGAGAGTTCGGTATCGCGCCGGTCAGGTCCGGCTGCGAAGTGCCGTTGTCGACGGCCCGCCCATCGCGCATGGCGGCTGCGAGGTCGACGGCGATTTGGACGGTTGCCGGCAATTGCCAACGACCGAACGGTGTCGCGCCGCCTTCGTAATCCTGCTGGTCGTATTCCTCGGGCGTGGTCAGATAGTGGCCGTAGCCGTTGGTGTATCCCTGCACGACGATCTGCCCGGAGTCGATGTTGAGTGTGTCGGCCAGGGCTGTCCGCAAGCGTGAGCCTGCGACGATGGTCGGCTCGAACGGGCACGAGAACAGGAAGAACCCGCCCAGCCGCGCGAGATGAAAAGGAAGCTGCTGCTGCACGATTCCCGGTATCAATCCGACTGGGAGAAGGATGTCCTTCGGAGCATGAGCATCGCGTAGCCACTGCGGCATCACCACCGCACTGAGAGCTGCCAGTGCGGGATTGCCGCCGCGTTCGCCCTCTTGAAGGCCGAGCTCCGGTAGTCCGCCGCCATCTTCCTGGCTCGACGCCGCGAAGGCGGCACCGAGCGCTGCGGGGCTGGTGGTGTGGGTGCGGCCATCGCCGGTGAACTCCGGCCGGACGGTGAAACCTGAGAAGTCTGCATACATCCACCGGACATCGATGCCGTTGCCGACGGCGCTCGCAGAGGACTCGGTTTGCGCACGCGCAGTATCGAATTGGCGCAGGCCGATGATGCGGGTGTTCTCGAACTCATCCGTTGTCGGACCGGTGCCGGGCTGTCTGTCCAGGTTGGGTGTGATGTCGCCGGGGGTGCTTTGGCAGAAGGCAGCGACGAAGGTGGGGTTGCGGTAGTCGACCTTCTCGACCTCACGCTCCCAGTGCCAGGCCGCGTATCCCTTGTTGTCGGTGCTGACCAATGTGTTCGTGGCCTTCATCGACGTGCCGTGGGTAGCGAACCAGTTGATGACGCCCGCCAGTTCGCCGTCCCGCATCACCTGAAGGTTGACCGATCGCGGATCGATCTTGCCCGGGAATCGAGAGGTGTCGGAGATCGGATCTCGGTCGAACGCCTTGGGAGAGCGATTGACTCCGGCATCGGTCAAGGACCCGGTGGTGATCGAGACCTGGCCGGGTTGCACGTCTTCGTGCGCTCGCGCGATCGCGTCCACGATGCCCGCGACGTTGGACTCGAAGGTGATCGGCCGGAAGCCCAGCGTGGTGATGTCCACCAAGAGGTGGCCGTCGGTTCCCCCGGGGGCGGCATGAGTGTGCGTAGCCGAGAGCAAGACGTTCCCTCGGTGGTAGAGATCGCCGAATCGAGCGGAAAGCCGCCGGAGCACTTCTTCGAGGATGCTTTCGAACATGAGGCCGACCTCGCACGTCACATGCACGAGTCGCTGCGCGGAGGCAGCGTCGACGAACACGAACGCCCGCGCACGCTGCCGCAGGTGTAGGCCTGCCGATGACTGCTCCAGCACTGCGTACCCGTTCATTCCGGCACCGAGCGGTTCACCCGTCATGTCACCGATGCCTCGGCCGACCTCGAGACCCCCCGGTGCCGCCCACGCCCGCCCCGCAGTCCCGAGGGTCGCACTACCGAAGGTCGCAGCACCGAGGGCCGCGACCCCGGTGGCAGCGAGAAACGATCGTCTACCGAGTCCTGAATTCACTACGATTGCCCCCATGCTCGTCGATTCGAACTGCACGGTAACACCGTCTCAGCGGATGGAGCGTCGCTCTGGGCGAGTGAGTTGTCGTGCTGACTTGTCTCCGCTTCCGATGGTGAGGGCCGCGACGAGGATCCCGATCAGGACACCGATGAGGGTGTCGCCGATGCGACTGATCGCGACGGCGGGGGACAGCTGTCCGGCTATCCCGGTCAGGAGCAACGCCATCGGGGTGATGGCGATCGTGGTGAGGGCGTAGTTCCTCATGACGAGGAGTTCGGCAACGATCTGCAGAGCGATGATGGTCACCGTTGTCGGCCAGTATCCGAGCGCACCTGCAATCAAGGCGGCGGCGATCACCGCGCCGCCGACATTGCCGAGTAACCGCTGAATACCGCGCTCGACCGTCGTGTGAAAAGTGATGCCCTGCATGGCGGCCATTGCGCCCATGGTCGCCCACAACGGATGCTCGAAGCCGAAAGCAGTTGCGCACCATGCTGCCAGCAACGAGGCGAGAACGATGCGGGCCGCGTTGACCACCAGGGCGCGTGATGTCAACGAGCGCACGCCGACGGCAAAGAAGTTCTCAGGCGTAGCGGCGAGCTCGGCAGCGCGCATCGGCAACGTGTCGTACCTGCGCATCTTTCGCAGTGCGCGCTCGTGAGCGAGGAGTTCGGCTGCATGAGAGGGATCTTCGCCACGTGCCCAGGCATCGAGCAGGTTCTCGGCGTCGTCGAGGAGAGTGGTCAGCCCGAGGCTGTGTGCACGCGGCCCCTGCCGTGCGTTGAGTGCAACGATCAGGCGAGCGCGTTCGAGCGCTGCTCGGGCGGTGCCGTCTTGCCTCGAGTCGGTGGCCGCGAGAGCGCGGGCGACCGCGAGTTGCGCGGGCCCGACCGGATGCAGCAAGGCCGGGAGCATTGCTGCCACCCATCCGATGGCAGCGCCGATGGACACCGAAACGAACACTTCGGCCACGTCCCCGGCGGCATCCGCGAACCCGACGGCAGCGGTCGACGCGAACACGAGGATGACCGGGCCCGGTCCGGTTATCGAGAAGGCCGACAGGACAAGTGCCGCGATGCCGGCCGTCAGGGAGATTGCGACTATCTCGAGGGCAGAGGAGTCCGTCATCGTGCCGAGCGCGGCGCCCACTGTCGCCCAGAGAACTATCGAGCCACCGACCAGCGCCAACTTTCCTGCGCGCCGTGGGTACGGCTCGTGTCGCGCGAAGGCGCTGCACAGGGCACCCAGCGCAGCGAAGCCGGCGAGTTCGGGCCTGCCGAGAATGCCTCCACCGATGAGAACGACGGCGATGGCTGCGCCGACCCGCAGGGCCGGCGCGATAGTCGCATCGGCCTGCCCGAGCGTCATCGCCTGGCGCCAGGCCGCTCGCGAAGCGGCGTGGGCGAGCGCAGAACGGGTGCGGGCGATTCGGGTAATGGAAACAGGCACCCCGATACTTTATAAGTATTTTACTAGTGAAGTAAATACTGCCGCCCGTGACCAGGGCCGTAAGGTGGATGTCATGACCTCGGTGCAGAAATCTGGCGGAGACTTCGTCGATCAGGTCCGCCGCGAGTGGGTCGCCCTTTTTCCGGACACCGACACTTCGCCGATCGAAGTTCTCGCGCGAATCGGCAGGATCGCTGCCCAGGCCAACCACCTACTCGATTCCACCCTCGCGCCGAGCGGAGTGTCGCGGGCCGAGTTCGACGTTTTGAGCGCGCTGCGCCGAGCCGGAAGACCACTACGAGCGAGCGAAGTGACCTCGGTGACGATGCTCAGTGGGGCATCCACCACCAAGATCTCGGAACGTCTGGTGAAGGAAGGGTTGGTCGAGCGACTCCGCCTGGACCGCGACGCGCGAGTTGTGCTGTTGCAACTCACCGCTACCGGAATCGAATTGGTCGACACCGTCTTTCCGCTGCGACTCGCACGTGATCGCGAACTGCTCGTCGGGCTGAGTCAGGATGAAACCGAGGCATTGGCACACCTACTACGAAAGGTCGCGCTCGAGGTCGAGTAGCGCGACTCTTCGCATGTGAGTGGAAAGCCCTCGCCGAGAGCTGATTCCACTCACATGCGAATTCCTAGACGGTGCAGAGGGGCTGTATGCCCGCCGCTCCGCCCGGTGTCGGCGAGGTGAGTATCAGGCACGAGTTGTAGCCGAGCGATTCGGCGACGGCACGGATTTCACGGAACTTCTCCGGGCTCGCTTCGGATGAGCGGGAGAGGACGAAACCCGAAGTCCGGAACGGATCTCCGACGAATGCCCAGGAGTAGTCGTCCGCGATGTAGGCGACGATGTAGTTGGTCGGCCCTTCGGGGTTCTCCTGGGTCGGTACGCCCGGAAAGCTCACGTGCAGCTGGGCATTCGTCACCGTGTCGTTGACGCGGGCGTTGCCGAGAATGTAGTTCTGCTCCCCGTTCCAGGTGGTACACGTGTTCTCCACGCGCACGTTCGCCGGATCGATCAGCGTGTACTTGGCTTGTGTGTCGCGCGCGCATTCGAGGTTGAACGGCTGCGGTACGGCGGCAATTTGATTCCAGGTGCCCTGGTATTCAGCGACATCGAGGGATGGGATGGGGGCGAGGGGTTCGAATCCAGCCGAACCCGACGGGGCAGGTGCTGCCTGCGCGATTCCGCCGGCGAGCAGCATCCCCGTGGCGCACGCACCGGCAACGAGTGCGCGTGTGAGCATCGAATGTACCTTCATGGATTTCACTCCTTTTGTCCCACCAGTTCGATACTGCTGGAATCGAATGTGTTCGGCCACCATATCCCCGGGCCGATGAGGGTGAACAGGGCTGGAATGACCAACGTGCGCACCACGAAGGTGTCCAGCAGAATGCCGAGGCCGACGATGATGCCGAGCTGAGTCAGTGTGATGAGCGGAAGGACGCCGAGCACGCAGAACACTGCGGCCAGCACGATGCCTGCACTCGTGATGACACCACCCGTTGCTCCCACCGCGCGCACGATGGCCGCCCGAGTGCCGTGGCCGGGCGTCTCCTCCCTGGTACGCGTGACGAGGAAGATCGTGTAATCGACGCCGAGGGCGACCAGGAACAGGAAGGCGAACAGCGGAACGTTGTCGTCGAGAGCCGGGAACCCGAAGATGTGCAGGCTCACCCAGCTACCGATGCCCAGGGCCGCGAGCGCGCTGAGAACCGTAGTGCCGACGAGTACCAGCGGCGCGACGACGGCACGAAGCAGCACGAGCAGCACGGCGAGAACGACGATCAGGATGGCGGGCACGACGACGAGCCGGTCCCTGGCGGCGGCGTCACTGGTGTCGAGGGCTTGGGCGTCACTGCCGCCGACGAGCGCCTCGGCATCGGGAAGGTCCTTCAGCGAACCGCGTAGGTCCTCGATGACGGCGAATGCTTCCTCGGATGCGGGCGGCGAGTCGGATACGACGGACCATCGAGTCAGGCCGGTACCGGAGTCGGCGCCACGGGTGAACGAGGTGACGGCGTCGTTTGCTGCCAGTACGGACTCGATCTCGGCAGCCGAATCGGTCTTCCCGATCACTGTCGTCGGATCTGCCAGACCTGCGGGGAAGTGCTCGGAGAGTGTTTCGAAGCCTTCGACGGATTCGGCGGATACCCGGAACTGCTCGGTCTGCGACAGGCCGATTCCGGTTCCGAAAAGCGCGCCGGCACAGGCGAGGAGCGCAACGATCGTGATCGATGCCGTGCGGGCAGGATGTCGTGACACTGCTGCCGCGATCGAGAACCACGCCCCGGAGGTGGCGGTGTCGCGATCGTCAGGGCCTGGGATGAAGGGCCAGAACAACTTCCGTCCGAACAGTGCCAGTAGGGGAGGGAGGACGAGGAGGACGAACACGGCTGCGACGACGAGGCCTGCGGCTGCGAGTGCACCCAGGCTGCGGGTACTGGGCAGGATTGCCAGTAGAAGCGTCAGCAATGCCAGCACGACGGTGGCGTTGCTGGCGAGAATTGCAGGCCCGGCGTGACGGACGGCCCTGGCAAGTGCGCGTCGATGGTCGGGCTCGGCGCGCAACTCTTCCCGATATCTCGAAATCAACAGCAACGCGTAATTCGTACCCGCTCCGAAGACCAGAACGCTGGTGATTCCGGAGGTGGAACCGTCGAACGACAGGCCGGTCACCTCGGCTAGTGCTGTTCCGACGGAGGTGGCGACGCGATCGCCGAAGCCGATGACGAGGAGCGGAACCAGCCACAGGACAGGCGATCTGTACGTCACGATGAGAAGGATCGCGACCACGAGTGCGGTGACCGCGAGAAGGGTGAAGTTGGCGCCGGAGAACGAGTTCGCAATGTCGGCGCCGAATGCCGGCCCGCCGGTCACCTGCGCGTCGAGGCCGTCGGGAAGGCCGTCGACGGCAGCGGTGCGAAGCGAGGTGACGAGGTCGTCGAGTGTGAACCCGGACAGCGAACTGTCTATCGGAACCAGGCCGAGCGTTGCCTTGCCGTCGGGTGCCGGCACGAGCGGAGGCGAACCGGTGTCGGTGCCTGCGGCGGCCGCGGTCCGATCGAGGGCTTGTTGTGCGGCCGCCAGGTCGGCTTCGGACAACGCTTCGCCATCGGATCGACTGACAACGAGTATCGCCGGTGCGGTGTCTGCGCCGGGGAATTGGGTCAGCAACTCGGTGACCTGGGCGGACTCAGCTGCGGGTGGCACCGAGGACGGTGCGCTCCCGGCCGAGTCGTTCTCGCCGACGAGGGCCATGAACCCTAGCGAGAGCACCAGGACGGCAAGCGCGACTGCCCACGACCGGCGTGAGGTGACAATCCGGGCGAATCCGATCCAGAAGCCGTCGTCACGGCGTGAGCTGTCCACAGGCAAACAATCTCACTAACTGAGACATTAATCAACCGGCAAGATCAGCCGTCGGGCGTGCGGATAGTCTGAGCGCATCTTCGAAGAGAGAGGACCGCAGTGGCCGATCGAAGCGAGTTGGAATCGAAAATCTCCTCCGACGTACGTGCGCTGTCCGCTGTCTCCGAGGAGATCGGGCGGGCCTTCGGAGCGCAACACGAACTGCGACACAACGATTTTCGTGCACTGCTCCTGATCATGGTCGCCGACGTCGAAGGCACGCCGCTGACGACGGGCGAACTCGGCGCTCGGCTCGGGTTGTCGTCCGCAGCCATGACGTACTTGGTCGAGCGGATGATCGAGTCGGGTCATATACGACGAGAAAAAGACGAACGTGACCGTCGAAAAGTGATTCTCCGCTATGCCGACCACGGCATGGCCGTCGCACGTGAATTCTTCGGTCCACTCGGTATGCGTACCAATTCCGCGCTTGCCGATGTGCCCGACTCGGATCTTGCTGCGGCTCATCGAGTTTTCGTCGCTTTGATCGGCTCGATGCGTGCGCATCACGAGGAACTGCTTCCGCGAATCACCTGAGATCTCGGTGTTCGATTCGCCTTCACTATGCGGGACGGCCCGAGTAACGTAGGGTTGATCGAGGTTGAGCTAACAGCCGTTGTCGGGGGAGACGCCCTGGCTGTCTCAGCCGTTAGCGGAACTGATGTTCACATTCGACTGTCACCGCTCTCGTACCGTTTCCCTCCCGATCGAAAAGACGATGGGATGGCTATGACTGTTACTCCACGCGGTGTCGAAGACGACGCAACCGCACACAACCAGGCCGCAATGAATACTCATGCCACAGCAGACACCTCGGTATCCGTGGCTGCTACCGCCGCAATCTTTCGAGCCGTACCGTTCGGCTCGGCTGCGCTCGTTGTCAGCGTGCACGGCGACATCGATATCCGTAGTGCACCGATGCTGACCGAGTTCGCATCCACCCGCATCGACGCTCACCGGCATCTCGTACTCGACCTGTCCGATGTCGGCTTCTTCGGCATCGCCGGCCTTACCGTCTTCAGTGCGCTCGACAGTGCGACCGAAGAAGCAGGGTCGAGCTGGTCGCTCGTAGAAGGACACCCGGTACATCGGTTGTTGGAGGCTGCGTCTCTTCAACCTGCCGTGCAGGTCTTCGATCGAGTTGCCGACGCCGTCGAAGCAGCATCGAAGCGCTAACGTTCCTCTCGATCTCGGGTGACCAGCTCCAGTAAGGAGCTGGTCACCTTTTTTCGTATCCGGCCTAGCGGGCCCTGCTGACCCAATGCCGCTCGCGCAGCGTTCATCCCAGCTGCTCCGTGAACTCCTCCTCCAGGATGCGCAGAAGAGCTACCGAGGAACAGTCCCTCGACGACGGTTTCCGAACGTCCGAGTCCGGGTGTCGGGCGAAAGATCAACTGCTGCTGCAACTGTGCGGTTCCGCCGTTGACCGCGCCGCCGTAGAGATTGCCGTTCTCGGCCATCAGATCGGACGGACGCTGGACCACCTCGGCGATGATCGACCCACTGAACCCTGGTGCGTGTTCTTCGAGCACATCGCGTACCCGGTCGGCGACCGTATCGGCCGACGCGTCGTCGCTCACTCCGCGCGGCAAATGCGTGTACGCCCAGGCGCTCTCGGTGCCCGCCGGCGATCTGGAGGCGTCTGCCGTGGTCATCTGCCCGAACAGCATGAACGGACGTTCCGGGAGCACCCCGGTGGTCAGATCGGCCAACCATCGGACCAGGCCGTCGTCGTCGGCGCCCAGATGCACGGTCCCGGCACCCGAGAGGCTTGCCGAGCGCCACGGGATGGGTCGGTCGAGGGCGTAGTTGACCTTCACCACCGGGGTGTCCCATTCGAAGTTGCGGAGATCCTCGTGCACCCGCCGGGGTACCGCGTCGGCCGGAAGCAAGGAACCGTAGAGCATCGGTGCGGAGACGTCGGCGATCACGGCCCGACGGACGAACACCGTGTCTCCACCCTTCGTATGAACCGCTGACACACGTCCGCCCGCGACATCGATGCGATCGACCGGGCTGCCGCAACGCAGTTCCGCCTTGCCTGCACGGCTCACGAGCGCGCCGGCGAGCTTGCTCGCGCCACCCGTCGGCACTGGATATCCGACGTCCTGGGCCAACATCGTCAGCAGATACCCCATCGCACCGCTGACGGGCGCGTCGGAAGGGGCGTCACCGTGCATGGCATTGCCCAGCAAGAGGCACCTGGCGGCCTCACTCCGGAAGAGTTCGTGCGCCATGATGCGTGCTGGTAGAGCCATGAACCGCCCGAACCGCAGTGTGTCCGCGGCACCCAAGGTTCTCGCCAACGACGCAGCGGCGCGCACCGGCGGAAATGGTCCGAAGAAGGCATCGAGCATCGGTTTTCGGATCTTCGTCCACTGATCGAACAGGTCGAACCAGGCATCACCGTCGCGACGGTCGTATTCGGCCAGAGCTGCGGCGGTATCGGCGACGTCGTTGTGGACGACGGGGGCGGACTCGTCCATCGAGGAGCGTGCGTGGCCGTAGACGGTGGGCGAACGCGACCACCGCAGGCCGTGATGCTCGAGGTCGAGTGAGGTCATCACGGGCGACGCGGCCCCCAACGGATAGAAGGCACTGAAGAGATCACTGCTGAATCCTGGTATGAGCTCGGCACTGCGGACAGCGCCACCGGCTTCGGGGCCTGCCTCCAGAATCACTACGTCCCAGCCTGCGTCTGCCAGCGCAGCCGCGGCTACGAGTCCGTTGTGTCCGGCGCCGATCACCACGGCGTCCGCGGAGCGAAGTGTCATGAGTCCTACGGTACGTCTCGGTGCAGACACTACGGTCGTGATGTTTGGCGCTCGGAGACCTGGGCACCCCCTTCAGATGTCGACGAGCAGTGAGCGCGAGCATATGCAGACGGATTCGGTGAACGATGCGGTATCCGCAGGGGCGCCTGTCGAGGCTGCGCGGGACGCGTCGGACCTGGAGTCGGGGGCCGAGCCGACCGAGGCCCGGTTCGTCGGTGTTCCGAGAGTGGACACCGAACCCGATCCGCTCGACGATGCAGGACCTTACGTTGTCGTATCGGTGGATCAACGAGGCGCCGATATCGACACTTTCGATGCCCGGGGCGTCGCGACGAGTTCGGTGACGGTCGAGTCCGACACTCCGCCACGACGCCGCGCAGGTGAGAAGACCGTCGCCGAGATCGTCGCCGAGATGTACGACACGAAGACGGTCGAGCAAATTTTCGTGGTGGGCGTACTCCCCGTGCGTCCACAGCTCGTGCAGAGCTTGCCCGCGCGAGTGCTGAACGACGTCATCGAGCTCGAAATCGGTTCGAGGGCAGACGGATCCGACTCCGATCTGATCCGCTCGGCCGTGCAGGAAGTACGAGATCGACAGGCGCTACTTGCGCGAGAGCTATGAGCGAAGCGCGTGGGCGCCATGAAACCTGGGTGCGATGAAAGCAGTGGAAGGCACCCATGTTTCGAAGCATCTTGCTCGCCGCCAGGCCGTCACATGAGCTTGGTCGACTCGAGTTCGCGCAACAGGTTCTTGTTGTAATCCATCAACGGCCGCCGAAGCACGAACCCCAGCAGCAGTATCGGCACGATGAACAGTACGAGCCAACCCAACGCCATCCAGTAGTCACCGTCGTAGACCCCTGCGATGGCTGAGCGGATCGCGTCGACGGCATGCGTCCCCGGTAGGAACGGGCTGATGTTCGGGAACCACTGTGGGAGCACCTGCAATGGGTATGCGCCCCCGGAACCGGCGATCTGGAAGACGAGTAGAAGTACCGACAGCGCTTTGCCCGCATTGCCGAATGCTACGACGAACGTGTACGTGATCAGCGTGAACACGAGGGAGCTCACCCAGGCGGCAAGTATCAGCAGCCACGGGTGTGCGGGCTCCACCTGGACGAACAGGATCAAGCCGATGCTGACGAGTGTGCTCTGCGCGAACCCGACGAGTGCGAAGATCCCGTACCGCCCGATGTAGGTCTGATCGGGAGTCAACGACTCTCCTTGCGGCAGCGCGCCCACCGGCACATCGACGCGGATCGCCACCGACGCCAGTAACGCGCCGACCCACAATCCGAGCATCAAGTACAGCGGGGTCATCGCACTACCGAAGCTGGCCACGGCGAACACCGGCACCCGCTCGAGCTGCACGGGTTTCGACAACGAGGTGGCCAGCATCCCCGGGTCGTTGCCGATTGCGTCGGTGAGTGCGCGGAGGTCTCCCGTGTCGATGGCCTCCGCCAACGCCATGGACAGTCCGTCGAAGCGGTCGGCCGCATCCGTGAGGGAATCAGAGACCGACGAGGTCGTCGACTGTGCCTGTGCGAGACGATCGAGAAGTTTGTCCGTACCGCCGGAGAGTGTCGCCGTAGCAGTGGACAGGTCGTTGCCGACCGTCGCTATGCCGTCGTCGATCGAGGACAGTGTGGAGCCGAGGGCCTCCAGCTTCGGCCTCAGGCTGGTGTCGTAGGCATTCTTGGCGCTCTCGATGGCCTCCCTCGCGTCAGCCACCAGGCCGAGTGCCTCCTGGCGGGCGGCGCCCGTGTCGGCGTTGTTGTTGCGCAGTTGCAACGCCGCGTTCTCGAGGCCGTCCCGCAGCGCCTGCTGGCGCGCGATGGCGTTGTCGAGCCGTGAGACTACGAGGTCGAAAGCGCCCCTGGCGATGTCGGGGATCAGCGGCGCGACCGTGGCCACGGCACTGTCACGCGCGCGGACATATTGATCGACCTGCGTCTGTACCCGTGCTGCCAACGCCTCGACGGTGTCCGCGCTGCTGCTCGATTGGTCATCGAGTGATGCATAGACGTCGTCGATGCGGTCCGACACCGCTTGATAGCTCGCGTCGCTCGCCGACAGCGCGCCGCCGAGCGAACCTGCCGCCGAGGTCAAAGTCGACGTCAGCGAACGTGCGGCATCTGCACCGCCGCTGATGGCGTCGGAGGCCTGCTGCAGCGCGCGTCCCGAAGACGCGGCCAGGTCCGAGGCGCTTGTCACCAGTGGGACGCTCGATGAGATCAGTGCGGTGAAAATATCCGCGGTGCCTGCGCCCGACCGGAGCTGCGCCGCGATCTGACCGACTCCCGCCTCGAGGCGGGACAAGGCGGCCTGGGTGTCGGGGTCGTTCAGTTCCTCGGAGAGCGAGGAGATGATCCGTAGTCCTACTTCACCGAGCGTGGCGGCGAAGGCCTCGTTGATGTTCGTCGACACCTCGGTCGCGCCCTGTTCGGTGATGTTGGGGGCGAGCGCGTTCTTCTTCTCGTTGGTGTAGTACTCGATCGCGGTCCGCTGACCGCCGTCCTCGTAGAACGTCATCATGTCGGTGCTGAACTCCGGCGGTAGCACGAGGGCGGCGTAATACTCGCCCGACCTCGTGCCTTCGATCGCGTCGTCCCGTGAGGTGATCACCCAGTTCAGATCGTTGTTCGCCCGCAGCGCGGAGATTGCCTGCTCGCCGATGTTCACCCGTAGCGGGATGAGAGCACTCTGGTACCCCTCGTCGGTGTTGGCCACCGCGACCGTGAGGTTCTTGGTGTTGCCGAACGGGTCCCAGGTGGCAATGACGTTGAACCACGTGAACAGCGAGGGGATCATGACCAGCCCTGCCAGGACGATGATCGCCATCACGTTGGTGGTGCTGCGACGCAGGTCGCGGCGAACGAGCGTCCAGGCGTTCCTCACTCGCGCTCACCCCGTTCGACTCGCTCGTCGGAATCCACGTCGGGTGTCTCCCTCTCCTCATCCATCTTCGATGTACTCGGGAACGTCGCATCGTGCCCGGTGCCGGTACGCACGAGCACGCGGCGCAGTTCGGTGTCGGACATCTCACCCAGTTCTTCGGCGAAGCCGATACTCTGCTCGATGTATTCGAGCGTCACGAGGAAGCCGATGACGAGCAGAGAGAACAGCACCCAGAGGCCGAGGAGCGGGGCCTTACCGCCGGGGATCAGCCACGCGAGGAGTCCGAGGGACAGCATGACCATGAGGGTGACGGCGAAGGTGGCCCGCAGCACAGTTGGATAGTTCTGCCTGAAGCGACGTGCCCTGGCCCTGACGACCCGCCGGTATCGTCCCCCGTTCGACAGTGCATGGATGATCTGCGGCAGCTGGTAGCGGCGCCCGGTGATGTGAACGTCCTCGGTCACGAACAGCTGCGTGGTGGCGATCCTGCGGCTGAACAGTAAAGCGAAGTTGCCGAGCCGGATACGGAGGACGAGCCCGAGGAGGAACGACAGGGCGACGAACCCCGCCAGAGCTGCCATGTTCTTCCAGTAGTGGTCACCGTAGAAGCCGCTGATCGTCTCCCGCATGGCGTCGATACCGTAGGTGAACGGGAGAGCGGGGTACAGGGCGCGGAAGAACCCCGGCATCAGTTCGATCGGATACAGGCCCGCAGCGCCGGGGATCTGCACGATGACGAGCAGGATGCACAGCCCCTTGCCCACATATCCGAGGGCGACCGAGAGCGCGTAGATGATGCTCAGGTACGCCGACCCGATGAGCACGCTGGTGGCCACGAACGCGAGAGCACCGACCGTCTCCACGCCGATGACGAGGTTGCCGATCGAGAGGACCAACGCTTGGACGACGCCCATCGCGGCGAGCAGCATCCACCGCCCGAGATAGGCCTGCCTGACCGTCAGCCCGTCGATCGACTCTTCATCGACTTCGAGCTTGAAGATGACCACGAGCACGAACGCGCCGATCCAGAGCGAGAGGTTCGCGAACAGGGGTGCCATCGCAGAGCCGTAGGCCGCGACCGGGAACACCGGGTGTTCGTCCACCTCTACGGGCGATGCCATGAACTGCGCGATCTGTTCGGCATCGAGTCCTGTCAGTGTGCGGAGCGTGTCCCAGGCGTCCGCCGTGCTGAGCGCGACCACATCCGTCCGCACACGATCGAGTCCGGCCTCCACCCCGGCGAGATTGCCGTCGAGCGAGTCGAGTGCCGTCGACGTCGCATCGAGTTGGACGCCGAGACTCGTGAGCAGATTCTGCGCCTGCCCCAGCTGTGCGCGCTGTGAGTCGATCGCCGAGGACAGGGCCCCCGCGCTTGCCGACAGTCGCGACATCGCGCCGTTGAGTTCCGGCCCTGTCAGCAACAGAACGTCGCGGACGGACCGCGCCGAGGAACCCGCAGCCTGCGCGGCGGTGTCGATGGCGTCCGCCGAGCTCCGGATCGCCGTCGTCGCCTCGGCCACGACGGAGTTGAGTTGCTGCACGCGGGCGAGGATGTTCTGGTCGTCGGGGATGCGGTCCTGCAGCGCGGTGACAGCCTCGCTCAACCGAGCGGACAGCTCGGAATTCGGAACCGTCGCGGCCAGCAGCGCCTGGACTTCACCGAGTGCTTCGCCGGTTCTGGCGACGACCTCGTCGGCATCGTCCAGCCCGGAGCCGACTGCGACGCCTGCGCGCTCGAGCCCCGACGTCACCCTCGCGACCGACCCGTTCAGCGTCGACGCGGCGTCGGCCAGGAGCGTGGCGCCCGAGACGTAGGCGGTCGTCAACGAGCCGGTGAAGTCGGCCAGTTCCTGCTGCGCCTCGTCTGCGATCTCTCGAGCCTGGCCGACGGCGGTCTGTACCTCGCCCAGTGTGGCGTCGACCGTGCCGAGCGTGTCTCCCGCAGAACCGAGACCGCCCCGGGCGCTGGACAGCCCCTCCTTGATATCTCCGATCCGCTCGCGCGCCGACGCAACCGTGCCGACCGCTCGATCGAGCACGTCGACGGTGTTGTTCTGGGCGTCTTTCAGCCTGCGTTCGACATCGTCGCCGGTGTCGGTCAACTCCTCGGCGACCGCCTTGGCGACGACCGAGACGAAAGTGCTGTTGACCTGCGTGTCGAGGGTGGTTGCGCCGACGTCGGTGATTTTCGGAGCGACCGCGTTCGCCTTCTCGTTCACGTAGTACGTGAGGGTGGGGGGCGTGAAGGCGCCGGAGGTGATACTGAGGAGATCACGGGTGAAATCCGGTGGGATGATGATGGCGGCGTAGCTCGATCCGCTCCGGACCGCCTCCATCGCGTCGTTCTCGTCCATGAACTGCCACCCGAGTCGATCGTTCACTTCGAGTTGGTCGATCAGCTGACTGCCGACGTCGACATCACCCGTTGCGGTCGAGGTGCCACCCTCGTCCTGGTTCACGACCGCGACGCTGACGTTCGCAGTTTCCGAGAACGGATCCCAGAACGCCGCGATATTGACCCAGGCGTACAGCGATGGGGTGATCATGACGCCGAGGATGACGATCCACGCTTTGCGCACGAGCGCGAGCCGTCTGACATCTCGCGAGAACACGCGAAAGACGTTGCGCATCTATATCTCCCTGCGGGTCACGTCTCGGGGCCGAACGGCGATGCCGGACTGCCGGGGGAGTCGGTCTGGGCGGGTCGATCCTCTCGAACTGTAACCCTTACCGGTGGAGACGACATTTCGTTCGCCTACACCGGGCGAGCAGGCACGATGGGCGTCACTGTCGACTTTGGCGGGGCCGGTAACGAGAATCCGCCGAAGCGCGCTCGATCAGGTGATGCCGGTGGTGAGCAGCGCGGCCAGTTCGGCATAAGCCTGCGAGTCTTCGAGCCCGGTGCGCTCGGCCACCTCGCGGCTCTGGATTCGAGCCATCGTCGTTGCAGTTACATCGGCAACGAAGACGGCGTGGACTCCGCGGACGTCCCCGGCCGAAGTGCCTTCGTCGATCAGTTGCTGCACGCGTTCGGCAGCAATAGCGGTGTTCTGCTCGTAGACCTCGCGGGCGGGGGGGAAGGCTGCGAGATCGTCCATGAACTGCGCCGACGCGGGTTGCAGTGCGACGCCGACCGCCGACAGGTACTCGGTCAGTCGCGCGCCGGTCCCGTCGACGGTGGCGATGGATGCCTCGACCCGGTCGGTTGCGCCACGGAAGAAGTGAATGGTCGCGGTCCGCACGAGCTCGTCCTTGCTCCCCGCCAATGTGTACAGCGTCGACTTGCTGCAGCGCAGGCGTGCCGCGATGTCCTCGAGCGTCAGGTGCGCGAATCCTTCGTCGAGGAACAGTGCGACCAGTTGGTCGAAGAGCTGGGCGCGCCGGACAGTCGCGTGAGCTGCGGTCATACCGCGAAATGGTACTGCACTCGACGCCGCAGTACTGTATGCAGTACCGTGAGCGTGATTGCAGTACTGTCCGTGGTTTCGTGAGGAGTGCCCAGTGCCCGTCGATCGCCTGCTGCCCACCGAGGAAGCCAAAGATCTCATCCAGCTCACCCGTGACGTCGCGGACAAAGTGCTCGCCCCGATCGTCGACGCACACGAGAAAGCCGAGACGTACCCGGACGGCGTGTTCGCTCAGCTCGGTGAGGCAGGGTTGCTCAGCCTGCCGTTCCCCGAGGAATGGGGTGGCGGAGCGCAGCCGTACGAGGTCTACCTCCAGGTCCTCGAAGAGTTGGCGTCGAGATGGGCCGCGGTTGCCGTAGCCGTCAGCGTGCACAGCCTCGCCTGCTCGCCGCTACTGGCATTCGGAACCGAAGAGCAGAAGCAACGCTGGTTGCCGGAGATGCTCGGTGGCTCGCAGATCGGTGCCTACTCCCTGTCCGAGCCGCAGGCAGGATCCGACGCCGCCGCCCTTACCTGCAAGGCGGTGCCATCCGGCGACGGATACTCCGTCACGGGAGCGAAAGCGTGGATCACCCACGGCGGCATCGCCGACTTCTACAATCTCTTCGCACGCACTGGTGAGGGATCGAAGGGCATCTCCTGCTTCCTGGTGCCCAAGAACCTCGACGGGCTCACCTTCGGCAAACCCGAGGAGAAGATGGGACTGCACTCGGTACCGACGACATCGGCGCACTACGACGGCGCCTACCTTCCAGCCGAACGCCGCATCGGTACCGAAGGGCAGGGCCTGCAGATCGCCTTCAGCGCACTCGATTCCGGCCGTCTCGGTATTGCCGCGGTCGCCGTCGGAATCGCCCAAGCGGCCCTCGACGACGCGGTGGCCTACGCGAACGAACGCACGACGTTCGGCAAGAAGATCGTCGACCATCAAGGCCTCGGATTCCTGCTGGCCGACATGGCAGCCGCCGTCGACTCTGCCCGAGCTACATATATCGACGCCGCCCGACGCCGCGACAGCGGGCTCGACTACTCGCGAAGCGCATCCGTCGCCAAGCTCATAGCCACCGATGCCGCGATGAAGGTGACAACCGACGCCGTCCAGGTGTTCGGCGGATACGGATATACCCGAGACTTCCGTGTCGAGCGGTACATGCGGGATGCAAAGATCACGCAGATCTTCGAGGGCACCAACCAGATTCAGCGTCTCGTCATCGCGCGGGGCCTACGTTCGGCGGGTTAACCTCGGATATGGCCGACATTCAGCTCGAGACTCCAGCAGGTCCTGTTTCCGCTGCACTGGAAGTGCCCACTGGGGAAGGGCCGTGGCCCGGTGTCGTGATCGTGCACGACGCATTCGGACTGAACGAGGACGCCAGAAATATCGCGCGCCGGTTCGCCGATCAGGGCTACCTTGCGCTGGCTCCCGACTTGTACAGCCGGGGCGGAATGCGTAAGTGCGTCGTCGGGGTCTTCCGTGCGCTTCTCGGACAGAGCGGCGCCGCCGTGGACGATCTGCTCGGGGCTCGGGAGTATCTGCTCGCGCGTGAGGATGTGACCGACAGCGTCGGGATCGTCGGGTTCTGCATGGGAGGTGGATTTGCTCTGCTGTTGGCGCCGAGGGGTTTCAGGGCGAGCGCGCCGTTCTACGGCGTCTCGCCGAAAGATATGGAGAAAGCACTCGACGGTGCATGCCCGATCGTCGCTTCGTACGGAAAGAACGATCCGAGCTTGATCGGTGCCGGCAAGAAGCTCGAAAAAGTGTTGTCCGACAAGGGAATCCCGCATGATGTGAAGACGTATCCAGGCGCAGGTCATGGTTTCGCGAACGCGCTGCCCGGCAACAGGAAAGCTGCGGTTCTACGACGGATCAGCGGTCTCGGCTTCAAAGAAGAGCAGGCCGAAGACGCCTTTGCCCGGGTGTTCGATTTCTTCGATCGACACCTTCACTGAAGCTCGGACACGGGCTGCTTCCCTTTGAGCCAGCGATTGGGGAGCCGTCCGACCAGTTCGCCGAGCGGATTGACGGCAGCGGAAAGTATCTCGACCGAATCCTGCAGGATGTCGACACTGACCCCCATGCGTTCCAGGTTCGGGGCAAGCGAAGCCAACGTCTCGGACAGGCTGACGAGCTGATCGAGGGGACCGCCCTTGGCCGTCAGGCGTTCGATGGCACCGCCCTCGGAGAGCAGTTGTTCGAGCAGGCCGCCCTCCTCGAGTGCGCGCTCGATGGCCCCGCCCTCCCTCGTGAGCCGATCGAGAAGACCATCCCCGGCCAGTAGACGTTCGAGGGGGCCGTCCTCGGCGAGCAACCTGTCGAGTGGCCCGCCTGTGGCGGTGACTCGATCGACGGGGCCGCCGTCGGCCAGCAGTCGTTCCAGCGTGCCTTCCTCCGCAGTCAATCGGTCGACGACACCACCGGGCGCGAGGAGTCGATCCAGCGGCCCACCTTCGCGAAGGGCGTTGCCGAAGGCGCGATCTTCCGAGGTCAGTTGCCCGAGTTGGGTGAGCAACTGCATGGTCCCACCCCGAGGATTGGCAAGGGAAGCGAGGTTCGACGGTTGGGCCGCGCCGGACTCCAGCACGAATCGGGTCGTGGAGAGGACCGTGCTGGTCACTTGCAGCGCAGTTTCCGTCATCGCGATCCCGGCACGCGCAGGGAATGTGATCGCCGACACCCAGTTCATGGTTTTACTGTAACCGCTGGAGACATCATGAAAGGACCTTCAAGCCGACCACACAGCCGACGATGCCCATCAGCAGCGCGACCTTGATCCACGACGCGGCCTCGTCGCCGGTGATCATTGCGTAGGTCACGGTGAGCGCGGCGCCGATCGCAACCCAGACCGCGTAGGCGGTGCCGGTCGGTAGCGTGCGCATCGCGAGCGCGAGACCGCCCATGCTGATCACGAGAGCGACCGCGAACACGATCGTCGGACCAAGTTTGGAGAATCCGTCGGACTTGCCGAGGGCCGTTGCCCAGACGGCTTCGAAGGCGCCGGAGACGACCAAAATCAACCAAGCCATGCGTACAACACTCCCATGCACCGTCTTGTCGCAGGCCGGGTACGGTGCGCTCGTCCGCTCGTCACAAAAGACTGGCACGACCGTACCGCAACGTACAGGTTCACAGGAACATCACAGCGAGCGTCCAGCGAGTGCGCAGGCGTCCGGTTCATGATGGTGGTGTGAGCCATCCTCCGCACGCTCGTGTACTGGTTGTCGACGACGAACCGACGATTCGGGAACTGCTGTCGGTCAGTCTCCGATTCCAAGGCTTCGAGGTCCAGACTGCCGCTTCGGGTCCGGAAGGTCTGGACAAGGCGAGAACTTTTCGCCCCGACGCGGTGATCCTCGACGTCATGATGCCGGGCATGGACGGCTTCGGGCTTCTTCGTCGATTACGGGCAGACGGCGTCGACGCACCAGCGCTGTTTCTCACCGCCCGTGATTCCGTCGAGGACAAGGTGAGCGGACTGACTCTCGGTGCCGACGACTACGTCACCAAGCCGTTCAGCCTCGAAGAGGTCGTTGCTCGCCTGCGCGTCATTCTTCGGCGGTCGGGAAAGACGGAAGAGACGCCGCCGTCGCGAATCTCTTTCGCGGACATCGAACTCGACGACGACACTCACGAAGTGTGGAAGGCAGGCGAACCGGTTTCGCTCTCACCCACCGAGTTCACACTCCTGCGTTACTTCATGGTCAATGCGGGCACGGTGCTCAGCAAGCCGCGGATTCTCGATCACGTGTGGCACTACGACTTCGGCGGTGAGGTCGGGGTCGTCGAATCGTACGTGTCCTACCTGCGTCGCAAAGTCGACACCGGGGCCCAGCCTCTCATCCACACCCTTCGGGGCGTCGGCTACGTCATGCGGCAGCCGCGGTGAGACTTCGCAACATTCCACTGCGATTCACTCTGGTGGCGGCGCTGCTTCTACTCGTCGCTGCCGGCCTTCTGGCGTCGGGACTCGCTGTGACGTCGACACTCGAGACCTCGCTGGTCCGACGTGTCGATCAGTCTCTCGTCGAGGCATCCCGCACCTGGGCCGAACCGCGGGGTCTCGACGGCCCGCCGCCGCCGCCGCCGTCGGCGTCGAAAGGTCGACCGCCGAGCGACTTCTACGTCGACGTGACCGACCCTGCGGGGCAGTCGAGATTCGTGCTGACACCGGATGCAGACATCGGCGTTCCCGACACCGACGGTGTCCCGATCGGAACTCCGGTTACCGTGGGGTCGAAAGGCGGCGGCACCGAATGGCGTGTGCTGACGATCAGCAACCAGAACGGTTCGACTCTGGTCGCACAGCCGCTCATCGCGGTCGAAACTACCGTAGACAGATTGATCGTGCTCCAAACGATCATCGGCGCAGTGGTTCTCGCAGTGCTTGCCGTCGTCGCATACTTCGTCGTTCGCCGCAGTCTGCGGCCGCTCGTCGAGGTCGAGGAGACTGCCGCCGCGATCGCGGCCGGTGACCTGCACCAGCGCGTTCCCGAACGCAGTGAGCGCACTGAGATCGGCAAACTGTCGGCGGCCCTGAACGGAATGCTGACACAGATCCAGCGTGCCTTCGCGGCCAGTGCAGCATCGGAGGAGGCGGCACGCGCCTCGGAGGACAAGATGCGACGCTTCGTCGCCGACGCGAGCCATGAGCTGCGAACGCCGTTGACGACGATCAGAGGATTCGCCGAGCTCTACCGCCAAGGCGCCATGAGCGATATCACGTTGCTGATGAACAGGATCGAGGGTGAAGCGGCCAGGATGGGCCTGCTCGTCGAGGATCTGCTGATGTTGGCGCGGTTGGATGCTCAGCGGCCCCTCGAGATGAACACCGTCGATCTGCTGTCCGTGGCGACCGACGCAGTCCTCGATGCCAAAGCCGTATCTCCGGAACGCACAATTTCCATGAAAATGCTTCCTGGGCCTGGTATTCCAGAGGTCAGCGGCGACGATGCCCGGCTGCGTCAAGTGCTGGGAAACTTGATGAGCAATGCGATCCGGCACACCCCCGCGGAAGCCGAGATCGCGGTCTGCGTCGGAACCATCGACACGACTGCACTGGTGGAAGTACGCGACACCGGTCCTGGACTGTCGGCAGAAGAATCCGCGCACGTCTTCGAACGGTTCTATCGCGCCGATTCCTCACGCACACGCGAAAGCGGTGGCAGCGGACTCGGATTGTCGATCGTAGCCGCATTGGTCAGCGCACACGGCGGGACCGTGACCGTCGACAGCACACCGGGCCAGGGCGCGACCTTCCGCGTCGAACTACCGCGCGTCGACGGGTAGGGCCGCGCTACTTCTTCTTTCCCCTGCAGAGCAGCACGACCAGGGCGCCCGCTACCGATACCGAGGACGTGAACAGGACTGCGGAGTTCCAGCCTTCGACGAGCGCGGTAGGAGAACTCGTTCCTCGCGGCACCGCCAACACCGCAACCACGGTCACCCCTACCGCAGATCCGACATAGCGGGCGGTGTTGTTCGCGCCGCTGCCCATCCCGGCACGTCCGGCCGGGACGCTCGCGACCGCTTCACGTCCGAGTGCTGCGTTCAATACTCCGCTCGCGACACCTGCGAACAGCAGGCCCGGGAGAAGACGAAGCCAGGTCGAGTCGACCGAGAGACCGAGCAGTGCGAGTTGTCCGATCGCAACGCCGATCAGACCTGCTGCCAGTTGCACACTGCCGGTGACGCGGGCTGGAATATGTCGTGCGAGAAGGGCTGTCACGACGGACGTAGCAGACCAGGCGAAGAGCAACAGGGCCGCGCCCAACGCATCGATGTTGTAGGCGTTACCGAGAAATCCGGACATGAACGACATCAGCGCGATAATCCCGGCACCGGTGACGACAGCCGCGACAGTAGCTGCGACGAACGCCGGTTGGGTGAACAGTTTCAGATCGAGCATTGCTGCGCGACTTCGGTGTTCGACGACGACGAAGACGATCAACAGCACCGCCGATACCGCGAAGAGACTCAACGGCAGAGGCCGCGCCCATCCTTGGCGCCCTTCGACAAGGGCAGCGAGAAGAGCACTCAACCCGAACGCCAGCAGAAGCGCGCCGGTGGGATCGAGTCCACGAGGGGTATCCGACGTCGACTCCCGCACGAGTCGATTCGCGGCGACGGCGAGCAGAGCCGCTACGACCGCGACGAGCCAATACGCGTCGCGCCACGTTGCCAGCCGATCGAGCGTCGCGACCAGGAGCGGGCCGAGTGCGATTCCGGCGCCGAGGCTGGCGCCCCAGACACCACTGGCGTGTGCCCGTCGTGGACCTGCCGGGTGAGTATGCGCAATGATTCCAAGGCTCGACGCGATCACGGCGGCGCCGCCCAGCCCTTGCAGCACGCGAGCAAGAACGAAGATCACCGTATTCGGCGACACGGCGCACATCACCGACGCGACGGCCAGCACGAGCGTGCCGAGAACGAACGTGCGACGCCTCCCGAAATCGTCGGCCATCGTTCCGGTGGTGAGCAGTGCTGCACTGAGCCCGATGCTCATGGAACTGAGAATCCAGGTCTTACCGGCGGTGTCGCTGCCGAGTGTGGCGGCGGTGGAGTTGATCGTCGCAAGCGGCGCGGTGAATGCGACGAGAGTGAGCAGGGTGCCGAGGGCGGCGATCGAGAGAGACCGTCGTTGGTCGACGGCAGAGTCGGTCAGGGTCACGATGTGTGCTCGGCCGATCAGGTAGGAACGTTGGCGCCGTGGCCACACTCGCGGAGCGCGGCACGCAGCTTCTCCGCGGCCTCGTCCTGCGACTGCGGTGACGGGTTCGGGTCTGCTCCGGAGATGTCGAAGTTGCGCATGTCGTACGCAGGGAACACGTGCAGGTGTAGGTGCGGAACCTCGAGCCCGGCAATCAACAGACCGGCCCTCGGTGCATCGAACGCCGACCGCACCGCTGTGCCGATGATCTGGGCGACTGCCGTGATCTTGGCGAAGGTGGCGCCGTCGACGTCCTGCCACTGGTCGATTTCCTCGCGAGGAACGACGAGCGTGTGACCTGGAGTGACCGGGGCAATAGTCAGAAACGCCACGACATCCTCGTCCTGCCACACGAATCGTCCCGGAATCTCACCGCTGATTATCTTGCTGAAGACCGATGCCATAGTTGCAAGGATAGGCGGATCACAGCTGATTGCCAGCTCGGTGGCAGGGACGTCGCAGGTCGAGGCCCGAACCTGGTGCCATGACATCGAACTCACTACTTCGAGCCGGATGGAACGAAGAATACGGCCGAGAGTCGAACTCGACGGCCACCGCCACACTCGAGGTGGTCATTCCCGTGTACAACGAGGAAGACGATCTCGAACAATGCGTTCGACGGCTACACGAACATCTCGATGCGAACATTCCCTTTCGCGCCCAGATCACGATCGCCGACAACGCCAGCACAGACCGGACCCTCGCCGTCGCACATTCCCTGGCCGCAGACATCGACGGAGTCCGCGTCCATCACCTGAACGACCGGGGACGCGGGCGTGCGCTGAAGGCAGCGTGGTCGGCGTCCGAAGCTGACGTCGTGGCCTACATGGACGTGGACCTCTCCACCGATCTCAATGCGTTGATGCCGCTCATCGCACCGCTCGTGTCCGGACACTCCGACCTCGCGATCGGATCTCGACTCAACCGATCCTCGCGGGTGGTGCGTGGCGCGAAACGCGAAATGATCTCACGGAGTTACAACCTGATTCTGCGCACATCGCTACGCGCACGTTTCTCGGATGCGCAGTGCGGATTCAAAGCCATCCGGGCGGACGTCGCCCACGAGCTACTGCCGCTCGTTCAGGACACCGGTTGGTTCTTCGACACCGAACTGCTCGTCATCGCCGAGAAGGTCGGACTTCGTATTCACGAAGTTCCGGTGGATTGGGTCGACGACCCCGACAGCAGCGTCGACATTCTCGACACTGCAATCAAGGATCTGCAGGGGTGCTGGCGGGTCGGGAGAGCCCTCGCCTCCGGCGCCCTGCCGATCGCCGAGTTGCGCACAAGCCTCGGACGGGAGCCTCTGGTACGAGGTGTGCCGCACGGCATGGTCGGACAGCTGGTCAGGTTCGGCATCATCGGGGTGTCGAGCACCGCAGCGTACGCACTGCTGTATCTGATCCTGCATCCACTGATCGGTGCGCAGGCCGCGAACTTCTTCGGCCTACTGATCACCGCAGTGTTCAACACTGCGGCAAATCGAGCCTTCACGTTCGGGATTCGTGGCTCCAAAAGCGCAGGCAAGCATCAGATTCAGGGATTGATCGTCTTCGCCTTCGCCCTACTCCTGACCAGTGGTGCACTGGCGTTACTGCACGCGTGGGTACCAGGAGCATCCCGGCACCTCGAACTTGCCGTTCTCGTGGTGGCGAATCTCGTCGCAACGGTATGCCGATTCGTCGCCCTCCGTTGGGTTTTCCGTACCGGCGGAGAGGCGGCACAGTGAGGGCGTCGAGTCGCCGCTGGGAGTGGATCGGTCTCGGCGCGCTCCTCGTCGGCACTGCCGTCGCCTACATCTGGGGCCTCGGAGCGTCCGGCTGGGCCAATTCGTTCTACTCCGCTGCGATACAGGCAGGGTCGGTGTCCTGGAAGGCGTTCTTCTTCGGCTCTTCCGACGCGGCGAACTCGATCACCGTCGACAAACCACCGATGTCACTGTGGCTGATGTCGCTGTCGGTTCGAATTTTCGGACTCGATTCGTGGGCGATGCTGATTCCACAGGCGTTGCTCGGTGTCGGTTCCGTGGCGTTGCTGTGGGCAACGATTCGAAGACAATTCGGTTCTGCAGCAGGGCTTCTCGCAGGTCTGACGCTGGCGGTCACTCCCGTTGCTGCCCTGATGTTCCGCTTCAACAACCCCGACGCGCTGCTCGTACTACTGATGGTCGCGGCGGTGTGGGCGTCGATGCGTGCAGTCGAGGACGGCCGTACTCGATGGCTCGTGCTCACCGGCGTATTCGTCGGCTTCGGATTCTTGACCAAACAGTTGCAAGTGATGCTCGTGATCCCGCCGATCGCGCTGGTCTACCTGTTCGCAGGCCCACCGAAGCTCGGTCGGCGGCTCCTACAGTTGTTCGCCGCTCTCGGTGCCGCGATCGTCTCCGCCGGCTGGTGGCTCCTGATCGTCGAGCTGTGGCCCGCGTCGTCGAGGCCGTGGATCGGTGGCTCACAGAACAATTCGATCCTCGAACTCACCTTGGGTTACAACGGACTCGGTCGCCTGAGTGGTAACGAGACCGGCAGTGTGACTCCGGGCGGTGCAGCAGGTCCCGGGACCGGCGGCGCAGGCGGCGGTATGTGGGGTGAAACCGGCATCACCCGCATGTTCGACGCCTCTCAGGGAGGTCAGATCGCGTGGCTGATTCCGTCCGCACTGATTCTTGTCGTACTGGGAATTATTCTGCGCGGCAAAGTCGGTCGAGAAGATCCGCAGCGCGCAGCGCTGGCAGTATGGGGACTGTGGTTGCTGGTGACCGGATTGACGTTCAGCTTCATGGCCGGCATCTTTCACTCGTATTACACAGTTGCACTTGCCCCAGCGATCGCCGCCTCGATCGGCGCAGGCAGTGTGCTCGCATGGTGCAATCGCGATCGGTACTGGGTCCGGATCGGCATGGCGGTGGCCACCCTCGCCGCGGTAGTGATGGCATGGGTTCTGTTGGGGCGCAGCGCCGACTTCCAGCCGTGGCTTCGCTGGACGATCCTCGGCGTCGGCATCTCAGGAGCAGTGCTCGTACTGATTCCGGCCATGACACGCGGAAAGCTGGCGCTCGCCTCGATTCTCGCCGTGGTGTTCGCAGGACTGGCAGGTCCCACCGCCTACACCGTCGACACTCTCGCAACCCCGCACACCGGTTCCATCGTCTCCGCCGGACCCGATGCCGGCGGGATGGGAGGCTTCGGTGGCGGTATGCGCGGTGACCGCGACATGCGTGAGGGTGACCCAGCCAGACAACCCCCGGGCGCTTTTCCGGGCGCTTTTCCGGGCGCGGAAGCATTTCCCGGCGGCGGGGGAGGTGGTTTGCTGTCGGCGAGCACACCGACCGAGGCCATCATCTCGCTTCTCGATGCCGAGGCGCAGTCTTACACCTGGGTCGCGGCAGCAGTCGGCTCCAATACTGCCTCCGGCTACCAACTGGCCACCGAGGACCCGGTCATGGCGATCGGTGGATTCAACGGCAGCGACCCGTCGCCGACGCTCGCCGAATTCCAGCAGTACGTTGCCGACGGCGATATCCACTACTTCATCGCAGGCGGCGGTATGGGTGGCAACAGCACCGGAACTTCGTCCGAGATAGCGGAATGGGTGGCGGCCAACTACACCGCGACCACGGTGGACAGCGTCACGTTGTACGACCTGAGTAGCTGAGTTTTCGCTCCGAGCGGGTCGAGCCGATACTCTTGTCCACTGTGCGCGTACTCGTCATAGGTTCCGGTGCTCGTGAGCACGCCCTCCTCCTTGCTCTGAGCAAGGACCCCAAGGTCAGCAAGCTGCTGGTCGCTCCAGGTAATGCAGGGACGGCGAAGCTCGCCGAGCAACACCCCGTCGATGTCGCCTCGGGTGCGGCGGTCACCGAACTGGCTCGCACCCTCGAAGCGGATCTGGTCGTCATCGGCCCGGAAGTTCCGCTCGTGCTGGGTGTCGCCGACGCATTGCGCGAGGCCGGGATCGCCACCTTCGGACCATCTGCAGCAGCTGCTCGTATCGAAGGCTCGAAGGCGTTCGCCAAAGACGTCATGGCTGTGGCGGGCGTCCGAACAGCGCACAGTGAGATCGTCGATTCACCCGCGAAGCTCGATGCGGCACTCGACCGATTCGGACCCAACTGGGTTGTCAAGGACGATGGGCTCGCGGCAGGCAAGGGCGTCGTGGTCACCACCGATCGGCTCGTCGCCCGCGATCACGCCGCCGAACTCCTCGAAACCGGACACCCCGTTTTGCTCGAATCCTTCCTCGACGGACCCGAGGTGTCGCTGTTCTGCCTCGTCGACGGCGAGACGGTGGTGCCACTGTTGCCGGCGCAAGACCACAAGCGTGTCGGCGACGGTGACACCGGACCTAACACCGGCGGCATGGGGGCGTACACCCCGCTTCCGTGGCTTCCACAGGCCGTCGTGGACCAGATCGTCAGCGAGGTCGTCGAGCCCGTCGCCGCCGAGATGGTCAAGCGCGGCTGCCCGTTCTCCGGTCTGCTGTACGCGGGCCTCGCGATCGGCGTCGACGGCCCCGCAGTGGTCGAGTTCAACTGTCGCTTCGGTGATCCCGAGACGCAGGCAGTTCTCGAATTGCTCGATTCTCCTCTCGGTGAGGCGTTGAACGCGACAGCTACCGGGACGCTGGCCTCCTTGGCGCCTTTGCAATGGAAAGACGGCGCCGCGGTCACCGTCGTCCTGGCTGCGGAGAACTACCCCGGCCGTCCGCGCACCGGAGATGCGATCACCGGGGCCGAGGGCCGTGGCGTTTTCCACGCAGGTACCGCCTCGCACGAGGGCAAGGTCGTCTCCGCAGGTGGCCGGGTGCTCAGCGTAGTGGGTTCCGGCGCCGATCTCGCTGCTGCCCGGGCGGATGCGTACTCGAAGATCGAGTCGATCCGGTTGCCGGGTAGCCACTTTCGCACCGATATCGGCCTCACAGCCCTCGAGGGGCGCATCTCTTTGTGAGGCCCGTGAATTTTGCTCCACTATTGCGCGAAATTTCCCGATTTCGGTAGATTTCGCACAATAGTGGAGCTTCATGCACCCCTGCTCTTTCTACGGCGCCGCACCACCGCGGTTATTTGATCGGCAACTCGATCCAGATCGCGGTTCACCGTCGCTGCAGAGAACCTCAGCACCAACCAGCCGTCCAGCACCAGCGTGTTCTGCCGTACGCGGTCGTTGTCGAATGCCCGCGGATCTATGTGGAACTGGCGCCCATCGATTTCGACGATCACCCGCGCCGGCCGACAGGCCAAGTCGACGATGTATCGGCCCAACGCCGTGTTGATCTCCATCCGAATACCGCGTGCCAACACAGCCCGCGCCACCAGGCGCTCTGGCTCCGACCAGGTTCCCGGACAACATTTCTCGAGCTGCCGACGAACCTCTCGCATGCCCGTCATTCCTTTGGCGGACTCACAGTGGTCGGTGACATCTCTCCACGACACACGTGAGGAGATGCACCGGTCGAAGAACTGTTCCAAAGGCAGACCCTGCATCGCGGCGGCCACATCGACGAAGCACTGCACCGCCGATACGACCTGGAATCCTCGGTGCTCTTCGGGCGACACCGAGCGTCGGTGTACTTTCAGCCAGCCCGGCCCGTTGATCCGCGAGTCCCTGGACAGAGTCACATGAACGACTGTGGGCTCGGTGTCGAGTAGATCCCACAACCACGCGGCACTGAGGTGGCTCAACACTGCATCTTCGCGCCATAGAGTCGTCGCCAGACACAGGTCGTAGTACGACGGTTCCGGGTCCGAATAGATGCCAGGCAGCAACCGGATCATGCTGCCGCTACGCATCCGTCGGGTGATACCGGATCGACCGATACCCGATTCTTCGAGCTGCATGCGTGTGTACACCCCCATGCCAAAGAACGGTGCACCGTTTTCGACACTGGCGGGGGCTCGAAACGAGATCTGTGGATAACAGCCCTGCCTGTGGATGGGGCTAGAGCATCAACGGTTCGACAATGGCCGAACGCATGTCGTCCGGGGTCACCGAAGCCAACGCGTCGAGATAGGCGACGGCGAAAGTGCCTGGGCCGCAGGCGTTTTCTGCTGCCAGTTCCGATGCGACCGCCACGTGTGCGTGTGCCGACGTCATTCCGATCAACGGTGTCGGTGACACGCTGAGGTACGCGGCCACGAGCGCTGCGAGCGAACATCCAGTAGCGGTGACCTTGGTCAGAAGTGGGCTACCTCCACCGACCTTCACACCAACGGGCCCGGCGTCGCTTCGTCCGACGATGTAGTCGACCGGACCGGACGCCGACACCACCAGCGCGAACTCGAGCAGCGCCACTGCTGCTGGAACCGCGGCCTCGGAATCGGAAGCACTGTCGACTCCGCGCGCGAAGTTGCCGAGCCCCGCAAGTGCGATGATCTCCGACGCGTTCCCGCGAATTGCGGTGGGTTCGAGCGTCAAGAGTCCGGCGGCGAGTTCGGTCCGCCACGGTAGTCCGCCGACGCCCACCGGATCTAGGACCCACGGCGTGCCTGCGGCCCGGGCAGCCTCCGCTGCCAGCGTGAAGGCGGCAGCGGTTCCATCGTCGGGGGTGCCCAAGTTGACGAGAACTCCGGAAGCTACCGAGGCGAATCCCGCAGCCTCGTGGACGTTGTCGATGTGCGCGTTGCTGGCCCCGGCGGCGAGCAGAACATTGGTGACGAAGTTGGCGGACACCACGTTGGTCAGTGATTGCACCAGCGGAGTCGACGAGCGGAGTGCATCGAGGGCATTCGCTACGTCGGTCACAGTGGGGCAGGTCGTCGATTCCGGCATTCGTAGAGTCTTTCACTGGGTGCTTTTCACCGCGGGCTAGCCTCGAAGTGTGCGCACAGAGTCGAACAGATCCAAGATCGAGCCGTTTCACGTGATGGACGTTTTCAAGGCCGCTGCCCTGCGAGCGCGCACGCACGGCGACGTACTCTCCCTGGCCGCCGGGCAACCGTCGACGTCGGCGCCAGCTCCGGTACTTCGGGCGGCACGGGAGGCCCTCGACACGCATGTACTCGGGTACACCGAGACACTCGGCATCCTGCCGCTGCGCGAAGCCATCGCCCGGCATCACGCGCACGAGGCAGGCGTCCCGGTACATGCCGACGACGTCGTAGTGACGACTGGCTCGTCGGGGGCGTTCACGCTGCTGTTTCTGGCGGCCTTCGACGCCGGCGACACCGTGGTCATGGCTCGGCCCGGGTACCCGGCCTACCGCAATACTCTCGCTGCGCTCGGGTGTCGGGTCGTGGAATTGGACTGCGGGATCGAGTCCAGATTTCAGCCGACGGTCGCGATGCTCGACGCGCTGCCGGAACCGCCCGCAGGGTTGATCATCGCCAGTCCCGCCAATCCGACGGGCACCATCATCGACGCCGACGAACTCGCCGCGATCGCACGCTGGTGTGACGAGCACGAAACGTTGCTGATCTCCGACGAGATCTATCACGGCATCTCCTACGGTGATGCTCGGACGTCGAGTGCCTGGGAGACGTCGAGGGAATCGGTAGTGATCGGCTCGGTGTCCAAGTACTTTTCGATGACGGGCTGGCGGCTGGGCTGGATGCTGTTGCCGCGGACCTTGCACCGGGCGGTGGAGCGACTGGCATCGAACATGACCGTCTGCCCGCCCGCGATCTCACAGGTAGCGGCCATTGCCGCGTTCACCGAGGAATCACGCACCGAACTCGACGCTCACGTGCGCCGCTACGCCGTCAACCGCACGATCCTGCTCGACGGTTTGGCTGCCGGCGGGATCACCGATCTCGCGCCTGCGGACGGGGCGTTCTACGCGTACGCCGACATCGGGCACCTGACCCAGGACTCACGGGCGTGGTGCGAGAACGTGCTCGCGACGACGGGTGTGGCACTTGCCCCCGGCGTCGACTTCGACACCGTGGCGGGGCACCACACCGTTCGATTCTCGTTCGCAGGTACCACCGAGCACATGCGGGAGGCATTGGCGCGCCTGGCGCCGGCCTTACGCGCGCAGAGCCGGTAGACGTGAGAGGGCGTCGCTGATATCGGCGTCGGACACGTCGCGATGCGTCACGAATCGGACTTTGCCCGCAACGGTGACGGCGCCGATGCCCTTCTCGGCAAGCTCGGAGACGCTTGCGACGGGGTCGGCCGACGCCGCGAGCACGATGTTCGTATCAGGGTCCATCACATCCCAACCCCGCTCCCGTAGCCCCTCTGCCAGCAGTCGAGCGTTGTCGTGGTCGGCGGCGAGCGAAGCGAGGTTGTCCAGCGCCACCAGCCCTGCCGCTGCGAGAATTCCGCCCTGACGAACGCCGCCGCCGAGCATCTTGCGGACGCGTCGAGCCTCGGTGATGCGGGCCGAATCGGATACGAGCATCGACCCGACGGGTGCGCCGAGGCCCTTGCTCAGGCACACCTGGACGGTATCGGCGCCAATGGTCAATTCGCGGGGGTGCACACCCTGCGCGACGGCCGCATTCCACACGCGCGCCCCGTCGAGATGCACGAGCAGGCCCGCGTTGCGAGCCGCGGCCAGCAGCGCATTCCACTCCTCCGGTCCGAACACTGCACCGCCGGCAAAGTTATGGGAGTTCTCCAGGCACAACAGCGTGGTGTTCAGGGTGAAGTACGGCCCAGGTCCGCCTGCCGACGCTGTCACGGTCGCAGGCGTCGGACGCCCGGGACCGCCATCGTGTGGCAGCGCCGACGGCATTCCCTGCGCCAACCACGCTGCCGTCCCCAGCTCGGACCCGAGAACATGAGAATGCTCCGGCGCCAGAAAGGCATCACCACGTCGCAAGTGCAGCATCAGCGCGATGATGTTGCCCATCGAACCGCTCGGGACCCACAACGCGGCCTCGTACCCGAGCATCGACGCGACGCGTTCTTCCAACCGCGCCATCGTCGGGTCGTGGTCGAGGACATCGTCACCGACCTCGGCGTCTGCCATCGCAGCCCGCATGGCCGCATCCGGACGAGTCACCGTATCGGAGCGAAGGTCGATAGTTCTGTGTTGCATGAAGTTCACGATTCCACACGATCGAATGGCCCGTTTGCCCCAGCGGAGAAGCCCATGCCTGGCACGATGGCTTTCAAATGCCAGAAGCACCTGCAGGGCCAACAATCAAGGTGTCGGGCGCAACCCCGAAAGGGGAGCGTCGACGACACGCATTGGCGTCTGCCGCCGCTGAACTCCTGGTAGAGGGCGGATTCGACGCGGTGCGCCACCGCGCGGTCGCAACCCGCGCCGATCTTCCGCTCGCATCGACGACGTACTACTTCCACTCGCTCGCCGACCTCATCGCCTGCGCGGTGGAAATACTGGGCAACCGCGAACTCGAAGTGATGAGGGGACGGATCGACGAACTCGGGAATCTCGATCAAGACGTCGAGTCGACAGTCGAACTGATCGTCGACCTGCTCATCGGGCCGGAAGACGACTCGATCGAAGGACGCGAACGGCTCATCGCCCGCTACGAACGATTCATCGCCTCGGCGCGACATCCCGAACTGAGGGAAGTGCAACTGCGGCTGCGCGCCCAGATCGACGACCTGCTCACCGACGTCCTGCGACGCTCCGGACGCACCGTAGACGAACTGCAACTACGACGGATCGTGGCAGTCGTCGACGGCGTCGTGGTCGGCGCTCTCGGGGAAGTCGACCCGGAACCCCGAACGATGGCACGGAGCATGCTGCTCCGAGTCATCGACGTCGTGGCCCCCGCGCAATGAACGCACGTACACCCAACTGAACTACCTGGTCGTTCCGCAGGCTCCACTCCTGCCCACCTGGTCGTGCCGCAGGCTCCACTCCTGCCCACCTGGTCGTTCCGCAGGCTCCACTCCTGCGTAAACTTGCCTCTCGTGACTATTCCGAATGTCCTGGCCACCCGTTATGCGAGCAAAGAACTGGTGAACCTGTGGTCTCCGGAGCACAAGATCGTCCTCGAGCGCCAGCTGTGGTTGGCCGTTCTCAAAGCGCAGGCCACGCTCGGTGTCGATGTGCCCACTGCCGCGATCAACGACTACGAGAACGTGATCGGCACCGTCGACCTCGCGTCGATCGCTGCCCGTGAGCGTGTCACCCGCCACGACGTCAAGGCCCGTATCGAGGAGTTCAACGCACTCGCGGGCCACGAGCACATCCACAAAGGTTTGACTTCTCGTGACCTGACCGAGAACGTCGAGCAGCTGCAGATTCTTCGCTCGATGGAACACGTCCACAGTCACGGCGTGGCGGTTGCTGCCCGGCTCGCCGAACGCGCCGCGGAATACTCCTCCCTCGTGATGGCAGGGCGTAGTCACAATGTTGCCGCACAGGCAACGACCCTCGGCAAACGCTTCGCGTCGGCGGCGGACGAACTGTTGATCGGCCTCGCTCGAATGCAGGAGCTGATCGCGCGTTACCCCCTTCGCGGTATCAAGGGCCCGATGGGCACTTCGCAGGACATGCTGGATCTGTTCGGGGGAGACGCCTCGAAGTTGACCGCACTCGAGCGCATCGTCGCCGATCACCTCGGGTTCCGGCACGTGCTCACCAGCGTCGGTCAGGTCTACCCTCGCTCGCTCGACCACGACGTCGTGTCCGCGCTCGTTCAGATCGGAGCCGCACCTTCCTCGTTCGCGCATACGGTTCGGCTGATGGCAGGCCACGAGCTCGTGACCGAGGGCTTCCAGCCCGGTCAGGTCGGCTCTTCGGCGATGCCCCACAAGATGAACACGCGTTCGTGTGAACGCGTCAACGGCCTGCAGGTGGTGTTGCGCGGTTACGGATCGATGGCGGCAGAACTCGCAGGCGCTCAGTGGAACGAGGGCGACGTCTTCTGTTCGGTCGTCCGCCGCGTCGCGCTACCGGATGCGTTCTTCGCGATAGACGGCATGATCGAGACCTTCCTGACGGTGCTCGACGAGTTCGGTGCGTATCCGGCCGTCATCGCCAAGGAACTCACGCGCTACCTGCCGTTCCTCGCCACGACGAAGGTCCTCATGGCTTCGGTTCGCGCCGGGGTCGGTCGCGAAACGGCACACGAGGCCATCAAGGAACACGCTGTCGCTGTCGCACTCGCGATGCGGGAGCAGGGGCAGGATCCGGATCTGCTGGATCGCCTCGCCGCCGATGACCGCATCCCGCTCGATCGCCCTGCTCTCGACGCCGCTCTTGCCGACAAGTCGGCGTTCATCGGCTCGGCGGAATCGCAGGTCGCGGCCGTCGTCTCGGACGTCGAGACGCTGATCGCGCAGTTCCCGGAGGCTGCGAAGTACTCCCCGTCACCGATTCTCTAGTAGCTCCGGCAGATCGGCCACCGAACCGATGATGTGATTCGGCTGCATGCCGAACTCGTTCTTGGCTCGGCGGTCGAGGGTGTCCTGGCGGAACTTTCCGGTGCGGACCAGGACACCGGTCATGCCGACGACCTGGGCTGCGAGTACGTCGTTGTCGATGTCGTCACCGACCATGACGACGTCGACCGGGTCGGCGCCCATTCTTTCTGCCGCGGTCTGAAAGCCAAGTGGCGCAGGCTTTCCGATGGCCTGTGCAGTATGCCCGGATGCTTTCTCCATGCCGACGAGATACATTCCGGTGTCGATGCGAAGTCCGGCACCTGTGGTCCACATGAGACTTCGGTGCATTGCGACGACAGGGATGCCCCGGCACATCCAGTCGTAGACCCGGCTCAGGCGCTCATGGGTGAATTCGGGTCCGGCTCCGCCGACGACGACGACGTCGGGATCGTTCGTCGACGACTCGTCGACGAACTCGATTCCCGGCATGTCGACCGCGATATCGCCGTTGTTGACGAGTACCACGGAAGCGTCCGGGTAGGTTTCGCGCAGGTGGTCCGCGGTGAGGCTTGCAGCGGTGACGATGTCGTCCGCATGGACCGGCAGACCTACTCCCGACAACGACTCCGCGATCTGTGTGCGAGTTTTCGAGGTGGTGTTCGTCAGAAAGGCTCGGGCGATGTCCTTGCGGTCGAGATAGTCGAGAGTCTCGCGGGCACCCGGGATCGGCTTCCACGAGGTGACGAGCACCCCGTCGATGTCGAACAGAACTCCGCCCAAGATACTCATGGTCAGACTTTAGTCGCAGCACCGTTCTGGTGCAGTTCTAGACTGTCTCTTTGTGAACCCTTATACGATCTTTGCCGAAATCATTGCAGGGAACGCGGAATCGTCTCGCGTCTACGAGGACGACGTGGTCATCGCGTTCATGGACATCCGGCCGGTCACGCGTGGGCACGTTCTGGTGGTCCCGAAGAAGCAGGCTCGCTCGTTGGCGGAGTTGGAGCCGGACACCGGCGGTCATCTGTTCGTCGTCGGGCAGAAGATCGCGGCGGCGCTACGAGCGAGCGACCCTCGGTGCGCGGGGGTGAACCTTTTTCTTGCGGACGGTGAAATCGCGGGCCAGGAAATCTTCCATGTCCATCTTCATGTCATTCCGCGTACCTCGGGTGACGGGTTCGGTCTTCGTGCCCGACCGACTTCTCCAGAACGCGCCGAGCTCGACACCCAGGCTGCACATATCGCGAACGCTCTGGGGTAACTGATCCATGCCTGCGGCAACGAAGACCGATGAGGCCGACAGGCTCGAACAATCCGGTGGGCTCGCCGAGACGAACTCGCGCCGCGCTCTCGGCCTTCTCGTTCTGCTCGGCGTTCTTGCCGCGATCTGTCTGCTCAGCATCGCGGTCGGCACCAAGTACATTCCGCCGAGCGAGGTCTGGGATGCTGTGTTCCACTTCGACGAGTCGAGCAACCACGTCATCATCCGCGAGATTCGCGTTCCGCGGACCGTGCTGGGGTTGATCGTCGGTGTCGCTCTCGGTGTCAGCGGCGCGCTCATTCAGGCTATGACGCGTAACCCGTTGGCGGACCCGGGCATCCTCGGAGTCAACGCCGGTGCGGCCTTCTTCGTCGCACTCGCGGTCGGCATGCTCGGATTCACCGGGATCTGGTCCTACATCTGGTTCGCGTTCCTCGGCGCCATCCTCGCGACGGTAGCGGTGTATGCACTCGGGTCCATGTCACGAGCCGGCGCGACTCCGATCAGGCTCACGCTGTCCGGAATTGCGTTGTCCGCGGTGCTCGGGGGTATCACCTCCGGCATGCTGCTGCTCGATCCCGATGCGTTCGACAAGATGCGCTTGTGGGGCGCTGGTTCGCTGGCAGGCCGCGGACTCGACATTTCGTTTGCTATCTTGCCGTTCGTCATCGTCGGTTCGGTGCTCGCACTCGTCATTGCGCGACCCCTCAACGCACTTGCGCTCGGTGACGACCTCGCTCGGTCGCTGGGTGCGAAGGTGAACAGCACCCGGGTGATCGGCGTCGTTGCAGTCACTCTTCTGGCCGGTGCTGCGACGGCGGCCGCAGGTCCGATCGGCTTCGTCGGCTTGATGATTCCGCACATGGTTCGGTGGTTCGTCGGACCCGATCAGCGGTGGATCCTGCTGTACACAGTGGCGGCGGCGCCGTGCCTGCTGCTGCTGTCCGACATCGTCGGGCGCCTGGTCATCAGGCCTGGCGAACTGCAGGTCGGGATCGTGACCGCATTCGTCGGAGCGCCGGTGCTCATCTTTCTAGTGCGCCGCAAGAAAGTCAGTGGGCTGTGACGACCGAGACCGAGGTCGACTTCGGTCGCCGAGTCCGCATCCTTCGCGTTGCCGGCGACAAGCTCAGCGGGCGGGTAGACATCCGCACCGTGGTGGTCTGCGGCATTCTGGCGCTCGTATCGCTCGCCGTCGCGGTCCTCGCGCTCGGCACCGGTGACTACTACATCCCGCCGGGCGAAGTACTGGCCGCGGTGTTTTCCGATGCCGGGCGGTTCACCGAACTGATCGTCATGCAGTGGCGATTCCCGCGGGTGGCCCTGGCTTTGCTTCTCGGTGGCGCGCTGGGTGTGTCGGGTGCGATATTCCAATCGCTGACACGAAATCCGTTGGGAAGCCCTGACATCATCGGCTTCGACACCGGCTCGTACACCGGTGCGCTGATCGTGATCCTCGCGCTGGGAGGCGGCTACTATCCGACCGGTGTGGGCGCCTTCGTCGGTGGGATCTCTACCGCCGCAGTGGTGTACGTCCTCGCTTTCAAACGTGGGGTGCAAGGATTTCGGCTGATCATCGTCGGAATTGCGATCAGCGCGATCCTGGCGTCGGTCAACACGTGGTTGATCGTCAAAGCCGATCTCTCCGATGCCCTGGCCGCAGCGGTGTGGGGCGCGGGGACTCTCAACGGTCTCAGCTGGGGGCAGGTATTTCCGGTGGTGATCGTGTTGATCGTTCTCACACCGCTGCTGGCCATCTTCGCGGGGCGCCTACGGATGCTCGAGATGGGCGACGACGCCGCGAAAGCGCTCGGTATCCGGGCGGAGCCGACGCGGCTGATTCTCATCGTTCTCGGGGTGGCGCTGACCGCGCTCGTCACGGCAGTGGCCGGTCCGATCTCGTTCATCTCACTCGCTGCGCCGCAGCTGGCACGACGGTTGACCAAGACCGCGGGTGTCGCGCTGATTCCGTCGGCGGTGATGGGTGCATTGCTACTGCTCGTCAGTGACTATGCCGCGCAGCGCATATTCGCGCCGACGCAGTTGCCGGTCGGTGTCGTGACAGTGTCCATCGGTGGCGCATATTTCGTGTGGTTGTTGGCTCGGGAAGGTAGAAAACAGTGACCGGAAAGAAGCCGCGCTTGCATGCGGACGAAGTCACGATCGGATACGACAAGCGCATCGTCAGTGAGGGGCTGACCGTGGAGATTCCGGACGGTAAGTTCACCGTTATCGTCGGTCCCAATGCGAGTGGCAAATCGACGCTGCTGCGAGCACTGTCGCGGTTGTTGAAACCGACGGTCGGGACAGTACTTCTGGACGGCAAGGCGATCTCCTCGTATCCGGCCAAGGAAGTTGCCCGACGCCTCGGGCTGCTACCGCAGACGTCCATCGCGCCGGATGGTATCTCGGTTGCGGATCTCGTTGCACGCGGCCGTTATCCGCATCAGAGGCTGATCAGGCAGTGGTCGCGGGATGACGAAGCTGCTGTCGTGTTCGCGATGAACGCGACCGGGGTGAGCGACCTCTCTGGGCGGCTGGTCGACGAGTTGTCCGGGGGGCAGCGTCAGCGAGTCTGGGTGGCAATGGTTCTCGCCCAGCAAACCCCGTTGATGTTGCTCGACGAACCGACGACGTTCCTCGACATCGCGCATCAGATAGACCTTCTCGATCTGTGCGCGCAACTCAATCGAGATCAGGGCACCACGATGGTCGCTGTGCTGCACGATCTCAATCACGCGTGCCGCTATGCCGATCACATCATCGCGATGAAGGACGGCGCGGTGGTCACTCGCGGTAATCCTGCGGAGGTCATCACCGCAGAGCTGGTGGAGGCGGTCTTCGGGTTGCCGTGTCGCATCATCGAAGATCCGGAGTCGCTCACGCCATTGGTCATTCCGCTCGCGCGCTCACGACCGTCGTGATGGATGCCGGTCATGCTCGCAGCGTGGCGCCGCCGTCGACGTAGAGCGACTGCATGGTGATGTGGCGGGCTCGATCCGACAGCAGGAACTCGACAGCGTCGGCGATGTCCTCTGGAGAGGCTATGCGGCCCAGCGGGATTCCGTTCTTGTAGGTCGCGAGATCACCGTCGATGACGGGCCGTGCATAGGACATGTCGGTCGGGTCCGCCCACATCGAGCGTTGCATGTCGGTATCGGTCGAACCGGGAGCGACGATGTTCGCGCGAATTCCGTACGGGGCCAATTCCAAGCCGAGTACGCGGGTCAGCATGGTGGACGCTGCTTTCGAGGAACCGTAGGCGCCCATCGACATGCGCGGTACACCCGCAGCGTTGGATCCGACTACGACGATGGAACCGGCCCGTCGCTCACGCATCGATCGGCCGACGGCTCGGACGACGTTGAGCAGCCCGAACACGTTGACCTCGAACATGGCCCGCCAGTCTTCGACATCGGAGTCCAAGATGGATCCGGTGTCGAGAATGCCTGCAACATGGGCGAGTGCGGTGATCGGCCCGGCGGACTCTTCGATCGCAGTGACCGCCGCGAGGACGGCGTCGGCGTCGCGCACGTCTACTACATGGGTGGTGGCCACCCCGGCGATCTGCGACGCCGTCTGCGTCATACCGTCTGCGTCGATATCGATCAGTGCCAGGTCGTGGCCTGCCTGCGCGAGCGATATCGCGACAGCGCGGCCGATTCCGTTGCCCGCTCCGACCACGACCGCGACAGTCACAGTGCCACCCCGAGAGCGCCGAGGAGAGTTCCGAACTTGGTTACCGTCTCTCGCAATTCGGTGTCCGGGTCCGATTCGGCGACGATTCCTCCACCTGCATAGGCCGTCAAACGTTTTCGATCGCTGCTGATCTCGGCGCAACGGATGGCCACCATCCATTCGCCGTCCCCGTCCGCAGTGCACCACCCGACGGTGCCTGCGTAGAAGCCACGCTCACCCTCGAGTTCCTCGATCGTGCGGTACGCGAGGTCGGTGGGTGTCCCACACACAGCGGGTGTGGGATGCAGTGCGCGTGCGAGATCGAGTGCAGTAGTGGATGGATCACGAAGTTCGCCGCGTATCGGAGTGCCCAGGTGCCAGAGTTGCGGGGTGTGCGCCAGGGTCGGCTCCGGCGGTATGTCCAGCTCGCTGCAGAAGGGGGCGAGCGAGTCCCTGATTGCATCGACGACGAAGGCGTGTTCGCGTCGGTCCTTGTTCGACTCGGTCAGACTGCGCCCGTTCTCGCGATCGCGCGCCGCGTCCGGGTGGCGAGGGGCAGATCCAGCCAGTGGGTGACACGTGACCACCGTCCCCCGACGGCGAACAAGGACCTCCGGGCTCGATCCGACGAGGGTTCTGCCTACGTAGGGGCCGCCGGCGGCGCTCAGGTCGACGCAATATCCGTTGCGGTCGGGTGTCCCCGCTATCAGGGCCGCCAGAACAGTGGTCGGATCGACTGTGCCGTCTGCGATCAGGGTCAGCGTACGTGCCAGGACCACCTTCTGCAGGGGCGTCGAAGGCTCTCGGAGGACGTCGAGTGCGGTTCGGACTCGGTCGGTGTGCTCGCTGTCATCGAGAGGGGAGGCGAGGACGAACGTTGGCAGAGAGGAGTATTCGGACTTCGGACTCCACGGCTGCTGCGTCACGGTGAACACTTCCGGTGCGTACAGCGCGCAGTGTGCCTGCTTCGAAAAGGGGAGCGCGCCGACGATCGCCGGGACTTCTCCCGAGCGCAGCGCAGCTTCGGCCGCGGCAACGCTGTCGTACTGGGCGCGCAGTCCCTGAGCTGAGGCCGAGCTGTGTGGGCGTGAGAGAACGAACCGTCCGGTGGTGGTGTGGACGGCGGTGCGAGAGCCCATTCGCGTACCTCTTTTTCTTGTCGCTTGGATCCGTCGACTCGCGGACCGGTTGGGTATGCGTAGCCTAAACTTATCTGCCGACAATAGGTTAGGCTACGTTCACTCCGACCCGATAAAGGATGACTGGAACCACATGGCGAACACCCTTCCCGACGTAGTAGACATCCTCGGAGTCGGCTATGGACCGTCCAACTTGGGACTTGCGATAGCGCTGGAGGAACGTAACGCGCGGGTGCCCGCAGGTGACCGCCTCACCTCGATGTTCGTGGAGAGACAACCCGGTTTCACCTGGCATCCCGGCATGCTGCTGCCCGGCGCGACCATGCAGATCTCGTTTCTGAAGGATCTGGCGACGCAGCGCAACACCGGTAGTGAGTACACGTTTCTCGAATACCTCTCGCAGCGTGGTCGTTTGACCCATTTCATCAACCTGCAGACGTTCTTTCCCTCCCGACTGGAGTTCCACGACTACCTGACCTGGGCGGCGGACAAAGTAGCCGCCGACGTGCTGTACGGCTCGTCGGCCACCGGAGTTGCATGGACGGGTGAGCATTTCGAGGTCACCGTCGACACATCCGAAGGGGAGAGCCGCACGCTGCGTTCGCGCGACGTCGTCCTTGCAGGCGGGCTCACCCCGAAACTCCCCGCGGGCGTCGTGACGGGGGAACGCGTTTTCCACAATCACCGGGTACTCGATCATCTCGAGGGATTGCCAGCGATACGTCATCAGCGATTCGTCGTGGTCGGTGCAGGCCAGAGCGCCGCCGAGGTGCTCGCGCACCTCCACGAGCGGTACCCCGGCGCGGAGGTCCACGCGGTGTTCGGCAAGTACGGGTACAGCCCCGCCGACGACAGTCCCTACGCCAACCGCGTTTTCGATCCGGAAGCCGTCGACGACTTCTATACTTCCTCCCCGCAGCTTCGCGAACAATTGATCGCCTACCACCGCAGCACCAACTACTCCGCCGTCGATCTGCCGTTGATCGAGGAACTTTACGAGCGTGAGTACGGGGAACGAGTATCCGGCGATCGCAGGCTGTTCGTGCACGGTGCATCCGAAGTGTCGACGCCACGCGAGACCGGGGCCGGGGTAGAGGTATCGGTGCATCATCGACCGACGGGCCGCAAGAACACATTGCTTTGTGACGCAGTGATTTTCGCGACCGGCTTTCAACCGCTGGATCTGCGTGCCATCCTGGGGTCGCTTGCGCAAGACTGCAGATTCGCCGCGGACGGAACTCCCGAGGTCCATCGCGACTATCGACTGCGCACCGCGGAGAACGTCACCGGCGGGATCTACCTCCAGGGCGGAACAGAGCACTCGCACGGGCTGACCTCTTCGTTGCTGTCGAACATCGCGGTGCGATCCGGAGAACTCGTGGACTCACTCGCTTCCAGAGCCATGCTCGACGCCGTGCTGACGCGATGAAACTGCCGATCCTCTTCGACGCGCCTGCCACACCGCTTCCGACCACCGACATCTCGATCACGTCATCGACGACGCCACGTCAGCTGACGCTACGAATCATGTTCGCGGCGAAGAAGTACACGATCCCGGCAGGGGTGCTGATGATCGTCCATCAGCTCTGCGCTGCACTGGTACCCGTCATCATGGGACTGGCGATCGACCGCGCGATCAGCGCGCGTGACCCTCGGCAGATGGTCCTGTGGATCGCGGTACTGGCGCTCGACTATGCCTTCGTGTCGTTCACCTTCCGATTCGGTGGACGCATCGGATTCCTCGGCATGAATTCCATTGCGCATCAGGTGCGTACGAAGATCACCGACCGTATCCTCGACGCACGCGGCATGGCCGGACCTGCACGTCAACCCGGAATGTTGCTGAGTATCGCCACCTCCGACGCGCGTGCCCTGGCAACGTCGGTCGCAATCGTCATCTACCCCCTCGGCGAGTTCGCAGCCGTCCTTTTCGCGGCAGCGATTCTGCTGTATATTTCCTGGCCGCTGGGGTTGGCCATCCTCGTCGCGACGCCGCTGATGCTGTGGCTGATGGACAGGGCCGGGTCACCACTGCGCCGCAGAAGTGTTCAGCAGCAACAGGTCGCCGGTGAGGCTGCCGGGACTGCCTCCGACCTGGTCGGAGGATTCCGGATCATCAAGGGGATCGGTGCAGAGCACGCCGCAGGTCGGCGTTACCAGGCGGCCAGCGAGCGTGCCCTGCAGGGAACGTTGAAGGCGAACGTCGCTCGGGCCGGCTACCTCGGTTCGATGGAGACAGTGTCCGGGTTGTTCATCGCAGGCGTTGCAGTCGCGGCAGGTCTGATGGCGGTCGGTGGTGCGATGACAGTCGGTCAGCTCATCACCGTGGTCGCAGTGACGCAGTTCGTCCTGGGCCCGCTGCAGGCCTTCGCATCCAATTTCGGCACCATCTGGGCTGGGGCTCTTGCCTCGGCGGAACGAGTAGCGAGCGTTCTCGATGCCGAGTACGCGAGCGAGCATCCGGCCAACCGCGGGGTTGCAGCCGGTTTCGAGGTGAACTTCGTCGGTACCGAATGCGGCGGTGCACGCGCGGTGAATTGGCGAGTGCCGGAGGGAGAGTTCGTTGCCGTGCAGGCCGACCCGGTCACCACGGCCGCGCTTGCTGCGGTACTCGGCGGACTCGCCCGACCCGAAGCAGGTTCGGTCGCCGTCGGCGGAATCGACGTCGACGAGCTGCAGCGATCAGAGCGCAGGAAGACCCTGCTGGTTGCTCCGCACCACAGCGACCTGTTCGAGGGGACGGTCCTCGACAACATCGAGGCCGCAGGTCTGGTCACCGACGAAGCAGTGACACGGGCAGTGTTCGCTGCCGCCTGCGACGACGTCGCCTTGGCCCTACCCGACGGACTCGACACCGACGTCGGCGAGGCAGGTCGGCTGTTGTCCGGTGGCCAGCGTCAACGTGTCTGCCTTGCACGGGCGTTGGCTGCAGATCCGGCAGTGCTGGTTCTTCTCGATCCGACGATCGCGGTCGATTCGGTCACCGAAGCCGTGGTGGCAGAACGCATCGTTCGGGAGCGAAGCGGTCGCACCACCATCGTGTTCACCTCGGCGCCTGCTCTGTTGGCTGCGGCCTCGCGGGTGTTGACGGTCGAGACCGTGTCCACCGGCCCCTCGAAAGTGTTGGAGTACAAGTGAAGCTACCGATAGCGGACGCGCGCGCCGTCCGCGCCGAGGTGCGGCGTTCGCTGGCCGGACAGGGTGGACCTCTGGTCGCCGTCGTGGCAACCATGGTCATCGGTGCCGCTCTTGGGCTCGTTGCGCCGTGGGCTCTCGGACGAATGGTCGACGTCGTCATCGACGAGGGCGCCTCCGATCGAATCTGGATGCTCGGCATCGTGATGGTGTGTGCAGCATTGGGATTTGCCGGCTTCACCGCCCTCGGGGTCGTATTGTCTTCGCGGTTGTTCGAAACGGCACTTGCTCGATTGCGTGAGCGGATGTTCGCCACCAGTCTGTCGCTACCGATCGAACGGGTCGAACGAGCCGGAAGCGGAGATCTCCTTTCCCGCGCTACCGACGACGTCGACGAGGTCTCGTCGGCAATCGAGAACGTCGTTCCCGCCCTGTCGACTTCGCTGTTCACGGTGATCCTGACCGCCGTCGGTTTGACGGCGTTGGATTGGCGATTCCTCGGTGCGCTGGTGCTGGTAGTCCCGATCTATGTCCTGGCAGTGCGGTGGTATCTGCGACATGCGCCGGGGATCTACGCCGCCGAGCGGGCCGCGATGGGCTTGCGTGCACAACAGGTACTCGGGTCCATCCGCGGGCTCAGGACGGTGCACGAATTCGATCTGGCACCGAAACTGTCGAGCCGCATCGGGTTTCACTCGTGGGAGGTCGTCCGCTGGACGATGCGAGCGCGCATCGTCCAGAACCGGTTCTACGGACGGCTCAACACGGCTCAGTTCGTCGCGATGGCAGCCCTGCTGGTCATCGGATACTTTCTCGTCGGCGCCGATGCGTTGACGGTCGGCGCGACGACGACGGCAATGCTGCTCTTCCTTCGATTGTTCGATCCGATCGATGCACTCCTGCTCGTCATCGACGAATTGCAATCGGCCCTTGCATCGCTGGCTCGCATCGTCGGGGTCATCGACCTCGGTGATGCAGTTCTCGCGTCGCGAGAAGAGTCGATCGCGTTGCCGGCCACCGGGGTACTCGAGGCCAGGCACATGAGCTTCGGTTACTCGGCGTCGTCCCCGGTGTTGGACGAAGTCGACATCAGCATCGCGATCGGCGAGACCGTAGCGCTCGTGGGTTCGTCCGGGGCAGGTAAGAGCACTCTTGCGGCTTTGCTGGCCGGGGTGTTCTCACCCGATAGCGGGCGGGTGAGCTTCGGCTCGGTCTCCTTGCTCGATGCACCCGAAGTGCAACGAGCGCAACGGATCGTGCTCGTCTCGCAAGAGGTACACGTCTTCACCGGGACGCTGCGCGAAGATCTGGCGCTGGCGGATCCGAACGCTGACGACGCGGCGATGGAGTCGGCGCTCGGAAAGGTTCTCGCAGGTGACTGGTTCGACCTGCTACCCGACGGCCTCGATACCCGAGTGGGAGACGGCGGGCATCGGTTGACACCGATGCAGGCTCAACAGCTCGCCCTCGCACGAGTGGTGCTTCTCGATCCTCCGGTCGTCATTCTCGACGAAGCGACCGCGGATGCAGGTAGTGCCGGCGCGTCGCTGTTGGAACGATCTGCGGAGGCCGCGATCGAGGGCCGCAGTGCGCTGATCGTCGCGCACCGCTTGAGCCAGGCCCGTCGCGCAAACCGAATCATGTTGATGGACAAAGGGAAGATCGTCGAGACGGGGACACACGAGTATCTGCTCCAGCGGGCAGGCCGGTATGCGGAACTGTGGGCGGCCTGGAGCCGTCACCGCTGACCGGAGAAACGAAACCGAGCGAGAGGAACCAAAAATGGCGATACCGCGAATTGCGAGCTACACGATGCCCACCCGCGAGGAGATTCCAGCCAACGCGGTCGACTGGGAGCTCGACCCGAGCAGGGCAGCACTCCTCGTCCACGACATGCAGAACTACTTCATCGACGCGTACCGTGACGCCCCCGAATTGATCACCTCGGTGACCGAGAACATCGCCGCAATTCGGACGTTGGCCACGGAGCTGGATATCCCCGTGGTGTTCACGATGCAACCAGGTGACCAACACCCCTCCCGTCGGGGGATTCTGGCGGACTTCTGGGGCCCGGGTCTGGGGTCCGGTCGCGATACCGAGGTCATCGAGGCACTGCGACCGCAGCGCGGTGACATCGAGGTCACCAAGTGGCGGTACTCGGCGTTTCAGCGGACCGATCTGCGTGAACTGCTCGGTCATCATGGGCGAGATCAACTCATCATCACCGGCGTCTACGCGCACATGGGGTGCATGCTCAGCGCGGCCGAGGCCTTCATGTCCGATGTGTGCCCGTTCCTCGTCCTCGACGCGACCGCGGACTTCTCCCGCGACGAGCACCTCATGGCAGCGACCTATGCGGCCAAACGATGCGGTGCGGTCGTCACCACCGACGCGGTCACCGAATCACTTCGCCACGCGCCCGCTGCCTCTGCGGCTGCGGCTGGGGCTGGGGCGAGAAGTTGACCGTCGAGCCGCTGCTGCTCGACGGCGTCGTCGGCTATCCGGACGATCTCGCTGCCGAGTACCGCAGCAAGGGGTACTGGATCGATCGGACTCACTCGGACCTGTTGTCGCTCAGTGTCGCCGCACATTCCACTCGCGTTGCGGTGGTCGATGATTCGCGCAGCCTGACGTACACGGAGTTGGGGCACCGCGTGGCAGTGGTCGCGGCCGAACTCGATGCACGTGGGATTGGTCGCGGCGACCGAGTGATCGTGCACATGCCGAATGCGACAGAGTACGTCGAGGTGGTCTTCGCGCTCTTCGAACTGGGCGCACTGCCGGTGTTCGCGCTGGCCGCCCATCGTGCCGGGGACATCGCTCAGTTCTGTGCTGCGACGACCGCGGCCGGATACGTCTGCGTCGATCGTTTCGGCATGACCGACTTCGGTGCCATCGCGGCAGAGATCGGTGCGGCCTTCCCCGATCTGATCACGGTGGTGGTGCCCCACGGTGACGCCGAGTGGGCCGGCGGCTCACCGCTGCCGCGGCAGAATCGTTCCCTCGCATCCGATATCGCGTTTCTTCAGCTGTCCGGTGGCACGACCGGAACCCCCAAACTCATTCCCCGCACACACGAGGACTACCTGTACTCCGTTCGCGAGAGTGCCCGAATCTGTCATCTTCGACCATCCTCGGTGATGCTTGCGGCGCTGCCTGTTTCACACAATTTCACGATGAGTTCGCCCGGTCTGCTGGGAATCCTGGCGGTCGGCGGATGTGTGGTCATGGCGCCCGATCCCAGCCCGGACACCTGCTTCGCTCTCGTAGAGCGTTATTCGGTGACACATGTGGCCCTTGTGCCACCGCTGCTTGTCGCCTGGCTGAACTCGTCGTTGCTCGGTGGTAGCGATATTTCGTCCTTGATCGGCCTGTGGGTCGGCGGCGCCACACTGTCGGACGAGGTCGCCCGCAGAGTCACCCCCGAACTCGGCTGCGCGTTGACGCAGGTTTTCGGTATGGCCGAAGGACTGGTCAACTACACCCGACTGGGCGACGACGAGGAGACAGTGTGCACCACGGTCGGTCGCCCCATTTCGCCCGATGACGAAGTACGCGTCGTCGACGACGAGGGTCGCGCCGTGGCCGACGGTGAACCGGGCAACCTGTACACGCGCGGGCCCTACACGATTCGGGGCTATTACCGGGCGCCCGAACACAACAGCACCTCGTTCACCGCGGACGGCTTCTACCGCACCGGCGACATCGTGACCCGCGACAGTCGGGGATACCTGCGAGTGGTCGGGCGAACCAAGGATCAGATCAACCGCGGCGGCGAGAAGGTCGCTCCGGCGATGGTGGAGAACCATCTGCTGGCCCACGAAGAAATTCACGACGTCTCGGTGATGGGATTCCCCGATGATGTTCTGGGAGAGAAGATCTGTGCCTACGTCATCCGCCGCAACCCCGAATCGGACTCACCGACCGCAAGTCTGCTCCGGAAGTTCCTCCGCACCGAGCGCAAAGTCGCGGCGTACACCGTGCCGGACCGCTTCGAGTTCGTGACCGAACTTCCGAAGACCTCTGTCGGCAAAATCGACAAGAAAAGACAGTGAAGATGACCGAAACTACGTTGCTACCGTTGACCGGCGCTCAAGTGGGAATCTGGAATGCCCAACGCCTCGAACCGGAGTCGCCGTATTACCTCGTCGGTGAAGTGCTCGAGATCGACGGGACAGCGAACGAGATTGCGATCGATGTTGTCACTCTCGTCGAGGCCATCGACGCGACCGTCCACGAAGCGGAAACGATGCGACTACGTTTCGTCGAGACCGAGGACGGACCTCGGCAGTGGATAGCCGATGCAGGTGCGGAGTCGGTACCGATCATCGACCTGACCGACGAAGCGGACCCGCGGGCGAGTGCGGCGGACCGCGTCCTGCACTGCAGAGCGCACGCGGCGGCGGAGTGCCGCAGCATGGTCGATCGTCGACTCTTCGCCTACACCCTGCTGCGCTTGTCGGCTACCGAAGTGTGGTGTGTCCAGCTCTACCACCACCTGATCGTCGACGGCTACTCGGCGGCAATGATCTCGCGTCGGCTGGCTGCACGGTACACCGCTGCTGTTGCGGGTACAGCGCTGCGCCCCAATGCGTTCGGATCGTTCAGCGATGTGGTGGACGAGGACGCGCGCTATCGTCGATCCTCGGAGTTCGAGACCGATCGTCTCTACTGGTCGCGCAGACTCGAACCACTTCCGGAAGACCTCCGACGCGCCGGCTCCGATGACGGCCCTAGCGGGCGAACCCATTCGGCCACCACCATCGTCGGCCGCGACGCCATGGACAGAATCAAGGCGATCGCTGACGACTGTGGTTGCACGTGGGCGGACGTGCTGATCGGCGCCTACACCGGTTTCGTGGCCCGTCTGCTCGGCACATCGGATGTCGTGGTCGCGTTTCCGATGATGGTGCGTACCACTCGGGCCGCGCTGACCACCCCCTCGATGGCCGTCAACGTGCTGCCACTGCGGGTTTCGGTCGACCTCGTCAGCGACATCTCCGCGTTGGCGACGTCGGTGGCGACCGCACTACGGGAACTTCGCGAGCACCAGCGATACCGCGGAGAGGATCTCGTTCGAGACCTCGCCGCTCCCGACGCAGGCGCGATTTTGCACGGCGTCGGAATCAATCTCAAAGCGTTCGACTTCGAGCTGAACTTCGCCGGTGCGGTCGGGACGCTGCGCAATGTCGCGGGCGGGCCGCCCGAGGAGTTCGGTCTCACCGCTACCCCGATCGAGGGTGGCCGGATGTTGCTGGGATTCGAAGTGGACGCAGATGAGGTGCCCGAGGCTCGCGTGCGAGCTCGAGTCGACGGGTTGTCCGCCCTGCTGTCGGCGCTGTGCTCGCCCACGAGCCCCCAGCTCGGCCAGGTGGACTTACGCTGCGGGGGAATCGATCCGGCATGGGCCCCAGTCGCAGTATCCACACAGTCCGATCAGGGGTTCATACCCGATATGTTCGCGGCAATGGTTGCCGCCCGGCCGGACACCGTGGTGCTGGCCGAATCCGACTCAGTCACCACCGCAGCCGAACTGGCGGATCGCGTCTACCGGATCGCGCGTCTGATCCGTGACCGCGGCGTGGGTGCGGGCGACGTCGTCGCGCTGGCGCTTGCTCGATCCTCGGATCTGGTGGCGGCGATGTTCGCGGTCTGGGAGGCGGGCGCGGGATACGTCGTTCTCGACCCCGCATATCCCACCGAGCGGTTGAACGATCTGGCCGCGCGTTCGAAGCCGTCCCTGCTGATCTGCGAACGAGACGCGTCGGTGACCGAGATCGATTGCGAGGTGGTGCAACTGGGCCTCGATCGGACAGTGCGTGAGCTGGAGTCTCTGCGCGGTGATCGTCTGGGCTCGCATGAGCTCGCGACTGCACGACACCCCGAGGACCTCGCCTACGTGTTGTTCACCTCGGGTTCGACCGGAACGCCGAAGGGCGTCATGGTCCGCACGGGCGGGCTGAGGAATCTGGTCCAGCGTCACCGTCACACGCTGTACGCCGATGCGACTCTCCGGGCCGGAGGTCGACGCCTTCGCGTTGCGCACACCACCTCGTTCGCCTTCGATGCTTCCTTGGATCCGCTGCTGTGGATTCTGGACGGGCACCGAATCCACCTGTACGACAGTGAAGTGCAGCGCGATGCGGAGCAACAGGTCGAGCTGTTCGCGGCGGACGGTATCGATGTGATCGACACGACGCCGTCGATGGCAGCGTTCCTCGTCGATACAGGACTCGCACCGCTCGGAACGATAGTTGTAGGCGGTGAGGCACTGCCGTCGAGCCTTGCCGGACGGCTCGTCTCGCGCGCGGCGCAGGTCTACAACATGTACGGACCGACGGAGGCCACCGTCGATGCGATCGGCGCCCAGGTCGACGGGCCGACAGTGCGTATCGGTCGGCCACTGGAAGGGACCGCGGCATACCTGCTGGACACCGCGCTCCGGCCCGTTCTGGAAGGCGAGACGGGTGAGCTCTATCTCGCAGGCCCGCAACTCGCGCGCGGGTATCTCGATCAACCCGACGCCACCGCGGATCGCTTCGTGGCAAACCCGTTCGGTATCACCGGTGAGCGCATGTACCGCACCGGTGACCTTGCTCGATGGCACTCCGAGAGCGGATACGAATACTTCGGTAGAGCAGACGATCAGGTCAAGATTCGTGGATATCGCGTCGAACTCGGTGAGGTGGAAGCGGCATTGGTGCACACCGTCGGTGTCGGCTCCGCGGTGGCCGTCGTCACCGGAACCGGTTCGGCGGCAAAACTGCTCGGCTACGTCGTTGCCGACAGCGGCGCCGCCTATCTGACCGGCGACCAGGTTCGACGCGATCTGCTCACCCGAATTCCGGAGCACATGGTGCCGTCGGTGGTGACAGTCCTCGACCGACTGCCGGTGACGGTCAACGGCAAGGTCGATCGGGCGAAGCTTCCCGATCCACGGCGGATCGGGACACCGACCTCACGAACTCCGAGTACCGCCGCCGAATATGCGTTGTGCTCGGTGCTCGCCGAGGTCCTCGATCTGGACGAGGTTGCTCTCGATGCCGACCTGTTCACGCTCGGTGGCGACAGCATCGCCGCTATCAGCATCAGCTCTCGTCTGCGTAGTCACGGAATCGTGCTCACTCCCAAGGAGATGCTGTCCGGTCGTGATCTGGTGACTCTCGCCCAGACGAGCAGGACCCTTGTCGCCGATGTCGACGCCTCGGTCGAGGACATCGAGTTCGGACCGGCCCCGGCTACGCCGATCATGCGCAACGTTCTCGGCCACAACCCGATCGAAACAGTTGCGGCGTACGCCCAATGGACCGCTGTCGAGGTGGACGACGCGCTCGATCTCGCTACCCTGCGCGAGGCAGGACTGGCTGTGCTCGAGCACCACCCTGCCCTGCGCATGATCGTCCGGGATCCCGCCGGCGTGGAGATTACCGAGAGCGCATCGGGCGCAGAGGTCGAGGTGGCCGAGTACGGTCCCCGCACTCGCCGCGAAGTCGAGGAGACACTCGCGAACTACGCCCGTATCTCGGCGGATTCGTTGTCGCTCGAGCGCGGAAACCTTATGCAGTCGGCCGTGATCAGGGTCTCCGACGGACCGGATGTGGTACTGACCGTCGTGCACCACTTCGCCGTGGACGCGGTGTCGTGGCCCGTCCTACTGACCGATTTCATCTCGGCGTGCCGTGGGCATGGCCTGGCTCCCCGCACTGGCACTTCGTGGCGGCACCGCGCACTGGATCTGGCCGCTCGCGGCACCGTGCACCGGTACCTCGACGAGGTCGATCATTGGCACACCGTGCTGGGTAGCGGCAACGAGCCGTTTGCCGGTGGGGCGCTTCGCGGCGGCATCGACACTCACGCGAGTGCGTCGATCACGCGGACCTCGGCATCGCCTGCCATCACCGGCGCCGTCCTCGACGACCTGTGCAGCAAATACCGGATGCGCCCCGACGAGATGCTGCTTGTCGCCTTGACGATCGCAGTTCGGGCCCACTGCGGCCGCGCACTGGCGGACTTCCCCGTCATGATGGAGGGCCACGGCCGCGATGCGGACGAACGCACCTCGGCCGGCCCGGGTTCGACCGTGGGATGGTTCACCACCGAATACCCGGTCTCGGTGCCGGTATCGATCCTCGCGGAGAAGAAGGTGCTGGAAGCGGCGCAGGCTGGAAGCGGCGTCGTGGCCGATCTCCTTCACGAGATCAAAGCGCGACGACAGCGCAGCCGGGACAACGGCATCGGTTACGGGGTCCTACGATTCCTCGACGACGCGGGCACGGCACTCTCGGCCCTACCGTCACCACAGATCGTGCTGAATTACCTCGGTAAGTCGACCTCGATGGCGGGCCAGGGATGGCGGAGCGTGTCCTCGGATGCATTCGGGGTCGTCGAGCCACCGCTGCGGGTGCTCTCGGAGGCGTTGGCGCTCAACGTTTTCCATCGCGACGGCCCGGCGGGGATGTATCTCGAGTTCGAATGGACCGCGGCGAGCGAAGTGCTGGACGCCGCGAGTGTGACCTCGCTCCAAGAATGCTTCGACGGGGCACTCGCCGCTCTTGCCGCGCATGCAGCGTTGTCGCCCGGCGGGCTCAGTGCAGTCGACTGCCCCGATGTCGCGATCACTCAGCGACAGATTCGAGAGCTCGAACTGCTGACCGGTCCGCTGGAGCGAGTGATGGCGCTCTCCCCGTTGCAAGAGGGGTTGCTCGCTCATTCCACACGCTATGCCGATCACGACGTCTACACGCTCACTGCAGTGGTCGACCTCGCAGGCGACCTAGACGTCGAGAGGCTACGGCGTGCGTTCGCAAGCGTCGTGGCCCGGCACTCCAACCTCGCAGCGGGCTTCCACTTCGACACCCTCGACACTCCGGTGCAGGCCGTGCCGCGCACGATCGACATCGCCTGGCGAAGTACCGATCTGCGTCTGCTGCCATCGGAGACCGCGGCGTCGGCCGCAATGTCGGCACAGCAACAGGCTTCCGGACGCGTCTTCGACGTGCGCACCGGACCGCTCCTGGCAGCACACGTGCTCGCGTTGCCGGGGGAGCGGACCCAACTGATCCTCAACGCACACCACCTGGTCACCGATGGGTGGTCCACTCCGATCGTCCTGCGCGAGTTGGTGCATCACTACAACCATGGAAGTCGGTCGCTACCTCCGGCCGCGGATTACGCCGAGTTCATCAGGTGGCTCTCCAGGCGCGATCGCAAAGCAATGCGTGCAGCGTGGGAGCTCAGGTTGTCCGGGCTGTCGGAGCCGACGTTGGTGGCGCGAGGAGAGAGCACCGGCGAACACGCCGTAACCACCGAGGTGACACTGTCTCCATCGTTGGGCGACCGAATTGCAGTCGTGGCCCGCGAGAACGGGTTGACGGTCAACACGTTCGTTCAGGGTGCGTGGAGCGCAGTGCTGTGTTCGCTCGTCGGCCGCGAGGACGTAGTTTTCGGCACCACGGTATCCGGACGCCCCGCGGACCTGGCGCGGGTGGAAGAGATGGTCGGGCTGTTCAGTACGACGGTTCCGGTCCGGATGCGGTTGGACGATCGCCCGCTTGCGCAGGTGCTCCGGGAGAGTCAGAACGAGCAATACGACCTCGGTGATGCCGAGCACCTGCCATCGCCGGACATCGCCGCGTGCAGCGACGTACCGAGTGGCAGTGCTCTTTTCGACACACTCGTGGTGTTCGAGAACTACCCTGCACTCTTCGGCGGAGGGACGGTCGACACCGATCCCGACGGCACGCACATCACCGCAGTGGGCAATCTGAGTCTGACCCAATTCCCGTTGTCGCTGCTCGCGCCTCCGGGCGAGAGCTTCCGGCTCGTGGTCGATCACGACCCAACGGCGCTCGACTCGGCTACTGCTTCGGCCGTAGCGGCGGCGCTACCGAACGTCATCGAGGCTATGCTGGTCGGTCTCGACTCTCGCGCAGCCGATCTCGTGCCTTCGTCCGTGAACAGGCTGACCTCCTTGCCTACGGAGATCCCTGCAGCCGTGCGTGTTCCAGCGGGAAGTCCTTCCGCGGTTCAGACCGTCACCGCGGTGTTGGCCGAGGTCCTCGATGCCCCGTTGCAGCCCGAGGACGACTTCTTCGAGCATGGCGGCCATTCGCTGGCAGCGATGCGGGCAGTCAGTGGCCTGCGTAAACGCGGAATCGTGGTGACCGTTGCGGACATCTTCGGTGCGCGCACCCCACGCGCGCTGGCGTCGCTCTCGCGCACGGTCTCCGTCGACCTCGTCCCGGCTGCCGGGCAAAGCAGCGACGTGCCGGTGCTCTCGTCCGCACAGGAGCGACTGTGGATTCTGCAGCGCCTCGAGCCCTCCTCCCACACGCACGATGTACCGGTGGTGCTGGAACTGTCGGGTCCGGTGGACCTCGGTGCCCTCGGCGCCGCGTGGCGAGACGTGCTTGCCCACTACCCGATCCTGCGCACCTGCTACCCGCCCGCCGAGAACGGCGAGCCCTCGGTACTGGTCCTCGCCGAGGACGCGATACCCGCAGTGCTGACGCGTGAGAGTGCCCTTTCGCTCACCGACGCCGTCCGAAATGAACTGACCGGCAACGCAGCAGTATTCGACATCGAAAACGCTGCACCGGTGCGAGCTGTTCATCTCACTGGAACCGACTGGGCAGCGCTGGTGATCGTGATTCACCACATCGCCGTCGACGGCGCCTCGGTGTCGCTGATTCTCGACGCCCTGGCCACGGCCTATCACGGTCACCTGGACGGCACGGCTGTGCTGCCGGCCGGGCAAGCTCCTGATTTCGCGGAGTTCGCAACAGCCGATCGCGCCCGGAAGAATTCGAAACAAGCGCAGGAGGCGTTGCAGTACTGGAGATCGCACCTCGCCTCGCTGCCGGTCGAGTTGGAACTGCCGATGGACCGGCCTCGCCCACGACATCCCACGCACACCTCGGTGTTCTCGACTCGAGAATTGACCGAAAAAATGGCTACGGCCGTTCGCGCTGCCGCCGTCCGCCACGGCGTCAGCCCGCTGATGTTGATGGAAGCTGCGGTGGCGTTGGCGTGGCAGCGGTTCGGCGCAGGAGAGGACATCGCGCTCGGCACGACGGTGTCGGAGCGAGAACTGTTCGACGACGGCAGGTACCGGGACACGGTCGGATACCTGGTCAACACCGTCGTTCATCGGATCGACCTGTCGGGCAACCCCACCCTCGCTCAGGTCCTCGACCGAGTGCGCACGGTAGGGGTGAATGCGCTGTCCTACCAGCAGGTTCCGTTCGATCGCGTCGTCGATGCGGTAGCGCCCGCACGTGCGAACGGACGCCATCCGCTGTTCCAGAGCTTCGTCGGACACGAGATCGGTGGCGAACCGGTTCGGTTGGGCGACGTCGAAGCGAGACCGGTCGATCCGATCGATCCACCCGCCCGGATGGACGTCGTGGTGTGGCTACGCGAACGCGGACCGTACACCGACGTCCGACTCGGTGCCGACGCCGATCTGTTCGACGCGGCCACCGCGGCGTATCTACTCGACGAGATTCTCGCTGTACTCGACCTTGTGGTTCATCGCCCGGATACGTCGATCATCCAGATCGGTGCTGACCTCCCGCTCTCGGACGAGCCGAGCCGGAGTACTGCTCCGCGTTCGGTGATCCAGCGGTTCGTGGACCAGGTTCACACCAGACCCGAGGACGTGGCGATCATGGCAGGCGGGCGTGTCTTCGACTACCGCCACGTAGGCGCACAGGTCGATTCGCTTGCACGAGAATTGATCGCGACGGGGGTGGGCCCTGGCAGCGTCGTCGGTATCGCCGCCGAACGAGACTGGAATCTGCCCATCGCACTGCTCGCAGTGCTGCGATGCGGTGCGGCATACCTCCCGCTGGACATCGACTATCCGCGAGAGCGGTTGCAGTACATGATCGAGGATGCAGCTCCGGTCTGTGTCATCACCACTGCCGCCGTGGCCGACTCGATCCGGTGGATGCAGCTACCGCAGGTCGACGCGGGAACGGTTGATACATCAGCAGATGTCGTACTGCCGCCACCCCCGGGACCGAGCGACCAGCTGGCCTACATCATCCACACCTCGGGCACGACGGGAAAGCCCAAGGGCGTCATGGTCACCACCACCAACGTGGCGGTATTCGCCGCCGCGGTAACCGGCATGGGATGGGTGCGTCCCACCGATCGGATCGCGGCGGTGACTACCGTGTCGTTCGATATCGCAGTACTGGAATTGCTGTGTCCGTTGACGATCGGTGCGGCCGTGGTTCTCGTGCCACGGGCGTCGGTGGTGGATCCGGCGAAGCTCGAGACGATCATCGAGGACTACGGCGTGACCGTGGTGCAGGCAACACCGTCGCTGTGGCGGTTGCTGCTCGATTCCGGTGACCGTGCAGGTCTTGCTCGAGTGCGTGCACTCGTCGGTGGGGAAGCCGTGCCGGCCGCGCTGGCCGATGCTCTGACGGGCGCCTGCGCCGAGGTGTGGAACGTGTACGGGCCCACCGAAGTCACAGTATGGGCCACTGCGGACAAGATGACACGTGGCAATCCCGTCAGCATCGGGTCCCCGTGGGACGGGGTGCGAGCGCACATTCTCGACGATATGTTGCGGCCGGTTCCCGAGGGCGCGAGCGGCGAGTTGTATCTGGGTGGAGCTCAGGTGGCCAGGGGATACCTCGGACGGCCCGGTCACACGGCAACCCGATTCGTCGCCGATCCGGAGCGAGTCGACGAACGTCTCTACCGGACAGGCGATCTCGTGCGCCGAAGAGGAGGACGCACCGAATACCTGCGGCGAACCGATGACCAGGTCAAGGTACGCGGATTCCGAGTCGAGCTCGGCGAGGTCGAGACGGCGCTGCGGACACTGCCCGGTGTTCGTGACGCGGCAGCCAAGGTCGTCGAGATCGCCGACGGCACTGCTCGCCTGTTCGGTTACGTCGTCTTGGGGACGACACCCGAAGATGCAGCCGTCGACCTCTCTCGGATGCGCGGGGACCTCGCGGACATGCTGCCCGATCAGTTCGTGCCGCAGACGATCACGGTGATCGACCACCTTCCCCGAACGCTGAACGGAAAGCTCGATCGATCGGCGCTTCCCGAACCCGAGATAGCAGCTCCTCCGGCAGTACCCGGAAAGACAGTGTCGGAGACTTCCGTATCGGCCGACCTACTCGCGACGGCCGGGGAGATTCTGGGTATCGAGGTCGATCCGGCGTCGAGCTTCTTCGAACTCGGCGGCGACAGCATCGCCGCCGTGCGGTTCGTTGCAGCCGCTGCCGAGCGCGGAGTCGACATCGCCGTCGCAGACGTCTTCGACGCGAGCACTCTCACCGAACTTGCGGCCCGGGCGTCCCGGACGGAATCAGGTTCAGCCCATGAGACAGAGGGGTTCTCGACTGAGCTCGTCGAGGTGGACGAGCAGGCCAAGGAGATGCTGAACGCGTCGTATCCCGGGTGGCAGCAGGTGCTCCCGCTGACACCGCTGCAGCGGGGCATGTACTTCCAATCGGTGACCGGCGGCAGAACCTCGACCGACAATTATCATGTGCAGCAACGGTTCACCTTCGCTGCGCCGATCGATCGACGTGCGCTCGGTGCGGCCGCGAATGCAGTGCTTCGCCGGTATCCGAACCTCGGCGCCGCCTTCACCCACACCGCTTTCGCCGAGCCCGTTGCGATAGTCGGCCCCAGCACGATATCCATCACGGACATACCGAGCGCCGACACCACACTCGACGCAATCGCCGCGGCCGAATTCGGGCGAGCCTTCGACCTCGATCATGCGCCGTTGATGCGGATGCTGATCGCCGTGACACCGAGCGGTTCCGAGGAACTCATCGTCACTCAGCACCATCTGTTGACCGATGCGTGGTCACAGGGCGTGATGTTCACCGAACTGTTCGTGCTGTACGGGGTGGCGCGCATGACGGCAGGCCTGTACCCGGAGGAGCCGGACATGGCGTCGGGGTTGGCGCGGGTGCTCGATCCACCGGCTGACTTCACCGATCATCTTCGCCGACTGGCCGACCGGGACGTCGTCGGTGCCACCGAGGCGTGGGCTCGATACCTGGGCGACCTCGCCGAGCCGACGTCGGTGGCACCTGCGCCCGATCGCGCGAGCATGGCACTTCCGCATCGACGCACGCGTGCGATCGATGCCGACGTGAGTGCCGGAATCGTCTCCGCTGCCGCAACACACGGAGTCACCGTCTCGACCATGGTGACATTGGCGTGGGCTCTGACGTTGCGACGCTTCACCGGACGCGACGATGTTGTCTTCGGCTCCACCGTGTCCGGGCGCGACCCGGTAGTGCCGTCGATCGATCGCATGGTGGGTCCGACGCTCAACACCGTCCCCGTCCGGGTGCGGATGCGCCCTGCGGCGCTGCTGCCGGAACTGTTGAAGGAGATGCTCGCAGAGCAGGGCGGGTTGATCGAACACCAGCATCTCGGGTTGGGCGAGATCAGCCGTGCGGCGGGGTTCGCCACCTTGTTCGACACGCTGCTCGTGTTTCGGAACATCGGCGGCGACGCTGCCCGCGTCGAGGTGTTCGAACGTGCGGGGATCACTGCTGCCGAGGCCGACGATGCCACGCACTACGCGATGACCGTCGACGTCGATCCGCGAAGTCGCAGTGGCGCGATGGAAGTGACGATGGAAAGCCGTCCGGATCTCATCGACGATCGCACTGCCGAATCGTTGCTGGAAATCATGACCGAGATGCTGGCGGCACTGATCGATTCGCAGACCGTCGCCGACACCGGCCGCCCGTTCGATGAACTGGAACGGACGCCGTTGATCGCCGATCGCGTCGCGGTTCCAGGTCCGGGAGAGCGTGAGGGCAGCATCGATGCATTGCTGTCCGAGCGGGCTGCGGCGACACCCGATGCACCCGCCTTGACCTGCGGAAGCGTGACGCTGAGCGCCCGCGAGTTCGACGACGCTGTCACCGCGATGGCGCGATACCTCGCAGCGACGGGTGTCGGGGTCGGTGACGTGGTCGCCTTGTTGCTCCCACGAACCACCGAACATGTGGTGGCAATCTTCGCCGTGATGCGTGCAGGCGCAGCGTATCTCCCGCTCGATCGCCAGAGCCCGGCTTCTCGGCTGCGGGAGATCCTCTCCGACAGTGGGGCTACGACCATCGTCACCTCGTCCGCAACTGCGGCCGCCGACGTCGTGACAGGGCTGGACATCGCCGTCGTGGATCTAGCGGATCCAGCAGTCGGCGACATTCTTTCCGGACATGCTGCGGCGCAACCGGTGTCGACAGATCGGATTGGTGGGCCACGTCATCGAGATCAGTCCGCCTACATCATCTACACCTCGGGCTCGACGGGTACACCCAAGGGCGTCGAGATCGGTCACCGCGGGTTGACGTCGATGTATCACAACCATCGCGCCGAGATCTTCGCCCGCACCGAACAGATTGTGGGGGGCAGGCAGCTACGCATTGCGCACACGGTGTCGTTCTCCTTCGACATGTCGTGGGAGGAACTGTTCTGGATGCTTGCCGGCCACCATGTCCACGTCATCGACGAGGATGCGCGAGCCAACCCCGTCACGTTGGTCGAGCATTATCGCAGCGTGGGAATCGACGTGGTGAACGTGACGCCGTCCTATGCAAGGGAATTGATCGCAGCCGGTCTGCTCGACGGTGAGCGAGCACCGACACTGGTCATGCTCGGCGGTGAAGCAGTCCCGCAGGAATTGTGGACGCGCCTGCGTGATCAGCGTGAGGTCGACGGTTACGACCTGTACGGGCCGACGGAGTTCACGATCAATGCCATGGGCTCGGCGGTCGCCGACAGTGAGACTCCATGCCTCGGAACCCCGGTGCGCAATGCTGTTGCGCGGGTCTTGGATTCGGGTCTTCGTCCGGTCGCGCCGGGTGCCGTCGGCGAGCTCTACATGTCGGGAGACGGTATCGCGCGCGGATACCGAGGCCGAGCCGGGCAGAGCAGTGCGGTGTTCGTGGCCGACCCGGTCGGGTCGGGTGAGCGGATGTACCGCACCGGAGATCTGGTCTGGTACCGCGAAGGCGGCAAACTGGAGTATCTCGGACGAGCCGACCGGCAGGTCAAGATCCGCGGAATCCGAATCGAACTGGGAGAGGTCGAGTCTGCACTCGAAGCGCTACCCGGCGTGGCGAGAGCCGCTGCGACCGTGCGGCAGCACGGTTCGAGCGCACGGTTGATCGGATACGTGGTCACCGACGGTGCGCCGTCGGAGCGCGATCTGCGGGAGATGCTCCGTGAGCGGGTTCCCGCACATCTGGTGCCCGCGCAGATCGTGGACATCGAGTCGATACCGCTGACCGTCAACGGAAAGCTCGATCGCGGTGCTCTCCCCGATCCTCCTGTTCGACACGCCGGTGAGAGCTTGCACACCGACAGTCAACGAACGGTAGCCGAGGTGTTCTGCGCGGTGCTCGGGCTCGACGAGATCGGTGCGGACGACGGCTTCGCCGACAGTGGCGGCGATTCCTTGGCGGCCATGGCGCTGGTGTCGATGCTCACCCGAAGAACCGGCATCGCGGTGGATGTCAACGAACTTCTCACCCGTCAATCGGTTGCAGCGCTAGCGCAACTCGTCGACACAGGGCGAGGCGAATGAAGATGTCAGGCCCGGCCGCGAACACCGCGTGCCGGTTACGATCGATGATCTCGAAAGGATCTATTTCAGTGTCTGATTCACAGTTTCGACGACGTGGCCTTCGCGTATTTGCCACCGCATCGGTGGCTTTTCTCGCACTAGGGTTGGCTGCGTGCAGCTCCGACAGTTCGAGCGAGGGCACCTCGGGTACCGAGACGCGAGTGGTCACTACCGACAAGGGTGATATCACGGTGCCCGCAGAGCCGCAGAAGATCGCCGTGCTGTCGGCAGGCCTCGCGGGCTACCTGTTCACACTCGATGCCCCCATCGCGATCACCGATACCAGGCTGCTCGGGGTGACGAATCTCGACGGCGGCTTCCCACCGCAGTGGGCGGAAAAGGCCGAGAAGCAGGGCACGCAAGAATTGCCTGCTGGTGAAGCGCTGAACATCGAGGCACTCGCCGCAGCCGAACCCGACCTCATCATCGGTGGCGGCCAGGGAATCTCCGCTGTTCAGGCGAACGAATCCTACGATCAGCTCAGCAATATCGCACCGACGGTATTGATTTCGTCTTCGCTCGCAACGTGGCAGGAACAGCTGACCGCGGTCGCCGAGGCAGCCGGTGAGAGCGAGAAGGTCGACGGTTTGCTGCAGGCCTACGAAGACAAGGTCGCCGAGGTGAAGGACTCGATCACCATTCCAGCGACGCCCGTGTCGTACTTCCTGTCGCTGAGCACCAACGAACCCGCGTTCATCCCACAGAGCGCCACCTTGCCCACTCTGCTTTCGGCCGTCGGTTTCGAGCCGGACGATGTGATCACCAAGGCGAACAACCCCGAACTGTACGGCTCGGGTGACTCGTTCATCATCAGCAACGAGCTGTTGGCGCCGGTCGGCAGTGCCCCGGCCATGTTCGTCGTTCCGGTCGCCGGACGCACTCTTGCAGAGCTCCAACAGGATCCGCTGTACGTCGGCCTGCCTGCATTCGCCGGCAACAAGGTCTACGAACTGCCTGCTACCAGCTACCGTCCGGACTACGACGGCGTGATGGCAACTCTGGACCAGGTCCAGGAGATGTTCACCGAATAGGGCTATCCGGTCCGAAATCTGTTCACCGAACAACGAAGGAAGAACACTGTGCTCACCCGTGAGACCGTCATCGGCGATATCGCCACCGCCCTGGATCGGCCGCTCGGCTCGATCAGCGAGGACACCAACCTGCTCGACGAAGGGTTGGACTCGATCCGCATCATGGGGCTTGTGGAACGATGGCGGTCCGCGGGTGCGCCCGATATCGACTTTCCGACGCTTGCCGCCGACCCGACCGTCGCGCATTGGATCGCCGTCGCGCTCGGCGAGTACTGAACACTTTTACGAGAGAGGGATTTTCGATGGTGGCGACTGTTCGCGAGGTCGAGGTTTTTCCGATTTGCATACGAGAACTGGACGTTCTACGGGTAGAGGACATCACCCCGGGAATGCGGCGAGTGATCGTCGGGGGTCCCTCGATGGATCGCCACGTTCGCGACGGTGTCGAACTTCCGCCGGTACGTACCAGAGGCTTCGACGACGACGTCAAGATTCTGCCCGTCGACCCAGCGACCGGCACCCTGCCGTTCACGGTTCCGGTCAACTCCGACAACGGGACAGTCGACTGGCCGGCGGGCTCGTTCCAGTACAGCCGGACGTACACCGTGCGCCGCTTCGACGAGGAAACCCGTGAGATGGCACTGGACTTCGCGATGCACGATGGTGGGCTGGCAGCTGGCTGGGCATTCGGAGTGCAGGCGGGGGAGAAGATCCTCATCGCCGGGCCCAAACATTCGTCGTCGCTGCCGCGTGAGGTGGATTGGATGCTGATCGCCGGAGACGAGACCGCGCTGCCCGCCATCGCGCATTGCCTGGAGAAGCTGCCGGCAGATCTGCCGGCCACGGTGGTGATCGAGGTGGCCGAGCCTTCGCACCGCCAGGAACTTTTCTCTGCGGCTTCGGTGGACATCACCTGGCTGTACCGCTCGGAGAACGACGGCCAGTCGCGGATGGTGGACACGGTGCAGGCCGCGCAGTGGCGTCCAGGCCAGCCGTATCTCTGGGTCGCAGGTGAAGCGTCGACCATCAAGCCTTTGCGCCGATGGGCCAAGCAGGACAAGCAGATCCCGAAGCAGTTCGTCGAGATCGCCGGATACTGGCGTTTTCGTGAGACGTCCGCGGTGGCTGCGGGCCAACCGGTTCTCGACCCCGCAGGTGAGCCGAGTCCCGACGAACGACTCCACGAAATGTCGGAACTACTGCCACCTTTCGCTATTCGTACCGCGGTGACAGTGGGTATCTTTGCCGCCGTCGACGGCGGCAAAGAGTCCGCGGATGCCATTGCAGCGGAATGCGCGACGCATCCAGGTGCGACGGCGAAGCTGCTGCGACACCTCGTGCTGATGGATCTGTTGAGCAACGACGACGGCCGCTTCACCCTGACCGAGATGGGATCCATCCTCGCCGATCAGGACACCTTCGCCAGTCAGGCATTGCACTTCGACAAGATCCACACTCGTCTCGATCTGGCGTTCCTCGGATTGCTCGAATCGGTCCGGACGGGGTTGCCCGCCACCACGCACAGCTTCCTCGACAAGAAAGCCGATCCGAGCTTCATCGAAGACTTCCACGAAGAGTCCGCGTTCGGAGCGGTGTACCGCGCCCCGGCGTTGCCGGATGCGGTGGACCTCGTGGACGTGACCTCCGTGGCGATCTACGGCGAAGGCGCCGGGGTGTACGCCGACACGCTGGCACGTGTGCGCCCGGAATTGTCGATATCTCTGGTCGGGCTTCCGGCCTTGAACGCCAGGAACCTCGGTGACGTCGCGGAGACGCGTCGGGACGCGATCACCCGCATCGATGCCAGTGAGTTCGCAGCTTTGACGGCACCCGTCGACTTGGTGATCGCTGTCGACGTGCTCGACACGCATCCGGACTCCGACGCTCTGCTGCTGTTGCGCACCCTCGGGACATCGGCCGCGCGAGTCGTGCTGATCACCGACCTACTCGATCCGTCGACGACGGACGATCACGATACCGAGGAGGACCTGCTGCGGCTGTGTCTCTACGGCGCCGGGCGTCGTACCGAAGCGGAGGTGTGCGCGTTGGTGGCCGAATCCGGCGGCGGAGCCGCACGGGTGGGGTCACTGGGGTGGGGGTCGACGGTGTTGGAGTTCGCGGCACCCCTGTACGAAAGCCACAGGGTAGGCTAGCCTACGAAAATGGTCATCGTAGCGAGGGCGAAGAAATGAGCGAAGGCGAACTCGGCTTCTACTACGCCGACGCAGTGGGCGTGGAACAACTCACCACGCACATGGTGCGGGTGACGTTCGGCGGAGAGCACCTGGCCCGTTACGAGGGCATCGGTGCACCGGACGAATGCGTCGCTGTCTACTTCCCGCGCAACGGTGAAACTGCCCCACCGCCGATGACCGAGGTCGACGGCGTCTGGTGGTACCACGGAATCGAAGACGTCCCCGACGGTCGTAACTACACGGTCCGGCGGTTGAACAGCGCCGCAGGCGAGCTGGTCATCGACTTCGTCGCACACGACGGGGGAGTGGCAGCCACCTGGGCGCTGCAGGCAACCGTCGGCCAACGGGTGCTGCTGGCCCGTCCGCGATCCTGGTACCGCGTTCCGGCCGACGTTCAGTGGCAACTCCTCGTCGCCGACATGACCGGACTCCCCGCGCTCGGACGCATCATCGAGGAGCTTCCGGCCGGCGTGAGAGCTCACGCCGTCGTAGAGGTTCTCGAGCGGGGTGACATCCAAAGTTTCGACACGGCAGCATCCGTCACCTACGACTGGCGCATCGGTTCCGGAAACGGTGACTGCGCAAGCGTTCTCGACGACGCCGTACGCGACTACGAACTACCCGAAGGCGTCGGATACGTGTGGTTCGCAGGTGAGGCCGCATCTTCGCGGGTAGTACGCAAGTACTTCCGCAAGGACCGAGGTTTCGACATCGCGCACTTCCACATCATCGGATACTGGCGCGCGCGGTCCGAACAGTGGCTCGAGAAGTACAAGAAATATCAGAGCGAGGCACTGGCGCTCTACAACAGCGTCATCGAGGCCGGGCGCACCGAACAAGAGGCGAGCGAGGAATTCGACGCCATGCTCGAGCGCGTCGGGCTGTAGGGGACCTTCACCGCGCCGAGGGCTTCGGCATGAACAACGCAGCAACCGCCATCAGCACGGCCGCCGCCGCCACCCCGAGGAAGACCACGTGGATGGCGTCGGACAGCTGTTGTGGGTCGGGTTCGCCCGGGCCGGAGATCCGGGAGTTGACGATGGCCCCGAAGATGGCAACGCCGACGGCACTTCCGATCGATCGCGCAAACATGTTGGTGGCGGTGACGACGCCACGTTCGGACCACTCGACGCTCGATTGCGCGGCGATGAGGGTGGGACTGGCGATCAACCCCATGCCGAGACCGATGACGAAACACACCACAGCGATCTGCCAGATGGCGCTACCGGAACCGATGAACGTCGACGCCACTGCGCCGACGAGGGCGATGGACGCACCGGTCAACGCGGTCGTGCGAAAGCCGAACCGGAGATAGAGCCTGCCCGATTGCGAGGCCGCGATCGGCCATCCAAGGGTGAGCGTCGCGAGTGCGAAGCCCGCCACGATCGCGCCGGTCCCGAGTACCCCTTGGACGAAGGTCGGTACATACGACGTCAGGCCCAGAACCAGCGCTCCGACGAGCAACGAGATGACGCTACTGACGAGAAGGACTCGCCGGGTGAAGACCCATAGCGGCAGAATCGGCTCGGGCACTCGCGTCTGCACCCACGCGAACAGCGCGAGTGAGAGGACACCTGCGGAAAAGACCGAGACACTGATCGGCGACGCCCAAGACCACGACTGCCCGCCTTCGAGCAGGCCCAACAGCATCAGTGCTGCACCCGTGGTGAGCAAGCCTGCTCCGAGGTAGTCGATCTTCGGCCTCGTCCGTTCTACGGCACCCTCGTGAAACTTGGTGATCAGCATCCACGCCGCGAGCAGACACAACGGGATGTTGACGAAGAAGATCCAGCGCCACGACAGGTATTCGGAGAAGACGCCGCCGAGGGCCGGGCCCAGCACCGCCGACATCGCCCAGACGCTCGCGAGATATCCCTGTGCTTTCGCGCGTTCGGCCAACGTGTAGATGTCACCGGCGATGGTGATCGACATCGGTTGCACGGCGCCCGCACCGAGACCCTGGACCGCTCGAAAAGCGATCAGGGCCGGCATGCTCCACGCCAGCCCGCACAGAATCGAACCGAGCAGGAAGACACCGATTCCGAACAGCATGATCCTCTTGCGTCCGAACAGGTCGGACAACTTGCCGTACAACGGCACCGACACGGCCTGGGCGAGCAGGTAGATCGAGAACAACCACGGGAACTGACCGAAGCCGCCGAGGTCGCCGACGATGGTCAGCACCGCGGTGGCGATGATCGTGGAATCCAACGCAACCAGCGATGTGCTGAGCATCAACGCGATGAGTACGGGCCCGCGTTCGGACCGGAAGCCGACGTCGGCGACCTCGTTGTTCGTTGCCATTGCAGTTCATTGTTCTCCCGTCACCGGGAGAGCGCGCCATCAGGCCCAGATAGGGTGATTACGTGCGCCCAACTCTTCATAGCTATCAGCATCTGGCCGGCGGCAAGGTTCGCGATCTCTACATCGTCGACGACGACCACCTGCTTCTCGTCGCGAGCGACCGCATCTCCGCCTACGACCACGTCCTCGATACCCCGATCCCCGACAAGGGCAGGGTCCTGACGGCGATGAGCGTCTTCTTCTTCGACCAGCTCGGCGGGGTGAATCATCTCGCCGGTGATCCGCTCGACGAGAGGATCCCGCAGGAACTGCTCGGGCGGGCTCTGGTGGTGAAGAAGCTGCAGATGGTCCCGATCGAGTGCGTCGTCCGTGGCTATCTGACAGGTTCCGGATTGTCGGACTACCGCAGCACCGGCGCGGTATGCGGAGTCGAATTGCCGCAGGGCCTCGTCGAATCCTCCAAGCTGGACGAGCCGATCTTCACTCCCGCCGCCAAGGCCGCGATGGGGGAGCACGACGAGAATGTCGACTTCCAGACCGTCGTCGATCAGGTTGGGGAAGCGCTTGCCTTCAAGCTCCGCTCGGAAACCCTCGAGATCTACATCAGTGCAGCGAATTTCGCGCTCGATCGTGGAATCATCCTGGCCGACACAAAGTTCGAGTTCGGTCTCGACCGTGACGGCAACCTCGTACTCGCAGACGAGGTTCTCACTCCCGACTCCTCGCGCTACTGGCCCGCCGACGGCTACGCCGAAGGTCGGGTGCAGCCGAGTTTCGACAAGCAGTACGTCCGCGACTGGCTCACCGGTGAATCCGGCTGGGACCGCCATGGGCAGACCCCACCGCCGCCGCTTCCAGACGAAGTCGTCGCAGCGACACGCGCACGTTACATCGAGGCCTACGAACGCATTTCGGGTCTGAACTTCGAAGATTGGGTCAAGCCATGACACTCACACCACCGATCGCCAAGAAGATTCCGCTGAAGCGAACCCATCATGGCGATACCTTCGTGGACAATTACGAATGGCTGCGTAACAAGGATGACGCCGAGGTAATCGCCTACCTCGAGGCCGAGAATGCGTACACCGAGCAGGAGACCGCCGGGCTGGCCGAGCTGCGGGGGCAAATATTCGACGAGATCAAATCGCGCACGCAGGAAACCGATCTTTCGGTCCCGACGCGGATGGGCAACTGGTGGTATTACTCGCGCACCCTCGAAGGGAAGTCGTACGGGCTCCAATGCCGTTGCCCGGTCGACTCACCCGACAACTGGACCCCGCCGACACTGTCGGCGGACACCGAGATCGCCGGCGAGCAGATCCTCCTCGACTCCAATCTCGAAGCAGAAGGACACGACTTCTTCTCGCTCGGCGCCTTCTCGATCAGCCAGGACGGGAACCTGCTGGCCTACTCGACCGACACCGAGGGCGACGAGCGATACACGCTGCGTTTCAAGGACCTCTCGACCGGCGAACTGCTCGCAGACACGATCGAGAACGTCTCCACGGGTGCGACGTGGGCTATCGATCACCGCCACGTCTTCTATCAAACTGTCGATGAATCCTGGCGGCCGGACACCGTGTGGCGTCACACCCTCGGCACCCCTACCGAGCAGGACCAGAAGGTCTTCCACGAGCCCGACGAAAGCTACTGGGTCGGTTTCGGATCCACGCGCAGCGAAAAATACCTGATGATCTGGGTGGGGTCGAAGATCACCACCGAATGCCTCGTCCTCGAATCCGCCGATCCCGAAGGCGAATTCCGCGTCGTTCTCCCGCGCGTCGACGGAGTCGAATACAGCGTCGAGCACGCCGTCGTGAAGGGTGAGGACCGGTTCCTCATCCAGCACAACGGATCGGTGAACGGCTGGGGCACCGAAGGGGAGAAGGCCGAGAACTTCCTGCTCGCCGAGGCTCCTGTCGACAATCCCGAGGACCAGCGGATCCTCGTTCCACATCGCGACGACGTTCGACTCGAGGACGTCGATGCGTTTGCCGATCACCTCGTACTGAACTATCGACGCGAGGCTCTGACGAGGTTGGCGATCTGGCCGCTCGACGAGAACGGTTACGGCGACTACACGGAGATGACGTTCGACGAGGAGCTCTACTCCGTCGGAGCGGGTTCCAACCCGGAGTGGAGTCAGCCTCTGCTGCGTTTGGTGTACACCTCGTTCATCACCCCCGCCAAGGTCTACGACTACGACCTCGCGACGGGTGAGATGCTGCTGCGTAGGTCGCAACCGGTATTGGGCGACTTCGACGCGAACGACTATGTCCAGCATCGTGAGTGGGCCACCGCCGCGGACGGAACTCGGATTCCGTTGTCGGTCGTCCTGCGCAAGGATGTGCCGGAAGGGCCTGCTCCGACGCTGCTGTACGGCTACGGTTCGTACGAGGCGAGCATGGATCCGTCCTTCTCGGTCGCACGGCTCTCGCTGCTGGATCGGGGCATCGTGTTCGTCGTCGCGCACGTTCGCGGCGGCGGTGAGATGGGTAGAGCGTGGTACGACAACGGCAAGACCCTGACGAAGAAGAACACGTTCACCGACTTCGTCGCTGCCGCACAGTATCTGATCGACAGTGGTCGTACCTCGCCCGAGCATCTCGTCGCCGACGGCGGAAGTGCCGGTGGCCTGCTGATGGGCGCGGTCGCGAACCTCGCACCCGAACTGTTCAACGGGATTCTCGCCAATGTGCCGTTCGTCGATCCCTTGACCTCGATCCTCGACCCATCGCTGCCACTGACCGTCATCGAATGGGACGAATGGGGTAATCCTTTGGCCGACATGCAGGTGTACGAGTACATGAAGTCCTACAGCCCCTACGAGAACGTCGAGGCGAAGGACTACCCGAGCATCCTGGCGATCACCTCGATCAACGACACCCGGGTGCTGTACGTCGAGCCGGCGAAATGGGTTGCTGCGCTGCGCGCTACGAAGACCGGTGACTCCGACCTACTACTCAAGACCGAAATGAGTGCGGGCCACGGTGGCGTCAGCGGGCGCTACGAGAAGTGGAAGGAAGCAGCCTTCGAGTACGCCTGGATCGTGGACAAGACAGGCGGCTCACTCGACTACCGCCAGAGGTAACGGACCTGCGGTCGACCCGCTTTGCCGTATTCGGTGATGCGGGTGACCAGTCCGTCGTCGGCGAGGCGCTCGAGGTACCGCCAGGCCGTTACTCGCGACACCCCGCCCGCCTTGGCGACCTCGGAGGCGTTGAGGCCGGCGGGCGCCTCGCGGACGATGGCGGTGATGCCGTCCATCGTCTGCGGCGCAATGCCTTTGGGTGTGGAGGCGCGTTCGTCGGCGATGCGCAGATGGGACATTGCGCGGTCGATGTCGCGTTGACTGGCTGCACTCTTACCCGCAGGCAGCGCGTCGTGAAATTCGCGATACCGTTCGAGCTTGTCGCGGAACGCAGCGAAGGTGAACGGCTTGAGGAGATACAGAACGACACCGTGGGCGACCGCGGACCGCACGACCGAGAGATCACGCTCGGACGTGATGGCGATGACGTCCGGGCTCGGACGCAGACCGCCCAGAGCGGCCGCCACGTCGATGCCGTTGGCGTCGGGCAGGCCGATGTCGAGAAGGACGAGATCTATGGGTTCCTCGGCCCGGCTTGCCGCGCGCATCGCACCGTGTCCGCTGTGCGCGACTGCGGCGACGGTAAAGCCGGGCACTCGGTCGACGTAGCTTCGGTGCGCCTCGGCGATCAGCGGTTCGTCGTCCACGATAAGGACCCTGATCACGACCGGTCTCCGGACGGGATGCGAGCGAGGAGCACCGAACCGTAGGTGAGAGCGGTCGTTACCTCCCCGCGGTGACGCTTGACGACCTGGGTGACCAATGCTAGTCCGAGTCCACGGGAATCGGCCTTCGTCGAATAGCCGCGAGTCATCGCGGTACGCAACGTTTCCGGTGACATTCCAGGGCCGCTGTCGGCCACACGAACGATGAGAACATCATCGGAGTCACGGACCGTCACTTCGACCCACGGTTGTTCGGATTCTTTCGAGGCATCGATCGCATTGTCTATCAGATTTCCCACCACGGTCACCAATTCACGCGGAGTCAGCACGCCCACGGGTCCGAGCGCAGTGTCCTCGGTGACGGTCAGTTCCACGCCCTGTTCGCCGGCCTGGCTCATCTTGCCGAGCAGCAGTGCCGCCAGCGCGGGTTCCTGCACGGATGCCATCAATCGGTCGATCAGATGCTGTGACAACTCCAGGTCTGCAGTTGCGAACTCGACAGCTTCCTCGGAGCGGCCGAGTTCGATCATGGTGATGACCGTGTGCAGACGGTTCGCCGATTCATGGGCCTGCGACCGGAGTGATTCGGCGAAGCTGCGGACCGAATCGAGTTCGCCCATGATGTTCTGCAGTTCGGTGCGGTCACGGATGCTGAGGACCTGGCCGAGCCGAGTGCCCTCCCACATCACCGGATCCTGGTTGACGAACAGGACTCTCGAATCGGTGAGATGAAGTTCGCCGCGGACGATTCCGGTGTCCATCGACTGCATCGACTGCATCGACTCCGGCAGCGAGGCCCGCGTCACCGGCCCATCCGAGAGGTCGAGAAGTCGACGCGCTTCGTCGTTGACGAGTTCGGCACTTTCACCCTCGCCGAACACCACCAGTCCTTCCCCGATCGAATGCAGCACGGCATCGTGATGGCCGTACATGGTGCGCAACTGCGCAGGCGCCATTCCCAGGGTCTGCCGTCGGAGACGTCGACCGAGAAGCACGGATCCTGCTGCAGCGGCAGCGAATCCCGCAAGTACGACGGCGAAGATCATGGGTAGACCACGAACGAACTGTTCGCTGATCTTCGCGCGGGTGACGCCTGCCGATACGAGACCGACGATATTTCCGGACGTGTCGATGACCGGGGTGACCGCACGGATCGACGGACCGAGCGACCCGACGTACGTCTCGGTGATGGTCTCACCGCGCAGCGCGTCATCGATGTTGCCGCTGAACGGTTTACCGATCAGGTCGACGGTCGTGTGCGTGAATCTGGTGCGGTTCGGTGCCATGACGACGATGAAGTCGACGCCGGTGATCTTGCGGATACGTTCGGTTTCGGGTTGCAAGCGAGCCGTCGGATTTTCGGAGGCAATAGCCAACGGCGTCGACGGTTCGTTGGCGATGGCGGCGGCCACCGCGACGACTACCCGGGATGTCGCTTCGTCACTGTTGGAGCGTTCGTTCAGGACGGTGAGGATGCCGCCTGCGGCGACCACGACAGCGATGACCGCCAGCTGCAACAGCAATACCTGCCCTGCCACGCTCGTCGGACGCTTGGCCATGTCATGTCACCTCGAAGAAATAGTAGAACCGTGAACAGAATGAACGTATTGGTGACTGTGGCCTCGATCTGCACCAGCATCGTTCCCTAGCGCGGCGTGATCCACCTCACGCTGCACAAGTCGCAGATATAGCCGCAGAGGACGTACCAATGACTACCAGCATCGATGCTGACACAAGCCAGACCCCGCCGCCCAAGCCCAAGGTGAAGCGGGACAAGACCCATTGGCTGTACATCGCCGTGATCATCGCAGTGGTCGCCGGCGTCATCGTCGGTCTGCTGTGGAAGGAAGTCGGCGTCGACCTGGCGGTGCTCGGCACATTGTTCGTCAGTTTGATCAAGATGATGATCAGCCCGGTCATCTTCTGCACCATCGTCCTCGGCATCGGATCGGTGCGAGCCGCAGCCAGTGTCGGCAAGGTCGGCGGACTGGCGCTTGCCTACTTCCTCACTATGTCGACCATCGCCCTCGGGATCGGCATGGTCGTCGGCAACCTCATCCAGCCAGGCAGCGGCCTCAACATCCCGGCCAGTGGCGCAGGCGACAAGTACGCGGCCACCGCGGAGGGCGCGGGCGGCACGATGGACTTCATCGCCGGCATCATTCCGGAGACGCTCCTGTCCTCGCTGACCGAAGGCTCGGTGCTGCAGACTCTGTTCGTAGCAATCCTCGTCGGCTTCGCGCTGCAAGCGATGGGTAAGCAGGGCGAAGGCATCCTCAAGGGAATCGGCGCAGTGCAGAAACTCGTCTTCCGCATACTGACGATGATCCTGTGGCTCGCTCCGATCGGCGCCTTCGGTGCCATCGCAGGCGTCGTCGGCGCGACCGGATTCGACGCCGTCATCCAGCTCGGCACCCTGATGTTGGCGTTCTACATCACCTGCGCCATCTTCGTCTTCGGCTTCCTCGGCCTGATTCTTCGCTTCGTCGCAGGCTTCTCGATCTTCAAGCTGGTCAAATACCTGGCTCGTGAATACCTGCTCATCGTCGCGACCAGCTCCTCCGAGTCGGCCCTGCCGCGGCTGATCGCCAAGATGGAGCATGTCGGTGTCGAGCGCACCACCGTCGGAATCGTTGTCCCGACCGGATACTCGTTCAACCTGGACGGCACCGCCATCTACCTGACGATGGCGTCGATCTTCATCGCCGACGCCATGAACCTGCCGCTGTCGATCCCTGAGCAGTTCTCGTTGCTGCTCTTCATGATCATCGCCAGCAAGGGTGCCGCAGGCGTCTCCGGTGCCGGTCTCGCCACGCTCGCCGGCGGCCTGCAGAGTCACCGCCCCGAGTTGCTCGACGGCATCGGCCTCATCGTCGGAATCGACCGCTTCATGTCCGAAGCTCGTGCAGTGACCAACTTCTCCGGCAACGCCGTCGCCACCCTGCTGGTGGGCACGTGGACCAAGACGATCGACGCATCCCGCGTCAAAACAGTTCTCGACGGCAACTTGCCGTTCGACGAGACCACCATGGTCGACGATCACCTCCCGGAGGACGACAAGCGCGTAGAGCGCGTCGAACTCGAGAAGGACTCGGCCAGGGTCTGATACCTGCCGGGCGCCGCGCACCCCCCGTCGCCCGGTTCGGAAATGAAGAGAACGACCCTCACCGAGGGTCGTTCTCTTTTCATATGGTCGGTTCCCCTTCCCGCGATAACCACAGGTAAGTTCTTCGGCATGACTGAAGTTCAGAACATCGGCATCAACACGCTGGGCGGCGCGCCCACCACGCTCGATGAGTACGCAGGCCGAGCAGTGTTGGTGGTGAACGTCGCATCCAAGTGCGGCCTGACCCCTCAATACTCCACCCTCGAAAAGATGGCCACCGAATACGCGGCACAGGGCTTGTCGGTAATCGGCATCCCCTGCAACCAGTTCGGTGGACAGGAACCCGGCACAGCCGAAGAGATCGAATCGTTCTGCTCCACCACCTACGGCGTCACCTTCCCGATGTTCGAGAAGGTCGATGTCAACGGCGAGAACCGGCACCCGCTCTACGCCGAGCTCACCAAGGCCGAAGACGCGGACGGCACCGCAGGCGACATCCAGTGGAACTTCGAGAAGTTCCTGATCTCGCCCGACGGCGTCGTCACCAACCGGTTCCGTCCCCGCACCGAACCCGATGCACCCGAAGTTCTCGCAGCGATCGACAAGATCCTGCCGAAAGAGACCATCGCCGTTTAGACACGGTCAATGCTGATGTCGAGCCTCGTTCACCCTGGTGCGCGAGGCTCGAGTCATGTCTGGAGCGCTGATCGTTTCGGTAAGTGGAATCAGAGACGACACCCGCGACTACGCTGCGGAATTCGCCCGTGAACTCGACTCGCGATCGGTACCACTCTCGTTGCTCGTCGCGCCCCGGTTGAAGGACAAATACCGGTTGGCGAAGGATTCGGCTACCCAGCAATGGCTTCGGGGCCGTCGCGACGATGGGGATGCCATCGTCCTGCACGGCTACGATCAGGCAGCAACCAAGCGTCGCCGCGCCGAGTTCGCCGCCCTGCCGCGGCACGAGGCCCGGCTGCGGCTCATGGCTGCCGATCGAGTCATGGAAGAGACCGGCTTGCGGACAAGGGTTTTCGCGCCGCCCCGATGGCTCGCCTCGCCTGGCGCAGTATCGGCGTTGCCGGATGCCGGATTTCGAATGATCGCCGGTATCAATGCAATTCGAGACCTGGAAACGGGTACCGCCGAGCGGGGGCGAGTTCTCGGCATCGGGGAGGGCATGAAGGCCGAACCGTGGTGGTGCAGGGCGCTCGTGATCGGTGCGGGCCGCGCAGCTCGACGTGACGGCCTGGTGCGATTGGCCGTCAGCGCTCAGCAACTCGGGTGTAGCGGGCCGCGCCGGGCGATGCTCGACGCGATCGACCTCGCGCTCTACAGCGGGGCGGTGCCTGGCGTTTACGAGCACGTCCGGACAGTTCGCCGAGCCGCGTAGCCGTCAGCGGTGTATCCCTTGGGTGTAACGGACAATTCGGTTCGCGGGATGTAACCTCCGACTGTGCAACCGACTTCGCAGGTGGCGACATGAAACGACTTCTTCTCGTAGCGATCGGCATCATGGCCCTGGTGGCGTGCGGGAATTCCGATGACGGAAATGCGACGGCCGCCCCGGAATCCTCGGCCGCACCGAAATCGTCGGCGGCCCCGGGGCAGCAGAATGTGCCGCAGACCTTCGTGCCCTCGCCTGGGTCTCTCCCGCCCATTGTCGCGGATCGCCCGCCCGGCGAGAGAACAGAAGTGGTTCCGCGCGCCGAGGCTGCCCCAGCTACGCGTACGCCCGGCCCCGAGTATCCCGTCTGCTTGGATCTTGCCTCGCCGACAGTGACCGATGCTCTCGCCTCACTGCCGCAGTACTTCGACGGCGTTGCGTGGGTGGCAACGGAGATCGGTGACCCATGTGCGTCGTTCACCTGGGTCCGCGCCGATACTTCCGGCGGTACCGCCAGCTCGCCGGTGCAGGTGTTGTTCTTCGCCGACGGCGACTACCTCGGCACCGGAACGTCCGAGCCGTACGGGTTCACGTTCGTCGACTCGCAGTCCGCCGACACCATCACCGTCGGGTACCGCTGGCCCGTAGGTGACGATGCCAACGCCAACCCGACGGGCGGTCCCGCATTGATCCGCTACCAGTGGGATGGGTCCTCGGTGACGATGCTGGACGCGCTCCCCGTCGAGGTGACGGGGTCCTAGAGCTCGATCGAACCTTCCTCCGGGAACGTCCGGAATTCGGTGTTCTCGTCGGCCAACTCCTTGTAGCGCCCGTAGTAGATCCCGCGCGCCTGCTCGGCGATGATGGCCTGGTGGATCGGGAAGGCCGTGCGGGGCGCGACTGCGCGTAGGAAGTCGACGGTTTCGGAGAGCTTCATCCACGGTGCCGCGGCGGGAAGCGCGAGAATGTCCACCTTCTGTTCGGGGACGAACAGTGAATCGCCGGGATGCAACAACTGGGACGGATGTTGGGGAGTTCCGAGGAGATAACCGGTGTTGTCGATCACCGGCAGGTCCGGGTGAATCACCGCATGAGTGCCGCCGACTCCGGTCACCTGGATGCCGCCGACCCCGAACACATCCCCCGGGTGCGTCGCCGTCCAGCGGTCGCCGAGCTGCGACGCCGTCATCGGGTCCGCATAGAGCGCTGCCCGCGGATTGCCCTGCACCAATGCCGGCAGACGCTCGAGGTCCACGTGATCAGGGTGCTGGTGAGTGATCAGGATGGCGTCGAGATCGGTGATGCCGTCGAATCCGTGGGAAAAGTTGCCGGGGTCGAAGAGGACGGTCGTTCCGTTCAGTTCGACGAGGAGGCAGGAATGTCCGAAGTGAGTCAGCCGCATCACCCCACAGTAAACGCAGTGTCATGCACACGGCAGTGCCTGCGTAGACTCTCACCTGCCGGTACCTATATCTCGAGGAGCTCTCACGTGGCCCGTGTTGTTGTCGACGTCATGCCCAAGACCGAAATTCTCGACCCGCAGGGTCAGGCCATCACAGGCGCTCTGGGGCGTCTCGGGATCGCAGGTGTCTCCGATGTGCGTCAGGGCAAGCGTTTCGAGCTCGAGGTCGACGACAGTGTCGACGACGCCGAGCTGGAAAAGATCGCCGAATCGCTGCTCGCGAACACGGTCATAGAGGACTGGAAAGTGACCCGTCTCGCATGAGCACTCGCATCGGTGTCATCACCTTTCCAGGAACTCTCGACGACGTCGACGCCTCCCGTGCGGTCACGTTGGCAGGCGGCGAGGCCGTCAGCTTGTGGCACGCGGACGCCGACCTGAAGAACGTCGACGCGGTCGTCGTTCCGGGCGGCTTCTCCTACGGTGACTATCTGCGCGCCGGCGCCATCGCCCGGTTCGCACCCGTCATGGAATCCGTCGTCAAGGCAGCAGAAGGCGGCATGCCCGTCCTCGGTATCTGCAACGGCTTTCAGATTCTCTGCGAGGCCGGGCTGCTGCCGGGCGCTCTGACGCGTAACGAGGATCTGCACTTCGTGTGCCGCGACCAGTGGCTGAAGGTGGAGAACAGCAACACCGCATGGTCCTCGCGCTACGAGTCCGGCGCCGAGATCCTCATCCCCGTCAAGAACGCCGAAGGTCGATTCCAGGCCTCCGAAGAGGTTCTCGACGAGCTCGAGGGTGAAGGCCGGGTCGTGTTCCGCTACAGCGGTTCCAACCCCAACGGTTCGCAACGCGCAATCGCCGGCATCTCCTCGGCCAACGGTCGCATCGTCGGACTCATGCCGCATCCCGAGCACGCCACCGAGCCCCTCACGGGCCCGAGCGACGACGGTCTCGGCATCTTCTACTCGGCGCTCGACGCGATCGTCTCTGCGTAGTTGTCGGTGGCCCGGGTTAATCTCCGGGCATGACTCTGACGCCAGCGATGATCACGTTCGATTCTTCGGACCCCGGCCCCCTCGCGCGGTGGTGGGCCGAGCAGACCGACGGCCGCATCGACGAGGAGAACGACGGCTGGTTCTACACCGTCGTTCTGCCGTCGGTGCCGTACCGCCTCGCTTTCCAGAAGGTCGATGACCCGACGCCCGGCAAAAATCGGATCCACCTGGATCTGACGACGTCCGACCTTTCGGGTGAGCGGTCTCGGCTGGTGTCGTCGGGTGCATCCGAGGTGGACGAGCACACGATGGGCGACTTCACGTGGGTGACCTTGGCCGATCCCGACGGCAACGTGTTCTGCATTTCGGGAGCGCACTAGCCTTCACGGTCCGCGAGGTACCGGTCTTCGAAACCAGGTTGGGAACGCCTCTCGATCTCTCGATCTGTTCGACGCAGCAGCTGACACAATGGATCCCATGTCGTCTCATGCGTCCGCTGCCGGTCTGTGCAACTTCGTCGACGTCTCGCCGTCGCCCTTCCACGTGTGTCGAACAGTGGCGGTGCGATTGGAGGAGGTCGGCTTCGTCCGGGTCGAAGAGACCGCAGCGTGGCCGACCGCGGCAGGCAGGTACTACCTGATCCGCGGCGGTTCGCTGGTGGCGTGGAGCACCGAGAGCAACCCTCGTGATTCTGGTCGTTCCGCAGGCTCCACTCCCGGCCGGTTCCGCATCGTCGGCGGCCACACCGACAGCCCCAACCTGCGGGTCAAACAGCATCCGGACCTCGAGTCGGCAGGCTGGCAGATGGTCGGTCTCGAACCGTACGGCGGCGCCTGGCTCAACTCCTGGCTCGACCGCGACCTCGGGATCACCGGCCGCCTCAGCGTCCGTGACGGCAACGGACTACGGGAAGTGCTCGTCAAGGTCGACGAACCCATCCTGCGCGTACCGCAGTTGGCGATCCACCTGTCCGAGGACCGCAAGGGCGTCACCCTCGATCCGCAGCGCCACGTCAACGCGATCTGGGGGATCGGACGCTCACCACGGTCCTTTCTCTCCTACGTCGCCGAACGCGAGGGCGTGGATCCGTCTGCGGTGCTCGGCTGGGAACTCATGACGCACGACCTGGCGCCGAGCGCAGTCGTCGGCGTCGAGAACGAGTTGGTCAGCGCTCCTCGTCTGGACAACCAGGCGACGTGCTACGCCGGAACTCAGGCTTTGATTGCGGCAGTGGAGAATCCGACCGCTGCGACTCCGGTGTTGGCCCTCTTCGATCACGAGGAAGTCGGCAGCATGTCGGACCGCGGCGCCTTCTCCGATCTGCTGAGCACCGTGTTGGAGCGAATCGTGCTCGGACGCGGCGGCGGACGCGAGGAGTTCTTGCAGGCGATGGCCGGATCTATCTGTGCCTCAGGCGATATGGCGCACGCGACGCACCCGAACTACCCGGATCGACACGAGCCCGCGCACCGCATCGAACTCGGCGGCGGACCGGTGCTCAAGGTCAACCAGAACCTCCGGTACGCAACCGATTCCGCGGGCGCCGGTGCTTTCGCGTTGGCCTGCGATCAGGCAGGGGTGCGAATGCAGCGCTACGTTCACCGCGCCGATCTGCCGTGCGGATCGACCATCGGACCGATCACCGCCTCGCGCACGGGGATCTCCACCGTCGACGTCGGGGCGGCGCAGTTGGCGATGCACAGCTCTCGGGAGCTGATGGGCGCGTCCGACGTCGCCGCGTACTCCGCCGCACTCGCTGCCTTCCTCGCTCCGGCTCAGTAAGCGAACACCTTTTTTCTGAAGTAGACCGCCGCGCTGATCGGCTAGCGCGGGGGTCTACTTCGGAAAAAGGGTGCGCGCTCACAGGCGCACGCACGCCGCGAGCTGTGGAGTCGATCACTTCCGCGAAGAAACACACGACGGCCTTGCAGGGGGTATTCACACCCTTGACCACCTGCTGGGGCGTCAGGACCCCGATTCGTTCAAATCGTTCTCGGTGAGCGGTATGTCCACCAGGTCGTGCTCGCGCGCTGATGTCGGCCTGGCTCGCTACCGGGCGAGGGACGAGGATTCGGGCATGTCGGCCCCGCCCGATAGACTTCAGCTGGCATTTCGCTCCAAGAAGGGACCCCACTCCTCGTGTCCGTCGATACAGTGACAACCGCAGCCGCCACACCCGATGTAGAGCAGCCGTACAAAGAGCTCGGACTCAAGGAAGACGAGTACGTCCGAATCAAGGAAATACTCGGCCGTCGCCCCACCGATGCCGAGCTTGCGATGTACTCGGTCATGTGGAGCGAGCACTGCTCGTACAAGTCCTCCAAGGTGCACCTGAAGTACTTCGGGGAGACCACCACGGACGAGATGCGCACCTCGATGCTCGCGGGCATCGGCGAGAATGCAGGCGTCGTCGACGTCGGTGACGGCTGGGCCGTCACGTTCAAGGTCGAGAGCCACAACCACCCGTCGTACGTCGAGCCCTATCAGGGCGCCGCGACGGGCGTGGGCGGCATCGTCCGCGACATCATGGCCATGGGTGCACGTCCCATCGCCGTCATGGATCAACTGCGCTTCGGTGCCGCTGATGCCCCGGACACTCGTCGCGTGCTCAGCGGCATCGTCTCCGGGGTCGGTGGATACGGAAACTCCCTCGGCCTCCCCAATATCGGTGGCGAGACGGTGTTCGACGCCTCCTACGCCGGTAACCCGCTGCTCAATGCTCTGTGTGCCGGTGTCATGCGGGTAGAGGACATGCATCTCGCGTTCGCGTCGGGACTGGGCAACAAGATCATTCTGTTCGGGGCTCGTACCGGTCTCGACGGCATCGGCGGCGTCTCCGTTCTCGCCTCCGAGACCTTCGACGGAGACGAGACCGACGGCAAGCGCAAGAAGCTTCCGGCGGTCCAGGTGGGCGACCCGTTCGCCGAGAAGGTTCTCATCGAGGCGTGCCTGGAACTGTATGCAGGCAAGCTCGTCGTCGGCATTCAGGATCTCGGCGGTGCCGGATTGTCTTGTGCCACTTCCGAGCTCGCATCCGCGGGTAGTGGGGGAATGTCCATCGAGCTGGAGAAGGTGCCGATGCGCGCCACCGGCATGACCCCTGCCGAGGTGCTCTCGAGTGAGTCACAGGAGCGCATGTGCGCCGTCGTGACTCCGGACAACGTCGATGCGTTCATGGCGGTCTGCAAGAAGTGGGATGTGTTGGCCACTGTCATCGGCGAGGTCACCGACGGCGACCACCTCGAGATCACCTGGCATGGCGAGACCGTCGTCGATGTTCCGCCGAAGACGGTCGCCCACGACGGCCCGGTCTACCACCGTCCGGTGCAGCGTCCAGCGCATCAGGACGCACTGATCGCGAACACGACTGCATCGTTGAAGCGTCCGGAAACGCCGGACGAGTTGAAGGCAACGCTGCTGAAGATGATTGCCTCGCCGCAGCTCTGCAGCCGTAAGTTCATCACCGAGCAGTACGACCGCTACGTCCGCGGCAACACCGTGCTGGCCGAGAACGCCGATTCCGGAATGATCCGCATCGACGAGAAGACCGGTCGCGGTATCGCACTCGCTACCGATGCGTCGGGCCGCTACACCGCGCTCGACCCTTATCAGGGTGCTCAGCTGGCTCTTGCCGAGGCATTTCGCAACGTCGCCGTCACCGGTGCGACTCCGAAGGCCGTCACCAACTGCCTCAACTTCGGTTCCCCCGAAGACCCGGGCGTCATGTGGCAGTTCCAGCAGGCCGTCCGCGGTCTCGCCGACGGCTGCGTCACTCTCGGCATCCCTGTCACCGGCGGAAATGTCAGCTTCTACAACCAGACCGGCTCCGAGCCGATCCTGCCGACGCCCGTGGTGGGTGTCCTCGGCGTGATCGACGACGTGCACCGACGCATTCCGACGGGCCTGGGCCTCGAGCCCGGTGAAACGTTGATCCTGCTCGGTGAGACACACGACGAGCTGGACGGTTCCATCTGGTCACAGGTCGAGCACGATCATCTCGGTGGCGTCCCGCCGAAGGTCGATCTCGCGCGGGAGCAGCTGCTGGCGGACATCCTCCTCGCCGGTTCACGCGACGGCATGGTCACCGCCGCCCACGATCTGTCCGAGGGGGGACTGGCTCAGGCCGTCGTAGAGGCAGCTTTGGCCGGCGAAACCGGATGCCGCATTCTGCTCCCCGAGGGTGCAGATCCTTTCGTGGCTCTGTTCTCGGAGTCTTCGGGTCGCGTTCTCGTGGCGGTCCCGCGTACCGAGGAGACACGCTTTTCCAACATGTGTACCGCTCGTCAGCTGCCGTGGACGCGCATCGGCGTCGTCGACGAGGGCTCCGACGAGATCGAGGTGCAGGGTCAGTTCTCGGTCCCGATGACCGAGCTGCGAGAAGTATTCGAGGGCACTCTTCCCCGACTCTTCGGGTAGGGCCGTGACGCGGGGCGAGGTATCGGAGGACGCGGCGGAGGTCGTGAGCACAGTCGAGCGCGAACATGCTCATTACCTCCGTATCCCCGTCGAGTTCTCGATGCCTTCCCCGCTCGCGCATCCCTTCCTCATGTGGCTGTGGGGTCTGCCGAAGCTCGACTTCACCGGCCTCGCCTTCAGTGCGCTGTTCTTCTGCTGGTCGCTGACACCCTCGCTCCTGCCCCGAGATTGGTTGTTCCAGGGCCTCATCGGCGGAATCAACTCCGCGATCGGTTACGGGTTCGGTGTCGCCGTCGGATGGCTGGTACTGCGAGTGTTTCTGCGGCCACGTTCGTGGTGGCCGCTGCCACCACGAGCCGAGCTGGGCATGAAGATCTTCGTCCCGATCGCTGCAGTCCTCGCTTCGCTGGTGATGCTCGCCTACTCCGCAGGCTGGCAACGCGAACTGGCTGCACTGATGGACGCCGAGGGAACCACGACGACCGGTTACTTACGGACCGGGGCTCTCAGTATCGCCACGGCCGCATTGCTGATCTCGGCCATTCGGGTTCTCCGTGACTTCGTTCGACTCGTGGTCCGGCAGATCAACAAAGTGATCAAGATGCCGCGTGAGGTCGCCAACGTCATCGGTGTGGTGTTGGTCGTCGTCCTCGTCGTCACGCTCGTTCAAGGCGTCTTGCTTCGGGCGGTGTCGGACGTGACGAACTCGATCTTCAGTCTCCAGAACGACGAAACTCGCGACGGCGCAATCCAGCCCACGGAGCCGGAGCGATCCGGCAGTCCACAGTCCGCCGCGTCGTGGGAATCACTCGGATTCGAAGGCCGAAATTTTGTCTCCAGCGGCATGAACGCAGGCGAGCTGACCCAGGCGCTCGGACGGAACGCCGTGGAGCCGATCCGCGCATACGCCGGACTGGAATCCGCTGACAACCAGGACGAGCGGCTCGACCTCGTCGTCGACGAACTCGAAAGAACCGGCGCCTTCCAACGTAGCGCCCTGGTCGTGGTACCCACGACGGGGACGGGCTGGGTCAATCCGACAGCCATCGAAGCAGCCGAATTGATGTTCGACGGCAACGTGGCCACGGTGGCCGCGCAGTACTCCTATCTGCCGAGCTGGATTTCGTTTCTCGCCGAACGAGAAATCGCATCGGAGGCAGGCAAGGCACTCATCGACAAGGTTCACGAGCGCTGGCTGCAAGAACCGGAGGCCACGCGCCCCAAGTTCTACGTCTACGGCGAAAGCCTCGGCACCAATGCCGGCGAGGGTGCGTTCGACGGTTTGGCCGACATCCGTGACACGACCGACGGCGTGCTGTGGGTGGGACCGCCGAACTCCAATCGACTCTGGAGTCAGTTCGTGGATCGCCGTGACCCGGGCAGCCCCGAAGTACTCCCGGTCTACGCGGACGGTCTCGTGCTGCGCTTCGCCGACAACTCGGGAGCGATACCACCGGTCGGTCAACCCTGGTACGGCCCGCGGGTGCTCTACGTGCAGCACGCGTCGGATCCCGTCGTCTGGTGGTCGCCGGACCTGCTGTTCGAGCGGCCGGACTGGCTGTCCGAGGCGCCAGGGCCCGATCGACTGCCTGATATGCGCTGGTTCCCGATCGTCACGTTCTGGCAGGTGGCAGCGGATCTGACCAACGCCGCAGGCGTCCCGGACGGTCACGGACACAATTACGGAACGCTGGTCCTCGACGGGTGGGTCTCGATCGCCGCACCCGATGGGTGGACAGCCGCCGACACCGAACGTGTGCGTGCCGTCATGAACGCCTACAAGGGCCGGGACGGCCCAGAAAAGTGATGCGCGGGATTGCGCTCGGCGCCGTGACCACGGGCTGGAGTACGTCGGTGTTGCCACGGTTGGCGTTGCCGGACCGCCGCAATGTTGTCGCGAATCTGGCGTTCGGTATCGGCGTGACCGTTCTCGCCCGCATGTTCGGCATCCGCCCCGCCGGGCTTCGGCGTTCGTCCTGGCGTTCCGGGCTCGCCTGGGGAGCCGCGGCCGGCGCTGTCCCGGTGGTGGGCGCAGTCGTCATCGCAGCCCAACCGTCGTGGCTGGAGCGCGTGCGTCCATCCGACAGCGACCTCGCCGAGTGGATCCTGTTTCGCATTCCGTTCGGAACCGTCGCGTGCGAGGAACTTGTTTTCCGAAGCGTGTTCGACGCAGTATCACCCGCACTGTCGCCGATGTTCTTCGGGCTGTGGCATATTCACCCGGCACGGACAGCAGGCGATTCGGTGGTGGGCACCGTGATCTTCACCGCGGCCGCGGGGGTCATGTTCTCGTGGCTACGGCGACGCAGCGGCAGCGTCCTCGCCCCTGCGCTGATGCATCTGTCGGTCAATGTCAGTGGGGCGGTCCTGGCTGGAACTAGGCTGAGACGATGGCGCCGAGCAAACTCGTAACCCCCGAACAGGTACGCGAAGCGGTGCTGGCCGTCGCCGACTGGACCAGAGGCGAGGACGTCGAGAAGCCCTCACGTGCCGCGCTCGCCGATGCAGTTCGCACCACCGTACGCACGCTCGCGCAGGTCGCACCGGGTTCGAGTGTGGAGGTTCGGGTTCCGCCCTTCGTGGCGGTGCAGTGCATCACCGGCCCGCGGCACACCCGCGGCACGCCGCCGAACGTCGTCGAGACGGATCCGTACACCTGGTTGCAGATAGCGACAGGGGTCCGCACCTTCGACGATGCGCTGAAAGACGGATCCATCACAGCCTCCGGCAGTCGGGCGGGTGACGTCGCACACTGGTTGCCGATCATGCGGCTGCCGATCCTGCGGGAATGAGCCCCCGAGGGAATGCTGAGCACGTACGATGCGTTGCCTCTTGCCGTGGGACCGTAGACTGGTCCCAGCCCCCCGCCCTCGTCCCCCTTAGGGAGCAGTGCCAGTGACCAACGCCGAGTTGTCGGTCGACAGTCCGAATCTTTTGGTAGGCAAACCGCTGGACGTACCCGAAAGTGAGCCGCGAGAAGAGTGCGGCGTCTTCGGTGTGTGGGCTCCAGGCGAGGATGTGGCAAAACTTACTTATTACGGTCTGTATGCGTTGCAACACAGAGGCCAGGAGGCCGCGGGTATCGCCGTCTCCGACGGCGCACAGGTGCTGGTCTTCAAAGACCTCGGACTCGTCAGTCAGGTATTCGACGAGCAGACCCTCGGCGCCATGCCGGGGCATGTCGCCATCGGACACTGCCGCTACTCCACAAGCGGTTCGGTCATCTGGGAGAACGCACAGCCCATTTTCCGCACGACTACTGCCGGGACGGGCATCGCGCTCGGCCACAACGGAAACCTGGTCAACTTCGCCGAACTTGCCACCAGAGCTCGCGACGCAGGTCTCATCAGCGACCGGCTCCAGGGCAACGGGACGTCGGACTCCGACGTCGTGACAGCCCTCCTGGCCCACAAGGCTGCCGATCGCACCATCGAGCAGGCTGCGATGGAACTGTTGCCGACGCTCGAGGGCGCCTTCTGCCTCACCTTCATGGACGAGCACACGCTGTATGCAGCGCGTGATCCGCATGGCGTACGACCGCTGTCGTTGGGGCGGCTCGACCGGGGTTGGGTCGTAGCCAGTGAAACGGCTGCACTCGATATCGTCGGTGCCGCGTTCGTACGCGACATCGAGCCCGGTGAACTGCTCGCCATCGACGCCGACGGTGTTCGATCCTCACGTTTCGCCTCCCCGGAACCCAAGGGCTGCGTGTTCGAATACGTGTACCTGGCCCGTCCCGACAGCGTCATCGGCGGTCGCTCCGTGCACTCCACTCGGGTCGAGATCGGTCGACGGCTCGCGAAGGAACACCCCGCCGAAGGCGATCTGGTCATTCCGGTTCCCGAGAGCGGGACGCCGGCAGCGGTTGGGTTCGCACAGGGCTCCGGCATTCCGTACGGCCAGGGACTGATGAAGAACGCCTACGTCGGGCGAACGTTCATCCAGCCGTCGCAGACCATTCGTCAGCTCGGTATTCGGCTCAAGCTCAATCCGCTCAAGGAAGTCATTCGCGGCAAGCGTCTGATCGTGGTCGACGACTCGATCGTGCGCGGCAACACGCAACGCGCCCTCATCCGAATGCTGCGCGAGGCCGGCGCACTCGAGATCCATGTGCGGATCGCGTCGCCGCCCGTTCGCTGGCCATGCTTCTACGGCATCGACTTCGCCTCACCGGCAGAGCTGATCGCCAACGGCGTCGATTCCGGGGACGGAATCCTCGAAGGTGTGCGTCAGGCCATCGGTGCCGACTCCCTCGGATACATCTCGATAGAGGGGATGGTTGCGGCATCGGAGCAGCCCGAATCAAGGCTCTGTACTGCATGTTTCACGGGCGAGTACCCGATCGCCCTTCCGCCGGACAATGCTCTCGGCAAGCATGTGCTCGAAGGCATGCTTGCAACGGCCGCCGGCCAACAGACCGAGACGGACAACGCCAACGCGAGCGCGCTGAGCAGACCCTAGTCTCGTGTGATCTTCAGTCTCGTGTGATCGTCGTTACGTCCTATTCGGCGATGTCGACGTCACAACCAGTCGACTAGGTCTGTCGTGTTCCCGGACGATTGTCCGCTCCGGTACCGTGAGAGCGCACTATGCGCACGATGCGCGAAGACAAACAGTACGAGCACACAGGCTGGAGCCGCATGACCGAGGAAACCCGACCACCGAGCGCAACCTCCTCTGGCGGTGCTTCCTACGCCTCGGCAGGCGTCGACATCGCCGCAGGGGACCGAGCGGTCGAACTGTTCGCCCCCCTCGCCAAGAAGGCGAGTCGACCCGAGGTTATGGGCGGTCTCGGTGGATTCGCCGGACTGTTCGCGCTCAAGAGCGACTACCGGGAGCCGATTCTCGCCGCCTCGACAGACGGGGTAGGCACCAAGGTCGCCGTCGCGCAGGCGATGGGCAAGCACGACACCCTCGGATTGGATCTCGTGGCCATGGTCGTCGACGACCTGGTCGTCTGCGGAGCTGAGCCGCTGTTCCTGCAGGATTACATCGCCGTCGGCCGCGTAGTACCGGAAATGGTCGCTGAGCTCGTCAAGGGCATTGCAGACGGCTGTGTCATTGCGGGCTGTGCGCTTCTCGGAGGCGAGACGGCCGAGCATCCAGGTCTGATGGCCGACGGAGACTACGACCTGTCGGCAACCGGGGTAGGCGTGGTCGAAGCCGATTCGGTTCTGGGCCCCGACCGAGTGCGCCCCGGCGACGTCGTGATCGGAATGGGATCCTCGGGTCTGCACTCCAACGGGTACTCCCTTGCACGCAAGGTTCTGCTCGAGATCAATCACATGGATCTCGGCGGCCACGTCGAAGAGTTCGGTCGCACTCTCGGTGAGGAGCTGCTCGAGCCCACCAAGATCTATGCCAAGGACTGCCTGGCGCTGGCCGCCGAGACCGAGGTGCGGACGTTCTGTCACGTCACCGGCGGCGGGTTGGCGAACAACCTGGGACGCGTCATGCCCGCAGGGCTCGTCGCCGAACTGGACCGTGGAACGTGGAGTCCGGCACCGGTGTTCTCACTGATCGCTCAGCGTGGGCGCGTCGAACGTAGCGAGATGGAGCAGACGTTCAACATGGGGGTCGGCATGGTGGCCATCGTGGCGCCCGAGGACGTGGACCGTGCACTCGCTGTCCTGACCGCACGACACATCGAATGCTGGACTCTGGGAACGGTCAAGAAGTCGACGGACAGTACCGTCGCAACCGAGCGCGCCGTACTGCTGGGCAATCACCCACGCTTCTGAGCGCCGAACGGTCTATGACAACTGCAGGGAATCTGTACAACTGAGGGGGAGCCGCGGTGCGGCTCCCCCTCAGTTGTACACATCGCAGGTCAGCGTCGCCAATCCTCGTATTCATCCTCTTCGACGCGGGTGTAGCTTTCCGCGTCCGAGGAGGATATGCCGCCCGAGGTAATGCCGCCACGGTGGGATTTGGACGAACCGCCGGAGAGTTCTCTTTGTAAACTCTCCAAGTCCGTTGTTGGAGAGCTGTACTTGAGCTCACGAGCGACCTTTGTCTGCTTTGCCTTAGCCCTGCCTCGGCCCATGGCGTTGCCCCCTCGCGGACTTGCGGGGCGGCCTGGGGAAATTTGGGCGCCCCGTTGGTTTTGGTATTTCTTCCTGGACCACACTCTAGCGCGAGAACGGCTCAGATGCTCATACGCCTCCGGGTAGCGTTATTCCTATATATATGTATGACCGGTCCAGAGGTGTCGGTCAGGGCCGCTGGCCTGCGGCAATGCCCGTAGCCTCGGTAAAGAGTCACGATGACGCATCGCGGCGCAAAAGTGACCTGTCCGATGGTTATCTCCCGCGGAGCCGATCGATTGCTGCGCGGCCCGCCTGAACGTCGTCGTAGTTCGGAATCGAATCCGGGTCGATCGACGCAGCACACGGACCGACGACCAACTCGGTGTCGGCAGGAATGGTTCGCTTGATCAGAGCCAGCGCGATGGGACCGAGTTCGAAGTGATCGACGACGGTACCGAGCCTGCCGACGGTCCGCCCTCCGGCCGTCACCGGATCCCCGGTTTCGGGCCTGCCGTCGGCAGAACCGTCGAGATGAAGAAGAACCAAATGGCGGGGTGGTCGACCCAGGTTGTGCACGCGCGCGACGGTCTCCTGCCCGCGGTAGCAACCCTTGCTCAAGTGCACGGCGCCGAGTTCGGCAACTCCGCCGATCCAACGGACCTCGTGGGGGATGGTCTTCTCGTCGGTGTCGATACCGACACGGGGGCGAATCGACTCGACCCGCAGCGCCTCGTATGTCCAGGTACCGGCGGGGGTTGCGCCCTGCTCTCGTACTTTCTTGAACCACGCGGTCAGTGACGTGCGCGGGACGAGTAGGTCGTATGCGTTCTGGCCGGGCCACGGCATCCGTCGGATGAATCCGCCTCCTTCGAGGGGGAGTGCGGCATAGACGTCCTCGGGGGTCGGTACGCCGGCAGCCTCGAGCACTCGATGCGCGTCCGAGCCGAGCACGCTCAGGACTGCGAGTTCGTGGCCTTCCCGAGGCTCGGCTTTGGACCAGAACACCATCTTCTTCAGGAACGTGAGGAGATCGGGCCCGTTCGCGGCCTCGGTGTCGATCCACGTGATGCCGTCGAGATCGGTCTGCACGAAATGATGTTCGACGCGTCCGTTGATGTCCAGACTCAGGTTCTCTGCCGACATGCCGTCGGGCAGGTTCTGAACCTGTTGGCTGGAAATCGTATCGAGCCAGGTCAGTCGCTCGTTTCCGCTGATCGCTATGACGAAGCGGTTGGAGCGGTCGATGATTGCCGCAGCAGATGTCGCGTCTCGTTGCTCACCGAAGGGATTGCCGTAGTGCCAGGCCACGGCCTGGTCTGCAGAGTCTTCGGGCGAAGGCACAGCGCCGGGGAGGGTGAGAAGTGGGCTCGGGTCGATCGGGGCGGTATCGGACACATCTCCCATAGTAGGAGCGCCGCCCGCAAAGCGACCCCGTTAGGGTGGGCGCCATGTCCGACCGTGTAGTAGTGACCCTCGATGGGCAAGTTCACGACGCAGACCAACCGCTTCTGTGTGCCGACGACCTTGCGGCAGTTCGGGGTGACGGGATTTTCGAGACGCTTCTGATTCGGGACGGAGCGGCGTGTGGGGTGGAGCGGCACCTCACACGCCTGGCTGCCTCGGCGAGAGCGCTCGATCTGCCTGAGCCCGACTTGGATGACTGGAGGCTGGTCATCGGCCTTGCGGTGGACGAGTGGGTGCGCAAGACGAGGAGCGAGGGTGCGCTGCGGGTGGTGTTGAGTCGCGGCCGGGAGAGCGGCGGTGGTCCGACGGGTTATGCGACGGTGGGTCCACTGCACGAACGGGTTGCCAAGGCCCGTGCCGAAGGGGTGTCGGCTATGACACTCGGTCGCGGGTATTCGGTGGATTTCGCAGCGGCGGCGCCGTGGCAGTTGATGAGTGCCAAGACGCTGTCGTATGCGACCAACATGGCCGCGTTGCGGCATGCCGCCCAGCAGGGTGCGGACGAGGTGATCTACACCAGCAACGAGGGGCAGGTCCTCGAGGGGCCGCGGTCCACAGTGGTCATCTCCCGCGGTAAGACACTGATCACACCGCCGGTCGAGCATGGGATCCTGGCCGGAACCACTGTCGACGCTCTGTTCGACGTCGCGACCGCAAAGGGATACACCTGCGAGAAGGCGAACATCTTTCCCGCGGACCTGATTGCTGCAGAAGGTGTTTGGTTGATCTCGAGTATCACGCTCGCGGCGCGCGTCGTCACCCTGAACGGGGTCACGCTGGCCACCCCTGACAACGCCGACGACATCCGCTCGATGGTCGATTTCGCGATCGAACGTGGGGAGGGAGACACTGTCGACGCTTGAGCTACTACTTCGCGTAGTAGTAATCTAGGATTCGCTGCAATAAGCCCGCGTGAGCGGTAACTTCAGTTACCTGCCCCGGGGGGCGGGAGAGTCGGAGTCGTCATGGATACCTTGGATATTTCGAGGTGGCAATTCGGTATCACCACCGTTTACCACTTCATTCTCGTTCCGCTGACGATCGGTCTTGCCCCGATCATCGCGGCGATGCAGACGATGTGGGTGATCACCAAGAAGGACTCCTGGTATCGACTCACCAAGTTCTTCGGAAAACTTTTCCTCATCAACTTCGCGCTCGGTGTCGCAACCGGCATCGTGCAGGAGTTCCAGTTCGGCATGAACTGGAGCGAGTACTCCCGCTTCGTCGGTGACGTCTTCGGTGCACCGCTCGCGCTGGAAGGGCTCGTCGCGTTCTTCCTCGAGTCGACGTTCCTCGGGCTGTGGATATTCGGATGGGGCCGGCTGCCCAAACTTGTTCACCTGGCCACGATCTGGCTCGTCGCGATCGGTGTCAACGCCTCCGCCTTCTTCATCATCGCCGCCAATTCGTTCATGCAGCATCCAGTCGGTGCGATCTACAACGAAGAGACCGGTCGCGCGGAACTGACGAGTATCTGGGAACTGCTTACCAACAACACCGCCCTCGCCGCATTTCCGCACGCCGTCGCCGGTGCATTCCTGACGGCCGGAACGTTCGTCGCCGGGATCTCGGGCTGGTGGATGGTCCGCGAGGCACGCAAGGGTCGCGACACCAACTCGCGGAGCATGTTCCGTCCGGCCGCTCGCATGTCCTTCGTGGTCATGATCCTGTCCGGCATCGCGCTGATCTACACCGGTGATGTCCAGGGCAAGCTCATGTTCGAGCAGCAACCCATGAAGATGGCCTCGGCGGAATCGCTCTGCCACACCGAAACCGATCCGAACTTTTCGATCCTGACTGTCGGCACCCACAACAACTGCGATGGCGTCACCCACGTTCTCGAGGTGCCGTTCGTGCTGCCCTATCTTGCCGAGGGACAGTTCTCCGGAGTGACCCTGCAGGGCGTCGAAGACCTACAACTTCAGTACGAACAGCAGTTCGGACCGGGCAACTACCGGCCCAACCTGTTCGTCACCTACTGGGCATTCCGCGCGATGATCGGCCTGGCCGCGGGCTCGGCACTGCTCGCGATCGCCGGACTCTGGGTTACCCGAGGGGGACGCGTCCCGAACCAGCGCTGGTTCTCCTGGCTGAGCCTCGCCGCGATCCCGACGCCGTTCCTGGCCAACAGCGCCGGCTGGATCTTCACCGAAATGGGACGTCAGCCGTGGGTTGTCGCTCCCAACCCGACCGGTGTCGATCGAATCAGACTCACGGTCGATCAAGGAGTGTCCGATCACCCGGCCTCCCTCGTCGTTGCCTCGCTGGTGACGTTCACGGTGGTCTACGCAGCTCTCGGCGTCGTGTGGTACTACCTCCTCCACAAATATGTAGTCGAAGGCCCGCTCGAACACGATCAGCACCCGCCGGGTGGCGATCAAGACGATCCGACGGATGACGACGCTCCGCAACAACTCTCGTTCGCGTACTGAGGGGAACGGTCATGGGACTTCAAGAATTCTGGTTCGTCGCGATCGCAGTGCTGTTCGTGGGCTACTTCGTCCTCGAAGGTTTCGACTTCGGCGTCGGCATGCTGATCCCGGTTTTCGGACGGGCATCGGATCCGCAGGTCGGAGAACGCAGGCGTCGCGCAGTTCTCAACACCATCGGCCCGGTGTGGGACGGCAACGAGGTGTGGCTCATCACTGCCGGAGGTGCACTGTTCGCAGCCTTTCCGGAGTGGTACGCAACCCTGTTCTCCGGGTTCTACATACCGCTGCTGCTGATCCTCGTCGCGCTCATCCTGCGTATCTGCGCCATCGAGTACCGCGGCAAAATCGACGACCCGGTGTGGCGACGACGCTGTGATCTCGGCATAGGCATCGGCTCGTGGATACCGGCCGTGCTGTGGGGCGTCGCGTTCGCCAACATCGTGCGCGGAGTGGCGATCGACGAGAACAAGAAGGTGACCGCCGGGTTCTTCGACCTGCTTTCCCCGTATGCCCTGCTCGGCGGCGCCACGATGGCGCTGGTGTTCGCGCTGCACGGAGCGGTGTTCATCGCGCTCAAGACTTCCGATGACGTGCACGAGGACGCGGTCAAAATGGCGGTACGACTGTCGGTTCCGGCTGTCGTGGTCGGCGGCGCCTTCGCGCTGTGGACCCAACTCGCCTACGGAACAGGGTGGACGTGGATCATGGTCGCGATCGCCGCTATCGCGCTGATCGCCGTTGTCGCTCTCACCGCCAAGGTGCGCGAGGGCTGGGCATTCGTGTTCACCACGATCGCCGTCATCGCCGTCGTCGTACTGCTGTTCGGATCACTGTTCCCCGACGTGATGCCGTCCACGACGGATCCCGCATTCAGCTTGACCATCGAGAACGCGTCGTCGAGCCCGTACACGCTCAAGGTGATGACCTGGGCAGCTGCCTTCACGGCACCGGTCGTCATCGGCTATCAGGCGTGGACGTACTGGGTGTTCCGCCAGCGCATCTCCACCGCGCACATCCCCGACTCGATCGGATTGCCGCTCGGTCGCAAGTCATGACAGTCACCGCCGCGCCGCGCCGGGGACCGATCGACCCCCGGTTGTGGCGGTACTCGCGATCGGCGCGGCGGTATCTGCTGTTGACAGTGCTTCTTTCGCTCGTCGATACCGCGGCGATCATCGTCTCCGCGGTCATGACAGGCACAGTGCTCGCGGGCGTCATCACCGATCCCGCAGCACGATCGATCTCGAACTGGTCCGGGCAGTTGGCAGTTCTTGCCGGAGCCATCGTGGTCAGAACTACCTCGACATGGCTGCAATCGCGCTACGCGCATCGTGCGGCCTCGCGCGTGGTCGAAGAGCTCGAGAACGATGTCCTCGCCGCCGCGTCGAACAGTGATCCACGTCGACTCGATTCCGAGCGCGAAGGCGTCGCGACGGTCGTGACCAGGGCTTTGGGCGGTCTCGCTCCCTACCTCACCGGCTATGTGCCCGCGCTGATCCTGGCGGGAACGCTGACGCCACTGACGCTCGTGGTCATCCTGACCGAGGATCTGACGTCGGCAGCGATCATCTTTTTCACGCTTCCGCTGATTCCGATCTTCATGATCCTGATCGGCCTGCTGACCAAGGGGAAGGCAGAGGCAACGCTCGAATCGATGACGCGTTTGTCTGCCCAACTGCTCGACCTCCTCGCCGGACTTCCGACGCTCCGGGCACTGGGCCGTGAACACGGGCCTGCAGCGCGGGTACGGGCACTCGGCGAGGCACATCGACGCGCGACCATGCGTGCACTGAAGATCGCGTTTCTGTCCTCGATGGTTCTCGAACTACTTGCCACTCTGTGTGTCGCTCTCGTCGCCGTGAGCATCGGACTCCGACTGGTCTTCGGGGACATGGCTCTCGAGGCCGGCATCATCGCGCTGGTACTTGCACCCGAGGTGTACGTTCCGCTACGCCGGGTCGGGGCGCAATTCCACGCCGCCGAGGACGGCGTCGCTGCGTCGGAGAAGGCGTTCGGCGTGCTGGACGATCGCCCGACGGAGAGGGCAGGAACGCGTTCGATTCAAGCCCGTGGCGCACGGCTGGAGCTGGCTTCGATTTCTGTCGATGCCCGTGGCGGCAGCGCCCCACACCGACTCGACGCCGTATTCGAACCCGGTACCGTAACGGTGCTGGCCGGTGCGAACGGGGCAGGAAAGTCTACGGCGCTGAGCGTGATTCTCGCGCTGACTGCGCCCGACGAAGGCACGGTCACCGTCGGCGGAACAGACTTGGCCGACGTCGATGTGCAGTCCTGGTGGCGTCAGATCGCATGGCTCCCACAGCGACCGGTCCTTCTTCCCGGCACCCTGGAGAGCAACCTCCTGCTCACCGGAACACGGCCCGATCCCCAGGAACTCGACAGTATTTGCGCAGCAACAGGTTTCGATCAGGTTCTGGCAGAGCTACCGCTCGGATGGCAGACCGTCGTCGGTACCGGAGGTGTCGGGCTCTCCCTCGGACAGCGCCAACGCCTCGCGCTGACACGAGTCCTGACCTCCTCGGCCCCGGTGCTTCTGCTGGACGAACCCACGGCTCACCTCGACGCGACCCACGAAGCGACAGTACTGAAAACCATTCGTCGCCTCGCCGACGAGGGCAGAACCGTCGTAGTGGTCGGTCACCGTCGTTCGGTTCTCATCAGTGCCGACACGATCATCGAAGTGCAGGCACGCCATGCTCGTTGACCTTCGGCGCGCTCTCGAACTTCTCGAACTTCGTCCGTCCCGAGTCGCCATGTCCGTGGCGGCAGGGGTCGCGACCTTGGGTAGCGCACTGACCCTTGCGGCGGTATCCGCTTGGCTCATCACCCGCGCCTGGCAGATGCCACCGGTGTTGGATCTGACGGTCGCCGTCGTCGCTGTTCGAGCACTGGGCATTTCGCGCGGCGTATTCCGATACCTGGAACGCCTGGCAACCCACGACACCGCCCTGCGCGGAACGACGTCGGCGAGAACCCGTCTCTACGAACGGCTCGCCGCAGGCAACCCGGCTGCAGCAGCGGGATTGCGTCGCGGCGATCTGATGTCGCGCACCGGCAACGACGTCGACGTGCTCGGTGACGTCGTGGTGCGTGCGATCGTGCCGATCTGCGTATCGATAGTTCTGGCGATTGCGGCTGTCGTCGTGTTGGCGTTCGTCTCGCCGGCCGCGGCATTGATTCTGTTGCTGGCTCTCGTGGTCGCCGGGGTACTCGCTCCCTACTGGGCGGCGAGATCTGCCGTCATCGCCGAGTCCGAGGGCATTTCGGCCCGGGCGGAGTTCAGCGAAACCGCCGTCCGCGCCCTCGATCACGCCGGGGAACTGCGGGTCGCCGGACGATTGGACAAGACCCTTCGGGATGCTGCCGAAGCCAACCGTGCATCGGTGAAGGCCCGCGACCGGGCGGCACTGCCTGCAGCCTTCGCCGACGCGGCATTACCTCTCTCCATCGGTGCGGCGGTGCTGGGCTCCCTGCTCGTCGGTATCTCGTTGTACGGCAGCACAGGCGGAACAGCTGGTGGTATGACGCCGATGGCGTTGGCGATCATCGTGCTCGTGCCGCTTTCCGCCTTCGAGGCGACCTCTGCGCTGCCTGGTGCCGCCATTGCACTCACGAGAGCACGCATTTCGGCGTCACGCATCGTGGAGCTGCTGGACGCTGCGGACGAGCCCGCTCCGCAGACAGTGAATGATCTGGACTCGCTCACCGATCGTGTCACTGCGAGAAACTTGCGGTGCGGCTGGCCGGGGTCTTCCTCGACTACGGTGCCGGTCGATCTCGATGTCGGTCCCGGGGCGAGGGTGGCGATCGTCGGCCCCAGCGGTATCGGCAAGAGCACCCTCTTGATGACGCTCGCGGGACTGCTGCCACCGATCAGCGGAACCGTCGAGGGCTCCGGTGCCCGTTTCTTCGCCGAAGATGCACACTTGTTCGACACCTCGATTCTCGAAAACCTGAGGGTGGCACGCGGCGACGTGCAGCCGGACGAGGCGGTCGAGGCGCTCGACCGAGTCGGCCTCGGCGCCTGGATCTCTTCGCTCCCGGACGGCATCGACACGACCCTCGTCGGCGGTGCACAGGCGGTGTCCGGAGGACAGCGTCGACGCCTTCTGCTGGCTCGTGCACTGTTGTCCGACGCGCGGATTCTGCTGCTGGACGAACCGACCGAACACCTCGACGACGACGGGGGAGCGCAGCTGCTGCGACGGCTCCTCGACCGCTCCGACGGTATCGTCGACGGGAATCGTGCGGTCGTGGTGGTAACGCATCAGCTTCCGCCGGACAACCATGCTGACCTGGTCTTGGACCTCGACCTTCCCGGCGAAATCATTCCTTTGCCGACTTCGGAATCGCGGCGTACGTTGTTGAGTACACGGGAGAGGAGGTGGTCTGACGTTGAAGAACTCTAGGACGCGTGAGGTGGCTGTCAGCTAGCCGCAACCGCTGACGGATTCACTTTTCGAAGACCGCGCGAGCGGCAAGCGAATCCAAGGCAGCTACCCGGCTCCCGAGCCCTCGGTCATATCCGGCCGAGACCTGAAAACAGGTATGGCTCGGGGGCCGTTCGCGTGCGTCGGAAGTACGGCCCGAAGGACCGATGAGTGACTTTTCAGCCGATATAGCGGACGAGGCGAGCAGACAGCCGCGGTGCCAGCTCGCCGTCGGCGTCGACACGTTCCTCGACGTACGCGAGGTCGGCACCATCGACGATGCCGTACAGCCGCTTGGCGCCACCGACGAGGGCGCCCGAAGTGGACCGGATGACGACATCGGTCGCGAGTTCCCACGAAGTCTGATTCAGTGCGTGCCCGTAATAGAGTTCGACGACGCCGGTGCTGTGCGTCAGCAGAAACTCGATGACCTCAGGCGTCTCGCTGCCCTTGACGTCATCGCCGGTGATCCGCCAGAAGCCGGTTTCGCGAAGATCGGGATGCGCGTAGTTGCCGTCGGAGTCGAGGCGCCACGAGCGCGATTCCCAGCTGAGGTAGGCACCGCCGTCGTGTGAGACGACAATTTGCTGCCCGAACGGGTACTCCTGTCCCGACTCGGGATCGCGACCCTCACCTTCGCCGCGCCAGACGCCGACCAACGGAAGCAGCGCAAGCATCGCTGGATTCAGTTCGGGTCCGAGGCGAAGGTTGGCGGTGTCTTCAGGGTGCGGAAGATCCGGCAACGTCGGAATGTTGCGTGCCGACGCCGCCGCAAATTTCTCGGCAGCTTCGGCGATCGCTTCATCGGCGGACCGTGTGGTCTCGCCCGACCCGTCGGCTGCGCGCTCGGTCACGATTCTTCGGTGACCAAGCGGTAGACGACGTAGAGCGAGAACGCGATGATGGCTACTGCAGCCAGTGCCAGCAGAAGCTCGAAGAAGATGACCACGACGCCGAGTTTAGACCCACCCGATTCACTGCGCAGAATCGCGGTGGGGACAACGCCGAAGTCGATAGTGCGATCTCCCAGAATCCGGCCCCTGACATCGGGGTTTCACACTCTGTAGCAAACGGTTCGGGCTCGGCACGGTACCTTCTCCAGTGTGGTGTCGGGCGGTCTGCGCCCGACTTTTTGTCTTGTCGAAAGCTGTCTCGAAGTGTGCTGGAGAGGATCTCGGATGCGTTGCCGAACACGTGCGGGCTCGATTTTGACGAAGTCCGCGACGCTGGGGGTGGCGTTGCTCCTCGCCGTTCCCGCGGCGGCAGCCGCAGCTCCGGAATCGGGCTCGTCGACGACCGGGTCTGCAACCGGGTCCTCTTCCGAAGACGACGGCCCGAATGTCGACCCGAACAACTTTGCGCGAGAGTGCCCGGACGTTCTGATGCTCGCAGTGTCCGGCGCCACCGACTCGGATGCCGACCGTGATCCGCTGAACGAAGAACCCCGGTCCCCGACGGGCAATTGGGTGGGCAACGTGACGCTCCCCGTCGGCCAGGCCGGCGCGAGCAACCCGGGATCGGTCGGCTGGCTGTACGTTCCGTATCCATCGACGTACGGAGTGGGCCTGGTCTCCGACGTGCCCACGTATCAAGAATCGGTTGCCGCAGGTGTCGCCTCGACCAACCGTCTGCTCGATGAGTACAAGAACAAGTGCGGTGAAGACACCAAGTTCGTGCTCCTCGGCTACAGCGTCGGCGGCGAGGTGGTCGAGCGTGTCGCGATGGAACTCGGACACCGCGCACCCGATGCCCTCGTCACGGGCGAGGACATCGCCGGTGTCGCGCTCCTGGGGGATCCGTACCGACCTGCAGGCGTACCCAATATCGACGAGCCCGGCCCGACACGCGGGGGTTTCCAGTCGCCGGAGGCCAAGGATTACGGCACGCTGAACGACAAGATGACGTGGGCTTGTCGGCCCTACGATCTTGCCTGCGACGCTCCCGCGAACATTCTCGCGCTGCAACTGGCGCTCGGAGTGCTCGGACAGATGCGGCTGACAGTGCTCGACCCCGTCCAGACCGTCGCCGACTTCGCCCGCACCGTGACCTCCATAGCCACCCGTGCGATCGTCGACATCGTCACCCAGAAGGACTGGGTCGGGTCCGAGGAGACGCTGCTCGAAGTGCTTCTCAAGGTTTCCGATCGGACCTATGAGGTCGACGAGGGTAAAGCCCGTGCAGAGCTGACCCCTGAGCGTCTGCGCGAAGACCTCGACTGGGCGATGGGGCCAGGAGCCGAGACGGTGCGTGCGAAAGTACGTGCCGAAGGCGAAGGTCTGGTGGCGAACAACAGGGGGATAGTCGACGTCCTCATCGAGCCGTACATCTTTCTCGGATTCCTCCAGCACCTGTTGTACTGGAACAACAATCCGAATGACGGCCGCGTATGGGAGAGCGAAAAAATTGTCGCCTGGGTGACGGATCTGGCCGAAATCGAACGCGAGAACAAGCGCGCCGGCGATGCATCTCCGGCACCCTCCGAGGTCGAGCCCGACCCGGCTCCGCAGACACTCCCGACGCCCGGAACCCTCACTCGTGACACCGATCTGGGAGCACTGCTCGATTCCTTCGGCGTAGCGCTACCGCAGAACTAGGACAGAGCACGAAAGAGCCCCGCATCGACGAAGAATCGATGCGGGGCTCTTTCGTGCTCTGGATGAAATCAGGCTCCGACGGTCACATCCGCCGAGTGCACGCCTGCACCTTCGGGGGTGATCACCGCGTCACCGTTGCCGGACGAGGACAGTGCACGCAGGGTCCACTTGCCGGGGGCCGCGAAGAACCGGAAGTCTCCGGTTCCCGACGCCACTACCTCTGCTGTGAACTCGCCGGTTCCGTCGAGCAAACGCACGAATGCGCCGCCCACAGGCTCACCGTCGGTGGCAAGAACACGACCGGTGATGACGGTCTCCTTCTCGACATCGACGCCTGCCGGAATCGTTTGGCCTTGAACGGGTGCTCCGCACATGATCAGTGAACCTCCAACTCGATGGGTGCTCCCACGAGGGAGCCGTACTCGACCCAGCTGCCGTCGTAGTTCTTGACGTCGGACTTGCCGAGAAGTTCCTTCAAAACGAACCAGGTGTGGCTCGAACGCTCGCCGATGCGGCAGTAAGCGATGGTCGCCTTGCCCTCGTCGTAGCCCTTTTCTTTGTACAGCGCCTCGAGGGCGTCGTCGTTCTTGAACGTGCCGTCCTCGTTGGCAGTGGTGCTCCACGGGATGTTGATCGCAGAGGGTACGTGTCCACGCTGCTGCGCCTGCTCCTGCGGCAGGTGCGCCGGCGCGAGGATCTTGCCGGAGAACTCGTCGGGGGAGCGAACATCGATGAGGTTCTTGTTGCCGATGGCGTCGATGACCTCGTCGCGGAATGCGCGGATCGACAGGTCGGGCGCTTGTGCCCGGTACTGTGTCGTGTCCCGAGTGACGACATCGCTCGACAGCGGACGACCGTCGAGTTCCCACTTCTTGCGGCCGCCGTCGATGAGCTTGACGTCCTTGTGGCCGTACAGCTTGAAGTACCAGTACGCGTAGGCGGCGAACCAGTTGTTGTTACCGCCGTACAGCACGATGGTGTCGTCGTTGGCGATTCCCTTCGCCGACAGGAGATCTGAGAACTGGTCCTGGCCGAGGAAGTCGCGGCGAACCGGGTCCTGCAGGTCCTTGCGCCAGTCGAGTTTCACTGCGCCTTCGATGTGACCGCCGTCGTAGGCGCTTGCATCTTCGTCGACCTCGACGAAAACGGTCTTCGTGGCGTTCAGGTTCTGCTCGGCCCAGTCGGCAGAGACCAGGACGTCGGAGCGGGCCATGGGTTTCCTTTCGGTGATGGATATCAGAGGGGAGAAATTGTGTCGGTCGGTGATGGATAGGTGGTAGGTGGGTAGGTATGTCAGGCGCGGGCGGTCTGCGATCGCAACCGCGCTACGAGGGGGTAGATCTGGCAGCCGAGGCACACCGCGAAGGCGGCATTGAGGAAGGCCGCGAACAGTGCGAAGCCAGTGGCCACAGCGCCGAGAGTCGGTAGCCCAGCGGCGAAACCGAAGACACCGGTGGCCGCGAACAGGAAGCCGACGAGCTGCGCGAACCTCAGTGGCGGCGTCGGCTCGCGTTCGCCGGCCGGCGACAACCTCGGTGCGAGAAACAGCCCGAACAGTCGGCCGTAGGGGCTGCGCTGTGGGCCGAAGGCGGCACCGATCGCAAAGACCACGGCCTGCGCAGCCAGCAGCACTGCCGCGGCAACAACGGAGAAGGACGACAACAACAGAACTACGACGAGTACGGCGGTGGTGATCCAGGCCGCGAATCGTGGGCCACGGGCATCGACTTGTTCGACCGCGGAATGTAGGTCGGTAGACATCGTGAAGGTGCTCCTGCGCTTGATTGTCGAACGAGTCGGTTGTCTAGGCGGATCCGATGGACGGAACCGGCACATCTGCAGAGGGGTAATGAGAGATCTACCCGTGATCGCCTGAAAAACTTTCCGGAGTGCGCACCAAGGGCACCGGCGGAACGAGGGATCAGCAGCAGCGACAGCAACAACCGCCCAGTCGGCACAGGTCTACCGTGCGACGACTGGTGAGCAACAGCTCATGGCGGGACAACACATCGAACACCCTACCCCGAGAACTTCGACCAGCAGAACTACAGGTCGAGCAACGCGGCCTTCAGGGCGGCCGCTTTCGGCACTCCGGCAATCCGAACGTGCTGGTTCAGCTGTCCGTCGAGAACGAATGTCGTCGGAAGCGACAGGACGCCCAGCTCCCGGGCGAGCGCCTGGTGTTCGTCGATGTCGAGTTCGAGCTCGGTGGGACCGTCCAGTTCGGCGAGTACCTGCCCCACGACGCGTCGCACAGCACTACAGGGGCCACACCAGTCGGCAGAAAAGTGCAGAACCGTGGCGTGCCCAGAGACCGCACCGGCGTCTGCCAGCATGGCGGTCAAGCGAGGGGAGGCTCCCTTCGTGGCCGCGTGCCGTACCTTTCCTGCGCGTGAGGTGAGGACTACGCCGACTACCGATGCGGCAACCAGTACGACAACGAGAATTGTGATTCCGGTCATGGCTTTTCGATCTGGTCCAAGTCGATCGTCACGTTCTCCGCCGAGCCTTCGATCACGATCTGAGAACCCTCGGCATAGACATCGGTGGGAAGCACTCCGAACGGAAGCGTCTGGCGGTCGATCGTCTTCGTGAACAGACCGAGCACAGCAGACTTCGCGAAGTCGGGGATCGTGAAGTCCGCACTGCCCTCAGGGCCGAAGTAGAAATCGGTGGCGACGATGCTCACCCGATCACCATCGAGAATCAAATCTGCCTGGACGCTGACTTCGGTCTCGACCGGTCCGACCGGCACGGTGCCGGTGAGCACGACTCCGCCGTTCGTCGTTTTTCCCGACCCACCCGAACCGCCCGTGCCGTCCGACTTGTCGGCGGGTGGCGCAGAAACCTGCAGGTCGACGATGCCGAGGAAGCGCCCGAGGTCCGTCGCCTCGATGCGCACCCGCCCGTCGAGTTTATCGACGGGAACCGTCTGCACCGACCCGTCGGCCAAGTCCGACAGGGGGATCGACACGCCACGCAGATTGGCTTCGATCGTCGTCGACCCGACGTAGTCGTTGGGGACGTCCTGTGCCCGGACCTCGACATTCTGGTACTTGCCTTCGGCGGCCTGGGTCAGAAAAGGGAAACCGTGGATCGTGACCTGAGGGTCCGAGGTGAGGTCCCCGCCCTCACGAATTGCGCGAGAGACGCGGTACTCGGAGTAGGCCGCAACCCCGAAGTCGATGACGAGGGCGAGTGCCAGCAGACTCACGAGACCGATGATCAGTTTGCGCATGGGGACCATTGTGACCGACGGATCCGGGACTGCGTTGAACGGTGGTCCCCGTGGACAAGTTAGTCTTACCCCCTGAGAAAGCCGTCGGCTTCGCTCCCGAAGACGGCGTCCCGCCGAAAATCGACTCAGTTCGATATCGGCACGACAGCGGTAAGAATAGAGGCTGTGTGGAGCTCCTGCTTCTGACCTCCGATCCGAATCCGGAGGCCGTTCTACCGTCGCTTGCGCTTCTGTCGCACCATGTGCGGCCTGTTCCCACGGAAGTTTCCTCGCTCCTGGAGGCAGGTTCCGCTGATATCGCCCTGGTCGACGCTCGTACCGACTTGGCCGCCGCACGCGGATTGTGCCGGTTGCTGGGCAGTACCGGCTCGGCGATCCCGGTGGTGGCCGTACTCACCGAGGGCGGTCTCGTCGCGGTCAACTCCGAGTGGGGCCTGGACGACATTCTTCTCCCCGGCACCGGACCCGCCGAGCTCGATGCCCGGCTCCGTCTACTCGTCGGACGTTCCGGGGGAGTGGCAAGCCCGGAGGCGTCGGGAAAAATCACTCTCGGTGAACTCGTGATCGACGAGGGCACGTACACCGCACGGTTGCGCGGACGCCCCCTCGATCTGACGTACAAGGAGTTCGAGCTCCTCAAGTATCTGGCTTTGCACGCCGGACGTGTGTTCACGCGTGCTCAGCTGCTCCAGGAGGTATGGGGATACGACTTCTTCGGTGGTACCCGAACCGTGGACGTGCATGTTCGCCGCCTCCGCGCGAAACTCGGCACCGAGTACGAGTCGCTGATCGGTACCGTCCGCAACGTCGGATACAAGGCGGTGCGCCCTTCCCGCACTGCAAAGGGTGGGCCGGTGGCAGCAGGTTACGAAGACGATGGCCATGACGGGGCCGAGTTGACCGCGGTCAACGGCACGACCCACGGAAGTGCGGCTCAGTAGATGACCCTCTCGTTCGAAATCTCCCGACTCGACTCCGCAGCGATGACCTCGGACGTGTCCGAGGCCGTCAAGGCGGTGGTGTCACGTGCCGCCGTCACCGACGGCACTGCGCCCCTGTCGGAACAGGCCGTCAAAGCAATCTCGGCGGACGGTTCGGTGCAGCATCTGGTTGTTTCCGAGGGCACTCGTATTGTCGGCTACGCGGGCATCGCGGCTGGTTCGGCCGAGGCTCCGCCGATGGCTGAAGTCGTCGTGGATCCGGAGTTCCGCGGCCGAGGCGCGGGACGCAGCCTCGTCGACCGTGCACTGTCCGAGGGTGGAGACGGGGCCCGAGTCTGGGCCCACGGAAATCTCGAACCCGCACAGGCGGTCGCCGCTCGACTCGGCCTGACGGTAGCTCGTGAACTGCTGCAAATGCGTCGCTCACTCGCAACGCCGGAACTGCCCGAAGTTGTTGTTCCGGAGAGCATCACGTTGCGCACCTATGAAGGGCCTCGCGATGATGCGGAACTTCTGCGCGTCAACAGTGCAGCGTTTGCCTGGCATCCCGAACAAGGTGGCTGGACCGCGAAGGACATCGACGAACGCCGCGACGAAGAATGGTTCGACCCGGCCGGGGTGTTCCTTGCTTTCGAAGAAGGCACCGACCATCTGCTCGGCTTCCATTGGACGAAAGTGCACGAAGCCGAGGCAGGCGAAGACGAGATCGGCGAGGTCTACGTCGTCGGTATCGACCCGGCGTCTCAGGGGCGTGGTCTCGGCCGGGTTCTGACCCTCGCAGGCCTGCACTATCTGCGCGACCGACAGCTTGCCGAAGTGCTGCTCTACGTCGAGGCGGACAACACCGCTGCTGTGCACACCTACGAACGCCTCGGTTTCTCGCGATTCCACGTCGACGCGGCGTACACGCGTCCGTAAACGGACAATTGCCCACTCTGTTCATTCTCCGTTCATTGTTTCGGGGGTAGCTGTCAACCGGCTCCCTCTACGTTTTGCTGTGGGTAGCGCCGACGCTGCCCTATCAGCGACAACGGCAACAAGAATCCTCGGAGGAAACGGTGAATCTCAAGCGCAATGCTGCTTTGATCAGCGCAGCGGCAATCAGTGCCATGCTGCTGACCGCGTGCGGCAGCGACTCGAACATCGAAGCGGCATCGGGGACCACGGCCGCAACATGTGAGGGCAAGTCACCGCTGACCGGTGAAGGATCCTCTGCTCAGCAGAACGCGATGTACAACTTCACGTCCGTCTACGCGGGCATGTGCTCCGGCAAAGCCGTCGAATACACGACGAGTGGTTCGGGCAACGGACGTACCCAGTTCGTGGCCGGCCTCGTCGACTTCGCAGGCTCGGACTCGGCCATCAAGGAAGAGCAGGCTGCCGCAGCCGCCGAACGCTGCCAGGGCAACCCCGCTTGGAATCTCCCACTCGTCTTCGGCCCGGTTGCCATCGCGTACAACCTCGACGGTGTCGACAACTTGGTGGTCACCCCCGAGCTCGCGGCCCGGATCTTCACCGGTCAGATCACCACCTGGAACGACCCGGCGATCGCCGCTGTCAACGAAGGCGTCTCGCTACCGTCCACGGCGATCATTCCGGTGTATCGGTCGGACTCCTCGGGCACCAGCGACAACTTTCAGCGGTTCCTCTCCGCGTCTGCTCCGCAGGCGTGGACACTCGATCACAGCTCGGACTGGGCCGGTGGCGTCGGCGAAGGCGCGAACGGTTCGTCCGGGGTCGCGCAGGCGGTCGCTGCGACCCCCGGCTCGATCACGTACGTCGAGAAGGGCTTCGCGGAACAGGAGAACCTCGGCACCGCCGACGTCGACTTCGGGAACGGACCGGTCGAACTGAGCAGCGAGACCGCGGGTACGGCAATCGATACCGCTGAGTTCTCCGGCGAGGGTAACGACCTCGTCATCGACATCGACGCCCTCTACGCGAGCGACGTCGAAAATTCCTACCCCCTCGTTCTTGCCACCTACGAAATCGTGTGCTCGAAAGGCTACGACGCCGACACCAGTGCAGCGGTCAAGTCCTTCCTGCTCAGCGCGGCCAACGAGGGCCAGCAGGGTCTCGAACAAGCCGGCTACGTCCCGCTGCCCGAGTCCTTCAAAGAGCGTTTGGTCACTGCGATCGACGCGATCGCCTGATTCAATGAGACGAGAACCTGTGTCGATGCCGTGGATGAATCTCCTCGGCATCGGGCAGGACCCGTCCTCGACCACCACACGAGAGACGTGAGCGGTATGAGAGACACCCACTCGATCACCGGCGTTACGTCCGCGGATGACACCACCGCGACCGGGGCGCCCCGGAACACGGAAGAGTCCATTCAATTGCCGGACAAGAAGGTCAAGGGCGGTACCGTCACTCGCCCTGGTGACCGCATCTTCGCCACCCTCGCCAAGGGCTCGGGTGTCTTCATCATCGTGCTCATCGCCGCCATCGGACTGTTCCTGCTGTGGCGGGCGATTCCGGCGCTGCAGAACAACACGGTCAACTTCCTGACGTACAACGGAAGTTGGAGTACCTCGGACACCTCGGCCATGGTCTTCGGTATCCGGGACCTGCTCCTGGTGACCGCGACCGTGTCGATCTTCGCGTTGATCCTGGCGATGCCGGTCGCGCTCGGTATCGCCGTCTATCTCACCAACTACGCCCCGAAGAAAGTGGCGGGCCCGTTGGGTTACGTCATCGATCTGCTTGCTGCGGTTCCGTCGATCGTCTTCGGGCTCTGGGGCCTGTACGTGTTGGCGCCGGCCATCAGCCCGCTCGCCGAATGGCTCAACACCAACCTCGCCTGGTTTCCGCTCTTCGCCACCGGGTCGGTATCGATCGCCGGTGGAGGCACCATCTTCACCGCCGGGATCGTCCTCGCCGTCATGATCCTCCCGATCATCGCGGCAGTGACACGTGAAGTCTTCGTCCAGACGCCGAAGGGGCAGATCGAAGCGGCCCTCGCGCTCGGCGCAACCCGATGGGAAGTCGTCCGGACCACCGTCATTCCATTCGGAAAGTCTGGATTCGTCAGTGGTTCGATGCTCGGGCTCGGGCGCGCACTCGGCGAGACCATCGCGCTGTACATCATCATTCGCAGCACACAAGCGACCTTCGGATGGACACTCTTCGACGGCGGAAATACCTTCGCGACAAAGATTGCGCTCGCGGCAGGGGAGTTCAACAACCAGCTCCAGGCGGGTGCCTATATCGCGGCGGGCCTCGTTCTCTTCGTGCTCACCTTCGTCGTCAACGCGGGCGCTCGCGCCGCCATCGCCGGAAAGAAGGCCTAGGCCATGACCGCAACGCTGGATCGTCCGGTCAAGGAAAAGACCTTCAAGGGCGTCAGTGCTCGACGTAAGTTCGCCAACGGATTCGCGACCGTGCTGGTCAGTCTGGCCGTACTGGTCGCGCTGGTTCCGCTCATCTGGGTTCTCTACACGGTGATCTCGCGCGGCATCAGTGCAGTGGTGGCACCCGAATGGTGGATGAACTCGCAAGCAGGCCTCACCCCGTTCATCGCTGGTGGCGGCGCCTATCACGCCATTGTCGGGACGCTGATGCAGGGATTGTTCTGCGCGTTGATTTCGATTCCGATCGGTGTCTTCGTCGCCATCTACCTCGTCGAATACGGTGTCGGAACACGCCTCGCCAAGATCACTACGTTCATGGTCGACATTCTGACCGGTGTCCCGTCCATCGTCGCCGCACTGTTCATCTACACACTGTGGATCGCCACCTTCGGCTTCGACCGGTCCGGCATCGCCGTCGCGCTTGCCTTGGTCCTGTTGATGATCCCGGTCATCGTGCGGTCGTCGGAGGAGATGCTGCGCATCGTTCCGCAGGATCTGCGCGAGGCGTCGTACGCACTAGGTGTGCCGAAATGGAAGACCATCGCGAAGATCGTCGTTCCGACGGCACTGTCCGGCATCGTCACCGGCATCATGCTCGCGCTCGCCCGCGTCATGGGTGAGACCGCGCCGGTGCTGATCCTGGTCGGTTCCGCTACCGCGATCAACTTCAATCTGTTCGAGGGGCCGCAGACCTCCCTGCCTCTCATGATGGTCGACCTGCAGAAAGCCGGAACCGGCGCACTCACCAGCGAGCGCATGTGGGGAGCAGCACTGACGCTGATCCTGATCATTGCTTTGCTCAACATCGGCGCGAAGTTGGTCTCCAAGTTCTTCGCACCCAAGAACTTCTGATCACTGCGCCACCCACGAATCTCCCCGCTCGAGAAACCCAGGAGCCGATCATGGCAAAACGTCTCGACCTGAAAGACGTCAACATCTTCTACGGCAAGTTCCAAGCCGTCGCAGGTGTCACCCTCGCGGTTCCTCCGCGTGGCGTGACTGCCTTCATCGGGCCCTCCGGTTGCGGCAAATCCACAGTGCTGCGTTCGCTCAACCGCATGCACGAGGTCACCCCGGGCGCGCGCGTAGAAGGATCAGTGCTGCTCGACGGCGAGGACATCTACGGCTCCGGCGTGGACCCTGTCGGTGTCCGTCGTACCATCGGCATGGTCTTCCAGCGCCCCAACCCGTTCCCGACGATGTCGATCCGGGACAACGTCGTCGCGGGCCTGAAGCTGCAGGGCGGACGGAACAAGAAAGAACTCGACGAGATCGCCGAGCGCTCCCTCAAAGGCGCGAATCTCTGGAACGAGGTCAAAGACCGCCTCGACAAGCCCGGTGGTGGTCTTTCCGGTGGCCAGCAACAGCGGCTGTGCATTGCCCGTGCCATTGCAGTGCAGCCCGACGTCCTCCTCATGGACGAGCCGTGCTCGGCGCTGGACCCGATCTCGACGCTCGCCATCGAAGACCTCATCGGTGAGCTGAAGAAGGACTTCACGATCGTCATCGTCACGCACAACATGCAGCAGGCCGCACGCGTGAGCGATCAGACCGGTTTCTTCAACCTCGAGGCGACCGGTAAGCCAGGCAAGCTCATCGAGATCGACGACACCGAGAAGATCTTTTCCAATCCCACCCAGAAGGCCACCGAGGACTACATCTCCGGTCGCTTCGGCTAGGGAAAGTACAGGAAAAGAACCCCCGAACGCTCAGCGTTCGGGGGTTCTTCTTGTGCGCGTTCGGTACGAGCGAAGAGTCAGCTGCTGGGCAGGTGCGTGCTGCTCAATTCGGTCGGCATCTCACCGGTGGCGAGGAAGATGACTCGGCGTCCGACCTCGACTGCATGGTCTGCGAAGCGCTCGTAGAACCGCCCGAGAAGGGTGACGTCTACAGCCGCAGCGACGCCGTGACTCCATTCACGATCCATCAGCACCGTGAACAGGTGACGATGGAGGTCGTCCATCGCCTCGTCCTCCTCGTGGAGCTTGGCGGCGCGTTCGGGATCGCGGGTCTCGAGAACCTCGCGCGCAGATGCTCCGAGTTGGACGGCGATTCGACCCATTTCGGCGAAGTAGCCGTTGACCTCCTCGGGGAGGGCGTTGTTGGGGTGACGACGCCGGGTGATCTTGGCGACGTGCAGGGCGAGCGCCCCCATCCGCTCGATGTCGGCGACGATCTGGATTCCCGATACGACCGAGCGGAGATCCCCCGCAACCGGAGCTTGGAGCGCGAGGAGGGTGAAGGCCCTCTCCTCGGCAATGGTGCTCAGTTCGGAGATCTTGTCGTGATCGGAGATTACCTGCTCGGCGAGGAGCAAGTCTGCTTGAAGTAGTGACTGAGTTGCCTTCTCCATCGCAGAGCCGGCCAGTGTGGCCATCTGTCCGAGGATATCGGCAAGGTCGTTCATCTGTTCTTTGTAGGCGACGCGCATACCTGTGAGTTTAGTAGGTCACACCCATATGGTCACCGTCGAGCGGGTGAACGGAGCGTGAATGGCTCGCTCAGGCGCAGGTATCGTCGGCTGCATTCGTGAACGACAGATCCTCGGGCAATGGCGCGCCTTCGGTCGAACCCTGAACTCGAGTGGCCTCGATCGGCTCACCGAACGCCGTCGGTGCAGTGGAGTACCCGGGATAGTCCGAGCCGAGTACGACCTCGACGATGCTGTCGAGCCCCTGCGCTTGCTCGATGACTGCCCCGGGGATCGCCGACGCCACCGTGGCGGCCTCGGATTCCTGGCCCTCCGAGAAGCGGACGACGGTCTGCTTGGCTGTTCCGACGAAGTTACCGACATCGAGAATCTGGAAACCATAGGTGGACAGTTCGCTGGACGCAGTGGCCGCCATCCCCACCATCTCGGAAGCATTGGAGACCTGGATCGAGACGGTCGTCGGATCGACTGCCAGCAGCGGCGCTGTCGGTTGAATCGACGGCTCCGCGCTGGGCGGCGGGTCTCGACGTTCTTCGCCGGGCAACGGCTCGTCGTTGATGATGGCACTGAAGATCACGGCAATGGCATCGTCGATCGGGATCTCGTTGCCCCAGTCGTTGGTACCCGAAGTGGGGATCGTCAGGAAGGTGACCGCTCCCGCGTCGACGTTCTGCAGGGAACGGCCGAGAGTGACAAGGTCTTTGGTCTTCACGTTCTCGACGAAGGTGTCGCTGGTGAAGGCATTGACGAAACCGTTGAGCTTGCCTGGGTCGAGCAGGACCTTGTTCGAGAGCGCAGAGCGCAGTAGGGAGGACAGGAACCGCTGTTGACGCTTGATACGCCCGTAGTCGCCGTTGCCCTCGCTTTCGACGTTGCGTGCTCGTACGTAGTTCAACGCCGTGCGGCCGTCGATACGTTGCTCCCCAGCGGTCTCCAGCACGGTGCCGAGTTCATAGTCGACCAGGGGCTGCGGCGTGCAGACTTCGACGCCACCCACTTCGTCCACCATCGATTCGAATCCGGCGAAGTCCATACCGACGAAGTGGCTGATCTTCAAACCGGAGATCTTCTGGATCGTCTTGACGAGGCACTTGGGCCCGCCGAGCGCATAAGTGGCGTTGAGCTTGTCGCCGTCCGCGGACGGGTACATCTCGCCGGTGTACGTGTTGGTGGAATTGTCGAAGCCCTCGCATTCAGGGCGAACAACGTCGAGGTCGCGTGGGAACGAGACTGCGACGACACGGCTTCGATCTGCAGGAATGTTGACCAGCATGACGGTATCCGAGCGGGCGCCTTCGGCATCGGCCACCGTGCCTGCGCCGACCTGGCCGCTGGCACCGGTACGAGTATCCGTACCGACGATCAGATAAGTCTCGTCACCATATTGACCGGCGGCGTCCACGACGTCCGTCGAATCCAGGTCCAGGGCGGCGACCTGTGCAAAGCCTTTGTCGGTGCTACGAAGGTATCCCCAGACCATTCCGGTGAGAGCAAGCGCGAGAACGGCGACGAGGGAAACGAATCCGCGGCCGATATTGCGGAGGCGCTTTTGCCGGCGAACCTTGCTCATGGCCAATCGAGTCAGGACCGGCCGATCATCGGCGGGGGTGCCGACGGCTTCGGGCAGCGCGACAACCGGGGGTGGGCTCACCGGCGACGGCGTCGAGTCCGTGATCGGGTCGATCTTTTCCGTGGGGTCATCGACCTCGGGCCGGCTGGGCCACGCGCGAACGGACGGCGTCTCGGCGAGTGGATCGTCGTCGGCCATCTTGTCCACGAGGTCGGCGACCGATACCGAGTCGGATTTTCGAGAGGAACGCTTACCTAGTCGGTTGAATTTGCCGCTAGGGGTTTCGCTGTCCGCGGATTTGGCGGTCGGCTCGGGCACCTTGCGGCGGGAGGCGGGCGGTGAGGATGCGGGCGGTGAGGATGCGGGCGGTGAGGATGCGGGGGTTGAGGATGCGGGCGGCACCGGCGCGCTACTCGGTGACCGAGGCTCGTGTGAGATTCGGGAGATCGGACGCTCCCAGGGAGCTCGTCCTTCGGGCGCAGGTGGGCTCGAGTCTCGATCGTCACCCACGAATGTGAACCTGGCCTTCCGCGTATCTCTCTTGCCGCCGAGTCGGGCGATCCCCGCAATGATACTGAGGAAACCTGTGGGGTCCACCCCGACCGATCCTCGCGGTCGTGACCTCGGTCAGCCGCCGGAATTCATCAAATCTGCTCCGACCGGCACTCGATCGTCCTCGGGGTCATCGAGCCACCCCTCGGGCAGTGACACAACGCCGGGCGAACCTTGTCTGCCACGTGGGCCTTCGGCATCTTTCGGGAATGCCACCGTCGTGTCGAGTTGGCCGAGCAGATCGTCCAATTCGGTCAAGGTCTTCACCAGTGCCATCGCCACGCGCAGATCGGATCCGGCTGGGAAACCACGCAGGTACCACGAGACATGCTTGCGCAGTTCACGAAGACCCTTGTTCTCGCCATGGTGTGCAGCCAGAAGCTCGGCATGGCGGCGAATGATGACGGCGACCTCGCCGAGCGTCGGGGGTGTGGGCTCCGCGCGCCCCGCGAAGCGTGCACTGAGTTCGGCGAACAGCCACGGACGTCCCAGACATCCTCGACCGACGACGACTCCGTCGCAACCGGTTTCGGCCATCATGCGAACGGCGTCCGACGCCGAAAAGATATCGCCGTTGCCGAGAATGGGGACATCGGTGACGTGCTCCTTCAACCGAGCGATCTCACTCCAGTCGGCTGTTCCCGAATAACGCTGCGAGGCCGTGCGCGCGTGCAGCGCCACGGCTGCCGCACCTTCGCCTGCCGCGATTCGGCCGGCGTCGAGGTGTGTGTGATGTTCCTCGTCGATACCGACGCGGAACTTGACCGTCACCGGAATCGACGTTCCTTCTGTCGCTTTCACCGCGGCCGCGACGATGCGTCCGAACAGCTTGCGTTTGTAGGGGAGCGCGGCGCCGCCGCCTTTCCGCGTCACCTTCGGGACCGGGCAACCGAAGTTCAGGTCGATGTGGTCGGCGAGGTTGTCATCGACGATCATCTTCGCCGCGGCGTAAGTCGTGTCCGGATCCACGGTGTAGAGCTGCAGTGACCGCGGGGTTTCGGTCGGACCGAAGGTAGTCATGTGCATCGTGGCGGGCTGGCGCTCGACGAGCGCACGAGCAGTGACCATCTCGCAGACATACAGGCCCGACGTACTGCCGGCGCGCGCTATCTCCTGCTCTCGGCACAATGTGCGGAACGCCACATTGGTCACACCTGCCATCGGAGCGAGGACAACGGGACTGTTCAGCTCGAGCGAGCCGATCTGCAATGTCATGGGAGAAGCCTCTTGAATCTGTGGACGGGAGAAATGCCGTGTGCCCGGCACCGATACCGGTACCGGGCACACGGAATCTCAGTTCAGGAGGCGCGAGCCTCTGCTTTGGCGGCTTCGCGTGCGAGGGAACGATCACGCATTTCCTCGAACTTGGTGGCCTGACGCTCGAGGTCTTCGAGGAACACGGCCAGCTCTTCACGCTTGGATTCCCCGACGCCGGTGAAGTCCTCACGTTCGAAGATCTGCCACTTCCGCAGCACCGGCCACACCACGTCCTCGAGGTGCTGACGCAGATCGTAGATACCGTGCTTGGCCATCAACACACCGTTACGGCGGAAGTTCGGCATCCCGGCACCGGGCATCTGGAAGTTCATCACGATATGCGAAATCGCTTCCAACGTCTGATCCGGCGCGATGTCGAGAGCGGCAGCGGTGACGTTGCGGTAGAACATCATGTGCAGGTTCTCATCCGCGGCGATGCGCTGGAGCATCCGGTCGGCGATCGGGTCGTCGCACACCTTGCCGGTGTTGCGATGCGAGACGCGCGTGGCGAGTTCCTGGAAGGTGACGTACGAGACCGAATGCAACAGTCCGGTCTGTGCGCCCGCCGGTGAGGCGAAACCGTTGGTCATGTGAATCATCCGGGCCTGTTCGAGCGCGACCGGATCGACACCGCGGGTGACCACCAGGTAGTCACGCATGACGATGCCGTGCCGGTTCTCCTCCGCGGTCCACCGTCCCACCCAGGTGCCCCAGGCGCCGTCCTGCGAAAAGTTTTCGGCGATCTCGCGGTGGTACGAGGGCAGATTGTCCTCGGTGAGCAGGTTGGTGATCATCGCTGCTCGCGCTACCTCGGAGAGTGTGCTCTGCTCCGGTTCGTAGTCCACCCCACCGAGTGCAGCGAAGTTGCGGCCTTCGTCCCACGGCACGTAATCGTGCGGGTGCCACTCCTTCGCCATCGACATGTGGCGGTTCACGTTGTCTTCCGCAACAGGAACCAGCTCGTGTAGCAGCTCCAGCTGTGTCAGATCCCTCGCCAT
>NZ_MKKX01000029.1 GCF_002091985.1 Rhodococcus sp. 1163
TGTGTTCGGCGGTGTCCTACTCTCCCACACCCTGTCGAGTGCAGTACCATCGGCGCTGGAGGGCTTAGCTTCCGGGTTCGGAATGGGACCGGGCGTTTCCCCTCCGCTATGGCCGCCGTAACTCTATGAAACAGTTACACACGGAACACAACGAACCATTCACACATAACGGTGAATGAAGTTGGCTCATTCAATTTTGTAATACTGAAACGTGTGCTGTTTCAGATATTGCACAGTGGACGCGTAGCTTCTTTGTGGTAAGTCCTCGGCCTATTAGTACCAGTCACCTACATCGGTTACCCGACTTCCAGTTCTGGCCTATCAACCCGGTGGTCTGCCGGGGGCCTTACCCCCTCGAGGGGGTGAGAAACCTCATCTTGGAACAGGCTTCCCGCTTAGATGCTTTCAGCGGTTATCCCTTCCGAACGTAGCTAACCAGCGGTGCTCCTGGTGGAACAACTGGCACACCAGAGGTTCGTCCGTCCCGGTCCTCTCGTACTAGGGACAGCCTTCCTCAAGTTTCTTACGCGCGCGGCGGATAGAGACCGAACTGTCTCACGACGTTCTAAACCCAGCTCGCGTGCCGCTTTAATGGGCGAACAGCCCAACCCTTGGGACCTACTCCAGCCCCAGGATGCGACGAGCCGACATCGAGGTGCCAAACCATCCCGTCGATATGGACTCTTGGGGAAGATCAGCCTGTTATCCCCGGGGTACCTTTTATCCGTTGAGCGACACCGCTTCCACATGCCGGTGCCGGATCACTAGTCCCGACTTTCGTCCCTGCTCGACGTGTCAGTCTCACAGTCAAGCTCCCTTGTGCACTTGCACTCGACACCTGATTGCCAACCAGGCTGAGGGAACCTTTGGGCGCCTCCGTTACATTTTAGGAGGCAACCGCCCCAGTTAAACTACCCACCAGGCACTGTCCCTGAACCAGATCATGGTCCGAGGTTAAGGTATCCAATACGATCAGAGTGGTATTTCAACAACGACTCCACAGTAACTGGCGTCACCGCTTCACAGTCTCCCACCTATCCTACACAAACCGAACCGAACACCAATACCAAGCTATAGTGAAGGTCCCGGGGTCTTTTCGTCCTGCCGCGCGTAACGAGCATCTTTACTCGTAATGCAATTTCGCCGAGTCTATGGTTGAGACAGCTGAGAAGTCGTTACGCCATTCGTGCAGGTCGGAACTTACCCGACAAGGAATTTCGCTACCTTAGGATGGTTATAGTTACCACCGCCGTTTACTGGGGCTTAAATTCTCAGCTTCGCCACCGAAGTGACTAACCGGTCCTCTTAACCTTCCAGCACCGGGCAGGCGTCAGTCCGTATACATCGTCTTACGACTTCGCACGGACCTGTGTTTTTAGTAAACAGTCGCTTCTCACTGGTCTCTGCGACCCCACCCAGCTCAGAACGAAAAGTTCATCACCAGACAGGGTCCCCCTTCTCCCGAAGTTACGGGGGCATTTTGCCGAGTTCCTTAACCATAGTTATCTCGATCGCCTTAGTATTCTCTACCTGACCACCTGTGTCGGTTTGGGGTACGGGCCGTGTGAAAGCTCGCTAGAGGCTTTTCTCGGCAGCATAGGATCACTGAATTCGCCTCAATCGGCTACGCATCACCTCTCAGGCATCATGAACGGCGGATTTGCCTACCGTTCGCCCTACAGGCTTACACCAGTATTACCACTGACTGGCCCAGCTACCTTCCTGCGTCACCCCATCGCTTGGCTACTACCAGATCAGGTCCTGCGCATCCACCACACCCCTCACTCTCGAAAGAGATCAGTAACGTGGATTCAGGGCAGTTAGTATCACTGATTCACCATGGGCGCGTTCACACGGGTACGGGAATATCAACCCGTTGTCCATCGGCTACGCCTGTCGGCCTCGTCTTAGGTCCCGACTCACCCTGGGCGGATTAACCTGGCCCAGGAACCCTTGGTCATTCGGCGGACGAGTTTCTCACTCGTCTTTCGCTACTCATGCCTGCATTCTCACTCGCACAGCCTCCACACCTGGATCACTCCGATGCTTCCATGGCTGCACGACGCTCCCCTACCCACCCACACACCTGGCACACTCCTCGTAAGGAACATGCGGGCTATTGTATGAGTGCCGCAGCTTCGGTGGTGTACTTGAGCCCCGCTACATTGTCGGCGCAGGATCACTTGACCAGTGAGCTATTACGCACTCTTTCAAGGGTGGCTGCTTCTAAGCCAACCTCCTGGTTGTCTTCGCGACCCCACATCCTTTTCCACTTAGTACACGCTTAGGGACCTTAGCTGGCGATCTGGGCTGTTTCCCTCTCGACTACGAACCTTATCGCCCGCAGTCTCACTGCCACGCTCTCACTCATCGGCATTCGGAGTTTGGCTGATTTCGGTAAGCCGGTAAGCCCCCTAGACCATCCAGTAGCTCTACCTCCGATGAGAAACACGTGACGCTGCACCTAAATGCATTTCGGGGAGAACCAGCTATCACGGAGTTTGATTGGCCTTTCACCCCTACCCACAACTCATCCCCTCAGTTTTCAACCTAAGTGGGTTCGGTCCTCCACGACGTCTTACCGTCGCTTCAACCTGGCCATGGGTAGATCACTCCGCTTCGGGTCTAGAGCACGCCACTACACACCTCACGGTGATACGCCCTATTCGGACTCGCTTTCGCTACGGCTACCCCACACGGGTTAACCTCGCGACATGCCACTAACTCGCAGGCTCATTCTTCAAAAGGCACGCCATCACCAGCAACAGAACAAACTGTTCACCAGCTCTGACGGATTGTAAGCGCACGGTTTCAGGTACTATTTCACTCCCCTCCCGGGGTACTTTTCACCTTTCCCTCACGGTACTAGTCCGCTATCGGTCACCAGGGAGTATTCAGGCTTATCGGGTGGTCCCGACAGATTCACAGCAGATTTCACGGGCCCGCTGCTACTTGGGTATTCACTACGACAGTCACAGTATTTTCGTCTACGGGATTCTCACCCTCTACGACAGGCCGTTCCAGACCACTTCGACTAACACCATGATTTCTTACTGTCGGCCGATCCGGCAGAATCGACAAAGTAAACCCCACAACCCTCCATACGCAACCCCTGCCGGGTATCACACGCACAAAGTTTGGCCTCATCCGCTTTCGCTCGCCACTACTCACGGAATCACAATTGTTTTCTCTTCCTGTGGGTACTGAGATGTTTCACTTCCCCACGTTCCCTCCACACACCCTATATATTCAGGTGCAGGTAACACGACATCACTCGTGCTGGGTTTCCCCATTCGGACACCCTCGGATCACAGCTCGGTTGACAGCTCCCCGAGGCTTATCGCAGCCTCCTACGTCCTTCATCGGCTCCTGGTGCCAAGGCATCCACCGTACGCTCTTCATTACTTACAACAAAGATGCTCGCGTCCACTGTGCAATTCTCAAACAACACACACACTCCCACGTCAACGCCGCCATCAAACAATCACTCCCACAAGAAAACTCGCAGAAACAACCCGGTATGGACAACCGTGAAAGCCTGTATCCGTCTTGCCTAGAAAGAAACACACTCACGCGTGTTCTCTCAGGACCCAACAGTATGCCGATATAGACCACGCCGGCCGACCACCAAGGATCAACCGATACGCACGATCTCATTGTCAGTGTTCCACCCGTGAGCTCCCGCAGATTCACATATGGAACCTAAACGGGCTCTGCCAGAACATCATCCAACACCTGTGTGCTGGTACATCTTCTGGAGAATGCTCCTTAGAAAGGAGGTGATCCAGCCGCACCTTCCGGTACGGCTACCTTGTTACGACTTCGTCCCAATCGCCGATCCCACCTTCGACGGCTCCCTCCCACAAGGGGTTAGGCCACCGGCTTCGGGTGTTACCGACTTTCATGACGTGACGGGCGGTGTGTACAAGGCCCGGGAACGTATTCACCGCAGCGTTGCTGATCTGCGATTACTAGCGACTCCGACTTCACGGGGTCGAGTTGCAGACCCCGATCCGAACTGAGACCAGCTTTAAGGGATTCGCTCCACCTCACGGTCTCGCAGCCCTCTGTACTGGCCATTGTAGCATGTGTGAAGCCCTGGACATAAGGGGCATGATGACTTGACGTCGTCCCCACCTTCCTCCGAGTTGACCCCGGCAGTCTCTTACGAGTCCCCGCCATAACGCGCTGGCAACATAAGATAGGGGTTGCGCTCGTTGCGGGACTTAACCCAACATCTCACGACACGAGCTGACGACAGCCATGCACCACCTGTACACCGACCACAAGGGGGGCCGTATCTCTACGGCTTTCCGGTGTATGTCAAACCCAGGTAAGGTTCTTCGCGTTGCATCGAATTAATCCACATGCTCCGCCGCTTGTGCGGGCCCCCGTCAATTCCTTTGAGTTTTAGCCTTGCGGCCGTACTCCCCAGGCGGGGCGCTTAATGCGTTAGCTACGGCACAGATTCCGTGGAAGGAACCCACACCTAGCGCCCACCGTTTACGGCGTGGACTACCAGGGTATCTAATCCTGTTTGCTACCCACGCTTTCGTTCCTCAGCGTCAGTTGTTTCCCAGAGACCCGCCTTCGCCACCGGTGTTCCTCCTGATATCTGCGCATTTCACCGCTACACCAGGAATTCCAGTCTCCCCTGAAACACTCAAGTCTGCCCGTATCGCCTGCAAGCCCGAAGTTGAGCCCCGGGTTTTCACAAACGACGCGACAAACCGCCTACGAACTCTTTACGCCCAGTAATTCCGGACAACGCTCGCACCCTACGTATTACCGCGGCTGCTGGCACGTAGTTAGCCGGTGCTTCTTCTGCAGGTACCGTCACTTGCGCTTCGTCCCTGCTGAAAGAGGTTTACAACCCGAAGGCCTTCATCCCTCACGCGGCGTCGCTGCATCAGGCTTTCGCCCATTGTGCAATATTCCCCACTGCTGCCTCCCGTAGGAGTCTGGGCCGTGTCTCAGTCCCAGTGTGGCCGGTCACCCTCTCAGGTCGGCTACCCGTCGTCGCCTTGGTAGGCCATTACCCCACCAACAAGCTGATAGGCCGCGGGCCCATCCTGCACCGATAAATCTTTCCACCCACCCCCATGCGAGAGCAGGTCATATCCGGTATTAGACCCAGTTTCCCAGGCTTATCCCAGAGTGCAGGGCAGATCACCCACGTGTTACTCACCCGTTCGCCGCTCGTGTACCCCGAAGGGCCTTACCGCTCGACTTGCATGTGTTAAGCACGCCGCCAGCGTTCGTCCTGAGCCAGGATCAAACTCTCCGTAAAAGACTCTAGATATCACAGCCGAAGCTGCTAATCAGTCAAAGACATAAGAGCCAAATCACTAGCAAAAAAACTCAACTAGCTATAAAACAACACCCAACCATAACCACCACAAGCGGATGATCATCGACATCGGATGCTTTCACCAAATATAAAATTCGGCACTGACATTCATCGACACACTGTTGAGTTCTCAAAGAACACGCACACACCACACA
>NZ_MKKX01000030.1 GCF_002091985.1 Rhodococcus sp. 1163
CAATACCGTTTACTTAGAATGACAGGGGTGTTATTCTTTGAGTCATGCCACGTGTGGGATGGGTGAAACCAGATGATTCTCAGCGGTTGACGGACCATATTTCGTTGGGTGTGTTGACGCGGGTGTTTCCACCGGATGTGGTCGACGAGGTGTTGGTCGAGTGTGGCCGAGTGGAGCAGCGGTCGCGATTGTTGCCGGCGCGAGTGGTGGTGTATTACGTTCTGGCACTGGGATTGTTCTCCTCCGATTCGTACGAGGAGGTCATCCGCAAGTTGGTTGCAGGTCTCGAGTGGGCCTCTGGTTGGTCGCACCAGTGGACGGTTCCGACGAAAGCGGCACTGTTTCAGGCTCGCAGACGGTTGGGGTCCGAGGCACTGAAGATGTTGTACGCCAGAGTTGCTCAACCGTTGGCTGATCGCAATGTCGCAGGCGATTTCTATCGTCGATGGCAGTTGACCAGTATCGACGGGTTGACTTTGGATGTACCCGACACCGCAGTGAATGTGGAGTATTTCGGTCGACCACCGTCCTCGCGTGGCGGTGGACGTGGTGGGGCATTCCCACAGGTTCGCGTCCTGGGACTGGCCGAGTGTGGCTCGCACGCGATCATCGACGTGGCACTGGGGCCGTACAAACAGGGCGAGCAGACCCTCGCCCAATCGGTGACCACATCGATGACAGCGGGAATGCTGGTACTGGCCGACCGCGGCTTCTTCAGCTACTCCCTGTGGAATCGATGCGCCGGGACCGGAGCCGATCTGGTGTGGCGAATGAAGTCGAACGCGATACTGCCCGTCGAGACACGCTACGCCGATGGATCTTTCGCCTCACACATCTATCCTGGCACGACCGCACGCCGCAACGACCGCGACGGTGTCGCGGTCCGCGTCATCGAATACACCCTCGGCACCACCGATCCCGATACGAGCACCGACACTGCGATCGACGACGTCGAGCAACGCACCTACCGCCTGCTGACTACGATCACCGACCCGCAGGACGCACCCGCCGACGAGGTCGCCGAACTGTATGCCCAACGATGGGAAATCGAGACCGCATTCGACGAGCTGAAAACCCACCAGCGCGGACCAAGGGTGGTCCTACGATCGAAAACCTCCGACGGCGTCCTCCAAGAAGTTTACGGACATCTCTGCGTGCACTACGCCATCAGATCTGTAATGCATTCCATAGCAGACCATTCCGGACGAGATCCAGACAGGATTTCGTTCACCCGGACCCTACGGGCCGCTCGCCGCAGCACGACGAGCCACCCGGGTTTTTCCCCCTGACACCCACACCGACGCCCACCGCCGCGTCACAGCAGAAGTCGTCCGCGAACTACTGCCCATCCGAACCCACCGAGCAAACCCCCGCGTCGTCAAACGGAAGATGTCCGTATTTCACGTCAAACACCCACACCACCGAGGCGCACCACGCATCGACCGCCGACCCCGTGTCCTCGCTGCGCAGTCCCTACCACCACCGTAAGTAAACGGTATTGAGGCTAGGTGTGCAATGTGACCGAGTTTTTTCATTCGGTCACGCTATCGTGACAAACACGTTAAGTAATCGAATAACGCCAAAATCAAATCCTTGATCTATGGTTACCCTAACCTTTGCGAAGTGTTCGAATTCGATCCATCCATGAAATATTGGAGCGATCCCTCGTCACGATAGAAACGGACACATATGAAGGATTCGAATCTCGACTTTGCCGATGGGACAACCCGATCCGAGTCCGACCTCGGCATCGGCACCAGCCCGGCACTGGCCGCGTTGCTCATCGGAACCTTCGTCGGAACCGTCAGCAACAACATCGTCAACGTTCCCCTCAACGCGATTCTTCGTGAGTACGACGCTTCCCTCGGCAGCGGCATTTTCGTCGTCGTCGGCTTCCTACTGACCTTCGCCGCGGCAATGCCGTTGGCAGGGTGGGTAGGGGATCGATTCGGCCGACGCCGCGTGTACTGCGGAGCGCTACTGGGCACCGCGGTGTGTTCACTCGGCGCCGCGTTGGCCCCGTCGTTGCCGATCCTGGTTGCCTGGCGATCGTTGGGCGGGATCGCTGCAGCCGCGTTCGCGCCGGCCGTGATGGGCCTGATCGCGTGGCTGTTCGGCCCGGCTCGTCGCGGCCGAGCCGTCGGCGCCTGGGCCGCCGTCAACGGCATCGGCCAGGCGATGGGTCCGTCGATGGGCGGGGTGATCAGCGACTGGTGGGGGTGGCGTTGGACTTTCGTGCCCCTGATTCCCATCGCCGTCATCGGATACGCGGCGACGATGAAGTGGATCCCGAAGTACCCGGGTCGGAAGATGACCCTCGACGGGTGGGCCGCAGCAGCACTGACCGTCGGTGCTGCTGTCGTCTTTCTCGGTATCACCGCAATTCCCCAGGAAAGTGTTCCGCTGTGGGCGTCGGCGGCGGTGCTGACCTTGGGCCTTGCGCTACTGGTGTTCTTCGTCTTTCGTACTCGAAGAAGCGCGAACCCTTTCGTCCCGATCCACCTGATCCTCGAATCACGCTTCCTCCGAAGCTCTCTCGCAGCCTTCGTGCAGATGTTCGCGCTCGGATCGATGCTGCTGGCCGTGCCGCTGTACCTGACCGGCGCGGGCGCGTCGACGTCGAAAGCCGGATTGTTGCTCTTCGTTCTTCCCGTCACCATGACCGTGGCGGCAACCGTGGTCGGCCGCGTCATCGACCGGGTGGGGCCCCGCATCATCATGCGTTCGGGTCTGATCGTGTTGGTGTGCAGCCAAATCGGATTGGCGGCACTACTGCGGCCGTCGTGGGAGCTTCCGGATGCGGCGTTGGCGGCGATCCTGGTGCTGGCGGGCCTCGGCATTGCGATGGTGCAAACCCCGGCTGCGGCAGGCTCCACCCGCTCCCCGGCAGGTGCAGTGGGAACGGGCCTGGGTGTGTTCAACCTGATCCGGTTCGGCGGATCCGCCGTCGGCGCAGCGTGGGTCGGGATCGCGCTGCACGCGGGCGCGTCGTCCTACGTCCTGCTGTTCGGTGTTGCCGCAGTGGTCGTTTCGGCAGGATTCGCCAGCTCGTTCGCAGGCAGCAACCCGGTCGAGTCGTGAGGGCGTGAAGTTCAGGCCCGCGGGGGTACCTCGCGGGCCACGTTCTCCCGAACCGAGGACAACAGGTCGAGCCGGAGGGCGAGCCAAACGATGAACTGCGTCTCGGGGCGGCGGATGTCCATCCCGATGATCTTCGATGCGCGGTCGAGTTTGGAGATGATGGTGTTGCGGTGGATCTGCAACCGTCGTGCCGCAGCATTGAGATTTCCGCCCGTTTCGAGATACGCGAACAGGAATTCCTCGATATCGTTCGACGCGTTGTTGGCCCGGAGCGGTTCGAGGACGTCGGCGATCAATCGGCGGCTCTCCTCGGTTCCCGACGCGGACTCGAGGACACTGAAGCCTCGGAGGTTGCGATACGCGACCGAGCCCGACAGGTTGAGCCGCGTGGCGATACCGAGCGCAACCCGCGCCTCGCGGTAGCTCTCGCCGATGTTAACCGCACCGTGGGCCACCCGGCCGTGCGCGATGGGAATCGGCCGCTTCAAACGAGATTCGAGATCACGGGAGATGGCGTCGGCGTAGTCCGAAATCTCCATGTCGCAGTCGGGCCGGATCGTCCTGATCACTACCAGCACGTCGCCGATGACCGTGACGTGCGATTGGACGTCGGGATGGGGGAGTACCAGCGCGGCGTAGCGGGCGAGCCGCATCAGGCTGGCGCTCGGGCCGTCCTGCGATCGTGAGATCAAACCCGGCGCGACGAACACCATGTAGTCCAGGTCCAGGTCGATATCGTGCAGCGCCGCCCGCGTCCGAAGATCGAGTTCGTTGGCGAAATTATGGTGCACGAGGGCCTGAACGAAGTCGCCACGCGCACGTTCCTCTGCCTCGTCGACACTGCGTTGACGCAGCATCTCCGTCCCGATGATGGTGCCGGCCTGTTCCACGACCACCGAGTACTGAGCAATATCGTGCCTGCGCGCCTTGTCCGCTTCGACGAGGACGACGATCCACCCCTCGTGCCGACCGGCGAGATGCATCGCCCCGGCAACGGCCACCGCGTAGGGCGAGTCCGTCAGCTCCACCACGCGCACATCGTGCCCATCGTGGCCAACGTGCACCTGCTTTTCACCCCGGGCGGGGAGCGCCTTCGCTAGATGGTCCAGCAAGGCAACCTCATTGGGTGACGTCGTGTCCTCGAACCCGGACGTGGCGATGAGCATCCCTCGAACATCGAGCGCCAACGCATGATTGGAGGTGAGCTTGGATATCTCGCGGATCAGCATCGGCAAGCCCGCCCCGCGGTGCAACAGGGTCACCAACGAGCGGTGCACCATCACCCCGTACCGCATGACGTGCGCCTGTTGGGTCAATGCTCGCTCGGCGAGAAGCCGGTTCATCGCCGTGAAGCCGACGGGAAAGCCGATCTCGAACACCGGCACGTCGTCCGGCCCTCGACAGTTCTCCGGTGCGGCACCATCGATGATGAGAATCGCTGCGCCCCTTGCGGCGAGCGAACGCCAATCGCCGCGGTAACTCGCCAGTGTCTCCGGACGTACATAGACAGCCACGTCGACGAGGGAGTCGGGGCGACTCATCACCTCATCCCACGGCAGACACCAGGTGACCGGCCGATCGAGGTGATCTGCGCCCGACAGCAGGCGCCCATTGGCAAAGAGCGGTTCCTCGAGGAGACCTCGAACCGACAACCGTTCGCTTTCGGCATGATCGCCAGGATCGTTCAAGGTGACTCCCTTTCGGTCTTGGCCCGAATGCGCAGGTTCGAAGCAGTATGACCGACATAGTAACCATGCGGCACGTGCACAATGACCCGATTCGACCCTTCCGGATAGTCACTATGTCCAGGGCCTTCTGGCGTCGACGCTGGTAGAAATCCGTACTACAACCTCCACAGCACCCGAACCGAGGAGACGCTCACATGCATCGAATTCACCGAATCACCCTCGACGACGCCCTCCCCATCCTCGCCGCCGGGCGAGCCAAGGCCGACGAGCTCGGCGTCAAGCAGACGCTGTGCGTCGTCGACGACGGTGCCAATGTCATCGCGCTGCACCGCTTGCCCGGTGCCCGCATCACCGGCGTCGACATCGCCATCGCCAAGGCCTTCACCGCAGCCGGCCACGAGCGGGCCACGCACCTGTTCAACGAGGAACCCGACGGCCCTGCACTTCCCGGTAACGAGGCCTTCGGCATCTCACACATGCTCCCCGGCAAGTTCGCGATCTTCGTCGGCGGATTCCCGCTCTCGTTCGAGGGACAGATCGTCGGAGGCGTAGGAATCAGTGGAGGAAACGGCAAGCAGGACAAAGCTGTTGGCGCCGCGATGCTCGCAGAGTTCGACGCGTTGACCGCTGCCTACGTCTGACTCTGGACACACTGCACACGAAATCGATTGATATCGAGTCGTTTTGACCGTGGCTCGATCTCCGCGACCTCGATAGCGTCGCAACGAGGCTCGAACGCGAAGAGCTATCACCCCGCACATCGCATCAGAAAACGAGGCATCTCATGACCGAACTTTTGAACCGCGACGATTTCCGCGCCGCGCTCGAGAACGCCATCAAGGGCCGCGAAGCATCCAACGCCTCCTTCAGCAAGGCATGGGCCGAGGGCAAGCTCGAGAAGAAGCACTTCGCTCGCTGGGCGGAGAACCACTACCACTACGTGGGGCCGTTCGCCGACTACCTCGCCAACATCTACTCCAACACCCCGGACGGGTTCACCGGCGCAAAAGATTTCACGCTGCAGAACATGTACGAGGAAGAACTGGCAGATATTCGGCACACCGACCTGCTCATCAAGTTCGCCGAGGCATGCGGCACCACCAAGGAGCGGGTCGAGGACCCGTCCAACATGAGTGCCATCACTCGTGGCCTGCAGTCGTGGTGCTACGCGGTCTCTCAGCGTGAGCACTTCGTCGTGGCAACGGCGGCACTGGTCGTCGGGCTCGAATCCCAGGTGCCGAGCATCTACAAGAAGCAGATCGTTCCGCTTCGTGAGGTCTACGGCTTCACCGAGGACGAGATCGAGTTCTTCGAACTCCACATCACCTCCGATGTGGTGCACGGCGAGCGCGGATACCAGATCGTGCTCGACCACGCCGACACCGTCCCACTGCAGCAACGTTGCCTGCAGCTGGTCCGGTGGGGTGCCGAGATGCGCTTCTCCTACACCAAGGGCCTCTACGACACCTATGTTGCGCCGGACCTGGAACTGGCCAACGCCTGATTCTCGCGCCGAGGCGGGGCAGCCCGAACACCCCCCCCAATTTTTCGGGCTGCCCCGCCGCGCACGTGGATCTTTCTTCCCGACAAAGAAAAGGACCGACAGTGGAGACCACCTGGACACTGGCAACCACGGTGCGCGCGCTCGGCAGCCGCAAGAAGCTGCGCGTCGAGATCGGTGACACAGCTGTGGCGCTCTTCCAAGCCGACGGCAAAGTGTATGCCTTCCAAGACATGTGCGTGCATCAAGATCGCTCGCTGACCAAAGGCACTCTGCTGCACGGTCGCGTGATCTGCCCCGGACACCAATGGGCATTCGACCTCGAGACCGGCTACGAGGAAGACCAAGACCTCTGCCAGCCGACATACCCCGTGAAGATCGAGAACGACGAGATCTACGTCGACCTCACTCGAAGCCCCACCTTTACACCGGCCACCTGAAGCTTCACCGAAGAGAGCGAGTGATCGCCATGCCGCCCAACACCATCGTCACCATCGGTGCCGGTCAGACCGCAGCCGTCGCGGCACGCACGCTCCGGCGACGAGGATTCGACGGACGCATCGTCCTGATCGGCGACGAAACCCACGCGCCGTACCAGCGGCCACCACTGTCGAAGGAGTTCCTCGCCGGACAGTGCGACGCAGAATCGCTGATGCTGCTCCCCGAAGCCTGGCGCGAGAAGAACGACATCGAACTGGTGACCGGGACGGCCGCAGCCCGAATCGACTCCGCAGCCGGCGCCGTGGAACTGACGAGCGGGCGGGTCATCGCAGCCGATTCGGTGCTGATCGCCACCGGCGGCCGCCCCCGCACCATGGCAGTCGAAGGCACCGAACCCGAACGCGTCCACTACCTCCGAACGATCGACGATGCGCAACGACTCGCCGAGAACCTCCGGCCGGGCACTCGCCTCACTCTCATCGGTGGCGGATTCATCGGACTCGAAATAGCCTCCACCGCAGTCCAACTCGGTGCCGCAGTCACCGTCCTCGAAGCCGGCCCGCTGCCGCTGGCCCGACTCCTCGGCGACCGCATCGCCCAGGTATGCGCAGACCTGCAGCGCAGCAACGGAATCGACGTACGCACCTCGGCAACGGTAGAGAACATCGTCACCGACGCCACCGGGGTACGCGTCCGGCTGACCGGCGGCGAAGTCATCTCCTCCGACCTGGCGGTCATCGGCATCGGCATCGAACCCAACACCGCAGTGGCAGAAGCCTCCGGGCTGACCGTCCAACAGGGCATCGTCGTCGACGCCCAAGGCCGCACCACGATCCCGTCCATCTACGCCGCAGGCGATGTGGCCGCACGATTCTCCGACCGAGCCGGCCGCCACCTGCGCGTCGAACACTTCGACAACGCCAGCAAGCAAGGCGCAGCCACCGCGAATGCGATGCTCGGCAGGCTCGGCGTCGTCGACCCGGCCCACTGGTTCTGGTCCGACCAATTCGGCGTCAACGTGCAGTTCACCGGAACACCCGAGCACACCGAACTCGTCGTCCGCGGAGACCTCGACGACGGCGAGTTCACCGCGTTCTACCTCGACAACGGCATCCTTCGCGGCGCATGCGCATTCGACCGCGGTGAAGACATCGGCGCCGCCCGCGAACTCATCGGGCGCGCAGTGGACCCCGCAGCATTGGCAGACCCCGACATCGAACTGTTCGACCTGATGGTCGACGACGAAGAGATGGTGAACACGTGACGATCCACGGACAGAACTACATCGACGGTCACTGGGTTCCGGCGAACTCCGGCGCCACATTCGAGCGACGCAACCCCGCCGACCGAGCCGAGGTCATCGGCATCTTCCCGCTATCGGACGCCTCCGACGTCGACGCAGCCGTGACCTCCCTCGCTCAGGCGGCTCCAGCGTGGGCGGCGACCGCGCCCGAGCGTCGCGCAGCCATTCTCGAGGCCACCGCCGCACACCTGGAGCAGCACGCCGAAACCCTGATCGACGAACTCGTCAGAGAAGAAGGCAAAACGGTGGCCGAGGCGACGATGGAGGTCACCCGTACACCGATGAACTTCCGCTACTACGCAGCCGAGGCGCTCCGCACGACCGGCTCCACCTATCCCTCACCAGGGGAGGGGCTGGTGATGACGCTGCGCGAACCCGTCGGGATCGTCGGGGCGATCACGCCGTGGAACTTCCCACTCAACATCCCCTCCCGCAAGCTGGGGCCCGCCCTCGCCGCCGGCAACGTCGTCCTCTTCAAGCCCTCGGAGCTGACGCCGTTGATGGGGCAGCGGCTCGTGGAAGCGCTACTCGCCGCTGGGTTGCCGGCCAACGCAATTGCCCTCGTTCAGGGTGACGGCGCAGCAGGATCAGCAGTCACCTCAGACGATCGCGTCGACGCCATCACCTTCACCGGCTCCACGCAGGTCGGGCGCATCATCCACGCAGCAGTCGGGCCGTCGCGGCGCAGTCAGCTGGAAATGGGCGGCAAGAACCCGGTCGTAGTACTGGGTGACGCGGACCTCGACAAGGCTGCCGCACTCATCGTCAAGGGCGCCTTCGGACTTTCCGGGCAGGCCTGCACCGGCACCAGCCGGGTCCTCGCCGTCGACGCGGTGCACGACGCACTGCTCGACAAAGTGGTCGAACTGGCCGCGAAGATCGTCGTCGGGCCGGGCATCGACAAGTCCAGCGGCATGGGCGCTCTCGCAAGCGAAGACCAGTACCGCAAGGTACTCGACTACATCCGCATCGGCATCGACGAAGGCGCCGAACTCATCACCGGCGGCAAGAGCCTCGACGACGGCGGGGCCGGATACTTCGTCGCCCCGACCGTATTCGCCGGTGGCACAGTCGATATGCGCATCGCGGTCGAGGAAATCTTCGGGCCGGTGTTGCTGTTCATTCGTGCCGACGACTTCGAGCACGCCCTCGAACTCGCCAACGACACCGAATTCGGGCTCAGCTCCGCGATCGTCACCTCCGACATCGGGCGCGCGCTGGCATTCGCGCGCCGCTCACGCACCGGGCTCATCAAGATCAACCAGCCCACGACCGGCATGAACATGAACGTTCCGTTCGGCGGCTACAAGGCCTCCAGTACGCAGACGAACAAGGAACAAGCAGGCGAATCCATGATGGCCTTCTACCAATCCGAAAAGACCGTGTACCTCGCCGGATCCTGAACCACCCCACTTACCCGAGAAGAGATCACCATGGAGTTCAACCGAGTAGCCCGCTCCGGACAGGTCACCGAAGGCATCGTCCGCCGATTCTTCAGTGGTGACCGCGAATTCGCAGTAGCGAGGCTCAACGGCAAGGCCTACGCGACGTCGAACTACTGCACCCATTTGGACTGCTTGCTGTCCTCGGGCAAACTCGTCGACGACGGCATCGGATGCTCCTGCCACGGAAGCGTATTCGACCTCGAAACCGGTGAACCCGTCAGCCCGCCCGCCACCGAACCGATCAAGACCTACCCCGTCGAGGAACGCGACGGCGAAATCTTCGTCGGCGTGGACCCCGATGACCTCGACTCGATTCCGCGTCGACGAGCCAACAGGGGCGTCTGAGATGGGTACGCGTGCCTCGACGCTGTCCACCGACGGCATGGTCTCCTCCTCGCACCCGGCCGCCAGCGTCATCGGAGCCCGCGTACTCGCCGACGGCGGCAACGCGATAGACGCCACCCTCGCGATGGCCGCGATGACCTGGCTGACCTTGCCAGGCCAGTGCGGTATCGGCGGCGACGCCTTTGCCGTGGTCCGCGAACCGAACGGGGACGTCTACACCGTCAACGGCAGCGGATTCGGGCCCGACGGCGGCGACGAAAACTTCTACCGGTCCGGCGGGCACAGCAAGATTCCGCTCGACGGAGCCCTCGGAGTCGCCGTGCCCGGTGCCCCCGCCGCATTGGCAGCGCTGCACCGCCGCGGCGCGAGCCGTTCACTCGCCGAACTGTGGGAACCCGCCGCGCGAGCAGCAGAAAAGGGACTGCCCTGCTCGGCGAAAACCCGATCCGACGTCACCGAGGCAGTCGACGCCATCGCCAAGGACCCGAGCCTGAGCACGGTGTACCTACCAGGCGGTGCCGTCCCGCATGTGGGACAACAACTTCCGCAAGCCGACCTTGCGCGCACCATTCGGAAGATGGCAACCGACCCGGCATGGTTCTATACCGGAGCATTCGCCGAACAAGCCGTCGCACTGCTGACGGCCGGCGGAGCACCGTTCAGCGGGGACGAGTGGGTCGCGTCCTCGGAAGCCCTGGTGGCGCCATCGATCACGATGAACTACGGCGGGGCCGTCGTGCATCAGACACCGCTGCCGACGCCCGGCTGGATGGTCCTACAACAAGCGGCACTGTGCGATCGCAGTGTCGGATTCGAACCCTGGATGTCGACCACCGCGATCGACCGCATGGCCCGCACCGCACGGATGTCCTTCGAGGATCGATTTGCCCAGTGCGGCAGTGGAAACGACGCCTGGCGATCCCTGCTGACCGAAGAAGCGGTGACCATCGCTCGCAAGAAGCTGGATGCAGCAGTGCCGACGGCGCGAACGTTCGACGTGAACGACGGCGACACCACCTCCACCGTCGTCGTCGATTCCGAGGGGCGTGCCGTCAGTTTCATCCACTCGCTGGCATTCACCTTCGGCGCCAAAATTTCGGTCCCCGGTACCGGCGTGGTGCTCAACAACCGATTCGGCCGCGGGGCTTACCTGATTCCGCGGCACCCCAATTCCGCCCAGCCGCGCCGGCGACCCCTGCACACACTGAACGCATGGATCGTCACCGATTCGGAGAAGAACCTGCTGCACGTCGGCAACACCCCCGGTGGGGACGGGCAAGTGCAATGGAACATGCAGCTGCTTTCGCACCTCATCGATCACGGCCTGGACCCGGCGGAAGCGGTTGCCGCGCCGCGCTTCACCGTCTTCCCCGGCAGCGACTCCGACGTCGTCGGGCTCGAATCGGAACTGCGTTGCGAGGACCGGATCGATCCCCGCACGTTGGACGAACTCGAACGCCTGGGCCACCGAATCCGCAGACAATCTGCTTGGGGCGGCGGCGGGAGCGCGCAGGTGATCTCGATGGACAACGACCGCGGGCTGCTCCTCGGTGCCGCCGACCCGCGCCAGGAAGGGATCGCGCTCAGTGCCTGACAACCCGATGTTCCCCGCCCCACAGCCACAAGGCCGATACGTCGCCGCGACCGTGCACGACGGCATCGCCTACAGCGCCGGCATGACCCCGCGCGTCAACGGGGAATTGACCATCACCGGCACCGTCGGGCTGGACGTAAGCGTCGAGCAAGCGCGGACCGCTGCCGCCCTCGCCGCACGCAACGCGGTGCTCGCCATCGACGCCGCCATCGACGGGGTCATCATCCGATGCCTGAAGATGACCGTATTCGTCCGCAGTACAATCGAATTCACCCAGCACACCGCCGTCGCCGACGGTGCATCAGCAGCCCTGGCGGAGCTGTTCGGAGACGACTACCTCCCGGCCCGCAGCGCCGTCGGAGTCCCGTCGTTGCCCTCCGGATCTCCCGTGGAGATCGAACTGACCGCAGCAGTGAGCAGAAAGTCCTAAAGTAGTGGACTTCCTGTGGGCAGCCCTGGCGAACGACGACACCGAGCAACGAAAGCAGATAGATATGGAATTGCAGAAGATGCCGTCACGTGTGTCGGGTCTGCGTGTGCCGGTCGGGGGAGATTCGGTCGGGCTGTGGTTGATGTTGGCCCTCACCTTCGTCACCGGTGTCGTCGACGCGGTCGGCTTCCTCGGACTCGACCGCGTGTTCACCGGGAACATGACGGGCAACATCGTCATCCTCGGCATGGGTATCGCCGGAGCCGACGAGTTGCCGGTACTCGGACCGGGAGTTGCCCTGGTGGCCTTCGCTGCCGGCGCCTTCCTATCGGGCCTACTGCTCCGAAACACCGCACCCGGTTGGCAACCGCGCACCACCACGCTGCTCGGCATCGGTGGAGTAGTCCTCGCCGTGTTGGTCGGGGTCTTCCTCGTACTGGGCGAGGACCCGGCCCCGAACGTGAAAGTCGTCATCGCAGCGTGCATCGCCACCGTCATGGGCGAACAGGCCGCGGTCGCGCGCCGGTTGGCGATCAAGGACATGACCACAGTCGTCGTCACCTCCACCCTCACCTCTCTGGCCGGTGAAACCTTCGTCGTGGGCGGCTGGCGAGCAGTGTGGAATCGACGGTTCGGCGCCATCGTGATCATCTTCCTCGGAGCCGTCGTCGGCGCCCTCCTGCTACGCGTCCACATCGCGGTGCCGCTGTCGATAGCGGCAGTGCTGACTTTGGCCGTCGCGGCCCTCGGGCATCGGCATCTGCACGCTGCGCCTGGATCTGCACAGCGCTAAGGGCACAGATCCTGCCGAGTCTCGTTCCAGAACGGGAACAGCTGCGCACGGGTGGCGTCAGGGTGATCGCGTTGGGCCAGGTCTTCGAATTCCAGGACGGTCGTTCCCGCGGTCCGGGCAACTCCGCACGCCTGCAGACTCAGTTTCGCGGAATCCACGAACCCGATATCGGCGGCGTAGGGCCCCAATACGCCAGAGTCGACGAAGGATTCGAGTCCTTTACCCCACATGTTGTACTCGGTTTGAAGGTCGAAATCGCACGGCTCCCCGAACAACGAGCTGCACGTCGTCGGCTGGCCCTGGATCACGAACGATTCATCGGCGAGCGCGGGCGACGTGGTGTCCCGGGCCGACTTGATCACCGCGAACAAGACGATGAAGATCACCGCGAAAAAGCCGAGGAAAATCAGCACGTTCAGGATGCGTTTCATCTGCAATCACCCGTCCCACCGTGGACATTTCGAGACCGAGTCTTCATCCTGCCGGATCGGGGCTCTGGCGCGTGTGGCAACGGTCAATCGAGCGTTTCGGCGTGCACCCGTGGCCAGTTCTCGGGCCAGTGTCCAGGCTCTGGCACTACGGCGAAATATGCGGCGGTGGCCATATCGAGCAGGTTCACGATGAAGCAGTCCAGGTCAAGCCTTCCTGGGGCGTCAGCAGGCATTCTGGTGCGCGCAGCGAATGCGGCAATGACAAATTTGGTGATCAGCCGAACACGTTCGTCGAGCACATCTGGGGGGATGTCGGGAAGGCTGCGGCGGATCTGGTTCATGGCGCTGGCGCTCGACGGGATGTAGCGGGATTCGGGCATGCTGCCTGGCTCCTCGTACACGCGGGCCATGATCTGGATGAATCGACGGCCCCGTTCCGAGCTGAGCTTCTCCGCATAGGGGATGGAGAGGGCGGCGATCGCGTCCCGCACGGCAGCGGGCGAGGACTGATCGCCGCCGCATAGCTGCTGGGTGCATTCGTCTACCCGCTGCCGGACATCCGCCATATGAGCAGCCACGATCTGCTCGAGCAAACCTTCGCGGGAGCCGAAGTAGTAGTGCACCGCGGAGTCGTTCCGCACGCCCGCGAGCGCGTTCAGCTCGCGCAGACGCACACCATTGGGACGATTGTCCGCAAACAGGGTTTCGCCCGCCCGCATCAGTCGCTCACGCGCCGAATCGGTCTCGGCACTCAGTGGAGGGATGCTCATGGTTGACAGCCTAACGAACTCCGTTACTATGACGTACATCACCCAGTTAACGAAACTCGTTAACATATCCGGATTAGTTCGGGTCGGTGCCTGGTGCGCACTGATCGGTCTACCAATCTGCCCGTGAGGATTCGATATGAACCTGCCGAAGGGGATCGACGTCACCGATCCCACGCTGTACGACAACGGGATTCCCCACCAGCTTTTCGCTGAGTTGAGGAACAACCATCCGGTGTGGTGGAACGAGCAACCCAGCGGTATCGGCGGCTTCGAGGACGAGGGCTACTGGGTTGTCTCCACGCACGCCCTGGTCCAGGAGGTATCCCGGGACAGCGACCTGTACTCCTCATGGGAGAACACCGCCATCGCTCGCTACTCCGACCATGTTCCACGCGCAGCCATCGATGCCAATCGCGGAATCATGTTGAACATGGATGCGCCGGAGCACACTGCGCTTCGGAAGATCATTGCCCGAGGCTTCACCCCCCGAGCTGTCGCCAAGCTGCGCGATGCGCTGTCCGCGCGCGCCAACAAGATCGTTGCCGACGCACTGGCCGATGGCACTGGAGAGTTCGTCGCAGATATCGCGGCCGAGCTTCCGCTGCAAGCGATCACAGAACTCATCGGAATTCCTCAGGAGCAGCGCCACAAGGTCTTCGAATGGTCCAACATTATGACCGGCCGCGATGATCCGGACATCATCGGCGATCCCGTCGCCGCGATCGGCCAGGTCATGCAGTACTCGATGGGTCTGGCGGCGGACCGGCGGGAATGCCCGGCAGAGGACATCGCGACCGCGCTGGTCCGCGCGCAGGACGAGGACGGTGCGCTCACCGACTTGGAATTCGGCTACTTCGTGGTGCTGCTGATGGTCGCCGGCAGCGAGACCACCCGAAACGCCATCACCCACGGCATGATGGCTTTTCAGGACAACCCCGAGCAGTGGGAGCGGTTCCGCCGCGAGCGGCCCAAGACTGCCATCGACGAGATCATTCGGTGGTCCAGTCCAGTGTTTTCCTTCCAGCGCACCGCCACCCGGGATACCGAATTGGGTGGGCAGTCCATCGGCAAGGGCGATCGCCTACTGATGCTCTATGCCTCGGCCAACTACGACGAGGCCGTTTTCGACAATCCCCACACCTTCGATATCGGCCGCGACCCGAATCCGCACCTGGGTTTCGGTGGCACCGGCGCGCACTACTGCATCGGGGCAAATCTCGCTCGGATGGAGATCGAGTTGATCTACGACGCTATCGCCGAACAGATGCCGGATATCAGCGTGATCGGTCCTCCGCGCCGGCTGAACTCCTCGTTCATCAACAGTGTGAAATCGCTGCCGGTGAGCTACGGGAAATGCCCGGTACAGCCGAAATGACCGCGCCACACGAGCGCACGGCAGTGGTCACCGGCTGTGCAACAGGCATTGGCGCCGCAACCGCGGCAAAGTTGGCCGCGTCGGGGGTACGAGTGATCGGCGTCGATATCGCCGACGCGGATGCGGCCACGATGCCAGGGGTAGCCACTTTCATCCAGGCCGATCTGTCGACACGAGATGGTGTGCGCGAGGTCGCCGATGCCATCGACGAGCCAATCGACATCCTGGTCAACAACGCGGGGGTGGCTGCAACCCGCCCGTGGCGGCAGGTGCTTGCGGTCAACGCACTGGCACCGCGGGATCTGACGCGGTTGCTGCTACCCAAGTTTCGCGAGTCGGCCGCCGTGGTCACCACGGCATCCCAGGCCGGCTTCGCCTGGCGAACCAACTATGCGAGCGCCAAAGCATTCCTGGCACAGGAGGATTGGGATCAGGCATACGCCATGTTCGACTCCCACCCGAACATCCAGGACGCCTGCTACCAAATATCGAAGGAAGCCGCAGTGGTGAACATGCTCGCTACCGCCACCGCGAACCGTGCCACCGGACTGCGGGCCAACACGGTCTCGCCCGGAACGGTTCAAACCCCACTGCTGGCGGATTTCACCGAAGCAATGGGCGCGGACGCGATTGCCGGTGCCCGGGACTGGTCCGGCCGCCACGCCGATCCGGGCGAGATTGCAGACGCCATCGTCTTCCTGTCCTCAGCGTCCGCCAGCTGGATCAACGGCGTGGACCTACCCGTCGACGGCGGCTACGGCGCACAGATCTTCACCTTGACGAATCCCCTGGGAGACAACACATGACACATGGAATCGGATCCGTCTTGACCTCGGTCAACCCGGCCACCCTCGAGATCGTGGCTGAGACCACCATCTCGACCCCAGCCGATATCGAGAAAAGAATGGCCGCGGCAACCGCCGCCTTGCCCACGTGGCGACGCAGCCTTCCCGCCCGGCAGGACCTGGCCCGACTCATCACCGGGCAAATCCACGCACACGCCGACGCGTTGGCCGAGTTGCTTACCGGCGAGCAAGGGAAACCGCTGGCCGAGGCAAAGCAGGAGATCTGGATCGCCGCCGAGGCTTTCCGCGCGGCCGCGGATGTGGAGTGGGAGACCAGCCGTACCCAGCAGGTGCTCGGTGGGCACCACGCCACCGTGGTGCACGCTCCGTACGGCGTTGTCGCCGCGATCGTGCCCTGGAACTTTCCTATCTATCTGGCAGCAGCCAAGATTGCACCGGCGTTGATTGCCGGAAACACCGTCATCGTCAAGCCTGCGGAGACAGTATCGAGGGTGGTCACCGAGTTCGTCGAGATTCTGTCCTCCGTCCTTCCCGAGGGTGTGATCGGGTTGGTGGCCGGCGGGCCCAGCGTCGGGCAGTCATTGGTGACGGACCGCAGGGTGCGCAAGGTGTCGTTCACCGGATCGACGCAGATCGGCCGGGAAATCATCCGTCAGTCCGCGGAAGCCGTTACGCCACTGACGCTCGAACTCGGTGGCAACGACCCCGCGATCCTGCTCGCGGACGCCGACATTGCGCAGGCCGCGGAGCGGCTCGCTGCTGGGGCGTTCATGAATGCGGGCCAGATGTGCATCGCACCCAAGCGCGTCTACGTTCCGCGCGCACAGCACAGTGATTTCACCGAAGCACTCGCAGTACACGTGCGGCAGCGTGTCGTCGGCGACGGCCTGGAATCCGGCACCACAATGGGTCCGCTCCACACCCGGGCGCAGCGCGACTTCGTCGAGAAGCTGATCGTGGACGCGATCGCGGGTGGGGCGCGCGTAGTCACGGGTGGTCCGTCCGCTGCGAAAAGTGAACTGCCCGGCCACTTCCTGGCGCCCACCGTGCTGACGGACCTCGGTGACGATGCCGATGTAGTCAGGCTCGAGCAATTCGGTCCAGTGCTGCCGATCATCGCCTACGACAACCTCGACGAAGTCCTCACGCGTATCGACGGCCAGGAGTTCGGTCTCGGTGCGTCGGTGTGGTCCGCCGACACGGACCGGGCACGGCAGGTGGCCGAGGGTATCGAGGCGGGCACCGTGTGGATCAACAAGCACAACGCCCTCGACGTGAACGTGCCGTTCGGCGGGGTCAAGGCCAGCGGCTTCGGCCGCGAGGGCGGTCGTGCCGGGATCGACGATTTCCTCATCACCCGTGTCATCAATTGATCGATCGACCGCTATCGAACGTCCAATCATTCTTACCTCGAAATGGAGCACTCTTCATGGCTGTTGAAAATATGTCCAGCGACGCTGCCCAGGATCTCGAAGATGCATATGTGTACGCCTACCCCTTGGTGTTGATGGACACCATCCGCGCGATGGTCACCAACACCGAGACCCCCACCGCAGATCGCGCGCCGCTCAACCAGTTGTTCCACTCCAGAGATTTGGCGACCCCCGCCCTCCACAGCCTCACCCGGCCGAACGTGGACACGTTGTACTCCCAGGCCTATCTTGACCTGGGAGAAGAGCCTTACCTGCTGTTCAAGCCGGAAACCGACCGGTACTGCTCGATTCAACCGTTCGATGGCTACTCGAACACCCCGGCGGTGCTCGGCACCGGGGGCGTCGGCGGAAACGACGCGGTCACCTACGCATTGATCGGTCCACGATTCGACGGTGCGCTGCCGGAAAATGTCATCCCTGTCCCGGTGTCGACCGACTTCGTCTGGCTGCTCCTGCGCGTCCGGTGCTTCGGGCCGCCGGACCTGGAGGAGCCGCGCAAAATCCAAGACTCGATGGACCTGTATCCGCTCTCGCAGCACGGCGAAGAACACACCTACCCACGCGGGAGTTACACGCCTGATCTCGACTATGTACCCGTCCAACATCTTCAGAAGATGGACGCGTGCGAGTACTTCGATCGCTTCAACAGCCTGGTAGCCAGCAACCCGGGTGCCCCAGAAGACCAGCCGGCCTTGGACCGATTCGCCGCACTGGGCATCGGCGCTGGATTGACATTCGATCCAGCCTCCCTTCCGAAATCCGTCCAAGAACGAGCCGGTCAGCTGCCTGGTTTCATGGGCAGTAGCAAGGTCAACGAGAGCCGCCGAATGACGGCGATCGATGGTTGGATCTACCTGGACGAGTCCATCGGAAATTTCGGCACCAAATACCTGTACCGCGCCAGAATTGCGCACGGCGGATTCGCCAACCCCGTCGATGTCACGGCCTATCCGTCAACGCAGGTGGACTCGGGCGGAGAGCCACTCACCGGCACAAAGACCTACAACCTTCATTTCGAGCCCGGCCAGTTGCCGCCATACGGTGACTGGGGCTGGTGGTCCCTCACCGCGTACTCCGCATCCGGACAGTTGTTCGACAACGAACTCGATCGCTATGCAATCGATGACAGTCAGGATCTGACGCTCAACGATGATGGCTCACTGGATCTTTGGATCAGTGCGACAAATCCGGGGCGCGGTCGTGAGCGCAACTGGCTGCCTGTCCGTCCAGAGAATTTCGGAATCACCCTGCGCATCTACTTCCCACACGTCAGCGTCAACACTCATGACTGGATGCCGCCCAAGGTGACGGTAGTTCCCAGCACCGAGCCGCAAGCGGTAACGCAGTGAACCGAAAAATTTTGTGGCGCGGACACCGGCTGCCACACCTGAGTACTGGAGGACCGGTGACGGAACGCGCACTATCTACTACGCCTCGACTGAGCAGTGCCATCGTGCTCGCAGCAGCGACCGCACTCTTGTTGAGTTCATGCGCGTCGAGTGAAGAGTCAGCTGCAGGCGACGCGTTGGCCGGCGTGAGCGGGCCGGTCGGAACCCAGACTGATGCCGGCGAACCCGTAAGCGGTGGCACCTTGTCGTTCGGCTCGCTGGCACTACCCGCAACCCTGGACCCCGCACGCACCATGGCGACCGGTTCGACAGGTGGCACCGAGATGGCGGCAATCTACGACGTGCTCGTGCGCTTCGACGGTCAAGGCGGCGAGTTCGAGCCCCAACTCGCCGAGGACCTCACCGTCAGCGAAGACGGTAAGACGTGGACGTTGACCTTGCGGGACGGGGTGACCTTCAGCAACGGCGAAAGCCTTGACGCCGAAGCGGTTCGGTGGAGCATCGATCGGTACGTCGCCAATCGTGGTCCCGACTCGCAGCTGTGGAAGAACGCTGTCTCGTCGATATCGGCACCCGACGACTCGACCGTGATCTTCGAACTGTCCACTCCCTGGGCCACATTCCCGAACATGTTGGCCATGGGCCCGGGCATGATAGTGGCCGCGCAGTCCGATCAAGCGGAGAACTTCACCCCGATCGGGGCCGGACCCTTCGTGCTGGAATCGAACAAGCCGAACGAGCAGATTCAGCTCGAACGACGCGAGGGCTATTGGGGTGGTGACGCGAAACTCGACGGCGTACGTTTCCTCCCCTCGGCAGGCGGACAACAACAGTTGGACATGTTCAACACCGGACAGCTCGAGATGTTCTTCACGGTCGAGGCACACATCGTGGCTGACGTCGTCGAGGCCGGTAACCCCGGCTATCTGAATGTGATGAACGCCGGCAACGACGTGTTGATCAACAACGCCGATGGCCGCCCTGGGTCGGACCTGAGGGTGCGGCAGGCACTGATCAAAGCCGTCGACCCGGTCGCATTCGACGAGCGGACTCAGGACGGGATCGGCCGTCCGAGCGTCGCGCTGTTCTCGGAGGCTTCTCGCTGGAGCACAGGTGCCCCAGCCTCGAAATACGACCCGGAAGGCGCTCGCTCGCTGCTCGCGGAAGCCAAAGCCGATGGCTACGACGGTAAGATCACGTTCACAACGCGCCAGGCACCAGAGGCGCAGGCCCGGGCACTCGCGATCCAGGCGATGCTCAACTCCGTCGGATTCGACGCAGAGGTGGAGTTCTTGAATTCCACCACCGACATCATCCGAGTAATCAACGTCGAGAAGAACTACGACCTGGGCCAGTCCGCCCTCAGCATCCGCGATTCGGCCCCATTCCTCAAGCTCTACTCCGTCTTCCACAGTGACTCGACGGGGAATGCCTCCGGGTACGCGAACCCCGAGATGGATGAGTTGCTGGCCACACTGCAAAGGGCGAGTACGCAGGAGGAGATTCAATCAGCCATCGACGAAATCGAGTCGCTGGCCGCCGAAACGGTACCTACTCTGCCGCTGGCAGCGCAGGACAATCTGGTGGTCTGGCAGCCTGAAGTTCAGGGCGCATCGCACAGTTTCGCCGACATCATGCTTCTCGACGAGGTCTGGCTCTCCTGAGTATCAGCGCCTAGGTGGGCACTCAGAGCTTTCCCGCGGCGATCAGTTCGACCGGATCGGAAAGATCGACCGTGCCGAGGTAGCCGCCGCGCTGCGCGATCGCATCATGCACGCCGAATCCCAGAAGATTCTGCGACTCGCGCGGCAAGGCGCGCACCTGCTCCATCGGTATCGACAGGACCTGGTTCTCCTCGGTCCGCAGCCATCCCACGCAGTAGCTGATGTGCAACCCGCGACGCCACTGATCGGCGGTGGTGTTCGCGCCGGCAGCGTGGATGGTCGAGCCAAGATAAATGATCCCCGAGCCCGCCTTCATCACCGCAGGAATCGCCTCGGCGTCAGTCGGCTGGCGCTGCGGATCCCACAAGTGACTGCCTGGGATCACCCGGGTGGCACCGTTCTCCGCAGTGAAGTCCCGCAGCGCCACCACAGACGCCAATTGAAGGGTCGGCCGCGGCTTGGGTACATGGACCCAAACGGCTTCGTCGCGGTGCAGCTGTTGGGCAGTCCCTCCGGGGCCGCGATTGAGTACCTGGCCGAGATTGAGCTGATAGGCCGCGCAGTTCGGTAGTAACACCGCGTCGCACACTCCGCGATAAATCGGGTGGGTGAGCACCTCGGTGGCAAAAACCGTGGACTTTGCCGCCAGCCCAGCCAGGTGCTCAGTGTGTTCGCCGAAAAAGTCCGCCACCACGGCATTGACGAACCCACGCTCCGCGCCCTGCGCTCTCTCACTCAGATGGCAGTCGAGTTCGGCATTGAAACGGGTGAGGAGATCCTGGTCCAGCAGGTCTTCGACAATCACGACGCCATGCTCCTGCAGAGCGTCGGTGATTGCCTGCATCGACTCCGAGGCGTGAAGGCGGGGCGGCTGCGTCATGATCGGCACTCCTTATATGTACGAGACGTTCAAGTAGCGTGCACCAGAATTGCAGGGGCCGGTGCAGCGATCGGCTCAGGGATTTCCGGCAGTGGACCCGATTGGGCTCGGCTTCGGCATCAGTGCGTTGAGGTAGAACTCGACGCATTCGACCGACAGGTCGGCCAGTGTGTACTCGGCGGTGGGGCGGAACCATCGTCCGGTAAGCCACAGGCCATCTTTGATCAGTTCGTATGCAACGTTCGGGGCGATCGATCGCCGGTAGACGCCTTCACTGATTCCGCGTTCGAGCGAGGCTATCCACAGTCTGTGGTTGCTTGCCGCCAGAGACCGGATCTGCTGGTGACCGTCGAGTTGTCGGATAGTGCTCTCTTCGTTGCGGCAAATTTGTGGCGAGTGCGGATCCTCGTCGATCAGTGTCAGGGACCTACGAATCAGCTCACCGAGTTCGAGCTCCGGAGGCAGTGACCGGTCGACAACCCGATGAAATTCGGTATTCATCGCCCGTAAGTGGCCGATGACGATCTCCTCCAGGAGCGACTCCTTCGAGGGCACGTATTGGTAGAGGCTGCTGGGAAGTACGCCGATGCTGCTTGCGATCATGCGCATCGACGTACCTGCCAAGCCGTTCTCGGCGAACAGAGTCGTTGCAGTGTGTAACACCTGCTGTTTCCGCTGTTCGGCGTTGACTGTGGCATTCGTCGGCATGATCCCCCCATTACCTGTCGAGTACCCCGAAAGACTGGCCATGATCGCTGCCGTGCTGCCAGTTGGTCGGGTCTTGCTGCGTAGGCCACTGTGGCCTGGTCGGGCGGCACAGTGGGTTCATCCACGTTGCCGCAGTTGCAGCTTATCGACCTTGCCGGAGGTGTCGCGGGGGAGTGCAGCTTTGTCGATCGGACCTGCAGCGAGGGGCTGGTTCGTAACGCCGCCAGTGTAATAGGACGATGACGGAGTAGTCCGGATCCCCGCGAAGGAAGGCACTCCCATATGAAACGCAAACTACTGCTCGCTTTCGCGGCAAGTGCGATGGCCGCGAGTGTAAGTGCAGCATTGCCGGCGACCGCCACAGCACAAGACATCGGTCTGAACGAGTTGCCATGCAGCGCCGAGTTCGTCCAACCCTGGGGGCCTGGCGCGTGGGCACCACCCCAGAAAGTCGTGTTCAGCCCGTTCGGAACCAAAGACATTCACTGCACTTACTTCCACGGGTTCGTTGCCGCGTACCAGGTCGACCCATGGGGCAACAAGCATCACCTCAACACGGTAAACCTTGGGCCATGGAGCAACTACACCTATTTCTGGGATCCGGCGACTTTCTGATAGCAGGTTCTATGCCGTCGAAGCCGAGAAGCACGCTGAACCCCTGACCCACGTTCGCGAATCTGCGTACCCCGCAAGATGAAGCATGATCTCGGTCGCGTTGCAGTTGGTCGGCAGGGCACATGGGGTCATCCACGTTGCCGCAGTTGCAGCTTATCGACCTTGCCGGAGGTGTTGCGGGGGAGTGCATCGACAACTTCGATGTAGTGGGGGATCTTGAACTTCGCCAGCAGCGCGTTGCATTGTGCGCGTATCCGTTCGTCGATGCTCGCGTCGCTGATGGAGGTGCAGACAAAAGCTTTGCCTACTTCACCCATACGAGTGTCGTGCACGCCGATCACGGCGCACTCGCGAACGCCGGGGACGGCAAGAATAGCCTGCTCTACTTCCGCGGGATAGACGTTGAAGCCGCCGGTTATGAACATGTCCTTGATGCGGTCGGTGATAGCGATGTTGCCTTCGGGGCTGATTGTGGCAATGTCGCCGGTGTGCAGCCAACCTTCGCTGTCGATTGCTGCAGCGGTCGCGTGCGGGTCGTCGAGATACGAGCGCATCACCAAGCGACCGCGAACGAGCAGTTCACCCGTGTGGTCCAGCTTGACCTGCATTCCGTCGATCGGGCGTCCGCACGTGGTGGCGACCGTGTGCGGTGAATCCTCGGGGCGGGTGGAGCACACGTAGCCACTGGTCTCGGTCAGACCGTAGGCGGTGAGGACGATGTCGACACCGAGTTGGTCCTGTAAGCGTTCGACGAGTGTGACCGGCACTGTCGTCGCGCCGGTGACAGCCACCCGAAGGTGTGTCAGGTCCCGAGTGCGGTGCAGTTCGGTGTCGAGTATCGACTGGAAGATCGTGGGAGCACCGGCGAGGACGGAGACCCGGTGCTTTTCGGCAAGATCGATCACGTTGTCGACGCGGAACACGGACTGCGGCACCATGCGTACCCCGTGATAGAGGCAGGCGATGAAGCCGGCCTTGTATCCGAAAGTGTGGAAAAAGGGACTCAGCAGCATGTAACAATCCTCGGGGTGGAGGGTGGCGATCGTGCCCCAGATTCGGCCGACGTGCACCGTCTGATCGTGGGTGGCGAGGACGCCTTTGCTCTTTCCCGTTGTGCCAGAGGTGAAAAGGATGTCGGCGATGTCGTCGGTGTGCACCAGCTTGGACGCGTCGTCGGCGGAGGCCAGCAGCGCGGGCGTGGCGGTGTCGAGAAAATCCAACCAGCTGGTGGACAAAGTACTCGACTGCACAGGCGCCTCATAGGGGACCTCGATGATTGTTTTCACTGATCCCGGAGCGCCGTCACACTGTGCGAGAAGCTCTGGCAGACGGCGCTTTCCGAGGAAGTCACCGACAATTACGAGTGTCCCAGCACTGGAGCGGACAATGATGTCCAATGCCTCGCCATCGGTGTATCGAGTATTGATCGGGACCACGATCGCACCGATGTACTGGGCGCCGAGTGCGCTGATGATCCAGTGATGCGTGTTGGGCGCCCAAATGGCAACGCAGTCGCCATGGCGGACACCGCGCCCATGCAGTGCGGCCGCGAAGTGCCGGACCGAGTCGAGTAGACCGTCCCAGGTCAACTGCGTCGGCCAGGCGGTCTGCTCATCGGATATCGCGACCTGTTCGCCCCAGGCCTGGGCTGCTGCGCGCAGCAAAGTGGGGATTGTCGTGCGTTCATTGGCCTCCATGTGCTTCTCCTGTCGTGTAACGAGGCCCACCAGCGGTGGACGGGTGTGTGTCTGTCCTACCAAGCAACAGAGTCCAAAGTGCCTTCAGTGAATCAAAGTAGCAAACGCTTGTTCTTCACCGACTACGATCGAGGATTTCTCACAGTCGGACTGGTGGATAGAATCGTTCCGGGTCTTTAACCTGGTTATATCTGCGAATTTCGACTACTCGCAGCCTTCTGTCCTCGACGAAGTGAGCGCTTGACGTGATCGCGGTCATATAGCTATCGTTCCCACCAAGCGAATGCTTGGTTTTATGTTCTGTCCAATACGCGCTGGCTACATGGACGCCACAAAGATCACTCCTCGATGTCGGCTACCGGCCGGTCAGAGGTTGCGATTCCGCGGCGTCCAGAGGCAAGTCTTGGCCCTATGGGCCTGCAAAAGGAGTGGATCCAGATGGATAGCAATGAGGTCGGCGGGCGCGTTCACGATCTTCCGGACGACACCTCGAAGGCGCAGCTACGCAAGGTCGCACTGTCGTCTCTGTTGGGCACCGCCCTCGAGTATTACGATTTCCTGCTGTACAGCACGATGGCAGCCCTTGTGTTCGGTGATGTGTTCTTTCCTGGGGAAAGCTCGGTGGTCTCCACCATTGCCGCTTTCGGCACACTGGCCGTGGGTTACGTTGCGCGTCCGCTGGGCGGAATCCTGTTCGGACACTTCGGTGATCGGTTCGGTCGCAAGCACATTCTCATCGTGACGATGGGGCTCATGGGCGTTGCGAGCTTCCTCATCGGACTGTTGCCCAGTTACGCCGCGATCGGCGTGACGGCTCCGATTCTGCTCGTCCTCCTGCGCATCTTGCAGGGTCTGGCAGTCGGAGGCGAATGGGGCGGTGCCGCACTGATGGTCGTCGAACATGCCGATGCAGAGAACCGCGGAAAGTGGGCCGGCATCATGAATTTGGGCTCACCGATCGGGTTCTTGATGTCGACGGTCGCCGTCGCGATCGTCTCGCTACTGCCCGACGAAAGCCTGCAATCGTGGGGTTGGCGAATCCCGTTCCTGCTCAGCGCACTGCTGGTCGTCGTGGGACTCTATGTCCGGACGCGGGTCACGGAAAGCCCAGTGTTCCAACAAGCAGCCGAACGCGCCGAAACCGAAAACGCCGTACGCACCCCACTGAGCCGACTGATCCGCAGTCCTCGCCCCGTAATACTGGCATGTGCCGCAGGTATTGCTCCCTTCGCACTCACCGCACTCATGACCTCACACATCATCGCGTATGCGACGGGCATCGGGTACGACAAGTCGAAAGTGATCCAGGTACTCATACTCCTGTCCGTGGTCGCGCTTGTCGCCATCCCGTTGGCATCCACGCTGTCGGACCGAATCGGCCGTCGTACGGTCGTGTTCATCGGCGCTACAGGCGCAATCATCTTCGCGTTCCCGCTCTACATGCTGATCAACACCGGTTCCATCGCACTGATGGCAGCAGGGCTGGTCTTCGCGCAAATCTTGCAGAACATGATGTTTGCGCCCCTCGTCCCGCTGCTGTCGGAGATGTTCGGTACCACCGTCCGCTACACGGGCGCTTCCCTCGGATACCAGGGCGCCAGCCTCATCGGTGCAGGCTTCACCCCACTGATCGCCAGCGTCCTGCTCGCCGGATTCGGCGGTTCCAGCGTCCCGTTGAGCCTGATCATCATCATCACCGCGGGCGTATCGATCGGGGCACTGGCCATGATCAAAGAGACTCGAGGGCGCGACCTCACCACGATCGACGTCGAATCCAGCCCTGCAACCCCGGTGTCGACTTCAGCGCGCAGTGACCTCACACGGTAGTGACACCGACGGATTGCGTTGGTCGGCAGCGGTAGAAACGCAGGCTTGACGAATCGCTTCGATAAGAACAGAGGTGTCGAGGGGGGTGACAGCGATCACTCCAGGAGCTAAGTTGACACACGTCAACAAGTTTCGACGCATGTCAGGAGTGCGCATGTCCCCCTCATCCGAGACCGCCGAGCCCGCTGTCGCCAAGACCACGGTGGTGATCGGTGCCGCCTCCGGTATCGGTGCCGCGATCACCGAGCATCTGCGTGCACAGGGCCATCACGTCATTGGCGCCGATCTGGTGAGCAGTGAGTCGATACTCCCGGTGGACGTCGCCGACGAGGCAACGGTGCAGGCACTATTCGAGAAAATCATCGTCGAACACGGCTCGTTCACCGGCCTGGTGAACTGTGCCGGCACGAGCACTCTTTCGCCCGTCGTCAACCACGATTCGGCCGAGTTTCGGCGCATTCTGGAGATCTCTTTGGTCGGCGCGTTCCATGTGCTCAAGCACGCCGGAAGCCGCGTCGCCGACGGTGGATCGTTGGTCACCCTGGCCTCGCTCAACGGGACCCAACCCGGATCGGGGCTGGCGGCCTACTGCACGGCCAAGGCCGGGCTCCTGATGCTCTCGAAGGTGACGGCTCTGGAGTTGGCTCCGCGGCAGATCCGGGTCAACACGGTCTCTCCCGGTCTCGTCGTCACGCCGTTGACCTCGCCGGCCATGGAGATCCCCGGTGTGCGTGAGGACTACGTCGAGAACACGCCGCTCGGACGCACCGGGACGGGACTGGAAATCGCGGCCGCCTGTGAGTACCTGCTGTCCGACGGTGCGGCGTGGACGACAGGTGAGGACATGCAGGTCAATGGCGGTGCACACTTGAAGCGCTACCCGGACCTACTGGGTCTGATCGAGAAGGCCTTCGGATGAACCGCACTGGGTCTGCGGGCGCGGACGGCGCCAATCCCTACCGGGGCCGCTTTGTCGGGCGCGCCGCGCTGGTGACCGGGGCAGGGTCCGGTATCGGGGCCGCGTTGGCCGCAGCGCTGGTCGAGGCCGGCGCGTATGTCGTCTGCACCGACCTCGACCAGGTGGCTGCGCGACGCACTGCTGCGGCACTGGGACCGCGGGCTCGTGCCGAGGCGCTCGACGTCACCGACCCCGAGCAGGTCCTGGCAGCCGTGGACCGGGTGGTCGCCGAGCACGGTCGGATCGACATGATCTTCAACAACGCCGGCATCAGCTTCGGCGGCGAGACCGAGCACCTGACCCTGGCCCAGTGGAATCAGATCATCGACGTGAACCTGCGTGGCGTGGTGCATGGCATCCATGCGGCCTACCCGAAGATGATCGCCCAGGGCAATGGTCACATCGTCAACACGGCCTCGGCTGGTGGCCTGATGGCAGCCGGTCTGATCACCAGCTACGTCGCCACGAAGCACGCAGTGGTCGGACTCTCGCTCGCGCTGCGCACCGAGGCGGCGGCCAAGGGCGTGGGTGTCACCGTTATCTGTCCGGGAGCAGTCGATACCCCGATCTTGGACAAGGGCTCGATCGACGACTTCGTGGGCCGGGACTACTACCTCAAGGGGCAGCGTATCGAGACCCCGCACTCACCGGCGAAGCTGGCCGATGAGGTGCTGGCGGCCGTCGCCGGGAACAAGGCGATCCTGGTCGCGCCGCGCTCGGCTCGCCTGGCATGGCGGTTCAACCGGCTCGCACCGGGACTGATGCAACGCTCGTCGATATTGTTCGTGGCTCGACAGCGCAAGTGGCAGGCTCAACGAGCCCGCAAGGCGGGGAAGGCTGCCGCTCGCTGACCTGACGCGGAAGTGACGCCTCAGTTCGCTCGAGGGGTCAGGTGACGCGTCACGAAGTGCACCGCATGTTCGACGGCAGGCCCGTGAAAAGGCTTGCCCGGGAACAGGTCGAAGTGGTCGCCCGGGTAGTGACGCACTTCGGCGCGGCCCGCGAAGGCTGCCAGTGCCGCCGCACGCGGGGGTGCTGACCGGTCGAAGTCGGCGATCTGAACCAGCAGCGGGACCTTGATCTTCGCAGCGGCCTGGGCGGGCGCTCTGGTGCCGAGTTCCAGGCCGACGTCGGCGCGTACTTCGTTGCGCCAGGACGGACCTGCGATCGAGTGGAAGTCCTCATAAGCACCGGACAAGGTGAGCGCACCGGGCTGCCCCGGCTTGCCGACGACCGGCAGCATCGTGGGCTTGCCGACGTTGGCCCGCACGCGCGCAGCAATTCCCGTCGCAGTGGCCTTGAGCAGGGTCAACGGGCCGTGCGCTGCAAGGGCGTGCCGCATGGCGGCCAGGCCGTCGACCATCGGCACCACCGCGATGACGGCCGCAATATCGTTGCGGTCAGCAGCCACCTGGAGTACGTGGCCGCCGGCCAGTGAGACGCCCCATAGGACGATCCGCTGCGGATCGACGCCGGGGAGCTGCGCGGCAGCGTCGACCGCCGCCTGCCAGTCCTCGACCTGACCTGCCAAGGACACGGTCTGTCGCTCGTCGCCGCCGCTGGTGCCGAAACCGCGGTAGTCGAAGGTGAAGGCGTCCAACCCCGCTGCGGCGAATGCCTCGGCGAAGCCGTCGAGGCCCGAGTCCCGGGTGCCACCCAAGCCATGGGCCAACACGACGACCGGGCGACCTGACGCCGTTGCCAACGCGTCACTGCGAGCCGAGAAGTGGGTGCCCTCGCACCGTGTACCCGCCACTGTGAAGCCGACGGTGCTCGATACCGTGCTGCTCGATGCTGTAGCAGGCAGGGTCATGGTGTTGTCGTTCTCATTCATACCTGGCTCCAAAGGTGTTGAACGGGAGTCGAATTACAGGGGATCGCGACTCAGGGAAGGGGTTGGGTGCCGTAGATGGAGCGCACCCAGATACTGGTGACCACCTCGACATGCAGGTCATGATCGGGGCACGAGCCCATCACTCGACGTTCCATATTGCGGTCGTTGACGTCCAGCAGAACCGCAGCCAACGCTCGTGCGTCGACTCCGTCCGTCGCCCGGCCGGCAGCGCGTTCGGCTTCGATCATGTCGGCTACGGCCTCTTCGAACGAGACCCGATCGGCCTCCCACATCGTGCGGATGGACGGGTTGGTGGCTCGGGCCTCCAGCACTGCACGGTAGAGATGCTCGTGCCGCTCGGTCACGGTGAACAGATGCGAGACGGCTTTACCGATGCGCTCGGTCGGGTCGCGAGAGACGTCGGTCAACCAGGCTCCGGCCTCGGCCGCTTCCTCGTAGATGACTTCCATCAGTGCGCCGACCGCCGCGGCCTTGTTCTCGAAATAGAAGTAGAACGCTGAGCGAGTGACTCCGGCCCGACGGGACAGGTCGGCAACGTTGATCGACTCGACACTGTCCACCTCCCGCAGTGAATCGTCGAGTGCCGCCAGCAGCGCACTTCGGCGCGCGTCTCCTTTCGACAGGCTCCTCTGAGCAGCGATCCGAGCGTTCATCGGCAAACCCGAGCCCGCCCGGTCGGCAGTTCCTTCGTTCGCAATTGGTGCTCGTAGACGAAGTAGTCCAATTGCTGAGTGTGACGCGCAGTCGGAAGCATGTGCCCCAGGTACAGAGCCTCGTCCTCTGCAATGACCCGCTTCATCTCCTCGACCGAAGGGAGCGCGTACTGGCCGACCAGGTATGCGCCGAGGATCCGGGTCTGGGCTTCCACGAACGGGAACAGGGTCGGGGTGGACTGGGCGAATCCGATGAACGCCAGGTCGTCGATGCCGGGGGAGAACATCCGCTTGTACAAGCTGATGTGATTTCCCTTGGCCGAGAAGAACTCCGGATCGAAGAACGGGAACGTGATGTTGTATCCGGTGGCGTAGATGATCACGTCGAAGTCGGCACTGGTGCCGTCCTCGAAATGCACGGTCTTGCCGTCCAGACGCTTCAGATTGCCCTTGGCGGTCAGATCGCCCGATCCCAGACGCAGCGGCAATTCCACCGACTGGGTGGGGTGTGCCTCCATGAATTTGTGGTTCGGCTCCGGCAACCCCATGTCCGAGGGATACCCGTTCTGCATGGGCGCCACCTTGGCGATGACCTTGCGTTGCCACTTCAGCGGGATGTGCGGCGAGGTCTTGAAACCCATGTCCGCGGGCTTTCCCCTGATGTATTTGGGCACGATCCACGCACTCGAGCGAGTCGAGATCACGACGTCGTTGTCGAGGGTGCGACTGGACAGTTCGACGGCGATGTCAGCCGCCGAATTACCGATACCGACCACCAGAATTCGCTTGCCGCGCAGGTGCAATGGCTGTTCTGGATCAATGTAGAGGTGCGAGTGGATGCTCTCCCCGGTGAACTCACCTTCGAACTCCGGCAACCGAGCGTCCCAGTGGTGACCGTTGCCGACCACCAGAAAGTCGAACTCACGAGTCGAACCATCTTGCAGGTCCAGTTCCCATCCGCCACCGGGCTTGCGACGCGCACTGCGAACGCCGTTGGAGAACTCGATGTTCTTCTTCAGGTCGAAGGCCTCGGCGTAATCCTCCAGATACTCCTTGACCAGTGTGTGGTGCGGGAAGTCCGGGTAGCTCTCGGGCATCGGGAAGTCCCGGAACGACAGTTGGTATTTGGAGGTGTCGATATGCAAAGACTTGTAGGCGCTCGACATGCCGTTCGGGTTTCCGAAGGCCCAGTTGCCACCGATGCGATCGGACATCTCGAAGCAGGTGTGCGGAACGCCGTAGTCGTCGAGCATCTTGCTGGCGGTGAGTCCGGAGATTCCTGCACCGATGATCGCAGTGGTGGGCTTATCGAACTTCGTGGTCATGATCGACTCGCTTACTTCAAGGGGGTGACAGCGGTCACTTTAGGTGCTAATTTGACGGACGTCAAGAATTTTGAGCCGACCCGGGTGTCCGGCCGGTCACGCTCTCCTCTGCTACCAACTTCAGAGTGTCGAGATCCCGGATTGCCTGGCAACCACGCTCGATCATGGACACGAACATGTCGTCACCGCGAGAGGAGTCGACTGCGAAAGCGCATCCGAGCGAGGGCATCAGCAATGCTTGAATCATTCCGAACCTGTAATCATGCCAGCAACTTTCGAGGTCGAACCCGTCGATCTCGTACCCGCTCAGCGCGGCGTGATAAGTATCCACGACGTTGCGCTCGATGGACCTGCGCAGCTCGGTTCGAACGCTGGTGCCCATGAAATAGGCGAGATCCCGAGCGGGTAGCCCGACACTCAGGGTCTGCCAATCCACGACCGAAATCTCATCGTTGTCGGGGTGAAAAAGTATGTTGTCGAGACGGTAGTCACCATGAAGCAAACTGAAGCGTCCGAAGTCCGCCAGCAGCCATGGGGTCACCAGGCTCATTGCTGCGGTGAGGGTTTCGACGTCCGCACTGCTGAGTCGTGCCGCCAGCTTCTCGGCGGTGAGGCCCGCACTCATGACACAGACGTCGCCCAATCCCTTTGCGCCCGCAGCGTCGAGCGATATCATGGCAAGCCCATCGAATGTAAGCCATTCCGGAGCATTCCACGTCGGGCCGTGCAGGCCGGCGATTGCAGCACCGGCAAGCTTCGCTTCCCGTTCGCTACAGCCCGCGATCTGATCCCCCTGCTCTTTGGGCGCTTGATCTGCCAGCAGGAGTGCATAGTTCAACGAATCTTCGGTAATTTCGCAATGAAACGACCGAGGCACGGGGATCTGCACTTGGTCGGCTACCGACGCATAGAAGGCGCACTCGCTTCGGTAGCCGAGAGCTACCCGTGCGCGACTCTCGTCGTCCTCGACGGGCAACTTGATGACGAACGTGGTCGGCAATCCGGCGGGGTTGGCCGAATAAGTTGCCGAGATTCGGTACGTAGCACCGGTCTGACCTGTGCCGATGGGATCGACGATGACATCGCTTACCTGTATTTCCTCCCCCTTTGGGGCGAGCACGCCGGTGAGCCAGGTGCTGGTTACCTCGTCTGGAAAACGGGGGATCGATACGGGTGTGCTCACTGTGGGTCCCTTCCACGGAACTGGCTCTAGGTGTCTACTGGGCGCACTGGCGTGAATCGCAACCGGCGCATGGGGTTTGGTGTGGCATTTGACGCTCGTCAATTAAGTTAGATGAGCATCGGCCAATAGGCAAGGGTGTCTTTGTTGCCCGACGGCGCACGTCCGGAAGAGCCGGACAGGAAGCACGGGGCCGGAAGGGTCTTGCGTACGAGACCCGGGGCAACTAGCTTAATTGACGACCGTCAAATCCATTGGTCGAGCGGCATGAATCCTGTGGATGGCCCGCGTCGCCTATTCCAGAATCGGAGAATCTCACATGGCGTCGAACGCACGAGTCCTGGACGAACTGGGCTACTACCTACTGGCGGGTGCCGGGAGCGACGGGCCCGCGACGCTGATGGACGAGGCCCGGCTCGGCGAGGACATGGGATTCGGGACCGCCTGGATCTCCGAACGCTGGAATGTGAAGGAAGCGTCGTCACTGTCCGGCGCTGCCTGCGCGGTCACCGATCGAATGCGCATCGGTACCGCAGCGACCAATCACAACACCCGGCACCCACTGATCACCGCATCGTGGGCGACGACTCTGCACCGACTCTCGGGTGGGAGGTTCACGCTCGGGATCGGGCGCGGCATCGCGGCAATGGGCAGTGCATTCGGGGTGCCGTCGGTGACCACGGCGATGATGGAGGACTGGGCCCAGATCACCCGACGGTTGTGGCATGGTGAAGTCATCGTCAATCATGATGGGCCGCTGGGAAAATGGCCGGTATTGTTTCTGGATTCAGATTTCGACGAGGACATTCGCTTGGCGATCGTCGCGTTCGGCCCCAACACTTTGAAATTGGGCGGCCGAGAATTCGACGACGTCATTCTGCACACGTACTTCACTCCCCAGACACTCCAACGTGCGGTGAAGACCGTGAAGACGGCGGCCGAGCAGGCCGGGCGAGACCCGGACAGCGTCAGAGTGTGGTCGTGCTTGGCGACGGTAGGCGATCACCTGCCCGAGGAATTACGCGTGAAGAAGACCGTAGCTCGGTTGGCGACGTATCTGCAGGGCTACGGCGACCTCCTGGTCAAGACGAACGATTGGGATCCTGCTGTGCTGCAGCGTTTTCGCGCAGACTCGGTGGTGACCTCGATCGCCGGGGGTATCGACAGCAAAGCCACGACAGATCAGCTGGAACACATCGCGACACTGTTGCCCGAGGAGTGGCTGGAACCATCGGCAACCGGGACGGCAGGACAGTGCGTCGACCGGATTCGCAAGGAGTTCGACTACGGCGCAGATGCGGTGATCCTGCATGGCGCAACGCCGCAGGAGCTGGCGCCGATCGTGGAGGTCTACCGCGAAACCTGCTGATGAACGAGCTATGCCGGCTCGATGGGGTGAACCATCGGCCGGCATAGCCCGCGCAATCTACAGCTCCGGGGCCGTCAGTGCTCCACTATCAGCATTGGGGAAGATCGATGCTGATAGTAGGAGTGTCCACCAACGGCTGGACCGGAACCGTAGCTTCACCGGAAACGGAAGGCTCCTCCAGTTCCCAAGTGACAGTTGAGGATTCACCGGGCGGAATCGTGACGTACGCAGCCTGGACGGGCCGACCCAGCTCGGTACCCTTCTGGACCGAGAAGGCGTTGACGCCGTCGACCTTCATGCCGGTGATCTTGGCGCCCTGCGTCCCGTACAGGTAGGCGATCGACTCGTTGGTGCCGTACGGGACACCGGGCTGGAACGTGCTGGCCACGTACTGGGTCAGTCCGTCCGAAACCACGGTGTTGGTCAGTGTCGCCGTGACCGTCGACTTCCGGGTCGGGCCGGTGCAGGATTCCGCGGTGTACGAGATATCGCGAGTGAGGTAGTAGTCGAGTTTGTTTCCGCCTGCGTTGTTGACGATCACGTTGGCATACGGGGCAGGATCGTCTGGGAGCGCATGGCCGACCTTCGTGCCCTCCAGGGTTTCCTGTTCGGCGGGATCTGCGCTCCACACCGAGATGCGTCCCTCACTGCCTGCCCGGCCGACCGCGTCGAGCAACTTGCGGGTCGGCGCGACACCGGTCGTCATCTTCGACACGACAGCCTGCGAGATTTCCTGCAGGTAGTTCTTGCGTGCCAGCTGATCTTCGCCGAAGCGAGCGTACGCAGTGGACAGCGTCACCTCGACGACGTTGTCACCGGAAATGACTTCACCGTCGGCGAGGGTGACCGGGCCGGTGGCGTCGAGAATGTAGCCCAGAGCAATCGGATCGGTAGCGATGGCGCCGTCGAGCTTCTCCCCGGTCTGCTCGGCCCACATCGAAGACCAGATCTGGCCGGCGTACGGAAAGTGCGGGCTCGCATTGGAATTGCGGAAGTCGGTCGTGGTGTTACGCGGACCCCACAGTGCGTTGTACTCGGGGCCCAGATCGATCGGCTGCTCCGCGAACTCCAGCTCGCGGTTGCTGCCGAGGGTATCTACCCGGGCAGTTCCGTTGTCGGCGCGCACAATTCCGAATCCGCCGAGTAGACCACCCGTGCCGCGCGCCTCGGCGTTGGTCTGGAAGGCGAGAAAGTAGGAGCGGGGACCGTCGGCGCCCATCATCGAAGGAACGATGCGGCTCGCGGTGTAAGTATTGGTCAGCAAGCCAGACAGATCGTGGGTCTGATTCTCGAGCTGCACACGGGCGTCGTCGACGACTCCGAGATAGGCCGGCGCCTCGATCGCCTGAGCCTGCGCGTAGAGGTCCTGTGCCGCTGCAGAAGTCTCGGCGAGGATCGGCTCGGCTTCGGTAAGCGACTGCAAGTTCACTCGGCCGCCGCCCTCGATCACGTTGTCGGGGGAGATGCTCGCACTCGCCTGCGCAGCAGGCTCCAGAACATCGACGGCGAGGCCGCGGACGACATCGGTGATCTCGACGATCGTCTCGAGCGGACTGCCGAGCACTGGGATTGCTGCAGCGATCGTGAACGGCAGCGAAGACGCTGCGTTCTGCGCCTTGTCCGCGGACTCGCTCGCCTCGGCGGCAGCGGCCTGCGCCCCCGACACATCGCCGTCGAGCAGGGCGTTCTTCGCGGAGTTCGCGGCGTCCCGCGTCGTCTCCAAATTGGACTTCGCCGTCAAGGCCTCGTACGCCAGCCACGCCAGGAAGGCGAGAACGATGACCAGAACGATGCCGACACCCAACAGGACGGGGCGCTTGTTCTTGCGCGACGGCGGGCGGGTGTCGGTGCCAGAGGTCATGTCGACGGGGCTCCTGTTGCTAGGGATGGTTCGAGTGAAGGGCGCGGGTATTGCCGAAAAGAAGATATTCACGCCCGTGGGAAGACTAGTGCGTCGACGTCGGCAGCGGGCATCGAGGTGGTGTGGTAATTCGATTGAATGATTGTCGATGTCGGTAATTAATACGATCGTGTAAATCAACGACTTGTAGGCGCCGAGATCGTAACGTAATCGCAGTTACTCACGATAACAATCGGTCGGTCTCGGGGAGAAGTGTCTGGTTCGGAGAGGGGAGTCGGGAGAGTGATCCGCTGTAGTTCGGGAGGGTGCGGTTCGGACCCCTCGATACCACAACAGGGCGGATCGGCAGGGCCCTCGCGGCTCGATCCGGTGCAATCTGCGACCAAAGTCATATTCGACAGAGTGGTGGCCGCCACAATCCTGGTAGTGCTGGCGCCGGTATTCCTCGGATGCGTGATTTCGACCAGTGGCGCCGAAGGTGAGCCCACGTTCGCGTCCACGACGCGGATCGGTCGTCGAGGCGTCCGTTTTCAGCTCCTGAGCTTCAGAACACGCCCTGAGCAGCGCCTCGGCGTACTCCTGACGAAGCTGGGCATGGATCATCTGCCCGAGCTGATCAACGTTCTTCGGGGTGACATGAGCATGGTCGGGCCGCGACCCGCCGCGGATCGGCCCGGCATTCCCGATGTGGAAGTCCCCGTTGACTGCCGTCCAGGAATCACCGGGCTGTGGATGCTGGCGCCCCGCGCGGACATCTCCGGACCGGACGCGGAGATGCTCGATCGCGGCTATGTGGACTCGTGGTCACTCGCCCGCGACATCCGCATCCTGTACCGGACAGTCGCCGCAGTACGGTACCGCCCCTGAACGGCTGGAAATATTCAGGGAAATAACCAGAAACAAGCGGAATGGCGCTTTTCAATACACGTCACCTAGTTTTCACCGAAATGTACTGCGCCCGCAACGGTTAATATCACGGAAGTCGCATTGGATAAGTAGAGCAAATACCTCCGGTCCACTAGTTTGTAAATGGGCGCTACTGATCGACGTTGCTTCAGCAACGTTCTTCCGGAGTGAAGATTGTGCCGCCGGCGCAAAGGACTGTGAGGAGGGGTAGCAGAAGTGTCGTCAGTGGAAGGTGCCCCCAGCGGGATCGACTTGTTCCCGCTGTCGCCCGCCCAGCTCAATATCTACTTCGCGCAGAAGCTGGCGCCGGGGGTTCCGTTCACCATCGCCCAGTTCGTGGAGATCCGTGGCGATATCGACCCCGCCACGTTGATCCGAGCTACCGACATCGCGTGCCGCGAGCTCGAATCGCCTGGCGTGCGCTTGGGTGAGGACGACGGGCAGCCCTATCAATGGGTCGACCTCAACGTTCCCTACGCCATGATTTACCGCGACCTTCGCGACGAGAGCGACCCCGTCGGCTACGCCCACCGCTACATGGACGAGCAATACCGAAAGCCCGTCGACTTGGTCCGCGATCAGCTGATCGCCTCGGAGATCATGCAGGTCGGCGACGCACACTACTTCTGGTACAGCCGAGCTCACCACGTCGTCATGGACGGCTTGGGTGCAATCTCCGTTCAGGAGCGCACCGCCGCCGCGTACACGGCCCTGCTGACCGGCGCCGACGTTCCCAAGACCCGCGCCGTCGGTGTCCGGGCGATCTACGACTACGAAACCGCCTACGTCGGTTCCACGCGCTACGAAGCCGACCGCGAATACTGGGTCGGCAGGCTAGACGGTCACGCCGATGCGCCACGTCTGGCAGGCACCTCGCATTCCGGTGCGGCCGTGCCCAGCGCCGTCTCGATCAGCGTCGGCGCAGTGCTCGACGACGAGCTGACCGACGCAATGGCCGCGCTCGCCCAGCGCTACAACTCTTCCGACGTCCCCGTCGTGCTCGCGACGTTCGCGCTGTACCTCGCGCGGATGACCGGCACCGACGACGTCATGCTCAGCCTCCCCGTCTCGGGTCGAGCGACCACCAAACTGCGTGACTCCTCCGGGATGATGTCCAACATCGTGCCGCTGCGCATCGGCGTCGACCCAGACGTCACCATCGAGGAACTACTGCGCCGCATCCAGGTCGAGCTCACCGGCGCGCTGCGGCATCAGCGGTTCCGCGTCGAGGACATGCAGCGTGAAACCGACGGCGGGTTCGAGGGCAGTACCTCCGCGGGCCGTGGAGCTTTCGGCCCGACCGTGAACATCATGATGTACGACAGCACAATTCGGCTCGGCAACGTCATCGGCGAATACCGTGTGCTCTCCAGCGGCCCGATCGACGACATGATGGTCAACGTCTACCCGGGGGTCGCCGGCGCCAGCACCCGCGTCGACTTCCTCGGTAACCCGGCGATTTACAGCACCGAGGAGCTGAGCACGCACCATCAGCGGTTCCTCGCGCTGCTGCGTACCGTGCTCGCAGCACCGGACGGGTTGCCGCTTGCGGACCTGAAAGTGCTTTCGCCTGCCGAAGAGGAAGCCCTGCTCGCAGTGGACTCGCAGGGTCCACGGCCTGTTCTGCTGCCCGAGTTGCTGCGGGACTCCGCCGTGGTCCGCTACGCCGGGCAGGAGCTCACGGGCATCGAATTCGTCTCTCGTGCAGACCATATCGCGGGACAGCTTGCGCCCTTCCTCACCTCACCCGAGACGCGAATCGCAATCGCGTTAGACCGCTCGATGCACTCCGTGCTGGCGTTGTGGTCCGTATCGGTAGCGGGCGCATCGTTCGTGCCCGTCGACCCGCACGATCCGACCGACCGCCTGACCTCCATGCTCGGCGGCATCGGAGTGCGCGTCGGCATCACCGGACGCGCACTGCTCGGCACGCTCCCCAGCACAGTCGAGTGGCTGGCCATCGAAGACCTTCTGGGCGCCGAAACCCTGCCCTTCGACGCTCACCAGGTTCACCTCGACAACGAGGCCTACGTCATCCATACCTCCGGTTCGACCGGAAAGCCCAAGGCCGTCAGCCTCGCTCACCGCGGGCTCGCGCAACTCGCAACAGCGGTAGTGGATCGGTACTCGGTCTCACCGGACGCGCGGGTACTGCACCTGGCGTCACCGGTGTTCGACGCGTCCATCCAGGAAATCCTGGCCGCCTTCGCTGCCGGTGCCACGCTGGTCATCGCACCCGCCGACGTGTACGCGGGGCCCGCGCTCGCAGACCTCCTGGCCGAAGAACGCATCACGCACCTCATCACCTCCCCGACCGTCCTCGCGACGCTCGAACCGCTCGACGTCAAAGGCCTCGAGGTATTCGACGTGGGCGGTGAGGCTTGCTCGCCCGCGCTCCGCGACCGGTTCGCCGACGCCGGACCCGACATGCTCGACGCCTACGGCCCGACCGAGGCAACCGTCCTCGCCACACTCTCCGCACCCATGGCCGTCGGGAAACGGATCACCATCGGTGGCCCACTGCCCGGTGTCCGCGCACTGGTACTGGACAGCCGATTGCGGCCCGTCCCGTACGGCGGAATCGGCGAGCTCTACCTCGGCGGTGACTCTCTCGCGCGAGGATACGACGGGCAACCCGGCGTCACCGCGAGCCGTTTCGTGGCCGATCCAGCTGCACCCGGTCGAAGGCTCTATCGCACAGGCGATCTGGTGCGTTGGTCGATCTTCGGCACGTCACTCGAATACCTGGGCCGCGCCGATCAGCAGCTCCAACTACACGGCCGTCGCCTCGAACTCGGGGAAATCGAATCGGTCGCACTGCAGCTGACGGGCGTCGACGCCGTTGCCGTCGACGTTCGTGAAGACCACCTCGTCGCGTACGTCGTCGGTGAGTCCGCATTCTTGAGTGCGCACCTGCGCGGCGCGCTTCCGGCGTGGATGGTTCCGGACCGCATCGTCGAACTCGAAGCGCTACCCCTCTCGGCGAGCGGCAAGCTCGACCGTCGGGCACTACCCGACCCGGCACCGACCACGGTCACCGAATACGTTGCCCCGCAATCCGATACCGAACGCGCCGTCGCTGCGGTGTTCGCCGAAGTACTGGACGTACCGATCGTCGGCCGCACCCACTCGTTCTTCGAGCTCGGTGGCGATTCGCTGAGCGCGACGCGAGTGGTGGCCAGGCTCGGCTCCGCGGTCACGCTGCCGGTCCTGTTCGACGCGCCGACCGTCGCCGCGATCGCGGATGCCATCGATTCGGCTGTCGATCAGCGAGATTCGCTCGATCTGCTCGACACCGTCATGCCCGAGCGGGTGCCGCTGTCCTACTCGCAGCAGCGGATGTGGTTTCTCAACCAATTCGATTCGGCCTCGCCCGCATACAACATGCCGGTGGCCGTGCAGTTGCCTTCGGGTGGAGACTCGGGCCTCGTCATCGCTGCGCTGCGTGACGTGCTCGAACGCCACGAATCGCTGCGCACCTACTTCCCCGACGACGGCAACGGCCCGCGCCAGGTGGTGCTGCCCACAGCCGGTGTTCTGCCCGTGATCCTCACCAGCGAAGTAGGACCCGACCAGCTCGACGACGCGATCACTGAGCTGGCATCGAAGGGTTTCGACGTCGCTGCCGAGGTCCCCATCCGCGCCTCGCTACTCGCCGTCTCCTCGCATGAGGGTTCGCCAGAGGCGACGGTTGTCGTCATCGTCATGCATCACATCTCGGTCGACGGGTGGTCGATCGATCCACTCGTCCGCGACTTCACCGTCGCCTACGCCGCGCGCACCGCCGGGCATGCCCCCACATGGCCGCGTCTGCAAGCTCAGTACAGCGAATACGCAGTGTGGAACAGAGCTGTCGTCGACGCCGCCGCCGAGGACCAATTACGTTATTGGACAATCGCACTCGATGCTCTCGATCGGCCCAGTGCAGAGCTGCCGACCGATCGCCCGCGCCCGGCCGTGCAGTCGATGCAGACTGCCGGCGTCCCTGTCGCCATCGGCACCGAAGTGCACGCCCGGATTCGTGCTCTCGCCCTCGGTGAGAACGCGACGACGTTCATGGTCGTCCATGCCGCACTTGCCCTGACTTTGAGTCGCTTCAGTGATTGCGACCGCACCGTCCTGGGTTCGCCCTCGGCCGGTCGCGGGCACGCAGCGCTCGACGACATGGTCGGAATGTTCGTCGGCACCGTGCCCTTGGCGGTCGAGGTGGACCGCGACGGCACCTTCACCGAACTCCTCGAGAGTGTTCGGCACGCAGATCTCGACGCGTTCGCACACTCCGACCTGCCGTTCGAGCGGATCGTCGACGCACTGACCACCGATCGATCCCTCGACCGTCACCCACTGTTCCAAGTGATGCTGGGATTCGACAATGCCCGCCACCAGTCGATCGAGGACCTCCCGGTCACCGTGCTGCCCATCTCCACACACACCTCCGAATTCGACCTCAACGTCGTCGTCACCGAAACTGCCGACGGTATCGCGGGCGATATCGAATACGCGATCGACCTGTACGACCGGGCGACCGTCGAACGCTTCGCCGCAGCCTTCGTGAGCGTTCTCGAAGCCGTCGTGGAGAACCCGTCCGTCGTGGTGGGGGATATCGAACTCGCCTCTCTGCCTCCGCAACCCGAGCGCGATGCGACGGGAACGCTCCTGGACGTGCTGGCAATCGAGACGGCAGACCGGATTGCTGTGGACGGTGAATCGACGCTGACCTACCGCGAACTGGACGCCCGATCCAACAGGTTGGCGCGCCTGCTGATCGACCGCGGCGCCGCACCCGAGAGCACCGTGGCGCTCTCGCTCGTACGGTCCGCGGAGTACATCGTGGCCCTGTGGGCAGTGGTGAAGTCCGGCGCTGCGTTCCTGCCGGTCGATCCGAGCTACCCGGCGCTGCGACGCGAGCAGATCCTCACCGGCACCCAGCTGGGCTTCGGCGGTGTCGAAGAGGGCATCAATTGGCTCGACGAATCGGCTGCCGAGAATTTCGACGACAGCGCATTGGTCGACGCCGACCGCGCCGCAGCGGTGCACCCGGCCCACCCCGCCTACGTCATCCACACCTCGGGATCCACCGGCATACCGAAACCCGTGACGGTGACGCATGCGGCTGTGTATGCACTTGCACAGCAGGTAGTTTCGCGCTACGACGTTACCGCTTCGTCGCGGGTGCTGCACGGATACTCGACGAACTTCGACGCCGCCGTGCTGGAACTGGTGCTGGCCTTCGGAGCAGACGCCACCATGGTCATCGCACCCACCGAGATACTCGACGGGGACGAGATGGCTCGGTTCCTCGCTACCCACTCCGTCACCCACTACCTGTCCACACCGGCCGTGCTCGCCACCGTCCCCCCGGTTACCGGTGTCACCACCGTGGCGGTCGGCGGAGACGTGCTCGGAAGCGCAGTGGTCGACGCCTGGGCACCCGGACGGCGAATGCTCAACGCGTACGGCCCTTCCGAGGCCACCGTCGTCGCGACGCTGACCGACCCGCTCGACGCCGGGGACCGCGTCACCATCGGCACACCGCTGCCACACGTGTACGCGCTCGTGCTCGACACTCGCCTACAGCAGGTCCCGGTCGGTGGCGTCGGCGAGCTGTACCTCGGTGGCATCTCGATTGCGCGCGGTTACCGCGCCCACGCCGCGCTGACCGCGGAGCGCTTCGTCGCAGGCCCCGGTGGACAGCGGCTCTATCGGACCGGCGACCTCGTACGCCGCCAGGAGTCCGGTGTTCTCGACTACCGTGGCCGCGGCGACTCCCAAGTCCAATTGCGCGGGGTACGCGTCGAACTCGGCGACGTCGAATCCGCCCTCACCGCCCATCCTTCGGTTCAGAGCGCGGTCGCCGACGTCCGCGACGGCCGAATCGTGGCCTGGGTGGTCGGGGCCGACCAGCGCGAACTCACGCCGTGGCTACTCGAACGGCTTCCGCTGTCGATGGTGCCCGCCGTGATCGTCGCAGTCGATCGCATCCCGGTCACCGCCAACGGCAAGGTCGACCTCTCCGCACTGGTCGCGCCTGCCCCGGTAACCGGAGACCTCTCGACAGCTCGAACGCTGGCCGAGGAAGTCATCCTCGGGATCTTCGCCGACGCCCTCGACGTCGTAGATCCGTCTGCCGACGCCAATTTCTTCGTGCTCGGCGGTGATTCACTCAGTGCCACACGCGCAACCTCGCGCATCGGCGCCGCACTGGGCACCCACGTTCCGGTTCGGACACTGTTCGAAGCGCCGAGTGCCCGCGCCCTCGCTGCGGCAATCGACATGCTGTCCGAGGCATACGTCAGCCCGCCCGCGCTGGTTCATCGGGCGCAGGCACACGATCACGGCGCCCTGTCTCCCGCCGAGCGACGGGTGTGGCTGCAGAACCGGTTCGACCCCACCTCGGCCGCCTACAACATCGCGTTCGCATTGCCGCTACCCGCGGACACCGACCTCGCGGTACTACGCGCCGCAATCGTCGACGTGCTCGACCGGCACCTACCGTTGCGCACCGTCTACCCGTCCACCCCGGACGGCCCGGTCGCCATGCTGCTCGACGCCGAGATCGTGGTCTCCTCGATCGACGATCGCCACGCCGACGCGAAACTGCTGGCCGAAACCGGATTCGACCTGACCGTCGAGCCACCCGTGCGGCTCAACGTCGTACACGATGTCGTATGCAGGGGCGGTGAGGTGTCGTTGGTGGTCGTCGCCCATCACATCGCCGTCGACGGGCTCTCGCTCGCCCCGTTGACCCGCGACGTCTCGATTGCGCTGACCGCAAGGCGGGCCGGGGCGCAACCCGAATTCGCCGCGCTGACAGTAGATTACGCCGACTACCGCCTGTGGCAGCAGGATGTGCTGGACTCGGTCGCAGCCGAACAGCTCGCCTATTGGCGGCGCACCCTCGCCGGGCTGCCGGACTACCTAGAGCTGCCGACCGGCACCCCGAACTCCTTCGAGAACGCGGCACCCATCGCGTTCGAACTCGACGCTGCCACGCTCGCCGACCTCCGCGGCCTCGCGAACCGTGTGGGCGCAACACTGTTCGTGGTGATCCACGCTGCCTTGGCCGCCGTGCTCGCCGAAGCCAGCGGCACCGCCGACATCGCCATCGGCACCCCGGTATCGGGACGCTCCGAACCCGCGCTCGACGACCTGGTCGGCATGTTCGTCGGCACCATCGTGCTCCGGACCGAGGTGGCACCGAACAAGACATTCGAGCAGTTCGTCACCGACGTCCGCGACCGCGACCTCGACGCATTCGCGCACTCGGCCGTCCCCTTCGACTGGGTCGTCGAGGCCGTGGAACCGGCCAGAGCCATCGACTCCCACCCACTGTTCCAGGTGCTCCTCGCCGTCGGCGCGCTGGAGATCCCGACCTTCGAACTCGGCACCGGTGAAGTATCGCCGCAGCGAATCGACATCTCCGAGAACCAGTTCGACCTCGAAGTCGTCATCGAGCACACCGCCGAAGGTCTGAGTGGACAACTCGGTTACTCCGGCGAACGCTTCGAACGCTCCGTGTGCGTCGCCCTCGCCGAACGCCTGGAGTCGGTACTCCGACTCGTCGCGGCACGCCCGGACATCGAACTCGGCAGCCTCGATTTTCTCGCGGCCCGCTCGAACGTCCTCTCGCACAACGACGGTGCCGAAGATCGCTACACCCTCGGCACCCTCGTGCGCCGGGCCGCCGAGACCTGGCCGGACGCAACAGCCGTCGTCGACGGCGGCGAATCACTGACGTACACCGAACTGGACCGTCGCTCGAATATGCTGATGGACAGCATCATCGCCGAAGGCGCGGGACCGGGAACGCTGGTTGCCGTCGCACTGCCGCGGTCCGCCGATCTCGTAGCGGCACTATGGGCCGTCGCCAAGAGCGGTGCAGGCTACCTGCCGATCGACCCGAACCATCCGGCCGCGCGCATCGAGGAAATCCTCGAACACGCCCAGCCCGTCACCGGCATCACCAGGGCGTCCCTCGCTCCCGACGGAGGACGATGGGTGACGGTCGACAACCTTTCCGAACCAGCCACGCTTCGCTCGAATGTCGAAAACACCGCATATCTCGACGACACCGCATATGTCATCTACACCTCGGGTTCGACGGGTGCCCCCAAGGGCGTGCGCGTGACACACCGGGGAATCGCGGATCTGGTGCAGAGCCAACGCGAAACGTTCGGAGTCGAGACCGAATCCCGGGTACTGCAGTTCGCATCCCCAGGTTTCGACGCCTCGATCTTCGAAATGCTCCTCGCATTCGGAGTCGGCGCAGCCGTGGTCGTCGTGCCCGCCGAGGTCTACGCGGGCCGTGAACTCGAAAAGTTCATCACCAGCACCGCCGTCACACACGTGTGCCTGACCCCGACCGTCCTGCAGATCACCGACCCGGCGGCCACACCGACCGTCGACGTCGTCATCATGGCCGGCGAAGCAGCCAATACCGAACTGGTGCAACGCTGGTCGCACAGCAGCACCGTGTTCAACGCCTACGGACCGACCGAGGCCACGGTCATGGGAACCTGCACGCCCGCACTGAAACACCTCGCCGCGGTGACCATCGGCGGACCGGTGCGCGGGTTCGACGCCGTCGTCCTCGACGCACGGCTGCGGCCCGTACCGGACAACGTGGTGGGGGAGCTGTACCTCGGTGGCCCAGGGCTGGCCGAAGGATACCTGTCCCAGCCCGGACTCACCGCAAGCCGCTTCGTACCGAACATGCTGGGCCACAAAGGAACACGCCTCTACCGAACCGGCGACCTCGTCCGGTGGGTGGAGCACCGGAACTTGCGCGAACTCGAATACCTCGGACGCGTCGACTCGCAGGTCAAGATCCGTGGCCATCGCGTCGAACTCGCAGAGGTGGAAGCAGCGCTGCTGCGGCATCCCGACGTCGAACAGGCCTGTGTGGTCGGGCACGATCACTCGTTGGCCGCCTACATCGCCGGCGACACCGATGCCGGCTCGGTCCGCGAATTCCTCACGCGCACAATCCCTTCCTACATGGTTCCTGGCTCGGTCACCGTCGTGGACACGCTCCCGATGTCGATCTCCGGGAAGATCGACGCGCGAGCGCTACCCGAGCCCACGCTGGCGACCGTCGTGCATCTTGCGCCGTCGACCCCGCTGGAGTGGAGCGTGCGGGCGTCGTTCGCGGAGGTTCTCGAGATCGACGCCGACCGCATCGGCGTCGACGACAACTTCTTCGACCTCGGCGGGCACTCACTGTCCGTGGTGCGCGTGATGGACAACCTCGGCGACGAACTCGGACGTCCGGTACCTGTCAGCTGGCTGTTGACGCACCCGACAGCGGCGTCGTTGGCGGCGAAGCTGGACGGACTCGGCGACGCCGGCGACGACGTTTTCGATGTCGTACTGCCACTGCGAGTCGAGGGCGAAGGAGAGCCACTGTTCTGCATCCACCCCGCCATCGGCATCGCGTGGAGCTACCTGTCCTTGCTCTCGGTCACCGACCGACCGCTCTACGGACTCCAGGTTCCCGGCATCGCCAGCGGTGAACCCTCGCCTGCCTCCATCGACGCGTTCGCGGCCCGATACGTGCGGGAGATCCGCGCAGTTCAGCCCACCGGGCCCTACCACCTGCTCGGGTGGTCGCTCGGTGGAGTGATCGCGCATGCCGTCGCGACCGTCCTGCAGAGCTCGGGGGAGGAAGTCGCGCTACTCGCACTGCTCGACCCGCAGCTGAGCGTGCCTACCGACACCACTGCCGACGCCGTCGACTTCGGTGTCGAGGATCTGGCGCGCCAACTGGGAGTCACCGGGTCCTCGTTCGAGGAAATCGTGACGCAATTGCGTTACACACGAAGCGAACTCGGATTCCTTACCAGCGACCATCTCCGCAGAATGTATGCCCCGGTAGTGGCAGCTCCGCGGTGGGTGGCAGCACACCGACCCCGAATATACGACGGTGACGTCGTGTACTTTGCGGCCCGTGAATCTCACGGTTCGCACCAATGGGAACAGTACGTCGGCGGCCATCTCTCGGTCATCCGCATCGATGCTGAACACGAAGACCTGCTGGGTGAAGCAAGCGCCCACACCATAGGCCGAGCAATCGGCACCACCTCGGTCGCGGAAGGCGTGGCGTGACGAACCGATCCAGCACTGTCAAGAAGCTCGAGCCTTATGTCGACAATGTGCAGGCGCATTACGACCTGTCCGACGAGTTCTTCGAGCTGTTCCTCGACCCGAGCATGACCTACAGCTGTGCGTACTTCGAGCGCGAAGATATGACGCTCGAGCAAGCACAGCTGGCGAAAATCGATCTCGCGCTGGGCAAGCTGGACTTGCAGCCCGGGATGACATTGCTCGACGTCGGATGCGGTTGGGGCTCGTTGGCCAAGCGTGCAGTGGAGAAGTACGACGTCGACGTCATCGGTTTGACGTTGAGTCGAAACCAATACGACCACGCGCGTAAAACTGTGGCGGACCTGTCGAGTGCACGCACGGTGGACATCCGTCTGCAGGGCTGGGAAGAGTTCGACGAGCCCGTCGACCGCATCGTCAGCATCGGCGCATTCGAACACTTTCGGCGTCAGCGATATTCGGCGTTCTTCGATAAGTGCCGCTCGGTTCTCCCCGCCGACGGCCGGATGCTGCTGCACACCATCGTGATGCGCCCGCTCGCGGAAGTCATCGCCAGCGGGGTGGAGTTCACCCGCGACGACGCACACTTCGTGCGTTTCATCATGCGCGAGATATTTCCCGGCGGACAGTTGGCGCTGTCGGACATGGTGACCAAGAAGTCCACCGAGGCCGGATTCCGCGTAGAGCGCGAGCATGCGCTCGGACCGCACTACGCACGCACACTGGACGAATGGACCGACCGGCTCGTCGCTGCGCGGCCGCAAGCAATCGCCCTGTCCTCGGAAGAGAACTACGACAGGTACATCCACTACCTCACCGGATGCTCATCGCGCTTCAAAGACGGGCGCATCGACGTCGTGCAATTCACTCTTGCGCCGGAAGTGGTGCCCGTACGAACCGAGTGAGCCTGCGTACCAAGACATGAAGCCATAAATTTTAAAGCTCGACCGAAAATATTAGGGAGCCCAAGTGGAAATCCAGGACTACCTCCAGATCCTGCGAACGCGGTGGATGATCATCGTCGTCACCGTTGCCGTCGCCATCCTGGGCGCACTAGCGGCCTCACTTCTCACCACGCCGACTTACCAGTCGTGCAGTCGAGTCTTCGTCTCCACCTCCGGTGGGTCGACAGTGAGCGAAAGCTACCAGGGCAACCTCTTCGCGCAGCAGCGCGTGTCGTCGTACTCCGAGCTCGTCACCGGAGAGACGTTGGCCGCCCGCACGATCGACGAACTCGGCTTGAACATCACGCCCGCCGAATTGGCCGCCAAGGTCACCGCGACATCGACGCCGGACACCGTCCTGCTCGACACCTGCGTCGTCGACACCAACCCCGGAACCGCACGCGACGTCGCGAACTCGCTGGGCAACCAGTTGACCATCCTCGTCCGTGAGCTCGAGACTCCCGAAGACGGCGGCGCGCCTGCCTCCGGTGTCCGGTTGGTCGAGCAGGCCAAGGAATCCGCTGAACCGGTCAGCCCGAAGACAACTCGTAACCTTGCCCTCGGAGCCGCAGTGGGCCTGCTCCTCGGCATCGCGCTCGCAGTCCTTCGCGACCGCCTCGACAACACCATCAAGACTCGTAAGAAGCTCGAAGCTGCCTCCAACACAGCACTTGTCGGCACCATTCCTTACGACAAGGCGTTCAAGGAATCCGCGATCGTCTCCTTCGGTGCAACACACTCGGTGAGCGCCGAAGGCTTCCGCGAACTGCGTACCAACCTGCAGTTCCTCGAAGTCGACCATCCGCCGCGCGTCATCGTCGTTACCAGTGCAGTGCCCGCCGAAGGAAAGACGACCGTTGCGGTCAACCTCGCGCTCGCTCTCGCCGAAGCAGGCCACCGCGTCGTGCTCGTCGAAGGCGATCTACGACGCCCCCGCGTGTCGAAGTACCTCGGACTCATCGGTTCGGTCGGCCTGTCGACCGTCCTCGCCGGGCAAGCAGACATCACCGATGTCCTCCAGCCCAGCAGCTACGAAGGACTCGACGTCCTCGCATCGGGACCGCTGCCGCCGAACCCGTCGGAACTGCTCGGATCGGAAGCATCACGTCGCGTCATCGAAGAACTGCGTTCACGCTTCGACTACGTGATCATCGACGGTGCACCACTTCTGCCGGTCACCGACTCCGCACTGCTCACCACCCACAGTGACGGTGCGCTGATCGTCGCCCGCTTCGGGCACACCAGCGAAAACGAAGTATCCCGGGCCGTCGGCAATCTCGAGACCATCGGCGCCCACGTTCTCGGCGCGGTCTTCACGATGATGCCCCTCAGCCGCAAGGGCGGCGAAGGCTACTCGTACTACTACGAGACCGACAAAACCATCGCACGCCAGACGCCGAGCCCGGTCACTCCGGGAACAGTCTCTACGCAGTGGTCGCCGCCCGAAGGACCAAGTGTGCCCGTCTCGACGCAGAAGGCCGACGTCTCGGCTCCCGCCACCGTCACTTCGGGCCGGCGGCACCGAGAATGAGACGTGCGATGGCCGCAGGAGCGGTGGCTGCTGCGGCCATCGCGTTCGGCACAGGAGCACTCGTCGGGCCGAGCGCCGTCGCAGCACCAGGGGCGATCGTCGGGCCGGGGACGGGATACATCACCACCGGCGGCCTCGACGATCTGACCGCATGCTCCTTCGCCGCAGTCGGATACGACGCGGCGGGCACCCTCGTCGGTCTGACGGCGGGGCACTGCATCCTCTCGCCCGGCCTGCCGGTCACGCTCATCGGTAACCCCGGAGCCGGGCCCGTCGGAACGACCGTCGCCTCGCACTGGGGTCCCGACTACGGAGTCATCGCACTCGACCCCGCAAAAGTGATCCCAGTGTCCTCGGCAGGAGGCGTCACCGTCACCGGCATCGGACAAGCAGTTCCGGGACAACCCGTTTGCAAAACCGGAGTAGCCAGCGGCGTCACCTGCGGCACAATCCGCGAAGTCCGCGGATCCGACCTCGTGACCGATACCCCGACAGTGTGGGCAGACTCAGGAAGCGCACTGGTCAGCGGAACCACCCTCGTCGGCATCGCCAGCCACGCCGACGGAGTGCCCCTGCTGAGCCCCACCGTCTACGCATCGGCTCTCGACTCGGTGAACATGCTCGGTGCACGCGGCGGAACAGGCGCGGGCTTCCGGCCGATCGGTTCCTGAACACGCTGTACCTGTGGTGCTGGGCATGGTGTTCCAGTTGCGTCCGATATGCGCGGGATTCCGCCCGTAGAAGGCGCAAGTGGAACACCATGCTCAAGTGCGGGGTGCCTCGGCCTTCATCAGGGCCACGAAGTCCGCCGGGTCGTCGAGACACAGACTGACGTGGCTGACCGAACCTGCCTGTCGATACTTGGGAATAAGCGCAGGCAACTGTGCGTCGACCTGTCTTCGGAGAGTGATGTCGACCGAGGTGCCATTCGCGTTGGGGAGAAACAGGCGCCCGTCACGAAGGGTCGGCGTGGTCTCGGAGAATCGGCGAATCAACGCTACGGACGCAATGTCGTTGCGGCACAGCGACAACACCGTGTACCCAGACTGACGCAGCACGAGGTGTGTGTCGGTCACATAGTGGGGGTGCACACGATGGATTGCTATCGAGCCCAATAGTGCCACCAACGACCAGATCGACACGACCGCGACAAGTAGTCGGAGCCATGGCCACGGCAGAATCAGGTGCAAGACCACTAGTTCGACAAGCGTTGCCACACCGAAAGCGGCGGGTATCGCGAGGGTGCCCTGGTGTGCAACGAGCGGAACCGCATGCTGCGGAACGTCGGTGTGTCCCCGAACCCACCTCCACAACGACAAGTAAGCGCGCATCATCGACCCTCGTGCGGACCGGCTGTCCACCGCCGCTGAACACGAGCAACAACCTCGCGCTGCGCAGGGTCTTCGATGATGTCCTCGAGTGTCATCGCGGGACGGTTATCGGGTGAATCCTCCGGCAAACCCGCGAACCCGTCGGGGTAGAGCGAAATCAGGCTCTGGGCAACATGATCGATCTCGGCTTCTACCGACGCAGGATCGCGTCCTTCCAGCCCCGTCCATTCCGATATCGCCGACAAATATGAGCTTCGGCGTGCGTCGTCAGCGAGCATGGACACATACGAGGACAGCAACTCATCCGGTGCACGACCCGAGATGGCAAGCAGTTCGAGCATGTCGCGTTCACGTCGAAGGCTGTCGGCCAGAGCCTGATCCGCGGAGTTGTCGATCGCGCTGTCCAGAGCTTCGGCAAGATCGGTCGGGAGTGCAGACAACTCAGTTCCCGATGCGGCGCGTTCGAGCATCACGACCAGCCGAGCATGTCGGGCAGCGAGCTTGGCCTGTTCAGCTTCGATCCCGTCGATCAAGGCAGTGAGATCCTCGACGGCATCACTCTTGTCCTCGCAGCCGGCGCTGACCGACAGCACCGTATCCACGGACCCGAGGGGTACCCCGGCGTCGGCGAGCCAACGAATCCTCATCAAGCGAATCAGATCTTCGAGGCGATACTCCCGGTAACCATTCGGCAGTCTCGGGGGCTCATCCATCAACCCCAGGCGGTGGTAATGCCGCACGGTACGGGGGGTGGTCTCGGCGGCCTCTGCCAACTGACTGATTCTCACGCCATCAGTGTCGACTATGACGCTGCGTCAAGGTCAAGGATTTCGCGGCCGCAATCCCTGCGGGCGGGTTACAAGATCCGGTGCGGTGAGCGATCCGAGGACGGGCGGGATCGGTCGGCGTCGACGAACATCTGCAGAAACGACGTCGGTCTGGACTCTTCGTTGTCCGATGACCCGTGACCGATGTCGAGGGTGCGGGGGAGATCGTGATCTGTCATGGTGGCCTCCTGATTCGGCTGAACTTATCGGGGGAGAAGTGAGGACGGACGATGGTCGACGAGAAGTGCAGCAGCACCGAGGGATTCGATGACCATCCGCGCCGGGCGGGTGGGGGCGAACACACGCACGCTGCCGTCGGACGCCAATGCAGAGGTGATGACAGCATTGACCGCACCGGAGTACATGAACGACACCGCGGACAGGTCGATCAGCACATCCGCACCCGAGGCAGTGAGCTGGCCGAGGTTGTGGGTCAATGCCGTTCGCGAAGACATGTCGAGATCGCCGGATACTCGCAGTACGGCGTAGGAATCCGAGTAGGACTCCACTTCGATCGAGTACCGCGGTGTCTGAACTGTCGAATCCGAGACGCGATCTTCCAATACCTGGCGGGCGATGTCGGTAACAGTCATCTTTCGGCACCTTCCCTCGACGTTGCGTGTTCTACATAGCAACCCTGTCAGGGCAAGATCTCTCCGCTGGAACCTCGCGGTCACGATACGGCCACCGAGAAGTAACGAACCAGTAACGACGTGCTGGTTGTGGCGGCTGAAATGCGCCGACGCCCGTGGCTTCCCGGTCAGCCGATGGATTGTCCGTACACGCGCTCGACTGCGATCTTCAAAAGAACTCGACGGTCGGAGACCATCGTCGCGCGATATTCCTCCCAGTTCGGGTGCTCACCGGAGGCCGCTCGGTAGTAGTCGACCAAGGCGTCCACCTCGTCGCCGTGTGGATCGGTCCCCGGGCCCACCAACGTCGCGGTGCCCTCGGCCGTCGCCCACGACCGCCCGTCAGAGCTGGTCACCTCCAGCGTCGCCCGAGGATCGCGTCGTAGATTGTTGGTCTTGGCGCGGCCATCCGTCACCGAGATGAGCATTTCCCCGGACGCCCGGTCGTAGAGCGGCGTGACTGGCGACAGCTGCGGTCGACCGTCGGACTTGATCGTCGCAAGAACCCCGAGCCTGCTCGACGCGAGGAGCTCGTGCGGATCGAACTGCGCTTCGGTCATGAACGAACCCCCGGCTGGTATGGACTCATCTGTACTTCGAGCGTAGACCGCAGAGTGGTAGCCCGCCTCAGTTTCCCCGAGCGGTCGACCCACGGGAGAGGACTCGACTCAGGGACAGTGCGGCCGTACGCACGGCAGGGGCGAGCAACTCGGGCCTGAACTGCGCCTTCGGGACGGACACCGACAGTGCTGCAACCGGTTTGCCTGCCATCGTGACAGGAGCTGCCACGCAACACCCGCCGATCGCGGACTCTTCACGCTCGGATGCGACGCCGGTGCGTCGAACCGAATCGATTTCGAGTGCAAGCCTTTTGGGGTCGGTGATCGAATTCGGAGTACAACGCCGCAGCGGCTGGGCAAGCACCTCTGCCACCACGTCCGGGTCCTCGGATGCGAGCAGCGCCTTACCCACCGCCGTACACGTCAACGGCAGCCGTCCGCCGGTGTGCGAGGGAAACGGCATCGCCGAGCGGCCGTGAATCTTCTCCACGTAGACCGCGTCGAACCGATCTCTGACGGCGAGGTGAACCGTCTGCTCGGTCACGGCGAAGAGATCTTGCATGAACGGGAGCGCCGCCGATCGAAGGCTGTGTTTGATGGCGACACGCTCACCGAGTTCGAACAGTGCCATTCCGAGCTCGAATTTGCTCCCGGTCCGCGTGAGCCAGCCGAGGTCCGCCAGGCTCACCAGCACGCGGTGGGTGGTGGATCTGGGCAGACCCGTCCGAGCACAGACCTCGGCGAGAGAAAGTGCCGTTCCACCGGGAAACGAGTACAGCACCAGAGCCGACCTCTCCAACAATGACGACCTGTCCCGTTCCATGGGACAGATCCTATGCACCGGAGCGGAGCGTGGATAGCGTCGATACCAACATCGGACACGCGAAGGCGGGCATATATGAGCACGAAAGTTGCGGTCATCGGATCGGGCAACATCGGTACCGATCTGGTGATCAAGTTGAAAAGGATCGCCAAGAACGTCGAGATTGCCGTACTGGTGGGCATCGACCCCAATTCCGACGGACTGGCTCGCGCCAGGCGGTTGGGAGTCTCCACCGTCGATTCGGGTGTGCAGGGATTGATCGATCACCCCGATTTCGCCGACATCGAGATCATCTTCGACTCCACGTCCGCCCAGGCGCACATAGCGAACGAGGCAGCACTGCGGCCCTACGGCAAGCGCCTGATCGACCTGACGCCTGCCGCCATCGGCCCATTTGTGGTGCCCGCAGTCAACCTCGACGAGCACCTCGACGCACCGATCGTGAACATGGTGACGTGTGGCGGACAGGCGACCATCCCGATCGTCGCCGCGATTTCCTCGGTCACCGACGTGCACTACGCAGAGATCGTGGCATCGATCGCGTCGAAGTCCGCTGGACCCGGAACACGAGCCAACATCGACGAGTTCACCGAAACCACCTCGGAGGCAATCGAGAAGGTCGGCGGAGCTGCGCACGGTAAGGCGATCATCGTCCTCAACCCCGCCGAGCCGCCGCTGATCATGCGCGACACGGTGCTGGCGCTGGTATCGAACCCTGATCAGGACAAGATCCGTCAGTCGATTCTGGACATGGTCGCGAAGGTTTCGGCATATGTGCCCGGCTACCGGCTCAAGCAGGAAGTCCAGTTCACCCAGCTCGACGACGCGGAATCCGTCGCAACCCTTACCGGTGGCGTCGAAAAGGGCCCAGGCCTGTGGAAGGTGTCGGTGTTCCTCGAGGTCGAAGGCGCCGCTCACTACCTGCCCGCATACGCAGGAAATCTGGACATCATGACCTCCGCTGCTCTTCAGGTCGCGGAGAAGCTGGCTGAGAACAAGACTCTGGAGGCTGCACGATGACTCGCCCCAACGCAAACGACGGCGCCGCGCTCTACATCCAAGATGTGACGCTGCGCGACGGGATGCACGCGATGCGTCACCGGATCACCCCGGAAAACGTCGCCCGGATCGCAAGTGCCCTGGACAGTGCAGGCGTCGACGCCATCGAGGTCACCCACGGTGACGGCCTCGCCGGCCACAGCCTCACCTACGGGCCGGGCAGCAACACCGACTGGGAATGGATCGAAGCCGCAGCCGAGGTCGTTCATCGTGCAAAGCTGACGACGCTGCTGCTCCCAGGCGTGGGCACCGTGAAGGAACTCGAGCATGCATTCAAGCTCGGAGTCACCTCCGTCCGCGTCGCGACACACTGCACCGAGGCCGACGTCTCGGCACAGCACATCGGCAAGGCACGCGAACTGGGCATGGACGTGTCCGGCTTCCTGATGATGTCACACCTGGCTGAGCCTGCGAAGCTCGCCGAGCAGGCCAAGCTGATGGAATCCTATGGGGCGCATTGCGTTTACGTCACCGACTCCGGTGGCCGTCTGACGATGGACGGTGTACGAGCACGAGTGCGCGCATACCGCGACGTCCTCGACCCGGAAACCCAGATCGGCATCCACGCCCACCAGAACCTGTCGCTGTCGGTAGCGAACTCGGTTGTGGCGGTAGAGGAAGGCGTCATGCGTGTCGACGCTTCGCTCGCCGGTCACGGCGCCGGTGCAGGTAACTGCCCGATCGAGCCGTTCGTCGCCGTCGCTGACCTCAACGGTTGGAAGCACGGCTGCGATCTGTTCGGCTTGCAGGATGCCGCTGACGACATCGTGCGTCCGCTCCAGGACCGGCCGGTCCAGGTCGACCGCGAGACGTTGACCCTCGGCTACGCGGGCGTCTACTCGAGCTTCCTGCGTCACGCCGAGTCCGCTGCCAAGCAGTACGGACTCGACACTCGTGCGATCCTGCTCGCCGTCGGCGAACGCGGACTCGTCGGCGGTCAGGAAGACCTGATCACCGATATCGCACTGGATTTGGCTGCCGCTCGCAAGTAGTCTTCACGCAACAAGTACCCCGGGTGTGGTCCGCTACGACAGGGAACCGCACCCGGGGTTTCTGCTTTTCGGTCAGGTGGCGATCACGTGTCTGACGATCGTGTGTACGAGGTCTTCGATGGAGATATCGGGATCGAAGGCTCGTTGAACCCCGATCCCCAGACAGAGGCCCACGACGATGTCGGCAGACTTCTCGGGAGTATCGGCCAACTCGACGTCGAGTCTGCGAGCGAAGTCGGCCAACATATAGGCCGCCGCGGCGCGAAGTTGGCGGTTGGACTCCCTGATCTCTTCCTCGATCACGGGATTTACGCGGCCACGCGCGCCGAACTCCATTTCCAGTAGCGCCCAACGGCGGTCGCCGATCGCGTGCTCGCACCACTGGCGAACGGCCGACTCGAACGTATCGACGCTGGTGATGCTCACGGTGAGTTGGGCAGCCTCGGTCAGCTTGTGTGCGCGGATCCCCCGAATGACGTCGCGGCAGAGTTCGTCTTTCCCGCCGAAGTTCGAATAGACGGCGCCCTTCGAGTATCCGGCTTCCTCCGCGATCCGGTCGACGGAGGTATCCGCGTAGCCGCGGTCGAGGAAGTGTTCGGTTGCGACGTCCAGCAGGGCCGCCCGCGTTCTCTCCCGAGACTCCTCGCGGGTCAGTCGCGCCATGCCTTCGCCTCCTTCGATTGACTTTCGGATACCGATGGTATTTCAATGCTCATGGTACTTGAACTGTCTCGAACCGAGGAGCACATGCGAATGACCCACACTCTCGACGGTGAGTACGACGCCGTCATCGTCGGCGCAGGTATGTCCGGCATCGCCGCCTATCGAGCGCTGCGCGAGGAGGGTGTGCAGAGCATTCTGATCATCGAACGAGCCGCCGAGTTCGGTGGCACCTGGCGCGAGAACACCTACCCCGGATGCGAATGCGACGTGCCGTCGCCGATCTACTCATACACCGATGCCCACAACGCCGACTGGTCGAAACTCTATGCAAACCAACAGGAAATTCAGCGCTACCTCGTCGACACCGCCGAGCACTGGGGCGTGCGCGACGCCGTACGGTTCGGCGTCACCTTCCTCGGCGCGCACTGGGACGACGCGAACGGCCAGTGGAAGATCCGAACCGATGCCGGAGATGTCACGGCAACTCTCGCGATCGGCGCAGCCGGACCGTGGAGCACACCGTCCGTTCCCGATCTCCCCGGCGCGGCCGACTTCGGCGGTGTCACCTTCCACTCCGCACGCTGGCGACACGACGTCGACCTGTCCGGCAAACGCGTCGTCGTCATCGGAACAGGCGCATCCGCAGTGCAATTCGTGCCCGAGATCGTCGACGCCGCCGAACACGTGACGATCTATCAGCGCACGCCGCAGTGGGTACTCCCGAAGCCGAACTACCATCAGCCCACAGCATTCCGTTGGCTACTGCGACGCAGTCCCGCAGTCGCTCGCATCCAGCGCGCCGTCATCTACCGCATCCTCGAACTCGTCGCGTTCGGAACCCGGCACAGCAGAGCAATGAAAATTGCCCACACCATCGGCCGTTGGCAGATCAAACGTCAGATCAGTGATGCCGATCTTCGTGAGATCGTCACTCCCGAATACGTTTTCGGATGCAAACGTCCACTGTTCGCCAACACCTGGTATCCGACACTCGACCGCGCCGACGTCACAGTGCGCCCGAGCGGCGTCGCCCGCCTCACCGAAACCGGAGTCATCGGAACCGACGGCATCGAAGTGCCCGCCGACGTCATCATCTACGGCACCGGCTTCCACATCACGGATATGCCTCTGGCAGAACAAGTATTCGACGCAGACGGGCTGAGCCTGAGCGACCACTGGCGCGGCAGCCCCAAGGCCTACCTCGGAACCACCACCCACGGCTTCCCCAACTTCGCGATCCTGCTGGGCCCAGGACTGGGGACCCTGGCGTCCGCCTTCACCGTCACCGAAACGCAGCTGGGTCTGATCAGGTCCCTCGTGCGCACCACCCGCGAACTCGGTGCGAAAGTATTCGACACCCGTGCCGATGCCGAACAGACCTACAACAACGACCGAACGGACGCCCTCGCCACGACCGTCTACAACATCGGCGGTTGCACCAGCTACTTCATCGACAAAACCGGCACCAACAGCTTCAGCTGGCCCTGGTCCACAGATACCATGCGTCGACGCCTGCGCACCGCCGACCCCGCCGCATACGAATTCACCAGGTAGATCCGATGTGGGACGAGGACGCAGCCGGAGTCATGCCACTGCCGTCGGGACGCCTGATTCGGGGGAGGGGGCTGCGCACAGCGCTGCCGGCCGGACCGCAACCCGAGTTCGGTATCTACCTGACGGGTCGCGACCCGGAACCGTTCGATTGGCCGAGCCGGTGGGTTCGATGGCCCGACTTCTGGCTCCCACTCGACCGAACGCAGTTTGCTGCAGCTCTCGAAGAAGCACTCCACCGAGCGGACGGCGAGCGGGTCGAGATTGCCTGCGGCGGCGGTTACGGCCGAACGGGGACGGCGCTCGCATGTGCAGTCGTGCTCGACGGAATCCCGAACGTCGACGCCGTCCGGTACGTGCGTGACCAGTACTCGCACCGGGCCGTCGAAACTCCTTGGCAGCGAAGGTTCGTCGCACGTTGGCGGTGACCCTGGGTTTCAGTCGCGAACCAGGCGCCGAAGATCGGACCGAACTGCCCGGTAAACAGTGACGAGATCGGCGGACCCGTCACCCCCGTCGACCACTTCCGCCCAGCGGTCCACCGCGATACGGAGGGTCAGCGCAGCCGTCTCGATGAGTAGGCGAGCGGTAGAAGTTACGTCCAGCTTTGTCGCCACCCTCTCGGCCAGACAGGCCAGCATCACCGCGTCTGCGGCGTAGGCAGCGGATCGCACCTGAGCGTCCGACAGGACGAGTCGTCGAACCCGCAGCAGTCGTTCAGCGCTGCCGTCGGACGCCGTAGCGAATCGAACTACAGAGCGTTCGTAGATGTTCTCGATCGCGTCGAGTGTGATGCGTTCCGATGCCGAAGACTCGAGCCATTCGGTGAACTCGGCCTCGAACTCGATATCAGCGATCAGTACCGATTCCTCTTTGGTTGCAAAAGACCGGAAGAAGGTACTCGGCGACACTCCGGCTCGACGGGCGATGTCGTCGACTGTCGTGGCGGCAGCTCCCTGAAGTTCGAACAGGTCAAGGGCAGCCTCCGATATCTCACGTCGGGTTTCCCTACGCCGTCGTTCGCGCAGGTCGGGGACTGCGCTGATGGCAGCGTCCGTCTTGTGTGCGCCCACTGGCCACCTCCTGTCGTTCCGGCGTCAACTTACCAGCGAGAATCGAATTGACAGTCACTGTCATGCTGCGTGAAACTATCGCAACTGTCGAGACCAACCGGAGAGTTACTTCATGCAGACACAAGACACCGTCCCCGAGGAAGAGCTGTCCTCGGCGAGCAAGATGTTGATCGCCGTCTTGGTAGTCGCTTCCTTCGTGATGATTCTCAACGAGACGATCATGAGCGTCGCGCTGCCCAGGCTCATGGTCGACCTAGCCATCACTGCCACTACCGCGCAGTGGTTGACCACTGGGTTCATGCTCACCATGGCGGTCGTCATCCCGACGACGGGGTACCTGTTTCAGCGTTTCACCCTGCGGCAGATGTTCATCACTGCGATGACCTTGTTCAGCGCCGGAACGTTGCTGGCAGCCTTAGCACCTGGATTCGAACTCCTGTTGGCGGGCAGAGTGATTCAGGCCGGCGGCACCGCCATCATGCTCCCGTTGCTGATCACCACCGTGCTCGGGCTCGTCCCAGTGCACCAGCGCGGCAAGATGATGGGTGTCATCTCGATCGTCATCGCCGTCGCGCCTGCCGTCGGCCCCACAATCTCCGGCATCGTGCTCGACTCGTTCGCCTGGCGCGCGATGTTCTGGTTGGTGCTGCCGATCGCACTCGTTGCGTTCGGGGTGGGAGCGGCACTGGTGAAGAATGTCGGCGCGACGGGCAAGCCCCCGTTCGATGGCCTATCGGTTGTACTGTCCGCGTTCGCATTCGGTGGAATCGTCTACGGCCTCGCCGGCATCGGCCATTCCTCCGAGGGGTCGCCCGTGCCGGTATGGCTACCACTCGTCATCGGCGCTGTTGCACTGGTTGTCTTCGTGCTCCGACAGATATCGCGACAGAAAGAGGGACGCGCCCTCCTCGATCTACGTCCATTCTCCACGCCCGCGTTCAGTATCGGGCTCGGGCTGCTGGCGGTCAGTCTCATGACCCTGTTCGGGGCACTGATCCTCCTGCCGATCTACTTGCAGAACGTGCGTGGACTCGACACTCTCACAACAGGTCTCATGCTGTTGCCGGGCGGCCTGATGATGGGAATCCTCGCTCCGTTCGTCGGTCGAGCATTCGACCGGATCGGCGCCCGACCACTCGTCGTGCCCGGCACCATCGTCGTCAGCGCTGCGTTGTGGCTCATGACCTCGCTCGACGCGGAGTCCCCGCTTGCGATGGCCATCGGCATCCATGTCCTGTTGTCGATCGGTCTCGCGTTGATCATGACGCCACTGATGACGTCGTCGCTGGGATCGCTGTCCAGGGATCTGTATTCGCACGGCAGCGCGATCCTCAATACCGTCCAGCAACTGGCCGGTGCAGCAGGCACCGCACTTTTCGTGACGGTCATGTCCAATACCGCTGCATCGAAACTTGCCGGCGGTGCAGAAGGAATCAGCGCGAGCGAGTCCGGCGTCCAGGCAGCCTTCGTCTGTGGAGGCGGAATATCGCTCGTCGCGGTTGCAGCGTCCTTCTTCGTCCGGCAGACGGAGCCGGAGCCATCCGAAGCCGAACTGGCCGCCGCCCACTGAAACCCGTTTCGAGCCCACGGTTCGACGGCTTCGGTTCGACGGCTTCGGTTCGACGGCGAGATGTGTACTTTCTCGCCGTCGAGGCGAGTGTCGGCTCGCTACCGATATCGGCCTAAGCAGGTGGCTGACTGAGCGAGAATCCGCACTTCTCGGTCGCGTACTTGTTGACCCGATCGCTGGCCGCCATCGCGTCCTGCGCGGTGTCGGCGTCCATCGATGTCGTCGACTTTTCGGTGAAAGCCTCGTACGTCGGCGCATCGGCAGCAGTGCTCGTGGCGACGACGCTGGCATCCTTGAGCTTGGCGAGATCGGGCGAGACATCGGGATCGTTGGCGTCGATCGCCGGGTCGTAATGCTCGCTCAGGCCGTCCGCGTACGTCTTCAACGATGCCTGCATCGCAGGCCAATCGCTCGGGTCTCCGGCCAGGGTGCTCATCGAGGAAGTTTCGAAGTCCGCAATGTCCTGCAGTTGTGCGCAGATATCTACCTCTGGGGCAGCATCTGCACTGTCGTCCGATCCGCAACCGGCCAGCCCCACGGAGACAGCGGCAGCAATGCACAGGACGGGTAAGGACGAAAGCTTCATGCGGGTATGTCTCCAAACGGATCGGGGCGTAGGTCCGCATAACCGTCACAGGAGAGGGTGCCTCTTGTCGAGTCGGACATCCACTTGTTGGGAAATGTCACCACGCCGGATTGAGTACGAGCCGATTCGAACGTATGGTCGAACAATGGCTGCGCGTAGATCGAGAGGAGGTGCAGATTCGCAACGACCGTTCGAGGTGCTCACCCCGTCGGTCAAGGTGTTGATCGACCTGGCGATCCTCTATCCGCAGCCACCGCACCATCATGGCAACTACACCGCGGAGGGGTTCGACGTCAGAAAAGTGGTGCCCGGCGACTTGACGGAATGGTCGATGACAGTCGACGGCGACTGGATCGGCAGAGTCACCTACGAGCTGATGTCCAAGGATCGTAGTGAGACAGTCACGCACTGGGTGCCGAGTCGGGTACTCAAACCGTTGCACTGAACCGGTCGGATGATCCCAGTACAGTGCTTGCGGGCGCGTACTCGGGCCCGTCGAATCTGCCAGGGAGTGCATCGATGACATTCGTTCGAGTCGGCGTAGTACGTAACAGCGTGACGATCGCGCTCGTCCTCGCCTGTCTATCGGCATGCGGTCAGGGCAGTGACTCGTCGGCGACAGTGTCGGAGAGTGCTTCGGTAAGTGCTTCGGAAAGTGCTGGAGCGCAACCGGATACCGACGCGGAGACATTCGAGCAGTTCGAGGCGGCCGAGGTGAGCGGACATGCGCTCGTGCCAGGCACCTCGATGAAGATCTCGATAGCGACCACCGGCGATTCCGTCGCATTCAACGCTGGATGCAACACATTCTTCGGAGCCCTGAACAACGAGGCCGGGGTCATCGACGGACCCGGATCCGAAGCGTCGAACGGTCCGATGGGATCGACGATGATGGCGTGCGACGATGCGCTGATGGAGCAGGACCGCTGGCTGCAGGAATTCCTCGACTCCACACCCGTATGGACACTCGGTGAAGACACCGTGACGTTGAGTTCGCCGGCCGGATCGATCACTGCCACTCGCGTCGAGGGCTGAGCTGCGGCATTTTTCCCCGGCAGCGCAGAGGGTTTGGGGCCCGATCGTTGGGGTATACGCTCCATTCGCGGTAGCCGAAGGTCGGCTACGGGAGGGGTTACATCATGCGGTTCGTCACTCTGATCGTCCTTATATGGCTCGTGGTCGGAGGTATCGCAGTATTCCAACGCGGATACGTCTCCAGTGCACCCGAGAACTGCGCAGGTGTCGGCACGATCGCTCTCACGGTCGTCGCAGGCCCGCTCAACTACGCAGGCGTCAACCCGAAGGTCACGGACTGCAATCTGCCGCAGCCGAGCCAGTAAGTCATTCGCGCGACCGGCTGCCGTTTCGGTGGCCGGTCGGCGCGTGAATGGTCCATTCATGCGGTCGGTTTGCCGTTTCGGCGGCCAACCCATCGCTTCAATGTGACATTCATACGATCTGATGTCTTCGGTGGTCCATTCAAGCGGGGAGGTCACGCGTTCTTTCGGCGGCCAACCCATCGCTTCAATGTGACATTCATACGATCTGATGTCTTCGGTGGTCCATTCAAGCGGAGCGCGGCCGCCCTACCGCGTGAATGGTCCATTCAAGCGGACGGATGGCCAGTTGACAGCGGCCACCCCGCAGGTGACGTTGGTCGCTGAAAATGCACCGGTCGGCCTCGCTGATTAGGCTCGAGGTGTGATTCGCCGGAGCCCTTTGGTCATTGTTGCCATCATGCTCCCGGTTCTACTTGTCTCGCTGATCGGATTCGGCGGCTACCTGACGTTCACGAGGGCCGCGATCGACCCGGTGACCTCTGCGGACGCGATCATCGTTCTGGGCGGTGAGCACGATGGCCGAGAGGCGTACGGCGTGTCGTTGGCCGAGCAAGGTGTTGCCGACACCGTGGTGCTGTCGGATCCTTACGGTGCCAAGGATCCGGTCATGAAGAAGTACTGCGACAAGAAGACGTCGAAGTACACCGTGCTGTGTGTCGATCCCGTCCCCAGCACGACTCGTGGGGAAGCCATCTTCACCCAGCAGCTTGCGCAGGAACGTGGTTGGAAGCACGTCATCGTCGTGAGCTGGCGTTACCATCTGCCGCGCGCTCGCTTCATTTTCGGTCAATGCTTCGACGGCGAGGTCACCATGCGTCCGGTCCCACGCACCTATGACTTTTCGCTCGTGCAATGGGAATACACCTACCTGTATCAGATTGCGGGCTTCGTCAAAGCCGGCGTGCAGGGTGGACGCGGCAACGTCTGAGTGAGTCAGAGTTTGCTGTAGAGCGTGACACCGGACTTCCACAGTAGGAACCCGAGCATCGCGCAGGCGATCGCACCGACGACATTGGCGGTGAGAAACAGTGCCGCCACTCGAAACCGTCGTCGACGCGCGTACCCGACCGTCAGCAGAGCGACCGAGGACATCGGCGCCAGCGAGGCGAGGAAGCCGAAACCGGCGAGGCCGAGGATCCACTGCGGGGGCGACGCGGCCACGAAGAACCCGAGCACTCCGCAGGAGACCATTGTCAGCAGGAGGACCCGTCGACTGTCGGTGACCGAGCCGGTGATCACGTAATGCGCGAGAGCTCCGCACGCGCCACCGATGGCGACGAGGAGCAGCACGGTCATCCGACGGACTCGTGGGGGCGAGTGATGAGCGCGCCGATGCCGAGCGCTGCGACGGCCACGATGGGTGTCACCACGATGTAGACGACCGAATTCCACGCATTGTCATGCGTGACTCCCTGCAGCGCATAGAAGCTGAACGTGGTGAAACCGCAGGACGTCCCGATGACAAGGGGCCGCAGGATCGGTGCTGCGCGGCCGGACAGATAACCCAACGTGGCGCCGAGTAGTAGGCACCCGACCACGTTGATCGAAAACGTGCTCAGCAGAAGCCATCGTGCGGACTCGCGCCGATCCCAGATTTCGTAGCGGACCATCGCCCCGAGTGCACCGCCGAAGGCGACCGCGGCGGTGGCGGGGAATCTGTCGTAGCTCATCGCATTTCACCCTAGTGTGAATCGGCAGCGACGCCAGGTGAGAGCGCATCCGGCGTCGAGAATCACACCAGATGAAGGGACTTGCGTTCCTCGGGTATGTTTGTCGACTGTGACGCTTGACGAGTCAGGGCTCGGCCCTCAACATTTCGACGTGGCTGTTCAGTGGCGTGGCACTGCGGCCATCGTGACGGTCTCCGGTGAGCTCGATTTGGTGACCGCACCGCAGCTGACGGAATCGGTCGAGTTGGTCTGCGGGAAGCAGCCGACGGCCCTCGTCATCGATCTTTCCAGCGTCGGATTCCTCGCTTCGGCGGGAATGTCGCTGCTGGCCTCCACACATCAGAAACTCGGTGACACGGCAGGGTTTGCCGTGGTCGCGGACGGCCCAGCCACGGGCCGGCCACTGACGCTGGTCGGGCTCGATCAGCTATTCGGAATCTTTGCGACGGTAGAGGAGGCGCTGGATGCGCTTCAGGTGGGTAAATCCTGACGCTTTGGGTATGACGGAGCAATGATGGCAATTGTGTTCGGTGGCAGGAGCGACCCGACGGTCCCTCCTGCCACCGAACCGAACTCCAGCCCGCGACTCGAGGACGTCATGCACCTGGACTTCGACGGGGAAGCGGCCGTGGCAGATCGAGCGTCTGCACTTCGGATCGCGCTGAACCAGTGGCTGACCGGTCTCGACGTGGACCCCAACCGTGTCTACGACGTGGTGTTGGCTACCTATGAGGCGCTGGCCAATTCCGTCGAGCACGCGTACGCCGGAGCATCCGGGCCAGGGACGTTGGATCTGCATGCGCAGTTCGTCCCGGCGACCGGCTCCATCGAAGTGGTCATCTGCGACCACGGTGAGTGGGCTGTCCATGCGCCCGACTCCACCCGTGGACGGGGTGTCCCCCTGATGCATGCGCTCGCCGACACGACAGCCGTGACATCCGATCACGATGGCACAACGGTCCGCCTCATCTGGGACGCACCTGTATCTGTCTGACCGCAGTCGCACCACCCGACTTCGGTCAATGCCATGACATGCACATTGTGAAGTAGCACAATCGCTCCATCGGGACATAGTCCGAGGGTGGAGGCGCAATTGAATGCTTCGCAGGTGCCGGGTGCCGTGGTTGCGGACCGGTATCGATTGCTGCAGCGTCGCCCGTCCATCGGCTGGGGCGCCCGTTGGCGTGCCAAGGACCTGACCTCCGGTCGTGACTTTTCCCTATCGCTGTTCCGCACCACGGTAATCCAGTCCCATGACCCGCGCCCCGACGCGATCAGAAGATTCATCGAGACCGCGCGTGCATACGGTCGAGGAAGACAAGGACAGTTCGACGTCCTGGAGGCGACGCCGTACGTCGCCGTGGTCGAGGAACTCGGGTCTCGCCGTCCCTTCGCTCCACCGATCGAGGCGCCGCCAGACCCCGATGCCGCAGGGCCACGTCGACAGCTGACGTGGGTGCTCGCTGCGGGCGCAGTGATCGGGGCCTTCGGCTTGCTGGGGTGGTTACTGTCCACCACGTTGCTGGCGAACAACCTCGGCGACGTATCCAACGTGGCCGCGGCACCGGAACTGCCGTCGGCGATGCCTACCAAGCCACCGCCGGCACCCGCACCGATTCTGCCGGCCGGCGCCGAGGTGTGGTCCGCGGTACGCAGCCCGGACAACCCAGAAGATGCGAGACTGGCCATCGATGCCAACCCGGCGACCGCATGGTCCACGGACAACTATCGGAGCCCCTTCGGCACGACCAACAATGGAATCGGCCTCCTGGTGAACTTCGCTTATCAGGTGGACTTCGACGAAGTCTGGGTTTCGACCCCGGTGGCCGGGACGACCGTGGAGATCCGGACGCCACCGGAACCGGACGGCACGCTGAGCTCGACGCGTGTCCTCGGGTCCGCTGTCACGGGCCGCGGCGTGACGACCATCCCGACCGAGGTGGTTCCGGGTTCACGTGCGGTGTTGGTGTGGGTGGCCGCGCTTGCTCCCGCCACATCCGGATTCGCGTCCGAGATATCGGAAATCGGATTCACGCCCGCCTGAGGGCGAAGGCAGAACTCCTCAGCGCTTCGGCGTGGTCACTTTCGAGGAGGTTGCGGGTTGCTGTCCGCTGGTGCTGCTGCGAGGTGCCTTCGTCGACGACGATTCGGTAGTACTCGCCCCGGGTGTCGCCTTGGCCGTCGTCGTACCTGAAGGTGTGGTTCCCGGAGGAGTCGTGGTGGGCTGGGGAGTGGTGGTGGGCGGGGTTGTCGTTGTGGGCTTGGGCGTCGTGGGGACCGCCACCTTCCACGTCGGCGACGGCGGGACGAGGATGCCGGTGGAGGGTGCGGCGCGCACAGCGGAGCTCAGGTCCGATCGCAGGGCCGGGGGGTGCACCGTGGTGGTCGTATCGGAGAACGCTCCGCCCAGCGCTCCGATGGTCAGTCCGACGGCTACTGCGACACCTGCGATTGCCACCGCCGATACCGCGATGACTTTGTCGCGCATGTAGATCAACCCTCACTCCGGTTCCCGCCGGCCAAGTTACCGCGGAAATGACCTGCGAACGCTACCGCAGAAAGAGGGAGTGGTGCTCAGCCGGCAGCGGCATCGCCGCGTGCTGCGGTACGGCGGCCTCCACCGAATCGGTGCTCCCATACGCCGCCTACGAGACGGTGACCTTGCCATCGACGCCCGCGGAGGGCCTTACGGTGCACGGTCGTCATGCGGACGGCCCACGTCATCGCTTTGCTGTCGGTCGGAAGCTCGGCTTCGGCGAGTACTTCGTCCTCGGTTCTGACCTGATACATCGGCATGTGTCACATCTTGCATCATGCGACGGCAAATTTCCTATCGGAAAGATACCGGACCGTACGTTTGACCGATACCGCGTATCCGGTGGTCAAGCTAACTGCTCGATGGGATTCAAACGGACCGCGAGTCATATCAACCGAAGTATTTCGGGCAGAGTATCGGCTATTTGCTGTCCGATTTCCTCGTACATCTCGTGCGCCCGCTTGTACGGATCCTCGATGTCCAAGGTCGATACCGAGTGTTTCGCACGGGCGTCGGCGATCTGGTCGAGCGAGGTGGCTTCGGAAGACCGCACCAGCTCTGCAGCCTCGAGCAACGTGAACGTCCGACGCAACCTACGAGGCGCGATGCCCAGCACGGCGTCGCGGTGGCGGCTGGTCATGGTGAGGATCAGGTCCGCTTCCTCCGCCATTCGAGGCGAGATGCGTCGCGCGACGAACCCTTCCTCGTCCCCGCCGAGTTGACGCAGCACGGTGGCCGCGGACTGGTCCATGGGGTGACCGGTCAGCCCATGGGTACCAGCGCTGGAAGCGGTCAACGCCAACCCCCTTTCGGCGGCGTACGCCATGGCCAGACGTTCGGCGGTGGGGGAGCGGCAGATGTTGCCTGTACAAACGAAGAGGATATGCACGGGGTCTACGTTACGGCGATCGCCATCGAGCAACGGCCGCGCTACAGTATTGCCGAGTGGGGGCACCGAGAGTGGATCTTTGTATCTCTTTCTTCGGCGAGTCCCAGTGGCGTGCGCTCGAGACGTGCGCCTCCAAGTGAGGCAGGTCATGACTGAGGTTCTCGGTGTTTCGGTGGGGTCGAGTGCCGTCCGCATGGCTCGTCCCGACTTGCGGATGTACTCGGCAGGCAGGCAGGGTCTCGATTTCTACAGTGACACGGTCGACGCCTACTGGCAGGACTGCGCGGAAGACGTAGCCGCCGAGTCGATCGGTGTGGTCCTCTCCCAGCGCAACGGATGCCCTGAAGTCGAGGCGACCGGCGTCGCCTACCGCGATCAGCAGCAGTTCGGTGAGATTCAGCAGGCGATGGCGAACCAGCGTCTCTACAACTACCGGCTGGTCCCCGAGGCCAGAGCGGCTCTGGCCTACCTGGAAGCGTCAGGCGAGCTGGCCAACTTCGGCACGATCGGGCTGTACGACCTGGGAAGCTCCGGTCTGACCATCAGCGTGATCGATCGCGCGAGCGGTGACGTGTTGCTGGCCGAAAGAACCACCGACATCAGCGGTGACGATTTCGATCGGCTCATCTGCGACAACCAACTCTCCAGGCGCGGGGCCGAGCCACCTCCCGCACTCGGTATCGCAGAGTTCACCAGCCGGTGCCGTATCGCGAAGGAACAACTGTCCGTCAACGGCGCAGTCTGCCTTCCCGGTGACAGCGGCGTCATCCTCATCTCCCGTGAGGCGTTCGAGGCACTCGTCACGGTCCCCATCGAGTATTCGGCACGGTTGCTTCGGGATGTGCTCACTCGATCGCCGCAGTACGTCGATGCCGTGTTCCTGATCGGCGGTGGCGCTCGGATTCCGTTGGTCGAAAACATCATCAGGTCGTGGACCGGACTGCCAGTGGTGACGCCTCGTGATCCCGAGTCCGTCGCAGCCAAGGGTGCAGCCCTGCTCGCGACGCCGGTGGAGAACCTGGCCACCGAGGCCGCATCGTCTTTGGCGCTCACCGGTGCCCCCGAATGGCTGAGCCCGGAGCCCGCCGACAGACCTGTGACGTCCACTCGAAAGGTTCGCGGCGCGGCGCTCGTTGCGGCCGGGCTGGCAGCCATTGCCGCCCTCGGTCTCACCCTCGGGTACGGCAATTCGGACAACTCGACAAGTGCGCCCACAGACAACGTCGAACCTACGACGACCGTGCCGTCGACGACACGTCCCGCGCCGTCCACCACCACGGTGCCCCGGCCGACGCCCCAGCCGGTGGTTCCGGCGCCGGAGCCGGTCGAGACCTACGAGGCACCGCAATACGAGGATCCGACGCCCGCTCCTGCACCACCGCCGGCACCCGAGCCCCCGCCCCTGATACCGGGTCTACCTGGCCTGAAGCTTCCACAGTTCCAGCTACCCCCGCCGCCGGTGTTCGAGCTGCCGAGGTTCTAGTTCACGCGCCCGGCAGCCGAAGTCGGGCGGACACCGCGAGGTGGTCGGAGTCGGGGATCTGGACGGGGTGCACCTCGAGTGCGTCGACCGTATCGCTCGTCACCACGTGGTCGAGCTGCGCCAGCGGACGGTCCGACGGGAAAGTGCGGAACAATCCCGAACCCGCGCGTTCGGCGGCGTCGACGAAGCCCGCGCTCGCCAGATCGCGGAACTGTCGATGGTCGCCCGTGGCGTTGAAGTCCCCGGCCACCAGCACTGTTCCCGGGTAGGACTCCATCGAGGCGCGCATGCGGTCGAGGTCCTTTGCCCACTGCACGGTGTCGCGTGGTGTTGCAGGCGACATGGCATGAAACGCCACCACGGTCACCGCGACGCCGTCGATGACGGTATTCGCCTGAACCGGTACGAAACCGAAGTCGGACAGTCGCGTGCCGTCGGTGAGCGGAGTCCTGCTCCACAAGCCGGTGCCGTCCGAGACGGGCAGCGCGGCGGTGAAGCTGTAGGGCAGCAGATCGTCGATCCCAGCGCGGGTGAGGTCGTCGACCTCGGCGGGGGTGAGTTCTTGTACGGCGAGAAGATCGGCATCGCTCGTACGGATCTCGTCGACGATCGCTGCGGCGTCGGCCTCACCGTGCGCGACGTTGACCGTCAGGACAGTGATGTCCTGCCCGGTGGCGGTCGCGGTGTCCGCGATGAACCGGGGGATCTGGATGCCGACGAGGAGGATCGCGAGCGTTACTGCCGTGACCAGGCCGACGCGCGAGCGTGTCACGGTAAAAAGGATCGCCGCCACGGCGGCGAACACTGCGAAGTAGGGGGCTCCGACGACGAGGGCCACCAGCATGATCTGCGTCACGCCCAGTTGGCGAACGGCCAGCATCGCGATGGTGAAAATCAGGATCGCCCATGCAACTACAAGTGCCATCCCACGTAAGACGCGTCGCACTGTGGCGCCTCCGGTTTTATGAGCCGCACGCGGCAATAGTTGACTGAATCATTGGCTAGACTCACGTTTATGGCCAGCTCAGACGCGGTATGCAAGTGTCGTCATCAGCGGACTGCGCATCAGCATTACCGCAAGGGAAGCGACTGCTCGCTCTGTGATTGCAGCCGTTTCCGACGGCCCGTTGTGTCACGTCTTATCAGTCAGGCCAACCGCCAGCTTCAGCGCCTCAAATAATTGTACAGTCTTCGATTGGACGCTAAACAGACCGATTGTTTAGTATTGAGCCCTCGATCCAGGCAAAATGGGCAATTCGGCTTCGAGCCCTGAGCTTGTCATCCGGCAGGAGGCATAGTGGCGTCAGACAGTTCGGTCATCTCCAGGTATGCCGACGCGGTCGCGTCGGACGGCACTACCGAGGCAGTACGTCGGTCTTCCACCGAACTACGCCTGCTGAGCCTGAACCCCTCGACGTACGAGACTCATTCCATCCACTCCCACGAACGGGTATGGACCGAAACCAACTGCTATGTCGATCTGTGGATCGAACTCCTCCATTCGCTGGGCGCCGACCCGATTCCTGCATTGGCATTCGTGTTGAGCGCCGGTTGCGACGGTCGGCAGTGGGACTTCGTCAAGATGCAGTCCGAGGATCTCCGCGCGCTCTACGGCATCGACGTGCACGAGATGAACGTGTGGCGTCCGATCCTCGACCACATCCGCGAGGGGCTCGAGGACAGTGTGCTCGTCACCGTGGAGGTCGACGGCTTCTGGTTGCCCGACACCTCGGGTACCAGTTACCGCAACAACCACACCAAGACCACCATCGTTCCGAACTCGCTCGACGAGACCGAGAAGGTGCTCGGCTACTTCCACAACCGCGGTTACTTCGAGCTTTCGGGCGCAGATTTCGACGGCGTGTTCAATCTCGCCCCCGCTCCGCATCCCGAGGTCCTGCTTCCGTACGTCGAGCAGATCAGGCTCGGCCGCAACACCATCGCGAGCGGTGCGGGGGACCGCGATCTCGACCTTGCGCGTGCGCACTTCGCGCGGAGGCCGTCGAACAACCCCGTCGACGCGCTTGCTCGACGCGTCATCGCCGATATCCCACTGGTTCAGCGGTCCGGTCCCGACGCATTCCATCTGTGGTCGTTCGGTCTGCTCCGTCAGTGCGGCGCGAGCGCCGAACTCGCCGCCGACCTCTGCGGGTACCTCGAGGCCCGCGGTGTGGCCGGTATCGGCGCGGCCGTGCCTCATTTTCTGCAGGTGGCTCAGGGCGCGAAAGCCGTTCAGTTCCGCATGGCCCGCGCCGCGCGCGGGCGTGCGGTGTCACTCGAAGATCCGCTCGCAGCGATGACCGCGAGCTGGAGTGCAGCGATGGATGTCATCTCGATCGCTCTGTGAGTGCAAGATAACTTAGGTGAGCAGCGATCTCGAGAACTTTCTGGACGGCGCCGAGTGGCAGCTGACTGCAACGGAACCGGGATCGTGTCTGCATCCTGGTGAGCTCGGTGCGGACGCCGAGCGGTGCGTTGCCCTCGTGCCGGGCACCGTCGCCTCGGTGGTGGACCGGCCGGATCTCGACGCGTTCGACTGGTGGTTCACCACCTCGGTGTCCGTGCCCAGCGATATCGCTACGACGCTGACGTTCGAGGGCATCGCAACGAGGGCAACGATCTGGGTCGACGGCGCGGAGGCTGCCCAGGTTCGATCCATGTTCGTACCGACGACCCTCGACATCCCGGCCGGTATCTCCGTCGTCGAGATAGCGGTGCGTGTCGAGTCGATGGACGTCGTCCTCGGCAGTAGAAGACCACGAGGACGCTGGCGATCCTCGCTGGTGGACAAGCAGGGCCTGCGGCACGAACGCACCACCCTGCTCGGCCGCGCCCCCGTGTACGGACCGGTTCCTGCCCCGATCGGCTTGTGGCGTCCGGTGACGCTACGGCCACGATCGCGTGCGCGACACTGTCGGCTCCACACCACGGTCGAGGGGACGGACGGGGTGCTGCGAGTCCGTGCAGATCTCGACGAGACGGTGTCGACTGTCACCGTCGACGTCGGCGATCGGCGGTTCTCCTACGCCGTCGACTCCTCGGATTTCGATGTGTCCGTGACCATCCCGGATGCCCGCCTCTGGTGGCCGCACACGCACGGTGAGCCGGTCCGATATCCCGTGTCCGTCACTCTCGACGAAGATCGTGTGCACAGTGCAATGGTCGGCTTTCGCCGAACCGAGTTGATTCGGCATGGGCGGTCGGTGGACCTGAGCGTCAACGGTGTTCGGGTTTTCGCTCGCGGAGGTTGTTGGACTCCTCTCGATCCGACACGCCTGTGGGTCGAGGAAGAAGTCATGCGCGCGGAACTGCTGCGTATGCGTGACGCGGGACTGAACACGATCCGCATCGTCGGCACGCTGGTGTACGAGCAACGTCAATTCTGGTCCCTCTGCGGCGAATTGGGCATCATGGTATGGCAGGATGTCATGCTCGCCACCACCGATCCGCCGCAGGACCCTGAGTTCGTCGAGGTCCTCGAACGCGAACTCGAAGCACTGTTCGCGAGTATCGGAGGTAACCCGGCGTTGGCCGTCGTCAGTGGTGGCAGTGAGACGCAGCAGCAGCCCACGATGCTGGGAATCACTGCTGCCGATCAACAGATCCCTCTGCTGGACAGTGTGATTCCCGAGATCCTCGAGAACTGTCTCGCCGGCACCGCCTATGTCACTTCCAGTCCGTCGTCGACGTCCGGTGAACTGCACACCCACGTCGGTGACGGGATTGCGCACTACTTCGGTATCGGAGGCTATCTGCGGCCGATCGCCGACGTGCGCACGGCGCGTGTACGTTTCGCTGCCGAATGCCTGGCGTTCTCGATCCCGCCGGAGCGGCGAGCGGTGGATCGAATGTTCGGCTCCGCCAATGTTTCCGGTCATCATCCCGAGTGGAAGTCCGCGGTGCCACGCGACCGCGGATCGTCCTGGGACTTCGAGGATGTCCGAGATCATTACGTTCGAGCCATCTTCGCGGTCGACCCCCACCTCGTCCGTCGAACCGATGCCGAACTCTATCTCGATTACGGCCGCGCCTCCGTGTGTGAAGCCGTTACTGCATCCTATTCGCATTGGCGCAGAACCGAATCCGAGTGCGGCGGCGCATTGGTACTGACTCTTCGCGACCTGGTCCCGGGAGCCGGTTGGGGGCTACGGGACTCCGCAGGAGACCCGAAGGCTCCGTGGTACAGCCTGGCGCGTATCAGCAGCCCGATCGCGGTGTTCCTCGTCGACGACGGTCTCGACGGTCTGAGCATCGAGATGGTCGACGACACACCGGAGCCGCTGCAGGGAATTCTTCGGGTGTCACTGCATGGCGCGACGGGCCGAATCGGCGAGCCCTATGAACAGCCGATCGAACTCGCGGGACACAGTTCGAAGATGCTTGCTCTCGACCGGGTCATCGGAACGTTCGCCGACGTCAACCACGCGTATCGATTCGGGACCCAGACGTACTCTTCGGTGGTGGCGGAGTTGGTCGACCTCGCAGGCGTTCGAGTCGCCGAGGCAACTCATCTCATCGGTGAGACACAAGTTCGACAGAACGATGTGGGTCTGTCCGCGTGCGTCGAACCAGTGGATTCGGGTCGGTGGTCGCTGACCGTGTCGACGAACTCGGCCGCTCAGTACGTATGCATCGACGTCGGCGGATTCGACACCAGTGACTCGTGGTTCCACCTCGCTGCAGGGGCGAGTAGAACGGTGACCCTGACCGGCGGTGGACCGAAACCGGCAGGGCATGTGCGTGCGCTCAATTCGGTGAAGCGAACGCAGATACGCTAACCGGAGGTACGGCTCAATCGTCCACGTGCATAACCGAATCCGGCTGCGCCGAGGCTGGCGACGACAGCGAGCGCGCCCCACAAGCGGGCCGGGTTTCCCTGTGCCGCCGCAGCGGTTTCGCGTCCGACTGCGCGTGGCAGAATTTTGGCCGTGTACGAACGCTCGGAAGACAGGGCGTCCCCTGGGCCGATGAGACGAGCGATGGCAGCTTTGGAGACCCCCTCGGCGTAGCTCCGCGAGAGAAGATACCGGGGCCGCGTCCGGTCGGCGCTGACGTTGTGGTCGACGGCGATCGACGGGTCGAAGAGGATCTGCGCTTCGGGGTGCGTCTGACGGAGCCTGATGCACAGTTCGGTCTCTTCGCAGCCCAGCGGAATACGCCCGATGCGGCCGATGCCGGAGATGAATCCGCCCAGCTCCACGATCGGTGCGCGACGGAAAGACATGTTGGCGCCCATCAAGTTACGAACCGTCGAGGTGGTCGTGGGCTGACCACGGTAGGTACAGCCCACGATCCAATCCAGTTCACCCGGTTCTCCCGCGACCGCGGTCGGTAGGAAAGCGGGACGAGAACTGGGCCAGACCGGGTGCGCGGACCCGCCTACCGCGTAGACGTTGGGGTCCGCGTAATGCGCCGAAATCGATGCAATCCATTCGGTCGAGCGTGGTGCGGCGTCGTCGTCGAGGAACACCACGATGTCACCTGACGCGAGGTCCAACGAGGTGTTGCGGGCCCCGGACAAGCCACGCGGATGCGAGTTCTCGACAACGTTCACGGCCGAACTACGCGGCAGAAACTCTGCCCGTGCACGCTCGAACAACCGCTCGTTGTGGTCGATGACGACCAGTAGTTCCGTCGCAGCCGTGGACTGGCCCAACACGGCATCGACTGCCGCACTGAGGTCGTCCCAGCGATCGAGCGTGTAGGCGCAGACGACGACCGACGAGGTGAGCTTGCTCACGCCGATTTCTTGTGCAGTGGAATCGAATTCAATTCGTCGAAGACCTCGAACGCTTCGAATTCCAGGTCCATGTCGGTACGCGCATCGTTGGTGCTGCGGCCCGGACGTGGGATGGACTCCTTGGCGAGCCGACGTGCACGCAGACGTTCGGTGAACAGCGTGCGGAGTACGCGGAAGCCATCGGAGAACGTGCGGAGGTTGGACTGGCCGTAGATCCGAGCCAGCTCGATGCTCGGCACTTCCTGAATACGAACGTCTGCCTCGGCGAAACGGCAATTGATGATGGTCTCGATCTCGAAGCCATCGCCCCAGAGCATCTCGCCCTCGGCGTGCTCCTGCTCGAGTGCCGGCAGGTCCAGCACCGGCACCAGATCGCGCCAGAATGCGTTGTAGCCGTAGCACAAATCGGAGAACTTGGTCCCGAAGAGCGTGTTCGCAACCAGGTGCAAGCCACCGTTACCGGCGCGACGCAGGGGAGTGATGTCGTGGCTTCCGCCGCCCGGGGTGAAGCGGCTGCCCTTCGCGAAATCGGCACCGGCGAGGAGCGCGTCGACGAATCGTGGGATCTCGTCCGCGTTGGCAGAGCCGTCGGCGTCGAACATCACGATGATGTCGCCGGTTGCGGCTTCGAACCCGCAGGCAAGAGCGTTGCCCTTGCCCTTGCGGGTCTGCTTGATGATGCGGATGTCTCCGCGAATCTCACGAGCGGCATCGATGGTCCCGTCGACGGAACCGCCGTCGACCAACACGAGTTCGTAATCATGCGAAAGCAGCGGCAGAACGTGCCTCAGATTGGCAGCCTCGTTGAGAGTGGGGATGACGATGCTGATGCGCGGGTTCATGGAGTTCATTGCCATTCCAAACAGGTATTAGTGCGGTGACCGACTTAGGCTTGGAACATCTGCGGCGCGACCCCCGGCGGATCCCACAGACTGGACAAGTACGCGTTCGGTTTTTCGAATGCGACATCCTGTTTTCGACCTGCATATACCTTAAAAGATGCTTTGTGATTGTCAAGCTGCGCGTAAACAATCCGTGGTGCTGTTTGTGAGACGTTGCTCATACCAATTGAATGTTTAATCCACTGGTCGCTCGAATACGAGGGTGTCAGCGTCCTGCGACCGTAACGACCAGGCAGGATTCGATCTCAACCAACGCTCGAACGTCTCCGCAGCACCCTCCTGCATGAATCCGTAATACTTCATCGACTCGAGCGACTGACGGGTCAAAATCACGTACGACGGCGTGCCGCGCTGCGACGCATCCCAGTCGAAGGCTTCGAGTTGCTCGGCCGTCGGGAACTCGAGCATGTATTCGGGGCCGTAATAGTTCAGGGGCGCGTCGAACAACTCGTTCGCCTCGGCCTGCGCTACGTACTTTGCCGTCGACCTGATCGGGTAGCCGGCGGGATAGAGCAGGGTGAACGTCGAACCCACGGGCGCTTGCGCGACCAGGTCCCGCGTTTGGTCGACCTGCGCACGATTCTCGATGATCAGCGGCCACAAACCGAAGTAACCCTGCAACCCGAAGGTCGCTGCGCCGACGGTCCCCAGAACTGCAGCTGCCATCGCGGCGCGGGTGCCCACTCTGCCCAGGGTGGAACGGGCGGCCGACGGCTCCATGTCGAGGGCGGCGAGCAGCATCGGGGCGATCAGCAACGCACAGCCGGGAATGGCGTACAGGTACACCCGGAAGATCGCTTCGCCGCCGTAGCTCTGCCCAGCGAGGAGAGCGATCGAGCCGAAGGCCATGACCATCGGCGCCCAGAACGTCTTTTTGGTTCGCCAGGCGTACACGATCGATGCCATCGCCAGCGCAAAGACACCCGCCGACAAGGCCCGACACACCAGGGAAGTCACCTGCTTGCCCAGGATTCCCGGCGCCTGAACGTTGCTCGCGGCGTTCTCCACCGGATCGAAACCGGACAGCAGCCCGTACGGGGCGACGATGGACAACCGGGGATAGAGATAACCCAGAAGAATGATCGCCAGCGGAAACATGAGCCACCACGGCTTGGCTCGCCGAGTGACGAGCAGAACTCCGGTGACTGCGAACAGCCAGTACGGGGTCAGTTGGTGCGTGGGTACCAGCGCCGCGAACGGGATGATGGCCAGGAACCCCGCAACCCGCAGTTGCATCGAAGCGAGCAGTAACACCATGAAACCCACGGCGAGAACGAAACCGAGTGCCTGCGGGGCGTAGTAGTCCTGGCCGACCCAGTTCACCAATTCCGCGATCATCGCCGCGGTGACCGCGACGCGTCGCCGGAGCTTCAGAACCCGGGCGAGCGAATAGACGAACACCGCAGTGAGGACGTGAATCATCGGTGCGAAGACGTGCGCGAGGGAGAGGATTCCGAAGTTGCTGACCTGACCGAACCACGCAGTGACCACGAAAAAACTGGGCCACTGTGAGTAGATGTCGATTCCATTGGGCGGCAACGCCCCGAACGCCAGAATGTATTCGGTGACTGCGACGTGCTTGTACGTCCACTCGTACACCGGCGCATCGGTCACGAGCGTGACCGTCACGCGCTGCACGAGAATGGCTACGCCGATAGCAGCAACAGCGATACGCAACTGATGACGACGAACCGCCGTCAGAAAAGCTACGACCACCAGGGCCATACAGATGACCAGGATGGGACCGGTGCCTGCGGACAGAAGCCCGAACTGTGAATAGCCGGCGCTCTCGAGCCCTGGCAGGGCGGGCAGCCACAGCACGACGGCCAGCGCCAGCAAGAGGCCGGCGACATTGTGACGGAGGAATTCTCGATCCCACACGATCTCGGCGGCACGCTGTACGCGTCCGCGTATCGACTGACGCGAGAAGGCCTGCCGAGCCCACTCTCGCCACCCCTGCACCTCAGGCCATTCACTGTGCCTGCGATACCAGAGTGCCGAGGATCCGAGCTGCGCCAACGCCACGATCGCGGTGATCCAACGCGGTGACCACTGATAACCCCACATGGCTGCCGTCGTGACGAGAACGAAGGACGCGAGACTCAGGATGGGAACGGCGGCAAGTCGAGCCCGCGGTGGAATGTAGATCCAGGTCAGAATCGCCGATCCGGGCCCGGTGAACACGGTCACCGCGAGAAGAGCAGCACGAATCGGGGCGGGCAGCGGTGCCATCGCCACCAACGCCGCGACGGCGGCAAGAACTGCTACGTCGGCGAATCGGATGCCAGGGCGCGGCGACGTCGACGCTCGATGGGCGACGTCGCGGATATCAGTCGAGGACAGGGACACGGCTCACCGCCGACAACGGTGTACGGACGCGGCCCTCACGTCGGCTCCGACGCAATGCACCCGGACCTTTGGCGATGGACAGCAGTTCCATCCGGCCGATTCCGTCCGGCAGATCCGCGGCGAGATCGTCCGGGGGAGAGGCGACTTTGCTCATCTTCACCGACAGCCGGACGGCGCTACCGAGCCTTCGCACCGCGACGCGTGCCGCGAGAGTCGCGGCCCGTCGATCCGTCGCTACCGTCGTCAACCATGCCCCCAGCCCGAGCCCGTACCCGCGAGCCTGGACCGCAAGCGCGTCCGAATCGGCGCGATGACGATGCCACACGATCGACGCAGGCTCGTAGACCAATTGGTCCCCTGCCATGAGCACGCGGAAGAACATGTCGAGGTCCTCACCACCATTGGTCGGGGACCCGACGCCCAACGCTTCGTCGAATCCACCGAGATCGAACATGCGGTCGCGGGAGACGGCGAAATTCGCGCCCGTGCCGTACATACCGACCTGGAACGGGAACAGTGGAACGTCCGCTGGAGGATGGGCGAGGTCGTAGATCCGAGGCGTCACCGAACTGGCCCAGCCGACGCGTCGATCGAAGTAGGCCTGCGCATGAGTTCGGATCTCCCCGCTCGGGACGATCCCCGATACGCACGTCACCCGATCGCCGCGTCGGAATCCGCGGGCAATGCTCCGAAGCCACAACGAGTCGACGGCCACGTCGTCGTCGGTGAACGCCACGATAGGGTGCCGGGCGGCACGCAGACCGGTATTTCGTGCACGGGACAACCCTGCGATGGGCTCGGACACGACACGAACCCGTGGATCTGCCAGCAATCGAACGTAATCGACGGTGGCGTTCGTCGGCGATGCATTGTCGACGACGACGACCTCGAAGTCCGGGTAGTCCACCGCCAGCACCGAGGCCAACGCCCCGCGCAGATGATCGATCCGATCGCGAGTGCAGATCACCACGGAGACAGCAGGCATGAGCGGGTGCGGAGCCGAGACGGCGGCGGGAGATTCCCCGGGATCTACGACGTCGAGTGTGCGCACGCGCTCGATGAGAGTGTCGACCGAGACACAGCCGTCCAGGATCGGAAGTTCGACGAAGCCCATCGGGTCCATGCCGTGCCGAACGAGAAGCCGTGCACGTGAATAGCCCTCCGCGTCCGACAGGGACAGGGACTCGGGCATCTCGTGCTCGATGTCGACGTCGCCGATCCAGAGTGCGCCGTCCCATTCCGGTGACTGCAATCTTTCGAGTGCGGGGTTCAACACGAGGGGAGATCCTTTCGATACGGCCAGGGTGGTGCCGAAGAGCTTCAGTCGGTTCGGTAACGAACCCAGTCGATGGACATCGTGGCCGGGAACTTCGTCTGTGCAGTGGTCGGTCCCGGCCAGTCTCCTGCGACCGCAACGTTGAACAGGAGATAGAACGGCTTGTCGAACACCCAGTATTCGTCACCGCCGGTCAGATCGGCGGGTGTGATCGTGGAGAGAACGGTCTCGTCCATGCCTGTGACGACCTTGTCCGGCGACCGTTCGACCCAGTAGGTGTGAAAGTCCTCGGACAGCGGTTCGATCGGAATTCCCGAGGTGCCCGACTTCTGACTGTTCAGGCTGTCGGCCTCCGGGGCATGGATACCGGAGTGATAGTTGTCGGCGGCATTGAGGGTCTCGATCACGTCGATTTCGCCCGAGATCGGCCACCCGACGGAATCGATGTCGGTGCCCAGAAGCCAGAACGCCGGATGGAGTCCTTGGCCCGCAGGCATTTTTATGCGAGCTTCGACGCGGCCATAGGTGAACTCGAATTTGTCCTTCGTCGTCACCCGCGCCGAGGTGTATCCGCCGGCAGCGTCCAGTGCGGAGATGTCGAGGTTGCCCGATCCGTCCTGAGCCGAGTTGTCCGTCGAGTCGGTGTAGTCCTGCTTCTCGTTGTTTCCCCACCCGGTTCGGCCGGTGTCGTAACTCCATTTGCTCGAGTCGAGAGCGCTACCACGAGCGGCGTCGAACTCGTCGTAGACGGTGAACTCGCTGCCGTTTCCGCTGGCGTCGGATTCTTCCTTGTCCCCGCTCGGTTGCACCCACAACTCTCGATACGCGACCGTGCCCGACACTGCCACCGTCGCCGCAACTACCGCAGCGCTCAGCAGCCGAGGCCAGAGCTTCTTCTTCGGCGGCGGAGTCGAACCCGATGATGGGAGCCGGGAAACCTCGACGGTTTTCGGGTCTACCTGCTGCGTCATCGATTTTCGAGGGGATTCGAGGTGGCAGCGGAGGCCACGATCTTCATGCGCCGAGCCGTCGCGCGATGCGCTACCGCCAATATCACTGTTCCGGCAAGGATGGAATAGACGACGATTCGCTCGACGGCGCCGATCCCTATTCCGACACTGTGACCGCCGATGTACAACAACGTCGCGGTGAGTCCGATCCCGCCGAGAGTCGTCACGATGATGCCGATCGTGCGGCGCAGTGAGCGGTGACCACCGGCGACGATCAGTCCAAGGCTTCCCACGACGAAGAAGACGGTCGCGCCGAACGAGTGCACGCCGTAGTTCAGGCCCTGGTTCACGACCCCGGCAACAATGCCGCCGAACCCGGCCGCGCACAGGAGAATACCGCCGCGAACGTCGACGACACCGATGACCATCCACGCCGTCGCGGCGACGACAAGACAAAGACCGAACAGTGCAATGGACACGTTCATCAATGGGTACAGCGAGCTGCACGGCCAATTGCCGGTCGGCCCGCAGAACGCGACACCGAGCTCACTGACGAAATTGGTGCGGTAGCTGTAGAGCCCGCGCCAGGACGCGGCAACGACGAACTCCACGAGAAGAATCTGCAGCACCGCCATGCCCGCCCAGTAGCCGATCCTGGCCCACAACGATGCGTCGGGGCCCGTCGTCGGCTTGCCCTGCAGCGCTGCGCGGGCTTGTCGAAGCTGAGTACTCATGGTGGTCACTCCTGGCCGCTGAACATAGCGATGGGATCGGACAATGCTACGTCCAAGGCGGACTGGACGGTCTCGACGTCGAAGACATTGCCGTGGAACGACGCCGACACCTGGAAAGTATCGCGGACGTGCATGGACGTGATCACCACCGAGTCGGGCAGCGCAGGTTCACTGAGCGGATAGAACTGGCTGTTCTCAGGATCCGCGGTCCATGCGATACCGTCCAACTGCCGTATCCGCCCGATGTCGGAGAACGTAAGCCGTGCGTCGGCGTTCACCGGCGCGCTGTCGACCGCGGTGGCAGGTAACGCCGCGCCGGTCCGCAGATACGACAGCGCACTCAATGTCCCTGCCGCGAGCGGACGTCCATTCTCGATCGCGTGGGCGACGGCGCCGTGGACCGCACGTGGGGATGCGGGATCGAGCCCGTGAAAGTCGATCCCGACCGCAAAATTCCCCAGCACCAGATCGCTCGTCGGGAGATAGCGTCTGCAATCGAACAGGAAGGTCAGTGACTGTGCGACGGAAATGCCCTGTGCAGCAATTGCATTCGCGACGGCACCGCATAGCATCGACGCCACCGACAGGTCGGGGGCGTTGCGATCACGCCAGCAGCGAAGTGCCGTCGGAGCGCCTGCCCGTGACGTCGCGGTTGCCATCGCGGGTGATCGAGTCCACGGGATGCGTCTCGGCACCGCAGTGTTCTCTGCTGTGGTCGCCGTCGAAGCAGAGCGTGAGGCACGTAGCCGTCCGGACAGAACAGCGCCGACCTTGCGCGGATTACGAACCGCCCAACTGCTGAACGCCCGTGGCAGAGGGCTTTTCACAACGGGTGCCGTCGCCCAGGCAGGGAGAGGGGGATCCTCGGAAGGATCGGCCAGATAGGCGTATAGCTCCACCGGCAACAACGCATCGCTCAATCCATGCGACAGATCCAGAAGGAGGTACTCTCCGGCAAGGCGGCCGCGCAACGGGACTTCCGCCGACGCCGTCGAGGAGAGTTCGACGAGGGCACCGGCGATACCCGCTGCCGTGATCGGCGGCGCGGATTCCACCTCGGCGCAGACTGCGTCGGGTTCGTACGCCCACTGCCGCGTCGACGGCGTGACACGCAGACCCAGTCGAGCGGCAGGGCCCGCCGAGGCCAGTTTGCGAAGGCGCGCTCGGACACGTTCGATGCCACCGAAATCTGCGGGCCCGAGTCCGCCGATGAGCCGAGAATCCGACCGCAACATATCCATTGCAGTTGCCTTGTACGTGATCGCGTTTCGGCTCACGGCGCACCCCTCTCCGGTGCCGGCCGACGGTAGGGGGCGTGGATACGGCCAGGGTCGAAGATACGAGGCCTGGAATCGATGTGGTGCGCACCGCTGGAGCTGTACTCGCGGGCGTAATCACCGTTCGCGAACTGCTGCGGCCGTTCGGCCAGGACTGTCGGGTACGGGCGTGGCCCGGGCGGGGCGGGAGGGAGCGGATCCTCCGGTGGAGGCGGGCCGTCACGATGCGCCAACAGCCTGATCCATCGAATCAGCGGCACGATCAACACGAGTGCGCCGAATCCTTCGGCCGCCAGGTATGCCCAGCCGACAGCGGCGATGCCGAGTGAGGACGACAGGCTCAGCGAACCGATGATGATGATCGACGTCGCGATCACCTGCACCACGACAGCCAGTCGCATTTTTCGTTGGACACGCGCAAGGCCGTCGTAGAGCGATCCCACGACCGAGAGCGGAATGGTGAACGCGGCAAGTTGGACGATGATCGTGCCGTTCTCGCGGTACTCCGCCCCCACGATCCCCAACCCGAACGGTGCAATGAACGCGAGAAAGAACGAACCCCCCAGCGCCACGACGGCGACCATCGTCATGAAACGTTTGGTCAATCGCGAGAACTGATCCGGATGTGCGGCGACCTCCGCGACGAACGGACCCACGAGGACACTGATCAGGATGTACAGGGCACTGACTATCGACCAGGTCAACGAGAAATACGCGTTGCTCTCGGTGCCCAACGTGGCCACTACGATCATCGGGATCAGCAGCGGAGCGAGTGAACCGAGTGCGGTGATGCCGTAGGCGGATCCGAAGTACGACCACAGCTCTCGACGCGGCGGAAGATTGGGCTCCAACTGATATCGCGGCTCGGTTCGCAGCGCCCGCAGGATGTGGCGAAGAACGACCACCGACGCGATGACCGCTGGGATGGCCCACGCCGCGATGATCGACGTGCTCCGGGCCGTCGCGAACAAAGCAAGAAGCAGACCGAATTTCACGACGGCATGAAAGACGTTCTTCGCTGCAGCCCAGCGTGCGACTCCGAGCCCGGACGACGTCTGATCTTGCAGCGCGAAGACCGCGAGTACCGCAACGAACAGTGGGAAAGTGACGATTTCGGCGGTGCTGGTGAACATCTTGTCGACCGGCGCGAAGAGCAGAAACACGCACCCGAGGACGAACGCGAACGCAGTGATCGTCAGGTAACCGCGCACGACGAAAGACCGTGCCAGTCGGCCGGAATCGGGCAGAAACCGCTCGTACATCGACCCGAGGCTCAGGTTGGACAATGTCGAGAGCATGACGGCCGAGGTGATCACCGCGGAGGCGCTGCCGACCTCGGCCACCGGGTACAACCGGCCGGCTGCAGCCCAGAACAGCAACCCGAGGCCGCCGGTGATGACGGTGGACAGCATCAAGGCCAGAGAGTTCAGTGCCAGGTTGCGGTCGGAACTTTTCCCGTCCGCGGCGTCGTCGGGTACCTGCGGGTCGCCTGGTGTCTCGGGTCGATAAGAGATCTGGGCCTGGCTGACCTGCTGAATCGGCATCGTGTGAGACATGAGGCCCATGTCCCAACGAACCGGCTCGAGTGGATACCACTCGAGCCGCTCGAGATTGTGGTGTCGCGGTGGTGCGATCTTCGGGGCGCGGTGTTTCACAGAGGCCGCCACCGCACGGGTACAGGGGGCGCAGGCAAGCCGATCTCCATGTCGAAGGCCTCGTTCACCGCGTCGACGAGCTCTCGGCGAACCGTCTCCCGCAGATCGCGGCTGTACAGCGAGTGATCGCCGACCTCGAAGGACTTGACCGTCGTCGAACCGGATCGGGTGTCGGACTGCTGACGCAGCCGTCGCATTCCCTCCGGGCCGCGGTTGTCCACGAACCATGCAGTGTCCGTCGGAGACAGAAGGACAGTGGTTCGCACGTTCTTCGACTCCAACCTGCGTAGAGAAATCTCCGGAACCTGGATGAGACCGCGTAACCCGAGCCACAACCACATGCGATACGGCATCGAGGGCTGCAGGCTGTTCTTCACGCGGACGCCGACATGGTGCAGGCGATCCAATGCGGACGCGACAAAGCCTTTGTCCTCGTGCACCATCGAGGAACGCTTGACGAACTCGAGCCGTTTGGTCGTCCAGTCGAGGCTGTTCAACAGGACCGCGGAATTCACGCCCAGTTCGGCTGCTGCAAAGCTGGAGTACCAAGAACCCGAGCACATCCCGGACACCACGACGTTGCGCGGTCCGGCTCCTGATTGCTGCACTGCCGTCAGTGCATCCTCGTTGCCTTCTTCGCTGTAGAGCTCGGTGATCTCGTCGTCCGACACCAGCCCGCTTTCGCCGGTGCCGCGGCGATCGAATCGGAGAACCGAAACACCCTGGGCAGCAAGGTAACGGGCCATCTCGACCCACAGACGAACAGGTCCGACTCGGTGTTCGTTCGCGGTCGGGTAGAGAACGAGGGTCGGTCCGCCCGCCGCGCACGACGGGGAGGTGGTCCTGATGGCGAACAGGGCGTTCGGCCCGAGAGATTGCGTCGTCTCGACCACGGTACTTTCGCCGCTACCGAACTCGGCATGATCACGCAGTGTCACCGACACCGGTGCTTCGCTGCCGTCGAAACGATCCGAGAGCCAACGAGCCAGATGGGTGATGTCCGCGGTGGGCAGCACCACCTCGAAATCCGAAGGTTCGAGAAACAGTTCGTGATCGGACAACGTGTGCTCTTCGGCGTTCTGCTTCTCCACCAGGGTCCGAATCGGCTTGGCATCAGCACGTTCCGGGCGGGTGGCGACAAGGACCGGGCACTCGATCGATTCGAGCTTGGAGATATCGAGAGCCGCGAGGTCCGAGGTCACATCCGGGTGCAGCACGGCACCGATCATCGACACCCGAGCATCCTCCTCGGAGTCCTGGGTGACACTGACCGAATACAGGGCACGCTGCTCGCGCAAATAGGACCGACCGCGAACGACCGGGTCCCAGAGGGCAACTGCGGTCAATGGACCGACCTGCGAGAACGCCGCAGCGCTCAGTAACGCACCGGCACGCAACCCGACGAGCGCCACCGCGTCGACCCCGCTCGAGCGCACGAACCCGGCGGCAGTGACGATGCTGCGGGTCCACTTCGCGACGATGTCTGCCGAGTCCTGATCGCCGGCGGAATCTCCGGTGCCGAAGTAGTCGAACCGAAGTACGAGCAGACCCGAATCGCACAGCTTCTGCGCAAGCAGAGTCAAGCCGCGGTAGGAGTCGACCTGCTCCTTGCCCAATGGCGGACACAGGATTACACCGCCCCGTGCGCGCCCGCCCGCGGGTACGTGCACGGTTCCGAACAAGCTTTCCGATTCGGGGCCGAACCACGTCGAGTACTTTCCGCCGGCAGTATGCGGATTCACGTCGACATGAGAGGTGTCCGTGTTCCGCTCTGCCGTACTTCGGGTGCTCACAGGACGATCCCCTCGTTGTTGGTTGTCGTTCGTTCAGCGGGAAATGGAAGCGGGCCACTTTCGACTGTCGAGGCCGTGGGTGCGCAACATCGCCAGTGCGATGCGCTCCATACCGAAGCCGACGCACGCGCTGTGTGCGGGTTCGCCGTCGACCGTGGAAATTCCGAACGTGTGACCGAAATGGTCACGGTGGCAATTGCACGAGACCACCGCGGTGCCGTCGTCGAGATCTCCGTAAAGTTTGACGACCAGTTCGGTCTTGAGGTTCTCGTTGCGCTGGTTCGCGGCCAGCATGCGGCCTGCGCGTCCGAAGAACGGGTCGTTGGCGATGACGGCTTCGGCTTCGAGGCCGAGATCGGCAAGCACCTCCATGCCTCGCACCACCCAGCGTTCGCGGTGTGCGACGGCCTCGTCCGGAGTGCCGACGCGAACGTACTCGTGCATCCGAAATGCTTGCATCCGTGCGGGATCCACCGCCGGCTCGTGCCGGAAGCAGTAGCCGTAGATATCGAGCAACCGGCCGTCTTCCGGAAGTACGCCCGTCATCATCGAGTACGAAGGGTGGCATGCGGCCGAAACGAGCATGGTGCCTGCGGACTCGAGGTGGTGATCCCAGTCCTTGCCTTCGGCGCGGTCCGCGAGCAACGAGGCATGGGCCTTGTTGTCACCGTCGAAGGTGTTGATGGCGCCGGTCAGGTTGGGAAACGAGGCGATGTAATCGGTGCGCTCGAATGCTTCCCGCGGGAAAACCGGCGGGAAGCGGAATCGCGGAGCCGAGAAGCCGTGCTCGGATCGTCCCGCGGCATCGACGACCTCGTCGATTCTGTCGATGATGTCCTCGAATTCACCCGAGCGGCCGTAGAGACCCTCCACCGAGCTGGGTACGAGGAGTTCGGCGGCAACGAGTTCCTCGCGGAATCGTGCTCGCGCAGAATCGAGTTCGGAAATCTCGGTGGGGTTCGCGTGTGCAGTCATTCAGTTACCTTTGTAGACGAGCGCAAGTTGGGAGTTGTGCCCGAGAATGCGCTCGTTGCTGACCATGATGGCGGAGCCGTGCGCGTCCCGCAGGTGACGACCGATGCTCATATCGGAGTCCTGTCGGTAGCCGGAAATGCCGCAGATCTGCAACGCTTTGCCGACGATGTCGATGACGAGTGAGGACGCAGTCACCTTGAGGTTGTTGATTCGCACCGCGAAACCGATAGCACCGAGATCTCCGGGGGAGTCCGCGATGGCCTCGTACTTTGCTGCCGCGCCGAATACCGCGTCGACGAGCTGCTCGTGCACGACATACAGCTCGGCGAGCCGAAGTGCGCTCGGCGGAGTGACTCCCGGCGTGCGACTGGCAGCCTTGCGAACGGACCTGCGCGCCTTGGCGACTGCCGCATCAGCGATGCCAAGCCACGCGGCACTCCAGAGCACATGCGCGGCAGGCAGCATCGTCTGCGCGGAGATATCGCCGTAGCTGTCACCCAGAATGCTCGACGTCGTGGCAGTTGCCTCGAGTTGGAATCCGGGGCTGCACGTTCCACGGAACCCGAGGGTGTCCCAGTCGCCGGTGCGTTCGAGCACGACGTCCGGCTTCTCGCAGACGACCAACACCTGATCGCTCGGGGGACTGTCCACCGAGCGGCGAGCCGTCGCGAGGACGAACTGTGCGTATTCGCCATAAGAGATCACCGGAGCAGTTTTCGACAAGGTGATCCGATCGCCGTCGTATTCGACCGCGCACCCGCTGGTTCGCACGTCGCCACCGATGTTGATTTCAGTGGTCGCCGAGGCCACCAGCGGACGTTCGACAACGAACCGACGCAGCAACGATTCCATGGCGTCGGACTTCCCGTGCCGGACGATGCTCAGTACCTGGGACTGATGCATCACGAAGATCATGGCCGAAGAGGCGCATTCTGCGCCCAGTGACCGTGCGATATGCGCGAGTTGAGTAAGGGAAAGACCGCCGCCACCGAAGTGCACGGGAATGCCTGCCTCGAGGAGACCGGCTTGGCGAATCGCCTCCATGGACTCGGTCGGGAATCGGGCATCGCGATCGACCTCATCGGCGAACGAACGCACTGTGGTCAGTACCTCGGACATGTTCGAGATGTCTAGGGCGTCCCGGTAAGCGGTGGTCATAGCCCTCAGTCCGTGAGCTGTGCGACGGCTGTGGCGATGGACTCGATGCTGGCGAACGTGGCCTTCTGCAGCATGGCATCGGGGAATTCGATATCGAACTCGTCCTCGAGAGCGATCATGACGTTGACGCTGGCATGCGAGGTGAGGCCGCTGTCGTAGAGATCGGCCGAGTCCTCGATGCCCGACGCTGGTAGTGGAAGCTTCCCGAATTTGTCCAGAACTTCACGAATCCTGGTCACATCTGCAGCATCGAGCGTCTCCATACGAACCTCCACTGAATCTCGCAACTTTCCGAGACCGGACGGCCTCGTACTGACTGTGGGTTTGCAACACGTCCATGTTTGCAACCCAGCTGTCTCCCCAGACCTTCCCAAACAATATAGTAGATTGTTTTGAAGCGTCGGCTCGAATTGTTCGGCTGCTCTTGGATTGGTTACCTACCAGCGGGTTTCCCTTGGATTCGGATTTCAATCGAGATGAGCATCACCGCTGTATGGGGACTTGCCCTGCCCGTATGCGCCCGAGGTAGGTGGGGTGAAGAAGTACAGTGAGGGCTTCGTCGGGCCCAATAAATGAAGGAACTCAGTGCCGGTGAGTGGAGTCTGCGGCATAGCCGTGGAGCCGAGTGCCGTCCGGATCTCTTACCTGAGAGACGGGCGCCGCATCGAGGATTCGATAGACGCCGAAGGAGCCCATTGGCTCCTCAACGGCAAGCTTGCCGACTGCGGACCGTTCGACGATGTGGTACTCACCGGACGCGATTCGGACGTAGTGGCCTCGCTCTTGGACTCGCTCGACAGTAGTGAAAACTCCACCATTCGAATGGTCGACGAGGGTTCGGCGGTGCTCGCCTACGCGCGCTCGATCGAGAGGCTCGCGACGGCGCGGGCATTACTGGTGCTCGACCTCGGAACGAACGGTACGACCGCGCTCACGTTGGACGTAGCAGCAGGCGATGTCACCCGAAGTCGACGCACTCCGACTCTGTCGGGTGACGCACTCGACGGGGTAGTCGAGAAGATCGTCATGGCCAAGAATATCCTTCCCCCCGCGGAAGGCGTGGAAGGTGAACGCGAATACCGCGTCTTCTTCCGCGACCTCAAAGAGATGCTCAGCACGGCCGCGGGTGTCCGCGCGCCGAACAACGGGCCGGTGTTGATCACTCGCAACGATTTCGACGACGCCGCAGCCCCGCTGATCCTTCAGGCACTCGCGTGGGCGGTCCCGTCGACTCCGGATGCGGTGTTGCTCATCGGTGGTGGCTCGCACATGCCGATCGTGCGGTCACTCGTCGAACGTAGATGGGTCGTCGACGTCGTAGTTCCGGATTCACCGATGTCGGTCATCGCGGAAGGAGCAGCGCTGGAGGCTGCACCGATCGCTCCCACGATGACTCTCGCGACGCTGCTGGCGGAGCATCACGCGAGCACGCCGCCCGCTGTAGTTCCCGAGCCGGCTGTGGTTTCCGAGGCGGAAGCCGCGACGCAGGAGCTGAGGACGTCGGACGCGGAAACGGCCCAGGCGGCGATGGAGACAGCGCCGATGCAGACGGTCCCGGTGGCGCTCGCCCCGGTACTGCCAGCGCCTGTGGACGCGCCCCCTGAGTGGACGGTCCCTGCGGGGACGGCCCAGAACTGGGCAGCCCCGAACTGGTCGGGGCCGATCGAGACCCCACCGGCATCGGTCCCCGCGTCGCGAAGTCCCCGTCGTATGCAGTGGTCGGTACGAGACGCCGCCTGGTTGGGGGCAGTAGCCACAGTGGTTCTGCTGGTCTGGGCAATCGTCGCGGTACGGGGCAATACCGCCCCGCCGCCCGGGATCGGAATCGATCCCGGCTCGATCCCTGCCGGAAATTCCTCGGTCACCGAGAGTGCGCCTGCGCTGCCGGAGCCGATCCCGATGCCCGAGCCGGAGCCCGTTCCAGAGCCGGTGGACACCTTCGACCCCGTCGAACCAGGCGCCGATCCGGATACCGGCAACGTCGAATACACCGAGGACGGTTTCTACTACGAGGACGGCTCTGTCGTCGAAGACGATTCGGATGTGAACTGACCTCGGAGCTGACGGGGCCGCGCCGCACTTCGGCCACACACCCGGTAGCGTGGCCCCTCGGGCGAGTATCGGAGTCCGACCGTCTACCGCGAAGCGAGGCAAGAGAGATGACTGTGTTGTTGGGGGTGTCCATGGGCGCCCACGCCGTGCGTATGGCTCAGCCACGCAACGGGACGGCCAATGCTCGCGTCTCGTCGACCCGTTTGCTCGAAGCCCCTCAGCAGTTGTTCTTCCACAATCAAGTCATCGACACGGTCGACGATCACGTCGAGTACCTGGCCGCCGAGTCGATCAGCGCGCTGGCCGCCGAGTCCGAGCCATCGATGACCACCGGCGTCGCGTACCGGGACGCACATCAGGCAGACACACTGCACCGCGCTCTGGAGAATCAGCACCTACAGAACTACCGCCTCGTGCCCGAGGTCGAGGCAGTCCTCGAATACCTCGTCGTCAGTGGTGAAGCGGCGGGATTCTCTACCGTCGCATTGTTCGACCTGGGAAGTTCGGGTCTGAACGTCAGCGTCGTGAACCTGGCGGCCCGTCGAGTCGTCGTCACGCAACGCTCCAGTGCGTTCAGCGGAGATCTCATCGACGAATTCCTTCGTGACAATCAGCTCGCACGCCTAGGCAAGCCGAGCGATGCTGCCGACATGGACCTGTTCGAGCGTCGGTGCCGTGTGGCCAAGGAACGGCTGTCGAGCAACGACGCGGTCTGCCTGCCCGACGAAAGCGGCATGATCCTGCTCTCGCGGGACAACTTCGAGGCATTGATCGCCGACCACATCGATCAGGCCATCGAGTTCGCGCGCAGTGTTCTCATCGATGCAAACGTTCCGATCGACGCCGTCGTTCTCATCGGTGGTGGGTCGCGCATCCCGCTCGTTCGTGAACGCGTCGGCCCATCTCTGCATTTGCCGGCGATCACTCCGAACGAGCCGGAAACTGTCTCGGCCCGTGGCGCAGCACTCTCGGCACGGCCGGCGGAGTACCCGCAGAATGTGCCGCCCCGGACGATGCCGGCGCGCCCCACTCCAGCAGCGCCGTTCCGGCCGGAACCTGTACCTGTACCCGCGGCCGGATTCGTTGCGCCTCGTCCTGTCGAAACGATTCCCGGCGCAGCGAACTCGCGGAAAAATTTACCTGCTGCAGACACGGGTGCGCGGCCGTTCTACCCGCCGAAAGCCCCGCCCGTGGCTCCTACCGTGGCCGCACCTGCCGTTGCTCCTGTGCCGGACGCGAGGGAAGTCGAGTCGTCTTCGCCCGCCCCGAAACACTTCGCGCTCGAAAAGGTCTACTGGCTGGACGCGGACTACGAAGAAGACGACGGTGAAGACGAAGACGTGCTCAGAAGGCGTCGAATTCGGGCGTGGTCCGTATTCGGAGTTGCTGCTGCAGCGGTGATCGCAGTATCGGGATTCGTCGTGACGCGTCCGAACACGGCCGCTGTCGTCGAGACCGCGGTGACGCAGCCGCCGGCCACGTCGAGCGTGGCAGGGACGCCTTCCCCTCCGGCAGCACCTCCGGTGATTCCCGCTCCGCCCCCGCCGCCGCCTGTGGGGACCATCCCCGAAGCCCCGGTCGTCGAACCCGAAACCGAGATTGTCGAACCGACGCGCCAGCAAGTGACCGAGGATCGAACGACCGAGCAATCTTCCGAGCCGGAGGTCGCACCGCCGCCGCCTCCTCCTCCACCGCCGCTGATCCCCGGCCTGCCGGACTTCACGCTGCCTACCTTGCCGCCGCTCTTCCCGCCCGCTCCCTGATCCAGGTCTCAGGCGACCGGATTCCGCGAGCGAATGTGCTCGAATATCAGAATCGTCTCGGTAGCGGCGACGGCTGGATGGGCACTGAGGTTGTCCACGACGAAGTTGCGTAGTGCAGCGGTGTCCACCGTAGATATGTGGATCAGAAAGTCGTCCGCGCCCGCGATGAAATAGATGTTCAGCGTTTCCTCGAGCGCCGCGATCTGCTCACCGAATTCGTTGATCCTTCGCCGGGCATCCGCCTGCAGGCGGACCGAGATCATGGCCTGGATGCCCTGCCCGAGGGCTTCGGGATCGATTTCGGCATGGAACCCGCGAATCACTCCGCGCTCGACGAGGGAACGCACCCGTCCCAGCGCGGTCGATGGTGCGATACCCGCTGCCGCAGCAAGTGCATTGTTGGGTGTGCGGGCGTTGTGCCGAAGAACGTCGATGAGGATGTGGTCGATGTCGTCGAGTGGCGTCTTTCGAGCATCTGCCGTGTACCGAACATCGTTCGGCTCACGCCCCACTTGCGCGCCACGAGCTGAATTATCAGATCCCATCTGGCCAATCTACAGAATTATGTTCACATCTGTTGGCCCCCTTTCTCTTTATAATTCACAATTGTGGCAATCCGTCGAATCATTATTCAGGAGGCCGCCATGAAGATCGGAATTCCTCGCGAGATCAAGAACAACGAGTACCGGGTGGCCATCACCCCAGCGGGCGTACACGAATTGGTCTCGCACGGACACGAAGTCATCGTCGAATCCGAAGCAGGCGTCGGTTCGTCGTTCTGCGACACCGACTTCAAAGCGGCAGGCGCGCAAATCTTCGCCGAGGCCGCGAAGGTGTGGGACGCGGCCGACCTATTGCTCAAAGTCAAGGAGCCGATCGCCGAGGAGTACGCACTGCTCCGGCGTGATCAGGTCTTGTTCACCTTTCTGCATTTGGCCGCGTCGAAGCCCTGCACCGACGCCTTGCTCGGATCGGGCACCACCGCAATCGCCTACGAGACCGTCACTGCTCCGAACGGATCACTCCCACTGCTGGCGCCGATGAGTGAGGTTGCCGGCCGGCTGGCACCGCAGGCAGGTGCCTATCATTTGATGGCCAGCGGTGGCGGCCGCGGCGTTCTCATGGGGGGAGTGCCCGGGGTGCGTCCGGCGAACGTCGTCGTCATCGGTGCAGGCGTGTCGGGAAGGAACGCCGTCGCCATCGCCCACGGCATGCACGCCGACGTCACGGTGCTGGACCTCGATGTGAAGGCGCTGCGTGCCATCGACGATCTGTATCACGGCAGCGTCAAGACGGTCGCGTCCAGCGCCTTCGAGCTCGAACAGGCCGTTCTTGCCGCCGACATGGTGATCGGGGCGGTACTGGTACCCGGCGCAAGGGCGCCGATGTTGGTCTCCGACAGTCTCGTTCAGCGTATGAAGCACGGTTCGGTGCTCGTCGACATCGCCATCGACCAGGGTGGCTGCTTCGAGAACTCGGTTCCCACTACGCACGCCGACCCGACGTACCGGGTGCACGAGTCGGTGTTCTACTGCGTCGCGAACATGCCGGGCGCTGTCCCACGGACGTCGACGTACGCGTTGACCAACGCGACACTGCCCTACGTCTGCGCGCTCGCCGACAAAGGTTGGGAAGAGGCATGCGAGGCGGACGCAGGCTTGCGTAACGGGCTCAGCACGCACCACGGTGATCTGTTGTCGGAGAGCGTCGCGGCAGCCTTCGCATGACTCTTCGGCTCTCCTAGCGAGAGTGCCTGCCTGCCTTCTTCACAGGCGTCTCCGAAGGCTCCGGCGGTCCTCCCGGCCGGGCGAGCATAGCCGCGATGGCAGTGGTCAGCGGAACGGACAGCGCCAGCGCGATACCGCCGACCGAAGAGCGGACGATCTCGATGGCCACGGCGTCACCGGTCAGAACATCCTGGATGGAGCGGCCGGTGACGCTGAACAGCAGCAGAAGTGGAAGCGCCCCACCGGCATACGCCAGCACCAGGGTGTAGACGGTGCTGGCGATATGGTCACGCCCCACGCGCATCGCGGAGGAGAAGATCTGCCGTCGCGTCGTCGTTGCGTCCGCCGAGGCGATCTCGAATGCAGTCGACGCCTGGGTGATCGTCACGTCGTTGAGGACGCCGAGCGACCCGATGATGAACCCCGCAAGGAGCAGTCCGGTGATGCTGACTTGTTGGATGTAGGCCTGAACGTCGGTGTTCTGTTCCTCCGACAGCCCCGTCAGATGGGTCATCCGAATCGCAACATAGGACAACACAGCCGCCAACGCCATCGACATGAGAGTTCCGAGGAGGGCAGAACTCGTCCGCAGATTGACGCCGTGCGCAAGGTAGAGAACGCCGTACAGAATGACAGCACCGGAGACCAAGGCGACGGGAATGGCAGGTGCGCCGTCGAGAATTGCAGGAAGCATGAATCCGACGAGCACGCCGAACGCCACGATCAATCCCAGCAGCGCACGAAAGCCACGCCACCTCGCAACGATGCAGATGACGACAGCGAATACACCGACGATGACTGCGAGTGGCAGTCCGCGGGCGTAGTCGTTGAACGAATACTGGGTGGTTCCGGTGGGATCGGTCTGCCGGACCAGCCGAATGCTCTCACCGGTGCGAAGGTCCGGTTGACCGGGGCCCGGTACGACTTCGATCAGGGTCCGCGTGCCTGCATTCGGTCCCGAGTCGATCGTGACGATGCTGCGTTGGCAGTCGTATCCTGCGCTCGCAGGTGGCGTCGGATTACCGGTGAAGACACGTCCGGAAGAGGCGCTGCCGCAGGGCCCGATGTCTTGCGACACAATCGTGCCCGCTTCGCTTTGGACCGCGCGACCGCCGGAGGTATTGAACGGGAGCGGTACGTCGACGTGCTGCTGGCTCGGCCACAGTGCAATTGCACCGCCGATCACACATAGTCCGATCGCGACGAGAAGCCCCACCACTATCCGTGCAGCGACGGGTCCGAGCGGTGCGGGTGTGTTGCTATGTCCGTGCCCATGACCATGACCGTGTGAATCCACGGTGACACAGTATCGGGGAGCGGCGAGCGGTCTGCAGCCTCATCGGATCGGGATGCTGCAATCTGGCTTCCGTTATGGAGCTCGGTGGCGGGGAGCAGGGGGGGCGTCCCCCGCCACCTTCCTGATCGCCCCGGGGGGGTGGGGTACGACCAGTGCTCGGGCACGCGAGGTGCCGTACGCCAATGTACAGATCTATAGCCGACTTGGCAGGAGCATGGAACTGTTTTATATGTCACTTTTCAATTAATTTCCCTACTTTACGGTCAGCTACGGAACTGGAACCCGCAAACCCCGAACCGGTGACCCTATTGCTTGTACGAAGCAAGAAAGTTGCCGAACCGTTCGATCGCCTCCGAAAGATCACGCGCCCACGGAAGCGTGACGATGCGCACATGGTCGTGTCCGGGCCAGTTGAAACCGGTGCCCTGCACCACCAGGATCTTCTCCTGCAACAACAGATCCTGGACAAGCTTCTCGTCGTCGTAAATCTCGTGTACTTCCGGGTCGAGGCGCGGAAATGCGTACAGAGCACCGCGCGGTTTCACACACGAGACGCCGTGGATCTCATTCAACTTCTGCCACGCGACGTCACGCTGCTCGAGCAGTCGGCCGCCGGGAAGAATGAGATCACCGATGCTCTGATGTCCGCCCAGCGCCACCTGAATCGCATGTTGTGCGGGCACATTGGGACACAGTCTGGTCGACGCCAACAGATCGATACCTTCGAGGAATCCGGCCGCATGGGCCTTGGGTCCGGTGATCGCGAGCCACCCTGCCCGGTACCCAGCCACCCGGTACGCCTTGGACAGCCCGTTGTACGTCAAGCACAGCAGATCGGGAGCAAGGCTTGCCAACGACGTGTGTTCGGCGTCGTCGTAGAGGATGCGGTCGTAGATTTCGTCGGCCAACAGTAGGAGCTGATGCTTACGAGCCAGCTCGACGATGCCCCGCAGGATCTCCTTCGAATACACCGCACCGGTCGGGTTGTTCGGGTTGATCACCAACAGCGCCACCGTCTTGGGCGTGATCTTCGATTCGATGTCCGCGAGGTCGGGGTTCCACTCGTTTTCCTCGTCGCAGATGTAGTGCACGGCCTTGCCGCCCGCGAGCGTCGTCATCGCCGTCCACAGTGGGTAATCGGGCGCCGGGATCAGGACCTCGTCACCGTCGTCGAGCAGTGCCTGCATCGTCATCGTGATGAGCTCGGACACGCCGTTACCCAGGTAGATGTCGTCGACGTCGAGTTCGGGGAAGCCAGGTTCGAGCTCGTAGCGCGTGACGATCGCACGCCGGGCGGACAGAATGCCCTTCGACTCCGAGTAGCCCTGCGCATACGGCAACGCGGCGATCATGTCACGGACGATGACATCGGGCGCCTCGAAACCGAACGGCGCAGGGTTGCCGATGTTGAGCTTGAGAATCCGATGGCCTTCGGCTTCCAGTCGCGCCGCGTGGGCGTGTACCGGGCCGCGGATCTCGTACAGCACGTTCTGCAGCTTGGTCGACTGCTGCAACGTGCGATGTTGACGCGTCTGATGGTTCGCCTGCGGTTGGTTCACCCCTCTATCGTGCCAGGTCGGTGCCCAGCACATCCAGGCATAGTGGACCAGGCCTTTCTTGTCGGTGCGGGATGCGACAATTTTCTTTATGTGCGGACGGTATGCCAGTACCCAGAGCGACAATGACCTGCGGGCAGTCTTCGACATTGCCGAGACCATCGGCGAAGAGCTGCCCCCGGCGTACAACGTCGCGCCCACGCAGACAGTGCGGACCATTCTCGAGCGCGCACCCAAAGACGAGCCCGAGGCCGACGCCGTCCGTCAGTTGCGTTCGGTTCGCTGGGGTCTGATCCCGTCGTGGTCCAAGGACATCAAGATCGGTAGCAGGCTCATCAACGCAAGATCCGAGACGATCACCGAGAAACCGGCGTTCAAGAAAGCAGCAGCCCGTAGGCGGTGCATCGTCCCTGCCGATGGCTACTACGAATGGGAGAAGCGCGACGGCAAAAAAGTGCCCTATTTTCTGCACTCCAGCGGGGTTCTGGAGATGGCCGGCTTGTACGAGCTGTGGCGTGACCCGTCGAAGTCCGAGGAGGACCCGGATCGATGGGTCTGGTCGGTCACGGTGTTGACGGCTCCCGCCGCGGACGCACTCGGTCACATTCACGATCGCTCTCCGGTGATCGTGCCGGAGTCCCTTCGGGCCGCTTGGCTGGACCCGGCGATGACCGATCTGGGTTCGGTCCAGGAGATGCTGGCCGCTATCCCCGAACCCAGCTTGGTGCCCTACGAGGTCAGCTCGATGGTCAACAGCGTCAAGAACGACAACCCCGATCTGCTTCAACCGGTCGGCTAGTTCCGTCGTCGCCGACGCGAAGGTGAGCACGGCGACGGGGGAGTGACTCACCTACCCTGGTCGGTGTGACCCCTGCAGCGCTGCCCTTCGGTTCCTGGCCATCCCCGATTTCCGCCGTCGATCTCTCCGCCAGCGGACACCCCGTCGAAGGGGGTCGGTTCGTCGGCGATGAGGTGTGGTGGTCGGAGATGCGGCCGACCGAGGGTGGGCGCACCACCATTTGCCGCATCGAGAACGGTGTCGTCACTTCACTACTGCCCGAGCCTTTCAACGCGCGCACCCGTGTTCACGAATACGGGGGTGGGGCGTGGACCGCGACCGATGACGGTCGGATCGTGTTCTCGGAGTTCTCCGATCAACGCGTCCATATCGGCAAGCCCGGTGAGACGCCGGTGCCGTTGACCCCGGCGCCTGCCGTGGCGGCAGCGGTTCGATACGGCGAACTGTCGATCGTCGGCAACGAAGTGCTGGCGGTTCGCGAAACCCATGACGGGGCGAAGGTTTCCCGCGACATCTGCGCGATCGCACTCGACGGTTCCGGCGTTCGATCGCTGGCCTCGGGATCGGACTTCCTGGCGTACCCGAGGCTCTCGCCGAATGGGAGCACACTGGCGTTCGTCGCCTGGAACCACCCGCAGATGCCCTGGGATGGAACCGAACTCCGAATCGTCGATCTGGCCACCGGAGTGTCTCGAACAATCCTCGGCGGTACCGAGGAATCCGTGCTGCAACCGGAGTGGATCGACGACGAGTCGCTGTACGTCATCAGCGACCGATCCGGATGGTGGAACCTGTACCGGACATCCGTCGACGCAGACGTAGTGGCTTTGCATGCAGCGGATGCGGACTTCGGCGCTCCGCTGTGGCAGCTCGGCGCGCAGTGGTACTCGGTGCTCGACGACGGAAAGCTGTTGACGGTCAGGACCTTCGGCACCGATACACTCGGCATCCTCGATCCGGTCACCGGATCGCTCGACGACATCGACCTCGGCGGGCTCACCTCCATTTCCCTCGGTGGCCGCCGCGGATCGTCCGTGCTGTTGCGCGCGGGCGGTGCACACAGTGCCAGCGGGCTGAGGCTGTTGGATCTCGACACCCGCTCGCTGGTGGAAATCCGCTCGGGACGAGAGACGATTCCCGACGCCGACTACCTCCCGCAGGGCGAGTCGATGACCTTCCAGGGCCCACAGCGCGAGGTCCATGCGATCGCCTATGCGCCGCGCAACCCCGACTACCGCGGGCTCGAAGGAGAACTGCCGCCTTACGTGGCTTTTGTGCACGGAGGTCCGACGGCCCACGTCGCGCCCGCGCTCAACCCGGTGTTCGCGTACTTCACCAGCCGCGGAATCGGAGTGATCGACGTCAACTACGGCGGATCGAGCGGATACGGGCGGGAGTACCGTAACCGTCTTCGCGGGCAGTGGGGAGTCGTCGACGTCGAGGACACGATTGCGGCAGTGCAAGGGCTTGCCGATGCCGGTCTCGCAGATCCAGCCAGGCTCGCGATCGAAGGCGGGTCGGCAGGCGGGTGGACCGTCCTGGCGGCGCTCACATCCTCGGATGTATTCGCCTGCGGTGCTTCGTACTACGGAGTTGCCGAACTGGAAATGTTCGTCGCCGAAACTCATGACTTCGAATCACGGTACATCGACAGCCTGATCGGACCGCTCCCCGACGCGATCGACCTGTACCGCAGCCGCGCACCGATCAACAACGTCGAAGGATTGTCCTGCCCAGTGCTGTTGCTGCAAGGGCTCTCCGACCCGATCGTCCCGCCGTCACAGGCCGAACGATTCCGGGATGCACTCGTACACAAGGGTATTCCGCACGCATACCTGGCGTACGAGGGTGAATCGCACGGCTTCCGCAAACTGGAGACGCAGGTTCACGCGCGAGAATCCGAACTATCCTTCTACGGTCAAGTGCTCGGCTTCACCCCGCCCGGGATCCCTCAGCTCGAATTGTGGAGGCCCTGAGCGTCGTTCGGGTTGAAGTGCGCACCCTTTTGGTAACCGGGACCGGTTGTTCGCGTCCGAGCGTGGGGGTGCGCTTTGGAAAAAGGGTGCGCGCTCAGCGGGCTATCGCGGTCGGCGGTGGCGACTTGGCCGCTCGTAGCGCTGCGGCTTCGATTCGTCGACGAATCTCGACCGGCGCGGACAGGTCCGCCCACGTCAGACGGACTACTTGAATTCCGGCGTCGCGTATCGCGTCCTCTCGAAGCTTTTCGCGCCACACCACCTCGTGTGCGGTCGAACCTTCGGGGACTAGTCGTCCGTATTTGATCTTGCCGTCGAACTCACACGCCGTCGTGATGGCTCGAAGGTAGAAGTCGACGCGTGCGATCGATTTACCCTGCACCACAATCGAAGTCTGCAGCTCGGGAAGGTAGCCGAGTTCGGTCAGCGTCACTCGAGTTCGAGATTCCCCGACGCTTTCCGCGCGACCGTTCATGAAGTTGGCCACCCGTAACCCGGCTGCGTTCCCGGAATGAGTCGGGCGGAGATCCAATGCGTTCACCACCTCGGCCGAGGTCAGATTGTGTAACCGGGCGGCTTCGTCGGCTGCGCACACCGCAGGCTCGAAGTTTTCGGAGCGCGCAATATCGGCGATGGTCCGTTCGAGACTCGTCACTCGAATACCGTCGACATCCACTATCTCGTGCGGGTGGTACGGCGAACAGTGGAGGACGCGAACCGAACTCGTGCGCGCTCCACTTCTTCGATTGCGTGTCACGTGCACTTTCCTCAAAGGAAGACCCCACGCCGACAGGCCATGGACGACGGCCGCCGAGACGTGACTGAGCACGGCGTCGGGGGTGCGAGCCGCGCCCAATACTGCCTCGGCGATCACGCGGTGCTTGTCGACGGCACCGAGCGCGTCGAACTCGTCTCGGCTCACGAACGCTCCTGGGCGCAAACGTTTCCACGACTCGGTTCGGCAATAACGCTGTAGTTCGGAGTCGGTGATTCCGCGGGTGAGGGCGTCCTGCCGGCGAACGATTCGGGTCACGTGCTCATAGTCGTCAGCGATCCAGCTCAGGGCAATAGCCTGTGTATGGACCTGTGGATAACGAGAGCGTGCAACCCTTTTCACAAGTAAACCCCCATTCTCTGAGGCGAGAAAGGGGGTGCACTTGCGAAAAATGGTGTTCGGTTACTTCTTTCGGCCCGGAGCCTTCGCGCCCGCTCGGAATCCGAGACCGCCCGGCTTGGCGGCTGGGGGAGCAGGTGCGTCACCGTTCGACGGCTGGGTACTCTCGTCTGCCGATGCTGTCGGCTCCTTGGCCTCGGCGTCGGTAGCCGCTGCAGGCTCAGCTGCAGTAGTCGACTCGGCGTCGGTAGCCGCTGCAGGCTCAGCTGCAGTAGTCGACTCGGCTTCGCTCGACACTGCGGGCTCGGACTCGTCAGCGGCGGGTGCCTCTGCTGCCGGTGCCTCAGCCTTTACTGCCGGAGCAGCCGGCTTGCCCGGTGCCTTGGCGCCTGGCTTCTTGTAGCCGGACTTGACTGCCAGACCCTTGGCCTTGACGGTCGGCTTCGATTCGACGGCCGCCGAAGCTTCGGTCGCTGCCGGTGCCTCGGCCGCTGGTGCCGAAGCCTCGACCGCCGGTGCCTCAGCCGCTGGTGCCTCAGCCTCTGCCGCCGGTGCCTCGACTGTCGGAGCAGCCTCAGCAGCTGGCTTGCCCGGTGCCTTGGCGCCTGGCTTTTTGTAGCCGGACTTGACTGCGAGACCTTTGGCTTTGACGGTCGGCTTCGATTCAGCAGCTGCCGGTTCCTCAGCCGCAACCTCTGCTGCCGGCGCCTCGGTGGCCTCGGTGGCCTCAGCCGGCTTGCCCGGTGCCTTGGCGCCCGGCTTCTTGAAGCCGGACTTCATGGCAAGACCCTTCGGCTTGACGGTCGGCTTGGTCTCCGTCGCTTCTGCCGAGGATGCTGCTGCCGACTCACTTGCCACCGGTGCTGCAGCTTCCGTTGCCGAAGCTTCGGCAGCCGGCGCAGCAGCCTTGGCGCCGGGCGCCTTGCCCTTCACCTGAAGACCCTTGCTACCTGGTGCTTTCGCGCCACCGGCCATACCGAGGCCCTTGGGCTTGGCTGCTGGCGGCGCGGCTTCTGCCTTGGGCGCGGCAGGTGTCGCTGCAGCTCCCGGTGCCTTCGCTCCCGGTGCTTTCGCGAGGCCCTTCATCTTCAGGCCACCGGCCTTGGGCGCCGGAGCTGCCGGTGCGGATGCCGACTCTGCGGGCTCTTCGACGGGCTGGACGCGCTCGGCTTCTTCGACCTCAGCCGCGTCCTCGGTGACGATGTCCGCCTGTGCAGGCTTCTCCCGTGGAATCACCTTGATGTTTTCGCCCAGAACCGAAGACTCGACGCGGGTGATCGACTCGAGCATCAGCTGCGCGACGTCGACGACCTCGACACCTTCGTGTTCGCCACCCTCTTGGCGTGCGGTGACGCCGTCGGTGAGCATGACGCGGCAGAACGGGCAACCGGTCGCGATCTTCTTCGGGTTCATGCTGAGCGCTTCGTCGACCCGCTCGATGTTGATGCGCTTGCCGATGTTCTCTTCCATCCACATGCGAGCGCCACCGGCACCACAGCACATGGACCGTTCGCCGTGTCGCGGCATTTCCTTCAGGTTGGAGCCCGAGGCTGCCATGAGTTCACGGGGTGCGTCGTACACCTTGTTGTGACGTCCGAGGAAGCACGGGTCGTGGTAGGTGATGTCCTGGCTGACCGATGCCACCGGGATCAGCTTCTTCTGCCGTACCAGACGGTTGAGTAGCTGAGTGTGGTGAACGACCTCGTAGTCGCCACCGACCTGCGGGTACTCGTTGCCGAGCGCGTTGAAGCAGTGCGCACAGGTGACGACGATCTTTCGCTGCTTCTGCTCGACGCCGTCGAACAGGTTGTTCAGCGTCTCGATGTTCTGCATCGCGAGCTGCTGGAACAGGAATTCGTTACCTGCGCGGCGTGCGGAGTCGCCGGTGCAGGTCTCGTCGGCGCCGAGGACCATGAACTTGACTCCCGCAGTGGCGAGAAGCTCTGCGACGGCCTTGGTGGTCTTCTTGGCGCGGTCCTCGTAGGCACCGGCGCAACCGACCCAGAACAGGTACTCGTAGTCCTGGAAGGAATCGGCATCCTGCCCGAAGACGGGGATGTCGAAGTCCATCTCGTTGATCCAGTTGAGGCGGTCCTTGGCGTTCTGGCCCCAGGGGTTGCCCTTGTTCTCCAGGTTCTTGAACAGGCCTGCGAGCTCGGACGGGAACTCCGATTCGATGAGCACCTGGTAGCGACGCATGTCGAGGATGTGGTCGACGTGCTCGATGTCCACGGGGCACTGTTCGACGCACGCGCCGCACTGGGTGCAGCTCCACAGTGTCTCGGGGTCGATGATGCCGCCGTCGATGGCCTCGGCGACGAGCTTACGATCGGCTTCGTCACGGGCTGCCTGCGGAATTGCATCGAGCTTGGCCTGGTCGGGTTTGCCGTCGGCGTCGACGAGTCCGATTTCGTCGCCTGCCATGTCCTTCTTGCCGCCGGCGAGAAGGTATGGGGCTTTCACCTGGCTGTGATCGCGCAGCGACATGATGAGCAGCTTGGGTGAGAGTGGCTTGCCGGTGTTCCAGGCGGGGCACTGCGACTGGCAGCGACCGCACTCGGTGCAGGTGGTGAAGTCGAGCCAGCCCTTCCAGCTGAAGTCCTCGATCTTGCCGGCGCCGAACGCGTCGACGTCGGGATCGGCCTCTTCCATCACGAGGACCTTGCCGCCGGACATCATCGGCTTGGCCGCGCCGAGTGCAGCGGTGCCGTCGTCTTCACGCTTGAAGTAGATGTTGGGGAACGCGGTGAAGCGGTGCCATGCGACGCCCCAGTCGATGTTCTGACCGACGTAGTAGAGCCAGATCATGCCGGACATCAGCTTGATGAAAGCGAAGACCGAGACCATGACGACGCTGGCCGGGAGGATCTTGGCCACGTTCATCGTGAAGAAGTCGGTCCACGGGTTCGCGTGGCCGTAGGTGGCGATCTTACCTGCCTTGACGAAAACCATGCCGAGACCCTCGACCAGAACAACTGCCTCGACGAAGTAGGCAGCGCGGAATCGGGAGCCGGCGAAGCGCGACTGACGCTCGGCCTTGCGGGGGTGATTGAGCTGGCGAATGGTGATGAGCACGAGGATGCCGACGACGGTGCCGATGCCGAGGATCTCGTCCATCAGGTGGTAGATGGCCCAGTTGCCGAAGATGGGCCAGTGGAACTCGGGGTTGAACGTCTGGCCGTATGCCTCGAACCAGAAGATGGCTCCGAGCATGAAACCGACCATGACGAGCCAGTGCGCCCAGCCGACGGTGCGGAACTTGACCATTTTGGTGTGTGCGGCGAACTCGACGATCATCTGCTTGAAGCGAGGGATGATCGGGCGCCAGCGGTCCGGAGCGGGTTGCCCGAGGCGCACGATGTTGAACATCTTCAATCCACCGCGGATGAAGGAGTACCAACACACGAGACTGAGCAGCGCACCGAACGTGCCCAACGAAATCGTCACGGCGTTCATGTAAGCGGCCTTTCGTTATTTAGGCAGCGGGGGAGCTGCCTCGGGTCCAGCCCGACAAGCGTACGACTTTTCAGGTTACTCGCCAGTAACAAGGTCTGTGTACTGACGGGTAACTTGGCAACGCGGAGATCGCTCTGCGCTGGTGGATCGCCGGATCGTTCAACTTTCCGGTGGGCTGGACCGGTCGGTAGCGTCCGTTCTGATGGTCACGTTATGCGTAGGGCGAACGCGGGTGTTCGAGAAGGCAGTCCTAAGTTCGCTCGCAGTGCGCTGACTGGGCGTTCGGATCGACGGTCGCCGACACCCGGTTCTACTCCACATTCGGTACGAAATCGTGTCCTTGACTATGTGTCGGAGGTTCAATTGTGACAATCGAGAACTGTTGCGACTCGAAAAGAACGCGAGACTATAACGATCGGTCGAGTTGTAGGTTATGCTGCTGCCGCACCGACTAACTCGCGGATTCGGTCTTGGGGTGTTTCTGCGTCTGCGGGGCAGCTTTGTTCGACAACAGCCGGGCTCGATTTGCATAGAAACGGAAACAATCTCCAGATGAAACTCAGCAAAATGGTCGTCACATCGGTGTTCGTTGCCGCGGCGATGGGGCTCGCCAGCGGAACAGCCTATGCAGATCCGACTCCGGCGGCGCCCGAGGCGCCCGCACAGGACATCGGCTACGAGTCGAACCTCGAAGATCGCACCATCGTCACCACGATCGATGCGGGTGTCTTCAAGGTCGCCGACGACGGCAAGACCGTCGATGTGCTCGATCAGGCTGAGAACGTCGTCGTCACGCTGCCGCTCAGCTTCAATCTCGGTGGCTTGAGCTTCCCGTACGAGCAGAACGTGGACAACGACGGCAAGACGCTCCGTCTCGTTCCTCAGCTCGATCTGAACAAGGCCTCGGCCAACTCACGCACGCTCGGCGCAACGCAGGTTGCTTCGACCGAGGAAAACCTCGTCGCACAGCAGACCTTCGTGACGCAGCTCGGAATTGCTAGCGCGATCGGTGGATTCACCGGTACGGCAATCGGTGCGATTGCTGGTGCAATCATCGGCGCTCCGACTCTTGCCGGAGTTATTGCAACAATTCCGATCGGTGCAGGCGTCGGTGGAGTTATCGGCACGATCGTTGCCGGTGGACCGACACTCGTCATCGCAGGCATCGACCTGATCAATACTCTGAACGCTGCTCCGGGAACCTCGAAGTACGCAGACAGCGTCAACTGAACACTCTCGACATAACATCAGCCCGCCACCTCCATGGAGGTGGCGGGCTGATGTGCGTTCGAGGTCAGCCGAATCGAATACCGGGGTCCGCCAGTTGGATTCCGTTGATCACGATCGTCACCAGGTAGCCGATAAGGTCGAGTCCGACTCCGATAAGTCCGAGCATGAGTGGATGCCTTCCGTTCGAGTGAAGCGGTACAGGTGTACCTGAAAGTCTCGCTCTGATCATACGATGAATGTTCGTTCAAGCACCACAATGCCGATCGAATTGACCACTGGCAGAGCAGGTGTCGGCCCGCCGTGCGTGTGGACGCCTTCAGTCCAACGTGTCGGTTGTTCGGATGAATGTTTTGGTTTTCTTTGCAAGCTCTTGGTACTTTGCTTTGGTGGATACAGGCGTCACCGCAGTTACGATGCATGTCCACTCCGAGCCCTCGTCCATCGAATCCGAGTGGTCTGCGCTCGCTGACCGTGTCGGGACGGTGTTCTCGTCGCGGCCGAGCTTCGTGGTCAATGTTGCGCGTGCGTTGAAACTCGACTTCGAATTGGTGGCGATTCGTCGAGATGGGCGGTTGGTTGCGTCGGCGGCTTTGTCTCTGGTGCGCCGAGGGCCGTTCACTCTTGCGAAGGTGATCGGCACCGGTTTGGGAGTGCCGATCGAATTTCTCAGCGAGGACCCCGAAGCCTCCGACGCGTTGCTCGACGCCATTGCGTCCCTCGGCTACATGGTGGATGCCGATTCCATGATCACGAACGATCCCACTGTGTGCAGGCTCGCGCAGCACCCGTCGTGGACAGTGGACATGATGGTGCGTGAACGGGTCCCGGTCATCGATCTGGCTGTCGGACAGAGAGCCTCGGATATTCGAAGTGCGAAATCGCTGAAGCGGCTGCGCCAATACCGCAGCGAGGTGCAGCGTCGGTCGTCGTTCCGGGTCGAGGAGATTACCGAGGTCTCACATCTGGACGCTCGGTGGAACGACATCCTGGAGGTAGCGGTCCGCGGGATCGCCGGCACCACGAAGATCAACTATCTGACTGCGCCGCATGGCGACTTCGCTCGTGACTTCCTACGGAGTGAGGCGCGAGCAGGCAGGCTCTGCATTGCGGGTCTGGTGATCGACGGGCAATGGGCTGCCCACGAGATCGGGCTGCGAACGGGCTCACGGATGGAAGGGTGGCTCACGCACTACGACCCGACAGTCGGACGGTGCCAGCCCGGCCATCAATTGATCGAGTGGTTCACCAACAATCACGATGAACTGGGCGTCGACGCACTCGATCAGGGAGTTGGCGTCAACGAGATCAAATCAGCTTGGGCCACATCGGATTACGAGCTCGTTCGAGTGTCGGCGGTACCGACTGCTTGGGTCATGTCCGGGGTGCTGGTCCGACTTCTTCGCCAGCTTCCCCCGGCCCTCTCGCGCATTCGACGATACGTCCAGCGCTTTCCCTGACTCGAGGTCGGAGCCGACTATCTTCAATCGAGCGAGGCGGTCCTGACAGTCGTGCCTGTTTCTGCTGCAACCTGATCGATAGGGATTCCCAAGCTTGCCGTGCCACCGAACTGTGCGAGTGCAAGGTTGGCCTCGGTGCAATCCGGTGCGCCGCCACTGTTGGAGCCGCTGGTGATTCCCAGAGCGAGCGTCCCGGTCACGACGGCGCCACCACTGTCACCCGCGAGAGTGCATGCGGTACTTGCGAAGCCGCGCACGGTCCGGCTGGTGCCGTCTTCCATGAACAGTTGGGTCTCGACGCGGTCTGCGGCAACTACCCCACAGGTGAACGAAGACGACTGACCGGACTTGCAAACGGGAGCTCCGACGACGGGGGAGGCAGTGCCGGTGATGGTCACCGTGCTGCCGTTGGCTCCGCGGACGGTCGGCTTGTCGAGACCGGAGGAGGTGCCGTTGTCGTTCAGCGAGATGACCGACCAGTCCAGTGCGCTGGGGGATCCGAGGCTGGACTCGGCGAAGGTGCCGATCTGGGTGCTCTCGTGCACGTTGGCCGGGTTGGGCAGGTAGACGGGTGCGCCGCCTGCGCCGGTGGCAGCATTCGGATTGCAATGCCCTGCACTGAGATTGACCGACTCGCCGGAGCCCGATGTGGCGTTGAATCCGAAGGAACAGACGCTGATATCGGTGGGCGCGGTGTCCTTGATGGGGCCCGAGGTGGTGACGTAGGTGTCTCCACCCATCGGTGTTGGATCGGTGGGCTTGGGTCCACCCGGCGACAAATTGACCTTCAGGTTCGCCAGCAGTGTCGGAAGGTTGAGCGCGCTGCCGATGGGACTGTTCGCGAGGTCGATGACGATCTGATTGTCCAAAACGTCGATCGAAGTGCCGTTGACCTGACTGGCGACCTCGCGGGGCAAGGTGGAGATCCAGTTGTTCAGGTCCGAGAGGGACCGCTCCAGCCCGTCTGCTGAGACGGGGGCCTGCGCGGAGTCGTAGCCGTCTTGTGCCACGGCATGGGCGGCGTCCTGAGATGTCACTGCGACGACTGCCTTGCCGTCGGGACCTATCCAGGCACCGGCGAAGTCGCCTGGTCGGTTGGCGCGGAAGTCCGTTGCGTAAGTGGACAACTCCTGCGCACGGGCTGCGCGATCGAGGTACTCCTGGGGAGAGATTTTCAGATCGCGTTCTACAGCCTCTGCGAGTTCACGCGGCAACTGATCTGCGGCAGACTGGTCGACTCCGCTGTCGGGCTCGGCCGAGGCCGGTGCAGAGAAGGTACCGAAGAGTAAAAACGCCGTCGAACAAACCACCGCTGCGCGCAGTGCCCCCGTGTTACGCATGAAATCCCTTCATCAGGTGCTGACCGTCAGCGCCCCACCTTAGGCCATAGATCACAGAAAATTATGAACGGTATGGTCAGCGGCCCGGAAGGGAAAGATCGGGAAACGTGAAGTCGGGAAAAGTCAGCCGTGGTGGCAGCGTTTTCGTCGGCGGGAGTGGTAGTGAGGGTTCCACCGGTTCGGGCTCGACGGTCTCCGGAGCGGGCGGGGGGAGCGGCTGCGCCGGAATCGACTCGACGATCGGCGGCGCAGGGTTCGGCGGCGCCGGGGTCGGCACCGATTCAGGGCTCGGCAATTCGCTGGGTGGGGCGCCGAAGGTCGGGATCGGCACAGCAGCGGCGGGGACAGGTGTCGGCGACGGTTCGGTTGTCGGTGTGGAGCCCGCATCGGTGATCGTCGGTGGAACGACGTCGGTTCCGTCGCTGAAGGCGCCCATGGCCGAGGCGATACCGATCGAGACGAGAACGAGCGCGGCGGCGGCCGCTGTCACGATGGCGATGGGGCGCTTGGAGTTCGGTGATTCCGTCGACTGTGGGCTTTCGGGCGACGGCGGAACCTGCACCGGGAGCGCCTCGGAGAATGCCAAGGCGGGCGCGGGAGTGACGACGGGCAGTGCGTCGGTATCGGCCGAATCTGCGGGAACCGGGTACATGGCTTCGACGATTCCCAAAGCGCCGCGGGTGACGGTGACCTGATCGAGGTCACCGGAGCTCGATCGAAAAAATTCCCGTGCAGCGGCCTCGTCCGAGATCAGCGTGACCTGCTCGAGGGCGATGCGGTCGAGGGCGTCCCGCACCGAGTCGATGGCGTGTGAACTCCACGTGTTCGGGTGGGTCAGGACTGCGTGCGGCACGGTGCCATGGTGCTCGGCGGTCACCGTGTTCACGAGGCAGAAGGCGGCGGTCGCGACGAGATCTTCGGCGCGGAACTCTTGACCGCTGTCCTCGGGCTCGTCGACACGGCCGAAGAATCCGACGAGGGGCGTCGAGTCCGCCGACGCATCGGCTCCGAGTCGCGCGGCACCGTCGCCGGAGTAGGTCAGTACGGTGTCGGTGACGAACACCGACGGGTGCTCGCTTCGGTTACGTCGATGGACTGCCACCGACACCCCGTCGGCGATCGTCATCGCCAGGTATCCGGTCATGGTGTCGGCTTCAGCATGGTGTTGTCCTGCTGGCTTTCCGGGGTGGTGCCGCCGGGCTCCGTCGGCTTCTCCTCATCGATCGGATCGGTCGGCTTCTCCGGACTCGGCACGGTCACCTCCGGCTTGTCGACGTCCGGCTCCACGGTCTTCGGTGTGGTCGTTTCCGGCTCGGTTTCGACCGAGGTCTGCGGGGCGGGCTCGGTCGTCGGAGGCGTGATGACGACGTCCGAGGTCCGAGGCGGTTCCGGGGGCGTAGTGGTGGGCGCAGGGGTCGGGGCAACGATCTGTTCGGTCGATGGTTCGAGGAACGGTACGACCGTGGAGAACGGAATCTGCGAACTCGGACGGACGATCGGAACGGTGGCCTCGGCGATCTGCGCGCTGTCGATTTCTGGAATCGACGGCCCGGAAGTGTCCTGAATCAACAGTGCCGTCAGGCCGGCGCCGAGCGTCAGCAGGGCTGCGAACGCGGCCGCCGCAAGGATGGGGGTGCGTGTCCATAGGGGGCGCACCGGTGTTCGCAGCGGTATTTCCTCGGTCACGGCCTCGATCGGGAACTCGGCGGCGAGCACTGCAGCGCCACGTGCGGCTGCGATACCGGAATCCGATCCGGCCCACCTGACGTCGAGTCCGCCCGCCCAGGCGGCGCGCGCCTCGGTCTCGGAGACGAGTGCGACGTGGTCGAGACCGACGCGGCTCATAGCCATCCGCACTGCCGAGACCTGCTCCGCCGTCCACCGAGCTGGGAATGTCGCCGCCGCTGCGAGCGTGTCCACCGGGGTACCGATGGACTGGGCGACGTCGGCGAGAAGGCACCGAAGTGCCATCGCGACGAGATCGCCGGGGGCATGATCGCTCGATGCTTCTTCACCGATCGCGTCGACGAATCCGGTGAACTCGACCGCATCGGGGTCGTCGGTTCGACCGAGCGAGGCCGAACCGTCGGCATGGACGTAGAGAACAGTGTCGTGCAGGGAGGCGACGTGCAGTGAAGGACTCGAACGCGCCGCTCGCGATACCGCTGCGATTGCGCGCTGATCGTCGATGTACATGCCGACGTCGGGTAATGCCTGTGCGGGCGGATGGGCCTGCGCCGGCTCGGCGGACCGATTGATCATCGCTACTGCTACCTCGTCGTCTACATATGCCTTGTGGGCGGAGTACTGAGATAGATGTCGTGTGCAGGACCGCAGAAGTTACACAACCCGCGCACCACTACACAGTAGTTCCGTAACCCATCCCACGCAGCATCGACAGCAGTTCCGAGCGTGAGCCTGCACCGAGGCGCCGCTTGATGCGCGCGACGTGGTGTTCGACGGTCTTGGCAGAGATGTAGAGCCGATTGCCTGCCTCGCGGTAGGTGATGCCGAGGACCAGCATTTCCGCGACGTCTGCCTCGCGTGCGCTGAGCGCACCTTTCGGTTCTGCGGTTTCCGCGGTCGGTGACGCGACGGGCTGGCGAAGTGATCGAGCCACCTGGAGCAATGTGGTCGCGGCTCGGGTGTCGGCGACGCGCAGTGCGGCTTCGCCGGCGAGGCGGGCGCCGTCCCACGGCAATCCGAACTGGGTGAGCGAGTGGGCCGCGGCTTCGGTGTCGGACACGTTCGGATGGCCTTGCAGTACGCCCAACCAGGCGCGACCGGCGGATGCGAGGGCGGCGCTGTACCGGTTCGATTCGGCTGCCGAGGCGAGTGCCCGCGCATGCGGAACCAGTTCGGTGGGGTTCTCGGCAGCGATAGCGGCCTGAACTCCGTACCAATGAAATGCCGACGCCCAGGCGCTCGGCTCCTCCAGCCCTGCGAGTACGGAATCGACCTGCGCAAGCAAATGCGTCATGCGGTCGGGTTGACCCACCCGCACGGACCCGAGCCAGAGTTCGCCGATCGGTAGCAGCGAGAACAAGTCGGCCGAGTATTCGGCGATGACGTCCTGCGCATCCTCCCACGCATTGATCAGTGCCCCTCGGTCCCCGGACCGGCGGGCCAACCCGACTCCGATCGCATGGAAGAAGAGTCGATTTCGACTGTGCGAAGACGGGATTCGCATCGTCTCGATGCGGGCGGCTGCTGCCGCCGTATCACCGGACAACATGCTCGCCCAGGTGTGGAGCAATGCAATTCTGGTGCCGCTCGGATGCTGCATAGGTGCGGTGGACCGCGACACCAGCGATTCGACGCGCGCGAGATCACCACAGTGGAGCGCGAACAGGATGGCGGTTGCCGACGCAGTCTCGGGGGCCGATCGCCTGACGTCGGCGCCGGACAGTGACACCGCGCGCATCAATGTGTTCGTCGCAGCAGTGGTCTCGGCCGTCGACTCCGCAGTGATGGACTGCCGTAGTCCACCGGCCAGCAGGGTCAGCGCAGCAGTCGCCGACGTGGGCGGTGCTGTGGTCGCAGCCGTACCGGTAGGCACGACGCCTGCCACCGAGGCGACGACGGCGGCCAGTGGGGCGTCCGTGCCGGCGCGGTCGGGGCCGAGCCACTCGTAGAGTTGACGTCCACGCTCGGTCATGCCCCGCTCGGCAGCGACGGTCGCCGATGTCCTTATCGCTGTTCGCAATTCGCCCGCAGTCACCGAGTCGCTGTGCTCGAGAATGTGATCACCGAAATGCTCGGCTGCATCGAGATCGCCGAGCACCGCTGCTACATCGGCCCTTCGCGCAGCCAAGGAAAGTGGTTCGGCGCCCGCGTCGACGGCACACGAATACAGCGTCGCTGCCGATTCGGGCTCTGCGCGATCAGCTTCGACGGTGAGGAAGTGCGCCAACTGCGGATGTCGAACTCCTGCACCGGCGATGGACACTGCCATGTCGGTGTCGAGAGTGTCTGTCTTGCAACGATATTCGACCAGTGCGGTAAGTATCTCGGAAAGTCGAGGCGCGCCGAGTGTAGCGAGTAATGCCTCGGTGACACCGGACAGTGAGGGAGGTTCCTGCGCCAATACGCCTGCTGCTACTGCACTCTCGCGCACTGCTGCCGGATCGGCTGCTCCTTCGGTTGGTTCGCTCAGCACCTCGGTGTCGGATTCGGCGCCGAAATGAGCCAGCGCGACCACACTCTGCTCGGCGCGGGTCAACGCAGCGAGGTACGCCACTCGATGAGCATGGACAGCGTCGACGACGACCTTGGTGACCGACATGTCCGCGTCGACGCGTCTGCTGGCCTCCAGTGCGACGTCGACGGCATTCTCACATCCACCGGTGGCGGTCAGGATGGTCCCGGCCAGCGCACGAGAGATCGGTCTCCCAGCATCGGTTGCCCGGGCGGCGATGTCGGACTTGGTCAGCACGAAAGATGCTACTTGTTGCCGAGCAACGGGGGCACGAGTCCGACGATGCCGCCGACGGCATCGCCCGTGCCCTGAACGACACCACCGACGCCCTGACCCACACCTTGAAGCACGTTTCCTGCAGCACCTCCGGCGTCGGACAGTCCTGGACCGGTGTACGTGGGCGGTGTGTAGGCGGGCGGGGTGTATCCCGGGAGCTGCGGATTCGGTGCGGGCACATTCGGCGCAGGCACATTCGGCGCAGGGACGCCCGGTGCTGGGGCAGGGGCGCTGGGTGCGCCGACTTCGGCGGCCGGAACGGCGGATCCAGGAGCGGAGACGATCGAGCCGTCAGCGGCGATAGCCGTTCCCGGCGCCGGGATCAGGGTGCCGTCGACGGCGACGGTCGGAGCAGGTAGACCGTTTGCGGGCGTGCCCATTTCGGCGACAGTGGCGGCCGTTGCCGCCGACGGACTGGCACCTGTGCTGTTCTCCGACACCGAATCGACCGGCGCATCCTTGGTGGTCAATGCAGTTCCTACCGACAATCCGCCACCGGCGATGACCACGAGCGCGGCAACGGAAGCGAAGACGATACCGACCTTCCTGCGGCCGGATGTTCCGGTCGATTCGGTAGCGGACGCGGCGGCGGACGATGCGAACGCCGGGCGCGGCGCGGGCCGGGTGAGCGCGACGGCAGCGGCGACAGGGGCGTCGAGGACGGCCGCGCGGGCAATCTCGTTGGCGAGCAATGCTGCGCCGATGGCGGGGATGCGGTCGGGATGCGGCCCGGTGACCACCGGAACACGCATGTGCGAGGAAACAAGTTCGGCGACAAGGGGAATGCTGGAGCTGCCCCCGATGAGGAGGACCTGAGTCACATCGGAGACATCGAGGCCGGAGGTGTGCAGTACGTCGCGAATCAGCTCGATGGAATCGAGGACCGGGCGGCGGATCAAGTCTTCCAGTTCGCCACGGACGAGACGGGTCTCGGTGTGCACAGAAGGAAGGTCGATGGTCAGCGTCGTCGCCGTCTCGGAAGAGAGTTCTTCCTTCGCCTCACTGCAGCGTGCGCGAAGTTCGACGAGGGCGCCGACAGTATCGGGATCGAACGGGTCGAATTCGAACGAGGCACTACTGGCCGCGGTGTCGAGGACGTGCTCGGTGATCAGGTGATCGAACTGTGCTCCGCCGAAGTCGGTGGAGTTGGCTCCGGCTCCGATGGTTCCGGATTCGGCGCCGGTGCGCATCAGGGTGATATCGAGGGAGGAGGCGCCGAGGTCGTAGATGACGACGAGGCCGTCGCTCGCTGCACCGCGTGAACCCTCGAGCCAGCGCATCGCCGCCGCCGAGTCGGGGACGAGCGTCGCGTCGGGAACGCCTGCACGTTCCAAAGCGCCGCGGAGCACGTCGGTCGTATAGGTCGACCACCGGTCGGGATAGGTGACGACGACGGTGGGATCACAGGCGGCGCCCGCGCACGCTTCGGCAACAAGGGCCCGCGTGGCAGTGGCGAAGAGGTCCTCGGCCTGATGCGATCGTCCGTCCTCGTCGATGACGGGAACGGGGTCTCCGACGCGGTCGGCGAATCCGCTGATCAGATAGCGGTTCTGGCGATCCTGGCGCCCGGCGAGGCTGGGAGCGGCACCGGGGCGAAGGTCCAGAGCGGACCGGCGAGTGACGGTGAGCATTGCCTCATCGGTGGCGAAGTCGCGGGGCGCGTGGGGATCCTCGGAAGTATCGAGGGCAGCCACCGAGGCAGCTGTTCCAATCCGTATGCCGAGCCCTGCGCTCATATTCATCTCCGGCTTCTTGTTCGATCCGCACGTCCTATTCGATCTTGTGTCGGAAGCATCGCAACTTTCGTTACGTCTCACAGCAGGTGAAACGGTTTTGGCGGGGAAATCCCCTAACAGCTCCGAATCCCCTAACGGCTCACCCCTGGGCCTGCTGGTCCGACTAGGGGGATCGGCCCCGTTCTGCCGGGGATCGGCGGCACATAGCTTTGTGATCAACCACGAAAGACCGAGCAAAAGAATGGAGCCACTTCACATGGCCACCAACGCAGTACTCGACTTCATCCTCAGCCTGCTTCGCGACGACAAGGCAGCTGCCGCATACTGCGCCAACCCGGATATCGCGCTGGCCACGGCAGGGTTGGGCGATGTGTGCCACGCCGACATCGTCGCGGTTGCCCCCCTGGTAGCCGAGTCAGGGCTGTTCGCAGGAGCAAGCTCGCAGCTCTCGGCCATCCTCGGTGCGGGCGCATCGGGAGGCATCGAAGGCGGCCTGGCCGGTGGTGGCGCAATCGGCGGCGGTATCGGCGGTGGACTATCGACCGGCCTTGGACTGACAGCCGGTGCCGTCGCAGGCGGAGGGCTTGCAGGTGGCGGACTCATCGGAGGCGACATCGGTGGTGGTGTAGGTGGCAGCGTGGGCGGAGAGGTCGATCTGGCCGGTGACATCGCGGTCCAGATCGGTGCCTCGCTCAGTGCAGCTCTCGCCGCAGGCGGACACATCGGAGCCGACCTCGGCGCAGCATTCGGCGCCGCACTCGAAGTTGCCATCGGCGCAGGTGGATCGATCGACCTCGGTGGCGCGGCAGATATCGGCGGCGCCCTGACCGGACTCATCGGTGGCGGAATCGAGCTCGGCGGCGAGATCACCGGAGCGTTCGACGCAGCGCTCGATGCCGCATTCGGTGCAGTCGGCAGCATCGATCTCGACGTCCTTGCCGGTGTGGACGGTGCCCTGAGCGCTGCACTCGGCACAGTGTTCGGCGTCGGCGGAACCATCGGAGCCGATCTCGGCGCTGCGCTCGGTGACGTCTTCGGCACCGTGATCGGTGAGGCCGCACTCGATCTCACCGGCGATCTCGGTGTGGCATTGAGCGCCGGCCTCGGACTCGGAAGCGACATCGCGGTCGGCCTGGGCTCGGCACTCGACGCGGCGTTCAGTGCAGGCGGGGGAATCGGCGTCGAACTAGGCGGAGCTCTGGAGGGTGTCCTCGCCGTCGACGGTGACCTCGGCGGCACCCTGGGCGCAGCGCTCGGTGCCGTACTGGACGCCGGCGCATTGGCAGACCTCGATCTCACCGCAATCGCGAACGCCGACATCGGTGTCCTCGTCGGCGGCGCCCTCGGTACTGCCCTCGATCTGGACATCAGCGTCGTCGGCAGCCTGACCGCTGCGCTGAACACTGCGATCGACGCTTCGGGCGAGGCAAGTGTTGCGACCACACTCGAAGGTGTTCTCGGCGGTGCATTCAGCGTGGGCGGCGAGGCGGGGGCAGGCCTCGGAGCGGCCTTCGACGCTGTTCTCGACACGAGCGGTGCACTGGATCTGAGCGCAGTCCTCGGTGGCGGTACCGAACTCGAAGCAACCCTCGACGGTGCTCTCGGATCAGCTCTCGGCGCCGCAGGGGGCGTCGCAGGATCCGGCGATCTCGACCTCAGTGGTCTTACCGGTGCAGGCGTCACCGGTGGAATCGACAGCAGCATCGCCGTCGGCGAAGCAGGCGCGGGGGTCTCCGGTGGATTGTCCGGGCTTGCCGGGCTGGGCGGCGGCCTTGCCGGTGGGCTCGGCAGCGCGGGCAGTGAGCTGGGTGGCTCGCTGACCGGTGCGCTCGACGGCGCAGCAGCGGGTGCAGTGGACATCGGCGGCGGCGTAGCCGGAACCATCGACGCCGGCGCATCCGCTGGTGCCGACGCGGCTGTCTCCACGGGCGCAGAGGTAGCAGGCGCACTCGGTGGTGGGCTCGGTTCGGTTGCGGATCTGTCCGCCGATCTATCTGGTGCCGCTGCCGGTGGAAGCGACATGGTCGGTGCAGTCCCCGGCGGCATCACGAGCGGCGCGTCCGGATCGTTCGATTCGACTTCGGCCTTCGATTCGAGCGCCTGGTCCGGTGTGGATTCGAGCATCTTCGGACAAGCACAGTCCGACGCGGGTCTGCACTCGGACGCCGGTCTGCACGGAGACTTCGACAGCTCGGCACAGTCGGTCGCCGACCTGTCGACCGGTGATCACCACACCGATCTGCTCGACCCGTAACCATGCGGTTGTAGGTGGCCCCGGGCGGTTCGGTTCGCCCGGGGCGGCTCTGTCGATAGAGTTCACCCGAACGCTCGAGAAGGAACGTGTATCGGAAAGAAGGCTATGGACGGGCAATCGAAGCAGCTGGCCGATTTGCTCGATCGCACTGCGGAAGTGGCGCAGCGCGTCGGCCGGTCCGATCTCGTGTCGAGGGTGGAACTCGCGAAGGAGCGAGTGCTCGATCCCAGAAGGCGCATCGTCGTCGTCGGGCCTTTGAAACAGGGAAAAAGCCAATTCGTCAACTCGTTGCTCAACCTCGACGTGTGTTCGGTCGGTGACGACGAAACGACCGCCATCCCCACCGTCGTGCAGAACTCCGAACGTCCGTATGCAGAACTGGTGCTTGCCGATCCGGGCAACGAGGCTGTTCGGGTCGAAGTACCGCTCGAAGAACTACAGACCATCACCCCCGCGGATCCTCGAGCGCAATCCCGCGAGGTCCTTCGACTCGAGGTCAACGTACCGAGTCCGCTACTGGCCGACGGGCTCGTGCTCATCGATACTCCCGGCGTGGGTGGCCATGGAAACCCGCATGCGGCAGGCACACTCGGGTTGATACCGTCCGCAGACGCGGTACTGGTCGTCTCCGATGCCAGTCGCGAGCTCACCGAGCCCGAAGTGTCTTTTCTCCGACAGGTTCTCGGCCTCTGCCCTTCGGTGGCCTTGTTGGTCACCAAGACCGATCTCTATCCGCACTGGCGGCAGATCGTCGACGCCAACCTCGCTCACCTGGCGCGTGAAGGCCTCGATGTGCCGATCATCGCACTGTCCTCCTTGCTGCGATCACACGCACTTCGGCTCAGTGACGAAGAGTTGAACAGCGAGTCGGGATTTCCCGAGCTCTACACCTTCCTCCGCGAGAACGTCCTCTCGCGCGCCGATGCGACGACGCGAGCTGCCGTCTCGCTCGACATCAGGTCGGTCACCGAGCATCTCGCGCTGGCAATGGGGAGCGAGCTTGCGGCACTACGTGATCCGCAGCGAGCCGAGGCAGCTGTTGCCGGACTGCAACGGGCGAAAGCGGCGGCCGAGGAGCTGCACAAGAAGACCTCGCAGTGGCAGCACACCCTCTCCGACGGCATCGCCGACCTCGCCGCGGATATCGACCACGACCTGCGTGATCGACTGCGTCGAGTGACACGCGAGGCGGAGGAGACAGTGGACGGCGGGGACCCGAGTTCGGACTGGCTCGAGCTCGGGGACTGGCTCGAAGAGCAGATCGCGGCATCGGTGGGTGACAACTTCGTGTGGGCACACGACCGTGCGCTGTGGTTGTCCGAGCTCGTCGCGGAGCACTTCGCGGCCGCCGGTGCGGTCGCGCTGCCCGATCTCGATCTCGGCGATCTCGACGACATTCTCGAACCCGTTGCCTCGCTTGCCGATCTGGAGACGGGGAAGACCGGGATCACTCAGAAAGTCCTCGTCGGAATGCGTGGATCGTATGGAGGGGTGCTGATGTTCGGGCTCATCACCACCTTCGTCGGGCTCAGTCTCCTCAATCCGATTTCCATCGGTGCCGGCGTGCTGCTGGGCACCAAGGCTTACAAGGAAGACAAAGAAAATCAGGTCCGGGCTCGTCGTTCGGAAGCCAAGATCGCGATTCGCCGCTTCACCGATGACGTCAGCTTTCAGGTCGGTAAGGAATCGAAGGATCGTTTGCGTCTGATTCAGCGGGTGCTACGCGATCACTTCACCTCCATCGCCGAGCAGACGCTGCGATCGCTCAACGATTCGCTGCGCGCAGCGCAGGAAGCAGCAACAGTCGAAACAACCGAAAGATCGACGAGAATAGGGCATTTGGACCGGGAGATGAAGGTCGTCGCGGAGCTCAACGAGCGTGCTTCCGCTCTAGTGCCGAACGGCCGGGCACAGTGACACCGCTCGCCGATGCCCGTGAGCTGATCTCCGCCGCACGCGCTGCCTATTCGATCGACACCTACGCCGCTGCCTCACTGACCCAGGTACTGGATCGGCTGGGTCAGCCGCTGCGCGTCGCGCTCGCCGGGTCGCTCAAGGCCGGTAAGTCGACACTGCTCAATTCTCTTGTCGGGCAGGACATAGCGCCGACCGACGCCACCGAGTGCACCAAGGTCGTCACCTGGTATCGCAACGGGGCCAGTCCGAACGTCACAGCCTGGTACGACGGAGACAAGTCCACACACGTGCCGGTGCAGCGCCCCGACGGACGCTTGGCGTTCGACCTCGGCGACCTGACCGCGTCCGATGTCGATCGTCTCGAAGTCGAGTGGCCTGCGCGCGCCCTGACACACAGCACCATCATCGATACGCCTGGCACCTCCTCTCTCTCCCGAGACGTCTCGGCTCGCACCCTGTCGATGCTGGCGCCGGAGAACTCCTCTTCCGGGGCCGACGCAGTCGTATATCTGATGCGAACACTCAACGCTACCGACGTGAGCTTTCTCAGCCAGATCGGTGCTCATGTCGGCGGTGAGTCGGGACCGCTCGGTGTGATCGGAGTTCTCTCACGTGCGGACGAAGTCGGGGCAGGCCGGATGGACGCGATGATGTCCGCGCACGAGGTCGCGGCCCGGTTCGCTGCGGAGTTGGAATCGACAGGACTGTGCCAGGCCGTCGTACCCGTTGCGGGGTTGCTCGCGCTGGCCGCTGGAACATTGCGGCAATCGGAGTTCGCGGCCTTCGAAACCCTGGCAGGTGTGCCCGACGAAGATCTGACGTTGGCGATGCTGTCGGCCGACAGGTTCTCCCGACCCGGGCTGCTGCCGGTCGATGCGGATCTGCGGGCGTCGATCGTCGATCGCTTCGGCATGTTCGGAATCAGGATGGCGATCACTCTGATCAAACTCGGCGTCCGTGATTCGCCGACATTGGCAGCGGAATTGGTCGAACGTAGCGGGTTGAGCGAACTACGATCGGTGATCGACGTGCAGTTCGGTCAACGCGCGGACCAGCTGAAACTACATTCGGCACTCGTTGCGCTGCAGCGCATTTTAGAATCTCGGCCGATCGCACAGTCCGCAGTCTTTCGAGCCGAAGCGGGCCGGATGCTGGCCGACGTGCATGGCTTTCAAGAACTACGGCTGCTCGGACGGCTACGATCCACCGTCCCGAAACTGCCCGACGGCGATCTCGCGGAACTGCAGCGGATCATCGGCGGATACGGCATCGACACCGCCGTCCGACTTGGCTTGGATCCGGACTCCGGACCGGCCGAGCGCCGCGACAGGGCGCTCGACGCGATCTCGAAGTGGCGCAGACTTTCCGAGCATCCACTGCTCGATCAGTTCACCTCGCGCGCCTGCGCTATTGCGGCGCGCAGCGCGGAAGGTGTTGTCGCCGTGACGCGTTGATCCGTGCTTCAGCGCAGAATGACCGGCACCCCCTGGTATGGGGCGAGGGTCATCGGGAAGCTGTTGAGCTCGTCGACTACGCCGAGTTCCGAGTCCTCGAACATGTCGAAGACGCCCGCGCCGGGAGTCAGGAACTTGGACTGGATGGTGGCCGCTACCTCGTCCGAGGAGAAGTTGATGACCGTTGCCTGAATGGTGCCCTGACCCAGTTCGTGCACCATCACCAACAGGCCCTTGTGCGAGACGGTCGGTACATCGAGTTGCTGCGCGGTGGCGATGCCGAACCTGTTGCGAATCTCGATGATTCGTCCGAGCTGGCTGGCGAACGAGTTCGGATCCTTCAGCTGTGCAGGCAATGCACCATAGAGGCTGCGGCCACGGGGTATGCCCGATTCCGAGCGGACCGCGTCGGGGAAACTGTCCATCAGATCGTGGGCGCCACGGTTGATCCAGCGGGTGTCGCCTTCGCGAATCAACTCGGCTACGTCCTCGGCGTCGATAGGGAGCACACCGAGCAGGTCCCAGCCCGACAACGCGAACACGCCCGGCTGCAGGGCGTTGAACATCGCGAGCATCAGATGAACGGTTCTGACGGTGTCGATATCGGACTCGTCCATCCGATCGAGATCGCGGATACCGAGTGAAGCGGTGATGACACTGGCTGTGGTGCAGGCGATTCCGTTGGTGGTGAAGGTTCGGTTGTACGGTGCCCAACGTCCGGTGAGTCGATCGGTGAGATCGGACCGAATCAGATCGCCGAGATCCGAACCCTTCACGACGTCGCCGCAGTAGTGGAACTCGTCCTCCGCGTGCAGTGTTGCGAAGTGGATGAGCTCGAAGGTCAGCTCATCGTGGTTCTGTAGGGCGTGCACCAGCGAGGCCGGGTCGACGCCGTGGTCACGGCACAGTGTCATGGTGAGCCGGAGGAATTCGGTATTCCCCATGACGAGCGCGTGATGGTAGGCGGGCCGGTTGATGAAGTCGTACGACAGGTCGGCGCCGTTCTCGCTCATGGCCTTGATGTCGTCGATCGTCAGATTCAACTCCTGGAAGGTGAATCCGCCCATCTTGCGCACCACACTGGCGATCAGATGATTCGCAGCCTCCGACAGGGGGTGCCCCTCCGACCAGCCGGGGCCTTCCGCGCGGCGCTCGACACCGAGGAAGCCATTGGCGTCCAAGCGCAGCGCACCGGCGCCGAGGTCGGCAATGGAGTGGCATGCGTCGCCGATCACCAGGCGCATCCCGGCGAACGACGGGTCGAGCCAGTTGATCGACGGCTGCCCGGCCTTGAAGTAGTGCAGGTACACCCAGCGACGCTCGATGCCGTCGATGCCGACGACGGGAGCTGTTGCGCTCCAGTTGGTTTCCTTCACTCCGAGCTCGTAGAAGATGACGCGTTGGAGCTGGCCGATGATGTAGCCGGCGCGCGCGAGATTGGCTTCGGCTTCGGCGTCGATGTTCTGCGAGTCGGCACCGGCACGGACACGCGGTAGTAGATGCCAGTCCTCCGGCTCGATCTCCACCATGTGGTAGATCCCCGGGTAGTCGGCGACCGCCATTTCGGCGAGGCGGAAATCCGCTCCCTTACCGGTGTGCCCCGGGACGATGTCGTCGATGACGATGCCGTCGTATGCGGCGGCGACGACGCACAGGCGACGAAACTCTTCCTCCGAGCCGAACGCGGGATCGATCTGCATCCCGATGCGATCGAAGTGACCGTCTACCGAAGGCGTCGGCTTCCAACCGTGGATACCGCCGGCGACCTTGACCGGTCCGGTGTGGACGGCGGTGATGCCGATATCGGAGAAGGCCTGCCAGAGCTCTTCGCTGCCCAGGGTGTGTAGAAAGCTGGTCTGCGGAGCGTTGATCACCGAGATCGGGTAGGCGGTGAACCAGACGGGCGCGCGCTCGACGGCCCCCCGTGGGTTGGGGTCGGCATAGGGGTTCTGCCACATACTGCCTTTGCCGGAGAGCTGTTCGGCGATGAGTTTGGCGTCCCGCAGCATCGACTGCTCGGTCAGCCATTCGACGTATTCGCCATTGGCGGCGGACGGATCGCTGTCCTGGGAGGAGTTGCCGATCCGGTTGGCCCGACGGACGGAGGGGCGAAGCGGTCGAGGTCTGGCCGGGTAGAACTTCTCGTCGTAGGTGATCTCGCTTGGTTCGTGCTGCACTTCGGGATCCATGTGCCTCCGTAGCCTCGCTTTTCCTCAAACCCTACGTAGGGAACGGAAGGTCCGCAGTCTGGTACATCCCCGGTCGGGGCGCAGGCGAAACCCGGTGCCCAGTGTTCGGCCCGAGAATTACATCGATGTTGTTCCAAGACAACGTGATCGACCGGTAAGCAAAGCGTCACTCAATCGAGACCGCCTGGTATGGAATGTCTGGTTCGCATAGGTAATAGTCAATCTGGCAACAACAACATCAACTGCAACACCAACCTCATCTGTAACAGGAGATCCTCATGCGTCACATCGCCCGCGCCACCGTCCTGGCCTCGACAGCCGCTCTTGCCGCCGCCATGGGTGCGGTCGTCCTGGCGCCCATCGCCTCCGCGGAGCCCGAAGCACCCGCAAGCCCCTTCGGTTCCTCGGTCGCCGAATCACCCGACCTCGTCGTCACGATCGGAACGGCATGCGTGGCGAAAGACGGCAAGAAGCCGGAGGGGGAGAGGGTTGGCGCGCTGGAGATCTCGGTCGAGAACGTCGGCAAGGGTGCCGCATCCGCGGTGTCCGTCAACTATGCGGTGCTGCCCGATGTCAACGGTGCCGCCACCGTCGAGAAGATCGATCCGGGTAAGACGGAAAAGGTGATCGTGCCGAGTGGGGCAACCGAGTGGGTCTCGCGCCCGGGCGGCGTGGCGGTGTTCTCACCGCAGCTCGACGCCAACTACACGAACAACGTCGCTGTCGGCCTGCTCACTGTCGATTGCGCACCGGAGCCCGCCGACACCGAGGAGTAGTAGCGGAAGGTTTCACCTCGATCCTGCGCCGTGACGGCACTGCCGTCACGGCGCATCCGTGTGAGTGGGACTGCCCCGGGAACAAATCCCGTGAATCCTCCGTTAACCCTTTCGACAGCCTTGAGTGGATGAGGCTCAACTCCAGCTTGACGAATCAAAAGATGTCTTGCAGACTTGAGTGCAGTTCACTCAGCTAGGCATTTTCCACAGCAACAACAGGAGGAAACATTATGGCTCGTGCGGTCGGTATCGACCTCGGGACCACCAACTCGGTTGTGTCCGTCCTAGAGGGCGGCGAGCCGGTTGTGGTCGCCAACGCCGAGGGATCACGCACCACACCGTCGGTCGTCGCCTTCGCCAAGAATGGTGAAGTGCTCGTCGGCCAGCCCGCGAAGAACCAGGCGGTCACCAACGTCGACCGCACGATTCGTTCCGTGAAGCGTCACATCGGCACGGACTGGAACGTGGAGATCGACGGTAAGAAGTACACGCCACAGGAGATCAGCGCGCGCACGCTGCAGAAGCTGAAGCGCGACGCCGAGGCCTACCTGGGCGAGGAAATCACCGACGCGGTCATCACCGTGCCCGCTTACTTCGAGGACGCGCAGCGTCAGGCAACCAAGGAAGCCGGCCAGATCGCCGGCCTCAACGTCCTGCGCATCGTCAACGAGCCCACCGCGGCTGCACTCGCATACGGCCTGGACAAGGGCGACAGCGAGCAGACCATTCTGGTGTTCGACCTCGGTGGCGGCACGTTCGACGTCTCCCTGCTCGATATCGGCGACGGTGTCGTCGAGGTCCGTGCAACCTCGGGCGACAACCACCTCGGTGGCGACGACTGGGACGAGCGGATCGTCACCTGGCTCGTCGACAAGTTCAAGGCTCAGAACGGCATCGATCTGACCAAGGACAAGATGGCCCTGCAGCGTCTGCGTGAAGCTGCAGAGAAGGCGAAGATCGAACTGTCCTCCGGGCAGAGCACGTCGATCAACCTTCCGTACATCACGGTCGACGCGGACAAGAACCCGTTGTTCCTCGACGAGCAGCTCAGCCGCTCGGAGTTCCAGAAGATCACCTCCGACCTGCTCGATCGCACTCGTGCGCCGTTCCAGGCAGTGGTCAAGGACTCCGGCATCGCCGTCAAGGACATCGACCACGTCGTACTCGTCGGTGGTTCGACGCGTATGCCTGCGGTCTCCGAGCTGGTCAAGGAACTCTCCGGTGGACGCGAGCCCAACAAGGGCGTCAACCCGGACGAGGTCGTGGCCGTCGGTGCTGCATTGCAGGCGGGCGTGCTCAAGGGTGAGGTCAAGGACGTTCTGCTCCTCGACGTCACACCGCTGTCCCTCGGCATCGAGACCAAGGGTGGCGTGATGACCAAGCTCATCGAGCGCAACACCACCATCCCGACCAAGAGGTCCGAGACCTTCACCACCGCTGACGACAATCAGCCTTCGGTGCAGATCCAGGTCTTCCAGGGTGAGCGCGAGATCGCTTCGCACAACAAGCTCCTCGGCTCCTTCGAGCTGACGGATCTGCCACCTGCTCCTCGCGGAGTGCCCCAGATCGAGGTCACGTTCGACATCGATGCCAACGGCATCGTGCACGTCACGGCCAAGGACAAGGGCACCGGCAAGGAAAATACGATCAAGATCCAGGACGGCTCCGGCTTGTCCAAGGAAGAGATCGACCGCATGGTCGCCGACGCGGAAGCTCACGCAGACGAGGACAAGGCTCGTCGCGAAGAGGCCGAGGTCCGCAACCAGGCCGAGTCCCTCGTCCACCAGACGGAGAAGTTCGTCAAGGACAACGAGGACAAGGTCGACGCCGAGCTCAAGGGCCGTGTCGAGTCGGCAATCGAAGAGGCCAAATCGGCTCTCGCCGGTAGCGACATCTCGGCGGTCAAGTCCGCCGTGGAGAAGCTGTCCACCGAGTCGCAGGCACTCGGCACCGCCATCTACGAGGCTCAGGCCAACGAGCAGGGCAGCGCAGAGGGCGGGGCTCAGGCTGCTGACGACGGTGTCGTCGACGCCGAGGTCGTGGACGAGCCCGTCGACACGGACAAGAAGTGACGTCCGGAAACACCGAGCAGGAACCGGTTACTTTCGTGGACAAGCGAAAGATCGATCCCGAAACCGGTGAAGTTCGGGAAGGTGACGCAGTTCCGGAGCCCCTCGTGGGCACCGGGGCTGCGCCCCAGCCCGACTCGGTGGACGAAGGGGATGTCGAGGCAGAGGTGGTGGAAGATGTGCGCGATACAAAGATCGCGGAACTGACTGCCGATCTGCAGCGGGTGTCGGCAGAGTATGCCAACTACCGTCGTCGGACCGACCGCGAGAAGCAGACGGGAGCGGAGAACGCGAAAGCGTCTGTCGTCTCTCAGCTACTCCCGGTCCTCGACGATCTCGAGCGAGCTCGACAGCACGGAGACCTCGAGACGGGTCCACTGAAGGCGCTCTCGGACAAGCTCGCCAGTGTGTTCGACAACATCGGACTAGCCGCGTTCGGCGCCATCGGTGACACGTTCGATCCGTCGGTTCACGAAGCCGTCTCCCATGAGGGTGACGGTAACGAACCAGTGATCGGAACGCTGATGCGTCCGGGTTACAAGCTCGGAGATCGTGTCCTACGGACTGCGATGGTCGGTGTGGTCGACGATGCATCACAAGATTCGGGAGCCGATGCTCCCGAGGGGCAGTGAACAAAAATAGCGCGAGAGGAGGAAACGCCCGGTGAGCCAGCGGGAGTGGATCGAGAAGGACTTCTACAAGGAACTGGGCGTTTCCTCCAACGCGTCCACAGACGAGATAAACAAGGCGTACCGGAAGCTGGCCAAGGACAACCATCCTGATGCCAATCCCGGAAACGCCGAGGCCGAGCGCCGCTTCAAGGCGGTCAGCGAGGCCAAGTCGGTTCTCATCGATCCGGCGAAACGTAAGGAGTACGACGAGGCACGTCGACTCTTCGCGTCCGGTGGATTCGGTCAGGGCGGAGGCGGCTTCAGCCCCAGTTCGGGCGGATTCGGTGGAGGCGGCGGCGGAGGCCAGACCTTCGACGTCGGCGACATCTTCGGTCAGGCCGGTGGTGGCGGCGACGGCGGAATCGGCGACATCTTCGGTGGACTGTTCAACCGCGGTGGGACGCAGCAGCGCCCCGCGGGCAACCGTCCACGACGGGGCAGCGACGTCGAGACCGAGACCACTCTCGGTTTCCGTGAAGCCACCCAAGGCGTCACCGTTCCGCTGCGACTCACCAGCCCGTCCTCGTGCACCACGTGTCACGGCAGCGGTGCGAAACCAGGAACCAGCCCGCGCGTGTGCCCCAGGTGCAACGGCGCAGGCGTGGTCAACCGCAACCAAGGCGCGTTCGGGTTCAGTGAGCCGTGCGACGACTGCCGCGGAACCGGTTCGATCATCGACGATCCGTGCCAGGACTGCCGCGGTACCGGAGTGCAGAATCGCACGCGCACCATCACCGTGCGTGTCCCGCCCGGAGTGTCCGACGGCCAGAAGATCAGATTGGCAGGCCAGGGTGAGGCCGGACTGCGCGGGGCGCCGTCGGGCGATCTGTACGTCACCGTCCGAGTTCGGCCCGACAAGGTTTTCGGCCGCAACGGCGACGATCTCACCGTGACGGTGCCGGTCAGTTACGGCGAACTGGTCCTCGGAGCCACGTTGTCGATCCCGACCCTCGACGGCCGAGTCGGCGTCAAAGTTCCACCGGGCACCGTCGACGGACGTGTGCTGCGTGTTCGTGGACGAGGAGTTCCCAAGAAGACGGGCACTGCAGGTGACCTGATGGTCACCGTCAAGGTCGCGGTGCCGCAGAAACTCGACGATCCTGCCATCGAGGCACTGCACGCTTATCTGGAAGCCGAGAAGGCCAGCGGATTCGACCCGCGGGCCGGGTGGGCAGGTGCGTAGTGACCGGTCACGCTGACCCCGATGCACAGGTGTTCGTCATCTCGGTCGCAGCCCAACTCGCAGGAATGCACGCGCAAACCCTGCGTACGTACGACCGCTTGGGGTTGGTGACGCCGCACCGCACTACCGGTGGGGGACGGCGTTACTCCCCGCGCGATGTGGCACTGCTGCGCGAAGTGCAGCGGCTCTCGCAGAACGAGGGCGTGAACCTGGCAGGCATCAAGCGGATCATCGAGCTGACCAATCAGGTCGAGGCTTTGCAGGCACGTGTCACCGAACTCGCCCACGAGTTGGCGAACGTGCACGCGAGCTACCGACGCGATCTCGTTCCCGTACAACGCAGTGCATTGGTCGTCTGGAAACCGCGACACCAACGCTGAGCATCCTTGTCGAAGACCGGAAGCCATCGGCTGATCGCGCACAGGCGGTGAGACCGCTTATCCTTGACGCCATGCAGACGTGGAACGCAAAAGTGGTCCAGTACAACCGACTACGCAACGACTTGGCTGTCGTCCGCCTCGTCGGGGACGCCGTTCCATTTCGAGCCGGACAGTCGATCGAGGTCGTGGTGCCGCAGAACGCAACACTGTCTCGACGGTATTCCTCGGCGCTTCCGCCGTCGGCGGACGGCAAACTCGAATTTCATGTTCGAGCAGTCCCGGCGGGCTGGGTCAGCGGGTCGATCGTCAACGAGACCCGCCCGGGTGACGTGTGGCAACTCCGCAATCCGGGCGGCAACTTTCACATCGACAACTCCGGTCGAGATGTCGTCATGATCGCCGGAGGAACCGGGCTGGCGCCGATGCGTTCGCTCATCCTGGACCTGACGCGTCGACCGTCGCCACCGCGAGTGACGTTGTACTTCGGTGGTCGATCGCCCAGCGATCTGTATGCCGCGGATCTGTTGTGGATCCTTGCGTCCGAACTGCCCTGGCTGAAAGTCGTGCCGGTGGTGGATCAATTGGCGGACCCATGGGCGCCGGACAGGTGGCACGAGGCCATCAATGCACACGTCGCGGATCCTGACGCGAAGTTCGGGGCGAAGCACTGCTGGGAAGGCAGTCTCGCCGACGTCATCGCCGTTCAGGAGCCCTTCGACCGTCATCAGGTGCTGGTGTGTGGTTCACCGGGCATGGAAGCTGCGACGCTGTCGGCGCTGGTCGACAATGGCACGCCGATGGAGGCGGTCCAGCGCTGAAGCGCTACCGTCCCTCGAACACCGGGGCCCGCTTCTCGGCGAATGCCCGGGGCCCTTCCTTGGCATCGTGGCTCTTGAATACCGCTACTCCGAGTTCGGCGTCGATCTTGAACGCCTCTTCCTCGTGGAGTCCCTCGGTGTCTCGGATGGTCTTGAGTATCGCCTGCACGGCGAGCGGGCCGTTCGCGGCGATGAGTTCGGCGAGTTCGAGGGCCTTCTCCAGCGCCTGGCCGTCGGGGACCACGTGGCCGATCAGCCCGATCTCCTTGGCTTCGGCAGCGCGAATATGCCTGCCGGTCAACAGAATGTCGGCCGCGATCGTGTACGGGATCTGCCGGACGAGCCGCACTGCGGATCCGCCGAGTGGAAAGAGCCCCCATTTTGCTTCGGAGACACCGAACTTGGCGCTTTCGCCTGCGACGCGAATATCGGTGCCCTGAAGAATCTCGGTACCGCCGGCAATAGCGGGGCCCTCGACCGCTGCGATGAGCGGCTTGGTCAGCCTGCGGCCTTTCAGCAGGGCCTCGATCTTCGACAGGTCCCACCCGCCGCCGCTGAAACTGTCACCTGGGTGAGTGCTGGTCATTGCTTTGAGGTCGGCGCCTGCGCAGAATGCGCCGCCGGCGCCGGTCAGGATGGCGACCCGAATATCGGGGTCGGCATCGACGCGATCCCAGGCGTCGCGCATGATGGCCATCATCTCGCCGCTCAGTGCATTGCGCGCTTCGGGTCGGTTCATCGTCACGATGAGGACTTGGCCGCGCTTCTCCACGAGTGCGTGCGGTGATTCCGTTCCGACTTCCGGCGCGCTCGACGTCACTGTGGCTACCTCGTTCTTGTGATCTCGGTCTCAGATTGGCTATTGCCAGAAACGATAACACGTTCTACTTTTAACGCGTGGCCCTAAATATCGCAGACCTTGTCGAGCATGCAATCGACCTTGTTCCCGACCGAATTGCCCTGGTGTCGGGAGACCGAGAGATCACCTACGCGCAGATGGAAGACAGAACCAACCGGCTAGCGCACTACCTGCAGAAACAAGGCGTCAAGCCGGGCGACAAGGTCGGCGTGTACAGCCGCAATGGCATCGAAGCGATCGAGTCGATGGTCGCTGTCTTCAAGATTCGCGCAGTCGTGGTCAACGTGAACTACCGCTACATCGAGAACGAGTTGCAGTACATCTTCGAGAATTCGGACATGGTCGCACTCGTCCACGAAGCTCGCTACTCCGACAAGGTCGCTGCTGTCCTACCGACGTGTCCCCTGCTGAAGACGATCGTCGTGATCGACGGCGACGAGGGTCAGGTCTCCTACGAAGACGCGTTGGAGAGTTCTTCCCCCGAACGTGACTTCGAGGAACGCACAAAAGACGACATCTACATGCTCTACACCGGTGGGACCACCGGCAGTCCCAAGGGCGTCATGTGGACGCACGAGGATATCTGGCGTGTGCTCGGCGGTGGTATCAACTTCATGACCGGCGAGTACGTCGAAGACGAGTGGGACATGGCCAAATTGGGTGCCGAGAATCCGCCGATGACGAGAATGCCGATTCCACCGATGATCCACGGCGGGGCACAGTGGGCCACGTTCCAGAGCCTCTTCGGTGGTGGAAAGACTGTGCTGCACCCTGATTTCGAGGGCCATGCCATGTGGCAACAGGTCGACAAGTACGGGGTCAACCTCATTTTCATCACCGGCGATGCGATGGCACGACCGATGCTCGACGCGCTCATCGAGGGCGGCCCGGATGGCAAGCCCTACGACTTGTCTTCGCTTTTCCTGATAGCCAGCAGCGCAGCATTGTTCTCACCCAGCATCAAGGAGCAGCTCCTCGAACTACTCCCCAACCGCATGATCACCGACTCGATCGGATCTTCCGAGACCGGCTTCGGCGGACTGTCCGTCGTCGCCAAGGGCGCTGAACACACTGGTGGACCGCGGGTGAAGATCGACGCGTCGACGATCGTGCTCGGTGAAGACGGCCGTCCCGTCGAGGCAGGCTCGGGAGTCAAGGGACTACTGGCGCGGAGCGGGCACATCCCGGTCGGGTACTACAAGGACGAGGTCAAGACGGCCGAGACGTTCAAGGAGATCAACGGCGTCCGCTACTCGATTCCCGGCGACTACGCCAGGGTCGAAGCCGACGGCAGCGTCACGATGCTCGGTCGCGGCTCGGTCTCGATCAATACCGGTGGTGAAAAAGTGTTCCCCGAAGAGGTCGAAGGTGCGCTCAAATCGCACCCCGACGTGTTCGACGCCATCGTCGTCGGCGTACCGGACGAGCGGCTCGGCCACAAGGTTGCTGCCGTCGTACAGGCCCGAGGCACACATCGTCCTACACTCGCAGACCTCGATACCGCAGCACGCAAAGAGATTGCAGGATACAAGATTCCGCGTGCGGTGTGGTTCGTCGACGAGATCAAGCGTTCGCCGGCCGGCAAGCCCGACTACCGGTGGGCAGTGAGTCAGACCGAACAGCGCCCGGCCGACGAGACCTCCGTGTCGCGTCTCGCCAGCGCAGAGAGCTAGGCAATCATGCACACCGATCTGTCGGAGAAGTTCGGAATAGAATTTCCGATCTTCGGCTTCACTCCGTCCGAACATGTCGCTGCGGCGATCAGCCGAGCCGGCGGACTCGGTGTGCTCGGCTGCGTGCGGTTCAACGACGCCGAAGAGCTCGACGCGGTGCTGACCTGGATGGATGAGAACACCGACGGTAAGCCGTACGGTGTCGACATCGTCATGCCGGCGAAGATCCCCACCGAAGGTGCTTCGGTGGACTTGAACGAATTGATTCCGGCCGAGCATCGAGCGTTCATCGATCGGACGCTCGACCAGCTCAGTGTGCCGCCGCTCGACGACGATGCGGCACGTAACGAAGGCGTGCTCGGCTGGCTGCATTCGGTGGCCCGCTCGCACGTCGACGTCGCGCTGAAACACCCGATCAAGTTGATCGCCAATGCGCTGGGCTCGCCGCCGAACGACGTGATCGTGCAGGCACACGAACACGGCGTACCGGTCGCAGCGCTGGCAGGTACGGCGGAACACGCGCGAAGACACATCGAGAACGGTGTCGATATCGTCATCGCTCAGGGGTATGAAGCTGGGGGTCATACCGGTGAGATCGCTTCGATGGTGCTGCTACCCGAGGTCGTCGAGGCGTTGGGCGACTCGGGCGCAGTACTCGCAGCAGGCGGAATCGGCAGTGGACGGCAGGTAGCGGCCGCGTTGGCGCTCGGAGCCCAAGGTGTCTGGATGGGATCGATGTGGCTGACAGCGGCCGAGTACCGCCTCGGTGCACGTGTGGAGGGCAAGCCGTCGGCGATGCAGGAAGCGTTGTTGACGGCGACGTCGAGCGACACGGTTCGAACTCGCATCTACTCGGGTAAACCCGCGCGCTTGCTCAAGACGAAGTGGACCGAGGCGTGGAACAGCGCCGAGGCCCCGGAGCCGCTACCGATGCCGTTGCAGAACATCTTGGTCAGTGAAGCGCACCAACGAATCAACAACGCCGACAACCCCGACGTGGTGGCCATGCCGGTGGGACAGATCGTGGGCAGGATGAACGAGATTCGGGCGGTCGCGGACATCATCGCCGATTTGGTGGGCGGGTTCGAGGAAGCAGTCAGCAGGCTCGACAAGATTCGCTAGATGATTCGGCGGGCTCGCACGATCACGGGCGAGTCCGCCGAGTTATCTTGCGGGGGAGTGTGTGTCGAGGCAGATAAGTACCGTTGCGGCCGGGTGGGGGCGCTCGAGGCAAGCAACAGGTTCCGAGCCCACTAGGGTTGAGTCACACACGAATGAACGAACCGAATGGAGACTCGTAGTGGCTTCCGCGATCGCAGCAGGCGACCTGGTCCAGGCGAACGGGCACGCCGGCCCGTGGAAAGTGCTCGAGATTCGACAGGGTCTCGCACTTTTGGAACATCACGGCGGCCATCGACTCTCGGTGCGAACCACCACACTGTCGGTGGTCCGTAAGGGTTCTCCCGGGGGAGAGTCGCAGCCCGCGGGCTCCACGGCGGCCGTGGTCGACGAGGAGCCGTCACCTACTCTTTTCGACTGACTGATCGTTGGAGAGGCTGCCCGAAAATCACTGCGGGGCAGGCATTCTCGGTGTCGCCCGACCTGGCGATTACCAGGTCGGGCGAATAAGCCCGAATCAGGCAGGCACGTCGGCGAGAGCGGAACCTAGACGTCGTAGCTGAGCGGTGGCATGTCCGTAGGCGAACTCCGCACGCTTGGCGACGAGGAAGTATCGGTGCACCGGGTGATCGCGATCGAGCCCGACTCCACCGTGAATGTGCACCAGCGTATGCGCGACGCGGTGGCCTGCGTCCGCTGCCCAGAACTTCGCGACCGCAACATCTTCGTCACCGTTGTTGCCAGCGGAGAGGCTCCACGCTGCCTTCCAGAGCGTCAACCGGGCACCCTTGACGTCGATGTACCCGTCGGCCAACCGCTGTGCGACGGCCTGGAAGCTGCCGATCGGCTTACCGAACTGAACCCGTTCACGGGCGTACTCGGCGGTGAGCCGAAGCGATTCCTCCAGGACCCCGACCTGGTATGCGCAGGTTCCGAGCGTGACGCGTGCCAGAACCCAGCGCGTGACGTCCGGATCTGCGAGCAACCGTGTCGAGTCGACCTGCACCGAGTTCAATTCGAGAACTCCGATGCTGCGGTTGTCGACGCCCTGCTGGGGTAGGACCGTGACGCCGGCGTCGTCCGCGCGAACGAGGAACGCGCCTGCGGCCGTCGTGACGAGGAAGCCGTCGGCAACGGGTGCACTGTCGACGCCGATCTTGGAGCCGGTCAAAGTCCAGCCGGTGTCGGTGCGGTCTGCTCGGGTCAACGGGTCGAGCGGCTCGCCGTGTTCTTCATCGATTGCCAACGTCAGGATCGAGCTGCCGGCAATGGCTGGGGCTGCCCACTCGGTCCGCTGCTCGTCCGAGCCGAACCGAGCGATCGCCGCGGCGACTGTCGTACTTGCCACGAACGGGACGGCGGCAAGGCCTCTGCCGAGTTCGATGGCGATCGACGAAGCTTCCAGTTCGCCGTAACCGTCGCCGCCGATGGACTCGGGCGCGGTAGCCGACAGAAGTCCGCCGGAGGTCAGCGCGTCCCAGAGGGCGCGGTCGATGGTGTCCGGGTTGGAATCCAGCTGTCGCTGAACGTCGTTCGTGCTGTATTTGGTAACGATGTCATGGGTGAGCCCGGCGAGATCGCGCTGAGCCTCGGTGGTGGTGAAGTCCATTTCATTCTCTCCCGAAAAGTCAGCGTGCAGATGCGGGCAGGCCGAGCGCGGTCATGCCGATGATGTCGCGTTGCACCTCGTTGGTGCCGCCGCCGAAGGTGAGGATCAACGAAGAGCGATGCAGCCGTTCGAGTCGACCCTGTAGTTGGGCGCCAGGCGAGCCGCGCCGGAACGTGGCGGATGGTCCGAGGATTTCCATCATCGTGCGGTATGCCTCGGTTGCCAGTTCGGTGCCGTACACCTTGTTCGCCGACGCGTCGGCCGGGCCGGGGGTGGAGCTCGCGGCGGTGATTTCCCAGTTGAGCAGTTCGAGGTAGGACGCCTTCGCGTGGACCCGAGCGAGTGCAATCTGCACCCATTCCTGATCGATGATCCGAGTGCCGTCCGGCTTCTTGGTGTTCTGCGCCCACGCACGGACCTCACGGAGAGAAGCGACGAGGGGACCGGCGGAGGTGAGAGCGACACGCTCGTGGTTGAGCTGGTTGGTGATCAGCGACCAGCCGCGGTTCTCTTCGCCCACGAGTGCGGTCTTGGGTACTCGCACATCCTGGTAGTAGGTCGCGCTGGTGTCGGGGCCTGCCATCGTGTGCACCGGAGTGGTGGAGAAGCCTTCGGCGTCGGTGGGAACGATCAGCATGCTGATTCCGCGGTGTTTGCGAGCCTCGGGATCGGTACGGCACGCGAGCCACACGTAGTCGGCGTACTTGATGAGCGAGGTCCACATCTTCTGGCCGTTGATGACGTAGTCGTCGCCGTCGTGCACTGCAGTGGTGCGCAGCGCTGCCAGGTCGGTGCCTGCTTCCGGCTCGGAGTAGCCGATCGAGAAGTGCAGATCGCCTGCCGAAATACGCGGAAGGAAGTACGCCTTCTGCTCGGGGGTGCCGAATGCCATGAGGGTCGGCGCGACGCTGTTGATGGTCAGGAACGGAACCGGAGCCCCCGCAGTGGCGGCTTCGTCGGTGAAGATGAGCTGGTCCATGGCCGAACGTGCCTGGCCACCGAACTCGGTAGGCCAGCCGAGCGCGAGCCAACCGTCGGTACCCATCTGCTTGACTACATCGCGATAAACGGTGCCCTCACCGTATTCACCGGACGTCGAGCTCAGTGCCTCGCGGCGCTCGGGAGTGATCAGGGTGGCGAAGTAGGCGCGTAATTCGGCGCGCAACTCGGCCTGTTCCTCCGTGTACATGATCCGCATATCAGTGGTCCTCTCGTGCCCGGAATCTGCAACAAGTTCACGGTGAGTCGACGTCGGAATCCTTCCGCCACCCTCAGATAAGTCGAATCATTGCACACGGGGTGGAACAGGTTCTAGTCTTGAGGGATAAGCGGCCCGTCGGCTGGGTGCGCGGCCCTCAACCGGGGACCGACCGCGATGTACCGGCGCCGACGCGGCTTCATCACTAATGAAGGTGGGTATCGACAGTGCTCGAGGTTGATTTCGATCGGTGTGAAGCGAACGGCGTGTGTGTAGGCGTAGCACCCCAGGTGTTCGACCTTGACGACGACGACCAACTGGTGGTGTCCGATGCCGCAGACCTGCCCGAGAACAAGGCGGACGTGGACGAGGCGATAGCGGGTTGCCCGCGAGCCGCACTGCGGTGGAAGGGATAGCTTGCTTGCCACAAACATAGAACACGTTCTACAGTCCGGAACGTGAACGACGAAGAGGTACGACTCGACGGCAGAGTAGCGCTCGTAACCGGTGCTGCGTCCGGACTCGGCCGCGCGGAGGCCATCGGCCTCGCGCAGGCGGGTGCTGACATAGTGCTCGGCGACATCGCGTCGGGACCCGCCGCGGACGAGACGATCGCGGCGATCGAGGCGACTGGCCGTCGGGTGGTCTTCGTGCCGGGCGACGTCAGTGAACGTTCCACTGCCGACGCCATGTTCGCGGCCGCACAGGACAAGTTCGGCCGCGTCGACATCGTCGTCAACAATGCTGGAATCGTCCGAGACCGCATGCTGTTCAACATGTCCGACGACGACTGGGACGCTGTCGTTCGAGTTCATCTGCGCGGGCACTTTCTGCTCACGCGCAATGCAGGCGCTTACTGGCGAGCCGAATCGAAGAAGTCCGGTGCCCCGGTGTACGGCAGAATCGTCAACACCTCTTCCGAAGCAGGTCTGCTCGGGCCGGAAGGGCAGGCCAACTACGGCGCAGCCAAGGCAGGAATCACTGCGTTGACGCTGTCGGCATCGCGGGCGTTGTCACGGTACGGGGTTCGCGCCAATGCGATCTGCCCACGGGCCCGTACGACGATGACCGAGGCTGTCTTCGGTGACGCCCCCACCGACGGGGTCGATCCGTTGGCGCCGGAGCACGTATCGACGTTGGTGACCTACCTGTCCTCACCCGCCTCGGACGCCGTCAACGGCCAGGTCTTCATCGTCTACGGGCCGATGGTGGCTCTCATGGCTGCCCCCGTCGTCGAGCAGCGGTTCGATGCAACTTCGGGTGCGTGGACGCCGCTGTCTCTCGGGGCCGAGCTGAGTACGTACTTCGACGGACGTGATCCTTCCAAGACCTTCTCCGCCGGCGCGGCTCTCGATCTGGACGCGCCGGAGGTCACGGCCGGTCCGTAGCTTTTCGATTTCGGTCACATAACCGACCATGTCGGGTGAAGATGATGCGGGCACGTAGGTTCCGATGTGGCGGGTGTAAAACTAGAACTTGATCTAGTTTTACACCCGTTTCTACACGGTGAACCCTCCGCTCGCAGTGGCTGAGTGGCCTCCTCGGATGTAGCGACATTCGAGTATGCGAAACCAAAACTCTTTTCCTGCAATGTAAGTGAACAGAAGGGCCGTACGCGATGTGTACGACACTCACGCGTGATTCGAACCGCCCAACATCGAGATCGGTCGATTCTTTGACTACTGAACGTGTTCTAGTTAACATGAACTGGACGGCCATGACCTGGATCACAGTGCCGCATGTATCGAGGGAGGTTTCATGAACGACGTTCTACTCGTGCCCCTTCGTGCAGTAGGCGCCTTCTTCGACATGTCGTGGTACACCTTGCGTTCGGTGTTCCGCCGGCCGTTCCAGCGTCAAGAGTTCATCGACCAGGCGTGGTTCGTCGCCCGTGTGTCGATGGTCCCGACCGTTCTGGTTGCCGTGCCTTTCACCGTGTTGGTCAGCTTCACCATCAACATCCTTCTCCGTGAGATCGGTGCAGCCGACCTCAGTGGGGCGGGCGCTGCCCTGGGCGCTGTCACGCAGGTCGGACCGATCGTCACAGTGCTCATCGTCGCAGGGGCGGGCGCGACGGCCATCTGCGCCGACCTTGCCGCACGCACCATCCGTGAGGAGATCGACGCGATGCGGGTGCTCGGCATCAACCCGATCCACCGTCTCGTCGTCCCACGGGTACTCGCCTCGACGGTCGTTGCGTTACTGCTCAACGGCTTGGTATGCACCATCGGCATTATCGGTGGCTTCGTGTTCTCCGTATTTCTCCAGGGGGTCAACCCGGGATCTTTCGTCAACGGCATCACGCTGTTGACTGGGTTCGGCGAACTCATCACCTCGCAGGTCAAGGCTGGTTTGTTCGGGATGATCGCCGGCCTTGTCGCATGTTTTCTCGGGCTGAATGTACGTGGTGGAGCCAAAAGCGTGGGCGATGCAGTGAATCAGACCGTAGTCTTCGCATTCATGGCATTGTTCGTCGTCAATGTCGTGGTCACCGCCGTCGGTATCAAATTGACAGCCGGATGAGGGGGATCTAGAAATGGCCCTCGCTGCAGCCGGCCGTTTTACGATGGTGCGCAAGCGGATCAGTCGCACTTCAGGGGCGGTGGACCGCCTAGGAGAACAGGCGATCTTTTATCTTCGTGCGCTCGCATCGATTCCGCGCGCCGCGGTCAATTACAAGAAAGAGACCCTGCGACTCGTCGCCGAGATCAGTATGGGATCCGGCGCGCTCGCCGTCATCGGTGGAACGGTGGTCATCGTCGGATTTCTGACGCTGTTCGGCGGTGGGACCGTTGCCTTGCAAGGATTTACCTCACTGGGGAACATCGGTGTAGAAGCTCTCACCGGCTTCTTTGCCGCCTTCATCAACGTGCGGATTATCGCGCCGGTCATCGCGGGCATCGGTCTTGCGGCCACCATCGGAGCAGGTTCTACGGCGCAGCTGGGTGCTATGAGGGTATCCGAAGAGATCGACGCACTGGAGTCGATGGCAATTCCTTCGATCCCATATCTGGTCAGTACGCGAGTGCTCGCCGGCATGGTTGCCATCGTTCCGCTCTACTCGCTGGCGGTCATCGCCTCGTTCATCGCGAGTCGTTTCGCCACGGTGGTGCTCTTCGGGCAGTCCGCAGGCGTCTACGACCACTACTTCGACACATTCTTGATACCGACGGACATTCTGTGGTCCTTCGCCCAGGCCATAATCATGGCGCTCGCGGTAATGCTGATCCACACGTACCACGGCTTCACTGCCAGCGGTGGTCCGGTCGGCGTCGGCGTGGCGGTCGGAAACGCAGTGCGCTCGTCGCTCATAGCGGTGGTCACCGTTACTTTGTTGATCTCGCTGGCCATCTACGGCAGCTCCGGCAACTTCAACCTGTCGGGATAACGGAACATGGACAATTCGATTACCAAGAAACTCGCCGCTGCCGGACTGGTGCTCGGCCTGGTCGCCATCGCCGCGTTCTCACTGATCACGTTCGCTGGTGGATTCACCAGCACAGTTCCGGTCACCGTCACCTCGGCACGCGCCGGACTGGTGTTGGATCCGCAGGCCAAGGTCAAACTACGCGGCGTTCAGGTTGGCCGCGTCGGGTCGATCTCGCAGGAGGACGGCATGGCCAGACTCGATCTGGATCTCGATCCGTCGACGCTCTCGCTGATTCCGTCCAATGTGGCGGTAGAGATCAAGTCCACCACGGTGTTCGGCGCCAAGTACGTCAATTTCGTGGTTCCTCCCGACCCATCGAGCCAGAGCATCGAGGCCGGTGCCGTCATCCCCGCGGACAGTGTCACCGTCGAGTTCAACACTTTGTTCCAGCACCTGTCGGAGGTCCTTCAAAAGCTCGAACCCGAGAAGCTCAACGCCACCCTCGGTGCCGTGTCCTCGGCTCTCCGCGGTCGCGGTGAACAACTCGGGTCCCTGCTCGAGGACACCGACTCCTACCTGAAGACGGTGAATCCGAGTCTTCCAGCGCTGCAACGAGATCTGGCCGCGGCAGCAGTGGTCACCAACGTCTACGCCGACGCGACGCCGGACCTCATGCGGGTACTCGACAACGCGAGCGACACGGGAAAGACCATCGTCGAGGAACAAGCGAACCTCGACCTGCTGCTGATGAACGTGACCGGTCTTGCCGATACGGCAACGCAGGTGCTGACCGAGAACCAGCAGCCACTCGAGACCGCGCTGTCGACGCTGACCGACACCACTACGCTTCTCGACGAATATTCACCCGAGATCACGTGCTTCCTGGTGGGGCTCAACAAGGGGCGGAAAGCATTCGGGCCGATGGCAGGGGCGGGAGACAGCGCATCGATCAAACTCAGTACGAGCTTCGTGTTGGGAGATCCGGCCTACACGGTCGAGAAGGACCTACCCAAGGTTGCGGCCAGTGGTGGTCCCAACTGCTACGGACTTCCCGACTTCGATCCGAAGCAAGCCCATGCGCCGTTCGTTGTCGCGGATACCGCTGACGCGCCGTACGTGCCCGAGACGCAGCCCTCCATCAACGTGCCTACGGTGTTCCAATTTCTGTTTGCGGGGGCGTGGCCATGAGAAGCAATACGATCAAGCTCTCGATTTTCGCGTTGGTGATGGTGCTGATCTTCGGCGCATTGGCATTGGTGTTCAGCCAGTACCGGTTCGGTAGCGCCGACTCCTACCGTGTCGAATTCAGCGATGCGTCAGGTCTCAAATCTGGCGACAAGGTTCGGATCGCGGGGGTTCCTGTCGGAGCAGTGAAGGGTGTGGACGTCGGTGACGAGGACCTCGCGGAGGTCGAGTTCGACGTCGATTCGAAGTATCGACTGCTGACGAGTACGGCAGCGACCGTCCGATACGAGAACCTCGTAGGTGATCGGTACCTCGAGCTACTCGAAGGACCCGGCGGGATCGAGGAACTCGACAGCGGTGGCACGATTCCAGTGAATCAGTCCTCACCCGCGCTCGATCTCGACCTATTGCTCGGTGGGTTCAAGCCACTGCTTCGAGGGTTGGATCCGCAGCAGATCAACGATTTGTCCGCCGCGTTGCTCGGGGTCTTGCAAGGACAGGGCGGAACTCTTGTCTCGCTTCTCGGTAACACGAGCTCGTTCACCAACACTCTCGCTGACCGCGACCAGTTGATCGGCGATGTCATCACCAACCTCAACGCGACTCTCGGCACAATCGATCGACAAGGAACCCAGTTCGAGACCACCATCGACTCCTTGCAGCAACTCGTCAGTGGACTTGCGCAGGATCGAGACCCGATTGGCGACGCTATCCCGCGTATTGCGGGGGCAACAGGAGACCTGGCCGGGCTTCTCGAGGCGACGCGTCCGGATCTGCAGTCGATGATCGCTGCCGCGAACCGGACCGCAACCCAGCTGGACCTCGGAAAAGACAACATCGATCAGGTGCTCACCCGGCTCCCGAGCGACTACAAGAAGCTGATCAGAACCGGATCGTACGGCAGCTTCTTCCAGTTCTACCTCTGCTCCAACACATTCAAGATCTCGGGCCCTGAGGGGTCACCGACACTGCTCGTCCCGACGGCGGTTCAGGATACGGGGAGGTGCGCAAACATCAATGATGTCAACTAAACCGGATAAATCGCCCAACTTCATCCACGTCGGGGTCATCGGTATCGTGTTGGCCGTCTGCATAGTGATTGCGACGCTGCAGTACGACCGCCTGCCGTTCCTGAACGGCGGCATCAACTACTCGGCAAACTTCACCGATGCAGGCGGGTTGATGGTCGGTGACGACGTCACAGTCTCCGGCGTCAACGTCGGCAAGGTCGAGCAAATCGCTCTCGCCGACCAGGAAGTCCGCGTCGAGTTCACGGTGCGCGAAAACATCGAGCTCGGCGAGGCGACTGCCGCGGCGATCAAGACCAACACGATCCTGGGCCGCAAGTCGCTGAAGGTGACACCCGATGGACCCGGTTCCATCGACGTCCACGACACCATTCCGTCCTCTCGCACCAACTCCCCGTATTCGCTGACCGACGCACTGGGTGACCTGAGCACCACCATCTCCGACCTCGACACCCAGCAGTTGGGTGACGCAATGAACGTGGTCTCGGATACGTTGTCCGACACTCCGCCGGAGTTGCGCACCGCCCTCGACGGCATCAGCAGGCTTTCCCAAAGCATCAACTCGCGCGACGAGAGCCTGCAACAGTTGCTCGAACGTGCCGAGAGCGTGACCGGAATCCTCGCCACCCGCAGCGATCAGATCAACCAGTTGATTCTCGACGGCAACGAGCTGTTCGGTGAACTCGATCGCAGGCGCACTGCGATCAGCCAGTTGATCACCAATATTTCCTCGGTGTCTCGCCAACTCACCGGTTTGGTCCAGGAGAATGCGGCGCAGATGGGTCCGACACTGGAGAAGCTCAACTCGGTGGTGGCGGTACTGCAGAAGAACAATGACAACATTGCCGGCGCGCTCGACGGCCTGGGGCCGTACATCAGCGCGCTCGGTGAAGCGGTTGCCAGCGGGCCGTTCTTCAACGCTTATATCCAGAACATCCTCCCGAGCTCGTGGTGGAAGACGATCGTGGACGGCGTCGTGGCTCCGGATCAATTGCCTGGCACTCTGCAGGACCTGATTCCGAAGAATTCGCCACCCATCCTGAAACCCCCGGGGCAATGACATGAAGAAGAAGCTGCTGTATCTCGGTGCCACCGTGCTGGCAATTGTGTTGGTCGTGGTCGGTTACAAGGTCGTCATCGGTCTGACCCAGAAGTCTGTGGTCGCTCAATTCTCCTCTACGACAGGGCTGTACGAAGGCGACGACGTCAGAGTGCTCGGCGTGACCGTGGGTAAGGTGAAGAAGATCGAACCTCAGGGTGACGATGCCCGGGTGAGTATGCAGGTTTCCTCGGACGTCTCGATCCCGGCGGATGCCAAGGCCGTGATCATCGCGCAGAGCCTGGTGTCCGCGCGGTTCGTGCAACTCACTCCGGTGTTCGCCGGCGGACCCGAATTAGCAGACGGGGAAACGATTCCCCTCGAACGCACGGCGGTACCTGTCGAATGGGACCAGATCAAAACCGAATTGACCAAACTATCGACATCGTTGGGACCGGAGGGAGTCGACGATCAAGGCCCAGTGGGTCGGTTGATCGACACCGCTGCCGACAACCTCGACGGAAACGGTGACTCGCTGCGCTCGACACTGCGGGAGCTGTCCGAGACCATGCGAATACTGTCCGACGGCCGAACAGACCTCTTTTCGACCGTCCGCAACCTGCAGGTGTTCGTCGGTGCACTGTCCAACAGCAACGATCAAATCGTGCAGTTCGGCGGCCGACTCGCGTCGGTATCGGAGATGCTTGCCCAAAGCTCCGACGAATTCGGTACTGCCATGACCGATCTCAATGTCGCGCTCGGTGAAGTTCAACGGTTCATCGCCGATAATCAGGCAGGATTGGTCGAGGGAGTCGGCCGATTGGCTGATGCGACTCGCGTCCTGACCGACAAGCGCCCGGAGATCGAGCGCATCCTGCATTCAGGACCGAATGCACTCGCCAACTTCAACAACATCTACCAACCGGCGCAGGGTTCGCTGACCGGTGCCATCTCGCTGAACAACTTCGGCAACCCGATCAACTTCATCTGCGGTGCGGTGGCGGGTGTGGAGAACGCTACGTCTGAGCGAAGCGCCGAACTGTGTAAGCAGTACCTCGGTCCAGTCCTTAGCTCGCTGGTCTTCAATTACCCTGCTTTTCTTGCCAATCCGACAACCGGAGCGGCTGCGAATCCGGATCAGATCGTCTACACCGAGCCTGGTCTCGAACAAGCGCAGACGCCTGCGTCCGCTCCGAAGTCCGAGCCTATGGCCGATATGCCGACCGTCCAGGTGCCAAGCCTCGGCGACCTGCTAGGAGGCGGACGATGAGAACTCGTGCACGCGCCGTTGTGAAGGTGGGCATCCTTGCCTGCGCCATGTCGATCACACTGGCAGGGTGTGAATGGGGTGGCTTGAATTCCCTGCCACTGCCCGGCACCGAAGGTCGGGGTGACGGGGCCTATCAGGTGAAAATCGAAATGCCCAACGTGACCACACTGTCGCAGAACTCACCGGTGACCGTCGACGACGTCACCATCGGAACTGTCGATACAATCACGGTTCAGAACTGGCACGCTCTGGTCACCGTGTCGCTGAACGAGGGCGTCGCGTTGCCCGAGAATGTCACTGCCAAGATCGGTCAGACCTCGCTGCTCGGATCGCAGCACCTCGCGCTGGTGCCGCCGCCCGATCCCGAGGGAAGGTTGCAGAACGGCGACGTGATTCCGCTGGATCGAGCCGGGGCATACCCGACGACCGAGCAGACCTTGTCCTCTCTGTCCGTGGTGCTCAATGGTGGTGGCCTGGCTCAAATTCAGGACATCACCACCGAACTGAACAATGCCATCGGTGGCCGTGAAGACTCGATCCGCGATCTGTTGCCGCGGCTGGACGAATTGGTCGGCAGTCTGGATGATCAGCGTGGTGACATCATTGCCGCACTGGACGGAATCGATCGGCTGGCCGTCAACGTCGAGAATCAGAGCGCCACGCTCACAAAGGCATTGAACGAACTGCCGCCGGCGCTCGACGTTCTGATCAAGCAACGTCCGAACATCACCGGAGCCTTCGTGTCGCTGGGTCAGCTCAGCAATGTCGTGTCGCAATTGGTCGAGACCAGTGGTGCAGATCTGCAGACCAATATCGAAAGCATCACGCCAGTTCTCAACGCGTTGGCCGATTCCGGTAGTGCGCTGACCGAAGTGTTGTCGGTTCTGTTGACCTACCCGTTCCCGCAGGAGGGCATCGACAACGTGATCCGCGGAGACTACGCAAACCTGGGGATGGTCATCGACTTGTCTCTCCCGAGGTTCGACTCCAATTTCCTCACCGGAACACCTCTCGCGGGCCGTATTGCTGGTCTCGAAGGCGCTCTCGGTCAACAGGCCGCGCCCACTGCGGTGACAGCGGGCGACCCACTGCGTGGACCGGTCGGCGCACCGACGCTACAAATCCCAGGACTGCCTGCAATTCCATTGCCCACCATTCCTGGACTCGGGGTGCCCGCACCATGATGCTCACCAAATTCGTCCGCGTTCAGCTGATCATCTTCTCGATCCTCACCGTCATCGGACTCGTGGTGATGGCCACTCAATATGTCGGAGTGCCGGCACTCGTCGGGATCGGTCGCTACGCGGTCACGGTGAAACTGCCGACGACCGGCGGCCTGTACCCCTACGCAAACGTGACGTATCGAGGTACCACTGTCGGTGAGGTGCGCTCTGTCGAGCTCACACCCGACGGCGTTGACGCCAACATGTCGATCGACAGCGACTTCTCGATTCCCGCAGATGTCGACGCACAGGTCAAAAGTGTTTCTGCCATCGGCGAGCAGTATGTCGATCTGATCCCGCGGAGTTCGGACGGACCCGCCCTGTCGAATGGCGATGTCATTCCGGAGGACCGCTCGTCGGTGCCGCAGGACGTCGGGCCGATGCTGGACCAGGCGGACACACTACTGAAAAGTATTTCCGATACTCGGCTGCGGACCGTCGTCGACGAGTCGTTCAAGGCGTTCAACGGGGCTGGACCGGACCTGCAGAAGCTCATCGATTCGACCCGGTTGTTCGTGCAGGAAGCGAATGCCAACTCCGGAGAAACCATCCAATTATTGGATCAGCTCGGCCCGTTGCTGGACGGGCAGGTCGTCAGCAGCGACGCTATTCGTTCCTGGACAAGTAATCTCGCTACCTTCACCGATCAGCTTCGTGCCAGCGATCCAGATCTGCGTGCCATTCTCGAGAAGGGGCCGAACGCGGCAGCGACAGCCAACAAGTTGTTCCAGGATCTACAGCCGACGCTGCCGATTCTGCTCGCCAACCTGGTCAGCATTGGTGAAGTCGGCGTCATCTACAACGCCGGCATCGAGCAGATCCTGGTGTTGTACCCGCCGATCACTGCAGCTTTGATGACCGCCGCGGGCGCCGGGCCCGCTGACGAGGGCGCCCTCGTGAACTTCCAACTCGAAGTCAACGACCCGCCCTCGTGCACAACAGGATTCCTTCCTGCCGATCAGCGACGCGATCCTAATGAAATGTCCGTTCCGGATACACCGGCTGACCTGTTCTGCAAGGTCGATCAGTCCGAGAGCACCGCGGTCCGCGGCTCGAGGAACCTGCCGTGTATGGAGGTGCCCGGTCGACGCGCACCCACGCCGGAAATCTGTCGCAGCGCGGAGGGGTATGTGCCGCTGGGCAACAACCCGCCTTGGGGCCCGGTCGAGCAGGGGGAGCCATCGTACACCGAAATCCCCAGTGGTGAAAGCAGTGTCACTCCGGCAGTGGCAGCACGTCCGTACGATCCGCAGACCGGTATGTATGTCGCACCCGGTGGCGTCGCCTACGCACAACCCGGACTCAATGGCGGCGTCAACGACCTGCAGGGCCTCATGTCGGTCCAGCAGGGCACCGGTTAACAGATTGCCCTTCGAGTCCACTCCACCGCAGATGCGGCGGAGTGGACTCCGTAGGGAATCGGCTTCAGAGGTTGCGGGCAGCGAAGGCCACAGCGAGATCCAGGATCGCCTTGCCTTCCGGCAGTCCACTGGCCATGACGGGGAACGCGTGCACCTGCCCCCTCCACACATGCGTTTCGACGGTTCGGCCGGCGACGCCGAGCTTCCGGGTCATCGATTCGACGTCGGGTCGCATGATTTCGTTCTCCGCCGTCGAGAGGAACACCGGTGGAAAGATCGACGGGTCGGCATCGACGGGCGAAGCAGCGCCGGGGATCGTGTCTGGTCCGGCAAGCCAGCGTTCTTCGAGTGCCAGAACCTGCTTCATCGGAAGGTACGCATCCTTCTTCATGAACTTCCGCGGATGACTCTTCAAATTCAGATTGAGCAAAGGGGAGAACCCCAACACCGCGGCGGGCGGTGTGAGACCTTCCAGTACAGCAAGTTCGGCGACCTTCATCGCGAGATATCCACCGGCAGAATCACCTGCGACGATGATCTTGGACGGATCGGCAACGGTGTCCAACGCAGCGCGGTAGGAGCGCATCGCGTCGGCGATGGACGTACCGATTCCGCCGTCGGGGATCTGTCGGTATTCGACGGAGTACACGGGAACACCTGCGCGAGCGGACATTGTGGCGCATGCGCTCCGGTGGGTGGCCAAACCGCAGAATACGAAACCTCCGCCGTGGAAGTACAGGATGGTTGCATCGGCAAGAGATCCCGTCGCGACCCGCGGATGCGTCGTCTTCTCGCACGGCACCCCGCCGAGGGCAACCTGCTCGATCGTGACGCGCTTGGGCTTGGGGAGTCGGTCGACGGCACGGTCGAGGTGGCCGATCGCTCGGATACCGTTGTCGGTGAGTGGCCAGAGACTGAACGCCGGTTTCAGCGTCATCCGCATGGCATAGGCCAGTACCCGCGCCTGCCGGCTGACGTCGTCGTGCCACGTGAGCGTGTGAGCCATAGGGAGTGGTCCTCTCGCAATCAACAAGACAAGTGAGAGTATCAGCCTGGTGAACCAGTTCTAGTTCTCGACCGTTCTGTTACCCGCAGCGTGCACAATGTGAATGAGATGTAGGTCGATACCCGTTCTAGTCGGCACGACCACTGGACGCAACGAGGAAGGTTTTTATGGCAGACGACGAGGGCACGGCGCCGAGGCGCCCACGCCGTCGGGCAGTACGACCGGCAGGGCCTATCGCGGGCGAGACGACGTCGAAGGACACAGTCGAAGTACCGGCAACCGCACAGGACTCACCCGTCGACACCCCGGACCTGAAGAATGAGGAGCCCATACCCTCCCTCGTCAAGGCTGACGCCGAGCAGAAGCCGACAGAGCCGACGAAAGAAGAGGCTCTGCTGGAGGAAGAAAAGCCCGAGCAGGACGTGGATGTCTCGCATCGGAAAACGAACCGGCTCGACCTAGTGCTGACGTCGTTGTTCGTGGTCGTGGTTCTCGCCCTCCTCGCTGGAGGCGTCTACCTGTTCCTGGCCAATCGAGCGACGAGCGCCGAAGACGCGCAAGCCGAGCGATTCGTACAGACCGCCCGACAGACCGTCTTGAATCTGACGACGATTCATCCCGATTCGGCGCAAGAGGATGTGGACCGGTTGCTGGCCGGTGCCAGTGGAGATTTCAAGGCCGAGTTCGAGGGCCGTGAAGGTCCGTTCGTCGACGTCGTCAAGCAGGCCCGTGTCGATTCGAATGGTGAGATCATCGAAGCTGGAATCGAAAACAGCAGCGACGATACGGCGGATGTCCTCGTGGCTGCACGGGCGATGGTGAAGAACTCCGATGCCGAAGAACCCCAGCCGCGCGACTTCCGGTTGCGCGTAACAGTCGCTGACGACGGTGACGTGATGACCGCGTCGAGAGTGGAGTTCGTGCCGTGATGAAATCTGGAATTCTTTTGCGCAGCTTGGCCGTTGTTATCGTGTTGGCGCTTGCCGCCGGTGTCGGGGTGCTGTTCTATCAGTATCGGCAGAACGAGCAGACCGAGCAGGCGCGTACCGATGCCGTCGCAGCTGCTTCGGCGCAGGCGATCTCGATGCTGGCCTACGACTTCGACAATGTCGATCAGCAATTAGCTTCTGCTGCAGACGGTTTGACCGGGGACTTCAAGGACGACTACACCAAGTTGGTGACCGAAGTGATCGCTCCCAGTGCCAAGGAAAAGTCGCTCACCGTTCAGGTGACCGTGCAGGGCACCGCTGTCGTTTCGGCCGATCCGGACGATGCAACGATACTGTTGTTCCTCAATCAGATCACCACCAGCACCGATGCACCCGACGCTGCCAGCAGCGGAAGTCGGGTTCGGATGACGATGGAAAAAGTCGACGGGCGTTGGCTCGCAAGCGAGTTGGCTCCGATCTGAGCACTGTCCACTGGAGGCTGGGCGCCTCCAGTGGACAATCGGTCGAATCAGCGCTGAGTTGTCGCTTGACCGTCCTGCGGCGGATTCGACAGCGCGTCGAGGAAGGACCTGGCCCATCGGTCGACGTCGTGTGCGAGCACCTGCCTACGCATGGCGCGCATACGTCGCCGGCCGTCCTCGGGCGCCTGCTCGAGCGCATCGATGATGGCGTCCTTGACGCTGTCGAGATCGTGCGGGTTGCACAGGTATGCCTGACGGAGTTCGGCAGCGGCACCGGTGAATTCGCTCAACACGAGCGAACCACCGAGGTCGCTACGGCACGCGACGTACTCCTTCGCGACGAGATTCATCCCGTCGCGTAGGGGAGTGACCAGCATGACGTCTGCTGCGACGAAGTAAGCGATGAGGTCGTCCCGTGGGATCGGTCGATGCAGATAATGCACGACGGGGTGGCCGACCTGGCCGTATTCACCGTTGATGCGGCCGACCTGCTGTTCGATCTCACCGCGCATCGCCTTGTAGCTTTCGACGCGTTCGCGACTCGGTGTGGCGAGCTGGACGATGATGTTCTCGGCCGGATCGACACGGTCCTCTTCGAGAAGCTCACGGAATGCGTTGAGCCGGACGTCGATTCCCTTGGTGTAGTCCAGACGGTCGACCCCGAGCATGATGCGCTTCGGGTTACCCAGATCCTTACGGATCTGCTTGGCACGATCACGGACTGCCTTGCGCCGTGACTTCTCGTCGAGATCCCCCGAATCGATGGAGATCGGGAACGCGCCGACGCGTACCGTCCGGAAGCCGACCTGGACGGATCCGAGCTTGGACCGCACCCCGACGGATCCGCGGGAGGTGACCTGACCGGCGAGTCTGCGGGCGAGGTACAGGAAGTTCTGTGCGCCGCCCGCGAGATGGAATCCGATGAGATCGGCCCCGAGTAGCCCTTCGACGATTTCGGTCCGCCACGGCATCTGCATGAACAACTCGACCGGCGGGAAGGGGATGTGCAGAAAGAACCCGATGGTCAGATCCGGGCGCAGCATCCGCAGCATCTTCGGGACCAGCTGGAGCTGGTAGTCCTGAATCCACACCGTCGCACCCTCGGCTGCCGCAGCAGACGTCGTCTCGGCGAACCGACGGTTGACCTCGACGTAGGCATTCCACCAGGAACGGTCGTAGATCGGTTTGACGATGACGTCGTGATAGAGCGGCCACAGGGTGCCGTTGGAGAAGCCCTCGTAGTAGTCGGCTACTTCTCGCTCGCTCAACGTGACGGGACACAGTTCGAGCTCGTCCTCGATGAACGGTTCGACCTCGACATCAGGGACGCCCGGCCAGCCCACCCAGGCGCCGTTGTTGGCTCGAAGGATCGGTTCGAGTGCCGTGACCAGCCCGCCGGGGCTTCGCTTCCATCGCGTACTTCCATCGGGAAGCGTCTCCAAGTCCACGGGCAACCTGTTGGCCACGACGACGAAATTGGAACCCTGCGAGGCGTCAGCCACTACTGTCCTATCGGTTCATCGTTCAGAAAGTGCGATTGCTGGTGCGTGCGATCACTCGGGTCGTGCCGCCGGTTCGATGCCCAGCATCGCAAACAGCATGCGGCACTCGTCTGCGTCGAGCGCGTAGGCAGCGACGACGCGCTGCGCCTGGCTGGCAGTCTCATCGGCCAATGGGACGATCTCGTCGTCGGCGATGTCTTTGTCCGTGGTCGTATTGGCGGCCATGATCGTCTCCGTAGTGGTTGCTGGCGTACTCGACAGGTGGTGCTCACGAAAGTTTCTTTCGCGTCGCCGCCAACTCTATGAGAACTGGTCGCCCTCTCGCCACTTCCTCTGAACGAGCGCAGTGCTCGTCGAAGTGACCTGGGCCCCATCGGGGCATGGATTAGGGTCGATCAATGCACTTTTCTTCCTCGGCGACGTGATGGGTGTGTCGACGACCACGAACCCCCCTTCGACCGGTACAGCGATTCTTCGCCGGAGTGTGCGACGTCAGCGCACCCGGATGATCATCTCCACCGTGTTCCTCTGCTTGCATCAATTCTGCGAAACGATGGTTCCGGTCGCGATCGGTCTGATCGTCGGCCGCGCCATCGCCACCGGTGACGGCACCGCGATGATCATCTCGCTGCTGGCGCTGGCTGGACTGTTCGTGGTTCTGTCGTATGCGTTTCGTTTCGGAGCCCGCATCATCGTGGTCGCGATCGAACGTGAGGCGCACATGATGCGTGTCGAGGTCGCAGGCCGGGTGCTCCATCCCCGAGGCGTGCGCACCGACCTCGTGTCCGGTGAACTGCTGTCCGTTTCCACCTCCGACGCCGAGAAGACCTCATGGATTCTCGATGTCATCGCGCGCACTGCCGGCGCGATCACTGCCACCCTCGTCAGCGCAATCGCGTTGCTGATCATCGACATTCCGTTGGGGTTGGCGGTCGTCATCGCCACCCCACTGATCATGTTCGGACTGCAGCGTGCCGCTCCACTTCTGACCAAGGCCGCGACGGCGCAACAAGCAGAGGTCGCGCGTGTGTCCGGCATGGCGACAGACCTGGTCGGCGGGGTGCGTCCACTACGCGGTATCGGTGCGGAGGAAGCAGCGTCGGCTCGATTCTTCGCCTCGAGCCGCACCGCATTGAGCGCGACGATGAAGATGGCCAAAGCCAACAGTATCTACCTCGGATTCTCGACGACGGTCAGTGCGCTGCTGGCTGTCGGAATTGCCGGTGCAGCAGGACTGTTCGCGCTACAGGGGCGGATCTCGGTAGGTGAGCTCATCACGGTGATCGGACTCTCGCAGTTCATCATCGAACCGCTGACCACGATGTCGCGTCTGCCGGGTGTCGCTGCAGTCGTGCGAGGTTCCGCCGATCGGCTGGCCTTGGTGCTCGGCGCGGATCACGTTCTGGCAGAGGGTGGTTCCGTTGCACCGCCGGCCACCGATATCGCGGCCGCGGGCATCGCATACCGGTCTCTCGACGGCTTCGATCTTTCGGCCGCCCCCGGGGAACTCGTAGGTGTGGTGGCACTGCGGCCCCAGGACGGCGAGGCATTGGCCGCGGTGCTGTCCGGACAGATCTGCGAGGACGACTACCTCGGCACAGTGACCATCGGTGGTCTCGGATTCGGTGAACTCGGACTGGCCGACGCTCGTCGAACAGTGCTGGTGGAACCGCACAACACCGATCTGTTCGCGGGCACCGTGCGAACGAACGTCTCCGCCGGGCGAGCCCGCGAGGACCACGAGCTCGACCGAATACTCGCCGCGTCCGCCGCTACCGACGTCGTCGCCATGCACGAGCGTGGCCTCGACCACACAGTCACCGATCGCGGGGCCAGCTTGTCGGGCGGTCAGCGTCAACGTGTCGCATTGGCCCGGGCATTGTCGGTCTCGGCCCCGGTGCTCGTCCTGCACGACCCGACAACCGCGGTGGACGCCGTCACCGAACACTCCATTGCCGCCGGGATCAAGGAACTGCGTCATAGCGGTGATCGTGCCCAGACCACCATCCTGATCACGACCAGTCCCGCCCTTCTCGCAGTGACGGATCGAGTCGTACTCGTCGACGACGGACGCGTCGTCGCCGAGGGAACGCATCACCACCTCGCAACCGCCGACGAACGCTACAAGGGGGCGGTCCTGCGATGACCACACCGGAACTTCTCCCTATCGCGACGGGTAAGCGGTCCTGGGCTTACTTGTCGGGCGAGATACGCGCCCAACGGGGACTCGCCCTCCTCACCCTCGCGATCAGTGCCGTCTCGGCGGCCATGTCGCTCATCCCCGTCTACGTCTTCGGCGTACTCGTCGACCGCGTCACCGAAGGTGCCCCGACGTCGACGATCGTGAGCGTGGTGGTCGTCATCACCACGGCCGCCGTCATCGGAGGCATCTTCACAGCACTGAGCACCTACATGATCAGCAAGCTGGGCGAGCGGACTCTCGCCTCGCTGCGCGAACGGGTACTCCGACGCGCACTGCATCTCCCGATCGGCACACTCGAACGAGTCGGCAAGGGAGACTTGCTTTCCCGTGTCGGCGACGATGTCGCAGTCATGGCGAAGTCCATCGGCGAGGTCATCCCCAACATCGTCTCCGCGATTCTCCTCGTATCACTGAGCGTGGTCACGATGCTGAGCCTGGACTGGCGTCTCGGACTCGCAGGCATGGTCGCCATCCCGATGTACGTCATGGCCCTGCGCTGGTACCTACCGAAATCGGCACCCCTCTACGCCGCCGAGCGCGTCGCCATGGGCGAGCGGTCCCAGGCACTCATCAGCAGCATGCAGGGCGCACGCACCGTTCGCGCCTACGGACTCGAAGACACACACCTGGCCGAAATCGACAAAGCGTCGGGCAAGGCTCGAGACATCGGCATCGACGTGTTCCGACTCTTCACACGCTTCGGTTCGCGCAGTAACCGCGCCGAATGCGTCGGACTGTCGGTGATTCTGGCCGCTGGATTCCTGCTGGTCCAGGACGAGTACGTGACCGTCGGCCAGGTGACCGCTGCTGCGCTGCTGTTTCACCGGCTGTTCAACCCGATCGGCATGCTCATGTTCTCCTTCGACGACGTGCAATCGGCGGGCGCCAGCCTCGCGCGCCTGGTCGGCGTCATCGACATACCCGACGAGCGGTCGCCTGGGACAGGTGCCGTCCCGGTCGACGGCACCCTGCAGATCACCGATCTCCGGCACTCGTACGACACCGGCCACGAAGTTCTGCACGGAATCGACCTGACCGTCGGCGCGGGGGAGACCGTCGCACTCGTCGGATCCACCGGTGCAGGCAAGTCGACGATCGCAGCAATCGCAGCGGGCTCGATCGACTCGACCTCCGGCACGGTACGGATCGGCGGCGCGACACTCGCCGAACTGGGCGCGAAAGGGCTGCGCAGACATATCGCGATCGTCAGCCAAGAAGTACACGTCTTTGCAGGTCCACTGATCGAGGATCTACTACTCGCAGCACCGGACGCGAGCCGAGCGGACGTCCACGCAGCACTCGACACCGTCGGCGCCACCCGATGGGTCGACACCCTCGACAACGGCATGGATACCGTTGTCGGAGAAGGTGGACACGAATTGACCTCCGCCCAATCACAACAGCTGGCACTTGCGCGACTCGTCCTCGCCGACCCCGCCGTCGCCGTGCTCGACGAAGCGACCGCCGAAGCCGGAAGCGCCGGTGCCCGAGACCTGGAGGCAGCAGCGGCAGCCGCAACCCGCGGACGCAGCACACTCGTTGTGGCACACAGGCTTACCCAAGCAGTCGCCGCCGATCGCGTCGTGGTCCTCGAACACGGAAGAATCCTCGAACAAGGGCCACACGCCGAACTCGTCGCTGCGGGTGGGCGTTACGCCGAACTCTGGTCGGCTTGGCAGGGGCGATAGATGGGCTCTGAACCACCGAAAGCGCCCCCGGAGGGACGCTTTCGATGTTGTGTTCGGCTTTTTCAGCTGTTCTTCTCTGCCAGGAACAGCTTTTCGATACGAGCGGCTTCGGCCTTCTTGTCCTCTGCCTCTTCTTTGCTTTCAGCGGCGTCCGCCAGTTCGGATTCTGCGGGCGCGGCTGCGGCCTTCTCGGACTTGGCGATCTGCTCGTGCTGTTTCTTCTCCGCGGCGCGGGCTTGCGCTGCCCGTGATTCGGCCACCTCGTCGGCGCGCTTCTTCTCGGCGGCAGCTTTCGCTTCGGCTTCCTGAGCGGCCTGCTGCTTGCGCTGTTCGGCCTGCTCACGTGCTTTCCGTGCAGCATCGTCTGCGGCTAGGGCAGCAGCCTTGCGTTCCTTCTCGGCCGCTTCGCGAGAGGCCCTCAGCTTCTGGTCGGCGACTGCCTGGGTCGCGTCGGCGTCGGCTTCGAGCTTGCGGGCCTTGGCCAACTCTTCGCTGAGGTGGACCTGAGCTTCGCCACGTTGTTCGACATCTTTGTCGCCGAGCACACTGCCGACGGCCTTGTCGAGCGATCCGACAGTGCGCTCGTACGCAATTCGAGCGGGTGCGTCGGTGCTCCACGTCTGCACGACGCTGGTTTCGAACAGGTGCAACGGGATTCGAACGATCTTGTACTGAAATCGGAGAATGGACAGCGGGATGCTGAGTACGTTCATGGAAGGACTACTCCTGTTCACGGGTTGATGTCTTCACGCAATGATTCGGCGTTGCGTCGAGCGCGGTCCGCTGCCGCTCGCGCAGCTTCGGCCTCGGCCACTTCTTCGCCATGCTCCTGCACGGCCTTCAGCTCGTCCTGCGTCGCGGCTGCAGCGTCGGACTGCCCCTCGGCAACCGCCTCGATCTGTTCGGCGCGGGCGTCGACCTCGGCGTCGGCAACCTCGTCTCGGACGGTCTGATGCTTTTCCTTCTCGGCCGCGACATGCTGTGCCTGCTGGACGTGGCGGGCGCTCTCGGCCGAGGCCTCGGCGCTCGCGCTGGCTGCATCGCGCTGCTGCTGGGCGGCATTTCGCACGGCAGCGAGGTCTTCGGCGGCTTCTTCGGATTGCGCCTGGGCCGCCAACTCGGTGGCGTTCGCCTCTGCTCGTTCGCGGGCCTGTGCATTTTGAAGCTGTCCCTCGGTGGTGAGGGAATCGTTGCCGGTCACTGCCCCGACAACCTCCTTGGCCTTGCCCTTCACCGCGTCGAACAGGCCTTTGCGGGCTTCTTCGGATGCGTTCTCATTGCTCACTGCAGTACCCCTCGCTTCTACTCCCCGGTGGAATTCGCCCGACAGCGATCTACATGCCGAACGCGCAACCATGGTGGACTACCCGACCGAGTGAAGCCGGAAACCCGCCGGTCGACTACTTCGCGGGCTCGGTCGTAAGCTCTTTTCCAGCCGCAGACGAGCAAAGGAGTTACATGCCGATCGCAACCGTGAACGGGATTTCGCTGAATTACCAGGTCAAAGGTGCTGGCGATTTGGTCGTTCTCATCATGGGCACCGGTAGCCCGGGCCGAGTGTGGGACCTGCATCAGGTCCCCGAACTCGTCGAAGCCGGCTACCGCGTCTGCTATTTCGACAATCGTGGGATAGCGCCATCGTCGGAGAGTGCGCAGGGCATGAAGATCGACGATCTCGTAGCCGACACCGCCGGACTCATCGAACTGATTCGTGAGGGCGACGAGAAGGCATATGTCGTCGGCACCTCGATGGGCTCACGCGTCGCGCAGGAACTGGCGCTGACGCGACCCGAACTGGTCCGTAAAGCTGTGTTCCTCGCCGGACATGCCCGTCTCGACGAGTTTCAGAAGACACTCGGCGAAGGTGAACGCGAACTCGCCGACGCCAAGACCGCCTTGCCACCGAAGTACGCCGCGGCGATCACGGCCGTGATGAACCTGTCGCCGACCACACTTGCAGACTCCCGGTCGGCGCGTGACTGGCTCGACCTTTTCGAGTTCTCGACAGCGCCGACATCCCCCGGCGTGCGGGCTCAGCTGGGCATGGACGAGAACTTCGACAGAGGTGCCGCGTACGGAAAAATCTCCGTGCCCTGCTTGTCGGTCGGATTCGAGCACGACCGGATGATCCCCCCGTACCTGAGCGAGGAGCTGGCGAAGGCGATCCCCGACGCCCAATACGTCGAGATTCCCGACGTCGGGCACTTCGGATATCTGGAGCGGCCAGAGGCGATCAACAGCGCCGTGCTGGAGTTTCTTCGAAGCTGACCTCCAGCGTCGGCACTCGAGTGCGATACTGTGCGTTGCTAGGGTCGGGGGCACTTCACATAGAAGACTGCCGATAACAATACGTTTGCGACGAGTGAGGCGAGATGAGTACCAATCCATTCGATGACGAAGACGGACGCTTCTTCGTGCTGGTCAACGACGAAGACCAGCACTCGTTGTGGCCCACATTCTCCGATGTACCGCAGGGCTGGAAGGTTGTCTTCGGTGAAGACACCCGTGCAGCATGCTTGGAGTACGTGGAGAAGAACTGGACGGACATGCGTCCCCGCAGCCTCCGTGAAGCAATGGAGGCCGACGCAGCTGCACGTCAGTCCGCAGAGGGAACCCCCGAGGCTTAGACCTTCTTCTTTTTCTTGAGCTCGACAGAACCGCGTCGCCGACGAACAACCGGGCGACGCGGTTCTTCTCTGCGTCGAAGAGTAGGACGTAGCAGTTCTTCGGTGCGAGCCAAGATGCGTGGACGACGCAACGTACGCGCACCCCACTCGCCGAGCGTGACCCCAGCAGCGAGGCCACAACCGATACCGAACGCTGCGAGCAGTGCACTGATGCCGAGCAGTAGTTGGTCGTTGAGCAGCGCGTAGAGGCCTCGGTACAGCGACAGGCCAGGCAACAGCGGCGTGATGCCGGCGACCGCGACGATCAGCGGCGGAATCAGCGCGCGACGAGCCATCAGACCACCGGCGAAACCGACGACGGTCGCCGCGAACGCCGACGCGATGATCGGCCCGGTGGACAGCGTCTGGATGAGCAGGTAGACCAGGGCACCGGCAAAGCCGCCGAGGAACGCAGCCGTCAACGCACGACGCTCCGCGTAGCAGGCCAGCGCGTAGAACAACGAGGCTGCAGCACCCGCCAGCACCTTCGTCGGCAATTCTTCGATACCAGGGGGCGGGTTGTTGGTGATCAGTGGCAGATCGCTTCCGACGATCGCGGCGATCTTCAACGACGTCGCAACACCGGCGATGATTCCGCCCGTCATCATCAGAACTTCGAAGAACCGCGCCGACGCAGTGATCGGGGCCCCGGTAATGGCGTCCTGCACCGAGCCCACCAACGACAATCCCGACAGCAACACCGTCACGCCCGCCGCGATGACCAACGACGGCGAAATCGTGATACCCAACTCGTCCTGAAAGTTGTACAGCGTGATGGCAGGGGTCGCCGCGACGAACCCGCCGACCACCTGCTGGAAAAAGAACGGCAGACCCACCCGGTTCAGAACGCGCCCGATCCGGTCGATGACCATCGTCGTCAAGAAGCTCACCACCGCCACCAGCGCATCGCCACCGACCAACACGCTGATCGCCGCCGCCATGCCGGACCACGCAAGCGTCGCGATCCACCGGTTGTACGGGTGCGGTGCCTTGGTGATGGCGTCCAACGTCTCGCGCGCAAACGCCGGCGTCACCATCTTGATGCGGACATCGCGAATCAAGTTGTCGACGGCAGCGAGACGCGTGAAATCCATCGACCGGTATTCCACGATCCGCATCGTCGACGCCGGCGGCCGCGTCGGGCCGCGGTGAGCGCTGATCGTGATCGAGTTGTAGGTGACATCGACATCGCAGCGAGCAAGGCCGTAGGTTGCCGCGATGTACTGCACCTGGGATGCCGTATCCATCGCGGAAGTCCCCGACGCAAGAAGTACCTCACCGACGCGTACCGCCAGATCCAGCACTTCTGCCACCACAGCATCGTCGGTGAGGTCGATCGGCCGCAGTGGTGAAGGTGCGGCTGTAGGGGTGTCGATGGTGGCGCGACGCTCGCCGGTGAGACGGCTGAGCGAGGCCGTCACGTCTTGCAGGAAAGTCATGACCGTCTTTACATAGCTGGGGTGATCCACGCACAAGGTACCTGCTGTTACTGAGCGAGGAGTGAGTGGATATGCTGGCTCAGCACCAACGCCTCCTTAGCTCAGCGGTAGAGCACTCGCCTTGTAAGCGAGCGGTCAACGGTTCAATCCCGTTAGGAGGCTCCACGAGACGGCTCCGACCAGCGAAAACGGTTGGGGCCGTCTTTTTTGGCCTATTTCGGCCGCTCGTTTCTTGTGTGAGCCGGGTTCGTCCACCTGGGTTTGTGTGTCGCTTGTGACCTGGGGATTTGCCGGTTCGGCGGCTCGATTCGGCGTTCGGTGTCACAGAATGTCACAACTCGTTGCGAACTCATCAGTAAGCATTCGTGTGGATTTCGGTGGATGCACTCGGACTGTGCGGGAGGTTGCCGGACCGAATTGCGTGTTGTAATCAGTGTCGGTTCTGTAGGCTTGGACCCTACGTATCCGACACTTGATGGAGGTGACTGTGACGACAAGCGATGTGCGACGCCGTCAGACCGGGTTACCTCCGGAGTTCGCGCGGCTTCCGATGCGGGTGGTGCGGGCAGCGACGGCCGCCGATGTCTACGCGCATCCGCGCGCCGAGCTCGCGCGGCTGACGGACTTGGGTCTGCTGCATCGAGTGGCGACAGGCTTCTACCTGGCGGTGCCCGACAACAAGGTCGGGGGCGGCTGGATGCCTGGTTTGGAGGCTGCGGCGGCAGGTATCGCGGTTGCTGCCTATGGCCGCGATGAGGTTGTGGTGATGGGTGTTAGCGCGGCTCGGTTGCACGGCGCGATTCCGCGGGCGTTGGCGACTGCTGTGGTGGCTGTGCCGACGCGGCACGATCCGATCCAGTTGGCCGACCGGCAGGCAGTAGTCCGGTTTGTTGTGCGTGACACGGCACGTCTGGATGCGGAGCGCATCGATACCGAGTTGGGTGCGGTGTTGGTGACTACTCCGGAGCAGACGGTGTTGGATCTGGAAAAGCGTCCGGGGTTGGGTGATGCCGAGGGTGAGGTGTGGCCGGCGGTGGAGCAGTTGTATCGGAAGTGCGATCGAGGCGTTTTGGCGGACATCGCTGGGGCTCAGACGATGAGAACGACTCTGTTGCGGCTGCAGGCTCGGTTGGGGGAGAAGTAGTGAATCCCGACGAGATAGATTCGGTGGCAACGCAATTTGGTGTCGCGCGTGCACAGGTCGAACGGGATCAAGGTCGGAGGTCGCTCGTGAACTGGATCGAGCGTTGCCGCGTTCCGTGATGCGAAGTCACGGAGGGTTGGCGTGGGATCCCTCGATCAGCGAGGTGCCGGAGCATATCGGTGCTGTTCTGCGGTCGCAGTCTGGTCTGTCGGTCAAGGTGCAGCTGTTATCGGCGGAGGGACGGCCGTCATGGCCTGTGGAGTTCAGGAGGCTTGAGCAGCGCTACGGCGACGCGCCCCAGGCTGAGTTGACGGTTCCCACTCGGCCTGCGTTCGTTGCAGGTAAAACGGCGACGTGGTGCGACCGGCGGCCACCTCGGGATCTATGGGACCTGTGGGCCCTCGATGGTATTGGCGCTTTCGCGCCGGAGGTTGCAGACCTTTACCGGAGGTTCGGGCCCACGAACTAGCTGCCGGGGCAATGGCAGTTCTCGAATGCTCCTGGCGTGTCCCCGGCGAACGGGGCCATCATGTTTTAGAGTCTTGTTGCCCATGAGCTGGGCGGATAGGACTATGGAGAACATGGCTGGACGGAAGCGGAACTCCGCGGAAGACATCGTGCGCAAGCTGCGACGAGCAGATGAGCTCACCGCTGCAGGGAAGACGCAGGAGGAGATCGCGGCGGAGCTCGAGGTGTCGGCGGCGACCTTGTACAACTGGCGTCGCCAGTACGGCGGCATGGACACCGACGCCGCGAAAGAGCTCAAGGAGCTGCGGGAGCAGAACGGCAAGCTCAAGCGACTGCTTGCCGACGCTGAGCTGGAGAAGGACGCTCTTCGGGAGGTGGCGCGGGACGCTCCTATAGATGTCAAGCAGTCAGCGCGGCGTAGTCTGCGCGCAGTGCGCTGAATACCTCACGTGCGAGGTAGCGTTTTTGGCATCGGAGAATTTCGGGCATCGATTTGCCTTCTGCTGTCCGGCGATTGGCGTAGGCGCGTGCCTCGTCGCTGTATTTGAGGCGGACGACGACGGCGGTGTGAAGGGCTTGGTTGGCGCGTCGGTCACCGCCGCGGTGCAGACGGTGCCGTGTGGTTTTGCCCGACGAGGCCGGGATCGGTGCGACCCCGCAGAGATGCGCAAAGGACGATTCCGACCGTAGTCGGTCGGGATTGTCACCGACGGTGACGAGCAGCGCCGCCGCGGTGTCGGGCCCGAGACCCAAGATCTCTGAGGTTCGTGGCGCTGTCTGCTTGACAAGTGCCGCGAGATACTTTTTCAGTTCGTTTGCTTCCCTGCGTAATTCGCGGCACCGGGTGGCCAGTGATCGTAGCGCGAGCATGGTGGCGTTAGCGGGGTCGGCTATCGCGCCCAGGTCCGGTTCGAAGGCCATACATGCGTCAAGTAGTGCTGTGGTGGTGCGTCCGCGCAAGTGGGTGCGTAGGGATTCTGGTGCGGTGACGATCATCGAGCGGACGGCGTTCATCGATGCGGTGGCGGCTTTGACGGCGCTCGATCGTGCGACGCGGAGTGCTCGGATCGCTTCGACCGGGCCGTCGCCGTGTTTGGGTTCGGAGAGCTGGTTGCGGGCGAGTGCAGCGCGGGCTGCGGCCTCGGCGTCGATCGGGTCGCTCTTGCCGACGTTGCGGCGAAGCTTGCGGTTCGGGCGCGGAACTTCCACGACCGCGATGCCGCGGGAACGGAGGTGTCGGGTTAGGCCGGCACCGTAGGAGGCGGTCCCTTCGACTCCGACGGTGACCAGAACGCCGTGTCCCAGGACCCAGTCGATCAGTTCACTGTATCCAGTTATGGTGGTGTCGAATTGGCGACTTCCGATGAGGATTCCGGTGTCGGTGATGATGGCGGCGTGATGAGTGTCGGCGTGGGTGTCAACTCCGCAGTAGATGGTGGCGGGTGTTCGTTTCCGTGTCACGTGGGTCGAGCCTTTCCTCGGGTGGTGTGCGCGAGGTTCGGACGGGCCAGTGACGGGCCGAGGTGGGGCGGCAGGCTCCTATGAGGTCACGGACTTCGCGTGCTCCACGGTGTTGTGGTGGCCTGCAGGCGAGGTGGTCGACGGGTCCCGCGGAAGGCACCGGATGGGCCAGGAAAATTCGGGGTCAGGCCGCCTCGTCAGCGGGTTGATCTCATTATTACTGGAAAATTTTGAGCCCAACTGCTCTGCACGCCAATCGTTTCGACGATGAACATGTCGAAACGATTGGCGTGCAGAGCAGTTGGGCTTGCCCGCTCCA
>NZ_MKKX01000031.1 GCF_002091985.1 Rhodococcus sp. 1163
CAATACCGTTTACTTAGAATGACAGGGGTGTTATTCTTTGAGTCATGCCACGTGTGGGATGGGTGAAACCAGATGATTCTCAGCGGTTGACGGACCATATTTCGTTGGGTGTGTTGACGCGGGTGTTTCCACCGGATGTGGTCGACGAGGTGTTGGTCGAGTGTGGCCGAGTGGAGCAGCGGTCGCGATTGTTGCCGGCGCGAGTGGTGGTGTATTACGTTCTGGCACTGGGATTGTTCTCCTCCGATTCGTACGAGGAGGTCATCCGCAAGTTGGTTGCAGGTCTCGAGTGGGCCTCTGGTTGGTCGCACCAGTGGACGGTTCCGACGAAAGCGGCACTGTTTCAGGCTCGCAGACGGTTGGGGTCCGAGGCACTGAAGATGTTGTACGCCAGAGTTGCTCAACCGTTGGCTGATCGCAATGTCGCAGGCGATTTCTATCGTCGATGGCAGTTGACCAGTATCGACGGGTTGACTTTGGATGTACCCGACACCGCAGTGAATGTGGAGTATTTCGGTCGACCACCGTCCTCGCGTGGCGGTGGACGTGGTGGGGCATTCCCACAGGTTCGCGTCCTGGGACTGGCCGAGTGTGGCTCGCACGCGATCATCGACGTGGCACTGGGGCCGTACAAACAGGGCGAGCAGACCCTCGCCCAATCGGTGACCACATCGATGACAGCGGGAATGCTGGTACTGGCCGACCGCGGCTTCTTCAGCTACTCCCTGTGGAATCGATGCGCCGGGACCGGAGCCGATCTGGTGTGGCGAATGAAGTCGAACGCGATACTGCCCGTCGAGACACGCTACGCCGATGGATCTTTCGCCTCACACATCTATCCTGGCACGACCGCACGCCGCAACGACCGCGACGGTGTCGCGGTCCGCGTCATCGAATACACCCTCGGCACCACCGATCCCGATACGAGCACCGACACTGCGATCGACGACGTCGAGCAACGCACCTACCGCCTGCTGACTACGATCACCGACCCGCAGGACGCACCCGCCGACGAGGTCGCCGAACTGTATGCCCAACGATGGGAAATCGAGACCGCATTCGACGAGCTGAAAACCCACCAGCGCGGACCAAGGGTGGTCCTACGATCGAAAACCTCCGACGGCGTCCTCCAAGAAGTTTACGGACATCTCTGCGTGCACTACGCCATCAGATCTGTAATGCATTCCATAGCAGACCATTCCGGACGAGATCCAGACAGGATTTCGTTCACCCGGACCCTACGGGCCGCTCGCCGCAGCACGACGAGCCACCCGGGTTTTTCCCCCTGACACCCACACCGACGCCCACCGCCGCGTCACAGCAGAAGTCGTCCGCGAACTACTGCCCATCCGAACCCACCGAGCAAACCCCCGCGTCGTCAAACGGAAGATGTCCGTATTTCACGTCAAACACCCACACCACCGAGGCGCACCACGCATCGACCGCCGACCCCGTGTCCTCGCTGCGCAGTCCCTACCACCACCGTAAGTAAACGGTATTGCCGCTAGCCTCGCATTTCGGCGTACCGCTCGCGGACTACTGGATCCGGATCGGCCTCGTAGGTACGCACGGGTGCCGACGCCCAGCGCGGTGGCTCGCGCGTGCCCGCCAACGCCCACGCTGCTTGGCGGGCCGCACCGTCGGCAACGTATTCGCCGGGCTCGGGGACTACGACGGGTACACCGAAGATCGCCGGGGCCAACTCTCGCAACGCCGCAGATTTGGCCCCGCCGCCGATCAGCAGAACGCGGCGGATCTCGATTCCTGCTGCACGCAGCGCGTCGATCCCGTCCGCCAGCCCGCACAGCAGCCCCTCCACTGCCGCGCGGGCAAGATGCCCTGGAGTCGAATTGTTCAGTCGCAAACCATGAATGGCGCCCGAGGCCTCCGGCCGATTCGGTGTCCGCTCACCTTCGAAATATGGAATCAACACCAGCCCCTCGCTCCGGGTCGAGCGTGCCAACCGGGACAGTTCGGCGTGGTCGACGCCCAACAACGACGCGGTCGCGTCGAGCACACGGGCCGCGTTGAGGGTGCACACGAGCGGCAATTGCCGGCCGGTAGCGTCCGCGAATCCGGCGATGATTCCCGAGGCGTCCGCAGCGGCAACGTCGGTGACGGCCGACACAACACCCGAGGTGCCGACCGAGACGACGACATCACCGACGCCGACGCCGAGACCCAGTGCGGCAGCGGCATTGTCACCGGTTCCCGGCGCGATCATCGCTCCCGACTTCGTGACACCGATTCGCTCCGACGGTCCCGCAACACGAGGAAGCCGAGGCTTTCGTCCGCGCATGGCCTGTTCCAGTAAGTCCTCGCGATAGCTGTCGGTGGCGGCGGAGTAGTAACCGGTGCCGCTCGCATCGCCGCGATCGGTCGCCAGCGAATCGAATCCGGCCGCACCACCGAGATGCCAACTCAACCAATCGTGCGGAAGACACACCGCTGCGGTGCGGTCGGCATTGCCGGGTTCGTTGTCTGCCAGCCACCGCAGCTTGGCGACGGTGATCGCCGCCAGCGGTACGACGCCGACCGCGTCGGCCCATTCCTTGCCGCCGCCGAGTTCGTTCACCAGGTCCTGGCCGGAAGATGCCGAGCGGGTGTCGTTCCACAACAACGCCGGGCGGACGACACTCCCGGCGTCGTCGAGGCAGATCATGCCGTGTTGCTGCGCGCCGACGGCGACCGCATCCACGTCGTCGAGACCTCCGGCGTCGGCGATGGCAGTATCGAGTGCAGATTTCCACAGCGCCGGATCGATCTCGGTGCCGTCGGGGTGACTTGCTCGCCCGCTGCGGACGAGCTCGCCCGAATCGGCATCGCGGACAAACACTTTGCACGACTGAGTGGAGGAGTCTATTCCTGCGACGAGAGCCAAGATGGCCGCCTTTCCGGTACACCGAGAGCGTACGAACGACACTACCGTGGCACCGATCGTCACTCCGGGTGCAACGCGATCGGTAGCAGCAGCGGAAGAATCTCGACTACGTTCTTGGACTATGCGCGACTCCGAGGATTCCGACGCCTTCCGCCTTTCCGTGGCGAAGGCGGCACTCGATCTGTTCGCGGTGCAGGGATACGAGGCCACCTCCGTCGACGACATCGCCGAGGCATCGGGCATTTCGCGTCGGACGTTCTTTCGTCAGTTCCGCGGCAAGGACGACGTCATCTTCGCCGACCACGAAATTCTGCTCGAGCAGACCGCAGCGTTTCTCGGCCAGCCGCACCCGGACCCCTGGACCGCCGTGTGCGATGCGGCCCAGCTGGTATTCGAACGGTTTTCCGGGTGGAAAGAGCAGTCTCGACTCCGCTACCAGGTGGTCCACGAGAACCCTGCGCTACGCGATCGCGAGATCGTGACGGTCTTTCGCTACGACAGACTGTTCGTCGACTACCTGCGCACGGCGCTGCCCGAGCATTCGCACCTGGAGATTCTCCAGTTTTCGGCGTCGATCACCGCCACGCACAACTACATCTTGAGGCGAATGATCCGCGACGGCATTCCGACCACCAGCAGTAACCTGCAGGAAGCACTTCACAAGGTCAGAGCCGGATTCGACACGAGCGCGGAGCAGATCGTCGTCGCAGTCTTTCCCCGGGGCACCTCGCGTGCCGCTGTCGCCGACGCGCTGGCGGAGCATATGAAGTGACCTCCCCCTTGCGCTTGAATGTGCCGGTCAAGACATCTGATCGTATGAATGGACCATTGAAGCGGTCAGGGGGCGGGCATGTTTGGCACCGAGTGCCACCGAGGGGTTGATGGGTTACCAGACGTGGCGTAGACTAGACAAATCCGTGGCACTGAGTGCCGTAAAGTCAAGCCCTAGGAGAGTGGCACCCATGGCCGGTAATCCTGATTTCGATCTGTTTCAACTCCCAGCGGAACACGAAGAACTGCGCGCGGCAATTCGCGCCCTTTCGGAGAAGGAGATCGCTCCCTACGCCAAAGCGGTGGACGAGGACGCACGCTTCCCGGACGAGGCGCTGACCGCGCTCAACAACTCCGGCTTCAATGCAATCCACGTACCCGAGGCGTACGACGGCCAGGGTGCCGACTCCATCGCTACCTGCATCGTCATCGAGGAAGTTGCTCGCGTCTGCGGTTCTTCCTCGCTGATCCCCGCGGTCAACAAGCTCGGCACCATGGGCCTGATTCTCAAGGGCTCCGAGGAGCTCAAGAAGCAGGTCCTCCCCTCGCTCGCAGGTGGGGCAATGGCGTCGTATGCACTGTCCGAGCGTGAGGCCGGCTCCGATGCTGCCGGCATGAAGACCCGCGCCAAGGCCGACGGTGACGGCTGGATCCTCAACGGTTCCAAGTGTTGGATCACCAACGGTGGCAGGTCCGATTGGTACACCGTCATGGCCGTCACGGACCCGGACAAGGGCGCCAACGGTATCTCCTCGTTCATCGTCCACAAGGACGACGAGGGATTCGTCGTCGGACCGAAGGAAAAGAAGCTCGGTATCAAGGGCTCGCCGACGGCTGAGCTGTACTTCGAGAACTGCAAGATCCCCGGCGATCGCATCATCGGTGATCCGGGTACCGGCTTCAAGACAGCGCTCGAAACCCTCGACCACACCCGTCCCACCATCGGTGCGCAGGCTGTCGGTCTGGCGCAGGGTGCACTCGACGCCGCCATCGCATACACCAAGGATCGCAAGCAGTTCGGTCAGTCGATCAGCAGCTTCCAGGCCGTGCAGTTCATGCTCGCCGACATGGCGATGAAGGTCGAAGCCGCTCGTCTGATGGTCTATTCGTCCGCGGCTCGCGCCGAGCGGGGCGAAAAGAACCTCGGCTTCATCTCCGCGGCGTCGAAGTGCTTCGCCTCCGATGTGGCCATGGAGGTGACCACCGATGCTGTGCAGCTCTTCGGCGGCGCCGGATACACCACCGACTTCCCGGTCGAGCGGATGATGCGTGACGCCAAGATCACGCAGATCTACGAGGGCACCAACCAGATTCAGCGCGTCGTGATGTCCCGGGCGCTGCTCAAATGAGCAACATCGAATTGGTAGGCGTCATCGGCGGCGGCACGATGGGCGCAGGCATCGCCGAAGTGTGTGCTCGCGCAGGCAGCTCCGTCGTCGTGCTGGAAACGAGCCAGGCCGCGGCCGAAGCGGCGGAAGCCCGCCTCGACAAGTCGTTCGCCCGCGCCGTGAAGTCCGGACGAATCGAAGCCGATGCAGCGGAGAAAGCTCGCGCTGCAATCACATTGACGCTCGACATCAACGACTTCGCCGATCGCGATCTCGTGGTCGAGGCAGCGCCGGAGATCGAGTCGCTGAAGCTCGATTTGTTCGGAAAATTGGATTCGATCGTGAAGCCGAGCGGGATCTTGGCAACCAATACTTCGTCGATACCCGTCATCAAGATGGCCAATGCGACACAGCGACCGGACAAGGTCGTCGGAGTTCACTTCTTCAACCCGGTGCCGGTACTGCCACTGGTAGAGATCGTCGTCAGCCTCGTCACCAGCGAGGAGACGGTTGCAACCGTTACCGATTTCGCCTCGAACACGCTCGGCAAGAAGACGATTCGCTCCGGTGACCGCGCCGGGTTCATCGTCAACGCGCTGTTGATCCCGTTTCTGGTGTCCGCTGTTCGGATGCTCGAATCCGGTTTCGCGAGTGCCGAGGACATCGACGAAGGCATGGTCAACGGATGCGCGCACCCCATGGGTCCGTTGCGTCTGGCCGATACCGTCGGTCTCGATGTCACACTCGCCGTCGCGGAGTCGCTGTATGCAGAGTTCCGTGAACCGCACTATGCGCCGCCGCCGCTGTTGCAGCGCATGGTGGACGCCGGAATGCTCGGACGCAAGAGTGGTAAGGGTTTCTACACTTACTGAACCAGTTTCGACGAGAATGGGCCACCGCAGCACACTGCGGTGGCCCATTCCATTTGTCCGGGGGTAGATCCCCGACCGATCTCAGTCTTTCGGACCACCTGCGGCATAGACGATCTGACCGGAGATGAAGCCTGCACCTTCACTGACGAAGAAGGATGCGAGGTGCGCGATATCGTCGGGATTTCCGACGCGGTTGACCGGAATCTGTGATGCTGCAGCGGCTTTGAAGTCCTCGAATGGGACGCCGACGCGTGCGGCTGTCGCGGCGGTCATTTCGGTTTCGATGAACCCGGGGGCGATGGCGTTGGCGGTGACGCCGAATTTACCGAGCTCGATGGCCAGCGTCTTGGTGAAGCCCTGCATACCTGCCTTGGCCGCCGAGTAGTTCGCCTGGCCACGGTTGCCGAGCGCCGAGGTGCTCGACAGGTTGACGATGCGCCCCCACTTGGCGTCGATCATGTGCTTCTGGATCGCGCGCGTCATCAGGAAGGATCCGCGTAGGTGCACCCCGAGTACGGAGTCCCAATCTTCGACTGTCATCTTGAACAGAAGATTGTCCCGGGTGATACCGGCATTGTTGATGAGCACGGTCGGCGCACCGAATTCGTTGGCAATCCGGTCGACGGCCGTCTTCACCGACTCTTCCTCTGCCACGTTGGCACCGATTGCGACGGCCTGACCACCGGCGGCCTGGATGGCACCGACGGTGTCGGCACAGGCAGCCTCGTCGAGGTCGACAACTGCGACTCCGAAGCCGTCCTTGGCCAGACGCTTGGCTACTGCGGCGCCGATTCCGCGGGCACTTCCCGTTACGACGGCTGTCTTGATCTGATCGCTCACGTGCATCTCCTATGGTCGAGAATCTCAGGACTGTTCTATCGAGCAGCTGCTCAGTACGCTGCGACCGCTCCGTCGACGGCTTTCTGCAATCCGGCAGCGACGACGCGCGCGATCTCGATCGGCTTGGTCGGCAGTTCGGTGATCGGCTCGTCGATGTAGACGCTCGCAGATTTGAGCTTCGACGAGCCGGGTCCGTAACTGAGGCCGATGCAGATCAGGACCGGTTCGACGCCGAGCTTGCGGGCACGTGCCGCGATGTGGCCGATCCCGCTGCCGACGTGTTGAACCTTGGTGGCGTCTTCGAGGTTGCAGGTGCCTTCGGGGAACACGGCAAGGTCGTCGCCGCGTCGCATTCGTTCGGCGCTGACGTCCATCATGCGGCTGCCTGCTGCGCTGACCGCGCGAAGTCCGTGGTTCTTTCCACGGAACACCGGGATGCCGCCCATCATGTCGATTCGCTTGCGCTGCTTCGATTCTTGAAAGAGCTCGTCCTTCGCGAGAACACGAGTGCGCCCGATCCCGGGTCGCAGCGGACTGGCCCACGCGGCGGCGGCAAGGGTGTACGGGTCGCTCTCGGTGAGATGATTGACGGCGATGATGAACCGTGTGTTGTCGTAGACGAGCCTACGAATCTCTTCACGCGCACCGGCGGGGTAACTTACCCGCGGCTTGAACCGTCGGGCCAGCGTGGCGTACGCGATCCTGGCCACCTGTCGGTTCTGCTGATGATCGAGGTAGAAGTCGTAGACAGCGTCGTCGTTGGCGAGAATTACTGCGGGTCGATCCATTGATTCAGCTTACCCAGCGAAATAGCGGAAGCTCCGAAAATCTTTTTCGCGAAACTCCGGTTGTGAGCGAGGGTGTGAACCTCGCCCGAGCGGGTATGCCGAGTACAAGTCCGACGCTTTTCGGAGCCGTCACGGACTGCGGAAAGGACGGAAGTCATGGCAGAAGACAAGAAGGACCACGGAGCTCGCTGGATCAAGACTGCTGAGAACCGAATCGGAGTCATCATGCTGATGTCCGGTGTCGTTGCGGCAGGTTTGCTTCTCACCGCGTTGGGCGGTGGTTTCAGCGGGTGGGCGTGGATAGCCGGAGCTGCGACGATCGTGCTGCTCGGAGGAGGCTTTCTTTCCCTGCGCGCGGGGGCTCTGCGCAAAGGAGAAACTGGTCCCATCCTGTATCACCCCGACTCACCTGATGTCGTCCTGGATGTCGACCGCGAAACTGGAAATCGCTCACCTCACCACGATTGAGTGATAGACCTGCGACCTAGACAGGGCGCAGGATCCACCAGCCGCCGAGCACGAGACATCCGACTGTCACGACGAGAAACAGTCCGGCCCAGACTATTCCGGGCAGAAACGTCAGTCGGGCCAGTTGATCGGCGTCGGAGTCTCGTGCCCGTCCTCTGCTACGTGAGCGTTGTAGTTCGAGTACCGGCCGAGGGCCTGCGACGAGCAGGAACAGCGTGATGAAGTACGCCGCGGCCACTTGCTGTTCACCGGTCCCCCACCACGACACCGTGAACAGCAGTGCCCCGAACACTACGAGCGAGATGAACCCGAACACGTTGCGAATCATGATGAGCATCAGTGCAATTGCGATGACTCCGATCCACAGCACGGCGATCGCATGCTGTGTACCGAGAACCCAGGCAGCACCGAGCCCGATCAGCGACGGACCGACATAACCAGCGAACGTCATCGCGATCACCCCGAGGCCCGTCGGTTTGCCTGAAGAAATGGCTACACCCGAGGTATCGGAATGCAATCGCACACCCATCAACCTGCGGCCCGTCGCGAAGGCCACGAGTAGATGAGCGAATTCGTGAAAGATCGTCACGACGTTGCGGGCAATGCGCCATGTCAGCGGAACAAGGACGATGAGAACGGCTACGAGCGATGCGATCTGCACGATCCACGCCGGCGGAGTTGGACTGACCGCGCTGATGCGGTCCCAGAATTCGGTCACCGTTCATTATGGCGGCTACGCCGCCGCCCCCTGCCCCGCCCCCAGTCCTCGATGGGTAGACCTAGGACGCCTTCCGCTCTGCTTTGGCGGCTTCGCGTGCGAGGGAACGATCACGCATTTCCTCGAACTTGGTGGCCTGACGCTCGAGGTCTTCGAGGAACACGGCCAGCTCTTCACGCTTGGATTCCCCGACGCCGGTGAAGTCCTCACGTTCGAAGATCTGCCACTTCCGCAGCACCGGCCACACCACGTCCTCGAGGTGCTGACGCAGATCGTAGATACCGTGCTTGGCCATCAACACACCGTTACGGCGGAAGTTCGGCATCCCGGCACCGGGCATCTGGAAGTTCATCACGATATGCGAAATCGCTTCCAACGTCTGATCCGGCGCGATGTCGAGAGCGGCAGCGGTGACGTTGCGGTAGAACATCATGTGCAGGTTCTCATCCGCGGCGATGCGCTGGAGCATCCGGTCGGCGATCGGGTCGTCGCACACCTTGCCGGTGTTGCGATGCGAGACGCGCGTGGCGAGTTCCTGGAAGGTGACGTACGAGACCGAATGCAACAGTCCGGTCTGTGCGCCCGCCGGTGAGGCGAAACCGTTGGTCATGTGAATCATCCGGGCCTGTTCGAGCGCGACCGGATCGACACCGCGGGTGACCACCAGGTAGTCACGCATGACGATGCCGTGCCGGTTCTCCTCCGCGGTCCACCGTCCCACCCAGGTGCCCCAGGCGCCGTCCTGCGAAAAGTTTTCGGCGATCTCGCGGTGGTACGAGGGCAGATTGTCCTCGGTGAGCAGGTTGGTGATCATCGCTGCTCGCGCTACCTCGGAGAGTGTGCTCTGCTCCGGTTCGTAGTCCACCCCACCGAGTGCAGCGAAGTTGCGGCCTTCGTCCCACGGCACGTAATCGTGCGGGTGCCACTCCTTCGCCATCGACATGTGGCGGTTCACGTTGTCTTCCGCAACAGGAACCAGCTCGTGTAGCAGCTCCAGCTGTGTCAGATCCCTCGCCAT
>NZ_MKKX01000032.1 GCF_002091985.1 Rhodococcus sp. 1163
CAATACCGTTTACTTACGGTGGTGGTAGGGACTGCGCAGCGAGGACACGGGGTCGGCGGTCGATGCGTGGTGCGCCTCGGTGGTGTGGGTGTTTGACGTGAAATACGGACATCTTCCGTTTGACGACGCGGGGGTTTGCTCGGTGGGTTCGGATGGGCAGTAGTTCGCGGACGACTTCTGCTGTGACGCGGCGGTGGGCGTCGGTGTGGGTGTCAGGGGGAAAAACCCGGGTGGCTCGTCGTGCTGCGGCGAGCGGCCCGTAGGGTCCGGGTGAACGAAATCCTGTCTGGATCTCGTCCGGAATGGTCTGCTATGGAATGCATTACAGATCTGATGGCGTAGTGCACGCAGAGATGTCCGTAAACTTCTTGGAGGACGCCGTCGGAGGTTTTCGATCGTAGGACCACCCTTGGTCCGCGCTGGTGGGTTTTCAGCTCGTCGAATGCGGTCTCGATTTCCCATCGTTGGGCATACAGTTCGGCGACCTCGTCGGCGGGTGCGTCCTGCGGGTCGGTGATCGTAGTCAGCAGGCGGTAGGTGCGTTGCTCGACGTCGTCGATCGCAGTGTCGGTGCTCGTATCGGGATCGGTGGTGCCGAGGGTGTATTCGATGACGCGGACCGCGACACCGTCGCGGTCGTTGCGGCGTGCGGTCGTGCCAGGATAGATGTGTGAGGCGAAAGATCCATCGGCGTAGCGTGTCTCGACGGGCAGTATCGCGTTCGACTTCATTCGCCACACCAGATCGGCTCCGGTCCCGGCGCATCGATTCCACAGGGAGTAGCTGAAGAAGCCGCGGTCGGCCAGTACCAGCATTCCCGCTGTCATCGATGTGGTCACCGATTGGGCGAGGGTCTGCTCGCCCTGTTTGTACGGCCCCAGTGCCACGTCGATGATCGCGTGCGAGCCACACTCGGCCAGTCCCAGGACGCGAACCTGTGGGAATGCCCCACCACGTCCACCGCCACGCGAGGACGGTGGTCGACCGAAATACTCCACATTCACTGCGGTGTCGGGTACATCCAAAGTCAACCCGTCGATACTGGTCAACTGCCATCGACGATAGAAATCGCCTGCGACATTGCGATCAGCCAACGGTTGAGCAACTCTGGCGTACAACATCTTCAGTGCCTCGGACCCCAACCGTCTGCGAGCCTGAAACAGTGCCGCTTTCGTCGGAACCGTCCACTGGTGCGACCAACCAGAGGCCCACTCGAGACCTGCAACCAACTTGCGGATGACCTCCTCGTACGAATCGGAGGAGAACAATCCCAGTGCCAGAACGTAATACACCACCACTCGCGCCGGCAACAATCGCGACCGCTGCTCCACTCGGCCACACTCGACCAACACCTCGTCGACCACATCCGGTGGAAACACCCGCGTCAACACACCCAACGAAATATGGTCCGTCAACCGCTGAGAATCATCTGGTTTCACCCATCCCACACGTGGCATGACTCAAAGAATAACACCCCTGTCATTCTAAGTAAACGGTATTGAGGCTAGCGGCGATCGCTCAGTTGCGTCCTCTCACGTACGGAGTGCTTCCAAGGTCGCTCGGGCGCCGTGCTCGTGGAGCGAGGCGAGTGTCTTGGTGTACTCCGCTACGAATCGCTCGTTGTCGATGAGATCACCGAACACTGCTCGGTTGGAGATGAATGCGGTCGGATCGTCCTTCTGTTTGCGCGCGAGCGGTACGAGCGAATCCTTCAGCTGGTCGACGATCTCGATCGGCTGACCCTGTTCGTCGACGCCCTCGGCGTACCGAGCCCAGCTCGCGACCACTGCGGTAGCCAACGTGATCGGTCCGCCGTTGTCGAGGTTGGTGCGGATGACGGGCAACAGCCACTTGGGGATTCGGTCCGAGGATTCGGCGCACAGGCGTGCAACAGTGTCCCGAATTTCCGGGTTCGAGAAGCGCTCGATCAACGTCTTCTTGTACTCACCCAGATCGATACCGGGAACTGCCTGGAGTGTGGGGGTGGCCTCGTCGTCCATGTACGCCAACAGGAACTCGGCGAACAACGAGTCCTGTGCAACCTCGTGCACCAGTCGGTATCCGCTGAGGTAGCCGAAATAGCACAGCGCCTGATGGCTCGCGTTGAGTAGGCGGAGCTTCATCGACTCGTACGGAGTGACGTCGTCCACGACCTGAACTCCGACGTGTTCGAACGCCGGACGCCCGAGCGTGAACTTGTCTTCGAGTACCCACTGTGTGAACGGCTCACCTGCGACGGGCCACTGGTCGTCGAGTGCGTAACGGTCCGAAAGTTCCTGCACCACTTCGGGAGTGGTGACCGGGGTGATTCGATCGACCATCGAGTTGGGGAAGGCGCCCTCGGCGGTGATCCACTCCGCGAGAGCGGGGTCCTTCAGGCGAGCAAACGTGGTGAACGTCGATTCCGCGATGTGGCCGTTGCCCTCGATGTTGTCGCAGGACATTATAGTGAACGGCTTCAGTCCCCGATCTTTACGGCGCGCAAGGGCTGCCACGACGAGACCGAACGTGGTCGACGGCGTCGCACCCGGCTCGAGATCCGCCGCGATCGCTGGACTGGCGGTGTCGAACTCACCCGTCGTGGCCGAGAAATTGTATCCCCCTTCGGTGATGGTGAGCGAGACGATTCTGGTGCTTTCGGCCGCCATCTTCTCGATGACGGCATCTGCGTCTTCGGGTGCGAAGAGGTATTCGACTATCGAGCCGATCACCCGGGTGTCCCACGCTCCGTCGGAATGCTTGAGCGCAAGCGTGTAGAGGCAGTTCTGAGCCTCCATGACGTCCCGCATCTTTTGGTCCCCGGGCAGTACTCCGACGCCACAGATTCCCCACTCGGACGCTTCCCCCTGCTGGAGGAGCCGGTCCACATACATTGCTTGATGTGCACGGTGAAATCCGCCGACACCGAAGTGCACTATCCCGGCTGTGACTTCGGATCTGTCGTAAGTGGGTACCTCGACGTCCTCGATGAAGTCGGCGAGGGTGTGCGAATTGAGCTTCATGCGTCGGTCTCCTTGTGCGAGGACGGTATTACCACTGCCTTGATGCTTCCCGGCAGTGCGTCGGCGTTGAGCGCATCCTCGACGTGTGCGAGGTCGTAGCGCCCGGTGACCATGGCGTCGAGATCGACGCGGCCGGAGAGTACGAGTTCGCGAGCGATCGGCCAGGTGTTCGCGTAACGAAAGACCCCGGTGAGGACCAGTTCACGATTCTGAATCAACGACATCGGCAACGCGTAATCCGACGCGCCCATCCCTACCAGGACGACCGTGCCTGCGGGACGGACGGCGTGGATGCCGTCGACGACTGCCCGGGGCGCGCCCGACGCATCGATGAACGCGTCGACGTCGAGAGCCCGGACGTCTTCGGTCATCGGGTCGATCACCTGCGTTGCGCCGAATCTCTCCGCATTCTCGCGGCGGTCGGGTGCGATGTCGCTGACGATGATCGTGGTGGCGCCGAACGCGCGAGCCACCTGGGCAGTGACGAGGCCTACTGGACCGGCGCCTGCGATCAGCACACTCGACCCGGCTGTGATGCCTGCCTTCTGCGCCGACGCAATCCCCACCGACAACGGCTCGAACAATGCCGCGGCCTCGTCGGAAATCTCGTCGGGAACCGAGTGCGCGAACGCCGATTGGATGAGAACGTACTCTGCCAGCGCGCCGTCGATGGGTGGCGTGGCGAAGAACTCCATCGACGGGCACAGGTTGTACCGGCCCGCCCGCGACTGTGCGCTCGTCGGGTCGGGGCGCTGCGGTTCGATCGAGACCCGTTGCCCGATGCGCGTATCGGCGACGGCGCATCCGACGGCGACGATTACCCCGGCAGCTTCGTGACCTAGCACCAAAGGCCCGTTGACGACGTGATCGCCGATGCGGCCTTCGCGGTAGTAGTGAGCATCGGAACCGCAGACGCCGACCGCGGTGACCTGCACGAGAACCTCGTCCGCCGCGGGGGAGGGCACTGGGCGGCTTTCCAGACGGATCTCCTGCGGACCGCTGAGGACGCTGACCTGCATGGACTGTGTCACAAAGATCTCCCTGCTTCCGCTTCTTCGATCACGCCGACTCCAATACTGGTAGGTGTTGTGTAGATCACACCTTAATGTTAGCTTAATGAGCAGAAGAACACATTGTGAGCATCTGCTCATTGAGTCTAGGGAGTGTTCGTGACCGCATCGGTCCCCGAGGTAACGGCAGTGCAGCGCTCGTCGAAGTCGAGCGACGACCTCCGCCTCGCCCTCCGTGCGGCATCGATGTACCACCTGGAAGGTGCGACTCAGGCCGAGATCGCGAAGAAACTCGGAATCTCGCGTCCCACCGCCGGCCGACTCGTTGCCAAGGCGCGAGCGCTGGGGTTGGTGACCATCGAGATCAATGTGCCCGACGAACTCCAGGGCACCGTGCACGCGGACATCGAAGCTGATTTGGAGCGAGAATTCGGCCTCACCGAAGTGCTTGTCGTTCCCGATGTCATCGACGGCACCGACACCGGGTACGGATCGTTGGGGCGGGCCGCCGCGGCGATGCTCTCGCGGCGACTGGAGGGTGCCGACGTCCTCGGGTTCACCTGGGGGCCGGAAACTGTCGCCGTCGCCCAGTCGCTCAAGACGCGTGGAGCGCGATGCGACCGCGTGGTTCAACTCGACGGTTCGATGAGTTCGGCCGACTATCAAACCGGCGTCGAATACACCCTGGGGCGGTGTGCGCAGTACCTGCAGGCGAGGCCGGTGCGCCTCAACGCGCCGCTGTACGCCGACCCGGCCACGGTGACTGCACTGCAGCAGGATTCGGTGATATCGCGCGCCCTCCAAGCCGGGACCGAGGCCGATGTGATGATGTACGGCCTCGGTCCCGTTTCCACGTCCACGACCCTGTTCGAGGGCAGCTTCATCGACCTGGACATTCTCGACGAACTGCGCCAGCTCGGCGCCGTCGGCGAGATTGGCGGCAGGTTCTTCGACCTCGACGGCACACCAACCGGTGGATCCTTGCCGGGGCGGACCGTATCGGTTGGACTCGACGCAATCCGTGACTGTGATCGGGCGATCCTGATCTCCGGTGGCAGCAAGAAGCATCAGGCGATTCTCGGAGCGCTTCGCGGAGGCTTCGCAACCGTGCTGGTGACCGATATCGAAAGTGCGCGTTGGCTGATGGCGCACACGAAGGCTGACAGTGGAGCCTGCAGGAACGACCCAGAGGGAAAGGTATCCAAGTGAGAGTTCTACCGAAAGTGGCCGTCGCGGCATCGTGCGCGATGACCTTGGTGCTGTCCGGCTGTGCCGGCGCGGGATCGTTCGGCGGTGATGGTGACGGTACGACGATCACCGTGGCCATCGTCTCGAACTCGCAGATGTCCGACGCTATTTCGCTGGCACCGGAGTTCGAGGCAGAGAACCCAGGGATCAACCTGAAGTTCGTGTCATTGTCGGAGAACGAGGCGCGCGCGAAGATCACTGCTTCCGTCGCGACCGGCGGCGGAGAGTTCGACGTCGTGATGATCAGTAATTTCGAGACCCCGCAGTGGGCCGCGAACGGTTGGCTCACCAATCTTTCGGAGTACGCGAACGAAACTCCCGGTTACGACGAGGCCGACTTCATTCCGACACTGAAGGACTCGCTCTCCTACGAGGGCAGCATGTACTCGGTGCCGTTCTACGGTGAGTCCTCGTTCCTGATGTACCGCAAGGACCTCATGCAGGAGGCGGGTATCACGATGCCCGAGGAGCCCACCTGGCAAGAAGTCGCCGATGCCGCCGCGAAGCTCGACAATGACGATGTCTCCGGAATCTGTCTTCGCGGAAAGCCGGGCTGGGGCGAAGTTCTCGCACCTTTGAATACGGTCATCAACGCATTCGGTGGACGTTGGTACGACGAGAACTGGAACGCACAGCTCGACAGTCCGCAGGTGGAAGAGGCCGTCCAGTTCTACGTCGACCTCGTTCGCACACACGGTCAAGCAGGCGCAGCGACCAGCGGATTCAGTGAGTGCGGTACTCAGCTCTCGCAGGGAAACACCGCTATGTGGTACGACGCCACCTCGGCAGTGTCGGTGCTCGAGGATCCCACGTCGAGCAACGTCGTCGGCAAGATCGGGTATGCGAAGGCACCGAGCGCGGTCAAGGGCGACAACGGCTGGCTGTACTCGTGGGCTCTCGGCATCCCGAAGACGTCGGAGAATCCGGACGAAGCGTGGAAGTTCGTGTCGTGGATGACCAGCAAGGAATACCTGAACAAGGTCGGTAACGAATTGGGTTGGGAGCGTGTGCCCCCGGGTAGCCGCTTGTCGACCTACGAGATTCCCGAGTACAAGGAAGCATCGGCTGCGTACGGCCAGGTGACCCTCGACTCCATCAACGGTGCGGATCCGAACAAGCCGACCGTGGATCCGGTTCCATACACCGGAGTGCAGTTTCTGACCATCCCGGAATTTCAGGATCTCGGAACCCGCGTCAGTCAACAGATCAGCGCTGCAGTGGCAGGACAGATCAGCGTCCAGGACGCGCTCGCTCAGGCGCAGCAATACGCCGAAGTGGTCGGTAAGACGTATCAGGAGGGCCAGGGATGACCACAACCGAAGTGCACTCGCCACAAGCGGATTCGGAAAAGTTCGTACCGAGACCGAGGGTGATCTCGAAAGCGGAGGGTTGGCGCCGTCGCGGGCCGTTGCTTCCGGCCATGGTCTTCGCGATCATCGTCACCCAGGTGCCGTTCCTGTTCACGCTGTATTACTCGACGCAATCATGGAACCTCGTTCGGCCTGGGTCGCAGGAATTCAACGGGCTCAACAACTATGTCGACGTGTTCCGTGACAGTCAGTTCCGTCAGGTCGCTCTCAACACCGTGATCATGATCGTCGGAACCGTCCTCATCTCGGTCATTCTGGGGCTCTTCCTCGCGTTGCTGCTCGATCGGAAGTTCATCGGCCGCAGCTTGATTCGCACACTGCTGATCACACCGTTCCTGATCACCCCGGTTGCCGGTGCGCTGATCTGGAAGACCACGATGTTCGACCCGGTCTTCGGGTTGATCAACTTCGCTCTCAGCCCGTTCGGCGTCGGCCAGATCGACTGGGTCTCGCGCTTTCCGTTGGCCGCGGTGATGACGAACCTGGTGTGGCAGTGGACGCCCTTCATGATGCTGTTGATCCTCGCCGGGCTGCAGTCGATGCCGAAGGACATCGCCGAGGCTGCCCGCGTCGACGGCGCGGGGCCGTTCAAGCTCTTCCGTGAACTCACGCTCCCGCATCTACGACGCTTCATCGAACTCGGTGCCGTTCTCGGGGCGATCTACCTGGTCAACACCTTCGACGCCGTGTACATGATGACTTCCGGCGGACCTGGCGTCGCCAGCGCCAACCTGCCCTTCTACATCTACCAGCGTGCGTTCCTCGGGTTCGACATCGGCCAGGCCGCGGCTATGGGCGTGGTCACCGTGGTCGCCACCATCATCGTCAGCACTCTGGCGCTGAGACTGATCTTCAAGAGCTTCAGTGGAAACGAGGAGGCTGCGTGATGAGTACCGCAACCACGAACAACAAGCGCAAGAAAGCAGTGCCACAGACCTCGGACGGCGTGGCGATCAAGCGTAAGAGCAACTGGGGGCCGGGCACCATCTGGTCTGTCGTTGCGTGGGTCGCCGGGATCGTCTTCTTCTTCCCGGTGCTCTGGATGGTCCTCACCGGCTTCAAGCAAGAGGCCGACGCGTACTCCGACCCACCGAAACTGTTCTTCACCCCGACGCTCGATCAGTACCGCGGGGTACTCGACAGCGGTATCGGCACTGCGCTGCTCAATTCTGCTTTCGCGACGATCGTATCGACGCTTCTCGTTCTGCTGCTGGGGGTTCCGGCTGCGTTTGCGTTGTCGCTTCGGCCGGTGAAGAAGACGAAGGACGTGTTGTTCTTCTTCATCTCTACCAAGATGCTCCCGGTCGTCGCGGCCATCGTGCCGCTGTACGTCATCGTCGGTGATATCGGCATGTTGGACAACATCTGGACGCTGGTGATCCTCTACACCGCGATGAACCTCCCTATCGCGGTGTGGATGATGCGTTCGTTCTTCCTCGAGGTCCCGAGCGAACTGCTCGAGGCCGCGAGCATGGACGGTGCGTCGCTGTGGACCTCGGTCCGTGAGGTGATTCTGCCTCTCGTCTCTCCTGGAATCGCCGCGACGTCGCTGATCTGCGTGATCTTCTCGTGGAACGAGTTCTTCTTCGCAGTCAACCTCACCGCTGTTCAGGCACAGACCATTCCGGTCTATCTCGTCGGATTCATCACCGGCCAGGGTCTGTACTGGGCCCAGCTGTCCGCCGCTGCGACGTTCGCAGCACTCCCCGTCGTCCTTGCTGGGTGGTTTGCGCAGAACAAGCTCGTGCGCGGTCTGTCCTTCGGCGCCATCAAGTAACTCGGCCCTTTCACGAACCAGGAGAACAAGTCATGGCTGCAATCAAGTACAAAGAGGCATCCTGCGTCTACGAAGGTGCCGACTCGCTCGCTGTCGATTCACTCTATCTGGACATCGAGGACGGCGAATTCGTCGTCCTCGTCGGACCTTCCGGTTCCGGAAAGTCCACCGCCCTCCGGATGCTCGCCGGCCTCGAGGAGATCGACGGTGGCGCCATCGAAATCGGTGGGCAGAACATGGTCGGCGTCCCATCCAAGGATCGCGACATCGCGATGGTGTTCCAGAATTACGCCCTCTACCCCAACAAGACCGTCGGGGAGAACATGGGTTTCGCGCTCAAGATGCGCGGTGTTCCGCTCGAGGAACGTAAGAAGAAGGTGGCCGACGCGGCGAAGATTCTCGACCTGACGGATTTCCTCGATCGCAAGCCGGGCAAGCTCTCCGGTGGTCAGCGTCAGCGAGTTGCCATGGGCCGCGCCATCGTTCGTGAACCGCAGGTGTTCTGCATGGACGAGCCGTTGAGTAACCTCGACGCGAAACTGCGTGTGCAGACTCGTACACAGATCGCCGCGTTGCAGCGAAGACTCGGCACCACGACCGTCTACGTCACCCACGACCAGGTGGAGGCGATGACGATGGGCGATCGCGTTGCAGTGTTGCGCGGGGGCAAGCTGCAGCAGTTCGCCAGCCCAACCGATCTCTACGACCACCCTGTCAACGCTTTCGTGGCCGGCTTCATCGGCTCGCCTGCCATGAACTTGATGACGGTTCCCATCGGATCGGGTGGTGTACAGATCGGAAACTTTCTGCTGCCGCTCGAGCGCGAGGAGCTCACCAAGCTTGCGAGCCTCGGTCTCGACAACGTGACGATCGGCCTGCGGCCCGAGCAGCTCGGCATCGTGCATGGCACGGGGGAGGGCTTCGAGAGCAAGGTGGATCTGATCGAAGAGCTCGGCAGCGAGTCCTACGTGTACGCGCATCTGAATGATCCCAAGGTCAAGGGGCTCGACGGCGGACCGGTGTCTCTCGTCGCGCGCTCGGCGGTGCGTGCGCCGGCGAAGATTGGTGAGAGCATCGGTTTGAGCAGGCTCGACGGCGCTGTTCACCTGTTCCATCCGGAAACCGGCGAGCGGATCTAGGGGCTTTCTCGTACGTGCGCGGAAACTCGGTGCCCTCCGAGCTTCCGCCGCGCGCAGGGCCGACGTTATCGATCCGTGATTCAACGTCGGCTGTTCTGTTATCTTCCCTGTTGCTCGCCCGACATCGACGCCATGCAAGATTGGTTCCTCTACGACCCAGAGGTGGCCACTATGTCAGGTCTGTCGGATGCGCGCTCGATGCTCTCGCGCGGTGTGCCACGCCTGGTCATCTTGGATCCATCCCCACCTCTCGGCATACCCACCCTCGATATTTCCGAGAGCAGGCACGGAAAGTGTCTCCGCCTCGTCGTCAGCGGTGAAGTCGACCTCGGGACGGTCTCTGAGTTCCGGGCTGCACTCTTCAGTGCATCGAACTCGGCGATCGGTGCGCTCATCGTCGATATTCGCGGAGTCACATTTTTAGGGGTGTCGGGGCTGTCCTGCCTCGTCGACCTCGTGCGGGGCAACATGCTGACTGCGCTGGCGATCGTCGCCAACACCCATGCCACGCGTAGGTCCATCGAGATCATCGGCCAGGACCCCGACCTGGTGGTGTTCTCTCGACTCGGTGACGCGCTGCACTACGTGGACGTTCGAACCTGACCGGGGGCGGTACCCCTGTTCGGGGGTAGCGCATCGGTAGCTGTGAGCCATAGCGTGAGTCGAGCTAGCGAGAGACGTGCGCCACAGCAGGGAGAAACATGACGAACGTGACGGAACACGACGCCTTCAAGTCGGCAAGAGATCTACTTCTCGATGCCTACGGCGACTACGACGCGGCCGTATCGAACTTTCAGTGGCCCGACCTGGGTGAGCGGTTCAACTGGGCAATCGACTGGTTCGACGCTATCGCCCGGGGCAACGAGAAGACGGCGCTCTGGATCGTCGAAGAAGACGGGTCCGAAGCGAAGTACAGCTTCGAATCGATGTCGCACCGTTCGGACCAGGTGGCTCGGTGGCTCTCCGGGCTAGGTATCGGCCGCGGGGATTCCGTGATTCTCATGCTCGGAAACCAGGTCGAGCTGTGGGATTCGATGCTCGCGGTCATGAAGCTCGGCGCCGTATTGATGCCGACTACCACGGCGATCGGCTCAGCGGATCTCACCGACAGAGTCGAACGCGGCCAGGCGCGAGCCGTCATCGCGAACCCAACGGATACGTCCAAGTTCGAGGACGTGCCTGGGGACTACCTGAAAATCGCGGTCGGAGATGCAGACGGGTGGACCGACTTACGCGCAGCCTACGACATCGAGAGTCCGAAACCGTTCGAGACCGTGACTGCCCCGTCCGACCGTTTGCTTCTGTATTTCACCTCGGGAACGACGAGTAAGCCCAAGCTCGTCGAGCACACGCAGGTGTCCTATCCGGTAGGGCATTTGAGCACGATGTACTTCCTCGGTCTGAAGCCGGGTGATATTCACCTGAACATCAGCTCACCAGGCTGGGCCAAGCATGCGTGGAGTTGCTTCTTCGCGCCGTGGATCGCCGAAGCCACCATCTTCATCTACAACTACAAGCGCTTCGACGCGAGCGCTCTCCTCGACCAGATTCGTCGCGCCGAGGTGACGACCTTCTGTGCTCCACCGACCGTGTGGCGCATGCTCATTCAGGCCGACATCTCCGGTGGAGGTGGCGCGTTGCGCGAAGCGATCGGCGCAGGTGAACCGCTGAACCCCGAGGTCATCTCGAGGGTGCAGAACGAGTGGGGCCTCAACATTCGCGACGGTTTCGGTCAGACGGAAACGACTGCCTTGGTAGCGAACACGCCAGGAGCGAAACTGAAGTTCGGCGCCATGGGCCGTCCGTTGCCGGGTATCCCGGTCGTCATCATCGATCCGGTGACCGGCGAGGAAGCCGACGAAGGCGAAATCTGTCTCGATCTGGCCAAGAAGCCGTTCAACCTGATGACGAGATACCTCGGCAACCCGGCTCGCAACGAGGAAGTCATGTCCGGTGGCTACTACCACACAGGCGATGTGGCCTCCCGCGACGAAGACGGTTACATCACCTACGTCGGTCGCACCGATGACGTCTTCAAGGCCTCGGATTACAAGGTGTCACCGTTCGAGCTCGAAAGCGTGCTGATCGAGCACCCCGCCGTCGCCGAAGCTGCTGTCGTACCGGCACCCGACGAAACACGACTTGCGGTCCCGAAGGCGTACGTGGCCCTGGCAGCAGGCTGGGAACCGAACGAGGAGACTGCATTTCAGATCCTGAAGTACGCACGCGAGCATCTGGCCCCGTACCTGCGGATCCGAAGGATCGAGTTCTTCGAACTGCCGAAGACCATCTCTGGCAAGATTCGACGCGTCGAACTCCGGGCTCGCGAGGACTCCGGCGAGGTGCTCTCGGCCGAGTGGCGTGATGATCAGTTCACCGGGCTGAAGTAGAGCGTGCTGCGCCACTCGCGTTGCTACTTAACGTATTTCATGATATCAAGGGCGAATCCGACATAGTCTTCTGCGACTTGTTCCGCACTGAGAGGGCCGTCGGGGCGCCACCAGTTGGGGAGCGCGGTACACATGGTCACGATCGCTCGGGAGGCTTCGTAGGGGCGGTCGTTGCGGAACAATCCCTCGTCGACAGCGCCCGTGACTTCTTCGTCGACCATCCGTTGCTGCGTTCTTCGTCGGTCTGCGACCCTTAGGCGATTGTCGGTGTCGAGGCTTCGCATCTCACTCGATCCGACGAAGCCGAGTTCGCGCCGGTGCGTGTGGAAGAGCACAAGATGCTCGATGAGCAGACAGAAGCGCTGAACCGGATCTTGCCCCTCGGAACGTGCGGCCTCGCTACGCTGATGCAATTCCGTCATTGCGTGGTCGAGAATGGTAACCAGCATGTGCTGTTTACTCGTGTAGTAGTGATAGATACCGGAAACCGAGAGCCCACATCTCGCGGCAATACTGCGAACGCTCGCGCCGTGATAGCCGATTTCCAGGATTTCCTCGAGGGCCGCCCGTAGAACCGGGTCGAAATCCAACGGGGCATAGGTACGCCAGTTGGGTAGATTCGGCGATGTCGTCCTTGGCTTCTCCGCAAGCGGCATCGCCGGTGCATGCTGCGTTTCCACGTCGACGACGATGTCGAGGATCTGCGGCACGGTGATATGCAGTGCTTCAGCGATTCGATTGAGGCGCACGACGCTGATTCCGGTCTTGCCGGTCTCGATCTGGCTCACAGTCGCCGGACTCACTCCGAGCGCACCGGATAGTGCCCGTAGGCTCAACTTCTGTGCCGTCCTCGCCGAACGCACCTGCGCTCCCAAGACGGCGTCAGCCTCATGGCTGGACTCCCTGTCCTCTCTCACCTGTGATGCGCCTCCCGTAGATTGTTTAGGAATTCTAAACTAGCGGACTCGAACGTTGAAATCAGGTCTAGTGAGAGGGGCTTGGACAGGCTATTGACAAAGCCTAACGTGAGTTAGATCATAATCTAAACACCAACCGAGCGATCGCTCGAATGATCTGGGTCGTTTGTGAACCTGAGGAGATCGAATGTCTGAAGCCGCCCCCGAGATGCACGAACTACTCGGTGACAACGCCCCTAGTAACTGGGGAAAATGGGGCTCCGATGACGAATTGGGCACCTTGAACTACCTCGACACGAGCGAGGTGTTGCGCGGCGTGCAGCACATCAAGTCAGGTGAGACGTTCACACTGCAGATTCAGATGGGACGCACGGAAAGCCCCGGCGATCCTCTCTGGCCGGCGCGAGAGGGCATACAGCGACAGAACGTGCTCGACGAAAGCTCCTGGGATGGAGATGGTGCGCCGGCATTTCCTGGTGGCTTGCACTACGCCGATGACACCGCTCTGATGTTCTTGCAAGGTTCCACGCAGTACGACGCTCTGGGGCACGTCTGGTACGACGGCAAGTTGTGGAACGGTTACGACGCGCGAACAACCGTCGGGAAGATGGAAAAGGCGTCGGTGCTCCCCATAGCGGAAAAGGGTGTCGTTGGCCGAGGTGTCCTCATCGACATGGCGCGGCACCGCGGCAAGGACTCTTTGGACAAGAAAGAAACGTTCGATCACAACGATCTGGAAGCTGCTGCACAGGCTCAAGGCGTAACCATCGAGCCCCATGACATCCTGCTCATTCGGACCGGCTGGATGAACTACTGGTATGAGCTGAACAACCCGAAAGAATTTTATGACGAGTTCTGCGAACCGGGATTGACGTACTCGCGCGAGCTGGTGGAATGGTTCCAGAACCGCGAGATTGCGAACCTCGTCACCGACACCATTGCCAACGAAGTAACAAACGACCCCGAGTCCGGTGTCGCGCTGCCGCTTCATTGCGCGCTGATGCGCAACCTGGGGGTCGTCTTTACCGAAATGGCCTGGCTCGATGATCTGGCCGATGCCTGTTCCGCCGATGGCAGGTGGAGCTTTCTCTACACGGCCGCCCCGCTCAAAGTAGTCAATGGGACCGGCGCCCCGGTCAATCCAATCGTAATTCGTTGAAAGATTCCAGCATGAGCGTGTATGACGACAAGATTTGGTTGAGTCGATACGGGCCAGGGCAGCCCGCCCAGATCGAGGTGGAGTTCGACAACGCGCTGGACATGTTCAAAGCGGCAGTCGAGCGAAATCCGGACGGCGACATCATCCGTTACTTCGACGGCCGGGTCACGCTACGCGAGCTCGATGAGCTGTCCGATGCCTTTGCGCTGGGAATTGCCGAAGCCGGATTCGTACCCGGTGAGAGACTGGCTATCTACGCCCAGAATATCCCGCAGTTCGTCATCGCCCAAATCGGCACGTGGAAGGCCGGCGGAATCGCTGTCTCGATCAATCCGATGAACCGGCAACGAGAGTTGAAACAACTGCTGATCGACTGCGGTGCAACGGTACTCGTCGCGCTGGAGACTCTTTACCGCGATATCGCAGCGGAGGTCCTACCTGAAACCCAGGTGCGGACAGTGATCACGACTTCGGAGCTGGAGTACCAGAGCGGCGGTCACCCTGGATTCCTCGCCGAGGTGGAGCGAATCGAGAGTCCTGACACCGTCGATATGACCGAACTCATACAGAGATTTCATGGAAAAGTCTGTCCCACCGTGGTTTTGGCTCCTGGTGACGTGGCGTTTCTGACCTACACGTCGGGAACCACCGGCCCGCCCAAGGGGGCTATGACCACTCACCGCAACGTGGTGTTCAATGCTCAGACGTACCGAGACTGGATCGGTATCGGCTCCGATGACGTCATTCTCGGCATAGCACCTCTCTTTCACGTCACCGGTTTGATCGGACACATTGCGATCTCGCTGCTCGTCGGGGCACCGCTGGTGCTGATGTACAGACTCGACCCGGTAGAGACGATCAAGACGATCGAAGCCGAAAAACCCACGTTCACCGTGGGGTCGATCACGGTATTCATTGCTTTGATGAACGCTCCCAACGCGGAGAAAGATGCGCTCGCAAGTTTGACGAAGATCTACTCCGGCGGTGCTCCGATTCCACCGAGCACGATTGCCGCATTCCAGAAGTCCTTCGGACACTACATACACAACATCTATGGACTCACCGAGACCACATCGCCGTCGCACGCGGTCCCACTAGGGGCTGTTGCGCCCGCCGATCCCGCGACTGGGGCAACGTCTATCGGGGTACCGGTCTACAACACCGTGGTGCGCATCGTCGACGACCAAGGCAAGGATCTAGCGCCTGGCGAGATCGGCGAGCTCGTCATTGCAGGGCCGCAGGTAGTTGCCGGGTATTGGAACAAGCCCGAGGCGACGGAAGAAGCTCTGCCCGGTGGTGCTCTACATACCGGGGACGTCGGCTATATGGACGAACAAGGCTGGTTCTACATAGTCGATCGGAAGAAGGACCAGATCAATGCCGGTGGCTACAAAGTGTGGCCACGAGAGGTCGAGGACGTGCTCTACGAGCATCACGCGGTCCGCGAAGCTGCCGTGGTCGGTGTTCCCGATGAGTACCGCGGTGAAACCGTGAAGGCTTTCGTAAGCTTGCGCCCCGGACAGACCGCTACACCCGAGGAGCTCATTGCGTTCACAAAAGAACGGATCGCGGCCTACAAGTATCCGCGTTATGTAACCATCGTCGAAGACATTCCCAAGACGGTCACCGGTAAGTTGCTACGCCGAGAGCTACGCGAACTGAACTGACATCGAAGTATCAACTTCGTTCGGGGGAAAGGCAGAACCCCCACGGTAGTTCGAGACGGTGCCGGGCGAGGAGCTCGGTGTCACCGAGAATGTCCGCGATCGGTCCGTCCGCGACGAGTGCGCCGTCGTCGAGAATGACGGCCCGCGTGCACAACTGAGCGGCATACGGCAGATCGTGCGTGACCAGCAGCATCGTGGTGTCGAGATCCATCAACGTCTCGGCGAGTTCGCGACGCGCGACCGGATCGAGATTGGCGGACGGCTCGTCGAGGACGAGGATGTCCGGTTCGCAGGCGAGGACCGTGGCGAGGGCAACGCGTCGACGCTGGCCACCCGAAAGGTGTGTGGAGTTGCGGTCGGCATGATCGGCCATGCCGACGACCTTCAGGGCTGCGGCGACGCGAGCGACGAGCGTGGGTCCGGTGACACCGAAGTTGGCGGGGCCGAATGCGACGTCCTGTGCGACTGTGGGCATGAACAGTTGGTCGTCGGGATCCTGGAAGACGATCCCGACGAGTCTTCTGATTTCACGTACTGTCTTGCTGCTCAGACGGATTCCACTGACGTCCACGGTTCCCTGGTCTGCGGTGAGGACGCCGTTGAGCTGAAGCATCAGCGTCGTCTTTCCTGCTCCGTTGGGACCGAGGATGGCGACGCGTTCGCCGTGTGCGATCTCGAGGTTCAGTGCGGTCAATGCGGCCGTGCCGTCGGGATAGGCGAAGGACACATCGTGAAGTTTCAGGCTCATCGGACCAGCCATGCTGCCAATGAAATTCCGAGGGCAACGACCGCCGGCATAGTGCCCAGGATCCAGTCACGCCGGACTGCGGCGACGGAGACCCCTGCGATCCCGTCCATTGCGGGTATTGCGCCGTCGAACCCGCGGGAGGCCATGGCCAGATGTACGCGCTCACCGCGTTCGTAGGACCGGAGAAACAATCCACCGACGCCACGGGCCGTAGCCGCGATCTGATGGAAGGCCCGCGGGTCATCGCCTCTGGCCGAGCGCGCGATCCGCATCCGATCTGCCTCGGCGGCAAGCAGTTCCACGTAGCGGAGCATCAGTACCACGATGGTCGCGATGAAGGACGGTACGCGAAGCCTCGTGAGACCGACGGGTAGTTCGCGAGGATCGGTGGTGGCGGCCAGTGTCAGGGAGACTGCAACGCCGAGAGTGCCTTTGACGATGATGCCCCATGCAGCCCATAGTCCTGATGTCGACAGTTCCATGCCGAGAACAGCAATTCTGTCCCCGCCCTCCGCGAACGGCAGCAACACCGCGAGTACGACGAAAGGTAACTCGATGAGCATCCGAGGGGCGATCCACGTCAACGGGATGGAAGCTGTGCGCCACAGGCAGAGAAGGCCGATCGCGTACAGAGCGTAGGGCCACAACATTTCTCGCGGAGTCGCGACTACTGCCAGGACGGTGGCGACGGCACAGACGATCTTGACCTCGACGGGCACCTCGTGCAGCGGTGAACGTATCTCGCGATACAGCGCGATGCCCATGCCTGTTCAGTCCGCTCGACTGTGCCGCGACCGTGCGATCAGCCAGAACAGTCCTCCGGCAGCCGCGAATGTGGCTATGACCCCGATGATGCCAGCGACACCGGTGAGCGAATCACGGCCGCCGATGGTGTAGTCCGCCAAGGGTGTACCGGTCATTCCATGGTCGGTCGCAGACTGAGCTATGCACGATCCGGTCAGCGCCTCACCGGCGTCGGTTTCGACCACCTGGCAGCCCTGCAGAGTCGTCGAGTCCAGACCGTCGGGGTGTGAACTGGCGAAGTAGGAGACGATTCCGGCGATCAGCAGAGCCGCCACCGCGAAGCCGACGTAGAACCTGCGCGTCATACCGCTACCTGCTTGCGAGTACGCAGGAGGTGCACCAGGTCTGGTCGCACACGCGCCACCGCGACAACCGTCAGTGCGGTGATGATTCCTTCACCGATGCCGATGAGAGTGTGGGTGCCGAGCATGTACGCCGCGACGGTCCCGACCGAGGTCGAGGAGGCGCCGCCGAGCGAGTATTCGACGATGAACCCGGCCGACGCGGCGACCGTGCCGCACAGGGCAGCCACGAATGCGATGGTGCCGAGCCCGGCCAGGTTCTCCCGCCGAAGGATGACGCGTCGCAGTCCGACGGCAACGCCGTATCCGACGGCAACACCGATCAGTGCCATGTTGGTGATATTTGCTCCCAAGGCGCTCAATCCGCCGTCGGCGAAGAGCAGCGCTTGAACGACGAGCACTATCGACACGCAGAGTGCGCCGGTGAACGGTCCGACCAGGATGGCAGCGAGCGCGCCTCCGAGCAGGTGTCCGCTGACGCCGGGGAGGATCGGGAAGTTGACCATCTGGACGGCGAAGATGAACGCGGCGACCAGCCCGGCCATGGGCACGGTGCGCTCGTCGAGTTCCGAACGTGCCTTCCACGCACACACTCCGACACCCACGAGGGCGATGAGTCCGAACAAGAGCGAGGTCGGGAGATCGATGATGCCGTCGCTCATGTGCATGGCGACGTTCTGGTTCATATCGGTGTTGCTCCCCTCGGGAGCCGGAACGGTCACCAGCGAACACTAACCCCAAATTTCATCATCTGCTCAATTGTTCAGATGACTTTTCGAAGCACCACCAGAGACGGCGTCTTCGTTCGGGCCGATCACGGTTTCTCCACGCGCCGCTGGAAGTCCTCCACGGCTGCTTCGACTGTGGGATAGAAACGCGAGGTGTCGAATCTGCCGCCCACCCCGAAACGGATGAGTCGATCCTTGATCGGGCCCTTCATCTCGGCAAATATCAACCGAATCCCGCGGCTCGCCAAATTCTGATCGAGGTCGACGAGTTCGTCGACGGCGGTGGTATCTAGTCCGGTGATGGGCTCGGCGGCGATGACTACCCACTCGACCGGGGACGGCGCATCCGCCACCACCGAACGTACGTACTGATCGAAGATCTCACCGTTCGCGAAGAAGAGCGGCGCGTCGAAGCGAACCATGGCCAGCCCTGGGATGCGCTGCCCGTCCGGATGCCGCTCGATGTCGTGGAAGCCGGGGCGGTCGGACGTGCGGACGAGCTCGGTGCGGTACGGCTGCCATGCCCGTACGACCACCGCGAGGAACGAAAGACCTATCGCGACGAGGATGCCCTGCAGCACGCCGACTAGGGCGACCCCGAGGAAGGTGGCTGCGGCGAGACCGAATTCGACACGGCTCATATGCCACATGCGGACCATGCCGCGCACGTCGATCAGCGCCCCGGCCGCGATGATCACCACCGCCCCGAGAGTCGCATCGGGCAGATACGCGGTGACGCCGGGTGCAACGAGGACGAAGAGCAGGACGGCCAGCGCTCCCACCACGCCCGCCAGTTGGGTGCGGGCACCGCTCTGTTCGGCCACCGGGGTCCGCGAGCCGCTGGCCGAGATGGGGAAACCGCCGAACAATCCACCGGCGATGTTGGCGACACCGATTGCCTTCATTTCGGTACTACCGTTCACGTCCTCACCATGCCTTGCCGCGAACGTGCGAGAGAGCACACCGGTGTCGGCGAACGCGATCAGCGCGATCGCTGCTGCTGGTCCGATCAGATGTCCTACATCTCGCCAGTCGACGCCGCCGAACGACGGCAGCGGAAGCCCGGCCGGTAATGCGCCGACCATCTCGATGTCTTCGGTGAGTCCGAGTATCGCCGACAGGACGATCGACCCGATCACGGCGACCAGAACCCCGGGGACGCGGTGGACCCATCGTTCGAAGATCGGGATGACGGCAAGCGAGGTGATTCCCACGGCGGCTGCCATGGGATCGATGTCGCCCGCCGCGACCGATTGCGCGGTCTCCTTGGCCTGGCCGAGGACGCCGGACGCATCGACGGAGAACCCGAGCAGCTTGGGTATCTGCCCGATGACGACGATGAGCGCGATCGCGTTGAGGTAGCCGAGCCTGATGGGTTTGGAGAGCAGTTCGGTCACGAACCCGAGCCGAAGGAATCCGCCGAGCACGAGGATCAGGCCGACGAGAACTCCTAGAATCCCGGCCAGCGCGAGCGCGCTCTTCGGGTCGTCGGTCACTGCCAGCGGGATTACCGCTGCCGCGATGAGGGGCGCAAGCGAAGAGTCGGGACCGAGAACGAGAATTTTCGACGGCCCCACGATGGCATAAGCGAGTAGGGGCACGATCGTGGCGTACAGCCCGGCGTAGGCGGGCAACCCGGCCGCCTGTGCGTACCCCATCCCGGCCGGGATCAGTAGGGCGGTGAGGACCAGACCGGCCGTGATGTCGCTGCGCAGCCATGCGCGCTGGTAGGTCCTGGCCGTCGCGATACCCGGCAGCCGGCCGAGACCAGCCGTCCAGGCCATGGTCCCTCCAGTCCGCGACATGGCACGAGTATCGACCCTGCAGTGGACCACCGTGGTGATGGGGTCTAGAGCTCGATCCATCGTGTCGGCGCAAGGCCACGTAGAAACGGCAGATCATGGCTGGCCACGACGAGTGCGCCCTCGTAGGTCGCCAGCGCCTCGGTGAGGTGCGCTCGGCCGGCGATATCGAGGTTGTTGGTCGGCTCGTCGAGCATGAGCAATTTCGGCGGCGGTTCGGCCAGCAGGATTCGTGCCAGCGCGGCACGTAGTCGCTCGCCGCCGGACAGGGTGGAGGTGACGGCATCCGAGTCGTGACCACGAAAGAGGAACCGGGCCAGTTGAGCGCGGATCTGTTCGTTCGACGCGTGTGGCGCGACGTCGGCGACGTTCTCGAACACTGTTCTCGATTCGTCGAAAACGTCGAGCCGTTGCGGCAGGCACTGCCACGGCACCGAGGGGCCTGCGGATTCGAGCTTTCGTAGCAGTGTCGTCTTGCCGCTGCCGTTGGGCCCGATCACCGCGATCCGATCGGGACCGACGATCTCGAGATCCTCGATGACGACTACCTGTTGCCCCGCATGAACGTTCGTCAATGGTAGATCGATTCTTATCTCGCGGTCATCACGCAGGCGGTCCTCGGTCGCGTCGAGCATGGCCTGTGCGTCGGAAACCTTGTCCTCGTGGGCTCCGCGCAGTTTTCCGGCGGAGACCTGCGCCGCGCGCTTGCGAGCACCCATGATGATCTTCGGTTCGCGTTTCTGCTCGAACATCTTCTTGCCGTAACGAACCCGCCTGTCGATCTTCGTCCTGGTCTCGATCAATTCGCGTTTCTGTTTGCGCACATCGTTCTTGGCATCGCTGAATGCCGCTGCCGCTGACTGCTGTTCGGCGTCGATCACCGACCGATAATGCGAGTAGTTGCCGCCGAACATCCGGATCGAGCGCACGCCGTTGCGCTCGGCGCGCACTTCGGCGGTGCTGTCCATGATGTCGAGAAGTTCGAGATCGTGGCTCGACACCACGAGGACCCCCGGAAACTCCAATACGGCAGAGTGCAACCGAGCACATGCGTCGATGTCGAGGTTGTTGGTCGGCTCGTCCAGCAGGAGCACCTCGGGTTCGGCGAGAAGTTCGGCAGTCAGTGCCAGCAGCATCGATTCCCCACCGGACAACGTACCGAGAGTGCGGTCGAGATCGGCTCGCGCGGAGACGATGCGGCCGAGTCCGAGCTTGTCGAGCACGGCCACGGCGCGGTCCTCGGCATCCCATCTGGACCCCACTGTCGAAAAGTCGGCTTCGGTTCCATCTCCGGACTCGATGCGCTGCAGTGCTTCTCGAAGTTCGCGAAGGCCGAGGATCTCGTCTACTCGCCGGCCTGGTATCGATGTCACGTCCTGCGGTAGGTAGCCGAGTTCTCCTTCGGTGCTGATCGACCCGCGCTGAGCCTGCAGCTCACCGGCGACGAGTCGGAGGAGGGTGGATTTTCCCGATCCGTTCGATCCGACGAGACCTGTTCTACCAGAGGGGAATACGACATCGAGGCCGTCGTAGACCTGCTCGCCGTCCGGCCAGGTGAACTCGAGATCGGAAATGCGTAGGGCGGATGAAGTAGGCATAGGTGCTCCAGAGGTGTGCGTGCGAGAGTGCAGGCGTAAGAAACCTCTAGAAGAGCAATGGCCTCTCCGAATCTGTTGGCGACAAAGGCGAAACCCAGATTAGACCGGGGTTGCCGGCCTCGCAACATTGTTTACGACGGGCCCTTCTTGCGTAGGTCGTCCACGGTGGTCATGGCCTCGCGTAGTTCCCCCAGCCACTCCTGAGTGTGTTCGCCGACGAGCTTGACAGCCCACGACAGAGCGTCCGCGCGAGAGCGGGCCACACCGGCGTCGACGAGCGTGTCGAGAACCTTGCGTTCGGGTTGGCGGAGCCTGGTCATCACCGGAACTGCGAGGTGGGTGAAGAGTACGGCCTCACCATCGACGGCGACGCCCCACGCGATCTTGCGGCCGTACCGTGCCTCCGCCTCGTCGGCGATCTTCATCCGGTCCTGCCGCGTCGTCTCGCGGAACCGAGCGATACGGCCCTCGGTGGTCGCTGCCGAAGCGTCGTCGGGTGTGGGGAGTTCACCGATGACGACGATCTCCTCGCGGTCTACCTCGACGGTTGCCGCACCGGCGAACCACTCGTCGGGCAGTCGGCCGGCGAACCACTGCGCGGCATCTCCGGCGTCGGGTGCGTCGGCTTGTTGCCACCCGCCGGGGCGGCCGAACTTATGTCCTTGGTGTCTCATGTCGGACCCTTCGTTGGTTGTGTAAGCCTAATTACATGATTACACCGTAAAACTTATATTCGCCACGTTTGAGGCATGATCGTCCCGTGCTCACTTCGAAGAGAACGGTGTCCGCCCTCGTTGCCGTCACCGCGCTGGTACTTGCCGGTTGCTCGGACGACGGTCCGCCGGAACCGAACACCACAGCCCAGCAGTTCGTCGACGCGGTCAACGGTGGAAATGCCGAGGCAGCCGCCGCGCTGACTACGGACCCGGCCGCCGCGGCCGCAGCACTGACGGGCCTGTACGACGGTCTGAGCGCCGGGGGGACGGTGACGGCGACACCCGATTTCACCGTCGGGGACACCTCCGAGGAGGGCGGGACGGTCACTCTGGATGCCACGTGGCGTTTCTCGACGACGCAGGACGGTACCGAGGAGCCGGACGGTGAACCGAAGCAGTGGCAATATGCGACAACTGCAACGGCCACCGAGACCGATCAGGGTTGGCGGATCGACTGGGACCCCGCCGTCTTGGCCCCGACCCTCGCGGCCGAGCGCACCATCCGGTTCACGCCGACCGATGCGCTCGTGAGCGCCAAGGTGTTCGATCGTGCCGGACGCGAATTGATGTCGCAGCAGGTAGTGACGCTCGTGAACGTCGACGCCACCGCCGATCCTGCGGCCGTCGCAGCGCTCGTGACACCGATCGTTCCGACGATCACTGCGCAGTCGATCACAGCCGACGTCGCGGGTGCGCAGGGTAAGACGGTGACTCTCGTGTCGTTGCGAGCGTCCGACGTCGATCCCATTGCCGCCCAACTCGCCGCAATGCCCGGTGTGACGCTTGCGCCGCAGGCCCGGCTCCTCACCACCGATAGCGCGCTCGCGTCACCAGCGCTGAACGGGGTATCGGAGCTGTGGCAGCAACAACTCGACGCCAACAAGGGCTGGTCCGTTCAGTCGGTCAAGGTCGACGGATCCGTGGAACCGCTGGCGGGAATCGACGCGCAGCCAGCACCGGACATCGCGACCACGCTGGACTCCGCCCTTCAGATCAAAGCCGAGAACGCTCTTGCGTCGTTGCCGCAGCAGGCGGCGATCGTCGCGTTGCAGCCCTCGACCGGCAACGTCCTCGCTGTCGCGCAGAACGCTGCGGCGGACGCCGAAGGCCCGATCGCGCTTACGGGTCTGTATCCGCCCGGTTCGACATTCAAGACAGTGACGACGTCGGCGGCGCTGGAAGCCGGGACAGCGACCCCCGACACGATCCTGCCGTGCCCAGGGACCGAGAACATCGAGGGCCGCCAGATTCCGAACGACGACAACTTCGATCTCGGTGACGTCCCGCTGCACACGGCATTCGCCCGATCGTGCAATACGACGATGGGCCGCCTCGGCGTCGGACTCCCCGCCGACGGATTGCAGCAGACGGCACAGCAGTACGGCCTCGGTGTCGACTATGTGACGCCGGGGCTGACCTCGGTCACCGGCAACGTTCCTCTCGCAGCTACGCCGGCGCAACGCGTCGAATCCGCCATCGGTCAGGGGCAGGTGACGGCGTCACCGTTCGGGATGGCTTTGGTCGCGTCGTCGATCGCGAGTGGTGCGTTGAAGGCTCCGACGCTTCTCGACGGACAGCCCGGTGTAGCGAATGCGACGCCGAAACCCGTGGATCCGCAGGTAGCCGAACAGGTGAAGGCGATGATGCGCGAGACCGTCACCAATGGCACGGCCACGCAGTTGCAGGACATCCCCGGCCTACTGGGTAAAACCGGAACTGCCGAGTTCGGGCCGAACAACGAGATCGCGCACGGTTGGTTCGTCGGGATCGCGGGTGATCTTGCTTTTGCGGTCTTCGTAGCGGGTGGTCAAAGTTCGGGTCCCGCGCTCGAAGCAGCGGGTAAGCTCCTCCGATAGGGCCCAGCAGGCAAATACCTGGTGTGGCCCAATCGTGACCGGAGTGTATGTCTGTCGTGCTTGTTACCCTTGTGGCTACAGTGAATATTGTGACCCATGAGTTCTGGAAGGTCACTGATGCCTCGTCGTATTCGTGTCCGATATGTGGTGGCGCTCGGCGCAATTTTGGTATTGGCCGCATCACTTGCTACGTGGACCCTCGATCGCCCCACCGGCGGGGCCGAATCCACGGTGTCCGATTTCGTCGAGGCACTCAACGACCGCGACGTCGATGCAGCCGCCAACCTGACTTCGTACCCCAACGCGGCGGCGGCATCGATCTCGCAGATGTTCGACGGCCTGTCCGCGGGCGGAAAATCATCCTCGCAGTTCGAACTCTCGCAGTTCATCGACCTCGACCAGGACTCGGGGTTCTTCACCCTCGGTTCGGCGTGGAACTTCGGTGAGGGCAAGGACTGGAAGTACTCGACGCGCGGCAGCACGAAGAGATTGAGCGTCGGCTGGCGGATCACCTGGGAACCGGAGATCCTTGCACCGGGCCTGGCCAGTGCAGTGCACTACACCCGAACGGACGCGCCGCCACCGCTGGTGTTCGACGCTGCCAAGAACGTCCTGATGAGCGAACGCACCATCAACGCCGTCTCCCTCGACCCAGCGCAGATGCCCGACCCGGCAGCGTCCGCGTCGCGACTCGCCGACGTCATCGACGTCGTGGCGCCGTTGATCACTGCAGAATCGCTGACCTCCGAGCTGAATGCCGCACCTGGTTCACCAGTCCTCGCGGTCAACCTGCGCGACGACGACTTCGCGGTTCTCGAGGACGATCTGCGTGCCATTCCTGGAGTCGTGATCTCGCAGACACCCAAACTGATCGCGGGCGATCGACGCATCACCTCCCCGTTGCTCGACTCCATTCGCGACGCCTGGCAACTTGGCCGCGACGCGACGTCCGGTTGGGCAGTGGACGTCGCCGGTGCCGACGGAATTCCGGTGCGTCAGGTCGGCTTCCAGGGTCCTGCCGGTCCGGACCTGCATGCCACGCTCGATCCCCGGATTCAGCTGGCCGCCGAGGATGCCGTGGTCAGCGTCGGGACGTCCGCGTCGATCGTGGCTATCGTGCCGTCGACCGGTGCCATCGTCGCGGCTGCTCAGAACAGTTACGCCAACGAGCAGGGGGAGATTGCGTTCTCGGGGATGTATCCGACGGGATCGGCAACGGCATTGCTCGACGCCCTGCAGTCCGGTGATAACCCAGGCACGCCGTCTGAGCTCGGCCTCGGGGTCAACTACTCGATGCCCGGACTCGACGCCTTCGCCGGTCAGCGTTCCGGACCGGGTGGGTCGATCGATCGGATCCGGTCCGTCGGAAACGAGAGCTCCACGGAGTCGATGACGCCGTTCGGCCTGGCTCAGATGGGTGCGGCGATCTCCCGTGGAGCTGCGCCCCTACCGTCGATCGTCGTCGGTCAGACCGCCGTCGCCGACCAGCCGACCGATTCGATTCCGCCCGAAGCTCTTGCCAAGCTCCGAAAGATGTTGGTGGACTCTGCTCATGCCGAAGGGCTCGACGCGTACGCGGGATTGACAGGGTTCGCGGGTAACAGTGGCGACGACCGGTGGTTCATCGCCAACCGAGGCGACCTTGCGTTTGCCGTCTACATCGAAGACGCGGACGGAACGGACCAGGCCGTGAAGATGAGTACCCGTCTGATCCGAGGCATGGACTCCGGCATCGCCGAGTAACCCCCTGTGCTCCATTTCGGTCTGCTCGTGGTGGCCGGTTACTTCGCCGGCCTCGTCGGCTTCGTGACCGGAATGGCGTCGCTGGTGTCGTATCCAGCCTTACTGGCAGCAGGGTTGCCTCCGGTGAGCGCAAACGTCACCAACACGGTGGCGATGGTCGCCGTCGGTGTCGGCGCTACGACGAATGCTTCGGCCGAGCTCGCCAAAGACGGTAAGCAGCTGGTTCGGTATGCCGTCTATTCGGCAGCCGGTGGGCTGGTCGGCGCCGTCGTTCTGCTCGTTGCGCCCGCGGGATCCTTCGAGGTGGTGGTGCCGTTCCTCGTTGCGTTCGCGGCCCTCGCGCTGCTACTGCAACCGAGGATTCGAAAGCTGTCCGGAAATCGAGAGTTTCCGACGCTGTATCCGTTCGCACTGTTCTTGGTTGCTGTCTACGGCGGGTACTTCGGGGCAGGTGCCGGGGTGATCTTCTTGGCGCTCGCCCTGATCGCCACATCCGAAACGATATGGCGCGCCAGCATTCTGAAGAGTTTCTTTCTGGGCGTCGCGAACCTCGTTGCGGCCGTGATCTTTGCGTTCTCCGGTCAAGTCGACTGGCTCGCTGCGCTGGCGCTGGCGATAGGGGCCTTCTGCGGTGGTTACTGCGGCCCGCCCGTGGTCAAGCTCATTCCCCCGACGTTCCTGCGCATCGCTGTCGGAATTCTCGGGCTCGGGCTCGCAGCATGGTTGATGTGGAAATAGCTGCAGGCGTTGCTATTTCACACCGCTCATCATTTTCTTGATCCACGGCGTCAGAGCAACCAGCGCCACGGCGACCGCGATGGATGCAGCTCCCACGCTGTAGAAGAACGGGTTCGGATTGTCCTGGTCGTAGTAGCCGGCGAGAGTGCCTGCCATGGCCGAGCCGAGAGCGACAGAGAGGAAGAACAACGCGACCATCTGCGTGTGGAAGTTCTCCGGTGCGAGTTTGGTGGACAGTGACAGGCCGACCGGGGAGAGGAACAGCTCCGCGAAGGTGAACATCAGCAAGATGCCGATCAGGGCGAGCAGTGGCATGTTGTCGCCTGCGAGGGCAGGCACGAATGCGAGGAAAGCAACGCCCATGATGCCCACGCCTGCAGCGAACTTCAGGGGCGTCGAGGGCTGACGGTTACCGAGTTTGGTCCACATTGCGGCGAAAATGCCCGCAAAGATGATGATGAACACCGGGTTGATGGACTGCACCCACGACGGCGGGAACTCCCAGCCGAAGAGGTTACGGTCCAGTTCGGTGTCGGCGATGAGCGGCACTGTGGTGAATTGCTGCTGGAACAGCGACCAGAACGCCGCACTGGCGATGAACATCGGAATGAACGAGATGACCCGACGACGTTCGATCGAGGTGATCTTTTTGCTGGACAGGATGATCGCGAAGTATCCGATAGCCGCGACGACCGTGACTCCGACGACGACGTTGGACAGGTTCGATGCTCTGATCGCCCCGAACACCGAGAGCAGGGCGATGACGGCGACTGCTGCCGCAATGATCGCGACCCACTTGGTTCGCTCGGTCGAGGGGAGCGGATTGGGGGCGACAGCGCCGATGCCGTGCAAATGCTTCCGGCCGAGCGTGTACTGGATGAGGCCGAGCCCCATACCGACAGCCGCGAGCGCGAAGCCTGCATGGAATCCGATCTTGTCCCAGGCCAAGCCGGTAAGCAGCGGGCCGATGAACGCGCCGATGTTGATGCCCATGTAGAAGAGTGAGAAGCCGGCGTCCCGTCGAGGATCCTTCTCCTCGTACAGGTCTCCCACCAAAGATGTCGCGTTCGCTTTGAGGCCGCCGCTTCCGAACGCGACGAGGATCAATCCGACACCGACCCCCAGGAACCCGGGTAGCGCTGCTAGTGCGATGTGGCCGAACATGATGAGGATGGCGCTGTAGAACAGGGTGCGTTCGGAACCGAGAAGTCGATCGGCGATCCACGCGCCGAGAATCGTCGACAGGTACACGGTGCCGCCGTATGCGCCGACGATCGAGGTCGCCGAGCTCTCGGGGATACCGAGTCCGCCGTCGGACACCGAGTAGTAGAGGTAGTAGATGAGGATGCCTTGCATCCCGTAGAACGAGAAGCGCTCCCACATCTCGACACCGAACAGGTTCGCCAGTGCGAATGGCTGCCCGAAGAATCCGGTGTCCTGCTTGTCCGTCACATCGGCCATTACAGAACTGTCCCACGTGCGGCGGCCCCGATGGGGCCGATGGGGTCAGTTTTTCCGGGCGGATACAACTCTTGCGAGGGCGCGCCAGCCTAGAAGGAACAGCGCCAGCACGGTCGTGGCGACGACGACGAAGCTGAAGGCAGTGCCCTGCCCGCTGATCGCCCGAAGCACCATGCCGATGGCGACGGTGGACACCCACACGATGATGCCGGTCGGGAGAAGAAGGAACGCGTCGAACTTGTCACGGTAGAGCGCCCAGCTGGCGGCCCAGCCGACGACGGCGCCGATCAGGAACGGCCAGGCGGTCGTCGCCAATCCGGCAAGTGCACCCGTCTCGTCGTGGCTGCGTCGACCGATGGCGCAGAAGATCAGGACCAACACGAGATCTATGACTGCGGGAATGTACAGCGGCGCGAAACGGCCCGGTACGGCGGCGATGATCGGGTTGCGCTTGCTCACCGGTCCCACAATAGAGAACGGGCCCGCGGACTGTATGTCCGCGGGCCCGTTCTGGTGAAAGTGACGATCTAGGAAGCCAGACCTGCTTCGATTTCGAGGGTCAGGGTGATCTTGTCGCCGACGACTGCGCCGCCGCCTTCGAGAGGCATGTCGATGGTGAGACCGAAGTCGCGACGGTTGATGGTGGTGGTGGCTTCGAAGCCGGCGACCGGACCGTTGCCCATGCCGGCGTTGACGCCGTTGAACTCGAGTGCCAGGTCGATCGACTTGGTGACGCCGTGCAGGGTGAAGTCACCTGTCACGACGAAGTCGGAACCCTTGGGCTGTACCGACGTCGAGACGAAGGTGGCGGTCGGGTACTTCTCGACCTCGAAGAAGTCGGCAGTCTTGAGGTGGCCGTCGCGCTGCGCGTTGTCGGTGGTGATGGAGGTGACGTCGATTTCGGCGGCGACGGAAGGCGTGCCGTCGGCGGCGACGGTGATCGTGCCGGTGAAGGCCTGGAAACGGCCGCGGACCTTGCTCACGACGAGGTGGCGCACGGAGAATCCGACGGTGGAGTGCGAAGGGTCGATGTTCCAGGTGCCTGCGGACAATTCTGGCAATGCGATCGCGGTGGTCATGTGAGCTCCTCTAATGGTGGGTTGAAGGTTCAAGTTGCATAGTACACAAGCGGACCGGAGTCCGAATCTATTCCCGCATGCCGAATAGAGATGCCGATCACAATTTTCGAGTGGGAGGGAAGAACTCGTTATCCAGACTCGGGATCGACGTTGTCCGCCCGCGGCTTGTACAGGTCCCTGATTTCCCGCTGCTCGATGATTTCCCGCTGTTCGACGGCTTCCCGCTGTTCGACCGCGATGTCGTATTCGAGGTTCTCGTGGCGGTGGTTGCGAAACAGGACGAGGAACACGATCCAGCCGACGATCGCGACGAGGATGAAGCTGACACCGCGATAGACGAAGGCGGCTGCGACGGCCTGTGACGCGCTGATGCTGGCCGCGCTGGTGAGAAAGGCGATCAGGGTGGCGTCGACGATGACGAGCCCACCCGGTGCGAGCGGCACGGATCCGACGGCCTTGCCTGCGGCGAACGCGATGAGCAGTCCGGAGAGTCGGGGGTCTGCGCCGACGGCGAAGCATGCGAAGCCGAGACAGGCGACGTCGGCGAGTCGGTGAACCGCGGACCACGACAGGGAGAGCACGCCGTCGCGTGTGCCGAGTCGAACCGATTGAACCTGCTCGATGATCTCGTCGATGCGCTCGGCGCCGGTATCGGCCGGCTGGTTGCGGAAGTCGTTGATCTTGCGCAACGTCCATCGGGCTGTGCTGCGTATCGCCTGCGGGTGGGCGGAGATGTACCGCACTCCCAGGACGATCAGGACGACGCCCGCAATGGGGAGTACCAGGGTGAACGTGTTGACCGCTCCGCCCACCAGCAGGGCGCCACCGACGCCGAGGACTGCGAGTCCCGCCGCCGCGATGACTCCGGAGATCGCGAGTTGCCATGAGGCGACTACCGGACTCGCGCCCCACCGTCGGGTCTCACGGTAAGTGAACGCGGTGGAGAAGACCTGTCCGGCGGGCAGCGTCAACGACATGGCAGTGCTGCCGTAGATGACCGAGACCGACTTGGACTGACGGACGCGAACTCCGCCGGCTTCGAGCAGTTGCTTCTGGACCCGGCCGAACGCGCTCAGTGAGAGTGCTTGCGCAAAGACACATGCAGCGAGCCATCCCCAATGGATCTCGGTGAGGGCCTTCCACGACTCGTGCAACCGCGGCCAGAGGTAGATTCCCTCGCCGATGAGCAGTGCGACCAGGGCAATCCCGACGACCCATTTGAACCAGCGGAGACGATTCCGCTTCCGTGGCCCGTCGGGGACGGACTCCGGTCTTGGTTCGGCCACCTTCACAGGGTAACCACACTGCGACGGCTGTCAGGGATGCTCGACCGGCCACGCGAGATGCGTGCGTCTACGCCGGCCGCGTAATTGAACCTGATCACCGAGTTCCCAATGCGCCTGTTCCTCGTCGCTGGCGAAGTAGAGCGCGGACGTCGACGCGAGAACGCGGCCCGGTCTCAGCTTGGCCAGTTCGGTCAATCGAGACGCTTCGTTGACGGGATCACCGATCACGGTGTATTCGAACCGCTCGGCTGCGCCGATGTTCCCAGCGACGGCCAGTCCCGCCGACACACCGATACCGATGTCGAGTCCGGTGATGTCGTTGAGGGCGAACCGCAGGTCACGAGCTGCGGCGAGCGCAGCGGTCGGCGCGTCGGGTCGGTCGAGGGGCGCGCCGAAAATGGCGAGTGCCGCATCACCCATGAACTTGTTGACGAATCCGTTGTGCTGATCGATGACGTCGACGACGACGCGGAAGAATTCGTTGAGGAGGACGACGACCTCACTGGGAGGACGCTCGGAAGCCGTGGCCGTCGACCCGACCATGTCCACGAAGAGCACCGCGACGAAGCGAGTCTCGCCTCCCAATTCGGTACCGAATTGCAATGCACGGCGCGCCACATCTTCGCCGACGTGTGCGCCGAACAGTTCACGCAGGACGCGCCGTTCCGCGGACTCCTCCATCATGCGGTTGAAGCCGACCTGAAGTCGGCCGATCTCGCTGCCGTCGAACACGTCGACCTCGACGTCGTTCTCACCGCGTTGGACCCGCTCGATCGCCCGACGCAGTTGCCGGATCGGGTCGGAAATCTGGCTGGCCGTCAGCATCGACAGGATGAATGCCTGCCCGATAGCGAGGACGCTGAGCAGGATGATCGCTATCGCGAGCGAATTGGGGGAGAACACCAGATCGGTGGTCAGCTGGGTCACGCAGAGCAAGATGATGCCGATGACGGGCATCAGGGTGCCCAGCCCCCAGGTCATCGCCATCCGGGTGCCGATGCCGGGGGTCATGGTGCGGTCGAATCGACCCTCGCTCAGTGCCATCGCAGCGACGGGGCGCAGGATCCGTTCGCCGAGCATGTAGGTGAATCCGAAGGTGACGGTGGCAGCCATGACCACGGTGACGATGACGGCGACGGCGAGCGACGGCATTTCGGCGACCGTCAGGACGACGAACAGGACACCCCCGATGACCCACAGAACGGCATGCACGATTGCTTGACGCAACGGCGCGTGCAGCGCAGTCATCTGTTCCTTACGGGTGGGTGGGCCACCCCGCAGCTGCCAGCGAACCACCGTCCGCAACATGCGGGACGCGTAATAGAGGCTGACCCCGCCTCCGACCAGCAGATAGATGCCGAAGATCCAGACATTGCGTGATCGGTCCGCGATGATCGATTCCGACTCGGCAATGGGCAGCCCATAGCGAACGAAGCCGAATACGAGCACCGCGCCGAAGAGGTTGGACAGGCCCATCGAGACCATATAGAGCGGCCAGCGACTCTTCAGGGTGAGCGAGACCGCTCGGAAAGATGCCAGCACAGGTTAAATTTACCGGGTGGGTACTGGCGAGCTGCGGGCAGAAGCACCAAAGGAGCCTTCCGGTGCCCGATCGCCCGCGAATTCGGTTCATCCCTTGGTGCGTGTCGGAGCGGAATGGACGTGGCGTCTGCTCGTTCTGTTCGCCGGATTCCTCACTGTTTGCTACGTCGTCATCCGGCTCGAAACAGTGTTCATTCCCATCGGACTGGCGCTGCTGGCTTCGGCGATGCTGGTGCCGATCGTCGATTGGATGCAGAGACGCGGAGTTCCCAGGTCCGCAGCAGTCGTCGTAGTCATCATCGCCAGTATCGGTGTCGTCGTCGGAATCATGACGTTCGTCGTCGAGCAATTCATCGAGGGACTACCGCAACTCGGCGATCAATTCACCACGAGCATCAACGACATCCAGTCCTGGTTGTCCACGGGCCCACTCCACATCAGTGAGGACCAGATCCGACAGACGAGCGACGACGCCGTCAAGGCCGTCCAGGACAACCAGGAAGCGGTGACGTCCGGCGCATTGACCACCGCGACGTTCATCGGTGAGCTCTTCACCGGTGCGTTGCTGACACTGTTCACGCTGATCTTCTTCCTCTACGGCGGCGATCAGATCTGGAACTTCGTCACCCGGCTTGCCCCGACGTCGGCGCGGCGCCGTATTCGCCTCGCCGGAAGTCAGGGCTTCGGCTCCCTCATCGGGTACGTTCGCGCGACGGTCGCCGTCGCCGCTGCCGATGCTGTCGGTATCGGGGCCGGGCTGGCCATTCTCGGTGTGCCCTTGGCCTTGCCGCTGGCATCGTTGGTGTTCATCGGCGCCTTCATCCCTATTGTCGGTGCTTTCCTGACCGGATTCGTCGCAGTGTTCATCGCATTGGTGACCAAGGGTCTGATCACCGCGTTGATCACGCTCGGCATCGTCGTCGCAGTCATGCAACTGGAAGGGCACGTACTGCAACCCCTCCTACTGGGACGCGCGGTGCGGCTGCATCCTTTGGCCGTCGTCTTCGCCATCACCCTGGGAATCCTGCTGGCAGGCATCATCGGTGGCCTGCTGGCCGTTCCGGTCGTGGCAGTGCTCAACACGGCAATCCGATCACTGCTGGCAGAGGACCCGGACGAGGTCTACGAGGAACTCGAGGAACACGACCCGTCGGAGCCGCTGTTCCCGGCCACAGAGGACAGCCCACGCCCGCGTAGCCGACAACTCGACCCAGGAACTCTCGAAAAGCCCGATGACTGACGCATTGACTCCGCTCTGGCGCGCGTCGCAGGTGTTTCGATTCGTCACCCTGCTCTACGCAGTCAGCTACCAGGTCGCCTCGATGTCGTCCTACAGCAATCCGCGCCTGAGCTGGTTCTTCGTGGCGTTGATGGCAGTGTGGACCGGGGTCTCGGCAGCGCTTCTCTCGGAGAAGAGAATCCCGCGATGGAAGGTGGTGTTCGCCGACCAACTCGTCGTCATCGGGTTGATGGCGTCGACTCGGTTGGTCGCCGATCCTCAGTGGTACAGCACTCACCAAACTCTCCCGACGACATTGTGGGCCACCAATGCGGTCATCTCGGCGGCAATTCTGTTCGGGCCCAGGGGCGGAATCGCGTCGGCGATCGTGCTCGCGGCCGTGAGCGCACTGGTACGCGATCAGGTGAACTTCGATCTGTGGACGGATGCGACAGCGCCGGTTCTGGTGTCGGTCGGGCTTGCGCTCGGGTTGGCGAGTAACACCGCCAAACGCGCACACTCGGAATTGGCGCGTGCCATCAGGCTCGCGGCGATCACCGAAGAGCGCGAACGACTCGCACGCCAGGTGCATGACGGCGTCCTGCAAGTGTTGGCGCTGGTTCGTCGGCGCGGAAACGAAATTGGCGGTGCTGCAGGTGAACTCGCCGATCTTGCCGGTGAGCAAGAAGTTGCACTGCGGATGCTGATCTCCGAGCAGGGGAACCCGAGCCGCGTCGATACCGGCGATGCAGAGGTCGACCTGGGGAGTCTGCTCCGAGCGCAGGGCAGCACCACGGTGTCGATCTCGGCCCCGACGGATCCCGTACTCGTCCACGAACCCGTCGCCGAGGAGCTGGCTGCCGTTCTCGCGACAGCGTTGTCGAACGTGACCTTGCACGCGGGATCGGCTGCGCGCGCGTATGTTCTGCTCGAAGATGTGGCCGGCGACATCATCGTGAGCATCCGTGACGACGGCGTCGGGATAGCTGCCGGCCGCCTCGCTGAAGCTGAGGCGGAAGGCCGGATGGGCGTCTCCAAGTCGATACTGGGAAGAGTTGAAATGCTCGGCGGCACAGCAGTGCTCGACAGCGATATCGGGACGGGGACCGAGTGGGAGATTCGAGTACCGAGGGAGCGGAAGTGATGGAGAAGCAGATTTCGGTCATGGTCGTCGACGACCACCCCATGTGGCGCGACGGGGTGGCACGCGACCTCGATGCGGCCGGATTCGACGTCGTCGCCACCGCTGACGGAGTCGGGTCCGCGGGGCGTCGCGCTCAGGCCACGCAACCGGCCGTCGTGCTGATGGACATGCACCTGACCGACGGCAACGGTGCCGACGCGACGGTCCAGGTACTGCTCGGTTCACCGAACAGTCGGATTCTGGTGCTGTCTGCCTCCGCTGAACGCGGTGACGTGCTCGACGCAATCAAGTCCGGTGCCAGCGGATACCTGGTCAAGAGTGCATCGGCCGAGGAATTGTTCGACGCTGTCCGGGCCACCGCCGCCGGGCAAGCCGTGTTCACTCCCGGTCTGGCCGGGCTGGTCCTCGGGGAGTATCGCCGTATCGCCACTGCCCCCGCGGACGCGAACGACACCGAATTACTACGTCCGACGCTGACCGACCGCGAAACCGAAGTGCTACGACTGGTAGCAAAGGGATTGAGCGCCAAGCAGATTGCGACCAAACTGACGTTGAGCCATCGCACGGTGGAAAATCACGTGCAGGCCACACTCCGCAAGCTGCAGCTTGCCAATCGGGTGGAGCTGACGCGTTACGCGATCGAACAGGGTTTGTGAGCCGCCCGCTCGGGGCAACCCCACCCCATGAGTGAGATGGACAAGCCAGTGGATACGACGGTGGACCCGACCGAGAAGTCGGCCGGCCTCGATGCGGACGGTGCGCAGAGCGCGGCCGAGCGTGGGGAGGCCGTCCGCGAGTTCGACGACCACCTCGACGGGTCGGGGGACAAGCCGACGTTCCCGACCCCTGATGCCGCGGAGGTCACCGACACCGAGACGGACCCGAAGACCACGACGCGGACCGAGTAGCTCAGCTCTTGACCAACTGGTTGAGGGCGAGCTTGGCGATCGGAACATACGGAAGCACCAGCCCGGGAAAGCCGTCGACCGTCAACCACGTCCGTGAACCGGCCGGATGGGACTCGACGCCGTGGGTCAGCGTCAAGCCCAGCGCGCGGTTCTGCCACCAGGCCTGCCACGTCCAGGTATGAGCCGCCTCGTCGACGGCGAGCACGCGGAAGTCGATCCGAATCCAGAGTGGTCCCTCGACTCTGCCCGAGGTATCGGCAACCAGCCGTTCGCCGTCGTAGTCGACCCCGCTGATCTGTGGCGCCCACGTCGACCACATATCGGGGTTCATGTAGCGCTCCCACACAATCCCTGCGGGAGCCGAACCGGTCGCATCGATCGTGATCTCCATACTGTGGGCTGTACCCGCGAGCCGGCCCAGCGAACCTTGCAGTTCCAGGCAGTCGCTTTGCCTGGGCATTATCCTGGTTTCATGGAGGCCAGGAATCTGCGAGTATCGGATGCCGAAAAGGAACATGTCGGTGAGTTGCTCCAGCGTGCGGTGGGTCTGGGGATGTTGTCCCTCGGGGAGTTCACCGAACGTATGGACACCGCGCTTACCGCGAAGACGCGTGGTGAGCTGAACGCTGTCGTGGCGGATCTGCCCGGGATGCAGATAGCCGAGCAGTATCGGCCGTCGGTCCCCGCGGCCTCGGCGCCGTATCAGCAGAGCGCCCCCGCCTACGACCGGGCGCATACGGTGTCGTGGGATCGAAGTCAGGCTTCGGTCGTCCGCGGCACGATGTCGACGGTGTCGCGCAAAGGTCCTTGGAACGTGCCACCCCGGATGGCGATCGACAGCAAACTTTCGAATGTCACGCTGGACTTCACGCAGGCAATCATGTCGACGCAGGTCGTCGAGATCATGGTGAGCGACTATTGCAGCACTATCTCGCTGATCCTGCCCCCGGCGGCTACCGCTGACCTCAACGGCCTCGAAACAGTCGGGGGGAGTGCCAACAACAAGGTGCGCACCGGCCCGCCGATCGGGCCGCTGCACGTCATCGTGCGCGGGAAGGTCCGGTTCGGGACACTCACCGCCAAGCATCCACTGGGTACGTCACTGCGACGGATGTTCGGCAACTGAGCGTTTCCGTAACGCGGTTAGGCAAACCCCTAGGTAAGGAGGAGTAGAAATACTCAGCCGTTGCCGGGAACCGTCCGACATGATCTGTCCATGACGAATCCGCGTAGTGCCGGTGTCGATCCGCAGTTGGTAGCCAGATTGTCCGGTCAGTTCGCAGCACTGGGAGAGCACCTCCGGCAGGTTTCCGGCGAACTCGGGCAGCTGCATTCACAACTGGCAGCTCAGCAGGCACCGATGTTCCCTGCCCAGCCTCAGGTATTCGCCCAGCCGCGGCCCTTCACTCCGCCCCAGCCCCAGCAGTTTCCTCAGCCCCAGCAGTTTGCCCAGCCCCAGCAGTTCCCTCGACCACCCCAGCCTGCACCGCCCCGGCCTGCCGCGCCGAAAAAAGAGCCATGGTGGCAGCGGGACGGTGTGATCTCTCGGCTGCTCGCGATCGCCGGTGCCGGAGTGACATTGATCGGCATCGTGATGCTGCTGGTTCTGGCAGCGCAGGCAGGATGGTTCGGGCCGGAGCTACGTGTCGGTGCGGGAGCGGCATTCTCGTTGGCGTTGGTGTACATCGGGTCCCGGATTTTCGGTCGATCCGGCGGCAGGGTCGGTGGCATCGCCGTTGCGGCGACCGGAATTGCCGGTCTGTATCTCGACGTCGTGGCCGTCACCGTGATCTACGAGTGGCTCGAGCCGGTTCTCGGTTTGGCCGCTGCTTTCGGTATTGCGTCGGCTGGTATCGCGCTGGCGGTGTCGTGGCGTTCGCAACCGATGGCGGTGTTGATCCTTACCGGCGTCGCCGTGTGTGCACCGGTGGTCAGCGGCGGAATCACGTTGTCGCTCATCGGTTTTTACGCTGCTACGTTCATTGCAACCTTCCCCGCCCAGCTCGGACGTGACTGGCCGCTTTTGAATGCCGCGCGCACACTGCCGATCGTTGCCGCTACGTTGCTGGGAATCTCGGCGGCCTCGCCCTCTGCAATCGACACCGGTGATGCCGTCACCCTGCTGATCGTTGCATCCGTCGTCGCGGCATTCGGGTTGGGAAGCTCGCTCGAACTCCTTCGCCGCAACGCAGCCGACTCGATGGCATCGGCGATGATGGCGCTCGGTGCACTGCCGATCCTCTTGGTGGGCACCCTGTTCGAGCGTTGGACACTCGCGCTGGTCGAACTCCTGGTCGCCGTTGCCTGCGCGGCAACTATCGCCTTGGCACGCTGGTTGCCGGTGCATGCCAGGATTGTGCTTTCGCTCCTCGGCGCGGCGGCGCTGCTGCAGGCCGTCGTCGTTCCGACCGCAGTGGAGCTGCGTCCGCTCACGCTGTTGGTGGTCGCTGCTGCGGCACTCGTTCTCGCGCATAAGCTCTCGTCCAAGATCGCGTACTTCCTCGGCGGTGCATTCGCCGCACTCGGGACCATCGGTTTCGTTGTCATCGCACCCGTCGACGGCCTTGTGGATGCGGACTACGCCACCGGGCATGTCGGCATCGTGGTTGCCGGGCTGCTGTTGGTAGCGGTTGCGGCGGGCCTGGTTCTGGTTGCTGTCCAACTCGGTATTGTCGAGGAGAACGTGCAGTCTTGCTGGGTGTTCGCAGGCATTGTCTCGCTTTACGGTCTGACGTCCGCGACGGTCGCCCTCGGAGTGGGAGCAATCGGCGGCACAACAGGATTCATCGCGGGTCACTGTGCGGCCACTATCGGATGGATGGCGGTGGCCATGGCATTGCTGATCATGGGACTCCGGAGTGAGAAGTACGCGCACACTGCACTATTGGCGGGCTTGTCCCTGACCACTGCTGCGGTGGCCAAGCTGTTCTTGTTCGATCTGGTTGCTCTCGATGGGCTCTTCCGTGTCGGCGCCTTCATCGTCGTCGGACTTCTGTTGCTCTTCGCGGGCACCAGGTATGCAAAGGTGTTCGCAGACCGCGAGTCCGAACAGGTATAGGTAGGTGCGGACGAACCCGCCGGCTCAGTAGGGTGCTGGTCGGCGGCGTTCGCGGGCATTTCCGGCAGCGCGGTGTTCCCGAAAGCGGCGGCGGAGGTCGCGGATTCTCCGCTGAGCTTCGTCGGTGCCGGCCCGGGCGAGTTCGGAACGCGAGGGCGGGTGCGTGTGGGGAGGCATGTGTTTCTCCCACCAGGTCGGACCGTCCGGGCAATCCTCCGGGGGCGCCGGATGCCTTTTGCGAACGCGAAGTGGCGGGGCATCCGGAACCGAGAAGTCGGGCAATGTGATTCGTCTGGAACCGGCATTGCCCGTCCACAGGATCGCGCCACCGGATAGCATCGCGCACGCCCACATGCGGGCAGTCTTCGCTTGATGATGACAAGTACATACCGGGTGCAGATTGGATCCGACCGTCCATCCACCTGCCCGAGGATTGTCCTGATCGAACGGGACGATGTGGTCGAGTTGGCACCGAGACGACGGCGTGTCACAGCCCGGAAATGTGCACGTGCGGTACGCCATTCGGACCATCGAGGCCACAGCTTGCGAAGGCCGATACGTCAACGCTCCGGGTGGTGGACCGTCGAGTCCGCCGTGCCCGTCAGGGAACACTCCTGCAGCCTTCGATGGATCACGCTCGATCTCGCGCAGGACTGAATCGACGTAGCGGCGTAGGGCAGAGTCCTCCCCTGGGGTGTGCAGGTAGATCTGGTGTGGGCCTGGTCGAGGAACCTCCGCTGCCCCGCGAACTCTGCCGCGCCCGAGGATCCTCCGAAGTACCTGTTTGACCCGCGGTAAGGGCGACTCCGGCTCGTCATCGTGGGTGTCGCTCGATCCTGGATCGGATTGTTCGGCAACCGGATTGTCTACCGCGCCCGTGCGTTCAGTGGCGTTCTTCCTAGTGGGCCTGATGGCACTCGTCTCGTCCGTCGCGACAGTCTCAGGTTCGGTACCCGAGCCGGTGCTTCCACCTCGGTTCACCTCGAGCACCTCGACCAACTCGGTCAAGATTGCCTGCCACCGTGCGTCTTGGGCCAACATCCGCACCAGGTCCGGATCGAATGCCGTCCCGTCGGGCAAGGTCGCCGGTGTCGAGGACAATCCCAACAATGTTTCGACGTCGATGAGGATGTTGAGTAGATGACCGCGTCGCGGAGCGATCTCTTCCGCGACACCCGCTGCCGTACACCCCTCGCTGCGCTCGCACCGGCACGCCAAGGCGTGCTCGCCGTACAGCAAAGCCAACAATCCATCCACGCGGCGCTGCTGGCCTGTACGCGGATCCTTTGTGCATACGGTCGCGGCGATCTCGGAAATCAGGGCCTCCGCCTCGGCCCCTTGCAGATCCGACATCTGCGCGCGCAGTACAGACATCCCGGTACCGTCCTCGTGGACGCTGACTCCGGTCGAGGCTGCCTTCGCTTGCGTCTGTGCCGCAGTCGCTTCCGCTCTGTCGAATTGCATCCACAAACTCCACACCCGGTTTCGCAAGCGGCGTGGTGCCATACTTTCGGCTGCCGCGAGAGCTTGGAATTCGATCGCCTTCACGGTGCGTGCGCTGGCTTTGTCGAGCACCGATGCCAGCACCACTACTCGTGCCCAGTCGATGCCCCCGAATATCAACCGCAGCGCCGTCAAGGGCAGGTGGTTCAACGCTTCGGCGGTATCGAGGAGAGTGCGGCCTGTCGACAACGACACCGTCAGTTGCGTCGAGATCTCACAGAGCACTTCACGATGACACTCCGACGGATCTCCGCCGCACTCCTCGGCATCGGCGAGGCGGCGATCGAGGATCTCGCATACTGCCTCGACCAGGCGGCCGCGACGAACATTCTCCGCGGACGCGCATTCGGTGAGGATGTCGAGCATGCCGCCAACAGCCTGGTCAGCAGTCTCGATGAACCTCGATTCGAACATACTGTCGAGTGTAACTTCTCTTACCGACACAAACTCGAAACCCAGAGATCAACGTGCGCTTGCTGATTCGCGCCCAGCCGAAGTCGCGACGCTCTCATCCTCCAAGGCCGGCTCGCCGAGACCGGTTCGACGCTGGATTCGTTTCATCCATTCCGGTGCCCACCAGCAGTTGTCGCCGAGAAGCTTCATTGTTGCCGGGACCAGGAACATGCGGATCACCGTCGCATCGATGATGAGCGCGGCAATCATGCCGAAGGCGATGTACTTCATCATCACCAGGTCCGAGAATGCGAACGAGCCCGTCACCACGATGAGTATCAGTGCTGCCGCGGTGATGATGCGTCCGGAATGCGAAGTGCCGATTCGGATTGCGTCGGTGGTGCTTGCGCCCCTGTCTCGTGCCTCGACCATCCTCGAGAGCAGGAAGACTTCGTAGTCGGTGGACAGTCCGAAGACGATTGCGCCGATGAGCAGCAGAATCATCGCCATGATCGGACCCGGGGTGAAGTTCAGCAACTCCGAACCGTGTCCGTCGATGAAGATCCACGTCAGAATGCCCATCGTCGCACCCAATCCCAGCGCGGTCATGAGCACTGCCTTGATGGGCAGAATCAGCGACCCGAACGTCAGGAACATCAACAGCGTCACGATGAGGACTACCAGGATTGCGGTGAGCGGCAGTCGATCCACCAGTGCCGCAATCGAGTCCTGTTCTATTGCAGGCGTTCCCGTGATCTGCACGCTTGCGCCGTCCGGAACTTCGATGCCGCGCAGGTAATCGAGTGCAGGCTGGGAATCGTTGCGGTCCTCGAGGCCTGCCTTGAAGACGATGACACCGTCTTTGCTTGCACCGGTAGGTGTGAACTTCTCGACGAGTCCGGGAGCTTCGTTGGCTTGCTTGGTGATCTGCCCGAGGGATGCGCCCTGCGCGTTCGATATCACCAGCTTGAGTGGCTCGGTGCGTTGTCCAGGGAACAGTTCGTCGAACTGAGATTGCGCCACCCGCGTCGGGTTGTCGGGCGGAAGATACGTCTCGTTGATTCCGCCGAATTCGATCCTTCCCACCGGAAGGGTCAGCACCAGCAGCGCGAGCACGATCGTGACGGCAACCTTGACGGGACGCCGCATGACCCAGCGGGTCAGCTTGCCCCACATGCCGTTCTCGATTTCCTCGGACGACTTGGTTTTACGCATGAACTTGAAGCCCAGCGCGTCGACGCGTGGACCGAGAACTGCAAGCAGCGCAGGTAGGACGGTCACCGCGACGAGAGCGGCCAGCGCGACGGTAGCGATGGATCCGTATGCGACGGACCGAAGGAAGCCATGCGGGAACAGCAGCAGGCCACCGAGACTGGCAACGATCATCGTCGCAGAGAACGTCACGGTGCGCCCCGCCGTCATCACGGTGCGGCGGACTGCCTTTCGCGTCGAGTATCCGTCGCCGAGTTCCTCACGGAAGCGGGAGACGATGAAGAGTCCGTAGTCGATTGCAAGGCCGAGTCCGACCATCGACACCACCGGCGCCACGAATGTGTTGACTTCGGTGAAGTTGGTGAACAGCTTGACGATTCCGTTGGCGCTGACCACCGTCAAGGCGCCGACGACGAGGGGGAGCGCAGCCGCGACGATTCCACCGAAGATGAAGAACAAAAGGACTGCAACAGCAGGAATGGCGAGGATCTCCATTCGATGAATGTCATCGGCCATCGTCGATTGCAAGGCCCCGGCAACCGCTTGGAGTCCCGCAACCTGGACGTCGACGCCATCGATGTAGAACGCGTCCTTGACGGCTTGGAAGTTGTTCGTCAGGGCCGTCTCGTCTTCGCCCACTATCGCGATGCTGGTGACAGCGTGCTGTTTGTCCGTGGTTGCCAGTGCGGCTGCGCGGGCAGCACCGTCCACGGTGAAGTAGGTGCCGTTGATCTTGGCGATCTGGGCAGGGTGTTCTGCGACAAGCGAGTTCAGGTTGGCAGTGACCGCGGCAGTGAATTCCGGATCGTCCACCGTCTTTCCCTCGGGAGCGGTGTAGAGCACGATGACATCGCCCTCTGTGTCACGTCCGAACGTGTCGTCGGCGAACTGAGCAGCACGCACCGATTCCGAACCGGGGTCGTCGAAGCCGCCCTGGCTCAGTCGATTCTCGAATCCGACCCCGTACGCGGCCAAACCGAGAAGGCCGGCCACCATGACTCCGATGACCGTGAATCGCCAGCGGTGGACAAGATCCCCCCATCGGGCGAACACTCAGGTCACTCCTCGAAGTTCGGCAATGACAGCCATGCTTCCCCCATCTCGACGTAAGACACCACACATCGCCCCAGCGACTCGATCTGTGGTCGTGATCTTGCTTCCCAGGGGACAACGGTCGGAAAGAATGCAGCGTTCCCGAATTTCACACTGTGAGATTCCACAGCGGTGTCTTACCTTCCCGGCACCGAGAGCGATCCAGGATTGTGATTCGACTGCGGTAGGGCTACTTCCGACGCTCTCGTGCGAGGAGTTCGCTGACGCTCAAGGCCTGCTGCCCGCCGCGGTGGCGTCCGCTGTCGATATCGGCTTCCGCGGGATCAGGATTGACGGGATCGTTGATTCGACGTCGACCTTGCGACGGGGTGTCTGCGCCGACGGTCGAGTCCGTGCGCTCGGGGCCGGTAGGCGTCGGCGGATCATCAGGGGTCTCGTTGCGTCGGCCGGGCGCATTTCGAGTCGTGATGTCGTAGCGCGTACGCGGTTCGCTCGGACGGGCACCAGCGCCGCTACCAGCGGAACCGTTGGTGTGGGACCCATTGTCAGCGCCGTTGGTGTGCACGCCGTTGGTCGAGGTGCCGTTGGTGGGGGAGCCGTTGGTGTGAGCGCCGTTGGTGTGAGAGCCGTTGCGAGGAGAGCCGTTGGTCTCGCGACTTTCGCCGGAACCGCCGCCTTGAGTGTAGTCGCGGTTCCCACCGGTTCCGGTGCGCGAGCCGTCGGACTCACGGCCGGTCGAACCATTGCTGTAGGAGCCGTTACGGGCACCGTTGGACACCGACCGCTCGGCAGGCGTCGCTGTGGCCTCCTTCGACGCTTCGGGAGAGTCGGTAGGCGCACGTAGATCCGCCAGCCAGCTCTCGATCGAGCGGGAGTCCGGTGCGGCGGCCCGTACAGGCTCCGGGGTGCGGGGTGGCTGCTGCCTGACCACCGGCTGCTCAGGAACTGCAGGCTGTTCCGGGACCACCGGCTGGTGCCGAACCACCGGCTGCTCGGGAACTACAGGTTGCTGCCGAACTGGTGGCTGCTGCCGAACTACCGGCTTCTGGGGCTCCGGTTGCGCGACGGGGGGAGCGGCCCGAACAATCTCGGCTGCCTGGGTGTCTTCGGATGGTGCCGTGGCAGGCTTGCCCGTCGCCGAACGCCGTTCTGCTTCTTTTGCTGCATAGGTCGATCGAACGGGGCCAGCGCTCGCAGGCGCGATCATCGGGATCGGTTCGGTCAGAGGTTCTGCGGCTCGTGGCGCCGGCCTCATCGGCGGCTTCACTGTGGTGAGCGGGCGTCCGCCGACGAGTGCGAGCTCGGGGACGTCGTCCGGCATCAGCTCGTCCTCGAGGATCGTCTCGCCGAGTCCGAGCCGCTGCTGAATTCGCTTCATCCACTGTGGCGCCCACCAGCAGTCGTCGCCGAGCAGTTTCATGGTGGCAGGGACGAGGAACATGCGGATGAGCGTCGCGTCGATGATGAGTGCGGCGATCATGCCGTAGGCGATGTACTTCATCATCACCAGGTCGGAGAACGCGAATGCGCCTGTCACGACGATGAGGATCAGGGCGGCCGCGGTGATGATTCGGCCGGTGTGCGAGGTTCCGATGCGGATTGCCTCGCTGGTGCTGGCTCCCTTTTCGCGGGCTTCGACCATACGAGAGAGGAGGAAGACTTCATAGTCGGTGGATAGTCCGAAGACGATGGAAATGATCAACACCAACACTGGTGCCATGATCGGCCCTGGCGTGAAGTTCATGAAGCTCGCGCCGTTGCCGTCGATGAAGATCCACGTCAGAATGCCCATCGTCGCGCCCAACCCGAGCGTCGTCATGAGGACAGCCTTGATAGGCAACACCAGCGATCCGAAGGTCAAGAACATCAACAGCGTCACTACGAAGATGACCAGAAGTGCCATCAGCGGCAGGTTGTCGATGAGGGCGGCGATACTGTCCTGCTCGATTGCAGGAGTACCCGTCACCATCACCGTGGCCCCGGCGGGCACGTCGATACTTCGCAGATAGTCGATGGCAGGCTTGGAGTCGTTTCGGTCGACGAGGCCGGCCTTGAAGACGATGACGCCATCTTTGCTCGCGCCGTCGGGAGCGAACTTTTCGATCAGCCCGGGGGCCTCGTTGGCCTGCTTGGTGATCTGTCCGAGGGATGAGCCTTGCGCGTTGGAGATGATCAGCTTGAGCGGTTCGGTACGCAACCCGGGGAACAGTTCGTCGAACTCGCCCTGTGCTTCACGAGTGATGTTGTCGGGCGGCAGGTAGGTCTCGTTGATTCCACCGAACTTGATATTGCCGACGGGGAGCGTCAGCAGTACCAGGCCGAGCACGATGGGGATCGTCACCTTGAGCGGGTTCTGCATGACCCAGCGGGTCAGCTTGCCCCACATGCCGTTCTCGATTTCCTCGGACGACTTGGTCTTGCGCATGAACTTCAAACCCAGCGCGTCGACGCGTGGGCCGAGGATCGCGAGCATTGCAGGCAGAATCGTGATCGCTGTCAGTGCGGCGAGCGCGACGGTGGCGATCGAGCCGTAAGCAACGGATTTGAGGAAGCCCTGCGGAAAGAGCAGTAGGCCGCCCAGGGAGGCGACGATCATCGTCGCCGAGAAGACCACGGTGCGGCCTGCGGTCATGACGGTGCGTCGGACAGCTTGGGTGGTGGAATAGCCGTCGCCGAGCTCTTCTCGGAATCTGGACACGATGAAGAGCCCGTAGTCGATCGCCAAGCCCAACCCGACGAGAGAGACCACCGGTGCGACGAAGCTGTTGACCTCGGTGAAGTTGGTGAAGACCTTGACGATTCCGTTGGCTCCGACGACCGTGAGCCCACCGACGATCAAGGGCAACGCCGCGGCTACGACGCCACCGAAGATGAAGAAGAGTAGGACCGCCACGGCGGGAATGGCGAGCAGTTCCATCCGGTGGATATCGCCGGCCATGGTGGACTGCAAGGCGCCGGCGACTGCCTGCAGACCGGTGACCTGCACGTCGACGCCGTCGACGTAGAAGACGTCCTTGATTTTCTGAAAATTGTTGGTCAGCTCGGTGTCGTTGTCACCGACGATCGCGATACTGGCGATGGCGTGGGTTCTGTCCGGGGTGGCCAGCGCCGGGGCGCTGACGGCGTTGTCGACCTTGAAGTAGGTGCCGTTGATCTTGGAGATCTGGTCGGGATGCTCGCCGACGAGAGAGTTGAGGCTGTCGGTGACCTTCGCGTTGAAGTCCGGGTCATCGATGGTTTTACCTTCGGGCGCGGTGTAGAGAACGATCACGTCGCTGGACTGATCACGCCCGAAGGTCTCGTCGGCGAGGCGAGCGGCCTGGGCCGACTCCGAACCCGGGTCGTCCCAGCCGCTCTGGCTCAGATGGTCGTTGAGATCCAACCCGTACGCTGCGAAGCCCAGAAGCCCGGCCACCATGACTCCGATGACCGTGAACCGCAAGCGGTAGACGAGATCTCCCCATCTGGCGAACACTTAAGAAACTCCTTGACGCCCGACGAGAAGGGCGGACAGTGGTCGGAACGGCTGCAGCCATGCGCCTTCGTCCGGCAGCGAGTCGAGACTCACGCGAGGCAGAGACTCACGGAAGACCCCGGGAATGTCCTCGAGGTCGAGGAACTCCAGAGTCTCCGATGTGACCGCCCAGCTTGCGTGCTCACGGAATCCGAGCACCTGAACGGGCACACCTGTTGCGGCGATGCTCTCCAGTGGCTCACGAAAGGCCTGGCCATCCGCCGAAGCGACCATGACTCCGGCAAGCCCGCCACCGCGATTGCGAAACTCGATGTGGTCGAGCATGTCGTCGTCAACATCACTGTCTTCGTCCACCTTGGGCTTGGCGAACACCGCGAAACCCACGTTACGCAACGCTTCGACCCAGGGTCGAACGACGTCGGCGCTGCCTGGGGCGATATTGGTGAAGACCGTTGCCTCGGCTTCGAGGATCCCCGAACCGTTGGCCGAGAGTTCGGCGGTGCGCTGCAACAGCCATCGGCCCAGCGCATCGAACCGTGGGCGGTACGCCGCAGTCGGCCTGCCGCCGAGAATTGCACCGAGCCCCATGTCGAGGTTGGGGGCATCCCACACCAGAAGCACTCGCTTGTTGTGATGAGAATCACTTGTGTCGAGGGCGGGTATGGGAGCGAAAGCTGTATTCGGTACCTCTTCGCTGACGCTCATGGTGTGATCTTCCCCCATATCAACTCCGTCACCGAGCTACCCACAAGTTGGGCTTTGCCCTCGAACTTGGTGACGGGTCGCTCGTGTGTCATCGGAGACTCCCAATCGAGAACGGTCAGCAACGGTTCTGCGTTCCCGGCCTCGGCGATCCATTCTGCATACTCGGCGTGATCGGTCGCGACATGCAGAACTCCGCCCGGCTTCAACCGGTCGGCGATCATCGCGAAGGTGGGGGCCTGCAGCAGCCGTCGTTTGTGGTGGCGGACCTTGGGCCAGGGATCCGGAAAGAACACCCGGACGCCCGTCAACGATTCAGAGGTCAGCATGTTCTCCAACACGTCCATCGCATCGCCGCGAAGTAGACGAATGTTGTCGATCTCCTCGCGCTCGATCTGCTGCAGCGTCTGAGCGAGACCGGGGCGGTAGACCTCGACCGCCATCAAGTTCACGTGCGGTTCGGCCTGTGCCATCGCGGTCGTGGCGGTACCGGTTCCGGATCCGATCTCGAGGATCGTCGGCCCTTGACGGCCGAACCACCCATCGATGTCGATGAGGTCGTCGGCGACATCGCGACCGATCTTCGGCCATAGCGTGTCCCAGGTGGTCTGCTGCGCGGCGGTCAAAGCGCCGCGCCGGGAGCGAAAGCTCGTCACCCTCGGGTACAGCCTGGACCCTCGATTCTGGCCCTGGTTGTCCCCTGGTTCGAGGTTCGGCGTGGTGCTTTGTGCGTCGTTCACTGGACCATTGTCGCCCATCGGCAGAGTGTGTGGCAGATGGGTCTGGAGTTGAAGTTGAGACTTTCTGTGTAGATGCAGGCCAGCAGGTGTCTGCTGTGGAAAGTTTCTGGCGGGTCTGTGTCAGAATCGGTCGGCACGACGGGTTGGGGCCCTGTCGTGAGCACAAAACCCGGTTACGTGCAGCAATCTCGGTGGGGGGACGTCATGAGCGGAGTGAACCAGGGTCGAATGCGCTCACTTGCGTCGAGTGTGTCCGAGCGCGATCCGGCTTCGGGCCACGAGATCGAGCTCGCTCTCGACCGCTGCTTCGCCCGGATTCGCGTTCAAGTGGGAGGCCGGGTCGGGGTGGGCAAGTCCTCGGTGCGGGCCGTGCTGACGTCGTCGACAGTCCCCGCATTCACTGACGTCGAGATCACCGAGACCGCTGCGATGGACGTGCCGAGCGCACCCGACCCCGATCTCGACGGGGACGTAGTGGTCTATGTGCTTACCAGTGGCGCCCAGAAGGCGGACGTCGACGCTGTGGCATCGGCTTCGCACGTGGTGCCGGTACTGGCAAAGGCAGACACCGTCGACGATCTTGCGGGGGTGCTGGACCGGCTGACGTCCGCGGTCGGCATCGAAGTGCTTCCGTTGATGGGAACGATCGCCCGGACGGTGTCGGAGGGCGAGCCGAAGTCCTTCGACATGCTTCGCCGCGCGGCTCCGCACCTTTCCTCGGACATGATGCTGACACGGGAGAGATTTCTGCGCGCCGATATTTCCCCCGCGTCGGTGTCAGACGAAGTGCCGACTGCGGCCGAGCGTGACGTACTCGTCGAGCACATCGAAATCCTCGGTGTGCGCACCGTCGCAGAGGCCCTGCAGTCCGATCCCACGATGGATGACGTGCGGATTCGGCTCCTGCTGCTCGGCGTCAGTGGCGCGGCGCGGTTCACCGACACAGTCCGGCGGAGTGTCGAGCGGGTGCGCGTCGAAAGGCAGGCCCGCCTACTGCACCGGTTGACCGAACTTGCTGCCGAGCATCCGACGAGCGCCGAGGAACTCGAGACCTTCCTGACCTCCGACGAAGCAGTGCTGGCGATCATGCGGTCGGCGTTGGATGCGCTCGGTGAGACGGTGGAGCCCGGGGACAAGGTCGAAGCGGCCGCACTGTGGCTTGCACGCGCGCAGTCCACCGGAGATCCGAACTACAGCCGGGCAGCACGCGCGATCTCGCGGGGGTATCTACGAATGCGAGTCCACTCGTGATCGACGTACCCGCAGACATGGACAGCGTCGTTCGCCGGTGGTATCCGATAGGGACAGACGACATCGCGAACGCACGGCGCGCAGTTCCCCGTGGCGTCTATCTCTCCGGCGTCGGCGGATCGGGCGTCTCTGCCGTCGAAAGGGAATTGGCCGTCGCAGCCGACGGGGTACTCGAGTGGGCTCATGACGTCACCACGGCAGCGTTGGTGGTCTACGTACTCGACGCGTCCGCACCGCTCGGCCGCGACGCCCTGGCCGAGCTGGCGCCCGCGTTGGAATCGACGACCGTCGCTGTGGTGATCAACAAGATCGATGCCCACCGAGATTGGCGTGAGGTTCGGCGATCGGTGTCGGCAGTGATCAGCGAGCGCGTTCCTCGTGCCGTCGACGTGTCACTGTGGCCCACTTCCGCCAAGCTCGCCGAGTGCAGTCGCACGTCGGCAGATCGCGACGCGCGGGCCTCGCTCGCGGACGAGTCGGGAATCGATGCGCTCGGGGCCTTCGTCTGCTCAGCGATGGTGCAGTCGGACCGCGCGGTGCGCGAGCGGAAGTACAACGCAGCCGTACGTGCTGCCGCCGCGGGAGCGCGTCGCGAGATCGTGAACAAGGCGCGGGCGGTGACGAGCGCGTCGACGACAGCCGGACTGCGCGCAGAGCGGGCTCGGCTCGCCGACTCACGTGATCGCGGCCGGACCGACCGCGCCGCGACGTTGCGTAGCAGGCTTCAGTTGACCCGCGCGGAAACGATGCACGAGATCAACGAGGCGATACGTCAATTCACCTCTGATGCAAGAGAATCCGTCGATACGGCGAGCAGAGCGGAACTTTCGCAACTACCCGCGCATCTGACTCGGCTGCTCGAACGTGCCAGAGACGGGGTGGAATCCTCGTTGGTGGCAAGGCTGCGCTCGATCGATGCCGATCTCGGTTTGGGCGCGGAAGTGCCCGGTGAGGTCCAGGCTCGGACCGAGATCGAGGAACCGACCCAGCGTCGCCGAAGTATGGAAGACCGCATCATGATTTTCGTCGGCGCATCCGCCGGTGTCGGGTTGGGTCGCATTGCGGTGTCGCCGTTGTCGATGGTGCCCGCGCTGGCGATTGCCGTCATTCCCGTCTCGCTGATACTCGGCGCCCTCGCTGCGTGGTGGTTGGTGCGCGCCCGCTCGCTGGTTGCCGATCGGGTACATGTGCGTACGTGGGCGTACGAGAGGGCAGGATCGGCCAAGTCATTGTGGGAGCAGAGTACGCTCGCCCGAATCCTCGCTGCCGAGACCGCGTTCGCGCAGGCGGAGGGTGAGACCTCGCGTGCGATGGCGATCTCGGCCGAGACCGAACTCGGACGAGTCGAGGCCGCACTGAGAGGTGCCGCGCAACATCGGGCGGCGGTTCTCGCAGCGTGCGACAGGGACCTTGCATCGCTGGATCGTGGAATCGAGAAGTTCGACGTGTCCGACCCGGCGAATACTCACCGGAGATCTATCGAGCCGAGGGTGGAACCGACGCGTTCCGCGGCGCGTCTGAACAGGTAGGGGTGCGACAGTACTGTCCGTACGAGACATCGAGGTGGGGACCATGGACTTTACCGATGCGTTCTTCGTAGACGCGAGTACCGCGGCCGACCCCGACGAACCGTCGGAGGCGCCCTCGACACAGATGTTCGACGTCGACGGCGATGGGTTCGAGGAAACTCGGGTGACTCACACCGATGCCGGCGTGACCATTGCACGTGACGCCGACGCCGATGGCGTGATCGAAACCTTCACAAGTTTCGGGCGTGACGGCGGTTACCAATCCTGGGAGATTTTTCGTACCGCCGACGGATCCTCGCGGTGGGAGCGCACCGATTCGGGCGAGATATTCGATTAGTTGTAGTTGATCGTTCTTCCATGTCAGTACCGATAACGTCGTCGGCGCGAATCGACTTTCCATCAGCTGAATCGTTCTTGTGACCAATCGGACAACACCCCGGTTCCGGAACGGCGTCACTCGGCGTTAACCTGAGACCAGGACACCCGGCGCCCGTGTTCTCGATTGACGTGACCGGTAGGATGCGGTATACGCAATTCGGCAATCGGGCAGCGCCCCACAGAAAGGGATGATCAGGTTTGCTTTGTACCGCTGCTCAGCCCGGCAGCGACGAAGTGTATCTGGTTCCGGCTCACCCCAGGAGAGTTAGATGACCTCAGCGACCATTCCCGGTTTGAACGGCACTGATGCCGCACTTCCCACTCAACACAAGGAACTTCTTGCGTGGGTGCGGGAAGTAGCAGAACTCACCGAGCCGGAGCGGGTGGTCTTTGCTGACGGATCCGACGAAGAGTGGGAGCGGCTCACCACACACTTGGTGGACGCAGGCACCTTCACGCGGCTCAACGACGAAAAGAAGCCGAACTCGTTCCTCGGCAATTCCGATCCGTCCGACGTTGCACGCGTCGAGTCGCGGACCTACATCTGTTCCAAGGAAGAGATCGACGCAGGCCCCACCAATAATTGGATGGACCCGTCGGAGATGCGTGAGCTGATGACCGGGCTCTACCGCGGCTGCATGCGCGGACGCACCATGTACGTCGTCCCGTTCTGCATGGGCCCGCTCGCCGCCGAGGACCCCAAGTTGGGTGTGGAGATCACCGACTCGGAGTACGTCGTCGTCTCGATGCGCGTCATGACTCGTATGGGCTCGGTAGTACTGGACAAGCTCGGCAACGACGGCTTCTTCGTCAAGGCGCTGCATTCGCTCGGCTCTCCGCTCGCCGACGGCCAGGACGACGTCCCGTGGCCGTGCAACAGCACCAAATACATCACCCACTTCCCCGAGGACCGCGAGATCTGGAGCTTCGGTTCCGGTTACGGCGGCAACGCTCTGCTGGGCAAGAAGTGCTACTCGCTGCGCATTGCGTCGGCAATGGCTCACGACGAGGGCTGGCTCGCCGAGCACATGCTGATCCTCAAGCTGATTTCCCCGGAGGACAAGGCCTACTACATCGCCGCGGCATTCCCGTCCGCATGTGGCAAGACCAACCTCGCAATGATTCAGCCGACCATTCCGGGCTGGCGCGCCGAGACCATCGGTGACGACATCGCGTGGATGCGCTTCGGCAAGGACGGCCGTCTCTACGCCGTCAACCCCGAATTCGGTTTCTTCGGTGTCGCACCGGGAACCAACTGGGATTCCAACCCCAACGCGATGAAGACCATCGATCAGGGCAACTCGTTGTTCACCAACGTCGCACTGACCGACGACGGCGACGTGTGGTGGGAGGGCCTCGAAGGAGACCCGCAGCATCTGATCGACTGGAAGGGCAACGACTGGACGCCCGAGTCCGATCAGAACGCCGCACACCCCAACTCGCGCTACTGCGTGCCCATGGCTCAGTGCCCGTCGATGGCGGCCGAGTGGGACGACCCGGAGGGTGTGCCGATCTCGGCGATCCTGTTCGGTGGACGCCGCAAGACGACGATTCCGCTGGTCACCGAGGCACGAGACTGGCAGCACGGCGTGTTCATGGGCGCCACCGTCGGATCCGAGCAGACAGCAGCAGCCGAGGGCACGGTCGGAACCATCCGCCGCGACCCGATGGCCATGCTGCCGTTCCTCGGCTACAACGTCGGTGACTACTTCCAGCACTGGATCGACCTCGGCAAGAACGCCGACGAGTCGAAGCTCCCGAAGGTGTTCTACGTCAACTGGTTCCGCCGCGGCGACGACAAGCGCTTCCTCTGGCCAGGATTCGGCGAGAACTCCCGCGTCCTGAAGTGGATCGTGGAGCGCATCGAGCACAAGGCCGAAGGCGTCGAGACGCCCATCGGTGTCGTCCCGACGGCAGCTGCACTCGACATCACGGGACTCGACACCACCGTCGAAGACGTCGCCGAGGCTCTCGCGGTGAACCTCGACGAGTGGAAGGCCGAGATCCCACTGATCGAAGAGTGGTTCGAGTTCGTCGGTGAGAAACTTCCCACCGGAATCAAGGACGAGTTCGAAGCACTGAAGCAGCGTCTGGGCGCATAGTCCGACACAACGAAGCGGGGCTCACCCTTTTGGGTGGGCCCCGCTTCGTTGTGTATGTGGGTATCGCCGAACCCCCGCCGGCGGAAATCAAGCAGTTGGCGCTACGTACCCCGGCGGCATGAGGACCGACTTGAGTTCGCAGTACGCCTCGAGGCCTTCGGGGCCGCTTTCGCGTCCGATGCCGGAGTTCTTGTAGCCACCGAACGGGGCGCTCGGATCGAAGGCGTACCAGTTGATCGCCGATGTGCCCGTGCGGATCTGCGCGGAGACCTCGACGCCGTGTTCGATGTCGGTGGTCCAGACCGATCCGGCGAGGCCGTAGGTGGAGTCGTTGGCGATCTTGATGGCTTCGTCTTCGGAGTCGTATGGAATGACCGCGAGGACCGGGCCGAAGATTTCTTCCTGGGCGATCGTCATCGAGTTGTCGACATCGGCGAAGATGGTCGGTTCGACGTACCAGCCTTTGTCCAACCCCTCCGGACGTCCGCCGCCGAGGACGAGACGTGCACCTTCTTCTTTGCCCTTCGCGATGTATGCCTCGACGCGGTCGCGTTGCTTCTCCGAGATGAGGGGGCCGAGCTGTGTTGCGGGGTCCGTCGGATCGCCCATCTTCATCCAGCCGGCTCCCGCGACCATGGCGTCGACGATCTCGTCGTAGCGCGAGCGCGGGGCGAGGATGCGAGTCTGTGCGACGCAGGCCTGCCCGCTGTTCATGAGTCCGGAGAGCAGCAGCATCGGGATCGCCGACGCGATGTCCACGTCTTCGAGCAGGATTGCTGCGGACTTGCCGCCGAGTTCGAGTGAGCATCGTTTGAGTTGTTGCGCGGCTGTTGCGCCGATGCTGCGGCCGACGTCGGTGCTGCCGGTGAAGGTGACCTTGTCGACGAGTGGGTGCGCGGTGAGGTATTTACCTGTCTCGGCTCCACCGGGAAGGACCGAGAGCACGCCTTCCGGTAGTCCGGCCTCGGTCAGGAGGTCGGCGAGCAGGTTGGCGGACAACGGTGTTTCCGGGGCGGGTTTGAGCAGTACCGAGCAGCCTGCGAGCAATGCGGGCGCCAACTTGTTGATCGCGAGGAACAGTGGGACGTTCCATGCAATGACGGCGGCGACGACGCCGACGGGTTCGCGGGTGATGTTGGACTGGCCGAATGCGCCGTGCCGGGTTTCCTTCCAGGGGAAGGTCTCGGCGAGCGAGACGTAGTAGTTGAGCGCCGCCAATGCAGGTGTCTGTTGGATCATCCCGACCATGGTGTGTGGGGCGCCCATTTCGCCCGAGATCACCTCGGTGAGCTCGGCGCTCTTTTCCTCGATCAACTTGGCGAAGTTGGCGAGCACCTGCGCTCGTTCGGCGGGGGAGGATCGGGCCCACGGGCCGGAGTCGAAGGCGGTGCGCGCGGCCTGTGCCGCCGCGTCGATGTCGGCGGGCGCGGCTACGGGAGTCCTCCCGACGCGCTCCTCGGTAGCGGGTGAGAAGACGTCGAGCGTCTCCTCGGTTGACGGTGCGGTCCAATGCCCGCCGATGAACAGCTTGGCGAAGTCGGTCATGGAACGAGACTAGAACACGTTGCAGTAATTCGGAAGGATTCGACCGATGCGTATGTGCGAGCGCAGCTCGATCAGGTGGCCGAGGCCGCCAGTACCGCAGCCCCGGTCAACGTCCCAACCGCACCCAGTTTCGCCGGCACGATGGTGAGCCCGTCGAGGAACCTCAGCCGCGCATGCAGCGCGGCGGACTCTTGAATCGGATCCCACAGCGGTGGTCCTGCCTGTGCGAACCCTCCGCCGATGACCACGAGCTCTACATCGACCAGAGCAGCGGCCGACGCGATTGCCTGACCCAGCGCTACGCCCGCGCGCTGCAATGTCGTCACCGCTACGACGTTTCCGTTCGCGGCATCCTCGGCCAACTCGGCGCCGGTGGTGCCGGTCCAGCCTTGTTCTTGCGCCCATCCGACCGCGGATGGCCCGCTCGCGACGGTCTCCACGCATCCGAGGCCGCCGCACGAGCAGGAGGCCGTCGAGCCGGGGACGACGATGTGGCCGATGTGGCCGGCATTTCCGCTGCGGCCGTGCACTATCTCGCCGCCGAGCACCAGACCGCCGCCGACGCCGGTGGAGACGACGACGCTGATGAGGTTGTCCACGCCCTGCGCGGCGCCGAACCGATGTTCGCCGAGTGCCGCGCACCCACCGTCGCCGGCCAGACGCGTCGTGGCGTCGGGAAACTTCTCGGCGATTTCCCCGGTGAGGTCGAAACCGCCCTTCCATTCGCCGATGTTGATCGGTGCGACAGTCCCGGCGACCAGGTCGACCGGGCCTGCGCACGCAATACCGATGGCGGCGATGTCCGCTCCCGCTACGACCGCGTCGAGCAATTCGGAACATGCTTGCCACACATCGACTTTCGGGGTGGAAACGACGAGAGCCTCGCCGGGTCTACCGTCGGCGTCGACGATCGCCGCAGTGATCTTGGTGCCCCCGATGTCCAATGCCAACGCTGTCATATGTCCCAAACTACTGTCAGCGTGCGTCGGCGCGCAGGACCACGACGAGGTTGCTGGCAAGAAATTCGCGAAGTACCGGAACGCGGATCATCCACCACGCCCATTTCGGGTGGTAGCGCGGAAATGCGGCCAGCACAGTGCCCCGCGTAGTCTCGCGGGCCCACCGCAGTCCCTCCGATGCTCCGACGTCGAACAGGGATTCACCGAAGCGATTCTTGGGTTCACGGCCATGCTTGCGGAGGTATCTGCGGGCTGCGAACTCGCCGCCGAAGTAGTGCCAGGGACCGGTTTCGTGACCGCCGAACGGTCCCCGCCACAGCGTGTACGACAGGACCATCAGCCCTCCGGGTTTGGTGACACGTAACATTTCCTCGGCCATGACCCACGGTTGACGCACGTGTTCGGCGACGTTCGAGGAAAAGCACACGTCCACGCTGTCATCGCGAAACGGCAACGCCATTCCCGATCCGCGGACGCTGCCGTGCGCGTTCAGACCGGCGGCGTGCATCTCCGTCGCATCCGGTTCGACCGGGATGTACCGGGCTCCGCTGGCGCGGAAGACGTCCGCGAAATAACCGGGCCCGCCGCCGACGTCCATGACCACGCGATCTTCGAGACTGTCACCGGTCAGGCCCTGGTACAGATCACCGATGAGTTCGACGGAATCGCGGGCCAGGGCGCTGTAGAAGATGTCGGGAGCGCTCTGCTCGTGTCCGAAATCCCGAAGCAGGCTCACCGACCGGCGAAGGGTCGCGCGCTGGGCGAAGAAGCGGGTTACGGGTCGCTCGACACGGCGCGAGCTCGCGAATCGACCCTGTGGACGTGGCACGTTGCAAAAGAGTAGGGGAATGCACCCTGTCGCGACGCCGCGGGGCGGGTGAACCGTTAAGGTGTCGGGAGTTCATATTCGATTACGCCGTGATGGGGGAGCCAGCTGTGCGCGAGGTGCTCTTGCTCTGTTGGCGCGATACGGGCCATCCCCAGGGCGGCGGCAGCGAACGCTACCTCGAACAGGTCGGTGCCGGCCTGGCGCGACGCGGAGTGCGGGTGACGCTGCGGACGGCGTCGTATCCGGGTGCTCCAGCGCAGGAGATCGTCGACGGTATCCAGATCAGCCGCGGTGGTGGCCGATTGAGCGTGTATCCGAGGGCTCTTGCTGCGATCGCTGCCGGCCGGCTCGGGTTCGGGCCGTTGCGCGGGATCAACCCGGATGCTGTCCTCGATACGCAGAACGGCATTCCTTTCTTCTCGCGTCTCGTCGCGGGCGCGCCGGTGACGTTGCTGGTTCACCATTGTCATCGGGAGCAGTGGCCGGTGGCGGGCCCGTTGATGGCGAAGATCGGTTGGTGGCTCGAGAGCACGGTCTCACCGCGCGTTCATCGGCGTAATCAGTATTTGACGGTGTCGTTGCCGTCAGCGGATGAGCTCGTTGGGCTCGGAGTCGACCGCGATCGGGTCGCCGTGGTTCGAAACGGCGCGTCCCCGGCGGCGTCGGTCGGTGGGGCGCATACCAGAACCTCGCATCCATCGCTGTCGGTGTTGTCGAGGCTGGTGCCGCACAAGCAGATCGAGGATGCGCTCGCTGCCGTGGCCACCCTGCGACGGCAGCTCCCGGACCTGCATCTCGACGTCGTCGGTGGCGGCTGGTGGGAAGAGAACCTGCGTGAGCGTGTGCGTGAGCTCGGCATCGAAGGCGCTGTCACGTTCCACGGACACGTCGACGAAGAACGTAAACACGAACTGCTCGGCCGCTCCTGGGTTCATGTGATGCCCTCGCGTAAGGAGGGATGGGGCCTTGCCGTCGTCGAAGCAGCTCAGCATGGCGTCCCGACCGTCGGCTACCGCAGTTCGAAGGGCCTGACCGATTCGATCATCGACGGCGTGACCGGGGTGCTGGTCGGTTCCGAAGGGCATGACCGTGACGTGCCCGCACTCACCGAAGCCATCGGGGAACTGCTGCTCGACGCCGATGTCCGCGCCGACCTGGGCGAGAAGGCCCGGGTCCGCGCGCTCGAGTTCTCGTGGGAGCAATGCGCGCAGGGTGTGGAGAGTGTGCTGGCAGCGTCGGTACTGGGCGCCCATGTCTCCGGGCTCGTGTCATCTTCGCAGCAGGCCCCAGCAGAGTCCGCCCACCAGTAACAGGGCCCACACCAGGTGCGCGGCCACGACGATCCAGTACGACACAGGACCGACGTCGGTGGTTCCGATTGCCCCCGGCACTTGGTACAACGCCAGTTCGTCGTCGGCGTATACGCGTTCGAGTTGGTCCAGCGTGTCCGCCGACTCGCCGAGCAGTCCGGGCGTCGTGCGCTCGATGAGGACCCAGCCGACGCCCAATTGTGCCAGTTCGGCTGCGGATCCGCCGTCGAGCAACGTCTTTTCGACGGCGGAAGCGCGGCTGCCCTCGCCGCGTACCGACCCGCCGGCGACGATGAGTTCACCGGTCTGTAGGACGTCGAGCGGGAGCATTCGTGGTGCGGGATCGAGCACGGGCGCATCGCCGCTGTAAGGGAAGATGCGGAAGATTCCTGCAGGCAGCACCGCCACGTCCCCGTCGCGGCCCTGGAGTTCTTCGGCGACAGCGTTCCACGACGGCGGATAGTCGACGGGGGTGAGCTTGCCAGAGACTCCCCACACCAGGTCCGGTAGTGCCAGGAGCAGCGCTGCGATGGCCGCGACGGCAGGGACCCACGGCATTCGAATTCTTGCGCCGAGCCACATGACTCCGGCGGCGGCGGCGAGCACGTAGAACGGCATCGCCAGTGCGAGAAATTTCTGGCTGTCTCGCAGCAGGCCCGCACCTGGGATGTCCTGCGCCGCCCACTCGCCGACGCGTAGGCCGATTCCGGTAGCGCCGAGCGCGGGCATGACGACGGCGAGGACGGCCACGACGGCGAGGGCGGTGATGATCGGGTTTCTGCGTCGACGCCACAGTGGTCGCAACCCGACTGCGACGACGGCAAGCAGCAGAAGTGTGCCGAGGACGGCGAAGTGTGTCGTGCGGGTGGCGGGGACGGCGTCGGCGTTCCAGATGCCTCCCAGGCCCGCCAGGCTCGCAAGTGTGCCGAGGCCGGGTTCGGCCCGGGCAGCGAAGGCGCCGACGCCTGCAGGGTCGGTGCCGAGGGTTCCGCCGCCGGATACGGCGGTGGCCAGCAGCCAGGGCGAGGAAGCGGCCAGCGCAAGCAGTCCCGTCAGTAATACCCGCCGGGGGCGCCGCAGTCCGGAGGGCAGCGCAACGACGACGAGGGCGGTGACGGCCGCGAGGATCGCTCCCGTGGGCGTGAGCCCTGCAGCGGCGAGGCAGACTGCCAGCCCCGGCCCTGCCCGTCCTTGCCACCGTCCCGTCTCGCGCAGCGTCATCGCTGCGGTCACTGTCCACGGAAGCGCGGCGTAGCCGACGAGCAGACTCCAGTGCCCCTGCAGCAATCGCTCGCCCACGTAGGGATTCCAGATGGCCAGGGTCGCGGCGGTGAGCAACGCAGGCGTCGTCGCGGTCGGCAGTAACCGGCGAACCATCACCGCGGCACCCCAACCGGCGAACCACAGCGCCAGCGTAAGAATCGTCTTGACCACGAGTCCGCCGTCGAACACGATGGACAACGCGGCGATGGCGCCGTCTTGCGGGACTGCACGGGCGGCAGCGTCGGTGGTGCCGAGCGCGGAATCGGTGAAGTAGGACCGAGGGGTGCTGACCGCGTCGCGAAGGAGCAGATAGCCGTTCCCCCAGAGCGGGCCCAGGACGATCATCGCCAGAACGAAGCTCCACACGGCCGGTGCCGCGGTTCGACTGCGCTGCGTCCACGACACTCTCGGCACCCTATACCGTGTTCCCATGCCGAACCGCACTGCAAGTACGTCGGCGCTCGCCGGGATGACGCTGGTGACGGTTGGTTCGATGACCGCCAATGCTGCCTCGTACCTTCTGCATCTGCCGGCCAGCCGATTTCTCGGCGTCGAGGGGTACGGCGAGTTCGCGAGTCTGCTTGCCGCTCAACTCGTTCTCGCTGTCCCGGCGCTGGCATTGCAGTCCGTCGTCGCTCGCGAAGTAGCGCGCGGACGTGGTAGTGCCGAACTCAGAAAGCTCGGCTATCGGTGTGCCGGGGTGGTCGCGATCCTCGCGTTGGCGTTGGCCCCGGTGGTGGCCGTCGTCCTCGGTACCGGAGTGCTGGCAACAGTGTCGGCGCTCGTCGTGGCGCCGGTGCTCGTGCTGCTCGCGACGGAACAGGGTCTGCTTCAAGGGTCCGGTCAGTTCGGACGGCTCGGTGCTGTGCTTGCTGCTGCAGGGTTCGGCAAGGTGATCCCCGCCGTCGTTGTGCTCACAGCGGGCGGTGGGCCCGGAATCGTGTTGGCCGCCAGCGCCGTCGGGACGGCAGTGGTCGCTGTTGGGGCGAGGATCGCGAGTGCGACACGAGAGGGCGATGCGGTACGTCTCCCGCTGACCGTCGGCACGGTGCTGCGAGCGTCGCAGGTGCAGTTGGCGCTCATCGGCCTCTCTGCGCTCGATCTGGTGATTGCGGCCGCGCTCTTGAGTGCGGAGCAAGCTGGTTTGTATGCGCTCGGCGCAGTAGCTACCAAAGCTGCGTTCTGGCTGCCGCAGGCCGTGGGAGTGGTTCTCTATCCGCGGATGGCGAATCCAGCGGAATCTGCGAAGGCCGTTCGCTCGGCATTGGCCGTCGTGGCTGCGATAGGGGCCGTGTTGGTTCTCGGCTCTGCGCTGGCGGCACCGCTGCTGCCGTCGATCGTCGGTGAAGGTTATGCGCCTGTGCAGGGGTACCTTTGGATCTTTGCGCTGCAGGGTGCATGCCTGGCGCTGTTGCAGAGCGGACTGTTGTGGGCGATCGCCGGTGAGCGGACACAGCTCGCCGTCGTTGCGTGGATCGGCTTGGCCGTCGAAGTTCTGCTGCTGTTCTTCGTAGCCGCGACGCCGCTGCAGTTCGTCATCGTCGCGGCGTCGGTTGCTGCTGTCTGTGCCGCAGTTGTCAGCGGCTTCGCCCTGGGCACTTCACGTAATTAGCCGCTTCACGCAGCTGAGCTCTTGAAACAAAAGAGCGGAAGCGCAGCCGGGGAGGCCGTGCTTCCGCTCATCTGCGGTGAAAGCTTTTACTCTTTCGCGAGGTTGGTACGCGGGATGACCTCGGTCTGATCCGTTGTCCAGTCACGATTGTGGGGCTCGGTGGGAGCGGTGCCGCCACCGTCGGTGTGCTGCGGTCCGCCGGTGCGTGCAGGCTGACGAGGTCCACCGTTACGGAGTCCGAGAAGGATTCCGGCGATCAGTGCGATGACACCGAGGATGCCGAGAACGATCGGGACGGTGCGTCCGAACAACGACAACCTGTCCATGCCGTCCTTGGCTTGCTGGATCTGGAATTCGACGGTGTTCTCGTCGAACTCGATCGGTGCCTTCAGCACCTCGACCTCGGCGGTACCTGCAGTGCGCGAGTAGTACTGGTGAATATCCTCGCCGCCCTTGACGACGACACCGGTTTCGGGCTCGACCCACAGGGTTCGCGTGTTCTCGTACCAGCGAGTCATCGTGACCGGTGCGTCTCCACCTTCGACGCCCCAGGTGGCGGCAGGCAGGGTGACCTTGTTGGTGGGGAGGTTCACTACCGACGACAAGTCGACGGGCCCGACCTGCTGCTCGAACTTGTAGACCGTGGTGCCGTTGATCTCGGTCTCTTCGACAAAGTCGATGTCCTTCGATTCACGGGCATTGACGTCGAAGTACGGGTAGCTCTTCTGCTCGGTGTTGAACGGGAACTTGTACTGCAGACCGGTGTGCGGCACTTCCTCGGCAGGCTTGCCGGACTGCAACTGGATGGTCCCGACCGGGTTCTCGACGGGCATCGAGCTGACGCGGTCGAGCGTCACGCGGTCGACGCTGGCGGTGAGTAGGCCGCTCTCGCCCTGCTTGTCACCGCGCAGCAGTGTCTGTCCGGCCTGCACCGTGATCTCGTCTGCGCCCGAGGGATCTTCGACGGTGACGAAGCGCTGCGATACCAGTGGAACGTTCTCGTCGACGACGGCGCGACCCGCTGCCAGTGATGCAGAATTGAGTACGCTGCCTGTTCCGGTCGAGATCGTGGTGACCTCTAGATCTAGTGGCGTCTTTTCCAGCCGTGACACCGTGTACGTCGGAATCATTATGGCCGCTACCAACAGGAAAGCGCCCAAACCGATGAGTACAAGGGCAACGATCCGGCTCGGCCCTGAGCGCTCCGCCATGTGAGAATCTCCTTAGTCGTTTTCTCGGCGTGCCATTTTCCACCCCCGACAGATCGAGGTGCGTAAATCCCCCCGACCTGGAGTGTCCGATTGGACCGCCACGTCGGTGGTGAGAGTAACAGTGATGCGACATTGAGGGCGCGGGCACGCCCGATGACGGGCGACTTTCGCGCTCGCGTCAACTGGAATGATTCACTGGTCCGATCATGAGCACAACGACCGACACCCTCTCGCGAGCCGTCGTGCCGCTGCGCGGGTTCATCCCCTCGCTCGAGGGAATGCGCGCGTTTGCGGCCATCGGCATCATCGTCACGCACGTGGCGTTCCAGACCGGTGCTGCGAGTTCACCCGTCATGGGGCGTATCTGGGGCCGGTTCGACCTCACGGTCGCCATATTCTTCGCCCTGTCAGGATTCCTGCTGTGGCGTCCACATGCCGCGCAGGCACGTGGGATCGGTCGTGCACAGTCTGCGGGCCGGTATTTCCACTCTCGTGTCCTTCGTATCGTGCCCGCATACTGGGTAGTGGTGGTGCTCGTGCTGCTCTTTCTCCCCGGTGCAGGCGGTGACTACCGCGTCTGGTTGGCCAACTTGTCGCTGACTCAGGTATTCGTGCCCCTCACGTTGACCGAGGGCATGACGCAGATGTGGAGTCTGTCCGTGGAAGTGGCGTTCTATCTGCTGCTACCGCTTGCTGCCTTCGCGATGGTGAAACTCAGGGGTTCGGCGGCACGTCTTCGCATTCCGGTGCTCGCCGTGGTCTCGGCGATCAGTCTGAGTTGGGCTTTCCTGCCGGTCGTGTCAGCCCCGAACACCCATCACGACAACTGGCTCCCCGGTTACATCCCGTGGTTCGCCGCGGGCATGGTGCTCGCCGAGATTTCCGTCGGACCCATCACCTGGGTACACCGATTGTGCTCGCACCGGCGCATCGTCGGTGCCATTGCTTTGCTCGCCTTCGCATTGTCCGCGACGCCGCTCGCTGGACCCCAGGGGCTCGTACGGCCCGAGCCGTGGCAGTACGAAGTGAAGATCGTGCTGGGCGCGGTACTCGCCTTCGCGCTGTTGGCCCCACTCGTGCTCGCCGACGACCATCGGCATCACCGAGTTCTGGAGCATCCGGTGATGCTGGCGTTGGGCCGATGGTCCTACGGCATCTTCATCTGGCATCTGGCGGTGCTCGCCATGGTGTTCCCGGTCTTCGGTGTCGCACCGTTCCAGGGCCATTTCTGGCTCGTCCTCTGCGTGACGGTGGCATTGTCGATTCCCGTCGCTGCAGCGAGTTATGCGCTGGTGGAGGATCCGATGCGGAGGCGGTTCAGTCGTTCTCGGCCGTGACGGCCACGGCGAGCGCCAGTACCGCAACGAGGGCGGCGAACTGAACGAGGTAGGCGTGCCCGATATAGCCCTCCGGTGATCGCCACGGCCCGCGTGAGAGCAGTGCCATGGCTGTCAAGGTACCGATGCCCGCGGTGGACACCAGTACCCGAGCTGCGACGGTGGTGCCGTACCGCCGTTGGAGCACAACGGTGCCGATCCCGAGGACGACGGCCACGACGGCTCCGGTGATGCCGGCGATGACGATTGCGGCGGCGATGAGTGCGATGGCGCCGACGATCGACCGGTTCCAGGGCCGTGGCGGCACACTCGTGCGGGGTGCACTGGCGCGGAGGGCGAGCAATGCCAACGGGATCAGCAGGAGTAGTCCGCCGAAGATGCCGAGTCGGTACCACGTGTTGCTCGGATAGTCGAGTACGACGGTCCCGTCGACACCTGCCGGGATCACCCATCCTTGCTGCCAACCGTTCACGGTGATCGGTTTCAACGTCGTGCCGTCGGGAGATGTTGCGTGCCAACCGGAATTGTTGCTCTCCGGTACGACGAGAAGTTGATCGGTGTCGCGGCCCGATACCTCGATCTCGCGACGGTCCGACGTCCAGGCGGTCGTGTCGGCGCTGACGGGTGCAGAACTAGTCGCGCTCGTGGCGGGAACGGGCATGGTGCGCAATCGCATTCCGTCGACGAAGAATGCGGCACCCGGATCCACGACGACATCCTGCTCGCCCGCCGGGAGGGCAATCGGGTTGAGGGCATCGGTCTCCACCGGGAATATCCCCTCGCACAGCGTCGCCTTCAGCGGTTCGCCCGATCGGAATGTGTCGACGGTTGCGGTCACCGATGCACGCACGGTCTGTCCGGCGATCGAGATGATCGGGCCACGGTCGCAACCGACAGTGACTACCCGGTTCGCGTCGAGTGCGCCGCCCAGAACCGCGCCGGCGGACAGTACTTTCACCTCGGCCAGACCGGGAGGCGCCGGCAGTACGAAGCCGAGAGAGTTCTTGTCCAGCACATCATCCCAGTCGACGATCGAGATGACGATCCTGTCGGTCACCCGCGGGCTCAGCTCGATCGTGGTGGAGCCGTCGATGTCACGGACCATCGGTCCATCACCCAAATTGACCGCGACCCTCGTCGGGTGCGCAGGTAGGTCCCCCAGGCTGGGGGACAGGGTGAGGCCGTCGACGAATGTGGGTTCGGGAAGATTCACCGTCAGAGTGGGCTGCGTACCCGCTCGCTTCTCGATGCTCTTGGTCGGCGCGGTCCACGAGGTCCTGTCGTCACCGTCGGTGACGGCGAATGCCGAGCCGTGCAGGTCGCCGACGTCCGAGGTGGCGGTGGCCACTGGGCGACCGGGCTGCGAGAGAAGAGATTCGAGTTCGGGGCTCTGCCTCGTTCGTAGCGTCAGCTCGGGCAGTACCGCAGTGCCCATAGGTACGGACAGGGTGCGGGAGAAGCGTCCGAGCTCCTCGGGAGGGAGGGACAATCCGCTGCTGCAGCGGATTCGATCCGTGGTGTCGATGCACCCGGTACGGCCGGGGAACTCCTGGCTCAGTTCCCAGCCCCGCACGTCGGCGTCAGCAGTGACGGGTGGAAGTACCGCGCGGTGCACGATCGATACCTGCTGTGGCGCAGCGCGATTGGAGTAGTCATCGACGGAGAGTTCGCTGATCCCGAACTGGCTTCCGCTGGTACCGTCCACCGTCGACTTGGCCGTGATGCGCACCCACGGCGTCGAACCACCGGGAAGTGACACCGTCAGCGGCTCTCCTGGCTTGTCGATTCGAGCCGCGGTACTGCCGTTGGGGGTGGTGATCTCGAGCCACTTGACCGGATCCCCGATCGTCCCCGGACTGGTGTGCAGATGTAGCAGTCCCTGGTTGACCGGAGTGTCGAAGTCGAGTTGAAGCCATTGTCCCAGTGCGTTTTCGATGCCGTTGGATACCCAGCTCGTCGCCAGATCGCCGTCGACGACTGCCGCGACGCCGCTCCCTGGGGCCGTTCCGCCGATCTGCGTCGAATCCGAAGCCGAACTCGATGCGGTGATACGAGCGCCCTCCCATTCGCCGTCGACCGTAGCGGCGCCGTCCACCGGATAGTCGGGCACGGCATTGAGTGATCTTCGTGGTTCTTCGCTCGAACGCAGCGCGGAGCTGTGATAGTCGACCTGACCGTAGTCGGTCTCCCTGTTCATCGGCGTATCGGTGACGGTGACCTTGTCCACCGGTATCCCGGCCGCCGCGGCGTCGGAGGCCAGGACGATAGGTCCCGCGGGTACCGGGTCCGACACACCGTTTCGGCGCTGCTCGTTCAGGCGCGCCACCGACTCCGGTCCGCCCTGCACGAAAGGGACGCGATCCAAGTCGACCGTGTACGGGCCGGATGCCGGTATGGCGGTTGGGTTTTCGACCTCGTAAATCTCGACGGCAGGGTACGGCGGTCGCAGATCACCGTCGATGGTTATGCCGTCCACGGTGCCCGGGGCGATGTCCTCACCGAACCGGGCGACACGCGTCAGGCCCGGTGAGCCGTCGAGAGCGCTGTGGACCTGCACCGGTCGCGTGGAGCGGGAGTTCTCAGGATCGAGATCGTTACGCACCACCACGTAGCTGATCCCCTGGCCCAGAAGGGTATCGGCAAGCCCGGCGGATGGACGGCCGTCCGCGATGAGACGCTGCACGGAATCGAGTGCGCGGATAGCTCCGGGTGGAGTCAGCGGGACGGCGTCGCGCGCCGCCCATGGCGTCGTGGCGAGGGCTTGGAGTGGTTCGTCGCGAGTCAGGCCCCACGTCTGGAGGGCGAACGGTGCACCGGGGACGACGAGGGCGCGCTGAGCGTCCGAACCGTCGGGGGAGGAGCCTGACGCGTGGTCGGTGAGCCAGTCGGCCGTGTCGTGCCAGTAGTCGGGGATGGCTTCGTAGGCGCCGCGGGGCGCGAGTTTGCCGGTCCAGGCGAGTGAGGTGGAGAAGGTCAGGGCGACCAGAACCAGCCCGGCGACGGCGACCATCTTGTCGCGTTCGGGATGGGCTATTGCCTGGCGCCATCGGGCAGCAGGTACCGAGCCGGGGAGGGGCACCCTGGAGAGGAGATGCGCGAGCCCGAGCACCAACGGTATTCGGATGAGGGGCTCGAGCTTGTGCACGTTGCGCAGTGGGGCGCCCGCGGTGTCGAGGAACAGGCGCACGGTATCGGCGAAGGGGGAACTCAGATCGCCGACGTAGCCGGCTGTGAGCCCTACTATGCCGACCAGCAGTACCACCGTCAGGCGCCCGCGAGCGGGCATCGTGCGCATCGCGAGGCCGGCCACTCCGGCGGCAGCGATGACGCCGGTGGCGATGACGGCTGCCGGTTGGGTTACCAGGATGGCGCCCGCCACGCGCTCGGGGGAGACGAACGGAGTCCAACTGCTGGTACCGCGGAGGATCTCGGCGAGCGAGGCCCACTGCGTCGTGGTTCCGGAGGATTCGATGTAGTCGAGGAAAGGTGGGCTCACGCGCCCGAGAAGGAGTAGCGGAACGATCCACCACAGGGTGGCGAGGACGCCGAAGCCCACCCACCAGGCGGCGAACGCGGCCCACGCCCGGTTCGGCCGGTGGCACAGCAACCAGATCACCGCGACGAGGCAGGCGGCGGCCGTCGCGACGGCGTTGACGGCGCCCATCAATGCGACGGCGCACGCGGATTGTGCCGCAAGGGTTCGGGGCCCGCCCCACCGGCTGCTCGATTGTGTTGCGTCGGAGCCGCTTCCGCTGAAAGCGCGAACCACCGGAATCAATACCCACGGTGCCAACATCATCGGCATCGTCTCGGACGAGATGGATGCGAGAGTGGTGATGACGCGGGGTGACAGAGCGAATGCGAATGCGGCGATGAGCCGTGAGCTACGGGAGCCGATGCCCAGCGCTTCGGCCAACCGAATGATTCCCCAGAATCCGGCGATCAACAGCAGCGCCCACCAGATGCGCTGGGTTATCCACGGCGGAATCGCGAGAATGTCACCGAGCGCAAAAAACGCGCCATGTGGGAAGAAGTATCCGTAGGCCTGGTTTTGCACCTGACCGAGAGGCGCCTGGCTCGTCCACTGGTGTGAGGCGCGCGCAAGAAATCCCAGCGGATTCTGGGAGAGATCATACTTCGTATCCGCGACCGTGTAGCCGGGGATCTGCAGGAACGAAACGAGAAACGCTAGAGCGGAGACCCCGAGCAGCCACTTACGTCCGAGGCGCTCGGACGAGATCGTTCCAGCAGTGTCAGCGGCTGCCGTACTCAACCTGATTGAGCAACGACGAGTCGGCGTTGCCGGTGCGGTCGATCTCGGGACGAGTGTTGTCCGATGCTGCCGCAGTCACCCCGAACACGACGCCGGCGCCCAATACCGCGCCGACTACTGCAGCAACAATTCCCGGGACAGCAAACTTCATCTCGGTCTCCACTTTCGTCGGCAGGCATCAATGACGGCGACTTTCCCCCGTGCGCCGCTAAAGGTATCACCCGGTGGGCACGATGCTGTGACGCACTCGTCCTTACTTGCCGGGTGGAACTATCAGCACCGGCCGATGGCTGTGGCGCAGCACATGATCTGCCACCGAACTCTGGAGCAGCGAACGAAGGCCCGTGATGCCACGGGTTCCGGTGACGATGATGTCCACGTCGAGATCGTCGGCTTTCTCCACGATGGCGCTCCAAATGGCCGTCGTGCATTCGGCGCAGTGCCCCTCCACTTCGAGCCCGGCTTCACCGGCGAGTCGAACACCCTCTTCGTTGATGGCCTTCGCGTCGGTCAGTGCCACGTCCTCGGTTTCGTCGTCGGCTACCCATTCGGGTTGCATGACGCCGGAAAGTCCGGACATGCGTGCTGCTTGGCGAACCATCGGCTCCCACGCGGTGACGACGATGGCACGCTTCGTCGTCAGAAATCGGCCGGCGTACTCGATGGCTCGTTTGGCGTTGTCCGAGCCGTCGTAGGCGATGAGTATCAGATCTGCAGGCATCGGTCTCCTCCTGGTGAGCTTGTGGTCGAAGGCTATCGCGTCGAGGTCGCCGATCGCGGCGCTACGGCCACCTCGGCTACCGTTGAGAACCATGATGAAGTTCCGCTCGCCCGTGCCCATCGCTGTGCTGGTGCTGGGGATCGGTTTCACCGCCGGTTGCGGAACCGCAGCGGAACCGGAGCCCGTAGCTGCACCGGCCGTCACGTCGGCCGCGACGTCGGCGGAGGCCACGACGGAAGCTGCGACGCCGCCGCCTGATCCTTGCGCGGCGTTCGTCGGCTCCTTGACCGAGCGGCAGCGTCTCGCGCAACTACTGACGGTCGGCGTCACCGGTACCGACGACGCGGTGAACATCGTGGCGACGGAACAGGTCGGCGGCATCTTCATCGGTAGCTGGACGGATTCGCAGACGCTGGCGAACCGCGAGGTGCCCCGGATCGCTGCGGCCGCTGCCGTGCCGCCGATGGTGACCATCGACGAAGAGGGCGGTCGAGTGTCACGGGTGGAGGATCTGCTGGGAAGCGATCCTTCCGCACGCGAGACCGCCCGGACGATGTCGGTGGACGAGACCTATGGCATGGCGCACGAACGGGGGCGCGGCTTGAAGGACCTCGGGGTCACTGTCGACTACGCACCGGTGGTCGATGTCAGTAGTCAGCCGGATGACTCGGTGATCGGGGATCGGTCGTATTCTTCCGATCCGAACGAGGTGATCGCGTATGCGGGCGCCTACTCTCAGGGCCTCCGCGATGCTGGAATCATGCCTGTACTCAAGCACTTCCCCGGGCATGGGTCCGGCTCCGGCGATTCGCATACCGGTGAGGTGACGACACCTCCGCTCGATCAGCTTCGGCAGTCCGATCTCGTTCCGTACACCGCCCTCTCGCAGACCGGCGTCGGCATCATGGTCGGACATCTCGATGTACCGGGACTGACCGATCCTGGTGTGCCTGCAAGTATCAGCCCGGCAGCGATGGCACTGCTGCGCGACGGTGTCGGTTACGGCGCGAGCCCGTTCACCGGGCCGATTTTCACCGACGATCTTTCCGGCATGGCTGCGATCACCGACAGGCTCGGCATCGTGGCGGCCGTCGAAGCGGCACTGGTCGCGGGCGCAGACGTCGCGCTGTGGCTGACCACCGACGACGTGCCTCAGGTTCTGGACAATCTGGAGAACGCGGTTGCCACGGGACGATTGCCTGCACCGCAGGTCGACGCATCTGCAGCCACAGTCGCACGGTTCAAGGGCGCCTGCTAGCTTCACGACAGAAGCGACGCAGCCATTCTTACTGTGGAGTAAGATCAGTGGTTCTACCTTTGTTTGTTCGACCCTGCTTCGACCTTGGTTTGGAGGACACATGGCTGGCGGCACCAAGCGATTGCCCCGCGCCGTCCGTGAGCAACAGATGCTCGACGCGGCAGTGGATGTGTTCTCCGACAACGGTTTCCATGAAACTTCGATGGACGCGATTGCGAAGAGGGCGTCGATTTCGAAGCCCATGCTCTACCTCTACTACGGCTCCAAAGATGAGCTGTTCGCCGCGTGTATCCATCGCGAAGGCGTCAAATTCGTCGAGGCGATGACTCCGGCCGCAGATCCGACACTGACCCCTCGTGAGCAACTGCGTCGCGCATTGCTCGGGTTTCTCGGTTTCGTCGGCGATCACCGGAAGTCTTGGATGGTGCTCTACCGGCAGGCGATCGGTCAGACTGCCTTTGCTTCGCAGGTACAGACCAGCCGAGATCGGCTGATCGAGTTGACGGCGGGTCTGCTGGAGATGAGTACGAAGGATCCGGACGAGGGCCAGAACTACACGCTGATGGCCGTGGCGTTGGTGGGCGCGGGTGAGGCAGTGGCCGATCGTGTCGCCGGCGGTGAGATCGAGGTCGACGCGGCTGCCGATCTGCTCGAGAATCTGGCGTGGCGAGGTCTGGCAGGTAAGAAGTCCGCAACCAACGCGTAGGACCTGCGCTGTGTGTATGAAAGCTTGGAGATGAAACAGCCCCTACGTGCGCTCACGTAGGGGCTGTTTCGGTTTACCGCAGCGTTGCGGTGAGGTGCGGGTACCCCTTCTTGGGGTTCGAAAGCGAGAGATCCCAGCCGGTGCCGACGGATTCGGCATACAGGTTCACGGTTGCGGGCAGCACGATCGGCTTGCCGAACCGCACGCTGTAGGTGACCTTCTCGGGAATTCGGCCCTCGATGATCTGCAATGCTGCAGCTGCGCTCCACATTCCATGCGCGATGGTCTTCGGAAATCCGAATGCCTTTGCGCCGAGCGTGGATACGTGAATCGGATTGCGATCACCCGATATCGACGCATACCTGCTGATCGTCTTCTGATCGACTCGAAGGGTGCGCGTCGGGGGTGGTGGTACCTCGTCGGCAGGCGGGGCTTCGCGGAGTTCGCCGGACAGGGAAGTCTTCTGCAGGCTCAGGAAGCTCGAGGTCTGCCTCCAGACGAGTTCGCGACCGACGCTTACTTCGCTGACCAGGTCGACCAGCAGACCCTTGCGGTGCTCGCGCAGGTTCTCCGCGTGCACTCGAACGTCCAGAGGCTCCGAGACGGAGATCGGCCGAAACGCCTCGATGACGTTCTCCGCATGCACCGAACCGATGGCCGCGAACGGAAAGCCTTTGGACACCATCAGTTTCATGACCGTCGGGAAGACGAGCGTGAACGGATACGTGATGGGCAGGATGTCACCGAAGCGTAGTCCGGTGGCCCTGCAGTAACCGGCGAGATTTGCGGAATCGACGCGCAGGCCGCGGAGCTCGAACTCGGTGGACGGCACCGAAGACGACTTCGACCCGAGGAACGGCAACGCGCCACGTGCGGCCGCGGTGTAGATTTCCGAAATCTTGGGCTGCTCCGAGAGCTTGACGACGCTCATGCGCCGAGGAGACTCTGACCGCAGACGCGGACAATCTGTCCGGTGACGGCGTTCGACGAGGGAGAAGCGAAGTACGACACCAGTTCTGCGACGTCGACGGTCTGGCCGCCCTGTAGCAGCGAGCTCATGCGTCGCCCGGCCTCGCGGGTGGCGAAGGGGATGGCGGCGGTCATCGCGGTTTCGATGAATCCGGGTGCGACGGCGTTGATGGTGATCGACTTGGCGGCGAGCACGGGGGCCGACGCCTGTACGAGGCCGATGACGCCCGCCTTGGATGTGCCGTAGTTGGTCTGGCCGCGGTTGCCGGCGATGCCGGCGATGGAGGACACGTCGATAACGCGTCCGCCTTCCTTGAGTGCACCGACCTTCACCAGGTGATCGGTGATGCGCTGTGGTGCAGCCAGATTCACGCCGATGACAGAGTTCCAGCGACTCTCGTCCATGTTGGCGAGCGTCTTGTCGCGGGTGATGCCGGCGTTGTGGACGATGATGTCGGCACCGCCGTGACGCTCGAGGAGGTGCTTGGCGAGCACCTCGGCGGCGTCGGGTGCAGTGACATCGAGCGCCAGCGAGGTGCCGCCGACCTTGTTGGCGGTCTCGGACAGTGCCTCACCGGCGGCGGGGATGTCTGCTGCGATGACGTGTGCGCCGTCGCGCGCCAGCACCTCGGCGATGGTGGCACCGATGCCGCGTGCCGCGCCGGTGACTACTGCGACCTTTCCGGCCAGCGGCTTGTCCCAGGACGCGGGTGCGGTGGAATCGGCGTCGCCGACGACGATGACCTGGCCGTCGACGAAGGCCGACTTGGCGGACAGCAGGAAGCGCAGGGTGGATTCGAGGCCGGAAAGCCCGGTCGATGCGTCGGGGGAGATATAGACCAGCTGAGCCGTCGCGCCGCGTTTGACCTCTTTGCCGACGCTGCGAGTGAAGCCTTCGAGGGCGCGCTGGGCGATGTGCTCGTCGACGTTTGCCGTCTTCTCCGGTGTCGTACCGATGACGACGACGCGTGCGGAGGGCGCGAGGTTGCGGATGACGGGCTGGAAGAACTGGAAGAGCTGCTCGAGGTCGGCGACGTTGCCGATGCCGGTGGCGTCGAAGACCAGTGCGCCGTACTTGGCGTCGTTCGACTGTGCCTGCGGGTAGTCGGAGAGGAGTTGGCGCAGTGGCTCGACGAGTCGGCCGTTGCCGCCGATGAGGACGGGTCCGGCCAGGGGCGGTTCGCCTGCCTTGTACCGACGCAGCTTCTCGGGCTGCGGCAGGCCTGCCTGCTTGGCGATGAATGCTCCAGGCGCGGACGCCAAGAACGTTGAGTAGAGGTCTGGGGCTCCCTTGGTGGCTGCCACTTGTCCTACCTTTCACTTGGCGTCTTCGCAGTCCCGCGTGCACGCTCGATGCCGGGCGCACACACGGGCGCGAAGCGCACGACCGGGTGTCGACAACCAACTTACTCGCCAGTAAGATGAAACTCCACCAAGGCCTTTTTCTTACCGGATGCTGGGAGACCACAAGTGACAAGCAGGCAACTACGACCGGTCGCAATCGTCGGTGGCAACCGCATTCCGTTCGCTCGCTCGGACAAGAAGTATGCGCGCGCGTCCAACCAGGACATGCTCACCGCAACTATCGACGGCCTGGTCAGCAGGTTCAATCTGCAAGGAGAGCGTCTCGGCCTCGTCGCTGCGGGCGCGGTACTCAAGCACAGCCGGGATTTCAATCTCACCCGCGAAACCGTTCTCGGTAGCGCGCTCAGTCCGTATACCCCCGCCTACGACCTGCAGCAGGCATGCGGGACGGGTCTGCAGACCATCGTGGCCGTCGGTGATGCCATCGCGGCCGGGCGCATCGATTCCGGTATCGGCGGCGGCGTCGACACCACCTCCGATGCACCCATCGCAGTCGGCGACGACCTGCGCGAGTTCCTGCTCTCGCTCAACCGCGCGAAGTCGGCCACCGATCGACTCAAGCTGCTCGGCAACGTTCGACCCTCCATGCTGGGGATCGAGATCCCTCGCAACGGCGAACCGCGTACCGGCATGTCCATGGGTGACCATGCGGCGATCACGGCGAAGGAATTCGGTATCCGCCGCGAGGACCAGGACGAACTGGCTGCCGCGAGCCATCAGAACATGGCTGCCGCCTACGACCGTGGCTTCTTCGACGACCTGGTGACGCCGTTCCTGGGCCTGACGCGCGATGACAACCTGCGGCCGGGATCGACCGTGGAGAAGCTCTCGACGCTGAAGCCGGTCTTCGGGACCAAGCTGGGCGACGCGACCATGACGGCCGGCAACTCGACGCCTCTCACCGATGGCGCTTCGGCGGCATTGCTGTCGACGGACGAGTGGGCCGCCGAGCGCAACTTGCCGGTTCTCGCGCACCTGGTGGATTCGGAAACTGCTGCCGTCGATTACATCCACGGCAACGGTTCGTACACGGACGGCCTGCTTATGGCCCCGACGTACGCAATTCCGCGCCTACTGGCCCGTAACGGGCTTACACTTCAAGACTTCGATTACTACGAGATTCACGAGGCGTTCGCATCCGTCGTGCTCGCGACGCTGCAGGCGTTCGAGAGCGAGGAGTATTGCAAGGAGCGTCTCGGCTTGGACGGTGCGCTCGGTTCCATCGACCGCAGCAAGCTCAACGTCAACGGTTCCTCGCTCGCGGCGGGGCACCCGTTCGCTGCTACCGGTGGTCGTATCGTCGCCTCGCTGGCCAAGATGCTCGCGGAGAAGGGTTCGGGCCGTGGCCTGATCTCCATCTGTGCGGCCGGTGGTCAAGGCGTCACCGCAATCATCGAGCGCTGAACAAGCACTCGATCAACTGGGGGAGCACGATCGGCAGATCCGTCACACGAGGGGTTGACGGATCTGCCGATCGTTATAGCAAGGCCTGACAAGTGCTACTCCGGAATTCCACTTTCCGGTGGTGTGGACTCTTCGCCCTCGTACTCGACGACGGGTGAGTCACCGATGTCCGTCTGCATGACCGGCGTCAGATAGTCGGGAACACCGTTCTTTATCTGGTAGATGCTGGCACCCGAGATTCCGAGATGACTGTCCTCGGAGTAGCGGAACGGTGCGAGTTGTGGTCCCTCGAAAGTACGAAACACTCGTCCAGGCGTATCGACGCGAAAGCGCGCGGATGCAGCAGCGCGACATCGCCAATGTGCTCGCAACACTGACTGCCGAGACCCTCGTCGATGGGGAGGTAGGGGTCGCGCTGGCTACCGATCGGCTCCCACGCGTGATCATGGCGGCCGACGACCAGTGCTCGGAGCTGCTCGTGCGTCACGCGCTCGGGTCGTTGTGGACACACCCGGAGCTGCAGCGTGACACGCTGCTCGGCACTCTCGCGCATGTTCTCGCCAGTGACGGGTCACCAACCAACGCCGCGAAGGTGCTCTTCTGTCATCGAAATACCGTGATCTACCGAAGTAGTCAGATCGAGGAGCTGACCGGTCGTGTTCTCTCCGATCCTCAGAACCGGCTGCTGTTGACGTTGGCCCTGGTGAAGACCGGGCATTGGGCGTGGGCAGTGGACCCCGGGCACAGGTGAGAACCCCGCGTTCATTCAAGTGAATGAACCGCAGGGGTTTTCGAAGCTCGGTTGTAACGCTTCACAAAGATTGCCGATACTCGTAGTGGCTCCGTACTGCTGCCCGACCCCCGACCCGGCAGCGGTGCGGAGCCTCCTACGTCTCGATCGAGGTGGCTCGACATCTCTGCGTCGATAGCGGATGCGTAAGCTCGGGCACGACAGTCGATCGAAATCGGTGGGGGTTGTGGGAGGGCTTGAACGTGAGCATCGGTGGAGACGGCACAGAACCGCACGAGCGTCAGGAGCCTCCAGTCGCTGAGGGTCCGGTCCCTGAAGGTCCAGTAGAGGACACGCAGCCCGAAGAGGTACTGCCGTACGACGCGGTCACCGAGGCCATGACCGTTGTACCTCCCGAGAGCGCCGTACCTCCTGAGAGCGCCGTACCTCCCGAGCAGACTGCTACGAATCGGCCTTCGAAGGATGATGAAGAGCCTACGACGGAAGCGTATTCAGCGGTTCCTCCGAGGCCTGTGGGGCCAGTTGTCGCCCCGAGGCCGCCCGAACCGCCTATCACCTCTCCCGCCGCAAGTTCGGCAACGCCCGACCCAGCCGGCGCTGGAACGGGCGGCTCGGATCAAAAGCCTCCGTGGGTGAAGGCTGCAGTCTTGGCGGGCGCTGCGGTGGCGATCTTGGCTGTGTTCTACACCGCGGACTGGTTGTCTTCCAGTGGCGCAGTTCCGCGTGGAGTTACCGTTGCCGGAGTCGACGTCGGAAGCCTCTCGCACGACGACGCCGAGGCGAAGCTACGTTCGGAGCTCGGCGCACGCGTCGAACAGCCCGTTGCTGTCGACGCCGGAGATCTGGACCTCGAGTTCGTACCGGCCGCCGCAGGGCTCGGTGTGGATTGGAACGCGACGCTCGATCGCGCGGGGTCGCAGCCGATCAATCCGTTCACTCGGATCGCTTCGTTCTTCGGTCATCGCGAGATCGGTGTGGAGTCGACGGTCGATGCTGCCGCGCTCGATGCGACCGTGGAGTCGATTCGTGCGCAGACCGACCGCGCTCCGGTGGAAGGCGACATCGTCTTCGAGGGTGCGACTGCGGTAGGCGTGGTGCCCGCTCCTGGGCTGGCACTCGACGTTGCCGGCGCACGCGAGGCAATGCAGAAGCGTTGGGCTTTCGGGGATGTCGCAGTGCCCGTGGAGACCGCTGATGTGACGGTGCACCAGGACGAGGTCGATCGTGTGCTCACCCAGATCGCCGAGCCGGCGGTGTCCGCGCCGGTGGTGTTCACCGGCAAGAATGCTGCAGCCGCAGTGCTGGCCCCGGAGGTCGTCGGCCAGGTCGTGTCTTTCGAGCCGGGGGAGGATGGGTCACTCGCTGCGCGGTACGACAACGATGCAGCGATCCGTATTCTCGCGCCACAGTTGGCCGCTACCGAGACGGTCGCGAAGGACGCGTCGTTCGTTTTGGGCTCCGGCGCGCCGACCATCGTGCCCGGTGTCGTCGGCGACATGGTGCAGTGGCCGGTAACGCTCGAGCAGTTGCCGACCTTGTTGGCCTCCTCGGACGCCCGAACCACCGCGGCCGTGTACGCGCCCGCACCACCGGCACTGACGACCGAAGGCGCGCAGGCGCTCGGCATCAAGGAAGTTGTCGCCGAGTACACCACCGGCGGATTCGAGTACGCGTCCGGAGTCAATATCAGGCTCACCGCCGATATCGTCAACGGTGCGTTGGTGAAGCCGGGAGCTACGTTCTCGCTCAACGGGTACACCGGACCACGCGGAACGGCGCAGGGTTTCGTCGAGTCGGGGATCATCGACAACGGGAGACCGGACCGGGCAGTCGGCGGCGGCATCAGTCAGTTCGCAACGACGTTGTACAACGCGGCGTACTTCGGCGGAATGGAAGACGCCGGGCACACCGAGCACAGCTACTACATCAGTAGATATCCCGAGGCCCGCGAGGCGACGGTGTTCGAGGGTGCCATCGACCTGAAGTTCACCAACCCTGCCAAGACCGGCATCGTCATCGAGTCGTTCGGTACGGGTTCGGATGTGACGGTTCGGCTTTGGGGAACGAAGACGGTGGAGGTCGGGTCCAGTACCGGGCCGCGGACCAACCCGACCTCTCCCAACACGGTCACGCTCCCTGCTGGTGAGCAGTGCGTTCCGTCCAGTGGTGGACCGGGATTCACGGCGAGCAATACCAGGGTGATCACCGATATTGCGTCGGGCAAGGAGATCTCGCGAGATACTCGCACGGTCAAGTACGACCCGATTCCGATCGTGAAATGCCAGTCACGCGAACCTGATCCGAAGCCTGCCGATGCTCCGGCACCGGCACCCGCACCGCCAGCAGCAGAGCCGGCCGCGCCTCCAGCGGTTGGACCTGCCGCCGAACCTGCCCCGGTCCCTCCTGCCGATCCTCCGGCAGCCGAGCCGGGGGATCAGCCGGCCGCTTCGCCGGAGGACAGTGACAGCTAGTCCCTCTCGCCGCTAGTGCTGTTGCAGCTGTTACCGAAGCGTCGTGTGTTTCGGCGCGATGTCGTCGCCGGAGGATGCGCCGCGGAGACGTCGTGACACCCACGGCGCTGCGAAGGACTTCACCCATTCGGCATTCTCACGCCGCTTGTCAGCAGGCGCTATGGGTGCGCGTGGCTCCAGTGGTTCGAGTTCGATCGAATGCGGGACACCGAGGTGATCGAGAACCTCGGATGCCATTCTGACGTGTCCGCGCGTGGACATGTGGAGACGATCCGTGTTCCACATCCGGGTGTCGTCGTAGCCGTCGAGACGCCAGAAGTCGACGAGTTCGACTCCTCGACGGTCGGCTACTTCCCGCAGAAGTTCGTTGTAGATCGCAGTGCGTCCACGCAGTGTGCGGAACAGCGGTGCCCAGCCCGCGTCGTATCCGGTGAAGGCGACGACTCGCGCGCCGGTGGCGACGAGGTCTGCCAGTGCCGAGTCGTATCTGGAGACGATGGCGTCGATGTCCACCTTGGGCCGCATCAGATCGTTGCCGCCGGCGTAGATGGTGATGAGATCGGGTGCGGCGTCGACGGCGATGCCGACTTGGTTTTCGATCACCTGGTCGACCAGTTTTCCGCGGACCGCGAGGTTGGCGTAGCGGAATTCCGGGTTCGTGGCGCCGAGCTGTTCGGCGACGCGGTCGGCCCAGCCCTTGACTCCGTTTGCGCTGGTGGGATCGGCGTCGCCGACGCCCTCGGTGAACGAGTCCCCGAGCGCTACGTAGCTGTCGATTCTCGACACAACATCAACCTCCGTGAGTACTGCTAACTAGTTACTCGACAGTACGACACCGTCGCGGCGAATTTCATTCCCGATGATTCGGTCGCAGGACTCTCGTCTACCGAAACTCGTATCGTGGACTACGAGGTGTGCTGGCAGGATGACCGAACGTAAGGTCAGATGTCACCACCTGATCACGCTGCTCAGACCAGAACGGATATCTCATGCCTCTCGCCACCACCGAACTCGACAACGGTGCTCTTCGCGCCGCTTTCGGTCAGTTCCCCAGCGGTGTCGTCGCGCTGTGCGCCGAAATCGACGGTGCTCCCGTCGGCATGGCCGCGAGCAGTTTCGTCGCAGTGTCGATGGACCCGCCGCTCGTGGCGTTCTGCGTGCAGAACACGTCGACGACGTGGCCGAAGTTCGCTGCCTCGAAGCGCATCGGCATCAGCGTGTTGGGCGAAGCGCACGACGGCGCTGCGCGGACATTGGCTGCCAAGACGGGTAACCGGTTCGAGGGTCTGGAAGTGACGACGACCGAGGACGGCGCCGTCTTCATCGGCGGAGCGAGTATGTGGCTCGACGCCACCGTCACCGAACAAGTACCCGCAGGCGATCATGCGATCGTGCTGATGCGGATCAACGAACTCGAAATCAGAGACGTTGCACCCATCGTGTTCCACAGCAGTAAGTTCCGCCGCCTCGCAGCCGAAGAAGGATAGGCCGAGCGCAAAAACAACGGCCGCACCCCCAGGAAGGGGATGCGGCCGTTTGTGTACGGGGTCGAATCAGAATGCAGCTTCGTCGAGCTCCATGACGTCGAGGTCCGTGTTGGCGAGGATGCCGCGGGTAGCGGTCAGCTGGGGCAGGATGTTCTTGGCGAAGAAGGACGCGACTGCGACCTTGCCCTCGTAGAACGACTTTTCCTTGCCCTCTGCACCGTTGTCGAGTGCCTTGATGGCAATTTCGGACTGACGCAGCAGCAGCCAGCCGATGAGCAGGTCGCCGAAGCCCATGAGGAAGCGGACGGATGCGAGGCCGACCTTGTATAGCTCGGTCGGCCGCTCCTGAGCTCCCATGAGCTGCTGGGTCATCGTGGTGACGATGGCCTGCACGTCTTCGAGTGCGGTGGCGAGAAGCGCGCGCTCGGCCTTGAGTCGACCGTTGCCTGCTTCGCTGTCGATGAACGACTTGATCTGGCCGGCGATGTGAGCCAGCGCGACGCCACGGTCACGGGCGATCTTGCGGAAGAAGAAGTCCTGCGCCTGGATGGCCGTCGTGCCCTCGTACAGCGAGTCGATCTTCGAGTCGCGGATGTACTGCTCGATCGGGTAGTCCTGCAGGAACCCGGATCCGCCGAGCGTCTGGAGGCTCTCCGCCAGCTGGCTGTAGGCGATTTCGGATCCGACGCCCTTGACGATCGGGAGCAGCAGATCGTTGACGCGGTAGGCGATGTCGTCGTCCGCGTCCGATACCTGCTTGGCGGTGACCGGGTCCTGGTGTGCCGCGGTGAAGAGGTACACCGCGCGCAGGCCCTCGGCGTATGCCTTCTGGGTGATCAGGCTGCGACGAACGTCGGGGTGGTGCGTGATGGTGACGCGGGGTGCTGCCTTGTCCGTCATCTGCGTCAGATCGGCGCCCTGGACACGCTCCTTGGCGTAGTCCAGCGCGTTGAGGTAGCCGGTGGACAGGGTGGCGATCGCCTTGGTGCCGACCATCATTCGAGCGTGCTCGATGACGTCGAACATCTGCGCGATGCCCTTGTGGACCTCGCCGACGAGCCAGCCCTTGGCCGGGATGTCGTGGCCACCGAAGGTGAGCTCGCAGGTGGTGGAGACCTTGAGGCCCATCTTGTGCTCGACGCCGGTGACGAAGACGCCGTTGCGCTCGCCGAGTTCACCGGTCTCGAAGTCGAAGTGCGTGTTCGGTACGTAGAACAGGCTCAAGCCCTTGGTGCCGGGTCCGGCACCTTCCGGGCGAGCGAGAACCAGGTGCATGGTGTTCTCGAAGAGATCGTCGGACACGGCCGAGGTGATGAACCGCTTGACGCCTTCGATGTGCCAGGAGCCGTCTTCCTGCTTGATGGCCTTGGTGCGGCCTGCGCCGACGTCGGATCCGGCATCGGGCTCGGTGAGCACCATCGTGGCGCCCCACTTGCGCTCGACGATGACCTTCGCCCATTCCTTCTGCTCATCGGTGCCGTTGTTGTAGAGCACGTTGGCGAATCCTGGTCCCGCGGAATACATGAACGCGGCAGGGTTGGCGCCGAGCAGCAGCTCGTTGAGTGCCCAGCCGAGAGTGCGAGGCGCGGGGATGCCACCGACCTCTTCGTCGAGGCCGACACGCCACCACTCGCCGTCGTACAGCGCCTTGAACGACTTCTTGAAAGCCTCTGGCAGCTTGACGGTGTGAGTGTCGGGGTCGAACACAGGCGGGTTTCGGTCGGATTCGGCGAAGGACTCGGCGACCGGTCCCTCTGCCAGGCGGACTACCTCGCGAAGCATGTCGCGGGCGGCCTCTCCGTCGAGGTCGCCGAAGTTGTCACCTGCGAGAGACTCGTCGAGCCCGAACAGCTCGAAGAGGTTGAACTCGAGGTCCCGCAGGTTGCTCTTGTAATGGCCCATGCTCGTACTCTCCATGCTCGGTGGTGCGGTCTCGTGAGTACCGCCCAAGTTAGCTACTCGTCGGTAACATAACTGGATATTACCCCCGTTCATTCCCGCTGCCAAGAGGGGACCTACTCGCGAGTAGTAAAGCGTCGATCGCGGTGCCGTGATCGGTGTCCCGCAGGCGCTTCTCGGCCCTGATCACCACGCCCAAGTTATCGACATCGGAGATCAAATCCTCAGGTGTATAAAGTATTTCGGGTTCCTGTGGCCCGCCGACGCCGTCGGTGATGTTGAGTGAGTGGTGACCGAGAATCATGAGGATTCCGTCAGGTTTCAGAGCGCCGATCGCGCTGCGAATCGCCCGTCGGCGTTGTTCCGGGGGTAGATGAAGGTAGAGAACGAGGACCAAGTCATAGCCGGGCTCGGCTGAGAGCTTGGTCACATCGGCGTGAACCCAAGTAAGTCGATCTCGTACCGACTTGGGCGATTTCGCGGCGATCCGCCGCCCCTTCTCGAGCCCGACGGCCGAGAAGTCGACGGCGGTGACCTCCCATCCGCGGGTGGCCAGCCACAGGGCGTTCCTGCCCTCACCGGCCGCCAGGTCCAACGCCCGCCCACGCGGAAGCGCGGTGGCGTATTCGACCAGCGCCTGGTTAGGAGGCGATCCGTAGACCAGGTCGGCGGCCGCATATTTGTTGTCCCACGCTGTTGCATCCATTGCGACGACCATATGTCGCCGACGCGTCACAGCGTGGCGCGCAGGAGCAGTACGTTGTAGTTCTGGTGCACCGTGGCGAGGAAGTACAGGTCAGGACCCGAGGACCACGGGTGAATGTAGGGGGCGTACGCACTGCGAAGCTGATTGGTGTCGACGAGCACCTCGGGCGGACTCCACGGGCCGACGGGCGACGGGGAGCGTCGCATGACGATCGAATCGGAAGCGTCCGTGGTCAGCATCAAGTATTGACCGAGGTACTGGTTGTACGCGACGGACAGCTCGCCGACGTCGCCGACTATGGGGGCCGCGAGGGCGGGGTCGCCCTTCTTCCACTCGGCGCCGGTCCAATATTCGTACGCGGCGAGGTTCAGGATGTCTTTTTCGAGTACGCGTGAGACGTAGCCGGAGTTGCCCCGCCCGGGAGGCGTGCCGTACTCGTAGACGAAGCCGCCGTCCTTCAGGAAGGCGTTCTGCTGGAAATTGCGGTTTCCGCCGTCGCTCGGACGTTGAGTCTCCGGGTGGACGGTCCAGTTCTCGCCGTTGTCACCGGATACTGCGATCGAGGAGTAGTTGGTTTCCCAATGTCCGGGCTGACCCCAGTCCCTGACCGACATCAAACTCATGAACTGATTCTGGCCGAGCGCGACACCGGCAGTAGGGATGCGGCTGATCTCGATGAAGGGGATCTTGGGGCTCGGTACCAGTTCTTTGGCCTGGCCGAGTGGGTCCTTGACGATGCTGTCGAAGCTCATGCCATCGGTCAGGTTGCCGTCGTGGCTCCGCACGAGCGCGCTGCTGCGCCAGGACCACAGGCTCCCCTGCAAAAGGTTCGGCAGCCCGAGGCCTGCCGTATCACCGAAGGCGGTCAGGATCTCGCCGTTGCCGTTGTCCCACATGATGCCGAGGTCGGTGCCCAGCATGTTGACGTTCTGAGTCTCGTTCGGACTGGACATTCCGGTGGCCTGCGCGACGGCCACGGTGCGTCCGGTGAGCTGCGGGAGGCCGAAGACACCGTTCAGTCCTGGAATCGGATTGACGATGTTCGGATTGGCCGATGCAGGACCGGCAATCACAAGAGATGTGACCACAACAGCAACAGCGACCGACGTGAAACGTTTCACTAGCCCCCCGGCTTTCATTCGAGTTCTTCAAACAGACCGCGGGAAGCATAACTCGAGGTTTCACCGGTCGAGCGGGCTTTTTTGTTCTTTCGGCAAAGTAAATGGGTTGGTCAGCGTAGGGAAAGCAAGCGCGAAGTCCGTTACTGCCGAGACGAGAATCAGTCGTGCGGAACGGACTCGTCGACGTCTGCGGTGTCCCAGTCCAAAGTGGATCCGAGTTCCTCGGAATCGGCACGACGCGCAACGCGGCCCAGCACGACGGCGACCGCGAGGGCCACCACCAACCAGACGGCTATACCGATGAGTATTCCAAGCACATGGTCTTTCTAGCACCGATATCTGAGAATGCGCGGAGAAACTAAGCTTTTCGATTGTTGCAATGCGATCGAAAGTGGTCACGGATTGGTTACGGACCGGTAGCGGCTACCTCTACAAGTGCCGAACGACCTGCTCGACCGCCCTTCGGAACCGACTGCCGTCCAGGCACTGAGCTGCGACGATATCGAGGTCCGAGGCGTGGTCGACGTCACGCAGAATCGGCAGTGACCCGATGTTCGCGCCGAGTGCTTCGAGAGCCCTGCGAGTATCGGCGCCCGTCGTGGGACTGGACATCGTCACTTCGAGTAGCCCGCGTGCGAGCGCGGGATCTGCGATGCCGAATCCCCACCAACCGCCGTCCTCGGCCATGCCGAGCACCGATCGACCCGGCTCGGTGAGCTGCATCGCGGCCTCGTTCAGCAGGGACACCGTCACTTGGGGAGTGTCCATCCCGATCTGAAAGACAGGATTGCCCGACGCGGCAGCATCCTCGTGCGCGTAACGCAGCCGCTCGGCGAAACCGTCGCCCCGCTGCGGAATCACGATGTACGACGCCAGTGCCGCGGTTATCTCTTCATGTCGGCTCGCCAGGGCGAGGTCCCCGGTCGTGGCGACGATGCGCTCGTCGAAGTCGGCGGCGGATACGGCGTCGAGGGTGTCGAGCAGGGCGGCGGCAGCGATGTCGGCGGCCATGTCGTCGCCGAGGGTTTTCGCGAGTCGGGTTTTCGCGAGTCCGGGTACGGGAGCTTTGGCGACGACGAGGGCGGTTACTTTCACGAGAGCACCTTCCAGAAGTCCCGCACCGCGACGACGGTTCCCTTGACCGAGCCGGACACCTTCGAGGTACCTGCTGTCCGTGGACTGTAGGAGACGTCGTGTTCGACGACCGTCCAGCCGGCTTTCGAGGCGAGGACGAGTAGTTGCAGCGGGTAGCCGGATCGGCGGTCGGTCACGCCGAGGTCGAGAAGTGCTTGGCGTCGTACTGCGCGGATTGCGCCGAGGTCGTGGACGGGCAGTTTGTACTTGGTTCGAAGCCGAAGGGCCAGGACGGCATTGCCGATTCGCGCGTGGATCGGTGAGTTTCCGCGGACGGTCTTGCGTCGACCTACGGCGAGATCCGCCTCTTCGAGGGCGGTGACCAGCAGGGGTAGCTCACGTGGATCCATCGAGCCGTCGCCGTCGAGAACGCACACGACTTCGGTTTCGGCGGCGAGAATTCCGGCATGTACCGCTGATCCGTAACCGGGCACGGACTCCTGCACGACGTCGGCGCCGTGTGATCGAGCAACGTCGGCGGTGTCGTCCACGGAATTGTTGTCGACGACGATGACGCGGTAGCCGGCGGGCATGTCGGCGAGGACGCCGGGGAGCGAGCCTTCCTCGTTCATGCAGGGAATCACCACGGTGACATCGGTCGGCTCAAACACGCGGGGCACCGGTGCCTTCGGCGTCGCGAAGCGGTGCGGTTGCGAACTCGCGCAGACCGTCGAACGGCGAGATCGCGGCGTCGAATCCGATTGCGGTGCGGGCAGATTCGGGGCTGGCCACCACGTGCCGGACGTCCCCGGAGCGGTACTGTCCGGTCACTTCGGGGGTTGGGCCGCCGCAGGCCTGGGACAGTGCGGTTGCCACTTCGCCGATGGTGATCGGATGACCCGAGGACACATTGAGTGCGGTGAATCCGGGCAGATCGGCTGCGATGGACAGTACGTTCGCCGTGGCGACGTCGGAGACGTGCACGAAGTCGCGTGCTTGCAATCCGTCCTCGTACACCTGTGGTGGCCGTCCGGCTTCGAGTGAGGATCGGAACATCGCTGCGACGCCGGAGTACGGAGTGTTGCGTGGCATGTTCGGTCCGTAGACGTTGTGGTACCGAAGTGCGGTCACCGAGCCGCCGGTGGCAAGGGACCAGGCGAGTGCGTAGTTTTCCTGTGCAAGCTTGCTCGCGGCGTAGGTGCTTCGTGGCTGCAATGCCGAATCCTCGTTCACCAGAGCCCAATCCAGGGTGTCGCCGGTATTGGGGTCGATGTTGTCGAAGCGGCCTTCGTCGAGATCTCCGCGCGTGCGCGGACCGGGCACCACCGTCTCGCCCGCAGCATTGGTGTATCGCCCCTCGCCGTAGACGACCATCGAGGACGCCAGCACCAAGCGTGTACAGCCCGCTTCGGCCATTGCCGAGAGCAGTACGGCGGTGCCGAAATCGTTGTGGCTTGCATACGCGGGTGCGTCTGCGGCGTCGACGCCTGCGCCGACGACGGCAGCCTGGTGACACACCGCGTCGACGCCGGTCAGCACGTCCACGAGTGAGTCGTGGTCACGGACGTCGACCCTCTCGATACCCGGGATCGGTCGATCGCTCCCGTGCGCGGAGGGAAGAAATGCGTCGATCGCGACGACGTCGTAGCTGGGTCGGAGTGCGCCGAGGATATGTCCGCCGATGAATCCGGCTGCCCCGGTGAGCAATACGCGAGTCATGGCAGCTCGATCGGGAGTTCGACGCCCTCGTGCACGCGGCACGATTCGCATGGGCCCATCAGTGCGGCGCTGATAGCCGATCGAACCAAAGTTTTCAGTGGCTCGATGTTCTTCTGGAATTCGGCGAACACGTCGACTGCTCGAACTCCTTGCCCTGCCTCGATCCCCGCATCGAGGTCCGTGACGAGAGCGATGGGGGCGTAACACAATTCGAGTTCTCGGGCCAGTACCGCCTCGGGGTGTCCGGTCATGTTCACCAGTGTCCACCCCTGACGGGCATACCACTGGCTCTCGGCGCGGGTGGAGAATCTAGGGCCCTCGACGACCACCATCGTGCCGCCATCGACGGTGCCGGGCTGTAGCGCCGCGGCGCGTAGGTCGGCGCAGTACGGATCGGCGAATTCGACGTGGATTCCGCCGTTGTCGAAGTAGGTCTGCGGGCGCCCGCTCGTGCGATCGACGAGTTGGTCGGGAATCACCACTGTTCCGGGCCCGTATTCGGGGAGCAGGCTCCCGACGGCACACGGGGCGAAGATGCGCTGCACTCCGAGCATGCGCATGGCCCACATGTTGGCGCGGTAGGGGAGAGTGTGCGGGGAGTACTCGTGACGAGCACCGTGCCGCGGAAGAAATGCGACGGTACGGCCGTCGACGTCGCCGATCGTGATGGGCCCGCTCGTCGAACCGTACGGCGTGTCGATCGTGACCGACTGCGCGTCTTCCCCGAAGAACGAGTAGAAACCGCTACCACCGATGACCGCGATGTCGGCTCGGTGCGAAGTTGTTGTCGGCGTTGATGTCATTGATTCATTTCCGTCCTCGGTATGCTGAGCCCATCGATGTTCGAGATTTCCACGTGGATCGCAACGTTAGGTGAACGCTATCCGGTACTGGAGAGAATCTATCGCGGCTGTCCTCGCCGTTGGGCTCGTCGCAGTGGCATTCGTGGTCCCGTATCTGGACAACGAGCTGATCACGCCGATCATCAACCGCACCCCGCAGCAGGTTCGTGATTTCGCCGATGCCGCACCGCTTTTCGGCTTCCGTGAGCTTCACCTCGGCTTGGGCACTCCGTTCGCGATTCTCATCGCGATCGCGGGCGTCCTGTGGGGGCCGGAGATTGCGCGCAGACTGTCGTGGCGGAAGCTGCTTCCGCTCACCTGGGGCGTGTCGCTGGCGTGGACGATGGCGCTGGCCATGGTCGACGGTTGGCGACGCGGATTCTCCACGCGCTTGTCCTCCACCGACGAGTATCTCCACGAAGTTCCCGACATCACCGATATACCGGCGACGCTGCAGGGTTTCTCCGAACGCATCCTCGATTACCAGGCCGACTCGTGGACGACGCATGTGTCCGGCCATCCGCCGGGCGCGCTGCTGACGTTCGTGTGGCTTGATCGACTCGGGCTCAGCGGCGGTGCGTGGGCGGCATGGTTGTGTGTACTCGTCGGCACCAGCGCCACTATGGCGCTCATCGTGACCGTCCGTGCTCTCGGTGACGAGACGATGGCGCGTCGTGCAGCCCCGTTCGTGGCGCTTGCGCCCGCAGCTGTCTGGATCGCAGTGTCTGCCGACGCGTTCTACGCCGGCGTGGTGGCCTGGGGAATCGCGTTGCTCGCTCTCTCGACGCAGAAGAACCGCTGGCCTGTATCGCTTGCTGCTGGTGTGCTTCTGGGCTTCGGCGTCTATCTCAATTACGGCCTCGGGTTGATGGCGCTCCCGGCGGTTGCGGTCCTTGTCGCCGGGCGCGCGCTGCGGCCGGCCGTGTGGTCGCTTCTCGGTGCGCTCGCGGGTGCGCTCGTCGTGGCGGCGATCTTCACTGCCTACGGCTTCTGGTGGTTCGACGGCTACGAGCTCGTGCAGGAGCGTTACTACCAGGGCATCGCGACGGACCGACCGTTCGAGTACTGGGGTTGGGCCAACTTCGCGGCGTTGTTCTGCGCGCTCGGGATTGCCGTTCCTGCTGCGTTTCCGCGCATCTTCACTCGGGTGCAGCCGATCAATCTTCTGGTCATCGCCGGGCTTGCGGCCGTGGTGATGGCAGATCTGAGTCAGCTGAGCAAAGCCGAAACCGAGCGCATCTGGCTGCCGTTCGCCATGTGGATGCTCCTGGCGCCCGCAGTGCTTCCGCAACGCACGCACCGGTTCTGGTTGGGATTGCAGGTTCTCGTGGCACTTGCAATCAACCATCTGCTCTTCACCAACTGGTGATGCGCTGCGCGGGCGGTTAAGCACGCTCCAACCGTGCGAAGAACCGTCCGTGGATCGGTGCGATATCGACTACGGCGAGGCCTGCGGCGTGTGCGATGGCATAGGTTGCGTTGGCGCTGACGCTCGCCCACGCGAACCACTCGCCCACCATCGTGTCGGTCTCCCAGCGGACTGTCTGTGGTTGTACTTCGGCGGCGCCGGGCGCGTGGACCTCGGCGATGACGGCGCCGTCGGGTCGAATGAGCTCCGCGGCTCGGCGAAGCAAGCGGACAGGGTCGCCGCCGATGCCGATGTTTCCGTCGGCCAGCAAGACGCAGGCCCAGTCACCGGCATTGGGTAAGGGCTCGAACAGATCGCGAAGTACCGCCCGTCCACCGCGCCCGACCGTCAGATCGACGGCCTTCTTCGAGGTGTCGACGCCTAGTGCAGAGATGCCGCGTCGCGCCAGGCCCTCGGTGAGTCGACCGGGACCACAGCCGAGGTCGAGGGTGGGGCCGTTGCAGTGGCCGATCATCCGGCCGTCGGCGATTCGGTCTTCGGTGCTCGATGCCGGGCCGCCCATCCAGCGAGCGGTGGGCAGCGGCTCACGGGTTCCGTTCGAGTGCCCCATCCAACAGGGCAAACCACAGGAGGCTCTGCTGAACAGTTCGTCTGCCGTGACTCTCACGTCGCTCTCCTGTTCGAGGTCTGTGCGATACGGATCGCGTACGCCAGTGCGCTGACTCCGAACAGCACCGCTGTCAGTACCAGCCAGCGACCGAGATAAGGCTCCTGCGTCAATCCGGTTGCGGTAGTAAATGTTTCGGATCCTTGCTGAATGATTCCGGGAAAGAACAGGACGAAAGTCAGCGCCGTGCCCATGAGCGGGACACGGATGTAGTTGAGCGGGGATACGCGCCAGGTGAGTGCGGGTGCCCGTCCGCGCATCGCGTCGAGTCCGGCAGTGAGCGAGCGGTCGGCGAGCGAATACAGGGGAAAAAGAAGAAGGTCGTGGACGACGATGGCACCGGCGAACCACACTGCAATCGATTGCCACCAGACGTTCCGATTCCAGAACGTAGCTATGCCTGCCACGTAGACCACGTACCCCACCAGCGCCAATGCGAAACACACTGCAAGTAGGTGCAGGGGACGGGCGCCGTAGATGCGGGTGAACGCTGCCATCACGCGTTCCTGAATTCGATTGCCTTCACCCATTTGGTGTTGTGCACTCCTGGCATGGCCGGGACGATGATCCGCGCGGGGTACCCATGGTCGGGGGAGAGGTCGACGCCGTTGACCTGCAGTGCGAGCAGTGAATCGGCGTCGAGGACCTGGTTGGACTGCAGTGTGGCCTGACGGAAAGGCCCATTCTCCTCGATCGAGGTGACCTGCGCCGACCGAAGATCCTCGACGCCGGCTGCCGACGCGAGGTCACGTAACCGGACGCCGGTCCAGCGCTGAACCGTCGACCATCCTTCGACGCAGGCGATGGGTAGATCGGCGGTGTGCTGCTCCATCCGCAGGAGGGCTTCTCTGGTGAACGTCACCGCGCTCGCACCTCCGGTCAGTTCGAGGGTCCAGCTCGCGCCCGTGGCGTCCTCGGTGATCCGGGCTGCGGAGGCTGTGCGGTTGATCTGGAAATCGTCGGGTCCGTCTCCGTACGACCGGCCGCGGGGAAGAAGTATCGCGGCGTTGCGGAGGAACCCGCCAGTGGTCTGCCCCACGGTGAGGGCTGCGACGAACAGTGCGCCACCGCCGACGAGGGCGAGCGCTCCGCGCCTGCTGATCGTGGGATCGGTGGGGTCCTCGGCGATGAGGTCGGATCCGTCGGGATCGACTTCCTGCTCGGTCTGCTTGTCCTTCAGGACCTGGATGAGCGAGCGAGAGCGAAGAGTGCGAAACATCAACGGAGTCTTGATGATCGCGTGCGAGACGAAACCGGCGATGAAGATCCATGCACCCCAGTAGTGGGCGGTGTAGAAGCTGAAGCCGAAGATGTAGTCGTACTGGATGTTGAGAACTCCGGTGACGATCTCGAAAAGAATCCCGCCGACGAGCGCGAGCAGGGAAAGCCGTTCCAGTGCTTGAGAAACCGAGCGGATCGGAGGCGTCACGAACAGCTTGGGTATGACCGACCACAGTTTCGCCAACACGATCGGAACCAGGATCAATCCGAGGCCGACATGCAGACCTTGGGTGAAGCGGTACAACCACGATGGGTTGGTGGGCCAGTCGAAGTAGGGGAGCCGCAGCCAGCCGACATCTGTCGGAAGGGCTTGGCCGAACTGTGGGCCATACGCTATGTAGGAGGCAAGCCCGGTGAGGATGACGATGGGCAGGCCGGCGAGCAGTACGGCGCCGAAGATCGAAGTGAGCCAGGGGCCTCGAAGCGGACTACGAAACCGTCCGCGCGAGGCCGCCATGTGCGGTGACCTCGCGCGGACGGTTTCGTCGTTCATTTACGCAGTTGCGATGGTGATGGTTGCAACGCCCACGAGCAGGCCGGGGGTGACAGCGTCGGTCTTGAACGTGTCGTTCAGCAGGCCGGCGGCGGTCTCGGAGATCTTGACCTCGGTGCCGGTCAGGATCGCGGTGTCGTTCGGGCCGGTTGCCAACGGCTGCAGTGTGCGGCCGTCGAGGTCGAAGAGGACTGCATCTTCGGCAGCAACGGCACCGTTGACGGTGACGGTTCCGGTGAGAACCGAGGTGCCCGGATCGATGTCGAAGTCGGTGAGCTCGACGACGGTCTCACCGGCGGTCAGTGACAAGCCGCTTCCATCGTGCATGATCTCGCCCTGAACGTAGGGGTCGACTGTGCCCGGCTCCCAGTACTTGACGTCTCCACCGGTGATCGGGAAGACGATGGATCCGTCTGCCAGAGTGGCGGTTCCGACAACTCCGGGGGTGAGGCCGAGTGTCGTCAGGGCGCCGGTGAAGCCTGCGTCGAGTGCGACAGCGGTGCTGACGCCCTTGCTGAGGTCATCGACCTCGGCAGCTGGTGCCGGCATCGACTCGGTGGTCTCGGCGGCAGCGGCCGAGGTGGTGCTGGACTCGGTGCTCGATGAATCGTCACTCGAGCATGCGGCGAGAGGTACGAGGGTCATTGCGCCGATTGCAGTGGCGGCCATAACTTTACGGATCGAGATCATGTGAGGATCTACCTTTCGTTGGCTCAAGTGTTGAGCGTTGTAGGTAATTCGCCGCAGGGTCCGTTCCGGATGGGTCCGATCTTAGTCCGGTACGTAGTTCCGGCATGCCGAACCGTTGAAATCTCGTATTCGGGCTTCCCGACCCGGACGAACAGCACGGCAAATCACCTTGGTAGGCAAATGTTCTCACGTAGAAACACGGAAATATGGGCAGAATGTCCGATCCGAACATTCGTAGTAGGCCCGAGTCGAGTTCGATACGTGACCGTTGCCGGACCGTTACCTAATACTCTCGTAACCGGTGGTCCGGTTTGGTTAGTGCCGTGAATTTTGCTCCACTTTCGCTTCGGCTGGGCGGGTTTCCGTCGATTCGGAGCAAAAGTGGAGCAAAATTCACGCATGCCACAGGAGACTCTTGATGCCACCGACCTGAAGTCTGAACTGCGTAGCCTCGTTCCGCCCGTAGTCCTCGATGTTCGCTGGGCCCTTGGAGATTCGGACGGTCGACGGCACTATCGCGACGCGCATATCCCGGGCGCGGTGTTCGTCGACCTGGAAAACGAACTCGCCGAACCCGCCTCCCCCGAGGGCAGACATCCCCTCCCCTCCATCGAGAGACTGCAGGCCGCCGCGCGACGCTGGGGCGTCACCACCGGTGTGCCCGTCGTCGTTTACGACAACACAGGCAACCTCGCTGCGGCGCGGGCGTGGTGGCTGCTGAAGTGGGCCGGCTTCGACGAGGTAACCCTGCTCGACGGCGGTCTGGCAGCCTGGATCGCCGCAGGTAACGACACCTCCGCGGGCGAGGAGGTCGCGTCGGCACCAGGGGATGTCCAGCTCGGTGCGGGACATTTGCCGACGCTCACGACCGAGGAAGCAGCCGCACTCGCAGAGTCTGGAACGCTGCTCGACGCGCGGGCCGCGGAACGGTACGCGGGCGAGTCCGAGCCGGTGGATCCGCGGGCCGGCCACATACCCGGTGCCATCAGTGCTCCGACCAGCGCCAACCTCGACGCGGACGGGCGATTCCTGTCGGCGGAAGCGCTCCGCGAACGGTTCGGCGGGGCGAAGCCGCAGGTCGGGGTGTACTGCGGTTCCGGCATCACGGCCGCCCATCAGGTGGCCGCGCTGGCCATCGCCGGAATAGATGCCGCCCTCTATCCGGGGTCGTGGTCACAATGGTCAGGCGATCCGGCTCGTCCGGTGGCGACGGGCATGTGACCAGTCACCTCAGCGCAGCACCAGGTCCGCGGCCCTTTCGCCGATCAGTACGCTCGGCGCGTGTGTGTGGCCGCGGATGATCGTCGGCATGATCGACGCGTCCGCGACCCGTAAGTTCTCGACGCCGCGGACCCGGAGATCCGGGGTGACGACGCTCGAGCTGTCGCTTCCCATCCGGCAGGTGCTCACCGGGTGGTAGAGGGTGTGTGCGTTTTGCTCGAGGGCTTCGGTCAGCAGGTCCTCGGTCGAGATGTCTGCTTTCACGCGTGGTCGGACTATGTCGCCGAGCAGCTTTTTGAGGGACGGTTGTGAGGCGATAGTCGTGCATGCCCGCAATCCCTCGATCATTGCGCGCCGATCGGTGCCGTCGGGATCGCTGAGGTAGCGAGGTTCGATGACGGCTTTGGCCAGTGGGTCGGCGGAACGAAGACCGATCTCACCGCGGCTCACCGGGTTGAGCAGCACTGCCCCGATGACGGCGGCGTGCGTGTCCGGCGCGATGAGTCCCTCGTCGAAGAACGGGGCGGGGGCGTAGATGAGCTCGACGTCGGGGAACGGTACTTCGTCTCGACTCTTGATGAATCCGTAGGCTTCGGCGACGTTCGAGGTGAGCATGCCGCGTCGGCGAGCCAGGTAGTTGACGAGCTGGGGGATTTTCTCGGCGTGGAACAGTGAATCGAATTCGGTCTTCCAGCCGATGAGCGCACACAGGTGATCGGTCAGGTTCTTACCGACCTCCGGTGCGTGGTGCTGCACCCTAATGCCGTGTGCGGCCAGTTGCGCTCTGTCGCCGATACCCGAGAGCATCAGCAATTGTGGCGTATTGATTGCGCCCCCGGCGAGAATCACTTCCTTGGCGGCGCGGACGGTGTGGGTGATCCCGTCCTTGGTGTATTCGACGCCGACGGCGGCGGACCCTTCGAAGACGACGCGCGTGGCATGAGCTTCGGTGAGGATGGTCAGGTTGGGCCGCTTGCGAATCGGTGCGAGGTACGCGTCGGCAGTGCTCCAGCGGGCACCGCGTTTCTGGTTGACCATGGTCTGCGAGAAGCCCTTGGGCTCGGCACGGTTGGCCGTCTCGACGGGATATCCGGCTTCCTGGACGGCGTCGAGGAAGGAGGTGGTCGATGCGCGCGGACTGCGTTGGTTCGACACGATCATCGGTCCGCCGGTACCCGCATCGAGTTCCTTTGTCGCTTCGATGCTTTCGATCTTGCGGAAGTACGGTACTACGTTCTCGAACGACCAGGAGGAGTCCGACAGGGAGGCCCACTCGTCGTAGTCGGCGGCGAACCCGCGGACCCACATCATCGCGTTCATCGACGATGATCCACCGAGCATCTTGCCGCGGGGCCAGTAGATGCTGCGGTCCCGCAGTTCGCTCTGAGGTTCGGTGTCGTAGTTCCAATCCACGTCACTGCGGAACAGTTTGGAGAAGGCCGCGGGGATGTGGGCGAATTTGTTCTTGTCCTCCGGGCCCGCTTCGAGCACTACGACGGTGTTGCGCGGGTCGGCGCTGAGCCGATTGGCGAGTACTGCACCGGAGGATCCGGCGCCGACTACGACGTAGTCGGCGATGGCTGGTTGTGACATGAAAGAAGGTACCTTTGTCTCTAGCCGCGCAGAGCGGAGGCGAAGATGGCAGGAAGCTTTGCCCAGGAGGGCTTTCCGGCGAATTCTGTCAACAGTCTGCCGGTGGTTGCGGCCGTTCGGTTGTTGACGAACCATGGCGGCTTGGGGGAGATCGACCATTCGCCGTTGATCAGCGAGCGAGGAGACGGACGGAAAGGTCCGCGCACTACGGTGCGTTCGGCGCCGTCGATCAGCAGTGCGTTGTGGACGATGCCGATTCCGCTCTGGACGTCGTCGATCGTGTGTCCCGGGAACGCGCCCCACGACGCTGCGGCGGTGAGGAATCCGACTCCGGTCCAGGCGTTCACTGCGATCGTGCCGTAGTTCAGTTCGGCCAGCAGTGAGTCGAACTTCGAGCCCAGTCGATCGATCGTCTTGGGGTGGGCGATAATGTTGACCCCCAGGGTGCCGATGAACTTCTCGTTGACGGTCGCCACTGCCTTGGCGGCGAATTCATCTTCGCCGTAGGGGAGTTCGATGACGCCGAGAACCGGGGCGAAGTATTCGGTCTCCAGCAGTGACGCTTCTTTGCCTGGGTCGATGTCTTCGATAAGGACGCGTCCGCCGGAGAGCCGCGAGGCTTTCGGATAGTTCTCCAGGGCGCCGGCTACGCGGGTGTCGCTGCCTGGGTAGTACGCGCGACGGGAGGGTGCCGAGTCGAGTGCCTTGCGGAGTGCGGCGAGGAACTGGTCTCGCTGTTTCCAGTTGGAGGACAGTACGACCACCTGTGATGCGATGCAGTTGTAGCCACTGTTGTGTAGGCGTTGCGTGGCAACGTGTTCGGCCTGAAACTCGATGTCGGCTGTGCTCCACTCGCCGGGGAGAACGATGGTCGGTGAGACGCCGCCGAGTTCGCTCGTCATCGGCTTGGTCAGTATCGGGTCGTTGGCGGCTTTGTGTTCCGCGCCGGTCTGTCCGGGTCCGAAGACGATGGCGTCGTGGGTGATCGAGCTACCGGTCATGTGCACGTGATCGACCAGGTCGTGGTTGACCAGGTAGGTGCCCGCCTCGGCTCCACCGGTGAGCAAGCGGACGACGCCGGCGTCGATCAACGGCCGAAGGACTTTTCTCAGCACCGGCAGCAACGGGTCGGTGATCGGGTTGAGTTTGAGCGCGACGACGCGATTGTGGGCGAAGAGTTCGTACAGTGTGTCCAGCGGCGCGATGGACATGATGTTGCCGGCGCCGAGTACGACGCCGATGCCGTTGGTGTGCGCGGGATCGCGTTGGGCCAGGCCTGCGGTGCGTTTGGCGGTATCGGCGTCGATTCCCGGTTTCAGCCACACGTCGGCGCTGAATCCGTTGAGCAGCAGCGAGTCGAAGATGCTCAGCGGCAGTACCTGGACCGTGGTGCGTCCGCCGGGCGCGGAACCGAAGTGTGCCTTGGCGAGCGGGCTGGTGCCCGATTCGAGGGCGGCCAGAGTGTGCGCGAGGGTGGCTGCGCCGCTGACGAAAGCATAGGGGCCGGAGATCCATTCCTCACCGACGAGTGACGACGACGGGTCGAGGCCCTTGATCGAGCACGCGGCGGTGACCCACTCGGCGCCGTGCGCGACGGTCAGGTCTCGCACTTGCTCGAGCAGCGCCCGACGTGCTGCCAATGTCAGGGTCGCCCACTTCTTCTCCCCTGCGCTCAACTCTTCGAGTGCGGCGTCGACCAGGCGGTGCGTCTCGTCTTCCGGGGTGAGCGCGATGTGCAGGTCGGGTTCGATTCGATCGGTCAAGGGGTGGCTCTTCTCTTTACTCGGGGTGCGCGTAGGTCCACTTCTGCTGTGATTGTCGTCTCATTCGACCGTGAGCGCTATAGGCCCGCGCTCTCCAAGTCGGTCGCTTGGTTGTGCAGTGGCACAACCAAGGGTCGAGGGGCGGCGCTACGCTTCGACCATGGCAACCAGTACTCCGACCACTGTGCTCGCGTCGACCGACCTCGCTGCGCCACTCCTCGACTCGACGGAGATGCTGGCCGAGACGTTGGTCCACCGCATACTCGACGCCGAGCACGGATATCTCGAGGCCTCGCTGTTGACCGAGGACGAGTTGCGCAGTGCCTGCCGGGAGAATCTGCGCGCGATGATCGGTTGCCTGGCCGGTCACGGTGTACCGGATCTGTCTTCGGCACACGCGACGGGTCGGTTGAAGGCCGAGCAGGGTGTGCCGCTTGCCGCGCTGCTGCACGCGTTTCGGCTGGGCGGTCGACTCATTTGGGAAGAGTTGATGAATCGGTCCGACGGAGAACCCTCGCGAGCCCTGCTCGAGATGGCGGCGCAGGTATGAGCGCTCGTCGACGTCTGTTCCGACGCTGCCGCGGAGGCATACCGCTCGACGGTGGACACACTGTCCGAACAGGATGCGGAATCGCGCCGGCGACTGGTGCGGGCACTGTTCGGTGATCGTGTCTCGAACCCGGCCGCCGTGGCCGACGCGGTGCGGACCTTCCGAATTCCCGATCGTGGATCGTTCGTCGTCGTCTCCGCGGACTCACGTGATGTCGAACTGTCGACGCGGGGCATCGGTGCGGTGTGGGACTCCGAAGTCGACGGCACTCTCGGCCTGCTGTTCGCGACTTCGGATGCTCTCCTCGACGAGGTTCTGTGCAGTATCGACAACGGCGGCACCGATGCGGCGATCGGGGTCAGTGCCGGATTCTCGTCACCGGCGGGAATGCCGATGGCCGTCGAGCAGGCCAGGTTGGCGCGGACCTGTGCGCGCGTGGACGGCAGTGCGCTGACGCGCTTCGATGCGGTTCCGGTTCCATTGATGCTGGCTCGGCATCCGGACAGTGCGCAGGCGGCTACCCGGCAGATCCTCGGTCGCCTGCTCGACCTTCCCGACGAGGAGCGGGAGAGCCTGCTGACGACCCTGGATGCGTGGTTCGGCTCCAAAGGGTCGACCAGTGAGGCGGCGTCGCGGTTGCATTATCACCGCAACACCGTGCTGTATCGCTTGCGGAGGATCGGCGAGCTGACCGGTCGGGACTTTCTCGACCCGATTCAGTGCTCGGAACTGTACGTAGGTCTGCGCGCCTATCAGTTGTCGGTCGCGAACCTTAGCGGTGTTCCGTGAGTTGCTGGTTGCTCGCGATGACGACGTCGAGAATTCCGGCACCGAGTGGGACCGGACCGCAGGGTGCGACGATCCCGGCGGTCGGGTCGAGGGCAGCGAGGACGAGCCCGATGGCGGTCGGATCGTAGGTGAAGGTGAAGTGTGCGACGTTGTCCTGCGGGCAGACGTCCTGGATCACGATGTTGGTGGCACCGGGGTCCCGAAGCAGCGCATTGGTATAGGGCTGGATCGTCTCGTCGACTCGGGTGGCGATGTTGGTGTACTCGACGCCGGGGACGGTGTCGCCGCCGGCATTGAGTCGGTTCAGGAAGTCCGAACCCTGCAGTAGTTCGACGAGTGCCGGGCCGAACTCACCGGCGACGAGTGTCGTTCCACCCGGAACTGCTTGCAGTACAGGGGAGGTGCCGTACGCAGTGCCGCCGTAGGTAGGTGAGGCGATGCCGATCCACTTGTCCACCACGGCGTCCCCGCCTAGGCGGTTGGTGTAGTAACGGGTGACCGCGGCGCCCTGGGAGTAGCCGACGAGGTTTACCGACGTGGCACCAGTTTTCGTCAGCACCGATTCGGTGAACTCTTTCAATTGTTCTGCACTCCCGGCGATGTCGCTGAACCCGTAGCTCGTCCCGTCCGGTGACGCACCGTAGTTCAACGCGTACGCGCAGTACCCCGCCGTTTTCAGTACCGGCCCGAGACCGGCCCAGTCGGAGTACACCGTGGCGTCGGTTCCGTGGACCAGGATGACCGGTTCCGAATCCTGCGGTGTCGGAACACATTCGGGATCGTTGACGCCTGGGGGAACAGCGCCGGGGTTCTCCGCGGAGTATCTGATCGCATCAGCATGGTTCGATTGCCCGGGTCCCGGTGTCGTCGGGATCACCGGCGCAGCCGATGCGACTCCCATTCCCACTACGGAGCAGGCAACGCACACAGCGCTGAAGTTCAGCGCGAGAGAGAATTTCATGCCACACCTCGACCTTGGGGTACTTCCCTTCTAGATGCTATGCCCAATTGTGTGCCATGTCCCAGCGAGCGGTGCTGTGCGGTGGGATGGTTCACAAACGTGACCTCGGTCAGGAAATTCGGCTCGCTTTGATCCAGTCGACACTCATCGTCTGCGGGAACGGCGTCGAGGCGGGGACCTTACCTACCCAGTTGTTGCCGACCGCCACGTTGAGAAGCACGTAGTGCGGGAAGGCGCCGGAGAACGGAGTCCAGTTGCCGCCCTTTGCTTCGTACTGGGCCTTGGTCAGCGAATACTTGGCCACCCCGTCGATGAACCAGGTGATCCTGTCGGTCAGCCAGTCGACGCGGTAGGTGTGAAAAGCGTCGGACAGCGGAGCGGTGTCGCCGCCGGCCTTGACGTCCACCGAAGAATTGCTGCGCGATGGACCATGAAGATTGAAAGACGGGCCATTGGTTCCCGGGATTTCTACGATGTCGATTTCACCCTGACGCGGCCAATCGTATTCATGTCCCGGTTCCAATCCCAATAACCAGAATGCCGGAAGTAATCCAGCGGCTCGTGGCATCTTTATGGATGCTTCTATTCGAACTGGCGGGGTTACGGATTGTTTTCCGAAGCTGACGACGCGTGCGCTCGTGATGTTGTCGGGTGCGCGCACCCCGTCGGGTGGATTCTCGCGTCGAGCGGTGATCTGCAGGGCGCCGTTGCTCATCGACGCATTGGACGTCGAGTTGGTGTAGTACTGCTGCTCGCCGGAACTTGCACCCCACCTGCCGGTTTGGAATGTCCACTTGCTGGCGTCGACGGCTCCGGTTCCGTTGAACGCGTCCTCCCACAGCACGCCACCTTGTACCGGTGGTGCGGGCGGGGGAGTGGTTGTGGTCGGAACCGGTGCAGTCGGGGTGGGAGTCGGGGTGGGCGTGGGCACAGGGGGCGCCCCGGGGGTCCACATCAATGCGGACAACAACAATGCAATCCAGTTCATGCTCTATTCCTGTCATGGCAATTGTCGGGGGAAACAACAAGCACGTCAGAAGGTTTAGCACGAAGGACACGATATCAACGAGGTGAATGGGAAAACAGAAGAAATGCGTGATTCAGGGGATATCGTCCGTAGATATTTCGGACGGAGATCATGTTTATCGAGCCGAAATCAGGTTTTATCCTGTTTGGGGTGTTGTCGCAAATGAGCCGGTGACGGGAATCGAACCCGCCTCTCAACCTTGGGAAGGTCGCATTCTACCAATGAACTACACCGGCTTGGCGGCCCTGAGGCCACGCGGACACACTGTATCAGCCGCCGTCGGTAGTCAGAACTGAATGGTCCCGGCGCGAAGGAGTTCGAGCGTCTCGGCCGCGGGAACCGGTCGGGAAATGAGGTACCCCTGCGCCCGTGTGCATCCGAGCGCGAGGAGGACATCGACCGCCGCGGTGGTCTCGACGCCTTCTGCGATGACATCGAGTCCGAAGGCGTCGGCGAGCCCGACGACGGATTCGACGATGGCGAGGTCGTTGGCGTCACCTGCTCCGAGGTCGGTGACGAAGGAGCGGTCGATCTTGAGTGCATCGACGTCGAGCTCCTTCAGATGTGACAGTGCGCTGTAACCGGTGCCGAAGTCGTCGATGGCGATGCGAACGCCGAGTTGGTGCAGCCCGTGGAGCGTCTTTCGAGTGCGGTCCACGTCGTTGACGACGGCGACCTCGGTAATCTCGAGGCACAATTGTGGGCCTTCGACCCCGTAGCGCCGAAGGACTGCCTCGACGGTTCCGGCGAAGTCGGGTTCGACGAGCTGGGCCGGGGAGACATTGACGCGTATGGAGATGTCGAGGGATGGTAACGTCGACCGCCATTCGGACAAGGTGCGGCACGCTGTGTCCAGTACCCACCTCCCCAATGCCGGTGCGAGGTTTGTCGCTTCGGCGACGGGGATGAAAGCGCTCGGCGGCAGGAGTCCGCGCACCGGGTGTTGCCATCGGACGAGAGCTTCCACCGCGGTGATCTTTCCGCTGCCGAGGTCGACTTCGGGTTGGTAGTACAGCACGAGGGCGTCGCCTTCGATCGCGTCACGCAGGTGCACTTCGACGTCGCTTCGCAGCTCGCTCTGTGCTCGCACCGATTCGGTGAAGTGTTCGATGTTGTCGGTACTGCCGATCTTCGCGATGAGCGCAGCCTGGTCCGCGCACCGTAAGGCACGTTCGGCAGTGATACGACCGGGCTGGGCCATCATGATGCCGATCCGGGCGCGCCGACGCAGATCGGCGAGAGGCATGTCGATCCCGTCGATTGCCTTCAGTATCGTTTGGGCCGCCAGGTCGGCGGTGCATTCATCTGTCGGGCCTGCGAGTACGACGACGAATTCGTCGCCCCCCAACCGGGCGATCACATCCTCGGCTCCGAGTTCTTCACGCACGATATCGGCGACGTCGCGGATGTATTCGTCGCCGGTCAAATGGCCGAGGAAGTCGTTCAACGACTTCAGCTGGTCGAGGTCGAGAAACAGCACTGCCACCGGGCCGCACCCCGGCTCCTCCAGGCGCGCGCTCAGGTGGTCCAACAGTGCTCTGCGGTTCGACATCCCGGTGAGATCGTCGTGCGTGGCGGCGAAGCGGGAACGGTTCTCCGCGTCCACTCGCGCTAGCAGCTGCGTCATCAGCGCAGCAACCGATCGCAGCGAGCTCAATTCGCAGTCGGTCCAAGCGCGCCCGGCAGCCTTGGCGAAGCCGAGGACCCCCACGTCGATGCCTCCGGTGACCAGTGGGATCACCACGAGCGGAACCCTCTCGGGCGCAAGACCATCGAGTTGTTCGGCAAGGTCTTCCGTCGAGGACACTACGGTGACGTCTTTCATCGTTGCGGCGAGAGCGAGGATCGGGTCGGGACCGTCCCGGTGCGCGACCGTCGACGGGTCCGGGTAGGTGATTCCGATTCTCGGCGGCCATTCTGCGACGAGAATGCTTGTCCAGGTATCGATATCGGTCAGGCGTAGAAACGCGAAGTCGAGTTCCAGTTCGCAGGCCAGGCTGTGGAGGATCGATGGGTATGTCTCGTGGGCCGATTCGGCATCCACGCGCATGAGGGTAGTCGCGACGTCGGTTACGACGACATCGAGATCTCGACGTCGATTCAGTGCCCTCTCCTGCCTCCGGCCCCCCGGCTAACGAGACCTTAACCCACTGTGCGCAATCGAGCCTGAGGTGGTCAGTGGATGCCTCCCCGTGCCAACATCTCGAGCATCTCCGCTTCGGGTACCGGCCGTGAGAACAGATAGCCCTGCGCCCGATCACAACCCACGGCCATCAATGCCGATTTCGCGGCCTCGGTCTCGACACCCTCGGCGAGCAGTTCGAGCCCGAACGCTGCGGCAAGGGTGGCGATGGCTCCGACGATCGCCTGGTCGTTGGCGTTGGAATCGAGATTTTTTACGAACTCGCCGTCGATTTTGAGGGCATCCAGCGGCAGTACCTTCAGGTGTGCGAGGGAGCTGAATCCGGTACCGAAGTCGTCGATCGCGATACCGACACCCAGCTCGCGAAGCATGGTCAGAATCTTGGCAGTCTGGCCAGTATCTTGCACGACAGCGTTTTCGGTGATCTCCAGGCACAATGTGGTCGGTGGAACGGAACCGTAGTCGAGCGCTTGCGCGACGATGGTGACGAACTCGGGGGCGAGGAGCTGCGCAGGTGAGACGTTCACGCGCATCGCGATGTCGAGCCCGGGGATGCGAGATGCCCAGTCGGAGTGGGCGCGCATGGCGTCGACGAGCACCCAGCGGCCCAGTCCGGTTGCGAGTTCCGAGGACTCCGCGATATCGATGAAGTCGCTCGGGGGAAGGAGGCCTCTGGTGGGGTGCTGCCAACGTACGAGTGCCTCGACGGCGGTGATGTCGCCGGTTCTGAGATCGACCTCGGGTTGGAAGTGCAGCACGAGATCGCCATTGGAAATGGCAGCGTGGAGATGGAGTTCGACGTCGTTACGCAGCGCAGTATGTGCGCGGATGACCGAATCGAACATGACGACACTGTTTCCGCCCCGGTGCTTGGCTACCAGCGCAGCCTGATCGGCATTGGCGATGATGTCGTCGACGCGTTCCACTCCGGGCATTGCGGTGGTGACGCCGATACTGACGGTGCGGGTGATGTCGTCACCGGCCATCGTTACTCGCGTAGTGGCCACTGCATCGAGGACTCGTAGCGCGACGTTGTACGGCGACGTCGATTTGCCGTCGAGCATCGAGGGTTGCATGACGACCACGAACTCATCCCCACCCCATCTGGCGATGGTGGCTTCCGGCGCGAGGACCGCTCGGAGTGTGTCGGCCAGCGCGCGGAGGTATTCGTCGCCCGCCGAGTGTCCGTAGAAATCGTTGAGTGCTTTGAGTCGATCCAGATCGAGGAACAGCACGGCAACAGGTCCGGCGCCGGAGGAAAGGCGACGGAGTAGGTCATCGGTGAACCCTCTCCGGTTCGCCAGTCCGGTCAGTGCGTCGCTTTCGGCGGCGAGACGCAGTGATTCCTCGGCCAGGATGCGGGCGTGAACCTGCGTGAACATCGACGCAATGGCGACGAGTGCGTTGGTTTCGCCTTCGGACCACGCTCGGTCGCCGCTTTTGATGAGGCCGACCCATCCGATCGACTTCTCTTGGACGAGAGGAACTACCGCCATGGAGGTGACGGGATATCCGGAGGCTGCTTCGATCCGTTGGCGATAGTCCTCGTCGCCGACCGTAGGGCGGAACACTTTGGGGTGCACCAGATGCTCGCATGCGGCGAAGACCGGGTCGGCTTCGGCGAAATAAACGACGCCGAGTGGATCGGGTGCTGGCGCATCGGGCCTCGGAGGCCATTCGGCGATCATCACCGTCGATCGATTCCGGTAGTCGGTGTGGCGAAGGTATCCGGCGTGGACATCGAAGAACTCGACGAGTGTGCGTAGCACCCGGGTGTATGCGGTCGATACCGTAGACGCATCGACACCGATGAGGTCCGAGGCGACGTCGGTGACGAGCGCGTCGAGACTTCGTATGTCGCGCATTCCCATTCCCTCCCTGACCTCGAGATCAAGCCTCGAAATTTACCCTGGACAGGCCAGAGTGGACTGTACCGCCTAGTGCGTCACCTGCGCCGATGTTCGTCTTCTACTTCGAACAGCGCGGCCGTCGGTGTGGGACAAGCGCAGTACCAACGCAATCGATTCACCGTCTTCGATGCCGACCACCCGGTGGAATCGCGTTCGCAGTCGCGACAGTGCGTCGGCGTGGCGCGGGGACAGGGTGTCGAACTCCGCATCGGTGTGCGCGTAGATGAAGACCGGTGACGCCGGATGTACTGCCAGTCCGTGTGTCTGCGCCGTGATCCACACGCTCTGGGTGCCGGAGCCGCCACGGACGAAGTCGGCGGGGGCGTGGCCGGACGTCACGGTGACCGCGAGTGCTGAACTGGATTCGATGCGGTCGTGGCTGTCTTCGCCCAGCGCGACGCCGCCGTCCCAATCGCCCAACAGCGCCATGACATCGGATCTTCGAGATACATCGAGCTTCACCAGGTCGGTTGCATCGAGAGCCAGTGCGTCGACGTCGATTCCGGTGTCCGGATCATCCTGGCCCGGCCACCGCAGTTCGGAGATCATCTCGGAGTGGAGTTCAGCGGTGAGATATCGGATTCGATCCGATTCAGCGATGATCCCGGCGATCTCGGTGATGGCTGCACGGTCGGTGATAAGCGCCAAGCGAATTCCTTCTGCGTCGGCAGCGGCCTCGAGAGCGCCGACGGTGGCCGCGTCGATGTCGGCGGGGATTCCCAGATGCCGGTTGGTGGTTCGGGCCAACATGCCGTCGTAGTGCGCGGCCAGCTCGTTTTCGGTTGCGCTCGGGGCCAATTCGAGGGCGACCTCGACGGTGTCTCCAGTCGGTAGAATCGTGCTCTCTCCCAGTACGCCGAAGTGCGCGGCCGCGACGCGTGCGTTGTACAGCGCTGCACCGATGGCGACATGGCTGCCCCGGTAGGCAACATCGAGCCCGCTCGTACGAGTCCGATCGAGTGTCAGCCGAACGGAATCCGACGTGGTGGTGATGGTCCAGGGCTGGACATTTCCGCCGGACGGGGCCCGGGTGGCCGAGTGCGCGATCGCCTCGCTGGGCGTGTGCAACGCGGACGAATGCAGGTCGGGAAGTTCCTCGGACGAGGTGGTGGCACGGAAATGCGCGGCCCCGGTGGGGGTGACGAGCGCGTCGAGATGGTCGTCGATGTGGATTCGCACCCGCCCGGATTCGAGTCGCTGACCCAAGCCGAACCGACGGACCGCCCCGGCGACGGTGGCTCCGCCGAGAGCAACCTCGCTCCCCAACTGCGGCCAGGTGGTCGTCGTGCGGTCGACCTCGATCATCGACGCCGCCATCCGCGCCGACAGGTCGCCGGCGCCGAGAATGGCGAGGACGTACGGCACCTTGTCGTGCGTGGAGAGGTTCTCGAGGGATTTCGAATCGATGTCACCGAGAAGACCGTGGAACAGAGGCCGATCGGGCTCGAGATCGAATCTTTCGACGTCGAGCAGTCCGCGGTCGCTCGTTTCCATGATGACGGGGACTCGATGCTCACGCGCCTTCTCCCGAACGAGAACCTTCACATCGAGTGAATCGCACTCCTCGACAAGCAGGTCCAGTCCGTCGAGGAAGCTGTCGGCCGACTCTGCCGTCACACCGCGATCGTCGATGCTCACCGGGAGATACGGGTCGAGCTCGGCGATGCGTCTGGCTGCGACGACCGGCTTGCCGAGGCCCAGGTCGAGCAGCGTGGCCGGGATTCGGTTGAGGTTGGAGAGTTCGAGCTTGTCGAAATCTGCCAGCCGCAGTGCCCCGCAGACCCCGTCGAGCGCGAGGGAATACGCGATAGCGTGCCCGACGCTCAGACCCACGATGCCGATCGTCAGCGTCGCCAATCGTTCCTGTTCTTCGGCGGTGATCTTGTTGCGGTTGCGGTCCAGTCGAAGTCGGCGGAAACCAGCCGGTCCCAGCGTGGCGACGACGGTTCGGCGCCACGGGTAGTAGATCCACCGCATCGGTTCTTCGACGAGTTCGGTTGTCGGCTTCGGCGTCAACCGTGCGAGCCCGGCGCGCTGTTCGGCGAGTCGATCGAGGATCTCGATGCTCGGATCCGACCGCAGCCGGTCCAAGAGTTCGCGATCCTCGTGTCGAGTCTCGTCGAGAATGACGGCTTGCCAGGATGTGGTCATGATGTTGGTGCCTCCGTTGAGATGTGATGGGTGGGGAGCAGTTGCGCGACTGCACGTGCGATGTGTCGATAGAGGTTCACGGTCGTGTGCCGCGGAATCATGTGTTGGTCCCACCAGAGAACTCGTGTCCGGTAGCGATCGTCCGGGTAGGGCACGGCATCGATGTGGGCCGCCATCACCGCGCCCGAGTCGAGGTAGGGGCCCATTGCATGTTCCGCACTCGTGGCCAAGGTGAAACGGCTCCCGAGCGCGACGGCGGCCAGAGTTGCACCGATCGCCCCGAGGTATCCCGAGGTGCCCTGGCGAGGAGCGTCCTGGGCCGTCCAGACGCTTTTCATCTCGACGACTCCGTGCGGTAGGCGGTCGGCGACCATCCTGCGGAGCGCGGCGCGGCCGGTCGAACAGTCGGCCCACTCTCGTTCGGCGTGCGTGTGAGTGGGCTGGGTGTACGGCCCTTGTACACGGAGTCCGCCGTGAAGACGACCGGAATCGTCGACGGCGGCAAGAAACATGGTGGTCGAGGTGCCGTCGACGATCTCCTCGTACTCGAGTGCCTTCTCGACGCCGAAGTGCGTGTAGCTCGCCAGTGCTCCCTCGGTAAATGCGCGCCACAGCTCTGGCCGTGCTCGCGGCGTCGTTGCCAGCACGGTGCAGTTCAGATGGGTGTCGAAATAGCTCGAGCCGGTAGTCAGGGGTGTGCAGTGTTGCTTCTGCATGCTGATCTCAGGATCGAGAACGAAAATCGATTCCATCCGCATCCTTGTGTCGAAGTCTTGTTTTGAACCCGTCCGAAGTTGATCTTGCTCATTATCGGGGGTAACTACCGTTGCTTAGCAAGATAAAGTTCGCAAAGCGGTGTGTTCGACCGACGGCCACCGCCGAACTCAGGCGGTGGGCGCGATAGCCTGCGGGGTGTGCTGCTCTCCGACCGCGATATCCGTACCGAAGTGTCCACCGGCAACTTGGGGATCGAGCCGTTCGACGACTCGATGGTTCAACCGTCGAGCGTCGATGTACGCCTTGACAAGCTCTTCCGCGTGTTCAACAACACTCGATACACCCATATCGACCCGTCGAAGCAACAGGACGAGCTGACCACTTTGGTCGAACCCGCCGAGGGTGAGCCGTTCGTATTGCATCCCGGAGAATTCGTGCTCGGCTCGACGCTCGAGCTGACGACCTTTCCCGACTACCTGGCGGGACGGCTCGAAGGCAAGAGCTCGCTCGGTCGCCTCGGGTTGCTGACGCACTCGACGGCCGGATTCATCGACCCGGGTTTCAGCGGCCACATCACCCTGGAGCTGTCCAACGTGGCGAACCTCCCGATCACGCTCTGGCCCGGCATGAAAATCGGCCAGCTGTGCTTGTTCCGGTTGTCCAGTCCGGCCGAGCACCCGTACGGCAGTGCGACGACCGGTTCCAAGTACCAGGGGCAACGAGGCCCGACACCGTCGAAGGCGTACCTGAACTTCGTCCAGTCACCGGTCCACTGATCCGGCCTGTCCGGCACACTGACGGACATGGCTTCGATACAGACCGAGCGCGAGGACAAATACGACGCGACCTCGGACTTCGTACTTCCCTCGCTCACCGAACTGATCCCGAAGGGCGGAGCGATCGAGGTATCGGAGGTGGAGCTGATCAGCAGCTACTTCGATACACCCGATCTCGACCTACTCCGGCGCGGCATCACGTTGCGGCGTCGGCGCGGAGACACCGACACGGGCTGGCACGTGAAAGTCCCCGCCGACAAGGCACGCACCGAGATCCGGCTACCGCTCGGTAGTGGTGAAGACGCGCACGTCCCGGAAGAGCTTGCGAACATGCTGGTGGGCGTCGCCCTGGGGAAACCGTTGGTCCCCGTTGCCACCCTGACGTCGAGGCGTCGACGGCATGTATTCACTGCCTCGGACGGAACCGTTCTCGCCGAACTCGCCGACGATTCGGTCGGCGTCCAAGCAGAGGGCGTCCCCGATCACCGATGGCGTGAGTTGGAAGTGGAGTTGGGTGCGTCGGGGTCGGAAGCGACGCTGAAGCGTTTCGGTAAGGCGCTGCTCACCGCTGGGGCTCAGCGCGGCGCGCACCCGTCGAAGCTGCATCGCGCGTTGGCGGTGAATCTGGAGAAGACACAGGTGTCGGAGCTCGCGGTCCTGGTCGACTACCTCGACGAGCAGGCGCAGGCCATCTTCGCCGGCGATGTGTACCTGCGCCGGGGACTCGATCCGATCCATTCCACGCGCGTTGCGATTCGACGCTACCGGAGCACACTGCGTGTGTTCGGTGCCTTGTTCGACGAGGGCGTGGCTTCAGCTCTGGATTCCGAGTTAGCTTGGTATGGAGGACTTCTCGGTGAGGTCAGGGACAGGCAAGTGCTACGTGCACGCTTGTCCGACGCGGTGCACGAGCTGCCGCCGGAGCTGGTCCTGGGCCCGGTTGCCGCGCGCATCGAGAACGATCTGTTGGCCGAACAGGTTCGCCACCGAGGCATCGTCTCGGCGGAGTTGGACGGGGACCGTTACCGGGCCCTGCTGACGAGTCTCGCCAACCTCTCGCGCGCATTCCCGGCAGCGGTCGGGGCCGAGGACGTCGACGCCGACGAACTCGATCGACTTGCGCGCAAGGCCGGACGTAAGGTGCGCAGGCGCGTCGCTGCAGCAGTGGCCGGGGGTGACGACGTGGAACTGCACGGGGCTCGCAAGGCAGGAAAACGTGCCAGGTATGCCGCCGAGTTGATCTTCCCGATCGTCGGGAAGAAGGACGCGACGGCTCGGATCGAGCGATACAAGGCGGTCCAGGAAGTGCTCGGCGAGCATCAGGACGCGGTCGTCGCTGCGCAGAAGCTGCTCGACCTCGGACGGAAGGCGGGGGTGACTCCGGGGGAGAACGGCTTCACCTTCGGTGTGCTCTATGCCCAGGAGGTCGCGGCGGCGGAGGCTGCTCGGGCCGAAGTGTCGAAAATTGATGTGTGAACAGCTAACGAAAAACCGGAAGGCGACTGTATTCTTAGCCTCAAAACCTTTCGAGTAATAGAAATTTTCGGGGTAAACGGGAAGGGGGGAAGTCTGTCGTGCGTATAGCTCTCGGCGTGCATGTCAGTACCTTCGAGGTGACGGCTTCCCTGGTCGACGTGGATCTGCCCGATCTCGGGCCGGTAGCTACCCGCGTCGTGTCGGTGGAAGCGGTGCCCGACGGTATCGGCCAGGCTGTTGTCGCAGCACTGGGATCGACCAGAATTCAAGCCATGCAGAGCGGTCTCACGGTCACCGGTGCTGCCGTCGTCTGCGAGAACGCGATGCAGTGCCAGATAGTCATCGACGCGGTCGCGGCGTCCGAGGTGCAACCGCTGATCGTCGTCGACATCTTCGATTCCCACCTCGTCGACGGGCTACCACCCGAACTCGCTGCAGCACTGCTGGTCGGCGTACTGGATCCGGTGAGTCCGGCCCGACGCACCGTGGCGTCGTCCGGTCCTCGTCGCGGGATCTGGCAGGTCGCTGCGGTCGGAGCCTTGATGTTGGCGGCGCTCGGGGGAGTCAGCGCGTTGGCGATGACGGTGGATCCTGCGGTGGACACCAGAACGGTCATCCCCGCAGACTCGGTCGATACGGCGGACACGCCGTACGCGACGTCGACTCCGACGACAGACGATACGGCTCGTCCGGCAGAGGTAGCGCAGACAGCCCCGGATCCCGTGGAAAACCCTGCTGTCAGGCCCGAATTCGTACCGCCCGTTGGTGTTTCACGACCCCCCGCCGCAGGGGCCGAACGCCCGCGACCGAATCTTCCGCCGGGTGCGACGATCGCGCCAACCCTCGCGCCCACGACCACGTCGGTGGTCACGCCGACATCGCCCGGAGGCGGCGTCGAACCGACGGACGTGGAACAGCCTCCGGCGGAAACGTCGGTCGTGCCCACCCCGGAGCCCACGACCACCACGATCACACCCATATCGACGACGCCGGAGGAGCCCGAAACGCCTCCGGAGTAATAGCGCGGGAGTCTGAAACATACTTCAGGAATCTTCGAAGGTATCGAAGCCTACCCATGGACTGATTTCACGGCTATGGTCTCTACATCTAGTCGGTCATAGTGAAGTCGAGGAAGCCATGAAAACGGTGCTTGGGGTGTCAGTGGGCTCTTCGGCCGCCCGGGCTACAGCTCTCGATACAGCGGACGATTCGGTGCGCTCTGTCAACGTTGCGCGGTTGTTCGAGCCGTCCCAGCACGTCGCCGCTGCTCTCGACCTGTTGGACTCCATGGCGAAGGTGCAGGATGTCGATGCCGCGGATACCGTTCTCGCTGTCCCGGACGATCCAGCGAGCAGGCCCCTGACCTCGGCGTATTCGATGCACAAGGCCGATCGGTTCATGGTCGTCTCCGAACTCGGCGCTCAGCTGAGGTTCCTGCGCGGCAGCGGACAGCTCGAGGGCTTGCGGACGGTCGCACTCTGCGACGTCGGTGCTTCCGGGACCACCGTGTCGATCGCTGATCCCGCCACCGGTGAGGTTTTCAGTTCGGAGCGCACAACTCGATTCGGTGGATCGGTGTGCGATGACGCGGTGCGGAACTATCTACTCGCCACCTACGGCGCCGACGAACTGGTATCCGCCTCGGCACTGGACAGTCTCGCCGTCGCCATTCGGTTCGCGCGTGAGCAGTTGTCGAGCTTGCGCGTGGCGGAGGTGACCGGACCATTCGTCGGCGGCCCGGTTCGACTGTGGCGCAGCTCTTTCGACGACATCGTCGACCGCTCGGTTCGATCGATCGAGGACTGGACTGCCAGTGCCATCGTCGACGCACCGAAGTCGGTCAACGCGCTGGTCATGGTCGGTGGTTGCGCGCATATCCCTTCGCTTCGCCGCGTCTTTCGGCGTGATCTGCGGCTGCCGGTGCTCGTGCCCGATATGCCGGAATCACTGACCGCGCACGGTGCGGCGTTGCTGGCCGCCGATGCATCGCGGGCTCGCTCTCGTCGCCCACTGACGGCAGTGACGCGCATTCCTCCGGTGACGCCGTTCGAACCGGACAGTTACGACGTCGTTCCCCGGCATCGCACTGCCTGACGCCGGCTGTGAACTGCCACAAGGTCGCGGACCTACATGTACTAGCGGCGCTCGGCCCGGTATGTTGCGAGAAATGACTGGAAAAACTTCTGAGAATTTCGATCCAGCGGAGCATGTCCGTGCAATGGTGGGCCTGCACTACCGGGCGAGCGACTTCTACGAGGTGGGGCGCGAAAAGGTACGTGAGTACGCTCGCGCAGTTCAGGATTTCAACCAGGTGCACTGGGACTCCGACGCAGCCAAAGCTCTAGGCTACAGCGGTTTGGCAGCGCCGCTGACCTTCATCTCCCTGGTCGGCACCCTTGCGCAGCGTCGGTTGCTCGAGAAGATCGCGGTCGGATTCGACCTGGGGCAGATGCTGCAAACCGATCAGGTCCTCGAATTCCACCAGCCGATCGTCGCCGGCGATCAGCTGTACTGCGACGTCTCCCTCGACTCCTACAAGGAGGTCATGGGCAAGGACATGATGGTCACCAAGAACATCGTGTCCAATCAGCGCAACGAACTCGTACAGACCACGTACACGACGCTACTGATCGGCCGCGACGGAGATGTCGACTCCGGCATCGTCGAGGCAGCGGAGAATCTGGTGATGCACGGCGCTACGCCGTCGACTGCGCGCGAGAACGCCACCACGCACGAGGAAGAGGAGCAGGTGGAGCATCCACCGCTCGTGCTGGTGGACCATCGCCCGGCGCCTTCGGTGAAGTTCGAGGACGTCACTGTCGGAGATGTGTTGCCGGAGAAGGTATTTAGACTCACTCGTGGCGATCTGGTGAACTATGCCGGTGTCGCGGGGGATGCCAACCCGATCCATTGGAGCGATGGGTTCGCCAAGCTTGTCGACCTGAAAAATGTTCTGGCACACGGGATGTTGACGATGGGTCTCGGCGGCGGTTACATCACTTCATGGTTGGGTGATCCGGGTGCGGTCAAGGACTACACGGTCCGCTTCACCGCACCCATTCCCGTCGATCCGCATCGCGCCGCAGAAATTTTGTTCACGGGCAAGATCAAATCGCTCGACGAGGACAGTCGTACGGCAGTGATTTCGCTGGGCGCGACGTTCGAGGGCAAACGCATCTTCGGGCACCGGGCGACGGCCACCGTTCAACTGGCGTGATCCGAACTTGCGCGGCCGGGCGTCACCTCCCCGGCCGCGCAAGAGTCGTCACCAGCAGAAATGTCGCTCAGTGCTACCTCCCCGTTTGTGAACGGTCGATCCGGGCATTCACCCGCTATGAAGGTCGGGGTAATAGTCAGCGCCATTGCGGCGGTCATCGGCTCGTTCATCGGCTCAGGTGCGTGGATCGGCACTCCCATCGCGGAGGCCGCAGGTGGAGCGCTCAGCGCCACGTCGACGCTCGTCGCGCCTGCTGGGACTGCATTTTCGATCTGGACGGTCATCTACCTAGGATTCTTCGCATACGCGGTGTGGCAGGCGCTGCCCGGGCGAAGTGAGCGCCACCTTCCCCTCCGACTGCCGATTGCGGTGTCCATGCTGCTCAACGCCGCATGGATCCTGACCATTCAGGTGGGATTGCTGTGGCTGAGCGTATTCGTCATCGCTGCGCTGCTCGCGGTCCTCGCCCGAGTATTCGTCCTACTTCGCCAGCAGCCCCCCGAGAACCGGTTGGACGCAGTCATCACGGACGGAACGATGGGCCTCTACCTCGGCTGGGTGTGCGTGGCGACCGTCGCGAACGTAACGGCATGGCTCGTCGACCTCGGCGTCACCGGCGGAGCAACCTTCTGGGCGGTGGCAGTCCTGGTCGTTGCAGCGTTGGTTGCCGTCGGGTTGGCTACGTACTCTTCGGGGGCTCTCGCACCGGCTATCGGGATCGTCTGGGGATTGATGTGGATTGCGCAGGGCAGGCTGGCGGGCGACGTTATCAATGCCAGCGTCGGATGGACTGCAGCGATCGGAGCACTGGCGGTGGGAATCTACACCGCCGTGATCAGGAGCCCTGCGTCGCGCCCCGCCTCATAGGCGCTGGTGTGCAGCAGTAGCTATGAAGCGTGGGCTTTCGACCGCCAGGCCGGGACGATCCCGGTCGCGGTTATCTCGGCCGCGACCTCCCGCAGCTTGCAGTTGGTGTGCGAGGAGGCCACGACCAGCATGTCGAACGCGGCGTCCCGGGTGAGCTTGTACCGGCTCATGACTATCCCGACGGCGATCCCGATTTCGCGGTTGGTGTCCACCGCCATCGACAGTTGATCGTTGCGGTCGTCGGCGCCGGCATTTTTCAATGCCACGGCGGCATGGTCGGCGTAGATGGAGCAGTCGTAGAGGATCTCGTCGGTGAAGAAGTCCTTACGGGCGCTGTAGAAGCCCATGACACCCAACTCGACGCCGCCGAGAATCAGGTAGAAGCTCGCGGTCGACCGGATGGACGTCTGCTCGGTCATCAGCTCTCGATACTGCACCCACCGCGGATCGTTCTCCGCACCGTTGTTGACGATGGTGCCCTTGGTGGCGAGGACGTCTTTGGTGGCGGACTGCCCCGTGAGATCGGCGATCTTGGCGGCCTCGGCAATCGTTCGTTGGTCGCTGGCCGCAATGATCCGTATCCGACCGTTGTCGCGGAGGGTGGTCACCGCAGCGCCGCCGCATCCCAAGGTCGTCACCGCGAGGTCGACGACTCGTTGTGCCGTCGGGCCTGCTCCGGGGTATTGCGCCAGGTCCCAGGACAGCGATGCGAATCGGTATCCGGCGTGCTCCGAATCGATGGTGTTCATGTCCAGCCGCCTCCCTGATACATCAGAACGTCCCTCGCTCTGCCGGATAAACCCCTCGCGAACTTCGCGCAACACATTCTGCCATTGAGTCCAACGGAACTCGACACGAACAGGACTATAGAGACAGTTCCCCCGCTGGTTGGCGCTATGGCTGACTACCGAATATCTGGCGGGTATGGAGTTCTTGGATCGAACCAGCTGCGCACTGCGGATCCCGCGACCGGTCGTAGGAACAGATCGGAAAGTGAGGAGACCATGTTCGAACGTTCACCCAATCCGCCAGGGGAGCAGTCGAAGACGCACGGTACGAGGCGGTGCGTCGCGGGGATCAGCTGCTCCTCGCCCTCCTGCAGGACGAGTCGTTGAGTTGGGTCGTCGGCGTGGACAACGAAACCGCCCGCGCGGCCCCGACCGACTGGACCGTGCGCACTCGCCGCAATCGGGCTCGACGTGGACGAGGTCCCACCTGTTGTCCGGCCCAGGCTCGGCAAGCGCATGTCGATCACTGCGGGCGCCAAAACAGTGATCGCGCAATCTCTTTCGAACGCTGCAGCCGAGAAAGCGCGACGTATTGCCGCGCGGCACCTGCTCCTCGCCCTACTCGACCGCAACGATCCCGACCCGCTGGCCGCCCCCTTCGCGACACTTGCCGTCGACCTGATCGTAGTGAGCGAGCGTCTGTCGACGCGCGATCGGAGCTGACCGTTCCTACAGGTCGTCGAGCCAATCGAACATGAGCTCGTCGGTGAGCTGGCGAGCCATCGGTTGGCAGTGAAAATTGGCGCCGTCCGCTGCGGTGAATCGGCTCGACTCCACCGGACCGCCCGTGCCGTCGGCGAGGATCTTCGACTGCCCGGGCCAGAACTGCCCGTCGTCCGGGTCGGTAACGAACAGTGGTGTCGTGATCCGAGCAGCTTCGGCGGCGTCGAGGGTATAGCGATGCACTTCGGTGATCGTGTCGAAATAGCTGGCCTGGGTGTAGGGGCGGGCACGAAAGTTCCACGTCCGCAACGTCTGTGGCGACAATTTCATGCCGAGGCTCATGTCCCGGTCGAAGGCCTCCTTCTTGCCCGCATGGAAGAGCTTCATCAAGGAGTTCGGGATGCTCGCAGTCCAGGATGCGCTGACATCGACCACACCAGGGTCGAGAATGGCTGCGGCGATGCGATGCTCGAAGGCCAAGGCCCGCGCTCCCCAGAAACCTCCCTGGCTGATCCCGTAGAGGACGATGCGGCGTGGGTCGACGTCGGGACGCTCCAGAAGATAGTTCACGACGGGTGTGACTACGGCTTCCCAGTCGGGCCGGAAGCCGACCCCGCGTTCGAACAGCATCGACTGCTGCCCGGGCCCGTCGAACATCAGCGCGTTGTATCCGCGAGCCAAGGCGGTCGCCGCACCGTGGCTCCACAGTGAGCTGAGAGCACCATCACTGCCGTTGACCATGAGGAACGTCGGTTGCGGCGGCGTGCCCACGGCGTCGGCGGAGAAGGAATACCCGGGTAGCGTTGTCTCCTCGTACGGGATGTCGACGCGTTCGACCCGCGTTTGATCATCGAATTGTGCTGTGTAGCAATAGGGAACCGGTATCACCGACGACGGATCGGTTCACGGGCTTCTTTCCTTTGCGAGGCAGGCCATCAACTTGTCGAAAGATTTTAGTCGACCCTTGCTTCACCTGCAGGGAAACCGGAATAGTGCAGACGGTTGGCACAATGCCTGGACCTGTGTGTCACCGGTCATACGTCCGTATTGGAATGAACCGAATCCCGCCTGTGTTGGTAGTACGTTGATGGACAAAGAGTTTCGCCGACGATCGCATCCGCGCCGGATCTCTCGAACTTTCGACGCTCGGTCTCGAATCGGGAATCTGGCGTATGTTGAAAGGTGGCCGAACTCCGCAGGAGCTAGCGTGTGTGCCACACCCTCTCCGGCGGTGAATCTTTGACCTCGCTTAGGTGAACGATGACAAATGAACTGCAGAGGAGACCATCAGATGACTGACATCACCAACGTGACGGTATTGGGGACAGGCGTTCTAGGTTCGCAGATCGCGTATCAGACTGCATACCATGGATTTTCGGTAGTCGCATACGACATCGACGAGGCGGCGCTGGACAAGGCGAAGGTACAGTTCGACAAGCTGGTCAAGGTGTATACCCAGCAGGTCGAAGGTGCGGCCGACGGCAAGGCAGAGGCCGCGCTCGAGCGGATCACTCTGTCGTCGAACCTGAAGGAAGCTGTACAGGCCGCGGACCTGGTCATCGAGGCCGTTCCCGAGAATCTCGACATCAAGCGCGACACCTACACCAAGATCGGCGGTTTCGCCCCCGAGCACACGATCTTCGCGACGAACTCTTCGACGCTGCTTCCCAGCGACTTCATGGACTCCACCGGTCGTCCGGAGAAGTTCCTCGCGCTGCACTTCGCCAACCAGATCTGGGTCCGCAATACCGCCGAGGTAATGGGCACGTCGAAAACCGACCCGGCTGTGTACCGGACAGTCGTCGACTTCGCATCCGCAATCGGCATGGTCCCGATCGAGCTGAAGAAGGAACAGCCTGGTTACGTGCTCAATTCCCTCCTCGTACCGTTCCTCGACGCGGCCGGACTTCTCCTCGTCGACGGAGTCGCCGATCCGGAGATGATCGACAAGACGTGGCGCATCGCCACCGGCGCGCCGCTCGGCCCATGTCAGATCTACGACATCATCGGACTCACTACGCCGTACAACATCGCCTCTCAGGGCAACGAAGACCAGCGACGGTTGGCTGCTTTCCTGAAGGAGAACTACATCGACAAGGGGAAGCTGGGCATCTCCACCGGGGAAGGCCTGTACAAGTACCCGAAGAGCTGACCTGCTTTGCGCGGCCGTCCCCTGATCGCTTGAATGGCGCCCTCAAGTTATCTGATCGTATGAGTGGACCATTGAAGCGATGGGGGCGGGGGCAGCACACAATACCGAAAGATATTTTGGGTGTTCTCCTGCAGATTCGAGGCGCCTGGCTGGCCAGTAGGCAGGCCAGGCGCGTCGGAATCTAGCTGACGTTTGCTGTTTCGTATGCTTCGACGATGTCGGCGGGAATGCGTCCGCGGTCGTTGATCTCATAGCCGCTGTCCGACGCCCACTGGCGAATTGCGCGGGTTTGAGCGGGGTCGCGCTTGGTCGTAGGCGCCGATGAAGATGCGGCCTTCGGGGCGACGCCGGCCGACGCTACTTTGCGCTTGCGGCCGCCGACGCGGGTTGCGTGTCCGACGTACAGTTCGAGTCGCTTGCGGAATTCGTTGGCGTTCTTGGTTTTCAGGTCGATGACGTAGTCGACGCCGTCGAGGGAGAACTCGATCGATTCGCCTTCGCCTTCGTCGATTGCTGTGCCGTCGATGTCGTCGACCAATTCATAGATTACTTGCTTCGCCACGGTGCGAGATCCCTTCGAGGTGTGTATTCCTCCCGAGAGTAGCGAATAAATGCGCTTGGTGCGAAAACTGAGAATGGACCGATATGCCCGTTTTCGCGGGTGTAAAAGAGTGGGTGATGTTCAATCGCTAAGTATCGAGCTATTCCCCAGTGCATTCACTAGTTAGAATTACCAGAGTTGCCGATAAGTAGTTGTTGCGGCCCATAGAATTACGCCCACGCGGGCTCAGAATTGCTGCACGAACCGGTACCAATCACCATCGTATCTTTCGTATCCGATGTCTCCGTCGCGCCGCGGTTCGCCGAGGTAGGGCGCGCCGTCCGGTAGGTAGGCCAAGCCGATCGAGTCGATGAGGCCGCCCACGATGAAGAACAGGCATCCGCTGTCGGTGGGGCGGACCGAACGGACCGCGTATGCCCCGATTCGGCGGGTGTCCGTGGATTTCGTGCAGTCCTGGGCGACGGTTTCCAGTGCGCCCTGCGATACCGCGAATGCGCCTTTCGACGGTACGGATAACAAGACGAGTGCGGCTGTGACGATGACGATGGCCGGTGCAACTGCGGTCCATCGCAGCGAATGGTATTCGAACCACCCGATCAGTGCCAGTACGAGCCATAGTGCGCCCAGGAACAGCAAGACGGCAGAGGCCAGTGCGTAGACGGGGAAGAAGACGACTGGCGGCGTGAAGGTGGAGATGATCACTGCGCACACCACTGCTACCAGTGCCGCGAGGGTCCCCGTCAACCACTTCCAGACGGTCAAGCCAGTGCGAGGAATAGCTTCTCGAGTTCGGCCTCGGTCATCGGTTCGGTGTTGTCGGCGGTCTCGCCGGTGATGCATTCGCGTAGCCCGGTGGCGACGATTTTGAATCCGGCTTTGTCGAGGGCGCGGGAGACGGCGGCGAGCTGGGTGACGACGTCTTTGCAGTCGCGTCCGTTTTCGATCATGCCGATCACGCCGGCGAGTTGTCCGTGCGCGCGTCGCAGTCGGTTGAGTACCAATGCGATGCTGTCTTGGTCGCCGTTCATGTCGGACTCCTTATGATTGTGCTGGGTGTGCCCCCCCAATGGTACCCCTGGGGGCATCTTCGGGAGTGGGGTGTCGAACGAGGGGCGGCCAGGATGAACCCAGCCGCCCCCGAACGCTGCTTGGATCAGGAGTTCTTGCCGCCGAGAGCGGAGATCGCTGCCTGCAGCTTGGTCGTCGCTTCCTGTGCGACGGAGGACAGTTCGGCTTCGCCGGTGACCTCGACCATGATGGCGGGGTTCATTGCCTCGACGAGGAACGATCCCGCGGTGGTGGTGTCGGCGCGGACGAGGACGTTGCAGGGGAGTAGCAGCCCGATCTGGGGCATGACGCCGACCGCGCGGTGCGCGAGGTTCGGGTTACAGGCGCCGAGGATCAGGTACTGCTCCATGTCCTCGCCGAGCTTGGCTTTCAGGGTGGCCTGCATGTCGATTTCGGTGAGGACGCCGAAGCCTTGCGCGGAGAGTGCTTCTTTGGTTTTGGCGACGGCAGTGTCGAAGTCGGTATCGGTCAATGTGGTCGATAGTGCAATGTTCATGAGTGGTTCCTTTCGGTTGTGAGTGGCACTGTTGAAGGCTTACCCGTTACGAAGACTGGGCACGCCGGCTTTGGAGAGAAGCAGGCTCGCCGGGCACCATCCGACTGCAGCGTAGAGGCCCAGGTTTGCCGCGGCGAAGGCGCTCAGGAACCGCCAGCGCGGGGAGCTGGTTTCGCCGAGGACCAGACCGGTGGTGACGACGGCGGCCGCGAGGGCGGGAACGGTGCGTTCGATGGGCCAGCCCGAGAACTTGTCGATCATGTTGCGTCTCCGATCTTCTGTAAAAAATGTCAGTGGGAAAAGCTGATGGACGGTAGGACCTTGCGGAGCCATGCTGGTGACCACCAGGCTGCGTGTCCGGTCAGGCGCAGCAGCACGGGGAGCAGGATGAGCCTGATCAGCACTGCGTCGAGTAGGACGGCGACGCCGAGGATGATGCCCATTTCTTTCGGTGGTAGCGGGTCGGAGAGCGCGAAGGTGAAGAACACCGCGACCATGACCGCTGCTGCCGCGAGGATGACGCGACCGGAGTGGGCGAGGCCGTCGACCTGGGCGATCTTTGCGTCACCGGACTTCTCGTAGTGCTCTTTCGCGGTGGCGAGGAGGAAGACGGTGTAGTCCATGGCGATGGCGAAGATCATCGCGAAGAAGAACACCGGTCCCCAGCCGTCGAGGAAGCCCTGTGGGGTGAAGCCGAGCAGTGACGCGCCGTGACCGTCCTGGAAGATCAGCTTCGCGACACCGAATGCGGCGGCGGTGGACAGCAAGCTGACGACGGTACCGAGCACCGCGATCAACGGAGCTTGCAAAGCGACGAGCAGGAGGATGAACCCGAGGACGAGGATGATGCCGATCACCAGCGGCAGGTAGTCGTTCAGGGCCTGCTGCAGGTCCAGGTTCTCCGCCGGTGCGCCGCCGACCAATGCGGACTCCGGAAGCTCGGCGCGGAGGTCGGTGAGGATGGTGCCCATCGCTTCATCCGAAGGATCGACCGTCGGAAGTGCTTGTAGCAGTGAGTATCCCGATCCGTCCATGGCGGGTTGGGGTGGGGTGACCATGGCGATTCCGTCGACGCCTGCTGCCGCTGACGCGGTCTGTTGGGCATCGGCGTCGGCGACGACTATCTGCAGTGCGCCGGGTGCGCCGTCGCCGAACTGTGTCTGGACCAGTTCGTAGCCTTGGCGGACGGGTGCGTCCTCGGGGACGACGGCGATGGACGGCATCGCGACCTTGAGTCCCAGGACGGGCAATGCGAGTGCGATCAAGATGCCGACGGAGACGACTGCGAACGGCCAGGGGTGCTTGTGGAGCAGTTCACCCCAGGCCGCGAACTTCGGTGAGCGGTGCGTTTGGCGTTTGGCGTAGGGCAGTGAAGCGGCGTTGACCTTGTGGCCGAGGGCGCCGAGTGTCGCCGGTAGCAATGTCAGGGTGGCGACGAGCACGAAGAACACTGCGAGCATGATTCCGACGGCCATCGTCCGCACCGCGGGGGCAGGGACGAGTAGGACGGCGGTGAGGCTGACCAGCACGGTCAGGCCGGAGAGCACCACTGCCTTACCAGCGGTGTCCATGGTTTCAGCGACCGCGGCCCGCGGATCGGACTTGCGTAGGGCGTCACGGAACCGGGCGACGATGAAGAGGGCGTAGTCGATTCCGAGGGCGAGCGCGAACATCATTGCGAAGTTCATCGCCCACACCGAGATCGGCGTGACCTGGTTCAGGAGCACGAGGCCGCCTGCGGAGGCGACGAGTCCGGCGACGGTCAGCAGTAACGGGAGGCCTGCGGCGACGAGGGAGCCGAACGCGAGCACCATGATCGCCAAAGTGACTGGCCAGGAGATCAATTCGGCCTGGATCATGGCGTCGTGGTTGGCTTTGTTGAAGTCCGACCACAGTGCGGAAGATCCAGTGGGGTAGACCTCGATGCCGTCACCGGACAGTGCGGTCAGGTCCTCTTTGACGTCGTCGACGGCTTTGACCATGTCGTCGGTGCTGGCATTGGCGCCGGCGATGACGATGCCGGTGTGCTGGTCGGGGCTGATTGTCATGCCTGGTTGTGGGGCGATGATCTCGCCGAACCGGGCGTCGCCGTCGAAGACTCCGGTCACCGCGGCGAGTGTCTGCTGCACCGCGGGGTCGTCGATGGTTGCGGTGTCGGAATGCACGACGACCTGCACTGCGGCCGAGGAGTTACCGCCGAAGTGTTCTTGCGCCAGCTCGCGGACCTGAACGGATTCGGAGCCGTTGGCCTGCCATCCCGCTCCGGCGAGCGAGGTGAAGACCGAGGGTGCGGCGGACCCGAGGGCGACGAGAGCGATGAGCCAGACCCCGAACACCCATCGGCGACGGGTGACCATCGTGCTGCCCAGTCGGCCGAGTATGCCGGGCGGGCGGTGCTGTTGTTTTTCCGATTCACGACGTGAATCCGGAACGGTGTCCGACTCGGACATCAGCTACTCCTATACGGGTGGGGGGTATGCGACCAGCAGCGGTCAGCGGTGGTTCTGTCGCTCCACTGTCGCACATACCGAGGGGGGTATGCAAGTACCCCCGGGGGTACCCCACCTGTGGGCTAGCCGACGGCACCCCGCACAGCGGACCGTCCGGAGTCGAAGGCAGCGTCGATCTCCTCGAGTGGATGAGGTACTCCGACGGCCGCAGCCAGTAGCTGCGCCGCCGGCGTGCGCTGCAAGAACTCCACCGCTTCGACGAGGTCGGCCGGCGCGTAGTTGTGGCTTCCGGCGATGGTGACGAGCTTCCGCACCAGAAGTTCAGGATCGAATTCGACCGCTGAACTGGGGAACACCGATCCCACCAATGCGATCCGCCCACCCAAGCCCACCACGTCGAGTGCAGCGGCGACGGAAGACGAGCTCCCGGACATTTCGAAGATCGCATCGGCTCCGCGGGCCGCGTCGGGTAGCTCTTCCGGCGCGCACACCGCGGTCGCACCGATTTCCGACGCCGATGCTCGACGGGCCGGGTCCGGATCGCAGGCCATCACCGATACGGCCTCGCGGTCGAGGGCGTAGGCCACAGCTGTCAGCCCGAGCATGCCGCAGCCGAGGACCACCACGGCGTCACCCGCGGTGAGCCCGATTCGGCGTGCCGCGCAGACGACGGTGGCGGTGGCGCAGCCTGCGGGGGCGAGGAGCGTCGCGGGCAGATCTTCCGGGACGACGACGGCGCGCGTCCCGGCGAGGAGGTGTATGTGAGTTGCGAAGCCGCCGTTGAGAGTCCACCGGTCGCTGATTGCGGTGTGCCCGTATTTGCGGAGGTCGACGCATTTCTGCGGTATCCCGCGCAGGCATCTCCGGCAGGTTCCGCAGGCTGTGCCGACGGTCCACACCACGCGATCTCCGACGGCGACGGTCGCGTCCGCGCCGATGTCGACTACGCGTCCGACACTTTCGTGCCCGAGGACGGTGGGAACCGGTGTGCTGCGATGCCCGGCGACGGTGTGCAGGTCGCTTCCGCACACCGTGGACAGTTCGATCTCGACGAGGACTTCACCGTCATCCAAGTCTGGGAACGGCACCTGCTGCAGGGAGAACGAGGTCCCCGACCACACGGCCGCGAGAGCGGTCATGCCCCGAGGCGCTTGCGCACTGCACCGCTGAGCAGGTCGACGGCGACGACGAGCACCAGAACCATCAGGATGTAGGTCATCATTTCGTCGAAACGGAACAGTGAGATCGACTGGTTGATGAGGAATCCGATACCGCCCGCGCCGACCAGTCCGAGAACGAGCGAGGACCGGACGTTGACGTCGAGCCGGTATAGCAACAGTCCGACGAACTGCGGAACGACCGTCGGCAGGACTACATGTACCGCCACCTGCGTGCTCGACGCGCCGGCGACGCGGAGTGCGTCGATGGGTCCCTGATCGATCTCTTCCATCGCCTCCGACCACAGCTTGGCCATCACTCCGGTGTTGTGCAGGATGATCGCCAGCACACCAGCGAACGGTCCGAGCCCGACGGCGGTGACGAAGATGAGCGCGAACACGATGTCGGGAACCGCGCGCAGGAACGACATGACGGCGCGAGCGGTCTGATATACGAACGGGTTTCGGTTCGTCGACCGTGATCCGAGTACGGCGAACAGGATCGAGAACGGGATGGAGAACGTCGTGCCGACGAGTCCGATCGCCAGCGTGACCAGGCATGCCTGGATGCCGGGTTGCACGACGGTCGTCCACGAAAAGTCCGGTGGGAAAGCAGAACCGAGGAACGACGCGATGCCCTGCCACCCGCTGATGAGGGCGGTGGCGGACACCTCGGTTTCCTCCACTGCCCAGATGTGCACGGCGATCAAACCGAAGATGAGGGCGGCGCCCCCGATCAGGCCCATTCGGCGACGCGGGTGCGGTGGGACCTCGAGGCGTCGAACATCGAGAGTGGTCATCGTTCAACTCTTTTGGAGGGGTTGTAGAGCGCGGCGACGGTGTCGTCGTCCAGGTCGTAGGCCCCGCAGGAGAAGGAGATCCGGCCCTGATCGAGCCCGACCATGCGATGGCAGTGCCGTCGCGCAAGATCGGGTTGATGCAGTACCGCGGCGACGGCGATGCCGTCGGAGGCCAAGGACTGCAGCAGCGTCATGACCTGCTCGGCGGAGGCTGGGTCGAGGGCCGAGACGGGCTCGTCGGCGAGGAGGACGGGCGCTCGTTGGCACAGTGCACGGGCGATGGCGACGCGTTGTTGTTGGCCGCCGGAGAGTCGGTCGGCGCGGTCGTGTGCTCGGTCGGCGAGGCCGACGCGGTCGAGGCATCCCATCGCCTCCTCCCGCAGCGCGCGCGGGAATGCGAGGGTGGACCACGACCGGCGGAGCGACAACCTGCCCAGCGCGCCCGCGCAGACGTTGTCGAGGACCGATCTGCGTCCGACGAGATGAATCTGCTGAAACACCATGGCTGCCTTACGGACACGGCCGTGATTCAGTGCGGATTCGCCGCCGATGTCGATACTGCCGCCGTCCACCGACGTCAGGCCTACGACGCATCGCAGCATCGTCGACTTGCCGGATCCGTTGGCGCCGAGGATGCCCACCAGTTCCCCGGCGTGCACGTCGAGGTCGACGCCGTGCAGGACGGTGCGGTCACCGAAGGAAGTTCGCAGCGCGCGGATCGACAACGCGGGGGCATTACGCTCGAAAGCAACTGCGTCCCTTACTGTTTTAGGCAACACGTCGGCGTTCATTCCGCGTCCTTGGAGGTGAGACCGAGGGCGTCGGCGAGGTCGAACAGTGGCTGATAGGTGCTCTTGTCAACAGGAAGGAGCTGGCCGGCCGGGTCGACGTCGAGCAGAGCGCCCGCCTCGGCGACGGCGTCGGGCGGCAGGTCCATCAGGGCGTCGGCGACGGCTTTCTGGAATTCGGGGCTGGTTCCGCCTGCGACGGTGATGGGGTCGTTGGGGATCGGGTCGGATGTCCACACCTGACGGAACTTCGAGGTGTCGAACTGGCCTTCCCCGGTGGACGTCGCCAGCTGTTGGGAGTTGATCTCGGCGGCGTCGACTTTGCCGTTGGCCAATGCCAGCAGCGCCTCGGGATGTCCTCCGGCGTAGGTGATGTTGACGTCGTCGTCCTTCATTCCGCTCTCGCGCAGCGCCATTCGGGGGAGACCGTCACCCGAGGTCGATCCGGGCTCGGAGAGGGCGAGGGTGCGTCCGCGGAGATCGTCGATCGAGTCGATGTCGGAGTCCTTGGGCACCCAGATCCCGGCGGTGTAGGTCGAGAGCTGACCGTCGGCCGTCCCGAAGGAGGCGAGCGCGCGGGCATCGGCTTCCTGGCTCGCGAAGACGTAACCGAGTGGGCCGAAGACGCCGAGCTCGAGCTGCCCGTTGCGCATGGCGAGGACCTCGGCGGAGTAGCTGTCCACTACGGTCACCTCTACGGGGCAGTTCAACTTCTCCGACAGAGCTTCGCCGACGACCTGGAACGCCGGAGTCAGCTTGGCGGGGTCCTCGAACGGCTCCACACCGAAGCGGATCTTCCCGCCGGGGCAGGTGGGTGTGCTCGCGGCGGAGTCGGAACTGTCGCCACAGGCGGTGAGGGTGAGTGTGAGCGCGGCGATCACGAGGGCCGCGTGGCGGGGCTTGAACATCGGTTCTCCTGGTGGGGTGGGGGTCAGAACGAGTCGAGGACGGTGGGTGCGAGGCCGAGCGCGGTGGTCATGCCGATTCCGGAGGTCACCGACACCACCCGGACGTTCGAGGAGGGGGAGGCAGTGAGGAAGTCGGTGCGGTCGCTGGTGGCGTAGACCCCACGCCACCGGCGCAGGACGGTCAGTGGTGCGCCGAACAGTGATTCGCCCTCGCGCAGAAGGAGTTCGGCGTTGCATTCGTCGTCGAACGGGGTGTGGGTGCGTGCGTAATGGTGAGTGTCACCGAGGACGATCGCGCCGTCGGGGCGTTGGGTGAGCATGAGATTCATGACGGCGTCGAGCAATTCGGGTGAATCTGCCTTCATCCGCGCGCGTACTGCGACGGCAGAAGGCATGGCCGCGAGCCCGTCGTAGCGCAGCATGGACAGTCCGGTGAGTACGGCCGCGTCGATGACGACGTCGCCTGGTGGGGCGACTTCGAGCATCTGCAGGCGGCAGCGTTCGACGTTCCATTCGGCGGCGATGTCGGGGAAGAGTCGGTCGACGTCGTGGCCGACGGCATGAATCATGTTCCGGCCGTGGATCTCCCCGCGCGAGGTGTGCACGGCATTCGTGTCGATACCGGTTACGTGTGTGTTCCAGAAGAATTCGACGCCTTCCGCTGCCAGCCACGCCGCGATCGCCGGCACCGCCTCGCGAGGGTCGACGCGGAGGTCGAGAGGGAGGTGCGCGGCGCCGACGCCGCCGAACGGGCCGGTAGCGGCGCCGAGCGTCACCTGTTCGGATCCGCGTTCGGCCGCGAACTCTTCCAGTACTGCCAGTTCGTCCGGTGCACGGGCGAGCACGAGGGTGCCGCATTCTCGTACCTCGAAGCCCGCCTTGCGTCCGAGCATCAGCCAGCGTTCGCGTGCGGACAGCGCCAGCGTCAGGGCGTGTCCGGATTGTGCTGTGGCGCAGATATGTCCGAAGTTTCGGATGGAGGCGCCGACAGCATGGTCGTCCTGTTCGACGACAGCCACGGACATTCCGCGCAGGACCGCGTCGACGGCATGGGCGAGGCCGACGATGCCGGCGCCGACGACGACGAGGTCGAATCGGTGGTGGGGGGTTCGGTCGATCATCACCTGGACAACAGTTCCCCCTCGGTGACCGGGCGTCAACGGTCCGGAGCGAGTTGTTCGAACAAGTTCACCATGCGTTCATGTCCGTTGTGCAGCATTGTTTCTGCCAGGTTCGAATGGTTAGACTGCGTAGCAACAAAGTTGTTCAATCATGTTGGAGGCCAGCCTCAGTGTCACTTCCGCTGCATTCCCGCGTCGCCGATGCGCTCCGTACACAGATCGCCGACGGCACCCTGCCCGTCGGTGCTCCCATGCCTTCGGAGGCAACGTTGTGCACCACATTCGAGGCCTCACGCGGGACGGTGCGGGCCGCACTGGCTGCGCTCCGTAACGAGGGGTTGATCGCCGGTGGCCGTGGACGTCCACCGGTGGTGTGCGACACCGCCGTCGGGCAATCGTTCGAGACGTTCATGTCGTTCACCGCGTGGGCGGAGGCGATCGGCCGTAAACCGGGTCAGCGCACCCTGGAGATAGCGCGCCGCGCAGCGACTCCGCTGGCCGCAGCCGCGCTCGGCCTGGAGGCAGGCACCGCTGTCGTCGACGTCCTCAGGCTCCGGACACTCGACGGCATGCCCGCGATGCTCGAGCGATCCAGCTTCATCGAATCCGTCGGACGCACCCTGTTCGACTTCGACCCCGACTCCGGTTCCATCTACGCATACCTGATCGGGCAAGGCATCGACCTGCACGAAGGAAGGCACACCATCGATGCCGTCGCCGCCACCGACGTCGACGCGGCGCACCTCGACATCGACCCAGGCGCACCACTGCTACGCGAAAGACGCAGAGCAGTAGACCTTTCCGGTACTCCACTCGAATACGCCGACGACCGGTACCGACCCGACCGCGTCGCGTTTACCATCGACAACACCCGATCCGCGCACGACCTGCGCATCGTCAAGGAGATTTCGTGACCACAACTCGCTCGTTCGACCTCGCCAGCCTCGACATGGCCGGCACCACTGTGGACGAGGGCGGCCTCGTGTACGAGGTGCTCTCCCAGACCGTCGCCGACGCAGCAGACACCCCACTACCCGCCGAACTGCTGGCCGCGTGGAAGGGGACCAGTAAACATGAAGCGATCGCCGGGCTACTCGACGGGCTGGGCGCGTCCACCGATCCGAAGTTCGTGGACGAAGTGTTCGAGGATTTTCGTGCGCGCCTCATCGTCGCCTACCGGCAGACCCCGCCGAAACCGGTGGCGGGTGTGCCCGAGGCCCTGCGGGCTTTGCGTGCTCGGGGCGTGAAAGTGGCTCTGCAGACCGGGTATTCCGCGGACATCGCCGACGCCATCCTCGCCGGGATGGGCTGGACCGTCGGGGCGGGGAAGGAAGACGCCGTCGACGCGCTCGTCACCTCCGACCTCGTAGCCGCGAGCCGGCCCGCGCCGTACCTGATCTTCCGCAGCATGGAGGCGACCGGAGTCACCGATGTTCGACGCGTCCTCGTGGCGGGGGACACGCCCAATGATGTTCTCGCCGGGCACAATGCGGGTGCTGGCATCGTCGTCGGCGTGCTCAGTGGTTCGTTCGGCGAGGACGAGCTCAGGAAGTCACCGCTCACGCACGTCTTGCCGAGCCTCGCCACTGTCGGTCGGCTGCTCTAGACCTCTGCGCGAACACCGACCGCACCCAACGCGATGGAGACATAGCGCTCAGCTATGTCATCGGGGGTCAAACTGCCGTTCGGTCGATACCAAGACGAGATGGCGACGCCCATGTTTATGATTGCTCGCGAGGCTTCGACCGGATACACCGTGGTGAAGACTCCATCGGTGACTCCGCGGTGGATGATGTCGCGAAACAGTTGCTGTTGTTGATCTCTGAGCGATATCACCAATCTATGGCCGACCGCGTCGAGGCTGCGGATCTCGGTCGAACTGATCAGAGCTTCAGCGGTGTTGCAGGCGTGGAACTGGACCCACGCGCGGACCACCGCCTCGAGTTGCTCCACCGGGGATTGCCCGGCGTTTATCAGCGCCGATTGGGTCCGAGAGATAACGGTTTTCAGTGCACTCTCCATGAGGTACTGGAGGATGTGTTGTTTCGATGGAAAGTGGTGATAGATCGATGCTGCAGTCATGTCCGCGTCCCGGGCAATATCTCGTATCGAAGTGCCATGATAGCCGCGGTTTTGGAAGTTCTTCGTGGCCGCCGCAATGATGGCGTCCCGGCTTGCGGTTGTGTCGGGACGAGTTGGGTAGCGTCGAGTGGGATGGCTCACTGCGTCCCTTTCGTCGGATTCGGTACTCGAGGCTGACCTAGGCATGACGCGGCTCTCTTCGCAGAATTTTTCCGCTTGAAGTTTTCGGAAGTTCTTCGAGGATTATCACAGAGCGAGGGTACTTGTATGCAGCCATTCGGCCGCGGCAGAACTCGATGATCTCCTCGGGTGAGGCTTTGGTTCCTGACAGGAGGGAGACAGAAGCTTGCACGGTCTCGCCGCGGTATTCGTCGGGAATTCCGCGCACCGACGCCTCCCTCACTGCGGGGTGCTGGTACAGGACGTCCTCGACATCCCTCGGGAAGATCTTGTAGCCCCCTGCGTTGATCATGTCCTTGAGCCTGTCGACGACGAAGAGCCACCCGTCATCGGTTGTCTTACCGATGTCGCCGGTATGTAGCCAACCGTCCCGGATCGCGTGGGCGGACTCCTCAGGAAGGTGCCAGTAACCCGGTACGACCATCGGACCGGCGACGACGATTTCACCGATCTCACCATGGCCCAGATCGTGGCCGTCTTCGAGGTCCACGATTCGCACTCGGGCGCCTGGAACTGGAACGCCGACTGACAATGCGCCGGTATCGGGGTCTGTCGGGGCGTCTACATCGGGTGGTCCAAGATGTGTGGGTGATGTCGTTTCTGTCATGCCGTATGCACCGCGAAGAACCCACCCGGTAGAAGCTCGAACACGGTCGAGGAGTGCCTGGCTGACGGATGCGCCCCCGGAGGGGGTCTTCGTCAAGGAAGAAGTGTCTGTGCTCGCGAGAGCGGGATGGGTGCTCAACGCAATGAACGCAGTACTCGCTGCGATCATGAATGTGCCTCGCCACCTTTCGATCGCGCGAAGCGTTTCCTCTGCGTCGAACCTGTGCAGAAGTACGAGGGGTACGCCACTGACGATGTGCGCACCGAATCCTGCGATCAGTCCGGTGATGTGGAATACGGGTGCGACGCCGACGATCACGTCGCGTTGCGGATGCAAATCCCACCACTGACTGAATACTGTCGAACTGTGCACCATGGCGCTGTGCAGGTTCATCGCACCTTTGGACGCGCCCGTCGTTCCGGAGGTGTACGTCAGCATCCCGATATCGTCACCACGAGTGTTCAACGGCGGTGGTCGCTGTCCGCGGTAGGTGTTCATCAGAGATGTCCAGTCGAGCGTCCCCGCGAAGCCCTGTCGTCGACCGATAATGGTGGACATCTTCGGTGAGAGGACGGCATCGGGGGTCATGTCGAGGGGGTGCGTGGTGATCACCGTGTGCAGTTGCAATTCATCTCGAACCTCCGCCACTACGTCGGCGTACAGGCTTTCCAGGCAGAGGAGGACCTTTGCCTCGGAATCGGCTAGGTGATGTGCCAACTCCTTGCTCAGTAGCATCGGGTTCACCGCGGTAGGGACCGCCCCGATCTTCCATACGGCCAGCATCGATACAAGCCATTGAGGATCGTTCTGTAGGTAGATCGCCGCACATTCGCCGCGACGGAGCCCGTTTTCGAGCAGAGCCGAAGCGAGGGCATTCGCGGCGTCTTCCAGGCCCGCGAACGTCAGCGTCACATTTAGATAATGGACGGCAGGATCGGTCGGTCGGGTGTGGACCTGGTGGTCCCACGCTGCCAGCATCGTCGGAAACTGGGTTGTCAATTCTGTTGTGACGCCCTTGGGGTAGTGGATCACCCAGGGGGGCTCGATGACGTCCATTCGATCACCTTTCTCTCTGCTTCGACTGCGTGCGCAGGACCGTCGACCTACCGAGATTGGCACTCGAACGTTCGTTTGTCAATGAAACTGGTAATTGGAACTAAGTCCAGTAAAAACCAGCAACATTGCACCTTTATCGGCTGAACGATTGACAAACGATCGTTCGGGACACATCATTCTGGATGATCTTGCTCACATGCCCACTCGAGGAGTTGTAAGTGTTCGAAGAACAAACCACGACCATCCAACCGGTGGTCCAGTCGGCAGAAAAAACGACGAAAGCACGCAGAGCAGCCATCGCAGGCGGTGTGGGCACGCTGATCGAGTACTACGACTTCAGCCTCTACGGCTACATGGCAGTGATCATCGGGCCGCTGTTCTTCCCGAGCGATCGACCCGTCACCTCGTTGCTGTCTGCTCTGGCGGTTTTCGGAACCGCCTACCTCGTCCGGCCCCTCGGAGGCCTGGTGTTCGGCCACATAGGAGACCGATACGGGCGTAAGAAAGCCCTTATGGCAACACTGATCTGCATGGGTGCGGGAAGCACGGCGATGGGGCTACTCCCCACGCCATCCCACATCGGGATCTGGGCCGCGGTCCTTCTCGTGGCGGTGCGTGTAGTGCAGGGGTTCTCTGCTGGTGGGGAGGTCGGCGGATCCGCGACGTTCATTGCCGAATCGGCGCCGGCGAACCGCAAAGCCACCTATGGCTCATTCACACCACTGGGTGCGACAGGTGGTTTCGCCCTGGCCGCCGCAGTGGCAGGCGTCGTTTCTGCCCTGACAAGCGATAGTCAGATGGAATCGTGGGGATGGAGGATCCCGTTCCTGCTGGCACTTCCGCTCACGCTGTTCTGCCTCTGGGCGCGCACGCGGGTGGAAGAAACATACGATTCTGCCGAAACCGACAAGTCGATCCATTCACCGGCCGGCGCGATCTTCCGACGTCAGCCGAGGGCGCTCGCCCAAGCGGTAGCCATCAGTGCAGCCGTCAACGGAACTGCGTACATCGGTCTGACGTACATGACCATCCATCTGGCCAAGCAGCTCGGATACGACGCCACCCCGGTGTACTGGGTAGCGACGATAGCCATCGGCATCTCGGCAGTATGCATGCCCTGGGTGGAATGCTCGGCGACAAAATCGGATTGGTGCGACTGATGACCATCGGCTTCGTCGGGTACATCGTGCTGACCTACCCGATGATGAGCATCATGCAATCCAGTTTGCTCGTCGCCACCCTTGCATACGTGGTGATCATGCTGAACACCGTTGCAGCGCAAGTGGGTGCATACACCGTCCTCCCCCAACTCTTCGAGAAGGAATCCCGCTACACCGGAGTTGCTCTTGGCTGGAACTTCGGTGTCATCATCGCCGGTGGCACAGCGCCTTTCGTTGCAGTCTGGCTCGTCGAATACACCGGCGACGTGCAGTCCCCGGCGTACTTCGTCATCGCCCTTGCGATCGTCGGACTGATCGCCCTCTCGACTATTCGGCACAGTCACACCTCTCGTGCCGACCTGCAAGCAAATTGAACCAACGAAACCAGGAGAAGCATCGTGAAAGCATGGCGCATAAACAAACTCGGCGAACCCCGAGATGTTCTAGACATCGAGGAGGTGCCCGATCCAGCGCCAGGAGCAGGGCAGCTACTCGTGCAAGTGCTCGCTGCACCGGCCAATTTTCCCGACGTGTTGTTGTGCCGAGGCGAATATCAAGTCAAGCCGACGTTGCCCTTCACCCCTGGTGTCGAACTCTGCGGCAGGGTCGTCGCGGTCGGAGACGGCGTCACCAGGTTTGCAGTCGGTGACCGAGTGATCGGCACCCCGACCTTGCCCATAGGTAGCTTTGCCGAATTGTCCGTACTGGACGAAGAGAATACGTTTGCCGCCCCTGTGTCATTGGACGATGCTGAAGCATCTGCGTTGACTATCGGCTACCAGACGAGTTGGTTCGCTCTGCATCGGCGCACCCAGCTGCAGCCCGGTGAGACGCTACTGGTGCACGCCGCGGCGGGTGGCGTGGGAAGTACCGCAGTACAGCTGGGAAAAGCGGCAGGTGCCAAAGTGATCGGTGTCGTCGGCGGTCGAGACAAGGCGGAATACTGTCGCCAACTCGGAGCGGATCTGGTGATCGATCGACGGCGTGAGGACTTCGTCCCACTCGTCAAAGAGTTCACCGACGGCCGCGGCGCCGACGTCGTCTACGACCCCGTCGGGGGCGACTCGTACATGAAGTCCACGAAATGCATTGCATTCGAAGGACGTATCCTCATCATCGGATTCGCCGGCGGCACTATCCAAACCCCCGGGCTCAATCATGCTCTGATCAAAAACTACTCGATCATCGGGCTGCATTGGGGGTTGTACAAGCAATACAACCCTCAAGCGATGCACGAGTGTCATGCCGAGCTGACAAGACTTGCAGATTCTGGTGCTATCAAGCCGATGATCAGTGAGCGGCTGCCCTTTGCTGACGTCGCAGACGGGATTGGACGCCTCGGCGAGGGAAAGACCGTCGGCCGCATCGTATTTCAGTTCTGATGTAGCCTCCGCGAGAACCGGGGATGGGATCTTCCGCGCTCACGAGGATGTTCATCACCCATGGTTGCGTGCAGGAACGGAGCGCCGTGTGGGCGCTCCGTTCCTTTGTCGTACTGGTTACTTCTTCAGCTGCGCGACGATCTTCTCGGCAACCTCGGTGCTCGACTGCGGGTTCTGGCCGGTGACGACGGTGCCGTCGACGACGGAGAACGGTCCCCACGCGGGCCCGACCTTCAGATCGGCGCCGGCGGCGCGGAGCCGGTCCTCGAGCAGCCACGGTGCCTTGTCGGCCAACCCGGCCTGGCGCTCTTCGTCATTGGTGAACCCGGACATCACACGCCCGGCGAATGCCCATTCGCCGTCCGGCTTCGTCGCGGAGAGCAGAGCGGCGGGGCCGTGGCAGACCGAGCCGACGACCTTTCCGGCGTCGAGCATCGTGATGAGCAGCTTGCCGAGAACCGGGGAGACCGCGAGGTCTTCCATCGGGCCGTGCCCACCCGGGATGTAGATGGCTGCATAGTCATCGGCCGAGACGTCTTCGAGCTTCACTGGTGCTGCGAGCTGGTCGTCGATGGCGTCCAGTGCGGCGCGCTGGCGAGCGGATTCTTCTGCGCCACCGGTCGATTCGGGGGCGAGGCTGGTTTCGTCGACCGTCGGGCGGACGCCACCCGGAGTAGCGATGGTGAACGGGATGCCGGCGTCGCGGAAAACGGACAGCGGGCTCAGCAGTTCCTCAGCCCAGAATCCCGTCGGATGGAGGGTGCCGTCGTTGAGGGTCCAATGGTCCGAGCCGGTGACGACGATAAGTACTGAGGTCATAGTTGTACCTTCTTCTCTGGTTGGCTTGATGTTGTCTTCAACGTCCGGTGACCGTCGACCATTCCGCGGCGAGGGAAGTCGCCCGTTCCTGTTCGATCTCCAGGGCGGTCCGGGTGTCGACGCGTGAACCCGGGCGAGGCAGGCCTACGGCGACGATGACGGCGCTGAGGGTGAGTCCGACGGCGCCTATGACGAAGGCGATGACGTACGAGGACTCCTTCGGCAGCCCGATGGGGAGCAGCTGGCTGCTGAGGAGGGTGATGACCACCGCGCTGGCCAGCGAACTGCCGACCGACCGGGCGATGGAGTTGACGCTGTTGGCGACACCGGTCTGATCGGGGCGGACCTCGTCGACGATGAGCGCGGGCATCGCCGCGTAGCCGAGGCTGACAGCACTGTTGATGAACAGCACCCCGAGGATGAGCTGCCAGCTGGCGGTGTGGAGAACGGCGATGAACGCGAAGCCGACAGCGCCGACCAGGGAGGCGAGGATGAGGGTGAAGCGGCCTCCGAAGCGGTGCACGAGGCGTCCACCGATCGGTGCGACGACCACTCCCGCTAATGCGCCGGGCAGGAGGTAGACGCTGCTGGCGGCGAGGACGCTGGCTGAGAAGCCGTAACCGACCTCCGATGGGGCCTGCACGAACCCGGAGACACCCAGGAACGAGACGAACATCGCGACGCCGATGAGGAGGCCTGCGGCGTTCGTGACCATGAACGGGCGGTTGGCCAGCAGCGACGGAAGCACGAGCGGCTCGTCGACCCGGCGTTCGAGGACGATCCAGAGCGCGAAGACGATCACCGACGCGACGAGGCAGCCGATGGTGGCGGGCGAGGCCCAACCCCATTCGTGACCCTGCGAGAGCGGGAGCAGCAGCAGTACCAATCCGGCGCCGAGCACTCCGCCGCCGAGCCAGTCGATCTTGCCGCCGCCCACTGGGCCGTGCTTGGGGACAGTGACCGCTGCCAGCACCAAAGACACCAATGTGACGGCGAGGGAGAGCCAGAAGATGCGGTGGTAGTCGCCGCCGTCGCGGGTCAGTAGCCCGGTGAGCACCAACCCGATGCCGCCGCCGATGCCGAGAGTGCCGCTGACCACGGCCATCGCGCCGGTGAGGCGCTGCGCGGGTAGTTCGTCACGCAGTACCCCGATAGCGAGAGGGAAGAGACCGAACGATGCGCCCTGCAGAATCCGCGCGAGGATCAGCAGCGGAAGCGAGGTGGTCAGCGCCGCCAGCAGCGAACCCGCCGCGACGACGAGGAGAATACCCAGGAGTACTGGGCGTCGGCCGCGGACATCACCGAGCCGTCCGAGTATCGGGGTCAGGACCGCGGCGGCCAGCAGGTTCGCGGTCACCGTCCAACCGACCGCTGAGGAGGATGCGTTCAAAGCTTTGCCGATGTCTGCCAGTACCGGGATGACCACTGTTTGGAGCAGCGCGACGACCATCACGGTGACGGCGAGCGCCGGGATCAGCACTGGACTGGCCTGCTTTTCGGTTGTGCTCATAGGTCTCCTCATGTTTGTGCAGGCGGCGCGGTGTCGATGCACCCGGAAAACAGTAGTTCACAACTATGTTGTGCACAACTGACGGGGGTGTGAGCTGCGCCATGCGCGGGGCGGTAGCGTCCGGTGACCGACTTCGACAGATGGAGGGCGAGCAGATGCGTTTCGTGACGGCCGGCGAATTTACCGCGGAGCAGGCTTGGGGCGCGCAGCTGCTCGCGTCCATCGACAACGCCACTGTCCGGCTGCATTGGACTGACAGTGCGTACGTCTGGCACGTCAACGATGGCACCGAAGTGTTCGTCGTCGTCGACGGCATCGTGGACATGCACTACCGTGACTCCGGGGGCGAGCACGTAGAAAGGCTCGTCCCCGGAACGATGTGCGTCGCCGAGGTCGGTGACGAGCACAAGGCGGTGCCGGTCGGGGAGGCACGGATCTTGGTCATCGAGCAGGCGGGTTCGATCTGACGGCTACTGCCCGGGTAGCTCTGGTCTTGCTTTTCGTGCTTCTCGCTATGCGGACTCTGAATGGGTTGGGGCACAGCAGCTCCTGGCGTCGATGTGATGTGGCCGGGCGGCGACGCCGGCCAGTGCTGACGTCAATGTTGTTCTACATGGCGGGTTTTCGTCTTCGGTGGTAGCTGGGTCTTGGTTTTCGGTGCGGGTCAACGGTGACTGGCGGGATGACGACGGGGTGGCCGTCGTCGCCGAATGCGATTTCCCATCCGTCGTTGTGGATGGCGCGGTGGCATTCATTGCAGACGAGGGCGAGGTTGTTCACGTCGGTGGGGCCGCCGTTCCGCCAGAAGACGACGTGGTGGAGCAGGCACCAGTCGGCGGGGCGCCCGCACATGACGCAGCAGCGGTCCCGGAGGATGACGGCGGTGCGTTGGGAGGTTGTGCCGAGGCGGACCGTCCGGCCCATCGCTAGGGGAATCCCGTTGTGGTCGATGATGATCGGCGTCAGGTCGGCGTCGCAGCTCAAGAGTTCGGCGAGGTTTTGGCTGATGGGCCCGGTCCACCCGAGGCGGAAAGGCCAGTCGGGACTGTCGGGACTCGGCTCTGCTGCGCCGCCGGGACCTTCACCGTCCGGCTCTGCTGAGTCGTCGGGACCGGGGACATCGGCACCTGGGCGGTCCAGACCCAAGGCATCGGCTCCTAGGCCGTTGGTATCTGGGCTGTCGGGACCCGAGACATCGGCACCTGGGCATTCGGTACCGAGGCCGTTGAAAGCTGTGCCGTTGGCCCTGATTCCGTGTAAACCCGAGCTGTCGGGCACCAGACTGTTGGTACCTGCTCCGTCGGAAACGGCTCCAGCACTCCCACCCATTTTTGCCTGCGCTTCGGGGGTGAGGAGGTCCCGCAGGTTGACGGTGACGTTCACCTGCGGCCTCGACCCACCGTGGCCGGGGGCGTACCCGGTGAGGTGTGCGTCGAGTAGCTCGGAGAGTGCGTCGGCCTGGCGTTTCGATGGACTCCGGGTGTCGGGGGTGGCCGCGGGCTCGGGTTGCGGTTTCGACAGCGGTGACAGGACCGTCCGCAGCTTTTCGGCGAGGATCTTGTCGACGTCCCCTCTCAAGGTGGTGCGTCCGTCGGATTGTAGGTAGAGGTCGAACCTGTTGAGTGCGGGGTTCTCCGATGCCGGTAGAGGAGGCGGCCCCTCGGGCACACCGTCGGCGCCGTCTTCGACCTTCTCTTCGTACTCTTCTTCGTGCTGGCCTTCGGGTTCGACTGCGTCACCGAGCTTTTCCTGCTCCCGGCGTTCTTCTTCGCGTCGTTGGCGTTCGCGCTGGGCTTCGTCGTAGCGGGCGCGGGCGTCATGAGCGACGGCGTGGGCGAGTTCGTGTGCCCGCTTCTGTACCTTCGCTGCGGTCGCGTCGAATGCGACGCCGAGTAGGTCGTCGACGATGTCGGCGATTCGGGTGCTGCCGAGCGTGGGATCGGCGGTGCGGATGTGGGTGTAGCCGTCGTAGATTTCTCTGACGTGCGCGATGTGGATGTCACCGTCGCTGAGGGCCTTCAATACTGCGGGCCAGTGGGTGAGCCAGTTGGCGGTGTCGAATTGTCGGGCGGCGTTTCCGTCGGTGACGCGGGTTCCGGAGGCGAGCCACCGCGTCGGCGTCGAGTATTTGAGGGTGACGTTGAGGCCGCGTCGGGAGAATTCGGCGAGGAGTGCGTATTTCTGTGCAGCGAAGTTGTTTTCGGCATGGGTGATGTCGCTGATGCCGGACACGATCTCCTGATCGGAGAGTGCGTCGGCGCTGCGAAAGTCCCCCAACTTGTGCATAAGAAAAAGATACAACGCCCCACCGACAAGAACTCGAAAGTTGCCGGGCGTAGCCTCGACGGCATGCGTCGCTCAGCTGTGTGGTTGCCGCTCGTGGCGGTGGTGTGTAGCTCGTGCAGTTTTGGATTGCAGATGGTCGGCATCGACGCGGTGTCGTTCCGGCCGCCGACGGCATCAGTGGTGGAGTCCGCGGATTGCTTGTCCCGGGACATTTATACAGCCTTGACAGGTGTGGGGCCCTGGGATCCGGGCATTGCGTCCACGGCACCGGAAGTGGGTTATCCACCTGCGGATTTCGAGCCGGTTGCGGTGGTGCGGTGCGAGCGTGGGGTCAGCAGTTCGGGTGAGATGTCGGTGGATTCGGTGCGTCTGCAGGGTGATGTGGGTGCTGTCGCGGACGCGTTCTCGGTTGGTTCGTCGCGGTATGCGGACAATATTTCGGCCAGCTGCGTCTTTGCGGTCGAGGTTCCGGCGGGGTTGTGGCTCGTTGATGATGCTGGCCAGGCCTTTCGCCCGGCGTGGCCGAGTGCTCCGTGTGGGTTTCGGGATGATCCGTTGGAACCCCTCGGAATGCTGGATGAGGTGTCGCGGTCCGTCCACCCGACGGGTGTCGCCGTCGATGCCCTGGGGTGTGGTGGCGCGTCGGGTAGCGAGTTCGAGAACACCACTACCGAGGACGTCGATGCGGCAGTGGAACGTGAGCGCGAGGGTGGCCGGGTTCGTCCGCCTGCGCTGGTGATGCCGATCAGCGATGTCGGCGGCCTGCAGGTCTGCAGGTATCCGGCCGAGCCGGCGGGGCTGGATGGTAGTTATGTCGTACCGGGATCGACACTTGCGTTGAATCGTTCCGACAGTGCAGCACTGGCGATATCGCTCGCGGATGCGCCTGTTGCACAGTCATGTTCGCTGGATGCGACGCAGATGGCGTCGACCGTTCTGTTGCGGCCTGATGGCTCGGGTGGAACTCAGGTGTCGTTCGAGCTCGACGGGTGTCGACGTGCCGTCGGATTCGATGGGTACCGGGAGTTGCCCGACGCGACCCTTGCCGTTCTGTCTCGTCCCTGACCTGCGGATTCAGATGGTGATGGCGATCTTCCCGCAGACACGTCCTGATTGCAGTTCGTCCAGTGCTGCGGGCACGGAATCGAGCGGGTAGGTGCGGTGTATGTCGGGGACGATGTGGTGGCGTTCGATGATGTCGGCGAGGCGCTCCAACTCCTCGCGCCGGGTGCGCGCTGTCACCACTGCGTAGCGCTGTCGCTTCGGGATCATGCGCGCAGCGTTGAGGAATGGCTTTTCGAAGCCTCCGGTCCAGGGGCCGCCGGTTTCGTTTCCGACGAAGACTGCTGTTCCGTCGTCGGCGAGGATTCGGCGGAGCTGCGGTAGTGGTGTGCCGCCGGCGATGTCGAGGATGGCGTCGTACGGATGTTGGGTTGTGGTGTGGTCCTCGCGCTGATAGTCGATGGTGTGCGTTGCGCCCCAACCTTTGACGATCTCGGCTTTTGCGCCGCTACACACTGCGGTGATGTCGGCGCCCCTGGCGGCAGCGATCGCGACGGCGTAGTTGCCGACCCCGCCGGACGCTCCGATGATCAGTAGTCGCGTGCCTTGTTCGACGCGAGCGGCATCGAGGGCTTGGAGTGCGGTGAGCCCGGATTCGGCAAGGACGGCGGCGTGCGCGTCGTCGAGTCCGGCGGGTGCGGGTGCGAGGGATTTTGCGTCGGCGATGGCGTATTCGGCCAGTGAGCCTTTCGCGATGCCGAATACTCGTTGTCCCACATGGAAATCGGTGACGCCTTTGCCCATGGAAACGATGTCTCCGGTGACGTCGAGGCCGGGGATGCGTCGGCGCGGGGTGCGGAGGCCGGTGAAGAGGCGCATCACTCGGGGGAGGCCGGTGAGGAGGTGGACGGTGCCGCGGGAAATGCCTGCGCCTCGCACTTGCACCAGTATCTGGCCGGGTCCGGGTGTGGGGATCGTGGTTTCGCCGACGACGAGTGTTTCGATGGTTCCGTAGCGCGGCTGCAGTATCGCGCGCATCGTGTGTGCTTGATTCATCAGCCGGCCTCCGGGAAGTTGATAACGTACAAAGTACGTTACTCTGGAACGATGGTAAAGGCACGCGCTCCACGAAACTCGCTGACGCGGGAACGCGTCGTAGCCTGCGCGGTGACGCTGGCAGATCGTGACGGCGTACCGGCGCTGACGATGAGGGCGCTCGCCGACGAGCTCGGGGTTCGCCCCATGGCGATCTACAACCACGTCGCCAACAAGGAGGACATTCTCGACGCGCTCGTCGATCACGTTTTCGGCGAGGTCTATCTGCCCGTGGCGGGCGGGGTGTGGAGTGAAGAGTTGGCGCGCAGGTCACGGTCGCTTCGGTTGACGCTGGGTCGGCACCCGTGGGCGACTGCGTTGATGGAGACGCGGGTCAGCCCGGGCGAGGCGACGTTGACCAATCATGAAGCTGTGCTCGATGTGCTTCTCTCGAACGGCTTTTCGCTGTCCGCGGCTGCCCACACTTACGCGGTGGTCGATGCGTTCGTCTATGGGTTCGCGTTGCAGGAGGCCATGCTCGCGAGTATCGACCTTCCGGGTTCGGCACCGGAGATTCGGGATGCGATGGATCTGAGAAAGTTCCCGCGGATGGCGCAGTTCGCCGGCGAACACGTGATGCAGCCGGGGTATTCGTTCGCGGACTCGTTCGAAATAGGCCTGGCGATGGTGATCGACGGCGCGGGCGCGCTTCGGGTGCCCAGCGACGAACATCGATAGACCGGCATCGGCCCAGTGCCGTTCTGCATGTTCGCGGGTCGGTTCGCTGCCGCCAGCAGAGCAGCCGAAACACGCACCCGAAGGCTGGATCATGTTGAACACGAGTGGTGTTGAAGACTTTAGTAGGTTCAGCGCCTGCGCTGGTCGACCAGGCACTTGGAGATCAGTAATCGCGAGGCGCTCCCTGCTCTGTTAATCGTTGAGTGAGGAGCTCTTCGAGGCGCCTCCACGCGGGGCTGTCGATGCCTTGATGGCCGGTGAGGATCTCGAGGGTCGCTGGGGGCGCTTTGTCGAAATCGGGAAGGTCGGAGACGAGCGTCATGTGCTCAGCGAGTAGTGCTGCTGCGTCTACGATTTGGAGGAGTCGGGGGTCGTCGGGATTCCAGTCGATTGCGTCGTCGTATTCGCGGAGCACCGTGATGTACTCCGGATCGCTCAGTAACGCGGTGCGTGTGGGAAGGATGGCTCGGGTGATGTCGGGGGCGATGGCGTAGCCCAGGATCCAACCGTCGCGGATTGCGTTCACGTGACGGTCGGACAGGCAGATTGCGCGGAGCCGTTCCATGTAGTCGATGGCTTCGGCCGGGAGGCATAGCCGCTCGGGCTGATCGAGGTGCTGTAGCCGGATCCGACGTTGCTGGAGCTGGCGGATGCGGTCGCGTAGCTCAGTATCGATCTGATCTATGTGTTCGGTGGCTGCGTCGGCGGATAGGACCGCGGGGATGCGGGCCAGCGGGACGCCGGCCTGAGCGAGGGTGATGATGCGTGTCAGGTCGATAATTGCTTGCGCGTCGTAGCGTCGGTAGCCGGAGGCGTCCCGTTTCGGTTCAGGCAGCAACCCCTTGGCGTGGTAAACACGGATTGCTTTCGTCGACACGCCTGCGTAGGTGGCGAGTTTCCCGATGGTGATCATCGATCATTCTGTACTTGACCTTGCCCCAGGGGCAAGGCTGCACACTAAGTTCATGACTGATCACGATGCCGATGCCGATGAGACGATCCTCCGTGCGCTTGCCGACGAAGGCAACGAGACCGCGCTGGATCGGCTCGCCGACCTCGCGGATGCCCGAAACGACGTGGATGCACTGAACGAACTGCTCGATGAGGGCAGCGAGCATGCCGGGCTCTTGCTGACCCGTCGCGCGGTCGAGAGCCGCGACTTGGTTGAGCTGCAACGACTGTCCGACGCCGACTGTCCGAACGCCGGCTCGGAGTTGGAACGACTCCTCGGTGACAGACCTTAGATATGACCGACCGCGTGCCCAGTCCCACCCCCGCAGCACATCGGACCGGTGCGGATGTACTCGCTCTCCGGGCTCATTGCCATAGCACCTCCGGCATTCCCGTTGATTTACGTACTCCTCCGGGGCAGTAGGCGTCGACGGTCGAATGCCTGGGATGATGGGCTGATGGCACAACGGACGATGCGGTACGAGTTCAGAAGTGGACTCTGATTAGGATCCGCGAACTACCGCGCCACCCGATCAATTGGGTTGCGGGTGCGCTCCTCTTGGCCGCGTCTGTCGTGTTCGCCAATTATAATTTCCAGGACGAAAGTTATCGGGAAGTTTTCTGGCAGTGGCACCGAGGGCCTCCTTTGATTTTGTTGGCAATGGTTGGCTTGATTTGTGAAGTGCTGTATTTGATCGGCAGGATGCGTCGAACGAGAGCGCTCATCTTGCTGCCATCGGCGATATATCAGCTTAAAAATGTGCTGTTCTTCCTGTACGCCCCGGATCCGACCTGGCTGCCAGGAATTGCAAGCGCCGCGCTGATCGTTGTCGCTGCAATTGTTGCGCTCGAAAAGCGAGGCCCGGAGATGCTGTCCGGGCCTCCGTTGCCTGCCGGATAACGTTGAATCAGAACTTAATTCGGACAATGACGGTGCGTGTAGCGTTCCATAGAATCGACGGGTGTCCAGAACTCGAAACGTGCGATATCCCATGATGGCGACGCCGGTTCACATGATTTGGACCAGCTCAGTCGAACCGCTCGCAGATATGGTGGCTTGATGACGAAGTTCCAGGCCCTGGATGAGTGGGTAGCTGAGAAATTGATCGGCGAGCCTGCATTGCGGAAGCCACCTGGCTCAATCTTCCTGGCGATTGTCTCCGCCGCCGTCATGGTGTGGATCTGTCTTCAGCGCAACTGGTGGCCTTCCCCGTTTGGGGTGTTCGCCTGGCTGGACCCTCTGCTCGTCACCCTCGCCCTGCTTTTCCTTTTCCTCGCTTTAGCCGTATTTTGGGCAATTCGCACTCTGTACGTTCTCTTGGCTGATCGTCGATGGTCCTGGTGGATCCTTCCGGCGCCGATCGGCGTAGGCGTAGGTATGGCTGCATTGGTGCTGCTACCACCGCAATCGATTCTCGGTGATCGAGCCGAATTTGAAACTGTCGCCTCGGATCTGCTGCGAACGCCCGGAACTACTCGCGAGGATTTCGAAATTGGGCCGTTCGACATAGGGTTCGCTCAGGCAACCCCGGAAGGCGAAGTCTACTTTCACGACGAGGGCAGCATTTTCCTCACCACTGTGGGATGGGTGTACTCACCCGACGGTGAACCCGCCGGGTTCGATGACTTCACCGCAACACATTTGGACGGTCCCTGGTACGAATTCACAGCCACCTGGCGAGACTGACGAGCACAATCGCAAACGCCGAGAATCGCCTAGTCGAACTCGATTCCGCGCGTGTCGAGGTTCGGCGCGACTTGGATCGACAGCGGCTTGGTGATGAGGCTTTCTACGAGCGTTTAGTCATCTTCTGAGATCTTGCGTGCAGAAGTGGACTTCACAAACGGTCATCCAGGTTCGAGTTATCGGAAGCTGAAACGGGGGTGGACCGACTCCGGAATTGAGGGATGGTCACCGACCTGGTGGCCTCCGCTCCTGTCTGCAGTGTTCACAGAGGACTAGGCGGGGGCTCCCACTCGGGGCGGCAAACTTGTTCGCACTGCTCGACCGTGGCACGTCCGGTCGCCGGCGACAGCGAGGGGAAGCATGGCCGGAGAGCCGGTCGACTCGGTGCTGCAGCTTGTCGAGGTTGGCGACTGGGTAGGTTCGTGACGTCGAATCCAAGTCCGATGCTGCCGGATTCACCTTCCCCACAAGTGCTGCGCGAGTTGGGGATCCAGGACGGTGAACTACGGGCGATTACGGCCGAGGAGGTGTGGTGGCGGGTTCATGGGACCGACGGCGACCATGTGCTGGCCTGGGAGCAAAATGTGTACCTACGGACCGCTGTTGCGCTTCGACCCGCACGCCCTACCTCTCGGCTATGACCCGATCGGTCGCGGTGTCTGGTACGGCGCATCAACTCCGGAAGTAGCTCTAGCCGACGCCTTTCAGGTAGATCGCACGATCGATCGAGAGTGCAATCGCCCCTATCTGACGGGTCTTTCGTTCAACCGACCGATCACCGTCCTTGACGTTGCGACCGATAGCGATGGAGCATGGGCGACGCGCACTGGCGGAAATTTCGCACTATCGACCGGACAGCATGCAGTCACTCAGCAATGGGCACGCCACGTCGTGGAGGCATTCCCGAACCTTGACGGACTGCGATACAACAGCCGGTTCGCCGGCGGGCCTTGCGTAGCGCTGTTCACACCTGCTGGCGCTGCAATGCCCATTCGACCAGTGCTTTCTTTACCGTTGAGTCATCCTGACCTTTCGGGCCGCATCACTGGCGCTGCAAAAAAGCTGGGCTACCTGGTGGTCTGAAGTCGCTGAGGGACGCAGGTGGCACCGTCAGCGACGACGACGCCGCCGAACTCGGCCGGCGCAGCAGCACGCGCCTACGTCGAAACTGCCGACTCCGACAACGTCGACGTCCCAGGTTGGATCCGTGACGTCGCAGCCGGCGGCAAGGTCCCACCGCCACATCAACACTGACCATCAACAGCGAAGGTCGCCGCCGCGAAATAGTGGTGGCGGCCTTCGACGCGTGCGGTGTCGGTGCGCAACGCAATACTCGCCGGTATGCAAATCCGAAACACTAATTTCATGGCCGTGGTCCGATGGTTGCCTTCGATTCGGCCGCTTTCTGGGTGACAGAAACATATATTGCACCAAGGGTGAGTGAGATTGCGGCGACCCCTGCGGCCACCGATGCGGCGTGGTCGGTGACGGGCACCAGCGCCACCGGGATGGCGAGGCCGACACTGGCACCGAGTTGTTGCAGGGTGCTCCCTATAGCCCCAGCGACGCCAGCATGAAGACCTGCGTTCTGGTTCATGGAACTGTTTGCAGTCGGCATCACACGCGAGGTGCCAAACCCCATGACGCCGAGGGCAAATAGCATGCTGAACAGGCTCATCGGGACCAATGCCAAGACTGCCTGCCCGAAGCCGATCAAACTTAAGCCGATACTGATTGCGTTCGCAGATGAGCCGAGCAGTCCGCGGCGTCCTACGAACAATCCAATTTGAATAGTCGCTGGGTAGACAAGGAAGAACGCGCCTGCTGCGAGGGGTGAGAAACCGAGATCTCGCTGGAGCGTTCCGCTGACCCAAACGAAGGTCGTGATAGTAGCCACTCCCCAGAGGAAAAGCGCAAGGTAGGCGCTCGCCCTGGCGCTATCGGTGAACAGCACGACTGGAATCAATGGAGTGCTGGAAGCCCGATCCAGGACCGAAAACACGACGATCACGATCAGCCCTGCAAGTGCGAACACAAGGGCCTCGGTCGGGTTGTCGGTCACAGTCAACGCTTGCAGCAGGGCGCCTGCACCGGCGGCAAGAATCAACCCCCGCCATGCTCCTCTCAGATGGCCCGGGGACCTTTCGGGAGAGTCCCTCGCATAGACCGAAAAGATCAGTGCTACAACAACGAACAACACGTTGACGTACATGCACCATCGCCAACCGGCGGACTCGGTCAGGATCCCGCCGAGCAGGACACCGACAGCGGTTCCACTACCCATGATCATTCCGAAGATGCCGTAGGCCCGGTGGCGATCAGCGCCGGGGAAGGCAGCTGACAATCGTGCCATCGCTGCCGGGGTCAGCACAGCGGCACCGACACCCTGAACTACCCGGGCGGCAATGAGAACTCCCGCATTGTCCGCGCTTCCCCCCACCGCTGAGGCAACCGCGAAAATGACCAGTCCGCACGTCATCATTCGTGTGTAACCCAAGGCTTGGGCAATGCGACCTCCGGTGATCATCAGCGATCCCGCAGTGAGTACATACCCCGCCATTACCCAAGTGGCTCCGGCACTCGAAAGCTCGAGGTCGGGAATCGCGCTCGGGAGTGCGAGCGCGAGGATGGTGGCATCGACCGCAACCATCAATTGAGCCGTGGCAACGCATGCAAGCACCTGCCAGGGTCTTGGTCCTTCGGTCATCGAGGCTCCTTATGTTGGTGTCACCAACGAACGGTAGGCTGTTGGTGACACCAACGCAAGGGGTATTCAATGGCCTATCAACCACCGCGCCGACTGCTGCAGACTCCCAGTTGGCTGATGACACAGACAGCGGTCACCGCTGCTCGAGCCTCACGAGAGGTGTTCGATGCGGTGGGTGCGGGCCGCTACCATTACGCAATTCTGTGCGCACTCGACGAATTCGGGCCATGCAGTCAAGCTGATGCCGGCAAGCACTTGCGCATGGATCGCAAAGACGTAGCAGACAGAATCGCTGAGTTGGAGGATTCTCAAAGTGTCACCCGTAAAGCCGATCCCGAGGATCCTCGCCGTAATCTAGTCCGCATCACCGATGCAGGGCGACGGCGAATGATCGAAATACATGACCGCTTGTCCATCGCGCAGGATGAGCTGCTCAAAGACCTCACCCCTCAAGAGCGAGCGAAGTTAGTTCACTTGTTGCAGGTCGTTCTCGGCCATCGAGCAAAGCCTTCCGCCAACGCAGACTGATTGCTCAGTCAATTCAGCTGCACTAGGCGGTCACGATCTACATCTGCACAGATTTCTCGATAAGTTCTGCGCGGTAGTCGGCCCACTGGGGCAGCTCCGTAAATCTCGATCCCGACGAAACTTGAAGGTAGAGGGGCATCAAACTGAAAGAAGTGTCATTGGGCTGGAATGGCTCGAGGTCTCACCCGAGAATCGAATTAGACTAAACGCCAAAGTCGCCGAAAATGCCTTCATCGCTGCCTATTTCCTGCTAGACCGGTCGCCGCGCAGGTTATCCTCCGGAGGGTAGAGGACGCCCGCTACCGACGAATTGACTGCAGTGTGGCCCTATCACCCGATCTTCACCAACAGAAACGTTTCCGGCGACGACCGTCACGTCAGCCGCGAACTCCATGCTGCTGCTGGAACCGTCACAGGCTGTTTGTACGCGAAAGGTCGCGGGATGACGCATCCTATCGATCCGTGACATCGCTTGAATGCCGACAACCATTGAAACGTTAGGCGGGCCAGCGGTCGAAATACCCCGGACAAGACCGGCACGACTTGCCGGTCAGCAACCGATGTAGAGCAAGTCGGATCCACTGGGGTTAGGTGAAGGCGTTGACGTCGGTAAGGGATGCGGAGAGGGTCCACAGTCGGGCGGCATCGACGGGGTCGATCGCCCACGGCTTGACGCCTCCAAGGAGCATGTCGTTGTCGATGGCCATAGAGGCGATGTCGCAGTCTTGGCAGTACGCCCCGGAAAACGCATCCAGGCCTGGAGCGGTCGCCGCCCAGACAGCGGTTGCTGCACCCTGCTCTGGAGTCTTGAACCCGTCGACCTGACGCCCATTCGGATCGATCCAGCCGAGCTCGATTTGTTCCTCTTCAGGGATGTGGCGTTGTAGGGGGGTCAGGATGCTGCCGGGATGAATCGAGAACGCGCTGATTCCCCGCGGGCCAGCGACTGCGGCGAGGTGCACGGCCATCAGCGCGTTGGCAGTCTTGGACTGCGCGTACGCCGCCCAACGGTCATAGCCACCACTGAAGTGCATGTCTTCCCACCGGATGCCGGAGAGAAAGTGCCCGGAGGAGGAAAACAACACGATGCGGGCTCGACCGGGAGTGAGAGCAGGCACAAGCCGGTTGATCAGGGCATAGTGCCCGAGGTGGTTCGTTGCGAAGTGGGCCTCCCAGCCTTCCCCGACGTGCGTTTCCGGGCAGGCCATGATGCCGGCGGCACCGAACGCGAGATCGAGGCGACGCCCCGATTCCAGATAGCGATCCGCGAACCGCTCTACGCTCGCGAGGTCCGCGAGGTCGAGTTCGTGGACCTCAACCGAGGGGATCCCAGCGACGGCCTTGGTGGCAGTGTCGACGCGGCGCGCCGCGACCACCACTGTTGCCCCCGCGTTAGCGAGCGCGCGGGTCGTCTCGAGGCCGAGCCCGGATGCACCGCCAGTGACCAGCGCGACCAGCCCGGAAAGATCGACACCGCCAAGAACATCCGCCGCGGTACTACGGGAATCGAATTGAGAACCGATGGGGTGCTGTTGTACGGGAGGTGTCATGCCCGCTGACGCTATGACCTAGAGCAGGCTCTAGGTCAAGCCGTAGACTCGCGCGGTGGAGTCCATCACCGAGGAAATGTCAATCGGCGAGGTTGCCAACGTGACGGGCTTGAGCGTGCACGCGCTTCGATTCTTCGAGCGTGAGGGACTGCTGCTTCGTGATGTCCCTAGGAGCGGGAGCTGTCATCGGGTATATGCGCCGGCGGATGTGGAGTGGTTGAAGTTGTGCAACCGTTTTCGTGCTTCGGGGATGCCGCTGGCGACCATCCGGACGTTTGCAGATCTTGTCCGGGCCGGGCCTGGCAATGAAGCCGAGCGTCTCGCGGTGCTTCGAAACCATGAGCAACATACGCGGGATCGGATTGCCTCGTTGAACGCCGACCTCCAGGTCATCCATGAAAAGGTGATCGCGTACGAGCGTCATGTTCAGGACGGGACCACTGACGGCGTGTGGGACCCCACTCAACCCCCTGCGGTGAAAGCGTAGACCGCCCGATAGTCGACGATGCCCGGTGCATCCTGATTGCGCCCCTTGACTCGTACTCGCCGAACTGTGCATTCCCGAAGCAGACCGGTACGCCATCCGAACCCGAGTAGTTCTGTGAAGCGCCACGTCAGAGACGGATCTTTAACTCCGTGCTGGAAATCGATTCGCTGTTTCCACCGAGAACTTGCAGATCCAACGAATCCTCTTGGCGGCGAGATTGATCCCGTATACACATCGATGAAGCAAATGGATCAGTCGATGATTACTCGCCCCAGAATCCGGGCACGGACGCGGTGCAGATCCGGTCTCGATTCGTTCGGGGCCGGCCGTCATCCGCGAAGCGCGTGGTGACCCGATCTTCTAGGGCTGACCCACTTTGTTGTCGGGGATGTGTTGACCTGTCGAGACCACGGTCGTTTACGGTTGAGCGCTCTCGGCGATGCGCTGGGACAGTTCGACTAGGCGGTTGGAGAATCCCCATTCGTTGTCGTACCAGGCGAAGACCTTGACCTGATCCCCTATGACTTGAGTGAGCGGGGCGTCAAAGATTGCGGAGTGAGGGTTGCCGACAATATCGGCCGACACCAGCGGTGCTTCGGAGTAGGCCAGATATGTCGACATTTCCGGGGCGGCGGCAGCACTGCGGAAGGCCGTGTTCACTTCCTCAGCGGTCACCGGTCGGCTGAGTTTGGCGGTCAGGTCAGTGATTGATCCGATAGGCACAGGAACACGCAGCGAAAGGCCGGTGAGCTTTCCATCCAGCTCGGGGATGATCCGCCCGATGGTACTGGCAGCACCGGAGGAGGTCGGGATCGTGGACAATGCGGCAGCGCGCGCCCGACGCAGGTCCGTGTGCGGAGCGTCTTGGAGGCGTTGGTCGCTGGTGTAAGCGTGAATCGTTGTCATCAAACCGGATTCGATGCCGAATGCTTCGTGTAGCACCTTCGCCATAGGCGCGAGGCAGTTTGTCGTGCAGGAGCCATTCGAGAAGATATTTCCCGCCAGGTCGACAGCGTCGTCGTTTACTCCGAGGACGATTGCGGGAACGTCGCTGTCGGCGGGTGCCGAGATGATAACCTTCTGCGCCCCTGCGGCCAGGTGTTGCCGAGCACTCGCGGTGCCCGTGAATCGGCCAGTGGATTCGATGACGACGTCCACGTTGTCATCACCCCAGGGGATACGGGCCGGCTCGCGTTCGGAGGTGACGCGGATCCGAGCGCCATTGACGACGATCGTATTTCCGTCGACATGCACACCGGCCAAGTGCCCAGAAAACGAATCCCATTCGAGGAGCGAGGCGAGGGTTGCCGCATCGGCGATGTCGTTGATTGCGACAACCTCGATGTCGGCGTTGCTGAGTAGTGCGGCGCGGAGGTAGCTGCGGCCAATTCGGCCAAAACCGTTGATCCCGATGCGAGCTGTCATTCGTGTCCCCTTGTTGATCATGACTCGGTGATGATTGCCAGTTGGGCGGCGTCGAGCAGCGAAAGTGCGCCCCTGATTGCTGCGTCCATAGGGCCTTGCTCGCCCTTGGCGCGAGCAAGCACATAGCCGCCCTGGATCACGGCGGACAGCGTTCGGGCAAGGTCGCTTGGGTCGATGCTTGTCGGTAGCTCGCCTGCGGCGATCGCGGCGGCGATCGTCTGTTCCCACCGATCGAGCATCGTGTCGAAAGCATCAGCGACGATAGCGATGAGTTCTTCGTCAGCGACGACTTGCGGGTCCTGGGTCATTCGTCCCACCCGGCAGCCCAACGTTCCTGGGCGCGGCAAAGAGAGATATTGCTTCATCCGTTTCAGCGGAGAGCCCCCTTCTTCGAGAGCGGCGGATGCGGCCGTCAGATCACCGGCAATGGTGGATAGTGCCTCGACGGCGAGTTGGTGCTTTCCGCTGAAGTGGTGATACATGCTGCCCTGGCCGACACCGGCACGAGCCATCACGTCACGTGGACTGGTTGCCGCATAACCGCGGTCCCACAGCAGATCCGCCATCGCATCCGTCAGTCGGTCTCGAGAAGTCATGCAGGGAATGTAACAACTAGTATGTACGGGTTGAAACTGCCCCCTCGGGGGATGGGCGGTTCGGTATCCCGATGCGTATCGACGCCGCCCTTCGGCGAGTATGTCCGGGGCCCGCCCGACCTCGTATTCGCATTGCGCCCTACATCCGCGGTGGCCTGGCTCGGTTCGATTGACCGCCGCCGGGACGCACTTACTCGATTGCTTTGTGCGCTCAGAAGGCCGAGCCGGACAAAGGTGCCGCTCGATCGCAGGGGACCGGCCGCGGATTCTCTGGATCGAGGGCGTTGAGCACGAAGTGGGCCGCTCGCCGGGATCCGGCGATGCCGGCGTGCTCGGTGAAGTCGACGTCGCATCCGTCCTGGACGAGGATGTTGTGAACGTTGTCGCCACCGGGCTGCAGGGCCGAGGAGTACGGGACGACGAGTTCGTCGTACTTCGTTGCGATGTTGGTGTACTCGATCTCGGGGTAGTAGTAGCCACCCTCCCGGATCGCCCGCATGAACGACGAGTCGGGATCGAGCTGGCCACACGCATGGCAGATCGGTAGGTCCTCGGTTTTCATTCCGAGTCGCCGGGCCTGTTCGAATATGAGGTCCATTCCTGCCACGGTGGTGCCGTTCCATGCGGGTGCGATCGAGATGTATTTGTCGATCTTGTCGCGGCCACCCAGATACTTCGCGTAGTAGGCAGGCAGGATCGTGCCCTGGGAGTGGCCGACGACATCCACCTTGGAGGCGCCGGTAGCGGTGAGAACTCCGTCGACGAAGGTGGCGAACTCGCTCGCGCTGTCCTCCATGTTTCCCATGCCCCCGATTGCCGTTGCAGGCCAGGGCAACCCGTCCGGTGCACCGTAGGTGAGCGCAAAAACGCAGTATCCCTCGTTCTTCAGCAGAGGAACGTATGTCCCCCAGTTGGTCTGTTGCGAGCCGCCGGTTCCGTGCACGAGCACCACTGGGTCGGGATGTTCTTCGGACGGCACGCACCCGTAGTCGTTGGAACCGGGTAGTGAGCCACCGGGATTGGTCAGCTCCGGCACGATGCCGCCGAAGAAGTCGTACGACACCGGGAGTTCCGACGCCGAGGCCTGGCCGGTTCCGGCGAACAGCAACGCAACTACCGAGCCGAGCGCCGCAATCAGTTTCCTCTGCATGTCGAGAACCTAGCCAATGCTTGATCTCATGGGGCCTGTTTGGTCAAAGAAGCGGACCATCGACTCCACGAGGGGAGCGACGACCGCACTGCCGGCACTGACCGAACTGCTCGAGGTACTTCTAACCGATGCGACAGTCAGGTATCGAAACCATCTGGACAGGAGCAGTTCTCAGTTTCCGGCAACGGGGACATGAACTCCCCGGAGTCGATCCAATTCCCGCTCAGTGTGGGGTGAGGTTTCGCAAGGCCAGACCGAGAATGCGCGGCAGGTCGTCGACTCCGTAGCCTGTCCCGGATTCGCCTGTCCGGTCGGTAATCAGGTGGTTGGACATTGCCAGCCCGTGCAACAGGACCCAGAGCAGCGGGCCGACGTCCCGGGCGTCGCCGGTGATGAGAATGTTGCTCCGCTGCGCCTCGACGACCAGTTCATGGAAATAGCTGGTGAAGTCGGTAGCGGTCTCTTTCAGCACCCGGCTCGGCTTGAACGCGTAGTCGCCTCCGAACTCGAGTCGGTAATGGTTCGGGTATTCCCAGGCGACACGGACGTAGGCAAGGCAGGCGCGGAACAGCGAGGTGGAAGCTGTCGCGGGGTCCGCTACTGCGCGCTGCATCTCCGCTTTCAAGAACGTCAGGTTCTCGGCGGCCACCGTACTGAGCAGATCGTCTTTGTCTTGGAAGTGGCGGTACGGCGCGGTCCGCGACACATCGGCGGCCGCGCCGACTGCTCGCAGTGTGACGTGAGCGGGCCCGCCCCGTGCCAAGAGGTCGCTGGCCGCGGCTATCAAGGTGCTGCGCGTGTCTCGGGTCTGTTCTTGCACCTCCTCAGGATATGAGGTTGTTGACGCTGTCAACGAGTCGCTGCTAGGTTGACGTTGTCAACTTGATGCTCGGTGGCGTTGGTTGCCCTGGTCAGGTGGTGGCCAGTCACTGTGCTTGTCCTACCGGGGGTTCAATGACATCGACAGCGCAGACGCATCTCCTCGAACTACTCCGCACGGATGTCGCGGCCTGGAATTCCCTCCGAGTCCGTGGCCTGAAGAGCGCCAGTCTCGTCGACGCCGATCTGGCAGGGGTGAACCTGGCGGGTGCAAACTTGTCGGGCGTGGACCTCACCGGTGCCGACCTGTCTGGAGCCGATCTCACCGACGCCACCCTCGCCGGCGCCGATCTGACGTCCGCCGAATTCGTCGGCACTGATCTGGCGAGGGCCGATCTCACTGGAGTGACCGCTCACGACGCCAACTTCACCGGCGCTTACCTCACGCGGGCTTGTCTGAGGGATGCAGACCTGACGTTGGCATATCTGACGTCAACCTTTCTCGGGCACGCGAATCTCGCCGGAGCGGATCTCTCTTGCGCGTACATGACCGGCGCGTACCTCGCTGACGCTGACCTGACCGGCGCCATCCTGATTGGTACCTATCTAGGCAAGGTCAACCTGACCGGCGCGAAAATCGGCACTGCTGTCCTGACCGGTGCAGATCTCACTGAGGCAACGATGCCGGACGGCACCTCGACGGATTGACGGCGATCGGCAATCGGTACAGAACTCGGTTCGCCAGCAGCCGTCCGAGCGAAGCGGTCAGGCCCAGCCCTCTGAGTGTCGACGTCAGAAACGACACACCACCCATTTGTCCCCGCCATGCTCGATGACCGACTGAACGGAACCGGCCCACCCAGGTCACCGATACAACGCTGCGCTCGCAGCTTGCACGAGCCGAACAGTCGAGAGTGTGCACCTCATACGCTCGGGGTTGCTTCCCTCATTGAGATCCGCATTCCATACAACGGCGCGTCAACGGATGAACTCGCAGTGGATCGTGAATTGGCGTTCGGGCCTTGACTGGTGCCGGAATGCAAGCGGACGTTTCTATGCTCGATGCTTACGCGTCATCCAAGAAACGGTCACAGGTATGTGAAGCCTTCTGATTACACGCGATACCGACAGGTTTGATCAGGGCAATCGACGTAGATTAGGACGATGACCGACGTGCGTTACACCGATTACGCATGGATCCGAGATAATCCATTTCTGTTCGACGAGGGATTCTGTTTGACGATCTGCACTTCAGCGACCATCGACGACGTAGCGGCAGTGCTACCGGCGGTGACCGCATCGAGTAGCGGTGATTACGAAGCCCTCACCGAATTCGCGTATGACCACGGGTTCGATCTGATCGGCGGTCTCCTTCAAGTCGATGATGCCGTCGTATTCTACGAGCCCTACGGCTACCTCGGTGACGATGCCAAGCAGTCACTATCGGTTGGTCGGACAGTGGTCAGCATCGATGGAAACCCTGCCATCAGCTACTTCAAGTTCTTCCGAGACGGGTCGACGGTCACAACGTTCGAGAAGATGTTCGCAGACTCACGGAGCGGCGAGGACCCTGATGCACTTCTTCCGCTCATGGAACGGATCGGTGGCTTTCACCTCGGTCGAGAACCTGATGAGATGCTGCCAGAGGTCGTCACCTATCACCAGGCAGCCTTCGCGCTGGCCGAGGCGATAACCGTTGTACGACTGACTCATTCGTTGCTGAGTCAGTCGCAGTACCGCATCTGTCAGTTCACCTGATCAGCAGTAGACCTTCGAGCTCATGCATTTCGCCGAGGGTGTCGACCGGGCCTAGCTCCAGGGTGTACACGTCGTAGTTCGCGGTGTCGGACATGGAGCCGACTGTAGGTCCTGTATTGCGACAAATTGTCCGGGGACTGCTGCGTGTTGGGCTGGTGCCTCTTCGAGTGGAAAGCTGTCCTGATGACGTCGACAGAAATTTCTCAGGACGATTTTGCGTGGGTCGAGGAGGACGACCGCTTCGATATGGGTTTGTGTTTCACGCTGGTGCATTCCGCTGATCCGGAGGCTGTGCTCGAGGTGTTCAATTCCGTGAACCCGAGGAAGGTGCGCCGGGCTGCGGGGATGAGTGACGACGAGTGGATGGATTCGCTCGGTGATGATGATCTGGCGCAGAGGTTTGCGGGTGTTGCCGGTGGCTGGGTGTGGGTGCTCGAGGAGTTCGCGATCAATGCGGTGTTGCCACCGCTGCCGGAGCGGTTGTCGGATGCGTTCGGCACCAGCATCACTGTGCAGTGGGATGTGAATTTGCTGTCGACGTTCGTGTACGCCGTCGATGGCGGCATCGAGCGGCATTTCGAGTTGGGGCGGGTGGCTGACCCTTCGGATCGCTCGGTTCCCGAGGGTTATCTGGATGAAGAGGACGAGATCGATTGGGACGAGTGGATGTCGGGTGGTTTGTGCATGCAGGCGCGGCTCGCGGGAGTGATTGCTCTGACGGCTGATCCGATCGAACCTTTGATCACCGAGACCTGCGGTGGGGCATAGCTGTCGGATAGGTTCGACAAATGTCCTTTGACGCACGTGCGGTTGCGCTCGGCCTCGTCGCGGTGCTCGGGCTTGTACTTCTGATCGCGGTGGTCGTTCTCGAGTTGTGGTTTTTCGTGCTGTGGGCGGCGGTGTTGTTGGTTGTGCAGCTCGCAGCGTTTGCCGTGTACGCCTTGATTTACGGACGTATCGAGCCGCCGGAGGGGAGTGCATCTGTCGTCGCGTTGGGCTGCGGGTTAGGTCCGGGCGGCAGCGTCACTCCGCTGTTGACGAGCCGGTTGGATCGTGCGCTCGGGGTGTACAACGGTCAGATCGAGGCCGGCAGCTGGCCAGCTCTGATCGTGTCGGGTGGGCAGGGGACCGACGAGTCGGTGGCCGAGGGCACTGCGATGAAGCAGTACCTCGCTGCGCGGGGCGTCGCGGAGGCGAAGGTCTTTGCGGAGACGGAGTCGCGGAATACCCGCGAGAATCTCGTGTACAGCAAGGAGTTACTGGACTCGGCGGGCCTGACATCTGAGCCGATGATTGTCGTCACCAGCGACTTTCATGTGCTGAGAACAGCAGGGCTCACCCGCGATCTGGGTATCAACGCTCATGTGACGGGGGCCAGAGCTGCCCGGACCCACTCGCGAAAGGCTTTCCTACGCGAATTCGCGGCTGTGCTGCAGCGCTATTGGAAAGCCAACGCCGTCTTACTCGTTGGCATACTTGCCTTCGTGGTCTTCCTACAGAACGTCAACGGATGAATGGGAAGCGCGCACTCGCGCATGTGACCCTGTTGGCGGGGGCGTTCGTGGCGGCGTTGACGCTGACGACAACGGTCTCGCACAACTTCGCGTTCGTCTCCGGCGGTGACCGGCTCGATGTCTTCTTCGACAGTGCCGCGTCGGCGGCGACGCTGGGTGCGATTGTTGCCGTGGTGATTGCGACGGTGGTATCACGTACCCGGAGTGCCGGTGCGGCAGCGGGATTCGGCGTCGTGCTGCTTGCGGTCGTCTCGCTCGTGCAACCGGCCGGGCAGTTGCAATTGCGGGCTCTTGCAGCGGGGCTGATTCTCGGCGGTGTCGCGGCTCTCACCGGCATGCGGGAGCGTCGAACATTGCAGTGCGCTCTGGTGGTCGGCGTGGTGTCCGCGACGGCTATGGCGGGCCCGCTGGAAAGCGAAGGCATGTCGCGTCGCTACGCCGACTACCTCGAGCCTGATGCACCGCAGACGTATCTACTGGTCGCGCTCGGTGTGTTCGCTGTCTTGTTGGCTGTGTCGGCGTCGATGAAAGCGTTCGACAAAGAACCCGAACCCGTGGACAACAAGGGTCGAGTCCTGTTGGTAGGGATAGTAATTCCTGTTGCCGGGTTGGTGCTTTACTGGCTGTTTCAGCGATCGGTGTGGAGCCTCGGGACCGGCGAGGCCATGCAGAATCGGTGGTTGCTCGGGCTTGTGGTGATCCCGCTACTGGTCGGCGCGGCGTTCGCTCTTCCTGCCGCGTCCGGGGCTGTCGTTCTCGCCGCGCTGGCGTATCTGGGTGCCGGCTCCACCGGTTCGTTCGAGATGTCGACAGCGCTCGTGTTCGTTGCGCTGTTGTTGGCGGGCTCGGTGGTCGGGTGGCGATGGCGTTCACCGATGACGGGTTTCGCGCTCCTGGCGGTGGTCGCTGCTACGGGATTGTTCACCGATCCACCGCTCGACTGGATCAACATGGGGGCCAACGTTTTCGTGCTTCCCTTCGCTGTCGGCTTGCTCTACGCTTCGCTGCTTCCTACGGATGTACCCGCCGCGACGATGTCGGTGACGACGCCGATCGCGGTGTCGATTCCGATCGTCGCCGAGTTCGGTTGGACGGCCTACACCCCGCTCACCACGATCGAGCCGACGTTCTCCCCGACCGCCTGGACGTGGACGTCCACCGCGGTGTCCGTCGGCTCGGTCCTGGCAGCAGGTGCGGCATTCGTGGTTCTGCGGCACACTCGCCGAGGAAGTTACGAGGCGCCATCGGGGTAGCTCCCCGGCGGCGCCTCACCATGCCCTCTTGACAAACTTTCCTACATATCAGTTTTCCTACATATCAACCGAGGCGGCTCATTCGAACCGCAGGTCGGCGAAGGACGGCGTTGTATCGGCGTCCCACACATGTTCGAAGGATTGTTCGACCAGTGGCCACAGGTGCTGTTCTCCGTCGTACACCGAGTTCACGACGTCGGCCCCGTCACCAAAGACCACGAATTCGTGGGGGATGACTCGTCCCGCCGCGTCTCGTCGCCCCTCCGGGTCCGGAAATCGCACAGCGACGACTTGTCCGTTTCGGCGCCACGCCGCGGGTTCGTCCGCGAGTTCGGCGAATGCACGCTCGTATTCTGGAAGCGGGCGAGTCCGTTGAACAGGCCGTGTTCGATGGCAGCGAGTATTTGTTCTCGGTGCCCGGCGATGCGACGTTGCAGTGTGACGAACGATTCGATACGGCTGCGCCGTGCCCACTGAATCCAGCGTTCGAGTGCGTCGGCGGCCCGGTCGACGGGGAGCTCCGGTGTCGTGGTCGACGACGACGGTGAGGTACTTGTGGCCGCGTTTATACGAGATCTCGTCGATCCCGATTCGTGTCAGGCCAGGCGGCAATTGTTCTGGTCGTGTTGTCGGTGTTCCAAGCTGGACAGAGTTATTTTTAAGAGCAGGCCCGCTACTCCCGCGACGATCCAGTTATCCCGATCGACAATTTCGGAGTACTCGTTCTGTGTGTGCTGGCCGCTGTCTTGATCGCCGCCGGGCCGTCACGGCCGGTCCGTCAACGTGGCATCGTCTGATTGCTGGACTTGCGCGAGGCGGCCAGCTGGTGGAAGACCGCCAGCACGAGCGCCGGTACCGTCACCGGGGCAGCGCTTGCCAGCGGCGACCACAACGATGGCGTCGACATGCCCGCGTTGTAGAAGCCCACTGCCGTCAGGACCAGCATGGTTCCTGCAGCTACCCATGACATCGAAGACCTGCAGACGACCGCGGCGACCAGAAAAAGCGCAATAGGGATCGCCAGCACGAGGACGAGCGGGAATCGGAAGTAGTCGAGTAGCGGCTGTTCACAGCTTTCTGGAGCCATCGTCAAGCCGAGTTCGCAGTTGGTTATTTGGAGCATCGGCCAGTCGGTGGCCCTTACGCCCAGCGCTACGGCGATTACTGCGAGCACGGCCCACGCGACTCGAATACCTGGCATCGCGTAATCGTCTCACGAGCGACTGTGGCTCCTCTAGCTCAATCCCTTTTGACCAGATCCCCGATACGTCCGACGCATCCTGGCACGGCGCATCCGCAGCAGCCGGTCATACATCGGCGAGGAAAAGCGCCATCATCAGCCCAGATCTATCGGAGGAGTCCGTGGTCTCGAAAATGTGATCGAGCAAAGCCTCTACCGGAACTGGCTTCGGGATTTCGTCATACTTGTCGCTGACCCTTCCGAGCTTCAACAGATCGCTGTTGTTGACGCAATCCAGAATTAACCTGACATCCGAGCGATCTGCATCCCCCGAGCTCGTCCCCATAAGCAGCAATACATCCGCGATCGAGAGCCAGTCGTCGATCTCTAGAATCCCGTGAAGGACCTTGCTGACCAGGTCGTCATAGCGCGACATGCATTTTCCCATCCTCGGATACAGAACGTTGTTCGATTCTAGTTGTGAGAAGCGACGGCCACCCGGCCGGGAACTGGCTCGATGTCACGTAACCCACGCAACGCTCGCTGGAGGTAATTAGTGGCCGTCCGCGGGGGCTACGCCGTGGCCGCGCTCCAGGGTTCGGATCCTGTTGGTTTTCCGAGCCATCACGGTTGGGTCGCTGATCGCGCCTGAGCGGCCACACGCCCTCCCCCGTCTAGGTTTTGGCTTGTCGAAGGTCAAAACTGAAGAACGGAGAACGGCGTGCAGAACGCTAGCTTATGGCGCACTGTGTTGGGCGTCGAGAACGTCGAGAACGTCGAATTCGACGACGACACACAATCGATCGTGGCGCATGCAAGGCCTGCAAGTGCGACCAGGGGTCGATGTGGAGCTTGCGGTTCGAGGGCCTCCTGGTATGACCGTGGGCAAGGTCGACGGCAGTGGCGCGGCCTGGATGTGGGAACCGTTCAAATCTTCCTGGAGGGAGATGCTCCGCGGGTTGATTGCCGCATCCACGGGCCGACGGTGCGCCAGGCCCCGTGGGCTCGTCATGGTGCCGGGCATACGCGCTCGTTCGATCAGCAGGTCGCCTGGTTGGCCACACAGTGCTCCAAGAAGGCAATCACCGAGCTGATGCGGATCGCCTGGCGCACAGTGGGATCGATCATCGCTCGGGTGTGGGCCGACACCGCCGCCGGTATCGACGCGATAGCATGCCTGACACGAATCGGGATCGACGAGATCTCGTACAAACGCGGCCACAAGTACCTCACCGTCGTCGTCGACCACGACACCGGAGCTCCCCGTCGACCAGGCCGCCGACGCACTCGAACGCTGGATTCAGTGGGCACGGCGCAGCCGTATCGAATCGTTCGTCACACTGCAACGTCGCATTGGCGGCCACCGCGAACAGATCCTTGCTGCTATCGAACACTGCTTGTCCAACGGACTCGTCGAATCCATGAACACCAAGATCCGACTCCTCACTCGCATCGCTTTCGGATTTGTCCGTCCAGAGGCACTCATCTCCCTGGCGATGCTCACTCTCGGAGGACACCGACCTTCACTACCGGGCCGCCGATGACCCCACACATCAGTCACAAGGGCCGATTTCCTTGACACTCGGCTATGTTTCGATGTGGGAAGCAAGCCAACGAATATCGTTGCGTCACAGTCGCGGCAACGCGAGGCCGACGATTTGAGGTTCGACGGTAGGACCAACCAGCGCAGACAGGAGCGCCACATGACGACTGCTGCATTGTTTGTTCTCGCAACGCCTGTGGTGTTGGTTGCGTTTCTGGCGGTTCTCACCGGCCTCGGTGAATACCGCCGCACCGGTAAATGGGCCTTGGCGGTGCTGGCCGTTCCATGCTTTCCACTGTTTTGGGTTGCTTGGTATGTCCGTGACGACCTCGGAAGCGCTTCGCGCTGACCGCGGTGGGCCGCTGTTAGTGAGGTGCCAGTTCGAGACGCCATCGGCGGTTGTCATTGGTGAAGCCGCTAACCGGGCCCAGGCGAACAGTGCATGGCCAGTACGTGGCCGCGGGTGTCTGTGTCGGAGTGTGCATCATCAGAACACTGGGCCGTCGGTGACTGAGGAGCATTTGACGAAGCCTGTGACGGTGACATCGGTGGTCGAGTCGGGTTCGATCGAGCGTGTTGTTGCCGAGAATCCCGCGCCGACAATCTCGGTGTCGACGACTTGAATGTCGAGCTGGTCCAAGGCAGTCAGGTCATGGTGGACGCCCTCGCGGTCGACGTACTGCAGCGACATGTAGTCCGTCTTTTCTCCTGCCTCGTTTGAGATGTGGGTGGGGCCGAACAGGAGTTTGAGCGAGAAGTCCTCGCCTGGTCTGGCGCTGCCTTCGTCGAATATGGCGAAGTCGCTGGTGGCGGCTGAAAAGGCGCGGGAGGATCCGTCGGAGTTGGTGGTGCACTGTGTTTCGGTTCCGGCCGGAAGGCTTGCGGCCCCGAACCAACCTGATTCGAACTGGATGTAGCTGCCCTGGCCGTCACTGCGCGGGGTAGTGGGAGCCGGGCGCAGGTCCACCTGGGCGTGACTCTCGTCCGGTCCTGTACTGCAGCCAACCGCTGCGGCGAGCAACAATGCCGTGATGAGTATCGGACTAACCCTGCCGGATGCGTGCACGTGCTGCCTCCCGATGGTTGATAGACACGGACAGGCTAGCGGTATGAGGTACGGACGTCAGTGACGCGGTGCCGGGCCGGCGGTAAGCGGCAGGCGGTCGTCCTGCGCGTGCTGAAGGCGGTCGGTGGTAATTGCAGTGAACGTTCCAGATTTCGACAGCGGTGCGTCGTTGCTGTTCACGGGAGTAGCGCACCTCCTCGGCGAGGATATGGCTGTAGCGTTCGACTTCCCGTGGGCACACCAACCGCAGCCGTCGGGGATTCTCCCGACTTTCTTGATGTCGACGTGCATCATCTGACCGGGTGGTTTCGCGAAGATCCCGATGGCGTCGGCGCGCAGTTCGAACGTAATTCGTGAGGCCGACCATTTTCGGGTTCACCGCATGGATTCGATCTCGGCCACGACCTGTGACGCTGTGGCGGGAGATGCCCATTTCGGCGGCCACGTGGGCGATCGGGCGACCCGGGCAGCGCGGAATCGAAGGTTGACTTGGAGTGCACTCCAAGACGTACTGTCGCATTCATGAGTGCACCAGCACGGCAAACATCGACTGGCCGACCCGAGGGCATCGGAATTGCCGAGATGGCGGAATGCTCGGGGCTGACCCAGGACACGCTTCGGTGGTACGAGCGAGAGGGGTTGACTCCTGACATTCCCCGATCACCAAATGGTCGACGCGTTTTCACGCCGAGGATGGTCTCCTTGCTGAATCTGCTTGTTCGCCTTCGGTCGACGGGTATGCCGACTGCTGATATGCGCGATTTCGTGAAGCTCATCGACGGCGGTCCGGCGACGCATCGTCAGCGGGTCGCTATTCTCTCCGCGCACCGCGCGCGTATCGCGGAGCGTCAACGGCACCTCACCGATGCCAGCAACGCTTTGGAGTCGAAAATTTCACACTACGAACTCCTCATCTCGGAGGGGCTGGACTGCGAGGGAGCCGCAGTCCCCAATCCAACGGACAACGACCAGTAAGTGGGTACACACATGTCAATTCCAACTCGTAGAATCCCCGCCCTCGACCGCGACGTCAGTGCCATCGGACTCGGCTGCATGGGCATCAACTGGGCCTATGCGCGCGACGACGCGGATTCGGCCCGCACAGGCTCGGAGATTCTTGCCCACGCACTCGCGTCGGGAATCGATTTCTTCGATACCAGTGACGCTTACGCCGCCGGAGAGAACGAAAAGATTGTCGGCAACGCTGTGGCTGACGCCGACGTCGTCATCGCGACGAAGGCGGGCCTGATCGGTTCCATGGACAGCGGGAAGCCGACACTGACACGTAACGGCCGTCCCGATCACCTTCGGAAGGCGTGCGATGACAGTCTGCGGCGCCTTGGAATCGACACCATCGATCTCTACTACCTGCACCGCGTCGATGATCAGGTGCCGATCGAGGAATCGTGGGGAGCGCTGTCCGATCTTGTTGCTGCAGGCAAGGTTCGAGCGTTGGGTTTGAGTGAAGTCACGGTCGAGCAAGCCGAGGCGGCGCACAGTATCCACCCGGTGGCGGCTGTTCAATCCGAACTATCGGTATGGACCCGAGACGCATTGGGGCAGGGCAATACTCCTGATGGTGCCGCTGTCGGGAACATCGTCGACTGGACCCGTGACCGCGACGCGGTGTTCGTTGCTTTCTCACCGCTGGGGCGCGGATTCCTGACCGGGAGCCTCGATACTGCGGCCCTGCCGTCGAGCGACTTCAGGACGACCCTTCCCCGGTTCACCGGTTCGGCGGCGCAACAAAATGAAGCAATCGTCGACGCCCTCGCGTCAGTCGCCGATCGCCACGCCACGACGCCGGCAGCTATCGCGTTGGCATGGGTATTGGCGCAGGGCCAGCACGTCATCCCGATCCCGGGGACGACGAAGGCGACTCACCTCGACGCCAACCTCCTTGCTGCGCAGCTCACTCTTTCTGCAGAGGATCTCGAGATCCTCGACGGTGCACCTGCCGCTGTCGGCCCACGGTACTGAGATGAAGCTGGGACGAGGTAAGGGGACAGGGTGGGACATTTGTCCGTCCACGTCGGTGACACCGCAAGGTAACAGATACCCCTTGCCTCCCGCGAAAGCCGCTTCGTCCGTCCGTCAACGTGGACGTGTCCTGTGTTCCCATACATCCGAAGTCGATACTGACCACCGGAGTGCCGAGAGGCTTCTTGGCGTTATGTATCGCTTTGCCAGGGTCATTCAGATGGGCGAATCCTACCGTCGTTGTAGCATCCGTATCCCGGACAAACGCGGCATGAGCCGTGCTCTTTCGATCAAGGGATTGCCCAGTTGCCTCAACGACGTGAACACTTTTCGAAAGCCTCTGCGGGTGGGTGCGAATGGTTCGAGACCGACCTCTACACCCGCACACTCGACAGATACTCGACTGAATCGGAACTGGAGATCGAGCATCTGCTCAACATGATGGATATAGCGGAAGATCCGGGCGGCCTACCCAACAACCAGTACGACGCCCCTATCGGGTGGCTGAGCAAGATCAGTCGGCACAACCCGCCATGGCTGGCCGAAATCAAATCGGCGGGACCAGAAGAACCCGACGGAGGCCACCGTAAATACCGCCTGTACTTCGGTGAGGCCCCATCTGATCAACACGCCTTGCTCGCAGCCCTCATCGAGTTCAAGCACACGAGCTGGTCGAACAACAAACAGAAGACCGCCCAGACGAAGCACATCAAGGCTGCGCTCGAATCCATCGCCAGATGGTGCTCCTGGAAAAGATGCGACTACCGGCACCGCTTGGACAGCCTCTGACGTGGCGTTCAACACCCGGTGTTGCGATTTTTGCATCAACCCAGGAGGCTGAGAACATGGCACGCACACCTCGACGACAAACGCGAAGCGCCGTACTAGCGCGACGCCTCTCCAATACGGAGCTTTCGTTCAAGCTGCAGCTGGTCAAAATTCGCAACGACCGCGGCCTGACACAAACCGACGTCGCAGAGAAGATGGGCGTCGACAAGAGCGCCGTCTCGCGCTTTGAGCGAATCGACGCCAACCCGCGTCTGGCCACGATCCGCGCGTACGCACTCGCCATCGATGCGATCTTTGAGATGACAGCGACCGAAAACGAGCCCGAAATCCACGTATTCGGCGTCGGAAAGCCCTCCGTATCGCGCCCCAACGCGAACGACGCCTATCGAATCCTGGTTCTACACAGCAATAAGAGCGCACAGTCACCTCCGGCCATCGTCTTTGGCGGCACGAAGCACAGCAATCTCAGTTTCGGCGAAGCCGGAGTTGCCGACCGTCGACAGGGTGCACTCGTAACCAGACTCACGCCCACGGACGCAGAGGACATGCACCATGTTTAGCTCGCTCTTCTTTTCCGCGCACGTCACGGTCACAGACGGATTGGTCAATGTCCTCGAAGGCGGAGTCAGCCGCGCAACCCGACCGGTCTTCCCAAGTCATCTAGGCCTCTACCTTGTCGCCGTTCTCGACGCCAATGGCAAGCCGGACGTCGAGGTCAAGATTCGACTCGTCGACGCAGATGAGCCGAATACGGTTATCACCGAACTGTTCGCCGTGGCCGAACTACAGCAAACACCCGGAGACGACTACGACCCTCGAACGATGTCCAACCCGCTCGTCGTCGACCTGACCAACGCTGTCATACCGAAGCCAGGCACGTACCGCGTAGAGACGTTCACAGACGGCGAGCCATCTCTGTCGATCTATCTACAGGTCGTACCCACACCGTCGAACGTCCCTGTGCCTGCCTGAGCGCCCCTTCTTTATCTCCTATGAGCCAGTCCGAATCGGCCACCGTACGAGTCGGTGAGTGCACCGACTCCGGCATTCTGGACGACGAGTAGTGTTGCCGTTGTTCGCATTCAGGCTCGACTGGGTCGAGCGGCGGGCGGTACTCTCTCACGAGATCGTGCACTTGGAACGCGGAATCTTCCACTCACCGAGACGGTCCATCTACATGCGCTGCTGGACGTCAGGTTTCAGGGAAGTGGGAGGAGCCGATTGATGACAACATCCAATGCGGCCAACGCTTCTACTTCTCTGCCCTCGTCGTAGAGCATGGTCAGCGCAAGACCGTCACTGGTTGCGATCAATGCATCGGCCACAGTTGAAGTTTCGATGTCTGCAGAAACGGCGCCTTGTCGTCGCCCCTCCTCGAGATACTGGGTGAGTGCTGCGCGGATGTCGTTGTCGACTGCAATGGCGGCTTCGGAGTAGGGGCGATGTCCGATCGCTCGGACTGAAAACTCCGCCCAAATTCGGGCTTCGGCTCTTCTTTCGGCGTCGAGCGGGAGCGTGGCGAGTAACCAACTCCGCACGACGTCGACGAGGGTGCCGGTGCGATCGACCGACTGGAGCCTGGCTTCCACTCGTTCGCCCACGAGTTGTAGTGCGAATTCGAGCATTTCGTCTTTGGTGCGGAAGTGCTTCTGGATTGCCCCGACGGAGCAGTCGGCGCGTTCAGCGACTGCTCGGATGTTTGTTCCGGCGAGGCCTTCGTCGGCGATCAATTCCAGCAGCATGTTTCCGACATGTCGCCGTCGCTCGTTGGGGTTGTAGGTCGGGGGCACAACATCCAGCATAGAATACAAACGTATTCTATGCTGGATGTTGTCAGTGTCGATCGAATGGAGTCCGAAACATGTCCGACTACCTGCCAACTCGTCGAGCCACCGACGCAGAGCGCCTCGATGCAACTCTCCACCTGACGGACGCTCTAGCCAGAGGGGCTTTGAGCGGTGAGGAGTACAACGATCGGATCGAGGACGTGAACAGCGCTCAATCGATAGACCAGATCACAGCCACTCTGATTGACCTGCCTCCTTTGCTGCCGGCCACCACCGCGAGCGAAAAACGTAAACGGGATGAACTACGCGAGTGGCTCAGAGAGTGGCAGTACTGGCTCGGCGGTTCGGTGCTGATGGTGGGCATTTGGGGAGTGCAAAGTCTGATGGACGGATCTGCGATCAAGTTCTGGCCGGGACTTCCGATTGGAATTTGGGCGCTCGTGCTCATCGCGTGTGTGTTCTGGCCGAGCGAGGAGCACGAAAGTAGCTGAACAGGGCGCATGTTACGAATGCACCGCGTCGATCGCGTTCGCTGCGATGGGGGTTGCGTCGCAGGTCTTACATTTGCGTAACCACGCCTCCAGGCGTGGTCCTCCGTTTCGATGGCGTTGTTCGCGAACTACTATGCGGCAGCGATGCCTTCGCTGCCGCATAGTGGAGAGCTCGTCGGTGACGATCTTGACTCTTCTGCTGGGTTCAAGTGAGAGCTGCGTACACGACGATGTTGTCGTCGTAACTCGCGGCATCGCTGTCGAACGCACCGCCGCAAGTGATCAATCTGAGACCGGCATAATCGATATCGCCGTACACCGATGCCGTCGGAAACTCGGCTTTGGGATACTGCTCGATGTCCGAGACGGTGAAGGTCAGCACGCTGTCATCCTGACGGCTGACGATGACACTGTCCCCGCTGTTCAGTTCGCGTAGACGATAGAAAATCCCAGGGTCGCCGCCCCAATCCACGTGCCCGGCGACGATGGAGGGGCCCATCTCACCCGGGGTAGGTGAACCGTCGTACCAGCCGCCAGGGAATCCACCCGACGGCACCTCCATGGTGCCGTCGGCCTGCAGCCCCAATCCGATGAGGTCGGAATCGACACCGATTGCCGGAATCTCGATCCGCACCGGCGTCGACGCCGAGAGCGGCGCGACAGCAACCGCCGTATCGATGGCCTGCGGATCTTCCGAAGGTGCGAGCGACGGCGCGGCCGGTTGAGGTGTGGCTGGCGAAGCTGAACTGGGGGAGTCGGCCAACGATAGCGGCTGGTTGACCGTCGACGTATCGGTATCTGTCGACGCGCCGCATCCGGTGATAAGCGCTATCGCGAGTACAACCGCAGTGACGAGCCCTCCCACCGCGCCCCGATGTCGAGGCGCGGTGGGACGATCGTTGTATCCCGAGTGGCGGTGGGAGAACATCAGCTGCCGTTGATGTTTCGGTTCTGGCGCCGAGCGACTATCAGTCCGGCTCCACCGACGAGTACCACCGCAGCCGTCCACATCGGTGCCGATTGACGCGTATTACTCTGCTGAGCGGTACTGCCGTCACCGGTGTCGACTCCACCGTTGGGAATCTGCGTGATCTGGCCACCGGGTGCATTGGTGCTCGGGCCACCGTTGGGTCCATTGTTGGGGGCTGGAGCTTGCGGTGCATTAGGTGTACCTGGCGCGTTGGGTGTCCCCGGTGCGTTCGGAACGCCGGGAGCATTGGGGACTCCTGGCACATTCGGTACGCCCGGCACATTCGGTGCTCCAGGGATCGGCGGAATCGTGATCACCGGTGGGACACCGGGAATCGAAGGTAGTCCGGGAATCGGGGGGATGGTGATGACCACCGGGGGGACGGTTGTTGTGGTGGTGGTGATCGGGGGTGTCGTTGTGGTGGTGGTGGGTGGCACGGTTGTGGTGGTGGTGGGTGGCACGGTTGTTGTGGTGGTGGGTGGCACGGTGGTTGTGGTGGTGGGTGGCACGGTTGTTGTGGTGGTGGGTGGCACGGTTGTTGTGGTGGTGGGTGGCACGGTTGTTGTGGTGGTGGGTGGCACGGTGGTGGTTGTGGTGGGTGGCGCGGTGGTAGTGGTCGGCGGCGTGGAACACGTCGGACGTGTGATGAGGTTGGTGTCCAGTGCGACTTGACCATTGCGTGCCAGGATTCGGCCGGCAACCGTGGCTCCGGTTTCCAGAGTGATCGAGGTGAGCGCCATGATTGTACCGATGAACGTGGTGGCGGTGCCCAGTATGGCGGAGCTGCCGACCTGCCAGAACACGTTGCAGGGGTCCGCACCGCCGATGAGGTTGACCTTGCTGCTCGGTGCCGTGATCAACGTCGAACCTGCTTGAAAGATGAAGACGGCGGCCGGATCTGATTGGGCGTCAAGGGTTACAGTCCCGGTCAGTCCGAGCGCAGAGTCCGCTTTGTACACTCCGGGAGCAAGGGTTTGTCCACCGAGGTCGGTCGAGACCAACGTTGGTGGCGTCCGCCCTGCAGCGTCGTTGTAGGCGGTGGTCAGGTCCGCCTGTGCCTGCAGTGCGGCGGCGTCCGCAGAATGAATGACCCCGTTGTTTACCAAGCCAGGGGGGAATCCGGTGACGGCGGTGCCGGGGCTGACGCCGAGATCGCCCGAGACGACCGATGGGCCTGTGTTGGTGACCGTGGTGCCAGCCAGCACCGCATAAGATTCCGCTGTTCCCAAGTCCACCGGCGCGATGGCTGCACCTGCCGTCGCATTGGGCAGTATGAGTAGCGCAGCGGTGCCCAATGCGAGAATGCCGACCGACGGCATGGCGAGAAATCGGATTCGTTTTGGGGAATGCGAGTTCGGTGCAGATCGTGGTTGTGGCATATGTGGTCCTTTTTGGCGGCGGCGTTTGTAGACGCACACCGGCGTCCCCCGACTAGCCGGTTTACGTTGAATGAGCCTCCGCGGCCCGCGACGGTTCGCCGCCCCGTGTGTGTGGGGCGATGATCGTCGAGGTTCCGCGTGTGCTGACGTGCAGCGGCGCAAGTCCGACCCTGATCGAGTCCGAAAGGTGCCTGATCGAAAGGATTGTGCAGAACTAAGCGCTTTGTCAGTGAAAAGATTACCGCGTGAAATCCGATGTGTGGCGTATGTGACATTAGCTGCAATGCCCAGGATTCAACACGAAATGCACGTTAAACAGAAGGTTTGTTTCAATTGAATAATTCAGCCAAATGGTTGTTTATGTTGTTCGTTTAACTTGCTATATACCGAAACGTCATGCCCCGAAGTCCGAGCGAATACTATGTTCGAAAGTAAGTTTCAGCTGCGCGAGCATCGTGGCGCGGCGCGCGTCAACCTCGACAGAGGTCAGGTTGGACTGCCCCGCATCCGATCATCGACTCGCAGCGGGAACTGCTGGCAGTGATGGTCGAGAAGCACCTCGTTTGCCACCGAAACCACACCCAACCGGTTGTCGCCGTCGAAGCGTTGGCCCGCTGGAATCATCCCAGCCGCGACGTCCGGTGCCGCCAATTTCATCGCAGTTACTGAAACGAGCCAGTTGATCATCGACCTTGATCCCGCCGTCCTCAGCGCTGGTGCGGTGGATCTGAGGGCCTGACTGCCAGCCGATACGGGCTTCGGTTCTGCACGTCAACCTGTCCGGTGCGCATTTCACGCATCCGAACTGCGTGGATTGCCTCACGTCCGTGGTGTGGGCAGCCGGCGTCGACCCTGAATCGGTAGTCCTCGAGATCACCGAATCGGTCGCTTTTCCGTGAACTCGGTCAGGCACAGTTCGTATGCGAGTTGCGTCGTATCGGCTTCGGCGTCGTCCTTGATGACATCGGTACCGGTGGATTTGGGCTTAACAGGGCTTAACACTTACGGTGGAAGGCGTCGAGACAGCAGAACGGCTCGCGCGACGTGCACGATGGAGCAGACCTTGCTTGTTATCAAATACGACAATCTTTTCGCGGTGGGTGATGGCGCGGCCACTGACCCGCTGCGTGCTTCCGCTCGCTGTAGAGAACCAGTACTCGTCGCTCACAATGTCTGTGCGCATCGCGTTCTACTACGCCCGGGCGGGTGTCGACGACGCGCAGTGGTGGCTGATGCCGGCGTTTGCTGTGGGCGTCAGCATCCCGAAGCTGGGACGGTGAGGGGGCTCGAACCGACCGGGTTTCGCGCGGGCCCGATGACCTCCTCGCTTCGATGGTTCATTCATACGAATGAATGGTTTCAGTGTTCCATTCAAGCGATAAGTCGAAAAGAATGCGCCGCGTAGAGCCCGTTCACAGCAAATGATCTTTAGTATTGATATGGCGCACCATTCGGTCTGAATGCCCGTTTTATCCACGTTGGTGAGCTGCCTCACTAACGTGGATACCGTGCTGTACTTTTTCGATTTACTTGCTTTACTGCCTATGGAGTAATTATCCGGTGCGTCACCCTGGCGGTGATCGGGCATGATGGCAAATGCCAAGGGGAGGGCGCGATGTCGGTCGCGGCTAGTCGGATCCGTCGATGACGACAGAGCAAGAAGCTCACGTGCAGGCACCCGACAAAGAGAATCTGCGTACGCGGATCTCCCGGAGTGTCCGTGCTCCTAGGCAATTTACCCTTACCGGTCGCTTTCTCCTCACTGCAGGGACGACCACTGTCGCATTCGCGCCGGTGATTTCCGCTAACTTTTTTGCAGCAATCGACGGTGCGCCCACGCTCTATCTGGTTCTGTTGCCGATGTGGGTGCTCATGATCGGGTATGGGGTCGGTCAGGTTACCCAGGGACGGGTCATCGACGACAAAGAATTGGACTGGATCGCAGCGCTGGTGATCTGCGTGGTGGCTATCGGCTGTACGTACATGGCGATTCCGCGACTATTGGCGAGTGCGACGCTGTGGCATATCGAGCTGGTACCAATTTTCGCGGTGGTTTTCTGCGGGTGCATTCTCAATTTCGGCATCAGACGGGCATTTCGCGGATGGCGCGTTCTTCTGTTCACGGCGTTCTGTTTCCCGGGAACGGTGGTGCTCGCCTCCGCGTACTTCGGCGGTACACCGCTGGTGTTCAGTCTCGTCGTCGCCGGTCTCAATACTCTTGCCGTGTGGTTTGCGATGGTGCGCCGGCCGGTGCGCTGGGGGTTGTCCTTCGCTGTGGCGGTGTGCACCGTTCTCGGCGCGGTGGCCTTGACGCCGCTGTCTAGTACCGCGGGTCTGGTGGTTCCGTCCATCGTGACGTCATGCTGTGCGGCCGCGTACGCGTTCTTTCGTCCTGGAGTTCATTCGTCCGGGGCGTATTTGGATATGCCACAGCGGTCGTTGATTTCGGTGTTCGTGCTGGCTCTGGTGGCCTTGCTCGCGCTGGCGGTTCTTCCGGACCCTGCTTCGCGCATGCGCGAATCGAGCATGGCGACCGCCCCGACCGATTGGCTCGACAGCCTTGCGGATTCGAACAGTTTCAACCTGAGTGAGCAGGAACGGTTCGATTGGGGACCGGCAATTCTGGGTCCCGGCGGTTCGGTTGTCCGGTACGAGTTGGACGTCGCCGGAGATCCTGAGCGGGTGATGTTCCTCGACGTGTTCACCGCCCGATCAGCGGGTGTTCTCTCCAGCTTCCGGGGGTCGATCTGGTACGCATCGAACCCGCCGGCCCGTGTGAAGGAGAAGTTCGCGGAGTTGGATCATGGTGTCGTAGTGGTGGGTTCGCAGAACGGCACCGACGAGGTCAGCACTCCGAATGAACCACTGTGGGCAGCGCTGGGGTGGACGTGGAAGACACAGTCCGCCGACGACGGCAAGGTGTTCCAGCGCGTGTATCTCATGATGTCCAAGCGCGCGGATGAACCTCGCAACGTTCCTCGCCCGAAGATGCCTACGTTCGAGGGAACCGTTCTGGGACCGATCGACTGGTTGGCTCGTCAGCAGGGCAGCGCGGAGTGGGATTCGGGCCAGGAGAAGTACATGGACACCCTGGTGGAGACGCTCGAATCGATCCTGGCGAGCGGATCCTTCGATGACTGATTACACCCAAGCGTTGCCTGCGCGTTGGTCCGCGGCCATGACCTTCACGCGTGGCCAGGTGATCGGGCTGCTTGCGTCGGCGTTGGTGCTGTCGACGGCGCTGGTGTTGGCGACCGACAAGACACTCACCGCAATCGTCGTGGTCGTCAACCTGTATTACCTGGCATCCATCATCGACAAGACGTACCTGCTGCACCTCGGAATGACCAAGAGTGTTGCCGTGCGCGTATCCGACGAACGGGCACTGGCTGTTCCCGACGACGAGTTACCCCACTACACGGTCCTGCTGCCGGTATTCGACGAACCCGAGATCGTTCGGACGCTGATGGACGGCGTCGGTCGGTTGAACTACCCGCCCGACAAGTTGGACATCTTGTTGCTTCTCGAAGCAGACGATTCCGCCACCATCGAGGCGTTCGAGGAAGGGCTGGTCGGCGGTGTCACTCCGGTACTGGTGCCGCCGAGCGAGCCTCGAACGAAACCGAAGGCCTGCAACTACGGGATGTCGCTCGAGTTCGAACGCAGCGAGTACGCCACGATCTACGACGCCGAGGACATCCCTGATCCTCTGCAATTACGCAGAGCTGCAGTCATGTTCGCCGAGTCGCCGCCCGAAGTTGCCTGTATTCAGGCCCGTCTCGGTTACTTCAACGAGAAGCAGAACATCCTGACCAAGTGGTTCGCCATGGAGTACGACCAGTGGTTCACCTACATGCTTCCCGCGCTTGCTCGACGCGGATGCGTCATTCCTCTCGGCGGCACGTCGAATCACTTCCGGAGCAGTGTGTGGCGAGAGCTGGGTGGTTGGGACTCGTTCAATGTCACCGAGGATGCCGACTTGGGAGTTCGCCTGGCACGCCACGGTTACCGGACGGCGCTGATGGACTCGGTGACCCTCGAGGAAGCGAACAGTGATCCGGTCAATTGGATTCGCCAGCGTTCCCGGTGGTACAAGGGCTACTTGCAGACCTTTCTGGTGCACTTTCGTTCGCCCCGAAAACTGGTACGCGAGATAGGCCTGGTGCCGACGCTGCGGTTTGCGAACACCACGTTGGGGATGCCGTTGAGCAACGTCATCAACTTGCTCTTCTGGTGCAGTGTCTTGTTCTGGTATGTCGGGCATCCGGCGATCATGGAGACGCTCCTACCCGGCGCGATCTACTACGTCAGTCTGCTGCTCTTCACGCTGGGGAACGTCGTGACATTGATGTTGGGGCTGATCTCCACGCGGGCAACCGAGAAACCTTATCTGCTCCTCGCCGCGCTGACCGTGCCCGCGTACTGGGTCATGCAGGGGCTCGCGGCGGTCAAGGGACTTTTTCAACTCTTCTTCCGTGCGTCGTACTGGGAAAAAACTGTTCATGGCCTGTCGAACGATGGTGAGGGAAACAAGTGAATGCGATCTGTGGTCGAGTGAGAACGGCGTGCTCGGTTCTCGTTGTAGGACTGGTGCTGTCGCTGTCGACGGCAGGATTTCCATCGACTGCCATAGCCCAGCCCTCCGAGTCGATCGAGGATCAGGAGGGCGAGCCGCTGGTCTTGACCTGGCCCGCGTTGGGGTTGGGATCCGAGATCGTCTTCGACGCGGCCGATGCGGAACAGGCTGTGCAGGTGCCCGTTCCGGCGGGGAGTGCGATGCTCGCCTTGACCGGTCAGTTGCGCGCCCCTGTCGAACTCGGACGGGGATATCTCGAGGTCACCTCGGCCGATGGTCGTTTTCTCGGTTCCGCGGACATCCCGGATGTCGAATCAGGCCAGCGTGTGACTCCGTTCTCGATCGATCTCGCGGGTGCGGCCGTCGATGCAGCTGCCGGTATGGCGACACTGCGGATGACCGTCAGGCCTCTCGACCGTTCGAGTGCGATGTGCGGTGCGCCGCAACGGCTGACGGCGGCCGACCTTGCGGTCAGTTTCACTGCTGCAGAACAGGTCCCGGAAACCGTCGATCAGTTCTTTCCCTCGGTGCTCGATGCGGTGGAGGTGTTCGTGGACCCGGAACCGACGACTGCCGAGAAAGAGAGTGTGTTGACTCTGGCTGCAGCCCTGGTGCATCGGTACGGCCCCATTCCCGTGCAGATTTCGGTACGGCCGTTGAGCCGGACGGCGCCCGTCCCTGCCGGTGGGAGTGGGTTGACCCGTTCGGTCGTGGTACGTGAGGGCGCCGAGGCTGGGGCCAGTATCGGCGATGCCGACGCAGGGTCCGTTCTCGTTCTCAGTGGAACCGGTCACGCGTTGGCCGATCAGGTCGGGGTGTTCACTGCCGGTCTCGACAGATTGGTTCAGGTGCGGTCCGCGACGGTCACCAATCTGGAGGCCGATGAGATCCTGGGTACCGATACGTTGACCTTCGAGCAGCTCGGCGCCGTCGCATCGACGTCGGTTCTCGGCTCGGCGCAAATGTTTTCGGGCTTCGACTCCAGTTCCTTCGGGCTGACTCAGCCCGGCAGTATGGAGGTGCATCTGATGGCCGATTACACCCCGGTGTCCGACGCCACCGCCACTGCCACTATTTCTGCGGGCGGGCAGGTGATGCATGCGCAAGAGTTGGATTCGTCCGGCCGAGTGGACACGACGTTCTCCGTCGCCGGCGGGGCAATAGCTCGCGCCGTGGGTCTGAATGTGGCCCTGACCTACAGCCCGACTGCCGGGTGCACTCCGTTCACTGCTCCCATCCAGTTCTCGATCGACCCGGAGTCGACGGTCACGGTGTCGGGCAGTAGCGGTGGCACCGGCGGCTTCAAATCCCTGCCCACCAGCCTCATGCCCACCTTCCAGGTCGCGTTCGACGAGCAGGACCCCGAAGCCAATGGTGTGCTGGGATTGTCCTACGCGACGCGCGTGGTGGCGTCGATGCAGACAACTGCGAATGCGGTGATGAGGCCGATGGTGGCACCGATGGATGAGGTCGTCGGTAGCGGCATGGGAGCGCTGCTGGTTGCCGATGCGGATTCGCTCGGCGCGGCGGGTATGGCGGCGCCGTTGGCTGTCTCCGATGGGGCGGTGAAGATCTCGACCGATCAAGGCGTGACCATGGATGTCGACGGCGGAATCGGGTCCTTGCAAGTTTTTGCGGAAGGCGATCGGACCGTCGTCGCAATCACGACGACGGGGGAGTGGTCCCTGGTCGGGCCGGTTCTCGATCGAGCGACTGCTGGTGGCAGTTGGGCGGATCTGTCCGGTGACGTCGTCGCTGCTGGTCTCGGCGGTGACGCCGTGCCGATGACGGTGGTGAGCGATGGACCGGCAGGGGCGGTGTCCGGGCCGGAGCGCGGGTGGGTGACGTGGCTCTGGATCGGAGCGTCGGCCTTGGTCGTCGCTGCGGCCGTGATGGTGGCAGGGTTGTGGATGGATCGACGTCGTAAACGAGCGGCGTCCCAGTAGTGACGGTGACGGACCTTCGGGAACCCGAAACCCCGATCATTACGAAACCTGCTCGGTACGAGCGTGTCTGGACCTACTCGCTGTTCCTCCCGTGTGCGGTGCTCTACGGCGTCGTCGGATACCTGCTGGCATCGACATACAACCTGATCGACGGCGACGGACCGTCTCGAGTGGCCAATGCGGGCTACACAATTTTCAGTCGGGACCCGCATCTCGGTGCGATCGGGTTCGTGTGGAATCCACTACCGAGCGTCGTCGAGATCCCGTTGCTGTTGCTGACTCCGGTGTGGCCGGAGATGAAGACGCTGGGTTTGGCCGGTGTGGTGCAGAGTGCGGTGTTCATGGCGCTCGCGGTGGTGGCGGTTCGTCGTATTGCGTTGGACCGGAACGTGCCTCGGGTATGGCGGTGGCTCGCCGTGGCCACCTTCGCGCTCAATCCCATGATCATCGAGTACGGCGCGACGGGGTTGAGCGAGGCCGCGTTCATCTTCTTCGTCGTCGTTGCCGTTCGACGCCTGCTGTTGTGGATGAGTACTCGCGACGTGCTCGATTTGGCGTGGGCGGGTTTCGCGATCGGACTGAGCTATCTGGTGCGTTACGACGCGCTCAGCGTGGCGGCAGCAGCAGTGGTGGGTGTGTTTCTGGTGACCTGGTTACGTTATCGGGGTACCGCCGGAAACAAGGGGGCTCTGGGGACAGCTCTGCACGACGGGGTGATCGTGGGATTGCCCGCGGCGGCAGCGTTCGTGGTCTGGGCAGTCGCCGGGTGGGTCTTGACCGGAGAAGCGATTTCGCAGATCACCTCCCCCTACGGAAACTCCTCGCAGGTATCGGTGGCTGCCGTGAACCAAGGCGGAAGCGGGGTAGACCTGTCTTTTGCCAGTGGCGAGATTCTCGCTCGAATCTTCGGCATGCAGCCGTTGCTGGTCGTGGTGTTGGCGGTGGCAGCTGTTGTCGCACAACGACAACGACGCCTCGGTTCGTTCGTCCCTACCGCCTTGTTCGGCGCGGTGATCATCTTTCAGGCCGCTGCTCAGATCACGGGTACCACCTTCGGGTGGTTCAGGTTCTATATCTTCGTCATTCCGCTCGTGGTCATCACGGTGCTGACGTGGTGGTCACCGGTAACGGAGCGCGCGCGGAGTGCGTCGGGATGGGCTCGGCATCTGCCCGGTGTGGCCATGCTCGCCGTCGCGGTGACGTCTATTCCGGTCACCTGGGTGTCGATGTTGGACCCTGCAGTGGGGAATCAGAGTGTGCAGTTCGGCTTGCGGTCGATCGTGTCGCCTTCGGCGAATCCGATGGACCAGGAGTACTACTTTCAACTCTTCCAGGATGACAGGGCGATCGCCGAGTGGCTCGATCGGCAGAATCTGCCAGAGGGATCGGTTCTTTCGGATAGCTTCCAGAGTTGGGGAATCTGGTTGGCGTCGAACCGACCGGACCAATTTGTGATCACCAGCGACTTCGACTTCTTCGCGGTTCTCAATGACCCCGCAGCGAGTGGCATCCGGTACATCTTGGTTTCCGATCCAGTGGCGGACGGAGGTATGGATGCCATCAACACGCGCTATCCCAGTTTGTGGGATGACGGCGCGGGCATCAGTACTCGCGAGATGAGCGTGGTTGGCCCGGGCGGCATGATCCGTTGGCGAATCTATTCGGTCGACGCGACCGGCGGGTGACGGTTGGCGAAGTTGTCGACGCATGCGCCTTGGATCTGGCGAACGAGTACAACGGTCAACGGTGCCACTGCGATCAACGCCACCCATGCGACGGGCGACAAGGCCACTACCGAGCCCGTTGCCACAATCAGTACGGCCAACACGAGCGCACCAGCGAGCCAGGGCACGATGCGTCGAGAGTGGATCAAGAAACCCGCTACTGGGCGCTGAGTACTGGATTGGCGCTGTACCGCAGGCGCGTCGCTATGCAGATCTATCATGACAGTCTCCTGGACCACGAGGTGTCCAATAAAAGTACCTTTGGTTTGTTTAAACTTCAAATACAGACCGGTTGTAGGCGGCTGCCTGATTTTGATGTCGTAGAGTCCGCCCACGGCCGGGGCCTGCAGTGGCATCGGCTCGTCAGAAACATTCGGGCGAATGACTTGGTTTGACGCTCAATCACCGGCATGATGCCTTCTTATGTACAAGGTGCGCAGACGTAACGTCTTCCTCAGGCCTCGCATGATCGACGTCTACATCGGGCTCGCCGGCGGCGGCATCGTAGCGGCCGGGATGCTTGCGATGAGCCTGCGCTGAACTGAGCTCTCGAATGACTGTGCAGGTCGGGGTGGAATCTGCCCGACCTGCACAGTGATTCGACTGTAATCAGTCGGCGGGCTACTAGCCTCGGGCTTTCACGCGAATTGAGCTCGACCGAGTGTCAGTTCAGAGGAATGGTGCCCTGAACTGGGAAGATTGAACTTGCGAAGGTAACAATCCAGCGAGTTCGAGAGGCACCATTCCGGTGAGTAAGTCTACGTCGCCCTACCCCGCCCTATCCGTCGATGCGACCGGAAACGGGATCGTGTCGCACGCAGGTGCCGTCACCGTCCTGCGCACCGCCGAGGTCACAGGACTCACCGCAGCCCTGTCCGAGCAGCTCGCACCATGGCGTAAACCGTTGGCGCGCTTCGACCCCGGCAAGATTGTCGTCGATCTGGCAGTGTCACTGGCACTCGGCGGCGACTGCCTCGCCGACATCGCTACCCTGCGAGAACACGCGGGCGTCTTCGGGCAGGTGCCTTCGGATCCGACGGTGTCCCGACTGGTCTCCGTCCTGGCCTGCGATGCTCCGCGTGTACTCGCAGCGATCGACAACGCCCGCGCACAGGCTCGCGCTGCTGCGTGGGCACACGCCGGCCATCACGCGCCTGATCACGACATTTCTGCGCAGAACCCGATCGTCATCGACCTCGATGCCACCCTGGTCACCGCCCATTCGGAGAAGGAGAAAGCGGCACCGACCTACAAACGCGGATTCGGATTCCACCCACTGCTGGCCTTCGTCGACCACGGCAAGTCCGGTACCGGCGAACCCGTCGCAGCGCTTCTACGTCCAGGAAACGCAGGCTCGAACACCGCCGTCGACCACATCGAGGTCACTCGGAAAGCATTGGCGCAGTTGCCGTTCACTACCGGACAGCGACCTGGGAGGAAAGTGTTGGTACGGACAGACGGCGCTGGGGCGAGCCACGCATTCCTTACCTGGCTGCACAGGCAGCGGGTGTCGTATTCGATCGGCTTCGCGCTCACCGACGCCATGGTCCACGCTCTCGCTGCTGTTCCGGAGAATGCATGGTCTGTCGCCGTTGACTCGGAGGAGAAGGTCCGAGACGGCGCATGGGTCATCGACGCCACCGGAATCATTGATGTCACCGCGTGGCCGCCGGGGATGCGGGTGATCATCCGGAAGGAAAGGCCACATCCAGGTGCCCAACTGCGGTTCACCGACAGCGACGGTCTGCGGTTGACCGCTTTTGCCACCAACACCGTCGGTGGTCAAGTCCAGGACCTCGAACTACGGCACCGGCGCCGCGCGCGATGCGAGGACCGTATCCGCACCGCCAAGGACACCGGGCTCAGTAACTTTCCATTGCACGGTTTCGACCAGAACCGTATTTGGCTCGCACTCGTCGAACTCGCTCTCGAACTCACCGCATGGACACAGATGCTCGGCTTCCCCGATCACGATGCCCTGCGCTGGGAGCCCAAACGTATTCGTCTACGGATCTTTTCGATCGCTGGCCGCATCTCGTCCCATGCCCGTCGCATCAGACTGAAACTGTCGAAGAACGCGTCCTGGTCCGATGCGATCGTTTCCGCCCTGACACGATTGGCGGCGTTACGCGCACCCGCCTGACCCGGACCACCATCCCATCAACATGGAAGTAAACCTCTCGGGCGGTGGAACCGAGCGTTCAACCGATCGACATCGGCCGACACATCGCGCCCGATCGACGTGCACTCGGCCGCAAACGACAATCTCGATCCGATCAGGTCACCACGACAGCACGAAGAAAGATCGAGG
>NZ_MKKX01000033.1 GCF_002091985.1 Rhodococcus sp. 1163
CTCTGCTTTGGCGGCTTCGCGTGCGAGGGAACGATCACGCATTTCCTCGAACTTGGTGGCCTGACGCTCGAGGTCTTCGAGGAACACGGCCAGCTCTTCACGCTTGGATTCCCCGACGCCGGTGAAGTCCTCACGTTCGAAGATCTGCCACTTCCGCAGCACCGGCCACACCACGTCCTCGAGGTGCTGACGCAGATCGTAGATACCGTGCTTGGCCATCAACACACCGTTACGGCGGAAGTTCGGCATCCCGGCACCGGGCATCTGGAAGTTCATCACGATATGCGAAATCGCTTCCAACGTCTGATCCGGCGCGATGTCGAGAGCGGCAGCGGTGACGTTGCGGTAGAACATCATGTGCAGGTTCTCATCCGCGGCGATGCGCTGGAGCATCCGGTCGGCGATCGGGTCGTCGCACACCTTGCCGGTGTTGCGATGCGAGACGCGCGTGGCGAGTTCCTGGAAGGTGACGTACGAGACCGAATGCAACAGTCCGGTCTGTGCGCCCGCCGGTGAGGCGAAACCGTTGGTCATGTGAATCATCCGGGCCTGTTCGAGCGCGACCGGATCGACACCGCGGGTGACCACCAGGTAGTCACGCATGACGATGCCGTGCCGGTTCTCCTCCGCGGTCCACCGTCCCACCCAGGTGCCCCAGGCGCCGTCCTGCGAAAAGTTTTCGGCGATCTCGCGGTGGTACGAGGGCAGATTGTCCTCGGTGAGCAGGTTGGTGATCATCGCTGCTCGCGCTACCTCGGAGAGTGTGCTCTGCTCCGGTTCGTAGTCCACCCCACCGAGTGCAGCGAAGTTGCGGCCTTCGTCCCACGGCACGTAATCGTGCGGGTGCCACTCCTTCGCCATCGACATGTGGCGGTTCACGTTGTCTTCCGCAACAGGAACCAGCTCGTGTAGCAGCTCCAGCTGTGTCAGATCCCTCGCCATTACATTGCCTCCATACATTGCCGATATCCGGACCTAGCCTACGGCACCGTAACTTCGCTGTGAACGCTCTCCAGTTGCGTGGCGCACAGTAGTCGGCCGGGAACCAAGGCGTTGTTGCCCCCGTAGCAGTTCATTCCCCATTGACAGTTCGTTCCCCGTAGCCGAACTGTTACCAAGTGTACTTTCGATGAATTCGGATGCTGCGGGCCGCCGGTGGTGGAGAAGCGGGCGTCCGGGACCGAACACGCGGTGGGCGGCGTCCGCCACCGCGTGGACATCTTCGGTGCCCCCAGTAGGACTCGAACCTACGACCTGCGGATTAAAAGTCCGTAGCTCTACCAACTGAGCTATAGGGGCGCGGATCGAAAGTGTAATGGGTGTTCCCAGCCGGCAGGCAGGTACCCCCAAAGAGTGCCGAGCAGCTATTTGCCGAAGCTGCTGCAACCTTTGGGTGCGGGGATTCCGGCGAGCCGCTCGTCGATCCACGCGTGGGAACCAGGCAAGCCCGACACCGCGACTGTCATGTGTTCGCCGAGATATTCCTCCAACCGGACGTCGGATCCGTGGGCGCACCATTCTTCGTACAGGGTCTCGGCGCCCTGCCTGGGGATCCAGAATTCTTGCTGCCCTTGGTAAATGAATACCGGGGCCGACGGCGCGAGGTCACCACCCATCCGCGTCTGAGCGATGATCTCCTCCGCGATCGGAGTGCGATCCACGTTCGGTATGTCCGAGAGTGCTTGGACGGGTATCGGTGCCACCAGCCCGCCTGGAGTGAGTAGATAGACACACATGTCCTTCGCTATCTGCGCGAGCCGAAGTCCGTTCGCGTTCATGAGTTGGAACATTTCCGGATATTCGCGGGCGACGCCGAGTGCTGCGGAGAGAAACAAGGTCGATGCTGCGTTGGTTCCGTTCATGGATCCGAGCAGGATGCGGTAGTCGATCGGCGCACCGCCGAACGCGGTACCGACGATGTTCACTTCCGGGGCGTAGGACGGTGCGAGTTGCGCGGCCCAGCCGGATGCGATTGCACCCCCGGAATAGCCGGTTACAGCGATCGGAGATTCCTTGTCGAGCCCCAACTGAGGTAGAGCGACCATTGCTCGCAAGGCATCGAGGACTGAGTGTCCGGCCATCCGTCCTGCGGCATATGCCTGCCGGGGACCTTGGTGGTCGGTGACCACCACCGCATAGTTCTTGGCTAGGAAGAGTTGCACTGCAACGATTTCTGGTGCAATACCTCGAGGGAGTGTCCATGACGGTGCGCACGTGTTGCCCAGTGAATCTATTGCCATGTTGTAGGCGACGACAGGTCGACTACCCTTGCCGGTCCACGGGGCGGTGGGCACGATGACGGTGGTGGCTGCCGCGACGGGTCGGTCCTTGGAATCGGTGGATCGAAAAAGGATCTGGGTGGAGGTCACCGGTGTGATCAGTGGGCCGACGTCTACCGGACGGGTGCCGAGGATGGTTCCAGGGCTCGAATTCTCGTATCCGGCAGGCGCGTCGAACCATGGGTCCGAGAGCGGAGTGGCCGCGGCAGATGCGGGATCTTGCTTCGGTGTGATGAAGTCCGTCACGGGGTCGGCGCTGACCGGCCAGGGACACGCAGCGATCAGTGTGGCTGTGAGAACTATTCTTGCGCAACGGTACAAGAGTTCTTTGACAACCATGCTGTCACCTGAGTTCGTCATCCACGACCGACGTTATGTGTCCTGGATCACACTAGGTCGTATTTCGGCCTCGCGAGTGAGCGGCGCCGGGTCGAGTTCGGATTGTTATCCGATTCTTTTCGAGACCGGAAGGCGGGTGGGTAACTCTTCGAAGATGTCCACCAAAGTCGTTGCATGGAGAGTCGTCACCGAAAAGCGTTGAACCGAAAGCCTTCAGCGGTGAATCATGTTGGGACTCGAACCAGATGAAAGCCCGCGCGTGATCACCGGTGCATCATGGAGTCACTGACAGATGTCGGGTAGATAGAGGGAGTCGAATGTGATTCGTAGTACCGAAGATCACGGTGCGATCGGCTGCGCCACGCGTGGTCGTATCTATCGGCACGGCGCCTTGGAAGCAACGAATCCGAACGAGGAAGAACTGCGGGAGTGGAGCACGGACCCTGACGCTGTTCTGTGGTTCGACCTCTTGGCACCGACGACTGCCGACCTGTCTCGGGTCGCTGAGATTCTCGGCGGTCGCGAACTCCATCCGCTGGCGCTGGAGGGGGCGTTGTCTCACGGACGGCGGCCACGGTTCGTTCGATTCGGTGACCACTCTCTCGTTCATACGCGGTCACTTCGGCTCGATGCCGAGGATTCGATTCAGGAAACCGAGATCGGAATGTTCGTCACGGGCAATGCCCTCATCACGATTCGTTCGAACGAGGCGTTTGCCCTGGATTCTATTCTCGACGGCTGGGACGACGAGTCTGCGATGATCGCTCACGGGGTGGGGTACCTGGTGTGGTCGTTTCTCGACGCCGTCATGGACGGGTACTTCGCCGTCGTGGATTCGCTGGACGAGGATGTGCAGTCGATCGAGGAAGCGCTGATCGACGATGGGTTGCCGGTTCGCGATATTCAGTTGCGCAACTTCGTACTTCGCCGGTCGGTAGTCGCGGCTTCGAGGGTGGTTCTGCCCATGGCCGAGGTATGCGCAGGCTTGCTCAGGCCGAACCGACATCCAATCGACAATGAAGTCACTCCCTATTACCAGGACTTGTACGACCATTCGCTTCGGCTGACGGAGAGGGTCGACGGCCTTCGTGAGGCGATCGAGATCATTTTGTCGACAGGTCTTGCAATGCAGGGTAATTCGTTGAACGAGGTCATGAAGAAGCTCACGGCGTGGGCGGCGATCATCGCCATACCTACCGGGGTGACCGGATACTTCGGTCAGAACATTCCGTTTCCTGGTTACGGCCGCGCCCTCGGCTTCTGGCTGAGTACTGTGCTGCTGATCGGACTGGCGACAGGATTGTGGTGGAGTTTCAAACGCCGCGATTGGCTCTGATGGCCGACGGCAAGTCGACTGACCGGTTCGGGGCCTTACAGTGGGGTATTATTTGTAAAGTATGCGCTACGCGGTGAGCGCACCCTGCCCTGCGTGAACTAGTGGCTCGAGTGCGCACCCCCTGCAGCGCACTCGAGCCGGGTGAAGCGTACCACTCGGATTGTTTGTTTCTCGTCGTCGATTTGTCTGTTTTCTGGGTTTCTCAGGTATTTCTGGGGCAACGAACAGCTTTGTCGAGGACATGGTGACGTACGCTCGATCAGCGGTATGGACTGCTGATATGCAGAGCGCTTTTTTTCGGAGGCACGAGAAGTAATGGCACAACAAGAGCGCGCACGCAGGACCAGAGCGGCGATCGTCGAGGCTGCGGCGACGGAGTTCGCCCGACGTGGATACGCGGCTGCGTCCGTTAATGCGATCCTCGAGGGCTCCAATGCCACCAAGGGCGCGATGTACTTCCACTTCCAATCGAAGGAAGATCTGGCCCGGGCAGTGCTCGTGGCTGCGCTGGAGAGGTACACCGCTATCACCGAGAAGTGGCAGGGCTCGACGCTGCATCCCTTCGAAGTCATTCGCGGCATCATCGACGACATCGCGCTCGGATTTCAGACCGACGTCATAGTTCGAGCCGAGTTTCGGCTGATCGTCGAACCGGAGTTCTACAGCGAGGTCAAATCCGGGAGTGGCCGAGCTTGGGGTCTGGCCGGACACGAATTGGCACGCAAGGCCCAGGAGATGGGCGACTTGAAGCCGGAGTTCGGCCCGGACAAATTCACCAGGGTGCTGAGCGCGTCACTGGCGGGTCAGCGATTCATGGCTGATCTCGTGTCGGACAGCACCGAGCTGCGTGCGCTGTTCCAAGAATCCCTCGAAGTGCTCCTTTATGCGATGGCAACACCTCAGTGGTTGGACACCTGGCACCGTGTCGGATGGCCACCCCTGGAGCTGGTGGCTACAGATAGTGCCTCTGACCTGCCGGTTTGAGTTTTTCGGAAGAAGTGCCCTAAGCTATCCAAGCTCCCAACGGAATGCCGTTGAGGGTAACGTCAGAGCAGTTCGAGATTGTGGAAGCTCGTAGTCCGAGTTGCTGCAAGTTCGAGTAGTTCGGCGGGCCCCCTTCGTCTAGCGGCCTAGGACGCCGCCCTTTCAAGGCGGTAGCGCGGGTTCGAATCCCGTAGGGGGTACGTTCGATCGCCGGAATTGACAATCCGGTGTGCAGTACAGCAGTCTCTTGCAGGCTGGCGCGGTTCGAAGCAGGTTGATCACCTGCTAAAGTTTGCGCTAGTTGAGTTCGACGCAAGGCCCTGTAGCGCAGTTGGTTAGCGCGCCGCCCTGTCACGGCGGAGGTCGCGGGTTCGAGTCCCGTCAGGGTCGCAAGTTCGGTGTTGTCACCGAATTACACGATCAGTACGTATTTGCACAGATCAGTACAAGGCATTGTCACCGGTGCCGCCCGGCCAGGTAGCTCAGTTGGTACGAGCGTCCGCCTGAAAAGCGGAAGGTCGCCGGTTCGATCCCGGCCCTGGCCACCACAGTTTCAGTACCAGCCTCATTCGGTTCATCCGAGTGGGGCTTTTTTGGTTCTATCCACGGTTGCGGCCTGTGCAATCGTCAGGTGGAGGCTCGCGCTTGTCGAGCGGCGAGCGAGATCGGAAATCCGGCGCCGAAATCTCCGAACTTTCACCCAGTGAGACTTGATACGCATTGTGCTCTCAGCCACTGTTACTTTTTGGCTCTACCGAGCGGGAATGTGCCGCCTTCTGAGGAGTCAAGGACCAAAAATGCTGCACGACAAGTCAACTCGATTCGAGTTCGAGGATCGAAACCGCCCGTGCACGACCACTTCGGTGTCACTATTCGCACGTGGGGAACGTCGATGACGACGATTCCAGGTCCAGCAGCTCCTGAGAAGGTTGCGCCGCAGGCCGCTCGTTACACGAGAAAGCGTTCGGCTGCGGTGATCATCCTCGTTCTCAGTTTGATCGAGGTCATCAGCGCATTCGAAACTTCGATGGTGTTCGCTGCAATCCCGACCATCATCAGAGACTTCGACAGTGACGCCGCGACGGTCGGCTGGGCAGTGACCGCATTCCTCTTGGTCGCCGCTGCCTCCGCCGCGGTGTGTGGACGTCTCGGTGACATGTACGGGCGTGAGCGGGTTCTGATCATCGTCCTGGCTATCGCTACGTTCGGCTCGTTGTTCAGCGCCATCGGCGACAGTGTGGGCGCGATCATCGGTGGCCGCGCCATCCAAGGCGTTGCGGGTGCGATTCTCCCGCTGTGCATCGGACTGGCACGTGCGCATCTGCCCAACGTGAAGGTCCCGGTTGCGATCGCGGTCATCTCGGGTACCGCCGTGGCTGCCGGCGCTGGATCGGCCTTTCTGGCCGGCATGATGATCGACTACGCGAGCTGGCACATGATCTTCATCGTCGCGGCTGTCTATGCGACGTGCATGCTGCTGCTCGTGGCGTTCGTGCTTCCGTGGCTTCCCCCCGTCGGGACCACCCAGAAGCTCGACTGGATCGGCACCATCGCATTCGCACCCGCCATCGCGGGAATCCTGCTGGGTATCACCAAGGGCAGTTCATGGGGTTGGACCGATGGGAAAACCCTCGGCCTGCTTGTCGGCGGTGTGGTCATTCTCGTGCTGTGGGTGCTGTGGGAGCTTCGAGTGACCGATCCGATCGCGAACGTGCGTCTGCTTACCGATCGCAAACTCGCGTTGACGATGCTCGCGACGCTGACCCTCGCGGTCGGTCCTTTTGGGATCAGCAACTTGATCGTCCCCATCGTTCTGCAGTCGCCGTCCAGTGGCTCGTTCGGTCTCGGCATGTCACCCAGTGCGGCCGGGGCCCTGACACTTGCGGGCGCGTTGCTTGGCTTCTCTTTCACTCCGCTGAGCGGGCGTCTCTCGCGAACGGTGGGTTCTCGCGTTTCGCTGCTCATCGGTGGACTGATGTATGCGGTGTCGGCGGTGCTGCTCTACGCATTCAACGACGCCAAGCTCGGGATGTTCGCAATGGTCGTCACCGTGTCCATCGCGACATCGTTCGCCTACACTGCGCTCCCGAACCTCGTGGTCGAGTCGGTTCCGGTCGAAAACACCAGCGAAGCAACCGGTTTGAATGCGGTCGTTCGCACTGCCGGGCAGGGGATCGGCGCATCGATCGCGACGGCAATCCTGGCATCGTCCGCCATCGCGGGGAGCATCGCACCTACGGTCGGTGGATTGAACATGGTCGTTGTGGTGATCCTCGTCGGCACCGCGGCTACCATCGCTCTCGCACTGATGCTGCGGCCAGGCACGGTCTACGCCGAGGCCTGAATGATGTCGAGCACGTCTGTCATGTGCCCGCCGGCTCGAACTCGCTAGGCTAGGCCTGTGGATGTGATCGAGGAAGCCCAGCGCGACCTTGCGCGCGGGGACAATGCACACGCTCGGGACCGACTGTATGCGGCACTTCGTACGTCCCCGGCGTCCCAGCCGATTCTGGAACTACTGGCGTACACCCATCTGCTGATGGGCGAACGTGCAGCAGCGGGTGCCGCGTGGTTCCTGACCTCGAAAGCAGACGGCGATCCCACCGCATCCGCTGCGTTCGCAGCGCTGGAAGCGCGCTATCGGTCGCCGATCTCGTTGGCACGAGGTCTACCGATAAACGCACCGTCCGAGTACTACCCGGCCCCGGCGCAGGCTCGACTCGAACGATTGTCCTCGGCTATCCGCGCGAACGGCCAACAGTGGGTTCCACCTCGCGACACGGTCTACTTCGACGAGGTGGGCGTCGATTCCGACGACTTTCTCGACGACGACCTGCCCGGTCCGAGCGGCGCCTACAGCGACCGAAGTCGTCCGGTTCGGCAGCGAGTTGTGGCGTCGTTGATCATCTTGGCAATTGCTGCGACGTCGGCTTCGGTGGTTCTCGCCATCGTGTTCGGCTGACCGCTTCTTCACGCCGTCGCAGCAGTTGCTAGCTTCCGATCAGTTCGTCCTGGGTGGCGAGAGCAGTTCCCCATCGGGCCAGGGCGACCCGACGCGTTTCCGGTTCACCGCCGTCCCTGCCCTCGGCGATGGTGATCACGGTGCGGGACAGTTCGAACAGGCTGACGCGATTGTCTCGGGCGGTGGCGAACAAATCCTCCACTGCCCGCGCGACACTTCCGCCGCGAACGCCGACGAGGACACCCGTCGCGATGTCGACATCGGTGCGTGAAGCCGGTCCCCGAGACGTCATTGTGTCGGGACTTCTATCGATCATGAACGGTTCCTTATTGGTTTGTTTCGGTTCCTGCTGCCCATTCAGCAGACCGCTCACTCTCCCACATCCAGTCGACGGGTACACGGACCAGCTCCAAGTCTTCTACGACGGGCTGGCTCGAATGTGGATACGTTCACCCTGGGGACCGAAAAGACTGAGTATTTCCACTCGGCGATCGTCGACCGCACCGAACCAATGTGGCACGCGCGTATCGAATTCCGCGGCCTCGCCCGGCTTCATGACGATGTCGTGTTCGCCGAGTACCAATCTCAATCTGCCGTTGAGAACGTAGAGCCATTCGTAACCCTCGTGAACGCGAGGATCAGGCTCGGCGCGAACGGGATCGACCACGAGCTTGTATGCCTGCATCCCACCGGGGCGTCGGGTGAGCGGGTGAATCGTCACATGCTCGCGTCGAATCGACGCCGAGCGCACCCGCGGATCCTCGACGGGCGGCGCAGTGACGAGTTCATCCAGGGGAATCTGGTGTGCCCGGGCGATCGGAAGGAGTAGCTCCAGGCTCGGTTTTCGGTCACCGGATTCGAGTCGGGAAAGTGTGCTGAGTGAGATCCCCGTCGTCTCGGCGAGTGCGGCAAGTGTGGTGCCACGTTCGCCGCGTAGTCGTTTCAGACGGGGACCCACAGCTGCGATGACGTCGTCGATGTCCTCTTCGGGGCTGGCCATGCACCTATTGCAGTTTCAGCAAACGGATTTGTCAAACGGTGGCGCACAGGGTGAGTCGATCGCCGAAGTAGTGATCGAGTGTGCTCTCGACCTACATACTGTGGATGTGACCACCGACGTTACGTCGCAGCAAGTACCTCTACGCCGCTCGCGTGTCGTGCGGGACGCCTACGGTTCGACGACGGCCGAGGCTTTCATGATCATCGCCATCGCGACGATTCTGCTCACCCGCCTGTATCTGGAGTTGACCAACTACCCGCAGGTCGGCGGTAAGACCCTTCACATCGCACATGCGCTGTATGGCGGCGCGCTGATGATGTTCGCCCTGTTGATCGGGTGGATGTTCATCGGGTTCGCGGTTCGCGCACTTGCCGTCCTGCTCGGCGGAATCGGGTTCGGCTTGTTCCTCGACGAGGTCGGCAAATTCGTCACGAAGGACAACGACTACTTCTATGGCCCGTCCTCGGAAATCATGTACGTGCTCGTCGTCGTCGTCCTCGTGGGTAATCGAATCGTGCGCGACATTCGACGGCCTTCGCATCAGGAGACGTTGGCCAATGCGGCTCTGATAGCCGCGCATGGCATCGCACACGGACTGCCGGATCACCGGCGCGCTTGGGCTCTGCGGATGGTCGACCGGGCGGAGGCGGAGGGCGAGGACGCCGCGACCATCGCCGGGCTCCGACTTCTTCTCGAGAACTGTAGGACCGGATCGGCACGACTGTACGACGCCCAGCAGTTCGCACCTCGGCTGATCCCGAAGTTCTTCAAGAGCCCTCGATGGGTGTCCGTTTTTGCGTGGGGCATGACCCTCGTATCGTTCCTGGGTGTGGTCTTCGGGATCGTCGAGTTGGTTCTCGGGAATCTCTATCTCGATACCCGTGACATGAACATCGAGGTCGAGGGCATGGGGGTAGCGAGCGGAATTCTGTTCGTGTCCTCCATGCTGACCTTTTCGCTTGCATTGCCGTCGGCGATCAGGCTCCGTGGAGGAAAATTGTGGCCACTGCACATGCTTCGCATCGCGGCTTTGATCTTCACGCTGCTGAACGCGTTGGTCGATTTTGCCCAGGAGGGATTCGGTGCGCTGGCCAGCGTCGCGATCGGATTGGTGGCGCTGGCTGTGTTTTCACATCGCATCAACGTCCGGACGGCGGAGATCGCCGAGGAGAATGCCGCACACGGCGATGTTCTCTCTATGCCCCGCTAGGGAGTTCGAGTGTGCGAGTACTGACGAAAGTTCGAATCGTCTCGGTGAACGGATCTTGGAACTCGATCGATCGAGCCAGGAGCTGCAGCGGATGCGAATAGTCGTCACCGGCGACGTCGTAGAAGTCGGGGTAGAAGTTGTCACCCAGAATCGGCAGCCCCAGCGAGTTCATGTGAAGGCGCAGTTGATGTGTGCGTCCGGTGGTGGGTCGCAAAGTGTAGAGGCCATGACGGCGGTCGTGGTCGGTGAGCTCGACATGCGTTTCGGCATTCGGTTCACCGGGGACTTCTTCGGCGCGAAGTACGCCGCGTACCTTGATCATTCGACTACGCAGCGTCAGCGGAAGCTCGAGCTCTGGATCGAATCGTGCCACCGCGTGATAGACCTTCGTCACGGCGCGCTGCGCGAACAATTCCTGATATGCACGGCGAACTTCGGGGCGGACGGTGAAGATCAGCACGCCCGCGGTCAGGCGGTCGAGGCGATGGGCGGGGCTCAGGTCGGGTAGACCCAATTCTCGGCGCAGTAGAACGAGCGCGGACCTGGCGATATACGCCCCGCGTGGCATCGTCGCCAGAAAGTGTGGCTTGTCGATGACCAGTAGGTCACGGTCGTGGTGGAGGATGTCGATCGGGAACGGCACGACGGGTTCGAGCGGTGGATCGCGATAGAGATAGATATCGCTGCGCGGAACGAGCCGTGAGCTCGGTTCGATGGGCACTCCTGCAGCATCCACCACTTCCCGTGCAGCGATTTTTTCTCGCAGACGTCTCTCATCGTGTGGAAAACGATCGACAAGATAGTCCACGACGGTGGGGAAGGTCTCGGTATCGGGCATTCGAATCCGAGTAGGACCGAGGCCGTCGCGCAGGGGAAGCGGTGCGCGGGCCATGGACCAACTCTAACGTCGGATCTGTCGGTGCAACACGAGGACTGTTACGAAGACGCGACGCCAGAGTCAGTCCACTGGCAGGCTAGATGGAGACGACCATCTTTCCGGTGTTCTCGCCGCGGAGCAGTCCGATGAACGCCTGCGGCGCGTTGTCGATACCCTCGACAACGGTTTCGTCCCACTCGATGACGTTGTCGGCAAGCCATGTCGCCATCTTCTCGCTGAACTCACCGGCGAGATGCTGGTAGGAGCCGGCGATGAAGCCCTTCAGCATCAGTTCCTTGCCGATGGCCAGCGCCAAGTTCCGAGGCGCAGGGCTGGCTTCGGTCGAATTGTACTGAGAGATTGCTCCGCACAGTGCAATTCGGCCGTTCTTGTTCATCGACCAAATGGCAGCTTCGAGGTGGTCGCCGCCGACGTTGTCGAAATACACATCGATTCCGTCCGGAGCGGCCTCGGCGAGTTGCTTGGTCACCGAACCGTCGTGGTAGTCGAATGCTGCATCGAAGCCCAGCTCGAGTAGCCGAGCAACCTTGGCCTTGGACCCTGCGCTACCGATGACGCGAGACGCACCCATTGCCTTGGCGATCTGGCCGACCAGCGAACCGACGGCACCCGCAGCACCCGAGACGAACACCACGTCGCCGGGCTTGAACTGTGCCACCGCGGTGAGCCCGACATAGGCGGTCAGCCCGGTCAGGCCGAGAGCTCCCAGATAGGCCGAAGGGGAGCCCTTGTCGAGGTCGACTTTCATGGCCGATCTGCCGTCGAGGACAGCGGTGTCCCGCCATCCCTTCCCGTGCAGCACGGTGTCGCCGACTGCAAAAGCGTCACTGCGGGTTTCGACTACCTCGCCCACGGCGCCGCCGTCGAGCGGCGCGTCGACCTGGAACGGCGGAACGTACGACTTGACGTCGTTCATCCGGCCGCGCATGTAGGGGTCGACGGACATGACGATATTGCGAACGAGTATCTGACCATCCTGAAGTTCGGGAAGGTCGGTCTCGACGGTGCGGAAGTTCTCCGGCGTCGGCTCACCGTGTGGACGTGAAGCGAGATGGATTTCCTTGGCGCGCAAGGGGGACTCCTAGTCTTCGGTGACCGTGACGGTCACATCGATGTTACCGCGGGTCGCGTTGGAATATGGGCAGACCAGGTGGGCTTTGTCGGCTAGTGCCTGGGCCTCGTCGTGGGGGAGATTCGGTAGCGTCACCTCGAGCGTCACCTCGAGCTGGAATCCGCCTGCATCGTTGGGACCGATGCCGACCTGGGCGCCAACAGCGGAGTCCGTCACATCTGCCTTGTTCGCACGGGCGACCATCTGCAGGGCGGAGTGGAAGCAGGCTGCGTAACCTGCAGCGAACAGTTGCTCGGGGTTGGTGCCCTGGCCGTTGCCGCCCATGGCCTCGGGGATCGCAAGTTCGAGGTCGAGGCGACCGTCCGAGCTGCGAGCGCGGCCGTTGCGACCTTCTCCGGTTGCCAGTGCTTCGGCGGTGTAGATGGTAGCCACAGTCATCCCTTTTCTTGGTGGAGTGCTTCGGCCAGTGCGGCCAGCACGTTCTTGAGGTTGGTGAGTTCTTCGACGCTCATGCCCGTCTGCGCGGCGAGCTGCATCGGTATGCCGGCGGCCTCGCTGCGCAGCGCGCTGCCCGCTTCCGTCAGGTGGATCTCGACTCGTCGCTCGTCGGACGTGAGACGCCGACGTTCGATGAAACCGAGGCCTTCGAGCCGTTTGAGCAGCGGGGACAATGTCCCGGTTTCGAGATCGAGTGCGGTGCAGATGTCACGGACGCCGCGCCCGTCCTTTTCCCACAGCACCAGGAGCACGAGGTACTGCGGGTAGGTGATCCCGAGTTTGTCGAGGATCGGGCGATAGGCGGCAGTGGTCGCTCGCGATGCCGAGTACAACGCAAAGCACACCTGGCGATCGAGTGCGAGTTCGTTGGTCACGTGCACAAAGGTAGCGCACGTTTAAGTTGTTCGCAACCTATCTGGGCTGACTGCACACTATCTCGCCGTTTCGACGGGATTCCGCCGATCGAGCCAGACAGTGTGCAGTCAGGGTTCGAAACTACCGAGCCAGAGCAGCGGCCTCTACTAGATTGCGCAGCGAGGCTTCGACCTCGGCGTTACCTCTGGTCTTGAGCCCGCAATCCGGATTGACCCACAGGCGCCCTGCCGGAACGGCCTTCAATGCGGCCTGCAAGGAGGCGGTGATCTCCTCGACGCTCGGAACCCGCGGTGAATGGATGTCGTACACCCCTGGACCTACGCCGAGATCGAATCCGACGTCGTTGAGATCGTCGAGGACTTCCATGTGGGAGCGAGCAGCCTCGATCGACGTCACATCGGCATCGAGTGCGACGATCGCATCGATCACCTCGCCGAACTCCGAGTAGCACAGGTGCGTATGGATCTGCGTGGAATCCGCTACCCCTGACGTCGACAGCTTGAATGCTCGTACAGCCCAGTCCAGGTAGGCATTCTTGTCCTTTGCGCGCAACGGGAGCAGTTCGCGTAGTGCGGGTTCGTCCACCTGGACGATCGCAATCCCCGTCGATTGCAGGTCGACGGTTTCGTCGCGGATGGCCAGTGCGACCTGATCTGCGGTGTCGGCCAGCGGTTGATCGTCGCGAACGAACGACCACGCGAGGATCGTCACAGGGCCGGTCAGCATGCCCTTGACCGGCTTGTCCGTCAGTGACTGGGCAAAGGCGATCCAGTCGACGGTCATCGCGCCCGCCCGGCTCACATCACCGAACAGGATGGGCGGACGCACGCAACGCGAACCGTAGGACTGAACCCAACCATTGGCTGTGGCCGCGAAGCCGTGCAACTGTTCCGCGAAGTATTGCACCATGTCGTTGCGCTCCGGCTCGCCGTGTACGAGAACATCGAGGCCCAACTTCTCCTGCAGTGCAATGACATCGGCGATCTCCGCTTGCATGCGACGCCCGTACTCGGCGTCGTCGATCTCGCCCTTGCGCAATTCGGCCCTGGCGATACGGATCTGGGTTGTCTGCGGGTACGAACCGATGGTCGTAGTGGGAAGCGACGGGAGGTCGAGTCGAGCAGCTTGGGCCACCCGACGGTCGGCAGCGGGGCTGCGATCGACTCCCACACCACCCTCTAGTCGCGTGCGAACCGCATTGTCGTGCACTCGGGGGTCGGTGCGACGGGATTCCGCAGCGACGCGTGCCGCAGCGAGTTCGGTTGCAACAGAGTCGGTTCCCTCTCGAAGTGCACGCGCGAGCACGGTCACCTCCTCGACCTTTTCTGCGCCGAACGCCAGCCACGACCGCAGTGGATCCACGATCTGCGTCTCGGCGTCGAGCGTGTACGGAACATGAAGTAGCGAGCAGGAACTCGACACGGCGAGCGCACCGGCGCTGCCCAACAGGCTCGCCAGCGTGGCCAGAGCTCGGTCCAGATCGGTCCGCCAGACATTGCGGCCGTCGACGATTCCTGCCACGAGAAGCTTGCTCGCCAGAGCGGGTACCGCAGCGACCTGCTCGACGGTTCCCGGGGCCGTGAGATCGACCGACAATCCCTCGATACCGGTCGAGGCGAGTACGGGCAACGCGTCACCGAGGTACCCGAAGTACGACGCCAGCAGTATCGCCGGCCTCCCCTCGACGGCGCTGAGGTAGTCGTAGGCGCGTCCGGCGGCGGCGAGTTCGGCTTCGGTTCGATCCGCCACGAGAGCAGGCTCGTCGATCTGCACCCATTCGGCACCTGCGTCGGACAGCTGTGTCAACAGATCCGCGTACAGCGGGAGGATTTCGTCGAGACGGTCCAGCAGCGGAGCATCACCGCCGACAGATTTCGAGAGGAGCAAGAATGTGACCGGACCGACGATCACCGGACGGGCCGGAATGTCCAGTGCGCGAGCCTCGTTCAGTTCGCTGAGAATCTTCTCGGGGTGGAGCGTGAATGTTGTGCTCGGGGAGATCTCGGGCACGAGGTAGTGATAGTTGGTGTCGAACCACTTGGTCATTTCCAGGGGCTGCACGGTGTCGTTACCACGCGCGGCGGCGAAATACCGGTCGAGATCGTCCTCGATGTCGCTTACCCGTTCGGGCAGGGCGCCGAGGAGGACCGCGGTGTCGAGCACCTGGTCGTAGTACGAGAACGTGTTGATCGGTACGGAGTCGAGCCCCGCGGCCTTCAGCGAAAGCCAGTCGTTCTCGCGTAGGTGCTTGGCGACAGCGCCGAGCGCGGCGGCATCGATCTTTGCGGCCCAGTAGGACTCGACAGCCTTCTTCAGTTCGCGCTTCGGGCCGATTCGGGGTGAACCGAGAACCGTCGCGGTGAATTCGAATGTCACTTCGTGTGTCTCCAGATACATGGCGTGATGGGTGGAACACCACCGTGCGCGCGAGTACGCCTGAGCCCAAGACGAGACTTCAGGTCTACTCGCCCACTCCACGGGGCGGTGAACCGCTACGCACGGCGTGCGCAGCACAGAAGGCAGGTATTCGGACTCGCAGGCGCGCGATTCTTCGAGTAAAGCTCGAGAAAAGCTCCTAGTGGCCGTCGCTTCCCAGAGAGGCTTCTCCAGTGCTTGATAGACGGCGGTCGTTCCTGCATACCGCTGCGGGACAATCCCGGATTCTCACCGGGTTCCCTCTTGCGTCGCCGTTGCGGACTTCGGGGCTCCTCTTGGCCGCGGGCGAACCGACTGCATGCATGAGCATAGGCGCTCGGCAGCCTCCGGAGAAAGGGCTGCTACTCTCGGCATCATGACGCGCACGTATTTTTGGTTTAGCAGGCCGGCCCCGGGTGGGTCAGCCAGCGACACCATGCGCTGACACCCCACCCCACGAGCCGGAATCGGACCGGCTCGAAGTGCGCGTGGATTCACCGTGAACGAGTCGGTCTGGGAACAGGATCTTTTTCATGACCATCGACACCAACACCACCGACATCAACACCATCGACCCAGCTCTGCACGATTCTGCTCTGGACGATCGACGGACGATCAGTATCAGTCCGCTTCTGTCGCCGCGGACCGTTCGGCGTGAGCATGCGGCAGACGATGCAGTGGCAGCCGTGGTACGACGCGGTCGCGACGGCGTCGTCGACATCCTCGACGGACGTGACGACCGGCTGATCGTCGTCGTCGGACCGTGCTCGGTGCACGACACCACCGCGGCGATGGACTACGCCCGGAGATTGGCCACGAAGGCCGCCGAACTCGACGACCGCCTGCACATCGTCATGCGCGTGTACTTCGAAAAGCCGCGGACCACTCTCGGCTGGAAGGGCCTGATCAACGACCCGCATCTCGACGGCAGTTTCGACATCAACGAAGGCCTCCGTGTGGGCCGCCAGCTGCTCGTCGACATCTCGAGTCTCGGCCTTCCGGTCGGATGTGAATTCCTCGACCCCATCACCCCTCAGTACATTGCGGACCTGGTCAGCTACGGTGCCATCGGCGCACGAACCGCAGCCAGCCAGGTGCACCGTCAACTGTGCAGCGCGTTGTCGATGCCCGTCGGAATCAAGAACTCGACCGAGGGGGATGTTCAGGTCGCGGTCGACGGAACGCGGGCGGCGGCGTCGAGTCATGTCTTCCCCGGAACTGATCTCGACGGTCATTCCGCGTTGATCAGAACCGTCGGGAATCCCGACTGTCATGTGATCCTTCGCGGCGGCACCGACGGTCCGAACTACGACGCGGAGACTGTCGCCGACACCATCGCGCGACTCCGGAAGTCGAATCTTCCCGAGCGAGTGGTGATCGACGCGAGCCACGGCAACAGCCGAAAAGACCACAACAAGCAGGTCGATGTCGTGACGGACGTGTCGGCACGGCTAGCAGCAGGCGAGCAGGGGATCGTCGGTCTCATGTTGGAGAGCTTCATCGAAGCTGGACGGCAGGATCTGACTCTCGGCCATTCGAACGAATTGACCTACGGTCAGTCGATCACCGACGCATGCCTGGATTGGGACACCACTGCGGCACAACTCGACGCACTCGCGGCCACGGTCAGCGAACGCCGCGCGGGCGGAACTGCACGCTGACGCGAGGGCCGGTGGCACGTGTGCTCTTGGGTACGGCGTGCTCCCACGTGCGTTGGCACGAACCGCCCATGACGATCAGATCGCCGTGGCCGAGTGTGAACTTCAACGATGCGCCGCCGCCACGCGGCCGCAACATCAGTTGTCGGGTGGCACCGAGTGACACGATGGCAACCATCGTGTCCTCGGTGGCGCTGCGGCCGAGGTTGTCTCCGTGCCAGGCGACGCTGTCGGATCCGTCCCGGTAATAACACAATCCGGCAGTGGCGAAGGGCTCGCCCAGTTCGGCCCGATAGTGCGCATCGAGTGTCGACTTGGCCTCGAGCAACCGTGCCTCGGGCCAGCTCTCGAGTTCGGAGTAGAAGCGCACCAAGCGCGGCACGTGGACCACGCGGTCGTACATCTGGCGGCGCTCGGCTCGCCAGTCGACGTCGGTGACGAGTCGATCGAACAAGTCCATGGTGCTCGCCCATCCGGGGCGTACATCGATCCATGCGCCGTTCGTGAGAGTGCGTCGCGTAACCGTGGATCCGAGTGGACCGAAGTCCTCGTCACCGTCGGTGAACAGCGACCCCTGCAGTTCCACGCTCATGGTCGCTATCGTAGCGTCATTCGAACGTACGTTCCAACGATCGATCCGCCGAATTTGTCGCAGTCTTGTCCTATCGTGTGCGCATGGGATACGAAATTCAGGTCACGATAGACAGCGACAACCCCCATGAGCAGGCCGCATGGTGGGCTGCGGCCCTCGACTGGCAGGTCGAGGAGCAGGACGAGAAATTCATCCGAGAAATGGTGGACGCCGGTCACGCGAGCGAGGACGACACACTCCTCTTCGACGGTCGGCTCGTCTGGAAGATCGGCGCCGCAATCGTCGATTCCGACCGACCCTCGGCGCCGCGCGTGCTCTTTCAGTGGGTTCCGGAGTCGAAAACAGTGAAGAACCGGCTACATTTCGATCTGAGGATCGGAGACGACCGCGAAGCGGTGGCAGAAAGCCTCGTCGACACAGGAGCATCGATCCTCTATCGCGGTCAGCTCGGCCCGAGTACGTGGATCACGATGGCCGACCCGGAGGGCAACGAGTTCTGTCTCTCTTAGAGGTACTTCACCGATACGCGCCCGGTGTCTGTCCGGTCCACCGCTTGAACGCCCTTCGGAAGGCGGACGGCTCCGAGAATCCGAGCTGGTGAGAAAGGTCGTCGACCGAATCTCCGCGACTCAGCCCGGAGATGGCGGCGTCGCGTAGTACTTCTTCGCGGATCTGGTTCACCGACGTGCCCTCCTGCCGCAACAGTCGGCGAAGGTGCGCGGTACTGACAGTCAGCTTGGCGGCGATCTCGTCGGTACCTGGACTGCGGCCCTGAAGTCCCAGTTCGAGTGCTCGTCGCACTTGTGACGATGCGGTGCTGTCGTAGTCGCGCGCAGTGAACAACAAGTTCGGTGATTCGCGCAGGTAGTCGGTCAGGCTCGCCTCGGTTTGTACGATCGGCGCTCGCATCGCGGCATTGTCGAACTCGAGGACTGCTACCGATGCACCGAATGCCACTCGGGTGCCGAACATTCGATCGTAGAGCTTGGCGGTTTCCGCGTCGGCCATGTCGTAGGGCAGTTCGACCGAGTGCAGCTTCACCCGACCACCGATGAGCCACGCGGCGAAGCGATGTACCAGCAACATTCGAAAGTCGGTCAGCAATTGGCCGGCCCGCTCCCTGGCCTGCTCCGGCAGATGTGTGTTGTCCACCGGCGGCATCGTCAGTCGCGTTGTGCTCTCACCGCGAGTGATCGTCATCGTTGGAAGTCCCGAGAGCACTCGCGTGGTTTCCGTCATCCGGTTCAACGCCGACGCGAGGTCGGGACTGTGTATGAGGGTCTGGCAGATGACGCGAAAACTGCCGCGCCGCATGGGCGTCGACGCCAATCCGAACAGCTCGTCACCGGTGATCTGCCATGCGGACTGAGTGAACAGCGTGACCTGTTCGGCGGTGAGTCGTGCGCGCGGATCCTTCAACGTTTCCGGTCCGATTCCCGCGATCGACAGTGGATACGACAGATCGACGCCGCTGCTCGCCGCGAGAGCAGTGGCATTGACGACGAAAGCGACGGGGATGGTTCTGGCGGTCATGATGGTTGTCAGAGTCTCAGCAGTCTGTCGGACGCTTCGGCGAGCACGTCGTCTTTTTTGCAGAAGGCGAAGCGCACCAAAGTTTTCCACGGCTCGGCATGATCGACGAACGCGGTGACGGGGACGGCCGCCACCCCGATTCTCGCGGGAAGCGTGCGACAGAATTTCAGGGCGTCGGTTTCACCGAGTGGTGCCACGTCGGCACAGACGAAATACGTTCCGTTACTGGACCTCACCTCCAGACCAGCTTTGGTCAGCGCGGCGGAGAGTACGTTCCGTTTGGCGTGCAGTGAGTCTCGGAGTTGGTCCACCCAGGGACCTTCATAGGTGAGCGCGTGCGCTACTGCAGGCTGGAACGGGGTTCCTCCGACGAACGTCAAAAACTGCTTGGCCGAGCGCACGGCATCGATGAGTTCGGCTGGGCCCAGTGCCCAGCCGGTCTTCCAACCCGTTGCATTGAAGGTCTTTGCGGCACTGGAGACGGTGACGGTCCGCTCGAACATGCCGGGCAAGGTTGCAATCGGTACATGCTCGGAATTCTCGAAGACCAGGCGTTCGTATACCTCGTCGGTGAGGACGAGCAAGTCGTGCTCGCACGCTATCTCGGCGATCCGGACGAGCTCGTCACGCGTCAACACCATTCCCGTCGGATTGTGCGGGGAATTGACCACGAGAAGTCTGGTGTTCACCCCGATCGCACGTTCGAGCGCATCGAGGTCCACGGCGAAACCGGTTCCGTCGGCGACGAGAGGGACCGTGGACCGGTGGGCGCCGGCCAACGCGATCGCGGCAGCATACGAGTCGTAGAAGGGTTCTATCAGCAAGACCTCTTCGCCGGGTTCGACGAGCCCGAGTATCGTCGCGGCGATTCCTTCGGTGGCACCGACGGTGACGAGAACCTCGCAGGACGGGTCGTAGTCGATGCCGTAGCGGCGAGAGCGATCGGCGACAATGGCCTCGCGCAGGACCGGCATACCCGACCCTGGCGCATATTGATTCAGGCCGCCGGCAATAGCGTCCTGCGCGGCCGCGAGCATGGACGCCGGCCCGTCGGTGTCGGGAAAGCCTTGACCCAGATTGACCGCGTCGCTCGCCACCGCGAGAGCTGTCATCTCCGCGAAGATCGTCGACGCGAAGGGGCGTAGACGCTCGACAGTTCGGCTTCGGTGCTCCGCGGACATTCATGCAGCGTAGCTGGTGTCACATTCGGTAGGTGCGCCTCGTCCAAGAGGTAAGAACCCCCCTACCTGCCGACGGTAGTCTCGATTGCATGCGATTCGGACTGTTCATCCCTCAAGGCTGGCGACTGGATCTGGTCGGCATCGAACCCTCCGCACAGTGGAGGGTCATGCGCGATCTGGCTACGGCAGCCGACGCCGGACCATGGGAATCGCTGTGGGTGTACGACCACTTCCATACCGTCCCCGAACCCACCGAAGAAGCCACGCACGAAGCGTGGACGCTCATGTCCGCGATCGCTGCGTCGACCTCACGTATCCGGCTCGGCCAGATGTGCACTGCGATGGCTTATCGCAACCCTGCGTACCTGGCCAAGGTCGCCGCCACCGTCGATCTGATCTCGGGAGGGCGCGTCGAGATGGGAATCGGTGCCGGTTGGTACGAGCAGGAATGGCGCGCATACGGTTACGGATTCCCGCCGCCTCGTGAACGTTTGGGCCGTCTCGACGAGGGCGTTCAGATTCTTCGGCAGGCCTGGACCACCGGAGCGGCGACGCTGGATGGCAAGTACTACCAGGTCGACGGCGCACGGGTGTGGCCGAAACCGTTGCAGAGCGGTGGAATTCCGATATGGATCGCGGGCGGCGGTGAAAAGGTAACCCTGAAGATCGCGGCGAAGTACGCCGATTGCACGAACTTCGACGGCGGCTTGGAGGCGTTCTCGCACAAGTCCGAAGTGCTCGAAAGCCATTGCACGTCGTTGGGCCGCGACTTCGACTCGATCGTCCGCTCGGCGAACTACAACGTCGCTATCGGTTCCACCGAGAAGGAGGTGGCGGATCGGTTGACGCAACTCGAAGATCGGCTCGGAAAACATGTCGGCCCAGACAAAGCGGCAGCCGCTCTCGACGATTTCCGCAACGTACCCGCCGTCGGAACCCCCCGAACAGATAGTCGAGAACCTGACGGCGCTGAAGTCGAAGGGGCTGTCCTACGGCATCTTCTACTTCCCCGAAGCTGCCTACGATCGCTCCGGGATCGAACTGTTCGAGCGCGAAGTCATCCCAGCGCTCGCCTGAGCCGGACTTACCGAAGGTCCTCGGGCAGGTCGTGTGGATCGACCAATAGCTGCTGATTTTCGGCCGCACGCACTTTCTCGGACAGGCCGATGTTCGCAAGCAGCAGGGACCACTCGGGTTCGGTGATCTCCGCCGTGGCTCGCTCGATGACGGACGCGTCGGTGGTTCCCCAGGCAATGGGCATGGGGGAGACCATCTGCCAGGTGTCACCGGTGGTGTTCGTGGTCCGGTCGGCAAGCACCGCGATCGACGGAACCAGTTCCCCTTCGACCAATTCGTGTCCGGGAAGAGCACGAATACTCCTGGTCACGAGCACATAGTGCGGTGCCTGGGCGTCGGGCTTCGCGATGTCCAGCAGCGCGAGGATGGTGACCCCACGCGGACGGGTCTCGGCGATGACGGCCGGGATCAGCTGACCCTTCGCGTAGAGGTCCTCGACTGCGCCCACCTTGCGAGGTGCCCATACCGTGACCCACAGCGAGGTCGCGGCGGCGATGAGAAACACCGCACCCAGGATGTACGACCACGGATGAGCCATCCAGAAGAACCATGCGGCGACGGCAATCAACACGACGGCCGTGACGATCGCAGACACTCTGAGCCTGCGAACATCTGCCATCGTCTCGTTCACCGACGCGGCATGGGCTACATCGACAGGGAACTGGAAACGGCGCACATGCTCATTAGTAGCACGAATATCAGATGGCAGGACCGAGCAAGTCGTCTGCGTCGGTGATTCGGTACGCATAGCCCTGCTCGGCCAGGAACCGTTGCCGGTGTGCGGCGTATTCGGCGTCGAGTGTGTCCCGTGAGACGACGGAGTAGAAGTGCGCCTGGCCTCCGTCGTGCTTCGGGCGCAGCAGACGTCCGAGTCGCTGCGCTTCCTCCTGGCGGGAGCCGAAAGTTCCGGAAACCTGAACTGCCACAGATGCTTCCGGTAGATCGATGGAGAAGTTCGCGACCTTGCTCACCACGAGGGTCGGGATCTCACCCTTTCGGAAGGCGTCGAACAGCACCTCGCGTTCCTTGTTCTTCGTCGAACCTTGGATCACCGGCGCGTTCAGCGCCTCACCGAGCTCGTTCAACTGATCCAGGTAGGCGCCGATCACCAGGGTCGGCGCACCTTCGTGCCTGGCGAGGATCGACTTCACGACCGCCACCTTGGTGTGGGCCGTCGAACAGAGTTTGTACCGTTCCTCGGGCTCGGCAACCGCGTACGCCATCCGCTCGGCGTCGGTCAACGTCACCCTGACCTCGATGCACTCGGCGGGTGCGATCCACCCTTGCGCTTCGATGTCCTTCCACGGGGCGTCGTACCTCTTCGGCCCGATGAGCGAGAAGACGTCGCCCTCGCGGCCGTCCTCGCGCACCAGCGTTGCGGTCAACCCGAGACGGCGACGTGATTGCAGATCCGCCGTCATCCGGAACACCGGCGCGGGTAGCAGGTGGACCTCGTCGTAGATCACCAATCCCCAGTCACGGGAATCGAACAGTTCGAGGTGCTTGTACTCACCCTTGGTGCGACGCGTGATCACCTGGTACGTGGCGATCGTCACAGGGCGAATCTCTTTGCGCTCGCCGGAGTACTCGCCGATCTCTTCCTCGGTGAGCGAAGTACGAGCGATCAGCTCGCGCTTCCACTGACGGCCGGCGACGGTATTGGTGACGAGAATGAGCGTCGTCGCCTTGGCTTTGGCCATCGCGGCGGCGCCCACCATCGTCTTACCCGCACCACACGGAAGTACTACGACGCCGGAGCCGCCGGCCCAGAACGAATCGGCAGCCATCGCCTGATAATCGCGCAGCGTCCACTTACCGCCCTCGGTGTCGAGTTCGATGGGATGAGCCTCGCCGTCGACATAACCGGCCAAGTCCTCCGCGGGCCAGCCGATCTTCAGCAACAGCTGTTTGAGGTGGCCACGCTCGCTCGGATGGACGAGAACGGTGTCCTCGTCCACCATCGCACCGAGCATCGGAGCGATCTTCTTGTGCCGCATGACCTCGGTCAACACGGCGCGATCCAGGCTGATCAGTGAAAGACCGTGGACCGGACTCTTCACCAACTGCAACCGGCCGTAACGCGCCATCGTGTCGACGATGTCTACGAGCAAAGGCTGCGGAACGGCGTAACGCGAGAAGTTGACGAGCGCGTCGACGACCTGTTCGGCATCGTGGCCCGCGGCCCGCGCGTTCCACAGAGCAAGCGGAGTGATCCGATACGTGTGAATATGTTCGGGGGCGCGTTCGAGTTCGGCGAACGGAGCAATGGCGGCGCGAGCGGCACCTGCGAGCTCGTGATCGACCTCGAGCAACAGGGTTTTGTCGGACTGGACGATCAGGGGGCCGTCGGTCACAGTTCCTCCTAGAGAACTTCGCGTTGCATGGAAGAAAGTGCGCAACTTCTCCATTGTCCTGATATAGCGCCCTCGGCGCCATGTGATGCTCCGCGCTCGGCGTCTAGTCGATCAGTGCGACCGAGGTGATGCGGTGCAAGGTGAACCGGCGGACCTCACCGGTTGCCGACACATACGCGTCGAGCTGGCCGCCCCCGACGTTGACCGGATCTACGATGCGTTGCGACGCGACCCCTTGCGCGTCGACATAACCGATCGACACACTGCGCCGAGCCTTCAGTGCAGTGTGGAGCAATGCCATCGTCGCCGATCCGGTGGCGCGCGTCCCGTCGGCAAGGACCGGGCGCCCACCCGCGCGAGATGCACGATCGCCGGCGCGCAGTTCCGAGACGAGCCGGGTGAGCTGCTCGTCGGTGGCGATGGCAGGCTGCCTGAAGCCAGAGCGAACTTTGTGCAGCGGAATCCGGGCGCCGCGTGAGCGCAGATCGAGGATGATGCCGTTGGCATCCTCGCCGGCAGGTGCGAAACCTGCCGCGTCGAGCGCCCTCATGACTTCGTTGAGCGGCGCCTGGGAGATCGCGACCGTCGGTGCGAGTGCGCGTAGCGCGAGCTGTTCGGCAGCAGCAGAGGTAAGGACCTCGGCAAGCAGGGCCGGATCTTCACATCGGACGAACGACGCGGCGACCCCCGCACGTAGTCTGCCGTGACGGCGGGCGACGTCGTCGATCAGGTACGTCAATCCCTGGGGGACCGGCGTACGGGAGTGCGCGGCGAACAATGCGTGCAGCTCGGCCGCACTCATACCGACGTCGAGCGCCCGGCGAAGGGAGTTCTCGGTGATCCGATAGACCGTCGCAGCCCCGGCGGATTCGACATCGGCGACGAGTTCGATCCGATGCTCGAGTTCGGGCTCGAGGGGACCGGGCGCGACGAGGGTGAGGTCGGCCTGAATCAGGACGTAATCGATCGGTTCGGGTAGCGCAGCACGCATTGCGGCCTCGGCGTCGCCGCCGTGCAGGAGCGCCTTACCCGGCGTCGACAGCGCTCCGCGGGCGACGATGCCCATCGCCGTCGCCTCGCCGATCATCTTCGATACCGGCCGGAGCGCGTATCGCGACATCGCACGTGGTCGACGCCAGGCGAGGCCACGCGAGACCTCGCCTTCGGCGATGGCATTGCCAGGGCCGAGTTCGGCGAGGAACTCGAGAATCGTTCGACGGTCGCGTGGAGCTGCAGGTGAGCGCACCTCTTCGGACAACGCGGCCACCGGTTTGTCGTTGGGATCGCGCATCCCGATCAGCCAGGGCGCACGCTGTACATCCAGCCATGCCGCCGCGAGGGTGTGCCATCGGGCTGCCGGAGTTGCGGTGGTCCACGGTTCGACGGCTGGGGTCGGACCCCAGTAGTCCTCGCCCGAATCGTTGGGTGGCAGCGGGTCGGGGGTTCCGCTGGTGATGAGCGATGCAGCTGCCAGCACTTCCAACAGCACGCTGACGCGGTGTTCGTCGAGCCCGGTTGCCTTGGTGATGCGCTTGACTTCACGTACGCCCAAGCCACCGGCTTTGAGCGCCGGGGCAGGCGTGATCGACAGCGCTTCGATGATCAGCGCGCAATGCCGAACAAGTTCCAGGGCCTCACCCGCTGCGGCAGCATTGACGTCGGTGAGGGGGTATTTGGTGCTGGCACGTTTCGGCGGCGTCAGCGACGTCGGATCGAAAACCGGCTCGCCGCGTAGGGCCTGGCCGACCTGCTGGGGGAGTTCGACCGTCTGTTCGTCTAGCCAGATCAGCAGCCCGGCGCGCAGTAGCTTCTGAACGGGACGGTCCTCGGACGTGCCCGGTGCAGCATCCCGGGTGCGCCCTGTCGGTGATGACCGGGCCAGTGTCATGAGCAGGGTGCGTTCACCGTCGCCGATTCGAGCGAGCGCGTCGGTGATCCGCTCGGGGGTGAGGTCGTCGGTCGGGTCGAGTATTCGTCCTATTCGCCACGGAACCGCATCCCGCGCCGCAGGCGGCATCCGAATCGAGCCCGTTCCCCAGACGAGTGCTCGTTCTCGCAGAAATCCGAGGGCTTTGTCAACGGCCTTGGTGGTGGCTCGCTTGCCGACGGCAGTATCCAGTCGCTCGCGTTCGACCGGTATTTCGTGGGCACCCTCGAGCGCAAGGATCTCCAGAATCGTCAGCGCCAACGTGTCGAGTGCGTCAGCGCAGCGCAGGATCGAGGCACGCTGTTCGGCCCGTCCTGCGAGTACGCCGATGGTCGTCGGCGGTGGCACGGTGAGGTCGGGTCGCAGCGTGAGGATGCTGACGAGCTCGTTATCGGTCCGTGAAGAAAGCCACGCTGCGAGGTCTGGAGGCACTGCAGTATCGGTCATCGACTACCAGATTAGAGACCTGGACTGGCTTTGGGTGCAGCGCAGGTGTCAAAATGGTCCCATGGTGAACAAGTCGAAGAAGCCCTACGTAGATCCAGGCTGGCCGGAAACCGCTCGCGGTGACCATGCGGTCAGTGAATTGGCGTCCTCGCGCTCGGGAAGCTTGTCGCCGTTCGGCGAGGAAACCGAGTTTCCGTTGCCCGTGGACCAACTGCTGTACGCCCATCCAGTGACCGTCATCAACCGTTAGATCCGAACCACGAAAAGGGCCCCCGAGTAATCGGGGGCCCTTTTCGATGGTGTGGAGTTTCTACTGAGGCAGGAATGCCTTGTTTGCCTGGTAGAAATTGACGACCTGCGGGTCGAGTTGGATGCCCTGTGTCGCGTTCTGAATGAACGAAGAGATCGCCGGATCGTTCGTGACGGTCTGAACGGCGCTGGTGATGCCGTCGATTACCTCGGCGCTGCCGTCGATCGTGGGGATGCTCGTGAGGTCGGGGAGCTTGGGTGCCTCGGGAGCGGACTGTGGGGATGCAGGCGCGCTGCGCTCGGTGGGCGAACTGCTCAGGCCCAGGCTCGACGAGCAGGAGGGCCATGCGCCCCAACCCTGCGAGGCGAGAACCTTCTCGGCAACGACAATCTGCTCTTCGCGGCTGGCCTGGTTCGCGGTGGCGGCGTACTGCCCGCCGCCATGTGAACTCCAGGTGCTCGGGGAGAACTGCAGGCCACCCTGGAATCCGTTTCCGGTGTTGATGCCCCAGTTACCGCCTGCTTCGCACTGTGCGAGGCGGTCCCAATCGGAATCGGGGGCTGCACTGGCGGTGCCGGTGAAGGCCATGCCTGCTGTGCCCATGATGGCGCCGGTGACGGCGACCTTGGCTACGGTCCGGCCGGTGGTGGTCGGCTTGCGATGACGTCCGCTCATACGAGTTGAAATCCTCTCCACTGGCGCCTGCGAGGTCAGCTGTCGGGTTCGGGCTGAGAGGTAGCCCGGCCCAGCGCTTCCAAGTGGAAGTGCGTGGGCTTCACCCCAAGGAAATTCTCTGCCGAGGTAGTGAATTTCCGGTTATCCGAGAGGACGTGTGGGTCCCCCGTCCTCGTCCCCTGGGTGTTCTTGTGGGGGTCCGTTCCCGCGGGACGAGGTTTGGCGCTGCGGGTCCGGATTCAGCCGAAGTTTCTCAGCCGTGGACGACGGTACTGAAATTCCCGCGGAGTGTCACTATTTGGTAACTCTTGGTTTTTCGGGTCGTCCGGGTGTGCGGCCCAACACAGTTTTCGTCATCGGCCGAATGTGCAGCTAGCGGCGTTGCCGTCGAGTGAACCCCTGGGCGTTGCGCATCCGTTACCCGGTCGTTATGTGATGGAAGTCACACCCATCCGGGAATGGTGCTGGAGTGTCAGGAGTCGACGATGTCCTTGCCGAGCGGCATGAGTGAGATGGGAACCATTTTGAGGTTCGCGATGGCGAGTGGAATGCCGATGATCGTGATCGCCATCGCAATGGCCGACACCACATGCGCGATGGCCAGCCAGATGCCGGCAACGATGAGCCAGATGACGTTGCCGACAACCGCCGCGACCCCCGATGTCGGTTTGTCGACGATCGTCTTGCCGAACGGCCACAGGGCGTAGACGCCGATGCGGAAGGACGCGATACCGAACGGGATCGTGATGATGAGGATGCAGCAGATGATGCCCGCTGCGAAGTAGCCGATAGCCAGCCATAGTCCGCCGAAGATCAACCAGATGATGTTGAGAATGACTCGCATGTGTGCCCCCTGTTTATCTCGCCCGTCGGCCGGACAGCAAGGCAAACACTATCGCCAGCACGAAGCCCAGGGGCGAGAAGATCATTGCGGTCAGATAAAGCCACAGCGGGGGGTCGTCGCCGGAAAGCGCGGGTACCGCGAAGATGGCGACTATCGCGGCCAACCCGATCGCAAATATCGCCAGCGAGATACGAAGGAGGGTCGTGCCGTTTCGGGGTGTTTGATCAGCCACGTCGGTAACGGTAGCCCGACAAACCGGCGTGCTGCCGGGCACTCCTTCGCGCTATGCTGGGTCATTCGCGTCCAACACAGCTGTTGGGCGCGAAATTTGTGCAAAACAGGCTAGTTACCGAGACAAATGGACGGGTGAGCGCAGTGCCTACCGGCAAGGTGAAGTGGTACGACGTCGACAAGGGATTCGGCTTCCTCTCGCAAGAAGAAGGAGAGGACGTCTACGTCCGCTCGTCGGCGCTGCCAGCGGGTGTCGAAGGCCTCAAAGCAGGCCAGCGCGTCGAGTTCGGTATGGCCGCAGGACGCCGTGGGCCTCAGGCGCTGAGCCTGAAAGTTCTCGAGCCGGCTCCCACCCTGCGTCAGAACACCGCCAATCGTCGTGAGCCCGTCGAGCGTAAGCACACGCCCGACGAGCTGCACGGGATGGTCGAGGACATGATCACGCTTCTCGAGGCAACGATCCAGCCTGAACTGCGTAAGGGTAAGTACCCCGATCGCAAGACCGCCCAGAGGATCTCCGAAGTGGTCAGGGCCGTCGCGCGCGAGCTCGACAGCTAACCGGTCGGTGTCGTCGCGATCGACCAGATCGCGTGGCTGATGATCTCTTCCTGCTGGGTGTCGGTGTCGATGATGCCGGAGGGCAACCTGATTTCGACGCCCAGCAGTGCTCGTCCGTCGGCGTCGACGGGTGGCACGGTCAGACCCAATTTCTGATCGGGCAGGTACAGCGAGTCGGTTTCGACGACGTCGGCCCCGGCTTCGTCGGAGTACACCGCGGCGAGAATCCACGGCGCCGAGGTGATCTCGGATGGCAAGGACAGCTGCAGCGGGTAGCCCTCCCGAACCGGCACGCTCGCGCTCGATCCATCGTTCTCACACAGTGGCGCCTCGACGGGGCAGTACAGGTACGGCTCGACGGTGACGGCTTTCCCGTCTGCGAATGCCGTGATGGTCGGTCGGTGCGCTGGAGCGTCGGAGACGAGTTGCGCGAGCACGGCGACGAATGCCACGCCCACGACGATCAGTCCGGCAGCGCCGATCGCCAGTAGCTTCTTGGTCTTCGGTGCAAGATTCACTTAACTCACGTTCTCTTGGGGTGAATAGTCGGGACTGCGCTGCTCGGCGTGCTCGGGTCGGTTTCCGCCGAGTCCGGGGAGCAGTGTCTTGCCTCGGTAGGTGAGGATGGTCTGCACCAGGCCGATCGTAAGCAATATCGAGACGACCGTGAAGCCGAGCCAGTACTCGGTGGGCAACAGCACGCCCAGCGTTCCGCCGAGTACCCAGCACAGCTGAAGGACGGTCTCCGAACGCCCGAATCCGGACGCAATGGATTCGGGTGGGAGATCGGATTGCAGAGATGCATCGAGCGAGACCTTGGCGAGCGCACTCGCACAGGAGGCGACCAGCGCGGCCAATGCAGCGGTCAGCAGGCTGTCGGTGACGGCCGCGACGATGGCAACGACGGTGACGGCGAACGTACATCGGATGATCATGATGGACGGGCGGCCGAGCTTGATCCGAGCGCCTGCGGCGTTGCCGGAGAAGTTGCCGATTGCTGCGCATGCACCGACCAGTCCGAGCATCGCGGCCTGTTTGATCGGCTCGTGTTCGGTCTGAGCTTTGGCGACGAAGGCTATGTACAGCGTCAGAAATCCGGTGAGTATGCGTACGGTTCCGTTGCCCCACAGGCCGACGATGACGGCTTTGCCCAGCGGTTGACGGCGGTTCTTCGGTGGTGTGGTCCCCGGCTTCGCGCGGTGCATCACCTCTGTCTCGGCGTCGTCACCGTGGTATCTCAAGGTGGCTGGAACTTCGCCTTCGGTCACTTCGACCCACGACGGGATCCGCATGCTGAGGTAGGCGCCCAGCACGGTGATGGCAGCTACGAACCACAGTGCGCCCGGCGATCCGGAGAGCCAGGCGATAGCGCCCGCGATGCCGCCGGCGACAATTGTTCCACCGATCAGGCCGAACACTGTCAGGCGAGAATTGACACGAACGAGGTCGATCTCGGGTGGAAGTACACGCGGGGTCACGGCGCTCTTGAGCACTGCAAAGGATTTACTGAACACCAGCATGCCGAGCGCAGCCGGATAGAGAATCCAGCTGTCGAAGTTGAACACCAGCACGACGGCCAGGACGGTTCGCAGTAGGAACGAACCGGCGAGTGCGAGCCGTCGACCATGCTGCAGCCGATCGAGCATCGGTCCGATCAGCGGCGCTATCAAAGCGAACGGAGCGATGGTGATGACGAGATACAGCGCAACCTTCGTCTTGTCCTCACCGGTCGCGGCGGAGAAGAAGAGTGTGTTGGCCAGCGCGACTGCCGTGGCGGCGTCGGAGGCGAAATTGGCCATCGTCGCGTACGTCAGCGCGGTGAGTCCGGATTTGTCGGCACCGTCTGCTTTCGCGGCTCGATGGAAAGTCGCGATGCCCTTGTTGGTGAGCTCGCGGCTACGCATCGCAGCGACGCGAGTGACGGTCAACTTGCGGGGCATGGGCGGCGGCTTCGGTCCACGCGGACGATCACCCGACGGGGTCGTCGACGGGTGAAGTGGAGGCAGCGGGGTTCTGCGGCTGGCGGCGCGTGGAGCCGGCGGATAGTTCTCGAACCCCGGGTGGTCCTCTCCCGGCGGGGTGTCGGAGTCTCGAGGGTCTGTCACGTCGTCAATTCTGTCCTAAAAGTGGAGGGTGTGAGTACACCGACTCACTCCACGGGTGTGAACTCCACCTCGAACATGCTCGGCCACAGCTTTCCCGTCACCAGAAAGCGGTCGGTGCCGGGTATCTGGGCGATCCCGTTGAGCACGTCGGCGCCGTCGCGCTCGCGCTCGGACATCGAGTTCCACAGCGGTTCGGCATCGATGATCTCCGACACCGTCCCGGTGGCAGGGTCGATCCTCGCAATATCGAACGTGCGCCAGAGGTTGGCGTAGACCGATCCGTCTTCGGCGCATTCGAGTTCGTTCAACGATTCGAGCGGCGATCCGTCGAGCGTTACTTCGACGGTGCCGGTGGCCTCGAACGTGTCCGCATCACGGAAGGTCAGCATCGACGACCCGTCGCTCATCACCAGACCGTCCGCTGCCGCGCACAGACCCCAGCCTTCGCCGTCGTAGCCGACCTCGCGCGCGCCGGCCAGAGTGGTCTTGTCTCGGGCGAACGCGGTTCCGTTCTGCCAGGTGATCTGCCATACGGTGTCGCCCGCGACGGTCAGGCCCTCGCCGAAGTATTCGGCGGGCAGATCCACCCGCCGCAGTTCTTTGCCGGTGTCCAACGACGACACGCGCACGTACGACGAACCCTTGCGGCCGGTGCCCTCGTAGAGCTCCCCGTCATCGATCTCCAGACCCTGGGTGAACGCGGAACGGTCGTGCTCGAGGGTCCTGACCACGGTGACCGTCGACCTCATTGCCGAAGAATCTGCGCTGACCTCGGGATCCGCCGAGCACCCGACAAGCAGAATCGGCACCGCGAGGACGCCGAGAACGCGGCGAAGCGAGGCGATCATCTGCCCCATCATGGCAGCCCGAACTGGGCACTCCGGAAGTGATGCGGCAAAATGAACCTGTGAGTTTCGCATCTTTCCCAGAGCTCGACCAGATTCGTCCTGTCCTAGCGGAAGCCGCCGAGTTGGCGCGCCGTGCTCTGATCGACCTGGGTGAAGGCGGCGTCGGCGATTATCTCGGTGTCACCGCCGAGGACGACAACGCGGCGACACATCGCTTCATCGCCGACCTACCCGGCTATCGCGGATGGCAATGGGCCGTGGTCGTCGCAGCCCCCGCCGACGCGGACAGTGCCACCATCAGCGAACTCGTCCTGCTGCCGGGCCCTGATGCCCTGGTGCCGCCGACCTGGCTGCCGTGGGACGAGCGCATCCGCCCCGGTGATCTGGGGCCGGGTGATCGGCTCCCACCGCGAGCGCACGATCCGCGTCTCGTCCCCGGGTACGTCGCCACTGGCGACCCTCAGGTCGACGACGTCGCGTACGAGCTCGGCCTGGGCCGTCCGCAGGTTCCCAGCCGTGAAGGGCGTCTCGACGCGGCCGAGCGCTGGCACGACGGCGAGTTCGGTCCGAACAGCGAGATGGCGAAAGCCGCACCGTCGACATGCGGGCTGTGCGGGTTCTATCTCCCGCTCGCTGGATCTTTGTCGGCGGCGTTCGGCGTCTGCGGCAACGAGTATGCGGCCGACGGCCATGTAGTGCACGTCCAGTACGGCTGCGGTGCACATTCCGATACCGAGCTGCCCACCGGCGCCGGGTCGCCTGCCTACGATCCGTTCGACGACGCGGCCCTCGATGTCACTGCGCAAGCGCCTACTGCTCCGGCTCCCGAGGTCGAGAACACGTTCGTGCCAGACCATGCGTCCGAGACACTGCAGGACGCGCAATCGGACAGTTGAGAGATCCGTACGACACCGAGGCGCTGCGCGCCTCGACTCTGTCTGCCTGGACGGATTCGCCCACCCGGTTGCGCGAAGACGCTGCGACCGAAGCAGACCTGGTGCGCGGGGGATATCGCGATCGTCTGCTGACCGAACTCGCGCAGAATGCTGCCGATGCGGCAGCCCGAGCGGGAGTCGCGGGACAGATGCGGGTCTGGGTGTCCGGTCGCGATCTACACGTTGCCAATACCGGTGCACCACTCGATCGAGATGGAGTCCACGCGCTGACGGCGCTGCGGGTATCGGCCAAGACATCCGGTGTCGGTCGCTTCGGAGTGGGTTTCACTGCGGTGCGTTCGGTCAGCGACGAGATCGAATTTCGTTCCACGGCAGGTGGAGTGCGCTTCAGTGGCGCCAGTACCCGAAGTGTCCTCCACGATGCTGGCCTCGAAGTACCCGATGCCGGGGTCCCGGTGTTGCGACTTGTCTGGCCTGCCGAAGAACCTCCAGCAGTAGGGTTTTCGTCGGAGATCATCTTGCGGGACGTCGAGGTGGCCGGGCTGCTCGACGCTATGCGCGCCGAGGCGATCGATTTGTTGCTCGAATTGGAATCGCTGGTCTCGATCGAGATCGGCGAGGATCGGTTCGACCGCACTATCGAGGGGGAGGGCCTCGAGTCGGTGAAGGTCGGCGACCTCGAGTGGTGGCAGTTCCGCACCGCTCACGCCAGATGGCTCGTCCCTGTCTCCGACGGGGTGCCGGCGACGGTGGCATCGGATGTGCTTCGCGCACCTACTCGTTCGGACGAGGAGTTGTCACTGCCTGTGCTCGTCGTCGCGGACGTGCAGATGCAGCCGGACCGTCGACGCGTTCTTCCCGGTGCGCACCTGCAGCGCGTCGCGGAGGGGTACGGGGAGATGATCGCTGCCTTTCCTGCCCGGTTCAGAACTCGACTGGTTCCGGTACCGGGCTTTCCGCGCAGCGAGGTCGACGGGATCTTGCGTGAGCAGATCCTTCGGGAATCCGTCTCTGCCCGTTGGCTTCCCTCGGTGACCGGTGAGAATCTGATCCCCTCGCGGGCGATGGTGCTGCCGGGACTCACCGACGAGCTCGGTGAGCTTCTAGCCGATGTATTCCCCGATCTGGTCGGGGCCGCGCTCTCGGGTCCGCGGCACGCAAGCGCGCTTACTGCGGTCGACGTACACCGAATCGGCCTCGCCAGACTCGCCGAGATGCTGACGGGTATAGACCGTGAACCTCACTGGTGGGGCCGACTGTACGACGCGCTCACCCCGCTGGTCACCGACGGCGTGGCCGCGGAAGAGCTTGCAGCGCTGCCGGTTCCGCTGTCGGACGGTCGGACGATAACCGGTCCCCGTACTGCCGTTCTCGGAGCGGGCGTCAGTGGCGTCGGGTCGGTGCATTGGGCCCGGCTGGTGCATCCGGACGCGGTGAGCCCACTGTTGTCGAGGTTGGGCGCGGTGGAGGCGACCGCAACCGATCTGCTGTCCGACACGGCACTCGAAGCGCTACTCGAGGACCTCGACTGGGACGATTCCGACGCCGTCGGCGATACCGTGACTTCGGTCCTGGCGCTCGCCTCGTCCGCGGGGGAGCTGCCTTCCTGGATAGGTTCCTTGCCGCTCGAGGATTCCGATGGTGAGCTTCGCGCCGCCGATGAATTGCTGCTGCCCGACGCCCCGCTTGCTGGCTTGTTGGTGGAGGACTCACCTTTCGGGCTGGTCGCGGATCCCGTCGTCGCGCACTACGGGCCTGCAGCATTGCGAGCGGTCGGAGTGGGCTGGGGATTCGGCACCGTGACCGACGACCTCCCGACCGGTCCGGATCATGACCTCGACGACGAGGATTCGTGGTGGGCTTCGTTGGCGGAGGATCCGGCGGTGCTCACTGCTGTGCGCGACCTCGATTTGGTCGATGAGCAGCGGTGGCCGGATGCGTTGACGCAATTGATGTCCGATCCGGCGACCCGAGCGGCGGTGCAGGCGCGGGACGGGTACACGGCGTGGTGGCTGCGTACGCACGCCCGAGTCGACGGCGAGCGGCTGGGAAGCTATCGAGCGCCCTCGGACTTCACGTTCGCCGGTTTGCTCGATCCACTCGATCACCCGAATGCCGACGATGTGGCGGCGGCTCTGGCACCCAGTTCGTGCGACAGCGCATGGTTCACCGGCCTGATTCTCTCGAGATTGGCCGATCCTTCGCGATCGCCGACTCCTGCGGTCATTTCGCGAGCTCATCGACTCGTCGCCGACGCTGTCACTTCGGGGCGAGTGGAACTCGACGAGCTGGATGCGCCGAGGAGGGTGCGTGCTGTTTCCGGCAGTCTCGTCGATCCTGCCGACGCGATCGTGCTCGACCGTCCATGGTGTGTGGCCACGGTCCCCGCCGACATCGCGATCCTGTCGTCCATGGATACCGCGTCGTCATTGGCGTCGATCCTGGACGTGCGCACCGCGTCGGAATCGATCTCCGCAGAAGTGCTGGGAATCGGCCGGGTGAGTTCGTGGGATCGCGAGCCAGGGGCAGTACTCGCATGCGCAGAAATGGGCGTGGAGCTGCCGGTCGGGCAGGTTGTCGTGCACCGCGATCTCGTCGTGAGACTCACCGGGGCAGTCGAGGGGGAGCGTCACCTCGCCTGGTGGGTAACCGAGGACGGAACAACACATTGCGCGCAGAGTTGGGAGCGACCCCGTGGACGGTGACGTGCTGGCGTGGATGGTCGAGCACCGGGTTGTGTGGCTGACCACACTCTTCTGGATCGTCACCACGCTCGGAAACACAGTGGCGATGTTTGTCTTGTCGATCACCGGATGCGCAGTCCTGCTGCGGGCCGGTCGTCGACCGGAAGCAGTCATGGTGGGTGGCGCCATGCTCAGTGGCTGGGGGCTGATGAGCCTGTTGAAGCTGATCTTCGGGCGCGAGCGGCCACCGATACCGGAAAGGCTCGTCGAGATCTCCACGCACTCGTTTCCTTCGGGGCACGCGATGATGTCGGCGATCCTCGCCACGACGGTGACCGCGGTGTTGCTGCGGTCGACCGCGTTATGGCTCAGAAATCCGGTTGTTCTCGCGATACCAGCGGTTGCATCCCTGGCGATCGGCTTCTCGCGGATCTATCTCGGCGCGCATTGGACGACGGACGTCCTGGCGGGATGGTGCTTCGGTATCGCGTGGGGGTTGCTCTGGATTTATGCGCTCAGCGTGCGAAATCGCTTCGCTGTGCGATGACGAGGAGTTCATCGCGCATCGAAGGGCTGCTGACGGCGTGTGCGCGTGCGTAGAGGGCGCGGAGCGAGCGAGCGTGGGTACGACGATTGCGGTACTGCGTGACGAGCTTCATGACCTGGCCTTCGGGTAATTCATGGGATGAATCAACTGACATAACCCATACTCCCCGCAAACCCTGTGTTACTCAACCCTAATAAAGGTGAGTTTCCGCACGTCAGACCGCTGTGCGTGACTGCGGTTACGTGAGGCCGCGTTGAGCGGTCCTGTTACCGCGACGAGCGGCAGCTCTCTGCATGAGGAACAGCGTGAAGCCGACCACACCGACGGCGACGCCGGTCCAGCAGGTCGGCAGCGCATCCGCCCACCTATCGCCACTGACGAGCACAACCACGGTAGCAACAACCCAGGCGAAAATGCCGACCGCGATGACGGGCGCGGGATCTGTGAGCCGTACGCTCAGCGCGGGGGTTTCCGGCTTACTATCCACGAAATGTAGGTTACTCCCATGGCGTCGCCCAAAATTCTGGACAACTACTTCAAAATCACCGAACGTGGATCGACGGTCAGTTCGGAAGTGCGCGGCGGCGTCGTCACCTTCGTGGCGATGGCATACATAGTCGTTCTCAATCCGCTGATCCTCGGCAGCTTCTCGGCCGACGATGCCGCGGCCAAGCCCGATGTCCTCGGCAATATCCTGCCCGTCGCGCAGGTCGCCGCGGTGACAGCGCTCGTCGCCGGGTTCATGAGCATCTTGTTCGGCATCGTTGCCAACTATCCCTTCGGTATCGCCGCCGGACTCGGGATCAACACGCTTCTCGCCGTCACCATCGCTCCACAGGTGACGTGGCCGGAGGCCATGGGGCTCGTCGTCATCGACGGCATCATCATCGTGTTGCTCGCGCTGACGGGCTTTCGTACTGCGGTGTTCAACGCCATTCCGTCCGAATTGAAAGCGGCGATCGCGGCGGGCATCGGGACGTTCATCGCGTTCATCGGACTCGTCGACGCCGGCTTCGTGCGACGCATCCCCGACGCCGCCGGTACCTCGGTCCCGGTCGGCCTAGGTATCGACGGCTCCATCGCCTCGTGGCCGACGGCGATCTTCGTGTTCGGCCTGCTCTTGATGGGCGTTCTCGTGGTGCGGAAGGTACGCGGTGGCCTGCTGATCGGCATCGTCGTCACCACAGTGCTCGCGGCCGTCGTCGAAGCTTTCACCGATATCGGACCGTCGAACGGGGTGGATCCGAAAGGCTGGAATCTCAGCGTTCCGATCCTGCCCGATCAGCTCATCCAGACACCGAACCTTTCCTTGGTCGGCGATGTAGATCTTTTCGGCGCGTTCACCCGCATCGGAGTCCTCGCAGCGAGCCTGCTGGTGTTCACTCTCGTTCTGGCGAACTTCTTCGACGCGATGGGGACGATGACCGGGCTCGGCAAGGAAGGCGAGCTGATGGACGACAAGGATCAGCTCCCCGGAATCGGCAAAGCGCTCGTCGTCGAGGGAACCGGCGCGATCGTGGGCGGTGGCGCGTCGGCGTCGTCGAACACGGTGTTCGTCGAATCGGCGTCCGGTATCGCCGAGGGCGCGCGAACCGGTTTGGCCAACGTCGTGACCGGTCTACTCTTCCTGGCCGCGATGTTCCTGACACCACTCACTGCCATCGTTCCTATCGAGGCTGCCTCTCCGGCGCTGGTGATCGTCGGTGCCTTGATGATCGGACAGGTTCGCGAAATCGACTTCTCCAAGTTCGAATTCGCGCTGCCGGCATTCCTGACCATCGTGGTCATGCCGTTCACGTACTCGATCGCGAACGGCATCGGAGTCGGGTTCATCACCTGGGTAGTGCTCGCAGTGGGGCGCGGCAAGGCGAAGGCGGTTCATCCCCTGCTTTGGGTCGTTGCCTTGATGTTCGTCCTATATTTCGTCGTCGGACCGATCACTGACGCGGTTACGTAGGCCATAACGCGCACCAGGGCGTAGTCTCTGCGCTGTGACGTCGGGAAACAGCGTGAAAGACAACCGTGAGTTGGCAAGCGATCTATCGCTGGCCGTGGTGCGATTGACTCGCCACCTGAGGGGGAGACGTGTCGACTCGCAAGTGTCGCTGACTCAGCTGTCAGCTCTTGCGACCTTGAGCCGTGAGGGCGACATGACGCCGGGGGCACTGGCGGCCCGCGAACGAGTGCAGCCACCATCGATGACACGCGTGATCGCGTCGCTGGCGGAGCTCGGACTGGTGGTACGCACTCCGCATCCCACCGACGGCCGACAGGTGATCGTGTCGCTGTCCCCGTCCGGCAACACGCTGATCGCCGACGAGGCCAGTGCGCGTGAGGCGTGGATGACCTCTCAGTTGGCAGGCTTGAACGAGACTCAACTCGTAGTTCTCCGCGATGCGGTCGACATCATCGGCGCGCTGGTCAACGACTCCGAGTAGGTAGTTCGTTACCTGAGGTTAGTATTTGTGGAGTGCCCTCTGCTTCCCCGATGTTCGCTGCATTGCGAACCCGCAACTACAGATTGTGGGCGTCCGGGCAGATAGTTTCTCTGGTCGGAACGTGGATGCAGAGGGTGGCGCAGGACTGGCTCGTGCTGACACTGTCGGGCGGCAACGGCGTCGCTGTCGGCATCGTGATGGCCCTGCAGTTCGGACCGACACTGCTGCTGTCGGTGTGGGGCGGGGTGCTCGCAGATAGGTACGACAAACGAACACTGCTGATGATCACTCAGGCCTTCGCAGCGGTCTGCGGGCTCGTGCTCGGTCTCCTCGACGTCGGCAATCTCGTCGAACTGTGGCACGTGTACGTCATCGCGTTCGTTCTCGGCTGTTCCTCTGCCATCGACGCGCCAGTGCGTCAGTCCTTCACCATCGAGATGGTAGGCAAAGAGACGCTGGCGAATGCAATTGCGTTGAACTCCATGACCTTCAACATGGCACGCATCATCGGACCGGCTCTGTCGGGTGTGCTCATCACTTTCATCGGTACCGGGTGGGTGTTCCTGATCAACGCCGCGTCGTTCGCGGCGGTGTTCGGCGCTCTCGTCGCGATGCGATCTGCCGACCTCTTCCACGTAGAACGAGCCGCGCGCGCGAAAGGCCAGGTACGGGAAGGCTTCCGGTACGTGTGGGGGCGAGACGATCTGCGCGTTCTCCTGGCAACGGTGTTCATGGTGTCGACGTTCGGATTGAACTTTCCGCTCAGCCTGGCAGTGTTGGCTCGCAACACCTTCGGTAGCGGCGCCGACGCATACGGTCTGCTCTCGACGACCCTCGCAGTCGGCACCCTTGCAGGCGCGACCCTTGCGGCCCGCCGAGCCGGCACGCCCCGCCTGCGGTTGTTCATCGGTGCCGTCATCGCTTTCGGGGTGTTCGAAATACTCGTCGGACTGATGCCGAACTACACACTCGTTGCAATTCTGCTCGTCCCGACCGGAGCGTTGACTCTGACCTTCACCACCTCGGCGATGAATATTTTGCAGATGTCGGTGCCGTCGGAGATGCGTGGGCGTGTGATGGGCATCTACATGCTGTGCTTCCTCGGAGGCACCCCTGTCGGCAGCCCGGTTCTCGGCTGGCTGGCCGACGTGCTCGATCCGCGGGCACCGCTGGTGTTCGGCGGGATAGTGTCGCTGGTCTCCGGGGTCGGGGCGGCCGTCTACCTGATGAAGCACAACAATCTGCGCCTCCGGATCGACCCTTGGCGGCGAAACGAGAGTCGCCGCTACGTGAGGTCTAGAACCCCCAGCCCATGACCGACGCACGGTCGGTCGAGAACGCGAGATCCACCGTGTGCAACGCGTCCGAATCCCGGCTCCACAGGCGATTGGAGGCCGCGAACCTAGTGGCACGGTGAGTGCCGAAGTACAGACTGCTCAGCACATCGAGCTTCATCGACGCGTCGGCGGGCGCATCGGTTCGAGTGACGGTGGCCTTTCCGGCACTGATCGTGACGTCGAAGGTTCCGCCGGCCTCGAGGAACGGATCGAAGACGTCGAGCACGAACTGCGCGTCGACGGCGTAGGTACGGGCTTCGAGGGCAGCTTCGACATTCATGACACGGCTCCACAGCGCGTCGTGGTGACCGGTGATCTTCGGTAGTCGATTGTTCGTCAGCAGGAACGGCAACGGCTCGTCCGGGGCCTGACTGACCTCGATGGTGTCGACGAGATCGATCCCGACGAGCACCTGCCACATCTGGGCATACGCGTCGTCGGTGACGGCGATGAACTCCTGAACGACGACCTTGGTGTCGCCGGTCATGTTTCGGCGGTAGGCGACGTAGCCGTCCGGGTGAACCATGAAGAAGAGCGCGGTCAATCCTTCTCGACCGTTTTCGCGGTCGGCGAAGAAGCGCTCCCAGCGGATGGGCGGCTTCGGTTGTGCGCCTGCCGTCTTGCGCTGCCAGCGATGGTAGATCTCGGGAAGCAGAGTCGACGCCTCGGTGGACTCCACCAACCGGACGTCGGTCACCGCGGGTACGTCCGGATGGAATTGGGCGAAGCGGCGATCGAGAACTACCCGGTGTTCCTCGGTGGCAGGCCCGTAGCCGAAGCGTCGGTAGATCGTGGCCTCACTCGCCGTCAGCAGCGACAGGGGGGCACCTGCCGCTTCGAGATTGCGATGCTGCTCGGTGAACATGCGCCGGAGGATTCCGCGGCGGCGATGCGTCGGTGCGACCGAAACCCAGGACACGCCCGACGCCTCCACCTGAGCGCCTCCCGGGACCGTCACGGACATGGGGAAGTGCATCGCAACCCCGACGGGCGTGCTTCCATCCCACGCCATGACGACGTGACGCGAACTGGTGAGAATCTGCGTCTCGGCAAGGTCCTCGGCATTCTGGTGTTCACCGAATGCATGCGCATCCAGAAGCGCCACGGCATCCCAGTCGTCGTCGGTTGCCGTCCTGACAGTGATCGTGCCCTCGGTATTCATCGCACTCGACCTTTCCATACAGATGCCAAGATGGTCACGTGGTAAACGTAATCGACATCGACGACTCTGCCGATCCGCGACTCGACGACTTTCGCGACCTCAACTCCTCCGACCGTAGACCGGACCTCCCCGACGGGAAGGGGCTGGTGATTGCCGAGGGCGTTTTGGTGACCAAGCGGTTGTTGACCTCGCGGTTCCCGACGATAAGCCTGCTCGGCGTCGACCGCAGGCTCGTAGAACTGGGTTCACGCCTCGATCGGGTGGATGTTCCGTTCTATCGAACCAGTGCCGAGGTGATGGCCGACGTCGTCGGATTTCATTTGAACCGTGGCGTGCTCTCGGTGGCGAGTCGGTCCCCGGAACTCGACATGGCCGACGTAGTCCGCGATGCTAAGACTGTCGTAGTGCTCGAGGGCGTCAACGACCACGAGAATCTCGGTGCAATGTTTCGTAACGCCGCAGGCCTCGGCGTGGACGCTGTACTTTTCGGAGCGGCATGCGCCGACCCCCTCTATCGTCGTGCCGTACGAGTGTCCATGGGACACGTACTTCGGGTTCCGTTCGCGCGCGTTCCGGACTGGCCGCGGGGCTTGAAGATACTCCGCGACAGCGGCTTTCAGACCATCTCGTTGACGCCGAATCCGTCGGCGATTCCGCTTGCCGAGGCGATGACGGGGGAGAAGGTCGCATTGCTACTCGGCGCCGAGGGGCCGGGGCTGACCGAACATGCCATGCGTGCGACCGACATTCGCGCACGAATTCCGATGGCGCCCGATACCGACTCGCTCAATGTGGCCACCGCGGCTGCGATGGCGTTCTACGAACGGGTGCGCGTGCAGTGACCGAGCACGTCGCCTATACCGGTATTCCGGTCGCGCTCTTCGCAGCGGTCCTCGTCGGGGCCGCACTGACAGCGTTCGGCCTCGAGCTCGCAGCCGTCAACGTATTCCTGGCGGTGGGGATCAACTTGATCGTCGTCGGTGGAGCTGCGCCGACCGTGCTGCGCTTTCGGCACACGCCGCTGTGGCGGTGGCTGGTGTACGGAACCTGTGTCGGTGCCGTTCTCAGCTTCGTGGTTCTGGGGATTTCCGTTTCAACCACCGCATGATCGAGCGATCCGGCATCGGCTCGGGTGGGGCCTGGTCGGGTGGGGTCTGTTCGACCTGTCGGGGTTCCTGACCGGGCGCGTACATGGTGAAGCCACATACCTGCAACGAGATCGGATCGAACTCGTCGCCGCGTGGCGCGCCGGTATAGCGGTAGCCGAGCCATTCGGAGTTGGCTGCTTCGGCAAATTCCTGTGGGTGGAACGGAAGCGAGAGTGGGTCCGGCATGACGCCGGACGGATAGACCAACGGGTGCTCGCCGGCCCAGAAGCGTCGTTCCCACACCAACGGCAGACCGGAGTCCTCGTAGATGTAGATCGGAGTCGCGCTGAACGAACGTCGCAGGGTGCCGCGTTCCCAATATGCGAAAGCACCCCACGCCGTCTCCGGGTCCGTCATCACGAGATACGTGCGCTCGGCCGCCAAAGGGTGAATCCAGGGCTCGGGCAAAGTCGACGGAGTGGCGACGGCCAAATCGGCCGAACAGACCACGGTAACGCCCGGATACGCCCCGATGTAGATCTCGTCGGGGCCGACCCCGGCCACGGCCGACACCGGGGAAAGTTGGCTCGGTACGGCGACGCGATCGGGGAACAGGCGCCCGGCCAGCGCTGACGCCGTATCCCAGTCCGAAGTTGTAGAGGATCTCAAGACTGCGATCGGGTCAGGGGTATCTATGTACCAGACAGTCGATGCTTTGGCCCCCACTCCTGGCACCCTTCCCGATCGAACGTCAGCCCATCATGATCAATTGTGTCCGCTACTGCGGACACCCAGCAGAACGTCCTCCCACGAAGGCATTGCGGGCTTGCCCTTCTTGTCCTTCTTCGGCGTAGGAGGCTCGTGCCGCTTCGTCTCGGCTACAGCGGGCACCGGGGGCTCGGCGACCTCTGGTGGAGTGCTCTCCGGTAGAGCGATCTCCGGCGCGGGGTTCTCTGGTGCGGCGGTCTCGATCTCACTGTCCGCGGTGGTGCCGTAGTACTCGTCGAAGGATTCCTCGGATGTCTCTTCTTCGATTGCGAGCGATCGCACCGGAGCCAGTCCTCGCAGCTGCCGCCCGAAGTCCGGGTCGATCAGCTCCGCTGCCGCATCGTCGAGTGCGGTGATGGTGCCACCGTGGCCGTCGGGAAGGTACTGCCAATGCGCCTTGTTGGTCGTTCGGCCCGCCTGCCACTTCAGCTGAGCTACCCACTTGTTGTCCTCGTCGCGCCACGCGTCCCACGTTGCTTCGCCGAGATGGTGGCCGCGAGCGCGGAACGCAAGCGCGACGATCTCGGCCAAGGTCTGGACGGCAGGCCCGTCGTGACGGAGAGGGTGGCCGGCTTGCGCCATGCTGGATGCCTGGGACCGTTCGAGAAGTACCGGATGGGCGAAGACCTCGACCCGGCTCAATGCCATTCCCGATTCGTTTGCAACCTGTTCGACGGTGGCCCCGCCGCGGATACGAGCCTGGATCTCCCTGGGCCTGAGCACACTGTCCATTTGGATCTCAATCTGTCCTAGTCGAGCGATGTCGCCGCGGGAGGCCGCGCGGAGCTTGTCGTCGGCTGGAAGCCGGAATTTGTCGCCGGTGGTTGGATCTGCGCAAATGACGTGCTGACCGTCGGGTTCGAGACCAACCACACGTAGATCTCGCACCTTGACCTCCTCATCGCGCCGACTCGCGATATCGTCCTGCTCGACAGTAATCCAATCGTGATCGACGGTGTGTCTCCGACACGCGTCCGGCATCACCGATGCTCGTGAGTCATGAGCGTAGTCATTGCCGTGTCCTGCTGTGGTGGTTCGGTGCTGGCAGCGTCAAAGGTGTTGGCGTCCTTGGCTATCGAGTCCGCTCGGATGTAGTAGGCACCGAGCGTGAACCCGATGGCCAGCGCAGCGATGTGTCCGAATGCCGTAAAGGTCGGGTCAGAGATCGCAGCGACCGCCACGAGTGCTGTCCATCCCACCGCCCAGACAATTCGCCATGAGCGGTAGAGATATCGAATCAACGACCCGGCAACCGCAGCAGCGGCATAGCTGACTCCGACGTCGATCGCCATGGCGAGGGAATCGGCGAGCCAGTTCGCGTGGATGCCGACGAACAGTCCGATCGCCACCAGCGCCGTCGCGCCGATGTGTCCGAGTAGGAACGTCCAGAGAAATCGCCTCGACCCGGACACCCATTCGGCCACGGCGAACAGGGCGACAACCGAGGCAAGCCACAACCAGTTCACTTCACCGTCGGTCAAGAACACGCTGGCGACGAGAGTGGCGATATGGCCGTCGGAAAGATTGTGCAGATTGGTGCTCGCCTCGCGGAGTACGTGCCACTGGGCGTGGGGGCGGAGCTGGGACAGAAATATCGACGATGCGATGGCAAGCGCGAGATACGTGATGGTGACACGCAGCCTGAACAGAGGCGCCGAAACGCGCATCGGGCGCTCCCTCCGAGGTCGTTGCGCTTGCGAACGTATCCGCAAGTGTAAGCCTCTTCGGCAGCGCCCGAGCTGTGCGCGTTCTGCTAACTCAGTGTGGAAACGACCCAATCGATGCTCTTGGTCAGTGCCGTGACGTCGTCCGGTTCGATGGCCGGGAACATCCCGACGCGCAACTGGTTCCGTCCGAGCTTGCGGTAAGGCTCGGTGTCGACGACGCCGTTGGCGCGAAGAACCTTGGCTACCTGAGCAGCGTCGACCTTCTCGTCGAAGTCGATGGTGCCCACGACCTGGCTGCGGTGTGCCGGGTTCGACACGAACGGAGTAGCGAAGTCGCTCTTCTCCGCCCAGTCGTACAGGCGCGAAGAGGAGTCCGCTGTGCGCTTGGTCGCCCAGTCCAGACCACCCTGGCTGTTGATCCACTCGATCTGATTGGCGAACATCAGGAGCGTCGCCACTGCCGGGGTGTTGTAAGTCTGATCCTTGCTGCTGTTGTCGATCGCGATCGGCAACGACAGGAAGTCCGGAACCCAACGGCCCGAAGTCTGGATCTCACCGACGCGCTCGAGTGCAGCCGGGCTCATCAACGCAACCCACAGGCCACCGTCGGCAGCGAAGCACTTCTGCGGAGCGAAGTAGTAGACATCGGAGTTGGCAACGTTGACCGGCAGACCGCCCGCACCCGACGTCGCATCGATCGCGATGAGTGCGTTCTCGGAACCGGCAGGCCGGCTCACCGGGATCGCGACGCCTGTCGACGTCTCGTTGTGCGCCCAACCGATCAGGTCGACCGACGGATCCGAGGTGGGCTCGGGAGCACTGCCTGGTTCTGCCTTGACGACGATCGGATCGCCGATGAACGGGTTGTTCTTGGCGACCGAGGCGAACTTCGAGCTGAATTCGCCGTTGGTGAGGTGCAGGGACTTCTCGCGGATGAGTCCGAAGGCCGCGGCATCCCAGAATGCGGTGGTGCCACCGTTGCCGAGAACGACCTCGTAGCCGTCGGGCAGCGTGAACAGGTCCCGCAGGCCACTGCGCACCCGCGCGACGACGTCCTTGACGGGTTTCTGGCGGTGGCTGGTGCCGAAGACGGATGCGCCGACGTCGACCAAGGACTGCAGCTGCTCAGGGCGAACCTTGGAGGGTCCGCAACCGAACCGTCCGTCGGCGGGCAGGAGTTCGGTGGGAATGATCGGCAATTCGGCCATTGAGTAGCGCATCCTAGCGTCGTGGGGATATGGCACCTACAGGGTAGTCGGACCCGTACTCAGGCGATCTGGCCCCACCCGTCGACGGATTCGGGGGTGCGGGGCGCAGGCCCGGTGTAGATGGCCGCCGGGCGTACGAGCTTTCCGAGTCGCTTCTGTTCCATGATGTGCGCGCACCAGCCGGCGGTGCGGCCACAGGTGAACATCGCAGGCATCATGTGCGGGGGAACCTCGGCAAAATCGAGGATCACCGCGGCCCAGAACTCGACGTTGGTTTCGATTGCGCGGTCGGGGCGACGCTCACGCAGTTCGGTGAGCGCGGCCTGCTCGAGCGCAGCAGCGGCCTCGTAGCGGGGTGCACCGAGTCGCTTTGCGGTTGCACGCAGCACCCGGGCGCGGGGATCCTCGGCGCGGTAGACACGGTGCCCGAAGCCCATGAGCTTTTCTTTGCGGTCGAGGATTCCCTTGACGAGTCCGCGGGGGTCGTCGGTCTTTTCGACCTCTTCGATCATCGGCAGCACTCGGGCCGGTGCGCCACCGTGCAACGGGCCGGACATGGCGCCGATCGCTCCGGACAGCGCCGCGGCGACGTCGGCTCCGGTGGAGGCGATGACTCTCGCGGTGAATGTCGAAGCATTCATACCGTGCTCGGCCGCGGAGACCCAGTAGGCGTCGATGGCCTCGGTGTGTGCCGGGTCCGGGTCACCCTTCCATCGAGTCATGAAGCGGGCGGTGACGGTTTCGCACTGATCGATCCGCTTCTGCGGCACAGCAGGCTGGTGGATTCCGCGAGCGGACTGTGCGACGTAGGACAGTGCCATCACGGACGCGCGGGCGAGCTGGTCGCGGGCGGTGGCGTCGTCGATGTCCAGTAGCGGCTCGTAGCCCCAGATCGGTGCGAGCATCGCAAGACCTGCCTGGACGTCGACGCGGACGTCACCGGTGTGGACCGGGAGCGGAAACGGCTCGGCGGGCGGCAACCCGGAGCCGAATTTTCCGTCGACGAGCAGCGCCCACACGTTGCCGAACGTCACACGCTTGGATACGAGGTCTTCGATGTCGACGCCGCGATAACGCAGTGCGCCGCCGTCTTTGTCCGGTTCGGCGATGTCGGTGGTGAAGGCGACGACGCCCTCGAGGCCACTGACGAAATCTTCGGGGACCTGTTGAACAGCCATTGCCTGGACTCTCCTCGTAACGGTAATGCCCGGCTCCAGCCGTAGTGCCCGGTCCGGGCCGCGTCCGGGCGATCTCTTCAGGGAGAACTTTAGCCGGTCGTACTCGGGAGTAGCGTCTGGGTTCGTGCCGAACCAAAAATCACACCTTGCCGATTTGCGTGTCGACTACGGCACGGACACCGACCTCGACGTCGGCCGACTGCGCAGCGGTTGGCTGCCGGTGGCACAGGAGTGGTTGGCCGAGGCCATCGAGGCCGACATCCCCGAACCGAACGCACTGGTCCTCGCCACCGTCGATGCCGCGGGACATCCGTCCACGCGCACGGTCCTGTGTAAGGGCCTCGACGTGGACGGCGTCGTTTTCTACACCAATTACGACTCCGACAAGGGCCGCCAACTCGCCCACACGCCTTATGCGTCCGTGACGTTCCCGTGGATCGGTATCGGGCGTCAGCTGACCATTCGCGGCGCGGTCGAGCGGGTGTCCGCCGAGGACACGGCCGAGTACTTCGCCTCACGGCCGCGGGGATCGCAGCTGGGCGCGTGGGCATCGCAACAATCGCGCCCGGTGAGTTCGAGGGCAGTGCTCGAGCAGGCGCTCGAAGATGCGGACCGAAAGTTCGACGGCCAGGTGGTGCCCGTCCCTCCGCACTGGGGTGGGTTTCGGGTCCTGCCCGACACCGTCGAGTTCTGGCAGGGGCGAACAAACCGTCTACACAACCGAATTCGGTTCACGGTCGCGACGTCGGGAGTCGAGCGACTGCAGCCGTGACCTGCCTTCATTCGCTATAGAGTCACCGGAGAAGACTCCCAGCGTGGACAATGACACCCATGCCTGACGAACGAAGCGCCAGCGAGACCTATCGATTGGTCAGTGGGAAGTACCGAGCCGAGATCGTCTCCACGGGCGCAGGCCTGCGCATGCTCGAGTTCGACGGCTCGCCGCTGACCGAGACGTATGCAGCGGGAACCAAGGCGCCACTGTCTGCCGGGCTGGTGCTCGCGCCCTGGCCCAACCGAGTCGCCGACGGCAGATTCACCTTCGGTGGCATCGAGCATCAGCTCGAGATCACCGAACCTACCCGTAACAACGCCAGTCACGGGTTCGTGCGACGCGTCGAGTGGTCCGTCGTCGATCGGTCGGACGCCCGCGTCGTGCAGACGGTGGACATCGGTGAGCAGAAGGGATGGCCGTATCCGTTGACGCTGACCGTGGCGCACGAACTGACACCCGACGGATTGGTCGTGACGGCCACCGCAGAGAACGTCGGAAGTACCGCTGCCCCGTTCGGGATGGGTTTTCATACTTTCGTGCGCGTCGGGGATGTTCCGCTGGACGACTGCACCCTCGAGTTCTCGGCGGGCACCAGATTGCAGCTCGATCCCGAGCGCATGCTGCCCAACGGACCTTCCGTCGAGACTGCGGGGACGGATTACGACTTCCGAACGCCGAAGTCGTTGAAGGGTGTCTGGCTCGATACTCCCTTCAGCGCCGAGCTTCCCGACGTCGACGGCCGTGCGCAGCACATTCTTCGGGCACCGGACGGGACCGCGACGGTGCTGTGGACCGACCGTGAATTCGACTGGGTGCAGGTCTTCACGGCCGATCCTGCGCACGATCAGGCCTATCCGGATCGGGGTCGGGCGTTGGCGATCGAGCCGATGACATGCCCGCCCGACGCGTTGAACTCCGAGATCGATCTACTGGTTCTGCAACCGGGACAGTCGTGGTCCGGGACGTGGGGAATGGAGTACCGGTCGGCATGACGATTCTTGTCTGTGGCGAAGCTCTCGTGGACCTCGTGCCCGTGCACGAAGGCCCGTTGTTGTCTCCGAAGCTCGGCGGGGGACCGTTCAATGTCGCGGTCACGCTCGGGCGGCTCGGTTCCTCGGTCGCGTTTCTGTCACGGGTATCGACCGATCCTTTCGGTGAGCAGATCCTCGGCAGCCTGCGCGACGCCGGTGTCGACACGTCCTGGGTGCAACGAGGCGCGGAACCGACGACGTTGGCAATGACGACGCTCGCCGACGACGGGAGCGCGCAGTACTCGTTCTACGCCGACGGCACGGCCGACCGTCTCGTGGCGGATCCTGGTCAACTCCCCGACGAGATCACCGCGCTGTCTTTTGGCACGTTGTCGCTGCTGTACGAACCGGGGGCTTCGGTGTACGCCGCATTGCTTCACCGCGCGCACGCTGCCGGGAAGTTGACGATGCTCGACCCGAACATCAGGCCGGCGGCCATCGACAGTCCGAGCGGGGACATCACCGCCGACGGTTTCCGGAAGAGATTCAAGACGTGGTTGCCCGCGGTCGACATACTGAAGGTCTCGGAGGACGATTCCCACTGGCTGGGATCGGGCCCGGAGGGTACTTCGGTCGACGACTGGCTCGCGAGCGGCGTGACCGCAGTGGTGATGACTCGCGGCGGCGACGGCGTATCGGTGTTCACCGCGAGTGGCGAAATAAGCGTCCCCGGGGTACCGGTGGATGTCGTCGACACCATCGGCGCAGGTGACACCATCCACGGCGCACTACTCCACTTCTTGGAAGAGGAGAACATTCTCACATCTGGCGCACTGAGTGAGATGATCAAGGAAGAGTGGCAGCGAGCACTGAGATTCGCCGCACGGGCCGCAGCCATCACGGTTTCGCGTCCAGGTGCGGACCCTCCGTGGGCGTCCGAGGCGCCGAGAGACTAGTTTCTCTATCGACTGAAGATTGTGTCCGATCTAAGTACATGTCCGTTACCAGAGTTCGAGAGGGACCATTCGTGCCCGCTGAGAATGAAGCAAAAGCCACCCTCACCTATCCCGGTGGCGAACACGTCATGTCCATTGCCAAGGCAAGTGATGGCAATGACGGTATCGAACTGGGAAAGTTGCTGGCTGACACCGGTTACACGACGCTCGACGGTGGTTTCGTCAACACTGCGTCGACGAAGTCGGCCATCACCTACATCGATGGTGACAAGGGAATCCTGCGTTATCGCGGGTACCCGATCGAACAGCTTGCCGGTAAGTCTTCGTTCATCGAGGTCAGCTACCTGCTGATCTACGGCGAGCTGCCCACGGATGATCAGCTCGAGACCTTCACCGACAAGATCCGGCGACACACGCTGCTGCACGAGGACCTCAAGCGGTTCTTCGACGGTTTCCCGCGCAACGCGCACCCCATGCCGGTGTTGTCGAGTGCCGTCAACGCACTGTCGGCGTACTACCAGGATTCGCTGGATCCCGACGACCCCGAGCAGGTGGAGTTGTCGACCATCCGCTTGCTGGCCAAGCTGCCGACCATCGCGGCGTACGCCTACAAGAAGTCCGTCGGCCAGCCGTTCCTGTACCCGGACAACTCGAAGAGCCTCGTGGAGAACTTCCTGCGTATGACGTTCGGCTTCCCAGCCGAGCCGTACGAGGTCGATCCCGAAATCGTCAAGGCACTCGACATGCTTCTCATCCTGCACGCCGATCACGAGCAGAACTGTTCGACGTCGACGGTTCGTCTCGTCGGTTCCTCGGATGCAAACCTGTTCACGTCCATCTCCGGTGGCATCAACGCACTGTGGGGCCCGCTGCACGGCGGCGCCAACCAGGCAGTCCTCGAGATGCTCGACAAGATCAAGGCCGAGGGCGGTGACGCAACCGACTTCGTCAATCGCGTCAAGAACAAGGAAGACGGCGTGAAGCTCATGGGCTTCGGGCATCGCGTCTACAAGAGCTTCGATCCGCGCGCGACGCTGGTCAAGGAAACTGCGCACACGATCCTCTCGAAGCTGGGCAACGGTGACGAACTCCTCGACATCGCGCTCAAGTTGGAAGAGACCGCGTTGACCGACGATTACTTCGTCGAGCGCAAGCTCTACCCGAACGTGGACTTCTACACCGGACTGATCTACCGCGCGATGGGCTTCCCGCCGCGCATGTTCACGGTGTTGTTCGCCATGGGCCGGCTCCCCGGCTGGATTGCGCACTGGCGCGAGATGCACGAGGACCCGACCACCAAGATCGGGCGTCCGCGTCAGATCTACACCGGTTACACCGAGCGGGACTACAAGGATCTCGGTGCCCGCTAGTTCGTGAAGCCTTCGCGAAAGCCGCCGCCTCCGAAAGGAGTCGGCGGCTTTCGTCGTATCCGTCGAGGGTAAGAGCCGAGGGCTAGAACTGCCGACGATTCGCCAGCACCGGCAGCTTCGCGCGGATCGGTGCTACGAGCGCGGCATCGATATCGACGGTGAGTAGGCCAGGCGTGGCGTCGAGTTCACCGAGAATTTCCCCGGTCGGGGAGCTGACGACGCTGTGGCCGACGCCCAGTGGGGCCGTGCCCCCGGCGTTGTCGGGTTCGGCTTGATCACAGGCCGCGACGAAGGCCGTGGAGTCGAGCGCCCGTGCTCGTGCCAGCAGTGACCACTGTTCGACCTTGCCGGGACCGGAGCCCCAGGATGCAGGCACGACGATCAGTTCCGCACCCAGATCCCCGAGCCGCTGGAACAATGATGGGAACCGCAGATCGTAACAAGTGGCAAACCCGACGGTGACGTCGTCGATCGTGAGAACGAGTGGATCCGACCCAGGTGCGACGGTGTCGGATTCGGCGAAACCGAAGGCGTCGAACAGGTGGATCTTGTCGTAGTGCGCCTCGGTGGTGGGGCCGGTGATCAGCAGGGTGTTGCCGACTCTGCCGTTGTCGGCCGGGGTGAACATCCCTGCCACGACGGTGATACCGATCCGCTGCGCGATCTCGCGGACCGCGTCGGCCCACGGACCGTCGAGGGGTTCGGCGACGCCTCGAATCGGACCCGAGAAGCATCGCATCATCGCCTCGGGGAACACGACGAGTGATGATCCGGCAGCGGCTGCGGCACGGGTGTGTGTCTCGATGATCTTCAGGTTGTCGGCCGGTTCGGTACCGCTGGTGACTTGCGCGAGGCTGATCCGGATCGTTCTGCTCATCTTCGATCTCCTGATTGACGTTTCTCGAGTGCTGTCAGCAATGGTATGCAATCGCGTTGTTGGCTCAGCGTTATCCGACGCCGATTCGCTGACCTGCGAAAATGGACCAATTCTCATACCTGCTCCGATCCGCTGACCTGCACAACGTAAAGTCGAGCGAATGACGAAACCAGTGATCGAGTTTCAGGCTGGACCTCCCCCCACCGATCTGGTCGTGGTGGACCTGGTCGAAGGTGACGGTGCCGAGGCTGTTGCAGGCGGCGATGTGGAAGTTCACTACATCGGCGTCGAGTTCGACTCCGGTGAAGAGTTCGACTCCTCGTGGAGTCGTGGGGAGTCGATCCAGTTCCCGCTGCGCGGCCTGATCCAGGGCTGGCAGGACGGAATCCCCGGCATGAAGGTCGGCGGCCGACGTCAGCTGACCATCCCACCCGAGCTCGCATACGGTCCCGCAGGCGCAGGTCACCGCCTCTCCGGCAAGACCCTCGTGTTCGTGATCGACCTGCTCGACGTCAAATAGGCCTTTCGGGTCCGTCGACGTTCACGCCAGGGTCTGGTCTTCGAGCTCGAGAACCAACCTGGCGCCGCCCAGAGGGCTGTCGGTGAAGTAAGCGCGGCCACCGTGCAGCTCGGCCTGCTGCTCGACGAGCGCCAGGCCGAGTCCGGAACCACCCTTGGCTGCGGAGGCGCCGCGGTAGAAGCGTTCGAAGACCGCACTCCGCTCCTCTTCCGGCAGGCCCGTTCCGTTGTCGTCGACGATGACGGTGACGCGGGTGCCGTCCCGTTCGATCGTGACGGTCACCGCGTCGGCGCCGCCGTGGCGAACTGCGTTGGTCAGTGCATTGCCCATCGCCAGCCGAAGTCCGGTGGGTAGAGCGCGCATCGACACCGACGGTTCGGACTCGATGTGCACCGCCAATCCCGGATGCTGCCGCATGGCGTCTTGGGCGGCGATATCGCAGATCTCCACCACATCGGTTTGGACGCGGTCGCTGTCGCTGGACAACTCGCCAGAGGCCAGTCGTTCGAGCGCAGCGAGTGTAGTTTCCACTCGCCCCTGGGTGCGCTCGAGGTCGTTCAGAATCTCCTGTCGCTGAGCAGGTCCGAGATCGAGCGTGCTGAGTACCTCGATATCGGTGCGCATTGCTGTCAGCGGAGTGCGTAACTCGTGAGCGGAGACTGCGGCGAAGTCTCGGGCAGTGGACAGTGCGGCGTTGGTGCGGTCCTGGGCGTCGTTGACGCGTTGGAGCATTCCGCCGATGGCGACGGCGAGTTCGTCGGCTTCGCGTACCCCGGTCTTCGTGTCCGGTGGCATCGGCGGCTGGGCGCTGACCTGGCGGGTCAGCTCGACCAGCGGTCGGACTGCGCGTCCGCCGAACAGCCAGCCGAGTCCGGTCGAGACGGCGATCGCGCCGAGGCCCACGAAGATGACCTGCTTCTGCTGCTCGTCGGTGACCTGCTGTGCTTCGATGGCCGGCACTCCGATAGCTATCGAAATATCAGCCAGGGACACAGTTTTGGTGGTGTAGACCCGAAATCGCTGACCGTTCACATCGACGGTGGCCGAGCCTTCTCCTAGATCGGGAAGCTGAATGGGTGTCGAGGCACGGACGGTATCGCCGGTTCGGATCGTCACCGCGAATGCCGCGGACAGTTGATCGAGGAATGTCTCGAGCACAGCAGCATTGGGAACGAGCGCCTGCGATGCCGTCGTCAACCGCTCGTCGAGCTGATTGACGTTGTTGCGTGAGATCGCAACAGAGGTCACCACCGCGAGAGCTGCGACGACGAGAGTGGCGCCCAGCGCTGTTGCCGCGGCGACGCGCGCTCGCAACGAGAACCTCATGACGGCACCCGAAGAACGAACCCGACGCCGCGGACCGTGTGCAGCACCCTGGGCGCGCCCCCGACTTCAAGCTTGCGACGCAGGTATCCGACGAAGACGTCGACCACATTGGTGTCGGCTACGAAGTCGTAGCCCCATACGAGTTCGAGCAACCGCTCGCGCGTGAGCACGACGCCCTTGTTGCGAGCAAGGATGGCCAGCAACTCGAATTCCCTTTTGGTGAGGTCGAGTTCGCGGCCGTTGCTGTGCGCGCGGTAGCCGGGCAGATCGACGGACAGTGCACCGATCGAGATCTCCGACGTCGATGCCGGGGCGGGTGGGGGCGCACTGGCTCGTCTCCGCAACATGGCATTGATCCGGGCGACGAGTTCGGCAAGAACGAAAGGTTTGGTCAGATAGTCATCGGCGCCGGATTCGAGGCCGGAGATTCGATCGTCGACCGACGCGCGCGCGCTCAGCACGCAGATCGGCACATCGTTACCCATCGCACGCAAGGCCTTCACGACACTCGCGCCGTCGAGAATCGGCATGTTGATGTCCAGGACGACGACGTCCGGCGACCGGTTCGAGACCACGGTCAGAGCCGCTGCGCCGTCGGCGGCGGTGATCACCGTGAATCCGGAGAGCTGAAGTCCTCGTTGGAGCGAGGACAGGACGTCGTCGTCGTCGTCGACTACTAGCACTGTCGCAGATTCGGGCACTGCACCATTGTGCCTAGGCTGCCCAGCTGTCGACGGTCAACTGGCGTTCTTCGGGCGTTTTCGCGAAGAACTCCTCGAGCGCGCTTCGGCGCCTGAGGTCGGTGTCGAGCGACCATGCCACCGCGGGCGCCTGCGCATACAGGGCCTGGTAGTACTTCTCGAAGGTGCAAGTGCTGTTGACCAAGGACTGTGCGCCGGGGAATTTCGGTGTAGTTCTCATGTAAGAGTTCCTCTCCTGGGGTGTTTCCCAAGGTAGGAGTCATTCTTACGGCCACTGTGAATGTCGAATGGGAGTTCTATGAGAATCGTTCGCCGAGGTCTGTGACGTCGACTACATCGCCTACGTGGGTTCGGTCGCCTCCCGCCTTCTTGGCTGTGTACATCGCCTCGTCCGCCGCGCACATGAGCCGATTCAACAACTGTGTCGGGTCGGTTACGAGTCTGCTCGGCACCGGCGCCGACAGTGATATCCCGACGCTCGCGGTCACCGCTGGTTGCGAGCTGGTCCGCACGACCATCCGAAGAAGCTCGGCCCGGCGAGACAACTCCACCGATCGGCCCGCGACTCGACGTTCCATCACCACGAACTCCTCGCCGCCTACGCGGGCAACCGAGGCGTTTGGAACAGCGTCGCTCAGAGCCCTCGACACAGCCACCAACACGGCGTCGCCGGTTTGGTGGCCGTGCGTGTCGTTCACTGATTTGAACCCGTCCAAGTCGAGAAGATAGACGACGAAGATCGTGCAGCCCTCCGATCCCGGCCGTCGGATCTCGCGGTGAAGACCGCGTCGATTGAGCGTGCCGGTCAACGAATCGCATTCGGAGGCCTCGGCGTCGACGGTCAGGATGCCCATCAACAACAGAGTCATGATCGGCACCGTGCTGATCACGGCCAGGACGGTGGTGGCGATCGCGATCACTTGGATGAGCGCAGTGCCGTCGGTGATCTCTCGGACCGCGATGATCGTCACGACTGCAACGGCCGAGGTCATGGCAAGTGCGAAGACGCGGGAACCGTGAAAGAACACGACATAACCGAGGATGGCTGCGTACGAAGAGCAGGCCATCAACCCGAGAAGTGGACCAGGCATCGTGAGCGCTGCCGCACCCAGAAAGATGCAGCTGGTAGTGACGAAGCACAGAGACAGCCGAATATCGAGCCAGGGCTGGGCCCGCCAGAGCAGCACTGCCCATCCGGTGTCGACGGCGATGACGACGATTGCCATCGCCAATAGATGCGGTTCGCTGGACGCACTTTCCCCCAACCGGAACAGTAGGGGTTGCATGCCGAGGACCAGCAACGTGAGAACCACCGCGACCCGAGTGCTTCGCATGAGGCCGCGGTCGACGAGGTAGTCGGTGAACATGTCGTATCGGTGAGCCGTTTTCCAGATCCGAACCGATTCTGCGCGTGCCCGTGCGATCGGGGTGGCAGGGGTGCGTCTCACTGGCATGAAGATCGAAAGTCCATTCTCACCCAACGAACCAGGCGGTCGGTTACTCGAAGATACTTCCACTATCCAGGATTGTGCGGAGTGGGGATGGGTAAGACTGAACTCATGACACTCGTGTGGTTCCGCCGTGATCTTCGACTGGGCGACCTGCCGACCATCACGGCCGCGGCGGAGTCGGGCGATCCGGTTCTCGGGCTCTTCGTCTTGGACGATCGGTTGTTGAAAGCCTCCGGCGGGCCTCGTCGCGACTTTCTGTTCCGCAGCCTGGCAGCTCTCGACGAACAGATGGGCGGCCGACTGCTCGTCGTCCACGGCGAACCCGAGACCGTGGTACCGAAAGTCGCCCGGGCGATCGACGCCGAGAGCGTCCATGTCAGTGCCGACTACGGTCCCTACGGACGTGAGCGGGACGAACGCGTCGGGAAGCAGGTGTCCTTGGTGGCGACGGGATCGCCGTATGCAGTGGCACCGGGGCGGGTTCTCAAGAGCGACGGCGAGCCGTACAAGGTCTTCACTCCCTATTTTCGACAATGGCTGGACCATGGCTGGCGCGGACCTGCCGATACCTCGGCATCGTCGCTCGACTGGATCGACCCCGCCGACGTGTCGGGCCTGCCACGAGTGCAGATCCCCACCGAAGAGGACGGCTCGGACTTCGCTGCCGGCGAGAAGGCCGCGTCGACCCAGTGGAGTGAGTTCCTCGAGCGAGTGACGGGATACGACGACGATCGCAACCGTCCAGATCTCGATGCAACGAGCCGAATGTCGGTCTACCTCAAGTACGGCAACATCCACCCGCGGACCATGTTGAAAGATCTGGGCGCACTACGCAGTGAGGGCTCGGCCGCCTATCGACGGCAGATCGCCTGGCGAGATTTTTACGCGGACATACTGTTTCAGCGACCTGACAGTGCGCGTGAGAATTATGTGAAGAAGTTCGACAAGATCGAACTCGACTCCGGAAAGCATGCGGACGAGGTGTTCGCGGCGTGGTGCGAGGGACGTACCGGATTTCCGATCGTCGACGCCGGTATGCGGCAGTTGAATTCCGAGAAGTGGATGCACAATCGCGTACGGATGATCGTCGCGTCGTTCCTCGTCAAGGACCTCCATCTTCCGTGGTGGCGAGGCGCACGCTACTTCATGAACACACTGGTCGACGGCGATCTTGCCAGCAATCAGCACGGGTGGCAGTGGACCGCGGGATCGGGCACCGATGCCTCGCCGTACTTTCGGGTGTTCAACCCGATCACTCAAGGCGAGAAGTTCGATCCGACCGGAGACTACGTGCGGCGTTGGGTACCCGAACTGCGCGGGGAGGAGGGGAAAGCCGTGCACACCTTGAAGTTCGGACGCCCAGCGGCTTACCCGGAACCGATCGTCGATCACAAGCATGAACGTGAGGTGGCCATCGCGCGGTTCAAGGTGCTCTAGCGTCGGAGGTGCGCTGGAGTTCGGGGGGCTCTAACGTCGACGCGAGACACCGACCCCGACGAGGCAGATCGCTCCACCCACCACTGCGAGATAGTGCGGAATCTCGCCGAGCAGAAGCCACGCCAACGTGATGGTGATCGGTGGTACCGCGTACGTGGTGACTCCGAGACGGCCGGCATCCATGCGTGTCAGCGCATACGCCCAGGTGCTGAAGGCCAATGCAGTCGGTACCAACCCGAGATAGAGCAGGCCACCGACAGCGGCTCCCGACGCATCGGTGAGGTCGCCGATCAGAGCAGGCGCGAAGGGGAGTGTGCACAGAGTTCCGATCGCGCATGCCATCCACGTCACCTGGAGGCCAGGCACGGAACGTAGTACCGGCTTCTGGCTCAATACACCGATCGCATACGTCACTGCGGACACCAGACACAATGCGATGCCGAAGAATCCGGCGTCGGTCTTCGTCGTATCACTCGTGGTGAGAGCCGTCGTGACCCCGACCATGACGGCACCGGCGAACGCAATGGCCGCACCGATGACGAGCCATCGGGGAAAGCCCTCGCCGAGGAGCAGGCCCGCGAACAGTGCGACCAGAATCGGGCCGATCTGAATGAGCATCGACGTGGTCCCGGCATCGACGCGCTGCTCGGCCGCGTTGAGTGCGACGTTGTAGATCGCGAACCAGAACACCCCGACGCTGAGGATCTGCAGCCACTGAGTTCGGTTCGGCCGGACCCACTTGCCCTGCAGCAGCAGAATCGACCCCAACACCGTGCTCCCGATCAGCAACCGCCCCAGCGCGAGTGGCCCGGCGCCGAACGAGGTCCCGACGCCGCGGATCGCCACGAACGCCGACGCCCATGCCACCACCGTGGTGATCACGGCAGCGACGGCGAGCCAGTCTGCTTTCGGTGAGGTACCGAGCTTGCTCATGACGAGGACGCTACTGTGCCCGAGCCGATCTCGACGCGCGGCTTTTCGCCATCAGTGTCGGAGGAGCTTCTCCAGCGCATCGAGTACCGCCGGATCCTCGATGGTCGAAGGAATGCCGTACTCGTCCCCGGCGACGATCTGACGCATCGTCTTACGCAGTATCTTTCCCGACCGTGTCTTCGGGAGCGCGCCGACGATGGTGACGTCGCGGAAGGTCGCGAGCGCCCCGATCTGCTCCCGCACCATGGCCACCAGTTCGGCGCGGAGTTGATCCTCGGTGATCTGCTCGCCTGCCTTGAGGACTACGTAACCGCTCGGGCGTTGGCCTTTGAGGTCATCGTGAATACCGATGACCGCGCACTCGGCGACAGCCGGATGGCCTGCGAGCACCGCCTCCATCGATCCTGTCGACAACCGATGTCCGGCCACGTTGATGACGTCGTCACTGCGGCCGAGCACGTATACGTACCCGTCGGAATCGATGTACCCGGAGTCGCCGGTGAGGTAGTACCCCGGAAACGTTTCGAGATACGAACGGCGGAAACGTGATTCGTCGTTCCACAACCCGACCAGGGTGCCCGGTGGCAACGGCAGTTCGATGACGATATTGCCTTCCTCGCCCGCCGAGACGGGGTTGCCGACGGCGTCGAGAATACCGACACGAAAGCCGGGCACCGGCACTGTCGGCGAACCCGACTTGATCGGAAGTGGTTCCAAGCCGAGCAGATTGGCGCAAATCGGCCACCCGGTCTCGGTCTGCCACCAATGGTCCACGACCGGAATGTTCAGGATGCGGCAGGCCCATTCGTAGGTGTCCGGGTCGAGCCGCTCACCCGCAACGAACAACATCTTCAGCGAAGAGACGTCGTACTTGCTCAGCTCCGCTGCCTGCGGGTCCACCTTGCGAATCGCGCGCAGCGCAGTGGGCGCAGTGAAGAGCGCCCGAACACCATGGTCGGCTACGACGCGCCAGAAAGCCCCGGCATCCGGCGTCCCGACGGGTTTGCCCTCGTACAGAACTGTCGTCGCGCCGGCGAAGAGTGGACCGTAGACGATGTAGGAGTGTCCGACGACCCAGCCCACATCGGAGGCCGTCCACATGACCTGGCCTGCCCCGACGTCGTAGATGTTGCTCATCGACCACGTCAAGGCGACGGCGTGCCCACCGTTGTCGCGGACGACGCCCTTCGGTTTCCCGGTGGTGCCGGAGGTGTAGAGGATGTAGAGCGGATCGGTCGCCTGCACCGGGATCGGATCGGCGGCGGTGGCGCCGGCGATCTCGGTGTCCCAGTCGAGCCAGCTGTGTTCGGTCGGAATCCCGTCGCGAGCTTTGACGATGACCTTTGGCGTTGCGGCCGTGGACATTTCGAGTGCCTTGGCGATGAGGGGGAGGTATTCGATGACGCGGGCCGGTTCGAAGCCGCCGCTCGCCGTCACCAGCAGTGTGGGCTCCGCGTCGTCGATGCGTGCGGCAAGCTCTTTGGCGGCGAACCCGCCGAAGACAACCGAGTGCACGGCGCCGATTCGTGCGCAGGCCAGCATCGCGACCACGGCCTCGGGGATCATCGGCATGTAGATCACGACACGATCGCCGACCCGTACGCCGTGCGCGAGTAGGACGCCCGCGAACCGTGACACTTCGCCCAGTAGCTCGGCGTAACTGTAGGTGCGCTGCACGCCGATCATCGCGGAGTCGTAGATCAGCGCGGCCCGGTCGCCGTGACCTGCGTGGACGTGGCGGTCGAGCGCGTTGTAGCAGGTGTTGAGGGTGCCGTCGGCGAACCATCGCTCACCGTCGAACGCCGTCGTCGGGGCGCTGTCCCAGTCGACTCCCTGCGCGGCGTCGAGCCAGAATTCCTCGCGTCGGTCGATGCTGTTGTCGAATGCTGTCCGGTATTCGCCGCTCATGTGGCAACCCTAGTTGGGCGTCGGTTGCATGTGGGTACTTCTCCGGTGGCCGCCGGAAATTGCACAGTATCGGCGCGGATCGCCGGAATCCCGTCGAATCGGGCCGATAGTGTGCACTGAGGCACCCAATAATTCCACTGAGGCACCCGAATCTGTGGATGGACAGCAGTTATCCACAGTTTCGAGTTCGCCTCTACTGCGAAGCGGTCCTGTCGGCAACGGTGTACGCCATGGGGGTTCGTACGACTCTGCGATCGGCACGCACATCCCCTGGCGCAGGGTCGCCGAATTCTGCGAGACCGCAGGTGGGATGAACGGTACGACTGCGCTGCGAGAACAGCTTCGACGGTGCTGCCCGGGTACTCGTTCGGAACCTGAGCGGAGCGTGGCCAGGGCATTGACCGCGCGCAATTTTCGCATGGAAATCAATGCGAGAGTCGGCCGGTTCTACGGTGACCTTGTCGACTTCCGCGCTCGCGTCATCGTGGAGATCGATGGGCGCACGTTTCACATCGATCCGGCGACATTCACCAGCGATCGTCGACGCCAGAACATTTTGGTACTGGACGGGTGGCTGGTGCTGCGATATTCGGGGGCGACGGTGATGTCGGATCTCGACGGTGTGGTCGAGGAGATCATGACGGTCGTGCGGAGGAGACGAAAGTCGATCAACTCTCCGCCGCCGACCTGAATGCACACTATCGGCGCGGATCGCCCGAATCCCGTCGAAATGGGTCGATAGTGTGCACACAGCAGCGCCAATTCGCCCCCGACCGTCAGGGCGGCGTCGTAGTCGGTGCCGCCGACGTTAGATTTCCGTCAAGTACCTTGAGCGGGCCGCCGGGTGAGGAAAGACTGAAGGACGTGACCCTCTACGAGCTTCTTCCTTCGCTTTCCGGTGCATCACGTCCCCGATTCGACCCGACCATGTGGCCGGTGGCGACGCGTTACCACCTTGGTCGCTTGACGTTCGACGGGATGGCTGCCGAGGATGTCGCCGATTGCTTGGGCACGCCTGCGGTGTTCGACGGTGTTCTGGTGACGCGGGTGCGCTCGGTCATCGCAGGCATCGTCCGGATCGACGGCACGATCGATGACGTGGTCGACGCCGAGATTGCCGGTAGGCATTCGGTGGCAGGGCGTGAGTTCTTCGCCATCGGCGACACCAAGATCGAACTACCGTCCGACGTCCGAGCAGGTGACGTTCTAGCGCTGGTCCTCAAGGCCTAAGGTTCGATAGCGGCTCAGCCGAGTGGTCAGCCGCGCGTCCGGATCCTGGTGACTCAGGCCTTGCAGTTCGCGCGCGATGGCCCCGGCGACGCGTAGCGAGAAGTCGACTGGTTCTGCGGCTGCGTCGGGACTCTCGGGGACGATGGCGTCGACGATTCCCGCACGGAGGAGATCGACGGATCGGATGCCCTGGGACTCGGCCATGTCGGCGGCATGACTGGTGTCGCGATGCACGATGGCACTTGCACCTTCCGGCGGCAGTGGCGCGAGCCAGGCGTTCTCCGCGCACAGTGTGCGGTCCGCGGGTAGCAATGCCAGGGCGCCGCCGCCGGTGCCTTGCCCCAGAAGTACCGACACCGTGGGCGTGTCGAGGGTGACGAGATCGGATATGCAGCGGGCGATCTCGGGCGCGAGGCCACCTTCCTCCGCCTCTTTCGACAGCGCTGCACCGAACGTGTCGATCACCAGAACCAGCGGAATCGAGAGTTCTTCGGCGAGCCGCATGCCGCGTCGGGCTTCGCGGAGCGCACCCGGGCCCATCGTGGCGGTGACGCTGTGGCTGCTGCGATCGTTGCCGAAGACTACACACGCGATTCCTCGAAAGCGGCAGAGCGACAACAGAATCGTGGCATCGGATTCGCCTTGGCCGGTTCCGCTCAGTGGGACCTGTTCGGTGGCTGCATGTTCCAGCAATTCGCGAACTCCGGGGCGGTCGGGTCGGCGGGAGGAGATCACCGATTGCCACGCCGTGCGCTCTTCGATATCCGCGACCAGGGGCGCAGGTTCGAGTGTGAGCGCCGGTGCGGCATCACCTCCGACGACGCGCAGGATCCGCACGAGCAGGTGGCGCAGACTCGCCACCGGCACCACGCCGTCGATGACGCCGTGTCGATACAGGTTCTCGGCCGTCTGGACGCCCTCGGGAAACGGCTTGTCGTAGAGCGCCTGGTAGACACGTGGTCCGAGAAATCCGATGAGCGCTTCGGGTTCGGCGACCGTCACGTGCGCCAACGAACCCCACGATGCGAATACTCCACCCGTCGTCGGGTTTCGCAGATAGACCAGATACGGCAATCCCGCCTGCTTGTGCATCGTGACGGCGGCTGCGATCTTGACCATCTGCACGAAGGCGAGGGTGCCCTCCTGCATCCGGGTTCCGCCGGACGTCGGCGACGCGATCAGCGGCAGCTTTTCGGCGGTGGCACGTTCGATTGCAACGACGATTCGTTCGGCAGCTGCCACACCGATAGACCCTGCCAAGAAGCCGAACTCGCACGCGATGACCGCTACCCGACGGCCGTCGACCGTGCCGGAGCCGGTCAGCACCGATTCGTCGACGCCGGTCTTCTCTCTGGCTGCCTCGAGGTCGGCTGCGTAGGCGGGGCCGGGGGAGACGTCGAGGGGGGTGGTGTCCCAGGAGACGAACGATCCGCCGTCGAGAACTGCATCGAGTATCTCGGCGGCGGATGTTCGTGGGCTCATGGTGGGAAGCTTAGCGAGCGAACGCTTCCTTCCACGTGACGGTCTTGCCGATGCGCAGGATGGACCGCTGGTAGATCTTTGCAGCGACGACGGCGAGGGCCGCGGTGGTCGCGAGCATGATCAGGGCGGTTCCGACAATCTGGTAGACCGGCGCGACTCCGGCGGCGATGCGTAGCGGCATCATGACCGCGGAGAACGGTGGGATCCAACTGAGCACACTGCTCAGGGTGCTCTCCGGGTCGCCGACGGAGTAGAAGGCGGAGAAGAACATTGCCATGATCAGCAGCAGTAGAGGCATCGTCGTGGAGTTGACGTCTTCCTGCCGCGAGACCATCGACCCGCCCGCGGCGTAGAGCACCGCGAAGAAGGCGAAGCCGAGGATGAACCAGCCGAGGGTACCGGCGAACACGCTGATCGCGGCGCCGGTGACGGTCAGAACTCCGGTGGCGAGGCCGGTGCCGACGCCCGCGACTCCGTACATGGCGAGTTGAAGGATTCCGACGGCACCGATGCCGATTATCTTGCCCCACAGCAGTTGTAGTGGACGCACGGTCGACAGGAGCAGTTCGACGACACGCGAGGACTTCTCCTCGACGACGCCCATCGCGACGTACATGCCGAAGCCGATGATCTGCGCGTAGAGGATGAACACTGCGGACAGTGCCAGTGCAGTGCGTTGTCCCGCTTCGGGATCTGGCGGATCGATGGCGTCGACGGTGACGGTCGCCGCGGTGGTGGCAGCAGCCAACGCGGCGCGATCGGCACCCTGTGCGTCGAGAGCGGTGTCGGTCGCGTGCGTCTGGACGCTGCTTTCGATGATGGCCCGCAGTGTTCCGGTCAGTTCGGAATCGGTGATCGCGGTGTAGGCCCCTGCATTCTCGGGCACGAGTGCCACGGCAACCTCGCCCGATTCGACGTCACTGCGCGCGGCAGCGGCGTCGGAGAGTTCGCGGATCTCGACTGGATTGCCGACGGCATCCCCGGTGGCCTGCAGTACCGACGCTATCGACTGATCGCCGACGACGCCGATGACGTCCCGGTCGTCGTCACCGCCGGAGAAGATGGAGAAGGCGATGATGCCGCCGACGATGGCGGCGAGGATGATGATGTTGCTGATGACGAAGCTCTTCTTCATCACCTGTACCGCGAATTCGCGCTTGGCGATCAAACGTATCGCCCGGGTGGAGGTCAGTTTTTCGCTCATGCCACTACCGCCTCTCGAAACAGATCACTCAGCGATGGTTTGTGGACGGAGAATTCGTGTACGGGGCCGGTGGCCAGTGCGGCATGCAGGACGTCCTGATCGGAGGCGCCCTGCTTCAGGCTGAGCACGAAGTGTCCGTCGCGCTGACTCAGGGTGGTGACTCCGGCAATGCTGTCGGCCCATCCTGGAGTGGCTGCAGGTGCATGCACCTGCAGCTGTGCGTCGCCGGATCCGCGGAGTTCGTCGACGGTTCCGACTGCCCGCATCGAGCCGGCGGCGATGATGCCGACCCGATCGCACAGTCGCTGTACCAGGTCGAGCTGATGGCTCGAGAAGATGACGGGCACTCCTGCAGCGGCTTTCTCGCGTAACACCTCGCTCATGACGTCGACGGCTACTGGATCCAGTCCGGAGAACGGTTCGTCGAGAACGAGAACAGCGGGGTCGTGCACGAGGGCCGCAGCGAGCTGCACACGTTGTTGATTGCCAAGACTCAGTGCGTCGACGGTATCGCCGAGCCGCGAGGATATTCCGAGTCTCTCGGTCCAGCGCTGTACCGCATCCTTGGCAGCGGAAGACGAGAGGCCATGCAGCTCAGCGAGATACGCCAGCTGAGGGCCGACCTTCATCTTGGGATAGAGTCCACGTTCCTCGGGCATGTAGCCGATGGTGCGGCGTACTTCGAGGTCCACGGGCTTTCCGCCGAGCAGGACCTGTCCGGAGTCGGCGGACAGTACGCCGAGCGCGATGCGCATGGTGGTGGTTTTGCCTGCGCCGTTACTGCCCACGAAGCCGAACAGTTCGCCGGGGCGGACGTCGAAGCTCAGTGCGTCGAGGGCGATGGTGTCGCCGTAGCGTTTGGAGATGGAGTCGATCGTGAGGGTACTCATGGTCCCTTTCGGTCAGAGGTCTTCTGGATCGGGGTCGGGGGTTATCCACGCGAGAATCAAAGCGGGAGAGCAGATTCCGGCCAGCAATGCGGTCAGTGTCCAGAGGGCTCCCGCGTAGGCAAGGCGATCGTTCTCGATCCAGGTCGAGAGGAAGATCAGCGCGATGACCGACACCATCACCAGGCCCTGGGTCACCGTCAGCCCGATAGAGCGAGCTTCGTTGCGCTGCTGGACTTCCCACTCGTCGAGTGCGCCCGCCGGGGCGTCGCTGTGTCGTCCGGACACCGTTTGCAGCATTGTCCACAGCACGAGGAACGCCGCGGTGGCCGGCAACCAGGCGAGGGGAGCCCACTGCGAGAAAAGGGAAAGAATGGAAATCGCCAGGAGCGTGAAGAGAACGGCTACGACGGCAACCCCTAGGATGCGTCGACGCCGCTGGGTGCGCCACGTCGGGAGCCAGTGTCGTGTCTTGGCGTCGTTCTCGAGAAAGCGTCGGGTTCGAAATGCCTGGTAGCGGGTCAAAATATCCGCGGCGTCGGGTGTGGTCATGGGCTCTTCTCCCTTCGATACAACTCTGCGGAGAGCGGTCCGAACTCTTCTCGCGAGAACACTGCTTCCACTGGTAGGTGGAAGACATCGCAGATTCGCAATGCGAGATCGAGACTCGGGTAGTGGTCACCACGTTCGAGGGCGCCCACCGTCTGGGGGTTCACTTCGACGAGTTCGGCAAGTTGCGCGCGGCTCATCTTTCGTTCTGCCCGCAGAACTCCCACCCGGTTGTAGATCGGGAGCGTGTTGCCACGCTTTATGGGGCTCATGTATCAAAGTGTTGTATAAACCCAACGATTCGTCAACCCTACATTTCTGACAACTTCCCGTCGGACATCACCCAGCGTCGCGTACTGCGCACCGTTGAGAGCATCCGTCGATCATGCGTGACCAGCAGCAATGTTCCTTCGAAGTTCTCCATCGCCCGCTCGAGCTGCTCGATCGCCGGGAGGTCCAGATGGTTCGTCGGCTCGTCGAGTACCAGGAGATTGACTCCTCGCGCCTGCAACAGGGCGAGCGCGGCGCGAGTCCGCTCACCCGGAGACAAGGATCCTGCGGGCCTCAATGCGTCGTCTCCACGGAGACCGAATTTCGCCAACAGAGTGCGGACTTCGGCGTCGGGCCAATCGGGAACCGCGGCGCTGAGCGAGTCGGACACCGTCGCAACACCGGTGAAAAGCTCACGCGCCTGGTCGATTTCGCCGATCGCGACACCCGAACCCAATGATGCAGTGCCCTCGTCCGGCACCAACTTGCCCAGCAACACCGACAGCAACGTCGTCTTGCCCGACCCGTTCTCACCGGTGATGAGAATGCGATCACCCCACTCGATCTGCGTCGTCACCGGACCGAAAGTGAACGCCGGGCGAGTAACCACGGCGCCGCTCAGCACCGAAACGACGGTGCCGCTACGCGGAGCGCTCGCGATCTCCATCCGCAGTTCCCACTCCTTACGCGGTTCCTCGACGACTTCGAGCCGCTCGATTCTGCGCTGGGTCTGCCGAGCCTTCGCCGCCTGCTTCTCGGTCGATTCGGCACGAGTCTTCCGCGCGATCTTGTCGTTGTCGGGGGCTTTACGACGGGCGTTGCGAACCCCGGACTCCATCCAGTTGCGTTGCATCTGGGCGCGCGATTCCAACGAGGACTTGGTGTCGGCGAACTCGTCGTACTTCTCACGCGCATGCTGCCGAGCGATCTCACGCTCGGCCAGATACGACTGATAGCTGCCGTCGTAGACGTCGATTCGGTGCTGCGCTCGATCGAGCTCGACGATGCCGGTGACAGTGCGCTCGAGGAATTCACGATCGTGACTGACGACGACGATCGCCGCACGAGTGTCGACGACGAATCGCTCCAACTGTTCCAACCCGGCGAGGTCGAGATCGTTGGTCGGCTCGTCGAGCAGCAGGATGTCGTAACGCGCCAGCAGGATCGCAGCCAACCCGGCTCGGGCAGCCTGCCCACCGGAGAGTGAGGTCATCAAGACCTCTCCGCCGGTGTCGAGACCCAGCTCTGCCAGGACCTTCTCGGCGCGCTCGGCCAGATCGGCACCACCGAGTGCGAGCCACCGCTCCAGCGCCGGGGTGTACAGATCCTCGCCATCGCCGGATCCGAGTGCTTCCGCCGCAGCATTCATCGACTCCTCGGCCAGAGTGACACCCGTCCGGCGCCCGAGGAATTCGACAACCTTCTCACCTGGAACACGCTCGGGTTCCTGAGCGAGATAGCCGACAGTGGCATCGGGCGGAGAGGTGTAGATATCACCCTCGAAATCTGCTGTCCCGACGCCTGCCAACAGCGTCAACAAGGTGGACTTACCGGCCCCGTTGGCACCGACAAGTCCGATGACGTCCCCTTCCGTGACGGTGAGGAAAAGGCCGGAGAAAAGCGTTCGGTCGCCGTGGAAAGCCGCAAGATCGTCCACGCGCAAGGTTGCAGTCACACTGCAAGTATCTCTGGGTCGTTCCGCAGGCTCCACTCCCGTCATCTCTGGGTCGTTCCGCAGGCTCCACTCCCGGCATCTCAGATCCTCAGGAACAGATCCTCGGGAACAGACTCGTCCGGTCACCCGTTGGCATTCGTATGACCTTTTCTTCCGAAACCAGTACCGTCCCGACAATCGTGCTCAACGACGGGCATGCGATTCCGCAGCTCGGATTCGGTGTGTGGCAGGTTCCGGACGACGGTGCCCAAGCTGCAGTAGCCGAGGCGCTGAAGGTGGGCTACCGCAGCATCGACACCGCGAAGGTGTACGAGAACGAAACCGGCACCGGGAAGGCTGTCGCCGAGTCCGGCATCGCCCGCGACGAGCTGTTCATCACCACCAAGCTGTGGAACGACGACCAGGGATACGACTCGACGCTGAAGGCGTTCGACGCCAGTATGGCCAGGCTCGGGCTCGATTACCTGGACCTGTACCTCATCCATTGGCAGCAGCTCGATCGCAACAAGTACATCGAGACGTTCAAGGCATTCCAGGCGCTGAAGGCAGACGGCCGTATCGGCTCCATCGGCGTCTCCAACTTCACCATCCCGACGCTCGAGAGGTTGATCGAGGAGGTCGGGGAGACCCCGTCGGTGAATCAGGTCGAGGTTCATCCGCACTTCGTGCAGACCGAACTGCGCGCGTTCCATACCGAGAAGGGCATCGCTACCGAGGCGTGGAGCCCGCTGGGTTCCGGAACCGTCCTGGACGACCCGGCGCTCGCCCCGATCGCCGAAGCGCACGGGGTAACCCCAGCTCAGGTTGTACTTCGTTGGCACATCCAGCACGGCAACGTGGTGATCCCCAAGTCGGTGACTCCGAAGCGGATCGCGAGCAACTTCGACGTGTTCGGCTTCGAGCTGACCAACGACGAGGTTGCACAGATCAATGCACTCGACACGGTCGACGGGCGTACCGGCCCTGATCCGGACAAGTTCAGCAGCTAGTTCGCCACTAGGGTGGCCCCATGGCCTTCCCGCTTGCAGGCAAGACGATTGCCCTCACGGCCGAGCGCCGGGCAGAAGAGTTCGCGGTGATGCTGGAGCGTCGCGGTGCGGCCACGGTGCACGTACCCGCGATTCACGTGCTGCCGTTGCTCGACGACTCCGAGCTGCGTGAGGTGACCGAGGGCATCGTCGCGTCGCCACCGGAAATGGTGGTGATCAGTACGGCCGTCGGTTTTCGTGGATGGCTCGACGCGGCCAAGGAGTGGAACACCGAAGACGAGCTTCTCGAAGCTCTCAGGGCCTCGCGCATCGTTGCGCGAGGCCCTAAGGCGCGAGGTGCGATTCGCGGCGTCGGGCTTCGTGAGGAATGGTCGCCGACCACCGAGGCGTCTCAGGAGGTGGCCGACCACCTCGAAGCCGAAGGTATTGCCGGTGTCGATGTCGCAGTCCAACTGCACGGCACCATCACCGAATGGGAACCGACGATTCATCTGAGTGAATCGCTCACCGGCCTCGGCGCTAGAGTGCGCCCCATACCCGTCTACCGCTGGATCCGACCGGTGGATCAGCGCCCACTGGTGAACTTGTTGGGCAAGATTCTCGATCACGAAGTCGACGTCGTCACCTTCACCAGTGCCCCGGCCGTCGCGTCGCTGCTGTCGACGGCGAAGGACAACGGAATGCTCGAGCAGGTCCTTGCGGCGCTGAAGGGCCCGGTTGCCGCGATCTGTGTCGGCCCGGTCACCTCCGCGCCCCTGGATGTACTCGGTGTCCCGACGCGGATGCCGGACCGCGCGCGGCTGGGAAGTCTCGCCAAGTTCGTCATCGAGGAGCTGAGTGACCAGGCGCCCCGTCCCGCCTGATGAGACAGATGCTGGGACATGTGGAGTTGTGCGCATAACGTCACAGGCATGACTACGATCGAACCTCATACGATCAGCGAAGCTGCTGACCGCCTTGCGACTGCGACTGCGACTTCCACTCCGTGTTCACCCGTCCGGGACCTCATCGGCAGTGAGGACGTGGACGCCGCTTACCTGGTCCAGACGCGCAATATCGAGGCGCTTGTCGCTTCCGGACGCACCGTCGTAGGGCGAAAGATCGGTTTGACTTCTCCCGCTGTGCAGAAGCAGATGAGTGTCGATCAGCCTGATTTCGGTGTTCTTCTCGACGACATGGATTGCACGCAGGACGACGCGGTCGACTTCAGCCGGCTACTGCAGCCACGGATCGAAGCCGAGATCGCCTTCACTGTTTCCCGTGACATCGAAGTGCCCATCGATGCCGATACCGCTCCGGATTACGTGAGCAAGGTCTTCGCGGCATTCGAAATCGTCGACAGCCGAGTGGTCGACTGGGACATCAGCTTGGCCGATACCGTGGCGGACAACGCTTCTTCCGGTCTGTACGTTCTCGGAGATTCCCTCGACCGCGGCGATGCCCCGAATCTCGAAGAGGTCGAGATGACGCTGTACGCCGATGGAGAGCAGGTCTCGACGGGTAAGGGATCCGATTGCCTCGGCAGCCCCTGGGCCGCATTTGCGTGGTTGGCGAACACCAGCTTGTCCTACGGTTCACCGTTGCGTGCAGGAGAAGTCGTTCTATCCGGTGCACTCGGCCCGATGGTCTCGGTGACCGCAGGCTCGACCTACTCTGCATCGATTACCGGAATCGGTGACGTCACAGCGGTATTCACTGCGTGACGTCACCGATTCGGGTGTGCGTCAGCCGGTGACGCGCGCGGCGTTTCCGGCGTCGACCGGAAGCACCGTGCCGCTGATATGTGCACTTGCTTCAGCGGCGAAGAACAGGACGACGCGGGTGATCTCCTCCGCGTCGAGCCACGGCACCGGCTGCGCATGCAGGGATTGGAAGATGGGCGCGACGTCGTCTGCGGTCGGCTTTTCGAGGTCCGGCCGCATCATCGCGTACAGGGAATCATTGTGAATCATGGGAGTTGAAATGTTTCCCGGTGCAATCGTGTTCACGGTGATTCCGTGGGGTGCCAGATCCAGTGCGGCACTCTTGCTGAGGCCGATGACCCCCCACTTCGACGCTGCGTAGGCGGCCATATTGGTGTTTCCGGCGCGGCCCAGCATGGATGAGATCGTAATGATTCGCCCGTATCCACGACTGATCATCCCCGGTGCGACAGCACCGACGGTGTTGAAGACTCCGGTCAGGTTGGAGCCGATGGTTTCTGCCCACTGAGCTTCGGACATCGACTGCACCGGCGCGGCGACCGATACGCCGGCATTCGCGACAGCGATGTCGATGCGGCCCAGTTCTGACTCGGCGCGCTCCACGAGCGAGTTCATCGCCTGACGGTCACTGGTGTCGAAGGTGGCGCTGATCGCCTTGCGTCCGGTTGCCTGCACAAGCCGGACCGTCTCGTCGAGATCGTCCTGTGTGGCAAGCGGATACCGCACGACGTCGCGGTCCTCGCAACGATCGCACAGCACCACGTCGGCGCCTCGCTCAGCGAAAGCGATTGCGTGAGAGCGTCCTTGGCCTCGTGCTGCGCCGGTGATCAGGGCGACTTTGCCATCGAAACGTTCCATATGTAGTTCTCCTCCTGGTTGGTCTCTACCTCGGTGATGTTCAATGCAGCGGGTCGATCGACGTCAGCGCAGTTTGTTGCTTCCGCCGTCGGCCATCAGTGTCTGTCCGGTCATGTACTTGGAATCTTCGGAGGCGAGGAACACTGCCACCGGAGCGATATCGGTTTCGGGATCTCCGATTCGCTGTAGCGGGACCTTGGCGGCACTCGCTGCGGCGCGCTCTGGGTGTGCAGCCTGCCAGGCGCGCACGCCTTCGGTTGCTGCGAAGGGGCAGAGCACGTTGACTCTGATGCCGTCCGCGGCCCACTCGTTGGCGGCAACGCGGCTGAGCCCTCGAATTGCTTCCTTCGCTGCGGCATAGGAGGCCTGGGTGGGCATTCCGTCCAACCCGGAACCGGAAGCGAAGTTGATCACCGATCCGGAGGAGGCCTTCAGGTGGGGGTAGCAGGCCTGCATGAGGTGCACCGTGGGGTAGAAACCGGTGTTGAACGACAGATCGAACATCTCACTCGTCGTATCGACAAGCAGTGCCTGCCTTGACGCGTGAGCGTTGTTGACCAGTACGTCGACGGATCCGAAGGCGGCGACGGCAGCGTCGCAGATCGTCTGTGCCGAGTCGGGAAGCGAGATGTCGATGCACAGGAACTCGGCGTTCGGGCCCAGTTCGGCACTGAGTGCGGCTCCCTTTTCTTCGTCGATGTCGACGAAGAACACATTGGCACCTTCGCGGGCGAAGACGGTGGTGATCGCGCGGCCGATGCCGCCTGCGCCGCCGGTGATGATTGCCGTTTTCCCTTGAAGTCTCATCGGACGCTCATCGAATCGACGGCTGCCAATGCGGTCTTCTCGAGCTCTGCCACGCTGTATGCGGAGTAGGTCTCGTACTGGCCGCGACCGGAGAAGTACGGTGTCAGATTGTCCGACAGCTCGTCGATGGTGAATTTAGAACCTGTGGTTTGGAACGTGTTCTCGACCTTGGGCGCTGCCATCAGGGCAACCATTCTGCCGTATACGACGAAGACCTGTCCGGTGATTTCTTCCGAAGCTTCGCTGGCGAGGTAGTGGACGAGAGTGGCGACCCGGTCGGGGGAGAGCGGATCCTCGATCGCTTCCGGATCGGTGTTCTCCCCGAATGCCTGAGCGGTCATCGCGGTACGCGCACGAGGGCAGATTGCATTCGCCCGAACGCCGTAGCGCGAGAGCCCCTGAGAAGTCGAGAGTGTGAGGGCGACGATCCCGGCCTTGGCTGCCGAGTAGTTCGGTTGGCCGGCGGACCCGAAGAGGAAGGCCTCCGAAGCGGTGTTGACGACCCGACCGTAGATCGGGCCGCCGACCTCCTTGGAGAGCGCTCGCCAATGAACTGCGGCGGCATGTGAGGTGGCCGCGTGCCCCTTGAGGTGCACCCGGATGACATCGTCCCAATCCGATTCGGTCAGGTTGAAGATCATCTTGTCGCGAATGATCCCGGCGTTGTTGACCAGAATGTCCATCGAACCGAAGTTCTCTTTTGCCGACTGCACGAGTCGTTCGCCCAAAGACCAGTCCGAGACGTCCCCGAGGACCGCGATCGCCTGGCCGCCTGCGGCGATGATTTCGTCGGCGACGGACTGCGCATTGTCGCCGATATCGTTGACGACGACTGCGGCTCCCGCAGCCCCGAGAGCCATTGCTTCTGCACGGCCGAGTCCGGCACCTGCGCCGGTCACGATTGCTGTTCTTCCGGTCAATTCGAGTGCTGTGCTCACGAAAAGCCTCCATTCAAAATTAGAGTTAATTCTATTTCTAGCGCATATAAGCTGAATGCGCACGCTTTCGGTTCGTGAATCGCTCTTCGGAACCCCCGTGGCGGTGGTGCTCTGGACACCCGAGGCAGACAGCGACGGGACCGGGGCAATCCCCCGAAAAGGAGAGTGCCCCGGTCCCGTCCTGGTCGGCCTGAAACCGTCGTGGTCAGTCTCGAACGCCCTTCGCCAGCAGTTCCCGAGCTTCCGCGCGGCCGTCGAGCAGTCGGTTCGTACGTCGTGTCACCTTCCATTGCCCACCGATCTTGGACAATTCCCACCGGTTCGCGGTGATGCGAGCGACTCGGTACGCGTCACCGTCATTCAGGATCAACTGCGACTTGCACGTCACGACGGCCCGCTGCCCGTCCAATTGCACATGTCCGGGTTCGAGCAGGTGAGCGCAGCCACCATTGATGTAGCCCTGATGCGCGCGCGAGAGAACCATGGCCTTGATCTCGGCCTGGCCGTTCAGTACGCCGGTGTCGACGTCGTACACCCCGTCTTCGGTCCACAGATGCGCAACTGCCTCGGCCGATCCGCTGTCGACGGCTGGACCGTAGGTGGCCAGCAACTTCGTGATCGCGAGCGTGTCCTCGAGAGCATTCACTCGATCGAGGAGGTTCTGCAGCAGCTGGTCGGTGTCCGTCATGATGTTGCTCCGATCTGGTTCGAATGGAACTCCACGTCCAGCTCGTCGCCGATGGCGCGGAGGGTGGCGAGCTGATCGCAGTAGTGTTCCGCACTCGTTGCGTGGATCGACGCGCTCACGATAGTGGCACCGGCCTGGCGTCGGCGCTCGAGCGAGTCGGCGACTGCGGCTCTGTTGCCGAGTGGGTCGAGCGGCGCGCCTGCGCTCAAGACCACTTCGAAATCCTCTCGCTGCTCACCCTTTGCCAGCATGCTTTCGAGATCGCCGAGCGGCAGGCCGAACGGAACCCAGCCGTCGCCTTGGGATCGGGCTCGTCGAAGTGAGCGGGGGGTCCGTCCGCCGATCCACAAGGGCACTCGTGTCTGGACTGCGTGGGGCTTGACCACGAGGTTTTCGAAATCGTAGTGCGTGCCGTGATACTCCGGATTCGATTGCGACAGCGATGCCCGCAGTGCTGCGAGTGCGTCGTCTGCGCGGGCTCCGCGGCCCTCGAACTCGGCGCCGAGCAGTTCGAACTCTTCTTGGAGACTGCCGACTCCGAGACCGAGTATCAGCCGGCCGCCGCTGACGACGTCGAGTGTGCCGTAGCGCTTGGCAATGGCGAGTGGATGGTGATAACCGAGAACCAGAACCTGGGTGGCCAGCTTGATTCGGTCGGTGTGCGCGGCGAGGAAACCGAGTGTGGCCAGCGGATCCCAGTACGTTGCACCACGCTCGGCGGCGATATCGACCGGTACGGCGACGTGCTCACTGCAGGTCAGGTGATGAAATCCGAGTCGGTCGGCCTGGCGCGCAATGCGGACCAGCTCCTCGATGCCCGCGCCCGCCTCCCAGTCCGCCGCATTGCTCGGGTGTTGAACGACGATCGGGGACGTTATTCCAATGTGCATCGGTGACGCTCCGAGGTTGGACGAGAAGGTTGCATACCTCCATCTCTAGTACCTCTGGCGATCGGATGCGTCGGTAGTTCCCGTTCACCGGACTCGGTGCCGGCATCGGGATGGCGGACCCTCTTCTCTGTGAGGCGAACAACTGTTACCATTTCAAGAATTCATTTCAATTTTACCGGCAGGCTTACTGCCGATTGCGGAGGCACCGGATGAACTCGGTCGGTCCAAACACCTCAACACCCGGTGCTGCAGAAAAAAAGGATCTACCGCCTTCGATGGTGGAACGCATGACGTTGATCCTCGATGCGTTCGATGGTCGAGCTTCCCGCCTGACGTTGGAGGAGGTGGCCTGCCGTACGGAGCTGCCCAGGTCCACCGTGTACCGAATCCTCGACCAGCTGGTACGTCTGAACTGGGTCGACCACGCCAGCTTCGGCTATTGCCTCGGTCGCCGTTCGATCGGTCTCGGTGGAGGCGACAACAACCACAGTCAGGTCCGAGCTGCGGCCGCACCCCTGCTGCACAACTTGCATGTGCGCACCGGAATGGTCGTGCATCTCACGGTCCTCGACGGGGGCATGAGCGTGTACCTCGACAAGCTCGGTGGCCGCGGCGCGACCGCCATCCCGACCCGGGTCGGTGGTCGGGTACCCGCCCACACAAGCGCGAGCGGAAAAGCGATGCTGGCGTGGTTGGACCCGGAGGAAGTGGATCGGTTGCTCGGGGAACGCCTCGAACGTAGTACCGACACCACCATCTCCGACATCACCACGTTGCACAGCGAACTCAACCGCATTCGGCAGCGGCGCGGTTTGGCGTTCGAGCGGGGTGAATCCGTCCGCGGGATCGGATGTGTCGGTGCTGCTGTCCGAACGGTGGAAGGGCCGGTGGCCGGCATCTCGCTTTCCGGCGATGCGGGAATCGTCCAACTGGAACGGGTTGCTCCACTCGTCGTCGACGCGGTCCGCGAAGTCACCAAGACCATGTTTCCCGCCCTCGAAAACCCTCGCCGACGTTCTCTCGTTCCGCACGCGCACGAGAGCTCCTGGTCGACCGAAACGTTGGATCAGCTGCTGGCGGTTCAGTCCGGGCACTGGCTCTGATGTGCAAGCGTCGAACTTTGCTCGACGCTTGCACATCGGAAGTGTCCGCTGATTCGGCATAGCTTTCGGGCCTCAGGTGCCCGAGATGCCGGCCGTGTCGGCGAGGCCGAAGGCGCCGCGGTAGAAGACCATCGGGCGCTGCTCGCCGAGGGCTTCGAGGCCGAGAACTCGTCCGATGGCAATGTCGTGGTCACCGGCACGGTGGACTGTCTCCACTTCGCAATGCACGCGCGCCAACACATCCGGCAGGGCCGGAGTTCCCCAAGCCGATCGTGTCCAGTCCAGACCCTCGAACTTCGTTCCTCGACTGGAACCGAAGCGAGAGCACATGTCCCCCTGGTCCTCGCGTAGCACGTTGACGGTGAAGCGGCCGATCTCCTGGATGCGCGGCCAGGCGCGGCCCCGGTGATCGGCGCAGAACAGAATCAGTGGAGGTTCGAGTGAGACCGACGCGAACGACTGGCAGCAGAACCCGATCGGCCCGTCATCGGAGAGACCGGTGATCACGGTGACGCCACTGGCGAAGTGGCTCATGGCGTGGCGCATCTCGTGCGGCGTCGGTGCCGTGCTGACGGTGGTGAGGACGGATTCCATCGACTCGATCGACATCGCGCACCTTTCGGTTTCGTTGTGTCGCCGAGGCTTTCGGCGATCGAGTTCCAGGTTAGGTAGCTCCGTGCACACTCCGACAGTGCCGTCTCGTTCAGTGGAATCGGCCGGCGAACGCGGTCACGGATATCGGGTGGTCTCGCTGACCGGGATGAGGGACGATCCAGCGGCCTGCTGGTGGCAACGTGTGCGCACATGACCACTGTCTCGAGTGTCCAGGAAAGCTCGAAAAAGGAGCTTCGCACCGATCTCGGCGTACTTCGGTACTACGAAGCCGGCGACGGCCCACCACTGGTGCTGCTGCACGGATCGGGCCCCGGCGTCACGGGTTGGCGAAACTTTCGCGGCAACATCGATGTATTCGCCGAGCATTTCCACACCTACGTGCTCGAGTTTCCGGGTTTCGGTGTCAGCGACGACTTCGGTGGACATCCGATGGTCACTGCCATGGACGCGGTTTCGCGATTCCTCGACGGCCTCGGCCTCGACAAAGTTGCTTTGCTGGGCAATTCCATGGGCGGGATAGTCGCGACTCGATTCGCGATCGAACACCCCGAGCGAGTCTCGAAGCTGGTCACCATCGGTGGCATCGGAAGAAATATTTTCAGCCCCGGACCGGGTGAAGGTATCAAACTGCTGATGGAGTTCACCGACGATCCGACCAGGGATCGCCTCGTTTCTTGGTTGCACTCCATGGTGTACGACCCCGCCATGGTCACCGAGGAACTGATCGAGGAACGGTGGGTCCAGGCAACTGATCCCGAGACCCTTGCGAGTGCCCGGAAGATGTACAGCAGCGCGGCTTTTGCCGCAAATGCGGCGGCCGCTGCGAAGTCGACGGAGGCACCGTACTGGGCTCAGCTGCACCGCGTACAAGCTCCGACCCTGCTGACCTGGGGTCGAGACGATCGCGTGAGTCCAATGGACATGGCGCTGCTGCCGATGCGTCTGATACCCAATGCCGAACTACACGTATTCCCGAAGTGTGGTCACTGGGCGATGATCGAACAGAAAGCCGCCTTCGAAAGTGCAGTAATTGCTTTTCTTCTGAGAGAGGACGCCGTCCAAAAATGAGTATCGATTCGGAACAGTTCGACGAAACAGTCGATTTCCTCATCGTGGGAAGCGGCGGCGGAGGTATGGCTGCCGCAGTAGCAGCAGCCAACCGCGGGCTCGACACCCTCGTCATCGAAAAGGGTGTGACATACGGCGGTTCCACCGCGATATCCGGCGGCGGCATTTGGATCCCGAATGCTCCCACTCTCGTGGAGAAGGGTGTCGTCGACTCTCGTGAGTCGATCCGCACGTACCTGGACAGCATCACCGACGGCACGGTCCCGGCAGAGCGTCTGGATGCGTTCGTCGACAACGGTCCAGCGTTGATGCAGCTGCTGGACAAGAGTCCGCACATGAAGTTGTACTGGGTCAAGGGCTACTCCGACTATCACCCCGAGAACGAGGGTGGCAGCGCATTGGGTCGCACTATCGAATGCCAGCCGTTCGATACCCGTGCACTCGGCGACGACGAGAAGTTCCAGCGTCCCAACAGCATGAAGGGCCCGCTCGGACTCTGGGTCACCTCGAAGGATTACCACGACCTCGCGATGGTGAAGCGTACGTGGAGGGGTCGTCGAGCATCCATGGTCGCGGCGTGGCGGGTGGCGTCGAACGTCGTTCGTCGACGCCACATGGCGACCGGTGGACGCGCTCTCGTGGCGCGACTGCGGATGGTCCTCAAAGACTCCGGTGTTCCGGTATGGCTGCAGACCTCGATGACCGAGCTCATCGTCGACGACGCCGGAGTGGTACGCGGAGTCGTGGCACAGCGCGGCGACGACACGATCCGCATCGCGGCTCGAAAAGGTGTCCTCCTCGCTACCGGCGGATTCGAGCACAACTTGGAGATGCGTTCGCGCTACCTGCCAGAGCACGGAACGGCCGACATCAGTTCCGGTGCTCGCGAGAACACCGGTGACGGAATCGTTGCCGGCCTTGCCATCGGCGCCGATGTCGCATTGATGGACGACGCATGGTGGATGCCTTCCGTTCTGCATCCGATGGGCGCGGTCATCCCGTTGGTCTCCGAGCGCTGCATTCCGCCGTCGGTGATCGTCGACAGCATGGGACAGCGGTTCACCAACGAATCCTCTCCCTACGTGAACTTCGTTCACGACCAGCTCGAAGGTGGTCACGTTCCGGCTTGGTTCGTGATGGATACCAAAGCCCGGTCGCGTTACCCGTTTGCACAGGTGCTGCCGGGAATGCCTTTTCCTCAGGGTTTCTACGACTCGGGGGTCGTCCACAAGGCCGACACTCTCGCGGAACTTGCCGCGAAGATCGACGTCCCTGCCGACGCGCTCGCCGCCACCATCACTCGATTCAACGGGTACGCGCGGTCGGGTAAGGACGAGGAATTCGGTCGGGGTGACAGCGCCTACGACCGCTACTACGGCGATCCCACCATGAAGAACCCTTGTCTCGACGAGATCGATCGTGGTCCTTTCTATGCAATTCGTTGTGAGCCCGGTGATCTTGGCACGAAGGGCGGGCTCAGCACCGACGCTCATGCCAGGGTTCTTCGCACCGACGGTTCCGCAATCGAGGGCCTCTACGCGACCGGTAATACATCCGCATCGGTGATGGGGAACGAGTACGCGGGAGCGGGAGCGACGATCGGACCGGCGATGGTGTTCGGCTACATCGCAGCCGAGCATGCTGCCGATGCACAGGGCACGGTGTCGTCGATCGATCGAGCACATTCGAACGGGCGCACCAAGCGCGTCTGATCCGCTCCGGAGGAACCCCTTTCTTCCGCAGTGGAAAAAATGCAGTACAACGGAGAAGACGACCGCCTGCGCACATCGGCCGGGCAACGAAGTAGAAAGCCGAGATCATCATGGGTCAGGTTCTTGACAACATCTCACAGTTCGCCGACGAGATTCGCGCAGAGGGCGTCGAAGGAGACAAGCTGATGCGCTTGTCCGATGCCTCGGCGAAGCGCCTACGCGACGCCGGAGTCATGCGCATGCTGGCGCCGAAAGAGTACGGCGGCTACGAGTCTCACCCTCGCGAATTCGCAGAGACCGCGATGGGTATCGGTGCCATGGACGGTGCCGCAGGCTGGGTATCCGGGATCGTCGGCGTCCATCCGTGGGAGCTGGCTTTCTTCGATCGCAAGGCTCAGGACGAGGTGTGGGGCGAAGACAACGACATGTGGATGGCCTCGCCGTACGCACCGATGGGTGTCGCGACGCCTACCGACGGCGGCTACATCCTCAACGGACGGTGGTCGTTTTCCTCGGGCACCGATCACTGCGGTTGGATAATGATCGGTGCCGCACTCGGTGACGCCGAAGGCAACCGCGTGATGCCTCCGAAGATGCTGCACGTGTTGCTTCCACGCTCGGACTACGAGATCGACCCGGACAGCTGGAATGTGGTCGGACTGCGCGGAACCGGATCCAAGGACCTCATCGTCAAAAATGCGTACATTCCGGATTACCGGACTCTGGCTGCAGAGAAGGTGATGAACGGGATGGCGGCGAAGGAGTTCGGGCGAGAGCAGACTCTCTACAACTTCCCGTTCTCGTGCATTTTCCCGCTCGGGATCACCTCGTCACTGATCGGCATCGCCGAAGGCGCCCTCGGATGCCATCTCGACGCGCAGCGAGATCGGGTAACAGTGTCGGGAACAGCCATCAAGGAAGATCCGTATGTGTTGTTCGCTATCGGCGATGCAGCCGCGGAGATCGCGGCCTCCCGTGCCGCAGTACTCGAGACCGTGGATCGCTTCTGGGACATGACCGAGAAGAAGCAGGAGATCACCTTCGAGATGCGAGCTATCGGCCGTCGCACGCAGACTGCTGCAGCATGGCGAGCAGTACGGGCAGTGGATGAAATTTTCGCCCGTTCAGGTGGTGGCGCTCTTCATGTGAAATTCCCGATGCAGCGGTTCTGGCGTGACGCGCATGCGGGACTCTCTCATGCTGTTCACGTTCCCGGTTCCATTTTCCATTCCTCGGCTTTGACACAGCTCGGCGGTGAGCCGCAAGGCATCCATCGCTCGATGATCTGACAAGCCTCCTCCACGAAAGGTACTTACGATGACGGAAATACGCGGTCTGGGCTATCTCAGAATTCAGACGAAGGATGTGCCCCGCTGGCGCGAACTCGTTGTCGACGGGCTGGGCATGGCCGTCGGATCGGGACCGGAGGCCGACGGCCTCTACTTGCGCGTCGACGAGCGTCGATCCAGGCTCATCGTGTTGCCCGGCGACACCGACAAAGCGTTGGCTGTGGGCTGGGAGGTCCGTGACCAGTTCGCTCTTCAGCGCGTCCGTGAAGCGGTGGAGAAGTCGGGTCGAGCTGTCGAGGTCCTGTCCGAGGAAGAATCGCTCTATCGCGATGCCGAGCAAGTGATCGCATTCGACGACCCGTCGGGCACCCGCGTCGAGGTGTTCTTCGGAGCGGTTCTCGATCACAGCCCGGTGGTAACTCCGCACGGTGGACGGTTCGTCACCGGTCCGCAGGGACTCGGCCATGTCGTTCTGCCGACACCGGCAATCGACGAGACATACGCGTTCTACACCGACGTGTTGGGTTTCCTGCCGCGTGGGGCCATCCGCGTCGGTCCTCCCGGGGCCGGACCTGCACGGCGAGTGCGGTTCATGGGTGTCAACGAGCGGCATCACAGCTTGGCATTGTGCCCGGCCCCGCACAGCCAGGATCCAGGCATGGTGCATCTGATGACCGAGGTCGACACTCTCGACGCGGTGGGTCAGGCTCTCGATCGGGTAGCGAAGCTGGGATTCTCCATCTCCTCCACGCTCGGTCGCCACACCAACGACAAGATGGTCTCGTTCTACGTCCGCGCACCGGGTGGATGGGATCTCGAATTCGGCACCGAGGGCAAGCTCGTCGACGAGAGGTACTACTCCTCGGAGGAAATCACTGCCGACAGCTACTGGGGACACGACTGGTCCGGGTCGGAGATGCTCGCAGCATTCGCGCCGACTCCGTCCGCTGAGGCAGCCCAAGGAAACTGACGGCAGCCCAACGAAAAGCGCTGCGCATTCATATGAATGCGCAGCGCTTTTGGCGTATCGGAAGGCCTTCGCCGAAGTGAATCAGCCTCGGTTGAGTAGCTTCCTCATACCTGCGGCAGCTTTTTCGACCATCTCTCCGCGCGGGAACCCGCTGCGGCTCTTGGCGGTCTCGTAGTGTCCACCGGCGACCCAGACAGGCCCGTCGGTGATGTGTTCGAGCCCTTCGCGGGCTACGTCTGCAGGCTCGGAGACACGCATTCCGGGTATGTCGAAGTTCAACCCGGCGCGTGCCATCGCTGGGGTCCGTGTGACCCCGAGGACCAGGTCGACGACGTGTACGCCGAATGGTGCCAGCTCCAGCCACAGACCCTCGGCGAAGATACGCCCGAAAGCCTTCGAAGCCGCGTAGACGCTCTGGTGTTCGGAGCCCATGTAACCGGCCATCGAACCAACCAGGATGATGCCGCCGCGCCCGCGCTCGCGCATCGCAGCACCGAAGTAGTGCGACAAATGCAGTTGCGACGTGATGTTGAGGTCGATCACTTGCTGGAAGCCGGACAGGTCGCCGGTGACGAACTCATGCCCGTAGCTGTTCGCGCCTGCGTTGAAGATCAGCAAGCCGACTTCGAGATCCTCGGTCGCGGTACGAATAGCGTCGACTGCATCGGCGTTGAGCAGATCGAGTGCCAGCGTCCGCACCTCGACGCCGTTCGCGCGCACGCGAGTCGCGGTCTCCTCTAGCGGGCCGGGCTTGCGAGCGATGAGAACGAGGTTGAAACCTGCCTTGCTCAACTGGTCGGCGAATTCCGATCCGACGCCTTCGGAACCGCCGGCGATGACCGCCCAGGGACCGTACTGCTTGATATCGATCATGGAAGAGCCTTTCTGAAGAGCGTCAGTCGACGACGATCGGCGTCGGGACCGGATCGCTGTCGGTGACGACGACGTCGCCGCGGTTGGCAGCATCGACGATGCTTGCGCTCAGTGCGTGACAACCCCGGCTGGGTGCGCCGAGCCGGCCGTCGTCGGGAGCAACGTTGTCGATTTCATGGCAGAGAGCGCGTGCTGCTTCGTCCCACTGGATCGATGTGTGTTCCCAACTGTTCTTCGCAACGAGCACCTGCGCACTGCACTCACTGCACCGAAGCGGTTGCATTCTGCTCCTCCAACTTCCGAGCGACGTTGGCTTCGACTTCCTTCTTCCACGACTCGACAGGACGTGTGGTGTCCAGCTCGAACTCGAATCGTTCCGTCATCTCCGGAGTTACGTCGGCTACGTCGACGTAGAACTGCTGGTACCACCGGCGAAGCTGGTAGACCGGACCGTCTTCCTCGCAGAGCAGCGGGTTTTCGATGCGTGACTTGTTCTTCCAGATCTCGATGTCCTGTTCGAAGCCCTTGGCGATGAAGGTTCCGAAGTTCCTCGCCGTTTCCTCGGCGGCATCGCCTTGGAGTTCGGCGGATTTCTGGACGATCATGCCGTACTGCAGAACGAACTTGTTTGCGCTGACCGGGTAGTGGCAGTTGATCAGCACCGAATTCACGTCGTGGGTATCGAACTTGTACGTCAGATCATCGACCATGAAGGAAGGTCCGAAATAGGTTGCATCCGAACTGTTGCCGAGCGACTTGGGCTGGCCGGCTGTGTTCGGACGCATGTCCTCACGTGACTGCCCGTTCATGTACTGGCTGGCGACGTGCCCTTCGAACACGTTCTTGAAGTAGGTGGGGAAGGAGTAGTGCACGTAGAAGAAGTGCGCCATGTCGACGATGTTGTCGACGACCTCACGGCAGTTCGTGTCCACCTCTGTGCGGTACCAGACCCAGTCGGACCAACCATCGTCGAGTGCGCCCTCGATGCGGGGAATGGTCACCTCTGCCGGCGGGGCGTTGCCCTCGGGATCGTTCCACACGAAGAACATGCCGTCCTGGTCGAGGACATGCCACGAACGCGTACGTGCCAGCGGGGGCACGCGACGCGCGTAAGGAATGCTCTTGCACTTTCCGTTGCTTCCCCAACGCCAATCGTGGAACGGGCAGGCGACCTCGTCACCCTTGATCGTTCCCTGAGTGAGGTCGCCACCCATGTGGCGGCAGTATCCGTCGAGGACGGCGAGCGTGCCCGAGCTGTCGGCGAAGACGACAAGCTTGGTCCCGAAGGCCTCGATGGAGTGGGGCTTGCCGTCCTTGAAGTCGGCCGACAAACCGATGCAGTGCCAACCGCGGGCGAAGCGCGTGGGCGCGGCGCCGGCTTCGATCTCTCGTACTTCTTCGCTCGTGTTCTGCTGGATGGTCACAGTGGTCCCGTCCTGTCTTGTGGAGAAGTCCAACGGCGATCTGGTCGTTGCCGTGTTTGTAGCAACGCTAGGTGACCTCCGACACCGAAGTCGGTGAGTTCTCACTGGACGGGACTCGGACTTTTCAGGAGGAATTCGTGGTCTCGATCAGCGACCCATTCGCTCGATGGCAGCGGAACCGGATTATCGTTCGAGTATGACTACCGACGTCCTGGGTGCTGTCCGCGATCTACTGCCGATGATTGCCGAAGCGGCAGCCAAGGTCGACGAAACCGGACGTGTGTCGGACCAGATGATCCACGAGCTGGGTACGACCGGGGTCTTCCGGTTGCTTCAACCCAAGCGCTACGGCGGTACCGAATCCGATCCGGCCCGATTCTTCGACGCGGTTCGAATGATCTCGGGCTCCTGTGGTTCCACCGGTTGGGTGACTTCCGTACTGGGGGTCCACCCGTGGCATCTCGCGCTCTTCGACGATCGAGCGCAGAGCGATGTGTGGGAACGTGACAACGACACACTCGTATCTTCCGCATATGCACCGGTCGGGCGGCTGCGCCCTGTCGAAGGCGGGTACCGCCTCAGCGGGGAATGGCATTTTTCCTCCGGGTGTGACCACACGGCGTGGGCGCTGCTGGGTGCGATCGTGGTCGGCGAGGAAGGGCGCCCCCTGGACTTCCTCACCGTCCTGGTTCCGCGCTCGGACTACCGCATCCGGGATGTATGGGACGTGATGGGAATGCGAGGCACCGCCAGCAACGAGATCGGTATCGTCGATTGCTTCGTCCCCGAGTACCGCACCAAGAGCAACTACGAAACTGCGCAACTTCGGGGTCCGGGCCAGAAAGTGAACCGGGGGCCGCTGTACCGGCTTCCGTTCGCCACGATCTTCACCACTGCGGTCGCGTCACCCGGAGTCGGAATCGTGGCAGGGTGCTACGAACGCTATCTGGCCAACATGCGCGAACGAGTGCGTCTGAGCCTGGGTGGCGGGAGGTTCGTGCACGATCAGTTCGCCCAGGTCGCCATTGCGCGCGCATCCTCGGAGATCGATGCCGCGATTCTGCAGTTGGAGCGCAACGTTCGCGAACTGTGGGAATTGGCGCTCGAAGGCGAAGAACTACCGATGTCGATGCGTCTGCGTGCGCGACGTGATCAAGTGCGAGCGACCGAGCGTGCGGTGGAGGCGATGGACCTGTTGTTCAAGTCGGCAGGGGGCCACTCGTTGTACCGGGGGAATGTGATCGAACGGGCGTGGCGCGATGTCCATGCCGGAAGTGTCCACGTGGCCAACGAGGCCGAACGCGCCTTGGCGTTGTTCGGCCAAGGCGCGTTCGGCCTCCCGGTAGAGGACAATCTAGTCTGATCAGGACAGCATGGCGCGAACTGCTCGGTAGGCGAAAACCATTGCGGTGCCGAGCGGCACGCCCGGGCCTGGATACTTCGCGCCACTGAGCGAGGCGCTGGTGTTTCCGGCCGCGTAGAGGCCCGCGATCGGGGTGTCGTTCTCACGCAGTACCCGAGCATCGACGTCGGTGCGCACTCCGCTCTTGGTTCCCAGGTCGCTCAACACAATGCGTGCGGCGACGTACGGCCCCTTCTTCAGTGGCGTCAAGGCAGCATTCGGCAGTTCGGGAACGGGCCGGCAGAAGAACTTGTCGTAGGGGTCCTCGCCGCGATGGAACTGCTCGTCGATACCGGTGCTCGCGTATTCGTTGAACTGCTCGACGGTGTTGCGAAGAACCTCGGGGGCAACCTCGAGCAGTGCTGCCAGTTCTTCGATCGTGTCGGCCATGACCCATGTACCGGCCGCGAGATGAGCGTCCGCGGCCACCGACGGAATCGAAATGGTCGGAATGACCGGTCCGCTGTCGGCCGCCTCGAATACGAGGTACGACCGCTCGCTACCGTGCTCGATCATCGCGCGACCGAACTGGTCGTACGGAAGCGACTCGTTGAGGTAGCGCTTGCCGGCGTCGTCGACGAGCAGTCCGCCGCGGACACCGACCATGAATGCCGCTGACCCATCCGGCAAGGCGACGCCGGGGCAATACCACGCTTGCCCGGCCAATGTGGTGTCTGCACCGATCCGGACCGCAGCCTGGATTGCATCGCCGGTATTCGAGCCTTGCGGTGCCATGCTCCACTTTGCTAGGCCCGGCATCGACTCTGCATCTCGCAGTGGCTGATCCTTTTCGATACCGCCTGCGGCGAGCAGGACGCCGCGACGCGCGAGGATGCGCAGTGTCTTCCCATCGGGTCCGGTCGCCATGGCGCCGACTACTGCGTCGTTCTCGACGATCAGCTCCGTCAACGCCGTCTCGGTCAGCACCCGAGAGTTACCCGTGCTTTCCAGAGCCAACAACAGGCGAGAGATCAGTGAACGTCCACCGCCGAGCTTGCCCTCGGGGTGCGGCGCTCCGTCACGATCTGCATCGAGTTCGGGGCGGACGCGCTCGAGCAGATCGCCGACGGCAGAGGGCTCGATGTCGAGGGCATTGATCGCTCGTCCGGAATCCATTCGGCCGGGCGCGCGGAAGTAGTCCGGGAACGGACGCCATTCGAATTCGATGTTCGGGTTCTTCTCGAGTAGATCGACGACGGCGGGTGCCGTCGAGACGAATGCCTCTTGCCGTTCGACCTCGTAATCACCGACGACGGCTCGAAGGTATTCCCGTGCCTTCGCCGTCGAATCTCCGATGTTCGCGCGGTCCTGGACAGCGGTGCCGGGTAGCCATACGGCTCCGCCGGAGTAGGCGGACGTGCCACCGAGTAGTGGTGTCTTTTCGAGGACCAGCGTGTCCTGACCGGCTTCTGCGGCACAATATGCGCCGGTCAGAGCGCCGCCGCCCGAACCGATGACCAGGACATCGCACTCGATCGACTCGTGCATGGTGGTGTTCTCCGTTTCGAAGTGCCCGCGGTGATGATGCGTGTACTTCGACATGCGGGCGGGTCGAGTACACGAAGATGCGGTGAACCACGCAACAGTACTTTCATTGGTTGCGTACCCCGGGTCTCACTGAGCGGGCAAAAGTCGAAGAATCCGAAGCGAGATGTCAAGATCGAACGACGAACGAACCTACCGTTGCGTAGGCCCAGCGTGAGAAGTCTCGGGAGGGATGAACGAGAGTGCCGAGAATTGCCGAAGTTCGCGATGCCGCAGAGCCGAGTTCGGTCGAGCAGCACGCTCGGCACGTCCGCATAATCCAGGCAGCGGCAGCACTCGGTGCCGAGAAGGAACTCGCACGCGTCCAGATGCACGACGTAGCCAAGGCTGCGGGCGTTGCTATCGGGACGCTGTACCGGTACTTCCCGTCGAAAACTCATCTTTTCGTCGCGGTGATGGTCGATCAGATCGACCGTATGGGCTCGGGCTTCGCGAAAGGATCATCTGCCGCAGCGCGGCCCAGTGACGCGGTGTACGACGTACTGGTGCGCGCCACGCGTGGGTTGCTGCGCCGGCCGCTGCTGTCGACGGCCATGATTCAATCCACGACGGCTTCCAACGTCGCGGCCGTGCCCGATGCGGCGAAGGTCGATCTGGCGTTCCGCCAGCTCCTGCTCGAGGCGGCCGGAATCGAAACGCCCACCGAATCGGATCTGACGGCCCTTCGATTGGTCGTGCAACTTTGGTTCGGGGTCATTCAGTCCTGCCTGAACGGGCGGGTGTCGATTCTCGACGCGGAGCACGACATTCGCCGAGGATGCGATCTGCTTCTCGTCGATCTGTCGCCTCGCTGAACAGTGGACCCGCAGTGCTCGAATGCAGTGCATTATCGTAAAAAGTAGAATACATTTCAGAAATTCGACGTCGCTTCGCGCGGCGGTAATGTCTCGAGGAGTCGACATGCTTGCTCAGAACACCCCGGTAATCGTCGAGGCGGCCAGAACACCTATCGGACGTCGGCGAGGGGCCCTGTCGGGCGTGCATCCCGCCACGCTCCTCGGCGTCGCGCAGCGCGCAGTTCTCGACCGATCCTCCGTCTCGGCAGCGAGCGTGGGTCAGGTCGTCGGCGGTTGCGTCACCCAAGCGGGCGAACAGTCGAACAACGTGACTCGGCAGGCATGGCTGCACGCCGGACTGCCCTACGGCACCGCGTCGACGACCATCGACTGTGCCTGTGGATCATCCCAACAGGCCGTACACATGGTCGCCGGTCTCATTGCATCCGGCCAGATCGATGCCGGTATCGGATGCGGTGTCGAGGTGATGAGCCGGGTCTTCCTCGGTCAAGCCGCGACCCCGGAAACCGGAAACCCGTACCCGCCGGACTGGACCATCGACATGGGTGACCAGTTCACCTCGGCACAACGCATCGCCGATCTTCGCGGAATCACGCGGGAAGACGCCGACGCGTTGGGCCTGCTCTCGCAACAGCGGGCCGGCCGGGCGTGGGCGGAGGGGGTCTTCGACCGCGAAATCGTCCCGGTCGACGTTCCAGTACTGGGCGAAGATGGCGCCCCCACCGGCGAGAGTGTGCGCGTGGAACGCGATGGGGGACTACGTGAGACGAGCTCGGCCGCCCTCGCTGGACTTGCGCCCGTGATGCCGAATCAGATTCATACCGCCGGCAACTCTTCGCAGATCAGTGACGGCGCGGCAGCAGTGCTGCTGATGAGCGAGGCACGGGCGCACGAGCTCGGAGTCCGCCCGCGTGCACGGATCCTCGCCTCGGCAATGATCGGCTCGGATCCTTACTATCACCTCGATGGTCCGATCGAGTCCACCGCGCTCGTGCTCGAACGCGCCAAGATGTCGCTTGCCGACATCGATCTGGTGGAAATCAACGAGGCCTTCGCTTCGGTGGTGTTGTCCTGGGCCCAGGTTCACGGCGCCGATATGTCGAAGGTGAACGTGAACGGCGGCGCTATTGCGCTGGGGCACGCAGTCGGTTCGACCGGAGCTCGGTTGATCACCTCGGCGTTGCACGAGCTCGAACGTTCCGACAAGTCCACCGCGCTGGTGACGATGTGTGCCGGTGGTGCACAGTCGACAGCGACGATCATCGAACGCATCCGGTAAGAGCGCACCCGACCGACGAGAGAGCCGAGACCTTTCATGACAATGGCATTGACCGAACAAGGGCGGGACCTCACCGATGCGGTTCGCGCATGGGCAGCCCGTACCGTCACCTCCGACGTCCTGCGCAGTGCGGTGGATGCCGAGACCGAGGAGCGCCCCGCTTTCTGGAGCTCGCTGGCCGCGCTCGGCGTGCTGGGTCTGCATCTGAAGGAAGAAGATGGCGGCGCCGGCTGCGGATTGAGCGAAACTGCCGTGGTGGCAGAGGAACTCGGTAGAGCCTTGGTTCCGGGGCCGTTCCTCTCGACTGTCCTTCTCAGTGCGGTACTCGACGAAGCAGGTCGCAGCGAGGAGCTCGCAGCCCTGGCCGACGGCTCGACGATCGGCGCCATATCGCTGCACCCCGGTTCGTTGCGCGTGACTTCCGAGGCGAACCAGTCGGTACTCGACGGTGCATCTGATTTCGTCGTCAGTGGCCAGATCGGTGATCTCTTCCTGCTGGCCGCGCTCGATGCCGAGAACCACACTGTATTCGTCGTCGTCCCACGGGAGCGCCTCGAGATCACTGCCGTGGAGAGCTATGATCTCGTGCGACGCAACGCAACTGCGACTGCACGCAGTATCTCCCTCGCACCCGGCGACGTCCTCTCGATCGATGCCCAACGCGTAGTGGATCTGGCGGCAATACTGTTCTCCGCCGAGGCGTCGGGTGTCGCGGACTGGGCGGTGCGCACTGCAGGTGACTACGCGCGAACGCGCAAGCAGTTCGGGCGCATCATCGGTCAATTTCAAGGCGTCAAGCACCGCATCGCGCGCATGCTCATCCGCAGCGAGCAAGCACGCGTGTGCGCATGGGACGCCGCCCGTGCAGCGGACGCAGGTGAGCCTCCCGCGGAGGTGTCCCTGGCTGCTGCGGTAGCTGGAGCCACCGCACTCGATGCTGCATTCTCGTTGACCAAGGACTGCATCCAGATCCTCGGCGGCATCGGATACACCTGGGAACACGACGCGCACCTCTATCTTCGGCGGGCGCAGACCTTGCTGCTCATGCTCGGCTCGACCGCGTCATGGCGTTCTCGGGTGACCGCTGCGACGCTCGCCGGGACCCGGCGTTCACTCGAAGTAGAGCTTCCACCCGAAGCCGAGCAGGTTCGCGCGAAGGTGCGATCCGAGCTTACTGCGATTGCCGATTCGAACGATGCCGATCGCATCCGCTTGTTGGCCGAAAAAGGCTATACAGCACCACATTTGCCGGCACCGTGGGGTCGAGGGGCAGACGCCGTCGAACAACTGGTGATCGCCGAGGAATTGGCCTCGTTCTCTCTCGTTCCATACGACATGATCATCGGTAACTGGGTAGTGCCCACGCTCATCGAGCACGGCAACCCCGAGCAGGTCGAGCAGTTCGTCCCGGCCAGCCTGCGCGGAGACATTCGTTGGTGTCAGCTGTTCTCCGAACCCGGTGCAGGCTCCGACCTCGCCGGATTGAGTACCAAGGCGACCAAGGTGGACGGCGGTTGGCGATTGCAGGGCCAGAAAGTCTGGACGTCCATGGCGCGTGAAGCGCACTGGGGGATCTGTCTCGCTCGCACCGACGCATCGGTGGCCAAGCACAAAGGTTTGTCCTACTTCCTCGTCGACATGCGCAACAGTCCCGGGCTCGACATCCGGCCTCTCCGAGAGATCACCGGCGAATCGTTGTTCAACGAGGTCTTCTTCGACGACGTGTTCGTTCCGGACGAAATGTTGGTGGGGGAGAGCGGCGCCGGATGGAAATTGGCTCGAACGACACTCGCCAACGAACGAGTCTCGTTGTCGAACGATTCATCTCTCGGCTCGGGCGGTGAGGCGTTGTTGAGTCTCGCCGCCGAATTGCCCAGCGGCCTCGACGCCCAGCAATCGGCAGTTCTCGGTGAAGTTCTGTGCGACGCCCAGTCCGGGGGATTGCTCGCACTGCGCACCACGCTACGCACACTTAGCGGCGCCCAGCCCGGAGCGGAATCCTCGGTCGCTAAAGTTATCGGCGTGGAACACCTTCAACAGGTGTGGGAAGTGGCGATGGAGTGGGCCGGGCCGTCGTCTCTGGTCGGTGAGCAGCCCCGAAGCTCTGCGCAACACATGTTCTTGAACGCTCAGTGCATGTCGATAGCCGGCGGCACCACCAACGTTCAGCTCAACATCATCGGCGAACGGTTGTTGGGCCTTCCGCGGGATCCCGAGCCGGGTAAGTGACCATCCGACAACCACACTCGAAAGATCGAAGGAATCCCCAATGGCAATAGACCTCGCTACCGCGCTGGCCGCCGAGCCGACAGTGCGCGAGATCTCGTGGACCGACCGAGATGTGATCCTTTATCACCTCGGTGTCGGTGCGGGAGAGAACCCACTGGACCCTGCCGAGCTCGGCTGGGTGTACGAGAAAAACCTACGTGTGCTGCCGACCTTCGCGCTGGTTGCTGGAGGTGGTATTTCAGCGGGTGTCTCCAAGAGCGCAGGTCTGCAGATGCCGGGCGTCGAAGTGGATCTGCGCAAGCTCCTGCACAGTGGCCAATCGCTGACTGCACATGCACCGATACCGTCGACCGGCAGCGCCCGCATCACGACGCGTGTGGCGAACATCTGGGACAAGGGCAAGGCAGCAGTGATCGAACTCGAACATGCTGCAACCGATGATGACGGCCGTGCACTGTTCACGACGGTGATGCAAATTTGGGCTCGTGGCGAGGGCGGCTTCGGTGGCGAGGCCGGGCCGGACACCACTGACACCGTGCCGGATCGGAAACCGGATCACCTTCTGCAATCTTCGACCCGTCCCGATCAAGCGGCGCTCTATCGCCTCAGTGGTGACCTCAATCCACTGCACATAGACCCGAGCATCGCCGCGGCGGTGGGATTCGATCGGCCCATCTTGCATGGACTCGCGTCCTACGGGATCGTCTGCAGGACAGTGACCGAGCGTCTGTTGGACTCCGACCCGAGCCGAGTCAGCGATTTCTCGGTCCGTTTCGCCGGGCCCACCTATCCGGGTGAACCACTCGAAACCTCTGTCTGGGAAGAAGACGGACTCTTGATTCTCCGCACGAGTTCTCCCGAGCGCGACGGACAAGCCATCCTGACCCACGCATCCATGAAAGTAGTTTCATGATCCCCGGTACGCACCCCACGTATGAAACCAGCCCCTCGGGGACGGTGCTGACCTCGGTCAGCAACGATTCCTCAGTCGATCGAGCCACCCAAGCGGCACGCCGAGTGATCGATGCTCTGCTGCGGACCGATCGTGGCAACGCCAACCTCGAGCGGGTGACAGAGGAGCTGATCAGTGTCGCCCAGCACCTGGAGAGTCATGCGCCCGCGGTGGAAGAGCGATTGATCGACATGTGGAACGGCGAGGGTGTGACACGGCACGACCCGGTGACCGGTCTCGAGAATGCGATCGCCCCTCCTCTCGTGCTGGAAGGCAAGTCCGACGGCTCCGTCGAAGGCACTGTCGTCTTGACGCTCGCCTACCAGGGTCCCCCGGGACACGTGCACGGAGGAGTGTCTGCACTGCTGCTCGATCACACGCTGGGAGTCGCCAATGCGTGGGCCGGAAAGGCCGGCATGACGGCGCAATTGAATCTTCGCTACCACTCCCCGACACCGTTGTTCGAGCCGCTGACTGTCACTGCCAAGCTCGATTCCGTCGATGGCCGCAAGATCAACACGGTCGGCTACATCAGGACCGCAGACGGTCGGGTATGCGTATCCGTCGAGGCCTTGTTCATCGACAAAACGGTGCCACGTCCACGCTGACCCGAGTGGGCAAGCTGGAAAACGAACGGCGTCGCACAGGGTTTTCACCCGGTGCGACGCCGTTGTCGTGACTGCTCTTACACGCTGATGTCGCGCCGCGAGAGCTTCCCGGTTGCGTTGCGGGGCAAGCTGTCTCCGGTGATACGCCAGCGGGTGGGTACCTTGAAGTAAGACAACCGCTCCGCCGTCCACTCGCGCAGTTCGCTTTCCTCGAGCACAGCGCCTGGTCGAAGAACCACCACCGCAGACACCTCTTGGCCGAGGTCGGTGTGCGGTGTTCCGATGACCGCGCATTCGAGTACGTCAGGGTGTTCGTCGAGGCACTGCTCGATCTCGACGGGATAGACGTTCTCTCCACCACGAAGGATCAGGTCCGACCGCCTGCCGGTCAGTCGAAGTCTGCCGTCCTCGATCAACCCGTAGTCTCCGGTACGCAACCATCGTCCGGGTGAGATCGCGGCGTCGGTTGCCGCTTGGTCTTCCCAGTATCCGAGCATCACGAAGGGACTACGTACACATATCTCGCCCTCGGTGCCGTCGGGAAGCCATTCTCCGAAGGGATCACGGATCTCGAGGCTGACGGTGATGATGGGACGGCCCAGGGTTCCGGGATGGCGCTCGAGGTCCGGCCCGGCAGCGACAGCGATGGCAGTGCTGCACTCGGTCAGGCCGTAGCTGTCCACCAGTGAGTTCTTGGCGAACGGAACCTCTTGGCGCAGGCGTTCTTTGAACGCGATCGACGAAGGTGCGGAGGCAAGTGCGAACGAGGTCAGCGAGCTCAGATCGAAGCGATCGAGATTGCCGTGTTCGACGAGACGGGCAGCCATGGTGGGGACCGCGCCCCAGTCCGTCACTCGCTCACGTTCGACGAGGCCGAGGATGGTGTCGACGTCGAAGGCGCCTTCGTTCATGACGACCGCGCTGCCGGTTGCGAGGCGGGGGATCACGAGATTGTGAAGGCTGGCGATGTGGAACAAAGGCGAGGTGAGTAGGTACTTCTTCTCGCTCGGGAGCGACGGATCGAACTCGACACCTTTGAATGCGGCGACGATGGCGTCGCTGAATCGGTGGTAATCGACCACCGCGAGGATATTTCGCTGTGAGTGCAGGGCGCCCTTGGGCTTGCCGCTCGTGCCGCTCGTATAGAGGATGGCTGCGGGATCGTCTTCGTCGACAGCGGTGACCGGGAGCGTGGCGCCGCGGTACTGCTCGATGATCTTCGGTAGGTCATCGAGCATCGTCAGGACCGGGGTGTCGAGCTTCATCTCGGCCAGCGTCGCGGCGCGTTTGGCGTCGGCGATGATCACGCTGGGCCTGCTGTGCTTCACGCCGTATTCGATCTCGCGGGGAACCCACCAGCTGTTCAAGGCGACAGTGATGGCGCCGAGCGACTGCGTGGCCCAGAACGCAATGACCCATTCCATCGAGTTCGCGCCGAGAATCGCTACGCGGTCTCCCTTGCTCACCCCGTAGTCATCGCGCAGTGCGGTCGCCAATGCCGCGACGGCGGTGGCGTGTTCGGCGTAGGACAGTCTGCGGTCCGCAGTGATGAGGTAGTCCCTCTCACCCCACTTCGCCGACGCCGCCAGCAGTTCGCCCACTCCCCGCGTCCGGTTCTTCATCACGGGCATGCGAGTCCCCAGTACCGATTCCTCGGCCAGTTCGAATCTCCCGCCGGGTCCGGTGAGCCGGGTGATCACCTGGTCCAGGTAGAACTGCGGATCTGTAGAAGCGGTCATCGAAAGGGCCTTTCGTCCTCGGGCAGGTGTACCGCCACAAGATGGCATGTAAGCACGCAGTGGCAGACGGTCGTTGCCACTGAGCGAGACTCCCCCCCGGGCAGTCACCATCGGCAGATACGTTACGGGAGTAATCGGACTTGGAGGACAGTTATGACCATAGATCTCGACTTGCCCACCGCGCAGGTCGGTCGTTCGGCGCAGGCCACATTCGGGCCGATCACGCTGCGTAACCGCATCATCGAAACAACGACGACAGAGATGTGCGCATGACCCAGGACTTGGCCTCCGAGAAGAAGACCACCGTGCAGGACGACAAGGGGCATCGCGGGACCATCGCGGAGATGCTTCTCGATCGACTGGGCGATCACCACGACGGACTACGGACCCGCGAGCAGGACTGGACGTGGCACGAGGTAGTCCTCGAGAGTGCAGCGCGCGGTGCGCTTGCCGAGTCGATGCGCGTCGACGGGCCGTTCCACATCGGTGTCCTGCTCGAGAACACTCCTGAATTCGTGTTCTGGCTCGGTGGCGCGGCGCTGGTCGGTGGAACGATCGTCGGGATCAATCCGACAAAGCGGGGCGGCGAACTCGAAGCCGAGATTCGCTACGTCGATTGCCAGTTGATCGTCACCGACACTGCCGGTATGACCATGCTCTCCAGCCTGGATCTGGGCCTGACGCCGGACCGGTTCGTCCTTGTCGACGAGCCCGAATACCTGGACAGGTGCGCCGGTTTCATGCAGGAGGCGCCGGTAGCAGCACCGTCGGTCGATAGTTCGAGCCTGATGTTGTTGCTGTTCACCTCCGGGACGACGGGTGCGTCCAAAGCGGTCCGCTGCAGTCAAGGACGGCTTGCCAGGCTCGCCTACACCAACTCGGCCAAGTACGGACATTCGCGGGACGACGTCGACTACTGCTGCATGCCGTTGTTCCACGGCAATGCACTGATGGCGCTGTGGGCCCCGGCTCTCGCCAACGGTGCCGTCGTGTGCTTGACCCCCAAGTTCTCCGCGTCGGGATTTCTGCCCGATGTGCGATTCTTCGGCGCAACCTTCTTTACGTATGTCGGGAAGGCTCTCGCCTACTTGATGGCGACACCGGAATCCGAGGACGACCACGTCAACACGCTGGTGCGAGGATTCGGTACCGAGGCGTCCCCGGAGGACAAGGTGGAATTCGTTCGGCGATTCGGTGCCGAACTGTTCGAGGGGTACGGATCGAGTGAAGGCGCCGGTTCGGTAACGCTGGATCCGAATGCACCGGCAGGCGCGCTCGGTCGTCCCGCTCACAAGAACATCGCGATCGTGGACCCCGAGACGCGTGAGAAGAAAGGGCTCGCCCGGTGCGACGAGTACGGGCGGGTTCTCAACCCGGACGAGTCCATCGGTGAGATGGTCGATATGGCCGGCGCGTCGGCCTTCGAGGGCTACTACAAGAACGAGAGCGCGATCGCGGACCGGCTGCGGCACGGTTGGTACTGGACGGGCGACCTCGGCTACATAGACGAGGACGGCTTCATCTACTTCGCCGGACGCAAGGGCGACTGGATTCGGGTCGACGGTGAGAACACCTCGGCGCTGATGGTCGAGCGCATCTGCCGGCGGTACCCGTCCGTCATAGCGACCGGTGTCTACTCGGTGCCCGACCCTCGTTCGGGTGATCAGGTGATGGCTGCGCTGGAGGTGCCCGACGTCGACGCTTTCGACGCCGCGGCCTTCGCATCCTTCCTCACCGCGCAGGACGATCTGGGAACCAAGTCGGCGCCGCGCTTTCTTCGAGTCTCGGCGAACCTGCCCGTGACAGGTTCCAACAAAATCGTCAAAAACAAGCTGCAGCAGCAGAATTGGCGCTGCGAAGACCTGATCTTCCGGTGGGAGGGTCGAGGGGCTCCTCAGTACCGGTTGATGACCGAAGAAGACAAAGATCTGTTGGAAAAGGAATTCGACACCTATGGGCGTCGACGGTTCCTGTCCGCCTGAGTCGATCCACCCATTTGGTAGTGACAGCCGGAGTCAGGCACGAGGAGTATTGAGATGGATCTCAAGGAAACACCAGAACAGAGCGCTCTCCGGCAGGAGTTACGCACATATTTTGCGGAGCTGCTGCCACCGGAGAAGCGACGCGTCGCCGGAGAGCAAGGGGTCGGCGGTGAGCACTTTCGGGAGATAGTGCGGTTGCTCGGCAAAGACGGATGGCTCGGAATCGGCTGGCCCGTGGAGTTCGGCGGCCAGGGACGTTCTGCCGAGGATCAGTTCGTATTCTTCGACGAGGTTCAGCGGGCCGGATTGCCGTTCCCGTTCGTCACGGTCAACACCGTCGGTCCGACGCTGATGAAATTCGGTACCGAAGAGCAGAAAGAACGCTTTCTGCCCGGCATTCTGGCCGGCGAGATCGTCTTCGCCATCGGCTACACCGAGCCCGAGGCAGGCACGGATCTCGCGTCGCTGCGGACGAAGGCAGTCCGGGACGGTGAGGACTGGGTTGTCAACGGCAACAAGATCTTCACCAGTGGCGCCAACACGGCCGACTACGTGTGGCTCGCAGCCCGCACGGACCCGGAAGCTCCGAAGCATCGCGGAATTTCGATTCTCATCGTGCCCACCGACGACGAGGGCTTCAGCTGGTCGCCCATCAACACCGTCGGTGGATTGATGGTCACCTCGACGTACTACAGCGATATTCGCATCACGGACGCCGAAGTGGTGGGCGAGATCAACGGAGGCTGGCAGCTCATCACCGCGCAGCTCAACCACGAACGGATCGGCCTCGCTGCGCTCGGCGGCCGAACACTCGGTCTCTGGCGTCAGGTATTCGACTGGGCTCGAGACAACGGTGCACTCGAAATTCCTTGGGTACGAATCGAATTCGCCCGTACCCACGCCAAGCTCGAGGCGATGCGGCTGATGAACTGGAAGATGGCCGCTGCCGTCGCACAGGACACGTTGTCCGGAGCGGACGCGGGCGCCATCAAGACCTACGGCACGGAAACGCACATCGAGGTCTATCGCGCACTGCAGGGCATCCTCGGTGCCGTGGGGCGTCTTCGGCCCGGTTCTCCCGGTGCAGTTCTCGGCGGCCAGATCGAACAAATCTCCAGGCAATCCGTCGTGAACACCTTCGGCGGTGGGGTCAACGAAGTCCTGCGCGACATGGTCGGCACGATGGGCCTCGGCCTCGTTCGCGCCAAGAGGAACGCATGATCGAGGTGAGCGCGCGCCTACGCGAATTCGAGGGCGCAGTGTTGGTCCCACCGACACTCGGACCGGACCCGGTGAACGCGCCGATGATCAGACATTGGACGGAGGTCATGGGGGGCGAGGATCCGAAGCATGCCGACGGTTCGGTCGCACCCGCCGCCATGCTCCAGGTGTGGACGATGAAGTCCTACACGGACAAGATGTCCGGAGTCGACCCTTCGCCGACCTGGACCGACCTGATCGCGATCCTCGACGACGCCGGATTCACCTCGGTGGTCGCCACCGATTCTGATATGGAGTTCTTCCGAGAGCTACGTCCAGGTGACCATCTTCAGGTGTCGGAAGTTGTCGAAGCAATTTCCGAGGAGAAGAAGACCGGGCTGGGCGTCGGACATTTCATCACCACGCTCAAGACATATCGCGATACCGACGGCATGGTCGTCGGCACACAGCGGTGGCGTACGTTGCGGTACCGGCCGGCGGAGAAAGCCGTTGCTCGCGCCCTGCGACCTCGTCCGGCGCTGAACGACGACAATGCGTTCTGGTTCGCAGCCGCCCTCGAACACCGCTTGGTGATCCAGCGATGCGCTTCCTGCGGTGTGCTTCGACATCCGACCGGTCCGATGTGTGGACAGTGCCGATCCACCGACTGGGACACCGTGGATGCGTCAGGGCGCGGTCATGTGTACAGCTTCGTCGTCAACCACCATCCACAGATCGATGCCTTCGACTATCCGTTGATCGTCGCTGTCATCGAACTCGAGGAGGGCACTCGCTTGGTCGCCAATATGACCGGCATCGAGCCCGCGGACGTCACCATCGACATGGCCGTCGAGTTGACGTGGATCGACGCCGACTCGGATCTGACTTTGCCTGCCTTCCGGCCTATTTCATCTCAGGAGCACTGATGGATTTCAGTTTCAGCGAAGAGCAGCGAACGATCGGCGAACTTGCCGCCGATGTCTTCGGAGCGCGCGCAAGCACCGACCGAATCGTGGCCGTGGAGGCCTCGGCGGAGCGGTTCGATCGGGAACTGTGGGACGAGCTCGGCCGCACCGGTGTGCTCGGCATCGCGGTCAGTGAAGAATTCGGCGGAAGCGCCCTCGATTTCTCCGCACTCTGCGTCGTGCTCGTCGAACAGGGCCGCCGGGTTGCACCGGTCCCGTTGTGGCCACACCTGGTGAGCGCATTGGTCATCGGCGAATTCGGAACCGAGGATCAGAAGAACGAGTGGCTTCCCGCCGCATCCGATGGTTCGAAGATTCTGACAATCGGGCTGGAAGGCTTCGGGCCTTTCGGTAGCGGTGCACCGTCCATGACTGCCGCAGAGGTCGACGGCGTCTGGCGGGTGACAGGATCGAAGGTTGCAGTCCCGTCGGTACATGTCGCCGCACGAGTTGTGGTCTCTGCCGAGACGTCCTCGGGCCCTGCCCTCTTCCTGTTGGATCCGTCTGCCGACGGTGTGAGCCGCCGGGACAACGAATCCACGACGCACGAACTCTGTGCCGATATCACTGCCGAGGGCGCGCGCGTCGATATTCTCGGTGCAGCCGATGGTAGTGCCGTCGGGAAGATCGAGTCCTACGCCGAAATCGCTTTGGCTGCAGTGCAGTTGGGTGTAGCCGAGAGTGCAGTGAAGCAGGCGGTGGCGTATCTGAACGAGCGAGTTCAGTTCGGCCGACCGCTCGCCACGTTTCAAGCGGTGGGGCATCAGCTCGCGGACTGCTACATCGACATCGAAGCCATGCGTGTCACCCTCTGGCAGGCGGCCTGGCTGCTGTCGGCGGGGGAGGACCCGGGTACGTCGGTGTTGGTCGCCAAGTGGTGGGCCAGCGACGCCGGAGCGCGAGTCGTGCACCGAACGCAGCACGTACACGGTGGGATCGGCGTGGACACCGACTACCCGATTCACCGCTATCTGCTGTGGGGCAAGCAGATCGGCGCCACACTGGGAGGAGCGGCGTCCGACCTAAACAGGCTCGGCGACCTCTTGGCAACCGGGGTCGAGGTCATCGCATGAGCAGCCCCGCGGTGAGTGTGCGAGCCCTGAGTGATTGTGCAGTGGGAGAAGAACTACCGGAATCGATCGTGCCGATCACGCGGGCACTGATCGTCGCAGGTGCGCTTGCGACCCGCGACTTCCAGGACGTTCACCACGACGCCGTACAGGCGGTCGCGCGTGGGTCGAAGGACATCTTCATGAACATATTGACCACCAATGGTCTGGTGGGACAGTTCGTCAGCGCGTGGGCGGGCCCTGCTGCGACCGTGCGAAGAATCAAGGTCCGGCTCGGGGCGCCCAACTATCCTGGAGACGACATGCATTTGAGTGGAACGGTGTCCGGCAAGGACGGCGACACGATCGAGGTGACAGTGCGCGGCCGCAACAGTCTCGGTGAACACGTCAATGGGACTGTGACCGTGGCATATGAATCCCCGGGTGCTCGATGAGTAACCAGTTGTCCGGTGCTGCAGCCATTGTCGGAATCGGTGCCACCGAGTTCTCCAAGAATTCCGGGCGCAGTGAACTTCAGCTCGCTTGCGAGGCCATCGTCGCAGCTTTGGCAGATGCCGGTATCGATCCTTCCGAGGTCGATGGATTGTCCACCTTCACTGCCGAGACCAACGGCGAGGCGATCGTTGCTCGCAATACCGGTCTCGGTGAACTGAAGTTCTTCTCACGCATCGGATACGGCGGCGGGGCCGCATGTGCCACCGTGCAACAGGCAGCGATGGCGGTCGCCACGGGCGTCGCCGACGTCGTCGTCTGCTATCGCGCGTTCAACGAGCGATCCGGTACCCGTTACGGCTTGGGCCAGCACGACCGGCCGATGGACAGTACGGCCGATCGAGCCGCGTACGCGTGGCTGACGCCGCAGGGCTTGTCGACTCCCGCTCAGTGGGTTGCGATGTTCGCCCGTCGTTACATGCACGAATACGGCGCGACCAGTGAAGACTTCGGCCGCGTCGCCGTGGTGGCCCGGGCACATGCCGCGGTCAATCCCGCCGCGTGGTTCTACAACCGCCCCATCACACTCGAAGATCACCAGAATTCTCGATGGATCGCCGAGCCGCTGCACTTGCTGGACTGCTGCCAGGAAACCGACGGGGGGCAAGCATTGGTCATCGTCTCTGCCGAGCGTGCACGGGATCTGAAGCATGCCCCGGCCATCGTCCGAGGTGCTGCGCAGGGATCGGGTCGAGATCAGCACATGATGGCGAGCTACTACCGGCCCGAGATCACCGGCATCCCCGAAATGGGAGTGGTGGCTAAGCAGCTGTACGGCCAGAGTGGGTTGACGCCTGCGGATATTTCCGCCGCAATCCTCTACGACCACTTCACTCCCTTGGTGCTTCCTCAGTTGGAGGAATTGGGCTTCTGTGGGCGAGGAGAGGCGAAGGATTTCATTCGCGAAGGAAATCTCGACATCGGTGGATCCCTGCCCACCAACACGCACGGCGGCCAGCTGGGGGAGGCCTACCTACACGGGGTGAACGGTATCGCCGAAGCCGTGCGGCTACTGCGTGGGACGTCGACCACTCAACCGAACGAAGTGAACAATGTACTGGTCACTGCCGGTACAGCCGTGCCCACCAGTGGGCTGATCCTAGGACGCGAGCAATGAGCCCGACCGAGCAGACCCCCATGACCCCGGATCAGTGGAAAGGCGTGGATCTCGGCACCCGGACGGTGTCCTACGAAGAGAAGGACGCCATCCTCTATGCGCTGGCGGTGGGAGCAGAGGCCGGCGAGTTGGATCTGGTCTTCGAGAAGAACCTTCGTGTTCTGCCCACCTTCGCGTTGACCCTTGCACAATGGGCGCCCGACGAGTTGGGCTCACGTGGCGGCTTCGATACCACCACCGCACTTCACGGATCGCAAAGCATGGAGGTCATCGCCCCGCTACCCACGAGCGGTTCGGTCACCATGCAGGCATCGGTGGGCGAGGTGTGGGACAAGGGCGCGGCGGCCGTCTTCGAGGTAAAGGTCGAATCGCCGTTCTTCGTGGCAACCTGGGCAATCTTCGCGCCGGGATCAGGCGGCTTCGGCGGTGAGCGTGGGCCGGCGAAAACGACCCGACCCGAGCAGAGTCCCTCCTCGACCGATGTGCTCCGCACCAGCGCGAATCAAACTGCGCTGTACCGCCTCACCGGCGATCGCCACCATATCCACATCGACCCCGAGGCGGCCGAGGCCATCGGTCAGCCGCGACCGATCATGCACGGACTCTGCACTCTGGCAGCGAGCACCCTCGCACTGGCCCGCAGGCTCGGTGCTCACCCGGCCGACCTCTCCAGCGTGAGCGGACGTTTCGCGGCCCCGCTGTTCCCGGGCGACTCACCGGACCTGCTCTCGTGGGACGAGACCGACGGCACCGCCTTCGAGTTGGTCCGCGACGGGCAACCGGTCATCGCCGGGGCCCGTGCGCGGTTCCACTCTCACTCGGGAAAATGAGCGACCGAGGTCAGGGATGGGTCGCCAGGTAACGGGCGGGGTACTCGCCGCCTCCGTGCACCGCAAGGTCTGCTCCGTTGACGTACGACGCCCACTCGCTGGAGAGGAACAGGCACGCTCCGGCGATGTCCTGGGGAACGGCCATTCGGCCGATCGGAAGGGTACGAACTACAGCCGCACCGCCATCGTCGCCGTACACCGCGGCGGCGCTGTCGGTGCGGATAAGTCCCGTCGTGATGTGGTTGATACGTACTTTGGGGGCCCACTCCAGCGCGAGGGCCTTGGTGAGCACCAGGAGACCGGCTTTGGCGGCACTGTAAGCAGCAGTTCCGGGTTGCGGATCGTGCGCGGAGACGCTGCCGATGTTGACAATCGAACCACCTTCGGGTTGCGTCTGCATCACCGCGTTGGCGGCCTGCGACACGTTGAAGGGCGCGAGAAGATTCAATGCCACGATCTTTTCGACGAATCGTGGTGAGACGGTGGCAGCATCGGCATCCGGTGAGCCTCCGGCATTGTTCACCAGAACGTCGAGTCGGCCGTGGGCTGCGACTGCATCCTCGATCAATCCGGCGGCGTCGGCCGGGTCGCGGACGTCCGTTGCACGGAACTTCGCACTGCGTCCGTCGAAGCTCGGCAACGTCTCGGGAACGGTGCGGCCGCAGACCATTACGTCAGCACCGGCCGCCAAGAACGCGGTGGCGATTTCGAAGCCGATACCTTTCGTTCCGCCGGTGACGACGATGCTGCGATGGGAGAAGTCGAAAGCTCGAGGGGCAGTCACAATGAATCCTTCTTCGATGATGGCGGAATCGGTTGAATTACCGATTTTTCGATGAGAACGTATTCGGTTCCGGTCTGACTACAAACAGTAAAGAAAAATTCGATTCTAGATAATCAGGAGTGAAAATGGGAAAGCTCGACGGCAAGGTTGCACTCATCACGGGTGCGGGTCAAGGTATCGGCCAAGGTATCGCACTTGCCTTGGCGAAGGAAGGTGCGGCCATTGCCGTTGCCGGCCGCACCGAAAGCAAACTGCACGACACCTGCGCAATGCTGACCGACATCGGAGTGCGTAGCGAAGCTGTTGTCTGCAATGTGAAAGATCGTGGCGACATCACCGCCGCTGTGGAACAGACCGTGAGTGCCCTTGGTTCAGTGGACATCCTGGTGAACAACGCCAACGACTGCAAGCCCGGACCGATTTTGTCGATCGTCGACGAAGACTACGAAAGATCTTTCGCATCGGGGCCCCTGGCAGCTTTGCGCTTGATGCAACTGTGCCACCCACATATGAAGGCGCGTGGGGGCGGAGTGATCATCAATATGGTGACCGCGGCTTCGGTGCGCTGGGATGCGAGCAACTACGGTGCATACGCCTCGATCAAGGAAGGCATGCGCGCGCTCACCCGGTCCGCGGCCTGCGAATGGGGCGAGGACCGAATCCGCGTTCTGGCCGTGGCCCCGCACGCGAAGACCCCTGCTCTCGAACGGTGGATGGAGAAGAATCCGCAGGAGGCTGCCGAGTTCGTCGAGAGTATTCCGCTCGGCCGGGTCGGTGACCCGGAAGCCGATATCGGCCGCGCTGTGCTGTTCCTCGTCAGCGACGATGCCGGCTATCTCACCGGAGCCACGATTCCCCTCGACGGCGGACAGTCGCGCTGGGGATGATTTCTCTTCCGGCCGAGTCTCGCACAGCGGGAACGCGTCGAACCTGCCCAGAGGCGCCAGTATAGTCAGCCTGGATATTTTTCGCATCGGAAAGGGCACGAACGCGATGACATTAGTCGAGGCGCCGCACAGTTCACGGTCGGTGGTGGTGACAGTTGCTGCCGTAGTCGAGGAAACCGCGGACGCGCGCTCGTTGGTCTTCGACGTACCGACCGACAGTCGGGAGCGCTTGAAGTACAAGCCGGGACAGTTTCTGACGTTGCGGATTCCGAGTGATCGCGAAGGCTCGGTGGCGCGCTGCTATTCGTTGGCGAGCTCGCCGTTCACCGACGAACTCCTCAAGGTGACGGTCAAACGTACCGATGGTGGTTTCGGTTCGCACTGGCTGTGCGACAACGTCGCTGTCGGCGATCGCATCGAAGTGCTTCCCCCGGCTGGGGTGTTCACCGTGGTGGACCTCGACGAAGACGTCGCGCTCTTCGCGGCAGGCAGCGGCATCACCCCGGTGATGTCGATCCTGAAATCCCTTCTCGACCAGGGCACCGGCAAGGTTGCGCTGCTCTACGCCAATCGTGACGAGAACTCGATCATCTTTGCTGCGGAGCTACGAGACTTGGCTGCCGAGTTCGACGATCGACTGACCATCGTCCACTGGTTGGAATCCGTGCAGGGTCGACCCACGATCGGCCAACTGGCATCGCTGTCGCAGCATTGGACCGACCGCCGCGCATACATCTGTGGTCCCAAGCCGTTCATGGACGCCATCCACGAGTCGCTGACGACCGCCGGTGCGTCGCGAAGCAAGATCCACTCGGAAATTTTCGTCTCGCTGACCGGAGACCCTTTCGCGCCGGTGATCGAAGAGCTGAGCGCACTCGACGCTACCGACGGGCCCGCACCTGCGTCGGTAGAGGTCGAGATGGACGGTGAATCTCACGAGATAGCCTGGCCGCGTAGCGCAACGCTCGTCGACGTGATGTTGTCCAAGAATCTCGACGTGCCGTACTCGTGCAGAGAGGGCGAATGCGGTTCGTGCGCCTGCCGTGTCCTCGACGGTGAAGTAGTGATGGGCAATTCGTCCATACTCGATCCTGCCGACATCGAAGAGGGATACATCCTCGCCTGCCAAGCACGCCCGGTGAGTGACAGGCTTAAAATCGAGTTCTGAGAATTCTCGGACCGAACGAAAAAGACCGGGAGGGTGGCAATTGCCACCCTCCCGGTCTTTTATTCATGCTCTTGCTATCGAGTCACGACTTCTTCTCGCGCAGCTCATTTTTCAGTACTTTGCCCGACGCGTTCCGAGGTAGAGATTCGGTGAACTGCACCGACCGGGGCGCTTTGAAGCCGGCCAGCTTGTCTTTGCAGAACGAGATGATCGTCTCCTCGGACAGATCACTGCCAGGGCTCAGGACGACATAGGCGCGGCCGACCTCTCCCATCCGCTCGTCGGGTACACCGATCACCGCGGCCTCGTACACCCCGGGAAGTCGCAGCAACATTGCTTCGATCTCGGCCGGGTACACGTTGAATCCGCCGCTGATGTACATGTCCTTGAGACGGTCGGTGATATCGAGATAGCCACGGTCGTCGAGGACTCCGACGTCGCCGGTGTGCAGCCATCCGTCCGAGTCGATGGTCTTGGCCGTCGCCTCGGGATCGTCCAGATAACCGAGCATCACGTTGGGGCCGCGCAGAAGGATCTCGTCCTGGTCGCCGATGCGGATTTCGAAACCTGCAGTGGCGCGTCCGGACGAGGTGGACACGGTGACAGGGTCGTCGTCGCTACGACACATCGTTGCAACTACCGCTTCGGTCTGACCGTATGCGGTGAGGACGGCATCGAAGGACAGTTCGTTCTGCATGCGCTCGACCAGAGCCACCGGGACCGGGGCCGCACCGGTGACCGCAATTCGAAGGTTGGACATGTCGTAGTCGGCACGCCGGGGGTGATCGAGAATGCTCTGGTAGATCGTCGGCGCGCCGGGGAGGACGCTGATCCGCTGCTCGGACACGATGGCCATGACGGCCTCCACGTCGAACACTGCCATCGGTACCACTGTGGCTCCGGCGAGTAGCGCGGTGACGAAACCTGCCTTGTATCCGAAACTGTGAAAGAACGGATTGATGATCAGGTAATTGTCTTCTGCGGTGAGTTCGGCGTTCTCGGCCCACGACTGCGCCACCGACATGAGTTGACGATGCGCGCTCAGCACGCCTTTGCTGCGACCGGTGGTGCCCGAAGTGAACAAGATGTCGGAGACGGATTCGGCGTCGACCGCTGCGCTGCGTACGTGGGCCTCTGCGCGGGACGCGGCGGTACCGATGGTGCAGAATTCGTCCCAGTCGGTGACGCCGGTCTTCGGTTGATCGGTGCCGCTCAGTGGGATTCGCACGATGACGGGCACCTGCAACTCCGGTGCGGCCTCCTGCAGTCGATCGAGTCGATCGGTGCCGAGAAAGTCACCGACCACGACGAGTGCCGCGGCGTGTACCCGTTCGATGATGTCGCCGGCCTCGGTGCCGGTGTAGCGGGTGTTGATGGGAACGACGACGCCGCCTGCCCAATGGGTACCGAGCGCTGCCACGATCCAGTGGTAGGTGTTCGGCGACCAGATCGCTACGCGCGCACCTGCTTCGATCCCGGAGGCAATGAGCGAGGAAGCGAATGCTTCTACCTGCTCGTGCAGCTGGGCGAAGGTCAGGCTGAAAACGCCGTCGATGATCGCGAGACGGTCGGGATGGTTCTCGGCGGCGCGCGTGAGCGCTGCCGGTGTCGTGCTCGGTCCTTCGATCATTCGGCTCCTAACCTAACGCTTGCTTGGCAGATTATCCTATCGAGGAGGCTCAGCGTATTTCGTTGCCGAATGGCAGATTGAACAACCAAGCACTTGCTTGGTACGCTAACACGGCAATCATGAGAGCTGTCGGCAGCTCGACCGATCGACTTCCACGTCAGCAACGTCAAGGAGACATACACGTGAATGACATGCTCGAGGGACGCGTTGTAATCGTGACCGGAGCCGGCCGCGGTTTGGGGCGTGCACACGCTTTGGCTTTCGCGGCCGCAGGCGCCAAAGTTGTCGTCAACGATTTCGACCCAGGCAAAGACGGACGTCCGACGGGGGAGAGCCCGGCCGAGCAGGTCGTCGACACCATTCGGGCCGCAGGCGGCGAAGCTGTGGTCAACGGAGACGACATCGCTGACTGGGACGGTGCCGAGCGGCTCGTGAACACGGCCCTCGACGGCTTCGGACGTCTCGACGTTCTCGTCAACAACGGTGGATTTCTGCGTGACCGCATGCTCGCGACGATGAGCGAAGAAGAGTGGGATGCGGTCATTCGAGTGCATCTCAAGGGCCACTTCGCGCCGATGCGTCATGCCAGCACCTATTGGCGCGCACAGGCGAAGGCAGGCAATGCCGTCGATGCCCGCATCATCAACACCAGTTCGGGTGCAGGCCTGCTGGGCAGCATCGGACAGGGAAACTACGCGGCGGCCAAGGCCGGAATCGCGACGCTCACCATCCAGGCCGCAGCCGAGTTCGCTCGGTACGGAATCACCGTCAACGCGATCGCACCCGCTGCGCGTACTCGCATGACCGTCGGTGCGGGAGGCGCGATGGCAGAGACCATGGCGGCGCCCGAGGAAGGCTTCGACGCGATGGCGCCGGAGAACGTCTCTCCCTTGGTCGTGTGGCTGGGCAGCACTGCTTCCGCTCATGTCACCGGAAGGGTCTTCGAGGTCGAGGGCGGCAAGGTCTCTCTCGCCGACGGTTGGCGCCACGGAACCGTCATCGACAAGGGTGCCCGTTGGGATCCGCAGGAACTCGGACCCGTCGTCGACGAGCTGATCGGTGGCGCCGTACCGCCGACACCTGTGTACGGAGCCTGAACGCTCGCACTGCCTTTGCTCAACCATCGATTTCGACTCAATCCACTTTCAGGAGCCCCACGTGCCCGAAGCTGTCATCGTCTCCGCCGCCCGTTCACCGATCGGGCGCGCACGCAAGGGATCACTGCGGGATCTTCGCGCCGATGATCTCGCCGCCACCATCATTCATGCTGCACTGGACAAAATCCCGGCGTTCGATCCGCGGGAACTGACCGACATCATGATCGGTTGTGCGCAGCCGGCAGGCGAGCAGGGTTACGGCCTCGCTCGCGTGATCTCCGTTCTTCTCGGCTACGACACCGTGCCCGGTACCACGGTGCAGCGATACTGCGCCTCGAGCCTTCAGACCACTCGGATGGCGTTCCATGCCATTCGCGCCGGCGAAGGCGACGCCTTCATTTCCGGTGGCGTGGAAATGGTCTCGCGTTTCGGACTGGGTAAGTCCGACGGGATGCCGGATACCAAGAACAGCAAGTTTGCTGCACCCGCAGAGCGCGCTGCGGCGCAGGCAGGCAGCACGTGGACGGATCCTCGCGAGGAAGGGCTTCTCCCCGATGTCTACCTCGCAATGGGCGAGACCGCGGAAAACGTTGCAGGCCTTCGTTCCATCAGCCGTCGCGAGCAGGACGAATACGCCGCGCTCAGTCAGGCACGCGCTCAGGAGTCCATCGCTTCCGGATTCTTCGATCGTGAAATCACCCCGGTCCAGACTCCGGACGGACAGACGGTCTCTCGCGACGACGGCCCCCGCGCCGGTGTCGACGTCGATTCGCTGTCGACGCTCAAGCCGGTCTTCCGGCCGGATGGAACTGTCACAGCAGGCAACTGCTGCCCGGTCAACGACGGCGCAGCGGCCCTGGTCATCATGTCCGAGCAGCGCGCCAAGGATCTCGGGATCGAGCCGCTCGCGCGCATCCTGTCGACCTCGGTTTCCGGAATATCTCCCGAAATCATGGGCTTGAGCCCGGTGGAAGCTACCCGTCGGGCCGTCGCTTCGGCGGGCTTGAACGTCAGCGATGTCGACCTGTTCGAGATCAACGAAGCCTTTGCTGCACAGGTCATTCCCAGCTACCGCGACTTGGGAGTCGACGTCGATCGGGTGAACGTGCACGGCGGTGCTATTGCACTCGGGCACCCGTTCGGTATGACCGGAGCCCGGATGACGGCGACGCTGCTCAACGCTCTCTCGTGGGGCGACAAGGAGATCGGCGTCGAGACCATGTGCGCGGCCGGCGGCCAGGGCATGGCGATGGTTGTTCAGCGTCTGAAGTGATTCATGACCGTATGGTGCCCGCCAGTTCCATTGGCCCAGAAGGGTCATGGTGGCGGGCACCATACGGTCAACGCTCGAACAGTGCGCTGAGCGCGGGGCCGACGTCACGATAAGTGCGGATGACCCTGATGCGGCCGTGCCCGAGGCGAGCGAGATCACGGCCGAGGTCGACGTCGTTCTCACCCGAGGTGTCGAGCAGGATGTCCAGGCGCGGAATCCTCGCCGCGGTGGGCCGTGGATCGGGCCCGGCGTTGTGCACGCAGTCGGAAAGCAGAACCACTCGCGAGTCCGGTGAGGACACTGTCCGTAGCAGCCCGGCCGCGGTGTCGAGCGCAAACTGGACGTTGGTCAGACCGCGGGCAGGAATCCGCAGGACGGTATCGAGGATTCCGAGAGGAGTCATCGGGTCACCGAAACGCGTGAGAACGGCTGCGTCGGACCAGAATGCGACCACGGCGAGGTTGTCGCGATTCAGTTCACCAGCGAGTGCGCCGACGGTCGCTGCGGCCGTCCGCACTCGTTCGCCCTTCATCGATCCGGAGATGTCGACGACGAGAACGACAGACCGCTTGGTGTGCAGTCGTTCTCGTACCACGATGTCGTCGTCTTCCGGCATCGGAATGGCAGCGAGCACATCGAGCGTGCGGTCGAGGTCGATCTCGTCGCTGCTGCCCCGGTATCGGAGTGAGGTCAGTTCACCGACCCCTCGTCGGGCATGAGTGTCGCGACGGGGACGTCGAACAGCCAGGCGAGCAGCGATCTTTCGAGCGAGTGCTCGGGTTGCGGCGTCGGATGCAGATTCTTGCGCGGTGGCGTCTGCGAGTGCGATCACCTCGGCAGTCTCCTCGGTGAACCCCGGCGCCGACGGGTTGTTCTCCCCGGCTGCCTTCCCCGGCCCGGGATGTCCGTCGGCGATCAGCGCTGCTCCCGCCCCACCGCCGGGACGGAACAGCGACGGCGACTCGGTGAGTTGTTTCGGCTTGCGCCGCAACGGCTTCAAGGCGCCGCCGGTGCCTCGGTTTCCGGGCCTTCGGACCGGTGAGTCTGCAGTGACGGCTCTTCAACCGGGTGCCGCTGCGGCGGGGCGGAGCAAAAAGTGGTCCTCCCAGATGGAGCGCAGAATCATTTCCGGTGTCGCATCCGATGTCTCGTCGACGTGGATGCGTCCGGACAGTGCGAGCAGGAGCGCGTCGAGCATGACCTGCTGGTAGCTCGCCGGTAGATCACGAGAGGGCTCGACGTCGGTACTCGCGGGGAGTTCGACGGAGCGGAGCAATGCCAACTGCTCCGCGAGCAGGGTCAGATCGATCGCGCCGCGCACACTGCTGCCCTGCGTGATGTCCTCGTGTTCGCGCGTGGCTCGGGTGATCGCCACCGAATCTGCAATCAAGCGCGGGGAGTCGGATTCGGTTCGTAGTCCTACGATTCCACGTTCCGCCTCGGCATCCTGGTACCCGATCGCGAGTCTGCACAACCGATCGTGCACGCTCGTCGACAATCGTGTCGTGCCGACGTTGTCGTAGGGATTCATCGATGCGATCAAACGGAACGTCGGGAGGGCGTGCACGGTACCGACACGCGGGATGGCGATGCGTCGCTCTGCCATCGCGGTGAGCAGCGTGTTCAAGGTGTCTTCCGGTGCACGGTTGAACTCCTCGATGTACAGAAACCCACCGGTACGCATGGCCTCGACGAGCGGCCCAGGCACGAAGTTGTCCTCGCTGTAATCCTCGCGAAGAACTCGGGCAGGGTTGTGGTGGCCCACGATTCGGGCGGGCGTCAGGTCCGCGTTGCCCTCGACGAAGAGCAGCGGGATGTTCCACTCGGCAGTGATGGCGCCGAGCAGAGTGCTCTTGCTGGTGCCGGGCGGACCCTCGATGAGGAGGTCCCGCCCGGCTGCAACCGCAGCCAACAGCAAGTCGAGTTCGTGCTCTCGCCCGACGAGGCGCGCCGCGATCCGGCGGCGGATCTCGACGATCGACAACGGAGCGAGCTGGTACTTGCCGTCGAGCTGTGCCATGGGTTCTCGCTACTTCGCCAGGTATCCGGCATCGATGGGCAGTGTGACGCCCGTGACATAGCGGGCCTCGTCCGAGACGAGCCAGGCAATGGCGTTGCTGATATCGATGGACTCGATCATCGGGACGGGCAGGAGATTGCCCGCCAGCGCAATGGCCTCGGGGTTGGAGACGAGATAGTTCTGCATGGCCTCGTTGAGCACCATCGGGGTGCCCACGCCCGTCGGATGCACGCTGTTGACTCGAATGGAGTACTGCGCCAGCCAACTGGTGAACGTACGCATCAGCCCGACGAGGGCGTGCTTGCTTGCCGCGTAACCGTCGGCCGCTCCCGATCCGGTGCCGCCTGCACCGGACAAGCCCTGGGTGGAACTCGTCAGGACGATGGATCCGCCCTGGCCCTTCTCGATCATGCTGGGTACACCCGCGTGGACAGTGTTCCACGCGCCGAACAGGTTGACCTCGATGACGTCTCGGAAAGTCTTGACGTGATCCGGGTTCACGGCACCCAGGGGTGCAATACCGGCATTGGCGAGAATGATGTCGATCGGACCCAATTCGGCGACCGCCTTGTCGACCACATTCTTCAGCACGTCGTAGTCACGGACGTCGGCTTCCGTGGCGATGATTCGCCGGTCGAGGGCCTCGACCTCCTTGACGGTCTGCGCGAGATCTTCCGGCGTTGCCAGGGGGTAGGGGACCGTATCGATCTGTGCGCAGATGTCGACGGCGATGATGTCGGCACCTTCTTGCGCAAGCTTGATGGCGTGGCTACGGCCTTGGCCGCGTGCCGCACCGGTGATGAAGGCTACTTTCCCGTCGAGCTTTCCCATGATCGAGCTTCCTCGTTGTCCGTCGGTGAAATCAGTTCGAGCGCAGAACGCTTCGCCGAAATGGACGAGGGCGTTGTGCGGCGCGATGTCCGTGTCGGACACACGCTCGAAGGTATATGACACCGAGTGCAGGAGTGGCCGGATTGCTTGAAATTTCTAATTGCTGTTCAGTGTGTCGAGTAACTCGGTGACCGCGGCCCGCCCGGCCCGATTGGCACCGATGGTGCTCGCCGACGGCCCGTACCCGAGCAGGTGCACGCGCGGGTTCGCCGCGACACGGGTCGCTAGACGGCCGTCCATGACGATTCCGCCGCCGGGTCCGCGCAATCGTAGCGGCGCCAAGTGGTCGAGCGCGCTGCGAAATCCGGTCGCCCACAGGATTACATCGGCATTCACGCTCGTGCCGTCCTCCCATCGAACCCCGTTCGAGGTGATCTGCGAGAACATCGGCAGGCGGTTCAAGGCGCCCCGATCCCGCGCTGCCTTCAGACGATCGGTCAGCAGCAATCCGGTGACGGACACGACCGAGCCGGGCGGCAGTCCCCGTCGAACTCGATCCTCGACCATGGCGACGGCGGCCCGCCCTGCGTCGGGTCCGAAGTTCGCCTCGCGAAATTCCGGTTCGCGGCGCGTGACCCACGTCGTGCTGGTGACCTGAGAAATCTCGTCGAGCAGCTGGACGGCCGAGATGCCACCACCGACGACGATCACGCGTTCGCCGGCGAATTCGTCTGCCGTTCGGTAGTCCTTCGTATGCAGCTGCCGGCCGGCGAACAACTCGGCGCCCCGATAGTGCGGGATGAACGGTTTCTCCCACGTACCGGTGGCATTGATCAATCCTCGTGCCGACAGAACTGTCTCACCGGCTTCGATGCGGAAGCGTGGTTCGCGGTCGCAGACGACGTTCACCGTGACAGGCCGTCGCACCCGGAGGTCGAACTTGGCCTCGTAGGCACGGTAGTAGCGGGGTACTGCCTCGGCTGCCACGACGGACTCGGGGGCCTCGCCCGTCAACGTGTCCACGAACTCCATTCCTGGCAGATCATGGACCCTGTTGACGGTGCTCAGCGTCAATGATGGCCAGCGGAACTGCCATGCCCCACCCGGTGCCGGAGAGCGGTCGAGCATCACGAAGTCTTCTTCGACCTGCAGCCCTGCCCGATGCAGGTGGTAACCGGCCGACAGCCCGGCCTGTCCCGCGCCGATCACCGCAATATCCGTCTCGATCACATCGACCAGTAGATCAGCCCGCGCAGCACCACCGTCGCTACCGCTGGGTAACGTCTAGGTCATGATCGGACAGACTCGTGACGGCGACGTCGTCACACTCGAACTTCAGCGACCGGAACGCCGCAACGCGCTCGATACTGCACTGTGTGTGGCCCTGCGCGAGGGAATCGAAGACGCCGTCGCCGGCGACGCCAGGGTAATCGTCATCACGGGGCAGGGCTCGAGCTTCTGCGCAGGCGCAGATCTCAGTGGCGACTCGTTCTCGAGTGACTTCCCGGAGACCCTGAACACGCTTCTGCAGACAGTCCAGAATGTCCCGGTCCCGGTCATCGCCGCAGTCAACGGTCCAGCGGTCGGCGCCGGTACCCAGCTCGCCATCGCGAGCGATCTTCGGGTCGTCGCAGACGGAGGCTACTTCGAGATCCCCTCGACCCGCCTGGGTATCGCGGTGAACAACTGGACCATCAAGCGGCTCTCCTCGCTCGCAGGCGGCTCGGTCGCGCGCACGATCCTTCTCGGCGGCGAACGTCTGCACGCAGAACAGGCACATCACAGCGGACTCGCCAACAAACGCGGCGGAGCGGACGTCGCGCAGCAGTGGGCACAGTCGATCACCGAACTCGCGCCGCTGGCATTGCGGCACCTCAAGCTCGTCTTCAACGACGACGGTGCGCACGACGAGCCGAAGCCCGAGCAGTGGGAAGCGTTCGGCGCTGCGTGGAAGAGCGAGGACATGCAAGAAGCCCGGCGCGCACGCAACGAGAAGCGCCCGCCGAAGTTCCTCGGCCGCTAGCTGCCAACCGCTCTCCCGCGTGCGTATGCTTTTCACGTGAACCGGGAGGTGTGGTGAGCACCGAAGAGAATTCGCGCCTGCAGTACGAAGGGTCCGACGGCGTGCGACACGAGGTGATCCTCTCGCCCGAGCGTGTTCGACTCACTGTCGGACGTTCCCCGCAGGCTGACATCGCGTTCGAAACCGATCACGAGGTCTCACGGCTTCACGCGGCCATCGAGTGGATGGGAACGCACTGGACTCTCGTCGACGACGGATTGTCCCGGAACGGTACCTACCTGAACGGGGACCGGCTCACCGGTAGGCGGAGTCTGCGGCAGGGGGACACGATCCGCGTCGGTGGGTCGACTCTGACCTTCCACGACTACTCAGGCCTCCGCGACGAGGCCACTCGCGTCGCCGCGGACCTCCCGAAGGCCAGGACACTGACCGACACTCAACGCGCCGTTCTCATCGCGTTGTGCAGGCCTTACAAACACAATGCGACGTTTGCGAACCCGTCGTCGAATCAGCAGATCGCAGCGGAGATCTTCCTGAGCATCGATGCCGTCAAGACTCACCTCCGCGTCTTGTTCGCCAAGTTCGGGGTCGAGGACTTGCCGCAGAATCAGAAGCGACTCAGGCTCGCCGAACGTGCCCTGCAGAGCGGTGCCATCTCACAACGCGACCTGTAGGGCGGCGCCGGTCGTGGTTGTTGCGGCGGTCTCCGCTGCCACGACGAGAGTACGGATCGCGTCGGCCACTTCTGCTGCGCGTTCGAGGATCACCATGTGCCCGGCGTTCTCGATGCTCACCATTCGGGCCGCGGGCAGTAGGGCCGCAATGACATGCGAGTGGCGGATGGGCGTCATCAAGTCCTCGGACCCACACAGCACGAAGGTCGGTACGACGGCCAGGGCAGCAAGGCTTTCCCTCTCGTCGAAGTCGTGCAGTGAACCGAGGAATCCTGCCATTGTGACGACGGAGGTGTCGTTGAGCATCGCTGTCGCCAGCGCGACGACCCGCGGTCTGACGCGGCGGGATCCGCACCCGGCAGCCCGGACGATGGGGGCGCACACCCCCGGCTCATGCGCTTGGTGATCGCCATGATCGACGGGGCGCGTCGAACCGCGGACTGGAACATCGCGAGCAGCGGATGTGCGAGGCAGACGCCGAGGCCCTCCTCGGCCAACCCCGAGGATGCGGTGGCGACCAATCCGACGCCCACCAGGCGTTCGCCTACTTCACCCAGGTGCTGACGGGCGTAGGACATCGTCGTCATACCACCCATCGAGTGCCCGACGATCACGTATCTGCCGGTCGGGACCACTGCTCGTACCACTGCACCGAGGTCGCGGCCGAGAGTGTCTATCGTGTACGACTCGGCGTCGGCGGACCCGGACGCACCGTGGCCGCGGTGGTCGTAGAAGACCATCCGAACGTCCGCTCCCCACGATTGCTCGAGTTCGTCTCGGACGTCGAACCAGGATTCCATCCGTAGGCAGTGACCGTGCACGAACACCACGGTCAGACCGGCATCGAGGCGTCCGCTCTCGTGAACTGCCAGCGTGGTGCCGTCGTCTGTCGCGACTGTGCTGAACCTGCGCCGTTCGTTCATGAGGGACTCCGATGTCTTCGATGGTCTCTAGTGGTGATTCGCGAGAACCGCCACTTGTGTTACCTACATCACTGTGCCGCGGCGCTTCTGGCTTCGGAACGCACCTGATAGGGGGTAGGGCCGCACCCGAGGGGTCACTATTTCCACCCTCGGGTGGGTAGTGACCAAACCATCGACCGCACAGGATCGAACTACATACAGGCGCAGGGTGAGCAGGGAGGACGGGGCGATGACCGATGTCGACGTCGTGGAGTTGCTCGAGGCACAGGTGGCGCTGGCGGTGGTCGGAGACCGTGTAGCGCTCGGCAAAGTGCTCGAACTGGTACAGCCGCGCCTCAAGCGTTACTGCGCTGCACGGTTGGGCAATCTGGACGTCTCGGCCGACGACGTCGTGCAGGACGTATGCCTCGCTCTGGTGACTGCCGTTCCCAAGTACCGCGACATGGGGCGCCCCTTCATGGCGTTCGTGTTCGGCATCGCGTCACACAAACTGGCCGACGCGGGTCGAAGAGCAACGGTTCGGCGGGCCTACTCGCTAGAAGCGGCAACCGATGAATTGGTGTCGGAAGAAACGCCCGAGGACCGCGTTCTGGAAACCGAATTGCAGACTCACGCGCAGGCGTTGATGGACACCCTGTCGCCGCAGCACCGAAAGATCATTCTGATGCGCGTCGTGTGGGGAATGACGGCCCCCGAAACAGGTCGCGCCCTGAATATGACCGCCGGGGCGGTTCGGGTAGCGCAGCACCGAGCGCTGAACAATCTGCGTTCGGAGTTGACCAACTTTTCTCTACTGTGTGCGTGAACGTATATCACCGCGGCGAGTGAACACCCTTTTCCATGAGTGAACCCCCAAGCTCTTGGAAGAACTAGGGGGTTCACTCGAGAAAAAGGGTGCGCGGTCAGTGGCGCACGCACCCGAGCCGACTAGACCGTCCGCGTCAACCGATCGGCAAGCAAACGGGAGAACTTGGCAGGGTCCTTGAGTTCGGTACCCTCGGCGAGCAGTGCTGTCGCATACAGCAACTCGGCTGTCTCTGCGAGGTTCGGGTCCTCGCTGCGATCCTCACGCGCTTTCTTCAGACCCGTCACCAGATCGTGCTTCGGGTTCAGTTCGAGGATGCGCTTGGACGGCGGAACGAACTGCCCCGACGCCTTGTACATCTTCTCGAGTTGCGGCGAGAAGCTGAACTCGTCACCGACGACACAGGCAGGTGAGGTGGTCAGACGCGAGGAGAGGCGTACCTCTTTGACGTCGTCACCGAGAGTCTCGGTCATCCACGTCAGCAGGTCGGCGAAGTCCTTGTCCTGCTCTTCGCGCTGGGCCTCGGCCTCCTTCTTCTCCTCCTCGGTGTCCAGGTCGACCTCGCCCTTGGAGATCGACTGGAACTCCTTGCCGTCGAAGTCGGGGACGTTTCCGACCCACACTTCGTCGACCGAGTCGGTCAGCAACAGCACTTCGAGGCCGCGCGCTTTGAAGGCCTCCATGTGCGGGGAGCTTTCGATCTGCGAACGGGACTCGCCCGTCATGTAGTAGATCTGCTCCTGGCCGTCCTTCATGCGGTCGACGTACTCGGCGAGGGTGGTGACGCCTTCCTCGCTGAAAGTCGAGCTGAACGAGGACAGTGCCAGCAACGCCTCGCGATTGTCGGAGTCCGAGATCAGACCTTCCTTGATCGCGCGACCGAACTGCGACCAGAAGGTCGTGTACTTCTCGGGCTGCTCGGCCTGCATTTCCTTGATCGTCGCGAGCACCTTACGGGTGAGGCGACGACGGATCGCGCGAATCTGCCTGTCCTGCTGCAGGATTTCGCGGGAGACGTTGAGCGAGAGATCGGCTGCGTCGACGACACCGCGAACGAAACGCAGGTACTCGGGCATCAGCTCTTCGCAGTCGTCCATGATGAAGACTCGCTTGACGTACAGGTGTACGCCGGTCTTGCCTTCGCGCATGAACAAGTCGAACGGTGCCTGCGACGGAATGAACAGCAGCGCTTGGTATTCGAAGGTGCCTTCGGCCTTGAACGGGATGACTTCGAGTGGCTCGTCCCAGGCGTGGCTCACATGCTTGTAGAACTCCTTGTACTCCTCTTCGGATACTTCGTCCTTGGAGCGGGTCCACAGCGCCTTCTGGGAGTTAACGGTTTCCGTCTCGATCGTGACGGTCTCTTCGCCACCCTCGCCGTTCTCGTCCTTCGGGCTGGTGACTCGCTTCTCCACATCGATGCGGATGGGCCAGGCGATGAAGTCGGAGTACTTCTTGACGAGTTCCTTGACCTTGCGCTCGTCTGCGTAGTCGTGGAGGTGGTCCTCCTCGTCGGCAGGCTTGAGGTGCAGAGTCACCGAACTGCCCTGAGGTGCGTCCTCGACGTCACTGATCTCGTAGGTGCCCTCGCCGGTGGACTCCCACTTGGTTGCCGTTGCCTCGCCTGCCCGACGCGTCAGCAGCGTCACCTTCTCGGCGACCATGAACGTCGAGTAGAAGCCGATCCCGAACTGTCCGATCAGCTCTTCGGAGGCTGCTGCATCTTTGGCTTCCTTGAGCTTCTTGCGTACTTCCGCGGTGCCGGACTTGGCGAGCGTGCCGATGAGGTCGATGACCTCCGCACGCGACATGCCGATGCCGTTGTCGCGGATGGTGAGTGTGCGTGCCTGTTTGTCGATGTCGAGTTCGATGTGCAGATCGGAGACGTCGACGTCGAGGTCTTTGTTCTGATACGACTCGAGGCGCAGCTTGTCGAGTGCATCGGAGGAGTTGGAAATCAGCTCGCGTAGAAAGCTGTCCTTGTTGGAGTAGATGGAGTGAACCATCAAGTCGAGGAGCTGTCGCGTCTCCGCCTGAAATTCCCGCTGTTCCGTGGTCATGGGTAAGTGAGATCTCCTTCTAGGGCAAACGGTAAGCAAATATTCTAGTGCAAGGCTACTTCTGCGCGCATATGTCGAGCTGGCCGCACCTCGCGCGAAGCGCGGCTGACCTACTGTGGTGCGGTGACGAAGAAAACGATAGTGCCGATCGCGCTCGCAGCTGCCGGCGCGGCGTGGCTGACCAGGGCTGCCTGGGGTTTGCCGGCACAACTGGGAGCCGGCACCGCCAAGATCGCCCCGTATGCCGCGGGCTCCTCTCGATATCGTGACCGACGTTTCCACAACTCCGAACCGAGTTCGAGCTTCACCGGCGGTGGCGAGGAGTCGATCCTGCGGTCGCTGCTGCGCGGTCGTTCGCAGGGGCGGCCGAGCCGTCCGGTTCCGCTCGCCCCACTGATCGCTCCCGTCGATGCCGGCGATATCGCAGTGACCTGGTACGGGCATTCGAGTGTACTCATCGAGGTCGACGGGGTTCGTGTGTTGGCCGATCCAGTGTGGAGCAACCGGGTATCTCCGTCCACGATCGTCGGACCCGCGCGATTGCATCCGAGCCCTGCGCCGCTCGACGCGTTGCCACGTGTCGACGTGATCGTCATTTCCCACGATCATTACGACCATCTCGACAAGGCGACCGTGCAGCAGCTCGCGGGGCTACACAATGCACCGTTCGTCGTACCGATCGGGATCGGCGCGCACCTTCTTCGGTGGCGAATTCCTCAGGACCGAATCATCGAGCTGGATTGGGACGAGCAGACCGAGGTCGCCGGACTGACGATCACGTGCACCGAGGCGCGGCACTTCTCCGGACGTGGGCTCAGGCGGGATCTGACGCAGTGGGCGTCGTGGGCCTTCGCCGGCGCCTCGCACCGCGTCTTCTTCGGCGGCGACACCGGATACACCACCAAATTCGCCGAGATCGGGGCAAAGTACGGTCCCTTCGATCTCACGTTGTTGCCCGTCGGGGCCTACGACCCGCGCTGGTCGGACATTCACATGAATCCCGAGGAAGCGGTGCGCGCACACGGAGACCTCGGCGGCGACGTCCTGGTTCCCGTGCATTGGGCGACATTCAATTTGGCGTTCCATCCGTGGTCGGAGCCGATCGTCCGTTTGACCGCGGCAGCCGAGCAGTCGGGGGTGAAGGTTTCGGTTCCGATGCCTGGTCAACGGGTGGATCTCGCGCGAGGGTTGGCCGGCGACCGTTGGTGGGCTCGGTTGGGCTGATCGACGGCCTAGTCTTACTGCCATGTCGATCGAAACGGACGCTCAGCGCGAGAACGGACTCACCGAAGAAGAGGTGGCGACACTTCGATCCGAGGGCAAGTCCAACGACGTCCCGGCCCGCGCAAGCCGGTCTGTCAAGGAAATCGTTCGTGGCAACGTCTTCACCCGCATCAACGCGATTCTGGGTGTCCTACTGGCCATCGTGCTGTCGACGGGTTCGGTCATCGATGGCATGTTCGGGCTGCTGATCGTCGCGAACAGCGGGATCGGCATCATCCAGGAGATTCGAGCCAAGAGAACTCTCGACGCGCTTGCGATCGTGGGGCAGAGCAAACCGGTCGTCAGGCGTGACGGTGAGGCCAGGGAAGTTGCGCCGGACGAGGTGGTGCTCGGGGACGTCATCGAGCTGGGTTCGGGTGATCAGATCGTCGTGGACGGGGTGGTGATCGAATCGGACAGTCTCGAGATCGACGAATCGCTGCTGACCGGCGAGGCCGACACCATTCACAAGCAGGTCGACGGTGAGGTGCTGTCGGGGAGTTTCGTCGTCGCGGGGAGTGGGGCGTACCGGGCGACGAAGGTCGGTCACGATGCCTATGCCGCCAAGCTCGCCGACGAGGCCAGCAAGTTCACGCTCGTACATTCCGAACTGCGTAGCGGCATCGACAAGATTTTGAAGTTCATCACCTATCTGATGATTCCGGCGGGCGCCCTGATCATCTACAACCAGTTGTTTTCGAGCGGACAGTCTCTCGGACCTGCGCTGAACGGCATGGTCGCGGCGTTGGTGCCGATGGTTCCCGAGGGTCTGGTGCTGATGACCTCGATCGCCTTCGCCGTCGGAGTGGTCCGACTCGGCAGGCGGCAATGTCTCGTGCAGGAGCTGCCCGCGATCGAGGGTCTCGCGCGCGTGGATGTGGTGTGCGCCGACAAGACGGGAACGCTCACCGAGAACGGTATGCGGCTGGCCGAACTGCGGGTCGTGGATCCAGGTGATGCCGAGGTCCTGCCGCCGGTTCTCGCTGCGCTGGCGAACGACGATCCGCGACCGAACGCGAGCGTGCTCGCCATTGCCGAGGCGTACCCCGACGCTCCCGGTTGGACGCAGACCGCGGTAGCTCCGTTCTCCTCGGCAAAGAAGTGGAGCGGATTGTCCTACGGCGACCACGGCGATTGGCTGCTCGGTGCGCCCGATGTCCTGCTGGACCCGCAATCGGACACCGCGCGGGCGGCCGAGGAAGCCGGATCGGCCGGTCTGCGAGTCCTGTTGTTGGCGAGCAGCAACCTCCCCGTCGACGACCCTTCTGCCCCGGGCGAGGTGACGCCCCGCGCATTGATCGTTCTCGAGCAGAAAGTGCGCGCGGATGCCCGCGAAACGCTCGAATTCTTCGCAAGCCAGGCAGTTGCCGTCAAGGTCATCTCCGGTGACAATGCGGTCTCGGTCGGAGCTGTCGCGAGTTCGCTCGGTCTGACGAGTTCGCCGATCGACGGACGCGATCTGCCGGAGAATTCGGAGGATTTGGCCGACACCATCGAGAATTCGACGACTTTCGGACGGGTCCGGCCGGATCAGAAACGAGCGATGGTCGGCGCGCTGCAGTCGCGCGGGCACACCGTGGCGATGACCGGTGATGGAGTCAACGACGTGCTCGCACTCAAAGATGCCGACATCGGTGTGGCCATGGGCTCGGGTAGCGCCGCAACTCGTGCCGTCGCGCAGATCGTGTTGTTGGACAACAAGTTCGCGACACTGCCGTATGTGGTCGGCGAAGGCCGCCGGGTGATCGGCAACATCGAGCGCGTATCGAACCTGTTTCTGACCAAGACCGTCTATTCGGTATTGCTGGCGTTCCTCATCGGGCTGACCGGGGTGTTGTCGCAGATCTTCCATTTCGAACCGATTCCGTATCCGTTCCTCCCGCGGCACGTGACCATTGCAGCCTGGTTCACGATCGGTATTCCGGCATTCATTCTCTCGCTCGCACCCAACAATGAGCGTGCCCGAACCGGCTTCGTATCCCGCGTCATGCGCTTGGCGGTCCCCTCGGGCGTGATCGTCGGAGTCGCGACGTTCGTGTCGTATCTGCTCGCCTACCAGGGCGCCGACGCCACCGAAACACAAACCATCCAGGCCAGTACGACAGCATTGATCACCTTGATCATGATCGCGTTGTGGGTGCTCGCGGTCGTCGCCAGACCGTACGAGTGGTGGAAGATCGCGCTGCTCACGGGATCGGTCGTCGGCTACTTACTGCTGTTCACCATTCCGTTCTGCCGGACGTTCTTCAAACTCGACCCCTCGAATGTCGCTATGACGACGTCGGCGATCGTCATCGGGGCCGTGGGTATCGTCGCGGTCGAAGCCGCCTGGTGGATCAGTGCCGCGCTGCACGGTGAAAAGCGTCGACTGTTCGGTGCCATGCCGGTGGGCGGCGCGACGTAGTCTTGTTGCCATCCACGTACCAGAAGGAGCGGTCATGAGTTTTGCAGATTCGTTGAAGGGCCTTATCGGCAAGGGGCAGAAAGCTGCCGCCGAGAATTCGGACAAGATCGAGCAGGCCGTGGACAAAGCCGGAGACTTCGTCGACAAGAAGACCGGTGGAAAGTACGCCGATCAGGTCGACAAGGTTCAGGACGCCGCGAAGAACGCCATTCCGGACAAGTAGTGGGTTCTTGCTCGGTGGACGGCACAATCTAGCTGTGGACGGACCCATCCTGCTTCTCGTCGTCATCGCCGCTGTCGCGGTTGCTGGGTTCGCCAAGCGTCTCGACCTGCAGGTTCCGCTGGTTCTGGTCGCAGTGGGGTCCGTTGCATCGTTCATCCCGGGCGTGCCGCATGTGACGCTCGCGCCGGATCTGATCCTCGGGGTCGTGCTGCCGCCGCTGCTGTATTCAGCGGCGCTGAACTTTTCGTTCGTCAGTTTCCGTAAGAACCTTGCACACATTCTTCGACTGGGGATCGTGATGGTTCTCGTCACGACCTTCGCAGTCGGCTACTTCGCCAACTGGCTGGTTCCGGAATTCACGCTCGGAGCGGCGCTCGTGCTGGGTGCAGTCGTCGCCCCACCCGATGCCGTGGCTGCCATCGCAGTCGGCCGTAAGCTCGGGCTGCCGTCGCGGATGATGGCGATACTCACCGGGGAAAGCCTCGTCAACGATGCCGCAGCGTTGACGCTGTTCACCTTGGCGGTCGCCTCGGTGACCGGGCAACGCATCGCCATCGACTCACCGGTCCTGTTCTTCGCATACGAGATCGTCGGCGGTGTCCTCATCGGCCTCGTCCTTGCCGGCCTGGTGCGGTTCGTCCGGTCTCGAATTCAGGACTCGGCGCTCGAGACCGTCCTCGGGCTCGTGCTTCCCTTTGCGGCGTACCTCGCCGCCGAGGAGATCCACGCCTCGGGTGTATTGGCCGTCGTCACAGCTGGTTTCGTGCTGGGCCGCGTGACGGCCGATGTCGCGGTGACAACCAGAATTCAGGAACGTCAGGTGTGGCCGACGGTCGATCTTCTGCTCGAGGCGTTCGTGTTCGCCTACATGGGTTTGCAACTGAAGTTCGTCATCGAGGACGTTCGAGCGGACGGCCTGCCGGTGCTGCACATCTTCGCGTATGCACTCGTGATTCTCGCCTTCGTCATCGCGGTGCGTCCCGGGTGGATATTTCTCAACACCGGTCGCCGGATCCTGGTGCGAAAAATGGTGCGCAAGAACAAATCCGAGAACTCCGATGCGCTCGGCCTGACCTGGCGCCAAAACCTCGTCCTGTCGTGGGCCGGGATGCGCGGCGTGGTGACACTTGCTGCAGCGTCCGGTGTTCCGCTCGTCACGGTCGCAGGCGATCCGTTCCCCGGGCGTGGAGTCATCCAAGCCGTCGCCTTCGTCGTCGCGGTCGGCACGTTGTTGATCCAAGGGCTGACGCTTCCGTATCTGATCCGTCGATTGGACGTTGCCGACCCACTCGAGCAGCAGCAGCACGACGAGCAGTGGGCTCTCGCGCGGACCATCTCCCGCACATCGGCCGAAAAGTACATGACAGCCGCTGCGCACGAAGGACTTCCGGGTGTGAGTGCTGAATCCGTCGATGCCGTTCTCGAACGAGTGCGAAGATCCGTTCGCGCCCGAATGGACGCCGACGAAACCGAGGACCATGAGGAACGGGCAGCCGCTGCAGGGGCACTGTTCGACGCGCTTCGCCGAAACGTTCTGGTGGCGCAGCGTGCCGCCCTTGTCCAAGCGCGAGACTCCGGCGAGCTCGACGACGAGATTCTTCGAGACGTCCTCGACGGTCTCGACGTCGAAGAGGCTGCCGCCGAGGCTCGCATCGATCGTAGGAGCAGGTAGATGCGCAAGACGATAGTGGCCGCCTTTTCGGCGCTGACCCTCTCGGTGCTGGCCCTGACTGCCTGCGCTCAGCCCCAAGCGGTGACACTCCCATCCGCTGACGCTCCCGTTCCTGCTGCGCCGGTCGGCGCGGAGCGCGGTTCGATCGTCTCCTCGATCGAGATTGGGCATACCGATCTTGCGGTCCGCGTCCTCGGTGCCACCGCCACCCGCGTCGTGTATCGGTCGACATCGCGAACAGGTGATACCGGGACCGAGGTGTCGGGAGTGGTGTTCGTGCCGAAAGGGGCTCCGCCTGAAGGTGGCTGGCCGATCGTGTCCGTCGGACACGGCACGACCGGGGTCACGGACGAATGCGCGCCCTCGCTCTACCCGAACCTGTTGGGCACCATCGGCACGGTAGCGCCGTTCCTCGAACGCGGCATGGTGGTCGCGGTGACCGACTACGAAGGCCTCGGGACGCCGGGGGAGCATCCCTATCTCGATCCCGATGCAGCGGCCCACAACATCATCGATGCCGTCCGAGCAGCCCGTAATGTCGTGCCCGATGCCGGAACCAGGTGGGGTGCCGTCGGCAACTCGCAAGGTGGACAAGCGGTGTGGGCTGCTGCCGAGCGCACGGACTACGGCGACGGACTCGAACTCGTCGGTAGTGCTGCGCTCTCGCCCGCGCTCGATCTCGCCCCCATGTTCGATCTCGGGGCGTCGAACACCCTTGCACAAATGCTGTTGGTCCCTTTTCTGGTGGACGGGCTCCGCTCACAACAGCCGGACGTTTCCGACTCGGACTACATCAACGGTGCCCTGGTCACAGATCGGCGGGCCCTGACGGCGTGCACGGACCTGCTCGGTTTCCAGAAGGCGGACGCAGCAACGCGACTGATGCCGGGTGACGCGAAGCCCACTACCGAGGCCGCACGCATCACGATGGTCGACTGGCTGCGTTCGGTAGCACTGCCCCGAACCCCGACTGCTGTCCCGCTGTTGGTCGTCGTCGGCGAGCAGGATCAACTGATCGACCCGAAATGGACACAGGACGCCGTCACACAGGCATGCTCGATGGGTGACGTCGTCGAGCTTCGTCGATCGCCGGACCAGGGTCATTCCGATCAAGGCGCGACGAACGACGCAGTCGAGTGGCTCAGCGGTCGTCTCGAGGGACAAGCTGCACTCGATACCTGCCAGGGAGGCTGAAGGATGCTCGATCGACCGACACCAGAGGCTGCCGAGCCACTGCTGATGTTGCGCGCATTGTGCATGGCACTGCCGGAGGCGACCGAACGCGTCAGTCACGGCGAGCCTGCATGGTTCGTCCGCAAGTCACCGCAGTTCGTCATGTTCGCCGACCACCATCACGACGACCGCATCGGGTTCGTTGCCGCAGCGCCTGCAGGGGCGCAACAGGATTGGATCGCTCGCGATGGGAGCCGATTCTACGATCCACCGTACGTCGGCGGTCGCGGCTGGATCGGGGTGTACCTCGACGTCGAACAGGACTGGGAGCAGATCGCCGATATCGTCGAGGATGCGTACCGCACCGTCGCGCCGAGAACGCTCGTCACCCAACTCGATGCGGAGCGGCAACCGGAGTGAGTTCTGCGCTCATGTGGTTCGCCGTGATCGTGGCGTTCGCAGTCGTCGCCATCGCCGTGATCAGCCTGCGCGGACGCCGCGCACTGACGACGCCGGAGGAGCGGGCAGTCCATTCGACGTTGCACACTGCCTCACTCGCGGCACGGCCACTCAGGCAGGGACTGGACCCGGAATCCGCAGCCGAGGCCGCCCCTCATCTACGTGCACTGACCGGGACCGACGCACTTGGGGTGAGCGATTCGGACGGCGAACTGTTGACCTGGAACGGCCCCTACGAGGAGCTGTCGGAGCTCTTTCACCACGCTGCTCGACGCGCGATCGACGGCGAGCGTCGGGTGCTGCTGGCGTATCCGCTGGGCGGGGATCATGCGGTACGTGCGCTGATCGCCCAGCCCTTGCTCATCGAGGACGTCGGGGTGGTCGGTGTTCTCGGTGCCGTCACCACGGACGTGCCGGGGCCCGGCATGCTCGGCGCTATCACCGAGGTCGCGCGCTATGCGTGTGGCCAGATCGAACTCGCTGAACTCGACGCATCCCGCGCCAGGCTGGATCGTGCCGAGGTGCGGGCACTGCGGGCGCAGATCAGCCCACATTTCATCTACAACGCGCTCGGCACCATCGCCTCGTTCGTGCGAACGGATCCGGATCGGGCACGTGAACTGGTTCTCGAGTTCGCCGACTTCACGCGATACTCGTTCCGAACTGCAGGGGAGTTCACCGTCCTCGCCGACGAGTTGCGCAACATCGACCGGTATCTGACCCTCGAACGGGCGCGCTTCGGCGACGCGCTCCAGGTGACTCTGCAGGTAGCTCCCGAGGTCTTGGGCGTCGCGCTGCCGTTCCTCGCACTGCAGCCGCTGGTGGAGAACGCCGTACGGCACGGGATCGCCGGCCACCCCGGCGGCGGCAGCATCACGATCGTGGCAGCCGACGAGGGCACCGACTGTTTGATCAGCGTCGAGGACGACGGTGTCGGGATGGATCCGGAACTGCTGCGCGCGGGCTTTCCGAGCACCGACTCCGACGGATCGACCCACGCTCACGTCGGGTTGTCGAACGTCGACGACAGGTTGCGTGCTGCCTTCGGCAACGACTACGGCCTCGTCGTGGACACCGCGCCGGGATCGGGTACGAAGGTGAGTATGCGGGTGCCGAAATTCAAAGCAGGTATTCGAGCGTGACCTTCATCTGGCAACATGAGCGGCGCCCATGACTCCAAGCTCCGACGCCCCGGCCCATCCTGGTCTGACCGTGCTCGCAGTCGACGATGAGAAACCTGCACTCGACGAGATTGCATATCTGTTGAGCAGGCAGGATGTCGTCGGCCAGGTCTACACGGCTTCGGACGCCACCACAGCACTTCGACGGCTACAGCAGCAACCGGGCCCGTCCTCACCCGTCGTCGATGCTGTGTTTCTCGATATCAACATGCCGGGTCTCGACGGCTTGGAGCTCGCTGGAATTCTCGCGAACTTCGCTCGGCCACCTGCCCTGGTGTTCGTGACGGCACACGAGAACCGTGCAGTTGCTGCGTTCGATCTCGGTGCCGTGGACTATCTGCTCAAACCTTTGCGCGAGGAGCGGCTCGCGGAGTCGTTGCGCAGGATCGTCGCTGCGGGCCGCAGTACCGGTGGTCAGGAGTCTGCGGGGAGTGACGAGATCATTCCCGTGGAGCTCGGCGGCACCACGACGCTGGTGCAACGCTCGTCCGTCGGGTGGGTCGAGGCGGAGGGCGACTATGCCAGGCTGCACACCACCCAGGGGTCACACCTCGTTCGGATTCCGATCTCGACGCTCGAAAGCCGCTGGGCCGACATCGGATTTCTGCGGGTGCACCGTTCCTACCTCGTGTCCTTGGCATTGGTGACGGGCATCAAAAGCGTCGGATCGGGGCTGGTGGTCTGTCTACGAGCGCAAGGCGAGCTTGCCGCCGTCGAGCTGCCGGTGAGCCGCAGACATGCCCGCGAGCTGAAGGACCGTCTCGTTCGCGGGCCGTTACAGGCATGGTCCAAACCGGCCGGGCCCAAACCGGCCGGGTCCAAACAGTCTTGGCCCAACCCATGACGGATGCGAAGCCCGCCCGGCAGCGTGTGATCCTCGCGCAACGGCGTGGGGCAAGAATCGTTCGTACCCGCGTCGAAGTGCAGGAACAGACCGAAGTGGGCGACGCGATGGTGAGAAGCCTCGTGCGCGCACAGTTGTGGTTGTCGATCCGATCGGCTGCACTGGCGTTGGGTGTACTGTTCGCGATTCCGCTTGTCGGACTGTTGGTTCCAGCATTCGCCGAAGCCGTCGTGTTCGGGATCCGACTGCCGTGGTTGGTGCTCGGTGTGCTGATCTACCCGTTGCTTCTCGGTGTGGGATGGGTCTATGTGCGCGAGGCCGAGCGCAACGAACACGAGTTCACCGATCTCGTGGACGACTAGCCGTGGCAGTGCCGTGGGTAACGGTGGCGGCGTTGTTGGCTGCCGCCGTCGCTACCGTCGCGATCGGAATCTACGGCGTCCGATTGGCCCGCACCACCTCCGATTTTCTTGTCGCCTCACGTACCGTCGGGCCGCGGTGGAACGCCGCGGCGATCTCGGGGGAGTACCTCTCCGCGGCCTCGTTCCTCGGAGTCGCCGGGCTCATCGCCAAATACGGCGCCGACGCACTGTGGTATCCGATCGGCTTCACCGCCGGCTACCTCGGCCTGCTGTTGTTCGTCGCTGCACCGCTACGGCGAAGCGGCGCGTACACCGTTCCCGATTTTGCCGAGTTCAGGTTGGGATCACTGTGGCTCCGCAAGCTCGCGATGGTGGTCGTCGTCGTCATCTGTGCGCTCTATCTGGTTCCACAGTTCCAAGGCGCGGGGTTGACGCTGAACATTCTCCTCGGCGTACCCGGATGGGTCGGCGCAGCGTTGGTCGGTGTCATCGTGATCGCGAACGTGGTGGGCGGCGGCATGCGCTCGATCACCTTCGTGCAGGCGTTCCAGTACTGGCTCAAGCTGACTGCTGTTGCCGTCCCCGCCGTCGTCCTGGCACTGCACTTCTACGGTGACGATCGCGTGTTGGGGAGTTCGGCCCCACCGACGGTCGACCGCGAGACCACCGTCGAAATCAGCACAGATGTTCTGGTGCAGGTGGATTCGCGCATCGAGGTGACCGTCCACGGCACCGTCGACGACGCACCGGTGGCCGGCAGGATCGCCCTCGACGGTGGCACACACGAACTGGGTGAGGGGACATCGCTGATTCTCGACGCGGATTCGCCGGTGCCGGTAGTCGCAGGTGCGCCTACGATCGATCGCGAATGGGCCTCGCCCGGTTGGGGTCTCGGCGGAACACATCCGATGTATCAGGTCTATTCGTTGATACTCGCGACGTTCCTCGGCACCCTGGGGCTGCCGCACGTGTTGGTGCGGTTCTACACCAACCCCGACGGGCGTGCAGCCCGGCTGACCTCGCTCACCGTGCTCGGTCTGCTCAGTGTCTTCTACCTGTTTCCCACGCTGCTCGGTGTGTTCGCGCGCTTGTATGTGCCACAGTTGCTGATCACCGGAGCGTCCGATGCGGCCGTGCTGTTGTTGCCGGGTTCGGTGCTGTCCGGGGTAGGTGGGCAACTGCTCGCTGCTCTCGTCGCGGCCGGTGCGATCGCTGCATTCCTGTCCACGTCCTCGGGCCTGTTGGTCAGCATCGCCGGGGTGCTGAGCACCGACGTTCTGCGGGGCAGAGTCCGAGACTTCCGCATCGCTGCGATTCTCGCGGGGGTGGTCCCGCTGGTTCTATCCCTCGGGCTGGTCTCGCTCGACTTGTCCAGGACGGTGGGTCTGGTCTTCGCCGTCGCCGCATCGACGCTGTGTCCGCTGCTCGTGCTCGGTATCTGGTGGCGCGGCCTGACCCCTGCCGGGGCGGCGTCAGGACTGATCGGCGGCGGCGTTCTATCGCTCGGCGCAGCGTCGTTGTCGGTGTTCGGCATTCCCGATCGACTGTGGGGTGGTTGGGCCACGGCGATTCTGGGCTACCCGGCCGCGGTCAGCGTGCCGATCGCGTTCGCTCTGATGATCGTGGTGAGCAAGGCGACGCCGTCGTCGATTCCGGCCGACGTCGGCCGAATCTTCACCAGGCTTCATGCCCCCGAACGTCTAGGCGTGGGACGCGATCGTGAGCAGGAGTTGTGAGTCCGTTCGCCGTTGCCACACGACCGTTCGGCGCACAACCCGACAGCTGAGCGTGCGATCGCCACCACTGCATCATTTTGTGAGCTGGCTCTCTTACTGTTTTCCCTCAGGTGTAAGTCACAGCCCGTGACGAGCTAGATGAGGAGCTGACAAGGTGACACGACCGGATACTTCACCGCCGCCACCGGATGCGCAGGCATTCATCGACATGCAGGCGAGCCCGGAGTTTCAGGAGTTACGACGTAGATTGCGCAGCTTCGTCTTTCCGATGACGGCGTTCTTCCTCCTCTGGTATCTCGTGTATGTCCTGCTCAGTACCTATGCGACGGACTTCATGTCCACTCTCGTATGGGGAAACATCAACATAGGGCTGTTGCTCGGTCTCGGACAGTTCGTCACCACCTTCGCGATCACCGGCATCTACGTGAGATTTGCGAACCGTGAACTCGACCCACGCGCGCTGGCCCTGCGTACCGAGATGGAAGCCTCCCAGGAGTTGAAGCGATGAATCTCGCGCAAGCAGCAGACACGACAGTCGGCGAGCCGATAGTCAACATCTCCATCTTCGTGGCCTTCGTGCTCATCACGATGGTCGTCGTCATCCGGGCCAGTAAGAAGAACGCCACCGCGTCGGAGTTCTTCACCGCGGGCGGTGGATTCTCCGGACCACAGAACGGCATCGCGATTGCCGGTGACTATCTTTCCGCTGCAAGCTTCCTCGGTATCGCAGGTGCGATCGCCGTCTACGGTTACGACGGCTTTCTGTATTCCATCGGCTTCCTCGTCGCGTGGCTCGTCGCGTTGCTGCTGGTCGCCGAATTGCTCAGGAACACCGGCAAATTCACGATGGCAGACGTCTTGAGCTTCCGGTTGCGGCAGGGGCCGGTGCGCACGGCCGCTGCGCTGTCGACGCTGACGGTCTCGCTGTTCTATCTGCTGGCGCAGATGGCAGGGGCGGGTGGCCTCGTTGCCCTCCTGCTCGACATCTCCGACCGCACCGGTCAGTCGATCGTCATCGCGATCGTCGGTGTACTGATGATCGCGTACGTCCTCATCGGCGGTATGAAAGGCACGACCTGGGTGCAGATCATCAAGGCGGTGCTCCTGATCGTCGGCGCCGCATTCATGACCGTTCTCGTGCTCGCCAAGTTCGGACTCAACTTCTCCGAACTCATCGGTAGCGCACAGACCATGGTGGCCGGATCGGCCGACAGCGCAGTCGCCGCACGCGACATCATCGAGCCAGGTGCGCAATACGGCGGCAGCGCGACGTCGAAGATCAACTTCCTCTCGCTCGGTATCGCACTGGTTCTCGGAACCGCAGGTCTACCGCACGTTCTCATGCGGTTCTACACGGTGCCTACTGCGAAAGAAGCTCGACGCAGCGTCGTGTGGGCGATCGCCCTCATCGGTGCGTTCTACCTCTTCACCCTCGTCCTCGGTTACGGCGCCGCCGCGATCGTGGGACCCGACCGGATCCTCGCGTCGGCAGGTGGCCAGAACTCCGCTGCACCACTGCTCGCCTTCGAGCTCGGTGGCGTCATCCTCCTCGGTGTCATCTCGGCAGTAGCATTCGCGACGATCCTTGCCGTCGTGGCAGGTCTGACGATCACCGCCTCGGCGTCGTTCGCCCACGACATCTATGCCAGCGTCATCAAGAAGGGCAACGTCGACGAGAAGAAGCAGGTCAAGGTTTCCCGCATCACGGCCGTCGTCATCGGTGTCATCGCTATCGGTCTCGGAATACTTGCCAACGGTCAGAACATCGCATTCCTTGTCGCACTGGCATTCGCCGTCGCTGCGGCAGCGAACCTTCCGACCATCCTGTACTCGTTGTTCTGGCGTCGGTTCAACACCACCGGCGCACTGTTCAGCATGTACGGCGGTTTGATCTCGACCATCGTCCTGATCATCTTCTCGCCTGCGGTGTCCGGCTCGAAGACCTCGATGATCCCCGGATCGGATTTCGCATGGTTCCCGCTGTCGAATCCTGGCATCGTGTCGATCCCACTCGCGTTCATCCTCGGCATCGTGGGCACGTTGATTTCGAAGGATTCGGAGAGTAAAGCGAAGCAGGCCGAGATGGAGGTCCGTTCGTTGACCGGCATCGGAGCAGAGAAGGCCTCAGCTCACTGACCTTGGGTTTTACCAATCGAGACGCCCGTGTATGTGCTCCTCACACGGGCGTCTCGACGTGTCCGGCTACCATCCGTGCTGTGGCCAAGCTCAAAGTGACCGCCGACGTCCCCCTCGACCCGGCACAAACGTGGACGCATGCGTCCGATCTCTCCGACTACGACAAGTGGCTTTCCATCCATGAGGCGTGGCGAGGTGAGCTACCCGCCGAGCTCGCCGTCGGCACCACTCTGGACTCGGTCGCCAGCGTCAAAGGCATGCGCAATCGGGTGCGCTGGACCATCGAAAGCTACGACCCGCCGAACAAGCTGAAGCTGAAGGGCAACGGCAAAGGCGGCGTCAAGATCGCTCTCGTGCTTTCGGTGAGCGCTGCCCGAAACGGCGGTTCGCAGTTGACTCTCGACATCGATCTCGGCGGCACACCCCTGTTCGGTCCCATCGGCTCTGTCGTCGCGAGAGCTCTGAAAGGTGACATCGAGAACTCGTTGAAGACCTTCGAGTCGCTCTACGCATAACGCGTGCAGGTCAAAGCCGCGATACGCTTCGGCGAGCCGCGCAGTGGGGGTCTGATCGGAGGCCCTCGCTCATACGGAGAGGTTCTTCACAATGCCTGGTAGACACAGTCCAGCGAAACATAGTGCCGCTAGTTCGGCCACCCACTCGACGGGATTGGTGAAGTACGGCGTTCTCGCTGTCGTACTCCTGGTGATCGTCGGTGTCGGCGTCTTCGCCGCGCAGAAAGCATTCGGGTCCGGGTGCAAGGATCCATCCACCTACACCCTTGCTGCCGACCCGGCGATCGCGAGCGTCGTGCAGGACGTGGTCGACGACACGTCGGCCGAGGATCTCGGTTGCGCAAACATCGAGGTGACGGCCACCGACTCGGGAGAGGCATCCGCTGCCGTGTCCAAGGGCGTGGATGTCCCCTCGCTGTGGATACCGGATTCGGCACTCTGGGTGGGTAAGACAGTTCGGGCCACCGGCTCGCTCGTCGATGTCGCCAGCCAGTCCGTCGCGAGCTCGCCTGCGGTGATAGCCGCTCGTCGAGACGAGGTGCCGTTCTTCGACACCTGGCTCACCGCGCTACAACTCAAAAGTCTCCGGATCGGAAATCCGTTGACCAACACCATTTCCGACGCTGCAATCCTCGGTGCCCTCGCCGAGGCCGGTGCAGACGCCGCCACAGTCGACTCCGTCTCTGCTGCCCTGGTCCCGATCGCGCAGGCGCAGGCGTCGACGAGAGGCGAGGCAGATCCGGTTGTTCGCCTCGACGACATGGCTACCGATGGTGGCGTTTCCGTCGTCTCCGAACAGACGCTGGTGGATTACGAGAAGTCGACCGGCACCGAGCTCGGCGCCACGGCACCGCCGACGGGTAGCTTCTTCCTGAATTACCCACTCGCCGTCACCGAACCCGCCGGTGCCTCTCACGAGAGCGCCAAGACCGTCGGACTCGCCGTCGCCGATGCACTTGGCTCCTCTTCCGGCCTGGCAGCGTTGTCCGACGCAGGCTTCCGTCCACCGGACAACACACCTCTCAGCGACGGCCGCGGCGTCGGAAAGATCCTGACGTTGACCATCGCCGACCAGCAGACCGCCGAGGCGACGTTGCGGCAGTATCAAGTACTGGCCCTGCCGTCGCGGACTCTGGTGATGGAGGACGTTTCCGGTTCGATGGCCTACGGTGCCGGCGCGGACACGCGCATCGGATTGACCGTTCAAGCCAGCGCAACGGGAAGCAAGCTGTTCCCCGACAATGCGGCGATGGGGCTGTGGGCATTCTCGATCGGCCTCGGCGGCGGCAGTCAGGACTACAAGGAATTGGTTCCGATTCGCCGTCTCGACGAAGACGTGAACGGGACCTCGCAACGCAACCTCGTCGTCCAGCAGATCGCCGCCCTCCCGGGTCTGGTCGGCGGGGGTACCGGCCTATACGACACGACTCTTGCCGCATTCCGCAAGGTCAAAGAGGGATACGACCCCGACTACATCAACAGCGTCATCATCTTGACCGACGGTTCCAACGAGGATCCAGGCAGCGTCGGGCTAGAGGAGTTGCTCTCCACGCTCCGCGCGGAGCAGGACCCGACGAAGCCGGTCATCATCGTCACCATCGGCATCACCGACGACGCCGACGCCGGAGTACTTCAACAGATCTCTTCGGCCACCGGTGGTACAAGCTTTTTGGCTCGAAATCCAGCAGAAATTCCCAATGTGTTCGTGAATGCTCTCAAAAGTCGATCAGGTCGCTGATTTTTGGGCTTTTTTGGGGTAAGCGTCTCCAGGGGTCGTATTTTGGTGCATGATGCAGGTCGCTGGTAAATAGCTGACCAATGGGGGAGTGCGCGGAAATGTCTGGGCGTCACGGAACAGGAACTCGGAGCACTCCGGCTGCAAAATGGGCTGCGGTTGTGGTGGTGGCGGTCGTGGTCGTCGTGGGCGGGTACTTCGGAGTCCAGGCCGTACGCGCGACGGTGGCAGGTTGCGATTCCACGGGCCAGGTATCCCTGGCCGTGGACCCGACCATCGAGCCGGTGGTGACCGAGGTGTTGAGCCGGTCCAGCGAGCTCGACCGCGGTTGTACCGATTTCGAGATTCGCGCCGAGGCGCCGACCGATACCGCAACGGAACTTGCCGGTGTCGATGGCAGCCGTCCCGACCTGTGGATTCCCGATTCGACGCTCTGGTTGCTCAAGACGCTTCGCTCGACTGGGGCGCTACCGGAAGTTGCGAAGTCCTCGGTCGCCAAAACGCTGCCGGTCTTGGTCACACGCCAAGGCGAAGCACCCACGGCACAGAATTGGCTGCAGGTTCTGCAGACCCCACAGCAGCGCATCGGAGATCCACTCAACAGCAGCGTTTCGATTGCTTCGATACTGGGTGCGTTGGCCGAATCAGAGGTCGCGATCTCCGATCCGAAGGCAGTCTCGGCAGCTCTGGTTCCCATCGCCCAGGATTACGGGCGGATCGCCGGTACCCCGCACGATACGAACGACCTGGTAACCCAGGTCGCTGCCGAAGGAGGCAGCAGTGTCGCCACCGAACAGAGCGTGGTGGCCTACAACAAGGCCAACCCGCAGTCACCTCTCCTCGCGTCGGTCCCGCCGACCGGCAGCTACTTTTTGGACTACCCGCTTGCCGTGACCGCAGCGATGGGACCGGATTACGACGCCGCGAAGAAGGCCGGGGCCGCCCTGGCCTCGCTGTTGGCAAACTCGACGACAGCCAACGCGCTGCTCGAATCAGGTTTTCGACAGGCCAGTGGAACTCCGTTGACTGATGGCACAGGCGTCGGATCGGTTGCCGCCCTCGAACTGAAGAATCCACTCTCCATCGAATCGACGCTCCGGGACTGGTCGGTTCTGGCCCTGCCACTGCGAACAGTCGTAGTGGAAGACGTATCCGGGTCGATGGCGGTCAAATCGGGTGACTCGACCCGCATCGCATTGACCGTCGAGGCGAGCCTCGGCGGTAACGCACTGTTCAACTCTCAAGCAGAGATGGGTTTGTGGGCGTTCTCGATCGGACTCGGCGGAGGCAGTCAGGACTACCGTGAACTGGTCCCCATCGGACCTGAAAGCAATGTCGTCAACGGACTTCCCCAGCGTGAAGCAATTCTCGCCGGCATTCGGTCGCTACCGTCACTGGTCGGTGGGGGTACTGGCCTGTACGACACCACGCTTGCTGCCTTCCGGAGAGTGAAGGAAGGCTACGACCCCAACTTCGTCAACAGTGTCATCCTGTTGACCGATGGTGCCAACGAAGATCCAGGTAGTCCGAGTCTCGACGACTTGATCGCCACGTTGCAGCGTGAGCAGGATCCGGTTCGGCCGGTGGTCATCGTGACGGTCGGCATCACGACGGACGCGGATCCTGTTGCCCTGCAGAAGATTTCCGCGGCCACAGGCGGTACGAGCTACATCGCCGAGGACCCGCGCGACATCCCCGATGTGTTCGTCCAAGCGCTCAACAGCCGAACCCAGCGTATCGGCGGGGAATAACCGCACCGTAAGTCGATCGGAATGGACAAGGCCGGCCACCCCCGATCGTACAAAGCGATATATCGATCAGCGGCACAGAGGCGAGGTAGTGTCGGTCGATGTTGGCAACCGCAATTATCGTCATCACCTTTGCTCTGGTTTTCTACTCGATCGGCGTCTGGTCGGAACGGATCCAGAAGACGCTGAAGTGGTGGCACGCCGGTGCTTTCACTCTCGGCCTCATATGCGATGCAACGGGCACCTTTTTGATGAGCCGAATTGCCGATCAGTCGACGGATACCGGCGTGTCCACTTTCAACCGCCTCATGGTCGTCACCGGAGCCTTGGCTATCGTGCTCATGGCAATTCACCTGGTGTGGGCTGTCATCGTCCTACTTCGAGATCGCCCCTCCGAGAAGGCGAAGTTTCACAAGTTCAGCCTGATCGTGTGGGCTATCTGGTTGGTGCCCTACTTCACGGGAGCCATCGGCGCGATGACGGGTTAGACCCGAAATCAGAACGCGAACGTGACTACCAGGGCTGCGGTGCAGCTGAGCACGACGACGGTGAAGGCAAGGACGTCGGGCAGGTGCGGTCGGCTGGGATAGGCGGTTATCTGGCCAGCGCCGCCGCGGGCGGTGATGGCTTCACCCATTTCCGTGGCCCGACGGATGGCAATGGACATCGTTGCGGTGATGAGGTCGACGATCGAATTGTCCGCGACGCTGTTGAGGACCGATTTGGGGCGCAGGCGTCGGGCAGCGATCATGACGCGCATTTCCTCGATCAACAACGGAAGCGAACGTAGGCACAATGCGACGGTCGCGGCCCATTCGTCGACCGGCAACCGCAGCTTCTTCAGCGGCGTTCCGAGAATGGAGACGGCGGGTGCGATATCGCTCATCGACGTCGTCCAGCCGATCATCAGCGACGCCCCGAGCAGCACGAATGCGAACACCATTGCCCGCAGAAAGAGCAGCACAGCCGAGAACCCCAACGGCGCGTTGATGAGTGCGCCGATCAGGAAGAGAACCCAGATCAACTTCGGCGGGCGGGGTATCGCGGTCGGCGGCACGCGCGCGATGATCGCGGTGACCACCAGCAGGCCGACGACGATCCCCAGTGCCGGCCACGACGGCGCGATCAGCAGCGTGAGGCTGATGAGCACCACAGACATCAGCTTCGTGCCGGCCCAGAGTCGGTGTATCGGCGAGTGCCGCGGAACTTGGCGCAGTACAACAGTTGTCACGACGCGACTCCGCGGGTTGTCGTTTCGGACGTGATGCGCCCGCCGGAAAGGGTGATCGTTCGGTCGCACACGCTGTCGATACCGTCGATATCGTGCGAAATGACTATTATCGCGATTCCCTGACGTCGTAGTTGACCGAGCACACCGATGATGTCGGTTCGTCCCGGCGGATCGAGTCCGGCGAGCGGTTCGTCGAGGACGAGCACCCGAGGCTTGTTCACCACGAGCCCGGCGATGACGACCCGACGCATCTGTCCGCCGCTGAGTGAATCGATCTCTCGACCTGCGAGCAGTCGATCCAAGCCGACCGCGTCCATTGCGCGAGAGACCTGCACGGAACCCACTTCCGGGCCCCCGGCAGCCGCGATATCCTCTGCGACCGTGCGGCGCTGAAGCTGTAACCGTGAGTGCTGAAACGCCAGACCTACGACACCGACGTTGTCCGACACCGGAGAACCGTCGAAATCCGCGGTCCCGGTCGACGGCTTGGTCAGTCCCGCGAGAATCCATGCGAGCGTGGACTTTCCGGATCCATTGCCGCCCAGGACAAGCAGCCCGTCACCAGCGTGCACTGTCAGGTCGATCCCGGTGAGCGCCAACTGCGACCACGGTGTGCGCCTGTTGTAGGTGTGCCCGACTCCGCGAAGAGTCATGATCGGTGGTCCGGCACGAAAGTGGGTGGTCGCCGGGTCGAGCAACGCCGTACGCATCCATTCGGCGCTGTGTTGCACCTGCGCCCCGCCCTGAAGATGAACGACGCGATCGGCCGCAACCGTTTCCAGCTCTTGGTGCGTCACGAGTACGACGGACATCCGGTGTCGAGTGGGGAGATCGGCCAGCAGCGCCACCAGACTCGCTCGGCCTGCGGCGTCGACCATCGTGGTTGCTTCGTCGGCGATCAGTAGTGCGGGGCGCCGCGCCAGTGCAGCCGCGACCGCCAACCGTTGCATTTCACCGCCCGACAGAGTCGAGGTGTCGCGTGCTCCCATTCCGCCCAGACCCACTTCGGTCAGCAACGCGTCGATATCTGTCTCGGCGTCTGCGGGCAGACCCCACACGACGTCGTCGCCGACGCGGCTGCCGAGGATCTGACTCTCCGGCCGCTGCAGAACCACTGCCGTTCCGCCTGCCAGCCCCAAACCGGCGACACCGGGACGGTCCACGGTCCCGGTGGTGGGTGTGCGGCCCGCGAGGATTCGAGTCAGCGTCGACTTTCCGGACCCGTTGTGCCCGACCACGGCGACGAACTCCCCGAAATCGATGGTGAGGTCGAGGCCCTGCAAGGCGGCGGTGCGGGAGCCGTCGTAACTGAACCCGACGTTGTTCAAGCGAACTGGTAGCGGTGCCACTACTCCGTCGATCGCGGCAGGTAGGTGATCAGCGACGGGGATTGTCGAGAGGCGGTCGAGAATTGCTCCGAGGATCAGCCACGTGAAGAACACACCGAGGACAATGCTGAATATCGCGGTGCCGAGTATCCACCACCACCAGTTGTCCAGCACGGCAACGACACCCGAACGCAACGTGTCCGCGGCAGGTATCAGGATTTCGGTCCGCGACATCAGTCGGGCGACGCCCTCGATGGTGTTCTCGATAGTTTTCAGAAACAGCTCACGCAGTGGCGCCAACAGGAACAACACGCCCACCGTCACCAAACCGATGGCGGGCCCGACGATCGCTGAGGTGACGAGCACTCGGAACAGCCCATGACCGAGACGTTTCGCCCGTCCGACCATCCCGCCGAGAAGAGCAGCCGTGGCCACGGTGACGGCCGTCGACCACCCGGCGGCAACGAACGCGACGAGGGTTCCGGCCACAGCTGCCGAGACGAGCACCCGAGTGCGATGGCGTTGCGCGACGACAGCCATCGGGACAGCAGCTACGATCTGTAACGCGGTGGCCAGCGGAACCACCATCGCAACCACCGAGAGAGCGACTGCAAAGCTGCTCATCACGGCGGCCGTCGCGAGTTCGACAGGCGTCAACGCAGTCGACGTGTGGTGTTCGGTGCGGCTTTCGGTCACCGGTCCAGTGTGCCAGCACCGTCCTTGCACTCACGCCAACAGAAACCAGAGAGGCGTACCCGAGTGATCACGGTGGAAGAAGAAGGCTGGGATACCCCGGCCGGGGCACAGTTGCGAGCCGCTCAGCGGGCGGAGTTGGATGCTCGCTACGGAAACAGCAGCCACGAACCAGGGATGCCACCGTCCGGGGAGGACATGCTGGTGTTCGTCGTCGCGCGCGACGATTCGTCGGTAGGCATCGGGTGCGGGGGACTTCGGTTGCTCGGGGGCGAGGAAGCGGAGATCAAGCGGATGTACGTCATTCCCGCTGAACGTGGACGCGGTGCATCGGTCGCAATTTTGCGCAAGCTCGAGGAAGCAGCGCGCGCCCACGGTATCCATACTCTCAAGTTGGAAACCGGATCGGGTCAACCGGACGCCGTCAGATTTTACGAACGGGAGGGCTACACCAGGATCGAGCCATTCGGCCCGTACGTCGACGCCCTGACCTCGATCTGCTACGCCCGCACGCTGTAGAACCAAGTCCGGAAACGACTGTGCGCGCGCAACCATCGGTCGCGCGCGCACAGTTTTCGTTGGATCTAGCGAGTACGGCTCGCGGCAGGACCTGCGGGACGGCGACTACGGCCACCGCCGCCGCCGGCTGCGTGCTGGCGTGCTGCGCCGCCTTGGCTGCCTTGGCCCTGACCGCCACCGCCGCTGCGACGCGGAGCGCCGCCGCTGCGAGGGTTGCTGCTGCTGCGTGAGCTGCCGTTGCCGCGTGGGCTGCCCTGGCGCGGCTGCTGAACAGCCTTGACCGGTACGGGCTCGACGTACCGAGCCTGCTCGCCGACGAGTTCGGACACCTGGGGCGAGTCCGCCGTGACGCGGACCGGGGTCACCTTGATGTTGGCCTTGCGCAGGAGGATTGCTGTGTCCTTGCGCTGCTCTGGGAGAACGACCGTCACGACATCTCCGGCGCTTCCCGCGCGAGCGGTGCGGCCCGAACGGTGCAGGTATGCCTTGTGCTCGGCAGGTGGATCCACGTGCACGACGAGCTGGACGTCATCGACGTGCACACCGCGAGCGGCAACGTCGGTGGCGACGAGTACGCGCGCCGAGCCCGACGAGAACGCGAGTAGGTTTCGGTCACGTGCACCCTGAGACAGGTTGCCGTGCAAGTCGACCGACGGGATTCCAGCTTCGGTGAGCTGCTTGGCGAGCTTGCGGGCCTGATGCTTGGTCCGCATGAACAGGATGCGACGTCCGGTGCCCGAGGCCAATTGCTGAACGAGCTTCTTCTTGGCTTCGACGCCGTCGACCTCGAAGACGCTGTGCGTCATGGCTTCTACGTGCGAGGTGACCTCGTCGACGGAGTGCGTCACCTGGTCGGTGAGGAACCGCTTGACGAGCTTGTCGACGCCGTTGTCGAGCGTTGCCGAGAACAGGAGACGCTGACCCTTCGGCGGGGTAGCTGCGAGAAGTCGAGTGACGACCGGAAGGAACCCGAGGTCTGCCATGTGGTCGGCTTCGTCGAGAACGGTGATCTGCACGGAGTCGAGTGAGACGTGGCGCTGCTTCATCAGGTCTTCGAGCCGACCCGGGCAGGCGACGACGATATCGACGCCACCCTTGAGGGCGGATACCTGACGGTTCTGCGAGACGCCACCGAAGATGGTCGTGACGCTGAGCTTGTACGCCGCGGCCAACGGTTCGATTGCGGCGGCGATCTGGGTTGCCAGCTCGCGAGTGGGGGCAAGGATCAGCCCGCGTGGGCGGCCGGGCTTGCGGTTACCTGGGAGCTGTCCGGCGAGGCGCGCGACCATGGGGATGGCGAAAGCGAGTGTCTTGCCACTGCCCGTCTTTCCGCGGCCGAGAACGTCGCGTCCTACGAGAGTGTCGGGGAGTGTGTCCGCCTGGATAGGGAAGGCGTCGACCTTGCCCTGGCTGGAGAGAACTTCGGCGAGCGCGTTCGGAACGCCGAGTGAAGCAAAGGTAGTCATAACGATGTGATGCGCCTTTCGGGCAAGGTGTTGCACCACGGGCTGTACGCCCGACAAGTGCAAAGGGGTGGCGAGACTGCCGGTGGGCAGTTTCGATCGCCGTAAGAAAAGCCTGTGCGCGGTGCACATGGACTACGCGGCCGGGGCCGGGCGGAAGTAGAAGCATTCCACGACGTCTGACGTGCAGCTACGCGCGTCGATGACCAGTGTAACCGGTGGGGCTGTCGTTTCCTTCCCGGAGTGACCCATCAGGCATCTATGCCGCGGAGAGGCCGATGGCCATCTCCTGCTCGACGAACGAGGTGTAGCTGACGACCACGGGCAGCGGCGGCGCTGTCGAGCTGTACTCGTGCCCGGTCGGTGTGGTGATGTCGTAGATGTGGATGACGCCGGGTTTCCATGCTTTTCGAGGTTCGGCACTCCACCCGTCTGCTTCCTTGGCGTGATTGCATGCGGCGCACAAGCCTGCGCCGTTGCTCGCACTGGTCTCGCCTCCTCGTGCGTAGGACCGAATGTGGTCGTGGTGACGAATCGGTGCGTCGCACCACGGTGTTCGGCACGTTCGATCACGCAGGTCGATCAATCGGGCCAGCGCTGCCGGGAAGATTCGAGCTTTCGATTCCATCGCGGTGAGCGCGCCGGTCGAGGGGGTGGCATACACCCTGCGGAGCTCGACCCGTGTGGTGTCTGCACACGCAGTGCCTACCAACTTGCGGGCGATGACCGCGGGGATCTCTCCGTATCCCTGCAGGTGGGCGGGGGCGGTGCTGTCGGCGAGGAGAGTCGTGTCGGCGATCACGAGGTTGACCGATACCGGTGCACCCGCGCCCGCTGATGCCGTTCCGGTGATGCGCTCGTATGCCAGATCCGCCATGATCTGGTCTCGGGTTCGTATCTCTCCGCCGGCGTTGACGATCGAGTCGGCGTCACGTCGGAGGGTCGCCCACATGCAGACGGCACGATCCATCGATGTCACTGTGGTGAATTGGCACATGAAATCCGGTTGTGGCCGAGTGCTGGTGCGGCGCGCCGAGAACGCCTTTTCGAAGCGTTTCACCACCGACGCAGGATCGAGTTCAGCGGCCATCGCGCGGGCCTTCGCGGCGATGGCGTCGTCACCGAGTCCATTCAGGGCGCGCCCGTCCGCACACAGCCGTCTATCGATGACCTGCCGGTCCTCGACCGTCAAACATGCTGTCTCTCTGGCGATCAGAATGGCGCGATACTCGTTGAGCTCACCGCCGCGTAGGCGGTCGAGGGTATGCGGCATCTCGTGCACGAGTGATCGCGCCAATCCGAGGAAGGTGGCACCTTTACTCGGGGATACTCGCCGCGCGAGCCCGATCTGCGAGGCGAGGCCTGCCCGCCACTGCGCCTTGGGTTTTCCGAGCGCCTTCCGTTGCTCGCTGATCGAAACGGCGACGGCATCGGTGGCCACTGCCTGGGCGGCAGCGCACGCGCAGGTTGCGGTCTCCAGTGCGGTGATCAGATCGATTCCGATAGCCGCGTCCGCTACGGATTTCAGCTCGTTCAGTCGCGCCACGAACTCCAGTACCTCTGATACCTGCATGAGATCCCCCAATCTCGAACGTATGTTCGACGATATCGAACATCAGCCAGATCCACAAGCCCCCGCTGAAGTCGACGACATACCCTTTCGCTGCTGTGAGCAGATAGGCGTCGAATATCTCTGCTCTCGGCAGAGATGCTGGTGCGCAACGGTTCTCGTGGGCAATAGTGGAGCCATGACCGACTCGACACCGCGAATGTTCTCCTCCGACCTCCGCCGACAGCTGTTGCGTCATCGAGTGCTCGTCCTCGACGGTGCCCTCGACGACGACAACGGGACCGTCCTGACGACCCATCTGCTGACCCTCGCCGCCGAGAACGCCTCGGCCGACATTGCTTTGTGGATCCACTCGCCGGGCGGATCGGTTCCGGCGATGCTGGCCATTCGTGATGTGATGCGCCTCGTTCCGTGCGAAGTATCGACGCTTGCCCTCGGATTGGCCTGCAGCGCCGGACAATTCCTTTTGTCCTCAGGTACCCATGGAAAGCGTTACGCCTTACCACACGCCCGGATTCTGATGCACCAAGGCTCTGCAGGCATCGGCGGTTCGGCAGTCGAAGTGGAGGTGCAGGCAAACGACCTACGGCACACCCGTGACACGGTGCTCGGTCTGATCGCCGAGGACACCGGACAGTCGCGCGAACAGATTTTCGACGACTCGCTGCACGATCGCTGGTTCACCGCCGAAGCTGCACGTGAGTACGGCTTCGTCGACGCCATCGTCGACTCGTTCGATCAGGTGATGCCGGCTCGTCGTATGCCGGTCGGGATGGGGGTGCAGTGATGAGCTCCTACACCATTCCCAATGTCATAACACGAGATTCACGCGGCGAACGCGTCGTCGATGTCTATTCGCACCTACTCAGCGAACGGATCGTGTACCTCGGAACCGGCATCGATGCCGGTGTTGCGAATGCACTGATTGCGCAGTTGTTGCATCTCGAAGCGGACTCGCCCGACCGGGAGATATCGATGTACATCAACTGCGAGGGAGGTGATACCGCAGCCATGCTCGCGGTGTACGACACCATGCAGTTCATCGGATCTGCCGTTGCAACTACATGTGTCGGTCAGGCGGTGGCGGCGGGGGCAGTCCTGCTTGCAGCAGGTGCACCGGGACGTCGATCTGCATTGACCCACAGTCGGGTGGTCTTGCATCAACCGGCAGCGCAAGGTCGCGGCACCATCCCGGACCTCATTTTGGCAGCCGACGAGGTGGTGCGTGTGCGCTCGGAGATGGAAGCGATACTTGCCGAGCACACCGGCCGAGACGTTGCGACGCTCCGGCACGACACCGACCGAGACTTGGTGCTGACCGCGTCGGCAGCTCTCGACTACGGAATCGTCGACCAGGTTCTGAAGAACCGCTAAGCGGCGAGCATGCTGACCCCACCCCGGATGAGGTCATGGTGCGCGAGCCCGGCGATCTCGGCGATGGACGTCCCCAGCGCACCGACGACGGCCGCGAGGATCTCGCTCGACGGATCCTTGCAGCCACGTTCGACTTCGGAAAGGTACTGCGGTGAAATTCCGGCGCGCGTCGCGGTGTCGGACAATGTGTCGCCTCGGGACTGTCGGCGTTCGCGTAGTCGACGGCCCACCACCTCGCGCCACAGCGGTTCCATGGCAGTCGCCCGGCCGAGTGGCTTCGCTGTGTCAGGAGTGCGCGGCGGCCGGCGCGATTCGATGCTGATGACCTCACCCATGGGCCGAACCCTAGCGCTGGTCCGGAACGGGTGTGCGCAATTCTGCTCAGAGCAGAGGGAGCGATCTGGTGCCCTCGGCAGGATTCGAACCTGCGACCTACCCTTTAGGAGAGGGTTGCTCTATCCCCTGAGCTACGAAGGCGAGTTGTGCACGTGCGAGTGTACAACTCGCCTTGTCAGTCGGCGGCAATCGCGTCGACGATTGTCGAACGTGCAGCGTGGAGGGCTGGGGGAGCCGATCCGATGAGTGAGAGGGCGAGTGCGACGAATCCGTAGACGACCACGGTCGGCCCGATGGAGTAGGGGATGAAGATTCCTGTGCTGGCGCCGAGGATGAGGGTGCTGAGGTATTGCAGTGCGGCGCCGATTCCGATGCCGAGGATGCCGCCGACGATCCCGACGGCGACTGCCTCCGCTACGACCATCCGAGCGAGTGTGCCGCGGCGCCCGCCCATGGCGCGCAGGACGCCGAGTTCGCGGCGGCGTTCGAGGACGGACAGGGTCAGTGTGTTCAGCAGTGCGACGGCGGCGACGAGTGCCACGATCCATTGGAGCGCGACGGCCAGTGCCCCCGCCTGTGCGATGGACCCGCTGGCCCCTGCCAGCGCTTCCTCGCCCGAGTACGCGTACACCTCCGGCGGCAGGGTGGCGTCGAGTTCGTCGAGCACGGTGGCGGCGTCGCCGTCGACGGCTATCTCGAGGTAGGTCGCGCCGGGGCGGTCGAACCATTGCTGCATCGATTGCAGCGAGATGGCCATTGTTCCCCCTGCGGCGTTGAGGTAGTCGACGAGTGCGAGGACTTCGACTTCTCGGGTGCCTGTCGGGGTGGGGAGTTCGATGATGCTTCCCACCGAAATGCCCTGTGCTTCACCGAGTGTGCGGGAGATCGCGACGCCGTCGCCGCGTAACACTGCAGCGCGAACGTCCTGGTCGAGGACGGACAGGGTGACCGCATTGCTGCCCTCGCCGACGGCTTGGATGGAGACGAACTCGTCGTCGAGTGTGGCGTAAGCCCATTGTCCTTCGACCACGTTCTGTACTCCTGGGGTGTCGCGGACACGTTGCACCACTGCAGGATCCAAGGTGGAGCCCGCGGGGACCACCGAGCTGGGGGTGAGCGAAACGTAGATATCGGTGCGGCCGAGGGAGGACAGTGAATCCGTTGCTGCTGAGGTCAAGTTGTCCAGGGCTCCCGACACTCCGACGCTGACTCCGACGGCGACGACGATGGTCATCACCGTCGCCCAGATTCGTCGCGGTGCTCGTTCGACGGTGGCCGTCGCGAGTCTTCCCGCGCCACCCCAGCGGCGGGGGAGTCCGGCAACGGCGTCGACGATGAGATCGGTTCCGCTGACGCAGAGTGCGACGACGCCGACCAGGAACAGTGCACCGGCGGCGAGGGTGAGTTGGCCTTCGACCGTGGACGCGAGCACGACGGCTCCGACGACGCCGAGCACTCCGAGTGCTGCAGCGCCGACCGTGACGGACCTTTTTCTGCCGGCGTCCGTCTCCGAGCCCCCGACGGCGAGTGCTTCCACCGGCGAGATTCGGTACACCTGAACTGCGGCGAGCGCGGAGGCGCCGACGCAGGCCAGGATGCAGGCGATGATCGCTACGGGGATGGCGTAGCCCGGCATCACGTATTCGATGCGAGTGTCGATTTCTTGCACCAGAAATGGCGGAAGACTGCTGATGGCGATGCGGCCCATGATAATTCCGAGTGGAGTGCCGATTGCCCCGCCGATCAGTCCGACGAGGGCTGCTTCACCGAGGAGATCGCGGACGATGGTCGATCGTCTGCCTCCGAGTGAGCGCAATACCGAGATGGTGGGTCGGCGTTTGGCTATTGCCATGTTCATGACGTTGAACACGAGGAATCCTGCGACGACGAAGGCGATCAGCGAGACCATCAACGTTGCGTTGCGTGTCAGGCTGATCGCGGCGTCCGCTCGATCGGCTCGGAAGTCGGGGTCCATCACCGCGACGCGGCCTGCTACGGCGTCGGTCAGTGCTTCTTTGACACCGTGATCCGAACCATCGATCACGAAGATGGAATCGATTTCTCCCGAGCGATCGGTGAGGGTCTGCGCCAAGTTCAGTGGTGCGAGAACGAACTTTCCGCCACCGATGCGCTGTGATCCTGCGCCGGAGACCACACCGGCGACGGTCAACGGTGTCCCGCCGACCTCGAAACTCTCGCCTTCCTGCAATCCCGTAGAGGGTCCGACGAGCACGGCTCCAGGTTTGGCGAATTGGGTGACCGACCCGGAGACGGCGGATTGCAGATCGGAGTCCAGTGCCGTGATCGAGGAGTCGACGCCGATGACGGTGACCTTTCCGATCCCGGTCACGAGGTCGCTGCGGAGCATGGGAACGGCCGCGTCGACACCCGGTACTGCGCGAACCACATCGAGTTCGGACTGGGAGAACCCGCTGTCGGTGACGCCGATGACTTCGAGGTCCGCGTTGCCGGCAATGGACGCGGTGAGCCGTTCGACCGAGCCGGTGAGCGAACCGTATGTTCCGAGCACTGCGATGAGCAAGCCTGCAGCGACGGCGACGACGGCCGCAGAGACGAGCGATCGAACCCAGTGCGTGCGCAGATCTCGAAGCCCGAAAACTCGGAATCGGCTGAGAGCGGTTTCGATCACAGTCGGGAACCCGAGAGGACGTCGGTGTCGATCCGGCCGTCGAGCATGCTGATGACCCGGTCGGTGTTGCGCGCGGCCTCGAGGTCATGTGTAGCCATCACGACGGCTCGGGAGCTGTCGCTGTCGTGGGCTATGTCGGCGAGGATGTTCAGAACGGTCTGCGAGGTTTTGGAATCGAGGTTGCCGGTCGGTTCGTCGGCGATCAGCAGCGCCGGATTCATGACCAGAGCTCGGGCTATGGCGACACGTTGAATCTGTCCCCCGGACAGTTGCGCGGGCCGGTGCTCGGCTCGATCGGCCATGCCGACCATGTCGAGCAAGCGGAGGGCATCGGCTTTTGCCTTACGTATGGGCATTCCGTCGAGAAGTTTGGGGACGGCGACGTTTTCCCACGCCGACATCGTCGGGAGCAGATTGAAGAACTGGAACACGAAGCCGACTTCGTGACGTCGAAAGTCCGATTGCTCGTTGTCGCTCAACCGGGTGATGTCGACGCCGTCGAAGATGACCGATCCCGAGTCGGGTACGTCGAGGGCGCCGAGCATGTGTAACAAGGTGCTTTTCCCCGCGCCGGAGGGAGCGACGAGGGAGACGAACTGCCCACCCTCGATCGTGAGATCTACGCCGTCGAGGGCTCGTACCGGTTGATCTCCGGCCGAGTACTGCTTGACGACGCGGTCGAGGCGAAGCGACAGTGCTGCCATGTTGATGGCTCCCGTTCCAAAAAGGAGAACCGCCCACACATGTGCGGGCGGTTCTCTGTAGTGACAGCGTCCGCCAGTGCGCCTCTCGGCAAGAGGCCGCTCGAAGCGGCAATGTTGTTGGTACCCGGGGCATGGATCGAACGCTGTCGAAGTGTTCAACCACAACCCTGGGGCAACTATTCCTTCACTGTTACTACCCTGGGCGGGGATTTTCTAAGCAGCACCCTGAGATGCTTCGAGTCGGCGTGCAACCAGCGCAGCTTGCAGGTGGCGGATGCCCGAGGGCCGGGTCGGATCGAAACCGGTGAGCTGAGCGATGCGCTTGAGCCGGTAGTCGACCGTGTTGGTGTGCAGATGTAGCTGTCGCGCCGATCGCTGTCGGTTGAGGTCGTGCGAAATGTGGATCTCGAGTGTCTCGAGCAACTCCGGCGAGGAATCGAGTGGTTCCAGGATCTGGCGAAGGTGACGCCTGCCTGGACCAGGCCGGGTGAGCTGGTATTCGAGAACCAGATCGTCCATTCGGTACAGCCCCGAAGGTCGGTGAAGTTGGTGCGCGAGCGCAAGAAGTTCATGGACCTGGTCGGCGGCTGTGGGGATGTCGGACATGGCGGCCTGCTCGGCTGTCACGGTGACGGGCACTTCGGCGGCGGTGCTGATGCGATGCACCAGAGCTTCGACCCATTCTTCGTCGTGGACACCGGGGATGAGTACGGTGCCGCCCTCGGTGCTCAGCATGGACAGCGGAGTGCGGCCGCATATCGTTGCCAATTCAGCTTGCACGCGTCGTAGCTTGCGACGGGCCGCGACTGTCTTCTGGATCGCCGGGTCGTTCTCGTCCGGGTGTGGGGGGACGGAGATCGCGAGTACGAGGTAACTCTCGGCTAGTTCTATGCCGGACTGCCGCGCAATTGCGACGGCGTTGTGGCCGCTGAGTAGTGAGGAGACCAAAGTGTGTGCAGCTGTGTGGTGTTCGCTGGCGACTGCTTGGAGTTCCTCGACATAGCTCTTGGACGCAGCAATGGACACTTTCTCGGACAGCAGTACGAACATCCTGGCCGCTTCGATCAGGTTGCTGGTGTCACCTTCGCCTGCACGCTTGGATACGAGATTCCAACCGATCTGAATTCCCTCGTGGTAGACGGTGAGCACTGATTCGAGTGGAACTCCCTCGCGCGCCCACTGGCTTGCCTTGGCTCGAAGTTGGGCAAGATCGCTCTCGTTGGGAGGTCGACGTTCGTCGAGCATCTGGACCGCGATGCTGATGCATTTGACGGTGAATTCGGTGACGTCGCCGTGCAGCTGCTCGCCGGGCAGTGAACCGCAGGGAGTGTTGGCGGCGAAGTGGCCGACGAGTTGGCGCGCCACGGCACGGAAATCGCGAAGCGGAGCGGACGCGAGCTCGCCTGCGACCATTATTCCGAGACTCTTCGTGTTGTGAACGGTCACAGATCAGCCCTTCGGGTAGGAACTTCAGCTCTGGAGGGAACAAAGTTTCTCACACGTTTTATAGTGCAAAATTGCATTTTTTAACTCGACCTATTGCATATAACCACTTTTTGCATACTTCAGGTTTGTTTTCGGCTCACTAACGGACTTGATCATAGGATGTTATGAACGCGTTATCCAGGGTTTGAAAGAAAGAATTTGTGAAGGCTCTCAGCTTCGTGTCCCGGGGCTTGCGACATGACCTAAACAATCGGTATCTGGTTCACAACACGGTGGTCGGCCGCTTAACGTTGACGGACGGCCGTTGCGTCGGCTTGAAGACACGTGCGAGGGTGCGATCGGGGGGTGTGGATGGTCAGCGGAGCGGTGAGTCAACTGGTATTGCTTCGAGAGCTGGAACCCGTGATCGGAGCGAATCTGCACAGGCACTTGGCTGCAGCGACCACATGGGACCCAGCGGAGTATGTCGATCCCGATAGGTATTGGCGTCAGCGCCGATCCACCCTGACCGAAACGGCCAAGGCAGCGCTGGTCACCACGCTGCTGACACACAGTAGTACTGCGCTCGATCACCGTGAAGTGTATGGGACGAGTACCGCCCGCAACACGTGGTCCAGGTGGATATACGAGTGGAACAGTGAGAAGAAGCGTCACGCCGAGGCGATCCATCGATACCTGGTGGCGACGCAAAGCGTAGATCCGGTTGCATTGGACCGAGCGCGTTTTCAGTGCATGACCGTGGGGATCGAGTCCGCGATGGAAGGGCAGCACCTGCTGCGATCGATCGTTCACGCCACGGTCGACGTCATGGCCACCATGGTCAGTCATCGCAACACCGCGGCCGAGTGCAACGATCAGGTCGCTACGAAACTTCTGGGCCGCATCGTCGCGGATCAGCAACTGCACTTGAATTTTCTTCGCGACGCAGCGTCTGCCGCGCTCGATATCGCACCTGCCCAGATGGCGAAGGCCATCACCGAGGTCATCCTCAACTTTCGGATGCCGGGTACCGGTATGCCAGGCTTCGAACGCAGCGCGATGCTTGTCTCACGCAACGGGATCTACGATCTGCGACGTCATCTCGACGAAGTGTTGTTGCCGATCCTGAGGCACTGGCGAATTTTCGACCGTGTCGATCTCGGCCGGGGCGCGGGAAGCACGGCGATTCTCTCGGACTTCCTCGACGACTTGGAGAACCAGGCGGAAGTGATCGAGGCCCAAAAGCTCCGTGCGTCGTAGGGGCGACGCACGAGGAAATAGCTCCCCGGGGGGTCTGTGGGAAAAGTAGCCTCTCTCCGGTTTCGATGATGAAACTGGAGAGAGGCACCTTTTTGTTGCCCCCCGTCAGGAACACATGTCGTCTATCCTGGGCCGACATCTGATCCTTACCGGAGGTTCGCACGTGAATAGACCCCGAACCATTGTCGTGGGCATCGACGGATCGGAATCGGCGGACCGTGCGGCGATCTGGGCCGCCCATTCGGCCGTCGTCAGGAACGCGGTGTTGCGCATCGTCACCGCCGTCGCGCCGCAACTTTCACCTACGTCGCGAGACCCTGGCGAAACAGCGCAGGCAGTGGCCGGCTCGCGACTCGATGCCGCCCGAATCCTTGCCCGTGAGTCGGTCGAAGGTGCCCCACTCGACATCGTCGTCGAAGCGCGCGAGGGCAACACAGTCGACGTTCTGCTCGACGAGTCGTCCAGGAGCGACCTCGTCGTCCTCGGTGCGCGCGGGCTCGGCGAGTCGGATTCAGGGGTACTCGGATCGGTGGCGGTTGCGCTCAGCGCGCATTGCGCCTGCCCGGTGGTGGTAGTCCGTGGGCGGTCCATGGATGGTCTGCCGCCGGCTCAGGGGCCGGTAGTGGTTGGAGTCGACGGCTCGGCAATCAATCAGGTCGCGATCGCTGCCGCGTTCGACGAAGCAGCGCAACGTGGTTCGGCGTTGATCGCGGTGCACGTCTGGTCCGATGTCAGTCTCGCGCATGGCGCAGGTGTACCGCAGGACTGGGAAGTCATCTCCGCCTCCGAACAAGCCGTGCTCGCGGAAAGCCTTGCAGGCTGGCAGGAGAAGTACCCAGACGTCGAGGTGCGGCGCGTCGTCGCACAGGATCGTCCGGTACGCGTGCTCAGTCAGTTGTCCGAGCAGGCTGCGCTGATCGTGGTCGGCAGTCGTGGACGAGGCGGATTCACCGGCATGTTGCTCGGATCCACCAGCTATGCGTTGATTCAGACTGCCGACTGCCCGGTGATGGTGGTTCGCGGCTCCTAGATCGAGACGGTCAGGAGAAACGCGACGTCTTCGACGGCCTCGACGCTGTGTCTCGCGTCCGGAACGACCAGGAGATCGCCGGCGGAGCCTTTCCAGGACTTCTCGCCGCTCACAAGCTTGAGTTGACCGCTGAGGACGATCACGGTCGATTCTCCGGACAGGTCGTGCTCACCGAGCTTGGTACCTGCCACGAGGGCTACCACTGTCTGACGGAGATGGCGCTGATGTCCGCCGTAGACGGTCTGTGAACTTCTGCCACTGGACGTGCCGACGGCGAGTTTCAACTGTTGTCGGGCAAGGGCGGTGAGTGACTTCTTGTCCATGCGCTCAGTATGACCCACGAGCAGCTTCGGTCAGAGTGGTCTGCTCGAATGGCTGTGCAGATCAAGTACTTTGGTAAGCCTTGCCGTACTGAACGTGGCGATATCGGATGCCTTCGTTTCGGCTGATCAGCCATTGTCCGGTAAGTGCCGACCACTCACCGGTGACCTCCGGCGCCGAGGTGTCGCCGTCGATATCGAGGTCGATTTCGGTGACCTGCAACTCCGTCGCCAACGGCATTGCCGCTCGGTATATCTCACCGCCGCCGATGATCCAGGCGGTATCGCCGTCGGTGAGACTCAGTGCAGCCTCGACGCTGGAGACGACCTGAGCGCCTCGCGCCTGCCAGTCCGGGTTGCGCGTGACCACGACGTTCCGACGCCCAGGCAGCGGACGGAACTTCGGCGGAAGCGAATCCCAAGTCTTTCGCCCCATGATCACCGCGTGATCAGCGGTGATCTGTTTGAAATGCGCAAGATCCTCCGGTACTCGCCAGGGGATGGACCCGCCGTCGCCGATGGTTCCGCCCGTGGTCTGCGCCCAGATCATGCCGATATGACGAGAGGGCATCAGACTGCCACCGGCGCCTTGATGGCAGGGTGGTGCTCGTACCCGACGACCTCGACATCTTCGAAGGTGTAGTCGAAGATTGAATCACGTTGTGCGAGTATCAGCTTCGGGTAGGGGTACGGCTCACGGGTCAGCTGCTCGGCGACCTGATCACGGTGATTGTCGTAGATGTGGCAGTCTCCGCCCGTCCATACGAAGTCACCGACCTCGAGGCCGACCTGCGCCGCCACCATGTGCGTCAACAACGCATAGCTCGCGATGTTGAACGGAACGCCCAGAAACAGATCGGCGCTGCGTTGATACAGCTGGCACGACAGTTTGCCGTCTGCAACGTAGAACTGGAAGAACGCGTGGCACGGCGGCAGCGCCATCTGCGGAATCTCACCGACGTTCCACGCCGAGACGATCATGCGTCGTGAATCCGGGTTGGTGCGGAGGGTATCGAGCACCTGGGAGATCTGGTCGATGTGCTCACCCGACGGCGTCGGCCATGATCGCCACTGCACGCCGTAGACGGGCCCGAGTTCACCGTCCGGGGCCGCCCACTCGTCCCAGATGCTGACGCCGTGCTCGTGCAACCATTCGACGTTGGACTCGCCGCGCAGAAACCACAGCAATTCGTAGACGATCGACTTCAGGTGCACGCGCTTGGTGGTGATCAGCGGAAAGCCCTCGCTGAGATCGAAACGCATCTGGTGCCCGAAGATGCTCGTGGTACCCGTTCCGGTACGGTCCGATTTGGCAGTGCCGGAATCGAGAACGTGGCGGAGCAGGTCCTCGTACGGCGTTGGAACCTTCACGGTGAACAGTGTAGGCGCATACTGGATCGATGCCTGAGCTGCCCGAGGTGGAAGCGCTCGCCGGATTCCTGCGCGCACACGCGGTAGGGGCCGTCATCGGCCGGATCGACATCGCCGCGCTGAGCGTCCTCAAGACATTCGATCCGCCCGTCACCGATCTGCAGGGGCGTGATGTCACCGATGCCGCCAGGTTCGGCAAACACCTCGGATTGCAGGCAGGCGACCTGTGGTTGATCACCCACCTCTCCCGTGCTGGCTGGCTGCGCTGGACCGACAAGCCGAGCGACGCGCCGCCGAAGCCAGGCAAAGGTCCGCTTGCGCTTCGAATCCACTTCTTCACTCCCGAAGGCCTGACGCCGGCGATCGACTTGACCGAGGCAGGCACCAAGAAGCGGATGGCAGTGTGGGTCGTTCACGATCCGCGCGAAGTTCCGGGCATCGCCCGCCTCGGTCCCGACGCGATGGCCGTGACCGAACCCGAGTTCGCCGAGATTCTCGGCGGCACCACCGCGCGGCTGAAGACTGCCCTGGTGGATCAGTCGCTCATCGCCGGGATCGGAAACGCATATTCCGACGAGATCCTGCACGTGGCGAAACTGTCTCCGTTCGCCTCGGCCGGCAAACTCGACGCCGAAGCAGTGTCCGTGTTGTACCGGTCGATGCGCGAGGTGCTCGCCGACGCCGTGGCTCGCTCCGAAGGGCAGGACGCCGCACGACTGAAGGGCGAGAAGCGGTCCGGGATGGCTGTGCATGCCCGAACCGGTTTGCCGTGTCCGGTGTGCGGCGACCCGGTCCGCGAGGTTTCTTATGCCGAGCGATCGTTCCAGTACTGCGCAACCTGTCAGACCGGCGGCAAGATTCTTGCCGACCGCCGGATGTCGCGGCTTCTCAAGTAGCGGCGCTGAACGGCTCGGTCATTCCGCTGGCATATCCGCGGTAGCCCTCCCATGCGAGCCGACGGTCACGTCGAGGATCGCGCTGTACGCGCGTGCGGAGGTCGAAGATCATCGTCTCGCGGGTGGCCGCGGCGTACTCGGGCCATGAGTCGAGCGGTGCGCCGGTAGTTGCGAAGTGCAGCCACTGAGACTGCACTTGCTCGGTGACCGCCGCCCAAGCCGAGCGGCCTCCCGGAATCGTCATCATCTTTCCGACCATCGTGTCGTTGAGCCCGAACACCGCGGACATCTCGAATCCGTGCGTCGCGTCGAGCCCGAGCCACCGCATGACTCTCGGCGCGTAGTCGAAGCGGTAGCTGTAGGTCGATGCGTACTTCGAATGCGCTTCGGCAACCTCCAACGAAGGCTTCCAGAAGGTGAAATCCCCGCCCAGGTCGATTGCGGCGTCGGCGTCGGGATACCCGGGGTAGCCCTCGGTGACTGCAGCTTTCGCCGTCGGATCGGTAAGGGCGAACAGCTTGTCGATGCGTTCGGGGTTGGTCGGCAGTGCATCGAGAATCTTGGGAAACAGTGTCGCCTCGCGGCTGTTCGTACCGATGATCAGCGGCACTCGATGTGCGGAGCCGTCGGCATAGGCTTCGAGCGGATTGCGCGGCAGGAAATCCCCGTCGACCACCGGGCCGAACGGGTGCAGGCCTGGAGTTCGTTCGAGAACTGACTTGGCGAGCCTGTTTCCGGCACGGCCGAACTCTGTGACATCGGCCGAGTCCAGTGTCTGCGCGGCATGTGCGGCGTCGCCACCGAGAAAACCGAGGAAGTCCTTCGCCCACTGCGTTGCGCGCTCGTGCGTCGCGACGAGACCTGGCACCGAACTCTCCGAAATGGCCTGCCTGAACAATCCTTTGGCCGCAGGTGTCGCGAGAAGTGTGGTGACGGCGTTGGCGCCCGCTGATTCGCCGAAGATCGTCACGTTGTCGGGGTCGCCGCCGAACCGGCTGATGTTGCGCTGAACCCATTCGAGCGCAGCCACTTGATCGCGCAAGCCGAGGTTCGAATCGAACTGCCGCTCAGGCGTCGAGAACTGGGTCATGTCCAAGTAGCCGAGAGACCCGAGACGGTAGTTGATCGACACATAGACGATGCCGTCGCTCTCGCGTAGCGAACGCCGTACCAACGAGCCGCCGACGTACAACGGCGTTGCTGAGCTGCCGAGGGTATAGGCACCGCCGTGAATGAACACCATGACCGGCCGCGGCTTCGCGCTCGCTGCAGCGGGGGCGAGCACATTGAGGTTGAGGCAATCCTCGCTCACCGGCTGGTACTTGTTGATGGAGAGCCTGGTGTAGAACTTGCTCTGCACGGACGCGTTGCCCCAGTCGGTTGCGTCTCGAACGCCCTCCCACGCCACGGTCGGTTGCGGCGCACGCAGGCGCAGCGGTCCCACGGGCGGCTCCGCGTACGGTATGCCGCGCCAGGTGAGAAGGTCCCCCAGCGTCTTGCCCTGGATGACGCCGTCCACCGTGGCCACTCTGGTATTCGCTGACATACACCGAGTGTACAAATGTAACGTTACCCAGGGGTAGGAGTGGAGAATGGGGGAATGGTTTTCCACTACCGCGCCGAGATCGTGCAACTTCTCGTATCTCCGGCCCACGCGTACTTCGGTCGTTCCAAGGACGGCCCGGCGGCGGACGTGTCCACCGAGTTGGTCGACCGTGTCGAGATCGTCGCGAACAAGGGCATCCGCGGAGATCGCTTCTTCGGGGTGAAAGCGCACACCGAGGCCGCAGTGACGTTTCTTGCCGCGGAAGCGTGGGAGGCGGCAGGTCACGCGCTGGGCACGGACATGCCCGACCCGTCCGTGGCCAGGCGCAATGTGGTGATACGCGGCGTCGAACTCGATCGACTGCGCGCCATCGAATTCGAACTCGACTCGGGCGAAGGCGCAGTGCGATTCCGCGGAGGTAGGCCCGCGCATCCCTGTTCATGGATGGATTCGATGGTGATCGCCGGCGCCCGAAAGGCCTTGATCGGCCGCGGCGGCCTGCGGACCGAACCGCTGAACGACGGCGTCCTGCGCGTGGGTCCGGTGACCCTGCACTCCCCGGTGGAACTGGATGCGGCAAAGGCGTCGTCGCAGGTCAAACGAGCCCAGCCGCAGCGATGAGTTGCGAGCTGGGCCCGAGCCCCGCAGCGTCGGTCCCGTGAAGGGGTTCGAAGCCCTCAGATTTCGACCCTAGCCGATGTATGCATCTTCGCCCGGGGCTCCACATAGCGTCGTGAACCCAAGCAATCCACAGTTCGCCCATACCGCTGCGATGAACGACAACACCCCCGTTGCTGCGGTCGCTACCTCTGAGCTGCCGGTATCCGAGCTGCCGGTACCCGCACTCGCAATTGCGGGCGCCCCAAGGCCTATGACGGCCGCAGTGAGCGCAACGGCTGCAAGTCTTTTCATGTGCTATACCTCATTCGTCGGCGGATCAGGCAGTTCGCCGGTGACACTATCGCAACTTGACAATCAAGTGTGATGCTTCCACTTCGGGGTACGAAAGGGAGAACATGTTGCCGCTCAGTGGTGTTCGCGTCCTCGAGCTCGGAAACTACATTGCGGCGCCCACCGCGGCCAGGATGCTGGCCGACTTCGGGGCCGAGGTCATCAAAGTCGAGCGCCCTGGGACAGGCGACGAGTTACGCAACTGGCGGCTCTACTCCGGAACCACCTCGATGCTCTATCGGACGATCAACCGGAACAAGAAGTCGATAGTGCTCGATCTCCGCACCGAGCAGGGGCGTCGGGACGTCATCGACTTGGCGGAGAAATGCGACATCGTGTTGGAGAACTTTCGGCCGGGCACGCTCGAGAAGTGGGGGCTCTCGCCAGAAGTGCTCAGTGAGAAGAATCCCGAGTTGATCATCACCCGCATTTCGGCGTTCGGGCAGACCGGTCCGATGTCCGATCGTCCAGGTTTTGCGGCAGTTGCCGAGGCCTACGGCGGATTCCGGAACCTTGTGGGCGACGCCGATCGGCCGCCGGTCCGCGTCGGAGTGTCCATCGGTGACTCCATCGCCGGGCTGTACGCGGCGTTCGGGTGCGTCATGGCGCTGTTTCAGCGACAGAATGCGAAGTCGGCATTGTCGTTGTCGGAGCGGTCCATCGACGTCGCACTCAACGAGTCGATTCTGTCCATGATGGAATCGCTCATCCCCGACTATCTCGCCTACGGCGTCGAACGTGGGCGAGTCGGTGGCCGGATGGAAGGCATCGCGCCGTCGAACGCGTACCCCTGCAACGACGGTCATTCGATTATCATCGCGGGCAACGGAGATGCGATCTTTGCGCGCTACATGGCGACGATCGACCGCCCCGACCTCGGCGCCGACCCGGAGCTGTCCTCGAATGCCGGCCGTTGGAGCAGGCGCGAGGAGTTGGACGCCGCTATCTCGGCATGGACGGGCCTGCATTCGCGCGAGGACGCATTGAGGATTCTCGACGAAGCGGGTGTGCCGTCCGGCCCGATCTACACGGCAGCAGACGTCGTCGCCGACGAGCAGTACAAGGCGCGCAACATGATTCAGAACTTCGAGGTGGACACCGGTGAAGCCGAACCGGCCGAGGTGGGATTCGTCGGCATCGTCCCCGTGATCGGTGACACATCGATTCCTATCCGCTCGGTCGGTCCGGACCTCGGCGAGCACACCAGAGAAGTGCTCTCGACCCTTCTCGGTAGGACCGAAGAAGAGATGGGACTCTGATGTATCAGTTCGCTCCTTCTGCGCAGCTGCGCGATGTCACGATGCGAGACGGACTCCAGCTCACCGGCAAGATGGTCTCCACCGACCGGAAGCTGGAGGTGATCCGGCAGCTTCTCGCTCTCGGGGTGCCCGAGCTCGAGATCGGATCGTTGGCGCGGGGCGACAAAGTGCCACCCATGGCCAACACGCTCGAGGTGGTCGCCGAGCTCACCGCCGAGGAACTTGCCTCCTGCTGGGTGTGGGTCGCTACGCCGCGCCACGTCGAGAAGGCTGCGGCAGCAGGAGCCCGCAACTTTCAATACTGTTTCTCGGCATCGGACGCGCACAACGAAGCGAACATCGGACGCAGCACCGAGGTCTCACTGGCGGCCATGCCGGACGCGATCGACATCGCGCGATCGGTCGGTGGGCAGATCGAACTGTGCATCGCCACTTCCTTCACCTGTCCGTTCGACGGGCCGGTATCGGAGGATCGAGTGCTCGATATCGCCCGCGACGAGCGAACCGACGGCGCAACGGACATCGTCATCTGCGACACCCTGGGTCAGGCAGTGCCCGCGCAGGTAGGTTCGCTGATTTCGCGTGTCGTTGCAGAGACCCCGCAGCGGCGCATCGTCTTTCACGGACACGACACGTGGGGTCTCGGGGTCGCGAACACGCTCGCGGCCATCTCCGCGGGAGCCACGCTTGTCGACGGCTCTCTCGGAGGGCTGGGCGGTTGCCCGTTCGCTCCCGGTGCCAGCGGTAACACCTCGAGCGAAGACATACTGTTTGCGACCAGACCGGACTGGCTGACTCCCGCTACCCTGGAAGCCATGGTGGAGATATCGGAACAGCTGTTGATCGATCTGGGAGAACCGGTGCGTTCCAAGACAGTTCAGGGTGCACGGTCGCGGCAGCTCGGTCATGCTCCCGCGTTCGAGTGGGTCATATGAGAAAAATCTTGGTCACCGCGCCGATTCCCGCGCCAGGGATGGACATTCTCGCCGCGGCGGGCGAGGTGGAACTGCTCACCGTCGACCACGACGGGCTGGCCGAACGCTGCGCCTCGGGGGAGTACAGCGTCGTGGTGTCGCAGTTGCATGATCGGTTCGACCGCGAACTACTCGCCTCGGCGGACATCACCGGCATCTCCAATTACGCGGTCGGGTACGACAACATCGATATTGCAGCGGCAACGGCGCAGGGAATCACTGTCGCCAATACCCCTGGGGTGCTGACGGATTCGACAGCGGACATTGCGCTACTTCTGATGCTGTCGACGGCCAGGCGTGTGATCGAGGCAGACAACTTCGTTCGATCCGGTGCATTCACCGGATGGGAGCCCGAGCTGATGCTCGGCACCGACGTGTCCGGGCGGGTGCTCGGTCTCGCCGGTTTCGGCCGCATCGCCCGCGCGACCGCCCGTCGGGCCCTCGGATTCGGCATGACGGTCCAGTTCTGTCCACGCCCGCCGTCCGACCGCGAGGTGACCGACGACGAGCTCGGGGAGTTCGCCGGCCGCGTCCAGCACGTAGTGTGGGACGAGCTGGTGACGACGAGTGACTTTCTGTCGCTCCATGTTCCGCTCACCGCCGGCACCCATCACCTCGTCGATGCGTCGACGCTGCGGGCGATGAAGAACTCGTCGATCCTGATCAACACTGCTCGCGGACCCGTGGTCGACGAGGTTGCACTGGTTACTGCTCTGCGCGAAGGCGTCATCGGTGGCGCGGGACTCGACGTGTACGAAAACGAACCGAAGCTGGCACCCGGTCTTGCCGGATTGCCCAATGTAGTGCTCCTACCGCATGTCGGAAGTGCCACGGTGTCGGTGCGATCGGAGATGGCGCGGCTCTGTGCCGAGAATGCGGCGGCGATGGCCAACGGCGCCCCACCTCCGCACCCGGTGAACCCGGCGGCGTGGAACACCCATATGGAATAGAGACGGCAGGCCGAGTGCTGGAGTCACTTCTTCACCTCTACCTTCGCGGCCCGGCTGTCGAAGAACCGGTCGATCGACGCTGTCAGTGCGAGCACGGTTAACGACCACAGACCGACCGGGGTGAAAGCAAGCCCGAACGCGATGAGGACGAGCACCACTCCGATTGTCGCCGTGCGCCGACCGTGCTCGGGTACAAGCCGGGTGATGCCGGGGGTGTGTGCAATGACGACCTGAAGCGCAAATATTGCCATCATCGACAGGGCGATGGTGCCCACGTAAGTGGCCGTCGCCCCGTCATCGAATCCGTTCTTCTCGGCGATTAATTTGGTCGGGAAGGGAAGAAAGACTATGGAGAGCAGCCAGAAAAAGTTAGCCCGGGCAAGGTTCGTCGTGTAGCCGGTGACGTCGCGGAATACTCGATGGTGCGTCATCCACAGCACGAAGATCACCGTGAAACTGAGAACGAATGCGAAGAGGTCGACGTGGTGGCTGGTGATGGCCTCCCATGTCGAACTGCCGGAGTCAGGGCCGGCGATCTCCACCAGGGGTAGGACGAGCAGTGTTGCAGCAATAGCGACCACCGCGTCGCTCAGGTTGACGAGCCGTTCAAGACCGCGTTGTGGTTGCATCCCGTTATTGTCGTCTGCGGCAGCGTACTTTTCATTCATGGCTATCGAGAAGCTGCGTGAGATGTTTTCAGTCGTTGTCGTATCGAAGAATGCTGACGCTGTCCCGAGGTCCTATCACCCGCAATTCGAATTGTTCACTAATGGGACAACCCGGACATATGCCGAATTCGAGCGCGGACATCGCACGGTTCATGCCACAGACAACACCTGCGAGATCGAGTACGACGAACAGGCATGGGTCCAGTCGCCGACTTGTATTACAGGGCGGATGCGGATCACCACGACACGCCCCGAGGATAAGCCGACACGCATCGAAGTCATGTTCATCCCGAACTTCGTCGACGGCTTGATGCATCGGTTCTGGGAGCTGACCTGGCCGAACTGGTCGCAGCTGAGTGCAGTCTACAAGTTCGGAGACGCATGAACGAGCGGCGCACACTCACGACAGGTCGCGTGGTGTTTCTCGTCGTCGCAGCAGCAGCACCGATGGCTGCCATGATCGGCAATGTCCCCTTGGCGCTCATTCGAGGCAACGGCGCGGGCCTGCCTGCCGCATTCGCAGTGAGCGGCATTGTGCTGCTGTGTTTCTCGGTGGGGTTCGCGGCGATGAGCCAGCAAGTGATCAACACGGGCGCCTTCTATACCTACGTAGGGCTTGCGCTCGGTAAACCACCGGGTGTCGCAGCTGCGTACGTCGCGGTGCTCGCGTACACCTCGCTCGCATGCGGGTTGGCCGCGGCATTCGGATACTTCACTCACCTCGTGGTCCTCGACTCCGGTCTCGACGTTCCTTGGTGGGTCTTCACCGCTGTCGCCGTCGCCATCGTCGCCTGTCTCGGGTTTCGTAACGCCGATCTGTCGGCGAAGGTGCTCGGTACGTTGATGGTCGCGGAGTTCGCGTTCCTGACGGTGTTCGATGTTCTCGTTCTCGGGCAGAAGGGTACGGCTGCTCTCCCGCTCGAATCATTCGCTCCGGCACAGGTATTCTCCGGATCCATCGGTATTGCGATGATGTTCGCATTCTCCAGCTTCATCGGATTCGAGTCCGCTGCACTGTACGGGGAAGAGACGAAAGATCCTCGACGCAGCATTCCTCGTGCGACGTATATCGCCGTCTCGACCATCGCGGTGTTCTACGTGCTGACCAGTTGGGTCATCGTCGGTGCCGCCGGAGGTCTCGACGCGCCGGCTATGGCGCAGACCGAACTCGGGAATCTGTTGTTCGCTTTGGCCCAGGAATTCGGTGGCACGATCCTCTACGACGGCACCGCAGTGTTGCTGTGCACCAGCGTCCTCGCGTCGTATTTGGCAGTGCACAATGCCGCGAGCCGGTACCTGTTCGCGCTCGGTCGTGAACGAGTACTACCAGAGGTTCTCGGGCGGTTCCATGCCGTACATTTCAGCCCACACATCGGCAGCATCACAGTGACGGCTGTCAGTACCGTGGCACTCGTCGTGTTCGCGGTCGTGGGAGCCGATCCCTATCTGGTGGTGGCGGCAGGCGCAATCGGTCTCGGCACGCTGGGAATCATCGCGTTACAGGCGGCGGCCGCATTGTCGGTCGTGGTTTTCTTCTGGACACGTCCCGACCGGTCGATGGTGCGCACGGTCTTCGCGCCGGGCATCGGGTTCGTCGGCCTGACGACGGGATTGATCCTGGCTGGGACCCATTACAGCACTCTCACCGGATCCGATTCCGTTGTCGTCAACGCTATCCCGATTGTTCTGATTGTCGCCGCGATCGTCGGCGTCCTCGTCGCGTTGAGAATTCGGCGTCGAGACGCGGAGGTCTACGCAGGCATTGCGGCGGCGTCCTTGCGCTGACTGCTACCCGCGGCGAGATTCGAGCAACCGCAGCCACACCTCACCGACGGTCGGGTAGGACGGGACTGCATGCCATAGGTCGTCCAGCGTCACCTTGCCGACAACGGCAACGGTTGCTGCATGGACCAATTCGGCCACCCCGGGCCCGACGAAGGTTGCGCCGACGATGACGTCGGCCGCCTTGTCGACCACCAACTGTGCATGACCGGAGTAGTCGTCCTGCTGCAGCGAAGATCCGGCGACGGCGATGTCCACACCCAGAATCTCGACGTCGATCCCCGCCCCGCGGGCCTGCTTCTCGGTCCGCCCGACCGATGCGACCTCGAGCGCAGTGAAGACCACCTGCGGTATCTGTCCGTGATCAGCGGTAGCAGCGAACCTCTTGCCGTGCAACGGTTTACCTTCGGCTCGCGCGGCGATGACATCACCGACAACCCTGGCTTGGTACTTGCCCATATGTGTCAGCGGGGCGCGCCCGTTGATATCGCCGGCGGCGTAAAGCCACTCGGTGCCGGCCACGGACAGTTGGTCATCGGTGTCGACGTACTTCCCGTCCACCATCCCGACAGTCGAGAGCCCGAGGTCCCCGCTTGCCGGGTGCCGTCCCGCCGCAACGAGAACCTCGTCCGCGGCGATCAGCTCGCCGCCGACCGTCAATTCGACCGGCCCGCCGTGGATCTTGCCGACACCGGTGTCCCGCGCATCTGGTCGCGACACGCTCGTCACCTCCGCATCGAAGTGAATCTCTGCGCCACGCGCACGAAGCGCATCGGCCACCAGGTCACTGGCGAACGGCTCGCCGGACGCAAGCAGGGCGGACCCGCGGACGATCATGGTCACCTCGGCGCCGAACGACAGGAGCCACGTAGCGCTCTCGCACGCCACGACACCGCCACCGATGATGGCGATTCGGGCGGGAACCTCATGCATGTTGGTGGCGTCGCGAGATATCCACGGCAACGCATCACGCAGCCCTGGGGTGTTCGGGACCGATGCCGTAGTTCCGGTCGCGAGAACCACAGCGTGTCGGGCTGTCAGCGTCCGCCCATCGACGTCGACCGTCTTGGTGCCGGTAAGGCGGCCGCTCCCGCGGATGATCGAGATCCCGGCGGATTCGGCCCATTCGACCTGGGGAGAATCGTCGAGAGAATGAGTGAACGTTTCCCGACGGGCCATGACGGCCTCGACGTCGAGTGATCGGTCACCGATCACCTCTCGGACGCCCGGCATCTTTCGGGCACTGTCGAAGACCTCGCCGGAACGCAGCAACGCTTTGCTCGGCATGCAGGCCCAATACGAGCATTCACCCCCGACGAGTTCGTGCTCGACGATGACTGCGGTGCGATCGCTGCCGGCGATGGCATAACTTGCCGCGTTCTCGCCGACCGGCCCGCCGCCGATCACGATGACATCGAATTCGTCAGTGCTCTTCTCGGTCATCACACCAGCGTGGCATAGGGTCGGCGGTCATGACAGGGAAGACGCGGAAGAAGATCCTGATCACCGGTGCCAGCTCGGGGCTCGGGGAGGAGATGGCCCGGCGGTTTGCAGCGACCGGCAGAGATCTGGCGCTGTGCGCGCGCCGAATAGACAGACTGGACGTGCTGCGTGAGGAACTCATCGCCGCCAACCCCGGAATCAAGGTTGCCGTTCGTGCACTCGACGTGACCGATCACGACGCTGTCGTCCGCGTCTTCGGCGAGTTGACGGACGAACTTTCAGGTCTCGACCGCGTCATCGTCAATGCAGGTCTCGGTAAGGGCGCGAAGATCGGATCCGGACGCGCGGACGCCAACCTCGCAACCGCACGCACAAACTTCGTCGGTGCACTGTCGCAGGCCGAGGCCGCACTCGAAATCTTCCGCGCACAGAAGTACGGTCATCTCGTACTCGTCTCCTCCATCAGCGCGGACCGCGGTCTCCCCGGTGCGAAGGCCGTGTACTCGGCAAGCAAGGCCGGAGTCGCGGCCCTCGGTGAAGCGTTGGCAGCCGAACTCGCCAAGACGGACATCGTCGTCACGACGCTATTGCCCGGATTCATTGCCACGGACATGTCCTCGAAGGCCGGCGACAACTCCGCTCTGACAGCAACTCTCGACGAAGGTGTCAGCGCAATGGTCGGCGCTATCGAGAAAGAATCGCGGCGCGCTGCGTTGCCAGGTCTCAAGTGGCAGGGCATCGATATCGCTCTGCGCTTCCTGCCGAACAAAATTTCCAACCGATTGGTGTGACCTATTGCAGGTAGTGCTCGACCTGCTCGGCAGTGTTCACTTCTATCGGTTCACTTCTATCGCCACGATCGGGCAGTGAGTTGCCGATCCGTCAACACCGCATGCGCTTGCTCGGCCAAAGTGTCAGAGGACGGAATCAACGCTGGATCGGTGCCGACGAGCGACAACGTCGACGTCCCGTTCAGCGTCGAGAGGTATGCGGACAGGATCTTGGTGGTGCGCGCCGACCCGGAGTGAGGGTGGAGCGCCCGCGTCGCCACGGTGCTCGCGCGATGGCTGCCGATGACACCGACCGCATCGGGTAGGTCGCCGATGTTGGAGCACAGGGCCGCCGCGTGCCCCGGCGCCGAGGTGAGCGCCGCTGCGGCCCGCTCGGGCAGCAACTGAACCATTTCGGCAGGGAATCCGCTCGGAGCACCCGCGGGGGTGGTGAACGCACGCTTACAGGCGTTCTTGATCTCCGCGAGCGAATCGGTGCGTGAGGTGTGAACCGTGGCCATTCCGATTCCATTGGCGCCCGGTATGTTCGAGCGGAACGGGACATTGATCGCCACCGGTTCGTGCTGCCCGAGCGCAACCATGATATCGGTGACGACGGAGATGAACTCGGAATTACTCAGACGCGCTTCGATATCGAATACCGCAGTGGATACGGACATTTCGTGCGGACTCGCTTCGGACGAAGCTCGGACATAGTCACGAAGTTCGCTCCGGGCACGCCGACTGAAGAGCAGGCCGGCGAGAGCTAGAAGTGCAGCTTTGGAAACACGCCAGACCAGTGCGGCGGCGTCGCAGACATCGGAGATCGGGTACGCATACGATTCCGGCGGGACGCTGCCGGTCAAAGCCATTCCTGCAGCCTCGATCAGACCCGCAGCATCGGCGACGACATGCGAACAGACAAGTGACAGGACAGTGCCGCCGTCGTCGGTCGATCGTGCCGAGAGGCGCCAGCTCGGGCCGGTTTCCGGATCGAGGTCGCATTCACCCTGCGCGTCTGCCCAATCGAGTACCTCCGACACGGCCAGGGGAGAGGTGTCGTACTCGAGCGGAAGTGAGTCGGTGCTCGGTGCCCAACGTCGTCGTGCGAAGGGCATTGTAGGGGTGACGACCCGGCGTCCGAGTGGACCCAACGACAGGTTCGAGTGGATCGCCGCCAGCTCGACGTGATCGACGGCGTCGTCGCTGCGCCAGACTCCCTGGAGCACGATTGGGATGCCAAAGCCTCGATGGGTGCGCAGAAAGATGTCGTCTATGACGGAGAGTCGAGCTGATATCACGGGTTCGGTACGCCGTGCCTTCCCGCGCCCGACGCGAACTTTTCGGCACCGGCGAGGGCATCGGCCGCCATCGAGATTGCCCCGTGTCGGAATTCGTTGACGATGGCGTCCTCTTCGCTCTTACCGTCCTGCTCCAGTAGTGACATCCGATCCTCGCGCATACAGGTCTGCGGAAACGTGCTGAGTTGCGCGGCGAGAGCTTCGGCTTCCGCCCGCGCACGCCCCGTCGGGACCACTCTGTTTGCCAGGCCTATCGCGAGTGCTTCCTCGGCGTCGACGGCACGGCCGGTCAAGATGAGATCCATCGCGCGTGAGGCGCCGATCAGCCTCGGCAATCGCACGGTGCCACCGTCGATGAGAGGTACGCCCCAGCGTCGGCAAAAGACCCCGAATGTACTGTTCTGCTCCACAATTCGTAGGTCGCACCACAGGGCGAGTTCCAGTCCGCCAGCGACGGCGAAGCCGGAGACCGCGGCGATGACCGGTTTCGACAACCGCATCCGCGTCGGGCCCATCGGGCCGTCGCCGTGTTCGGTGGCGTGATTCGATCGTTCGGTGCCCAGCGCTTTGAGGTCGGCCCCGGAGCAGAACGTGCCGCCCTCGCCCCACAGCACGGCGACAGCCGCGTCTTCGTCGGCATCGAACTCCTCGAAGGCCGCGACAAGTAGGGCAGCTGTCGGGCCGTCCACCGCGTTACGGGATTCCGGTCGTGACAGCACGATGGTGGTGACCGGTCCGGAGCGCACGATCGAAACTGACATGCTTGAACCGTACTCGAGAGGTCTTGTGTGAAGCACTGAATCAATGCTTCAATCCTTCACATGCCGTACCGCCGCACCACGGCCGTGCAAGCCAGGCTCGACGCCGGACGCGCCACGCTCTTCGCATCCGCCATCGACGTGCTGTCCGCGCAGGGCTACAAGGGCCTCTCGATCGCCTCGGTCGCCGCCGCGGCCGGAGTCTCCGCAGGCAGTGTCTACACCCATTTCGCCAGTAAATCCGACCTCGTCGTGACGATATTTCGTGAAGTATGCAGCCGGGAGGTCGACGCCGTTGCGGAGGCAGGTTCCAGCGGCACTGTCGTCGAACGAGTCACCGCGATCGTCGAGACCTTTGCCGGGCGCGCCTTGAAAAACCGCACCATGGCCTACGCGCTGCTCGCAGAACCCGTCGATCGCGCAGTCGACGCCGAACGGCTCGTCTTCCGCAGGAGCTTCACCGACGCCATCGCCTGCGCGGTCGTTGCAGGTATCGCGGCGGGAGACATACCGGAACAGAACGCCGACCTCGCGGCGGCGGGACTCGTCGGTGCCGTCGGCGAAGTTCTCGTCGGCCCGCTCGGTCCGGATAGTAAGTCAGCGACAGCGTCCGACGTCGTACCCGACCTCGTTGCATTCGCCCTGCGCTCGTTAGGAGTTCGCCTTGACCGCTGAATTTCCCGTCACCCACACCGTGTTCAACCAGGTGCCTGATCTGGTGCCGTACGACACCTCGGACGACGCGACCCTCCTCGAAGGGCTCCACCGCGAGGGAGCGGAGTGGGCGTCGAGCGAGCTGCGCGAACTCGGAGATCTCGCAGGCAGCGTCGAAGTGCAGGAATGGGGTCGGCTCGCCAACGAGAACCCTCCCATCCTGCGCACGCACGACCGCTACGGCAGCCGCATCGACGAGGTGGAGTTCCATCCGCACTGGCACGACCTGATGTCGGTTGCGGTGGCGAACGGACTGCACGCGACGCCGTGGCGGTGCGATCGCTCCGGCGCCCACGTTGCCCGCGCCGCCAAGTTCTACGCTTGGGGTCAAGCCGAGGCAGGGCACATGTGTCCGATCTCCATGACCTACGCGGCGGTGCCTGCGCTACGCCACAATGCAGCACTGGCCGACGTGTACGAACCCCTGCTCGCATCGACCCACTACGATTTCGGCCTTCGCGTTCCCACCACCAAGCGGGGGCTCATCGCCGGAATGTCGATGACCGAAAAACAAGGCGGGTCCGACGTCCGAGCCAACACCACCACGGCCACTCCGTCCTCGGACGGAACGTTCGCAATCGTCGGACACAAATGGTTCACCTCCGCACCGATGTCGGATATGTTCCTCACGTTGGCGCATGCACCGGGTGGACTGTCGTGCTTCCTGCTTCCTCGCGTACTGCCCGACGGAACCCGCAATCGGATGGTGCTCCAACGCCTCAAGGACAAGCTCGGCAACAAGTCCAATGCCTCGGGCGAACTCGAATACCAGGGCGCGACGGGGTGGCTCGTCGGCGAAGAAGGACGCGGCGTCCAGACGATCATCGAGATGGTCAACATGACCCGCCTCGACTGCGTCATCGGCTCGGCGTCGGGGATACGTAACGCAACAGTCCGCGCGGTGCATCACGCCAGACACCGTTCCGCATTCGGTGTGCCGCTGATAGATCAGCCACTGATGCGCAATGTGTTGTCGGACCTGGTGATCGAATCGGAAGCGGCAACCGTGGCCATGATGCGATTGGCCGGAGCTACCGATCGCGCAGCACACGGTGATGCCGGTGAAGCCGAGTTGCGTCGAATCGCCTTGGCCGTCAGCAAGTACTGGGTCTGCAAGCGTGCGCCCTCACATGCGGCCGAAGCTCTCGAATGCCTCGGCGGCAACGGTTACGTCGAAGAATCCGGCATGCCGCGGCTCTTTCGCGAATCGCCGCTGATGTCGATCTGGGAGGGCTCGGGCAACGTCGCTGCACTGGATTCGCTTCGCGCACTTGCCAAGCAGCCGGACAGCGTCGAAGCGTATTTCACCGAAGTATCGTTGGCATCCGGATCGGACTCGCGCCTCGACGACGCCATCGCACGCGTCGGCAAAGAACTCTCCGACCGCTCCGATATCGAATACCGCGCTCGACGCGTCGTCGAACTCATGGCACTCGTCTTCCAAGGATCGCTTCTCGTCCGCCACGGCGATCCGGCCGTCGCCGACGCATTCTGCGCCAGCAGGCTCGGTGAAGATTGGGGCGGTGCATTCGGAACACTGCCGACCGGAGTGGACACGCGGGCGGTGTTGGCTCGGGTGTAGGGGCGGTGCTGCGTGCTGGGCGGGTGGTTGCTGGGCCGGGTTGGCTTGTTGCTGGGCCGAATTTACTCCCCGAGTTGGGATTCGAACCCCCTGCAGGAGGTTCGGATCCCCACTAGGGGAGTCGATCCGACCGGTACGTACCAACAGGTGTGCCATTTGCTGCTGCCCGGCGAAAAGCGCCGCGCAGACGCGTGACCAGGACGTCGGGCTTCGACAGATCCCGCCAGTCCCACCGAACGACGACCCACCCGAGGTCGTGCAGACGGTTTTGGCGGTTCTTTTCGTCGATGACGGCTCGCACAGGATCCGACTCGTATTTACCCTCACCGTCGAACTCGCCGATCACGCCATCGGGAAACAGAAAGTCCACCCTGCCCAGGAATCCCCCCGAGGTGTCGTAGACCCACTGGTTCAGCAAGGGCGTAGGCAAGCCGAGGTTGTGAAAGAGCAGTCGACTCCGTGATTCGCCGACGCTTTCGCTGCGGGAGGACATGAGACCGACCGCGTGGCGTGCACGGCCCACCCCTGTTCGTCCAGCGGCGTCGTCGATGGCTTCGGCCAACTCGAACGCTGTGGTCAGGCCACTGTGCAGTGCATGGTCACCGACACACACCGCCTGCTCGACGCCCTCGGCTCTTGCCAGGTCGATCACCGTCCGCGCAGGAACTGTCACCGGTACGCCATTTATGATCATGCGATCGGAATCGGGCAGACGCGTCCCGTGCAGGGTCCGTCGTCTGCCGCGCTTGCTGGCGTAGCTTCGTCCGATCGTCAGAGCAGCTTTGTCGAGAGCAATGCCTCATACCGGCATGCCGTGCAACACCGCGGCTGACACGTGACTGAGCACAGCGTCGTCTGCAGAGTCCGACAGCACAGCTTTGGCGAGCAGGAGATGCTGCGAGGAGGAGTCCAGTGTTCGGTACACCGCTGATCGCACGAAGTAGCCACGACGAATCGACAACAGGGTTCGGTCGGCTCGACTGCGTCTTAGATCGTCGTCCGTATAGCCGGATGCAAGCGCGTCGGCGCGGGTGAACATGCCCGGTTGATCGAAGTCCATACCCAGTTGGACGTGTATCGAGGTCGTTTGGATTCATCTGCGGACAAAATGCTCCCCGTATAGGGATTCGAACCTCCTGGCAAAGAACGTGCAGGGGGTACGGATCCCTACAAGGGGAGTAAATCGCGCCCCGGACCCAGCGCCCCAGCGTCCCGACGCTACTTTGCCCGACCCCGCTGATCGCGGTACCAACGCACGAGGGCGTCGGTGGAGGAATCGCTCTGCGGCGCCGGGGCGTCGGTGTCGGTGAGGACGGGGGTCAGTTCGAGTGCCTGGGTTTTGCCGAGTTCGACGCCCCACTGGTCGAAGGGGTCGACGCCCCAGATGGCACCTTCTACGAACACCTGGTGCTCGTAGAGGGCGATGAGCTGACCCACGACGGACGGTGTCAGCTTCGGTGCGAGGATCGATGTCGTCGGCCGATTGCCGGGCATGACCTTGTGCGGTACGACGTCGGCCTTGGTGCCTTCGGCGGCGATCTCCTCGGCGGTTTTGCCGAATGCCAGCACCTGGGTCTGCGCGAAGTAGTTACTCATCAGCAGGTCGTGCATGCTGCCGGTGCCGTCGCGGGTGGGGAGGTCGTCGGTGGGCTCGGCGAATCCGATGAAGTCGGCGGGCACCAGACGTGTTCCCTGGTGCAGCAATTGATAGAACGCGTGCTGACCGTTGGTGCCGGGCTCGCCCCAGAAGATTTCTCCGGTCGAGGTGGTGACGGGCGTGCCGTCGGCCTTGACGGACTTGCCGTTCGATTCCATCGTCAATTGTTGGAGGTAGGCGGGGAAACGCGAGAGGTCGTTCGAATAAGGAAGTACTGCTCGGGTTTCCGAGCCGAAGAAGTTGGTGTACCAGAGACCGATCAGTCCGAGGAGTACCGGAGCGTTCTGCGCGAGCGGGGTCGTACGGAAATGCTCGTCGATGCGGTGGAATCCGTCGAGGAACTCCCCGAATGCTTCCTTTCCGACGGCGGCCATGACCGAGAGGGCGATTGCGGAGTCGACGGAATACCGTCCGCCGACCCAGTCCCAGAACCCGAACATGTTGGCGGTGTCGATGCCGAACTCGGCGACCCGTTCGGCATTGGTGGAGACGGCGACGAAGTGCTTGGCGACGGCGTCCTCGCCGAGGGTTGCCGTCAGCCAGCGTCGTGCACCGGTGGCGTTGGTGAGGGTTTCGAGTGTCGAGAACGTCTTCGATGCGATGACGAACAACGTGGTCGCCGGATCCAGGTCGGCGAGAGCGGCAACCAGGTCCGCGGGATCGACGTTGGAGACGAAACGCGCTTCGATGCCCGCGGTGGCGTAGTGGCGCAACGCGCGGTAGACCATGACGGGTCCGAGGTCGCTGCCGCCGATTCCGATGTTGACGACGGTTCGGATTTTCTGACCACTGGCTCCCACCCACTCACCCGAGCGAACGCGATCGGTGAATTCACCCATCCGCGTCAGTACTTCGTGCACGTCGGCAACGATGTTCTGGCCGTCGACCTCGAGGGTTGCGTCGGCGGGTAGCCGCAGCGCGGTGTGCAGCACGGCGCGGTCTTCCGAGGTGTTGATGTGCTTGCCCGCGAACATAGCGTCGCGATGGCCTTCGACGTCGGCTGTCCGTGCGAGCTCTACGAGCAGTGAGAGGGTCGCGCGGTCGATGCGATGCTTGCTGTAGTCGATGTGTAGTTCACCGGCGTCGAGGGTGAACTCGCGGCCGCGATCCGGATCGGCGGCGAACAGATCGCGCAGATGGGTCTCGCCGATGGAGTCGTGGTGTGCCGTCAGGTTCTTCCAGGCCTCGGTGCCCGTGATGTCGCCGCTCATATTTGCCAACCCTAATGTGCGCCGACGGGTTGCGCGCGTCATCCCGTTTGGTGAGGACTGCTCGAGGGCACACTCGAGGTATGGACCACAGCACTCTCATCGAATCCATTCCAGCGAAGTTGTGGATCGGCGGCCACGCGGTCGACGCCGAGAACGGCGCGACTTTCGACGTCAACGATCCAGCTACCGGCAGGCCGTTCACGAAGGTGGCCGACGCCAGCCCTGCAGACGCGCTCCGGGCTCTCGACGCGGCAGCGAATGCGCAGAGTTCCTGGGCGGCCACTGCGCCGAGGGAGCGCGGTGAGCTGCTGCGCGCGGTGTTCGAGAAACTCACCGAGCGCGCCGATGATGTCGCGACGTTGATGACCCTCGAAATGGGGAAGGCGTTGGCCGAGTCGAAGGCCGAGATCAAGTACGGAGCCGAGTTCTTTCGCTGGTTCAGCGAGGAGGCTGTCCGTATCGGAGGCCGGTACACCCAAGCCCCGGCAGGCAACGGCCGAATACTGGTCAGCAAGGCGCCCGTGGGGCCGGTTCTTGCGATCACTCCGTGGAACTTTCCGCTCGCCATGGGCACACGCAAGATCGGACCTGCTCTGGCTGCGGGATGCACGATCATCGTCAAGCCTGCCGGCGAGACACCGCTGACAATGCTCTTTCTCGCACAGTTGTTCGCCGAGGTGGGACTACCGGAGGGGGTTCTGTCGGTTCTGACGACGTCGAAGTCGAGTGCGGTCTCGGCCCCGCTGCTCGAGGACCCTCGACTGCGCAAACTGACGTTCACCGGATCCACCGAGGTCGGCAAGAAGCTGGTCGAGCAGTCGGCTGGGGGTCTGCTGCGAACGTCGATGGAGCTGGGCGGTAACGCACCGTTCGTGGTCTTCGACGACGCGGATGTCGACGCAGCCGTCGACGGCGCGATGCTCGCGAAACTACGTAACGGCGGCGAAGCCTGTACCGCAGCCAACCGCTTTCACGTGGCCAACAGTGTGCGAGCGGAATTCACCTCGAAGCTGGTTGCACGGATGAAGGATACGAAGCTCGGACCAGGCATCGACCCGTCGACGACTCTGGGCCCACTGATCAACGCGGACCAGCTGAGCAAGGTTGTGGAACTGGTCGACGACGCGGTCGCAGCAGGTGCGACGGTGGCGCTCGGGGGAAAGGCATCCGGCGGTGAGGGTTACTTCTACCCGGCGACCGTGCTGACGGACGTGCCGCCGACCGCACGAATCCTGGCGGAAGAAGTGTTCGGACCGGTCGCGCCCATCGTGGGTTTCGACACCGAGCAGCAAGGTATCGACGCCGCGAATTCGACCGAGTTCGGCCTCGCCGCGTACATCTACACCGAGGATCTGGATCGGGCGCTTCGTGTTGCCGATGCCATCGAGAGTGGCATGGTCGGGGTCAACCGCGGAGTGATCTCGGACGCGGCTGCGCCGTTCGGTGGCGTCAAGGCCTCCGGATTCGGGCGCGAGGGCGGAAGTGAGGGTATCGAGGAGTACTTGGAGACCAAGTACATAGCTCTCCCATGAAAAAGGTACTGCCCTGAGTGGGACCTCGTTGTGCACGGGCAGCCGTGCACAACGAGCTTCTGAAGTCTTTACCGGCCGAGTCGTCCGCGACCGAGGCGGAGCAGCAGCATGGCGAGTGTGTGACCTTCCTGGCCAAGGCTGCTGAAGCGGTCGAGCACCTTCATTTCGCGGCTGTGGACCATGCGCGGGCCGCCCGAAGCCATCCGAGTACGGCCGATCAGCTGCGATACCTCGCTCCGGCGCTGAATAGCAGCCAGGATCTCGGCGTCCAGGCGATCGATTTCCTGCCTCAACTCGTCGATCTCGGCCTCGGTGGTGGGCAACGCATTTTCGGAGTCGGTCTTCGTCGTGGATGCCATTTCTTCTCCTTGTGTCACATCATGGATCGTTACCGCGTCCGGCACCGTTACGTTTACGGAATCCGGGTGAATACCTGAATTGAACGAGCTGGGGTAGGTGCCTGACATGAAAGAACCCCGAGGCCCTGGTGGCGAGGGCCTCGGGGTGCAAGCACTTATCGGCCGCCCCCGCATTCGGTCGTTCTCACGACACGAAAGACGGGACGCCGACGCACGGCAGATTCGATCACCGATCCAGTTTGCCACTTGGAAGGCTTCGTGGAAAGTCGGTTGTTCGTAACAATGACGGCAGTAGTTCTACGTGTCGGTAGGCGCCGGTAACCTGAGACAGCGATGAACATGAATCTTGTAGCTGTACCCGTTCCCGGTAGATCCAAGTCCGAAGCATTGCTGGAGGGTCTCAATCCGCAGCAGCGCGAGGCCGTCATGCACACCGGGTCGCCCCTTCTGATCGTTGCGGGCGCGGGTTCGGGCAAGACTGCAGTCCTGACGCGCCGCATCGCATATCTGCTTGCCGAGCGCGGTGTCACCCCGGGGCAGGTGCTTGCCATCACGTTCACCAACAAGGCCGCAGCCGAGATGCGCGAGCGAGTCGTCGGACTCGTCGGGCCGCGAGCGAACAACATGTGGGTATCGACGTTCCACTCGAGTTGCGTCCGGATACTACGTAGCCAAGCGTCCTTGCTGCCGGGGTTGAACTCCAACTTCTCGATCTACGACGCCGACGACTCTCGCCGCCTGCTGACGATGATCTCGAAGGATCTGCAGATCGACGCGAAGAAGTTCTCGGCGCGCCTGCTCTCCACTTCGATTTCCAATCTGAAGAACGAGCTGATCAGCCCGGACGATGCAGCGTCGGATGCGGAGAAGGAACCGGTCGAGCTGCCCAAGCTCATCGCTCGGGTGTACGGCCACTATCAGCAGCGTCTGCGCGCGGCCAATGCGATGGACTTCGACGATTTGATCGGCGAGACGGTCGGGATGCTGCAGGCGTTTCCCCAGGTCGCGGAGTACTACCGGAGGCGGTTCAGGCACGTTCTCGTCGACGAGTACCAGGACACCAACCACGCCCAGTACATGCTGGTCCGCGAATTGGTCGGCACTCCCGACGCCGACGGCGCGTTGGAGGGCACCATCGAGCCGGGTGAGCTATGCGTCGTGGGTGATGCGGATCAATCGATCTATGCGTTCCGAGGGGCCACTATTCGCAACATCGTGGAGTTCGAGCGCGACTACCCCGACGCGCGCACGATTCTGCTCGAGCAGAATTACCGTTCGACGCAGAACATTCTCTCGGCCGCCAACTCGGTCATCTCCCGCAATACCGGCCGACGCGACAAGAAGCTGTGGACGGACACCGGCGAGGGTGAACTGATCGTCGGTTATGTAGCCGACAACGAGCACGACGAGGCTTCGTTCGTCGCATCGGAGATCGATCGTCTCGTGGACAATCACGATGTGCGCTACGACGAGGTGGCGGTCTTCTATCGCACCAACAACTCCTCGCGAGCACTCGAAGAGATCTTCATTCGGCTCGGATTGCCCTACAAGGTCGTCGGCGGTGTGCGCTTCTACGAGCGCAAGGAAGTCCGCGACATGGTGGCGTACCTACGTGTGCTGTCCAACGAGGACGACACCGTGAGCATGCGCCGTATCCTGAACACTCCGCGCAGAGGAATCGGTGACCGGGCCGAGGCATGTGTCGCCGTGCATGCCGAGCAACGGGACATGAGCTTCTCGCGGGCACTGCGAGATGCGGCCGACGGGCGCGTCGCATTGCTGAACAGCCGGTCTCAGAAACTCATCGGCCAGTTTCTCGAGCTGCTCGACGAACTCCGCGCGGTTCTTACGACAACGGACGGAGATGGTAACGACGTCGTCGACATCGGCGACGTCGTCGAGGCAGTTCTCGACAGGACCGGATATCGGGCGGAGCTCGAGGGAAGCAGCGATCCTCAGGATGGCGCCCGCCTCGATAACCTCAACGAACTGGTCAGTGTGGCAAGGGAATTCACCTCCGAGGCGCGCAATCTTGCCGCGGTCGCAGCCGAACTCGACGCCGAGGGCGTCACCGAAACGGTGCCCGACGGCGAGGCGGATCCGGAGGAAGGGCTGCCGGAACCTGGTTCGCTCGGGGCATTCCTCGAACGTGTGTCGTTGGTAGCCGACACCGATCAGATTCCAGACTCCGGTACCGGAGTCGTCACGTTGATGACCTTGCACACGGCCAAGGGGCTGGAGTTTCCTGTCGTCTTCGTGACCGGCTGGGAGGACGGGCAGTTCCCGCACATGCGCGCACTCGGAGACCCGAACGAGCTGTCGGAGGAACGGCGTCTTGCCTACGTGGGAATCACCCGGGCTCGCCACCGGCTGTACGTGACCCGCGCGATCATGCGCTCGGCGTGGGGGCAGCCGATCAACAATCCGGAATCACGCTTCCTGCAGGAGATACCGCAGGAGCTGATCGAGTGGAAGCGTGAGGACCCGGGTATCGGCGGTGGACGCTCCATTGGCGGCGGGCGCACCAGACAGGGCAGTTACGGCGGCGGGGGATTCGGCGGCGGCGGTTTCGGGGGCGGAAGTTCCCACGGCGGGGCCTCGAGTACACCGAGTTTCGGTTCCGCACGTGCGCGCAACAACACGTTGGTGTTGGCCGTCGGCGACCGCGTCAACCACGATAAGTACGGTCTCGGAACCGTCCTCGAATCGACCGGGAGCGGAACATCGGCGATGGTTCTCGTCGACTTCGGCACATCGGGACGAGTGAAGATGATGCTTATCGGCGGTGTGCCGATGACCAAGCTCTGAGAGGTGTCCACCGCCGGCTACACACGTGCGCGACAGGGCGTGTGAGCCGGGGGGGAATGTCTGTGCGCGGGCAGAGAAGGTGGCGCTAGTCCCTTTCGGGGCCGAGGCCGATGCCTCGTGAGGCCAACCAGGGGAGCGGGTCGATCTTGTTCTCACCGGGCAAGTGGACCTCGAAGTGAAGGTGCGGGCCGGTGGAGAAGCCGCGGTTGCCCATGGTGGCGATTTGATCGCCGGCCATGACCTGCTGGCCGACCGACACGGTTGCCGTGTCGATGTGGCCGTATACGGTGACGGTGCCATCTGCGTGCTGTACGCGAACCCACATTCCGAAGCCGGAAGCAGGACCTGCATCGATGACCTTGCCGTCGGCAACCGAGACGATCGGCGTTCCGATGGCGTTGGCGATGTCGACGCCGGCGTGAAGGGTGCCCCAACGGGCCCCGAAGTTCGAGGTGTACGTTCCGACGGCCGGTAGGACGAACAGCGGGCGTCGGGCAGCGGCTTCGCGTGCGGCGCGCTCTTCGCTGAAACGCTGGCCCTTTGCCAGCAAATTGCTGAACTGGCTCAGGTCTACCGGGTTGGCGACGTTGAGGATCTGAGGAGCTTGAGAGGCTGCTGTGCTCGTGCTGTCGGTGGCGAACTGGGCTGCCTGCGGTACTGCCGTAGCGGCAATGCCGGGTGCGGCCGGCGCGGAACCTGCAGCGAGAGCAACTTCTTCGGAAGTGGGGGTGGCAGGCGCGTGATCGATAACAGCCTGGCCTGCGGCGACGATGGCCCCGGCAGCGACAGCGAGAACAGCTGCTCGGCCCTTGAGTGCAGTGGGCGGCGTCGGGATGCGGTGGGATCCGCCTCGGCGGGGTACTTCCAAGATCGGTGTAACGGATTCGGTGCCCGCGGCGCTATCGATGTCGACGGAGCTGTGCAGCTCGGCGTCGTGGTAGCTCTCGGCGGGGCCGTAATTGCTGGCGAAGTAGTCGTAGCTCGGCGTCTCGAAGTCTGCGGCCTCGGTTCCCCAGCTGGTATCGGTCGAGTACACGGTGGGTGCACTCTCGGTCACAGCTGCCGGGGTGACGAATCTGCTGGTGGTGAAGGACGCGCGGTGCTGCGACAAAACCTTCGACCTCCGTTTCGTGATCTGCTCGTTACTTAAGACTCCGCAGACGGTAACGAAACGATCGCGGGGGGCGCAAGTTTTCGGCTCAGACTGGGCCGATATGTGATGTGCCTCACAGTGCGAACAGGGGAAATGTCACCACAGCACCGACCCCCGCTCGGTTACAACTACCCGAATACGCGTTATCGAAACGCGGCCCGCGAAGTCCATGTAAATCGGCACCGGCAGATAACGTCGCTGTCGTGGCACCAATCTCCCCGACCGACCAGTCCGCAGATGTACTTCCTCGACGGATCGAGCCCAACCGCGACGACGACAAGAGCGCGTTCGTTCCAGCAGTTGTCGCAGCGGCAGTCACCGTGCTTGGCGCGCTGTGCGGTGTCGTAGCGCTGTCGTTCGAGCCAGTGGTCACGCAGGGCTCGGTATCCGCAGCTTCGGGAGAGGTGATCGGTGCGGGCGTCACTGTCGCTGCGCTCATTGCGCTTACCCCAGTGGTTCTGGTGGCGGTGATGGCAGTGCTCGGTGTCATTGCGCGCCGCGCAGCGCTCACCGGCGCTGTGACGGCGGGTTACGGGGCGGTGTCGGCCGGTCTGGCCGTTCTCGATATCGGGCTCCTGGTCGATCCGATCGACTCGAATCGTCTGGAGCTGTTTCGGCCCATCACTGCCGCTGCGCTGGAACCGGGCACCGGCGCCTATCTGGTGCTTGCCGCTCATGTACTCGCGGCGCTGGGTGGGTTGTTCGGATTGATCGCGGTGAGCCGAGCCTCGCTGTCCGACGGATACGGATATTCCACCCACGCGGATATGGCCAACCGGGCCTCGGCAATCCATATCGGCGGGTGGTTGTCCGTACTTGCCGTCGGCGCTGCCGCTGTGGCGGCGGGGTCGATGTTCGCTTCGCCCTACGACTCTTCCGACGCCATCGTGCTGGTTCCCGTTGTGATCGATTCCCCGATGACGACGTCAGTGGGGTCGGGGATCGTCGCCCTTGCCGTCCTCATCGTGGCGGCTGCGGCGCTGGCGTCGATTTCACCTACCGTCGCAGCCGGCGCTTTCGTAGGCGCCGGGCTCGGCATGCTCGGCGTCACGGGCTCGCGGGTATTGGCCGGTGCGTCGAGTGGGCCTGGAGTCGACGCGGCGCCTGGATCGTGGGTCGGGGTTTTCGCATCGGCAGTGCTCGTGGTGGTAGGAGTTGTGCTCTTCCCGGTGTCGAAGCTCCGGGAGCGACGTGGCGACTCTGCCGAAGTTCGACGCACCACGCCCGTGGACTCGACCTCGGCAACAAACCGTTGGCATGTCGTTGCTGGAGTTGTGGGCGTCGCGGCAGGTGGCCTCATCGTCGCCGGCGCCCTCTTGCCGACCCTCTCGGTTCCGGATGGGCTGCCCAATCCGACGATCCTGGCCACCAGGGTCGCCGCCGTAGCGGGCTTCATGTTGGTCCTTGCGTCCATCCCGATGTTCTTCTCGGTACTGGCGGCACCGGTCCGTCCCGTGCTCGGTGTCTTGGCTGTTGCCGCCGTGATGGGTGCGTCCGGTGTGTTGCAGTCGGTTGTCCTGGCCACGGACATCGACGGCATTGCCCTCGGCGTAGGCGGTGTCGCGACGGCACTGGGCACTATCGGCGCGGTGCTGTGTGGCGGATGTGTGCTCCTCGCCGGAAGCGCTGAGCGTGAGGATGTCGACACCTCGGACACGCGCATCGACGTCGGGCTCGGATCAGTGGCATGGCTCGGAGGGCTGTTGTCTGCCGCAGGACTGGCGCTGCCGCTCTACCGTGGCACGGACGTCACCGCAGCGTGGTTCGGTATTTTTCCGTGGGGATGGGACGTGTGGGGACAGGCATTTCTCGCCGTGACCATTGTGGTCTCCGCCGTCGTAGCGTCACGGTCGAGGCCTTCGCGCGGCACTGCACTTCTCGCAGGATGCGTGATCGCGATGATCATCTATTTGCTCGGGTGGCCGCTGACCGAGACACGCGCACTCGAGCCCGTAATCGGGTCCGGAGTGATCGTCGGGGCGCTCGGAGCGCTCACTCTTGCTGTGGCCGCGCTGCTTTCGGCTCGTGGTCGTCTGCGGTGAGGCGCAGGACACACGGCACCTGCCGGTGAGATAGACCACATACCATCCATGCGCCCGATGCGCCCGTGGGCTACCTGGATAAAGTCGATGCTCAGACCCGCTCACACCCTGGAGCGGGCGTCAACGTAGACGAGACGGTGAGCTGATGGATCTCTTCGAATACCAGGCGAAGGAATTGTTCGCCAAGCATGGCGTACCAACCTCCGCAGGTCGTGTCACGGACACGGTCGCCGGAGCAACAGAAATTGCCAAGGAAATCGGCAAGCCAGTAATGGTCAAGGCGCAGGTCAAGGTCGGCGGACGCGGCAAGGCCGGCGGCGTCAAATACTCCAAGGACGTCGCAGCAGCCACCGAGAACGCAGAAGCGATTCTCGGACTCGACATCAAGGGCCATGTCGTCAAGAAGCTTCTCGTTGCAGAGGCATCCGACATCGCCGAGGAGTACTACATCTCCTTCCTGCTCGACCGCACCAACCGCACCTACCTCGCGATGTGTTCGGTCGAGGGTGGCGTGGAGATCGAGGTGACGGCAGTAGAGAACCCCGATGCACTCGCCAAGATTGCCGTCGATGCCGTCAAGGGCGTCGACCTCGCTTTTGCTCGTGAGATCGCTGAAAAAGGCAAGCTTCCCGCAGAGGTGCTCGATGCCGCAGCGGTGACCATCCAGAAGCTGTGGGAGGTCTTCATCAACGAAGATGCTCTCCTGGTCGAGGTCAACCCGCTGGTTCGCACCCCGGACGATGAGATCCTCGCCCTCGACGGCAAGGTCACGCTCGACGAGAACGCAAGCTTCCGTCAGCCCGGCCACGCGGACTTCGAGGACAAGGACGCTGCCGATCCCCTCGAGGCCAAGGCCAAGGAAAACGACCTCAACTACGTCAAGCTCGACGGACAGGTCGGCATCATCGGAAACGGTGCCGGACTGGTCATGTCGACCCTCGACGTCGTTGCTTACGCAGGCGAGGCACACGGTGGCGTCAAGCCCGCCAACTTCCTCGACATCGGTGGCGGCGCCTCGGCCGAGGTCATGGCTGCAGGCCTCGACGTCATCCTCGGTGACGAGCAGGTCAAGAGCGTGTTCGTCAACGTCTTCGGCGGCATCACCTCTTGCGACGCGGTTGCCAACGGCATCGTCGGCGCACTGAAGAAGCTCGGTGACGAGGCCAACAAGCCGCTGGTGGTTCGTCTCGACGGCAACAAGGTCGAAGAAGGACGCAAGATTCTCGCCGACGCCGCGCACCCGCTGGTGACGCTCGCCGAGACCATGGACGAGGGCGCCGACAAGGCCGCCGAGCTGGCTGCGAAGTAGAGGAAACCATGTCAATCTTTCTGAACAAGGACAACAAGGTCATCGTCCAGGGCATCACCGGCGGCGAGGGCACCAAGCACACCGCTCTGATGCTCAAGGCCGGCACCCAGGTCGTCGGCGGCGTCAACGCACGTAAGGCCGGAACCACGGTCAAGCACGTCGACAAAGACGGCAACGACATCGAACTTCCCGTCTTCGGCACCGTCGCCGAGGCAATCGAGAAGACCGGCGCGGACGTCTCCATCGCTTTCGTGCCGCCGGCATTCGCCAAGGACGCCATCGTCGAAGCTATCGACGCGGAGATCCCGCTGCTCGTCGTCATCACCGAGGGCATCCCCGTGCAGGACTCCGCTTACGCGTGGGCCTACAACGTGGAGAAGGGCAAGAAGACCCGGATCATCGGACCGAACTGCCCCGGCATCATCACCCCCGGTGAAGCTCTCGTCGGCATCACGCCCGCCAACATCTCCGGCACCGGGCCCATCGGCCTCGTCTCGAAGTCCGGCACGCTGACCTACCAGATGATGTTCGAACTCCGTGACTTCGGCTTCTCGACGGCCATCGGCATCGGCGGAGACCCGGTCATCGGTACAACGCACATCGACGCCATCGAGGCGTTCGAGAACGATCCCGAGACCAAGATCATCGTCATGATCGGTGAGATCGGTGGCGACGCCGAAGAGCGCGCAGCCGACTACATCAAGGCCAATGTGACCAAGCCCGTCGTCGGCTACGTCGCAGGCTTCACCGCTCCCGAGGGCAAGACCATGGGCCACGCAGGCGCCATCGTCTCCGGGTCCTCGGGTACGGCTCAGGGCAAGAAGGACGCTCTCGAGGCCGCAGGCGTCAAGGTCGGCAAGACGCCGTCCGAGACCGCTGCACTTGCTCGCGAGATCCTCGAATCGCTCTCCGTCAAGTAGCTTTCACCTTCAAAAGGCCCGTCACCGGTGGTGGCGGGCCTTTTGTGTGCTCATCGCCCGACCCCCGCCCGCTTGAATGGCGCACTCGAGCTATCAGATCGTATGAATGGCGCATCGAAGCGATCGATCTGCTGTTCCCGCACGGTCTTTGGGCCACACCGTTGCGGTGTCACCTGCGCTGGTCGACGCTGGGCGAGGTGTCGCATCGGGTCCGTAGACTAGCGTGGTCCGTGGACCCAATTTCGACGTAGAAACATGAGGTGAGTGTCATGACCTATCCGCCCGAGGGCCCAAACTCAGGTTCGCCCGGTTACGGAGCCGGCGGATACGGCAGCCACGGCCCGTCCTACGGTGCGACCCCACAGGGGCCATCGACACAGGGTCCGTCACCACAAGGTCAGTCATCGCAGGGGCCCACTTCACAGGGTCCGTCTCAGCAGACGCCAGGGCAGCAGTCGTACTCGCAACCAGGTCAGTACTCGCCGTCGCCTGCTTCGAATATGTCGCCTGCTTCGAAGACGCCGTTGCCGCTGCCACGGATTCTGACGCTGGTCGTCGCCGCTCTTGGCGGGATCGGTTTTCTGGTCGGCCTGGCCGGCCAGTACTCGGCGTTCGACGTGTCCAGTAACTTCTTCCAGTTCGGCAACGGTGACCCCACTTCGATCGCACTGCTGTTGGCCTCGGGGCTTGTGGCAGCGGTCGGGTTGCTACCCAAGCAGTCGAGCACCATCGGAATCGCAGCAGCGTTGGCGGTTTCAGGGTGGCTGACGCTGGTCTTCCAGTCCTTCAATATCGACTCGGGCGGAGGAATGGGTAGCTCGATCGGTCTGGGAACTGGCGCCATCATCGTCTTGGTACTCGGATTCTTTCAGTCCCTTGCTGCGATCGCCGCACTTCTGTTCGGTGCGGATGTTCTGAAAGTGCCTGCACCTAAGGATGTTTCGTACGGCCAGCAGAATCAGTTCCAGGGTTATTCGCCAACTCCGGGCTACCGCCAGCCTGGTCAGCAGCCACCGAATTACGGTTATGGTCAGCCACAGCAGAGCTATGGAGGCCCGGTTCAGGGTGGTTACGTTCCACCGACCTACCCGGGACAGCCTGCACCCAATCAGCCTGCCCGCGGACAAAATCCGTCCGGCAGCCTCGGTTACCCGGTCGACCCGCAGCAGCATGGTGCAAGCGGGCCGACGGGCTCTGCCGATCAGTCTTCGCCGTACAGCCAGTACCAGTACGGCCAACCGCCGGTGGGTTCTGCTGGATCAGGAGCGCCTCAGCATGCAGTCTCGCCCGAGACACAGGCAGTGCCGACGGATCAGCAGTCCGGAGGGCCGTCCACGCCCACCGAGAGTGGCTCGACCGGTGGGCCCTCCTACAGTGAACCCACCCAGGCGTTCGGCACCACTCCCGCCAACGACGACGAGAAGTAGGGATCTTCGGCGCGCCTGATCCATCGCCTCGCCCGATGGTGAAACCCTCATCCCTGATGAGCGCTCTACTGAATCATGAGAGACGGCGTACGCGGCACCCGGCACAGCAGCGTCCGCCGTTGCTGACCCCTGCCCAGTCCAGAATGTTGGTCCGGGTCGGCTTCCGGGTTCCTGGCCTCTTGATAGCAATCATTGTTTCGCTCGTTCTGGTCACGCTCGTCTCCGCCAACAGTGAGCTCACCGGGACGCTCGGCGCGATCGCAGGCATGTGGTTCGCCGTGCATCAGGTGCCGTTGAGTATTTCCGGAACCTCGCTCGGAGTGTTTCCGTTGCTTCCGACGATTGTGCTCATGGTCGTCGTCGCCCGCGGTGTCCACCGGGTGTCCACGGAGTTCTCGACGCGTCGAGAACTGGGATCGATCTTCGCTGCCGCCGTACTAGGGCCACTGCTCGTCACCGCGGTCGCGTTGGCTGTCGCCACCGATGCCTCGGCAGCGATCGGCCTGTCGAGCCCTAATGCGTTTCACGCGTTCGCTTGGGTCGCCGGAATTCATGCCGTCGCTGCCGCCATCGGTGTGGTGATGGGAAGCTGGGATTCGCTCGGCTTGGCCCCGAGGGTCCCAACCTGGGTGGGGGAGGTCGTGCGGCCGACGATTCGTGCCGCGATGGTCCTGATCGCAGGCGGCGCAGCTATATCCCTCGCGGCGATGGTCGCGTCATGGTCGACGATGGAGATGCTTCTCGACGCCGGGAACGGATTCGTCGGCTTCCTCGGGCTCACCGTGCTCTCGATCCTCTATCTACCCAATGTGGTGCTCGGAACTTCCGCGGTATCGGTGGGATCCGCGGCGCATGTCGGCGAAGCCTCGGTCAGCCTTTTCCACACCGCAGCCGGTCCACTTCCGCCGCTCCCCGTTCTTGCGGTTCTGCCGGAAGGGTCAGCGCAGACGGCGTGGTTCCTGATGCTCGTGGTCCCGATCACCGCTGCTGTCATGCTCGGCCGCGATTGCGCGCGTCGAACCGTCGACGTGCATTACGCAATGTCCTCCGTCTGGCTCGGTGCAGCGGCATTAGGGATTCTCGCGGCAGTGGGCGGCTTCGCGGCAGGCGGAAGCCTGGGGACGTTCGGCACCGTCGAAATCACGGCGTGGTCGTTCGGATTGTTGACGTTCGCGTGGTTGGCGGTGGTCGGGTCACTGGCTGCCGCCCTCACTGCATGGCGTGGGGGATCGAAGCACGACGAACCGCTGCCCGAGAAAACTGAGCGCACAAGCGAGCAGCCTGTCCTGACGCCTCGTGCCCAGTCCGCCGATGCCCAGACCATCGATGCCCAACAGCCAGCCGAGACCCCACCCGTCGTCCATGAAGAACACGCTCTGGATGCCGAGATAATCGACGTGCCCGAGGCCGTAGACGTGCCTACGATTGCGCCAGAACCCGAAGCGGCTGCATCGGCAGCCGAAGATGTCGTCGAGGCAGAGGTTGTGGACTTGGTTGCGCCACCGACGTCGGACGTGGACGAACCGGTCGAGGTGAAGTCCACAGAGGACCTGCCCGTCAAGCCTGCAGAGAGCAGCGACTAGTCTTTGTGCTGGCCCGGATCGACGGGCAACCACGACGATTCTCAGGAGAACTGCGCTGACTGCCTCGCGTGAGCACCGAGCACGAGTCGTTGTCCTCGCTTCGGGCACCGGCACGCTGTTGCAGTCGCTGATCGCAGCGGCTGCGGTGGACTCCTACCCAGCACGCATCACCGCCGTCGGCGTCGACCGCGAGTGCGACGCTGTCGAGCATGCACGTGCGGCTGACATCACCCACTTCCGTGTAGGGCTTCGTGATTACGCGGATCGCTCGCAGTGGGACGTGGCACTCACCGAATCCGTCGCGAAGCATCAGCCGGATCTCGTCGTCACCGCCGGATTCATGAAGATCCTGGGCCCGAGCTTCATCGATGCTTTCGCCGGGCGCATCATCAACACGCACCCGGCGCTGCTGCCGTCGTTTCCCGGTGCACATGCTGTTCGGGACGCGATCGAATACGGCGTCAAGCTGACTGGGTCGACGGTGCACCTCGTGGACTCGGGTGTCGATACCGGACCGGTCTTGGCCCAAGAGGCCGTGGCAGTGCTTGAAGGCGACAGTGAATCGTCGCTGCACGAGAGAATCAAAACTGTGGAACGACGGCTGCTGGTCGATGTGATCGCGGCCGTGGCCACCCGAGGTGTTGTCTCCGATGGACGAAAGGCTCAGATTAGGCGATGAGTGAACGTAAAGCAGTGCGGCGTGCGTTGGTCAGTGTTTACGACAAGACCGGACTGATCGAACTCGCGACCGGTTTGCACAGCGCAGGCGTCGCCCTCGTGTCCACCGGTTCCACGGCGTCGAAGATCGCCGACGCGGGGATTCCGGTCACCAAGGTCGAGGATCTCACCGGCTTCCCTGAGACGCTCGACGGCCGGGTCAAGACCCTGCACCCACGCGTTCATGCCGGAGTGCTCGCGGATACTCGACGGCCCGAGCATCTCGCGCAGCTCGAGGAGCTCGGTATCGAGGCGTTCGAGCTCGTTGTCGTCAATCTTTACCCGTTCACCGAGACTGTTCGTAGTGGCGCGACCGAGGACGAATGCGTCGAGCAGATCGACATCGGTGGTCCGTCGATGGTTCGCGCTGCGGCGAAGAATCATCCTTCGGTGGCCGTCGTTGTGGACCCGGCCAGGTACGAAGATGTTCTTGCTGCAGTGTCCGGTGGCGGATTCACTCTCGCCGAACGCACTGCCCTTGCGGCGCAAGCGTTTGCGCACACTGCGTCGTACGACGTCGCAGTCGCATCGTGGATGAGTAGTGTGCTCGTGAGTGATCCCGAGACGACATTCCCCGGGTGGATCGGGGGCACGTGGGACCGGTCTGCAGTGCTTCGGTACGGCGAGAATCCGCACCAGGCTGCTGCGTTGTACATCGACCCAGCGGGTGACGGCATTGCGCAGGCGAAGCAGTTGCACGGTAAGGAGATGTCGTACAACAACTTCACCGACGCCGACGCCGCGTGGCGGGCCGCGTTCGACCACTCTGCGCCGACCGTCGCGATCGTCAAACATGCCAACCCGTGCGGTATCGCGTTGGGCGAGAACATCGCCGAGGCCCATCGCAAAGCACACGCCTGTGATCCGGTCAGCGCATACGGCGGCGTCATCGCAGCCAACCGCGAGGTGACCGTCGAGATGGCGGAGCAGGTAGCGGAGATTTTCACCGAGGTCATCGTCGCGCCGTCGTACGCTGATGGTGCGTTGGGAGTTCTTCAGCGTAAGAAGAACATTCGTGTGCTTCTTGCTACGCCGCCGTCACCGCAGGGTATAGAGCTGAAGCCTATTTCTGGCGGCACGCTCCTGCAGCAGCGCGACGCGATCGACGCCGATGGTGACAACCCGGCCAACTGGACCCTCGCAGCCGGTGAGCCGGCCGACGAACAGACGCTGAATGACCTCGAATTCGCTTGGCGTGCATGTAGAGCGGTCAAGTCCAACGCGATACTTCTCGCCCACGACGGCGCCTCGGTCGGCGTCGGAATGGGTCAGGTCAATCGCGTCGATGCGGCTCATCTGGCGGTCCAGCGGGCTGGCGAACGCGTCGAAGGTTCGGTCGCGTCCTCGGATGCCTTCTTCCCGTTCCCCGACGGGTTGCAGGTGTTGCTGAGCGCAGGGGTGCGCGCTGTTGTACAACCCGGCGGATCGGTACGTGACAACGAGGTCATCGCCGCCGCTCAGGATGCCGGCGTCACGTTGTACCTGACGGGTGCACGGCACTTCGCGCACTAGAGTTCGCAGTTGTGCATCCCCGCTCTTCGGGACGCCCGAATCAGGGTAGGGGGTGCACAAATGTGCGAACGCTCGTAACGTGGTGAAGTGACCTCTACCAAACCTGGCATGACCACCGTCGGCGAACTGCGCGCATCCGGACACGTACAGCGTTCGGTCAAGGAAGAACTCCGAGACAATCTGCTCGACGCCCTTCGTGAAGGGACGTCTGCGTGGCCGGGAATCGTCGGATTCGACAGGACGGTTCTGCCACAGCTCGAGCGCGCCATCATTGCCGGCCATGACGTCGTTCTGCTCGGGGAGCGGGGGCAAGGCAAGACGCGCCTGCTGCGTACCTTGCACCTGTTGCTCGACGAGTGGTCGCCTGTGATCGAGGGCTCCGAACTCGGCGAGCATCCCTACGAGCCGATCACTCCGGCGAGCATCAGGAAGGCCGCCGAGTTCGGCGAGGCACTGGGCATCGGTTGGCGCCACCGCGGCGAGCGGTATGCAGAGAAGTTGGCGACGCCCGATACCTCTGTTGCAGACCTCGTCGGCGACGTCGACCCGGTCAAGGTCGCCGAAGGCCGAAGCCTCGGTGACCCGGAGACCATTCACTTCGGGTTGGTACCACGAAGCCACCGCGGAATAGTCGCGATCAACGAACTCCCCGATCTTGCCGAGCGCATCCAGGTCTCCTTGCTCAACGTCATGGAAGAGCGCGACATCCAGGTCCGCGGATACACCCTCCGGCTGCCCCTCGACGTGTTGCTCGTCGCGAGTGCGAACCCCGAGGACTACACCAATCGTGGACGCATCATCACGCCGCTGAAGGACCGCTTCGGCGCGGAGATCCGCACGCACTACCCGATCGTGCTGGGCGACGAGGTCTCGGTCATCGAGCAGGAGGCCGAGCTGACAGCGACGGTCCCGTCGTATCTGCTCGAGGTTCTGGCACGCTTCACCCGACTTCTGCGTGAGTCGCCGTCGATCGATCAGCGTTCGGGTGTGTCGGCGCGCTTCGCGATCGCGGCGGCCGAGACCATCTCGGCTGCGGCCATTCATCGCGCTGCCGTGCTCGGCGAGGCCGATGCGGTAGCGCGTCCGGTAGATCTGGGCACGATCATCGAGGTTCTACGCGGCAAGGTCGAGTTCGAATCAGGGGAAGAGGGCCGCGAGGTCGAGGTACTCGAGCACCTGTTGCGTCGTGCAACGGCCGATACCGTCCGTGAGCGACTCGGTGGAATCAACCTGGCCCCGTTGGTGACAGCGATCGAGCAGGGCGAGCCGGTGGTGACGGGCGACCGGATCACCGCCAAAGCGTTGCTCGGAGAGCTTCCCGATCTGGAGGTGCTCGACGAGGTTTCGGCACGGCTCGATGCTTCTTCCGATGGCGAGCGGGCCGCGGCAACCGAACTTGCACTCGAAGGGCTGTACCTGGCTCGCCGGATCGCCAAGGATCCCGACGAAGACGGTCAGACGGTGTACAGCTGATGTCGGCCAGCAGATACGGTCGATATCACGGAGGACCCGATCCGCTGGCGCCTCCCGTCGATCTGAGGGAAGCACTCGAATCGATCGGCAACGATGTCCTCGAGGGGGCATCTCCGCGCAGGGCTCTGCAAGAGATGTTGCGACGCGGTACGCAGAACATGCGTGGTCTCGATGATCTCGCGGCCCAGGCCAACCGTCGTCGTCGAGACATGTTGCGTAAGAACAATTTGGACGGCACGTTGCAGGAGGTTCGCGAGCTTCTCGACAAGGCTGTGCTCGAAGAACGCAAGACGCTCGCTCGCGCACTGGACGACGATGCGCGCTTCAAGGAGATGCAGATCGGTGATCTGTCACCGTCCACCGCGCAGGCAGTACAGGAACTGGCTGACTACGACTGGCGCTCGTCCGAGTCGCGGGAGAACTACGAGAAGATCAAAGATCTGCTCGGTCGCGAGATGCTCGATCAACGCTTCGCCGGCATGAAGAAGGCGCTCGAAGGTGCGACCGACGAGGACCGGCAGGCGATCAGCGAGATGCTGAAAGACCTGAACGAGTTGCTCGACGCGCACAACAAGGGCGAGGACACGGACGCGCAGTTCGACGAGTTCATGAACAAGCATGGGCAGCACTTCCCGGAGAACCCACAGAACGTGGAAGAGCTTCTCGATTCGCTTGCGCAGCGAGCAGCGGCAGCTCAGCGACTGAGAAACTCCCTCAGTCCGGATCAACGCGCCGAGCTGGACGCGCTGGCGCAACAGGCTTTCGGTGATTCGAATTTGCTGAGCCAGCTCGACCAACTCGATCAGAACCTACAGGCGGCAAGGCCAGGTGAGGATTGGGACGGATCGCAGGACTTCCGCGGTGAGAACGGTATGGGCCTCGGCGATGGCACGGGTGCGCTGCAGGACATCGCGGAGCTGGAGAATCTGGGAAACCAACTGTCGCAACAGTACAACGGCGCTGCGCTGGACGATATCGATGCGGAATCGCTCCTGAAGCAGCTCGGCCCGGAAGCTGCAGCGGATGCACGAATGCTGTCGGAACTCGAAAAGGCTTTGCAGCAGCAGGGTTTCATGGACAAGGGAGCCGACGGTCAATGGCGGCTGTCGCCGAAGGCGATGCGTCAGCTCGGACAGTCGGCGCTCCGCGATGTCGCAGGCAAGATTTCCCGACGCGGTGGCGAGCGAGATACCCGTAAGGCGGGCGCGATGGGGGAGCCGACCGGGGCGTCGAGGGCATGGGAGTTCGGTGATACCGAGCCGTGGGATGTCACGCGGACGGTCAACAACGCGGTGTTGCGCACAGCGGCCCAAGGATCGAGTTTTCCGGTGTCCTTGCGGGTCACGGACGTCGAGATCAGTGAGACCGAAACTCGAACGCAGGCGGCCGTCGCGCTGCTCGTCGATACGTCTTTCTCGATGGTGATGGACGGCCGGTGGGTGCCGATGAAGCGCACGGCGTTGGCGCTCGAGCATCTGGTGAGCACACGGTTTCGGGGCGACGATCTACAGTTGATCGGGTTCGGGCGTCACGCGCAGAAGTTGACGGCGTCGGAGTTGGCGGGCCTGGACGGTGCCTACGATCAGGGCACGAACCTGCACCACGCCTTGCTGTTGGCGGGTCGGCATCTGCGACGACACCCCAACGCTCAGCCGGTGGTGCTGATCGTGACGGATGGCGAGCCGACGGCGCATCTGGAGCCGGACGGGAATGCGTATTTCGACTATCCGCCGAGTCCGCGCACTCTGGGTCTCACGGTCCGTGAGCTGGACAATATTGCGAAACTCGGTGCGCAGGTGACCATTTTCCGTCTTGGTGACGATCCGGGGCTTGCACGTGTCGTCGATCGGATGGCCGAACGGGTCGGTGGGCGGGTCATTGCGCCGGATTTGGATGGTCTCGGAGCAGCGGTGGTCAGCGACTATCTGAAGCGGCGTCGGAAGTCCTGAGTCTTTGGTGGGCTTTCTCGACTGTCATGCCGCGTTGACGACGGTGCGATCTCCGAGCGGGCTGTGCAATGTCATCTGCATCGTGCCGTATACGGCCACCATGATGCAGGCTTTGTCTGCCGCTTCCTGACGTGTGCCTGTCCGGAGTGCGATCACCACTTCGGTATCGGTTTCGGTGACCTTCGCGTCCGCGCCGTAGCACTCAGGCGTCCCGGTGACGAAGTGGATGGCGATGGTGTTGGGAGAAATCTGACTCCACGATTCGAACGGTGTCGGCGCTGCGCGAATCAGTTCGGGTGTCGATTCGAACATCGTCCCGACCTCTCCGACAGGGACCTCGACGGGAACAGGTGGGGAACTAGGGGAGCGCATCGGGTCGGTGGCGGCCGGACTGCTCGTGGTTTCGACGTCGACGCTGCCTGCCGTCGTCGCCTCGCTCGCGCAGCCGACGAGCAGGACGCACATCAGTACTCCCGCAGCCAGAAACCTCATGCCTCCAAGGTAGCGCCGTGAGCTGAGTAGAACCTTTGGGTTGCGCAAGAGTTGTCCTCAGGCCAACAATGCCGTGACGAGTGCGATGGCAGGGATCGAGAGAAGTGTTGTCACGAAGGCTGTGTCCCTGGCCATGACGACGCCGCGGTTGTATCGGCTGGCAAAAACGAACACGTTCTGCGCCGTGGGGAGAGCAGAGATGACGGTGATGGCGAAAAGCTCGTGTCCCTCGACGCCGAGGAGCCGAGCCAACAGGTAGCCGAGGACGGGCTGCAGAATCATCTTCAAGCCGGTGGCGAGCGCTACGTCCCGTCGCGGACTGGCGCCCTTCTGGAGTACCCGGGTCCCGTACAGCGACAGACCGAAGGCCAGCAGTGCGCCGGGGACGGCGGTTCCCGCGACGAGTTCGAACGGTTGCATCAGGGCTTCGGGCAGTTCGAGTCCGGTGATGGACAGGGCGAGACCGAGTCCGCCGGCAAGCACGATCGGGTTCTTGAATGGCGAGATGAGGATATTGCGTAGTGACGCCTTCTTGCCCATCGTCGAGATGTCGAGAATCGTCAGCGCAAGCGGCGAGTAGATCATGATCTGAAAGAGCAGGAGTGGGGCAACGAAAGTTGCGTCACCGAGCACGTAGACGGCGATCGGGATTCCGAGATTCGCGGCGTTGACATACGACGAGGCGAGGCCGCCGATCGTCGCTTCCGGGGTAGCCCGTTTCAACACCAGCTTGGCGGTGAGCAGATAGATGGACCCGACCACCAGCGCGGACACCCCCGCGACTGCGAGGGTCGGCGAGAGAATGACCGCGAGATCCGACGTCGCCATCGTGACGAACAGCAGGGCCGGCGTCGCGACGAAGAAGACGAGTCGGCTCAGGACGAATTGGCCGTGGTCACCGAGAACCCCGAGTCGCGCCAGCATGTATCCCAGCGCGATGACGACGAAGATGACCGTGAAGCCTTCGAGAACTCCGGACATGAAGGTTTCAGGGTCTCGATTCGGATCGGTAGTGGGGCGCCTCTAACTTTAGTGGCTCACGAGAAAGGCCACGCACCCGAAGGATGCGTGGCCTTTTTGGAAAGACTGTGATCAGCGGCTGGTGAACGGCAGCAGTGCCATCTCACGAGCGTTCTTCACTGCGACGGCGACCTGACGCTGCTGCTGCGGCGTGAGGCCGGTGACGCGACGGCTACGAATCTTGCCGCGGTCGGAAATGAACTGACGAAGAAGGTTGATGTCCTTGTAGTCCACCGTGGTGACCTTGGCGGCGTTCAACGGGTTCTTCTTGGGTCGACGGCCAACCTCTGCGCGGACCTTCTTCGACGGTGCTCTCTTGACTGCCATCTCTACCTTTTCCCTTACCAGCTCGACTTATGGACGCCATGCAGTTCCCCGCGGTGCGCAGGCTCGCACATGTCGATGCGTGAGAGTCCACACTTCCGCAGGTAACCGCGCGGACGTCCATCCGCAGCGTCGCGATTGCGCAATCGTACCGGACTCCGAGCATGCGACAAACGCTGCAGTGCCACTCGGGTCTCCGTGCGCTCGGAATCGTGGCTGGGGGGCTTGGTGATGATGGCCATCAGATCTTGTGCCCCCGGGTGCGGATACGGGTGATGACGGCGTCGATGCCGTCGCGGTCGATGGTCTTGATGCCCTTGGTGGACAGGGTCAGCGTGATGCGCCGGCTGAGGCTGGGGGCGTAGTACGTCTTCCTCTGAATGTTGGGGTCCCACCGTCTGCTGGTTCGGGCGTGTGAGTGCGAGACGGACTTGCCGAATCCCGGCTTTCGTCCCGTCACTTGGCAATGCCTGGACATACGAGCCACTCCCTATCGTTAATGACAATCATATTCGACAACTGAACCTTGCGAATGTAGCGTGCTTCAAGACGCAATGACAATCATTGTCGAAGGAAGGGCTTCAGTGAATCTCCCCACGGACCGCCGCATACCGGTGGTACTCGTGTCCGGCTGGACCGGAGCGATGGGCGCAGTGGTGACCTCATTTCTCACCGAGGGAACCGTCGCTGTGCGCCACGATCTCAGCCGCGTACGCGAGGGCGTCGTGCGCAGAACCATCTATACGGCGGGAGAGCAGCCGCGCGAGACGATCCTCGAACTCGCGCACGGTTGCGTGTCCTGCACTCTGCGCCAAGACCTGCTGCCCCTGCTCCGCACACTCTCGAACCGCAGTTCCATCCACCGCATAGTTCTCGCCATGGACCCGACTCTCGAACCTGCGGTGTTGTGCTGGGCGATCCGTCATGTCGTCGTCGAAGGCATCGTCGGTCGGGTCGACGGACCGGCCTCGCGTGACGTCCGCGTCGAAGCCGTCATCAATTGTCTCGACGCGGCCACATGGCTCGACGACGCGACCGGCGACGATTCCCTCACCGACCGGGGCACCCAAGCCAGTCACGACGATGAGCGGACGCTTGCCCAGTTGGTCGTCGGGCAGGTCGAGTACGCCGACGCGCTCGTCGTCACGGCAGGTCCCGACGTCGAAAGCTGGGATCGGGGACCGCTCGCCGCAGTCCTGGCGCGGCTCGCGCCAGGCGCCCCCGTTGTGTGGATCGATGTCGATTCCACCGCCGATGGTGAAATGCTGCTCAGCGCAGTGCCTTTCGACGCGCGACGCGGTGCGGTGTCCGATGCGCACTCACCGCTGCTGCGAGGGCAACCGCCACTCACCGAGGACTGTGGCGTTTCGCTCGTCGAGTTCACCGCATCACGTCCGTTACACCCAGAGCGGCTCCACGAGGCCGTCGACGTACTGCTCGCCGGCGTCGTCAGTGTCCGTGGGCGAGCCTGGGTGGCGACGCAACCGAACGAGGCTCTGTGGGTCGAATCCGCAGGTGGGGGCTTGCGCGTCGCCAGTGCAGGGAAGTGGCTGGCGTCGATGAACTCCAATGAACTGAACCGTGCCGACTTCACCAGGCGGGCGATGGCAGCACTGCGGTGGGACGAGGAGTTCGGTGATCGTGACACCTCGCTCGTGGTACTCGTCCACACTGCCGATCCGTCGGAGATCGATCGAACACTGCGGTGGGCGCTGGTGTCCGACGACGAAATGCTGATGCGTGAAAAGTGGATCACGTGGACGGACCCATTCGGGAGCAGTCACGAAGATCCCTGCGACAGAATCCAATCCCCCTATTCGGACGTCAACAGAGAGGCAACAGAATGAAGAGGAATATCCACCCCGACTACCACCCGGTGGTGTTTCGGGACGCGGGAACAGGAACGCAGTTCCTCACCCGCTCCACCATCACCTCCGCCCGCGATGTCGAGTGGGAGGACGGCGTCATCTATCCGCTAGTGATGGTCGACGTCACCAGCGAATCTCACCCGTTCTGGACCGGAGCCACAAGAATCATGGACACCCAGGGGCGCGTCGAGAAGTTCGAAAAGCGTTATGGACGTCGAACCAGGAAGGGTGCCTGAACATGGCCGTGCCGAAACGAAAGATGTCGCGCTCCAACACTCGCAATCGGCGGGCGCAGTGGAAGGCAGTGGTACCGGACCTTGTGACCGTGCGGGTGGACGGCACGAGTTTTCGGGTGCCGCGCAGGTTGGTCAAGGCAGTGTCAACGGGTGTCTACGATCCGAGGTAGACGCCGGTAGGTTGACTCCATGGTCCAACCTGCCCCGTCAGCCAAAGACGTCGAACGGTGGCGACGCTACCTCGCCGACGAGTTGGCAGAGGCTGCTGTCTACCGCGATCTCGCTGAGCGTCGCAGCGGTGAGGAGCGAGAAATCCTTCTCGCTCTGGCCGAAGCAGAGGGTCGGCACGAGCGGCATTGGCGCACCTTGCTGGGCGATCGCGTCGGGACGCCACTGAGGGGCGATCTCCGGACGAGGTTGCTCGGAGTGCTCGCGCGGCGGTTCGGTTCGGTGTTCGTGCTGGCGTTGGCACAGCGCGCAGAGTCCAGGTCACCGTATGCACTCGACGGCGACGCGACCGAAGCGATGATCGCGGACGAGCAGATCCACGCCGAAGTGGTCAGGGCTCTGGCCGCACGTGGGCGCAACAGGTTGTCGGGGACGTTCCGTGCAGCAGTGTTCGGCGCGAACGACGGGTTGGTGAGCAACCTCGCTCTGGTGCTGGGCATCAGCGGCAGCGGGGTCTCGAACCACATTGTGCTGCTGACGGGACTCGCTGGCCTGCTGGCAGGGGCGTTGTCCATGGGGGCGGGGGAGTACGTCTCGGTGCGCTCGCAGCGGGAACTGCTCGAAGCGTCTTCGCCCGACCGGAGAGCGCGTGATGCATTGCACAACCTCGACGTCGATGCCAACGAATTGGCACTGGTGTATCGGGCACGTGGAATGACGTCGGCCGAGGCCGAGTCGAAAGCATCGAAGGTGCTGCAGAGTATGACGGGGGACGACATGGGTCCAGCGGCCGACGAGCACGAATCCGTCGGCACGGGCGTCCGGGCCGCCGTCGCCAGCTTCTGCTTCTTCGCATCGGGCGCGGTCATCCCAGTGTTGCCGTACCTCGTGGGCATGGAAGGCGTTGCGGCACTTGTCGTCGCGTCGGTACTGGTTGGAATTGCGTTGATCTGCACCGGTCTGGTCGTGGGCCTTCTCAGTGGCGGGCCACCCGTCAAGCGAGCGCTGCGCCAGTTGGCCATCGGTTACGGAGCTGCCGGCGCGACCTACCTGCTCGGAACTTTGTTCGGCGGGGGCGTCTGATTCGGTCGGAATCGATACTTCTGGCGCTAGAGTTCCTGCCATGCTCACCGCTGTACGCCACTTCGCCGCTGTCACAACAGTTGCCGTCCTGCTCGTAGCAGGGTCGGCCGCGTACGCCAGTGCAGACGAGGTGAACACCTCACCCGGCACCGTTGTCGCGGTAGAAGATCTTGCCTCGGAACTGTGGTTGCCGGGCGCAGGCGATGCCAAAAGAATTACCTATTGGACTCTCGGATCCGACGGTGCGGCCGCGCTGAGCACCGGAGCGTTCTTCGTCCCCGAGGGAAATGCCCCCGAAGGCGGCTGGCCCGTCATCGCCTGGGCCCACGGCACATCGGGTCTCGACGACAAGTGCACACCGTCCCTCGTCGGCCCGCCCGATCCAGCGCGCGATCGGCAGTACCTCGGGACCTGGCTCGAGCAGGGATACGCGGTCGCTGCGACGGACTACGTCGGGCTCGGAACCCCCGGCATAATGTCGTACCTCGACGGCAAACTGGAGGCGCACAACGTCGTCGATTCGGTGAAGGCATCGAGAACCGTCGAGAAGTCACTGTCCGACAAGTGGGTCGTCGTCGGGCAGTCACAGGGTGGTGGTGCCGCAATCACCACCGCGCGCTACGCTTCCGAATTCGGCGGCCCCGACCTCGACTACCGGGGAGGCGTCGGGACCGGGGTGCCTGCCAACATCGAACTTGCGCTACTTCCCGCAGGCCCCGGATTTCTTCCCATCGCCGTCGGTAAAGGCGTGACGACGTACCTGCTCTACATCCTTGCGGGGTTGCGTTCGGCTCACCCGGAGATCGACCTCGACTCCTACCTGACGCCTCTCGGACGCGAGACCGTCGATCGAGCTCAGACACTCTGCGTCCTCGAAGCTGAAGAAGAGTTCGACGGCATTTTCAGCGGCGACTTGTTCTCCCGCCCGCTCAACGAGATACCGAACTTCTACGGACTGATCAACGACTACATGGGTGTTCCCTTCACCGGCTACGACCGACCGGTGTTCATCGCTCAAGGTCTCTACGACACGGATGTGCCTGCGCCGTCAGCGCTTTCGTTGGTTGCCCAGATGATCGCCAACGGTCAGCCGGTAACGTTGCACACTTATCCCACCGACCACAGCGGCGCGATGCTCGCTTCGCAGGCAGACTCGATCCCGTTCGTCGCAGGGCTCTTTCGTTAGGTGCCCAATGGTGTGACACTGAGGGTATGGACCAGCGAATTCACTTCCTGACCCTCGCAACTCCTGACCTCGACGCTGCGCGCACATTCTACCGCGACGGACTCGGGTGGACGCCCCTGCTGGATGTGCCGGGCGACATCCTCTTCTTCCAGACCGCGCCAGGGTTGGTGCTGGGGCTGTTCGACGCCCAGAAGTTCGTAGAAGACATGGGACGAAGCGGTGGCCCGGCGTCGGTCAGCGGGTTGACGCTCTCCCACAATGTCGACAGCCCCGATGCGGTCGACGCAGTTGTTGCAGCAGCCGTGGAAGCCGGTGCAACGCTGATCAAGTCGCCTCGCCGCGCCGACTTCGGCGGATACCACGGGCACTTCGCAGACCCCAACGGATTGATCTGGGAAATCTGCCACAACCCCGGGTGGAGCGTCGACGACAGCGGAAACGTCCGGCTGACCGAGGTGTCATAACGGGCTCGGGTGGTGGGCGTTCGGTCGGCTATTTGGGTCCGTCCCGGCCAATTGCGGCGGCGTTCGAGTCATCGACATCCACGGTTGCGTCGAAGAACTTCCGGAACACGGCTTGCATTGCCATCACGACGTCGATGTGGCTTTGGAGGACGTCTGCCAAATTATTAGGACCACCCTGCGCCTTCTGGGAGAATTTGCGCGCGAGTGCAATCCCAGAGTCGAAGGTGCCCATTCCTTCGACACTGGAGATTGCATTGGTCTTGTACTTCTGCAAGCGAAGTACTGTGAGATACTGATCGCAGGCCTTATCACAGTCGTGTGCCGCTTCGGCACTCAGGAATAGTTGTCCCTCGTCGGCCGCGGTTGCCAAGTTATTCCAGTATTCAATTGGTGATTCGTTTGTCATTCTTTTTTGTTCCTCAGCGAGATGGTGGAAGGATCGGCTCTAAAACAACAGCTATTTGATCAAGAAGCTCGCATGGATTACCCCCAAGTGTCATTCCGCCCATTGCCTCGATGTTCAACCGGACGAGACCCACGTTAGTATCGAAGGCGATATCGCACCCCTCTGTCGATCTCACACCATCGAATCGAAAAATCACTGCCTGTCTTCCGCCCACCTGTATATCTTTTTGATCGACATACTCCGGATTTAGTTTTACGTCGCTGAGTGAATATTGGGATGACGCCAAAATTCCAAAAAAATACGTATTCTCCCCCCGGGGGCCAGCCCAGGTGCAGCGCGTCCAATCCTGGACGTTTGCATCATCACCCCATCCGACTTCCTGCTTTTCGAGATCCAACAAACCTGTGGCCGCGATGGCGTCGTCGGGGATGCTGCAGGGCTCGAATTGCTCGGTGACCCCTGGGAATCCCGCGACAGCGACGCCGTCTACAGGCTGGGCGCAGGCGCACAACATCGTGGCTACCGCCAGAACTGCTGGCCATCGGCGCTGCATGGGACCCCTATCCGTTGGACTCGTCGATAGGTTAGACGCACCGACAGCGATTCTGGTTCCGTCTCGCTGCAGCTTTGTCGGATTGGCCTTCCGCTTTTCGTTGGCGAACGATGAAACGCGCCGCGACATACCCCGCCGGATGGGCCTTAGGATTCGGTTTAACCCGATCCGCGCCGGCTGGGCGCCGAAATTCGGACTTCCTGAGCTGCCCAGTTGAATTCGAAGAACCGCTTCAGCGAGGAATTGGGTGGGGGAGTGAAGCGATTTTGTCGCTGCAGCTGCGAATGCTAACGCGGTGCAAGAGTTGCTGTCCCGCTCAACGGGAGTCGGCCAATGTTTCTCGCCCAGTCGTGCTTGGTTTCGAGAGGGAAGAGTCGCGCCATTCGCTCGTAATCCAGTTGTCGATGGTGGTTTGTCGACGACACAGGGAGAGCTGATGGACCTACGAGAGTCATCCGGACAGGTCCGCACTGCTTTCGTGAGGTAGTCGGCCTCCTGGGCAGATATTCCTAGTGGCATCGCGTTTACAGTCCCGAATATCGGGTTCAGAAACAGGGAGCGAAATGAAGACGTTGGTTGTCGGCGGCACGGGCATGATCGGCACTCACATCGCCGCAGTTCTGCGTGAGGAAGGAAACGACGTCTCGGTGGCCGCGCGCACCGCGCCGAAGCCGGGTTCTCTCGCGTCAGAGTTCCCACTGGTGCTCGGTGACTACAGCGCGGGCACCTTCTCGGCGCAGGACCTTGCCCCATTCGAGGCCGTGGTCTTCGCGGCCGGTAGCGACATCAGGCACATTCCCCGGGGCATGGACACCGTCGACTTCTGGGAGAAGACGCAGAGCGGCGGCGTGCCCCGGTTCGTCGCGCTCGCCAAGGAAGCTGGCGTCCGCCGCGTCGTCCAGATCGGCAGCTATTACCACCAGGTGCTCCCGAAGTTGGTCGAAACCAACGAATACGTTCGAGCCAGGTGCCTTGCCGACGAGGGCGCACGAGCACTCGCAGATGCGGACTTCACCGTGACGACGCTCAATCCACCGTCGATACTCGGAGCGAATCCGGGGGGCACCATGTCAGGTCTAGGCAAGGTTCTGGCCTGGGGTGCAGGCAATTTGCCGGACATCCCCAACTTCGCCCCCGCCGGCGGAACCAACTACATGTCCGCACGGTCCCTCGCGGAAGCCGTACGCGGGGCACTCCAGAGCGGTGAATCGAAGGCCTATCTCATTGGCGATGTAAATCTCACGTTCCGTGAATACTTTCAGACGATCTTCGACGCGGCGGGCAGCAAGATCCAACTCGAGGAGCGCAACGAGGAGCATCCCCTCCTACCGGACGTTTTCATTGTGCAGGGCCGAGGCAACACCATCTCCTACGAGACGGATGCCGCCGATACTGCGGCGCTGGGCTACACCCAGGGTGATGTCCAGCGGGTTATCACCGAATTGGTCGCGGCAACCAAGGCCCGTACCTAGCCGCGGCTGGGATACCTGGCGGATAAGCATGTTCATTGTCGAAGGATAGGACTGATCGAAATCAACATGGAAACTGACGATTACATCGCTTTGTCCGACCTGGTCAATCGATACGCTTCACTTGTGGACAGTAAATCATTCTCCGACGTAGCAAACCTGTTTACGGAGGATGGCGAGCTGATCGTCCCTGATCTTCCCAGTAATATAGCGCCGGTAACGAGGATTTCCGGAAGAGCTGGTATCGAGAGTGAATTGTCTCGTCTGCGGGACTTCGAGTTGACATTCCATGAACTGGTCGGGCAGGTATTCGAACCGGGTGTCAGCCCCGAATATGCAAGCGGAAGAATAAAATGTGTCGCGCATCATGTCCTACGAAAAGGGCATGAGTATACCGATTTGATTTGGCATCTGCATTACGGCGACAGCTATCGGAAATTCGATGACAAGTGGCATCTTGTGCGACGCGAAATATGCGTCGATATGATCGATGTTCGGTCCATCAAGAGAGTGAGATCATGATCTTCACCGGAATGGCCGACGGGATACCGGCTCGAAGCCAGTCCGAGCCCAAAATTCAAGGTGGCCAGTAAAATTCGTCGCTCACCGTGGCTGCTCCCACACAGCGGGATTCGCGGTAATGGACGGTGCCGCTTTCGCTACCGTCGGTCGGTATGAATGTTCAACGTAGCGAGTGGTCCGATCGCCAACAGATCCACGATGTCGTGTTGCGGTACTGCCGCGGGATCGACCGGCTGGATTTCGATCTCGTTCGGTCTGCCTATCACGTGGACGCCATCGACCACCACACCGGCTTCGAGGGCACGCGTGAGGATTACATCGCCTGGGTCGAACCCAAGTTGAGGGCTCGGCGCGGTGGGACGATGCACATCCTCGGCAATCATCTGGTCGAACTGCTCGGTGATAGTGCGATCAGCGAGACGTATGGCACGTCGGTTCACTGGGGCGAACCTACCGACGATTCCCGGGTGAATTTCACCAGCGGCGTGCGATTCGTCGACCACTTCGCTTGGCGAGACGGTCGGTGGGCGATCGCCGAGCGGTGGGCTGTGCGGGAATGGACCCGCTCGGACGCCGGCCGGCTGATACCCAAAGAGGGTGCGGGGCCTTCTGGAAGCAGGGACGGGGACGACCCGTTGATTCGACTACAGCGAACGTTACAAGTAACGGAGGCACAGGTATGAAGGTAGGAATCAGCTCGCCGATCGTGGCGTTGGCAGGTCATCGTCCCGCATGGGAGGCTGCGGCCGGTACTGCCGAGCTCGTCCGGGTAGCTCAGGCCGCCGATCGACTCGGGTACGAGTACATGACGTGTGGTGACCACGTGGCCGTACCGCCCGGGCTCCCGCGCGGCGAACGCTTCTACGACCCCCTGGCGACCTTCTCGTTCCTGGCAGGGCAGACGCGCCGACTCCGGTTCATGCCGTACGTGTTGGTGTTGCCCTTCTACCACCCGTTGGAGATCGCCAAGCGGTACGGGACACTCGACCATCTCAGCGGCGGACGGCTGATCCTCGCGTTCGGAGTAGGGAATCTGAAGGAAGAATTCGACATGCTCGGGGTCCCCTTCGACGACCGCGGGCCGCGAGCCGACGACGCCCTCCGGGCACTGCGGGCAGCGTTGTCCGGCAGAAAGGTGTCGTATGACGGTCCTTACTACTCGTTCCAGGACATGGTGGTCGACCCGCACGCCGCCCAGCCTCGGGTACCGATGTGGATCGGTGGACACAGCGAGCGCGCCTTGCGCAGAGCGGTCACCCTCGCCGACGGTTGGGCCCCGGCGCCGCAGGCCTTCCGTGGACCGACCCCGGAACTGATGCGGCAGATGCTCGACCGGCACGATCTGCCGGAGGGTTTCGATGTCGTGTTCTCCCCGGGTAAAGCCTTGGACCCGACCGAGGAGTCAGGCCTGGTAACCGAGGTTATCGCCTCCGCAGAGAAGGCCGGAGCGACCCGGATCAACCTGACGGTCCGGCACGAATCGCTTGCTCACTACCTGGAGCAGCTCGAAGCATTCGCGGAGATTGCCGGCCTCGACATCCAGTTGGACCAGGCGGCGGATCCCAAGGTCGTTGCAGTAACGAGTGACCACCGGAAGGCGACGTCACAGGCATGAAGCGATCAGCTCGACGCGTTGCAGTTTTGGTGGCCTTGGCATCCGTGCCGGTGGCCCTTGGATCGGCGACGGCGGAGGCAGCGCCCTGGCACGTGGGTCCGGTCTACCGAGCCGAGATGTCCGGCGAGGGTGGTCAGTATTTCTGTTCGAAAGCGCAGGCGCTCGAGCAAGCATCGCAGTCGATCGTCTTCGTCCCCTGCACGTTCGACGCCGATGCCGGTGTCTGGTTTCGGGTGGTTCTCAATCCGTTCAATTGGGGCCTGAGCTTCTGAGAGCAGCTATAGCCACTTCTGTCGCTTGAAGGTCACATACAGTGCGCTCGAGCAGAGGACCATCGCCAGCAGTGCAAGCGGGTATCCGATATGCACACTCAGTTCTGGCATGACCTCGAAGTTCATGCCGTAGATCGCGGCGATAAGTGATGGCGCGAACAGGATGGCGCCCCACGACGAGATCTTCTTCACTTGCTCGTTTTGTTCCAGACTGACCTGCGTCATGGCACGAATTTCGTCGTTCTGCTGTTGGGCGACCATCGTCGAATTGACCGAGAGTGCGTTCTGTAGGTTCGACCGGAATGTTTCGACTCGTTCTGCGATCCGAACGCAGTGGTCGAGCACGTCACGCAAGTTGCGTTGGAGTTCGATGTCGACGTGGTACTTGTCCGAACCCTTCGCGAGGTGTTCGATCATCGTCACCAGCGGCCCGGTTGCGCGTTGGAACTCGGTGACCTCACGGGAGAGGGTGTAGATGCGTCGGGACACCGATTCGTCTCTCGAGAACAGTTGGTCTTCGATTTGGTCGATGTCGATTTGGAGTCCCTCGACCACGGGCTCGTACTCGTCGACGACTTGGTCCAGGATGGCGTAGAGCACAGCCTCGGTACCTTGGCGGAGCAGTGCGGGTGCCTTCTCGAGTCGTTCGCGCACCACTTTGAGGTCCGGTGATTCGGCGTGCCTGATGGTGATGACGAAGTCCGGACCCAGGAAGATGTGGAGTTCACCGAATTCGACCTTCTCGGTCTCGTCGATGTACCGAGCGGGTCGAAGTACGACGAACAGTTGGTCGTCGTAACGTTCGAGTTTCGGCCGCTGGTGTGCGGCGATGGCATCCTCGACGGCCAGGCGGTGGAGGCTGAATTCGTCAGCGACCGAGTCGATTTCGTCGACCCCCGGGCGGTACATGCCGATCCAAGCCATCCCTTTGCGTTCCCGCATCACCTCGTAGGTGATGTCGAGACTGCCTGGGTTGACTGTCCTCTTGCCGTCGACATACACGGCGTTGTCGACGATCGGCAACGTGTACCCAACCTTTCCTGTGGCGCTCCTCGAATGAACTCAGCGTGCCACAGCAGTGGTGAATGCGCCCATGGGACGCTTACCGGGTGCTCGTGGATGTGTTGGGTTATGTGGGAATCGCGGCGTTCGCAGCGTCGGGCGCTCTGATCGGTGTTCGTAAACGCCTCGACCTCTTCGGTGTGTGCGTCGTCGGAATCACGACGGGAGTCGGTGGCGGCATCATCCGCGATCTCCTGCTCGGGATCCACCCGCCGACGTCGCTGGATCGGTGGCCCAACCTGACGGTCGCGCTCATCACATCGCTGTTGGTGTTCGTCGCGCATCCGGTCATCGATCGTGTCTGGAAAGGCGTGCTGCTCTTCGACGCGTTCGGAATGGGGTTGTTCGCGGCGACGGGTGCAACGATCGCGTTGGAGAGCGGGGGCAGTTCACTCGCGGCCTGTCTCATCGGTGTGACGACAGCTGTGGCGGGCGGCGTCATTCGAGACGTCCTGGTCAACGAGGTTCCGCTGCTGCTTCGGCGCGATCTGTATGCCGTTCCGGCATTGCTGGGTTCAGCGGCGGTTGCGGTGACCGAAGCAATCGGATGGTCCGTGAATATCGGCCTGGTCATCGGCACCGTTGCCGCCACGGGGCTGCGTGTTCTAGCCCTGTGGAGACGGTGGAATCTACCGATTGCCCGACGCCTCCCTGCCGAGGAGTAGGACACATCGGGACCCTTCTCAGACATATCTCAGTCCTTCAGGACAAACTAGACGAATGCGCATTCTGGTTGTCGACGACGATCGAGCGGTCCGTGACTCGCTCAGGAGATCCCTCACCTTCAACGGTTACACCGTCGACATCGCTGTCGATGGTCTCGATGCGCTCGAAAAGATCGCAGCCGATCGCCCGGACGCGCTCGTTCTGGACGTGATGATGCCCCGTCTCGACGGGCTCGAAGTGTGCCGACGCTTGCGTAGCGTCGGGGACGACTTGCCGATTCTGGTGCTCACTGCCCGCGACTCGGTGTCCGAGCGTGTGGCCGGTCTCGACGCCGGGGCAGACGACTATCTGCCCAAGCCGTTCGCGCTCGAGGAATTGTTGGCTCGACTGCGCGCGCTGCTTCGTCGCACCGCGATGGAAGCCGACGGAGAATCGGAGGCAATGGAGTTCGCCGACTTGTCGCTGGATCCGGTCACTCGCGAGGTGACGCGAGGGGAGCGGTCGATCAGTCTGACGCGTACCGAGTTCTCGCTCATGGAAATGTTGATCATGAACCCGCGTCGAGTGCTGACGCGCAGTCGAATCCTCGAAGAGGTGTGGGGATACGACTTCCCGACGTCGGGGAACGCTCTCGAGGTGTACGTCGGCTATCTGCGACGCAAGACCGAAGCTGAGGGGGAGTCTCGGCTGATTCATACGGTCCGAGGAGTCGGCTACGTGCTCCGCGAGACGCCTCCGTAATGGTTGCTCCCTTCGGGCGTCGGCCGCCCGCGCAGGCAGTGGCGGACCCGTCGGCGATGCGTCCTCCCATGCCGTTGACGCGGACGGTGTCGTTGCGTTGGCGGGTGACGTTGTTGGCCGCGTCGGTGGTGGCTATCGCCGTGGCGGTGATGGCGATAGCGGCTTACGCCGTCGTGTCGCGAGCGTTGTACGGGGACGTTGACAACCAGCTTCGTAGCCGGGCAGATGCGTTGATCAACAGCAATCTGGTGACGTTCGACCCCCGCTACGTTGCGGGTGCAACGCTGTACAGCACCGACGTCTCGGTTGCGCTGATCTATCCCGATCTCACCAAATATGTGCCGCCGGGTTCCAAGGTGCCGATCGGGGCTGCGGAAGTCGCTGTCGCCGAGGGTGAGAGTGATCTTTCTCTGCGGACTGTCGACGGGCAACGGGTGCTCAGTCAGCGCACGCAGGACGGCAGCACAATTGTTATTGCGCAACGGCTTTCACCCACCGGTGAGGTACTGGATCGACTCGCGTGGGTTCTGCTGTTCGTCGGCGGTGGTGGTGTCGCACTCGCTGCTGGCGCTGGAATGGCAGTGGGCCGCACCGGTTTACGTCCGATTGCGAGACTGACCGCGGCAGCGGAACGCGTCGCCCGTACCGATGATCTGACGCCGATTCCTGTCACCGGCGACGACGAATTGGCTCGTCTCACCGAAAGTTTCAACACGATGCTCCGAGCCTTGGCCGAATCCAGAGGCCGTCAGAGTCGACTCGTCGCCGATGCAGGTCATGAACTCCGTACCCCGTTGACCTCGCTTCGCACCAACATGGAATTGCTGATCGCCGCGGGCCGCCCCGGTGCTCCGTCGATTCCGGACGAGGACATGGCCGAGTTGCGCACGGACGTCGTCGCGCAGATCCAGGAATTGTCCACACTCGTCGGAGATCTCGTCGACCTCGCCCGTGAAGACACACCCGAGACGGTGTTCGAGCGCGTGGATCTTGCCGATGCCGTCGCCCGCAGTCTCGAGCGTGTACGACGGCGTCGCAACGAAATCGACTTCGTCGCGACGCTCGAGCCGTGGTTCGTCTATGGGGATCAGGCAGGGTTGTCGCGTGCGGTGCTCAATGTTCTCGACAACGCTGCCAAGTGGAGTCCTGTGGGCGGTGAGGTTCGCGTGGTGATGCGCAAGATCGGCGATGGGCTCATGGAACTCACCGTCGACGACGGGGGACCGGGTATTCCTGAGGAGGATCGCGAGCTCGTGTTCGATCGCTTCTACAGATCGACTGCGTCGAGGTCGATGCCCGGGTCCGGGTTAGGACTCGCGATTGTTCGGCAAGTTGTGGTCAAACACGGCGGCACCATCGGTGTGGAGGTGTCCGAACGTGGGGGTGCGCTGATTCGAATTGTGTTGCCGGGTGAAGTGGATCCGCAGATCATGCCTACGGCTTCGGATGTTTGACCTTCTGGCCAGGAGCTTTACGGCAAAGGGTTTGTTGCTGGAGAGTCTCGGGAAATCAATAGGTGCATCTCAGCACGCTCTCAGAAGTAACCGGCATTGTTACCGATAACAACGCGGGCGACCTCTACCGAGGTTTCTACTGAAAGAAGTACTCACTGATGACCGATGATCGCACAGACTCAGGGCAGAACCCCGAGCGTCCAGCGGCTGAGCATCCCACTGCGCAGAGCCCCTCGGATCAGCATTCCACCCAGCAATTTCCTCCGCAGCAACCTCCGTATGGCCAACCGCAGGCCACCGGGCAGTACGGAAGCCAGTCATACGGTCAAGATCCGCATCCCCAACAGGGGTATGGCTACAACCAGCACGCTGCACCACAGCATCACGAGGCGGCAACCCAGGCGCCCGCAGCGCTCAAGGCCCGGCCCGGCCGAACCACTCTCGTCGCCGGCGCTATCGCACTGGTTCTGGTCGGCGGCGGAATCGGTGGCGCGGTAGGGGCACTGGCTACCAACAACGCTAACGGCACTGGCAACGTGTCCAATTCGCTCAACTCCAGCGCCACTGCGGCGCAGCCTGCCGCCAATTTCCCCGACGGCTCGGTCCAGGCCGTGGCGAACAAGGTTCTGCCGAGCGTTGTGCAGATCCAAGTCAAGGGCAGCCAGGCAGAGGGTGAGGGCTCCGGCGTCATCTTGTCTTCGGACGGACTCATCCTCACCAACAATCACGTTGCGACCGGTGCGGGAGCCAACGGCAAACTGAGCGTTGCTTTCTCGGACGGGTCGATTGCAGACGCCAAGATCGTGGGTGCGGATGCGGTGTCGGACATGGCGGTCATCAAGGCGGAAGGCAAGACAGGACTGACGCCCATCGAACTCGGCACCTCGTCGAACCTCCAGGTCGGGCAGCAGGTTGTGGCAATCGGTTCACCGCTTGGCCTCGCCGGAACTGTGACGACGGGCATCGTGTCCGCGCTGAACCGTCCGGTGTCGACCAGTGGTGAGTCGGGTAACCAGAACTCGGTGATCGATGCCATCCAGACCGACGCCGCCATCAACCCCGGCAACTCGGGTGGCGCACTGGTCAATACCGACGGTCAGCTGATCGGCATCAACACCGCCATTGCCTCGCTCGGCGGAAGTCAGTCCTCGGGTGCGCAGAGCGGATCGATCGGACTCGGCTTCGCGATCCCGGTCGATCAGGCCAAGCGCATCGCCGATGAGCTGAGCAAGACCGGTAAGGCGACGCAGGCCATGATCGGCGTCCAGGTCCCCTCGCAGGACGACGCGAACGGTGCGACGGTAGTAGAAGTGACCGAGGGTGGGCCGGCTGCCGCAGCGGGCATCCCCAAGGGAGCTGTCATCACCAAGGTCGACGATCGAGTGATTTCCAGTGGTGACGCCCTCATCGCGGCCGTGCGCTCGCACGCCCCCGGCGATTCGGTGAAGATCACGTACAACGAAGGCGGCAAAGACAAGACCGTCGACGTAACCCTCGGAACCGCCGAGCCGCAAACCGCCGCCGTCCAGCCGCCGTCCGAATCGGAGCCGCAGTCACCGCTGCAGATCCCCGGATTCCCCGGTGGCCGCTGATGTTGTCCGATACCGATCTCTTGGCGACAGTTGCAACGATTTACGCACAGCGTGAGACCGAACAGCGCGCTACTACTACGGTAAGCACTATGGAAATAGAGGCACCTCTGGCTGGACGGGCGTTGGTCGTGATCGTGGACGATCGGACCGCAAACAGCAGCGAACAGGACTCGACCGGCCCATTGGTCACAGAGTTGCTCACCGAAGCAGGATTTTTGGTCGACGGCGTTGTTGCCGTGACGTCGGATGAAGTCGATGTACGTAATGCACTCAATACCGCTGTCATCGGTGGCGTCGACCTTGTCGTGTCGATCGGTGGAACCGGCGTCTCACCGCGAGATGTGACCCCGGACGTCACTGCCGAGGTTTTGGACCGAGAGATTCCGGGCATCAGTGAGGCCCTTCGATCGTCCGGGCTTGCGGCGGGCACTCTCGACGCTGGTCTATCCCGTGGGCTAGTCGGAGTTTCCGGCAGCACACTGGTGGTGAATCTGGCGTCCTCGAGGGCTGCGATTCGTGACGGCATGGCGACGTTGACCCCGTTGGCGAGTCAGGTCATCGCCGACCTCTCCGGCCTGGATGCCTGAGTAGGAGGCCTCGTTCTATGGCCGAACACAACAACGACAAGCACGACGACGAGAGCCGAGCCCGAATCGAACGGGCTCGGCTCGCTCGTATCTTCGGGGACGTGCTCCCGGAAACGACGGGCGATGAGCGGACGGGATCAGAGGACACGAGATCGGACGAGTGGTTCGATCGGGAGCGTCCGCCGCACCACTATTGATGTGATCTAGGACACGTTTTCCGTGCTGTGTCGAACCTGTGTTCATTCTTTGTTTACGTGTTTTTAGCACTGTTTGTCAGCCCGAAATGGGTGTCGCGCTTCCGATCACGGTGATTCCAATCTCCACTTTCGGGGCGTTCGACGGCGGTGTGAGGCGTGTTACTTGAGTGTCTGCCCACTTCAAGCCACGTGCGGTCCGCGGTGAGGTTTGTAACGGACCGGCCAAGGGCGTCCAAAAAGTGATCTGCGTTACTCGTCAGTATGTTGTCAACGTCGTTCACCTGCCCGAAACACATCACGAATGGGACACCTCCGACGGGAAATCGTAGGGATTGTCACGATCCGGCAACTCCTCTAATGTTCCCCTCAGCTTCCGGCTTCGAGGACGTGGGATTACACGTTCGACGCTCCTGGGTCGGAACTGACAACGAACGCGATCCAAGGATCAAAGTTCTGCTCGGGGATTCTCGGCAATGCTGCCGTCGTGAACCGAGGGTGAAAGCCACAAGCTTCCCGTGCGACTGTGCTGGGACTGAACATGATGAGGAATAAATGACGGAGATCCAGAAGTCGCGGCGTAGCCGTGGGCTCAAGTCCATGAGCGTTGCGGTTGCAGCAGGCGCTTCGGTTATCGGCCTGGTGCTCGGTACCGGTACCGCTTCCGCAGCAGTCGACAGCACCAACACTGTCGTCGACGCCAACGGCAACACCATCACCGTGTCGCTGTCCGACACCTTCATCAACAGCGTTTCACCGCTCGACGGCAACCCGCTGACCCGTGAGTGGTTCGCTAATGGTGTTGCAGGCTGGACCGTTACCGGACCTGACGCCGCTGACTTCGAGGGCACCGTAGCCATCGGCTACCAGGTCGGCTACCCGGCCAGCATCGGCGGCAAGGTCACATTCGATTACAGCACGCCGTCACTGGGCGCCAGCGTGTCCGCCGACTCAGTGTCGTTGTCCGTCGGCGACATCCTCCCGCAGGCCGGCTTCTCCGCGGAAATCGCTCCCGGACCCGGCATCGTCGACGCTACCGCTGCTTCGGGCAATGTCCAGGGCACCGAGGGTGACGCCGAAGGCGCTTCGGGCACCATCCAGATCGCCAACGCTCACGGCACCGCGACCGGCATCCTCGGCAACGTTCGCGTTCGCCCGTATGTCTCGGTCACCAGCTCCACCGGTGACGTTGCTGTCACCTACGGTGTCCCGTGGACCTTCAACTGATCTCGATCGGTTGATCGAAAGCTTCACACCCCAGCGCTGATGCGCTGAACCTGATCGGGCCCGTCCGGAATTCTCCGGGCGGGCCCGATTTGTTCGTCCCCAACTTTCCTCTGGATGCGTGCACTGGACCCGGCGGGCTCTGGGTGTACGAGAAACGGCTGATAATCGATGCGCTTCACTCTTATTCCCGTAGTCGCCTTTGCTGCCCTGGTTGCTCTAGTCGGTTGCAGCAGTGGCGATTCGGCGGACAGCTCGGTATCGGGCGCGAACGCCGATGTCTGCACGAAGTTCAGCGCTGCGCACGACGAGTTGACGGCACTCGCCACCGCCGGCCCCGGTGTCGGCGGGGACACTGTCCAGTGGACCGCGGACAAAGACGCTGCGCTCGCAAAGATCTCCCCCCTCGTTGACCAAGCAGCGGGGGAGGTGAAGGCGAAGATTCAGACGCTCGTCTCCGCACTTCCGAAGGATTCGCTCGAGCTCACCGAGGCGGACAGCGTCTCGGGTCAGGCGTTCGTCGACAATTCGGAGGCGGTGGCAACTTCGTGCGACAGCGACGGTACGACTGTCGAGTTGGCTGAGTTCCCCCTGCAGAAGTTTTGACCCTGGCATGAACCGGGAAATTCCCCCGCTTCTATGTGATACGCATTACACTTACTCCGTTTAGTTTCCCGTTCATCATGGTCGGGTCTAGGAGTGCAAATGTTCAAGAGGAGCATGTGTGTAATCGGCTTCGCGGGTTGTGGGTTGTTGGGCTTCGGGGCGGTAGCTCACGCCGAACCGCGTGTCCCGCCGCCCAACGTAGTGGGGATGAGTGAGTCGGAAGCCAGGGGCGTGCTGGCAGATGACGGCTACAAGCCCAAAGTGATATCGAAGAACGGTGGTGGGCCGAACTGTGTGGTCTTTCATCAGAGTGCAGTGACAGACCTCGCGGGTTACCAGAATGACGACGAGGATGTGTATCGCGTGTACCTGGCAGTGAACTGCTTGGCGTAGGAAGTTTTCGAATGTCACTATCCCAGGGGTGAACGGTACGACCCCTCGGATGCTTCAGGTAGGCCAAAAAGGCCCGTTTGTGCTGAGGGGATCAGCAGAAACGGGCCTTCTGGCCTTGAGGGGTATGTCTACTTGCTGTGCAACCCGCCGCCTGAATCGTCGGCATCGCCTATTGCCTCGCCGCTGCCACCGGTGTCATCCGCGGGTGTCGAGAGCCTGCGGCCGACGTCGGTTCCGCCCGCCAGCATGTCTCGAATCTGAACGAGAACATCGACGTCGCTGAGTTCCTTGTCGGGTTTGCTTACGAACCGCTTCTTGGCGGTCGTCACCGGCAGGATGAGTATGAAGTACACCACCGCGGCGAGGATGATGAAGTTGATGACCGCCGTGATCACTGCGCCGATATTGACGAATGTCTCAGGGCTGGAGGTGATTTGGAATCCCCAACCGTATTCGTTGGAGCCGCCGATGGCCGCAATGAGCGGGTTGACCACGTTGGTCGTGAACGCGGTGACGATGGCTGTGAACGCAGCTCCGACGACCACCGCGACGGCCAGATCGACGACATTTCCGCGGAGCAGAAAGTCCCTGAATCCCTTGAGCATGATTCTCCTAGAGTCCAGCCGGGCCGATGGACGGCAATGCACTGTTGGAAAGGGTAACGGAATGAGCGGCGTTCAGGGAGAAACTTGGCTGGTCCTTCGAATGTTGTCTCTATAACGGTCTTGTAAAATTTGATTCCGTTTGTTCATGACGGCATGCCGAATGTCCAGTACCCTTCCCGAGGAAACGCCTCGCTTCATGTGAGGGCCGTCGGATTTCGAAGTCTTTTCAGTTGACGCTGTATGAGGGGAATCATGAACGAGTCTCGCTTTTCCGCGCTGCGCAGGTTCGGCCGGCTGGTCGCACTCGGTGCCGTGGCGTCCGTCGGCATCGGACTGCTGTCCACCGGTGCCGCCAACGCGGAAACATTCGTCCCATTGGCCAACGGCGAGAAGGTGGCCGGCCCCTACAAGATTGCGCACTTCGATGAGTCCGCAAAGGTTGCGCCTCAAATTGCTTTCAACGGACTGAACCGAAACGCGTGGGCCACCGGCACCGCACTGTCCGAGGTTCCCGAAGGCTCGACCGGAACATTGAAGACCGGCTACTTGGTCGGCTGCCAACTCGATATGACCGATCTCGAATTCGGGTTGAATTTCGATGCCGGAATCGAGGGTGGCAACACCAACATCATCACTCTGTTCCCCATCCCGTTCTTGATCGGCGGAGAAGGTAAGACCGAGAACAAGATCGGTGGCGGCGCTGACTTCGACATTCCGCTGCAGGACCGCGAGGTCGCCGCTGTCGAAATAGCATCCAAGGATGTGCTGGGACCGACTACGGCCATCCAGTACCAGGACGTCGCGATCTCGGTCCAGAACTGCGGAGGATTTGCGCAGGCGCGGTCCTACACAACACTCGAGCTCACCGGAAACTACCGATACAAGGGAACTCTGTACGGCCAGCCGTTCAGCCTCGGCTGAGACTTTCCAACTTCGTAGGACCTAGAGGGGAACAGACACAGTGAACAACAGCAGAACTGTTGCTGCGCGCATCGCAGCACTCGGGGCAGTCGGAGCCGTCGCAATCGGATTCTGGTCGGCAGGTGCAGCGAGCGCGGATACCTTCGTACCGTTGCCGGACAACGAGATCAGCAAGACTCTCATCGACGGAACAGTGGTGACCGTCAAGGGCTTCGGCCAGAGTGGGCTGATCTCTCCGTCCATGGGCGCCACGCCGACACAGCGCAACGTATGGGTGACGGGCAACTACACCGTCGAGACTTCCAACCCCGGTGGCGGAAAGATCGAACCAGGCTTCCTCGTCGGGTGCCAGGTCGATTTCGCAGCAGGAATCGGCGGCGGGGTAGGCGCCACGTTCGGTCAGGGCAATACCATTTCGCTCGAACCGGGTGACTTGAGTTCGCTGAAGATCGACCGGACGCAGCCCAACACCTACGAGATCGGCGCAGGCCTCAACCTGGAGCTCGCGCCGGGACAGCTCAACGACGTCAAGCTGGTCGCCGACGAGACAGATGCGAAGATCGATGGCATCACCGTTGCGACCGAAACGGACAACGACTTCCCGTTCGAAGGCAACGGAGGCGGGTTCACTTTCGCCGACGAAACCTTGAGCGTGTCCGGCTGCGCAGGCTTCGCGGAGGCCCGCTCGTACGTAGATGTCACCATCGAGAACGATGCAGTGACCTCGACCGTCACTCTCTGGGGCCAGCCTTTCAGCATCGGTTGATGCGAGGGATCAAGATCTCACGAGTTTCTGTGATCTGTCTCAGGATTCGATGCGCAAACTTGTGGCGGGATAAGATGCCGCTATGAGTCGTCACAGAGCCGCCGCTTGTGCGCCTTCGAGCGACTGGATCGAAGGCGTGCTGGGCAAGCGGCACCGGTTGTCCGAGTTCTACGATCTGGCGGCCACGCGCGCAGACCAATCGGACCTGCTGTGGATGTTTTCCAAAGCCGGTGACGTCGAAGACGCTGCGTACAGGGCAGACGCGCAGCGAAACCTGGCGACGTCCGCGGCTTCACACGTGCTCCGGGAAGTCTTCGCGGAATTCGACTCATATGTCCTGAGCCTGACCGAGCAGCGCACCATCGAGCATCGACCTCTGCGCTCGGACGACAGTCTGCACAGTGATGTCTTCCTCGAGAGCCACGACCGCGAGAACAACTCGGACAGCTTCGGCGTCAAAATCGTCTTCACCGATTGGATCGGCGCACTGGTATTCACCACTTTCGCGACCTACGCCGGGCACCTCGATGCCCGCTCTGCAGACGTCGACGACACCGCGGCGTCGGATATGAAGGATCCGCCGTCGGATGGCATGCACGGGCTCGCCGTCAGTGAAACGTCACGGTCAGTGAGCTGACCAGGGACGCAGCGGCCACGGCCGTCGCATCCTCGGGGGACATTGCCACAAGCACCACTCGGTCGCTGCTGCGCTGACGCGCGTCCTTCTCCGAAATCAGTACAACAACGGAATCGGTCGTCAATATCCGCGCGCTCTGTTCACCGCGTTCCCCCTCCGCCTGGACCGTCAGCACGTCCACGATGTCACCCTCCCGTAGGAGATCTGTGACTGCGGCGTCGGTCAGCCGGACGGGCACGATTCGGGCGTCGGCGGAACCGAGAGCTGCCCCAGCCAACCGCGGAGTGAGCAGTCGGACATCGGTGAGAGGCTCGCCGGCACGGATCGGGCCCGCCACTGTATGGGCCGTGGCGTCGGCGACATCCGTGATCGCGCCCTCGGGGACAGTTCCCGGCTCGTAGCCGGTGATCCGGACGTCCTCGTTCTGGAGTGGCCTACCGGGAGCCAGATCGCGGGCCGCAACGACAATTTGTACGCGATCTGTCGCGGCGGCATCCCTGACGAACAGCACAGCCGCCAGGAAGGCAAGGGCCCCGGCGGCCACGCGACGGACAAGGACGGTACGAGTCCAGCCCGGCCGAACAAGGAGTCGATCCAACATCGTGGAGTCGAGTCGGGCATGTCGCTGTGGCATGAAAGTCACCGTAACGACGGACAGTCTGCATAAGCAGTAGAAACAGGCCTCGGCTGTGGATAACGCCGAGGCCTGTGGACAAACGAGAAAACTACGAGGTTGCTGCTGCTTTCGACGGTGTCGAAGAGGAGGTGCTCGGCGTCGAAGATGTGCTGCTCGAGCTGGATTCCTTGGCCTTCGCGTCCGTTTTCGCCGGTGCCGAATCGCTCTTGTCGCTCTTCGATTCGCCCGCGCTATCGCTGGCGCTGCTCGCTCCGCTACGACTGTCGGTCCGGTAGAACCCGGTTCCCTTGAAAACGATTCCGACCGAGTTGAACAGCTTCCGTAACTTGCCGCTGCACTGAGGGCACACGGTCAGTGAGTCCTCGCTGAACGACTGCACAATGTCGAACCGGTTCTCGCACTCGGTGCAGGCGTATGAATAGGTGGGCATCGATGTTCCTCCGCGCTGGTCAACTGGTCAACTGGTCGACTGGTCACCATGGAGATTTCGCCATTGCTCGGTCGAGACCACTGGTGTGCCGAAAAAACTGCTGGAACTTCTCCGAGAAGGAGAGAGCATTAGCACTCTACAGTCATGACTGCCAACGCTGCCATTCAGGCAGCTATTCCCGATTCAAGGCAATGAGACCGCCGGAAGGGGTCAGGGCATGGGAAGCGCGTCGATCATGCGGTTCCTCGGGAAGTTCGTCCACCAACTCCGAGTCGCGAACGACAGCGACGACAGGGATTCCCGGAGCCACCAGCTCGAGTGTTCGGTCATAGAAACCGGCACCCCGGCCCAGCCTGACCCCGCGCCGATCGACTGCCAACGCGGGCACGAACACCACATCGCACGTAGCGACTCGCGCGGGAGGCAACAGCGGTCCGGTCGGTTCGGACAGGCCGTAGGAAGCAGCCTTCAGATTCTCGCGCCCTGTGTACTCCGCCCACTGCAACGGCCCTGGCTCCCTGGCCACAGGGACCAGTACGACCGGAGATCGAAGGCGAAGCGCGTCGAGCATGTCGAGCGACCCTGGTTCGCTTCCCACCGGGATATATGCGGCAACAGCGGACGCGCCACGCACCGTTTCGGCTGCGGCATGACAGAGTTTCAGCGACTCGTCTTCACGTGTGAGCGCACTGGAGGCCCGACGAGACGCGAGGACGCGTAGGCGCCACTCCTTCTTCGAGATCGGTTTCACAGCATTACCAGCAGCATCGTCTGTAGCAGCATGGGTCGAGCTTAGGCACCTCGGGAACAGTCGGCAGGCGCGGAGCGAGATCCGCGGTGACCATGGATAAGGTGGGCAGCATGACAGAAGCCGCAGCAGACGCTCCGACAACGCATGTCGGGCATCAAGGGCACTTTCGGACAGCGATCGTTCCGGCCGCCGGCATGGGGACACGCTTCTTGCCTGCCACCAAAACCGTTCCCAAGGAACTGCTTCCGGTCGTCGATACACCGGGAATCGAACTCGTTGCAGGTGAAGCGGCCGACTCCGGCGCCGAGCGTCTCGTGATCGTCACCTCGCCAGGCAAGGACGGCGTCGTCGCGCACTTCGTCGAGGATCTCGTTCTCGAGACGAAGCTCGAGAAGAGCGGCAAGTTGAAGATGCTCGCGAAGGTCCGCGTCGCTCCCTCGCTACTCGATGTCCAATCTGTCGTGCAGTCCGAGCCGCTCGGACTCGGACATGCAGTCGCATGTGCCGAAGAAGTACTCGACGACGACGAAGACGCTGTGGCAGTGCTGCTGCCCGACGACCTCGTACTTCCCCGCGGCGTGCTCGACGTGATGTCCCGGGTGCGGGCCAAGCGTGGCGGCACCGTGTTGTGTGCCTTCGAAGTACCCGAAGAAGACGTCTCCTCCTACGGAGTCTTCTCCGTCGAAACCGTCCCCGATGCGGTGAACCCGAATGTCCTCAAGGTCACCGGCATGGTCGAGAAGCCCAAGCGTGAAGATGCGCCGTCACTGTTCGCCGCGGCAGGCCGCTATCTACTCGATCGAGCGATTTTCGACGCCTTGCGACGCATCGAGCCTGGCGCTGGTGGCGAGATTCAGCTCACCGACGCCATCGCATTGTTGATCGACGAGGGTCATCCGGTTCACGTCGTCGTACATCGCGGTTCCCGACACGACCTCGGAAATCCCGGGGGATACCTACGCGCTGCGGTTGACTTTGCACTCGAACGCGATGATTACGGTCCGTCGTTGCGTGAATGGCTGACCGAACGACTGAGTGACGATTGGGCGCCGCAACTCACCACGTATGAATAGGCCCGTAGTACAGAGATAGAGAAGGGGCCAGATGCGCTCGGTTGAAGATCAGCAGACCAGAGTGACCGCTGCGGCGGTCGCTCCACGGCCTGTCCGAGTAGCGATTTCGGAAGCGCAGGGCTTGTTGTGCGCCGAGGAAGTGGTCACCGAGCGTCCACTGCCAGGTTTCGACCAAGCAGCCATCGACGGTTACGCCGTGCGCAGCGTCGATGTCGCATCCGCCGGTACCGACTTGCGCAACGAGGACGACGAGCGGATCGAATTGACGCTGCCTGTCGTCGGCGAGGTCACCGCCGGCTCACGGCAACCCATTCGGTTGCAACCGCGGCAGGCTGTTCGGGTGGACACCGGTGCACCGCTCCCGACGCTCGCCGACGCGGTACTCCCGCTGGACCGCACCGATGCGGGACGGGCGCGCGTGCAGGTTTATCGACCGGTGCGCTCGGGCGACTACGTGCGCAAGATCGGGGACGACGTACAACCGGGTGATGTTGCCGTGCGGGCAGGCACCATAATCGGCGCAGCCCAGGTCGGTCTCCTCGCTGCAGTCGGGCGTGACAAGGTGCTGGTCCATCCGCGCCCGCGCCTGTCGGTCATTTCCGTCGGCGGAGAACTCGTCGACACCGATCGCACCCCGGGCCCCGGCCAGGTCTACGACGTCAACTCCTATGCGCTTGCGGCTGCGGCACGTGATGCCGGCGCAGACGTCAACCGCGTTGGAATCGTCAGCGGTGACCCCAAACGGTTACGTGAAGTCGTCGAAGGCCAGCTCATTCGCTCTGAGATCGTCGTCATTGCCGGTGCAGTCGGTGGCGGCGCCTCGGACAGCGTCCGGGAGGCACTGTCGGACCTCGGCGATCTCGAAGTCGAACGCGTCGCGATGCATCCAGGTTCGGTACAGGGTTTCGGGCAATTGGGCCGCGACGAAGTGCCGACGTTTCTACTTCCGGCCAACCCCGTCAGTGCACTCGTGGTGTTCGAAATCATGGTGCGGCCGCTTATCCGCATCGCGCTGGGACGTCGCCAGCCGATGCGTCGCACCGTGACTGCGCGAACGGTGGCGCCGATCACCTCGATCGAGGACCGCAAAGGGTTTCTCCGCGGTCAGCTGATGCGTGACGAGGGCTCGGGTGAATACCTCGTACAGGCTCTCGGTGGCGCGCCCGGATCCTCCTCACACCTGCTCGCCACGCTCGCCGAGGCCAACTGTCTCGTGGTTATCGAGCCGAATGTCACCGAAATCAGAACGGGTGAGGAAGTCGACGTGTCGTTCCTCGCCCAGCGGGGGTAACGAGTCCGCGGCGATGGTGCAGTGGCATCGCCGAAGGCGCTAATGTAAGACAGATGCCGCTCACGTGGTCGAGCCACCCAGGTTGGCCGGCGAAACTGGGACCTCTGACTGTTGCCGGGGGCAACGTCACTCTCCGCCCTGTGAAGCTTCGGGATGCGGGCGCCTGGAGTCGGCTCCGGCTCCGCGATCGCGACCACCTGGAGCCGTGGGAACCGACCGGTGAGGGCTCATGGGCCGCGCGACACCACATCTCGTCATGGCCCGCCTTGTGCTCTGGGCTCAAGTCCGAAGCGCGTAAGGGCCACATGCTGCCGATGGCCATCGAGGTCGACGGTGAATTCTGTGGACAAATGACTGTCGGCAACATTATTCGCGGTGCGCTTAAATCTGCATGGATCGGGTATTGGGTGGCCAAGGACGTCAATGGTCGCGGCGTTGCCACAGCAGCGTTGGCCATAGGTCTCGATCATTGTTTCGGTCCGCTCGGACTCCACCGTGTCGAAGCGACAGTGCGACCGGAGAACCTTCCGAGCCAGGCTGTACTACGTAACGTCGGGTTCCGTGAAGAGGGACTCCTGAGGGACTACCTCGACGTCGATGGGCGCTGGCGCGATCACCTCCTGGTGGCGCTGACTTCCAACGAGGTTCAGGGGACTGTCGCAGACCGGTTGGTGCGCAATGGACGGGCTGCGTGGGCTTAGAACTCGGACGCGTGTGCTCGTGACGGATGTGACTGGAGTTGCCTGTGTGTAATCTGGTGTCGGCGCGTCGGCGGGGTTCGGCAGCAACTTCCGCATAGCCTGAAGACGTCATAGATGTCGGACCCAACAGGCATGAGAGGAGAACGCCGATATGCCCAACTCGATCATCTGGATCGGTCTTGTCGCAATCTGGTTGTTCGTCCTACTGCCGATGATGATGAGTAAGCGCCCACGCATCATGCAGACGTCCGATGTCGCCCTCGCGACCCGCGTTCTGTACCGCGGCGGAACCACGAGACCCCAACGGGGACCTGCCGCCGGACACGCAAGCGACCCCGACTGGCGACCCGAGTACGACGAGCGCACATCGGCACCCGCCGGCGTCGTCTTCGGTCGTAACGCACCAAGCACCGACGCGGAGGACCCGATGGACACTCACGCAGAAACCGAAGAAATCGACACAGACGACGTCGAACGTGCTTACGTTCCGAGCCGTCGAGGACGCGGCGGCTTCGACGCCGAAGCTGACGCGATTGCAAGCGCCGCTCGATACTCCTTCCGGCAGCGCGCGGTACTCGGGTTGGTGTTCGCTGTCATCGCCACTGGCGCTCTCGCGGTCATCATGACGCCGATGTTGTGGTGGGCATGCACCCTCTCGGTCGCAGCCCTCGCTGGATACCTCTACTACCTGCGTCGGCAGGTCCAGATCGAGCAGGAGATCCGGCGGCGGCGGATGACCCGAGCGGGTCGCTCACGTCTCGGTGTGGAATCACGCACCGACGAAGAGCTCCGGCTAGTTCCACAGCGACTGCGTCGGCCCGGAGCCGTGGTACTGGAAATCGACGACGAGGACCCGGAGTTCGAGCATCTCGACCACTACGACGAGCCATTTCAGCAGTCCGCGCGCGAGAGCCATGGCGTACGACGGGCATCAGGGGCCTGACGTTCCGCGGTTTCCGATCCCTTTGATAGGGTTGCGCAGCAGTGTCAAACGCTGCACCAGGGGCTGTGGCGCAGTTGGTAGCGCGTCTCGTTCGCATCGAGAAGGTCAGGGGTTCGATTCCCCTCAGCTCCACCAGATGTAGGGCAGTACGAAACACGGCAGCGGCTATTCTGCGGGTACCCGGAGAGCTCATTCGAGTGGATGATTTCCGGGCGGCACTCGAAGCGACCGGTGAGCGTCGTGTGAAGGAAGAGGTCTCAGCCCGGTAGTCTTGCTACAAGTTGAGATCAGAGTTGGTGGTCGACGTCTACCGGGAAACGTCGACCTGGCCCAGCATTCTCTAACGTGCGCACTGAGAGCTATGTGGAGAGTGAATGACTTTCGAGATTGTCGACCTCGAGGAAACGTGGGTCGCCGGTCTTCCTGTGCGTAGCCCCAAGCGGGCGTTGGGAAGGTTGGACGATCCCGCTCTGAATCGCGCGTGGTCCTCGGTACTCAAGCAAGAAATCTCCGGTCCGCTCGCATCCATTTATACAGACTTCGCACCCGGTATCGGATCATATAACACGCAAATAGTCGGTTATCGATGCTCTTCTTTGAGTCAAGTGACGCGGGGCCACCTCATAGCCAGGGTGCCGCGCGCAAAGTACGCGAAATTCTCCGCAGTGGGCCATTTCCCCGACGTCATGACGCGGTTGTGGAAACAGATCGACCATGCGGAAGATCAGGGTGAGATCAAGCGATTGTTCACCGGCGACTACGAGTGCTATCCGCACGCGTACAAAATCGATTTGTACTTGTCGATCGCATCTCCGGGACCGTCGGCATGACGCACAGCGTGACTGCGCGGGGTGCCGATTTGTTCGGTGGGTTGGTAGCCCCACTTGCCGTTCCGGGTTCCGAATCCAGCGGTAGCGAGCTGTTTCGCTTTCTGCGAGAACGCATTCGAGACAGGTCGGCCGACCCTGTTGCGGTCAGTACGGTCTTCGTTCCCGACGAGCTCGGCGACTACAACGCGCTGATCGGTTTGCCTTATTTGTCACCGAGCGATGTGCCTGTGGGGGACGTGTTCTTGCAAGTCCCGAGCGGAGTATTCGCAAAGTTCGTACCGATCGGTAATCTTCGCGATCCTATCGACGATGTCTGGGCCCAGGTCGATGAGGCAACTGAATCCGGAACACTATTCCGGGCATATAAAGAAGATATCGAAGTCGTTACACCGTCCGGTGAAGTGGAACTCTTTATCTCGGTTGTTATCTGATTCGGTGAGGTGTTCGCCGCATCGGGGCACCTTAAGTCACATTATGGACTTAGTTGTGGTTATTATTACCCTGCGAGTACGGGTTCAGTGAGTTCGAGACTACGGATTCCTTGTGACTCGGATGTCCACGCTGAACAGCGTAGGTGTCATGGTAGGTAACTGGGCAGGGGTGAACGATCATGGTTAGGCAACTGAGAGCGGAAGCAACACGAGCGGCCGCGCTTCGGGCGGCAGCGGATCTTTTTCTCGACGTCGGGCACGCGAACGCGACACTGAGCCAGGTGTCCGCGCAATCCGGCGTCACCAAGGGTGCCTTGTACTTCCACTTCGCGTCGAAGGAAGAACTCGCCCGCGCCATTGTCGACGAGGGTCACGAGCGCGTATCGACTGCGTGCGCTGGCTTGGTCGACAGTCGATCACCTGCACTCGAGTCGGTCATCGGCATCTCGTACTCTGTGCTCGAGCTGGCGGCTTCCGATCCTCTGGTCCGAGTGATGTATCGGCTGCAGATGGAGATCGACGGGTCCGAAACCGCAAGGGGCAGTGTTTTTTGCACCTGGGGAAACATCTTCGAGCATCTCTTCGATCGGGCGATCGAACACGGTGACGTCGCCGATCACCTCGACTCCGGAAACGCTTCGCTCCTCGTATGCGAGATGCTCGCCGGCGTTCTGATGGTGTCCGAAGCTCAGTCCGCACTGGAGAGTGCACCGTCCCGCATGGAAAAGGTATGGAACACCGTGCTTCCGTCACTCGTTCCGCCGAACAAGCTCGGATACTTCCGCGAGTTCGCAGCGCGCAGTCTGTCGAGCTTCGTGCCGTCCGAGGAATTCACCAACGCGTAGCTCTCACGTCTGAGCATGCTTGCTAAGGGTCGACGCCCGGCGGACACTGTGTGATATGAGCCACACAACGAGTTACCGCGTAATGTCCGACACCGACCTTCGAAAAGCAATCGGTACTTTGCAGAGCCGCGCCGACGACGCACGTCGGCGCGGCTCTGAAGAGGACGCCGAGCGAATCGAGAAGACGGTCAACGAGTACCGCGACGAGATGTCGCGACGCTTGTGAGCTACCGGTTCAGGTCGGACCGAATCGTTCCGTTCGGATCCGGTACGGCGCATGACCAAGTTCGACGAGCATGTCGGCAGCCGACTCCACGAAACCTGTAGGACCGCACACAAAGCAGTCCGGCGCGGAGTCTGGCTGCCACTTATCCGACGCCAGATCCTGCGCAGTCAGTCGGCCCACTCGGCCGTCGTATTCCGGCGGCGCCTCGCGGGTGAAGCGATAGTCGACGTCGACGCCCTCCGGCAGTGAGCGGAGCTCTCGGGCGTAGATCAAGTCGACCGGAGATCTGACCGAATAGAGCAACCGGAACGAGGTCTTTCTCGCGCTGCGACTGCGGGCCCGCGTCATCGCCATCAGCGGCACGATGCCAGACCCTCCCGCAACCAGCAGGACCGGTGACGGGCGGGCCTCGTTCCAGACGAACCAACCGCCGATCGGTCCGCGCATCTCGATCCGCTCACCGACCTCCAGCGTGGACGTCAGGTAAGGCGATACCTCGCCGTCGGCGACGGTCTGAACCGTCAACGCGATTCGGTCACCGTCGCTCGGTTTGGCGAGAGAATAGCTTCGTTGCGCGCTGTATCCGTCCTCGGCGGTGAGACGAATGTCGACGTGCTGACCTGGCTGGTGTCCGGGCCAACCTTCGACGTCGTAGATCAATGTGCAGGCAGTGTCCGTTTCGAATATCTTCTCGACAAGTGTCGCGACGAGCCATTTCATGGTGCGTTCAATCTCCCTGGTATCGCTGTTCCTGCCAGGGGTCGCCGTAGTCGTGATAGCCGTTGCGCTCCCAGAAACCCGGTTCGTCTCGCATGAGTAGCGTCAACTTCTCGATCCATTTCGCGGACTTCCAGAAGTACAGGTGCGGCACCAGGAGTCGAGCTGGACCTCCGTGTTCGGGACTCAACGGCTTGCCGTCGAATGTGTATGCAAGCCAGGCTTTTCCGCCGCGCAGATCGGTCAGGGGGAGATTGGTGGTGTAACCGTCGTGGCTGTGCGCCATGGCGTGCGTGGCCTGCGTCTCGATACCGTCGAGAAGCGTGTCGAGCGAGATGCCACGCCACCGAGTGTCGAGTTTCGACCACTTGGTGACACAGTGAATATCCACTGTCGGCTTCTCTTCCGGCAGCGCACGCATTTGCTGCCAACTCCACTGATGCTTGGAGCCCATCTCGGTGGAGATGGTGAACTGCCACCGGTCCGTGTCCACCCTGGGTGTCGGACCGAGGGACAAGACGGGGAAATCGTCGACCAGGTACTGGCCTGGTGGGGTGCGACCGTCGTTGCCGCGACGCTTTCCGTGGAATCCTCGGGACACCAGTGCCATGGTCATCTCCTCGCCTTGTCTGCTCTGGAAGTGTCCTCCGCCTTGTTTCCTGTGACAACTCGGTGTTGCCCGTGACAACTTGGTCGACGCGTAAGGTGCGGTCAGGAACGCAAAGCAGCATGCCGCCGAGAGTGTGGGAGAAGAGACACCGACATGGGCATCACCGATTTACGCGGTAAGAAGACGTTCATCACCGGTGCAGGTAGCGGGATCGGCCGTGCGACAGCGCTCGCTGCCGGTGCGGCGGGTGCAGAACTCATACTCACCGACATCAACGACGTAAGCCTGAAGGGCACCGTCGACGCCGTCCGGGCTGCAGGTGGAAAGGTCTCTCGCTCAAAATCATTCGATATTTCCGTGTTCGAAGATGTGACTGCATTCGCAGACGAAGTCCATGCAGAGGGCGGCAGTCTCGACATCGTCATGAACGTCGCCGGCATTGCCGCGTGGGGAACCGTGGAGAATCTCGAGCATCGGCACTGGAAGTCCATGATCGATGTAAATCTGATGGGTCCGATCCATGTCATCGAGAACTTCCTGCCGCCGATGGTGAAAGCCGGCCGGGGTGGACACCTGGTGAACGTCTCTTCGGCCGCCGGGCTGATTCCATTGCCGTGGCATGCCGCCTACAGTGCGAGCAAATACGGATTGCGCGGCGCATCCGAGGTGCTCAGATACGACCTGAAGCGGCACGGTATCGGGGTGAGTCTCGTCGTGCCAGGCGGAGTCAAGACAGGCCTGGTCGACACGGTGGACATCGCGGGCGTCGACCGTGACGATCCGCGAGTGCAGAAGCTGCAGCGTCGGTTCGAAGCACGTGCCGTCCAACCGGAGACGGTGGCCGAGGCGATCCTGGCGGGCATCGTGAAGAATCGCTATCTGGTGTACTCGTCCAACGATATTCGGTTCGCTTACTGGTGGGCACGCAAGTTCGCGCCACCGTACGAGTTCGTGCTGCAGAAGGCCAACGATCAATTCAGCAAGCTGCTTCGGAAGTAGTTCGGCAGTTCGGTGAATGACCCAAGGTTGCGCACAGCGCATTACGGTTGAGTGATGACTGCAGAACTCGGCGCTGATTCCGAGGTCGGAACGCTACGTACGGTGATGCTTCACCGCCCGGGCGACGAACTGCGACGCCTTACACCCCGCAACAGTGATCAACTACTGTTCGACGGCATCCCGTGGGTCGATCGAGCGCAGGAGGAACACGACGCGTTCGCGGAACTGCTGCGCGGCCGCGACGTCGAAGTGCTGCTGTTGTCGACGTTGCTCACCGAGGCGATGACGGTGAGCGGAGCAGCGCGGATGCAGGGCATTTCGGCGGCGGTGAACGAGCGGCGTCTCGGCCGCGCGTTGGCGCACGATCTTTCCGCACACCTGCGAGGGGTCCCTGCTGCGGACTTGGCGCAGATCCTCATGGCAGGCATGACGTTCGACGAGCTTCTGGAAGCGGAGAGTGGTGACCCCGAACTCAGTGGCGCGTCACTGGTTCGTCGGATGCACCACGGAGCGGATTTCATCATCGACCCGCTGCCGAATCTGCTGTTCACGCGTGACTCCTCGTTCTGGATCGGTAATCGCGTCGCGATCACGTCCCTGGCGTTGCCTGCTCGTCTACGCGAGACGACCTTGACCGATCTGATCTATGCGTTCCATCCGAGGTTCCTCGGTATTCGGCGCGCCTACGAATCGCGGACGGCTCCGGTCGAAGGAGGCGATGTGCTGTTGCTCGCCCCGGGTGTGGTGGCGGTCGGGGTAGGGGAGCGCACCACTCCTGCCGGTGCAGAGGCATTGGCTCGCAGCCTGATCGAGGATGACCTGGCCCATACGGTGCTGGTTGTTCCTATCGCGCAGGAGCGTGCGTCCATGCATCTGGACACCGTGTGCACGATGGTCGACGTCGATGCCGTCGTGATGTATCCGGCCATTCAGAATACGCTGTCGGCGTACACGATTCGTCGAGAAGATGCCGGCGTTTCCATCCGCGGTGCCGATCCGTTTCTGGAGGCTGCAGCGGACGCGATGGGAATCGGCAAGCTCCGAGTCATCGATACCGGACTCGACCATGTCACCGCCGAACGCGAGCAATGGGACGACGGCAACAACACCCTCGCCCTTGCCCCCGGTGTCGTCGTCGCCTACGAGCGCAATGTCGAGACCAACGCCAGGCTGGAGGCGTCGGGCATCGAGGTGTTGCGGATCAGTGGTTCGGAATTGGGCTCCGGACGTGGCGGTCCGCGGTGCATGTCCTGCCCCGTGGCACGCGATTCGCTCGAGGCCTCTGCCTGAGTGGCAGGAAAGGCATCGTGGCCCACGCCGAACTGCGCATCACAAAATTTCGCAGACCTTGTCCGCTGGTCGCGCCAGCACCGTTCCCTGGTCCGTCACCACGATCGGCCGTTCGATGAGAATGGGGTGCTCGACCATCGCCGCGATGAGTTCGTCCTCGGAGGCGTGAGCCAAGTCGAGTTCCTTGTAGACCGGCTCCTGCGTGCGGATTGCTTGCGAGGCAGAAAGGCCGGCGTCGTCGAGAAGCTTGCGGAGACCGTCCTTCGTCGGCGGCGTGTCCAGGTATTTCACGATCGTCGGTTCCAGCCCGGATTCTTCGATGATCTTCAACGCAGTCCGAGAGGTGTTGCAACGAGGATTGTGGTAAATAGTCGCAGTAGAAGCCATGTTTGTTGATTCTGCCACCAGGGTAGGCGACTAGACATGACGGATCTGAGAGTAGTTATCGCTGGAGGCCACGGAAAGATCGCGCAGCACCTGATTCAGGTGCTCACTGCGCATGGCGACCGCGCGGTCGCATTGATTCGCAACCCCGAACACGAGAGTGCGGTGGAGGCACTGGGTGCCCTTCCCGTGGTGCTCGATCTGGAAACAGCGACGGTCGACGAGGTAGCCGAGGTTCTCGCCGGCGCCGACGCGGCCGTGTTCGCTGCCGGATCGGGCGGATCGGGTGGGGCCGCGAGAAAGGACTCGGTGGACCGAGCAGGTTCGGTGCTCCTGGCCGACGCCGCGGAGAAGGCCGGAGTCAAGCGGTTCATTCAGATCAGTTCCTTCGGTGCAGGTGAGCCGGTAGCCGCTGACGCCGAGGACAGCTGGAAGGCGTACATGGCTGCCAAGACGGCGGCCGAGGAAGATTTGAAAGCCAGAACGAAACTCGACTGGACCATCCTTCGTCCGGGCGGATTGACCGACGAGGACGCGACGGCGCATATTGCCTTGTCCGAGCCACCACTCGAGCGAGGAACGGTGCCGCGCGGCGACGTTGCAAAGGTGATTGCAGCATTGATCGAAACGCCGTCGACGATCGGGAAGACACTGATGTTGACTTCGGGTGGGGTACGCCTGGAAGATGCCCTCTGACTGTCCTGGTTCTGCAGGCGCACGAGAGCAAAGGGTCCATATGCGAGTGCACCTCGATCCAGCATCCAGAACCCCACTGTACGAGCAGCTCCGCAGTGGAATTCTCGATCTGGTGCGAAGCGGAGAATTGATCGCGGAGACGAAGATTCCTACGGTCCGGGGATTGGCTGCGGAGCTTTCCATTGCACCGCACACCGTGGCGAAGGCGTACCGGGAACTCGAGCAGCAGGGAGTCATCGAGGCTCGCGGTCGGCTCGGTACCTTCATCGCGTCCGGAGGTGATCCCACCGAGGACAATGCCGCCCGGGCAGCAATGACGTACGTGGCCGAACTTAGGGCATTGGGGTTGTCCGATGAGCGAGTGCGAAACCTCGTGGACGTCGCTCTCGCTGCAAGTTGACGGTTCAACCTAGTCGTGACAAAGTTGCCGTGTCTTGATGCCGCCTCGAAGGACCTGATATGAAATCGAACATCTTCCGTGACATCGCAACGCTGGTGGCCCGAATCGGGCTCGGCATCATTTTCATCACCCACGGTTGGCAAAAACTCAACACCAACGGTCTCGACGCCACTAAAGCCGCATTCGACGGCATGGGTGTCCCGTTGGCCGGGTTCTCGGCCTACTTCGCAACCTTCGTCGAGCTCATCGGCGGAGTCGCACTCGTTCTCGGCATCTTCACACCGATCGTCGGCATTCTGCTCTTTCTCGACATGCTGGGTGCATTCTTGTTCGTTCACTACGACAAGGGGGTCTTCGTCGGCGAGGGTGGCTACGAATTGGTAGTAGCGCTCGGAGTCGGATCCCTATTGCTGGCGGCCGTCGGCGCCGGACGCTTCAGCCTCGACGGGGTCTCCGGAGGCAAGACGAGCTTGGCGAAAATGCGCTTCTGATTGTCGAACAGATTCATGACCCGGGAGAACCCAAGACTGGAATGAACACGGTTTCCGTATTGCTTTCCGAGCGCCTTAGCCGCAAGGTAAAGCTACATGGCAACGAATATCGAACGATCCCAGGCTTCAACCGGTTCGAACAATGCCGACGAGTACGACGGATTCACACCTGACGAATCCCCACCGCGCACCGATTTTCTTGTCTTCGGCGTCACCGCAGCTATTGCCGCCGCAATTCTGGTCTGGGGCATTCTTGCCGCAGACTCTCTCGAAACCACAACCTCGTCGATCTTGGACTGGCTCGTCACGAACATCGGCTGGCTGTTCATCCTCGCCGCGTCGGGTTTTGTGATGTTCTCGATTTACTTGGCCGTCGGCAAGTTCGGCAAGATCCCACTGGGAAAAGACGGGGAGAAGCCCGAGTTCAATACCGTCAGCTGGATTGCAATGATGTTCAGCGCGGGTATGGGCATCGGGTTGATGTTCTTCGGTGTCTCGGAACCCTTGTCACACTTCGTTACTCCGCCCCCGGGAACCGACGGTTCGGTCGGAACCGCGATGGCGACGACAATGTTTCACTGGAGTCTGCACCCGTGGTCCATCTACGCGGTCGTGGGCCTGGCCGTCGCCTACGGAACGTATCGAAAAGGCCGGAAGCAGCTGATCAGCTCGGCCTTCATTCCACTGATCGGACGTCGCGCAGAAGGCCCGATCGGTAAGGTCATAGACATCCTCGCGATCTTCGCGACCATGTTCGGCACTGCCGCATCCCTTGGACTCGGTGCACTGCAAATCGGCTCCGGCTTCGAGGTTCTCGGCTGGCTCGGTGAATCCGGGACGCTCCTTCTGGTCGCTATCGTTGCCATTCTGACACTGGCCTTCGTCGCCTCTGCTGTCTCCGGCGTCGCGAAAGGGATTCAGTGGCTGTCCAATACCAACATGGTGCTCGCACTGGTGTTGGCGGTATTCGTATTCGTAGTCGGCCCGACGGTGTTGATCCTCAACCTCATTCCGACAACTATCGGCGATTACGCAAGCCAGCTCGTCCACATGTCGGCTCGATCCGCTGCTGCAGGCGACAACGGTGAGACTGCAGGTTGGCTGTCCTCATGGACGATCTTCTACTGGGCATGGTGGGTGTCGTGGACGCCGTTCGTCGGCATGTTCCTTGCACGAATCAGCCGTGGACGCACCATCCGTGAATTCGTCGTCGGCGTCATCCTCGTTCCCAGCGCGGTGAGCCTGGTCTGGTTCTCCATCTTCGGCGGAGCCGGAATCGCCGATCAGCAAGCAGGCAACGATCTGGCTGGCCGCGACAGCAGTGAGTCCCAACTCTTCGGGATGCTCGACAATCTGCCGCTCGCAGGTATTTCCAGCGTTCTCGTCATGATCCTGGTGGCTATCTTCTTCGTCTCCGGCGCCGACGCCGCATCGATGGTGATGGGAACGCTCAGTCAGCGCGGAACACACACTCCGAGCAAATGGGTGGTCATCTTCTGGGGCGTCCTGACCGGTGGCATTGCAGCACTGATGCTCTGGACCGGTGGAGCAGACGCGCTCAACGGATTACAGACGATGACCATCATCGCCGCAGCACCCTTCGTGCTCGTCATGATCGGATTGTCCGTCGCGCTGTACAAAGATCTCTCCAGAGACCCGCTGGTGCGTAGCTAGCGCCAACTCGGTAGCCAGAGTTGCTGCTGCCACAGCTCCGGTGAGATCGGCATCGCGGTCAGGATCGGCCACAACCAGATGAAGTTCGCAACCACCAGGCCGACGTAGAGGCACACCAGTAGTAGCCCCGTGCCTCTACGTTCGGCGGACGCGCGTGCGCGGCCGATGATCTGCCCGAGTATCAACGCGAACCCCATCACCATGAACGGCGCCATCGCGACTGCGTAGAAGTAGTACATCTGCCGGTCGAGCGTGATGAACCATGGCAGAAATCCTGCGGCGTACCCGACGACGACTGCGGCGAATCGCCAATCTCGCCGGACCAGGAACATCCACAAGCCCCACGCGAGCATCGGCACCGCGAGCCACCACATGGCCGGTGTGCCGATCAGCATGATGGCTTTGACGCACGACGGCGTCGAGCAGCCCTGCACCTGCTCACCGTCGGCGAAGTAGTACAGCATCGGGCGCAAGCCCATCGGCCATGTCCACGGCTTCGATTCCCATGGGTGACGGTTCCCCACCGAATTGGTGAGACCCTCGTGAAAGGTCAGTACATTGCCGCTGTAGTACCACAGTGAGCGCAGTGCATCCGGTACGAACGAGAACAGCCCACCGGTACCGATCTGATTCCCGACGGCATGGCGATCGACTCCGGTTTCGCTGGCGAACCACCCTGAGTACGCACACAAGTAGACGATCAACGGCACCACGACGAGGGCGTACAGGGACGGCCCGATGTCTCGAACTGCCGTACCGATCCAGGGCCGCGATACTCCGTTCGCGCGGCGGGCCGCGACGTCGAATCCGACACACAACAGTCCGAAGAACGCGATGAAGTACATCCCGGACCACTTGGTTCCGCAGGCGAGACCGAGCATGATCCCGGCGCCGAAACGCCACCAGCGGACACCGAGCCTCGGCCCGAATTCGCTTGCCTTGATACGTCCTTCGCTTCGTACCTTTGCCATACGTTCACGGACATCGTCTCGATCGACCACCAGGCAACCCAAAGCCGCCGTGACGAAGAACGCCAGGAAGATGTCGAGCATGCCGATGCGTGAGGAGACGAACGTGACGCCGTCGGCGATCAGTAGGACGCCGGCGATCGCGCCAACCAGCGTCGACCGCGCCATCCGCCGTACTATCCGAATCACGATCAGCACCAACAGAGTTCCGAACAGAGCCGACGAGAACCGCCAACCCCAACCGTTGTAGCCGAACAGTGCTTCCCCGGCTGCGATCAATTGCTTGCCGACAGGCGGATGCACGACGAGCCCGTAAGCGGGGTTGTCCTCGACCCCACCGCCGGTGAGCACCTGCCATCCTTGCGGGGCGTAATGCTTCTCGTCGAAGACAGGCGTACCGGCATCGGTGGGGTAACGCAGAATCGCGAAACGGGTGATGGCGGCGATGGCCGTGAGAACGAGAGTGACGATCCATCCGCGTCGCCGATCGGTATCGCGGTAATAGTCGGCCGCTGGAATGGTGGGCCCGGGACTGACGACGGGGCGCGCATCGGTCGACAGGGTCACATGCCGATCGTAGGCGGCGCAGCGGAATGCGAGAAGGTGGGTGTGGGGGATGATGGGTGCATGCTGATCCTTGCCGCAACACCCATGGGCGATGTGGGTGATGCGTCCCAGCGACTGCGCGACGCACTGGCCACGGCCGACGTCGTCGCAGCAGAAGACACCCGAAGGACCAAACAGCTGGCGAGTTCGCTCGGGGTGACCATCACCGGCAAGGTGATCAGCTTCTACGACCAGGTCGAAACTGCGCGTCTTCCGGGGCTGCTCGACGCGGTTCGCGCCGAGAAGTCGGTCTTGTTGGTCACCGACGCGGGCATGCCGTCCGTCAGCGACCCGGGGTACCGGCTGGTGGCCGCCTGCGTCGAGGCCGACCTTCCGGTCACCTGTCTGCCGGGTCCTTCCGCTGTGACCACCGCACTCGCGCTGTCCGGATTACCCGTCGAACGGTTCTGTTTCGACGGGTTCCCACCGCGCAAGCAGGGCCAGCGACGAACCTTTTTCGAGTCCTTGCGGACGGAATCGCGCGCCTGCGTGTTCTTCGAGGCGCCTCACCGTCTCGCTGCCAGTCTCGACGACGCCGTCGCAGTCCTCGGCCCGGATCGACGTGCTGCGGTCTGCAGGGAGCTGACGAAGACCTACGAGGAAGTCAAGCGCGGCACGCTCGACGAGCTGGCGGCGTGGGCTGCCGACGGGGTTCGCGGCGAGATTACCGTCGTGCTCGCCGGAGCACAGCCCGTTGCCGCAGAACCGGAAGATCTGATCGGTGAAGTAGAAGAACTGGTTGCGTCGGGGATGCGGCTCAAGGATGCATGCGCCGAGTTGGCGGTCGGCGGGGTCAGTAAACGCGAGCTGTACGAGGCAGTTCTGGATTCTCGTAAATCTGCGCAGGACACACCGTCGTAAGTTTCGGACAGGCCGTCAGCGGTGGGCCGTGGAGGTGAATTGGTAGGTGGCGGCGTCGACGATCTCCTCGGGAGTGATGGTGATTTCGTCGTTCAGCCATGCGGTGACCAGCTCGGCCAAGCCGCCGACGAACAACAGGCCGTTGATTTCTCCCTGGGGTGGTGGCCACGCTCGATCGCCGTACATTCGGGACGCTTCGTCTGCGACCATCTGAGCGAAGCCACGTAGAGCTGCGCGACGGTGGGTGCGCAGGGGCTCGAACGCAGCGGATTCGATCATCGCAACTCGTCCCTTGCGCGGATCTTCGGTGAGGATGGTGACGAATGAGGAGATGGCATTTCGTACGCGTTCTTCCAGTGTGCCGGTGCTCGCTCGAAGCGCGGCAAGTCCCGCCTCTCGAACTTCGTCGGCGATACCATCCAGGACTTTCTGTAGGAGATCGTCTCTGCCAGTGAAGCTTTCGTAGAAATATCGCTCCGTCAGCTTGGCGTGGCTGCAGATGGCAGTCATCGTGGCGCCACTTTTCCCGGTAGCTGCGAACACGTCCAATCCTGCCTCGAGCAAACTCTCGCGCCGTTGGACTGCCCGTTGGTCTGCGCTCATGCCGCCGTACCGGCGTGGCGTGGATGGAGTCATGGATTGATTTTGACAGATGCGAGCTTCGCGACGCGGAGTGAGCTTCTTCGACAGTGCGTGCTGTCGACTCAGCACCGCGCCTGTAGGAGATCAGCCGACGACCTGCTGACGCAGCCCCTCGGTCGCTGCCTCGAGGATGGTTTTGGTGCCCTTCCGGATGAGAAAACCTGGAATCGGAATCTTCGGGTCGATGGTCAGCTCGAACGCCACATGAGTGCCCTTGGCAGTCGGCGTCAACGTGTACTCGCCGTGCTGCGCCTTCTGCTGCGACCCCTCCACCAGATCCCAGCTGACAGTCGTATCGGTCCAGGTGTACTCCACGACCTGGTCGTCGTTGATTCCCAGGATCGATACTGCCATCTTGACGTGATGGGGGCGGCCGTCGTCGAAACGATCGATGACCTCGATCTTTTTGTGGACCGGCGACCACGACGGGAGCGCTTCCACATCTGCGAGAACTTCGAGCACCGCCGCGGGATCGGCATCGATATCGACATCTTTGTTCGCTGTGACTGCCATGGGGACAAGGTAACTCAGGCGGAGCGGTCCGCGACCGGAATCGAGCCATGCGAGCGCACGAAGTCACCGATCCGCTGCAGCGCGCGGTGTGCTTCCGGTAGGAAGTCCGCGACCTGGAACACGTGCACCTGATCCGCCCATACTTGGAGTTCGCAATCGACGCCCGCAGCGCCGAGCCTCTCCGTCATCAACTCGGCGTCGGCAAGGATCATCTCGGTGGACCCAGCTTGAATCAGCACCGGCGGTAACCCGCGTAGGTCTGCGTCGACGGGTGAAACCCTCGGCCCCTGTTCTCCTTCGACGACGATCCGGGCCTCGACCCTGTCTGCCAGCACAGTCAGTGGAGGCACTGCCTCGGGCGGGAAGATAGCGCATTTCGACGCGTTCTCGTGGTTGAGCTTGTTCGTCGGGTCCATGTCCGTCAACGGTGACATCGCGAAAATGCCGGCAGGCATCGGTAGATCCAACGTCTCCAACGCCAAGGTGACCATGAAGGCGAGGTAGCCACCGGCAGAGTCGCCGGCGATGAAGATCTGATCGGGGCGGTATCCCGAATCGAGAAGAAAGCGGTAGCCGTCGACGCCGTCCTCGACCGCATGAGCGATCGGATTACGGGGCATCATCCGGTAGTCGACCGAGAGCACGGGCGCACCGACATACTGCGAGATCCGCGACGTCAGCCTGCGGTGGGTATTGAGCCCGCAGCAGATGAAGGCTCCTCCGTGCAGGTACAGCACCACATTGTCGTTACGGACTCCTTCGGCACGAATCCATTCGGCGTAGCAATCGGCGAGCATGATCCGGTTGCACTGCGCACCCTTCACTGCAGGCATCAGCATGCCTGCGTAGTCGACGAGTCCCATCGGCCACGGAAGATGTGGCGCCTTGGCCCACAGTGACAAAAAGGGGCGAATCGAGAACTGCAAGCCCGTGGAAAGTGCTCGTGAGCGCAGACTGCCACCAGGCAAATCTTGCCTGCGGGGTGCGCGGTCAGGCGTCGACTGGGGCTGCCGTAGTGCGGTGAGCGCTGTGTTCATCGTCTTCGCCTCGATTCGGCAGTTGTTTGGAACTCCTACTAACGGACCTTAGCGTGTGACACATATCGCTCGAACGTAAGGTCGTGTTCGATGTCACACCGTGATCGAAACTAGGCTCAAAGGTGATCCACATGGCGCTCATGCCCGTTACTGAATCCATGTTCCTGATCGCTGAATCGCGTGAGCATCCGATGCACGTCGGAAGCCTCCAATTGTTCGTGCCACCAGGGGAACCGCATGACTTCGCACAGGAGGTCCACGACAAGTTGACGAAAGGTGAAGTTCACGAGTTGTTTCGTAAGCGCCCCGGTCGGCCCGTCAATGTCATGGGCAGCCTCGCGTGGTCACGTGAGCAGGACATCGACTTCGACTACCATGTCAGGAGATCAGTTCTGCCCTCTCCCGGGCGAATCAGAGAGCTGTTCCAGTTCCTGTCGCTCAATCACAGCACTCCTCTCGACCGGTACCGGCCGATGTGGGAAGTGCACATCATCGAAGGCCTCGCCGACGACCGCATCGCGCTGTACACCAAGGTGCATCACTCCCTCGTCGACGGTGTCTCGGCCCTGAAGTTGACGTTCAACGCTCTCAGTACCGATCCCGATGACAGAAACGGTGTCGCCACATGGGATCCGTCACTGTTCCGCGAGAAGAAACCGCGTGAAACACCGTCCGCACTCGAACGAATCACCGGCGGGTTGGCCCTAGGGCGCACCATTGCCGCTGATCTCGTTGACTTTCTGCCCGCAGCAACCCGAATCGGATTGCGCGCCATGCGAAACGAAGGCGCACAGCTACCGCTGCGTGCACCCCGCACGATGTTCAACGTGCCGATCGGTGGAGCTCGACGTTTCGCGGCCGAAAGCTGGTCCCTCGAACGAATGACGAAAGTAGCCAAAGCGCGAGGTGTAACCCTGAACGACATCGTGCTCGCGATGTGCTCCGGTGCGCTGCGGTCCTACCTCATCGATCAAGAAGCTCTGCCCGAATCGCCTTTGATCGCAATGGTTCCGGTATCCCTCCGCAAGCCAGGGGAGGACAAAGGGCCCGGTAACTCGGTCTCGGTGATTCTGTGCAATCTCGGCACCCACGAATCCGACCCACTTGCCCGACTCGACGCCATCACCGACTCCACCGCCAAGGGCAAGAACATGATGCGCGAACTCAACACCCTCGAATCACTGGCAATCGGCGCAGTGACCGTGGCGCCGTTGCTGTTCGGGCCGGTACCCGGCTTCGTCAACTACACGCCCCCGCCGTTCAACGTCATCATCTCGAACGTGCCGGGCACCTCCGAGGAATTGTATTGGAACGGAGCCAAACTCGACGGTATCTACCCGGCCTCGATCGTCTGCGACGGCATGGCATTGAACATCACCGTCGCCAGCAACGGAGATTCGGTGAACTTCGGGCTCATCTGCTGCAGGCGCAGCGTCCCGCATCTGCAGCGGATGCTGACGCATCTGGAGAACTCCCTGGAGGAGTTGGAAAAGACGCTGTAGGCGGGGCGGGGGTAGGTGGCCTCCGCTGACGCCCGCTTACCGCCGCTTGAATGGACCCGTCAAGTTATCTGATCGTATGAGTGGACCATTGAAGCGGTCGGGATGCAGGCCGCCAGCGCCGCTTGAATGGACCCGTCAAGCTATCTGATCGTATGAATGGACCATTCAAGCGATGCGGGGGGCGGCCCGACACCGACACCGACACCTACGCCGCCACTATGCGTGCTACTTGACCTCGTATTTCGGGAAGACCGGTGATGGTGCGGGTAGAGGCGTACCTACGACGATTCGGCTGCTGATATCGGAGAATTCGTGCGCTGGGCTGCCGAGTAGTTCGAGGATGCGGGCGGCCGAGTCGGGCATGATCGGCTGCACCAGAATTGCGACGATGCGCAGCACTTCCATCGTCACGTAGAGCACAGTTGCCATGCGTGCCGGGTCCGTTTTGCGCAGTACCCATGGCTCCTGCTGCGAGAAGTAGCGGTTGGTCTCGCCGAGAACCGACCAGATCGCCTCGACGGCCGAATGCAGTGCCTGCACGTCGAATTCGCGTCGGCAGATCTCGAGCAGTTCGTCTGCGCGTGCCAGCATCGCGGAGTCTTCGGCGGTGAATTCGCCCGGTGTGGGCACCACGGCATCACAGTTCTTGGCGACCATTGTCAGCGAACGCTGCGCCAGGTTGCCGAGTTCGTTCGACAGGTCGGCGTTCATTCGCGTCACGATCGCCTCGGCGCTGTAGCTCCCGTCCTGGCCGAACGAGACCTCGCGCAACAGGAAGAAACGGAGTGAATCGAGTCCGAACTCCTCGACCAATGCGAAGGGGTCGACGACGTTTCCGACCGACTTGGACATCTTCTCGCCCTTGTTGTTCAAGAAGCCGTGGACGAACACCCTCTTGGGCAGTTCGACACCGGCGGACATCAGGAACGCAGGCCAGAACACGGTATGGAAACGCGTGATGTCCTTGCCGATGATGTGAAGGTCTGCGGGCCAATACTTCTGGTACTTCGCCGACTCGGTGTCCGGGTAGCCGACGCCGGTGATGTAGTTGGTCAAGGCGTCGACCCACACGTACATCACGTGCTCGGGATCGTTCGGTACCTGGATGCCCCAGTCGAACGTCGTCCGAGAAATCGACAGATCTCGCAGTCCGCCCTTGACGAAGTTGACGATCTCGTTGCGGCGCGAGACAGGTGCGATGAAGTCGGGCTGCGCGTCGTAGAGCGCGAGGAGCTTGTCCTGATATGCCGACAGACGGAAGAAGTACGACGCTTCCTCGGTCCACTCGACAGGAGTGTTCGTTTCGGTGGCGACGCGGGTGCCGTCGTCGGCGACTGTGGTCTCGGCCTCGGTGTAGAAGGCCTCGTCGCGAACGGAGTACCAACCGGAGAACGCGTCGAGGTAGATGTCGCCGTTGGCCTCCATGCGCCTCCACAGCTCCTTGCTGGCGGCGTGGTGGTCTTCGTCGGTGGTGCGGATGAACCGGTCGTGGGAGATGCCGAGGGCCTTGTCGAGCTCCTCGAAGGCATCGGAGTTGCGTGCAGCGAGATCGACGACGTCGATGCCTTCTTTGACGGCCGTCTGCTGCATCTTCAGACCGTGTTCGTCGGTTCCGGTCAGAAACATGACGTCGAAACCGTCGAGTCGCTTGAATCGGGCGATCACATCCGTCGCGATGTACTCGTAGGCGTGTCCGATGTGCGGAACGCCGTTCGGGTACGCGATAGCAGTTGTGACGTAGAAGGAGGGCCGTGAGGCATCAGCTGGCGCAGTCATGGTTCGCCTACTCTATCGGCGTGAGCAAAGACCGTCCTGCACCACCATTGCCCGAGCCGCTCGGCCACCTCGTCGACGCCCATACCCACCTTGACGCATGCGGTGCCGTCGATGCGGCCAGTGTGGCTGCCATCCTCGACCGAGCCGAGTCAGTAGGCGTTTCTCGCGTGGTGACCGTTGCCGACGACCTCGCTGCCGCACACTTCGCCGTCGACGCTGCTCATTGGGATCGGCGAGTGTGGGCGGCCACGGCGATACATCCGACGCGAGCCAACGTGCTCGACGAGACGACCCGTAGCGAAATCGAGCAGCTTTCTGCGGATCCTCGGGTCGTTGCGGTGGGGGAGACCGGCCTGGACTACTACTGGCCTGGCAAACTCGACGGCTGCGCGACGGTCGAGGAACAGCACGAGGGATTTCGCTGGCACATCGATCTGGCAAAGCGGCTGCACAAGCCACTGATGATTCACAATCGCGAGGCCGACGACGATCTGCTGGCGGCCCTGAAGTCCGAAGGCGCCCCCGAGACCGTGATCTTCCATTGCTTCTCCTCGGGGCCGGAAATGGCGAGGGCCTGCATCGACGCGGGGTACGTGCTGAGCCTGTCCGGGACCGTCAGTTTCAAGAACGCTCACGCTTTGCGGGAAGCGGCGGCACTGATCCCGGATGCGCAGTTGCTGGTGGAAACCGACGCTCCCTTTCTGACACCCCATCCGTACCGCGGGGCCCCGAACGAGTCCTACTGCCTGCCGTACACCGCTCGGGCGCTCGCGGAGATCCGGGGTCAGGACCCTGGGGAGCTTGCCGCCCACGTCACGGCCAATGCGGAACGGGTGTACTCGCTCCCGTCTGGGCAGTAGCGGAAAGCCACAACGCGGCGCTGATTGCAACCGGCTGCTTACTTGGGTTGCGAGATATCCACCAATTCGTTACCGTACCGTGACCGACCGCCGGGCGTTTCGAACCGAAGGTAACGCTCCAGAATCCAGGAATCGCTTGTGTCTAGTATTGCCCGCCTTAACTCCACCAGGTCTTTGACCTTCTACCTGGTGGTCGCCGCGCTGCTGGCGACGTTGATCGTCGGGGGCGTCACCGCCGTCGCTCGTCACAAAACCGTGACAATCGACGTCGATGGCGAGATGATCACGCTCAGCACGATGACGTCCGACGTCAACGGCGCGTTGGGCGCGGCTGGATACGAACCGAGTGACAAGGATCTGGTAGTGCCTTCCGGCGATTCGTCGCTGTCCGACGGCGAGACGGTCGTCCTCCGGCGCGCTCGTGAACTGAGCGTGACGGTGGATGGCCAACCCCGAGCCGTCTGGACCACAGCATTGACGGTCGACGAAGCTCTTTCGCAGATGGATCTGGCTCAGGACGTGCACGTTTCCGCTTCGCGCGGTGAGCGACTGCCACTGGAAGGCACGTCGCTGGAAATCGCACTGCCCAAACAGGTCTCGCTCGTCGACGGAGCTGCTCCGGCTGCACCGGTGACACTGGCGGCACCTACCGTCCGGGAACTGCTCGAGCAGGCAGGCGCGCCACTCCAAGAAGCCGACACGGTTGTCCCTGCACCCGACGAGATCGTCACCGAAGGCGCGTCGATCATCGTCACCCGAGATCGAACCGAGACCAAGTCCGAAACCGCCGATGTAGCGCCACCCGAGCAGCGCATCGAGGACCCGACGATGAACATGAGCCGCACCGTCCTCGAGAATCCCGGCGCACCCGGCATCTCCGACATCACCTGGGCGATCAACACCGTCAACGGCAAGGAAGTCGGCCGCGAAAAGGTAACCGAGACCGTCAAGGTTCCGGCGCAACCGAAGATAGTTCGAGTCGGTGCCAAGCCGGGCACCGAGGTCCCGCCCGTCGAGAACGGCAGCACCTGGGACGCACTCGCACAATGTGAAGCAACAGGTAACTGGGCCATCAATACCGGCAACGGATTCTTCGGTGGAGTGCAGTTCGACCAGAACACCTGGGAGCGCCAAGGCGGCCTCAAATACGCGCCCCGCGCCGACCTTGCGAGCCGCGAAGAGCAGATCGCCATCGCTTCGGTGACGCAGAAGTCCCAGGGATGGGGAGCGTGGCCTGCGTGCACCTCCCGCCTCGGCTACCGATGACAGGTGCGTAGAGTTTTCACAGTGCAAGAACATGTGAGGGAACCCGCGGCGCTGCTAGGGCCTGCGGAGGTGCGATCTCTCGCCGCCGAGTTGGACGTGCGTCCTACCAAGCAACTCGGCCAAAACTTCGTGCACGACGCCAATACGGTGCGACGCATTGCGGCCGCAGCCGACATCTGTGGCAGCGATACGGTCCTCGAGGTCGGGCCTGGTCTGGGCTCATTGACGCTGGCCCTGCTCGACGTCGCAGACGCCGTCATTGCCATCGAGATCGATCCGAAGTTGGCATCACGGCTGCCGCAGACAGTTGCCGAGCGAGCACCGTCGCTGGCCGACCGACTCACCGTCGTCGAATATGACGCGCTGAGAATCAAGGCTGCCGACATTCCAGGTGAGCCGGCTGCCCTCGTCGCGAATCTTCCCTACAACGTAGCGGTTCCGGTTCTGCTGCACCTGTTTTCGGAACTGCCGTCGCTCCGTACCGCTTTGGTGATGGTTCAGGCAGAAGTAGCCGATCGGCTCGCCGCAGACCCCGGCAACAAGATCTACGGCATCCCCAGCGTCAAGGCAGGCTTTTTCGGAACCGTCAAACGCGCAGGATCCGTCGGGCGTTCGGTATTTTGGCCGGTGCCGAAAGTGGAGTCCGGGCTGGTACGGCTCGATCGGTACGCAGAGCCACCGTGGTCCATGGACGACGCCCATCGACGTGCCGTGTTCGCCGTCATCGACGCCGCATTCGCGCAACGTCGCAAAACCCTCCGTGCAGCACTCAGCGGTTGGGCCGGCTCGCCCGTCATCGCGGAACGCCGGTTACGCGAAGCCGGGATCGACCCATCTGCTCGCGGGGAAACTCTCGACGCCGCTGCCTACGTGCGGTTGGCGGCAACCGAAGCCTGAGGTGTCGGGATTGCTCGGTCCAGATCGCTCCGTTCCAGATCGCTTCAATGGTCCACTCATACGATCAGATAACTTCAGTGGTTCATTCAAGCGCAGGAGGAGTCGGCTTCAGCGCGCCCAGGCCCTTCACACTCCGTCAGCACCCGCTCGGTACCGACGGCTGAGCATTGTGTGTCGCTCCGCGAGCACTCGGCACTCGTCGGCGAGTTGCGGCGGATCGAGGACCGTGAAGTCCGTGTCGAAGGCGGACAGCCATCGAGCGATCGACGGTAGTGAATCTCCGGCCAACGCGATGATGCAGGTCTCGTCGCTCTCGGACTCGAGGGTGCCCCATTCCGCGTCGACCATCGGTGCGATCGTCTCGATCGGTGAGTGCAGCCGTATCCGTGCCTGCACCTGAGCGAGTGCACGGTCGATTCCCCGTGCGACGAATGCCGCTGCCCCGCCGTCGGGCAATTCTCGTGGGGTGAAGCGCGGACCCGTCGGGATCTTCGGTTGGAGTCGATCGACGCGGAACGATCGCCAGTCCTGACGGAACAGGTCCCAGCCGAGCAAGTACCACCGCGAGCCCGCCCGCACCAGGCTGTACGGCTCCACCTCGCGCCTGGTCTCGGTCCCGTCGTGGCTGCGGTAATCGAAGCGCAGTCGTTCCTGGCCATGGCACACACCCGCAACTGCCGACAACACCTCAGCGTCGACGGCGGATCGTGCAGCTGGACGATCTACGACGTCGATGCGCAGGGCGTCGAGTCGGTGCCGAATGCGCGACGGCATAACCTGGCGCAACTTGGTCAGCGCGCGCAACGACGCCTCTCCGATGCCCGCTACCGAGCCGCCGGCCGCCGATTGGAGTCCGAATGCCACTGCGAGTGCTTCGTCGTCGTCGAGTAGCAGGGGAGGCATTTCGGCACCCGCACCCAGCTGATAGCCGCCGCCAACGCCGGCGGTGGCGTGGACCGGGTATCCGATCTCGCGGAGCTTGTCCACATCGCGTCTGACCGTGCGCGGGGTGACGTTCAGTCGGTCCGCGAGGTCGGCTCCTGCCCAGTCACGTCGTGTCTGGAGCAGAGACAGCAACTTCAGAAGTCGTGCCGAGGTTTCCCGCATACCTCGATAATGGCAGCAATTGCGGACCGATACTGTCCGCGGTCGGGGTGACCGGGGAGTTAGGACGGCCACACGAATGTGGGGTACCACGATTTCTCCACTACTGTTGACCCTCGTGCTCTCAGTCGTCCCCAGCCCCGTAGTCGTCAGGGCTCCGTCCAAGGTGAATCTGCACCTCTCGGTCGGTGACCTGCGCGAGGACGGCTACCACGAGCTCACCACGGTGTTTCAGGCGCTGTCGTTGGCCGACGAAGTTTCGGTAGTGCCGGCTCGCGCGTTACGCGTGAGTGTTCGCGGCGATGATGCGCGGTCGGTTCCGACCGACGAGCGCAATCTGGTGTGGAAGGCAGCGGTGCTACTTGCCGACGCCGTCGGACGTGAGCCGGGCGTCGAGATCACCATCGACAAGGGCATCCCGGTGGCCGGCGGTATGGCTGGTGGGAGCACGGACGCAGCGGCGACGCTCGTCGCGCTCAACGCCCTGTGGGATCTGGATCTCTCCCGAGCGGAGTTGACCGACCTGGCTGCCAAGCTCGGCAGCGATGTCCCGTTCGTATTGCACGGCGGAACTGCGATGGGTACCGGCCGAGGGGAGAAGCTGCTTCCGATCCTCTCGCGCAACACATTCCATTGGGTACTCGCCTTGGCCAAGGGCGGACTGCAGACCCCTGCCGTGTTCGCCGAGTTGGACGAGCTGCGCGCCAAAGGAAACCCGCCGCGTCTCGGTGAGCCAGAGGCTCTGATGCATGCGCTCGCGACGGGTGATGCGAATGCGCTTGCGCCGCTTCTCGGTAACGATCTGCAGGCTGCTGCGGTATCGCTGCTTCCGCAACTGCGCCGCACCTTGCGCGCAGGGGTGAACGCCGGCGCTCTGGCCGGGATCGTCTCCGGGTCCGGTCCCACGTGCGCTTTTCTGTGTGCTGACGCTGATACCGCAGTGTCGGTCAGTGCTGAACTATCCGGTGCGGGTGTCTGCCGCACCGTGCGTGTCGCGAGTGGCCCGGTTCCCGGCGCTCGCGTGGTAACTAGTGAATCGATTGGTTTCTCCTGATGGTCAATCTCGTCAATCTCGAAAACGTCTCCAAGTCTTTCGGCGTCAAACCGCTGCTCGACGGAGTGTCCCTCGGAGTGCAGGAGGGCGAACGCATCGGCATGGTCGGCCTCAACGGTGGTGGTAAGACCACCACGCTCGAGGTTCTCGCCGGCATCGAGCCGCCCGACTCGGGGCGGGTCAGTCGGGTCGGCGGGCTGCGGATGGCCGTCGTCACCCAGCGCGGTGTGCTGCCTCCGGGCTCGACCGTCGGGCAGGTCGTTCTCGATCCGCTCGGCATGGCCGAGCACGAGTGGGCGGGCGACTCACGCGTACGAAACATCCTGACCGGCATCGGTATTGCCGACCTCGGTCCTATCGGTAGCTCGGGGCTCGACGCGTCCATCGACAACCTGTCCGGCGGTGAGCGCCGAAGAGTCGCGCTGGCGGCGGCGCTCGTCCAGGATCTCGACCTGTTGGTGCTCGACGAGCCGACCAACCATCTCGACGTGGAAGGCGTGCAGTGGCTCGCCGCGCATCTGGTTTCGCGTCGGAGCGCGCTCGTCGTCGTCACTCACGATCGTTGGTTCCTCGATACGGTGGCGAACCAGACGTGGGAGGTCGTCGGCGGCGGCGTCGAAACCTACGAGGGTGGATACAACGACTGGGTGTTCGCTCGTGCCGAGCGCAGCAGGCAGGCCGATGCTTCCGAGGAGCGTCGACGCAACCTGGCGCGTAAAGAGTTGGCGTGGCTGCGTCGCGGCGCACCGGCCAGAACCTCGAAGCCCAAGTACCGGATCGAAGCGGCCGAAGCGTTGATCGCCGACGTGCCTGCGCCGCGCGACTCCGTTGCCTTGGCGTCGTTCGCACAGCGTCGACTCGGCAAGGTCGTCATCGAACTGGAAGATGCACGACTCGAAACTCCGGACGGCCGTGAACTGGTTCGCGACTTCACCTGGCGCCTGGCTCCGGGGGAACGAGTGGGTCTGGTAGGGGTCAACGGTTCCGGTAAGACCACGCTCCTGCGCACCCTTGCCGGTGAGTTGGAACCCGCCGTCGGCAAGCGTATTCAAGGTCAGACCGTCAAGATCGGTTGGCTCAAGCAAGAATTGGACGATCTGCCCAAGAAGCTGCGAGTTCTCGACGCAGTCAAAGAGGTAGCTGAGCGAATCACCCTGGGCGACAAAGAGGTATCGGCGGGCCAGCTCGCCGAACGTCTGGGGTTCACCCCTGCCCGTCAGCGGACTCCAGTCGGTGATCTGTCCGGCGGCGAGCGTCGACGGTTGCAGCTCACACGGGTATTGATGGCGGAGCCCAACGTGCTGTTGCTCGACGAGCCCACCAACGATCTCGATATCGACACACTGCAACAGCTCGAGGACCTGCTCGACGGTTGGGCAGGCACCATGGTGGTCATCAGCCACGACCGGTACCTCATCGAGCGGATCTGTGACTCGACCTGGGCGCTGTTCGGTGATGGCAAGCTCACCAATCTCCCCGGTGGCATCGAGGAGTACTTGCGTCGTCGCGCGGTGATGGCGGCCGAGGCCACACCGGATTCGCTCACCACCGGCGGTGTCGTCAAGACCGCTGTGCGTGACGCCGGATCCGAGAGGGCTGCTCGTAAGGAGCTCAGCAAGCTGGAGAAGTCCGTCATTCGTTTGTCGAAGAGGGAAGCGGAGCTGCACGCCGAACTGGCCGAGGTGGCCACCGATCCGGGCAAGCTGGTGGCATTGGACACCGAGCTCAAGCAGGTGGTGGCGGACAAGGACGTCGCCGAGGAGCGTTGGATGGAGCTGGCCGCCGAGCTGGAGTGACCTGCACATGATGGCGGTGTTCGACGGCAGTAGGTACTTTCGATAGCAGGACGGTTCGGCGGACCGCGCACACCGGATACGAGAGGACCCACGAGTACATCGTGTCCATACTTTTCATACCGAGCTTCCAGCCGAGCGCCGAGATGAGGTCCGCTCAGTGACGTCCGTAGTGCGCACGGCCATGGGTGATTCGTTCGAGGATCTACATCCCAAGGTCCAATGGCGCTTCGGACTGTCCGCGGCGGACGGGTTTTGCCAGATCGGCGTCGGCGTCATGGAAGAGATGACCCATTCGGCGTTGGTGCCGAGGCCCGTTCTGGCGCTCGGGGCCCGGCGGGGTTTGTTCCCCGGGGGTCGAGGAACCGATATTCCCTTCACCGTCGCCAACTACGCGTACACCGACGATCTCGGACGGGAGACGATGTCGTTCGTGCGCCGTTTTTCCTTCGTCGGAAAGCCACAGGGCATGAACTCGGTGATGGTCACACCGGCTGTGTCCCAGGGGCACGATGTTGCGCTGGACTACCTGGGATATAGCTCGGACATGCTGGTACACACTCGATGTAGCGCGGACGCCGATGGTGGAATCCTGCTCGAGAGCGGCGCACCGCGGATACGTGGGCTACATGTCCCCGCGTTCGCATCTGCCCTGACAACCGGACGCGAATGGTGGGACGAGGGCGAGCAGCGGCATCGCATTCAGATCGACGTCACCAGCCCGATATTGGGTCGGCTGTTCCATTACCGAGGATGGTTCACAGCCGAGGAACGTCCGTGCGCTGCCGCTGACATTCCCGAAGATGCACGGCCGTCGCGGCTGGAAGAGCACGAATAGCGCTGGAACCCTCTGATGCTGGACATAGTCGAGCCAGAGGTGTTCCGTCACATGTGGTGAGAGATCAGCGGTAGCCCTTGGCCGGGTTGAGCAGATCGAGCACGATGGTCTGTCCGTTGGACCTGACATGGATCTCAGGGTTCTGCAGTCCACCGGAGGTGAGGTACTCACCGAGGAGCTGAAGTAGCTCGTCGGGGCCGACCGAGGTGTCTGGCGTACGGATGTCACCGGTGCGGCTGCCCAGCTCGTTCTGAGTGAGTCGGCCCGCTATGCGTACCGAGGCAACACCCATCGCGGTCCGGCGGTCGGGTGCTGCGCCGCGTGCCGGGCTCGACGACGGGCCGCTGCCGGCGCCGTTCGTTGCGTAGGTGCTCGATCGGCCGTTGGTCGGCAGGCCGTGCTCGGAGATCTGATCGCTAGTAGTCACTTCAACCTCGTTCGAATCTTTGGACGGCTGCTCGGGGCCGGCACTTGGGGGTTCCTGCTTCATGACCGATTGCTCCACTTCCTGCGTGATCGCAGGCTTTGCGGGCGTCGTAGGTGCCATCTCGGCGGGATCCTTCGCCGGAGGTGTGGCGGTCTTCGGATTGGTCGATGCAGGCGAGTCTGCCCAAGGCGGCAAAATGTCCGCGGCCAGTTTCGGGGTCGGCGTACTCAACCGGTGGGCCGGTGTTTGGCCGATCTTGATTCCCGCCTGCGGATAGCTGGAACCCTGCGTCATAGAAGACCTCGCGTCGTGAAGAACCTGTGTCATGCCACGTCTCGGTGTGCAATGTGCTGCACTCGAGTATGAAACGTACCCGAAGCCCGTTCGGACTTCGGAAGCGTAGCACTATGACTGTTTAGCGGGTCCGATTGCGAGTATTTTCCCGTTGCGGGTCACTCACCCGCAGCGACGAGGGGCTCCAGTGTCAGTTCGGGCATCTCCTTCTGGAGGTACTGCAGACGCCACTTGTCGCTGACGAGAGCGAGCAGCACGCCGTCCGTCCGCGTGAAAACCTCCACGCCGCGCTGGCGACCCAACTCGACCGCAGACTCGGTGTCGGTCCGACGAGCGAGCGAATAGCCCAGCGATTCCAGACGGGCATCGACACCGAACTCAGCTTTCATTCGGGCCATGACCACCTCGAACTGCATGGGACCGACAGCTGCGAGAACCGGCGAAGCGTCACCGCGAATATCGTTGCGCAACACCTGAACAACGCCCTCGGAGTCCAACTGCTCCACGCCGCGACGAAACTTCTTGTACTTGTCGGCGCTGTCCACGCGCAACAGTGCGAAGTGCTCGGGCGCGAACGAAGGAATCGGCGGGTACTCGACCTTCTTCTCCGTGTACAAGGTGTGCCCGGGTGCGAGAGCGGTGGCGTTGACGAGTCCCACGACGTCACCGGGATACGCGTGCTCGACGGTGGTCCGCTCCCGACCGAACACGGTCAAGGCGTACTTGGTGGTGAACGGCTTACCGGTCTGCGCGTGCGTCACGACCATGCCGCGCTCGAACACGCCAGACACGACGCGCATGAACGCCAACCGGTCCCGGTGCGCAGTATCCATTCCAGCCTGCACCTTGAACACCACAGCGCTGAACGGATCGGTCACTTGCCTCGCGATACCCTTGATGTCTTCCCTCGGCCCTGGCTGCGGCGCAAGCGCCACCAGAGTGTCCAAGATCTGGCGAACCCCGAAGTTGAGCATCGCCGAACCGAAAATGACGGGCGACGTCTGGCCGGCGAGGAACATTTCCTGATCGTGGCCCTGGCCGCTTGCAACCAGGAGTTCGCTCTCTTCGACTGCCGTGTCCCACTCGATGCCCTCGCGCGCAGCGGCAGCGTCGGCATCCATCAATTCCTCGGGGGCGATAGTGGCGCCACCAGCGGTGCGAGTGAATCGGATGTAATTGCCTGCCCTGACGTCGAGCAGACCACGGAAGTCTCCTGCGATGCCGACAGGCCAGTACAGCGGTGTCGGAGTCAGTCCGATGCGCTGTTCGATCTCGTCGAGGAGTTCCAGTGGTGACTGACCCGGCCGGTCCCACTTGTTGATGACGGTGATGACCGGAATGCCGAACTGGCGGCATACCTGAAAGAGCTTGAGCGTCTGTGGTTCCAGGCCTTTGGCTGCATCGATGAGCATCACTGCCGCATCGACAGCGGTCAGAACCCGGTAGGTGTCCTCGGAGAAGTCGGCGTGGCCGGGGGTGTCCACGAGGTTGATGACGTTGATCTCGTCGACGCTCCGGTCGAGCTGGTAATTGAACTGCAGCGCGGTCGAACTCACCGAGATGCCGCGTGCCTTCTCCATTTCCATCCAGTCCGAGACCGTGGCGCGTCGACCGGCCTTACCGTGGGTGGCGCCCGCTTCCGAGATCACTCGGGCGTGCAGTGCGAGGGCTTCGGTCAGCGTGGACTTACCGGCGTCGGGGTGGGAGATGACGGCGAACGTGCGCCTGCGATGGACCTCGTGGACGAGTTCCTTGTGCGGGTTCTTCGGCTGCGCCGTCGACTCGGTGGCGGTACTGCTCTTGTCGACCGGAGCGTCTACCGAATCGGGCGGCGTACTCAAACGAACCTCAATCTCACGTTGTGCGGCATCGGGCTCGTACCAGGGTACTCGGACGAAAAGGCGGTAACGGTTCACCTCCGCGCGAGGATTGAATAACCTGAACACCACCTGCCGCGACCACGCTCGCTCGACGAGGAGATGGCATTGAGTAAGTTCACCGAAGAAATGTTCGCCACGGCACAATCCAGTCGTCGCGGACTCGTGACCGGCGAGCCTGACCAGCCACTCCGTCAGTCCTGGGGTGAGATCCACCAGGACGCGCGCGCGATAGCGGGCGCTCTGGCCGAGGCGGGGATCGGGCACGGAGACGCGATCGGTGTCCTCGCCGGGCAGCCGGTGGACATCGCACCCGCCTGTCAGGCCACGTGGATGCGGGGCAGCTCGGTCACGATGCTGCATCAGCCGACGCCGCGGACCGACCTTGCCGTGTGGGGGCAGGACACCGAATCCGTGGTGAAGATGATCGCCTCCAAGGCCGTCGTTCTCGGCGCCCCGTTCGACGTCGCCGCCCCGATTCTCGAGGAACGCGGCATCACCGTGTTGAAGATCGAAGACATGCGTCGCGGCTTTCCTGTCGATCCGATCGACACCTCGGAGTCCGACATCGCGCTCCAACAGTTGACGTCGGGGTCCACCGGGTCACCCAAAGCGGTGCGGATCACCCATGAGAACTTTTTCGTCAACGCGTACGCCATGATCGATCGGATCGAGTTCGACGTCGACCGCGACGTCATGGTCAGTTGGCTGCCGTTGTTCCACGACATGGGTATGGTCGGGTTCCTCACCGTGCCCATGCAGGTCGGGGCCGAGGTCGTCAGTATCACCCCACTGGACTTCCTGCGGTCACCACTGCTGTGGGCCAAGCTGATCGACAAGTATCGCGGAACTGTAACGGCGGCACCGAATTTCGCCTACTCACTGCTCGCTCGACGGCTGCGGCAAGCCGACGAAAATTTCGATTTGGATCTGAGCTCACTGCGCTACGCCTGGAACGGCGCCGAGCCGGTGGATCCGGACACGATGACGGCGCTCGCCGAGGCCGGACGGCCGTACCAACTCGATCCGCTGGCCCTTGCCCCTGTCTACGGTATGGCGGAAACGACTCTGGCCGTGTCCATTCCGGACCCGTATCAAGGACAGGTGCTCGACGTCGTCGACGCAGACCTACTCGAGGCGATGGGTCGGGCGGTGCCGGCCACCAAGGGCAACGTGCGGGCCCTGGCGACGCTCGGCAAGATGGTGCCGAACCTCGAAGGACGCGTGGTGGACAAGGAAGGACAGGTATTGACACCGCGCGGTGTCGGCATCATCGAAGTACGCGGCAAAGCGGTTACCCCCGGATACATCACCGTCGACGGCCCGGTAGCAACCCAGGACGAGGACGGTTGGCTCGATACCGGCGACGTCGGATACTTCACCGAGGACGGTCTGGTCGTGGTGTGCGGGCGTATCAAGGACGTCATCATCATGGGCGGCCGCAACATCTATCCCACCGACATCGAGCGGGCCGCAGGGTCCGTGCGCGGAGTGCGCCCGGGCAACGCCGTCGCAATCCGTCTCGACGCCGGTGACAAGCGTGAAAGTTTTGCAGTTGCCGTGGAAACCAACGATTTTCGTGATCCGGAGGAGGTCAAGCGGATCGAGCGTGAAGTGGTCCACGCCGTGCACTCGGAGGTAGGCGTGCGGCCCCGCACCGTCGCTGTCCTCGGACCGGGTTCGATTCCGAAGACGTCCTCGGGCAAGCTGCGTCGGGCCAATTCGGCTGCGTTGCTGGGGTAGCGTGCACCCTTTTTGTAAGGCGCGCACAGGGGCTCGGACGTGAACAGGGCGCGAAGGTTGGCAAAAATGGTGTTAGCTTCAGCGCGGATGAACCTGGTTCTGCGCAGCTTCGAGCCCGACGCGTAGAAGCAGTTCCGCCGCATCGGCAGCTTCCTCACAGATCACGCCGAGATCTTTGCGTTCGGCCGCGGAGAATGGCTTCAGGACGTACGCGGCAGCATCCATCCGACCCGGCGGTCGGCCGACCCCGACCCGTGTGCGCAGATAGTCCTTGGTGCCCAGGTGCTGTGAAATCGAGCGCAGGCCGTTGTGTCCGCCCTCGCCGCCGCCGAGCTTGAGGCGAATCGCTCCGAACTCGATGTCCAGTTCGTCGTGCACGATCACGATGTTGCTCGGGTCGACGGAAAAGAAACGCGCAAGTGCGGCCACCGGTTGGCCCGACAGGTTCATGAACGTGCGCGGCTTGGCCACCACCACCGGGCGATCGCTCAGGCGCGCCTGAATCACTTCGGAATTGGACTTCTTGTGAGAAGAGAACTTTGCACCGATTCGAGCGGCCAACACGTCGGCGACCATGAAACCTACGTTGTGCCGCGTCGCCTCGTACTGAGGTCCGGGGTTCCCGAGTCCGACGATCAGGGCTGGCTCTACATTCACAGCGACCATGCTTCCATTCAGGTGACAAACAACAACGCGCCGCTCCCCAGTGCAGGGGAACGGCGCGTCGGTAGTTGAAGGGCCGAGATCAGCTCTCGGACTCTTCCGAACTGTCCTCGGCTGCTTCCGGAGTGGCCTCTTCGGTGGCATCGCCTTCGAGGTCCGACTCGGACGGCGCCTCGACGACATTGACGAGCAGCAGTTCGGCGTCGGACACCAAGGTGACGTTCTCAGGCAGCGCGACGGCGCCTGCGAGGATCTGCGATCCGGCTTCGAGGCCCTCGACCGAGACGGTGATCGACTCGGGGATCGACAATGCGTCGGCGTCGATTTCGATGACGGTCGAGTCGGTGTAGACCAGGGTGCCAGCAGCGGCGTCGCCCTCGATGAGGACGTTGACCTCAACGGCGACGCGCTCGCCCTTCTTGAGGACGAGGAGGTCGGCGTGCTCGATGCTGCGACGGATCGGGTGCACGACGATGTACTTGGTGAGTGCGACCTGCTCTGCGCCGTCGATGTCGAGCGTCAGGACGGCGTTGGTGCCGTGGTTACGGAGAACGGAAGCGAAGGCACGCGAATCGAGTGCGAGGTGCTGCGGGTCGGTTCCGTGTCCGTACAGAACGGCAGGAACGAGGCCGTCGCGACGTGCGCGGCGGGCTGCACCCTTGCCGAATTCGGTGCGAACGATTGCCTTGAGGTTGTTAACAGTTTGCGCCATGTGGTGAATGCTCCTGGTGTATCGCTTGTGGCGGATAAAGACTCGTCGGGGCTGACACGTACGAGCAAGGCCAGGGGCCGAGCCGCGTCGATCACGGTAGTTCCTGTGTAGGTTCTACCCTCGCCGAGACAACCCGGAAGACTTTACACGACGGCGCTACCGACACCTCGAGTGCGTCCGGAACTCACCGGGTTCGGAGTGCCTCGACCATGTCGTCCAGCTGCGCGAACGTGACGAAATAGTGCGGTGACGCCCGTACGACGGCGTCGAGTCTCCGATGCGTCATGTCGAGGAGCGTCGAGCTGCGTGGACTCACGGTGACCGTCACACCCTTGGCTGTCAGGAAGTCGCGGACGGCGGTCGGCGCGAGCTCCGCGACCGTGAAGGACACGATGCCGCTCTTGTGGTCGCCCAGATCGTGCACCGACACACCATCGAGACCCCGTAGCGCGGTCCGCAGGTATTCGGCACGCTGGGAGATCGCTTCTTCTGCGTTGTCGATGCCGATATCGAGCAGGTAGTCGACAGCGGCACCAAGCGCCAATCGAGCTGCGACGTCGCATTCCCAGAATTCGAATCGCGTGACGTCGGGCGCGAGTCGGTACTCGGACTCACCGATCCACTGGGCGCTGTGTAGGTCGAGGGCCGGCGGCTCCAGCGATGCGGACAGTTCTGGGCGCACGTACAGGAATCCGGTTCCACGGGGCCCGCGCAGCCATTTTCGCCCGGTTGCACTCAGAGCGTCGACTCCGAGCTCGGCGACATCCACGCGAATCTGACCGATCGACTGGCACGCGTCGAGCAACACGAGTGCGCCGAATCGGTGCGCAAGATCGGCCACTGCGCGAGCCGGATTGATCAGACCGCCGTTGGTCGGAGCGTGCACGAGCGAGACAATTCGGACGCGTTCGTCGAGCATTGCTTCCAGCGCGAGGAGATCTATCTGCCCTGTCGGATCACTCGGCACGATCTCGACCCGCGCGCCCGTTGCCGCCGCGCGTTGCAGGGCTGCGATCGCGTTGCTCGCGTACTCCACTTCGCACATCAGAATTCGATCACCCGCGGTCAGCGGAATCGAATAGAAGAAGTCGCTCCATGCGCGAGTTGCGCTGTCGCTCAACGCAATATCCGACGCCTCAGCGCCGATCAACGTCGCAATCGAGGTCTTGACGGCGGCGAGATCGTGCTTGCGCTCGATGGCAGCGCGGTAGCCTCCGACGACGGCTTCTCGACGCAAATGCGCAACCGCAGACTCGACGACGGGCGTCGGAGGCAGCGAGGACCCGGCGCTGTCGAGGAAGATTGCAGTCTCGGCGGCAGGGGTGTCGCGGCGAGTTCTTTCGAGGTCGAACACCGTGGATGAGCCCTCCTGTACGAGAAAGTTGTCGGTGCGATGTGATGCACTTCTGGTTATTGTCGATGCAGGATTGCACAGCATCCGCGTTTCGTGCAGCACGGCCCTGGGTAGTTCGGTCCCCTGGGTAGTTCGATCCACATTCGTACAGGCGAGTGTGGGTCATGCAAGGAGGCACTTTTGTCGTCCAACGAGAAGTCGCTCGGGTTGAGTTCTCGGCCTGCGGCCGAGGCCTATGTGTCGCGGGTCTGCTTCAAGCTCGGGCCGCCGCAGCTCATCGGTGCCGAATTGGAATGGTTGACGTTCGCCGAGGACGGAGACAGACCGTCACTCGAACATCTTGCCGACGCGCTGGGGGACTACGCACCGCGCAGCATCGCACCTGATTCACCCGCCCTGACGTTGCCGGGCGGAAGCGCCGTCACGATCGAACCGGGCGGCCAGATCGAACTCTCCAGCTCGCCGCATGCGTCGGTGACCGAACTGCAGCACGCGTTGGATTCGGACTCCCGTGTGGTCACCGACGTCATGGAAGCAGGCGGGATCTATATGGCATCGGTGCCCGCAGACACCGAGCGTGAGGCGCACAGAGTGCTGGTCTTACCGCGCTACTGCGCTATGGAGAATCGTTTCACCACCATCGGCCCGTTCGGAAAGCTGATGATGTGCAACACCGCTGCAGCTCAGGTCAGCGTCGACGCCGGGGTCGATCGTGCCGAGGTTGCTGCACGGTGGGAGATGTTGGAGGCCATCGGTCCCGCATTCGTTGCCGCGTTCGCATCCTCGCCTCGTCTGCGAGGCGCACCGGAAGGGGCCTGGGCGTCGCAACGCATGCGCACCTGGCTCGAACTCGACGACAGTCGCACCGCAGTTCCCGCCACCGGTGATCCCATTGCGGACTATGCGAGATGGGCGCTCGACGTCCCGTTGCTGTGCATTCGCAGTGAGGGGGAAAGCTGGGAGGCGCCCTTCGGATCGACGTTTGCGGATTGGCTTGCAGGGGATGTCGAGGCACTGGCCGGGCGACGGCCGACCACCGCCGACCTCGACTACCACCTGACCACTCTGTTCCCGCACGTTCGAGCCTGCGGACACCTCGAAATTCGGTACCTCGACGCCCAACCCGATGGGCAATGGGTCGTTCTGGCATCGGCGTTCGAATCGTTGTTGTCGACCCCGGCCGTCATCGAGGCGGCAACCGCGCTAGCCCACCGGACTGCAGGCCGATGGATCGATGCCGCACAGTCCGGGTTGGCGGATGCCGACCTGCGCGAGACCGCCGTCGAGCTGCTGCGGTTGTCTGCACGCGCGGGAGGTGATCACGCGGACTCGTTGTCAGCGGCCTCGGAGCGATGTCGCAGGGGCGAGTCACCCGAACCAGGGGACGCAGTGGCCCGTTCGATCAACGCATGCCATTCCACGCGCAAGGAGACGGTGTCGTGACAGTCGAGCAGCTTCGTGACCGAGTCGAGGTCGTACTCACCCGTAGTCGTGCACGTAGTGCGCTGCTGACGGAGAGTCTCGACGAGAAAGAGCTGACCGCGCAGCACTCGCCACTGATGAGCCCGCTGGTGTGGGACTTCGCGCACATCGGTAATCAGGAGGAGTTGTGGCTCGTCCGCGACGTCGGCGGTCGTGATCCGGTGCGCCAGGACATCGACGAGCTGTACGACGCGTTCAAGCACTCGCGTTCGAGCCGCCGGTCGCTGCCTCTGTTGTCGCCGGATGAGGCACGCGCCTACGTCGGCACCGTGCGGGAGAAGGTGTGGGACATTCTCGCGTCCAGCCCGCTCGATGGGCGCAGGCTCGAGCGTGACGCATTCGCGTTCGGCATGGTTGCGCAGCACGAGCAGCAGCACGACGAGACTATGCTTGCGACGCACCAGCTACGGCTCGGACCTGCGGTCCTCTCGGCGCCCGCGCCTCCCGCCCCGACCGTCGAGCCGGCCGGCGAGGTCGTGATCGAGGGCGGCACGTTCTCGATGGGCACCACCTTCGATCCGTGGGCACTCGACATCGAACGGCCGGCGCACTCGGTGTTCGTTCCCACCTTCGCGCTCGACGTCGCACCGGTCACCAACGGTCGGTATGTGGACTTCATCGAAGACGGTGGTTACGACCGAGAAGATCTGTGGAGCGAGCGCGGTTGGTCGCACCGGATCACCGAGGGACTTCGAGCGCCGTTGTTCTGGGAGCGTGACGCAGGTGGTGCGTGGTGGCGTCGCCGATTCGGTGTCACGGCCCCGATTCGGCCGAGCCAGCCTGTGGTTCACGTCGGCTTCTTCGAGGCAGAGGTCTACGCGCGCTGGGCAGGCAAGCGCCTACCGACCGAGGCGGAGTGGGAGAAGGCGGCGCGTTTCGACTCGTCGACCGGCTCGGTCCGCAAGTATCCGTGGGGAGATGCCGAGCCGACGGAAGCCCACGCGAATTTGGGTCAGCGGCATCTGGAACCGGCCGACATCGGGGCTTATCCAGCGGGCGCGACACCGCAGGGTGTGCAGCAACTCATCGGTGACATGTGGGAGTGGACTTCTTCGGATCTGGAGCCCTACCCGGGATTCGAGCCGTTTCCGTATGCCGAGTATTCCGAGGTGTTTCTTCGCGGTGACTACAAGGTGCTGCGCGGAGGTTCGTTCGGTACCGACGAGGTCGCGTGCCGGGGCACGTTCCGGAATTGGGACCACCCGATTCGTAGGCAGATCTTCGCCGGCTTTCGGTGTGCACGCGATGTCGAGTCACGCTGAATGTGCCGTCATCTCGGTTACCTAGGCCCGCAGCGCAGCGTCGCCGACGCTGTGACGGCGGGTAGTAATTCCCTGCGTGTGCAGTCGTGGGCGCCCAAGGACATGCGAGGCGGAGGCACCATCAATGCCGACGGCTTCGGTGCCGCGTGGTGGGATGCGGGCACCGTGCGCAGCTACCGAAATCAGATGCCGATCTGGTCGGACCCAGCCGTCGACGAGGTCCTCGTCGCCGCACAGTCGACGGCGATCGTTGCAGCGGTGCGCTCAGCCACCGTCGGAATGCCGGTGGAGCGCAGTGCGTGTGCCCCGTTCACGGACGGCACCTGGGCTTTCAGCCACAACGGTGTCGTCTTCGGTTGGCCGGAGGTGATGACGGACCTCGCCGAGCAAATCCCGTTGGCGGACCTTCTGCGCCTACCGGCACCGACGGATTCGGCAGCGTTATGGGTCATCCTGGCGAACCTTCTTCGTGAACACGAACCGGACAAGGCGTTGCGCATCCTGGTGAACCGCGTCGAATCCGTATCGCCGAGTTCGCGGCTGAATCTTCTGCTCTCCGACGGGCAGACGCTCTATGCCACGACCGTCTATCACTCGTTGTCCGCGCTACGAGGCGAAGACGCGATCACTCTCGCGTCCGAACCGCTGGACGACGATCCGTCGTGGGAACCGATTGCGGACCACCAGTTCGTGGTGGCCCGGCCCGGCTACCTCGACGTCACCGACCTCGATTGAAGGAGCATTTTCGTGTCAGACAATGCGTTGGATGTCCACATCTCGCCGGAACGGTTGCTGGAGGACTTGCGATCGGATGTGAGGCAGGGTCTGACTGCGTCGCCGAAGTGGCTCTCGCCCAAGTGGTTCTACGACGCCACTGGCAGTGAATTGTTCGAGCGAATCACCGAGTTGCCGGAGTACTACCCGACTCGAACCGAGCGGGCACTCATCGAGGCTCATGCCCACGACATCGCCGAGCGCACCGACGCGGCGATCCTCGTGGAACTCGGTTCCGGTTCTTCGGAGAAAACCAGATTGCTGATCGCGGCCGGAATCAAACACGGCTCGCTTGCAAAGTACGTTCCGCAGGATGTCTCGCCGTCGGCGTTGTCCGGCGCTATCGAGCAGATTTCACGCGAATTTCCTGCGCTCGAAGTCCATGGGATCGTCAGCGACTTCACGGACACCTTGCAGAATCTGCCCGCCGACGGGCGGAGAACTATCGCCTTCCTCGGGGGCACGCTCGGCAACTTGACTCCCGAGGAGCGCGCGGGGTTCCTGTCCGACATCGCCAGTGCACTGATAGCCGACGAATTTCTCGTCCTCGGAGTGGGCCTTGTCATCGATCCGGACGTTCTGATCCCGGCATACGACGACGCAGCCGGTGTGACGGCAGAGTTCAACGTCAACGTGCTGTCGGTACTCAACGATCGGCTAGGGGCGAATTTCGATCGCACCCAGTTCGAACACGTTGCCGTGTGGGATGCAGACAACGAGTGGATCGAAATGCGACTCCGTGCAAAAGAGGCGCAGCACATTGCCGTCGCGGACCTGGCTCTCGATATCGAATTTGCCAAGGGTGAGGAGTTGCGCACCGAGATCTCGGCCAAATTTCGTCAAGAGGGGATTACGGCAGAGCTGGCCGACGCAGGATTCGATGTCGACCAGTTCTGGACGGACCCGCAGGAGCGATTCGCGCTGATCCTTGCTCGTCGCGGCCGCTGATCCTTGGCCCGCCCTCATTCTCGTCCCGACCGCCCGTGGCCGGCGCTGGTAGGAATGAGAGTAGGGACCACGCGATAAAGATCGGACGAGACGATGTCGAACAAGATTGTGTCCACGATCGGTCAGGTAGCCAAGTCCGCCTTGGGCGTCGTCGGTGTTCGCATCGGCACGGAAGAACCTGCCCATACCAGTCGGCGGTTGACCGACGCAGTGGAAATCCGTCGCTACGAACCGCGAATTGCCGCACAGACGACGGTTGACGCGGATGAAGAACAAGCACGCCGGGACGGGTTCCGGCGCCTAGCCGGATACATCTTCGGTGGTAATACGGGCTCACAGGAGGTCGCCATGACAGCGCCTGTCAGTCAATCGTCCGCCGACTCCCAGCGGATCGCGATGACGGCGCCGGTGTCGAGCACCGCCGACGGCGACAGCTGGGTAATCCGGTTCTTCATGCCGTCCTCATGGTCGATGGAGACGTTGCCTACGCCCGATGACGACCGCGTGAAGTTGGTCGAGGTCCCGGCGGAGACAGTTGCGGTGCTGCGCTTCAGTGGTAGCCGCGCCCGGGGCAACGTTTTGCCGCAGATGGAAAAATTGTCAGAAGTGTTGCGTGCCCTCAACATCGAGACGTCGAGTGAGCCGATGACTTGGTTCTACGATCCGCCCTGGACGCTGGCATTCCGGCGTCGTAACGAGATCGTCGTGTCGGTGCCCGAGGGTTCCTGACGCCCCGAAGGTTCCTGACGCATCGGACGTCGTCGACCGACCTGAGCACCGACTGAGCATCTTCCCACGCCGAACTTCCGGCGAGTAAAGGTGGAGTCAGCTGGTACGGCGACGAGCCTTTTCGAGGGCGCCCAGTGTGCCCATCACGCTCGTGCGCTGACTGTTGAGGTCCTTGAGCCGCGCACGGGCCGGCAATCCGGAGCTACCGTCGAGTGCGGCGATCTTCTCGTCGATGCTCGCCAACTGCTCGAGAAGTTTTTGTCCACGTGACTGAAGTTCGATCAGGTCGACACTGCTCACACCTGCCTGGGATTTCTTGGGAGCTGCTTTCCCTGATGCAGATACCGACGTCGGTGCTGCGGCAACTGCAGCAGCTGCCCTCGGACGCAATGCTTTGCGCACGGCGGCCGGATCGGGAAGCTTCTCGAGTCGGATGCGATTGAGAACCTCGCGTGCGTCGCGTGCGGTGACGCGGTACTCGCGCTCTTCCTCGTCTTCGGACGCGAGGGTCCCGCCGAGGGGACGCAAACCATACATTCCGATGAAGTGCTTGGCCTCGTCGATGATGGCTTCGTGTTCGCGGCATTGGCCGCAGCGTGGCTCGTTTCGATACATTTCGATCGAATCGGTGCTCCCACACCAGACGCACGCGCCCGGAGTCCAGCGGGCGATTCGGACGGTAGAAGTTGCGGTCGGGCTGTCCATAGTTTGTGCGTCGATCACGACGAGTCATCTTAGGTTACAACGAAACCCGCCCCGCACACCCCTCCCTGTCGAACTGCGGTTTTCGAACCTGTTAGTGACCAAGTTCATGCAGTGGGGGAGAGATGGCGGAGCGGGTGTAAAGGAACTGAGCCTGCGTCCAACCAAATAGTGCTGGGTGCTAAGCGACGCCGTTGAAGAGGCTTGTCACCGAACCGTTTTCGAAGACCTCGCGGATGGTGCGAGCAAGCAGCGGAGCGATGGACAGCACGGTGAGCGTGTCGAAGCGCTTGTCTTCGCTGATCGGGAGGGTGTTGGTGACGACAACTTCCTTTGCCCCGCATTCTGCGAGACGTTCGGCGGCAGGGCTGCTGAGGACGCCGTGGGTGGCTGCGATGACGACGTCACCGGCTCCGGCTTCCTTGAGCACCTTCACGGCTCCGGCGATCGTTCCACCGGTGTCGATCATGTCATCGATCAGAATGCAGGTGCGTCCTTCGACGTCTCCGACGACGCGGTTCGACTTGACCTGGTTGGGCACCAACGGGTCACGCGTCTTGTGAATGAATGCCAGCGGTCCGCCGCCGAAGCTGTCGGCCCACTTCTCGGCGACGCGAACGCGTCCTGAGTCAGGGGAGACGACGGTGATGTGTTCGAGGCTGTACTTGCTGCGGATGTGCTCGGCCAACTGACTGTGCGCGTGCATGTGGTCGACGGGGCCGTCGAAGAAGCCTTGAATCTGATCGGTGTGCAGGTCGACCGTGATGATGCGATCGGCGCCGGCGGTCTTGAGAAGATCGGCGACCAGGCGCGCGGAGATGGGCTCGCGTCCGCGGTGCTTCTTGTCCTGACGGGCGTACGGGTAGAACGGCAGAATTGCGGTGATGCGTTTGGCTGATCCGCGCTTGAGCGCGTCGATCATGATCAACTGTTCCATCAACCAGGTGTTGAGCGGGAACGGGTGGCTCTGCAGAACGAAGGCGTCGGATCCGCGGACCGATTCCTCGAAGCGAACAAAGATCTCACCGTTGGCGAAGTCACGTGCCGTTTGCGGGGTAAGGCCGATTCCCAGCTCCTTCGCCACCTGCTCGGCCAGCTCTGGATGTGCTCGACCCGCGAAGAGCATGAGGTTCTTCTGGTTGTCGATCCAATTGGGGGTGGTCACTGCTGTTCGCCATCCTTTGATTCGTGCGCGTTTGTCGACTTGGCAGCCACAGCCCGAACTGCAGCTTCCGCCGCTGCCGTTCCTGGCCGTTTTTTCTCGACCCAGCCCTCGATGTTGCGCTGGGAACCCGCAGAGACGGCGAGCGCCCCCGGGGGTACATCGTGTCGGAGCACTGTTCCAGCTCCGGTGTAGGCCCCGTCGCCTACTCGGACCGGGGCGACGAACATGTTGTCCGACCCCGTCCGGACGTGCGAACCGACGACGGTGCGGTTCTTGTCGACGCCGTCGTAGTTCACGAAAACGCTCGATGCGCCGATGTTGGAGTACTCACCGATGGTCGCGTCGCCGACGTACGTCAGGTGCGGAACCTTCGAGTGGTTTCCGATCGTCGAATTCTTGGTTTCGACGAAGGTTCCCACCTTGGCGCCGTTACCGATATCGGATCCTGGACGTAAGTATGCGAACGGTCCAACAGTGGCACCGGAGCCGATGGTCGCGAGATCGGCTTGGGTGCGTACCACCGACGCGCGCTCGCCGACGACGACGTCGCGAAGTGTGGAGTCGGGTCCGATGACGGAGTCCTCGCCGATGTGAGTGCTTCCCAACAACTGCACGCCGGGTTCGAGGCGGACGTCCGCGCCGAGAGTGACATCGACGTCGATCCAGGTAGTGGCGGGATCGACGACGGTGACGCCCGCGCGCATGTGTCGTTCGATGATGTGGCGATTGAAGATTGCGGTGACGCGGGCGAGCTGAACTCGGTCGTTGACACCCAGAACCAGGTCCGGATCTGCGAGCTGAGTGCCGTAGACCGCCAGGCCGCTGTTCTTGCTGATCTTGACCACGTCGGTCAGGTACAGCTCGTGCTGAGCATTCTGGGTGCTCAGTTTGCCCAGTGCAGTCCGCAGTGCGACGGCATCGAACGCGTAGACCCCGGAATTGACCTCGTCGATTCGAACCTGTGCCGGGCTCGCGTCGGCATGCTCGACGATTTCGGCTACTTCACCGTCTTCGGTACGTACGATTCGGCCGTATCCGTTGGCGTCGGCGGGCACGAATGTGAGGACCGTCGCTGCGGCTGGTTTGGGTGCGCTCAGGTGCTCGTCGAGCAACGCTTTGAGGGTGTGGCCGTCGAGCAGGGGCACGTCGGCGGCTGTGACGAGGACGGTGCCCTCGAAGTCGTCCGGTAGTGAACGTAAGCCGCACTGCACTGCGTGGCCGGTACCGAGTTGTTCGTCCTGAACGGCGGTGGAGATGGTGCGTCCGAGCTCGACACTCAACTCGTCGACCGATTCCGTAACTCGCTCACGATCGTGCCCGACGACGGTGACCAGGTGGTCGGGCCCTAGGTCGGCAGCGGCATGCAGAGCGTGGGCAAGCATCGTGCGACCGGCGAGGGGGTGGAGGACTTTGGGAGTCTTGGACCGCATCCGGGTGCCTGCTCCCGCTGCGAGAACGACCACGGCGGTGTGCAACGGCAACTGAGCTCCTTGCGAATTGCTGGTTACTTTCTCGACAGAAATTCTTCTCGCTCCGCCGCCAGGACTCGAACCTGAACTATCTGAACCAAAATCAGAGGTGCTGCCATTACACCACGGCGGATCGTGGACCAGCGGTTTCTCCGGAGACCGAAGACCTTTGTGAATCAGGTCTACAGCCGCAGTTCTCCCACCGAGCGCAACGAGTCTCGCATGAACGGTAGTTGCCAGTCGAACCGCGCCCAAAATTGACCACTAGGCTGGCCCAACGAGGCTCCTTGCAAGCAAGCGAGCGAAGAATTTCGGTGGGAGGCATTTTGTCCGAACCCGAGCGGGTACCGCGCGTCCGTATGACGGGGACGCAGCGACGTGAGCAGTTGATCGAGATCGGGAGGTCCCTTTTCGCCGAGCGCGGATACGAGGCGACATCGGTTGAAGAAATCGCAGGTCGGGCACATGTGTCCAAGCCTGTCGTGTACGAGCACTTCGGCGGGAAAGAGGGCCTGTATGCGGTGATCGTGGATCGAGAGATGTCGACGCTGCTGCAGATGATCACGTCTTCGCTCGAACAGAATCGCTCCCGAGTCCGCGTCGAGCGAGTCGCTCTGGCCCTGCTTACTTATGTGGAGGAGCGCACGGACGGCTTCCGAATCTTGGTTCGGGACTCACCGGTCGCCGCGGTGGCCGATGGCAAGTACTCCTCGTTGTTGAACGATGCGGTGTCTCAGGTGGGCCACATTTTGGCCGGGGACTTCGCACGGCGCGGGTTCGATGCCGGGTTTGCTCCCTTGTATGCCCAAGCGCTGGTCGGAATGGTCTCGATGACGGCGCAGTGGTGGCTCGACGTTCGAGAACCTTCGAAAGAAGTTGTTGCGGCCCACGTTGTCAACTTGTGTTGGAACGGATTGACCAATCTGGAGGCTGCGCCGCAATTGGGCGGCAAATGAGCGGTCGATTTTCGCACTACCGCTCGAAAGAGCGGGTAGGGTCAAATTTGCAGCACTGAGAGTTACGTCACAGGTGCTGGATTTACAGGTTCGGACCGTTAGCAAGTTGACCGAGGCGAGAAAACCACTGGATGGTACCGTTCGCAGCATTGCGCAATGGCAGTCCCAGTATTCCTAAGGCGGATCCAATGGTCAGACAGGCCCGCGCTGAGATTACTCGCGATACGGTGTTGTCCGGTGCAGCGAACGTGTTTCTGCGTCTCGGCTACGCGAACGCGAGTCTCAGCGAAATCATCTCTCAATCACAGGTCACCAAGGGTGCTCTCTACTTCCACTTCGGGTCGAAGGAAGAACTCGCGCGTGCTGTGATCGACGAGGGCAACGCCAGGCTCACCGCCGCGTGCCTGCAGTTCAACGACGGCCGCATCCCGGCCCTCGAAGCTGCCATCGGCATCTCCTACATCGTGGTGGACATGTCGGTCACCGACCCCATGGTCTCGGCGATGATGCGTCTGAGCCACCAGATAGGTGACTACAGCGGCACCAAGGGCAATGTCATGGCCGGGTGGAGCGTCGCGTTCGATGCACTTGCAGCCAAGGCGATCAAGCAGGGTGATATCGATCCGGATGCGGACCCGAACACCATCGGGTCTCTCGTTCTCGAGATCCTCACCGGAGTGCACATGGTGGCCGTCGCTACCGGGACCACCGAGGAGTTGCCCTCACGCATGGAGCGCCTCTGGTACTACCTGCTTCCCTCGCTCGTCACGGCAGGCAAGCTCGACTACTTCCGCGAATTTGCAGCACGACGGGTCATCCGGCACTAGCTCCGACGGCTCGGTGGGCCTGCCCAGCCGTCGACGGGTCGGTCTGCTCCCATAGAATTGGCCGCGACCGCCGGTTTGCTCGTTCGCCAACATCTTGGTGCACTTTCCAACCGGGCTGCCTTCGTGTCGTCCTTCGTTCAGGAGCCCTGCTGTTGTCTTCCGATTCTTCGCTTCACCTGTCGGGCGTCGCGCGCGTCGCTCTGGCAGATTCCGCTTTGATGACCGTGAGCGAGGCCGTCGGGACTGCGGAATACACGCTCGTCGCGCCGAACTCCTCACGCCCGTTCGTCGCTGCCGCGATAGCGCAGCAGGCGCAGGTGCTCGTCGTCACCGCCACGGGACGTGAAGCGGACGATCTCACCGCTGAACTCGGCCAGATGTTCGGCGACTCGGTGGCGCAGTTTCCGTCGTGGGAGACCTTGCCGCACGAGCGGCTCTCGCCCAGCGCGGACACCGTCGGCCGCAGACTCGAAGTGCTGCGTCGGCTCGCGCGGCCGGACGACCAGGATTACGGCCCACCTCTCCAAGTGATCGTCACCACGGTGCGATCGCTCGTTCAGCCGATGGCCCCGGGGCTCGGCGAGATCGAGCCGATCGGATTGAAGGTGGGCGTCGAGATCGATTTCGACGGCCTGATCCACCGACTCGTCGAGTTGGCGTACTCGCGTGTGGACATGGTCGGCAAACGCGGCGAATTCGCCGTCCGTGGTGGCATCCTCGACATCTTCTCCCCGACGGCCGATCATCCGGTGCGTGTCGAGTTCTGGGGTGACGAGGTCACCGAACTCCGCGCGTTCTCCGTGGCCGATCAGCGCTCCCTGCCCGATGTCGTCATCGAGTCGGTCATCGCACCGCCCTGCCGTGAATTGATTCTTACTCAGGACGTCCGCGATCGTGCGGCGGCGCTCGCCGGTGACAATCAGGCCGATGCGGCCCTGGTAGAGATGTTGGACAAGATGTCTGCCGGGGTACCGGTGGAAGGCATGGAAGCGTTGCTTCCGCTGCTGCAGCCCGGTGAACTCGAGCTACTGGCCGATGTGCTGCCGAAGGGTGCGCACGTCCTGCTGTGCGATCCAGAGCGAATCCGCACGCGTGCAACAGATTTGGTCCGTACCGGGCAGGAGTTCCTCGAAGCGTCGTGGACGGCGGCGTCCGTGGGTGGAGCAGCACCGCTCGACACCGCCACCGTGGACACCAGCAGCCTGGGCGGGACGAGTCTCGACCTCGGAGCGTCCGCTTACCGTTCGCTACGCCAGATCCGCGAATCCGCGCAGGCGCTCGGTCGGCCGTGGTGGACCATCAGTCCACTGGCTTCGGGCAGCGAGACCGAGGTCGAATTGGCTGTCGAGACCGTCCCCGAGGTCCGGGGTTCGGAGGAGTTGCTCACCGGACTCTTTGCCATGCTCCGAGCGCATGTGTCCACCGGCGGTCGCGCCGTCATCGCCGTCGCGGGCGCGGGAACCGCAACGCGTATCATCGAGCGGCTCGGCGAGGCCGAAGTGCCCGCTGTCGCAATAGATTCGGGTTCCGAACCGTTGCCCGACGTCGTGAGCGTCCTGTGTGCCTCTCTCCACGCCGGACTGATCCTGCCCGACGCGAAGCTCGTGATCGTCACCGAAAGCGACCTGACGGGTAACCGCGTTGCCGCCGCCGAGGGCCGAAAGCTACCGGCCAAGAGGCGAAATCAGGTCGACCCGCTTGCATTGAAGGCCGGCGACAGTGTCGTGCACGATCAGCACGGTATCGGCCGATTCGTCGAAATGGTCGAGCGGACGATCGGTGGAGCGCGCCGCGAATACCTCGTCGTGGAGTATGCACCCAGCAAGAGGGGGCACCCGGGCGATCGATTGTTCGTGCCGATGGATTCCCTGGATCAGCTCTCCCGCTATGTCGGCGGGGAAATGCCGTCGCTGAGCAAGCTCGGTGGTTCGGACTGGTCGAACACGAAACGCAAGGCGCGCAAGGCTGTTCGAGAGATCGCCGGAGAGCTGGTGCAGCTGTATGCGGCTCGTCAGGCGGCGCCGGGCCACGCTTTCGGCCCCGATACTCCATGGCAGCGTGAAATGGAGGATGCCTTCGCGTTCACCGAGACGATGGACCAGATGACGGCCATCACCGACGTCAAGGCCGACATGGAGAAGCCGGTCCCGATGGATCGTGTCATCCTCGGCGACGTCGGTTACGGCAAGACCGAGATCGCCGTTCGTGCCGCCTTCAAAGCCGTTCAAGACGGCAAGCAGGTCGCCATCCTCGTGCCGACCACCCTGCTGGCACAGCAACATCTACAGACCTTCACCGAGCGCATGGCGGCCTTCCCGGTGACGGTCAAAGGGCTCTCGCGCTTCACCCACGGCTCGGACTCGAAGCAGGTCATGGCCGGGCTCGCCGACGGGACGGTCGATATCGTCGTCGGTACTCACCGGTTGCTGCAGACCGGAGTGGCGTGGAAAGACCTGGGGCTGGTCATCGTCGACGAGGAACAGCGATTCGGCGTCGAGCACAAAGAGCACATCAAGTCCCTGCGTACGCATGTGGATGTCCTGACCATGTCGGCGACACCGATTCCTCGTACTCTGGAGATGAGCCTGGCCGGCATTCGCGAGATGTCGACCATTCTGACTCCGCCGGAAGAGCGTCACCCAGTACTCACCTATGTGGGCGCCTACAACGACAAGCAGGTCGCTGCGGCGATCAGACGCGAACTGCTCCGTGACGGTCAGGTCTTCTTCGTGCATAACCGAGTCAGTTCGATCGACAAGGCAGCCAAGAAGATTCGTGACCTCGTACCGGAAGCTCGGGTGTCCACCGCGCACGGTCAGATGAACGAGGAGACGCTCGAGCGAACCGTGCAGGGATTCTGGGAACGTGAAACGGACGTACTCGTCTGCACCACCATCATCGAAACCGGACTCGATATCTCGAATGCGAACACCCTGATCGTCGAACGCAGTGATTCGCTGGGGCTTTCGCAGTTGCACCAGCTTCGTGGTCGGGTCGGGCGTAGTCGCGAACGTGGCTACGCGTACTTCCTGTATCCGCCCGAGAAGCCTCTCACCGAGACTGCGTACGACCGTCTGTCCACCATCTCGCAGAACTCCGACCTCGGTGCCGGTATGGCCGTGGCGATGAAGGACCTCGAAATTCGCGGTGCCGGTAACGTTCTCGGCGCCGAACAGTCCGGCCACGTGGCAGGTGTCGGTTTCGACCTGTACGTCAGATTGGTCGGTGAAGCTGTCGAGGCCTATCGCGCAGCTGCTGACGGCAAGCCCATCACCACCGACGAGGCCCCCAAGGAAGTTCGGATCGACCTGCCCGTCGACGCCAACATTCCGCCGGACTACGTCACCAGTGATCGACTTCGTCTCGAGGCCTATCGGAAGTTGGCCGCTGCTGCGGATTCCGAAGGCATCAATGCCGTCATCGAGGAGTTGGTGGATCGCTACGGCCCGCTGCCCGAGGAGGTCGGCAGGCTCGTTTCCGTCGCGAAGCTGCGGCTTATCGCCAAGGAATACAACCTCACCGACGTCAATGTCGCTGGTACGCAGGTCAAGTTGGCGCCGATGGATCTTCCCGATTCCAAGCAGATCCGGCTCAAGCGTCTCTACCCGAGCGCGCAGTACCGCGCGAGCACCGGCGTCGTACAGCTGCCACTACCGCGCGTCGAAGGTGGGGGAGTCGGGGCGGCCAGGGTTCGTGACGTCGAATTGGTGCAGTTCATTGCCGACCTGATTCTTTCGCTCGACAGTAAGCCGTCTCGATCGGTTCTGTTGGAGCACACTGTGGGCGTGTGATGACGGTAGTCCTGCTTGATCCGACCCGGCCCGGTCAAGTTCCCGCGGCAGCCGTCGAATTCCTCAGTGGGGTAGTCGAATTCACCGAGGAAGTGCCCGTCGGTATTCGGTGGCTGTTCGCCGGAACCGCACGTGCCGACGACTCCGGCGGTGTGCTCGTCAGCACCGATCCGCGTAATGGTGATGTCCTCGAGCGTATTCGGCGCGGTGACCGGGTTATTGCCTCCCCGAAACTACCCGGTGACGATCTCATCGCAGCAGTCGTTCTGATGGACCGACTCCGAACGATCGGGGGCTGGGAAGCGCAACAGACGCATGCCTCGTTGAGCGGCTACCTCCTCGAGGAAACCTACGAGTTGCTCGACGCAATTCACAGCGGGAACCTCGTGGATCTGAAGGAAGAATTGGGCGATCTCCTGTTGCAGGTCTTGTTCCATTCGAGGATCGCTCAGGACACAGAACACGGCGGCTTCGACGTCGACGATGTCGCTGCCGGTCTGGTCGCAAAGCTGACACACCGCACACCCCACCTGACCGACGGCTCGACGGGACCCATCGACGTCGCGACTCAGGAACGAGCGTGGGAGGAACGCAAGGCGGCGGAGAAGGCGCGAGGATCATGCCTCGACGGCATCGCGATGGCTCAGCCCGCGCTTGCATTGACGCAGAAGATCATTGCGCGCGCATCCAAGGCCGGCCTCCCGAACGAGCTGGTGCCCGACGACCTGCGAACAGTGCACATCGGTCTCGATCACAGCAGTGGGGGCGAGAGTGCGGAAGATCTGCTCCGCCGTCGGGTGCTGGAGTTCGCCGAGCGCATCCGTTCTGCCGAAGTGTCGGCCAAGGATCGCGGGGCTGTTCCCGGGCAGCTCTCCGCGATCGAGTGGATCGAAAACTGGGGTCTGCGGGCGTAACTTTGCACCGCACTCCCAACTTGAATGGCGCACTCGAACTATTTGATCGTATGAATGTGCCATTCAAGCGGTTATGCAAACAGCGTGGAACCCCAGTACTCCGATTCCCCGAGCCCCGGTGGGCACGCGAACACCGCGGAGCCGACGTGCTGGATGTACTCGTTGAGTAGGTCTGTTCGCGCCAGTGCGAGTTGCAGCGGCACGAACTGGGTCAACGGGTCACGGCAGTACGCGATGAAGAACAGTCCGGCGTCGAGGTGCCCGAAACCGTCGGAACCGTCGGTGAAGTTGTAACCGCGCCGCAGGATCTGGATGCCGCCGAGTTCTTCCTTGGACGCCAGCCGGACGTGTGCGTCGGCGTCGATCAGGGGGCCGTCGGGACCTTTCGAATCGAGGTCGAGCGCATCGAATTCGTCGGTCAGGCCCAGTGGTGCGCCGGTTCCCTTGCTACGCCCGATGACTCGCTCTTGCTCTTTGAGTGTCGTGCGGTCCCAGGACTCGATGAGCATACGGATTCTTCGGGCAACGAGGTACGAGCCGCCACCCATCCAGGCCTGGTCGTCGGCAGGATCGACCCAGACGTTCTCGTCCAGCATCTGCGGATCTTCGGCTTTGAGGTTGGCAGTTCCGTCTTTGAAGCCGAACAGGTTTCGTGGTGTGGCCTGAGTTGTCGACGTCGACGAGGTGCGTCCGAAACCGAGTTGCGACCACTTGACGGACACCGTCCCGAATCCGACGCGAGCCAAGTTGCGAATGGCGTGCACGGCAACCTGCGGATCGTTGGCGCATGCCTGAATACACAGGTCGCCGCCCGATCGCGCAGGATCGAGGTTGTCGGCGGGGAAGTGCTGGAGGTCGGCCAACGATGCGGGCTTTTTGTCCGCGAGACCGAACCGATCGAACAACCCCGGACCGAATCCGATGGTCAATGTCAGTGATGAGGCGGCGAGCCCGAGGGCTTCGCCGGTGTCGGACGGCGGCTTGTACTCGCCTGCCCCGACGGCGCCGTCCTCGAACGTCTCTTCGCCCTTGGTCAGTCGCTCGGCCATATCCGTCCACTTGCGGAGAAGTGCGACGAACTCCTCGCGCGAGTCGGTGGTGATGTCGAAGGCGACGAAGTGCATGCGGTCCTGTGCGGGCGTGACGATGCCTGCCTGATGGTCACCGCGGAATTCGACGACGTCGGACGTCGGGGACTCGGAGCCGGTTGCTGTTGCGTTGCCTGCGATGGCCCCGACTCCGACAAGCGCGGCCCCCGCCCCGACGGCACCGAAGAGGCGCCGTCGGGAGAAGCCGGAGGCGGCCGGCCCTGTGCTCTTACTGTCCTGCGACGACACCCTGCACCTGACTCACTTCAGCGGACAACGCGTCGATCTTGTTCGAGAGTTCTTGACGCTGTGGTTCGGTCACGGTGTCGTAGAATACGAAACCGTCGCCGACACGGTACTTGGCAAGTTCGGCGTCGAGTGCGGCGAAGCGAGTGTCGATCGATGTTCCGAGTTCGGGTTCACGCTCGTCGATGATCGGACGCACTGCGGCGATCGCGGCCTGTGCGCCGTCGACGTTGGCCTGGAAGTCCCAGAGATCGGTGTGCGAGAAGAAGTCCTCTTCGCCACTGATCTTGGTCTTGGCGACCTCGTCGAGCAGTCCCTGTGCGCCACCGGCGACCTGGATCGGATCGACGGTGAAGTCGTCGGCCTTGACCTTCTCGGCGAGTTCGTCGATGTTGGCCTGCAGCTGATCGGCCATCGCGTTCGTGTCCGGCTGCAGTCCCTGCGCCCACAGATCTTTTTCGATGCGGTGAAAGCCGGTCCATTCCGCGCCTGGCTCGACGTCGGGCTCGCGGAGGTCGATACGGGGGTCGAGGTCGTCGGGGAAGCTTTCAGCGACGGGCTCGATTCGCTCGTAATAGCTACGCGCGATGGGGAACTGAGCCTTGGCACCTTCGACGTCGCCGGCCTTGACAGCTGCCACGAAGCTTGCCGTGGTCTCCTGTAATGCATCGATCTGGCTGAGAACGTAGCGCTTGTAACCCGATGCGGCTTCGGCCAGCAGACCGTTTTCGTCGGCCTGGCGAACGGCGTCACCGCTGACGACGAAGTTTGTGCGGATGCCGTCGCCCACCATGCCTGCCTTGCATGCAGTTTGGTACGTGCCGGGGTCGGGCAGTGCGACGATGAGCTGGCGGGTCAGGCCGGGGCCGATGTTCTCGACCTCGCCCATGACTCGATCGCCTTCACCGTAGACATAGAACTCGGTGACCTTGCTGCCGTTGTTCGTGATCTGGAAGGTGGAGTTTCCAGTGGCACCTTCGGAGGCACTGATGTCGCATCCGTTGTCGGTCGCGGTGACCGTGATGTCCCCGTCGCTCGCCTCGGAGGACGACTTTTCGGTACAACCGGCCAGAGCCAGCGGTAGAACCGCAACCGCTGCCAGAGCGTAGGTGGTACGACGCATTTTCTTCAGTGCCTTTCGGACGTGTGGAGTACAGGCTCTGGTTTTGCGGGGACGCGAACCGGCCGGAGGAACAGAAACAGGACGATGACGAGATATGCCAACCAGCCGACGGCTTGCAGGACTGTCGGTTCGGGTCGGAAGTTGAAGATGCCCGCGAGCACGGTGCCGTACCAGCTCGAGGCGTCGTAGTGTGCGGTGACGTCGAACGCCACCGAAGATCCGCCGGGGATCAATCCGCCGATCTGCAGTGCGCGTATGCCGTAGGCGAGGATCCCCGCGGCGACGACGATGAGGAAGACGCCGGTGTACTTGAAGAACACGGCGAAGTTGATGCGAATCGCACCGAAGTACAGGAACACCGTCAGGATGGCTGCGACGACGATGCCCACGAGAAGTCCGAGCAACGGCCACAGGCTGCCGTTGGTGTTCTCGGCGTATCCGACCATGAGAAGCGCGGTTTCGATTCCTTCACGCCCGACCGCGAAGAAGGCCAGGGTCAGAACGGCAATCGGACCGACGGTCAGTGCACGTTCCATTCCGCCCTTCAGCTCGCCGGAGATGTCCTTGGCCGCTGTACGCATCCACAGGACCATCGCCGTGACAATCGCGACGGCGACTAGGGAAGCGAGCCCGGCGATGATCTCGGCGGTGAGACCGGTGACCGTCGATGTGCCGTAGTGAATGACAAAGAACACGACCGCGACCATGGCGACCGCAGCGCCGACTCCTAGCCACACCCATTTGAGTGCATCGCGGCGATCGGCTTTGACGAGGAAGGCCACGAGAATCATCACGACGATCCCGGTTTCTAGCCCCTCACGCAGTCCGATCAGTCCACTGCCGAACATCTGGGTTGCGATCGACGGCGCAGTTCCGGCGGCAGCGAGTACGGACACGGGTGACCTTCCTGGAATGACACTGAGTTCGGTACGCCTGCCCTTCCGAAGGGTAGGCGACCCTCATCTGTTAACTATTACAGGAACATACACCCAGATGGCCAGAGCAAAAACACCACAAACGAGCTCTTACATAGAGCTTTAGGTTTCTATTACCTTTGATGTGCAGGATGGGTGGTGTGACCCATCGACCCCGCCGAGCCGCGATCTTGCTGTCCACAGCCTTGGCAGTGGCGATCATGGCCAGCGCATGCGGTTCCTCCGAACCTCCGCGAGTTATTCCCGAGGGCATACCTCCCGGCCCAGGCGCGCCGGTTCCGGACATCGACTTCAACGCTCCGGGACGCACCGCAGATCTGTTGCTCGCGTGGGCTGCACCGCAGTCGGATGCGCTGAGCATCTCGGGTCCGGCGCTCGCGGCATACGCGCATGCCGCCGCGGTCATGTCCGCCACGGCACCGGACTGCGGGATCGCCTGGACCACTCTCGCCGGCATCGGATTCATCGAGAGCCGCCACGGTACTTACCAGGGCTCTGCCGTCGCGCAGGATGGCACTGTTGCGCCGACCATTCGCGGAATCCCGCTCGACGGCGCTCCCGGCGTCGCCGAAATCCCGGATACCGACCGCGGTGTCCTCGACGGCGACGACATCCACGACCGCGCCATGGGACCGATGCAGTTCATTCCTGAGACATGGAAGAAGTGGGGTGTCGACGCCAACGGCGACGGCGTCCCGAATCCGGACAACCTGGACGACGCGTCCCTTACCGCAGCCCGGTACTTGTGTGCGCGTGGTGGCGACTTGCGCACCGCTGAAGGGTGGGAGCGGGCCCTGATGGCGTACAACCAGTCGGGCGTCTATCTCCGCGATGTCCGCGATGCTGCCGCGGCCTATTCGGTGGGAGCCGGCGCCTAGCTCCATGTCGTATGCGGGTAGGTGAGCGAAGCGGCTAGTCTGACACACGGCACAGTCCGCAACTCGGTCGTGGCGTCGTGAACAGCGGCGTTGTCGGTCCCCGTTTATAGGAGAAGCATTCGTGGCCATCATTGAGCAGGTCGGAGCTCGCGAGATCCTCGACTCCCGTGGCAACCCCACTGTCGAGGTCGAGGTCGCATTGGACGACGGAACCCTTTGCCGTGCGGCAGTTCCTTCCGGTGCATCCACCGGCGAGCACGAGGCCGTCGAGCTTCGTGACGGCGGCGACCGCTACGGCGGCAAGGGCGTGGAGAAGGCCGTCAACGCTGTTCTCGACGAGATCGCACCGGCCGTCATCGGCCTCGACGCCATCGAGCAGCGCACCATCGATCAGGCCCTGCTGGATCTCGACGGCACCCCGGACAAGTCCCGCCTCGGCGCGAACTCGCTGCTGGGTGTTTCACTCGCTGTCGCGAAGGCTGCTGCAGAGTCTGCGGGCCTCGAGCTTTTCCGCTACCTCGGCGGACCGAACGCGTACATACTTCCCGTCCCGATGATGAACATCATCAATGGCGGCGCGCATGCGGACAGCGGCGTCGACGTCCAGGAGTTCATGATCGCTCCGATCGGTGCACCGACGTTCAAGGAATCCCTTCGTTGGGGCGCCGAGGTCTACCACTCGCTCAAGTCGGTTCTCAAGGCCAAGGGGCTCTCGACCGGACTCGGTGACGAGGGTGGATTCGCTCCTGACCTCGCCGGTACCAAAGAAGCACTCGACCTCATCCTCGAAGCCATCAAGAAGACCGGACTCGAGCCGGGACGCGATATCGGCCTGGCTCTGGACGTCGCAGCCACCGAGTTCTACACCGCGGGCACCGGCTACGCCTTCGAGCGTGACACCAAGACCGCCGAGCAGCTGTCGGCGTTCTACGGCGAACTCGTCGACGCATACCCACTCGTGTCCATCGAGGATCCGCTGGACGAGAACGACTGGGACGGCTGGGTTGCACTCACCGAGTCCATCGGCGACAAGGTTCAGCTCGTCGGCGACGATCTCTTCGTCACCAACCCTGAGCGTCTGGAAGACGGCATCGTTCGCGGCGCCGCCAACGCACTGTTGGTCAAGGTCAACCAGATCGGCACCCTCACCGAGACCCTCGACGCAGTCGAGCTGGCGCATCGCAATGGTTACAAGACCATGATGAGCCATCGCAGCGGCGAAACCGAGGACACCACCATCGCTGACCTGGCAGTTGCCGTCGGAAGTGGTCAGATCAAGACAGGTGCACCCGCTCGAAGCGAGCGAGTCGCCAAGTACAACCAGTTGCTGAGAATCGAAGAAGCTCTCGGCGACGCGGCGCGTTACGCAGGCGAGCTGGCCTTCCCCCGGTTCAATTACGAGGGATAGTTTTCTTACGCAAGCGTTGAAGGTGGGTCATGGCGGCAGGACGAGGTAGACCGGGGACAAGTCCAGGTGGGCGTGATCCTCGGCCTCGCGGCCGCTCGGCTTCACCTCGTAACCGGCAGACCGAAGCTGCGCGCGGCGACGCGCGCAGCACCGGTCAATTGCCGCCCGAGCCGTCCGATCAGGCACGCGATGCCGTCGTGGCCGGCAGGGCAGCGCCACGACGCGTCGGCGTCCAGGCGTCGACGCGTCCGGAGCGGAGTTTTTTCGGGCTGTCCACCGGTCGCGCTGTGATCTTGGCGGTCGTGGTGTGTGCGTTGGCGTTGACGCTCGCGATGCCGCTGCGGACGTACTTTTCGCAGAGGACCGAGCTCGCTTCGGTCCTTGCGGAGCGTAAAGGGCTCGAAGACGACGTAAAGAATCTCGAACGTGAGAAGTCGCAACTGAACGAACCAGCACGCATCGACGCCGAGGCACGCAGTCGGCTGCGGTGGGTGATGCCGGGGGAGACGCCCTATCAGGTGCAGCTTCCCGGTGACATGGCAAAGTCCGACGCCGAAGCGAAATCGATCGAACAATCCGAGGGCCCGTGGTATCGGGATCTTTGGGAATCAGCAGTGCAGCCGCAGCAGAGCGACGAGCCGGAGCAGCAACCACTGCCCGCACTCGTTCCTGCGCCTGCACCGGTACTAGAAGGAGGACCTGTCGGGTGACCGGTGCAGGAAAATCGGCAGTCTCGCCGGAGGATCTAGAGGCGGTTGCGACCCAGCTGGGGCGTGAGCCTCGCGGGGTCCTCGAGGTCGCCTACCGATCCCCGGACGGCAGGCCCGGTGTGGTGAAAACTGCACCGAAACTCCCCGACGGCACGCCCTTCCCGACCCTGTACTACCTGACCGATCCGCGGCTCACCGCAGAGGCGAGCAGGCAGGAATCTGCAGGTGTCATGCGTGAAATGACCGAAAGGCTGGGGACCGATGCGGAGTTGGCAGCCGGATATCGGCGAGCCCACGAGTCCTACTTGGCCGAACGCAACGAGATCGAATCGTTGGGAACAGACTTCACCGGCGGAGGCATGCCGGACCGCGTGAAATGCCTGCACGTCCTCATCGCGCATTCGCTCGCCAAGGGCCCAGGTCTCAATCCACTCGGCGACGAGGCAGTTGCTCTCGCCGCCGAAAACCATATGCGCGGCAAGGCCATTCCAGCGGACTGGCCGACCGTCGCAGAACTTCGCGGGGAGACACAATGACCAGAGTTGCCGCCATCGATTGCGGAACCAACTCGATCCGGCTGCTCGTCGCCGATGTCAAGGACGGTGTCCTCACCGACGTCGCCCGTGAAATGCGCATCGTGAGGCTCGGCCAAGGCGTCGACGCGACGGGAGCGTTTGCGCCCGAAGCCATCGAGCGAACCCGAGATGCCTTGCAGGAGTACGCCGGAATCATCCGCGAGAGCGGTGCATCGGCACTACGCATGGTGGCCACCTCGGCCACGCGCGACGCGTCGAACCGCGAGGACTTCTTCGCGATGACACGCGAAATACTCGATCCGATCGTCGCGGGCTCGGTCGCCGAGGTCATCACCGGTGACGAGGAAGCCAGACTGTCCTTTGCCGGAGCCGTCGGTGAACTCAATGCTGCCGGTGCACCTTTCCTGGTCGTCGACCTCGGAGGTGGATCCACCGAGCTGGTGCTCGGAGACAACAAAGGCGTCAAGGCTGCGTTCTCGGCGAACATCGGCTGTGTCCGGCTGACCGAGCGGTTCCTGCACAGTGATCCGCCCACCGCAGACGAGATCGCCAGTGCCCGTGAGTATGTGCGCGCAAGGCTGAAAGAAGCCTTCGAAGAAGTGTCGATCGGAAACGCGACAAGCTGGGTCGGCGTCGCGGGAACCATGACCACCATTGCCGCCATCGCCTCCGGACTCACCGAATACGACGCCGAGAAGGTGCACCTAACCCGGGTGCCGTTCGCGGACCTGTTCGAGGTATGCGACCGGCTGGTCAACATGACGCGTGCAGAACGAAGCGAGTTGGGCCCCATGCACCCAGGGCGGGTCGACGTCATCGGCGGCGGTTCCATCGTCTGCAGCGTCTTGGCCGAGGAATTCGAGCGACGCGGAGCCGTCAGCACACTGATCGTCAGTGAACACGACATTCTCGACGGAATTGCTCTCTCGGTGAAGGTCTAGGCAGGTAGAACTCCCCGGTGGTGCGGGTATATTTCCGTGTTGCTGTTCGATCGGATGAGCTTGCGGTAGTTCATCTTCCATCTTCAGCTGCGAAGAGAATCCGCGATCGTGGCGCCGGTGATTCCAAGGTGGATACAGCCTTATAAGATGATCGACGCGGACCTGCACGTCCGCGGTGGCCCCTATAGCCCAATTGGCAGAGGCAACGGACTTAAAATCCGTACAGTGTCGGTTCGAGTCCGACTGGGGGCACCATAAAACAGCTGGTCAGGTACGGTGTGATGCGCGGTGAGCCGTTCGAACGCCTACTTCGGTGTCACAGAATGTCACAAGTCAGAATAACTCTGCTGAGTTCACCCGGCGGTCCCGCGGGACTGGTGCGATCCGATAGGAGGACCGACCCCCGGACCGTCCACATCGATCCGCCGATGCCCTGATGCCCTGATGCCCTGATGCCGACGGTTCTCCCGGATCGGCGGTGACGAGCCGCCACTTGCGTATGCTTTCGCGCGCTCAGACCAACCTCGGGCCAAAATTCGGAATGTGCATATTGACCCCAATCGTATAAAGCCCAGTCTTTGTACTCGAGGCGGTCGAAGAGCGTATGCGGACAGACCCGAAGGGGTCACCCGCAACAGTGTGGTGGGCGTGGACTGGGAGGAACTGAGCCTGAGAAGTTTCAATCTGAGGTCAATGGGAACCCACGCTCAGGGTTGGCAAGAACGACGCCGGGGTGAGAACACGGTCGGTCCTACCAGAGCCAACTGTTCAAAGGTGTCGGTTTCCGTGTTGATTGACCAGCGATAGTTTTGGACTCGCCGTGCGGGACCGTTCGCGGGCGCTGGGCGATGATGAGGCGGCATAATCAGCCGATGGACTACAACGTTGACTCGCTCGGCTCACGCAATTTTGAGCATGTTGTGCAGGCGCTGGCGCAACGAAAGATCGGGGCGGGCCTTTCAAGTTTCGGCGACGGCGCTGACGGCGGTAGGGAAGCGACTTGGAATGGCAGTAGTCCGTCGCTTGGAGCACTCGCTGACTGGAATGGCTACGGTGTTGTACAGGCAAAATTTTGTCATCACACCGGCGATCCGAAGGATAACCTGAAATGATTGAAGAAGGCGGTCATCGCTGAACTACGGGACTGGGCTGACGAAGAACGCGCACGTACTCCCAAGCCTGACTATATTCTGTTTGCCACGAATGTTCGTCTATCCGCGGTAGCGAACGGAGGAAAAGACGAGATTAAGAAGGTGTTGGCAGACGCCGCCGAAGAACTAGGCCTGGGTCTGAAAGAGGGGCGAGTGTGGGACTACGACGACTTGCGAACTCTGTTGGACGATGCAAAAGATATTCGTGTAACTTACGCCGCATTCTTAACGCCCGGCGATATACTTGCGCGACTAGCGGCCGACCTTGATTGGAATAATGAGGCATTCAGTACGGCTCTGGTGAGCCACGCAGGCGCGACGCTTCTCGATGACAACAGTCTCAATCTCACCCAGGCCGGTGGGGTTTCTGACAAAACCGTTGGTGTCTCCGACGTGATTGTAGACCTACCCGCTGCCCCGTCGTCCAAGACGCTTCGAATGCGGGCCCGTTATCTCGGAGAAGATATGGATATAACGGGCGGCATCAGTGCGCAGCTAATCCGCATGTTTAACCAGCGTTCGACTGAGGACGAGGAATATTCGACGCGTCGTGCTGTTGTAATTGGTGGGCCTGGTCAAGGAAAGAGCACCGTCACTCAGTGGCTTGCCCAAATCTACCGTGCGAACTTCCTGAGATATACGAGAGCAGCTGTCGAGCCCGATCTCAAGAAATCAATCCGGGACCTGGATTGCCGGCACGCAGAATTAGATCTTCCTACTCTCGAAGCGCGACGCTGGCCGTACAGGATAAAACTTACCGAGTTTGCTGACTACCTAGCCCGTATCGACGGTGGGACAGTGCTGGAGTATATTGCACAATCAATAACTCGAAGGTCTCCGGTCCCAGTGGCAACGACCGACATAATGAAATGGCTTGGAACGTATCCCTGGGTCTTACTCATCGATGGTTTGGACGAAGTCCCGTCAACTAGCAACCGGGTCAATGTTATGCGGGCCATTCAGGACTTTTTCATCACCGCTGCGACAGTAGAGGCTGACATCGCGGTCGTGGCTACGACTCGGCCTCAGGGGTATAACGAGGAATTCCCACCGGACAAGTATATAGAATTTAAGCTAAGCCCACTTGACAAGCAGACCGCCCTAGATTACGCGAATGGTCTCGTTTGCATTCGGCACGGCGTCGGAACGTCGATGTCAGATCGGGTGAATGAACGACTTGCGCGGGCAATAGAAGACGGTACGACAATGCGCTTGATGGAGACGCCCCTTCAGGTCACGATCCTGACTGTGTTACTTGAAAAGTTGGGTCACGCACCACAACAGCGGTCGCGCCTTTTCTCTCAGTACTACAAAGTAATCACGCAGAGAGAGCAAGAGAAGGGGGGTGAACTCTCGGAATTGTTGCAGCGTTATGAATCCGACGTTGATTATCTACATCGGTTCATCGGGAACTTATTGCAAATGCGTAGCTCTGAGGCTGGAGACGCTTCGTCGACCATAACCAGAGAAGAATTTGACAATATCATTGCTCAGCGGTTGACCGACCAAGAGCACGACCCAGATGAGGTGGCGCGATTACGCATTGAATTCTCCCGTTTGGTGACTGACCGGCTTGTCTTCCTGGCGCTACTCACGTCCGAGGTAATCGGATTTGAATTGAGAAGTTTCCAAGAGTTCATGGCTGCTGAATGGGTAATAGCACTTCCTGAATCGGAAATAATTCCGCGGTTAAAACTGTTATCGATGAGCTCCTTTTGGCGAAATGTTTCTCTCTTCATCGCGGGTGGAATTTTCGGGAACCGCGAGTCGATGAAGGCCGATGTCACTCACTTGTGTAGTGACCTTAACATGGAGGTTGAGGCGCATGCACTACTCAAGCCCGGGTCTGACTTCGCCCTCGACATACTCTTAGATGGATGCGCGAATTCCCAACCCGGATATATTAGGGCGCTGTCGAAGACTGCCTGCGAGATTGTTGACGGACCACCGCATCCTAGGCTTGGCGAATTAGCGACCGTATCTGATACGGCGGGGATCAAACTGATCCGATCCGTGGCTAGAGATTCTTCGCCTTGCAATGTAGCCACCCGCTTGAACAGGGCGCGATTACTCGCCGGGCTAGCGCTCAATGGGGAAGTTGATGATTTCGAATTTTTACGAAGTTACGTTCAGCGGGCTGATCGTGGAGCCTTGACTGCTCTCGCCGAAATTGCGGCGAAATCTCGTGATGGGCGTTTAGAATCCCTTTTAAATGAGCTTATATCTCGTTGTGATCCGGCAGATCTTGCAAGGTTCTCTATCCTGGATGTAAGTGACTGGGAATCATCTATCGATGCCGATTCAGCCGATCGAGAAGTAGCTTGGACGGAGTCATTCAGCAAGCTAGCGAGACTGTCTCGTAACCGCACTCAGGCTATCAAGATTATCGACCGTTTCGCCACTGTAGATTCAAAAATAAATCCCTTCATGTTCACGTTCTCATCCGTGCAAGACGATTACGATATGTGGGAGTGGGTTCTTCAAATTGATGGCGGAGTGGGCATGTGGCCTCTGTTGCGTTCGATTGCACGGTTCTGTCTTCAGCCCACGGCCAATTCGTTGTCGGATGCGCTTGCTCTAGCGTCAATCCATCCGTACGAGGATGCGATGCTGTTTCGAAGCACGCCCTGGGTTCTTCGCGCTTGTTTGCAAAACGCGCATTCATTGGCGATTCGTGACGGAGAGGCTGCATATGGGGACCAGCTTCGTTTTCTTTCTACTGCAGCGCTGGACGGCAAGCTGGGTGATTTAGATGTCTGGACCGCCGCGGAGATGCGGTGGTCCGCCGGGATAAACATCGGCACAGATCTTTCTCTATCTGTAGATGATGAGTCTGAAAGAAATTGGGACAACCCGCTGCCGCGAGAACTGGCATTGTCTGGTGTGGCATTGTCGGGAATGCACCTTCGGGCGCGGCGGGTCTCAGCTGACGGGAGGGACTCGGTCGAGTTCGTCACCAATCTTATTCAAAGTATCCTTCCTTGCACTATTGGCGGTAACCGGTCTGCGCTTCTTGACGCTATATCGTTTTTCTCGGGTATTTTGTTTGAAGAAAATAGACGCGGCAGGCACACGAACGATGTTGATCACATGACGGCGTTGCGGAAGCATCTTACTGAGATTGATTGGGGTACGGGATCTGGGCTGGTGTGGCCTATGTGGCTTACAGTCGACGAAACCTTTCCGGCTTCAGCGGGTGAACGAAGCTTACTGTTGGCGCTGGGAAGTAGAAGTCGATTTCGTGTCCCCAGCATTAGGAAAATATCCAACTATCTCTCAAACGTTCGTGCGAAGTATGATGACGTTGACGTTTCTTGGCCAATCCTGCGTATACAAATAGCGATAGACCCGCTGTACCTTGCGGAGAAGCAGAGGGAAGACTATGTACCGTCTGGTAATACTCAGTATGCCGAAGAGATTCTTTCCATTTGGACCTTGTCGAACTCGACACTTCAACAGTGGGTCGACGGTTCCTGCGACGAGATTTTACGGAAGATTGCGGCGGATAAAAAAAGTGTGCTGGGGCTTGACTGGCTAATTTCCTACATGCAAAGCGCAGGGGATGATTGGGCGGTTAAGGTTGGGGCTCACGCTGCATCCTTAATTATCGGCACGGATTCTAACGCCTCGCTGCAGCTTGTCCGTGAAGCATCGTTAGTTCTCGCTTCTATTCCGCCAGAACTCTAGAGTTGTCCCTGCCACCCACCGCGTACGTCTGAACTGTCCGGATGCGCAGTTACGAAACAAACCCATGAATATATCCACCGTGATTAGATTGAGGGGAATTAAAACGAGGAAATTGATCTGTTCCCAGGTGTGAATGGAGTGTGCATCCTAACTATCATGCTAGAGGAGGTAGATCGGTAGTCACGCAACTCAATCGAGATCAATTAAAGCTGCTGGCCGCTTGTATCAACGCGTCTTCCTGCGAGTGTGTGTACACGCTCATCGTGAACGCCGCCGACGCGTGGCCGAGCCAGGCGGCGATAACGACGATCGGGATGCCCTGTAAATGCATGAGTGTTGCGCATGTATGTCTGGCGTCATGGAGCCTTACATGCTTAAGCTGCGCCGACTCCAAGATCCGCTTCCAGCGGAACGTCAACAAATTTGGGTGCACCGGTAGCCCGGTAGGCAGTCGGACGATATAGTCGGACTCGTCGTAGTGCTCACCCAAAAGTAGTTTGTCCTTCGCCTGTTGGGCCTTGGCCTGACGCAACGCGACTGCCAGGGGCTTTGATCTGCCGCGGGGATTTCGGACACTGGAGATGGTTAAATTCAGGCCGCGTTGACGTGCTGCCGGTAACTGTAATGGACATCGTTCGGAGCGCGGTAGTCGAGTGCTGAATGCCTCCGTCGGGGATTGTAGAAACCCTCGATATAGCGGATGACATCATGTCGCGCTTGGTATTCCGTGGCGTAGACAGTGCGGTAGACGCACTCGTTCTTCAGTGCAGCGAAGAAACTTTCGGCCATGCTGTTGTCCCAACATTGACCGGTCCGCCCCATCGAGGACCTCATCATCAAACCTGTCACCAGAGCCCGGTAGATATGAGAGGTATAGACGCTGCCACGATCGGAGTGAAAAATCGCTCCCGGCTCGATCAGGCTGGTCGCAGCAGCATTGTTGAGTGCGGCTGCGACGAGGTCGGTGCGCATGTGATCGGCGATCGACCAGCCCACGACTTTCCGGGAGAAGCAGTCGATCACCGTGGCCAAGTACACGAACCCCTGCCAGGTATGAATGTAAGTGATGTCGCCGACGAACTTGACCCCTGGCCGATCGGCAGTGAAATCCCGCTTGACCAGGTCCGGCACCGCGTCGTCGTCACCGGATTCGGTGGTGGGTCCGAAACGGACGCGGCTGACACGGGACGAGTTCGTGTTCACGCATGATCGAGCGGACCAACTCCGCGGAACATTCGACACCGACGGCGCGTAGGTCGGCATGGATACGCCGATAGCCGTAGGTACCGTGCGCCGCGTCGAAAAACACACGAATCTGCCCTGCCAGAGCATCTCGACGTTTCGATGTTGCCGACTGCGGCCGGCTGCGCCAGTGATAGAAGCCTGAGGTCGACACCTCGAGCCAACGGCAACGATCGATGACAGGTACGTTCGCGGAGTCGTCCGCGACATAGGAATCAATGAACTCGTACTTCGCCACTACCGTGGCTCCCGCGCGAAGTACGAGGCTGCTTTTTTCAGAAATGCTGTCTCGGAACGAAGTTCACGAACTTCTCGTTCGAGTTGGTTCAGTCGCGCTCGTTCGGTCAGAGTGAGTTCATTGTCCACACTGCCGCCATGGGTGTCGCGATACTTGCTCAGCCACCGGCGCAGGCTGTCGTCACCGACCCCGTACACCTTGGCGACTTCACTGATCGGCTTGGACAACTCGATCACCTCACGGCACAGTTCATCCTTGAACTCGGCCGAGAACGATCGCCGTGATCTGCTCATGCTCGTCTGACTCATTTCAGTAGATCCCTATTCTAAGCGGGTCCACTGTCCGAAATCCCTGGGCCGATCACTTCGAGATCGGTAGCGTGCGCCGAGACTTCTTTGTCTTGGGAGGGCCTTCAACGATGGGACTGCCCCGAGTTCAGTTGACTCGTTGACCTGCCCCAAGGTTCGTTACCCCTGGCGATGTGAAGATCAAGCCGGAACGGATGGGTTCTCGTACCGTAACTCATACTCGATCGGCGATACGTAGTCGATCTGCGAATGCCGTCTTTGCCGGTTGTAGAAGATCTCGATGTAGTCGAATATCGCGTTCGCCAGATCGAGCCGGGTCCGCCACTTCTTCCGGTTCAAAAGTTCGATCTGCATTGACGACCAGAACGATTCCATCATCGCGTTGTCGTACCCATCCCCGATAGTCCCGAACGACGGCATCAGGCCCGCAGAGCGGATTTTGTTGGTGAATGCCCAGGACGTGAACTGAACTCCGTGATCGGCATGCACGATCCCACCAGAAGGCGGTTTACGGTTCTTGATCGCCATGTCCAACGCGTTGACAACCAGGGTCGAGTCCTGGCAGTTGTCGATCGACCAACCGACGATTCTCCGACTGAACGTGTCCAACACCGCGCAACAGTAGACCTTCCCTTCACGGGTCGGATGTTCCGTAATGTCGGTGACCCACAATTCATTTGGCGAGAGCCGATGGAACTTGCGGTGCACGAGATCGTCCGCTGTTGCGATGCCCTTCAACCGTTTGGCCTTCGCTGGGCCAGGCAGGCCGACGATGCCTGCATGCTTCATGAGTGTAGCAACGAGGTTCTCACTGACGACGATGTCCATACCGCGCGTGAGCTCCGCGTGTACTCGGCGGGAACCGTAGGTTTGCCTTGAAGCCGTGTGGACTTCGCGGATCAGGCCGGTGAGCCACTTGCGGCGCATCTGTGTCGGTGACATCGGCCGAGACTTGTACATGTAGTAGCCGGGGCTACTGACGCCCAGGAGCCGGCAGCACACCTTTACCGGATGCCCGGCGTCGACGAGAGAGTCGATCACCGGGTGAATCCTTGTGGGGCCGAGCAGTTCTCCTTAAACAGCGTCGCAGCGGTGCGGAGGATTTCGACTTCGGCCTCGAGCTGCCGGATTCGCTTGTTTGCCTTGGTCAACTCTGCAGACTCGGTTGTCGTGATACCTGGCCGCTCGCCGCGGTCGACTTGATCTTGGCGAACCCACTTGTGGAGCGCGGCGGCGCTGACACCGAGTTCGGTCGCGACGGTGGTGATCGGTTTGCCGGCACGGACGAGGGCGACGGCCCGGAATCGGAACTCCGGCGGATACGGTCGTGGCATGGATCGAAGCCTTTCAGCGAGGCTCGATCTTCACACCGAAACGGGTAAGAAACTCTGGGGCAGGTCAAGATGTCAACACTAATAATGGTTGAAGCGTCGAGCAGCGTCGTCTGACTCGAATGTCAACTGACTGAACCATGTCCTCGTTTGGATTTGTCGGCGGCCGTTGCTCGACGCTCCCGCCTCGACACCGCTGCCGAAGTGGGGCGTCGCCGAGTCTCGGTTGTGTGACCTCATAGGAGCCTTGACCTCATCGTTAGTGTTTTGTCCGCTAACCGCGCCCGGCGGCGGACACGACAGGACGACAAGTCGTCCACCGAGTACGGGATGGGGTAGAAATTGTCCGAAAATTCAGTCGTCGACGCTGTCTACGCGGGAATCGACACGCACAAGGATCTTCACGTCGCCGCGGTCGTCGACCATCTGGGTCGACTGCTAGACACATTCACAGCCGCGACGACGGTCGCCGGGTATCGAACTCTGCTGCAGTGGATTACGTCATTCGGCGACGTGGACCGGATCGGAGTCGAAGGCACAGGCTCCTACGGAGTCGCCATCACCCGACTGCTTCGCGACCGAGAACTCGAGGTCGTCGAAGTGAACCGGCCAAACCGGCAGATGCGGAGACTGCGCGGCAAAACCGATGCGGTCGATGCCGAAGCTGCGGCGCGGGCCGCTCTCGCCGGCGCCGCAGCGGCCGTCCCGAAGTCGCACGACGGAGCTATCGAGTCGATCCGACTTCTCCGTGTGACACTGACTGGTCTGCGCAAATGCTCTACAGCGCTGACGAATTCGCTGCGCAACATCATCGTCGGTGCTCCACCGGAATTACGCGATCAACTCGAACCGATGACCATCGGCACCTTGTTGCATCATTGCTCCAGCTTCCGTGTCCCGGCCGGCGCGCCTACCGACGCTCGGGTAGCCGTCAGGTCGACGCTTCGTTCACTCTCACGGCAGATCCTCTTCCAGCAACACGAGATGGATCGGCTCCGAAGCGAGTTGACCGAGCTGGTGCGCCGAGTCAACCCCGCGTTGCTCGCAGCACCGGGCATTGGGGTTGACAGCGCTTCAACCCTGCTCGTCACCGCAGGAGATAATCCCGAACGACTCCACAGCGAGGCATCTTTCGCTGCTCTGTGCGGCGTGTCGCCGATCGAAGCGTCGTCGGGCAAGCACACCCGGCACAGGCTCAATCGCGGTGGAGATCGCCAAGCGAACAACGCCCTGTGGCGTATCGCGCTGATCCGATCCTCCAGCGATGAACGCACCCGCACTTACGTGGCGCGGAGGACCGCCGAGGGGAAATCGCCGCGGGAAATCAGGCGTTGCCTCAAACGGCACATCGCCCGTGAGGTCTACACCCTTCTCGTCCACCCGCAGTCCGTCCCCGGCACCGATGACCTTCGGCCACTACGCCACCGAGTCGGTCTGTCGATGCAGTCCTGCGCCGACCACTTCGCGGTCTCCCTCACGACGATCTCGCGCACAGAACGGGCTATCAAACCGAACCACCAATTCGCCTCTCGCTACCGCGAATGGTTGACGGGACAACTTTCCGATTCCGCTTGACACCAATAGGAGCATCCAAACCTGGGGCAGTCCCAGTCTTGAGTCGGGGTCCCACCACCATATCGGCTGTTTGTCCACCGCAGTACGTCAGCGTGCAGACGGATGCACGACGGTCCCAGCCGAAGGTCTCGATGACACGAGAGTGACACAACTCGGTACACACGTGACTGGATCGGGCTGGACGGCAATGGTCGAACAGCGCTGCGAGGCAACGAAAAATGGATTCAGCAAAGTCCGGATAAGTCCATCCCTCCGGACTTAAAATCCGTACAGTGTCGGTTCGAGCCCGACTGGGGGCACCATAAAGGTACTGTTCGCCGTGGCTCGAGTTGAAATGTACGGCCGTGAAGTGCGACTTGCCTCCGCCGCGAACGACACAGACGTGCGCCGCGGCGCGTAGCCGGCACTGGATCTCGAACAGAGCGTGCCTCGATGCGCACTCCTGACGCTGTGCACCTCCGTCCGTGCGTCGAAGAGTCAGCGCAACAGCACCGTTGGACGAGGTTAGGGGCGCCGAGGCTCCGCTGGTCAGGAATGTCGGACGAGGGAATGTTCGCGTTACGGAGACGCTGGCGGTCTCGCGAGTCGATCAGTGTCGTATCCCGTACAAGTCGTATCCCGTGCAACCGGAAAGGATCCGGGATCGGTCTTCACCCTTGTGAAGTATCACAGCTGCACCGCGCCTGCGCAGTCCGGCGGAGTGTGGAAGTTGCGGTCTCCCCGGGCGCGACCGAAACAGAACAAATCGGACTGTATTGCTCCGGCAACCTAGAACGTGTTCTAGACTCGGGTCACCCGCTTCGCGATCGCGGCGCTGTCACTTGAGAGGAATGACGATGCAGTTCAACCTTGCCGACGTTTTCGAGACAGTCGCCGGTGCGGTGCCCGATAGGGTTGCCTTGACCTACGAGGGCGAGAACCTCAGCTACGCCCAGTTGGACGCGGAAGCTAACAGGACTGCCCGGCTGCTCACGCAGGCCGGAATCTCTCGAGGCGACCATGTCGCACTGTTCCTCAAGAACAGTGTCGAGCACGTAACTTCCATCCTGGGATTGATCAAGATCCGCGCGGTCCCGATCAACGTCAACTACCGGTACACGCCCGCCGAACTCGAGTACATCTTCGTCAACTCCGATTCGGCTGCGGTGATCGTCGAAATCCCCGAGCATCAGTGCGTCCTTGCTTCCCTCTTGGAGAAGTGCCCGACGATCCGGACGGTGATCGTGATCGGCGAGATCGCCGCCGATCTGCTGTCCGCCGCAAAGGAGCGCGGAGTTTCGGTGGTTTCATTCGCCGATGCTCATGATTTGTCGCCCACAACCGAGTTCGAGCCCCGCACGGGCGACGATCTGTACCTGCTGTACACGGGAGGGACCACTGGATACCCGAAGGGCGTCATGTGGCGGCAGGATGACTTTTTCCGCAAGCCACTTTCCGGCGGAAACCCATACGGTGAGGGGGCGCGAGAATCCCTCGCCGAGATCGCCAGTGGTGCAAAGGAATTTCCCGAACTCTCGTTCCTGATCGCTGCGCCCCTGATGCACGGTGCGGCGTTGTATTCGTTGTTCACCTTTTTCACCCTCGGCGCTCGTGTGGTCCTCAGGCGTGACTTCGATCCGCAGAAGGTCGTCGAATCGATCGAGAGAGATTCGGTGCAGGTGATCCTGATCGTCGGCGATGCTATGGGTCTTCCGCTGGTCGACGAGATGGAACGACGAAAGGGCGAGGTCGATCTCAGCTCCCTGTTCTCGATCACCTCAGGTGGCGCGATTTGGTCCACCAGCGTTCGGGAACGCATGCTGGCGGTCAAACCGGACCTGCTGTTGCGGGACAATTTCGGCGCCTCGGAGTCCGGGAACGACGGAGCCTTCACCATCGACGAGGCCGGCACTCTGCGTATGCCCCCCTCGCCGAGCATGACCCTCGTCGACGAGCGTCTGAACGAGATTCCAGCCGGCTCCGAGGATGTGGGCTATATCGCCAGGATCGGCAACGTCCCCCTCGGCTACTACAAGGACGAGGAGAAGACTGCCAGGACGTTCCCGACACGCAGTGATGGCACCCGTCTGTCGGTGCTCGGCGACATGGGCAAGGTGGAGGCTGACGGCACAATAGTCTTCCTCGGACGCGGCTCGCAATGCATCAACACCGGCGGCGAAAAGGTCTTCGCCGAGGAGGTCGAGGCCGCCCTCCACGCGCACCCGTCGATCGCCGATGCGCTCGTCGTCGCGGCACCCGACCCGCGCATGGGCCAACAAGTTGCCGCGGTGATCGCAACCTATCCCGAGGCTCCTGAGCTAACCCTCGACGACATTCAGGAGCATTGCCGCAAGACGTTGGCCGGCTACAAGATCCCGCGTTCGGTCGTGCTGGTCGATGAGGTCAAGCGAACCCCTGCCGGCAAAGCGGACTACCGCTGGGCGACGGCAGTGGCGAGCTCCTGACATCCAGGCGGAGCATCGGTTGCACGCTATGAATGCAACGCCGATCGGTCAGTTCATGACGGCCGCCCGCCCGTAACGATCTTGTGCGGAGTCGGCCAAAACGGCACGAAGCGCGGCAGTTGCCGTTGATACTGCTCCCGTGACTTCGACCGAACGAACTTGTTTGTCCGCGATCTCTACGGCGCTACTTGTTTTCGCAGCCACACTGGTTGCAGGCCCGGGAAGCAGTGCTGCACAGCCTGCCTCGCAGTACACGATGGTGGCGTTCAGCAACGACAGCGACCGCGATATGGATGTGTACGAGTCGGGGGACGCTACTTCGTTCCAAGCCGTCCAACATTCGGCGTATCGGCCACCGTCGGGGCTTGTGCGTGACCCGAGCATCTTCAAGAACACAGACGGGCTGTATTACGTCACCTACACAACGGCCAACGGGGCGAATATCGGCTTCGCGCGCAGCCCCGACCGCATCAACTGGACCTCCATGGGAACGTATCCGGTCCCGTTTTGCTGCGCCTTCATGCCAGGTACGGGCGACGGTGTCGGGTTCGTGAATCTACCCGGCACCGGATCGGCGGGGTCGTCGGACGGCCCGTCGTTGTCGCCGTTCGTCACCAAAGCGTGGGCGCCGGAATGGTTCGTCGACGGCGACCGCGTCAACGTCATACTCTCGCTGTCGACCGGCGGAGGGTTCGTGCCGTACATGATGACCGCGCTCGATCCGTCGCTCGGGTTGTGGGGTCTGCCTGTTCCGCTCGCCGGGATCGGCGCGGACCACATCGACACCACTGTGGTGAAGGTGGGATCGACCTATCATGCGTTCACCAAGAACGAGACGAAGAAAATAATCGACCATGCGGTCGCGTCGTCGGCGGCGGGACCCTATTCCTTCGTCCCGTCCGGAGACTGGGGCACGATGCTGGAGGGGCCGGCCCTGACGCAGCTGCCGAACGGCGATTGGCGGATATATCTCGATGCGTACACCGAGAACAAGTATCTCTATTCCGACAGCACGGATGGCTTGCACACGTGGTCGCCCGCGCGAGAGCTCCCCGGACTTTCGGGGACGGTGCGACATCTGGGCGTGATGAGTGAGTAGTCCGATCGAGGCGACCCTTACAGCGTGAGCATCGCCGCCGCAACGTCGTCGACAGCGTTATCGGGGATCGCAGTCGCGGCGTGTTCGAGCACCAGAAATCGACTGTCGGGAATCTCCTGGGCGAGGGCCTCACCGTTGCCGATCGGGAAGAAGGGATCGCGCTTGCCGTGGATTACCAGCGTGGGGATCGCAATGTCGGGTAGGCGTTCCCGCCAGCGCGGCGTGCACTTCAAGTGCGCAAACACGATTCCCATCTGATTGGCCATCTGGACCGCAACGTCGGTACCTGGCGTGCGATCCCAGATGCGTTCGGCAGTAGCGCGCGCGACGGCGGGATCATCGCCGAGAACTTCGGCGCCTGCGGCGGCGAACTCACCCACGGCACCGCGGTCGGTCCAATCAGGCATCGGGTGGCTGAAGAGTTGATTCATGGTCGCCCCGTCATGATCTGGCAGGTCGTCATCGACCGGCCCTGGGGCAACGGGTCTGGTTCCGACGAGGGTGAGCGCTCGAAACGCGGACGTATGGTCGAGCGCAGCAACCTGGGCGACCATGCCGCCCACTCCGATACCCGCTAGGTGAGCCGGACGAGAATCGAGTTCCTGGGCGAGCACCGCGGCGTCGGCCGCCAAATCTCGCAGGGTGTACGAGGGTGCAGCCGGCTGGGCGGTGGTCGACACCCCCGAATCGCGCAAGTCGTAGCGGACGACATGGCGTCCACCGCTCGCCAGCGCCGCGCACAGTGCGTCCGGCCAGGAGAGCATGGTCGTACCACCGACGAGCAAGATCAGCGGCGACGCAGGGTCGCCGAACTGCTCGACCCCCAGAGTGACGCCGTTCGTGTCAATTGTTGCGCTCATGTACTTCCCCTTGTCGATAGCGTTGGCCCGAGTGCTGCTTGTCGAATCCTGCGTGTACGAAACTGACCCGTCGCGAACTGCAAATTCATCGTTCACGAGCCTGATCACGCCGCCCCTGATGGGGGTGACGGCAGGCCACCGGTGAAGCCTGCCGTCACGCAAGTCGTTGTCTCGAGGTCTCCCGCGCTCCAGGTGTCAGGCAGGCGCCGGCGTCCGCAATTCCCGCCGGGCCGCGGCTTGGAGCGCAGTCAATGCTGCGACGGCGAGCGCCTGGGCCAGGACGAACAGCACACCCCAGCCGGTGAGGCCGCCCCAGCCGCCGATGGCGAACGTGATGCTCGCGGCAACCCAGACCAGGTTGAGGGCGACGACCTCGAGCATCATGGACGGACTCGGATGGGCTGAGACCCAGGTGAGAAAACCGGCCCATGCCAGTAGGCCGAGGCCGACCACGACGGACAAAGTCTCGTCCAGTCCCAGTGGGCCTTCCAGTGCTCCTGCGAGAGCAACAAGTAGAACTCCGAGGCCGCCGGAAGCCAGGGCGTCGAGTCGAAGGAGAGTGCGGATCTGGTTCATGGCTTGCTCCTAAGGAATGTCGGATCGACGGCATGTCCGTCGACCATGACGACAACGGTGCCTTCCGCACGGAGCAGAGTCGATTACCTACGAGGTCATGGCGATTACGTCGATCCGTTGTCAGACTGGTCCGATGACGACCACTACTGCTCCGGTCCCGTTCGGCGCTCTGCTGCGGCAGTGGCGATCTCATCGACGAGTGAGTCAGCTCGAGCTGTCGAGTAAGGCAGAGGTGTCGACCCGGCATCTGAGCTTCGTCGAAACCGGCCGATCCCAACCCAGCCGTGAGATGGTGTTGCGGATGTGTGTGCACCTCGATGTGCCTCTGCGCGAGCGCAACCGGCTTCTGCTCGCCGCCGGATTCGCGCCGGTGTATCCCGAGAACGACTTGGCCTCACCGCAGATGGAGCCTGCGCGTATCGCAGTACGCGAGGTTCTCGAGGCGCACCTGCCCTATCCCGCTGTGGCGGTGGACCGAACCTGGAACATCGTCGACGCGAATGCCGCGGTCGTTGTCCTCACCCAGGTCGTGTCACCTGCCCTGCTGGCACAGCAACCGCTCAACGCGCTGCGGCTCACCCTGCACCCTGACGGTGTGGCACCGCACATCACCAACCTCGGCCAGTGGCGCGCCGCGGTACTCGCTGCGCTGCTGCGTAGTGCCCATGCCCGAGCCGACACCGAGATGCTCGCACTGCACGACGAACTCCTCGCTTACCCTGGGGATGAATCGGATAGCGATCAGGCGGTCACCGACCCGGGTGCCATATACGTGCCGCTGAAACTCCGTGTCGGAGACACCGATCTATCGTTTCTGGCGATCATCGCCACCTTCGGAACCGCATTGGACATCACCTTGTCCGAGCTTGCCATCGAGTCGTTCTTTCCTGCAGACACCGTCACCTCGGACTATCTACGCAGGTTCGACCAGCAGGACGACGGGACCCAGCCAGCGTTGTAGATAGCTGCGCAGGTCTTGCTCGCTGCGGGGTGGGTTTCCCGGGGAGATGAAGAACGACTGCATGGTTCGAAGTTGATGTTCGACGAGTCCGCGGAGAGCCTGCTCGTCGTAACCGTGATGTTCCCAGTCGACGTCGAAGCGTCTGATCATGGTCATTCCGAAAGCCATGGCCTCGTCCGAGGCGATGCCTTCGGTGTGGGAGTACGCACCCGAAAGCATGATGGCCAGGTGGGGGGTTCTGGGGACGTCGCTCAACGCATACAAGACCGCCTCGATGACGGCTTCGGCCGGATCGTGAAGGCCACGTACATGATCGGTGAGTCGATCGAGGAAGGCGTCGACCGAGGCGATAGCCGCCGCTCGCAGGAGAGCGTCGGCGCTGGGGAAGTACCGGTAGACGGTTTGTCGGATGACATTGAGGGACTCCGCAACGTCGGCGATGGTGACCTCACCGCCAGTGGCACTGATGAGTTCGACGGCAGCAGCGACGATCCGTCGCACAGCTTCGTCGTCGCTCTCGGGGGGTGTTCCACCCCACCCGCGCCTACGTGCCACTTCGGTTCGTCCTCGTTTCTCCGGTAGGGCCCGAACGAGGCCGGTTGGGCGAACACCGTTCGTTGCCGGATTGCCGAGCGTATCGCGAATGCCGCTGCAGCTGTGTCATCCCGCGCCAGGACTGACCGGCGGTTCGATGGACAACTAGAGCAATATCAACATACGTAGCGACACCTTGATGTATGTTCGTCGCAATATGTCAGCAATAGAGAGGTGTCGTACATGACCGACCTTCATCCCCGGAAGATGGATTTCGGATTCGAGGACGCGGACGTCCCCTTCGTGTGGAACCCGGAGAACCCTGCGTGGTCGAGCATGTCGAACGCGGTGTCGTTCTTGGCAATCGGTTTCGAAAAGATGATCGTGAAAGCAATCATCCAGTCCAAGCCGTTGATGACCGACCCTGTGGTCGCGGAAGAGGCCATGGCGTTCATGCGTCAGGAAGGTCATCACTCGACCGCTCATCGACAGCACGTGAAGGCCCTGATCAGGCGGTATCCCGGACTGCAGAACACGCTCGATGCAGTACTCGGTGAGTACGACGTACTCACTGAGGCGACCTCGTTGAACTATCGACTCGCCTACACCGCGGACCTCGAGGCGACGTTCACCCCGGTGTTCAAGCTGATGCTCGACAACGAAGCCACCTTGTTCGCGCCGGGCGACGACCGTGTTGCGTCACTGTTCCTGTGGCACTTCGTAGAGGAAGTCGAGCACCGCAGTTCTGCGCTCATCATCTTCGATGCCCTCGTGGGCAATGAGGGCTATCGCGTGCGGATGGCACCGTCGATTTTCGCCCACGTGATGAAGGTGATTCGGATTGCCTGCGCGGGGTTCAACCAGCATGTTCCGCTCAAGGATCGGCAGGTCGACTCGTTGTCGATGTTCGCCTCCCACCGCGCGAAGCAGAAAGTGCTCACCCTCTTCGTTCCCTACCTGAGCAAGGGGACGATGCCGCGAGCCTTCGACGGCCTGCCCCTCAAAGAACAGCTCACTGCCCTCGCAGGGGCCGCCCGGAGTCAAATGCCCCGGCACAAGCCTGAACACGAGAAGCTCCCGGCGCTTGCCGACGAATGGTTCAAACGCTACGACGAGGGTTACGACTGCACTCGCTGGTACAGCGCTACACCGTCCGATCAGTCGGTTGGATCGAGGTCCGACAGATGACAGATCTCTGTACGTCCACGTTCGATCAGCTTTCGACTGCGCTGGGATTCTCCTGCGAAGAAGCCGGCGGGTTGTTCGATCTCCGCAGTCCGTTCGGATTGGAGAACTGGACTCTTCCGGTGCTCGAGCTCATGATCGTGCTCGGATCTGTGATCGCGCTCGTGTACGCGGTCGTGCGCCTTCGTCGGCATGGGGATCCCACCAACTTGGTGCTGTGGTTCGGTGCGACGGCGTTCCTGTTCATCATCGAACCGCCGCTGTACTTCCCGGCCGCTTTCGGGATAGAAGAACAAGTCGACACGATGTTCGCGCACAATCTGTTCACCGTCGAGTTCATGTGGGGACGACTCCCGCTCTACATTGTCGCGATCTATCCGCTGATGGCGACGCTCGCCTTCGAGATCGTCCGGATGCTCGGCGTGTTCCGCAGGTACGGCGTTCTTCTCGGCGCTGTGTGTGTCGGATTCGTCCACCACGCGTTCTACGAGATATTCGATCAACTGGGCCCACAGCTGCGGTGGTGGGAATGGTCGACCGACAACCCGATCAACCAACCCATGTTCGATTCCGTCCCGATACCGAGTGTCGTCGTGTTCGCTGCGCTGTGGCCGATGTCGTTGGCGTTGTGTGTCCAGTTCTTCGTAGGCCGTCACGTCGATCAGGGCCGACACTTCACCGGTCTCGAACTTCTCTGGCGCACAGTGGTGATCGGATTGGCGGCGTCGGTCGGCACGTTCGTCCTACCACTTCCGGCGACGGTTTTCGGGATGGGTAGCGATACCGTCCGCGGTTTCCTTTACGCGGCCGAGCTTGTGGCTCTGACGCTCGTGGCGATCCCACTTCTCGTTCGCCAATGGCGCGCAGTGCGGGTTGGGCAAGCGCGCGAGCCGGTGTATTCGAACGACTTGGTCCGTATCTACAGCCTCGTCTACCTCGGCGTGATGGGGTTGCTGTGGGCGAGCGCGTTGCCGGACTACTTCTCGGCAGTCGACGGCGTCACCGACAACGGCGATCCGATCGGCAACCTCTGGTACACGCTCGCATGCTTCGCCGTCGTAATCGGTTGTATTGCCGCGATATTCACTATCCCACGCACGAGTTCAACCAGCCTACGCGCTGAACCGGACACCGCTACTCAACCGCATATCGACGCGCAGTAGGGCGGCCGGTCGAACGGTTCAGGTGCGGGCTGGGGGCTGCGAGATGTACGGGTACGGCAAGTCCGTGTCGACGTTGTCGTCGACGACCAGTGGGCGTCCCAACTGGGGGAACGCGCGTTGGGCGCAGGAGGTACGTTCGCACACTTTGCAGCCCGGCCCGATCGGGGTCGACGCGCTGGGGGAGTCCAGTGGGAGACCGTCGGCATAGACGAGTTTGTTCGCGTAGGCGATATCGCATCCGAGGCCGATGGCGAAACTCTTTCGTGGTGATCGGTATCCGAGTCCACCGCTGTCGGTGGTCCGCGCTATCCAGAGGTAGGACCGGTCGTCGGGCATCGTCGCGATCTGGGTGAGAATGCGGCCCGACGCGGCGAACGCGTCGTGCACCACCCACAGTGGACAGCTGCCGCCCACGCGTGAGAAGTGAAATGCGGTGGCGGACTGTCGTTTCGAGATGTTGCCCGCGCGATCGGTGCGGACGAAGAAGAAGGGGACACCTTTGGCGCCCGGCCGTTGCAGGGTGGAGAGTCGATGGCACACGGTTTCGAAACCGACCTCGAACGTCAACGACAGCATCTCGATGTCGTAGCGCAGTGATTCTGCAGCCGCCAGAAACTGTCGGTACGGCAGCAGTAGTGCGCCGGCGAAGTAGTTGGCCAGGCCCACGCGGGCCAACTCACGTGACTGGGTACTCATCGCGGTGTCGGAATCCACCACCGCGGCGATCGTCGACGAATGCGAGACGAATGCCAGCTGTGTAGCGATCTGATACGCACGCTGTCCCGCCGTCAACCGCCGCGCAAGTGTCAGCGTCCGCGTTGATTCGTCGAAGACTCGCTTGGGCCCCAAAGCGCCAGGGTCGTCGTCGCGGATAGCGACAGAAATGCCGTGATCCTCGTAAATGAGCTGCGCTAGTTGCAGATCCAGTGCGCCGATGGTCAATCGGCGACGGAAGAACAACTCTTCTGCGGCCACGTCGAGTTCGGGGATGTGGTTGCGGCGATCGTAGAAGAAGTCTCGGACCTCCTCGTAGGGCATCGGTGCTCGGCTGTCCAAAGCAATGTCGGGCCCGCGGCCATCGAGTCCCGCTGACAATCGCTCCACCTGGTCGGTCGCAGCATGCAGGCGCCGATGCAGCGCAACCAGGGTTCGGCCGACATCGGGCATACGCGAGACGAGTTCGTGTACCTCGGACATCGAGACTTCACCGCGATCGGAGGTCTCGGTGAGAACATCGTGAAGGTCCGCGACCAGTCGAGCATCGGTGTCGGTAGCGAAGAACGCTGGATCGAGCTCGAACATCGTGTTCAACTTCAGCAGTACCTGGACCGTGAGCGGACGCTGATCGTTCTCGAGCTGATTGAGATAGCTCGGCGATAGTTCGAGCGTCTTCGCCAATGCCAACTGTGTCAGATTTCGACTCTCTCGCAGGCGACGCAGACGACTGCCAGCGTAAATTTTCTGCACCTCGATCACTTCCTCTCGACGAGAGCACACTGTACTCGGACCGCATTCGCAAGATTCGCTGATTTGCAACAAAGGTCTCGCAAAAATAGGCAATTGCGAGACCTTCTGCAGCTCCGAGCGTGTACGTAAGGTTGCGAATCAAGCGTAGTCACCACCAGCACGGAGGGTTTTGTGAAGACTCATCTCGTTCGTACCCATCGATCCGCCGAGGATTTTCCGCAGTCCGATCACCTCGCATGGAGGATCGCCGAGGTAGCTACCGATGCGGTCGAGGTCTCCGCCTCCACCTCCGAGATGATCGTCAACCGCATCATCGACAACGCCTCCGTCGCGGCCGCCTCACTGGTGCGACGCCCGGTGACGAGCGCCCGCGCACAGGCGATGTCGCATCCATACAGTCCCGGTGCGACGGTGTTCGGTGTCGATGGAAAGTACTCGCCGGAGTGGGCAGCGTGGGCCAACGGCGTGGCAGTGCGTGAACTCGACTTCCACGACACCTTCCTCGCTGCCGAATACTCCCACCCTGGCGACAACATTCCGCCGATCCTCGCTGTCGCGCAGCATGCGGGCCGTAGCGGGCGCGATCTGATTCGCGGCCTCGCCACCGGCTATGAAGTTCAGATCGATCTGGTACGCGCAATCTCGTTGCACGAGCACAAGATCGACCACGTGGCCCATCTGGGGCCGTCGGCGGCTGCCGGCATCGGAACACTCCTCGGTCTCGACACCGAGACCATCTACCAGGCGATCGGCCAAGCACTTCACACCACCACCGCTACACGCCAGTCACGCAAGGGGCAGATCTCGAGCTGGAAGGCCTATGCCCCAGCACTCGCAGGCAAAGTAGCAGTCGAAGCAGTCGACCGTGCCCTGCGCGGCGAAGGTGCACCGTCGCCGATCTGGGAAGGCGAGGATGGCGTCATCGCCTGGCTGCTCGGCGGGCCCGACGCGGAATACCGTGTGTCACTGCCCGGACCTGGCGAGTCCAAGCGCGCGATCCTCGACAGTTACACCAAAGAGCATTCCGCCGAGTACCAGAGTCAGGCGCCGATCGACCTCGCGCGCCGGATGCGCGAGAAGATCTCCGATTTCGAACAGATCGAGAAGATCGTCCTGCACACCAGCCATCACACCCACTACGTCATCGGCACGGGATCGAACGATCCGCAGAAGTTCGATCCCACCGCATCACGAGAGACTCTCGATCACTCGGTCATGTACATCTTCGCTGTTGCGCTCGAAGACGGAACTTGGCACCACGAACATTCGTACGCTCCCGACCGTGCCCAACGCCCTGACACGGTCGCACTGTGGAACAAGATCTCCACCGCCGAGGATCCCGAGTGGACTCGCCGCTACCACTCGGTCGATCCGGCGGAGAAGGCGTTCGGTGCCCGCGCCGAAATCACCTTGAAAGACGGCACCGTGATCGTCGACGAACTCGCTGTCGCCGACGCGCACCCGCTGGGAGCTCGACCCTTCGCTCGCGAGCAGTACATCGCGAAGTTCCGTTCCCTCGCAGACGGCGTCATCGCACCTGCCGAACAGGATCGCTTCCTCGCCGCCGCACAGAATGCTGCGAGCCTCGACGCTGGAGATCTCGATCAACTGACGTTCACCGTCGAAGCCGATGTACTCGCGCGCGCACCGAAGACGCCGAAGGGCATCTTCTGATGTCCGGCCTCATCACAGCGGTGACCTCTGCAGCAGCCAAGCGGGATGCTTTCCGTGCCGGACTGAACTCCGGAACCATCCAGCGAATGCCGGGAGCATTCTCTCCGCTGGTAGCAAAACTGGTGCAGGAGATCGGCTTCGAGGGCGTCTACATCTCAGGCGCGGTAGTCTCCGCTGATCTGGGTCTGCCCGACATCGGACTCACCACTTCGACCGAGGTCGCAGCCCGCGGCCAGCAGATTGCCCGGGTCACCGACGTGCCGGTATTGATCGACGCCGACACCGGTTTCGGTGAACCCATGAGCGCTGCCCGGACGGTGACGATGCTCGAGGATGCCGGTGTCGCCGGGTGCCACCTAGAAGATCAGGTCAACCCCAAGCGCTGCGGCCATCTCGACGGTAAGGCAGTGGTGGATACCTCGGTGATGGTGCAGCGCATCCACGCTGCGGTGTCGGCTCGGCGTGATCCGAACTTCGTCATCTGCGCTCGCACCGACGCCCGTGCCATCGAAGGAATCGATGCGGCAATCGATCGTGCAAAAGCCTACGCCGACGCGGGTGCCGATCTGATCTTCACCGAGGCACTCACCGACGAAGCAGAGTTCGCACAGTTCAGAGCAGCCGTCGACACTCCGTTGCTTGCCAATATGACCGAGTTCGGCAAGTCCGAGCTGATCTCCGCGCACACATTGGAAGACCTGGGCTACAACGCGATCATCTACCCGGTCACCACCCTGCGCTTGGCGATGTTCTCAGTAGAGCAGGGGCTGCGTGAGATCGATTCGACTGGAACACAATCGGCGATCGTAGACAGGATGCAGCACCGCAGCAGATTGTACGAGCTGCTCGACTACGAGAAGTACAACGAGTTCGACACCGGCATTTACAATTTCGGCCTAGGAGCACATCGATGAGTGAAGCGATTCCTACCATCTTCAAAGGCTTGGCCGGTGTCGTGGTGGATACAACGGCGATCTCCAAGGTTGTGCCGGAGACCAATTCGCTGACCTACCGTGGGTATGCAGTTCAGGATCTGGCCGCGCACTGCAGTTTCGAACAGGTGGCATACCTGTTGTGGAACGGAGAGATCCCCTCGGTGCAGCAACTCGAGTCGTTCACCCAACGTGAACGTGCGCTGCGCCGGGCGGACCGGTCTCTGTTGTCCCTGGTGACGAAGATGCCCGACAACTGCCATCCGATGGATGTGGTGCGCACCGCGATCAGTTACCTCGGTGCGGAGGATCCTGCCGAGGACGACAACAGTCCACAGGCGAACTTGCAGAAAGCGCTTCGGATGACGGCAGTGTTACCCACGATCGTGGCCGCTGACCATCGCCGACGTCGAGGCCTCGATCCGATCGCACCGCACCCGCATCTCGGGTTCGCCGAGAACTTCCTGAACATGTGTTTCGGGAAGGTGCCGGAGCCGGAGATCGTGAAAGCGTTCGAGGTGTCACTGATCTTGTACGCCGAGCACAGCTTCAACGCCTCGACGTTCGCTGCGAGAGTCGTGACGTCGACGCTGTCGGATATCTACAGTGCCGTCACCGCTGCCATCGGCGCCCTGAAGGGTCCGCTGCACGGCGGCGCGAACGAGGCCGTCATGCGGGACATGCTCGAGATCGGTGACCCCGATCTGGCCGAGCGATGGTTGAGGAACAAACTTGCGGCCAAGGACAAGGTCATGGGTTTCGGTCACCGGGTCTACAAGAACGGTGACTCGCGGGTGCCCACGATGAGCAAGGCCTTCCGGGAAGTTGCGGCAGTGAAGGACGGTCGGAAGTGGGTTCGGATGTACGACACACTCGAGAAGACAATGAACGAGGCCACCGGAATCGAGCCGAACCTCGACTTCCCGACCGGACCGGCCTACTACCTCATGGGCTTCGATATCGACGTGTTCACACCGATCTTCGTGATGAGCCGCATCACGGGGTGGACCGCGCACATCATCGAACAAGGCGCATCCAACGCACTCATCCGTCCGCTCAGCGAATACTCGGGAGTGCCGCAGCGCGCCGTCGTTGCATGACTCTCGGCGGGGCACGTGAAGGTCGACGGACGTCGTTGGCCCTCGTTGTGATCGAGAGTGATCACGCCGTGGTTAGGCTCTAGTGCGTGACGCCCCCCGCCGACGATCCCCCTGAGAAGCGTCGATGGTTCATAGACGCCGCGAAGTTGACTCCGGTTCGTTTCGTCTCTCTGGGATTTGCGGTTGCTATTGCGGTCGGAACGGGTCTTCTCAGCATCCCTTGGGCCAGCCAGCCAGGATCGGGCGCAAGTCCACTGCAGGCATTGTTCACCGCGACGTCGGCGATGTGCCTTACCGGTCTCGTCGTGGTGGATACGCCGACGCAGTGGTCGGGTTTCGGGCAGGGCATCATTCTGGCGCTGATCCAACTCGGCGGGCTCGGCATCATGACCATGGCCTCGTTGGTGGGGTTGATCCTCGCCGATCGAATTGGGTTGCGGAGTCGGCTGAACACGGCCGTGGAATTGCGGGCAACGGGACTGACCGACATCCGCAGTGTCGTTACCGGGGTCGTGCGCACCAGCTTCGTCATCGAAGCCGTCGTAGCCGTATCTCTCGGACTACGTTTCTGGTTGGGGTACGACGAACCGCCGATGCGAGCGGTGTGGCTGGGCGTTTTTCATTCGATATCGGCGTTCAACAACGCTGGCTTCGTCCTCTTTCAGGGCAATATCATCAGCTTTGCCACCGACCCTTGGATTTGTCTACCCCTGATGGTCGCCGTCGTACTAGGAGGACTGGGCTTCCCAGTGCTGTTCGAGGTAATTCGGCAGATTCGTCGCCGCCCGTCACAATTGCCGCGTCGGTGGTCTCTGCACTCTCGACTGACACTGTCGGTCACCGGAGTGCTTCTGATCGTCGGACCCGTACTGGTACTGGCACTCGAATGGTCTCGGACCCTGGCACCCTTCGGGGTCGCCGACAAAGTGCTGGTCGGCAGTTTCCAAGGACTCATGTCGAGATCCGCGGGCCTGAACAGCATCGACTGGGCGGAGGCCGACCAAGCGACTCTCCTTGTCACCGATGTGTTGATGTTCATCGGTGGGGGAAGCGGTGGCACGGCCGGCGGAATCAAGGTCACCACGTTCGCAGTGCTGTTGTTCGTCATCATCGCCGAAATCCGTGGAGATCGAACAGTGACGGTCTTCGACCGACAGATCAATACGCGCGTGCAGCGGCAGGCCTTGACCGTCGCATTGTTCGGTATCGCATTGGTGGTGATTCCGACCGTGGTCCTCCTGGCAGGCACACCTTTCGGCCTCGACGAACTGTTGTTCGAGGTCGTCTCGGCTTCAGCGACTGTCGGACTGTCGACCGGGATCACGGGCCAGCTTCCACCTTGGGGGCAGCTGATCCTGATTCTCCTCATGTACCTCGGCCGAATCGGGTCGATCACCTTGGTCAGTGCACTTGCGGCGCGCGATCGTGGGCGTCGCTACACTCTCCCCGAAGAAAGGCCGTTCATTGGTTAAGAAACCTTCCTCCAACGTGGTCGTCGTCCTCGGGCTCGGTCGATTCGGCAATTCCCTTGCACTCGAACTCATGTCGCAAGGTACCGAAGTCCTCGGAATCGACTCCGACGAAACGCTTGTCCAACGTATGTCGGATCGCCTGACTCACGCAGCCGTTGCCGATACAACCGACGAGGAAGCGCTTCGGCAGCTCTCGGTGCACGAGTTCGACCGTGCGGTGGTAGCCATCGGTTCGAAACTCGAAGCGAGTCTGCTCACCGCCTCGGCCCTGATCAACTTGTCGGTCACCAACATCTGGGCCAAAGCCACCACCAACGCGCACGCAAAGATCTTGACGCAGATCGGTGTCCACCACGTGGTGCGACCCGAACACGACATGGGCAAGCGGGTAGCGCACCTCGTTCGTGGACGAATGATGGATTACATCGAGTTCGACGACGAATTTGCCATGGCCAAGACGTCGCCACCGAAATTCGTCATCGGAATTCAGTTGGGTGACAGTGCTGTTCGTACCAAGCACAAGGTGACGGTGGTGGCGATCAAACGGTCTGGCGAGGGTTTCACCTACGCTGCCGCTGACACGATCGTCGCCGCGGGGGATACCATCATCGTCTCGGGGAAGGTCCGGGATATCGAACGATTCAGCGAACTGCTCTGAGGTGTTCCGACATACTTTTGGACGGGTAGAGAGCTGAGCGTCCGTGGATCGAAGGAGTTGCCCGTGAGTGTCCCTGGTCTTTCCGGTGCGAGCCCGTGGTGAGCGCTCTACGTGTCCGGCTCCTCCGGGCGCGTGAGTCGTTCTGGTTTCTTCCCGCGCTCCTCGGTATCGTGGCCATCGTTCTGGCGCAACTTCTGATCACGCTCGACCGCCGTCTCGACGGTACAGATTTCGGCGCCTGGGGATTTTTGTTCTACCGGGTCGGAGCCAGCGGAAGCCGGGACATCCTCGGTGCCATCGGTGGTTCGATGCTGGCGGTGGCTGCGACATCTTTTTCCATCACGATCTCGGTACTTGCGACCGCAAGTTCCACTTATGGTCCGCGGCTCGTGCGAAATTTCATGTCCGACCGAGGTAATCAGTTCGTACTCGGAATCTTCGGATCGACGTTCCTGTACGCACTGATGGTATTGCGTTCGATCCGCTCCGAATCGAACGACGGGATCTCCTTCGTTCCCGATATAGCCGTCAATGTTGCAGTCCTACTGGCGGTACTCGATGTCGCGGTATTGGTGTATTTCATTCACCACATTGCGAATTCGATCCAGGTCTCCACGCTCTCCGCACGGGTTCGAGGTGAGCTGGTCGCGGTAGTCGATTCGTTGTACCCGGAGACTTCGCCCGACAATGCGGTTGCTGCGCGTTCTGTACCTTCACCTTCGGCGGTTGTGCTTGCGCAATCGTCGGGGTTCGTCGTTGGTGTTGACGAGCAAGCACTGGTTTCAGCGGCTCGCGCCGGTGACTGCGTCATCGAACTGCGCATCGGGCCCGGTGACCACCTGATCGTGGGCGAGCCGATCGCTATCAAGAGTGGCGACGTGGATTCCGATGTCGACGAAGCAGTCAGGGGAGCACTCAATCTAGGGGACACCCGTACCCCGAACCAAGACATCCAGTTCGCAGTACAGCAGCTGACGGAGATGGCGGTGCGGGCAATGTCGCCGAGCACCAACGACCCCTATACGGCCCGAAACGCGCTCGCCGAACTGGCCGTCGGACTGGTGCCGCTCAGCACGCGACCGACACCGCTTCTCGGACGCGTCGACGGGGAGGGGAACTATCGGGCCACCCTGACTCGCCCGACAGTGACAGAGCTGGTCGATCAAGTCTTCGACGCCATGCGCCACTACGGTCTCGGGAATCCGCTTGCGGTGACCGCAGCAGCGGAGTTGGGTCAGCGGATCGGTACTGCCACAGTGCATTCCGAGATCCGAGTGGCGGTTCTGCGGCAGCTGGCGGCTCTGAATCGCGCCTATGGCGACAGCGACAACGATCCGATCGACATCGAATCCGGTCGAACGCGCATCGTCGCGGCAACCACCGCGATCACCGCCCAGCGTTGATCACTCTCGGTAGTAGCAAATTACGCTGGTGAAGAATTCGGCCACGAAAAGAAAGAAGTACATGTCGACACGCGCATTTGTCATAGCAGGGTCCGAAGCCACGGGTGGCGCGGGACTGCAGGCCGACCTCAAGACTTTCGAAAAGCTCGGTGTCTACGGCGTCGGGGCAATTACCTGCATAGTCTCGTTCGATCCCGCGTCGGGTTGGGGGCACCGATTCGTTCCGATTGCCGGCTCGGTCATTGCCGATCAGATCGAAGCAGCAACCTCGGCGCACGACCTCGACGTCGTCAAAATCGGCATGCTGGGCACACCGGAGACCGTTGCCACTGTGGCGGAATCCCTGGGCAGACAGCCTTGGCGTCACGTCGTCGTCGACCCGGTTCTGATCTGCAAGGGTCAGGAACCGGGTGCTGCCCTGGATACGGACACCGCGCTGCGTACCGACATACTGCCGCTGGCCACCGTCGTTACTCCCAATCTGTTCGAAGCTCGAACACTGGCAGGGATGGACGCCATCGAGACTGCCGAAGACCTGGCCGAGGCGGCAAGGAGAATTGCCGACCTAGGGCCTCGATATGTCGTTGTCAAAGGTGGCACCGGCCTGCCCGGTGACGATGCCGTCGACGTGCTCTACGACGGGCAGGACATCACCTTCTTTCGGGCGCCGAAGATCGGGAACGAGCGGGTATCCGGTGCAGGATGCATCTTCGCAGCCGCCATTACCGCTGAGCTTGCCAAAGGTGCGAGTGTCCTCGAAGCGGTGTCTATGGCCAAGGATTTCGCGCACGCGGGCATCGTCGGCCGAATTACGACGAATGCTCCGTTCGCCGCTGTCGGATGGCATGACTGAGTAGTTGAGTGCCCGGTGAGGTCGAGGTCGGCTTCGACGATGGAATTCTTCTCTCCGGGATCGATGCCGGTTATCGCGTGGCTGACCTCCTTCGGGTCGCGCTACGGCAAGCGGACATCAATCCTCGTCGGTATCTTCCTCTGGTTCGAACGAGGACTCGGAAGAGTGTCCGACTGCTATCCCATCTTCGGTATTTGGAATCGTGTTGTCCCTACCGAGATTGTCGGCTGTCGAGCTCGATTGGCTTTGGTTCTTACTCATGATCGATCCCTTTCAATAGGCATTTCACTGGTAAATAGCCAGACTGGTCCGTAATCAAACTACGACCAACCACCGCGTCTTCGCTCCTCGATCGAAGAGCTTCCGTCTGTCACTTGCAATCGCCGAGACGACCGGATCGGCGTCGAGAACGAAGTAGGGTCGGGAGAACGCGGGCACGTCAGGGCATGTTCAATCGATGGGTAGGGACGATGAGTTTGGAGTCATCCGATCGGCGTCCGCTCGACGGGGCGCTGAGTCGAGAGATGTCGGACATGGCGCGCGTCTTTCAGCAGAATTATGCGAGTATCGAAGACACGCTGGCCTCCATCACAAGAATGGCAGTCGAGATGGTCCCAGGTACCGATCACGCCGGAATAACGCTGGTCACCGGACGCCGCACAGTCGAGTCGAGGGCAGCGACGGGCGAATTACCACGTCGACTCGACTCCCTGCAAGAGCACTGCGGGCAGGGGCCATGCTTGGACGCAGTGTGGGAACAGCGCACGGTCTACGTGGAAGACATGAGATCGGAACATCGATGGCCGCAATTCGCCCCTGCTGCAGCGGGCATGGGTGTGCACTCGATGCTGGCGTTCCAACTTTTCACTCGGCGTGACAATTTGGGGGCCCTCAATCTGTACTCCGAGAGGGCCGACGGGTTCGATTCTGCAAGTGAGGAACTCGGCTTGGTGTTGGCCACGCACGCTGCCGTTGCGCTGATCGCTGCTCAACACGAGGATCAGATGCAGTCCGCGCTCGCCTCGCGTGACCTCATCGGCCAGGCCAAAGGCATGATCATGGAAAGATACGGCATCGACGCGGTCCAAGCGTTCGACCTACTCAGCAGGCTTTCGCAGGACTGGAATATCGGCGTCGCCGAACTGGCGGGTCGAGTGACACTACGGCGGTGAACGGCGAGATTGCGCAGTGAACATTCGGTACTGGCCGCTCTGCTTCGCCCCTGAACCAGGGTGCGCCCGACGGCTCTGCGGCCCAGTGTCAGAATGTGCTGGTGAACGTGCGCGTGAAGAACAATGTGAGGATCGTCGGAGCTGCCGACGGTCCGGTAGTGATGCTCTCGCACGGCTTCGGTTGCGATCAAAGTTTGTGGAGTTCGGTCACCGAGCGCCTGGTGGCCTCCTTCAAGGTGGTCCTGTTCGATCATGTGGGTGCAGGCGGATCGAGCCCGGACGCTTGGGACGCCGGAAAGTACGCTGACCTCGAACAATATGCCCGCGACGTGCTCGACATCGTCGAGGAACTCGATCTACGCGACGTCGTGTTCGTCGGCCACTCGGTCGCGTCGATGATCGGGGTCCTCGCCGTGGCTGAGGCGCCCGAACGATTCGCGAAGTTGGTCTTGTTGACGCCGTCGCCGTGTTACATCGACGATGGCGATTACCGAGGTGGATTCACCAGGGCCGACATCGACGAGTTGCTCGATTCTCTCGACAGCAACTATCTGGGTTGGTCAGCAGTCATGGCTCCGACCATCATGGGCACACCGGATCGACCCGAACTTCAAGAGCAACTGACCGATAGCTTCTGCCGAACGGATCCGGCGGCTGCCAAAGTGTTCGCGATGGCGACGTTTCTTTCGGACAATCGTGCCGATCTCGAGCGCGTGACGGTCCCGACACTGGTGGTCGATTGTGCACGCGACACGCTCGCTCCGCCCGACGTCGGCCGATACGTGCACCACAACATCGCCGGGAGTGCGTTGCAGACGCTCGACGTGAGCGGACACTGCCCGCAGGTCAGTGCTCCCGAACTGACAGCCGCCGCCATAGCTGGGTTTGTGGCGCGGTCGTGAGTGCACCGAAGGACCCCGCTTCGGGCGATGCACTCGAAGAAAGCCTGCTCGATCTATACGAGAACGCGCCGTGCGGATATCTCTCGCTATGGCCGGATGGAACCATTGCGAAGCTGAATTCGACGATCGCCAGATGGCTTGGCCATCAACAGGACTCGTTGATCGGGACGTCATTCACGCGACTGCTCACTGCGGGCGGTCGCATTCACTACGAGACCCATTTCGCGCCGATTCTGCACATGAACGGGCACATCGACGGCGTCACGGTGGATCTCGTGACCGCGGACGGTGACCGCTTGCCGGTGTTCTTGACCGCGAACGTCAAGACCGACGATTGCGGTGAGCCAGTGTTGATCCGGATCACTGCTCTCGACGCTCGCCATCGGCGGGCTTATGAGCGTGAACTACTCGAGGCCCGTAGACGTGCAGACGACAGTCGAGCGCGAGTCGAAGTGTTGGCCAAGACATTACAGCGATCACTACTGCCATCTTCGCTGTCTCCACCCGCGGGAATGGATGCCAAGGCCTCCTATCACTACGCGTCGACGGAAGACGTAGGCGGTGACTTCTACGACCTCTTCCCGCTCGCGGCCGACCAATGGGGCTTCTTTCTCGGCGACGTCTGCGGCAAAGGTGCGAGCGCGGCGGCGGTGACGTCGTTGACGAGATATACGCTCCGTGCCGCTGCGGTGTACGACCGGGACCCAATTGCCGTGTTGCACAATCTCGATACCGTGCTCGAGCAAGAGTTCCACGCAACCGAACCGCAGTTCTGCACCGTGATCTTCGGCGTCCTGACAATCGTCGACGGCGGTTTCGAGGTGGAGTTGGCCGGTGGCGGGCATCCTCCGGCGCTCCTTCTTCGCGCCGACGGCAGTGCACGTTACATGGAGACGACAGGTGGCCAATTGGTCGGCATACTTCCCGATGCCAGGTTCGTCTCGACCCGACTGTTCCTTCGGCCGGGAGACACTCTCGTGCTCTACACCGATGGATTGACAGAAGCGCGAGTCGGGCCCGGCCGTGAACGTTACGACGACACCGGGGCACTACTCGACTTCGCGAGGTCACATTCCCCGACGACCGCCGAGGCAATCATCGATGACATCCGCGCACTACTGGACAGCTTCGGGTCGGGCCTCGAGGACGACGCCGCTGTACTGGCGCTCGGTGTGCCCGCCGGACCCGATGCTCAGCTCGGTGAGTCGATTGCTGCAAGCGCGGTCGGCAGATCTTCGTAGAGAGAGAAGACCTGATCCAGGCCCATCAGCCGGATCGGACGGCTGGTGGCCGGACCGTCGGCCACGACGGCGAACTTCAGTGTTTCGCCGAGCTTGTTCTGAGCAATTGTCAGCACGGTCATCGCGGCCGAGGCCACGAAAGTCACCTCGGACAAATCCACCACCAGGGCAGTCGGTGCCGTCAGTGCGCCTTCAGAGATTTCCTTGTCGAGGGCGGGCGAGGTCCGCATGTCCAGCTCGCCGGAAACCGTCAGCACAAGCGTCGACCCGTGGTGGTGACGCGCAATGTCGAACTGCGCTGCCTGGGTCTCGTCGACCGGCATGGGCACTCCTCGCTCAGAAGCGGTCCGAAGGTGGACGCTTACCGGTCGATTAAACCAGGCCCGCGTTGCTGCCCTGCGAGCACCGACGGCTGAGTGATTGGTCCGGTACTCGATCGCGGTCAGAGGCGTCCTTTCAAGATCGAATTCCAGTAGACCCGAGGTAGTACGTACCGATCGAAAGCCCATGCAATTCGGCGGGGAGTGAGCGGATCGAGAAACGATGGAAGTGACGAGGTCACCGCACCCGTCCGGTCGAATTCTCCCGCAATGAGCCGGTGTGCGTCGACCGTCACCGGGGCGACGGTGTACCCGTCGTACGAGGACAGCTCGGTGCCGGCGCGAACCGCCAGCATGTTGTCGACCAGTATCGAAACCTGTTGGCGTAGTGCGCCACCCGAAGGATCTGTGTGCACAGCAGCGCCGTCTCCGACTGCCCATACGCTCGGGTGCGTGCGATGCGCGAAGGTCAGCGGATCGATGTCCACCAATCCATGTTCGTTGTCGCCGGTCAAATCCGAGGATTGCAACCACTGTGGGCCTCGGAAGGGCGGCACCAGGTGAAGGAAGTCGTATTGCAGTTTCTCGGCGTTGCCGTCGACATCCGTCACGGTGATTCGGCGTTCGTCCGGTTCCAGCGACGTGACCGTCGTGCTCGACAGTATCCGGACCCCGAGCTCTCGCAAGCGGCTCAGCAGCCGAGCGTCCAGGTCTGGAACCCCCAGGAGGCGGGGGCGGTCGACGACGAGAGTGATCTCGATGCTGTCCAACTGCCCGATCCGTCGCCAGTGAGCGACCGCGAGGAACAAAGGTTTGAGCGTCGTACCGGTACAACTGACCGGAGCCCTGGGCACGGTGAATACTGCGTGACCGGCACTGGGCATCGCCTCTAACAGTGCCCATGTCTTCTCCGCACGGTCGAGGTAGTTGCTGGCCACCTCAGGCGAGTCGAGCGCAGTGTAGATGCCCGGCAACGCATCGACATCCGGAACCAAACCGGGACCCAGCACCAGGTCGCGGTATCGGTAGCGTCTCCCCGATGCGCACGTCACGGTGCGCTCCGCAGCGTCGACGACGGTGACCGAGTCCTCGATCCACGTGCATCCGCGCGGCGTCACCGATCGTTGGGTGCGTTGTGCGCTGCTCAACGAAGCCTGGCCGCCACCGACATAGGACAACAGCGGTCGGTAGGTGTGAACTTGCTGGGGTTCGATCACCGCGACGGAATCGATTCCCTTGCGCATGAGGCGTGCGGCAGCGCTGATACCGGCGTTTCCACCGCCGACGATCACAACGTCGAAGAAGGTAGCGGTGTGGTCCTTCACGTGGGGTCTTCGTGGGCCAAAGCGCGATAACCGTGGGCGCCTGCGCGATCGATCGCAGCTTTCACCAGCCCGAACACGGCGCCATGAACTGCCGCAGCGATCAACACCTCCCGCGCGGAGCGTCCGAGATCCTTCGGGTCCGGGGCTTTGTCGTCGTCGTCCCCGATACGCTTCCACACCTGTTTGAACACCATTCCGGCTACAACTCCGCCGAGCACGCTCATTGCCAACGACAGTGGCTTGTACATCGTCTTCGATACCGCGCTCATCGGAGGACTCCTCGTCTCGACCTGCGTCGCCGGACGACGACGTATGCAATGACTGCGCCGATCGCGGCTGCTGCCAGCGCAGCAACGATTCCCGGATTGGATTCCGCAGTGGTCTTGGCCTTCTCGACGCTTGCCGACGCGCTGTCGTGGACGCGGGCAGGGACATCGGCCTTTGCTGCGAGCGCTGCCACGGTTTCCGAGAGTTCGGCACGTAGCTCGTCGACGCTGGGTGTCTGCTCGTTAGAAGGCTGGGCTTCGTTGGAGTGTTTTCCGGTCATCGGATGCCTTTCTTGATTGCGCTGATGTCTTTGTCGACGCTGGCCACAGTGTCTTCGGGAACGGGAGGGAGCGCGTTCTTCGCACGCTTGGCCCCGACCAGCGCAAGAATTCCGCCGATAAGCGTTACCGCCGCCGCAATGATCAGCGCGGAGAGCCAGGGGTCCAGAACGGTCGCCAGACCGAGAACAGCCGTGGCGATGAAGGTCGCGAGCCCGAAGAACAGCAGTAGCGCGCCAGCGCCGGAAATTCCGATTCCGATTCCCAGGCGGGTGCCTTTGGTTTTCACCTCGTCCAGACCGGCCGAGATTTCGGTGCGTACCAGGGTCGAGACTTGCTGAGTGAGTCGTTCGACGAGCTGGACGGTCGACAGATCCGCAACCTCGCTTCTACTCGCCTGTCGTAGATCGTCGGGTCGGGCATCTGGTCGGTCTGTCACGGTTGCTCCTTCAGTGCCGATGGGAGAGTCGGCGTCCTCTGACTGATCGGGATTGTGTTTTTTGCGCAACTGGCGGCCCTGTTCGACCGCTTCGGCGTCTTTTTCGGCGTTCTTGTCCGAGACCCGGGTATCGCGTGGCGGCAACTGAAGCTGCTCCTCGGCGATCATTCCCGCCTGTAGCTGACGGCCTCGCTCCAATTCGGAATCGAGTTCTGCTCCGAACAGCAACGCCAGGTTGGTGATCCACAGCCACAGCAGAAATATGATCGCGCCTGCGAGCGAGCCGTAGGTTTTGTTATAACTGCTGAAGTTGGCGACATAGAAGCCGAAACCAGCCGTTGCCAGAATCCACGCGATGATGCCGACTGCAGCGCCTGCGCTGATCCAGCGAAACTTCGGCTGTTGGACATTCGGGGTTGCGTAGTAGAGAACGGCTACGGCGAGAACGACAAGTACCAGGACGATCGGGAAACGGGCGATGTTCCATACAGTCAACGCGGTTTCCCCGAGCCCCACGGTCTCGCCTACCGCTTTGGCGACCGGCCCGCTCAAAGCCAGCATGACCGCTGCGCATGCCAGCAAGGCGAGTGCAATCAAGGTCACCAAGAGCATGATCGGACGCAGCTTCCAGACGGGCCGACCTTCGTCGACCTCGTACATCCGATTCATCGCCCGCCCGAAAGCTCCCACGTAACCCGAGGCCGACCACAGGGCGCCCAGCAGGCCGGTAACAAGAGCGAACCCGGCAGCCGGTGCCTGAACCAGCTGCTCGATGGGTCCTCTCAATGTGTCCACCGCAGAGGACGGACCGAGATTGCCGACGACCTCGAGTACTCCGTCCACCGTTGCCTGGCCCTGGCCGAACACTCCCAGTAGCGACACGACAGCGAGCATCGCCGGAAACAGTGATAGCACAGCGTAATAGGTGAGCGCCGCGGCGAGGTCGGTACATTGATCGCGCGAAAACTCTCTTGCAGTCTTGCGAACGACGAACAACCATGAGGGCTTGGTCAGCTCGGCCGGTGACTCCGGCTTGCGAGGGTCGTCGGGGTCGGCGTCGACCGGGGCTGGTGAATCGTTACGTACGTGCACGGTTCGGACATACCCGTCCGTCGATTCTGGAAACCGTGTCGACTCACCAATGATGGAAGCCGGCCGAGCTGATCAGCTCGGGCCGGCTTCCATTATTCGAAACATCATCGATCAGGGCGTCGAGACAACTTCCTTGGCGATTGCAGCCAGCCGTGTCTGGGCCGCGGATACGACCCCGTGACGATTCTTGTGCGCTTCTTCGAAGGCGAGCACGACGCGAATATCCGACGGATCATCCAATTCCTTGATCGCAGAAACGGACTCGGAAACATTCAGATCCTCGTAGCCATCGATGGGAAGCTCCTCGGGATCGAGAATGCCACCCGCTGCCCGTGCAGAATGAATAGCGTCGGCTACCCCGTCAGCGCCCTCTTCGCGAGTGACACCCTCGGCAGCTTCCAGGGCTGCGTCGCGGCTGGCGGCGAGAGTCTTTGCTGCAACATCGCCCGCGTGTGCACCTCGACCGAGTAGCTCGCTCACCCGATTGGGTGTGCCGCGGGCCGCGTCGAGTGCTCGATCGAGACTGCGCGCGGACCACGTCGCGGGAGCATTGACCAACTTGACGGCGCCGCCCGCTGCAGCCTGCAGAGGTGACCGGCGCAAGGCTGCAGGGCCGCCCAGTGCGTCTTCGGCGAGGACGGTTTCGAGCCAATCCACAGTGGCACTGTGTGCGGTGATCAAGCGGTCGGCCAGAGCGACCACCTTGGGTTCGTGGGCGGCGGTCGCGAGAGCCTTGATGTACTTAGCGCGGCCGAGCAGCTGTTGTTCGAGTGCAAGGTCTCCGAGAAGCGCCTCGTCGAAGGGTTGGGCCTGCTCGCCGAGGGTCTTGAAGAGTGCGAGGGTGCGTCCGACCAGCGGTCCGACGACGTCAGGAAGGCCACCGAGATCACGAAGTGCGGATTCGATGGCGTCGGCGCGGTCACGGCCGTTCGACGCATTCTGTTCGAGCTCTGTCCGGACTGCTTCGGTGCGAGCTTGAGCGGTGCGGGTCTGAGCTGTCTGGATCTCGGTGTTGGTCAGTTGGAGAACGGCCCGCAACTGTGCGAGCAGGGTGGATGTAGCCATCGTGCGCTCCTTTTCGGTTGTGTGGGTCTCTCGTTTCTGGTGTGCCCCCCACGTAGTCAATGGCACTGCGTAGTGCGTTACCCGTCGATATTTACAACAAACACCCAGAGTGCGAGAGTGATGCGCATCACTGGGTGTTTGTTGGTGGGCTCACCGGAGCGCGTGTTCGCAGGGTGCTGTCGAAATGTCCCTTTTCGAAGTCGATGGCGGTGGGTGGTTTTCGCCTGGGATGGGGGTCGTTGATTCTGTGTATTTCCCTGCGCTGCAATGAAATACCGACCGTTCCGCGACGCCGTCGGTTCAGCCGATTCGCGAATCCAACACAAAACACGCGTGACCGAGGTTAACGTGTACATCGTGGCAGAGCGCGGGGCCAGACCCCAGGTTTCGATAGTTCGCAGGACGATGCTGAGAGCTGTCCGATTACTGTTCAATCCGCTGAGACCGGACGACTATCTCTCGATGATCAATCCGCTCTGGACCACCCGTGAGCTGCGTGGCAAGGTCGAGCGAGTCTCTCCGGAGGGGTCGGAGGCGGTGTCGGTCTACATTCGACCAGGCTTCGAATGGGCCGGCCACACCCCGGGGCAGTACGTACGGTTGGGAGTGCTCATCGACGGCCGGTACCACTGGCGAGCGTATTCGATCACCTCCGATCCCGACCCGGTCGACGGCCTGGTGAGTGTCAGTCCCAAGCTTGTCCCGGAAGGCACGGTGTCGCCCTACCTGGTCGGCACCATCAGGGCCGGCGACATAGTCCGGCTCAGTGAGGTCGAAGGGGAGTTCACGCTTCCCGATCCGTTACCGGTGAAGATGGTGTTCATCAGTGCGGGGAGTGGCATCACACCGATCATCAGCATGCTTCGAAGCCTGGACCACCACGATCACCTGAAAGACATCGTCGTAGTCCACTCGGTTCACAGCCGTGAGCAGTTGATGTTCACCGACACCCTTGCCCAACTGGAAGCGAAGCATCCTGGCTTTCGTTTCGAACTGCGCATCACCAGCGACGAAGGTCGAATGAAAGCTGCCGAGCTCGACGAACTCGTTCCGGACTGGCGTGAGCGTGAGGCGTTCTGTTCCGGTCCGGGGGAGCATCTGGACGACCTGCGGTCCTACTGGAAGGACGAAGGGGACTACGAACGGTTCCATCATGAAAGCTTTCAGCCAGTCATCGGTGGTAATTCCGAGGACGGCGAGGGCGGCACTATCCGGTTCGTCAACAGTGACAAGAACGTGGAGTGCGACGGCGGAACCACGATATTGGTAGCCGGTGAAGACGCAGGCCTCGACCTGACGTTCGGCTGCCGCATCGGGATCTGCCACACCTGCGTCGGAACGTTGAGGTCTGGGCGTTTACGCGACTTGCGCAATGGGGATGTGTCCGAACCAACGGGACAAGCCGTGCGAATTTGTGTGAACACGGCCGAGGGCGACATCGAAATCGAGCTATGAGATCTCCGGAGGGATTCTTATGACCATCGACCACTCGACCCGCACGGAGCCGGTCAATCCGCTGGCACATCTGAGCGAGGAGACCATCGCCGAGTTGGCCAAAGAGTTCGACGCCATTCACGACGAGGTGTACGCGAGCCTGGGTGCGAAGGATCGAAAATACATCACCTCGGTGATCGCGGCACAACGCCAACTTCTGGTCGCTGGTCGCGTACTTCTGCTCGGCTCGACGAGCAAGCCTGCTTGGCTGGCGGGCACGGCGTGCCTCGGAATTGCGAAGATCCTCGAGAATATGGAGATCGGCCACAACGTCATGCACGGGCAGTGGGACTGGATGAACGATCCGGAGATCCACTCTTCGGTGTGGGACTGGGACACCGCATCGACGGCGCAATCGTGGAAGCACTCACACAATTACGTGCACCACACTTACACGAACATTCGCGGCAAGGACAAAGACCTCGGGTACGAGATCATGCGTATCGACCCGCGGCAGAAGTGGCACCCGGTCTATCTGGCGCAGCCCTTCTACAACGTTCTCCTCATGGCGTTCTTCGAATGGGGGGTGGCCCTGCATGATCTGGACCTCGATGCGTTGCGACACGGCGATAAGTCGCCGAAGGAACTGCTGGCAGATCTCGCGGGGATTGCAGGCAAAGCACGTCGGCAGTTCGTCAAGGACTATGTCGGCTGGCCAATTATCAGTGCGGGCGCATTCGGCTTGGCGCAGCTGATATCCGGAGGGCATCTGCGCGAGAGCAAGAAGTCGAGAGTGGCTGCGCGGTTGCGTAAGTCGACACGATTCGGGAAGAACAACGCCGTAGCCAATGTGCTCGATGCTCGCTTCAGTGGCGTGGAAAGCACGTTCGTCGCAACGTTTGCCGCGAATTTCTTTGCGAACATCATTCGCAACGTTTGGTCACACGGCATCATCTTCTGCGGGCATTTCCCGGATCAGGCCTACACGTTCAGTGAAGAAGAAGTGGAGAACGAAACCCGCGGCGGCTGGTACGTTCGCCAACTCGTCGGGGCCGCCAACATCGATGGCGGTCCACTGTTCCATCTGATGAGCGGGAACTTGAGTTACCAAGTAGAGCACCATCTGTACCCGGATATGCCGAGTACGAGGTATTCCGAAGTGTCTCCGAAAATCAAGGACATCTGCGAGCGGTACCAGCTGCCGTACAACAGTGGACCGCTGATGCAGCAGTGGGGGATGGTGCACCGCACAATCGCCCGACTCGCTTTGCCCGGTGGCAAGGTTCGGCCGAAGCCCGGCCCCTACCGGCCCGAAGAATCCTGGCGTAGGAAGTTCAACGACAGCGAAGCCGCCAATTCGCGCAGCCGTGTTCCGGCGAACCATCCTGACGCGGGGCCCGAGCACCGGGGCGGAGGCGTGGATGTCGAGCCGCCTCCGCGCGGGGACGACTGATCTCGCTGACGGTGCGGTGCCCGATCCCGTAGAACGGGCACCGGACCGTTCGGCCTATCCCAGGTGAGAGTGCTTCGTGCGAGTCAGCTTTCGGCCACCCGATCGCTTTCCGACATACCTGTGGCAGAAAGGGCCGATTCGAGGTCGGTATGACGGAAGATCGACGTGACGTGGTCGTGCACGACTCGGAAGCTGGCGGCCTCCATGGTGGTTCCCGCCGACTCGTCACCACTGGTTGCCGATTCCTCGACCACAACGACGCCGTCCCGGTAGAACATCGCACCTGGAGTGAGCGTCACTCCCGGAGTGCGCACCCACTCCTGCAGGTGCTCGAGCCCCTGCGCGGCCCCATCGGCCGAGCCCACCTCGATATCGTCGCTCGACAGAGCCAATACCGTGTCCACGTCGTTCGCGTTGAGTGCGTCGTGCCAGGCCAATACGGTCGCGATCTCAGAAGTACTCACCGATCGAGTATAACGACGTCCTCGAGAGTTTTCGCTGATGCAGAAAGTCTTCGGTACCAGTCGCGAGTTCGTCGGGGACTGCGCGCTGCGACGTCCTCGACGAGCGCGTCCACAGTCAGTTCGGCGTCGACCTTGTTGTCGCCGATTCCGCCGGTGGCGCCACGCTTGGCCCAACCGACCACGTAACAACCCGCTACGAGTGTTCCATCGTGGTCGGACACTCGGCCGTCGATATTGTTGATCGTCCCAGAATGCTCGTCGAAAGGAACTCCCGCAGAAGGTGTTCCGCGATATCCGATCGCGAGTAGCACCAGCTCGGTGGGAATCGATCGTGCATCGTCTCCGGTTCCGACGAGGACAGACTCGACACGGTTGTCGCCGTGAACGGAGAGAGGTGCCCGTCCGAAAGCGAAGACGATCCGAGGCGAAGAATGCGGTGAACCCAGTTCGACGACGTTCGCGCCACGCAACGCCGACGCCGGAGCCGAGGCGGGAAGCGCGTCGATCATCGACAAAGTCTCCGGCGATCCGGCTACCACCACATCGACGTATGGGCGGTCGAGAAGCGCCTTGCACTCGGAACGAGTGAATGCGGCGAACTCCGGGCCACGACGAGCGAGAACGACGACTTCCTCGACCCGGTGCGCTCGGAGCGCCGCGAGGGCATGGGGTGCGATGGAGGTGGATGCGAGATCGTCCGGGTCGGCGGTGAGGATGCGCGCCGCATCGAGGGCCACGTTGCCGTTGCCGAAAATCGTGACGCTCCGAACGCCGGTCAGGTCGACGGCATCGGCGGCGATGTCAGGATGGCCGTTGTACCAACCGACTACGGTGCGAGCGCTGATCGAACCGGGCAGGTCGAGGCCGGGAATGTCGAGGGGGCGATCGTTCTCCGCACCTACGGCGTACACGACGGCGTCGTAGCGTTCGGACAGCGTCTGCTGGTCGATGTCGACTCCGACCTCGACGCCGAGCTTCATGCTGACGCGGGGGTGCGCGAAGATGCTGCGGAAATGCTCGTTGATTCGGCGGGTTCCGAGATGGTCGGGTGCCACCCCGTAGCGAGCCAATCCACCTGCGCTCTGCAGGCGGTCGTAGAACGTCACCCGGCTGCTCGGAAGCCGCAGGAGTGCCTGCGCGGTGTAACAGGCAGCCGGGCCGGTTCCGATGATCGCGACATCGATTTTTCGAAGTTCGTTCACCGCCGGGGACGGGAACCGCGGAGCTGCCCATGCCGGATCGGTCGGTTTGTCCTTGTAGTAGTCCGCATTGATGTCGGCGTAGATCGACTGCTCCGGTGTCAGACGCGAAACGCGGGCAATCGCGTCGACCGGACATGCATCGGCGCATGCCCCACAGTCGATGCAGGAGCGTGGGTCGATGTACAGCAACTCGGTCTTGCCGAAATCCGGCTCATCAGGTGTCGGATGAATGCAGTTGACCGGGCAGACCGACAGGCAGGACGCGTCGTTGCAGCAGTTCTGGGTGATGGCGAAAGCCATATCGTCAGTCCTTCTTCACAGCATGTGCAGCCGACGATAAATTGCCTCCGCCGGCTTGGTGATCAGACCGCAGTCCAGCAGGAAAGCCATCAGGTGTTCGCTGCTGGTTCGCATCATGGTGTGGTGATGGGCGTTGTTCTTGGCCTCCTTGATTGCACGATTCGCGTCGAGACCTGCAGCCTCGTACACCCCTTTGTTGACCATGTTCGAGACGATGATGCGAGCGGCGATGGCAACGACCAGCGCACTCGACTTACGCCGCGCGACGCTCTTGCCTTGAATCCGTTCACGCATCTGCGCACGGGCGAAGGTCATGTGTCGCGATTCTTCGACTACATGGATCTTGCTGGTGGTGCGCACCAGCGGGAGGACGTTCTCGCCGCGCATCCAATCGCGTTGCATCACGTCGAGAACTTCTTCGGCCACCAGTATTCCGCCGTAGGCGGCTTCGGCAGATGCAATAGCTTTGAAGCCGCGGCCGAGTTCGATGCTCATCCGGCGCGGTAGGTACGCCTTGATGCCCATGGTCGTGCACGCACGAGCGAACATGATGGAGTGTCGGCACTCGTCGGCGATCTCGGTCAACGCGAACTGGAAGTCGGAGTTCGACGAGTCCTTGCAATACTGGTCGCGAAGAACCATCTGTTGCAGGATCATCTCGAACCAGATTCCGGTGCTCATGATCGAGCACACCTCGTGGCGGGTGAGCAGGATGCGCTGTTCCTGCGTCATCTCCTCCCACATCGCGGTGCCGTAGAGAGTGCTCCATTCCGGATTGAGGCCGAACAGGGCGGGGTCGAGGGGTTCGTCCCAGGCGACTTCCTCGGCCGGGTCGTACGACAATTGCGCGGCGGAATCGAGCAGCCGTGCTGAGACATCCTCGGCTTCGATGGTGTCGATCGAGCTGACGGTGCTGTTCATCGCGGGTGCATCCCTTCGTCGAGGTTCTACCAATGTAACTGTTACGGAGATTGCCAGTTACTTAAAGAAACGGGTAGAGCTCAACAGGATCATCGACGGCTGCGGCCTCGCGGCCTTAGACTGCCCGACGTGACGACATCTCCCGCACGGCCATCCCATCTCGACTCACCGATCGTTCCCTCGGTGATGAAATACGGCGCCAAGGCTCAGGTCTGGTTGTACCGACGCACCGGTGGCCGGATCGGTGGGAAATGGCGTATCGGCAGCGGATTCCGCAAGCCGGTGCCAGTGCTCCTGCTGGGGCATCGAGGCCGAAAGTCGGCCACCGAGTACACCACTCCGCTGATCTATCTGCTCGATGGCGACAACGTGATCGTGGTGGCCTCGCAGGGCGGAATGCCCAAGAACCCGCAGTGGTATTCGAATCTGATGGCGAGCCCGGATACGTGGCTGCAAATCGGCTCCGAGCGACGTGACGTGCATGCACGCACAGCAGACTCCAGCGAGCGTGCGCGGCTGTGGCCGTTACTGGTGAATAGATATGCAGACTTTGCCAACTATCAGGCGTGGACCGACCGCGAGATCCCGGTGGTCGTTCTCTCACGCCGCTAACGCACGCGCGGTCTGGTGTTCGATAGATTTCTCGGTATGACATCGCGTCCCGACAAAGAAGACCCATCGACACTGGCGTTCCCCACGCAAGCGGTACATGCGGGCAATCGAACAGACGGTGGTTCGGGAGCGATCAGGCAACCCATCGTCATGGCCAACTCTTATGCACTACCCGAGGATCCGTCCTCGTTGAGTTGGTCGGCCACCGACGTGCCGCTCTACACGCGCAATTCCGGTGCGAATCAGATTGCGTTGCAGGAGAAGTTGGCGGCACTCGACAACGGTGAGGACGCCGTCGTTCTCGCATCCGGAGTGGCCGCGCTGCATGCGGTGTTCTTCACATTTCTCTCCTCCGGTGACCACGTGGTCGTCGGCGATGTCACGTACGAAGCGACCTTCCGGTTGTTCTCGGAGCTACTGCCGCAGAAGTATGGAATCGAAGCAACGTTCGTCGACAGTTCGGACGCCGCCGCGGTCGCGGCCGCTGTGCGCGAGAACACCGTTCTGGTGCATGTCGAGGCGATCGCGAATCCGACGACCAAGGTCACCGACATCGCGGCAATCGCACGGGTAGCCCACGACGCAGATGTCCTGTTGTCGGTGGACTCGACCTTCACCCCGCCTCCGATGTATCGACCGCTCGCCGATGGCGCAGATCTGGTCGTGCATTCGCTGACCAAGTACATCAACGGGCACGGTGACGCAATGGGTGGTGCGGTCATCGGATCGAGCGCGCTCATCGGTCGGATCAAGAACGACGCAATGGTCGATGTCGGCGGTGTCATCTCACCGTTCAATGCCTGGCTGATCAGTCGTGGCTCGATCACGCTTCCACTTCGAGTGAACCAGCAGACGAGCTCTGCCGCGACCATCGCCAGGTTTCTCGACAACGATCCGAGGGTGGCGTTCGTTGCCTATCCGGGATTGGAATCGCATCCTCAGCACGAGGTCGCCGCACGCCAGTTCGATGGTCGGTTCGGCGCGATGATGGCTTTTGCGATCGACGCCGACTCCGATACCCACAACGTGTTCGTCGCCAATCTTCGAGTGATCACCTCGGCGGTATCACTCGGCCACGACGAGTCGTTGATCGTGCATGTAGGAACCGAAGGTGCGCGGGTCGCCCGATATCCGGATTCCTTCCGGACCTTCGGACACTTGCGATTCTCCGTCGGTTTGGAGGATCCGGCCGATCTGATCGCCGATCTCTCGGCGGCTCTGGACCTCACATTTGCGTCGAGTTCTCCAGCGACGTCCGCTCCATCGGTGTCCGGGGAGTAAGAACGGCCGGGAGGCTGTGTGCTCAACCTGCCCGGACGCTCCGGCGGCGAAGTGAACCAACACGGCCCCGCCTGCGTATCGCACTACCCGTTCCGTCGGTAACTACAAACATCGAACTTTTCCGCCCACGCATGGTGTGGTCTTCGACCGTGGAATGAAAGAGAACGCGCCGACCGGTGCCGAAATGTTTCGAATGTGGCGGGGTCTGGGAACATGATGTTATGGATCGGATAGCTTGCGCGCCCCTCACCTCATCCACCGGCAGTGCCCGATGCTGACCGAGGAGGTCGTCCTCGTCGACGATGCCGGTCGGAAGTTGGGAACGCAGGTGAAGTCGACAGTGCATACGACGACGACTCCGCTGCATCTGGCGTTCTCGTGCTACGTGTTCAACGGCAAGGACGAGGTACTGGTTACCGAGCGTGCCCACCACAAGTCGACCTGGCCGGGGGTGACCACCAACAGTTGCTGCGGGCATCCGGGACCAGGGGAGAATCTGGGCGATGCGGTCCTGCGCAGGTTAAGTCAGGAGTTGGGAATCGAGGCAGGAGGCGTGCGGCTGCTGCTACCCGATTTCCGGTATCGAGCCGTCATGGCAAACGGAATCGTGGAAAACGAACTGTGTCCGGTGTTCGGCGTCGTCTACGACGGGCCCGCTCCGAAACCGAATCCCGAAGAGGTTTCACGCGCCGATTGGGTTCCCTGGCAACAGTTTTCGAGGTTCGTTGCCGAGGGGGGTGCGGTATCGCCTTGGTGTCGTGAGCAAATGGAACGCTTGCATGCGCTCGGTGAATCTCCAGCACGTTGGCCTGCAGGTGACCCGAACTCACTCCCGATCGTCGTGCGTGACCCACACCAATGGCAACCTACGCTGTCGTCGGAGTGAGTCGATAGCTGTCTGAACGAGCCGGCTTGCCGTGGAAACTACGACGGCGGTGCGCCGACCATCCGAAGCGCCAGTTCCACATAACGCGAGGCCAGGATGTCCGGATCCGAGAACGACTTACTAGGAAACCATCGGCTGACGTCGATTCCGAGCGAGGTGATCGCCAACGTGGCAGCGCCGGTATCGGCGACCGAAAAATCTCCGGAGCTCACGCCCGCGTCGATGATGTCGGTGAACACCTTGGAGGTGGCCCGTCGAACAGCGGCGATCGTGCGAAAGTGCTCGGGTGTGAGCGACCGCAGTTCGTATTGGATGACCCGTGCCAATGCGTGATGACGGGCATGGAACTGGACGTACGCGTGGACCGTGGATGCGAGTCGAGCCGGCGGCGGGTCGGTGTGGATATCGGCCTGTTTCGTTTCGGCGAGCGCACGTCGGTGTCCGTCGAGGCTCGCGTCGAACAGTAGCGACTCTTTGGTTTTGTAATGGGGGTACATAGCCCCGGGACTGAGATCGATGCTTGCGGCGATCTCGCGCGTCGACGTCGCGCCGTACCCTTTGGCAGCGAAAATCTCGATGGCAGCGCTTCTGATCCGGGCGGCGGCTTTGGAGGTGCTCACTTCGTCGACACTCATTTCTCGCGCGATCCCTCCTCTCCATGTCCAGGGTTGACACGATCGGGTGCCGGGTCGATTATAGGCAGGTGCATAGAAACTATGCACTTGCATAGTTCCCACTGCGACTTTCCGACACGAGGCATGACATGACCGACGTACTCTCTCGCCGCGATCTCGACTTTCTGCTCTACGAGTGGCTCGACGTCGTATCGCTGACGGACCGCGCGCGGTTCGCCGAACACTCGAAGGAGACGTTCGACGCGGTACTGGACCTATGTTCCGACATTGCGCACAAGCACTTCGAACCGCACAACAAGAAGTCCGATGCGCACGAGCCGACCATGCGTCCCGACGGCTCGGTGGACATGATCGACGAGGTCAAGGCCGCACTGGACGTATATTCCTCTGCCGGGCTCATTTCAAGTCAGTTCGACGAGAGCGTCGGCGGTATGCAACTGCCGACGACGGTCGCTCGCGCATCGATGGCGTACTTTCAGGCGGCCAATGCCTCGACGGCGTCGTACCCGTTCCTGACTGTCGCCAATGCCAATCTGATCTCGACGTACGGAACTCCCGAGCAGATCGACGAGTATGTGCGTCCGATGTTGGAGGGCAAGTACTTCGGCACGATGTGCCTGTCCGAGCCGCAGGCGGGTTCCTCGCTCGCCGACATCACGACCCGGGCCGAGAAGCAGGACGACGGCAGCTACCGGATCACCGGAACCAAGATGTGGATCTCGGCAGGCGACCACGAACTCACCGAGAACATCATCCACCTGGTGCTGGCCAAAATTCCAGGTGGGGGAGCGGGAGTCAAGGGCATCTCGCTGTTCATCGTCCCCAAGCTGCTGCCGAACGCGGACCGCAACGAGGTGACTCTCGTCGGTTTGAACCACAAGATGGGCAACCGAGGGACGACCAACACCCTTCTCGCTTTCGACGGATCGGTCGGCTACCTCGTTGGGGAGGAGCATCGCGGTCTCTCCTACATGTTCCACATGATGAACGAGGCGCGAATTGGGGTCGGGTTCCTGGCAATTGCGTTGGGTTACGTCGGATACCTGAAGTCGCTCGAGTATGCGAAGGTTCGCACTCAAGGTCGGCCGCTGGGGTCCAAGGATCCGTCCTCTCCTGCGGTACCGCTCGTCGAGCACGCCGACGTCAGGCGAATGTTGTTGGCACAGAAGTCATATGTGGAGGGAGCGCTTGCGCTCGGTCTCTATTGCTCCAGGCTCGTCGACGAGCAGGATTCGACGACCGATGACACCGTCAAGGCGGAGTCGACGCTACTGCTCGATGTGTTGACGCCGATCGCGAAGAGTTGGCCGTCGCAGTGGTGTCTCGAGGCCAACAGTCTGGCGATCCAGATTCACGGCGGGTACGGCTACACCCGTGACTACGACGTCGAGCAGTACTACCGCGACAATCGGCTCAATCCGATTCACGAGGGGACGCACGGCATCCAGGGGCTCGATCTGCTGGGTCGAAAGGTGACCATGCAGGCGGGAGCGGGGGTGGCGCTCCTCGGTTCCAAAATTTTGGCTACCGTCGAACGGGCCCGGCCGCTGAGCCCCGACACCGCCCAATTCGCCGGTGAATTGGAAGCGGCATGGAACCGCACGGTCGAGGTCACCGCAGCACTGTGGTCGACGGGTGATCCTGCTGTGGCACTGGCGAATTCGACCGTGTATCTCGAAGCCGTCGGGCATGTGGTGATTGCCTGGATGTGGCTCGAGCAGCTCACCGCCGTCGAAGGCAAGACCGGAGCCTTCTACGACGGCAAGCGTCAAGCCGCTCGGTACTTCTTCGGCTACGAGCTACCGAAGACAGGCCCGCAATTCGACCTCTTGGCGTCCCTGGACCGTACGACCTTGGATATGAATCCCGAGTGGTTCTAGGTCCCGCCTTCTAGTTTTCTGCTGCCAGGAGGGTGAACGAGTGCTCACGAATCAGAATTGTCGGGCCTTCGCTTTCGTAGGCCTGATCGGGGTCACTCGATAGACTCTGCGCCCACTTTCCCTCCGGCAGTGAGAAGTCCACTGGGCCGGAGGAAGAGTTGACGAGCCAGGCGAAGGTGGTGTCGTCCTCGGGCGCCGTCATGCGCACCAGCATCGACAGAGCGGTGCCGTCCTCCCAATCCTCCGCGCCGAGCTTGGCGCCGTCCGCCCGGTAGAAGTCCACAGAGTTTTCGGCATTGCTGTCACCGTCGTGCCGGAACCACTTCGGACGCAGTGCCGGATGCTCACGGCGCATTCGTAGGAGCTCGCGGGTGAAGTTGCGGAGATCGAGATCGGCGCCCGCCCAGTCGAACCACGACAGCTCGTTGTCCTGACAGTAAGCGTTGTTGTTGCCCTGCTGCGATCTGCCGATTTCATCGCCACCGAGGATCATCGGCACACCGGCAGACAGCAACAACGTCGCCAGATGATTTCGTTGTTGCCGCGCGCGCAGGGCAAGGATGCCCTCGTCCTCGGTCGGGCCTTCCGCTCCGCAACCCCACGAACGATTGTCGGACTCGCCATCCTCGTTGTTTTCGCCGTTGGCCTCGTTGTGCTTGTCGTCGTAACTGTTGAGATCGGCGAGGGTGAAGCCGTCGTGCGCGGTGATGAAGTTGACGCTCGCCAAGGTCGGCCGACGGCTGGCCTCGTAGACGTCGGGGCTGCCAGTGATGCGTTGTGCGAAGGCGCCGAGCGATCCGGGTTCACCGCGCCAGAAGTCTCGAACGTCGTCGCGGAACTGGCCATTCCATTCGGACCAGCGAGCGGGAAATCCGCCCACCTGATAACCGTGGGTGTCCCAAGGCTCGGCGATGAGCTTGACCGGAGCCAGTGTCGGATCCTGGTGGACCAGATCGAGGAATGCGCTGTGCTTGTCCAGATCGGAGTCCTGGCGGGTGAGAGTGCTCGCGAGATCGAATCGAAATCCGTCGACGTGCATCTCGGTAACCCAATATCGCAAGGAGTCCATGATCAGAGCCAGTGCGGCTGGGTGGCCGACGTTGAGGCTGTTGCCCGTTCCCGTGGTGTCGAAGTACGACGCCCTGTCGTCCTCGACCAATCGGTAGTAGGACCTGTTGTCTATTCCCTTGAGCGACAACGTCGGTCCTAGGTGATTTCCCTCGGCTGTGTGGTTGTACACCACGTCGAGGATCACTTCGATTCCTGCGTCGTGGAGAGCTTTCACCATGGTCTTGAACTCGTCTACCTGCCCTCCGGTGTCACCGGCACTGCTGTACTCGTTGTGCGGGGCGAAGAAGCCGATCGAATTGTATCCCCAGTAGTTTCGACGGCCCGCTTCCAGAAGATGGGAGTCCTGGACGAATTGATGAACGGGAAGCAGTTCGACGGCAGTCACGCCCAGTTCGACAAGCTCGGCTATCGCTGCGGGATGGGCCAACCCTGCATAGGTTCCGCGAATGGACTCCTCCACGTCGGGATGTGTGGCAGTGAAACCCTTCACGTGAACTTCGTAGACGACCGTGCGGTCCAACGGAATTCGAGGTGCGGCATCGCTGCCCCAGTCGAACTCGGATGCCGAGACCACCGACAGCGGCATCGAGGCCGCGGAGTCGTCGTCGTTGCGAGTGTCGGGCTCGTCGTGGTGGTGGCCGAATACCGACTCGTCCCACTCGACTCCACCGGCTATTGCTCTCGCATAGGGGTCGAGGAGGAGCTTGTGTGAATTGTGGCGTAGACCGGACTCGGGATCCCATGGTCCTTCTACCCGCAGTCCGTAGCGCGAACCCGCTGTCAGATCCTCGACGATACCGTGAAATACATGGCCGGTTCGGCTATCGAGCGTGGTCGAGGAGACTTCGGCACCGTTCTCGTCGACGACAACGACAGCGATGGAGTCGGCGGTTTCGGAGTACACGGCCACGTCGGCCCCGCCCGTGGAGAGTAGAGATGCACCGAGTGGGTACGGCCTGCTGATGGTCGTGGGGCTGGCGTCGTTCATTGCTCTGATTTACCCCGGACCCCGGGTGACAAACCACGTTTGAATTCGAGCGAATCGCGGGTACATGCAGATATGGCAAATTACAGAGTTCTGGATCCCAAAGGCGAAGTCGTCGAAACCAAAGACATAGACAGTGCGGACGACGCACATGCCTGGTTCATCGACAAGAAGGCCGACAATTCCGAACTGGGTTGGCGCCTCGAGGTCGACCACGACGGGGAGTGGGCATTCGTCAGCGATACCGAAGGCAGCTGACACTCTCTGTCATATCCGTACGTGAATCGGGCCTCTCACACATGTGGGAGGCCCGATTCACTGCTGTCGGTGGTCGACGATCACTGCGTACGATCCCACTCCGATCAGGGCGCGTCCCTCGATCTGCTCGGCGCCGACGATGAGCGAGGTGATCGCTCCCGTTTCAGGATCGAAATCGACGTCGTCGACTTTTCCGAGCTCGACACCACCGGTGCTGAGTACACGCTTTCCGAGAACGTCGTGGGTCCTTCCTTCCAGCGCCGAGAGCGACGCCTCGTCATGGGCATCGACGATCGAGTCCGAGGATTCGATGGTGACCGCATCGATTCCGAACGCGGAAATCCCCGACCACGCGAGCGCGTTCCCGGACTTGGCCTTCTTGAGATGAACCCCGGCAACTGCGCGGTTGTGTGGATCGACAAAGAACCCGGCGATGGTCCCTACCGTGTCGGCGGTGGTCGTGCTGACCACCTTGCGGCCGGTGGACTCGGAGAACAACATCAGTTCGTACCCCCCAATTGCGCGCGGAATGCGTCGACGGCGGCACCGAACCCGGCGAGATCATCACGCACGAAGTCGGTGGCGCTGGCGGGCACCATCAGATGCTCCCCGGATGCGGCGAGTGTGTCGGGCAACGGAATGAGCACCGTTGTGCCCTTGTTCTTCATCGCCTCCGAGGACTTGATTTCGTAGCCCACTACTTCGCACTTTCCGCCGTAGCGGCCACTGACCTCGATGATGACGTCGACAACGGTGCCCAATTCGATACCGGAGTCGGTGAGGACGTTGGAGCCGAGGATGTCGCCACGCCGCTCATGTGAGGGTTGTGGAGTGTCGTCGCCGGAGTCTGGAGCGGTGAACATCTCGCCTGCCGGGGAAAGCATGTCCTCGCGGAGAATCATCACTGCGTCGGGCCCCAGTGCTGCAACGGACCGCCACGGAAGAACCTCTTTCCGGGGACCGGAGAACAATCCGCGTCCGGCGAGAGTGAAACCGGCGACGGCTCCGCCGTCGGGGGCGTAGATGATGTCCTTGATCTGTGAGATATCTTCACCGGTGAAAGTCACAACCGGACGCTTGGCGATCTCACTGGACCGCATCAACTGTTCGATCATGGTTTTCTCGACCTTCCGGTCTTGCCTGGCCGGCCAGTGATGATCACACCGCCGGATCGGCGCTTGGCCTGAACGGCCAGCACGAGCGCCACGAGCGCCACGATCACGACCAGGGCCACGATAACCCATCCCCACCACTGCATGTTGTTCTCGACTCTCTCGCGACCAGATCCTTCAGGGGTACAGCATCAATATCGTCGGGAAGCGGGCTTCACCAGTTCGCTACTGCGCGTACGAGTCCAATCTACCCGGTCGAGCCGCGCCTGCTGGGCGTAGTTCGACCGAAACTTCCACATTCACTTGGATTCTCGCACCAATGGGATGACAGGAACTCCGTTGTCGAGGACCTCGTCCCCACACGGCACGAATCCGTGCCCGGAGTAGATGTCCACGAGGTAGCTCGGCGAATCGATTCGGCATCTGGCCGAACCGACATCGGCCAAGGCTGCCTGGAGCAGGCGGGTGGTATGGCCCTTCCCGCGTTCGGAGCGTCGGGTACACAAATGGCCGATGCGCAACACCCGATCAGGTCCGTTGCCCTCTTCGGTCAGTCGTAACGTGCACAGGACTTCATCGTCACGCTCGAGCCAGAAGTGCCTGGTCAGCAAGCGTAAGTCCTCACCGTCGAGCTCAGGGTAGAAGTAAGCCTGTTCCACCACGAACACCTCCACGCGCAGCTTGAGCAGCGCGTACAACCGCTGGGTACTGAGGTCTGCTGCCCATTCCCGCTTGGTTGTCACAGCTCGCGCCGCTGGTGCCGACGCGCCGATGTTGATTACTCGATTCATCGTACGGACCTCGCATCCTGTGTGGGCACCTGCGTTCAGTGCAGAGCACGTACGGCTTACCCCGTAGTCGAGTGGTTCATGCAATGCGATCGATGGATCCGTCGGGATTGCGCACGATGCGGCCATCACGCTCGAACTCGTCCAGCCACCCTGCCATCGGCCACCGGCTCCAACGGCGATGGAACAGAGCCGCATTGCGGACGATGTCGTCGAGGTGTTCGATCGGCGGTGAGGAGACGCGGTGATGTTGATGGTAAGCATGCGCGCCGCCGACCCAACGCAACCCGACTCCGATCGAGCGAGCTACAGCTGCGAAATCGGTGTCCTCGCCGCCGTATCCGACATACTCGTCGTGAAATCCGCCGATACGGTTCCAGGTATCGGTCGACAGAGCAAAGGACAGTGACCAGAAGAGATCGAAATTCTTGCCTGTCTCGACCACTCCAGCAACCGGATTCGGACGCGCCGGATGAGGGTCGGTGTGGGCTTGCAACTCCTCGATCGCCCACGCCGAGCTTCGAGCGGGTAAGTAAGTAACCGGTCCGCAGAGTAACGATGTGCGGTGATCAGGCTGTGTTGCGCAATCGTGATAGCGCGTAAGCAGTTCGGGTGACGGAATGCAGTCGACGTCGAGAAAGACGAGAAGATCGGCTCCGCCGTCCAATGCCACTCGGGCGCCCTCGTTTCGTGCCTGCCCGATCGGAAGCCTGCCTTGGGGTGCGGCGAGGTCGACAACCTGCGCCGTGCTTTCCGTGTCGGCGACGACACGAGCGATCTCGCCGTCGCCGATGGCGACGACGATGTGCTGTTCGGGTTCGAGCATCGACTGGGCGAGGCCACGCAGTTGTCCCCGAAGGTGCTCGTGCCGCCCTGACACGACGGTGATCACGGATGTCCTCATACTGCGGCCGTCTCGGACAGCAGTCGCGCTGCGCGGTAGGCGGCACCGGACGCTTCGACGCGATGCCAGCCCTCCGACCCCAGGCGTACCGCCTCCGCCAACAGGGCCCGCCAACGATCGGGGGACGGCCACGACGGCGCGACTACGGCCACTCCCGCCCCTGCTAGTGCGTCGGCGGTCGCGTCCTGTTCACCGTAGGGCCGATCCTGGGGCACGACGACTGCAGGCACCGCCGCAGATGCCACGTCGGCGAGTGCATTCTGCCCAGCATGGGTGATCACCACCGATGCCGCACACAAGTGTGGCCAGACATCGTCTATCCATGTTCGTGCATCGAGTCCCGCTGCCGTCCAGGTGAATTCGGAGTTGAGTTCGGCCGCTTCGTCGATATCCTTCTTCGTCAGCGACGTCCCGCCCGCGCCACCGAGAACGAAGACATTCGGCTCGGTTGTCGTGTTCGGAGTGCGCGGTCGCCCAGCGAAACGGCTGATCGACCCCACGTAGGTGGTCTTGGTGGAAAACGCATGAAGCGAGGCCGGGTCGTACACATTGTTGGACCACGGGGCGATGATTGCTGTTGCGATCCGATAAACCAACTGATGTTGCTCGTCCGTTCGATCACCGGGCATGGCGACAACGACAACAGGAATTCCGAGCAACCGGACGAACAGGGCTACCTCGACGGACACGTCGACGACGACGAGCCGTGGATGTGTTCGTGCGACCCACTCGGCAAGCATCGCCATGCGCTCGGTGAGGCCGCGGACACCGATCGGTGCCCAATGGAGCACCCCCGATGCAGTCGGGTCGAGATCGGACGCTCGATCGCCCATCGTCGAGTCCACGTCGAGAGGCAACGGCAACCAGTCGAGGTGAGCGTGTTCGGAAGATCGCGGGCGCGAAGACAGTACGGTCATCGGTTCTTCGAGCTCAGCGGCGATCGACGCCGCACGAGTCACATGTCCCGATCCATGATGATGCGCGTAGTACCCGATCATGCCGCACCTCGTCGAACCGTCGTTTCGCGAACCATGTGCTCGTAGAGCTCCGAGTAATGGTCCACCATCACGGTTTCCGAGCATGCAGTTTCGGCACGGGCCCGGGCATCGCTCCGCGAGAGTGCTGCGGCGTCGACGAGCGCGATTGCCAGATCCTCCACCGAATCTGCGGTAGCGAGACGGCCACAGGCGGGGGTGAGAATTTCCGGAATCCCGCCACGGTCGAAAGCGGCGACGGGGGTTCCGCACGCCAAGGCTTCGGCGACGACCAGGCCGTAGGGCTCTTCCCAGACGGGCGTAACCAGAGCGACTGCGGCGCCACCGACGAGTGTCGCGAGCTCCCGCTGACGAAGATGACCGACGTAGGTCACCGAGTCGTCGAGGTGCGGCTCGATGTGGTCCCGAAAGTACTCGGTATTCGAGACAGGTCCGGCGAGACGAAGTGGAACTCCGGCCATACGCGCGGCATCGATCGCAAGATGGGGTGCCTTCTCCGGCACCATACGGCCGGACCAGACTGCATAGTCTCCGCCGGGTCCTTCCGGCCACCGCTGCGTCGAGATGCCGTTGGGGACGACATGAACCGCGCCGAGCACGGGTGCCCACTGGCGAGCGGCATGCTCACTGACCGCGACGAACGACGACGCAGGACTCGCCGACACAGCGATGGCCGACTCCAGCCAGGCGAATGGGGGAGTGTGCAACGTGGTGAGCATCGGCGTCTGCACTGTCGGAGACATGGCAATGGGCAGGTAGTGAAGGCTGTGATTGTGGATGATGTCGAAGGAGTCTCGCAGGTCCGAAGCCAGATCCATCATCACCGACAGGTACGCGTGATGCTCGCTCACTGCCAGCGCTGGTGTGGTGATGTCCGCTTTGGAAATCGCACTCAGTTCCAGTCGTGCGACCCTGAGATTTCCGCCGGTGACCTCGACCGAAGACCCCTCTGCGGCGAAAAGCGTCACGATGTGGCCGCGTTCGGTCAGGGTGTGGGCGAGTTGCCAGATGTGCGCCTCCATACCCCCGGCAAACGGTTCGGCGATAGGGAAATTCGATGAACCGAGTAGCGCAATGCGTAATGGTCGCATCAGCGGGCCTCGGTCAGGACGCGGCTACCTCGCGACAGAGCACGTTCGTAGATTTCGTAGTGTTTTCGGGAGAGCATGGTGCGTTCGCGTTCCCGTTCGGCTCTGGATGCGGCCGGAGTCCGGTTACGGGAGGCGTGGACATCCCGCAGTGCCTGCGCAAGGCTATCGGGTTCGAATCGGTCTATCCCGAATTCATATGTAATACAGGGTTTCTGATCGCTGTAGTATCCGCAGTCCGGGGCGACGACGGCGGTTCCAAGGTCGTAGCATGCTTCGAGCCAGCCCGAGTGTGTGCCGAATCGATACGGTAGTACCGACACGTCGATTTCTCTCAGATAGCGCCACAATTCGGTGTCGTCGAAGCGGCGATGCACCCGAACGTCGACGCTGCGGAATCTGTTGTACGCAGTCAACGCTGCACCGACTGCTCCCCGCTGATCACGGTGGGCGAACACCTCCTCGTCGATGTCGAGTTGCACTCGTGTGTTTCCGAGTTCTGCTGCGGTGCAGACTACGACGTCCATGACCGCCAGCGGATCGAGATTTGCACGAAGGCTCTTCGCGTGAATCCCGATGACGAACTCCCGCTCGTGGTCCGCCCGCGCCTGCCCGATCAGGTCGAGCGGAGCGACATGGGGATGTGGCAGCACAGTGGCAGGGGTGTTCCATCGTGCAGTGATCTCCGCGGCAGCGGCGTCAGTGAGAGTGATGACGTCGTCCGCGGCAGTCACGAGAATGTCGAGTTGTGCCAGGTGCATGGAGTTGTCCGCGAAGTGTGGATTGTGCAGATCGTGCACGGTGAGCACGAAAGGCTTGTTGTGCGTGCGCAGAATCTCGACGATTGCGGCCAGCCTCGCAGGCTCGACCGCATCGAACCCGAAGTGAAGATGGAACACGTCGAAGGTATCGATGTGCTCGGTCAACCATCGAGGTTCGAGCCACCGAGGAGGCCACCACCGGGCGTCTGTCTCCTCGGCGTCGACCGGCCGTGGATCGGGTAGCCGGAGACAGGCCGGCTCACCCATGTCCACGGTGTCCGGTTCGAGATTGGTGATATATCGGTGGTCAGTGGGCACCGAGGCGATCGTGATCAAAATAAAGGGTTCCTCTGTCGGCAGAGTGGATATACGGGAGAGTGTCGAACCCGGCCCGGCTGCTCGAGAGGGAGTGTATTTGCGTGACAAACGAATACTACAGCGCGTGACCGCGGACGGCCGAACCCTGCATTACGGCAGCTTCTACGGCGTCGATGCAGACACCTCGGACGCCCGTCCGGTGCTGCTCGTCTGGGGAAACTGCCAGGCGGAAGCGCTGCGTATCGTGCTGGCTTCCTCGGCGAGCAGCCCATTCCGCACCGTCCGCGTGCCGCCCGTTCACGAGCTGACTGCCACTGACATTCCGCATGTCGAACGCCTTCTGCGGCAGACTCTTGCCGTGATCGCACAACCGGTCCGGGCCGGTTACCGAGGGCTGCCCATCGGTACCGCAGACCTCACGGACATGGCCCCGTCCATCACGACCAGGATCGTCTGGCCGGTCATCCGGTACGCCGGGTTGTACCCGTGGCAGATCATCGTTCGGCATCCCAGCGACCCCTCGGCCGTGCCTCCTGGTGTGCCGTACCACGACCTTCGGACCGTGCTGGCGGTCCGCGACGGGCGAATGCGGTTCGACGAGTGGGATCTCGAAATCTCATCGGCGGGAATTGTCGATGCCGCGCAGGCGAGCGTCGCCGAACTGGACCGACGCGAGCGGCGCGACTGCGACGTCGCGATCTCCGATGTTCTTCGCCCCCTCGGCGGTGCTGCCGCGCACACCATCAACCACCCGGGCAACGCGGTCCTGATCGAGCTCGGTAGTCGTATCCTCGACGCCCTCGGTCTGCCAGGTCCGTATTCGCTCGATCGCGAACTGCTCGGCGTCGTCCGAGCACCGCTGGAGCGACGGGTGATCGATGCGCTCGGTCTCGATGCGGTAGCCAGGTCCTCGTGGACTGTCGATGGAGAAATAGTGGAGGAGAAGACTATTCACGATCAGCAGATGTCCTGGTACGCACAGCACCCGGAGTTCGTGGACGCTGCGCTGAGCCGCTACAGCGGTCTGATCGACATTCTCGGCCTGCGGACATGATGGGCACTGTGTGTCATCTGGTCGTCGGTCCTGAAACGCACGGCGTCGTCCGGTACGGCTTTGCCGTGTACGACGCGGCGCGGGCCGAAGGTTTGGAACACCGCTTGATTCGGTCCTACAGTCCAGAGACAATCGACGTACTCGAGTGCGTTCTGGTCCACATTCATGTCACCGACAGATTGTTCGGCAGTAGCCCTCGGCAAGCGCTGACCGATCTTCGAGCATTGATCGCAGCAATCGGAAGGCCCGTTTCGGTTACGTTGCACGACCTTCCGCAACCCTCGGATGGACCGTCGATGTCGGACCGGGTCGAATTCTATCGATCTGTTCTCGATCTCGTTGTGGGAGTGGTGGTGTCGAGCGAACACGAAGCCGAGCTGCTGCGCGAGTTCGTACATCCCGCTGCGGACTCACTCGTCGAGGTTGCGGTAGTGCCGTTGATGATTGCCGGCCCGATGGGACCGAAGCGAGTACCGCCGACGGTGGGACGGACTGTCGGAGTGCTCGGGTTCCTCTATCCGGGTAAGGGCCACATCGAGACCATGCGGGCAATGCAGACGCTGCCTGCTTCCGTGGGGTTCACGGCTCTGGGAATGCCGTCCCCCGGGCACGAGTATCTGGTCGATGAACTGCGTACCGAGGCGGCAGTATCGGGGCGGGAGTGTCTCGTCACGGGATTCGTAGACGACGAAGAACTTTGGCAACGTATGTGGGAGGTCACGGTTCCAGTTGCCCATCATCGACACCTCTCGGCATCGGGTTCGATCAATACCTGGATCTCGGCAGGGCGGCGCCCACTCGTACCGCGGACCAGGTACATCGAAGAGATGGACCGTCGGTCACCGGGAGTGCTCACCGTGTACGAGAACGTCGACGGTGCACTCGATGCGGCGCTTGCGGCTGCTATGGAGAACCCTGCCGACTCGTGGACGGATCAGTCTGTCGTTCCATCACCGTCGCCCGCCGAGGTCGCGAACGCCTACGACGCGATCCTCCGACGTTGGTCCGCGTGACCGGCACGGTAGATATCGGTGATGGCCGGATACTGGTGCCCGACAACGAGTGGGACCGTGTGCACGGCCCGTCGCGATGTCCCGTCGTCAGCGTCATCATTCCCTACTACGACCAACCGAGTCAGTTGTCCCTCGTCCTGGCCGCGTTGGCCGAGCAGACCTACCCGGCAGATCGACTGGAAGTCGTCGTTGCCGACGATGGATCCTCGCAGCCGCCGCCCATCGATCGATGGTGCGCACGGCTCGACATCGTGACCATCCGACAGGAAGACAAGGGTTTTCGAGCGGCTGCTGCACGGAATCTCGGGGTGTCCGCCTCGCGCGGTTCGATTCTGTGTTTCCTGGACGCAGACACCGTGCCGACGCCCGACTACATACGCGCGGCAACACGCTTGCCCTCGCTTCTTCCTGATGCGCTGGTGGTCGGGAGGCGTAAACATTCCTCGGCCGCGGTGACCGAACCAGCCTGGCTGGTCGACGCTTACGAGCGGACGGGGGATCTCCTGCACCCAGGATGGGACGCGTACAAGTACATGATCAGCGCCGTGATGACCTGTGGACGTTCACTGTTCGATGCCATCGGAGGATTCGACGAGTCTTTCGTGCAGTACGGAGGGGAGGACTGGGAGTTCGCCAACCGCGCCTTCATGGCCGGCGCCGTATTCGCCTACGAACGCACAGCCCTCGCCTGGCACGACGGTCCCGATTGGGCTGAGCGATCCGTGTCGGCACGAACGGACTCCAAGAATGCCGAGGCCTTGAAACTTGCGCCGCTGATCACCGATCCTGCGGCCAGAAGGTCGGGGCTTCGATACCGCGTTCCGGACTGTGTCGTGATCGTAGCGTCGGACTCGCACAGCGCGGCGTCGTTGTCGGTGACGATCGCGACTTCGGTCGGTGCAGCAGCGGACTGTGGTGTCTGGATCGTAGGAGCGAACGCCGCGAATCTCTATCACGAACTGGGACTGGATGATTCGAGGGTCCATCTCGATGAACCCGATGACTGGATACGTGCTCGGTGCCGATTCGTCGTCGAGGTGTCCGGTCGGGTGGTGTTCGGCGAGGACTCGTTGCAGAGGTTGTGTGCCGAGGTGGGGCCCGGCGCTGCAGGCGGTGTGAAAGTCGACTTCGCCGGCGATAGCAGTAGTAGTGAGAGTTGCGATGCAGCACTGACGGTGTGGACGTCGCGAGCTCTCCATCGAAGCCGCCGTTGGGTCGCCGAGTCCGGACGAAGTGAATCGGAGTTGATGAACGCGTTGTTCGGCGTGCGTCGAGCCTCCGCTGCGACCGTGGGTGTGCAGGTGGCACGGTCGGAGCCGTGGTTGTCCTGGTGAAGTTCAGTTCGGCTCGCAAACCCCAGCTGGCCCGTCGAATCTGTGCAGAATGGCCTTGGCGCAGCGAACCACCGTGCAGCGATCGTGTGAGATGACGTAGTCGAACTCCCGATCCGGTCCCAAGTCTCCGGAGTTCATCTCTCGCGCGGACAATACACAGCAGAAGTGAACCCCCAGAACCACGACATTCCATTCCTCGGTCATGCAGTCGGCAGGGGCGAGGGGTGCTCGGTGGATATGGGTATCGGACGTATCGGCCATCCCGACGCCGCACACGCCGGTATAGGCACTGTGTTCGGCCATTGCCTGCCAGCGAGCCTTCGTGCTGCCTCGGAAATGTCGATCGTGTTGAAAAGTTCCGAGCACCAAGGTCTCCGGTCCGGCCACCGACGCCTGCCATTCGATGTGTGTGCTCATCTCCACGAGCAGGTTCTTGCGGCTTCGGGTCGCAACACGACCGGCAGATGCGATGGCGAATGGCGACGTCGAGTCGGCATCGGGGGTACTCCAGGTGCGCGATGCGAGGACTGCACGAGAAGTGCTCTCCGACAGCGACTTGGGTGAGGACATGGGTGGATACAAACGACCGATTCCGAAGGTTGCCCCCAGCTCGAGTGCTCTGACGCGGTGTGCTTCGGAATCGACGCCACTGGCGACTATGACTGCTCCGGTCCGTTCGGCTTGGACCGCGAGAACATGCGTGGCCCTGGCCACATACGGGTCGGGAACGGAAGCGCTCAGCTCGGGTGCCAGAACGATGATGTCGGGTTCGATCAGAGGCAGGATGCAGAAGGACGCGAGCTGTCCGCCGACGTCGTCGACTGCAATTATGCTGTTTCGTGCTCTGGCCTTCTCGACCGCGAGCAAGGTCTTCGCCGGGTTGTCGACCATCGAACTCTCGCGCACGACGAAGGTCCCGCAAGCCTCTGACGCTATCCCGTTGCCGACCAGCAACGGCGTCATCCATCCGGTGCTGTCGAGCACCGCGCTCGATGCGCTGTGCAGAGCATCGTCGAACTCGTCCATTCCGTCGTTGCGCTCGTCCAGATCGATCTTCACACCGCCGATGGCGTCGTCGTCGAGTCTGCAGATGGGGGAGTAGTGAAGTGTCATGATGTGTCGCTCGCGGGTGCCGGGGAGATCAGAGGGTGGCGGCGAGGAGACCGACGATGCCGAGTACCAGAGCACCTATCATCAGTGTGATGGCGTGTCCGCCCACCGACAATGCGATCGCGGCGGCCACGATCGCTCCGAAGGAGGAACCGAGGACAAGGCGATGATGCACCTGAGGGATCAGGGTCATGCTTTGGGAATCTTCGTCGAGCGTTGCGTAGTTCATGCCCACTCCTCGTTGCAGATCGTGCTGAGGTAAGCATGAAGCAAGGAAGTCGCCGTCCTGCAACCCATTGGATAACAGATTGATCACAAAAGTAACGAACGGGTAACGTGACGCTGGAATTGAAAGTCGTAACATGCTGTCACACAAGCCCATTGCCGTCCAGATAGGCAGTCTTCTTGGGTCGCGCCCGATCTCATCGGTCGCCGGGTTTCGTCTGTGGGCACGGGCATCAGTAGGCACCGTGATCCCTGCCGAGATCAACCAGATCCCCATCGGTATGCCATGGCACACTAACCACCATGAACAATGTCGAGCTGCCAAGCGCCATAGTCACACTCGCGCGAAGTGCGTCTCGTGTGGCGGTACTGACGGGCGCTGGGATGTCGGCCGAATCCGGGATACCGACCTTCCGTGATGCGCAAACTGGGCTGTGGTCCAACTTCGAACCCGCTGCTCTGGCGAGCCCGGAGGGTTGGGCACGTGACAGCGATCTGGTGTGGGGTTGGTACCAGTGGCGCACAGAGCTGGTCCGCCGGGCGCAGCCGAATGCCGGTCATAGTGCACTGACTACCTGGCAACAGCGTGCGCATCTCGACATCGCTACCCAGAACGTCGACGATCTGCACGAGCGCGCAGGCTCGAAGGTCATATCGCACGTGCACGGTAGTTTGTTCGATCCACGTTGTTCCGAATGCGGGGTTCACTCCCAGCCTTCACCCGATCCGACTGATGAGCAGTCTGATCGGGTTCCACCGCCGCCGTGTCCCGAGTGCGGGGGGCCCATGCGGCCGGGCGCAGTGTGGTTCGGCGAACCGCTGCCGGAGTCCGAGTGGACGTCGGCAGTGAACGCCGTCGAAAGCGCTGATCTCGTGTTGGTCGTCGGGACGTCCGGCGCAGTCTTCCCGTTCGCTGGGCTGCCGGCAATGGCACGCAGCTGCGGCGCAACCGTGGTCGAGATCAACCCCGTGGAGACGGAGATTTCCGACATCGCCGATCACCGCTGGCGAACCACTGCGGCAGTCGGATTACCGGCATTGGTGCAAGCGCTCTAGCTGCAAGGGCGTGACTCTGCGCCTTCACAGACCTGCGTCACGTTCGGAGTTGCGCGATGATAGCGGCGGCTGTGCGTTCGCCCATCCGGACCGCGCCGTCCACGTGCTGGTATCCCTCCGCTGCAATATCGGAGCAGGAGAACAAGATCGGCCCCACCTGTGTTCGCTGATCCTTACCGTATCTGTGTAACCCGCCGAGGTCGAAGCCGGCCGAGCCATTGCTCGAAAGAGACCGTGTCGAGCTCGCGTGCTTTGGCGTGCTCCCATGGCGCTTCGGCGCCGATTTCTGCCGCCAACGCGTCGAGCACCTCGATGAGTCGATCCATTTCGGTCGCCGTGGTGTGGTCGACGGGGAACGAAGTACCGCTGTAGCTCGTGGGTTTGCCATAAGGTGCGATGTACACCGAGTAATCGTCGCGATGACGCGGGACAGTGTACAGACCGAGCTCGTCGAGCAACGAAATCAGTGCCGTTCGATCGGGCGATACCCATTGCCCGCCGATTTCGACCGTCGCTCCGTCGATTGTCGAGGTCCACGTTCGATGATGGGCACACGTCCCCCTCTGCTCGCGGTTCTCACGACCATACTGTCGTGCGGGTCAGTCCTGGACCTGTTAGGCCCCGAGCGCGGCGTTCGCCATCTCTCTGAGCACTTCGCGCGATCGGCGAGACATACTCCGGCCGATGCTGTGAGGGGTCGAATTCAACAGGCCGAACACGGCGTGCGCTTTGGTGCGGGCATCGTCTTCGTGAAGTTCCGGGTCGGATCCGCGGAGTGCGCCGACCCAGACCTCGACGTATTCGCGCTGCTTGCGCCGTACATCGCGTCGAGCGGACGTCGGCAGATTCGCCAGATCGCGGTCCTGAATCCGGATCAGCGCCGGCTTGCTCAGCGCGAAGTCGAGGTGGAAATCGACCAGTTCGGAGATCGTGTCGGACGCGTCCGCGGTGTTCCGCACGACCTGTCGGCCACCGGCCAGTAGGTAGTCGGAAATGTCCACCAGTAACTCGACGAGGACTGCTTCCTTGTTGGGGAAGTGGCGATACACCGCAGGTCCACTGATGCCGACTGCGGCGCCGAGGTCCTCGAGCCGCACGGCTGCGTAGCCGCGCTCGGCGAAGAGTTCGGCTGCCGCATCGAGGAGCTCGATGCGTCGCGCGGCCTTGCGCTGCTCGCGAATGGTCGGTTTCGACTCGGCAGGCGGCGACACTGTGCTCATGGTGAAATCCACGCCTTCGGTTCGATACTGGACAACTCAGTTAATCAGAGTTTACTATTAATTTCGGTTAGTGATGATTAACCCAAGGTTCGGCAGGGAGTGGCACCACTATGGCGATCGATATCGAAGCCAACAGGCTCGAACACAAGAGGCTCGTCGAACAACTGGGCGACAAGCTGGACCGCGCTGCACTCGGCGGCAGCGAGAAGTCCCGCGAGCGACATATAGCAAGAGGCAAGCTACTACCGCGCGATCGTGTGAACGAGTTGCTCGATCCAGGCAGTCCCTTTCTCGAGATTGCCGCGCTGGCAGCCGACGGAATCTACGAAAACGAGTGCCCCGGCGCCGGAATGATCGCGGGAATCGGCAGAGTGTCGGGGCGTGAGTGCGTGATCGTCGCCAACGATGCGACCGTCAAGGGCGGCACGTACTATCCGCTCACGGTGAAGAAGCACCTGCGCGCGCAGGAAATCGCAGCGCAGAATCGACTGCCCTGCATCTACCTCGTCGATTCAGGCGGTGCGTTCCTTCCTCGGCAGGATGAGGTGTTTCCCGACCGCGAGCACTTCGGGCGGATCTTCTTCAATCAGGCGACGATGAGCGCGGCAGGTATTGCGCAGATCGCGGCTGTCATGGGCTCGTGCACGGCAGGCGGCGCCTACGTTCCCGCGATGAGCGACGAAGCGATCATCGTCAGAGACCAGGGCACGATTTTTCTCGGGGGACCGCCGCTGGTCAAGGCAGCGACGGGTGAGGTTGTCACCGCCGAGGAGCTCGGTGGCGGTGACCTGCATTCGAAGGTATCCGGGGTGACCGACTACCTGGCCGACGACGACCGGGACGCGCTGCGCCGAGTGCGTCGAATCGTCGCAAATCTCGGGCCGATCCCTGCGGCACAGTGGCCGATACTGCAGGCCCGCGATGCCACCGTCGATCAGCAAGACCTCTACGACGTGGTGCCGATCGACTCGCGCATCCCGTACGACGTTCGCGAGGTCATCATCCGCATCGTCGACGGCGGTGAGTTCGACGAGTTCAAGTCCGAGTACGGCAAGACTCTGGTCACCGGGTTCGCGCACCTGCACGGACATCCGGTCGGCATCATCGCCAACAACGGCGTGCTGTTCGCAGAATCGGCGATGAAGGGCGCGCACTTCATCGAACTGTGCGACAAGCGCAGCATTCCACTCGTGTTCCTGCAGAACATCGCTGGTTTCATGGTCGGCAGAGACTACGAAGCAGGCGGCATCGCCAAGCACGGCGCCAAAATGGTGACTGCCGTCGCGTGCGCTCGGGTCCCGAAGTTTACCGTCGTCATCGGCGGTTCCTACGGCGCGGGCAACTATTCGATGTGTGGCCGCGCCTATTCACCGCGCTTTTTGTGGATGTGGCCGAACGCCCGCATCTCCGTCATGGGCGGCGAACAGGCAGCCTCGGTACTGTCCACGGTCCGCAGTGAACAACTCGATGCCGCCGGCAAGCCATGGTCCGGCGAAGAGCAGGAAACGTTCAAAGCGCCGATTCGAGAGCAATACGAATCGCAGGGCAACCCGTACTACTCGACCGCGCGATTGTGGGATGACGGAATCATCGACCCCGCGGACACCAGAACTGTTCTCGGACTTGCTCTGTCGGCGAGCGCTCACGCGCCGCTCGGGCCGGTCTCCTACGGCGTTTTTCGGATGTGAGTTGTGATGACGAGACAGATCGACACAGTGCTGGTAGCCAATCGCGGCGAGATCGCGGTTCGGGTCATTCGAACGTTGCGGCGCATGGGTATTCGATCCGTTGCGGTGTTCAGTGACGCCGACTTCGACGCACGGCACGTCCATGAAGCAGACACCGCTGTCCGCCTCGGCCCAGCCTCCGCGCGTGAGAGTTACCTCGCGATAGACAAGGTCGTCGAAGCCGCGCACCGCACCGGAGCACAGGGCGTCCATCCGGGCTACGGATTCCTCTCGGAGAACGCCGAATTCGCTGCAGCCTGCGAGGCTGCCGGATTGGCGTTCCTGGGCCCACCCGTTGCAGCAATCGAGGTGATGGGCGACAAGATCACGGCCAAGAACGCAGTGGCGGAGTTCGGTGTCCCGGTAGTGCCCGGTATCGCGCGCCCAGGACTTTCCGACGCGGACCTCCTCGATGCGGCCCAGGACATCGGCTATCCGATCCTGGTCAAGCCGTCGGCAGGCGGAGGCGGCAAGGGCATGCGACTGGTCGAGGAGCCGGGAGCGCTTGCCGGTGCGTTGGCGAGTGCACGACGCGAAGCGGCCTCCTCGTTCGGTGACGACACGCTGTTCCTCGAACGGTTCGTTCTGCGGCCTCGGCACATCGAAGTGCAGATACTCGCCGATCAGTACGGCAACGTCGTGCACTTGGGTGAGCGCGAATGCAGTCTGCAGCGCAGGCACCAGAAGGTCGTGGAGGAAGCGCCGTCGCCGCTCCTGGACGAGGCGACACGAGAACGGATAGGGAAGGCGGCGTGCGACACCGCCCGCAGCGTCGACTACACGGGCGCGGGCACCGTGGAGTTCATCGTCTCGGCGGATCGCCCCGAAGAGTTCTTCTTCATGGAAATGAACACCAGACTTCAAGTCGAGCATCCGGTGACGGAAATGGTCACGGGGCTGGACCTGGTCGAGTGGCAGGTTCGAATCGCCCGCGGCGAACCGCTCGCAATTCGGCAGGAGGAGGTGACTCTTACCGGTCATGCGATCGAGGCTCGCGTCTACGCCGAGGATCCCGGTCGGGGATTCCTGCCCACCGGAGGGACCGTCCTTTCGCTTCGGGAACCGTTACCCACTCCAGCAGTTCGCGTCGACTCCGGCCTCGAAGTCGGGTCCGTCGTCGGCAGCGACTACGACCCGATGCTGGCCAAGGTGATCGCGCACGGCCCCGATCGGGCTTCGGCGCTCGCTACCCTCGATCGCGCGCTTGCCGACACCGCTGCATTGGGCGTTGTCACCAATATCGAATTCCTTCGGTTTCTGTTGGCGGACCACGATGTCGTCGCGGGAAGGCTCGATACCGGATTGCTCGATCGCAGGTTGGAGGACTACGAGGCAGTGCCCGCTCCGGACGACATTTTTGCGGTAGCCGGCATCCATCTGTGGTCATCACTGTGGACGGCATCGGACCAGGCCCAACCATGGTCGGTCCCGAGCGGTTGGCGAATCGGCGGTCGGGTCCATCCAGTGACCTATCGCCTGTCTTCGGGAACACGGACGGTGCATGTGCACGTGCGCGGCACTCTGTCGGAGGCATGGGTCGCGGTCGACGACGGAGAATTGCAGCCGATGTCGTTCGCTCGTGTCGAGGACGGTGACGTGGCCATGGTGCGCGCAGGCGTGCGATCGCGCTTTCGGCTTGCCGACGACGACGCGACTGTCTGGGTGTCCTCACCGGCCGGTACGTGGGCTGTCACATCCGTCGAAGAGACCAGTGTTCGTGGTGAAGACAGCCACTCCGGAGATGCCGACATGACCAGCCCGATGCCGGGAACCGTTATTGCCGTAGGAGTATCGAGCGGCGACGCCGTGGAAGCAGGCTCGACGATCGTCGTCGTCGAGGCAATGAAAATGGAACATGCAATGACAACCCCGATCGATGGAACGGTGGAACTTCTCGTCGTAGTGGGAGAGCAGGTTCGTGTCGACCAACTTCTCGCCCGCGTGACCCCGAGAACCGAAGTGGAAGAAGGAAAGTCATGACCGATCATCTCGCCACCGGAAATCTACCCGACGAGTACCAGCAGCTGATCGAGAGTGTCGCCGACTTCGCCACGTCGGTGGTGGCGCCGGTATCGGCAAAACACGATGCCGAGCACTCGTTTCCGTACGAGGTCGTTGCCGGCATGGCCGAGATGGGCTTGTTCGGCCTGCCGTTCCCGGAGGAATACGGCGGAATGGGCGGCGACTACTTTGCGCTCTGTCTTGCCCTCGAGGAGTTGGGGAAGGTGGATCAAAGTGTCGCCATCACGCTCGAGGCGGGAGTCTCCCTCGGCGCGATGCCGATCTACCGCTTCGGTAACGACGAGCAGAAGCAGGAGTGGTTGCCCACCTTGACGAGCGGACGCTCCCTTGCCGCCTTCGGGCTGACCGAGCCAGGGGCAGGCAGTGACGCAGGGGGAACCCGGACCACCGCCACCCTCGTCGGCGGTGAATGGATAATCAACGGCAGCAAGCAGTTCATCACGAACTCGGGCACCGACATCACCGAACTGGTCACCGTCACCGCAGTAACCGGGGTCGACGAACTGACCGGTAAGAAACAGATTTCCTCGATCCTGGTCCCGACGTCGACTCCGGGCTTCGTAGCGGAGAAGGCCTACGACAAGGTGGGCTGGAACGCGTCGGACACACATCCGTTGTCCTTCACCGACGTCCGGGTTCCGTACGAAAATCTGCTGGGCCAACAGGGCCGCGGATACGCCAACTTTCTGCACATTCTCGACGAGGGCCGCATAGCCATCGCCGCACTCTCGGTAGGCGTTGCGCAAGGGTGTGTGGACGAAAGTGTCAAGTACTCCAAGGAACGAGAAGCCTTCGGTGGACCGATCGGACGAAATCAGGCCATTGCATTCAAGATTGCTCGAATGGAAGTGCGAGCACATACAGCCCGCACAGCGTATTACGACGCGGCCGCGCTGATGTTGTCGGGAAAGCCATTCAAGAAGCAGGCCTCGATCGCGAAATTGGTCGCCTCCGAAGCAGCAATGGACAATGCGCGCGACGCAACGCAGATTCACGGGGGATACGGGTTCATGAACGAATACACCGTTGCCCGGCATTATCGGGACAGTAAGATCCTCGAGATCGGCGAAGGGACCACCGAAGTGCAGTTGATGCTCATCGCGCGAGGGCTCGGGTTATGACTTCGGACAAGCGTGTCCGTCAGCGCGGACTGTGGTTCGAGGAGATGGAGCTCGGCACCGTCTACGAACACCGGCCCGGCCGAACGGTCACCGAGGCCGACAACACCTTCTTCACGGCGCAAACGATGAATACCCAGGCGTTGCATCTCGACGCGGCCTTCAGTGAGAGCACTGCGTTCGGCGCACGCCTGGTCAACTCGATGTTCACCCTGTCGACAGTCGTCGGCCTCTCGGTAGCGCAGTTGACGCAGGGCACGATCGTGGCCAACCTCGGTTTTTCCGAGGTGACGTTTCCGAAGCCGATGTTTCACGGGGACACGCTGTATGCGGAGACGCTCATCGTCGACAAGCGCGAATCGAAATCTCGCCCTGGGGAGGGCATCGTCACCTTCGCTCACACCGGACGCAACCAACACGGCGACGTCGTTGCGACGGCGGTCCGTAAGACTCTCGTCCGGCTCCGGCCTGCAGAGGACGCGTCGTGACGTGGGTGCCGCCTGGGCCTGGATGGTTGTTTTGTCCGGCGGATCGACCGGAACGCTACGAGAAGGCTGCACAGCGGGCCGACGTCGTCATCCTCGACCTGGAGGACGCTGTCGCGATCGGTGACAAGCCGAAAGCCAGGCAGTCGTTACTGGCCGCCCCACTCGACCCAGCGTTCACCGTCGTCCGAGTCAACGCGCACGGCACTTCCGACTTCGACCTGGACATGGCGGCACTCGCCCGGACGTCGTATCGCAGAGTAATGCTGCCCAAGTGTGAAAGTTCGGCTCAGATCGAGGCGGCCGCGCCGTACGAGGTGATCGCCCTCGTCGAATCACCGCTCGGTGCAGTCGCTGTGTTCGACAGCCTCGGTGCAGCCAATTCGATCGGGGTGATGTGGGGTGCCGAGGACCTGATCGCAGCACTGGGTGGTAGGTCGAGTCGATTCCCTGATGGTATGTACCGCGATGTGGCACAACATGTTCGGTCGACGACATTGCTCGCAGCCAAAGCGCGCGGCGTGTTCGCCCTCGATTCGGTGGTGCTCGATATCGGAGACGTCGCCACCTTGACGGCCGAATCCGAGGATGCTGTGGCCGTCGGATTCGACGGGAAGGTTGCTATTCACCCGTCGCAGTTACCGATAATTCGAGAAGCCTTTGCGCCTACTCAGGCAGAGATCGATTGGGCTGACCGGGTGGTTGCGGCTGCTGCCGAAGAGCGCGGAGTGTTTCGCTTCGAGGGGCAGATGGTCGATGCACCCGTGTTGCGGCAGGCCGAGCAGATATTACGTACTGGACGGTTGGTTCGCTGACGCGGAACCGAAAAGTTGGTGGGAAACGAACGAGGCCCCGCGCTGGTGCGCGGGGCCTCGTCTACGTGCAAGGGCAATACCTGGGGATCAATACCAGGTTTTACGGCCGCCGATAGCGCGCCCGGTTGCACCGAGGATGGTGAGGACGGCACCGACGACGATCAGGATGATGCCGATCGTGGTGAGGATGCTGATCGACGTGAAAAAGCCGATGAGTGCGAGGATGATTCCCAGGACGATCACTGTTATTCCTTCTTTCGAATTGGATTCTGCATGCGGCATCAGATGATTGCGTTGATCGCCAACCACCTGAGAACTTACCCTGATGTCTCTTGAATCTACAGTGGCGGTAGATCTTTCGAACTTCTCACAAAGTCGAATTCCAGCCGACACCGCTCGGGCCCACGACGACATAGCCTTCGGAGTGCCATTGTTATGACACATGAAAGATGCCCGCGCAAGCGGTTCGCCACTGGCTGGACGAAAGACACAACTCTCCTCAGTGGAGAGTCGGGCAACTGATGTTACCCCGGAATATTTGGTCTCAAACGTGATCGGTGTTTCGAAATGAATTCTTTCAGCTCGCGTCGGCGGCAGCCTGCTTTTCGCTCGATGCGTCGCTAGTGGAAAGCTGTCCACCGGAGTTCTCCAGGTGCGCACGAACGAACCAGTGGAAGAGTTCGAGTTGACCGCTCTGGCCGATCAGCAAGTCTTCGGTGACCGGATCGACCTTGCCGATCTCTTCGATTGCCTTGCGCGTGTCGGTGATGACGCCGGTGTACACGAGGTCGAGTGCGCCGAGGTGCTCGATAGCCGTGGCGCGCCCGATCGAGTAGTCGTCCCATGACCGCTGCTCGACGATGGTGCCCGGCGTGCCCTTCGCCGAGGATCCCAGTGTCGCAATACGCTCGGCGACATCATCGGCGAATCCGCGTACGGTTTCCACCTGCGGGTCGAGCATCTCGTGGACGGAGATGAAGTTGGGGCCCACGACATTCCAGTGAATGTGCTTGAGGGTCAGGTGGAGATCGTTGTATGCGTTCAGACGATCCTGAAGCAATGTCGCGACGCGCGCTCCCTCGTCGGTGCTCATGCCGGGAACTGTGTATGAGTTCGATGTGGTCATGATGAACAACTACCCAGCACGAACCGGAGTGAAACACAGCTCCCGGAAGGTGGATCAAAAAAGGAGGGGTAGCCGACCGGACCGGTTGGCTACCCCCTGTGTCTTGCCCGTGTTACTTCTCGCCGGACGCCAGCTCGGAAGGCTCCTCCTTTGCCGGGCGTACGAAGCTGAGGATGATCGAACCTGCCAACACGCCGATGATAACGGCGAGGCTGACGAACGATGGAATCTCGGGGATCGAGGTGCTGATGACCTTGTGGCTGGCCTGCAAGATCAACTTGACCCCGATGAAGCCGAGGATGATCGCCAACCCCTTCGACAGATAGTGGAACTTGTCCAACAATCCGGAGAGCAGGAAGTACAACGCGCGTAGTCCGAGAATGGCGAACGCATTCGACGAGTAGATGATGAACGGATCGTCACTGACGGCAAGGACTGCAGGGACGCTGTCGACTGCGAAAACAAGGTCGGCAGCTTCGATGGCGACAACGACGGCCAACAGGGGAGTGGCGATGCGCTTGCCCGCCTCCTTGACGAAGAACTTCGTGCCGGAGTACTCGTCCCGAACTGGGATAACCTTGCGCAACAAGCGAACTGCAAGTGAAGTGCTGGGATCGTACGAGTCGTCCTCGTCCTTCATCAGCTTCCACGCGCTGTAGAGCAGGATGGCTGCGAAAACGAACAATACGACGGTGAACTTGCTGACGATCGCGACGCCTGCGGCGAGGAAGATGCCGCGGAAGACCAATGCGCCGATGACACCGAAGAACAGGACTCGGTGCTGATATTCCTTCGGAACCTTGAAATAGCCGAAGATCAATGCGAAGACGAAGAGGTTGTCCACGGACAAGCTTTTCTCGAGCAGCCAGGCCGTCGTGTATTCCACACCTGCCGTCGTACCGAGAGTGGCGAAGACGACTCCGCCGAAGACGAGTGCGACGCCGACCCACAAGGCACTCCACCATGCGGCTTCTTTGAAGCCGATGACGTGTGCACCGCGATGCGCAAGCAAATCGATGGCGAGCAGGGTGAGCACTACCGCGGCAAATGCCGCCCATGCCCAGAGAGGGACGTTCATCGGCGGTAATCCTTACTGGTGAATAGAGATGGCTTCTGGGTCAGGGATGCCATGGAATGGGCTCCTTGTCGCTTCATTGTTCTCTGCGGCAACTGTGTTTACCGCGACTACTCAAGTGTGCCTGTCATGAAAGCGGCATGCACCGTGCGATCGCGGACATGTTTGTCCAGTTTCTATTGCCGTAATCCGGCAACTAAGGCGGTGAGGCGGTGCTGGTGGGCCAGTCCAGTAACTTCGCTCCGAACACTGCTGTCTGCAGTGCGAATCTCTCGCTCGGGTGGTTCACGTCGTGGCCGGTCAGCTCGGCAATGCGCGCTAGTCGGTAGGTGACCGCGCGGACCGAGAGGTGCATCGACCTCGCCGTCATCGCGGAGTTACCCCCGGATTCGAAGTAGGCGAACAACGTGCGCAGAAGAGGTACGGCGCCGCCGCGGGCCGCGAGGAGCGGCGTCAATACTGTCTCGACGAGATCGGTGATCGCGGGTCGGTCATCGAGCAACACTCGATATACCAGCAGGTCGCGCGCGTCCAACACCGGTGTGTCGAGTCCGAGTTTGCCGGCCAGGTCGAGCGCGTCGAGTGCCTCGCGGTACGAGGATGCCACCCCGGCCGCGCTCTGACCAGGACGTCCCACTCCCAAACGTTGCGTCCACCCATCGGTGCCGTGAACTTGACCGACGGTGCTTCGGACACGTTCGGTCACCAGTTTCACCGCCTGATGGTCGGGAGCCGCGAACACGACGACGAGACGGCCCTCCTTGCTGGCAACCAACGTCTCGGTATCACCTTTGCTCCCGGCGATCGCGCGCTCGACGTCGGTGATCATCGAAGCATCGTCGGTGAACGGGGACATCGCCTCCACGACCACGACAGCGTGTGGTCCGGTCAAGTCCAGTCCGAACGACTCTGCGCGACCCAGCACCCCTGCGATATCGGCGCTGCCCGAGAGCAGATCGTCGACGAACTCGCGTCGAGCCGACACCTCGGCACGGACCAACGCTCTACGGGCGAGCTGGTAGGCCTCCGCGAGTTCTGCGACAGCGTCGTCGACGGCGTGCAGCATCACTTCACCGGCCGTCACGACGGCGCTGGGGTTTCGGGCGGCGTCCACCACCGCGGGGAGCTCGCGCCACAGGCGCCAGGCCGAGGACAAGTACAGATCGAGCAACGCCCGTAATGCGACGCCTTCCTTGGCTGCAGTATCCCCATGAACCCGCAATGTGCGCAGCTGTCGACGTGTCAATGGACGTCCAACAGCGACGGCGTCGGTGAGTACCTCGAGGAAATCTCCGAGAAGCTCGGTAGACAAGCCACCCGCGTCGGCTGCTGCGAGGTCGGCAACCTGCTGGTACTTGCCGTCCGGGTCAGGTGTGTCCGATCGGGTGGGCATCGGTCTCATCGTATGCGCCTGGGGAGGCACTATCGATTCAGTGCCAGAACGGACAACAGTTCGTAGGCGACGTGTGCTGCTGCGATACCGGTGATCTCGGCGTGGTCGTAGGCAGGGGCGACCTCCACGATGTCTGCACCCACCACGTTCAGTCCTACGAGTCCACGCAACGTGTTCAACAGTTCTCGTGAGGTCATGCCCCCGGCCTCCGGGATACCAGTTCCCGGTGCATGAGCCGGATCGAGCACATCGATGTCCACCGAGACGTACACCGGGCCGCCGTCGAGTCGCTGCCGCATCCGCTCGACGATGCTCGCGACCCCATCGACCTCGTAGTCATCCGACCGGATCACCTGGAATCCGAGAACACGGTCGTCCTCGAGGTCTTGCTCGGTGTAGAGCGGCCCACGGATACCGATGTGCTGGGAGCGTTCGAGGTCGATGAGCCCTTCCTCGCTCGCGCGGCGAAACGGAGTTCCGTGGGTGTACGGGGCGCCGAAGTAGGTGTCCCACGTATCGAGGTGAGCATCGAAATGGAGCACGGCGACAGGTCCGTGATCGCGGGCGAGCGAACGCAGGATCGGCAGAGCGATCGTATGATCACCTCCGAGGGTCAGCACCGAAGAACCGTCCGCGCGGAGATCGGTCACCGCCGCCTCCACCGAATTCAGCGCCTCGGCGATATCGAACGGGTTGATGCCGATATCCCCGAAATCGGCGACCTGTTGTTCGGCGAACGGTGAGACTTTCAACGCTGGGTTGTACGGCCGAAGCAATTTCGATGCAGCGCGAATGTGACCGGGGCCGAAGCGCGCCCCCGGTCGATAACTGACCCCCGAATCGAACGGAACCCCGAGGATCGTGACGTCCGCTCGAGAGACTTCGTCGAGCCTGGGTAGCCGCGCGAACGTCGTCGGCTCTGCGAACCGCGGGACCTTTCTCGCGTCGACCGGTCCGATCGGTGGCGTTTCGCTGCTCATAGGAAGCGCTTTCTGATAGTCCTTCAGGTACATCCAGCGTCGTTGGTCGGATAATTGTCGATAGCGCTATGTTGCCCGGCCGTGCCTCGTTGGCGCACGATTATCGAACAAGCGCGCCTGCCGGCCGTACGCGAAACCTGCGGAAAGGACCAGCCGATGACTACCGCGGTACGAGTGTCGCTGTTTCAAGGCCCCGAACTGGCAGGCGACGTCGAGGCCAACCTCGCTGCCGTATCGCGCGCGGCCACTGCCGCGGCGGACGCAGGAGCGGCGATGCTCGTCACTCCCGAGATGTCGGCGACAGGCTACGACGTCGGACGTCTCGTAGAAGAACGTGCCGAGGCGCCGGACGGGCCGATCTTCGATGCCGTCGCCGAGATCGCCCGACGCTCCGGTCTCGTTGTGGTGTACGGGTATCCGGAGCGGAGCGAGGCAGGAATCTACGATTCGGTACAGGTAGTGGGTAGCGACGGATCAACCATGGCTCGGTATCGCAAGACGCATCTGTTCGGAGAGCTCGATCGTGGGCACTTCGTTCCAGGCGACGAACTGGTCGTGCAGTTTCACTTCGGCGGGTTGACCTGCGGACTTCTGACCTGCTACGACGTCGAATTCCCTGAAGCAGTTCGTGCACACGCTGATGCAGGAACCGAATGGTTGATCGTCCCGACTGGGCTGATGCACCCGTTCGACATGGTTGCCACACATGTCGTACCTACTCGGGCCTATGAAAGTCAGCTGTTCCTCACCTACGTGAATCGGTGTGGAATCGAGGGCGATCTGCAGTACTGCGGTCTCACCTGTGCCATAGCGCCCGACGGATCCGAACTCGGCCGTGCCGGCCGCGGGGAGGCGCTTGTCACGGTCGATATCGATCCCGGTGTACGTGCCACGTCGCGGGAGATCAATACCCACCTGGGCGATCGGAGACACGACCTCTACCAGGATGGGAAGAGTGGCAGGTGAGCACCCCCGTCAGCCCGGACAGCACCGCCGAAGACGACCACGAGTTGCCGCTGACCATGTTCGGTCCGGACTTTCCGTTTGCGTACGACGACTATCTGTCCCACCCGCACGGACTCGGCTCGGTGCCCGAATCGGCATACGGAACCGAGGTAGCAGTGATCGGTGGCGGTCTCGCGGGCATGGTCGCCGCGTACGAACTGATGAGAATCGGACTGAAACCGATTGTCTACGAGTCGGATCAGATCGGCGGTCGTATGCGGTCGGTGAAGTTCGAAGGCCACCACGGAGTGGTGGCCGAAATGGGCGCAATGCGATTTCCTCCTTCGTCGACTGCGCTGTTCCACTATCTGGATGCAATGGGTCTGCACACCGAGCCGTTCCCCAATCCGCTTGCCGAGGTCACCCCGAGCACCGTGATCGACCTCAAGGGTGTCAGTTACTACGCGCGCAGTCTCGACGATCTGCCCTCGGTGTTCGGCGAGGTTGCGCGAGCCTGGCAGCGCACTCTGGAGCAGTATGCCGAACTGGTTCCCCTCCAGCGGGCGATTCGGGCGCGGGACACCCACGAGATCAAGCGGCTGTGGAACGAGATCGTAGTGCGGTTGGACGATCAGACATTCTACGGTTTTCTGGCCGAGTCCGAGCACTTCGGATCCTTCCGTCTGCGAGAACTGTTCGGGCAGGTCGGTTTCGGCACCGGCGGGTGGGACACCGACTACCCCAACTCCATCCTGGAAATCCTTCGGGTCGTGGTGACCGCAGCGGACGACCACCATCGCGGCATCGTCGGTGGCGCTCAACAACTACCCCAACGACTGTGGACAAACGCAGCACACTCGGCACACTGGCCGGTGGGCACCACGGTCGCGTCGCTGAACGGAGAGACGCCGAGTCCGCGGGTGACCGAATTACGACGCGTCGCCGGTGCGGTGGTGGTGCACGACAGCGAAGGGGGAGTCCGGGCCTACCAGTCGACAGTGGTGACCGCTCAGTCGTGGATGTTGCTGAGCAACATCGAATGTGACGACGATCTGCTTCCCATCGACCATTGGACGGCCGTCGAGCGGACGCATTACATGGGTTCGACCAAGGTGTTCGTGCTCGTGGACCGCCCGTTCTGGAAGGACAAGGACCCGCTCACCGGCCGCGACATCGTCAGTATGACGCTGACGGATCGGATGAGTCGGGGGACGTATCTGCTCGATCAGGGGGAGGGCAAACCGGGCTTGATCTGCCTCTCGTACACGTGGTCGGATGATTCCCTGAAGTTGTTGGCGCTGGGCCCGGTCGAGCGGATGAACATCATGCTTCGTTCTCTGGAGGGCATCTACCCGGGCGTCGACTTCCGAAGTCACATCATCGGAGATCCCGTCACTTTGTCGTGGGAGACCGAGCGGGACTTCATGGGAGCCTTCAAGGCCAATCTGCCTGGCCACTATCGTTATCAGGAGCGATTGTTCTCGCATTTCGTTCAGGACGATTTCGATGAGCGGCATCGTGGAATCTTTTTGGCCGGAGACGACATTTCGTGGACCGCGGGGTGGGCGGAAGGTGCGATCCAGACGGCACTCAATGCGGTGTGGGGAGTGGTGCATCATCTCGGCGGTGGAACAGCGAAAACAAATCCGGGCCCGGGAGATGTGTTCGGTGGTATTGCGCCACTTCGATTGGGAGACTGAGAGATAGGGGGAAGTGCTCAGCTGCGCGGCGTGGTGGCGGCGCGATTCAGTAGAGGCCGGGTGCGATACGGAATCAGTTCGCTCATTGCGATGGACATGTTGGTGCGTTCCACTCCCGGAATCTTCAGTATCAGTCCGGCGACGCGGTACAGATCATCGGCATCGACCGCGGCTATTCGAATGTGCATGTCCGAGGCGCCCGACAGTCCGAAGACCTCGAGTACCTCCTCAATGGTGCGGAGATGATCGGTGACCTCGGCGAGTTTGTGCTGATCGACACGGGTGGTCACGAAAGCCTGCAATGCGTACCCGAGACTTCTCGGACGCACCCGATGATCGATGGAGGTGAGAGCGTCCTTCTCTTCCCAGCGAGTCAACCGAGCTTGCACAGTGTTCCGTGAGATTCCTAGATCTCCCGCAAGTTCTACGCCTGTGGCGCGTGGACGATCGCACAACGCGAGCAACAAACGGGCATCCGTTCTGTCCAGATCGGTCATGCAGTCCACGATATGCGGAGTCCACGGCGTAGGCGCCGAAAGGAGCGCTCAGGCATCGATTGGGGCAGCGAAGTCGCGACCAGGGGCGAGATCCGCTGCGGCCAGACCGCGATCGACGACATCGGACGGCAGATCCGCCCCTCTGACCAGTGCAGCTCCGACACGCGAAAGGGCCGAACACGTCTGGATGCCGTAACCGCCCTGTCCCGCACACCAGAAGAAACCGTCGACCCGCGGGTCGAATCCGACTACCGGCGTCCGATCCGAGACGAAGGTCCGAAGGCCGGCCCAGGACGATCGCACGTGGCGGGTCGTCAGCGTCGTCGTCTCGTGTATGGCGTCGAGGGCACGAGCGATTTCGAGATCGTCCGGCCGTGCATCGCTGGGTTCCACCGGTGTCTCATCGGCGGGCGAGCAGAGCAGTTGATCACCCTCGGGCTTGATATAGAAGGACTCGTCGATGTCGCTGAGCGTGGGGAGCGCGTTCGTATCCAGCTCTTCCGGGACGCCGATCATGAAGATCGTTCGACGTAGCGGCCGTAGTCCCGATCGCTGCGCTCCGGCAAGAATGGCGACCGAATCTGCCCAGGCTCCAGCAGCATTCACGACGACCTCGGCCCGACGGACTGTCCCGTCGCGCGAAGTCACGTGCCAGATCCCTTCCCGGCGTCGCAGGTTCACGACGCCGCTGTCGGTCTCGACATGGCCACCGCGCTTGCGCAGGCCGCGGAGAAAACCCTGGTGCAGGGCGTGCACGTCGATTTCCATCGAACCAGGCTCGTGGAGTGCGAGATCGATGTGATCGGACCGTAGCGGTGGGAACAGATCATGGGCGTCACGAGAAGAAACGAGTTGCGCGTTCGGTGTCAGCGATCGGACTTGTTCGAACATGGACTCGAGGACCGCACCGCGCCCGCGGGCAGCGAACTGCAGTAACGAACGAGGAGAAAGCAGTTCACTTTCGAAATGCACCGGTGGTTCGAGGAGGAAAGCTCTGCTCGCACTCGTCAACGCTCGAATCGTCTTGTTGCCGTAGGTTTCGAGGAACAATGCGGCCGAACGTCCAGTGGTATGGAAAGCAAGCGTCGACTCCTGCTCGAGAAGGCACACCGTACGGTCGGACGCGAGTTCATAGCCGATCGATACGCCTCCGATACCGCCCCCGATGATGATTACCTCGTAGGTCCGGACTTCGAAGTTCGATGCCATACCTGCTGACGCTACCGCCCGACCGAGTTCCACGTCCGGACTGCGAGAATGTGACCGGTCCGAGGCATTGGTTATGGTCGTGGAATGCGAGAAGCGAGCACAAACGATCAGTTTCAGCTGTCGGGCGCATGGAACTTTCGGGACGTCGGCGGGGCACGGACAGCAGACGGACTCGAAGTGCGTCGCGGATTGCTCTACCGGTCGTCGGAACTGACTCGGCTCGATGCTCGAGGACACGAAGAGCTGACCCGGCTCGGGGTAAGGCAGGTCTTCGACCTGCGGGGTGAGACGGAGATCGAGAGAAGCGGAACCGACCGCGTTCCAGGCAACGTTCGTGTGTACAACGTTCCCTACGACAACCACAAGGGCGAAAAGGCCCCACATGAGTCGAGAATCACTGCGAGCGAGGACGCCCAACTCGACTACATGATGCGCGCCTATACCTCCTATGCGTCGCTCGAGGGCGCTCGTATCGCCATACGGAGCGTCGTCACGGCGCTGGGGACCGGCGAAGGACCGGTGTTGGTGCATTGTGCGGCAGGCAAGGATCGGGCTGGTTGGACTATTGCGACGGTGCTTCGCGCTGCCGGAGTCGAAGACACGCACATCGTTGCCGACTACCTACGCAGCAATGCCGCCGTCGATTCCCTACGTGCTCACGTGCTGGCGAGTGTGGCAGCTCACGAAGGCAGTGCGCCGATCGAACTGTCCGATGCTCTTCTCGGGGTGACAGAGCGGTACTACCGGCACGGACTGGAGGCCGTCGAGCAAGTGCACGGATCTTTCGATGGATACCTCGACGCGATCGGAATCGACGGAGACGACCTCCTCAGGCTCCGATCGACGTTGCTCGTCGGAGCCTGAAGGCAGTTTCAACGCGCTCGAATTGAAATTTGTACTGCTTCTCGACCGATGTGCAGGGAGGTCACGTAGCCTCGTTGTCATGCGTACTGGCGATATCGCGCCGGATTTTCGACTCCCCGACCATCTGGGGAACGTCCGGAGCCTGAGTAAACTGCTGGTCGACGGCCCGGTGGTGCTTTTCTTCTACCCGGCTGCCACCAGCCCCGTATGCACCGCAGAGGCGTGTCATTTCAGAGATCTCGGGGGTGCATTCGAGTCGTTCGGCGCTCAGCGAGTCGGAATCAGCACCGACACCACCGGTAAACAGTCGCACTTTGCGCTGCAACGCTCGTTCGACTATCCAATGCTCGCCGATACCGACGGTGCGGTGGCCGAGCAATTTGGGGTGCGTCGCGGAGGGCCACTCGCAAGGCTGAGACGAAGGAAGGACATCGGTCGGGGTAGGTCACACTCGGCGCGATTTTCGATGATCCGTCAGTTGCTGTCGGTCAAGCGGACAACATTTGTTATCGACACGAATCAGGTGGTCAGGCTGGTGGTCAGGAGCGAACGCTCACATGTCCACGCTGACAAGTCCTTGGACTATCTACGCTATTTGTCCTGACGGGGTCTCGCCGCTGAACAGTGTGGTGTAGACAGCAGGCTTCTTGTTTTCGGCAGGTGCATCATCCGACGCGTCTTCCACGTGGCTGAACAGCGCTTCGATCTTTTTCGGTTGTTCCATTCGACGAGCATGCTCCCGATCCGCCGAAAATGCCATTCGGGCGCGCTGATGACGTGTCGAAATTATTGACGTTCAACGTGTTTGGATATGCATTCCAGGGGTGAAACACTGGTCGGATGCACGAATTGGAATCCGTCCTCGCCGGACTACGGCGATTTCCCGACACCGAAGCGCCCAACCTCTTTGCCGTAGACCCCACAGATCGTCTGTTGCTCGACTCGGTACCTGCTGCGCTGCCGGTGGGCCCTGGCGTGCAGATTGCGGTTGTCGGTGACCGCTACGGCGCCCTGACTCTCGGCGCCGCTGTGCAGTTCGGGGCCACCGGAATTCGAGTACATCAGGACTCGTCGACCAGTGAGGCAGCCTTGGCACGTAATGCCGCAGCGGTAGGACTGTCGGAGGTGTACGGCAACTTCTCGCTGGGTGAGGACCTCCTGCAGACTGCTGACGTCGTCCTGTTGCAACTGCCCCGCAGCGTCGCCGAGCTGACCGAGGTGATCGAAGTCATCGCCGCATACGCGCCGAACGACGTGCTGGTCCTTGCCGGTGGTCGCGACAAACACATGTTCCCGGCGATGAACGACATTCTGCGGAAGAATTTCGAGACGTTCAGCGCGGGACGGGGTAGGCAGAAGTCGCGGGTGTTGTCCGCGGCGACACCGATTCGTTCGACGTCGCGTACGTACCCGGTCACTCAGGCATTGGAAGACGTCGGCTTGACGGTGGTTGCCCACGGTGCTGTGTTCGCCGGGTCAACACTCGACATCGGAACACGTTTCCTTCTCGAGCACGAGAGAAAAATGAAACGCGATGCGCAAGTTGTCGTCGATCTCGGTTGTGGCACAGGAATTGTCGCGTGCATGCTCGCGCGTGAGCGCGAGGGAGTTCGCGTGCTGGCCACCGATCGCTCGACGGCGGCCGTCGATTCCGCCCGCGCGACGGCCGAGGCGAACGGCCTTGCCGTAGAGGTCCTTCGGGACGACGCCATGGCTACGCTGGAAGACGATTCGGTAGACCTCATCGTATGCAACCCGCCCTTTCACGAGGGCGCGGCAGTGCACACCGGTGGGGCCGAGAAGCTCTTCGCCGCAGCCGGTCGGGTTCTGCGGCCCGGCGGTGAATTGTGGACCGTATACAACTGGCACTTGAACTATCGGGCTGCGCTCGCGAAGGCTGTCGGGCCGACCGAGGTGAAGGGAAAGAACAAAAAGTTCACCGTTACTCGGTCGACCGTCGCCTGATCGGCTAGGTGACGGGGCCGCCGTCTTCAGGGGTCCCGTCGATCTGTCCGCGATTACGCCCGAGATCCTCGATCAAGGTTCCTTCGACGATCTCGGCCTGTCGCTGACCGTCCGCGTAGTCGATATCGGGATCCTCGTCCGATTCGAGGATCACATGGTCGACCAGTTCCTCGGTCAACTCTGCGTCGGGAGTTTCGGCAACCGAACGTGCCTCGGGTTCCAGAGCGATGTCCGGTTCTTCTTCGGACAACTTCTCCTCCAAGCTTTCACCTTCGAGAGCTTCTTCGGCGGTGGTCCCGAACTTGTCTGCCTCGCTCCAGTGGTCCGGTGCGTCCACGACCGTATCGCCGTCGTCGTTGCGCAGTTCGTCAGAGTCCAAGCTTTCGCTCTGATCGAGGGTCTGTCCGGGTCCGTCTTCGATGCTCATGCACTCCATACTGCACGGCTGAATTTGCCGCTTGTGCGAGCGGCCCACCGTGCGGGCCGGTAAAGTCCGAATTGTCCGAACGTATCGGGTCCGACTGGGAACTTTTGTCCGGATGTGGAACGTTCTTCATATAAGTGCCCGGGGATTTCCTCGCGGTCTGCTCGATACGACGAAGGGAAAGAGACACGGTGCGCACCTCCAGCAACCCGGTGTTCCGCAACCTGCCCAAGCAGGAGGGCGGCGGATACGCCACTTTCGGCACTGCGACGGCTGGTGCCTCGCAGGCCACACAGCAGTTCGGGCAGCCGGGTACGCAGCCTGAGCCGTACCGGACGGGTCCCACCACGCGGGCGATGACGATCGACGATGTCGTCACCAAGACGGGCATCACACTCGGTGTGCTGTCGATCACCGCGATCATCTCGTACCTGCTCGTCGACAGCAACACCGACCTGGCCGCACCGTTCGTCATCGGTGGCGGACTCGTCGGCCTCGGTCTCGTGTTGTTCGCGACGTTCGGCCGCAAAATGGACAACAAGGCGATAGTGCTGGCCTACGCGGTAGCCGAGGGTTTCTTCCTGGGTGCGTTGTCCTTCATGTTCACGAGCATCGAATTCGGGGGTGTGGGCGGTAGCACTCTCATCGCCCAGGCGGTCCTCGGCACGTTCGGCGTCTTCTTCGGCATGTTGGTGGTCTACAAGACCGGCGCTATCCGGGTCACCCCGCGATTGACGCGGATGATCGTCGGCGCTCTCATCGGCGTCGTAGTGCTGGCGCTGGGCAACCTGGTGGCGAGCTTCTTCACCGCAGGCGGACTGGGTCTGCGCGACGGTGGCACTGTTGCCATCATCTTCAGCCTCGTCTGCATCGGTATCGCGGCGTTCAGCTTCCTGCTCGATTTCGATCAGGCCGATCAGTTGATCCGCGCACAGGCTCCCGAGAAGGCAGCGTGGGGTGTTGCTCTCGGATTGACCATCACCTTGGTCTGGCTCTACGTCGAAATCTTGCGTCTGTTGAGCTACTTCAACAACGACTAGTACTCATGAGAAAGGCCCCGCACTCCACTGGAGTGCGGGGCCTTTCTCATGTAAGTGGAAACCGGGACGTCTCGATCAGCTGAGGCGTTCGAGAACCATTGCCATTCCCATGCCGCCGCCGACACACATGGTCTCGACGCCGAATGTCTTGTCCTGCGTCTTCAGGTTGTTCAGCAGCGTCGTGGTGATGCGAGCACCGGTCATCCCGAAGGGGTGTCCGATGGCGATAGCGCCACCGGAGATGTTGAGCTTGTCGTGATCGATGCCGAGATCGCGCGCGGATCCGAGAACCTGGACCGCGAACGCCTCGTTGATCTCGAAGAGGTCGATGTCGGAGATCGACATTCCGGCGATCGAGAGCGCCTTGCGGGTGGCTTCGATCGGGCCGAGACCCATGATCTCGGGCGAGGTACCGGTGACACCCGTGGAAACGATGCGTGCGAGCGGCGTCAGACCGAGCGCCTTTGCCTTCGTATCACTCATGATCACCAGTGCGGCCGCACCATCGTTGAGCGGGCAAGCATTGCCTGCGGTGATGGTTCCGTTCGGACGGAATACCGGCTTGAGCTGACTGATCTTCTCGTAGGTCGTCCCTGCACGCGGGCCGTCGTCCGTCGAGACGACGGTGCCGTCGGGTAGCGTGACCGGGGTGATTTCACGCTCGAAGAAGCCGCTGGCGATGGCTTCCTCGGCACGATTCTGGCTTCGCACGCCCCAGTGATCCTGGTCCTCGCGGCTGATGCCGGTGACGAGCGCAACGTTCTCGGCGGTCTGGCCCATCGCGATGTACGCGTCGGGGAGGTCGCCGTTCTCGCGGGGATCGGTCCAGCTGTCCGCGCCCTCTTCCTGCGCCTTCTTGGTGCGTGCCTCGGCATCGGCGAAGAGCAGGTTGTGGCTCTGCGGAAGAGAATCGGAATTGCCGTGAACGAAGCTCGAAACACTCTCGACGCCTGCAGAGATGAAGACATCTCCTTCGCCGGCCTTGATCGCGTGCATGGCCATGCGAGTGGTCTGCAGCGAAGAAGAACAGTAGCGGGTGATGGTCGTACCGGGCAGCGAGTCGTAACCGAGAAGAACAGCGACGATCCGCGCGAGGTTGTTGCCCTGCATTCCGCCGGGAAGGCCACAGCCGAGGAGCAGGTCATCGATGTCGGTCGGGTCGAGCTCGGGAACCTTGGCGAGTGCTGCGGCCACCATCTGCACGGTCAAGTCATCGGAACGAATGTCCTTGAGCGAGCCCTTCATCGCGCGGCCGATAGGTGAACGAGCGGTACTGACGATTACTGCCTCTGGCATGAAATCTCCTTTGTTGGCTGCTGACTGCGAGAACTGCGCAAGCAGGCATTGGATGCTTCGAACATATCGCTAGCCGTTCTGTGCCTCTATTTCGGCACCTCGACGGCGCAGAAACCTTTCGATCGACGCGGTTGCCCGAGGCCCGAACCTGCGAGACTCTACTGCCGCGGATACCTCGGGGAGCTGGGGTAGTGGTCCGCCGTGCCATTCGCCGAGCGCGGCCGCCAGGACAGGAAGCAACTGACGTGCCGCGAGTTCGTAACCCGCCGCCGACGGGTGGAAACGATCGGCCGAGAACATGGTCTCCGGCGCGGCAAGAAACTCCGGCGCGAGCAGATCTGCCAAAGCGACGGGATGACCGCCGGCAGAGAGGGTAGCCGCGCTCTGTGCGCGAGCGAGTCGAAGGCCCCAGTTCCGCACGACGGTGCGCAGCGGTTGCGGAATGGCTGTGACGACTCCCAGGTCTGGACACGTCCCCACCACCACCACAGTTCCTTGCGCGGTCAGGCGTCCCACGGCGTCGCCGAGTCGCGTCGCCGAGGCGCTGATCGAGAACTTCTTGGTGACATCGTTGGCGCCGATGAGAATGACAACGGCGTCGGGCGCAGGACCGGCGACGAACATCGCGTCGACCTGACCTTCGAGGCCTTTCGATGTTGCACCCGCAAGTGCTTTGGTACTCAGTCTTATTCGTTTGTCCGTCTCCTCGGCCAAACCGCGGGCCACGAGGACACCGGGCACCTCCTCCGCGACGGCGCACCCGACGCCTGCAGCAGTGGAGTCGCCGAAGACCATCAGGTGAATATCGGCCGAAATTCCGGGCCGCCAGCGCTGCGGGGTCGGTGATGCTGCGGTGTAGACGCCGTCGGCCTCGGGAGGTTTGGTCATGGTTCTCCCGATGACGCCTCGCGCGGAACTCGCCTGGGACATCAGAGCTTTGTACGCAGCCCAGGATGCGGTGCCGGCGGAGGAGCCTGCCAATACGGTCGCGGCCCCTGCTTTGGCGGCGGTTTGCCATCGATTCACAGGCACTCGAGGTCCTTTTCTTTCTGCGCCATGCCGTCCATCGTATGCAACGAACCACACGTGCCTCGGTGGTACCGAGAAGCCGCCCGTGGTGGCGTCTGGGAAGATAGAGATATGCGCATTGCTCAGCACGTCACCGAACTGATCGGCAACACTCCGTTGGTCAAGCTCTCCTCCGTTGTCGGCGGCAACGCGGGGACGGTTGCAGCCAAGATCGAATACCTCAACCCCGGTGGTTCGTCGAAGGACCGCATCGCAGTCAAGATGATCGACGCGGCAGAAGCGTCAGGCGAATTGAAGCCGGGCGGCACCATCATCGAGCCCACGTCCGGCAACACCGGCATCGGCCTCGCTCTCGTTGCTCAGCAACGTGGATACAAGTGCGTGTTCGTCTGCCCGGACAAGGTCGGCGAAGAAAAACGCAACGTCCTGCGCGCCTACGGCGCCGAGGTCGTGGTCTGCCCGACCGCCGTCGCACCCGAGGACCCGAACAGCTACTACAGCGTCTCCGACCGTCTCGTGCAGGAAATCGACGGCGGCTGGAAGCCGAATCAGTACGCAAACCCTGCCGGCCCGCAGTCTCACTACGAGACCACCGGACCCGAGATCTGGGCCGATACAGACGGCAAGATCACTCACTTCGTTGCGGGAGTAGGTACCGGCGGCACCATCTCCGGAACAGGCAAGTACCTCAAGGAGATGTCCGGCGGCAAGGTCAAGGTCGTCGGCGTCGACCCTGAAGGGTCGGTCTACTCCGGCGGTACCGGCCGTCCGTACCTCGTCGAGGGCGTGGGCGAGGACTTCTGGCCGACCGCGTACGACCCGTCGATCCCCGACGAAATCATCGCGGTATCCGATGCGGACTCGTTCGACATGACACGACGGTTGGCTCGGGAAGAGGGCCTGCTGGTCGGCGGATCCTGCGGCATGGCAGTGGTAGCTGCGATCAAGGTTGCCGAGCGTGAAGGCCCCGATGCGCTCGTCGTCGTGCTGTTGCCCGATGGTGGCCGCGGTTACCTGGCAAAGATCTTCAACGACGACTGGATGTCTTCCTACGGGTTCCTGCGCTCACGTCTCGACGGCAAGACCGATGAACCGTCGGTCGGCGATGTCCTGCGCGGCAAGTCCGGTGCGCTACCGGCCCTGGTACACACGCATCCGTCCGAGACCGTCCGCGACGCCATCGAAATTCTCCGTGAATACGGTGTCTCGCAGATGCCCGTCGTCGGCGCCGAGCCGCCCGTCATGGCCGGCGAGGTTGCAGGCAGCGTCACCGAACGCGATCTGCTCAGTGCAGTTTTCGAAGGACGCGCGACACTCGCCGACCCGGTGGCCAAGCATATGAGCGAGCCGTTCCCGCTCATCGGAGCAGGCGAGCACGTATCCGACGCGACGAAGGCGTTGGGGGAGACCGATGCCCTCATGGTGGTCGAAGAAGGCAAGCCGGTCGGCGTCATCACCCGCCACGATCTTCTCGGATTCCTCAGCAAGGGTGCCTAGCCCCACGTGAGTGGAATTTCCCGACTAGGGCAGATTCCACTCACGTGTGCCCGAGCGCCTATCGGACCGCGCTCGACCCGGTCAGCGCCTGGCCCACCACCAACTGATGTACCTCGGAAGTGCCCTCGTAGGTGAGGACGGACTCGAGGTTGTTGGCGTGCCGTAGCACCGGGTACTCCAGCGTGATTCCGTTGGCGCCCAAAATCGTTCGACATTCGCGAGCGATCTTGATCGCCTCTCGCGCGTTGTTGAGTTTACCGACCGATACTTGCTCACCGCGCAGTTCGCCCTTGTCCTTCAGGCGCCCGAGGTGGAGTGCGAGGAGTTGACCCTTGCCGAGCTCCAGGGCCATGTTCGCAAGCTTTGCCTGGGTCAGCTGGTAGGCGGCCAGGGGCTTGTCGAACACCTCTCGGGTTTGGGCATACTCGATCGCCGATTCCATGCAATCGCGCGCCGCTCCCATCGCGCCGAAAATGATGCCGAAGCGTGCCTCGTTGAGGCACCCGAGCGGGCCGCTGAGCCCGCGGGCCTCGGGGAGCATCGCGTCGTTGGGAAGCCTGACGTCCTCGAGCACGAGTTCACCGGTGATGGACGCGCGAAGCGACAATTTGTTCTTCACGGTGTTCGCGGTGAAGCCGGGAGTGTCCGTCGGTACGACGAAGCCGCGAATCTTGTCATCGGTCTGTGCCCAGACGACTGCGACATCGGCGATCGGGCCGTTGGTGATCCACATCTTGCTGCCGTTGAGGATCCAGTCGTTACCGTCTTTTTTCGCTCTGGTCCTCATGCCGCTGGGGTTCGAGCCGAAGTCCGCCTCGGTCAACCCGAAGCAACCGATGCTCGACCCCTCGGCCATCGACGGGAGCCACTGCTGCTTCTGCTCCTCGGAGCCGAACTTCCAGATCGCGAACATCGCCAGCGAACCTTGCACAGAGACAAGGCTGCGAATCCCGGAGTCCATCGCTTCGAGTTCCATACAGGCCAATCCGTATGCAGTCGCAGAGGTTCCAGCGCAGCCGTAGCCCTCCAGGTGCATCCCGAGCAAGCCGAGTGCGCCCAGTTCCTTGGCAAGCTCGCGAGCGGGGACAGTGCCCGCCTCGTACCATTCCGCCAAGTGCGGGCGGATGCGCTCGTTGCCCAACTTGCGGACCGTCTCGCGAATCTGACGTTCTTCGGAGTCCAGGAGAGAATCGAGCGCGAACAGTTCTTCGACGCTCTGCGAGCTGTGGGGTGTCGAGTCGGCCACGATGTGCCTCGTTTCTTCCGGCGGTGTTCTCCGCTGGCTTGGATGAGTGTTGCCGCCGAAAATTTCGTGCGGCTGAGTCTCCCGCAGGCTACCCATTTCCTGCACCTATTAGTCTGGAAGCCATGAGTGAGCAGCGCAGCAAGGCAGACATCACGTCCGGGAGTGGAGCCAGCGGAACGACCCAGGGTGATACGCAGGGGTTTTCCACCAAGGCGGTGCACGCGGGGTACGAGCCCGATCCGTTGACCGGCGCGGTCAACGTGCCGATCTATGCAAGCTCGACGTTCGCTCAGGACGGCGTCGGCGGCATGCGCAGTGGGTTCGAGTACGCCCGTACCGGAAACCCGACGCGTCGTCCGCTCGAAGCCAACCTTGCCGCGATCGAATCCGGCACCTACGGCAGAGCGTTCTCGTCGGGCATGGCGGCCACGGACTGCCTCCTTCGTGCGACCCTGCGACCAGGTGACCACCTCGTCATCCCCAACGACGCTTACGGCGGCACCTTCCGCCTGATCGACAAGGTCTTCACCCAGTGGGGTATCGAGTACTCCGTCGCCGCGGTGTCCGATGTCGACGCCGTTCGTCAGGCGATCCGGCCGAACACCAAGCTGGTGTGGGTCGAGACGCCGACCAACCCGCTGCTCAACATCGGTGACATCGAGGCACTCGCAGAGGTCGCTCACGGCTCGAACGCGAAGTTGGTCGTGGACAATACTTTCGCCTCGCCCTACTTGCAGCAGCCGCTTGCGCTCGGTGCAGACGTCGTGCTGCATTCGACGACGAAGTACATCGGCGGACACTCCGACGTCGTCGGCGGGGCACTTATCACCGATGACGAAGAGCTCGACGCGGCCTTCGCGTTTCTGCAGAACGGGGCCGGTGGAGTGCCGGGACCGTTCGACGCGTTTCTGACTCTGCGCGGCATCAAGACGCTGGCGTTGCGAATGGAGCGTCACAGCGACAATGCCGAAACGCTCGTCGAGATGCTGAACAGTCACCCGGCGATCTCACAGGTCATTTACCCGGGACTGGCGGAACACCCTTCGCATCATGTTGCGGCAAAGCAGATGCGACGCTTCGGCGGCATGATTTCGGTGCTGCTCGGTGGCGGTCGGCAGGCGGCGCTCGACTTCTGTGCTCGCACCGAGATCTTCACCCTCGCGGAGTCCCTCGGTGGTGTCGAATCACTCATCGAACACCCCGGAGCGATGACTCACGCATCGACGGCAGGGTCGCTGCTCGAGGTTCCCGATAATCTCGTTCGCTTGTCGGTAGGTATCGAAGACGCCGCTGATCTCCTCGGCGATCTCGAGCAGGCGCTGGGCTGACACACACAGTGATAGTCGGACTGATCGACTCGGGGCTCGGCTTGCTGCCGACGGCTGCACGCTTGAGGGAGCTGCGTCCCGAGCTAGATCTGATTCTGCTGATGGATCCCGACGGGGCCCCGTGGGGCCCGAAGCCGGATGCGTGGGTGATCGATCGCGTGGTGACCGCTGCCGATCGCGCCGTGTCATCGGGAGCCGAGGTGATCGTATTGCCGTGCAACACCGCGAGCGTGACGGCCTTGGCGCATGTGCGACGCCACCTCGGTGACGCGATTCCGGTGATCGGCACTGTCCCAGCGATCAAACCCGCTGCGGCAACCAGCGATCGGATCGCGGTCTGGGCAACGGCTGCAACGACTGCCAGTCCGTATCAAGCGCGCTTGATAGCGGAGTTCGCGACAGGCCGGTCCGTCACTTCGGTCGCGTGTCACGGTCTCGCGGATTCCATCGACCGGGGCGACACGGAGGCGATCTCGGCGGCGATTCGAATTGCGGTCGCTGCCACGCCGGCAGATGTCGATGCCGTCGTTCTCGGTTGTACGCACTATCCGTTGGTATCGAACGAGATCACTGCTCTGTTGCCGGACAACGTGCTCCTGTTCGACAGCGCAGAAGCCGTTGCGCGGCAGACACTTCGGCGGATCGACGCGGCGGGCGAGATTTCTGCCGGATCGAGTGAGCTGACAGTGTTCCTCAGCGGCCGGGCAGGGGAGCTTCCGGCCAGTGCGCTTGCGCACCGCGAGGGCCGGTTATTGAGCGAACAGTCGGTCCACCAGTGAGCGAGCGGGCCGCACTTTCGGCACCGGAGACCAAGCAGGTATACCGTTAGTTAAAGCAATGATCATAGCTTTAGCGGAAGTAGGGACCTACGTGGTCAACGTCGAGTCGGACATCGCCCTTCCCCCTCGAGGACGGACACCGCGTCGACTGCCCCACGGTGTCGCGTTCTGGGTCGTAGGTCTGACCTACCTCGTAACCATGGCGACGTCGGCAGCACCGTCCCCGCTCTACCCGATCTATCAGAGCAACTGGGGCTTCTCCTCGACGACATTGACCATCGTTTTCGCGGTCTACGCGTTGGCGCTGCTCGCAGCTTTGCTCACCGTCGGGGGTCTGTCCGATCATGTAGGGCGGAAGCCGATCCTGGTGGGTTCGGTCGCTCTCCTGGTGGTCAGCCTGCTGCTCTTCATCGTGGCCGACGGCGTTGCAGGCCTGATCGCCGCGCGCATCGTGCAAGGACTCGCCGCGGGTGCCGCAATCGGCGCGATGAATGCAGCAGTAGTCGATCTCCAGCCGTCGAACACCGCTGGTCCGCTCGTGAACAGCGTCGCACCCTCACTGGGTTTGGCCTCGGGCGCGCTCGGCGCCGGATTGCTGGTGCAACTCGCCCCGGCCCCGACGGTCCTCGTGTACGCCATGCTCATCGGAGCGCTGGTAGTTCTCACTGTCGCCCTTGCGTTCCTACCCGAAACGTCCGCGCTTCGAGGAGTCGACTCGAAGCGGCATCTTGCACGTTTGGTGCTCCCGCGGATGGCGGTACCAGCCGACATCAGGACACCATTCTTGCTGATAGTCCCCGCCCTCGTCGCAACGTGGTCCTTGGGCGGATTTCATCTTTCCCTCGGTTCGTCGATCATCCGGTCGGTCTTCGGAATCGACAATCACATCATCGGCGGACTCGAAAGCTTCGCGCTCTTCTTTTCCGGATCCCTGGCCGCCGCGTTCGTGCGACATCGCACACCGCGCACCGTCATGATCGCCGGTGCCCTCGTCCTGGCAACCGGCGTGGCAATTTCTCTTGTCGCAGTGAGCACGTCGATAGTCGGGCTCTACTTCATCGGCACCGCCGTCGCAGGTGCAGGGTGGGGCAGCGCGTTTCTCGGAGCCATGCGCACGCTCGGCGCAATCGTCCCCGCAGCCGATCGTGGAAGCATGTTCGCCACGACCTTCGCCATCAGCTACTTGGCATTCAGTCTGCCCGCCGTCGTAGGAGGATTTGCCGTACACCTCTTCGGATTGGAGCAGACCGCCCTCGCGTACGGCGGATTCGTGATCCTGCTGGCCATGATCTCGGCCGTCGGATTCGGCATCACATCACGGCGCGAAAGCGGGCCTCGGTAGTTTCCCCAGCACTGACATTTCTACCGGCGTCAGAACTCGATTTTCAGGTTGTCGCTGACCGGGTGAGCTTGGCAGCCGAGGATCAAGCCCTCGGCTATGTCGTCATCGTCGAGGACTTCGCAATTGTCCATCGTCACTTCGCCGACGGAGAGGGTGCACGCGCAGGATCCGCATTCGCCCTCTCTGCAGGAGTACGGGACGTCGAGTCCGCCGGCCAGCATCACGTCCACGAGTGTCTGTTTCCGTGGCCACGAGAGAGTGTGGGTCTCGCCGTCGAGTTCGACCTCGACGGTGGCAGCCGAAGCAGTGTCGTCGTCGGTCAGTTCGATCTCGGGGGCGTCGGTGAACGGGTCCCCGGCAAGGGAGAGGAACACCTCGCTGTGCACGTTCTCGCGGGGGAACCCGCCCGAGGAGAGTGCCTTGTGCACCGCGTCCATGAAGGGCGCGGGTCCACACATGAACGCGCGGTACTCGCGGAACGGTGCTGCGAATGTTGCGAGTTGATCGACCGTCGGAATGCCCTGCAGTGATTCGAGCCAGTGCAAGACGACGAGTCGGCGGGGATATTCGGTTGCGAGAGCGCGAAGTTCTTCGGCAAAGATGACCGAGTCCCCATCGCGATTGGCGTAGAAGAGGAACACCTTGCCGGTGCCCTCTCCCAGCGCGGACTTCAGAATCGAAATCACCGGCGTGATGCCCGATCCTGCGCCGAACAGTAGGAAGTCATCGTCCAGATCGGCCGGGGTGAACCGTCCCGACGGCGGGAGCACCTCGATGGTGTCGCCGGCCTTCACGTTGTCGCATACCCAGTTGGATCCGTAGCCGTCGGACGTTCGCTTGATCGTCACCTTGGGGCGAGCGTCGCGGTGCGGCGAGCTCGCCAAGGAGTAGCACCGGGCGACAGAGCCGGTCCGGTCGCTCGGAATACGCAGCGTGAGGAACTGCCCGGGCTTGTAGGTGAATTTGTCTTTGGCGTCTTCGGGGATATCGAAGACGATCGACCGGGCGTCGGCTGATTCTTCGATTACATCCGCCACCGTGAGCAGTACGGATCTGGAACCGTGGGGCACATCGACTGTCGTCATTCGGTGGTGTCCTCTCGATCAATTGTAACGTGTTCTAGTTTAGCCATCTCGCTCCCTTGTGTCGATTTTCCACTCTCGCCTGATCGGCCGTGCAGCACCCCTACCTGCCCGATCGGATAGTTCACTATCGGCGAAGGCAGGGTTCGCATCGGTATCTGTTCACAGAGTGCCTCCGAGCGGACAGAGTTGTCATCAGTGAGACGCCGATCACAGTCGGTGTCCACGCAATCCATACACACCGAGGAGATACCGATGGCAATCGAGCTCAACCAGATCTGGGAGTTTCCGATCAAGGAATTCCACCCACTGCCCCGCGCCAAGCTGGGAGTCGGTGCCCACGACATGCTCGGTGTCGAGGCCAAGGAACTCGGATTCAAGCGCGCATTGCTCGTCACCACCGGACTTCGCGGATCCGGAATCATCGAGGAACTGATCGGCAAGATCGAGTACCAGGGCGTCGAGGTTGTTCTCTACGACAAGATCGAGAGTAACCCCAAGGACTACAACGTCATGGACGGTGCCGCTCTCTACCAGAAGGAAAAATGCGACAGCGTCATCTCAGTAGGTGGCGGCTCCAGCCACGACGCGGCCAAGGGCATCCGCGTCGTCGTCGCTCATGACGGCCGAAACATCAACGAATTCGAGGGATTCTCCAAGTCCACAAATAAGCAGAATCCGCCGCATATCGCCGTATCCACCACGGCCGGAACCGGTTCGGAGACTTCCTGGGCCTACGTGATCACCGATACCTCCAACATGGACAAGCCGCACAAGTGGCTTGCCTTCGACGAGGCGTCGACTCCGACTTTGGCACTCGATGATCCGCTCCTGTACTACACCTGCCCGCAACAGTGGACGGCATTCTGCGGATTCGACGTCCTCGCCCACGGAGCCGAGCCGTACGTGTCGCGTCTGGACTTCGCGCCCTCGCTGGGTAATGCCATTTACTCGATCGGCTTGGTGTCCAAGCATCTTCGCGAGGCTGTGTACGACCCGGGCAACCTGAAGGCTCGCGAGGGCATGATGAACGCCCAGTACATTGCGACTCAGGCGTTCAACTCTGGCGGCCTCGGCGTCATCCACTCCATCTCGCATGCCATCAGCGCCTTCTACGACAGCGCACATGGACTGAACAACGCCATCGCCCTGCCGCGGGTGTGGGAGTACAACCTGCCCTCTCGCTACAAGCGCTACGCCGAAATTGCCGTAGCCATGGGCGTCGACACCAAGAACATGACCACGGTTCAGGCCGCCGATGCCGCTGTCGAGGCCGCGATTCGACTCGCCAAGGATGTCGGTATCCCCGACAACTTCGGCTCCATCAGATCGGCAACCTACGGCAAGAACCGGATGAACACCGGCAAATACGCAGGCAAGGGCGACGTGATCAAGGGCGACGAGAAGTCGGTACTCAAGATCTCCGAGCACGTCCAGGACGATTGGTGCACACCGGGCAATCCGCGGGAAGTGACCGTCGAGTCCATGCTCCCGGTGATCTCACACGCCATCAACGAGTCCTACTAGTCGGCAGTCACCAACGTGCTGTCGGCGTGGTCGGGTGCACCCACGCGCACCCGACCATGCCGACAGGAACACGGTCGCTCGGGCCACATCTACGAGAAGGACACCAATGACAAGGTTGTCGACAGTGCATAACGACGACGACGAGGGGACCGTCCGATTCGTCGACGCGACGGATCTACAACGAGCGTTGGGCGAGCAGAACTACATCGCCGATGACGATCTCGCCACCGTAGTTCATCTGGCGACTGTCTTGGATCGTCCATTGCTGCTGGAAGGCCCAGCGGGCGTGGGAAAGACGGAATTGGCGAAGTCGCTCGCGGCGGCCAGCGGCCGCAAGCTCGTACGGCTTCAATGCTACGAGGGCCTCGATGACAACCGAGCCCTGTACGAATGGGATTATGCCAAGCAACTCTTGCACGTGCAGATGCTGCGGGAGCATATCGGCGCGCTGACCGAACACATCACCGACATCGATGAAGCATCGAAGTTGCTGGCGGCCAAAGACTTCGGTCTGTATTCCGAGGCGTTCCTCGCGGTTCGGCCGTTGCTCGAATCCGTGCTGTCCGAGGAACCGGTGGTACTCCTGGTCGACGAGGTCGACCGCACCGAGGAATCCATGGAAGCGTTGCTGCTCGAAGTTCTGGCCGAAAAACAGGTCACCATTCCCGAAGTGGGCACATTCATCGCCCGCAGTGACCCGTGGGTCATATTGACCTCCAACGATACTCGCGAACTATCCTCTGCACTCAAGCGCCGCTGCTTGCACTTTCATCTCGACTACCCGACGCCGCAGCGAGAACGGGAGATCGTCACGGCCCGTGCTCCCGAAGTGCCGGTGAAGGTTGCCGCCGACGTCGTGGCCTTGGCCGCCGAGCTGCGCGAACTCCCGTTGCGGAAGAGCCCCTCCATCTCGGAGGTCATCGACGCCTCTCGGATAGCAGCGGTTCTCGGTCATACCGAAGAAACCAAGAAGTACCTGCTCGCCGCTCTCGTCAAATATTCCTCCGATATGAAACTGGCGCTCGCAGGGGCTGTGCCGGACAAGCTCACGGCTGCCGAGAGCTCACTCGGAGCACCGATGAATACCACCGCCTCCGCTTTCCGTGGCCATGGTGGCCGCGAAAAGGGCGGCATCGGGATACGAAAATGACTGATGCACCGACGTTTTCACCGTCGATCGTGTTGGATGTGCTGTCGGCGGTGTTCGGACGTACGTTGCGAGTCCACGGTGTCGCCTCCTCTCCGGCCGAAGTGATCGAAGTTCGACGCGTTCTCGGTCTGATCGGAGCCCGCGACCTTACGGTTCTACGTGCGGCTCTTCGGGCTACGTGTGCAAAGTATGCGCACGAGCAGGATGGTTTCGATCGGGCGTTCGATTCGCTGTTCCTCGTTGCCCTTCAGTCCGCGACGGAGTCCGCCCGGCAAGCGTTGGGTGCGCAGGTGGCCGGCGGCTTGCCCAGTGATCTCGACGTCGGCGCGGATCAGGAAGCGGCGAAGTACGCGGAGTACAACGAACGGGCAGTGGAAATCGGTGACCTCCTCGACGCCCCGGAAGCCGACAAGGGCTTCAACCCGCACAAGGACGACGACGACATCAGCCTGTCCTCCGAGGATCACGACCTTTCGGTCGACACCGACGGTGACATGGGCAGAAGAGGAGTGACGTACACCGTCGATCTCGAGCGCTCTGGATCGACTGCCGCGGGGGAGTTGGCGTCGAGTACGAGCGGTGCCGTGGCAGGGACGCTCAGTTGGGACGATCCGGCGAGCATTCTGGCGTGGTTCGACGCCTACGACCCGCGCAGCGTGTACGGCGACGGTACCGATTCGGGCCCGTTGTCGGCGGCTCAACTCGACCGAATCACCGACGCTGTCGAAGCATTCGTAGCTGCGCTCGCCGAGCTGACCGGGACCCTCTCCACACCGGACCCGTTGGACGTCGCTGATCGTGCCACCGAGCGTCACGCCGAGATCGATCGGGCAAGCCACGAGGTGTTGCGCCGGATGCGAGGCAAGCCACGTCCGAGGCCGCGGGAACACTCGCGTGGGCCCCTCGACATGCGTCGGACGGTTCGAGCGAGTCTGGGGACCGATGGCATTCCGTTTCACTTGGTGACCAGAACGCCGGTGGCGGACAAGGTCCGGCTGTTGGTTCTGGCAGATGTGTCGCTATCTGTCCGGCCGATCACGGCCTTTACGCTGCGGCTCGCGCAAGCCATGCACAGGAGGGCCCATCGGTGCACAGTGATGGGTTTCGTCGACTCGCCGGTAGATGTGACCACCACACTTCTCGGTAGCACCGGCGACGGTGCATTGGCAGCAGTGTTGGCCGACGAGCGTCTCGATCTCGAGGCGAGCAGCGATTACGGTAAGACGTTTGCAAATCTGCTCGACGAGTACGGCGATGTTCTGAACAAGCGCACCGCTGTCATCATCGTCGGAGACGGCCGGTGCAACGGTCGACCACCGGGGATCGACCAACTCGAGAAGATCCGTTCGAAGGTGCACCGGTTGGCGTGGATCACTCCGGAGTCACGACGCTACTGGGACCAAGCGTCCTGCTCGATGGGAGAGTACGAGCGGATTTGCGATCACGTGGTCGTCGCCCGTGACGGTCAGCAGCTGACTGCTCAGGCTGCAGAGTTGGGACATGCGCTCTCCTGACCGGTGAAAGCCCGTGACCTACCCGATCGGGCAGGTCACGACCCCTCCTCGCGCCCGTGGGGATGATGCTCTCCGACTCGTATGGTTGTAACGTGCATCACATACGATCCGAACACGGCTACGACAGGCATTGCAGAGGCGAGAACCGATGATCGAAGTGGCAGCGACAGGCCAGGCGCTGCACGATCTGCATTCACATCGCAGTGCGGTGGAAACACCGAGAGTCCTCAAGTTTCATGCCCCCGAGATCGTGTTCGGTCAGGGTTCATTGGGTGAAGTTGCACATTCGGCACTCCGCTTGGGCGCAAGGCGGCCGATGGTGGTCACCGACGCCGGGCTCATCGAGACAGGCTGGGTTGCCCAGCTGATCCAATCACTCGAAGACCAGGGCCTCGAACCGACTACCTGGAGCGCTCTGACGCCGAATCCCAAGGACGTCGAGATCGAAGCAGGACACGCCTCGTATCAGGAGTCCGAATGTGACGTCCTGGTGGCCATCGGGGGTGGTTCGGTCATGGATGCGGCCAAAGGAATCGCAGTTCTCGCAGGTAACGGTGGATCGATACTCGATTACGAAGGAGTGGATCGAGCTACCCGCCCGATCCCGCCGCTCGTGATGGTCCCCACGACGTCGGGTACCGGGGCCGACGTCTCGCAGTTCTGCATCGTCACCGATACTGCACGGTCGAGAAAGATCACCATCCTCGGCCGCGGGTTGGTTCCGGACATCACCGTCATCGATCCTCGTCTGTTGACCACGATGCCCGAATGGCTCAACGCAGCAACAGGTTTGGATGCGTTGACGCACGGCATCGAGGCTTTCGTCTCGCTCGGTCACAATCAACTCACCGATCATCACGCGCTGCGGGCGGTCACCATGGTCACCTCGCATCTCGCTCGTACGATGGACGTTCCGTCGGACATCGTTGCCCGGACGTCGATGGCACAGGCGAGTCTCGAAGCGGGACTGGCGTTCACCAATGCCATTCTCGGCGCGACACATGCGATGAGTCATCAAGTCGGTGGGCTACTGGACCTCCCGCACGGGGTCATCAATGGAGTCCTTCTCCCGCACGTCATCAGGTTCAACGCCGAGGCGGATCCGCTTCCATATGTGGCGATCGCAACAAGCCTCGGACTCGAAGAGGCACGCGGTCCTGCGGAAGAGGCCGCCTTGGCGGTCGCAGCGCGAGTGGAGCGATTGGCGCGGCAAGTCGGGGTTCCCAAAGGCCTCGGCGACATCGGGGTGAGCGAGCACGATATCGACGTGCTCGCAACCAACGCCCTACGCGATGCATGTATGTCGACCAACCCGCGCCCGGCCACCCACCATGAGATGGCTGAACTGTTCAGGGCAGCGCTGTGACGGCCTCGCAGCCCGATCTCTCGCTACTGACAGGCCTGAGGTCAGGCAAGAACACGTTCTACCCGCAGTATCGCGGTGCGGCAGAGCGACTGGAGCGGGTGGTCCACGCCTTGGAACTGATCTCGCGCGCGCTCGTGCGCACCGTCGACGGCCCGGAAACTCTCATCTGCGCCGTCGCCGAGGCAGCCAGGGCGCATCTGAGCGCGCAATGGGTTGTCTTCGCACTCGCCGACGGAGCATTGGGCGACGCCGGCCCGCGGCGACTCGTTCTCGGCCCTGACGCCACCCCATTTCTCGTCGACAACGTAGAAGGCCCACCGCTGCCCGAGGACGTCGTCGAGTGCCTGGAGTCGATCAGGCTCGCGACGATCGGCGACGGGCGCGACCCCGTCATCGCGGCCCATCACGCATTCGTTCCCATCGCGCTCGACGGTGGCGTCGTCGGCGCTTTTGCGGCATGGACACCCGACCACCGTGTACTCGACGCGACCGACTCGGCCGTTTTGAGCATTCTGGCGAGTCAAACTGCTGTTGCACTGCAGAACTCGGCGCTCTACCAGAGCCGAAGAGTCCTCCTCGAGCGCGCCGAGAGCGCCTACGCCGAGGCGCACCGGACAGCAGCCGATCTCGCGATCCGCAACGCTGAACTCGAAGCGACGCAACGCCAACTGGGCGCAGCTCATCGCCATCAGGTTCTCGACGACGAGCGTCATCGTATCGCCCGAGAACTACATGACAGTGTGACGCAGGCGGTGCTGTCGGCCGGTATGCAAATCGAATTGTGCCGCAACGATATTCCAGCCGACGAGCGTAGAGAGCGACTCGACCTGGCGAAGGAGTTGACCCGACGGGCCGTCGAACAACTGCGTTCGGCGATCTATGCGCTCAACCACGCGCAGGACGCCGACCGCACCTCGCTGCCGGAGATGCTCGAACAACTCTCGATCGTGCGCATGCCGGACGAATTGCGGGTGTCGTTGCGGATAGAAGGTACCCCCATCGAACTCAGTAGCGAGTGCGAGCACGGACTGCTGCGCATCGCGGGAGAGGCGTTGTTCAACACAGCCGTCCACGCTGGTGCGACGCGGGCGACGCTGCGTTTGGCCTACCGTGAAGATAACGTGCAACTGTCCGTCGCAGATGACGGCCACGGCGATCCCGCGCACCTCCGTCTGATGCTTCGGATGGCGGAGAACAACGACGTCGACGGCAGACACCGAGGCCTGGCAAACATGGCCGCGCGGGCGCGTGAGCACGGTGGCGCACTCGAAATCCGTAGGGCCCGAATCGGCGGTGTGCGCGTATCTGCGCGGATCCCGTACGAGAGAGTGAGCAACCCGTGACCGTCCATACCGACGTCGTTCGTATCGTGCTGGTCGACGATCACGCCATTCTGCGCGACGGCCTCAGGTCCGTGTTGGAACGCGAACCGGATCTGACCATCGTCGGAGAAGCGTCGTCGAGGGGTGAAGGTCTGGCGGTGGTGGATCGGGTCGAACCGGACATCGTGCTGATGGACCTGAAATTGTCGGCGAGTTCGGACTACGAGGGCCTTGCGCTGTGTGCGCAACTGTCGGGCGCGCACCCCGGCATCGGTCTCCTGGTGTTGACCACATTTCTCGACGACCGACTGGTCGTGGAGGCAGTGCACGCGGGCGCGCGTGGATATGTTGTCAAAGACGTCGACACCACCGAGCTAGTTCGTGCCATCCGCGCGGTGTCACGAGGTGAGAGTGCGTTCGATTCCCGGAGTGCGTCTGCAGTTGTTCGATCTCTCAACGGGCAAGGCTCGAGCGTCGAGAGACTGACCGATCGTGAACTGGAGGTGCTGCGTCTACTTGCAACTGGACTGTCCAACAACAGTATCGGCACAAAGCTGTTCATCTCGGCGACAACGGTCAAATTTCACGTCAGCAACCTGATGCGCAAACTCGGTGTCAGCCGTCGCGCCGAGGCGGTCTATGCCGCGAGCAAGCAAGGGCTGATCTGAGGTTTCGGTGCGGTGCTTCGGCTCATACCGGAAGCAAAACGGATGCTTTGTTCAGAACCAGCCACCCGCCGTGGAATTCGGCAACTTCGAAGTCGGTATGGGTAGATCGTCCCAGTTCGATCAAGGCTGCCTCATCGAAGGTGCGTACGTGGCCATGGCAGGCGGTGGCCTCGTCTTCGAAAGGTACCGCGATGACCACCTTGGTCCGTGCGATGCGTAAGGCCTCGTCGATGATTCGCGCACCGGCGTCTGCGTCCACGTGCTCGAGGAGGTGCAAGGCCGTCACCGTGTCGACGCTGTTGTCCGCGAGCGGAACATCGGCAGCGTCACAGGTCAGCGTCTCGATGGTGACGCCAAGGTGGGGCGCGACGGTATCGAGTAGCCGCATGGTGCCGGCCGACAGATCGGTGGCGGTCACGGCATGTCCGCTCAATGCAAGGCGGAGTGGAAAGAATCCGAAACACGAACCCAGATCCAGAACCGAACCGATCACCAAGGATTCTGCGCGCTCGTGAATGGACGCGAAATCGGCAGCTCCCGATAGCAATTCGTCGAGCGAGTTTCGGTAATACGTGGCCCATGCTTGCACCGGATCGGCGATTGTCGATCGAACGAGGCCGACCATCACCAGTTCGAACTCCCGCTGAGACAGGTCGGCTTCGACTGCGTGTGCGGTGATCTCCCGGACGAGTCTTTCGCCGATATGCTTCGAGCTCAGTCCGTGGCGCACATCCACCGCGTCGCCGTGGCGCGTCACGCCTATGTGGCCGGGGGCTGCCTGCGGGGTGAACGAGACTGTCGTATTTTCATGTGTCCACGAACCTGGAACGCTGGGCGCGAGGGCGTCTAGTTCGGTCATGTCGATTCTTTCGCGTAAGTACTCGAAGCCGTCGGAGTGCTGGGAATGCCGGAATACAGCGTTCTGGTGCCGTCGGACAGAAGCTCGGCGAGGTCGAGTGTTTCATCGGTGAGCCACTGCTCGTATGCAGACATTGCCACACCGAGAACCAGCCAGCCAACCGTTCGGGGAAAGTGATCGCTCGGGTTCGAATCCGTTCGCGCCGCCACGTATTCGGTGATGACGCCCCGCCAGCCCTCGTACATGAGCATCGAGTAACCCTGGAGCGCAGGATTTCGCAGAATCAACTCCATGCGTTGGCGATGGACCGCGCGTTCGTCCTCTGGGAAAGTGTTGAAATGCAGAAGCGCCGAGCGAATCCCGTCGGCCAGCAAGATGTCATGGGGAAGTGCCGCAAGAAGGCTGCGAAGTGCACCGAGTTGTTCGTCGAAGTCTCCCCACGGAACGGCGTTCTTGGATGGGAAATATCGAAAGAACGTGCGACGCGCGATGCCGGCGGCTTCGGCGATCTCGTCCACGCTGGTCTCGTCGAATCCGTTCCGAGCGAAGAGCTCGATGCCGAGATCGCTGATCTCACCCCTCGTTGTGGATGGGCGTCGACCTACCCGGCTGGACAGTTTCGTACGGCTTTCCACTTTTTCTCTCCGATTGGTGTCATTCTGCACTCGATGCCATTATTGTAGTGAACCAAGTCACGTCCAGTACCGGATGTGGCGGATCCACATATTTTCACCTGGAGGTAAGCGATGTCCCAGAATTCGAAGACCGACGTTGTCAACGCTGCAGTGATCGAGACCGACCTCGTCGAAGAATCCCTCGTCGAAGAGGTTTCCATCGACGGTATGTGCGGCGTCTACTGACATGTCCGCACCCGTGAAGTCGTCCCAGGAAGCTGCATTGGACCTGGATGCTCGATGGGCTCTTCACCCGCAGGTGGCGCTGCGTCCCGAGTCGTTCGGGGCGCTGCTCTACCACTTCGGGACACGAAAACTCTCGTTTCTCAAGAACCGGACGATCGTGACGATCATCGAATCGTTACCCGATCATTCTGACCTGCGGTCCGCGATCACGGCTGCAGGAATCGCAGAGTCGGCGGTGCCCCAGTACACGCGCGCCCTCGCGACACTGGTCGGTTCGCACATGATCGTCCGCATCGACGCCTGATTCACCACAGCTCACCAGAGAACTCGAGCACCACGGAAGCAGCCCCTTCCATCGTCTCGCCACACCCATACCGAAGAGGACAACCCGATGACCTCCATGCTTGAAAGGCCTGCGCCGCCCCCTGCGGTCGGCAAACTGGTCGATCAGTTCGAACTCGGACTCGACGCACCCATCTGTCTGACGTGGGAACTGACCTACGCCTGCAACCTGTCTTGCGTTCACTGCCTGTCCTCATCGGGCCGGCGTGACCCCAACGAGCTCTCGACCGAGCAGTGCAAGTCGATCATCGACGAGTTGCAGAAGATGCAGGTCTTCTACGTCAATATCGGTGGCGGTGAGCCGACGGTTCGAAGCGATTTCTGGGAACTCGTGGACTACGCGACGGCCCATCAGGTCGGCGTGAAGTTCTCCACCAACGGCGTCAAGATCGACAAGAAGGTCGCTGCCCGCCTGGCCGCATCCGACTACGTCGATGTGCAGATTTCCATCGACGGCGCTACTGCAGAGGTCAACGATGCAGTGCGCGGACCCGGATCCTTCGACATGGCGATCCGCGCCCTCGAGAACCTGCAGGAGGCGGGGTTCAAGGACGCGAAGATCTCTGTAGTCGTCACCCGCCACAACGTGTCACAGCTCGATACTTTCAAGGCGCTGGCGGACAAATACGGTGCGACACTGAGGATCACGCGCCTACGCCCGTCGGGTCGTGGCGCCGATGTGTGGGACGATTTGCATCCCACGGCCGGCCAACAGCGAGAGTTGTACGACTGGCTGGTCGCGAACGGCGAGGGCGTCTTGACCGGAGACTCGTTCTTTCACCTCTCTGCCTTCGGAGACGCGCTACCAGGCTTGAACCTGTGCGGCGCTGGGCGAGTGGTGTGCTTGATCGATCCGATCGGCGACGTCTATGCCTGCCCGTTCGCTATCCACGAGAACTTCCTCGCCGGAAACATCGTCCGCGATGCGCGTCCCGCGACAGCGACATCTGCGGCTGTGGGCGGCTTCCAAACCGTCTGGCAGACGTCCGAATTGTTCCAGGAGTTGCGGTCCCCGCAGACCTCCGGCGCGTGTACCAAGTGCGCACATTTCGATTCGTGCCGCGGTGGCTGCATGGCAGCAAAGTTCTTCACCGGCCTCCCCATGGACGGCCCTGACCCCGAATGCGTAATCGGCAACGGAGAGATGGCGTTGGCGGCGGCGGGAGAAATCCCCAAGTCCAGCGTCGACCACTCCCGTACCGGGCAGCGTAAAACACCGAGAGCGTCGGTTCCGCTCACATTGATGATGCGGCCACCGGCCAAGATCTGCGACGAGAATCCTCTCGCAGGAATGGAATAGGAACATATAGCTATGGCCAAGAGTGCGTGGTTCGAGACCGTTGCCGAGGCGCAACGGCGTGCCAAGAAACGACTTCCGAAATCCGTGTACGCCGCACTGGTGGCGGGCTCGGAGCGGGGCATCACCGTCGACGACAATACGGCGGCATTCGGTGAGCTCGGCTTCGCGCCGCATGTTGCGGGGTTGTCGGACAAACGGGATCTGTCGACAACAGTCATGGGACAACCACTCTCGTTTCCGGTCATGATCTCGCCGACGGGTGTGCAGGCCGTGCACCCGGAAGGCGAGGTCGCTGTGGCCCGTGCCGCGGCCGCTCGCGGAATCCCGGTCGGGTTGTCCTCCTTTGCGAGCAAATCCATCGAAGAGGTCGCGGCCGTGAACCCGCAGACGTTCTTCCAGATGTATTGGGTCGGCTCGCGCGAGGTTCTGCTTCAGCGCATGGAGCGGGCACGTGCGGCCGGCGCGGTCGGATTGATCATGACGCTGGACTGGTCGTTCTCCAACGGACGCGACTGGGGCAGCCCGTCGATCCCGGAAAAGATGGACCTCAAGGCGATGTGGCAGTTCGCCCCCGAAGGCATCACGCGTCCGAAATGGTTGTGGGAGTACGCGAAAACCGGAAAAATTCCCGATCTGTCGACGCCCAACCTGACTCCACCCGGGGGTACTGCGCCGACATTCTTCGGTGCATACGGCGAGTGGATGGGTACCCCGTTGCCGACCTGGGAGGACGTTGCCTGGCTGCGTGAGCAGTGGGGCGGGCCGTTCATGCTCAAGGGAGTCATGCGTGTCGATGACGCCAAGAAGGCAGTCGACGCCGGAGTCACCGCCATCTCGGTGTCCAACCACGGTGGCAACAACCTCGACGGCACTCCAGCTCCGATCCGCGCGCTGCCGGCGATCGCCGAGGCAGTGGGCGACCAGATCGAGATCACCCTCGACGGCGGCATCCGTCGAGGAAGCGACGTCGTCAAAGCACTCGCACTCGGTGCTCGTGCTGTCATGATCGGCCGGGCGTACCTGTGGGGTCTTTCAGCGAACGGTCAGGCCGGTGTGGAGAACGTTCTCGATATTTTGCGGGGCGGCGTCGACTCCGCTGTTCTCGGACTCGGACACTCCTCTGTCCACGACCTGACTGCGTCGGACGTCGTCATGCCGTTGGGATTCGACCGGAAGCTTGGTGCAGAGTAGCGAGGTGACTCTGCTGACGGAGCCGATCGTCCTCGGTGGACGGTCGGCTGCCAGTCGCGTGATGTTCGGCCCGCACGAAACCAATCTTGCTGATGGCCGGGCTTTCTCGCCGGCACTGGTGGAGTACTACCGCCGTCGGGCGGGCGTCGGGATCATCGTCACCGAGAATGCGTCGGTGCATCGGTCGGACTGGCCGTACGAGCGTGCGCCTCTGGCATCGGAGTGCGGGCCCGGTTGGCAGGCTGTGGTCGACGCGTGCAGGCCGAACGGAACGCTCGTTCTGGCAGGCCTGACTCACACCGGATCCCAAGGTTCGCCTGCGTACTCGCGGGAGGCACTGTGGGGGCCGTCGCACGTCGCAGACGTGGCTTCGCGTGAACTGCCGATGGCGATGGAACCGGAACACATCCGTGCCGCGGTGGACGGGTTCGCTGCCGCTGCTCGCGTTGCTGCCGCTGCCGACGTCGACGGCGTCGAACTCGATGCAGGCTCATCGAGCCTGATACGGCAGTTCCTCTCCGGCCTGACCAATCTGCGAGAAGACGAATATGGCACCGACCGAATGCTGTTCGTACGGAACGTGGTTACCGCGGTGCGGGCCGAGCTCGGCCCGGATCGAATCCTTGCGCTGCGGCTGAGCTGTGACGAGGGAGCGCCGTGGGCGGGGATCACTCCCGCAATCGGTGCCGACATCGCCCGCGAGATGGCGCCGGAACTCGATCTGCTTACCGTCGTTCGAGGTGGGGCGATGGCCATGTCCACCTATCGCCCGGACTTCCACACCGAGCCTGGGTTCAACCTCGACCTGTGTCGATCGGTATCGGGCTCTGTCGACGGCATGGTTCCTGTTGTGCTGCAGGGCAGCATCGTCGACACAGCGATGGCCGAAGCCGCACTCTCCGAGGGTGTTGCGGACATCATCGAGATGACACGAGCGTTGATCGCCGATCCCGATCTGGTATCGAAGTCGCGAGCCGGTGCGAGCCCGCGGCCGTGCATTCTGTGCAATCAGACCTGTCTGGTTCGGGATCCGCGTAATCCGACCGTGGCGTGCATCGGACGAGCAGGCGATGACCCGGAGCCGGACGGTGCAGGCACTGTGCTGGTGGTGGGTGGTGGCCCCGCTGGTCTCGAGGCAGCGCGGGTGTTGGCCTTGCGGGGTCGGACGGTCACCTTGTACGAGCGTAAGCCCGTGCTAGGGGGCTTGTTTTCGCTCACGAGCACTGGAGAGGCGTTGACCGCATGGCTCGCCGCCGAGTGCGTCCATCTCGGGGTCGATATTGCGACCGGGGTCGAGATCGGACCCAGCGATCTCGAGGCGGGAAAGGACGTCGTCCTCGCGACCGGCAGTGTGCCGAGCCCGCGATCGTTCGAGGTGGCTACAGGCGTGCACTACCTCGATTCCGGAGCCGTTCTGGACGGTGCCGTGCTCGGCGAGGGGCCCGTTGTCGTATGGGATCCGGTCGGTGGTCCCGTGGCTGTCGCGCTTGCTGAGCGCTTTGCAAAGGCAGGTAGGGACGTTTCTGTGGTGACTGTCGATCAGACCATCGGTCGACACCTTTCCTTGTCCGGTGACCTGGCTCCGGCCAACGTTCGGTTGCAGCGCGCAGGCATCCAGCGTCATCTACTGTCAAAAATTCTGCGGGTCGGCGACGGCGGCGCCGAGCTCGAGGACGTACACACCGGGCAACGCCGCATGATCGAATGCGCAGTGGTAGTGGACTGCTCGCATCGCTCTGCTGACGATTCCTTGCACGGTCCGAGGCGGATGACGATTGGGGACTGCTTCGCGCCTCGTTCTGCCGCCGAGGCCATTCGAGACGGGTACGACGCCGGAGTGTACAAAGCCACAGGGTCTGTCCGATGAAGTATCCGCGGCTGTTCGCCCCTCTCGACATCGGTCGGTCGACGGTGCGGAACCGAGTTGTCTTCTCTGCGCATCTGACCAACTTCGCCGAGAACGGCCTCCCGACGGATCGCCACGCCGCCTATTACGCAGCTCGCGCCGCAGGCGGGGCCGGCTTGATCATCGTCGAGGAGCAGTCCACCCACCCGTCGGATCAACCGTACGAGAAGATGATTCAAGGGTATCGCCCAGCGGTGATACCTCGATATCGAGCGATCACCGACGCCGTACACGCACACGGAGCGCTCGTTCTGGCACAGGTCAACCACAATGGTGGACAGTCGTCAGGAATGTATTCGGGGCGTTCGGTCCTCGCACCCAGCGCCGTCCCCGATCCGCTCTTTCGAGAGGTACCTCGTTGCCTCGACCGGGTCGAGATCGGCGAGTTGGTGGACGGATATGTGCGCGTCGCCGAGCATTGCAGGGACGGCGGATTCGACGGCGTGGAGCTACAGTGTTCACAGTCCTCGTTGATCCGAATGTTCCTGGCGCGCACTACGAACCATCGCACCGACGAATACGGGGGTGACCTCGCCGGGCGAGCTCGATTCTTGGTGGAGGTTCTCTCGGCAGTCCGCACCGCTCTGGGGTCCGAAATGATCGTTGGAGTGAGGCTGAGCGGGCAGGAAAACATCGAGGGGGGTATCCGTCTGGACGAAGCCGTGGACACCGCTGTCCTCGTCGAACGAACCGGTTCGGTCGATTACATCAATACCGCAATCGGCGTGGCGACCTCGACGCTCCACCTGATCGAGGCATCGATGGCAACGCCCCATGGTTACGCGAACTTCGTTCCCAGTGCTATCCGAGAGCGGGTGTCGTTGCCGGTGATCGGGGTCGGACGCTTCACCACACCGGAGATGGCCGAGCAGGCTCTCGCCGACGGGGTGTGCGATCTGGTCGGCGTCGTTCGAGGCCAGATTGCAGACCCGGAGTTCGCGAACAAGGCCCGTGAAGGCCGTGCGCGAGAAGTCCACACCTGCCTGTCCTGCAATCAGGACTGCATCGGACGCGTCGGGATGAACGCCGCACTGGGATGTGTCGTAAACCCCAGCGCCGGAAAAGAATTCGTCGCCCTGCCGCAGTTGCCCGCTTCAAGACTGCGAGTCCTGATCGTTGGAGGCGGACCGGCAGGACTGCAAGCTGCATCGACTGCTGCACACGCAGGGCACGACGTCACGTTGTACGAACGCGAGCCACAGACCGGGGGACAGGTCCGGACCGCTGGACGGGCACCGCATCGCGCCGAATTCGCTGGAATCGTCGATGTTCTCGAAGCGGAATGCCGCGCACGCGGTGTAAAAATCCGCACAGGCGTCGAGGTCGACAGAATGCTCGTCCTGACGCAAAAGCCCAACGTGGTGGTGATCGCGACCGGGGCAAACCCGGTGCGTCCGGAGTGGGCAAGTTCCCACGATCACGTCGTCGACGTCCGTGAGGTCCTCGACGGCACGGCGTCACTGTCAGGTCGCGTCCTGATCGTCGACGAACTGAGTTTCCACCACGCGACGTCGACGGCAGAGTTTCTGGCCGAACGCGGCTGTCAGGTGACGGTATGCACGCCGGGGATGGTCGTCGGGCAGGATCTCGGGCTCACCCTGGACATGGAAGGGTGGCGGCGGCGAGCGCACGGACAGTCGATCACCTGCCTGACCGATGTCGTCCCGGTCCAGCTACGCGACGGCCTCGATATTTCGCTGCTCCATCACCCCACAGGCGTGACGGCGAACCATCGGTTCGATTGGATCGTCTGCTCGCTCCACCAGAAGCCGGATGACGCATTGTGGAACGAGTTGAAGGACGAAGGGTTTTCGGTCGTACGTATCGGCGACGCCGTCACACCTCGCCGACTGGATTCGGCAATACGCGAGGGGGAGCAGGCGGCGAGGAGCATTGCAGGGACGTGACTGTAGAGCCCAGACGGTTTTGCAGAGGAGCAGGGTCATCGGGCAGTACCAATTTCACGAGCCGAGACCGTGAGCAGTTCGATCAATCCCGCATCGTCTGTATGCAGCCGTCCCGTCCTCCCGATAACAGCCAGAGCGCCGCGGACTCCATCGGCGTCGTCTCGGATGGGGACGGCGATAGCCGATCTGCCTACCTTGATCTCGTCGACCTCAATGGCGATGCCGCAAATTCGGATTCGGCTCAACTCGACAGCAAGATCAGCAAGATCGGTGATGGTGCGACTGGTGAACTTGCGCAGGTCCTTCAAGCTGACCCCGTCAGGCCTGTTGGCCAACAGCAGTTTCCCTATGGCCGATGCGTGTGGGTGCGTCGCAAGAGCGGATTCGCCGGGCAGTTCGTGGTCGGGGTCGCGATCGATAAGAGCGATCCGGTCGTGCTGATACGAAACGAGATAGACCCCGAATCTAGTGTGACTGCGGATTTCGTCGACGATTTGCCGATGGTCTACGACAGCAGTCTGCGGGGCAGCACCTGCCAGTTCCCGCGTTCGACGGCCGAGCGCGAAGCCGGACAGATCCTCGATCCGAACCAGATATCCGTCGGCGACCAGAAGGTTCAGCAGACGGTATGCGGTTGCCGGTGCAATGCCAGTGAAGTTGGCGACGTCCTTGGCGCGTGCTCCAGAGCCGATTTGCGCTACGGCTTCCAGTAGGGCAAGTGCCTTTTGGACCGCTCGTGGTTCGTGACCTCCAGTTTCTGGCACTCTCGTCGTCCGCGTCACCATCAGCGGGCGTCGTGTCGGGACAGTTTGACGAGTGCTACTGCGCCGCGGGAGTTCTTGCCGTAGGACGCGGCACCGGGGAGTACGTCGTTGGACTCGGCGCTGTCGAAAACTCCGATCGAATCGAGAACCTTCGGAGTGCGATGGCGTAGGTATCTGTGCCAAGCGAGCCCAGACCCCGCGAAAATTGTGAATACGGTCAGAGAGGTGAGGTTTTGTTCCCGGCAGACTGAGACCACCAGGCTGGTCAGAGTCGCGCAGCCCACTGCGCAACCGAGCACACCGGACACGATCACTGCTGGGGTGAGTTCACCGATCCGCTGGAGGAATCGAACAGCAGCGACTGCCACCACCGTATAGCCGAGGACGATGGAGGCTCGGGCGAGCAACTTGACGTCCTCGAACACCACTGAGCCGTCGATGAAAGCGAATATAGAACTGGCGGTGGCCAATCCGGCGATCACGACGGTCAGCGCGACGTGGGGTGTACGGAACGAACGATGGACTTGGCTGAAAACGCGGGGAAGTACCCTCTCGATCCCCATTGTGTAGACAAGACGAGAAGCCGCATTGGACGAAGCCATGGACGATGCGAGCCACGAACAACTCAACCCTACGTTCAGTGCAACGACGAGCCACGCGTCGATGCCGGTGGAGGTGCCATGAAGGTACGCGTTGATCAATACCCCGCCGCGACCGGACCACACCGCCCACGCCGCGAACGTAAAGAGGGCTCCGCAGATGACAGGCGTCAAGAGAACGGTTCGAGTGATCGCCAGCAACGGACGCTTGGCCTCGGGTGCGAAAAACGTTGCGCTTTCGAATCCGGCGAGTGCGAACATCGCACCGAGCGCGACCAGGAGCAGTCCGTTCGATGCGCCGGATGGCTCGATTTGCACCACCTGGGGGGCCGGAAACATCATCAAACTCACGATGAACAGCAGCGAGCACAGTTCGACGACGAGAATGGCAGTGGCGGCGAATCGAACACCACGCAGCAGGCACGCGAGCATCAGTAGGCCGATAGTTGCGTAGATCAGCAGGGTCCACAGGACACCAGCAGCATTCAGGCCGGTCTCCCGCAGGACAGTACGCACGGCATGGCCACCGAAATACATCGTCATGGCTCCGCTCGCGCAGTACTTGCACAGCATCGCCGCACCGACTGTCAATGCGCCGCGGCTACCGACACCTTGAAACGCGAAGGTGTACAGACCACCCGATGCTGCGAAGCGGCGAGTGAACTGAGATCCGCAGAACGCGATCATCGACACGATGACAGTCGCGGCGACGACAGTGAGCAGCCCGCTGAGCATCGTCTCGTTGGTGAGCATCGTGATTGGAAGGATGACCATCGACGCTGCGGGTGCCGTCGTTGCAATTGCCTGCGCGAGAACCTCGATGCCGGACATCTGGCGACGGCCGAGCGCGCGGAGCGGCGAGAGCGCTGGCCGATCGGGTTCGCGCGCAGCGAAGGACGCAGTGATTGCGTGTTCGAGTGCAGACATGATTTCCGAAAATAGTTGCGACATGTTGCCCGCGGATTGCGGCGATGCTTCGGTCGGGTTCCTACGAATGAGAACGCCTGGACAACCGCCGCATGTTTTCTCACACGGAGTTCGGAGAAGGTATTGCCGCATTTCCATCTCCGACTCTTTCGAGTTCCACGATTGACCGGAATCGAAACCAGCTGGTCTGGCAGTAAGCGTGAAGAGGATCCGGCAGAAGGAGTGTATGAACACATGGCAGTAACAAGGAGATCGTTCATGCGGGGACTCGGCGTCACCGGCGGTGCGGGCTTGGCCTACGGTGCGATGTCCACGCTCGGCCTTGCTCCTACCGCCGCAGCTGCGCCGTCGCGATTCCAGGCACCGGCGATGGCAGATCTGCTGGGTAGGGTCGAGGGGAGCCCGTCCGTGGTCGTGCTGGGTGGCGGGCCCGCCGGATTGTGCGCGGCGTACGAGTTACAGAAGGCCGGTTACTCGGTCACCATCGTCGAGGCGCGGGCGAGGCCAGGGGGTCGCGTGTGGTCGGCGCGCTCAGGCACCGAGGAAACGGATCTGAACGGGGAGACTCAGAAGTGCACGTTCTCAGAAGGGCATTTCTACAACGTAGGCGCGACCCGAATCCCGCAGAGTCACATCACTATGGACTACTGCAAGGAACTGGGCGTCGAACTGCAAACTTTCGGCAACCAGAATGCAAATACGCTGGTGAACTACAAGAGCGATACTGCGCTGTCGCGGCAGTCGGTGTCCTATCGCGCGGCCAAGGCCGACACCTACGGCTACATGTCGGAGTTGTTGCAGAAGGCCGCAAGTCGTGGAGCGCTCGACGACGTTCTGACCCCCGATGACAAGGACGCGCTGTCGGAGTTTCTGAGCAGCTTCGGTGACCTCTCGGACGACGGCCGTTATCTCGGTTCGACCCGTCGGGGGTACGACTCCGAGCCGGGTGGCGGCTTGAACTTCGGTGCCGAAACCAAGCCTCAGGGTATGTCGGACGTCATCCGAAGCGGCATCGGACGAAACTTCAGCTTCGAGTTCGGATACGACCAGGCCATGCTGATGTTCTCACCGGTAGGTGGCATGGATCAGATCTATTACGCGTTCGAAGACAGAATCGGGCTGGACAACATCGTCTACGGCGCGGAGGTGACCGCGATGAACAATACCTCCGACGGTGCCACGGTCGAGTACACGAAAGATGGAGTGAAAGAATCGATCTCGGCCGAGTACGTGATCTGCACAATCCCACCGGCTCTGGTTAAGCGTCTGGACAACAATCTCCCGTCCGACGTACTCCTTGCGTTGAATGCGGCGAAGGCCACGCCGTCGGGCAAGCTCGGAATCGAGTACTCGAGGCGCTGGTGGGAGACCGACGAGCGCATCTATGGCGGCGCCAGCAATACGGACATGGACATCTCGCAGATCATGTTCCCGTACGACCATTACAACTCCGATCGCGGAGTTGTCGTCGGCTACTACAACACCGGCAGAAGACACCAAGCATTCGAGTCACTGACGCACAAGCAACGACTGGCCAAGGCCTTGGCAGAGGGCTCGATGATCCACGGTGACAAGTACACCAAGGACATAGCGTCGTCCTTCTCTGGTAGTTGGCGTCGAACAAAATTCTCGGAATCGGCCTGGGTTTCATGGGCCGGAGCGGGCGACTCGCATGGCGGGATGGCCACCCCTGAATACGAGAAGTTGCTCGAACCTGTCGACCGGATCTATTTCGCGGGCGACCACCTTTCCAATGCAATCGCTTGGCAGCATGGTGCATTCACCTCTGCTCGTGACGTCGTCACTGCCATTCATGCCCGCGTCACCGCGTCTTGACCCCGAATCTTTCTCGAAAGGAACAACACTCAATGTCCAATGCCACACGTTCGTTCACCGCAGCCCTTGCCGCCGGGGCAGTCCTCTTCGCTGCGGCGTGCTCGTCGGAAACCGATCCAGCAGTCGAGCCATCAGCGGCATCCGGCGCACGCTCGGTCATCGAACCCGGCGAAGCGACCCCGATGATTGCGCAGGGAGTCGAGATCGGCAGCGATGCAACGGTGTACAAAACCAGCGGGATCGGACCATCAGCGATGAACAAGGCAGCTCCGGAGGGTAGCGCAGAGTCCTATATCGACACTGATCAGTTTTCCGGCGGCACAATGCCTGCAGGCGTCAGCGTGACCGAGGCCCAAGGGATCGGTGTCCTGAAAAAGATCAGAAGCAATCTCGAAGCCGAGGGATACGCGCTCGAAGACGTCGCAACCATGCGGGTGTTCCTTGACAATGCTCCAGGTACCGAGCGGGCTGACTATGCTGGTTGGAATCGGGCGTATCGGCAATTCTTCGCCAACACCGATCTCGACAGCAACGAGACCGAACTCGTGCCGATGGGCACCGCTGAGCCTGCGGCGCCGATGGAACGAAATGCCGCACGACCGTCGCGCTTCGCGCTCGAGGTCGCATCACTCCCAGTTCCGGGATGGCTCGTCGAGGTCGAGGTCGACGCGGTGAAATAGGAGTCTGTGGACCAACGGCGCCGTTACGAATCCACGGTGTCGTTGGTTCCCCCATTCGGCTTGTCCGCGGTGAGAATCCACGAGATGCCGTATCCCCCCTGATGTCCGACCTTCGCGACCGAGTGGTAGCGGTTGTGGACCTTCCGCAGGAACGGAAGACGTTGACGCTCAGTGGTTGTGGCGCAGTCGTGGCGACACTTCGGTTCCGAAGATCGCCAACAGTCCGGCGTAGGGTTTGGGTGGCGGTGGTGCGAACTCGCCACTCTTGCTTGGCCTCAACCCCATGGCAACGAGTGATTGTACGAACAGCGTTGCGGCAGTGACACCATCAACGACGGGTACGCCGATCGCGTTCTGAATGTCTTCGCACAGGTCGGCCATACCGGCGCAGCCGAGGACGATGGCATCACTGCCGTCGCGTAGCAGTGCTTCGCGGCAAGTTTCGGTGATGACCTTGCGTGCATTTGCGTCGGTCTCCAGCTCCAGTACTGGTATTCGACAGGCATGGACACCTCTGCACCGACTCGACATCCCGTAGTGGGCGGCTAGGTCCAACGCTCGTCCAGTGGTTCGCTCCAGTGTGGTCACGACGGAGAATCCGCGACCGAGGAAGCTTGCTGTATGCATTGCCGCCTCGGCGATCCCGACGACAGGTCCCGATGCCACCTCACGGGCGGCATCCATCCCTGGATCACCGAAGCACGCGATGACATATCCGTCGACGCCCTGCGTCTCACCGAGGACTACCTGCTCGAGTATGCCTGGGATGCTGAGAGCCTCGTCGACGTGAGATTCGATGGAGGTAGGCCCCATCGATGGGCTGACTGCCTCGACGAATGTGTCCGGGCCTGCGACGGCCCGGGCACATTCTTCGATCTTGGCGGTCATCGAAGCGGTGGTGTTCGGGTTGATGACCTTGATGTACACGCGGCAGTTCCTATGCTTTGGTCGGCGCGTCGACGTTCATCACAGCGAGCTTCGTCTTGGTGGCGAGGAAGTAGTAGAGCACGAATCCGACTGCACAGCCGATGAACCAGCTGTACTTCGACGCGGTAGACATGCCACCGATCTCCATACCGTCGATGGCGCCGTTGAACAGCACGGTGAACATGGCCAGTAGAGCTCCCACGATGGTGGCGCACACAGCCGCGGGGTTGTATCCCTTCGAGTACCAGTACCGTCCTGCCGGTGACATCGTGAACAACTCGTCGACGACGACCTTCTGCTTGCGGACCAGATAGTAGTCGGCGATCAGGACGCCGAACAACGGTCCGATGAAAGCGCCGAGGGTCTCGAGGGTCAAGTGGATGACGTCCGGGTTGTTGTACAGGTTCCACGGTGTGATCAAGATCGAGCCCACGGCAGCGATCATTCCACCGGCACGCCAACTGATCCGCTGCGGGCTGACGTTGGAGAAGTCGAACGCGGGGGAGATGAAGTTTGCGACGATGTTGATGCCGATGGTGGCGATCGTGAACGTCAGTGCGCCCAGGACGATAGCGAAAGTGCTGTCGATACGGGCGACGGTTTGGACTGGGTCGGTGATCAATTCACCGAAGACCGGCAATGTCAGTGACGCTGTGACGACGACGAGGATCGAGAAGACCAGGAAGTTGACCGGTAGACCCAGGAAGTTTCCTTTCTTCACTGCCGCGTAGGATTTGGCGTAACGCGAGAAGTCACCGAAGTTGAGCATCGGACCCGAAAAATAGGAGACTACGAGCGCGACGGCTCCGAGCATGATCGGCATCGAACTCCACCCCGTGTGCTGAACCCCACCCAGATTGAGATCGATTGCGCGCCAGCCCGCTTTCCAGATGAGGTAGCCGCACAGCACGAACATGACGACGTAGACGGCGGGGCCGCAGAAATCGATGAACTTGCGGATGGACTCCATTCCTCGCCAGAAGACAGCGGCCTGGACGATCCACAGGAAAAGGAAGCTGATCCATCCGAGAGTGGATAGCCCCGCGAATCCGTAGTCGGTGGTGACTGCGTACGGCGCGAGTCCGGGAAAGAGCTTGATGAGCACGATATCGAGGGCAGCGGAGGCCAGGAATGTCTGAATCCCATACCAGGCGACGGCGATGAGGCCGCGGATGATCGCTGGAATGTTGGCACCGAGCACACCGAACGACGCTCGACAGATCACTGGGTATGGGACGCCTGTAGCTTGGCTCGGCTTGGCGACAAGATTGCAGAAGAAGTACACGAGCGTGATGCCGACCAGGAGGGAGATGAGCACCTGCCAGCTGGCCAGGCCCAACGCGAAGAGGCTACCAGCTGTAACGTATCCACCCACCGAGTGCACGTCCGACATCCAGAAAGCAAAAAGATTGTAGGAAGACCAAGACTGATTCTTCAGTGGCGCGAGGTCTTCGTTGGTGAGCCGAGGGTCGTATCCGTCCTTGATCATGCCGCCGCCGACCGAGTGGCCTGCGGCTTCGACCAGGTCGCCTGACGACGCGCCGGGTTGGTGGGATATATCGGTCATCGATGCTCCTGATGTGCGCGAGGTGCGAGTTTCTTCGACCGACACCGCATACGGGTTCGGTCGGTGAAACAAAAGGTAGCGACGAAGTGTTGCACCTGCGTGACGGCAGTGATATATCATTTCGCGCGTTCAGTCCCGAGGTGAGTGCGGCGATTCTGCAAGAAGTCCGGAATCGCTGGAAATCGATGAGATGACCGTATTGAGACGAATGTGGTGGAATTGTGCGATCTCCATCAGGGCCACCGAATCGCGATCGAGAAATGCTTCGAGCATTCTTCGATGGTCGGTGTGTAATTCTTCGCGAACGGATCCGGCTACGTGCACCATTGGCTGTATCGGCTCGGTGATATTCCATGCTGACTCGAGCATGTGGAGAAGTCGCATCATTCTCGACGGCCGGGTGAGAGACATGTGGAATTCGCGACTTTGACGGTGATACTCGCGTGAGTTGTTTACCGTTATACTCTGTTCCAGAAGATGATTGGCTTTGATGGCGCGAACTCGGTCGTCATCGTTCGCAAGTTCGACTGCTGTTACGAGTGCTGCTGATTCGAGCACTTCGCGGACAATGTACATTTCACGAAATTCGGAGGACGTCAATTGGGCGACGGTGTAACCGAGATTGGGGCGGTGGTCTACGAGACCCTCACCTATGAGCGTTTTCAGGGACTCTCGAACAGGGATTCTGCTCACCCCGAACGATTCGGCAACTTCATTCAACGGTATCGGTGTGTTCGGCGGTGCATCGCCGGACAATATTACTCTGCGTAGTTCTTCGAGTATCTTAGGTTGTCGCTCACCGAGGGTCGCAATACTCAGTTGCGCAAGAAGTACTGATCTCCGTCGTGGTGGCATGTAAGTTCCTTCCGGTATCACACCAGCGGCACATTAGTTCGACATTGTTTCGTATGTGTGAAGATTCGGTGGAGAGCGTGGGTCAAGCGTCCGATAGCATTATCGGAATGCTGCCGCCACCCGTCTCCGAGCCGTCGCGATTAGGCATCGGTGGGTGGCCGCGAGTGCAAGGCGCTCAGACCGTCGTTGTGCCCGTCGGATCGTTCGAGCAGCATGGACCGCACCTGCCGCTGGACACCGATACCCGCATCGCCGAGGCGCTCGCGATGCGGCTGCCCGGCACCGTTCTTGCTCCCGCTATCGCCTATGGCGCAAGCGGGGAGCATGAGGGCTTTCCCGGGACCGTATCCATCGGTTCGGACGCGTTGCACGCGGTTCTGGTCGAGTACGGACGCTCGGCGTGCCGTTGGGCCGAGCGTGTCGTGTTCGTCAACGGTCACGGTGGAAACGTCTCGACGCTGATATCCGCCGTCGGACTGCTGCGTTACGAGGGCCGCGATGTCGCGTGGCTACCCTGTGCCGTTCCCGGCGCGGACGCGCACGCCGGCCGGACCGAAACTTCACTGCTGCTCTACCTTTCACCCGACGTCGTCGACATGTCCCGTGTGGAGGTAGGAAATACCGACACTATCGATTCTTTGCTTCCGCGCCTGCGTGCGGGGGGTACGAAGGCAGTATCGCCCAACGGGATTCTCGGTGACCCGCGACTGTCCAGCGGAGATGAGGGTGAGGTAGTGCTGCAGGACATGTGTGCACGGGGCAGCGCTGCAGTGAGTCGGTGGGCACCATCCGATACTGGAATGTTGACGTGATTCAGGTCCTTGATCCGTCCCGGCAAAACCGGCTTCGAGTATGTTCCTCGAAATTTAGGGCAGTGGATGACACATCGGCGCAATGTCCGCTTACGATCACCTGATGGGTCAAGGTCGGTTGCCTGATGGATTCGGGGTACGAGTCGATCCTCGTGTTCGCAAATACTCCGACGGTCGAGTGTTGATCGGTGGCTCACCCACCAGAATGTTGAAGCTTGCACCTACCGCTGCCGCCATGATCGGCGACGGGTTTCTCGAGGTCACCGACTCGCAGTCGGCGCTCGTTGCTCGCAAACTTCTGGACTCGGGGGTAGCCAATCCGCGGCCGATGTCCATCCCGTCTCCGCAGGATGTGACTGTCGTCGTTCCTATGAAGAACAATGCCTCCGGTCTCGGCAGGCTGCTTCCTGCGCTCCACGGTTTGAACGTCATCATCGTCGACGACGGATCCGACGAGCCGGTGACCGCGCCGCCGATGGCCTGGAGCGTCGGTGGGGTGACGGTCCTACGTCACGAGACCTCCAGAGGGCCGGCGGCCGCTCGAAACACGGGACTTCGGAGTGCAACAACGGATTTCGTCGCCTTTCTCGACTCGGATGTCGTTCCCCGCAAGGGATGGCTCGAGGTGATGCTGGGGCACTTCTCGGATCCGGCGGTGGCGCTCGTCGCTCCTCGTATCGTTGCCCTCGAACCCGAGGGCAACGCCTTGGCCAGGTATGAGCATGCTCGCTCCTCTCTCGATCTCGGTCGCAGGGAAGCGGCTGTTCGGGCGGGTAGTTCGGTCTCCTACGTCCCCAGCGCAGCCATGTTGATACGCAGGCACGTAGCCGAGGAATGCAATGGGTTCGACGAATCCATGCACGTCGCCGAGGACGTCGATCTGTGCTGGAGGTTGCAGGAAGCCGGCTGGCGATTGCGATACGAGCCCGTTGCACACGTTGCTCACGATCATCGAGTGACGTTCGGACGGTGGTTCGGCCGCAAACTGTTCTACGGCACCGGCGCCAGCCCTCTAGCCGAGCGTCACCCCGGAATGGTCCCGCCGATTTCGATGTCACCGTGGACCCTGATCGCTACCTTGTTGGCTATCAGTTTCACCAAGCTCGGGCTGCTGGGCGCACTGGCGACTCTCGCAGTGACCATCGGTCGACTACGTAAGATGTTCGTCGGTCTCGATCAGCCCACGCGCATCGCCGCGATACTCGCCGCCGAAGGATTCATTGCAGGGGTTTGGCAACTGGCATCAGCGATGTGTCGGCACTATTGGCCGATAACCCTGCTCGCAGTGTTGCTTTCGAGTCGAATCAGGAAGATTGCACTCGGACTTGCCGTTGCCGAAGCACTGGCCGACTGGTACAACCACCGCGAACTCGGCGGCTTGGATCCGATACGGTATGCCTTCTTCAAGCGGGTCGACGACATCGCGTACGGCACAGGCCTATGGCGAGGTGCCGCCGAGTCTCGTAGCTTGAAGGCGTTGACTCCGCGCATGGACACGTGAGCCCGCTCGAGACTTCGTACGCCGATGTGATCGTCGTAGGTGGCGGCTCTTGTGGCTCCATTGTGGCATCGCGAGCGAGCGCGAATCCGGAGTGTCGGGTAGTGCTCCTCGAAAGTGGGCCCGGGCTCTCGAGCGATGGGACGTATCCGCCGGAGATCCTGGACGCACATGTCCTACCGGTCGGGCCCTCGAGCCCTTGGATGTCGTCGTACCGTGCGGAACTGACGCCAGAGGTCACCCGCTGGATCTCACGGGGGCGAGTCCTCGGCGGCTCCGGAGCAGTCAACGGTGGGTATTTCGTGCGGGGTAGGCCGCAAGACTTCGATGCCTGGCCCGCTTCCTGGTCTTATGACGAGGTGTTGCCCTACTTCCTGAAGTCGGAAACCGATCTGGACTTCTCTGGCGAGTGGCATGGCCGAGGTGGTCCCATGCCGGTAGCTCGGACTCCTCGCGCGGCGCAGAACGAGATCACGAAACTGTTTCACGACGCGGCGATGGCGCTCGGTTATCCGGGAGATCCGGACATGAACGATCCGAGAACGTCCGGCGGAATCGGGTCGGTTCCACTCAATGTCGTCGATGGTCGCAGAGTTAATGCTGCTGCAGCATATCTGCTACCGGTTCTTCGCCGATCCAATCTGGATGTCCTCGCCGAATCCACAGTCGTAGCAGTGCTTTTCGATGGCACCCGTGCGACTGGTGTGGAAGTAGTTCGTAACGGAAGTGTTTCGCGGGTCATCGCTCCATCGGTGGTCCTCTGCGCAGGGGCGGTTCGCACCCCGCAGCTGCTCATGCTTTCCGGTGTAGGTCCGGCGGATCATATTGCAGAGCTTGGTGTTCCGGTTGTTCTAAATCACCCGTTCGTGGGTCGGGAGTTCAGCGATCACCCGGAAGTCGGCGTCTACTATCGAACACCGCTACCCTTCGAACCCGCATCGCCCCTCCAAGAGGTGCTGCATGTCGACGATCTGGAAATACGTCCTTACACAGCGGCATTCGATCGACTGATCCCCGGACTTCCGATCGGTGACCCGATGATCGGTGTCGGCCTGATGAGGTCCGACAGTCGCGGCGACATCACGTTGGCGTCAGCGGACCCCGCGGTTGCCCCACTCGTGAGATATCGATACTTGGAATCAGCGGGCGATCGACGCGCAGTCCAGGCGGGGCTCGATCGTGTTGCCGAATTGCTCGGACGGCTATCGAAGCGGCATCCGATCGAGGTGCTCGATGTCCTGGGCGACCCCCTGCTGAGTCGACTGGGTACTTCGCTTCACCTTTCGGGGAGTTGCGCGATGGGCAACGACAACGGCGTTCTCGACGATAGGTTGCAGGTGCAGGGGCTCGAGGGTCTGATGGTGGCCGACACGTCTGCCTTTCCTGTTGTTCCTACGCGTGGACCGCATGCGACTGCAGTCATGCTCGCCGAGCGTGCCGCGGACTTCCTTTCGGCGTCCGCCACGTAAGTCCTTTCTTCTCGAGGTTCGAGCTGTAAGACCCCACACTCCGAGGCTCTGCCCGGCAAAGGCTTAGCTGTACCCTGAACTATGTGAGCTGCGTTACAGTGACGTGAACATGCAGGAAGGCGTGCATCGGAATGACAGCCAGATTTCCAGGGCAGGGCAACCCCTGGATTGCCGTTCGCCCAGGTGAAGACGTCGATGTTCTCGCCCGGGAGATGTCCACCGCGCACCGACTCTTCGTCGACGACGAGCCGCCCTCGTCCGATTCCGTCAGATCGGTAGTCCTGGACTCCTGGCTGCGCAGCCGAACCAAGGGTGTGAATCCGGACGGTGGAAACGATTCGCTCGCCCTTTCCGGCGCCGAACTCGAGCGATATCGCGACGGTCATCCGATGTCGATCATCAGGCCGGTCATCCGAAAACTGCTCGTCGAGGACGCAGCCGACACCGGTCTGCTGGTCGCGATTTCCGATGCCGAGGGAAGGTTGTTGTGGGTGGAGGGGGATGCGACCGCCAAGGATCGCGCTCTCACCATGAACTTCGCCGAGGGCGCCGATTGGAGTGAAGAGTCCAAGGGAACGAATGCGCCGGGGACGGCGCTCGCCGTCGATCATTGCGTCCAGATCTTCGCGGCCGAGCATTTTTCTCGTTCGGTGCACGAGTGGAGCTGCTCGGCGGCTCCTGTGCATCATCCGACGAGTGGACATATTCTCGGCGCAATCGACATCACCGGTGGTCCGAGAGTTGCTGTGCCCGAGGTGCTCTCGCTGATCCGTGCCACCGTGGCTGCTGCCGAGTCCGAGCTTCGGGTGCATCTGATGAATTCACCGAAGTCACTGGGGGACACAGCACCTCGCCTCGAAGTGCTCGGGAGCGGGCGGCCAGGGTTGGTGCGCGGCAGCGGTCGGTTGGCGCTGTCGCAACGGCATGCGGAAATACTGTTGCTGCTGGGTGATCATCCCGAAGGTCTGAGTTCGGATCATCTCGCTGTGCTGCTCGATGAACACGAACTCGACTCCGTAACGATCCGAGCCGAGATGTCGCGTCTACGGAAGACCTTCGGCGCGTCCGGGCTCGCATCCCGACCGTACCGGTTGGTCGGTGAACTGGCCTCGGATGTAGGTGATATTCGCCGTGCGCTCGACCGTGGTGACGTCGACGCCGCGATGCGGATCTATTCGGGGCCGGTGCTTCCGGGTTCGTCTGCACCCGGTATCGAGGAAATTCGCGAAGAACTGCGATCCAGGATGCAAGCAGCTCTGCTTCGTGTCGGCGACCCTGTCCTGCTCGCCCAGTGGACCTCCTCGATCCACGGTCGTACCGACGTCATTGCCTGGGAGGCGTATCGCGCCACCCTGAACGCAGATTCTGCGCTTTACGGCCAGGTCAACGCACGTATCGATCTACTCGACCGTCAGTTGGGTGTCTGATTCGATCCATGCGCGCGCAGCAACGTAGTTGCTGCGCTGCACAGCAACGTAGTTGCAACGTTGCAAACTCTAGTGTTCTGAATCACATCAGTTCGGTTGATCAGAAGGAGTCACTAGATGTCCGTCTATGCCCGCCCCGGTACGGCCGAAGCAGTCATGTCGTTCCAGCCACGCTACGAAAACTGGATCGGTGGAGAATGGGTGCCGCCGGTCAAGGGGCAGTACTTCGAGAACCCGACCCCCGTCACCGGTGAGAACTTTTGCGAGGTTGCTCGCTCGACCTCCGAGGACATCGAGCTGGCTCTCGATGCCGCGCATGCCGCCGCTCCCGCATGGGGTAAGACATCCGCTGCCGAGCGCGCCGTGATCCTCAACAAGATCGCTGACCGAATCGCCGAAAACCTCGAGTCCATTGCGCTCGCCGAGTCCTGGGACAACGGCAAGCCGATCCGTGAAACTCTCAACGCCGATATTCCTCTGGCAGTGGACCACTTTCGCTACTTCGCGGGTTGCATTCGTGCACAGGAAGGTTCGCTTTCCGAGATCGACAACGACACTGTCGCTTACCACTTTCACGAGCCACTCGGCGTGGTAGGCCAGATCATTCCGTGGAACTTCCCGATCCTCATGGCAGTCTGGAAGCTCGCGCCCGCACTTGCCGCCGGTAATGCCGTCGTGCTCAAGCCTGCCGAGCAGACGCCGGCCTCGATCCTCCATTTGATTTCGATCATCGGTGACCTCCTGCCGCCGGGAGTGCTCAACATCGTCAACGGTTTCGGTGTCGAAGCAGGCAAGCCTCTTGCCTCCAGCCCCCGGATCGCCAAGATCGCCTTCACCGGTGAGACCACCACTGGCCGCCTGATCATGCAGTACGCGTCGCAGAACCTGATTCCGGTCACCCTCGAGCTCGGTGGCAAGAGTCCCAACGTCTTCTTTTCCGACGTCCTTGCCCACAACGACGACTACCAGGACAAGGCACTCGAAGGCTTCACGATGTTCGCGCTCAATCAGGGTGAGGTGTGCACGTGCCCGTCGCGTTCGCTCATCCAGGCCGACATCTTCGACGAGTTCCTGGCCCTCGCTGCGATCCGCACGAAGGCTGTGCGTCAGGGTGATCCGCTGGACACCGAGACGATGATAGGTGCACAGGCCAGTAACGATCAGCTCGAAAAGATCCTGTCCTACATCGAAATCGGCAAGAGTGAAGGTGCACAGATCGTCACCGGCGGCGAGCGCGCCCAACTCGGTGGAGATCTCAACGGTGGCTACTACATGCAACCGACCATCTTCACCGGCAAGAACAACATGCGGATCTTCCAGGAGGAGATCTTCGGGCCAGTTGTTTCGGTGACGTCGTTCAAGGATTACGACGAGGCCATCGATATCGCGAACGACACGCTCTACGGACTCGGGGCCGGCGTCTGGTCGCGAGATGGAGGAGTCGCCTACCGAGCGGGCCGCGACATCAAGGCTGGTCGTGTGTGGACCAACACCTACCACCAGTACCCGGCACACTCCGCGTTCGGTGGGTACAAGCAGTCGGGCATCGGACGTGAGAATCACAAGATGATGCTCGATCACTACCAGCAGACGAAGAACCTTCTGGTGAGCTACGCCCAAAAGGCTCAGGGCTTCTTCTGATGGCCGGCAGGCCTGCGGCTCCGGCCCCGCCTGCGCGTCTGCGAGCAACCGCCGGGGCGATGGAGCTTCTCTGTCGCCTCGGCGGTATCCACGGAGAGCTGATGATGCATCAGTCCGGCGGGTGCTGTGACGGGTCGTCGCCGATGTGTTATCCCGCAGGGGAATTCATCGTCGGTGACCGGGATGTGTTGTTGGGTCTTCTGGACCTACGTCTCGGCGTGGGCGATATCCCGGACGACCTTCCCGAAGGCGGTGACGCCGTTCCGGTGTGGATATCCGGTTCTCAGTTCCAAGCGTGGAAGCACACTCAACTGGTACTGGACGTCGTGCCGGGACGCGGTGGAGGCTTTTCCTTGGAATCACCGGAGGGCGTACGTTTCCTCAGTCGAGGACGTGCGTACACGGCAGTGGAGAACGAACTTCTCGAGCACCATCCGCCGCTTATCGGCCTCGACTGGGAAGAGGGGCGCAGGCCCGAAGTTCCGGGCGAGCACCTGGTGGTCGCCGAAGCTGCGGACGCGTGCCCGGTGCCCGGGATGCTCCAGGGCTGACGCCGTGCCGAGGTCGGACCGATGAAGAGTTCTACGACCGCTCCAGTCACCGGTGGCGACAGCTTCCACACCGTCGTCATCGCCTTCGTGGCGAATTTCGGCGTCGCTGTCGCCACGACTGCAGCCGCAGTCATCGCCGGTTCCGCTTCGCTGGTTGCCGAGGCCGCGCACTCGTGGGCCGACACCGGCAACGAGATATTTCTGCTCGTCGCCCACAAGCGGGGCTCGCGCGGCCCGGACGACGAACGTCCGCTCGGACGCGGTCGAGAGACCTACTTCTGGTCGACGCTTGCAGACGTCGGACCCTACGCTTCGCGCGGTCTTCGCCGAGGACACCGCAGCACTGATCGGTCTCGTCATCGCGGGAATCGGGATCGGGCTGCACCAGATCACCGGCAACGCGGCGTGGGATGCGATGGGTTCCATTCTCGTCGGCATACTTCTGGCAATCGTCGCATTCGTTCCGATCGACCGGAACCGCCGTTTTCTCACCGGCGAACCCGGGTCGCGAGCACTATGGCAAGCAGTAGTCGACAGGATCGAAGAGTTACCGGGTGTAGCGTCGGTGAACTTCGTTCGTATCGAATTCGCCGGGCCCAAGCAGATCTATGTTGTGGCAAGTGTCGATCTCGTCGGTGATGCCGTCGAATCGTCGATCGCGCGCACGCTCCGGCGACTGGAGCGTGAGCTCGAGACCAACAAGGCTGTTGTGGACGCAGTGCTGACAGTCGCAGAACCGGACGAGGGCGACATCGGTGACGTCAACCAAGTGACGTAGGACGCCGTAATTCTCTCGTCATCGAAAGATGACATCTCGCTTACACAGCGGGCCTATTTTGAGCCGACTCGCGCAACCCGCGCGCGCGAACCTCCACTTGCACGAGAGGATTTTCATGTCTGTCAGCGATCCGACGGCATCACATCACGGCGGTGTCGATTCACACGTCGAAGGCGACGACTACCTCGCCAAACGAACGTTGAAGAAGGGCACGGCCGGTTGGGTCCTCCTCGCCGGACTCGGTGTCAGTTACGTTATCTCCGGGGACTATTCGGGGTGGAACTTCGGTCTCGAACAAGGTGGATTCGGTGGGCTTCTCATCGCGGGCGTACTGATCGCGGGAATGTATTTGGCGATGGTACTCGGGATGGCCGAAATGTCCTCGGCGCTACCGGCGGCGGGAGGCGGCTACACCTTCGCCAGGCGTGCACTCGGACCGTGGGGTGGGTTCGCCACCGGTACGGCAATTCTCATCGAGTACGCGATAGCCCCGGCCGCGATCGCCACCTTCATCGGGGCGTACGTCGAATCCCTCGGCCTTTTCGGAATCACCGATGGGTGGTGGGTATATCTGGCGGTGTACGCCATCTTCATCGGCATTCACCTCACCGGCGCCGGTGAGGCGCTGAAGATCATGTTCGTCATCACCGCCATCGCGTTGGTCGGATTGGTGATCTTCGTCCTCGCCGCACTGGGCAAGTTCGACGCGAGCAACCTCACCGACATCGCCCCGACGGATGCAGCGGGCGCGTCGAGTTTCCTGCCGTTCGGATACCTCGGAATCTGGTCAGCGGTCCCGTTCGCCATTTGGTTCTTCCTCGCAGTGGAAGGAGTGCCGCTCGCCGCGGAGGAGGCCAAGGACCCGACCAAGAACGTCCCGCGCGGCATCATCGCTGCGATGGGCATCCTGCTCGTCACCGGCGCATCGGTGCTCTTCCTCGTCACCGGCGCAGGCGGAGCCGAGGCGATGCAGTCATCCGGCAATCCACTCGTGGAGGCGCTCGGCGACAGTGGAGCCGCCAAGGTGGTGAACTACATCGGACTTGCCGGCCTCGTTGCCAGCTTCTTCTCGATCATGTACGCCTACTCGAGGCAGTTGTTCGCGCTCTCTCGTGCCGGGTACCTACCGAAGACGCTCTCTGTCACCAACTCTCGTAAAGCTCCCGTCCTTGCACTCATCGTGCCCGGCATCATCGGTTTCCTGCTCTCGCTCACGGGGCAAGGTGCGATGTTGCTCAACATGGCAGTCTTCGGCGCCGCGCTGAGTTACGTTCTGATGATGATCAGCCACATCGTGCTGCGTCGCAAGGAACCGGAGATGGAACGCCCGTACCGCACTCCCGGTGGAGTCGTCACTACCGGCTTCGCCCTGGTAGTCGCCGCGCTGGCCGTCGTCGCAACGTTCCTTGTCGACAGCACTGCAGCGCTCTGGTGCCTGGGCGTGTTCGCTGCGTTCATGCTGTATTTCGGTATCTACAGCCGCCATCACCTGGTCGCGAACTCGCCCGACGAAGAGTTCGCAGCGCTGGCGAAGGCAGAAGCTGAGCTCGAATGACCACCTACACGCAGCAGATATCGGGCACTACCTACCAGTTCGACTCTCTCGTGGAACTGATGGCCAAAGCGACGCCACTACGCTCGGGCGACGAATTAGCCGGGTGCGCAGCACAATCCGATGCAGAGCGTGCGGCAGCACAGTGGGCACTGTCGGAAGTCTCCCTCGGGGTATTTCTGCAGGACCTTCTGGTTCCCTACGAAACCGACGAAGTCACCAGACTCATCATCGACTCGCATGACCGCGTCGCGTTCGGCGCAGTCTCGCATCTCACGGTGGGAGGACTCCGAGACTGGCTTCTGCACACTGCCGCATCGACCTCGGCTGCAGCGACGCTACGTGCCGTTGCACCAGGCCTCACCCCGGAGATGGTGGCTGCAGTCAGCAAGATCATGCGGAACCAGGATCTGATCGCGGTGGCACGCGCTGCCGAGGTCACCGCAGCGTTTCGCACGACGATAGGCCTGCCGGGAACGCTCGCGACGAGGCTGCAACCCAATCATCCGACCGACGACCCACGCGGCATCGCGGCGGCAACGTTGGACGGGTTGCTGTTGGGGTCGGGGGACGCCGTCATCGGAATCAACCCGGCGACCGATTCACCTCATGCGACGTCGGATCTGTTACATCTCCTCGACGACATTCGTCAGCGTTTCGAGATCCCGACGCAGTCCTGCGTCCTTTCGCACGTCACGACGACGATGGAGCTGATCGAAAAAGGCGTTCCCGTCGACCTGGTTTTTCAGTCCGTCGCGGGAACCGAGGGCGCCAATTCTGGTTTCGGCGTCAATGTTTCGCTCCTCCGCGAAGCCAACGAAGCAGGTCGATCGCTGCACAGGGGAACCGTCGGCAACAACGTCATGTATCTCGAAACCGGCCAGGGTTCAGCGCTGAGCGCCGGCGCGCACCTTGGAATGGGAGGCAAACCAGTAGACCAGCAAACACTGGAGACGCGGGCGTATGCGGTATGCCGCGACCTCGAACCGTTGCTGGTCAACACCGTCGTCGGATTCATCGGACCCGAGTACCTCTACGACGGTAAGCAGATCATCAGAGCCGGGCTCGAGGACCACTTCTGTGGAAAGCTGCTCGGCCTACCGATGGGTGTCGACGTCTGTTACACCAACCACGCCGAGGCCGATCAGGACGATATGGACACGCTGTTGACGCTTCTCGGCGCCGCAGGAGTGGCCTTCGTCATCGCCGTTCCCGGTGCGGACGACGTCATGCTCGGCTATCAGAGTTCGAGTTTTCACGACGTCCTGTACGTGCGTCAGGTACTGGGCCTCGAACCTGCTCCCGAATTTGCGGCCTGGCTCGATCGCCTGGGCATGGTGGACTCCCATGGTCGGATACTCGACGTCGACGCAACGGGGTCCCCGTTACGAGCGCTGACGGGTACACGATGACCGAGATCGAACCCACCGACTTCTGGGCGGACCTGAGACTGAGTACGCAGGCTCGAATCGGACTGGGCCGCACCGGCGATTCACTGCCGACGCGACGTGTTCTCGAGCTCAGGTCCGCACACGCCGCGGCCCGTGACGCCGTACACACGCCACTGGAGGTGGACTCGTTCACAGTCGCCGTCGAGCGGGTAGGGATCGGTGCTCCTGCCGTCGTGACTTCGAAGGCGACATCGCGGGCGGAGTATCTCCGCAGACCGGACCTGGGCCGACAGCCCCAGGATCTGTCTTCGATCACGCCGGGGGAGTTCGATATCGGATTCGTGCTGAGCGACGGACTCTCGCCGCGCGCACTGACCGATCATGGAACCTCGATGTTGGAAGCGCTTGTCGAGGAATTGGCAGACCTGTACACGATGGCGCCGCCGGTCATCGCGACCGAGGCTCGGGTGGCACTGGGCGATCACATCGCAGAGGCGATGGGGGTGCGCACTGTCGTCGTGCTGATCGGTGAACGCCCCGGGCTGTCGGTGGCCGACAGTCTGGGCATCTATCTGACGCATCTGCCTGCGCCAGGCCGGTCGGACGCCGACCGCAACTGCATCTCGAACATTCACCCACCGGAAGGATTGGGCTATCGGCAATCCGCCAAGATCGTTGCCGGACTCGTGCGGGGCGCGCGCAGCCTGGGACGGTCGGGTGTGGCGCTGAAGGACACCTCTCGAGCGGATGTTCTCGAATCCTCGGAGACCATGACGCTCGACTGAGTACCCCTGTCCGGGGGTGGTCCTCGGTGACGCAGCTCACTATCGTGGGAGTCATGGAGACACTCAGCTATGCGTCAGGAGCGTCGCCTCAGCCGCTGCTCGCAGACACTATCGGAGCAAATCTGGATCGAACTGCATCGCTGTACGGCGGGCATGATGCGCTGATAGATGTCGTGTCCGACCGGCGGTGGACCTATTCGGAGTTCCTCGCGGACGTGGAATTGTTGGCCGCGGGCCTGCTGGTGCAAGGCGTCGTGAAGGGCGATCGCGTCGGCATATGGGCCCCGAACTGCCCGGAGTGGGTACTGGCGCAGTACGCAAGCGCCAAAATCGGTGCCATTCTGGTCAATATCAACCCGGCCTACCGCACCCACGAGTTGCGGTTCGTACTGAAGCAATCAGGCGTGTCGGTCCTACTGTCGGCGCAGGAGTTCAAGGGCGCGGACTACGCGGCCATGATCGAGGAGGCTCGTCCGGAAACTCCTGATCTGCGGGAAGTGGTATACATCGGCAGCTTCGGATGGGAATTGATGACCGACCGCGGGCACCGCGCGCTGGCCGATCGACCACGAATGGTCGCCGAGGTGCAGGACCGACTGCGGGTCGACGATCCGATCAATATCCAATACACCTCGGGTACAACAGGATTCCCCAAAGGCGCCACGCTCAGCCACAGCAACATCCTGAACAACGGGTTTTTCGTCGGCGAACTGTGCCACTACACCGCCGAGGACCGAGTGTGCATCCCGGTGCCGTTCTATCACTGCTTCGGCATGGTCATGGGCAACCTTGCCTGCACAAGCCACGGCAGTGCCATGGTGATCCCTGGACGAGCTTTCGAGCCTGCTGCAACGCTCGCCGCCGTCGAGAAGGAGAGGTGCACATCGCTGTACGGCGTCCCGACGATGTTCATCGCCGAACTTGCGCTGCCGGAGTTCGATTCGTTCGACCTGTCGAGTCTACGCACCGGAATCATGGCAGGGTCGCCGTGCCCGGCGGAGATCATGAAGCAGGTGATAGACAAAATGGGAATGAGCGAGGTGTCCATTTGCTATGGCATGACCGAGACTTCGCCAGTCTCGCTGCAAACTCGTAGCGAGGACACCATCGACCAAAGAGTCTCGACGGTAGGTGCAGTAGGTCCGCATCTCGAGGTGAAGATCGTCGACCCGACGACCGCGGAGACCGTACCGCGCGGTGAGCCGGGGGAGCTGTGCACACGAGGCTATTCCGTCATGGCCGGGTACTGGCAGAACCCGGAAAAGACAGCCGAGGCCATCGATGCCGAGGCGTGGATGCACACCGGCGACATCGGAGTCATGGACGCCGACGGCTACGTCGCCATCACAGGGCGGATCAAGGACATGGTCATCAGAGGGGGAGAGAACATTTACCCCCGAGAGATCGAGGAGTTTCTGTACTCCCACCCCGATATCCTCGACGCTCAGGTGATCGGAGTTCCCGACGCGAAGTACGGCGAAGAACTGATGGTTTGGATCAGAATGCGGGACAGCGCAGTACCGCTCGATGCCGCTGCGGTTCGAGCATTCAGTGAGGGAAAACTGGCAGGCTACAAGATCCCGCGATACGTCCACGTCGTCGATGAGTTCCCGACAACGGTCACCGGTAAGGTGCGGAAAGTCGAGATGCGTGAGAAGTCCATCGTAATGCTGGCAGTGGAGCCGCAGTGACCTACGACGCGGATCGGGCACCGTCGGGAATACTGAACAATATGACCGATACGCAGTGGACGCCGTCGACCGAGGACATCGAGAATGCGCGCATCACGGACTTTCAGCGCTACGTCCAACGGCGGCACGCTCTCGACCTGACCGACTATCGATCGTTGTGGACATGGTCCACCGAGAATCTCCCCGATTTCTGGCGCGCGGTGTGGGACTACTTCGACATCATCGTCGCCGATCGACCCACCTCGATTCTCGAATCGACCGATATGCCGGGGGCACAGTGGTTTACCGGCGCCGCGCTGAACTACGTCGACCAGGTCGAGCGACATATCCGAACCGATCGGCCCGCGATCGTCCACGCTCACGAGGACGGATCGATCACCAGACTGTCCTGGCACGAGTTGGCTAGGCAGGCAGCATCGCTGGCCGAGACGTTGAAGACTAGAGGCGTCACGAAGGGAGACCGCGTCGTCGGCTATCTTCCCAACATTCCCGAGACGGTGATCGCGTTTCTGGCGGTGGCAAGCATCGGTGCGGTGTGGTCGGCCTGTGGACAGGACTATTCCGCGTCTGCCGCATCGGATCGGTTGGGACAACTGGATCCGAAGGTGCTGATCAGCGCCGATGGGTACTCCTACGGCGGCAAATTCCACGACAAGACTGCAGACGTCAGCGCGTTGCGTGAGAACTTGCCGACGGTCGATCTCGTCGTCCAGGTCGGCACGCATGTCACTGCAGGATCGATCACGTGGGACGAGGCCACTGCCGGCGAGCGCGTGTGGACCAGTGTTCCTGTTCCGTTCGACCATCCGCTGTGGATAGTGTTCTCCTCGGGTACCACGGGTTTGCCCAAGGGGATCGTGCACAGTCATGGTGGAGTTCTGCTCGAACATCTCAAGTCCGTTGGACTGCAATCGGATATCGGACCGAATGACACGTTCTTCTGGTACACGAGCCCCAGTTGGATGATGTGGAATTTTCAGGTGGCAGGTCTCCTCGTCGGCGCCACCATCGTGACTTCGTCCGGTAGCCCGGGCTTCCCGACGGCCGATGCGTTGTGGAAAATCGCTGCCGCACAGAAGGTCACCTTCCTTGGAACGAGCCCGGGCTACGTGCTGTCTTGCATCAAGGCGGGTTCACACCCAGGTGAAGATCACGACCTCGGTGCGCTGCGGGCGATCGGGATCACCGGGTCTTCGCTACCGGCCACATCGTCGATCTGGTTGGCGGACAACATCAGCCGTGACGTCCCGGTATTCTCGATCTCGGGTGGGACCGATGTGGTCTCGGCGTTCGCGGGTGGGGTGCGCACGGTGCCGGTATGGCCGGGCGAACTGTCGGCCCCCTACCTCGGCGTCGCGCTGGCCGCGTACGACGACCAGGGTCGTTCGGTAACCGGCGAGGTAGGCGAACTCGTCATCACCGAGCCGATGCCGTCGATGCCGACCCGGTTCTGGAACGACGAGGACGGATCGCGGTATCACGACGCGTACTTCGATACCTTCGAAGGGGTGTGGCGCCACGGAGACTGGATTACCGTCACCGATCATGGCAGCGTCATCGTTCACGGGCGTTCCGATTCGACATTGAACCGCAACGGTATTCGAATGGGTAGTGCCGACATCTACCAGGCAGTCGAATCCTTACCCGAGGTGGTCGAATCCCTCGTCCTCGGGATCGAATCCGGCGACGGTAGCTATTGGATGCCGCTGTTCGTAGTGCTGGCCGACGGTGCCGAACTCGATGAGCCGCTACGAGGACGGATCGAGGCGGTCATCAGGGAGCACGCATCACCGCGGCATGTACCCGATGAGATCATCGCAGCCCCCGGAATCCCACACACCAGGACGGGGAAGAAGCTCGAGGTTCCGCTCAAACGGATCTTTCAGGGTGATGACGCCGCTCGCATTCTCGACCGCTCGGCCGTCGATGCACCGGATCTGGTGGATTGGTTCGTCGAACGTGGACGAGACCACAGCCGCTGATGCTTCACCTTCGTCAGAGGTTCCCACTCGGTCGGCCCACGCTTTCAAGGCAAGAGTGTTCTAGAGTCCGGAGGTGCTGATCAGAAACGTGGTTCTCGCCGCGGGCGGCCCGACCTTCGAAGTGCAGACGGTCGGTGGTCGGATCGCCGAGGTGACCCCGTCCGGGAGTGCTTCGCGCGCCACCGAGGGGGAGATCCTCGACGGTCGGGGAGGGGCGCTGTTGCCCAGTTTCGTGGACAATCACGTGCATCTGACGCAGTGGGCCGCATCGTTGACGCGGATCGATGTCTCGGAATCAGACTCTGCCGCTGCCGTCGTGGACATCCTTGTGCACTCCGAGGAGCGGTACGGGCACGGGATACTGCGCGCCCAAGGTTTTCGGGACGCGCTGTGGCCCGACGCGCCACACAAGGATGTGTTGCAGAGGGCCCTACCGGACCGCCTCGTGGCGATCACGAGCATGGATCTGCACACACTGTGGCTCAGTCCGGCACTTCTGGCCGAACTGTCCATCGATCATCCGACGGGGATATTGCGCGATCACGACTGCATGGAAGGTCTCGGTGCTCTCGACCGGCGGGCCGATACCGAGCACGGTGATCGCAGTGTCCTCGACGCCACCGCCGAATTGGCTCGACGAGGCATCACCGCCGTGACCGATTTCGAGTACGCGGACAACAGAGCTGTCTGGCTGCGTCGTGCCGACGTCGGGCAGTCATTCGTCGACGTGTCCATCGCGGTGTGGCCGGAATGGCTCGAACACGAGTTGCACCTCGGCGCGAGGACCGGTGATCGCATCGGTGACGGGCGGCATCTTTCACTCGGCCCGCTGAAGGTGATGTTCGACGGTTCACTGAACACCCGAACCGCATGTTGTCACGACGCGTATCCCGATGGTTCCGGAACCGGCCTGCTTCTCGAGACGCCCGCAGACCTCCAGGCACTGATGCGCAAGGCATCCGAAGCCGGAATGCAGCCGGCTGTTCACGCGATCGGTGACCGCGCGAACTCACTCGCACTCGACGCGTTCGAGGCTATCGGGGCCGGCGGGCGGATCGAGCATGCTCAACAGGTCCTGCCTGTCGACGTGCAGCGGTTCGCCGCGGCAGGCGTCGCGGCCTCCATCCAGCCTCAGCACGCGATGAGCGACCGTGACGTCGCCGACGAACTGTGGAGTGGGCGAGCCTCGATCTCCTACCCGTACGCCTCGCTGCATCGCGCGGGCGTGGAGCTGCTGTTCGGCTCCGACGCCCCGGTCAGCTCGCCGTCGCCGCTCGATGCGGTCGCCGATGCCGTGTGGCGCACCGACGACGATCGCCGGCCGTGGCAGGTCGAGGAGGCGCTACCGCTGAATATCGCCTTGAGCGCGGCCTGTGGTGGCCGCCCATCGGTCGAAGTCGGGGATGCCGCGGATCTGGTGATTCTGGCCGAACACCCCGCGAACTTGGGAAACCGCGACCTGCGTTCGGATCCTATTCTGGCCACTGTTCGCGCAGGCAAGGTCACATTCGAGCAAGCTGGGACAACATGAGTGGAGATGCGGAGCGAGGTAGCTGGCGCTTCTACGAGGGCTCGGTGCTCTCCGCGCCGCTGGCTGCGGCCCTCGCAGCGTTCGTCGAGCAGGGCTACCACGGGGCTTCGGTGCGTGAGATCGCAGCTCGCGCCGGACTGTCGGTGCCAGGGCTGTATCACCATTTCCCGTCGAAGCAGGCCCTTCTGGTGGGTCTGATGAAGGCCGCTATGGCTGATTTGCTTCAACGGTCGAGGATCGCGGAATCAGAAGCTGGGTCCTCACCCAGCGCCCGGTTCGATGCCGTCGTCACCTCGTTACTCCTGTTCCACATGTATCGCCGGGATCAGGCGTTCATCGGATCGACCGAGATCCGCAGCCTCGAAGCCGACAACCGCAGTGAGTACATCGCCCAACGTGATGAGCAGCAGCGCATGCTCGACACGATCGTCCACGACGGCGTCGAGTCGGGTGACTTCGACACCGAGCATGCGGAGGATGCCTCTCGGGCGGTGACGACACTGTGCGTCGGAATCGCAGGATGGTATCGGCCCGACGGTCCACTCTCGGCGCCAGAACTTGCAGCGGTGTATCTGACGATCGCACGGAGAATTGTCGGTGGTAGTCGATAGGCTCGCGGGATGGCAACACTGGCGGATAGTGAGGTTCGTGAATTTCTCGGCTTCGGCACGAGAACAGGCAAGCTCGGCTACGTCGCGGCGGACGGGCGGCCGCTGGTGGTGCCGATATGGTTCGTTCTCGAAGACGAGACGATCGTGTTCAACACTGGTGCCGAGACCGCGAAGGGGCGCGCGATCGCACGTGACCCGCGCGTCGCGTTGTCGGTGGACCTGGAGGAGCCGCCCTACGGATTCGTGCAGATTCAAGGAATCGCCACGACGTCCGAGGAGCCGGCAGACCTGGTGCGTACTGCCACCGAGATCGGCGCCCGATATATGGGAGCCGAGCGTGCCGCAGAGTTCGGCAAGCGCAACGGGGTGCCCGGTGAGCTGGTGGTTCGTATTCATCCGACCAAGGTCATCGCGTCGCTGGACATGACCGCCTGAGCAGGCGCCTGCACAGGCCTCGCCGAGTTGGAGTCGATTGTCGGCAGCACTGTAGATTGGACCGGTGCCGAATTCAGGAAAGAAGAACGGTGGCGTGATCTCAGATCACCGGCTCGTGCATACTGCCGAGCGTTCGGCCGACCGTATCGATGTCGCTGGCGGGGGCCCAGCGGATCAGTAAGCAGATGTAACGATCGCAACCGGATTCGGAGATGTACTGCAAGGTAACTTGGCTCTGATCGGTGTGCGTTCTTTTCGACTGCGCAGCGAAGAATGAGATTGTTGTATTCGGTGCTTGATCGACCTCTGCACTCAGAAGTCGATCAGGGGCGTGTGATTGTGGGAAAGAGAGGCTTCGATTGGACCCGCTAGGTTCGGCAGGATCAGGTCAGGATGCGCAGGGGGGCCGCGAGTCGTCGTTTCCGCTCTCTCCTGCTCAACTCGGGATGTGGTTCGCGCAACACGTCGATCCGTCCGTTCCCGCAAACATCGCGCAGTACGTCGAACTACGTGGTGTTCTCGACATCGACCTTCTGCAGCGAGTGTCGTCCGAAGCAGCGCTCGAGATGCAGTCCGGGTTCGTTCGTATCGTCGAAGTCGATGCTGAACCGCGCCAATACGTCGATCCCACCCTCGACGACGAACTCGGATACCTCGACCTACGCGGTGAGGACGACCCGCGAGCAGTAGCGCACGCGTGGATGCGAGCCGACTACAGCGCTCCGATAGACATGCTCACCGACCGGTTGATCGCCGCGACGGTGCTGCACCTCGAAGACGACCTCTTTTTCTGGTACGAGCGCGTCCATCACGTGGTGCTCGACGGATTCGGTGCGGTCACGTTCATGAATCGCGTCGCGGAGCTCTACACCGCCGCCGTGAACGGCACCGAGCCGAAGAAGAATCTGTCCTCGGACCTGACCAAGGTCTACGACCTCGACGTTGCATATCGGGACTCGACTCGCTTCGAGACCGACCGCGAGTACTGGGCGGATCGAGTGGCGGGAATCGACTCTGTGACGAGCCTGGCCGGGCGCAGTGCGGCTCCCGCACCCGTCAGTCAGATCGACACCACGGCGTTGTCGCCGCTCCAAGGCGCGCGGATCGAAGAGTTGACCACTGCGACGGGTGCAACGCTGGCAAGTGTCGTGATCAGCGCGTTCGCGGCCTACCTGGCACAGATGACCGGACGCGAGGACGTCGTCCTGAGCCTGCCGGTCACCGCTCGCACCACGGCAGTACTTCGCCGCTCGGGTGGCATGGTCTCCAATGTCGTCCCCCTGCGTCTCGACGTGTCGAGCGACACCACGATCGAAGAGCTTCTGGCACGCATCGGTACCGAAGTGACCGGTGCGCTTCGGCATCAGCGTTACCGCCACGAAGACATCCGCCGCGACGCCGGCGGTGCCGGCGGACAGGCGTCGTTTTTCGGACCGTGGGTCAACATCATGCTTTTCTTCAGCGAGTTGCGTTTCGGTTCGATGGTCGGCGGAATCAACATCCTCTCCACCGGTTTGATCGAGGATTTCGGGCTCAACCTCTATCAGAGCGTCGCAGGCAGCACGACTCACGTCGATTTCGAGTCGAACCCGAACCTGTACGGCTCCGAAGAATCGGCACGCAATCACGCACGCTTCACCGACTTCCTCGACCGGTTCATCGCGGCAGGGCCGAGCGCCCGAGTATGGGACCTGGAGCTGACCACTGCAGACGAGAAAGCCTCTGTCCTGCAGATCTGGAACGAGACAGAACACGAGCTGGTCCAACGGACACTTCTGTCGGACTTCCATGCCCGCGTCGACCTCGATCCAGAGAGCACAGCGCTCGTTTACGAAGGCTTGTCGCTCACCTACGGCGAACTCGGTTCGCGCGTGAGCGGTCTTGCCAGGATGCTGATCGCCCAGGGTGTAGGGCCGGAGACACTGGTCGGATTGTCGATTCGTCGATCACTCGACCTGATCGTTGCGATGTATGCGATCGTCGAAGCCGGCGGCGCATGGGTACCGCTCGATCCGGATCATCCCGCCGATCGCACCGCCTACATTCTCGACTCTGCGCAACCACTCTGCGTTCTGGTCGTCTCGCGCGACGGCGTGGAACTGCCGGACGGCACCGACACGATTCAGGTCGACCTTCTCGACTACGCAGCGCTGAATTCGGCACGCGTCGAAGAGTGCGATCTCCTCTCCCCGTTGCGACTCGACAACACCGCATACGTGATCTACACCTCGGGTTCCACCGGCCGACCCAAGGGCGTCGCAGTCACTCACGCGGCGATCGACAACCAACTCCAGTGGATGCGCTCGGAGTACGAACTCGACTCCACCGACGTCTACCTGCAGAAGACGGCGACAACGTTCGACGTCTCACTGTGGGGCTTCTTCCTTCCCCTCCAGGTCGGCGCCACCATGGTGTTGGCCACTCCCGACGGACATCGGGACTCGGTCTACGTCGCGGACAAGATCGCCGAACACAGCGTGACCGTCACCGACTTCGTGCCGTCGATGCTCACGGTGTTCGTCGCGAACGCACCGATCGGAACATGCGGGTCGTTGCGGCATGTCTTCGTCATCGGTGAAGCGTTGCCGGTGGAAACAGCAGCAGCCTTTCGTGAGCTGACCGATGCCGGGCTGCACAACTTGTACGGCCCCACCGAAGCTGCGGTCTCGGTGACGTACTACGAAAGTGGTGTACAAGACGAAAGAACTGTTCCCATCGGAGTTCCCGAATGGAACACCAGGGCTTTGGTACTCGACGGCCTGCTCCGGCCCAGCCCGGTCGGAGAAAGCGGCGAACTCTATCTGGCGGGCGTGCAGTTGGCTCGCGGATACGTGGGCCGACCAGATTTGAGCTCGGACCGTTTCGTCGCCAACCCGTTCGGGAGCGCGGGGGAACGGATGTACCGCACCGGCGATCTCGTGCGTTGGCGTGCGGACGGCACCATCGACTACATCGGGCGTACCGACTTCCAAGTCAAATTTCGTGGGCAGCGCATCGAACTCGGTGAAATCGAGACGGTTCTTCTTGCACACCAATCCATCTCGCAGGCCGTGGCACTCGTCGTTCCCACTGCGACCGGAGAGCAACTTGTCGCCTACGTGGTACCCGGTCCAGGCGCTGCGCTCGACGCTGCCGAGGGCACCGAGTTCGCGTCCCGATCGCTTCCGTCGTACATGGTGCCTTCCGCGATCGTCGTTCTCGATGCCCTGCCGCTGAACACGAGCGGCAAGCTCGATCGAAAAGCGTTGCCGGAGCCGGTGTTCAGCAGCGCCAGAAAATACCGAGCACCGCAGACACGTGTCGAGTACGTGGTTGCAGGTGTCTTCGAAGACGTCCTGGGCGCATCGCACGTCGGTCTCGACGAGGACTTCTTCGAACTGGGCGGTAACTCGCTGATCGCAACGCAACTCGTCACCCGGGTGGGAACTGCCCTCGGCATCCGTCTCGGTGTCCGAGAGTTGTTCGAAGCACCGACGGTCGGTGCGCTCGCATCGCGTGCCGAGACTGCGATCGAACAAGGCTCCGCAGGCCCACCACTGACTGCCGGTACTCGGCCGGATGTTCTGCCCCTGTCCCTTGCCCAGCAACGTATGTGGTTCCTCAACCGGTTCGACCCGGATACCGCTGCCTACAATCTCCCGTTCATGGTGCGACTGACCGGCGACGTGAACGAAGTGGCGCTGTCCCAGGCATTTGCGGACGTGGTCGCTCGTCACGAAACGCTGAGGACGGTCTACCCGCAGGTCGACGATGCCCCACAACAATTGATCCTGCGGACCGAGGACGTCTTGTCGGATCTCTCGGCCGCAACCGTCGACGAGAATTCGTTGGCTACCGAATTGGTGGAGTTCGCTCGCGGCGGATTCGACGTGGCAGTCGCCGCACCGATCCGGATCGCGCTGTTCAAGATTTCCGATACCGAGTACGTGCTCGCCATGGTGCTGCATCACATCGCGGCGGACGGGTCTTCGTTCGGTCCACTCGCACGCGACATGATGGCCGCTTACGAGGCCCGGTCGAACGGACGGGTGCCCGCGTGGTCGCCGCTCCCGATCCAGTATGCGGACTACGCGCTGTGGCAACGTCGACTCCTCGGACTCGAGAGCGATAGCGCATCGCTGTCCGCTCAACAGATCGAATTCTGGGTCCAAGAATTGGACGAGCTTCCCGATCAGCTCGATCTGCCATCGGATCGCCCCCGTCCGTCGGTGGCGACCAACGGCGGAGCAAAGAGCCGCTTCACCATCGATGCTCGCATCCATCGCGGTCTCACCACCGTGGCACGCGCACACCAAGCGTCGCTCTTCATGGTCGTCCAGGCCGCGTACGCGGTGTTGCTGTCGAGGTTGAGCGGTACCACCGACATTGCGATCGGTGCGCCGATTGCAGGCAGAGCCCACGAGCAACTCGACGACATCATCGGCATGTTCGTCAATACGCTGGTTCTTCGTGCTCGGGTCGAGCCCCACGATTCGTTCGACGAACTACTCGATCAGGTACGCAACACCAACCTGTCGGCGTTCGCGCACGCAGACATCCCTTTCGAGCGACTCGTCGAGGTCCTCAATCCCGCTCGATCCACTGCCCGGCACCCACTGTTTCAGGTTGCGCTCTCCCTGGAAAAGGCACGTGTGAGCGAGCTCAGCTTCGCCGGTCTGCAAGTGACCGCACAGGAACTCGATGTTCCGATCGCAAAATTCGACCTTCAGCTCTGGCTCACCGAGCATCAGGACGATTCCGGGGAGCCGGGACGAATCGAAGCCACCTTCGAGTACGCCACAGATCTATTCGACGAGTCGACGATCGAGGGATTCGCAGACAGGTTCCTGCGCATTCTCGAGGCCATCGTTGCAGACGCGTCGGTTCCGTTGGGCGCCATCGATATTTTGGCTCCGGACGAGTCCGAGACGTTGACGACCATTCACGGTGGCCGCGTCGAATCGCGGCGACTTCTGCCAGAATTCTTGGCGGCCGGTGTGTCTGTCAACCCGGACGGCATCGCGGTGCACACGTCTATGGAGACGGTGACGTACCGAGAACTCGACGAGTTGACCGATCGATATGCTCGGTACCTGATCGATCGCGGCGTGGGACCGGAGTCCGTTGTCGCACTGGCATTTCCGCGCTCGCTCGAGATGGTCGTCTCGATGTGGGCAGTGGCGAAAGCTGGTGCCGCATGGGTTCCGGTCGACCCCGAATACCCCGTCGACCGGGTACGGCACATGCTGTCGGACTCAGGGGCCCTCGTAGGGATCACCTCGTCGGCTCGCGTCGACGAACTACCCGGTACGTGCGAGTGGTGGGCAATCGACGACGCCGAGTTCGAGGAGGCTGTCGCCGGCTATCCGGCTGTCGGCTTGTCCGACGAGGATCGGACCGCGCCACTGAGGCTGGACCACCCCGCGTACATCATCTACACCTCCGGCTCCACCGGCCTGCCCAAGGGCGTCAGTGTCACTCATCGAGGCCTGTCGGGCCTTATCGACCAGTCGGTCGACCTGTATCGGGTGACGCCTGCGTCGCGGTTCCTGCACGTGATCTCCCCGAGTTTCGACCCATCGGTTCTCGAATGGGCACTCACTGCCTCGGCTGGGGCAACTCTGGTCGTGGCTCCGCCGTCGATCATCGGTGGCCCCGAACTTCATCGACTTCTCGCCGATGTTGCTGTCACACATGCGATCATCACGCCGGCCGTGCTCGGCTCCGTCGACCCGGCCGGCCTCGACGACCTGGAATTGTTGTCCGTCGGCGGTGAGGCATCCGCGGCCGATCTGATCGCGCGTTGGGCGCCGGGCCGCCGCTTCTTCAACGCATACGGGCCTACCGAAACAACGATCGTATCGACGCGCGGTGAACTGTTCGTCGGCGAGCCGATCACGGTAGGTCGGCCTGTGCCTGGTGTCGGCGCTCTGATTCTGGACTCGCGCCTGCAGCCGGTCCCTGCCGGTGTCGCAGGTGAGCTCTATCTGTCGGGCGACGCTGTCGCACGTGGATATTACAAGCGTGCAGGGTTGACTTCGGATCGGTTCGTCGCCGACCCGTACAGCAACGCGGGGACGCGGATGTACCGCACCGGTGACATTGTTCGATGGACGAAAGACTTTGCCATCGAGTACGTGGGGCGCTCGGACTTCCAGGTGAAGGTTCGCGGCTTCCGTATCGAACTCGGGGAGATCGACGCAGCGCTCGAGACGTTCCCGGCGGTCACCTTCGCTGCGACACTCGGACGCGAAATGCAGTCCGGTCAAACGGCTCTCGTGTCGTACGTGCACGGTTCGGTGGGTATCGACAAGGACGAACTGTCGAAGCACGTTGCTCGTCTGCTGCCGAACTACATGGTGCCCTCGGTGATCGTCGTTCTCGACGAGGTTCCGTTGACACCGATCGGCAAACTGGATCGCCGGGCGCTTCCAGAACCGGAACTCGGAATCAGCTTTCGTCAGTTCCGTGCCCCGACGACTCCGATCGAGGAAACTGTTGCGACAGTGTTCAGTGATGTCCTCGGTGTCCCTGTCGTCGGCCTCGACGACGACTTCTTCGAACTCGGCGGCAACTCGCTACTGGCCACTCAGGTGGTCTCCAGGCTGGGTGTCGCGCTGGATGCAAGTGTTCCCGTACGCATGGTTTTCGAGGCATCCACGGTAGCGCTTCTTGCAGTACGGGTGGAGCAAGCAGCGGGCGAAGGCGGTCGCACCCCCTTGGTCGCCTCGACCCGTCCCGAACACGTGCCACTGTCGTTGGCGCAGCAACGGATGTGGTTTCTCAATCGATTCGACACCGATTCCACTGCTTACAACATTCCGTTCGCACTGAGACTGACCGGCGAGCTGGACGTGGCGGCACTCCAAGTCGCCATCATGGATGTCATCGATCGACACGAGTCGTTGCGGACCGTCTACCCGGACACCGCCGACGGCCCGCGGCAGTGCATCCTCGATGCGGCTCAGACCGTACCGAATCTCATGCCGATTCAGACGTCGGCAGCGGACATCCAGCGCCAGGTCTTCGCGCTCGCTTCGACCACGTTCGACGTGACGGTGAACGTCCCCATTCAAGCCCGACTGTTCGAGATCGGGCCACGCGAGCATGTGGTCGCGATGGTGGTGCACCACATATCGGCCGACGGCTGGTCGATGGGGCCCCTCGCTCGCGACATCATGATCGCCTATGCGGCTCGGACGGCGTGGGAGCATCCCGCATGGCTGCCCCTGGCCGTTCAGTACGCCGATTACAGTTTGTGGCAGCGATCGGTTCTCGGTTCGGAGAAGGACTCGACGTCGATTGTTTCGAGCCAGGTCCACTACTGGGCGGACATGCTTGCAGGGCTACCGGATCAGCTCGATCTGCCGACCGACCATCCGCGGCCGAATCGTCAGTCCTACAAGGGTTCCTCGGTTCGTTTCGAAATCTCTGCCCGCATGCATCGTGAATTGTCCGTTCTGGCGCATGCCCACAATGCTTCTCTGTTCATGGTTGTGCACGGCGCCCTTGCCGTTTTGCTCTCGAGACTGTCCGGGACGAACGACATTGCCATCGGGACGCCCGTGGCCGGTCGCGGGGACGCCGCGCTCGACGATTTGGTCGGGATGTTCGTCAACACCTTGGTGCTCCGCACCGACGTCGACGCGTCGCGATCGTTCTCGGAGCAGCTCGGTCGCGCGCGGGAAGTGGCGCTCGGCGCATTCGGTCACGCAGACCTGCCCTTCGAACGCCTCGTCGAGGTGCTCAATCCAACACGTTCACAGGCGCGGCACCCGCTTTTTCAGGTCATGCTTTCCTTCGAGAACCTCACTCGAAGCCACGTCGAACTGCCCGGTCTCTCCGTCGACAGCGTTGCTCTCGATACGGAGGTAGCAAAGTTCGATCTACAGCTCAACGTCGTCGAGTCGATCGGGGAGGACGGTCGCGGGCAGGGCATGTCCGCCGAATTGACCTACGCAATAGATCTTTTCGATGCTGAAACTGTGCGCAGTTTCGCGTCTCGATTCGTTCGCGTTCTCGAAGCGGTCGTCGCGGATTCATCGGTCGCGGTGGGTGACATCGATCTGCTGGACACCGGTGAACGCGAGCGAGTTCTATCGACGTGGAACAGCACACGGCACGATGTCGCATCCGGTCTGACACTGGTAGATCTGTTCGATCGCCAGGTCGAGGCCACACCTGACGCCACAGCGCTGGTGTACGAGGACGCGACGCTTACGTACTCGGAATTCGATTCTCGAGTCAATCGCCTTGCGCGGCACTTGATCTCGATCGGTGTCGGCCCGGACATGTTGGTGGGGCTTGCGATCGGCCGCAGTGTGGAACTGCTGGTCGGAATGTATGCCATCGTCAAAACAGGCGCCGGATACGTACCTGTCGATCCGACGCAGCCAATCGAGCGCAACGAGTACATCATTGCCACCGCGTCCCCTGTCTGTGTGTTGTCCACGACGCGGGATCATCTCGAACTCGGCGTCATCGGCGTCATCGACATCGATACGCTGGACGTCGACGGGTACTCGAACGCGCCGGTGTCGGACGATGACAGGGTCTGCCCGCTACGGGAATCGAATACGGCATACGCGATCTTCACCTCCGGTTCGACAGGTCGGCCCAAGGGTGTCGCAGTGGCGCATTCGGCCATCGTGAATCGTTTGCTGTGGATGCAGAACGAATACCCGATCGACGACGTCGACGTCGTTCTCCAGAAGACCCCGTCCACATTCGACGTCTCGGTGTGGGAATTCTTCTGGGCTCTGCAGAACGGTGCGTCGGTGGTTGTTGCTGCGCCCGACGGCCATCGAGATGCCGGCTATCTCCTTCAACTCGTTCAGCGCGAGCGGGTGTCCGTCGCACACTTCGTGCCGTCGATGCTGGCGGTGTTCGTGCCGGAGGTCGAGGTCCGCCGGGCCGCGGCTAGTTCGTTGCGTCTGGTGTTCGCCTCGGGTGAAGCACTCGCTCCGACAACCGCACAGGCATTGCGTCGAGCGTTGCCCCATGTCGCCTTGCACAATCTGTACGGTCCCACCGAGGCTGCCGTCGACGTCACATACCACCCGGTGAGCGACGTCGACACAGTTGTGATGCCGATCGGTATGCCCGTGTGGAACACCTCGGTGTTCGTGCTCGATGCGCGCCTGTTGCCGGTGCCGGTGGGTGTCGCGGGTGAGCTCTATCTCGCGGGTGCTCAGTTGGCGCGCGGATACGTCGGTCGTCCGGACCTCTCGGCCGACCGCTTCGTCGCAGATCCGTTCGCGCAGTACGGAAGTCGGATGTACCGAACCGGCGATGTCGTGCGGTGGAATCGCGGCGGTGAACTGGAGTACATCGGTCGCAGCGATTCGCAGGTCAAGCTCAGGGGTCTGCGCATCGAGCTCGGTGAGGTCGAAGCTGTGCTACTCGAAAACACCTCGATCCAGCAGGCGGCCGTCTCGGTGCGAGGCGAACAGTTGGTCGCCTATGTGGTCACTGCTCCCGATACCGATCTCCGTCCGGTACGAGAGATGCTGGCCTCACGACTGGCCGAGTACATGGTCCCGTCCGTTTTCGTGCCGTTGGCGCAATTCCCGCTGGGTGCCACGGGCAAGCTCGACCGTCGTGCACTTCCGGATCCGGTACATGTGCAGCGCGAGTACCGCGAACCCGTCTCGCCGACGGAGCAGGCGGTCGCGCGCGTCTTTGCAGAGGTACTCGACGCGAACGAGGTCGGACTCGACGACGATTTCTTCGAACTGGGCGGCAACTCGTTGATCGCGACGCGTGTCGTGACTCGACTGGGCGCAGCCCTCGATGCCGAGATCGGCGTCCGTACGTTGTTCGAGAATCCGTCTGTCGACGCTTTGGCTCGCGCACTCGCCGAGCGGGCAGGTGCCGGACGCCGTAAGCCTCTGGTGCCGCAGGCGCGCCCGGACCTCGTTCCCCTCTCTCTCGCCCAGCAGCGCATGTGGTTTCTCAACAGGTTCGACACTGCCTCCGGGGTCAACAATATTCCTGTGGCAGTGCGCTTGTCCGGTCTGCTCGACCGACAGGCACTCAATGTGGCCGTTGCCGACGTGTTGGATCGGCACGAGTCCCTTCGTACCATTTTCCCCGAGGTCGACGGGTCCGGCCATCAGTTGGTATTGCCCACCAGCCAGGTGATTCCTGATCTCGCGCCGATCGAGATCTCCGGGGACGACATTTTCTCGGTTCTGGAAGACGTTGCGACGACCGGCTTCGACGTCACCGTCGAACTTCCGTTACGTGCGCGTCTGTTCGAAATCAGCCCGACCGAACACCTTCTGGTGCTGGTCGTCCATCACATCTCCACCGATGGCTTCTCGATGGGCCCACTGACCCGGGACATCATGACGGCCTATATTGCCAGGTCCGAAGGCGTGCAACCGAATTGGTTGCCGCTACCGGTTCAGTACGCGGATTACAGTTTGTGGCAGCGTGACATGCTCGGGCACGAGAGTGACCCGGAATCGCTACTGGCGCGGCAACAGAACTATTGGAAGTCTGCGCTCGCAGGGATACCTGCCCAGTTGGATCTGCCGGTAGATCATCCGAGGCCAGCGGTCGCATCGAATCAGGGTGCGGGCGTGAGCTTCCTCGTCGATCAGGACACCGTGGACGTCCTGACCGATCTTGCACGTCGCCACACCTCTTCGCTGTTCATGGTGATGCATTCGGCTTTCGCTGTCCTGCTCGCGCGTCTCTCGGGGACCGAGGACATCGTGGTCGGAACTCCGGTTGCTGGACGAGGAGAGTCCGCTCTCGACGATCTGATCGGCATGTTCGTCAACACGCTCGTTCTCCGCACCCCGGTGGACAGGCGTGCACGGTTCGATGAGGTGCTCGCCGCTACGCGTACGACGGACTTGCAGGCTTTCGCCAACGCAGATGTCCCGTTCGAACGCCTCGTCGAGGTGCTCAACCCTGCCCGATCGCAAGCCAGACACCCACTGTTCCAGGTGATGCTCTCGTTCCAAAACATGGAGCTGACGAACCTCGAGCTGCCAGGACTGTCGGTCTCGATGGTCGACTTCGAAACCAAGGGTTCGAAGTTCGATCTCCAGCTGACCATGAGTCAGAAGACCGACGAGCACGGCACCGACGCCGGCTTGTCCTGCCTCTTCACCTACGCAACCGACCTGTTCGACGCGGCCACCGTCGAGGCGATGGCCGCTCGTTTCCAGCGGATCTTACGAGCGATCGAAGTCGATCCGGCAATCATTGTCGGCGACATCGACTTTCAGGAACCGGAGGAGTACAACCAGCTGGTCCGCACGGTCAACGATACCGAGCATGCGGTCGATAGCACCCAGACTCTCGCCTCCCTGTTCGACGCGCAGGTCGGTCGTACTCCGAATGCGACTGCGCTGGTGCTTGCATCGGAGACCGACGCCCCGTCGCCGGTCCTTACCTACGCGGAGTTCGATGCGCGAGCGAACGCCCTCGCTCGGTATCTGGTGGGCCGAGGTGTCGGCCCCGAGTCCACCGTGGCATTGGTGGCACGGCGTTCGTTCGAGCTGCTGATAGGCATGTACGCGATCATCAAATCCGGGGCAGCGTACGTGCCCCTCGATCCCGATCAGCCTGCCTCGCGTAACGAGCACATCCTGGCGACTGCTCGGCCCGTTCTGGTCCTTGCGACCGAGGACACCGCGAACTCGATCACTGCGGATGCGCCTGTCTGTGTATTCGACACGCTCGATCTGAGTGAAGTGTCGACGTCTGCGATCACCGACACGGACAGGACGCGTCCACTCCGACCGGACAATCCGGCCTACCTCATCTTCACTTCGGGATCGACAGGTCTGCCGAAGGGTGTCTCGATCAGTCACCGCGCGATCGTGAATCAGATGCTGTGGCGTCAGGAGATCTACCGGCTGACCGATGCCGACGTATTGATCCAGAAGACACCGGCGACGTTCGACGTGTCGGTGTGGGAGTTCTTCTGGGGGCTGGAAAACGGCGCCTCACTGGTCATCGCTCCACATGATGCGCATCGAGACCCAGGCCGGATCACCCGCATCATCGAGCGGGAACAGGTGACACTCGCGCACTTCGTTCCTTCCGTACTGTCCGTGTACGTCACCGATGTCGATACCGACGCGTGCCGGTCCCTTCGACTGCTGTTCGTCGGCGGCGAGGCATTCACGCCTTCGGCCGTGGCTCGGGTTCGAAAAGTCTTTCCTGGCGCCGAGTTGCACGACCTGTACGGACCTGCAGAGACTGCAGTCGACGTCACCTTTCATGAAGTCACCGACGTCGATACCGAGACCGTTCCCATCGGTGTGCCACTGTGGAACACGCGCGCATACGTGCTGGATCAACGGTTGCACTCGGTGCCCGCCGGAGTACTGGGGGAGCTGTATATCGGCGGCGTGCAGCTTGCCCGCGGATACGCGAGTCGGGCCGACCTGACAGCTGAGCGTTTTGTGGCAGACCCCTTCGGCGAGAACGGTTCTCGACTCTACCGAACCGGTGATGTCGTACGTTGGAATTCCGCCGGCGAACTCGAGTATGTGGGGCGGAGCGATTTTCAGGTCAAGCTTCGAGGCCAACGTGTAGAACTCGGTGAGATCGAGTCGAGCGTGCGCTCGGGCGCCGAGAACATCGACGACGCGGTCGTGGTCGTTCATTCCGATGCACGCGCAGGCGATCGACTCATCGCCTACGTGGTGCCCCGGCCTGGTCACCTCGTCGATACCGAGTCGCTTCGTGCGTCAGTGAAGATGTCACTGCCGTCGTACATGGTGCCGTCGGCGTTCGTAACGTTGGATGCATTCCCACTCAACGCGAGCGGCAAGTTGGACCGACGTGCCCTACCGGTGCCCAGTGCCGAGGTTGCGCAGTTCCGCGCACCCGTCACACCGATCGAGGAGATCGTCGCTCAGGTATTCACGAACGTCCTGGGCACGGCGAGGGTTGGTCTCGACGACGATTTCTTCGAGCTCGGTGGGAACTCACTGGTTGCCATGCAATTGGTTTCGAGGTTGGGTACCGCGCTGGACTCGAGTGTCGGAGTACGAGAGCTGTTCGAGAATTCGACGGTCGGCGCGCTGGCGGCCAGCGTCGAGCGCAAAGCCGGGACAGGTGGCCGCAAGGCGCTCGGTCCACAGAACCGCCCGGCATTGATCCCATTGTCCCTTGCACAGCAACGGATGTGGTTCCTCAACCGATTCGATCCGGAGTCGGCTGTCAACAATATTCCGGCGGCGATCAGGCTCACCGGAGCTTTGGATGTCGCGGCGCTGGCCGCGGCGGTAGGCGATCTGACGAGCCGTCACGAGTCGTTGCGCACCGTCTATCCGGACCACGAGGGATCGGGATACCAAAAGATCCTGCCCGTCGGTGACGTCACGCTCGATCTGACACCGGTAGACGTTTCGGCAGATGAACTGCCGGGGCGTATGTACGAGTTGGCTGCGACTGGCTTCGATGTCACCCTGCATGTTCCGTTCCGTACGCAGCTCTTCCGGATCGGTGCTCGCGAGCACGTGCTGATGTTCGTAGCCCACCACATTGCGGCCGATGGGTTTTCGATGTCTCCGCTGGCCCGCGATGTCATGACGGCATATGTGGCCCGATCGGAGGGGCACGACCCAGGCTGGCCGATGCTCGAGGTCCAGTATGCGGACTTCGCCATCTGGCAGCGCGAGGTGTTGGGGTCCGAATCCGACCCAGGCTCGCTGCTCGCTCAGCAGGAGACATTCTGGCGAGACGCGCTCGCCGGGCTGCCCGACGAGGTGACTTTGCCGACCGATCGTCCTCGCGGAGAGAAGGCTTCGGGTCACGGGGCCATGGTGTCTTTCGACGTCACCGCAGATGTACATGGTCGACTCTCAGCGCTCGCGCGAGAAAACAACGCGTCGTTGTTCATGGTCGTCCACAGTGCAGTTGCCGTGATGTTGGCCCGCATGTCGGCGACGGACGATATCGCGATAGGCACACCGATCGCGGGTCGCGGAGACGCTGCTCTCGACGATGTGATCGGGATGTTCGTCAACACCCTTGTCCTGCGCACCGATGTGGACGCAGCGACGACGTTCAGCGAATTGCTCGCGACAGCGCGTGAGGTCGACCTGGCTGCATTCGCGCATTCCGATATTCCGTTCGAGCGTCTGGTGGAGGTGCTCAATCCCGAGCGCTCACAAGCCCGTCATCCGCTGATTCAGGTATTGCTCGCGTTCCAGAACATCCGACGGACTGGATTCGACCTCCCTGGGCTTACCGTCGCGCCGGTGGACGTCGACGCGGCGACCGCGCGTGCAGACCTGCAATTGACGGTCACCGAATCGACGGCTGTAGACGGCACCCCGGATGGTCTGCGAGTTTTCTGGACCTACGCAACAGATCTCTACGACCGAGGAACGGTCGAAGAGTTCGGCGCTAGGTTGCTGAGGGTGCTCGACGCGGTTGCCGAGGACGAACACATCGTGATCGGCGAGATCGATCTGCTCGGTGCCGAGGAACGAGTGCTTGTGACCTCGACCTGGGCAGGTGTCGACGGGATCGATCCCTCGGTATCGACATTGGCCGAGATGTTCGACCAACAGGTCCTGTGGGCTCCGCAGGCGACTGCGGTGGTGTTCGGTGATGAGCGGTTGAGTTATCGGGAGCTCGACGATCGCTCGAATCGCCTTGCACGTCACCTGATGTCGACTGGAGTCGGCCCGGAGTCGTTGGTCGCCGTGGCATTGCCACGATCGGTGGAGCTCGTTGTCACATTGTTGGCTGTGATCAAAGCCGGCGGTGGGTATGTGCCGGTGGATCCGACCAATCCGGCAGACCGCATCGCCTACGTCTTGGCAGATGCTGCACCGACTGCGTTGGTAACCTGGTCGGGACGCGAATTCTCAGTGCCTGCAGAGTTGGACTGCGTGGAGATCGACGCCGTCGATTTGTCGGTTTTCGGTTCCGCTGCGGTGAACGATGTCGAGCGTGCTCGTCCGCTCCGTCCCACGGATGTTGCCTACGTCATCTACACCTCAGGATCGACGGGGCGTCCGAAGGGCGTAGTGGTCCCGCATGTCGCGGTGGCGCGTTTGATGGCCAATACGGATGGGCTGTTCGAGTTCGACAGCAGTGATGTGTGGACGCTGTTCCACTCGTACGCATTCGACTTTTCGGTGTGGGAACTGTGGGGGCCCTTGCTTCACGGCGGCACGCTCGTGGTGGTGGACTACTTCACCTCACGGTCGCCGGAGTCGTTCCGTGAACTGCTGATTCGTGAAAATGTCACCGTCCTGAACCAGACCCCGTCGGCGTTCTATCAGCTGGCAGAGGTGGACCGAGTCGGCACTGTCGGTGAGGGAAGCTTGCAGCTCAGGTATGTGATCTTCGGTGGTGAGGCCCTCGAACTGCGTCGACTGTCGGATTGGTTCGAACGACACGGGGAGAACGGTCCCGAGCTGGTGAACATGTACGGGATCACCGAGACCACCGTGCATGTGTCGCATCGTCGGATCGACCGCGAACTGGTGTCGAGTGCTACGGGATCGGTAGTGGGCGGAGCTATCCCAGGGCTACGCGTCTATGTTCTCGATTCGCGTCTGGAGCCGGTTCCGGTGGGTGTTGCGGGCGAAATGTATGTTGCGGGTGGGACGTTGGCTCGTGGGTACTTGGGTCGAACGGACCTGACTGCAACGCGCTTCCTCGCCAACCCGTTCTCTGGTAGTGCGGCGCATGCTGCTGGTTCGTTGATGTACCGCACCGGTGATGTGGCGCGGTGGACCATCGATGGTGATCTCGAGTTCGTCGGTCGTGCTGATGATCAGGTCAAGATTCGTGGCTTCCGTATCGAGCTCGGTGAAATCGAATCCGGGCTGTCGAGTCAGGATTCGGTGGGCCAGGTGGCCGTCGTGGTTCGAACCGATCGGCACGACGCACAGCAGTTGGTGGCGTACGTCGTACCGGTCGTGGGTTCGAGCGTCGATGTTCAGGCCCTTCGTGGTGCAGTGGCTGCGGTGTTGCCGGAGTACATGATTCCGTCAGCTTTTGTTGTGGTGTCCGAGATTCCGTTGACTGTGAACGGAAAGTTGGATCGTCGCGCGTTGCCGGAGCCGGTGTTCGAGGTTCGCGAGTTCCGGGCGCCGACTACGCCGATCGAGGAGATCGTCGCGGAGGTCTTCGCCGACTTGCTCGGTGTCGACAGGGTCGGTGTCGATGACGACTTCTTCGAACTCGGCGGCAACTCGCTGATTGCGACGCGAGTGGTGTCGAGGATCGGCGCAGCGGTCGATTCAGTTGTGCCGGTGCGTGCACTGTTCGAGTCACGAACAGTGGAGAGGCTCGCTGTCGAGGTCGAACGGTCCGGAACGTCCGGGAGAGTCGCGCTTGCCGCGCGAACGCGCCCGAACGAGATCCCACTGTCGTTGTCCCAGCGTCGTATGTGGTTTTTGAACAGGTTCGATCCCACCTCGACGGCGTACCTCGTTCCGTTTGCACTTCGCCTGTCAGGCGAGCTGGATGTAGCAGCCCTCGGAGCGGCCGTCTCCGATCTCATTTCTCGTCATGAGTCGCTTCGAACCATCTATCCGGAGTCCAAGAACGGCCCGGTGCAGAAGATTTTGCACCCGTCTCGGTCAATTCCGGAGCTGCCGGTATCAGATGTCGCCCCCGACGCTGTGGCTGAGCACATCGCTGTACTCGCGTCCACACAGTTCGATGTGGCGACAGAGGTACCGATGCGAATCGAGCTCTACCGAATCAGTGCCACCGAGCACGTGCTCGCGATGGTTGCGCATCACATCAGCGTCGATGGGGTATCGGTCGGTCCGCTGGCTCGTGACCTGATGACCGCATATGCGGCGCGGGCGACGGGCACCGAGCCGGGTTGGATTCCGTTGCCGGTGCAGTACGCCGATTTCAGTCTTTGGCAGCGCGAAGCGCTCGGCTCCGAGGACGACGCGAACTCGACTGCGGCTCAGCAGATCAGCTACTGGACCGACGCACTCGCGGATCTTCCGGACGAGCTGACCCTTCCGTCCGATCGCGCGCGACCGGCAACGCAGTCTTTCGCCGGTGGCAGTGTCGAATTCGACATCGATGCAGAACTACACGGACGTTTGCGCGATCTGGCACGCAAGCGGGGTAGCACCTTGTTCATGGCGGTGCACGCGGCCTTCGCCGGGCTACTCTCGAGGCTCTCCGGCACAGGGGACATCGCTGTCGGTACACCGATCGCCGGTCGCGGTGATCGCGCACTCGACGATCTGATCGGCATGTTCGTCAACACACTGGTTCTACGCACACAGGTGGACGGCGCACTGTCGTTCGACGAACTCATCGACCGCGCCCGTGAGGTGGACCTCGGCGCCTTCGCCAACGCGGACGTGCCATTCGAGAGGCTGGTGGAAGTCCTCAATCCTGTCCGTTCGACTGCACGGCACCCGCTGTTTCAGGTCGGGTTCTCCTTCCAGAACCAGGGAGTCACCGATGTGGCCCTTCCTGGTCTCGATATCGCAGCAGTGGATATCGAGTCCGGTGTGGCACAGTTCGATCTGCATCTGATCGTGGTGGACCGCTATTCCGAAAGCGGAGTGCCTGCAGGGATGTCGGCAGAGTTCACGTTCGCGAAGGATCTCTTCGACCACACAACGGTGAGCACGATCGCGACTCGGTTCGTCCGGCTACTCGAATCTGTGGTCGATCGACCCGAGATACTGCTCGGGGACATCGACTTGCTGGCTGCTTCCGAACGCGAACTCGTACTCGATTCGTGGAATTCGACCGACCATCCCGTTGACCGCGAAGCCACTCTGGTCTCGTTGTTCGACGAGCAGGTCGCGATCCATCCGGACTCGACTGCGGTGGTCGAGGGTGATCGACGCTGGACCTTCCGTGAATTCGATTCGAAGGTCAACAGATTGGCCCGGTATCTGATCGCACGTGGGGTCGGACCGGAGACGCTGACGGCATTGGTGATACGCCGCAGTGCTGATCTGGTTGTCGCGATGTTCGCCGTCGCGAAAACAGGTGGCGCATATGTGCCACTCGATCCCGATCAGCCGCTGGAACGGATCGAGTACATACTCGACACTGCTGAGCCGATACTGCTGCTGTCCAAGTCGAGTGACGGTTCGCGACTGGCGAACCACTCCGTTCTGGACATAGCGATGTCGGATATCGCAGGTCTGGAACTATCGGCATATTCGGACGCGCCGATCACCGATTCGGAGCGGCGGGCACCGTTGCGCGCGGGTAACTCCGCATATGTCATCTTCACCTCGGGATCGACCGGACGCCCCAAGGGTGTGGCCGTGACCCACGCTGCGATCGTCAATCAGCTCATGTGGAAGCGAGCGGAATTCGATCTCGATTCGCGGGATGCGATTCTGCTGAAGACTGCAGCGACGTTCGACCTGTCGGTGTGGGAGTTCTGGTCGGCCCCGACGTCAGGGGCGACCCTCGTCATCGCCGGACCGGACGAGCACCGCGACCCCGCACGAGTCAACGACATCATTCGGAAAGAGTCGATCACCACGCTCCATGTCGTGCCGTCGATGTTGACCGCGCTGATGGTCGACGGAGATGGCGCCCTTCCGTCTTCGTTGAAGCGCGTGCTCGCGATCGGTGAGGCACTGCCGGGAGATACCGCGCGGCGTTTCGTCGAACACAACGACGCTGGCCTGTTCAACCTGTACGGCCCCACCGAGGCTGCGGTGTCGGTGACCTCGCACCGCGTACGACCCGATGAGAGTGCGCGCGTCCCGATCGGTCGGCCGGAGTGGAATACACAGACGTACGTGCTCGATACCCGCCTACACCCTGTCCCGACGGGAACCATCGGGGAGTTGTATCTTGCGGGCGGGCAGCTGGCACGGGGGTACCTCGGCCGTCCCGATCTGAGCGCTGAGCGCTTCGTCGCCAGTCCTTTCGACCCCAGTGGCGGACGGCTGTATCGCTCGGGTGACCTGGCCTACTGGAATGCAGACGGCGAGCTCGTGTTCGCGGGCCGCTCCGACTTCCAGGTCAAGATCAGAGGCTTCCGGATCGAACTCGGCGAAATCGAGGCGGCAATGCGCGCTCTCGATACGCTCGCCGATTCGGCGGTGATCTCGCACTCCGACGCCCTCACCGGGGATCGACTCGTGGGGTATCTGGTTCCTTCCGAATCCCGGACGATCGACATCGACGAGATACGGACCGCGTTGGGTACGTCGTTGCCGTCCTACATGGTGCCGTCACACTTCGTCGTCCTGGGGTCGTTGCCGCTCAACGCCAACGGCAAGCTCGACAGGGCAGCGCTGCCTGCTCCGGTCTTCGAATCGACCGAGTTTCGCGCTCCGACCGATCCCATCGAGGAGATCGTGGCGCGTGTGTACTCCGAGCTTCTGGGAGTGGCTCGAGTGGGACTCGACGACGATTTCTTCGCACTGGGCGGCAATTCCCTGGTCGCAACCCAGCTCGTTGCCCGTCTCGGGGCGGCACTGAATGCGTCGATCTCGGTGCGCTCGGTGTTCGAGGCGCCGACGGTCGGTGCGTTGGCTGCGCGGGTGGAATCGCACGTCGGGCAGGGAGCTCGTGTGCCTCTGGTCGCACGCCCTCGTCCGGAGGCCGTGTCGCTGTCCTTGGCGCAGCAGCGCATGTGGACCCTCAATCAAGTGGATCGTGCATCGGACGCCTACAACATTCCAGTGGCCATCAGACTCTCCGGTTCATTGGACGTCGCGGCGCTGCGAGCCTCAGTGGGCGACCTGTTCCGTCGGCACGAGATACTGCGTACGCGGTATCCGGATTCCGATCACGGCCCCGTGCAATCCGTGGTTCCGGTGTCCGAAGTGCTACCAAGGCTCGAGATTCGTGAAATCTCGGCCGCCGACGTACCGGCAGTCGTCGGAGACGTCGTCACCGCAGGGTTCGATGTTGCGGCCGAGGTGCCCGTTCGCGCCGAGCTCTTTTCGATCAGCGAGACGAACGGTTCCGAGTTCGTGTTGGTCTTCGTCGCACATCACATCAGCGCCGACGGCTTCTCCATGCGGCCGTTGATCAGAGACGTCATGACTGCCTACGTCGCCCGGACGGCAGGCGACACGCCGCAGTGGACGGAACTGCCTGTGCAGTACGCCGATTACGCGTTGTGGCAGCGCGAGGTCCTCGGATCCGAGGACGATCCGGACAGTGTGTTGTCCAAGCAGATCGGCTACTGGGCCGATGCTCTGGTCGGCGCGCCCGAGCAGATCGCGTTGCCGACCGACTTTCCGCGCCCTGCTCGAGCGTCCTTGCGCGGTGGCCGCTCCGAGTTCACGGTCCCGTCCGACATAGCAGCGCGTGTACAAAAAACTGCGCGTGAGCACAATGCGACAGTCTTCATGGTCGTGCACGGCGCGTTGGCGGTGCTGCTGTCGAAGCTGAGCGGTGATCAAGACATCACCGTAGGGACCCCGGTGGCGGGTCGTGGTGACGCCGCGCTCGACGACCTCGTCGGAATGTTCGTCAACACGTTGGTGCTCCGGACGAAAGTCTCGCCGAGCGCGACCTTTGCTGATCTGTTGATAGACGTACGGGAAACCGATCTGTCTGCGTTCGGTAACGCCGATGTCCCTTTCGAGCGGGTTGTCGAGGTGGCGGGTCACAAGCGCTCGGCCGCCTACAGTCCTCTGTTCCAGGTCATGCTGACCTTCCAGAACCTTGCCACCGGCACGTTCGCATTGCCTGGCCTGGAAGTGTCGGCTTTGGAAAGCGGACTGGAGCAGGCCAAAGTCGATCTGCAACTGACGGCGGTCGAACGTTTCGACGATTCCGGTGATCTTGTCGGAATCGATGCCGTGTTCAACTACGCCACGTCGTTGTTCGAGTCGAAGACGATCGAATTGTTCGCGCAGCGTTTCACCCGTGTGCTCGATCTCGTGACCTCAGACCCCAGCAGTGTCATTCGGGCGGTGGACATGCGGGCCGAGGCCGAACGTGCAGAGCCGGCACCGAAGCCGAAGACGATCGACGACCTGCCCGAACTGATCTCGGCCGCGGCCGCAGTTGCCGCATCGTCCATTGCGGTGTCCCACGCCGGAACTTCCGTCACCTTCGGTCAGCTCGACGAGAAACTGTCGGCCGTCTCGAAATCGACCGGGGGCGCACTCAAACCAGAGGCGGTTCTGTCGGTGGCGCTGACAGGTCTTCTACCAGGAATATTGCCTGCGCTGGGTGCCGATGGTTTCGCCGCGACAGTTGCGTCACTGATCAGTGACGCTCAGTCGTTCATCGCTGATCCGGGAGGACCCGGTGTCACCATGCAGTGACCTACCTGGGCCTGATCGTGAACTTGGAGTCGAAGCCGGTTTGTGTCGCAGCGTTTCGTAGGGTGTCTCGTGTATGCGATGCATCTCGGCGCGTCCCGCGGCGGTTAGTAGGAGGAACACTCAGATGTCGAATGGTCGGCCGAACACTCGAAGCCAGGACGCTGCCGGCAGCGTAACCGTGGACGAGCTTCCAGGAGTGATCTCTGCAGTTGTCGATGCTGCGCCCGATCGCATCGCGTTGACCCATGGTGGGACAACCGTGACCTACACGACGTTGCATGCCGAACTGACTGCGCTCGAGGCCGCCATGGGTGGCGCACTCGGCACCGAGGCCCTCGTCACCGTCGTGCTGTCCAACGTTCTTCCCGGCGCACTCGAGTCCCGCGGCCTCGCCGGCATCGTCGAGTCGATCATCGCCGACGCCTCCGAGGTGTTGGGGGATATGACGCCTGCAGGCCCGCCGACGCTCGTATCCCGGTTCGAGGAACAGGTCGCCCGTACCCCGGATGCAATCGCCGTCGAGTTCGAGGGCGCAAGCTTGACCTACGCGGAATTCGATTCTCGCGCGAATCGACTCGCCCGCCATCTCGTGTCGCTGGGAATCGGCCCGGAGTGCCTCGTCGGATTGGGGATAAAACGGTCGCTGGAGTTACTCGTCGGCATGTACGCGATCGTGAAATCGGGAGCAGCCTACGTTCCGCTCGATCCTGATCACCCGGCGGAGCGGCTGGCCTACGTGCTCGACGTCGCACAGCCGGCAGCCGTACTCGGCCTGTCCACAGAACCCCTCGACCTGCCGACCGGGGTCGGTGTCATCGAGATCGACTTGTTGGAGCTGGACGGATTCGACGCGACCGCCCTCACCGACAGCGACCGGGTTCGGACGTTGTCGGACGACGCGTTGGCCTACGTGATTTTCACATCAGGATCCACCGGCCGCCCCAAGGGTGTGGCAGTTTCACATCGCGCGATCGTCAGCAATGTGCAATGGCGTCAAGATCACTACGTCTTGACACCGGGCGATGTGGTGCTGCAAAAGACGCCGTTCACATTCGATGTGTCGGTGTGGGAATTCTTCTGGCCCTTGCAGATCGGTGCGCGTCTCATCGTCGCGACACACGATGGACACCGTGACCCCGCGTATCTTGCTCGTGTGATGATCGACCGCGGTGTCACTGTGGCGCACTTCGTGCCGTCGATGCTCGCGGTGTTCGTCGCAGAACCCTCGGTCCGCGGGATCGAGACTCTGCGATATGTATTTGCGTCCGGTGAGGCGCTCCCGGCCCAGACCACGACGCGCTTTCATACCGTCAGCTCGGCAGAACTGCACAACTTGTACGGGCCGACAGAGGCCGCAGTGGATGTCACGTCCTACGAGACTGCCGATGTGGAATCGGGATCCGTCCCTATCGGCCGGGCCGTGCACGACACCTCGCTCTACGTGTTGGACGATGGCCTCCGACCGGTGTCGACCGGTGTCGAAGGTGAGCTCTATCTTGCGGGCGTCCAACTTGCACGTGGTTACGTAGCGCGACCGGATCTGACAGCCGATCGGTTCGTGGCTGATCCGTTCGAGAGCGGGCGCCAGATGTACCGGACCGGCGACCTGGTCCGGTGGGTACCTCGCGGTGAAGTCGACATGCTGGAATATGTGGGACGCACCGACTTCCAGGTGAAGCTACGTGGTCTTCGCATCGAGCTCGGTGAGATCGAAACTGCCGTTCTCGAGCATCCTTCGGTAGCACAAGCGGTCGCCCTAGTCCACACCGACGACTCGCTCGGTGATGTCCTTCTCGCGTATGTGGTGCCTGCGCAGGGCGAGGTCATCGACCAGGAGTCTCTGGCGCAGGCTGTCGCGTCCCGCTTGCCGGAATACATGGTCCCCGCGTTGTTCGTCGCAGTCGAGGAGTTCCCACTCGGTTCCAGCGGCAAACTCGACCGACGAGCTCTTCCCGATCCCGACTTCTCCTCGCTGGCAAGCGAATACAGGGAGCCGTCCACCGAAACCGAGCTGGCGCTTGCAGCGGTGTTCGCCGAGGTACTCGGTTCCGAGACCATCGGTGCCGACGACGATTTCTTTGCGATCGGCGGTAACTCGTTGATCGCCACTCGGGTGATCTCGCGCATCAATGCGCGATTCGACATCCGTATCGACGTTCGCGACTTCTTCGACGCGCCGACGGTCGCGGGACTCGCGATACTCGTCGACGCCGCAGTTGCGCAGGGCGGCGGGGGACGAGCACCGCTCGTTCCGCAGGAGCGGCCGGATGTTGTTCCGTTGTCGTTGGCGCAGCAGCGGATGTGGTTCCTCAACCGATTCGATACCGCGTCTGCGGTGAACAATATTCCGGTGGCGATCAGGCTGACCGGTGATCTCGACGTCGCTGCGCTGGAGTCCGCTGTCCGCGATGTCCTGTCGCGTCACGAATCCGTGCGCACGATCTATCCCGAAATCGACGGTGTCGGATCACAGTTGGTGCTCGAGGTCGATGCGGTGGCTCCCACTTTGGCGGTAGAGCCGGTGGCGGAGGCGGACGTGCTCGACCGTGTGGTCGAGTTCGTCTCTGTTGGTTTCGATGTGACGGCGGAGGTGCCGTTTCGGGCTCGTTTGTTCGAGGTTGTGGGTTCGGGTGGTGTGGGTTCGGAGTTCGTTGTGGTGTTTGTGGTGCATCATATTGCGGCTGATGGTTTTTCGATGGGGCCGTTGACGCGGGATGTGATGGGTGCGTATGTGGCGCGGGCTTCGGGTGAGGGGCCGGGGTGGGCTCCTTTGTCGGTGCAGTATGCCGATTATGCGTTGTGGCAGCGTGCGGTGTTGGGGTCGGAGTCGGAGCCGGATTCGTTGTTGTCGCAGCAGGTGTCGTTTTGGCGGTCGGCGTTGGAGGGTTTGCCGGATCAGTTGGATTTGCCTTCTGATCGGGTTCGTCCTGTTGTGGCGTCCAATCGTGGTGCGAATGTTGTGTTTTCGGTGGATGCGGGTGTGCATCGTGGGTTGAGTGTGGTGGCGCGGGAGTTGAATGCGTCGTTGTTCATGGTGGTGCATTCGGCGTTGGCGGTGTTGTTGTCGCGGTTGTCGGGGTCTGATGATGTGGCGGTGGGTACGCCGGTGGCGGGGCGTGGTGAGGCTGCTCTCGATGATGTGATCGGGATGTTTGTCAATACGTTGGTGTTGCGGACGGTGTTCGGTTCGGATTGGTCGTTTGCTGATGTGGTTCGGGATGTGCGTGAGCGGGATTTGGGGGCGTTCGGGCATGCGGATGTGCCGTTCGAGCGTTTGGTGGAGGTGCTCAATCCGGCTCGGTCGCAGGGGCGTCATCCGTTGTTTCAGGTGATGTTGTCGTTCCAGAATTTGGAGCGGTCTTCGCTGGAGTTGCCGGGGTTGTCGGTGTCGGCGGTTGATTTCGATGTTGCGGTTGCGAAGTTCGATGTGCAGGTGACGGTGACGGAGTCGTTCGATGTCGATGGTGGTGCTGCGGGGTTGTCGGCGACGTTGACGTATGCGACGGATTTGTTCGATGAGTCGACGATGGTGTTGTTTGCGGAGCGGTTTGTTCGGGTGTTGGAGGCGGTGGTGGCGGATTCGTCTGTGGTGGTGGGTGATAT
>NZ_MKKX01000034.1 GCF_002091985.1 Rhodococcus sp. 1163
TATGCGTGGAATTGTTCTGGCGGGCGGTACCGGGTCGCGTCTTCATCCGATCACGATGGGCATCAGCAAGCAGTTGGTGCCGGTGTACGACAAGCCGATGATCTACTACCCGCTCTCGACGCTGATCTTGGCCAATATCCGCGACATTCTGATCATCACCACCGAACAGGATTCGCAGCAGTTCCAACGTCTGCTCGGCGACGGCTCCCAGTTCGGCATCAACCTGACCTACAAGGTCCAGCACGAGCCGAACGGGCTCGCTCAAGCGTTCGTCCTCGGAGCGGAGCACATCGGCTCCGACAGTGCCGCTTTGGTGCTCGGCGACAACATCTTCTACGGCCCCGGACTGGGATCGCAACTCGGCCGATTCGGTGACATCGACGGCGCAGCAGTCTTCGCGTACGAGGTGAAAGATCCCAGCGCCTACGGCGTCATCGAATTCGACGCCGCAGGCAAAGCGATCTCGTTGGAAGAGAAGCCGAAGGTCCCGAAGTCGAACTTCTCCGTCCCCGGCCTGTACTTCTACGACAACGACGTGCTCGCCATCGCCCGCGATCTTCAGCCGTCGGCGCGCGGGGAATACGAGATCACCGACGTCAACCGGCACTACCTCGATGCCGGGCGTCTCGCCGTGGAAGTCCTGCCCCGAGGGACGGCATGGCTCGATACCGGCACCTTCGATTCGCTACTCGATGCTTCCAATTATGTGCGCACCATCGAGCAACGGCAGGGCCTGAAAATTGGTTCACCGGAAGAAGTATCGTGGCGTCGCGGATTCATCACCGACGATCAGCTGCGGGAACGGGCAACCAAGCTCGTCAAATCCGGGTACGGGCAATACCTGCTCGACCTCGTCGATCGCGGCAAGTAGAGGATCTGCAGATGAGCTTTCGTGAATTGAAAATCCCCGGTGCCTTCGAATTCACCCCACGCCAGTTCGGTGACGATCGCGGCGTGTTCTTCGAATGGTTCAAATCTTCGGACTTCGAACAGGCCGTCGGGCGGCCGTTGGAGTTGGCGCAGGCGAACTGCTCGGTCTCGGCCGCCGGGGTGCTGCGCGGTATCCACTTCACCGACACCCCTCCCGGCCAGGCGAAGTACGTCACCTGCACCAAGGGTGCGTTTCTGGATGTGATCGTCGATCTGCGGGTCGGGTCGCCGACATTCGGGACGTGGGACAGCGTGCTGATCGACGACGTCGACCGTCGTGCGGTGTATCTCCCGGAAGGCCTCGGGCATGCGATCTTGTCGCTCGAAGACGGTTCGACGGTGATGTACCTGTGCTCGATCGAGTACACCCCGGCTTTGGATCGCGACATGAATCCGCTCGATACCGATCTGGCGATCGACTGGCCCACCCTTGCTCGCGACGGTTCACCGCTCGAGTACCAGCTCTCCGACAAAGACAAAGCTGCACCCTCACTCGCGCAGGCCATCGACGCCGGATACCTGCCGACCTACACAGGCTGAGCACGCTTCCCGGTAAGCCCGACGGCATCATGGTCGATGAAAGTTGTAGCGGATATTTCAAACGTCAACGGCGTGCAGTTGTTTCCGCTCTCCATGAGATCAACGTCGGTGCCTACTGTTCATCGTGCAGCTCTTCGGTGGCAGCCAGCTGTGTGGGTTACAACCGATCTTTCGGCACGGAGCGAACGAGTTGTATGGACAGCCCTACCTGCACACCAGGAAGGGCTGTCCATGCAAAGGTGGCGGGTTCCGATCGTTGCTGTTGTCTCATGACTCCCAACGGCCAATCATCGCGCTAGTTGTGAGAGTTCTGGTGATCTACAACCGAATCGTGGCAACCGTCCAGTTGGTGACTTCGTGCAATCTCGCCCAGCGGGTGTCCGCGTCATCGAACGCGCTAAGCTCACGTCCGTTGCGCTGGGGGCGCGAGGGTGAACACCATCTCAGGTAGATGCGAGGGGGATGCATGGCCACGTGGCGTCAGCAGACGAGCGCCGAATGCCAGTCAGATTTCGATGACCTGCTCGATGTGGGGATCGAAATTGCTGCCGAACGATTGAGTGCAAACTGGGGTCTCGATCCCGTCGCTGTCGTCAACGATCGTGACGGCGGCCGCCGTGTGGTCTCTGCAGCGCAAACCGAGTCGGATCAATACTCCGCTTCGGACACTCCGATCAGAGACCGTCTGATCGACGGCTTGCGGGCTGAGGAGACCCGGGTTCGCTCGTTTGCCATCGTGTCTGCAGTTCAGGTCGTCGGAACCTCGGACACTCAGTTGGAGATTCTGCTCGAGCATCGTGAATATGCGCTACAAATTCTCTTGGCGTATGACATGCCGGATCCTGAGACGTTCGACCTGGGGCCGATGAAGGCCGCGAAAGGTACGTCACTCGTGTGGAATTGATCCACACTCGCTGAATTTGGGGGTACAGCGTGGGGGAAGAAATATATATCGACACTGAGATTCAGATCGATGCTGCCGTTAGTGCGCAGAAGTATTCGGCGTACATATCGGACGATCTGGGGCGTCTCGACCGGGACGTCGATGACCTACGACGTGTGTGGACGGGTGGGTCGGCCGATGCATACGGGCAGAGTTGGGTGGAGCTGAAGACGGCTATAGATGCGATCGTCCACGACCTCCACGACATCGGAACTCTGGTCGGTGAGTCGGCGCGCGATTACCACCAGGCTGAGACAGAGAACGCGTCGACGTTCACATCGACGAAGGTCCTGAGGCTGTGAGCTCTCCGGGCGGCATCAGCTCCGACGCTCGTGACGGATACACAGTCGACCTGCAGCTACTCGACCAAACCACAGAATTGATCGCGGGATTCGTCGCATCCCTCGAAACCACCCTTGCCGACATCGATTCCGACGTCGTTCAACGGCTGCTCCAAGTGTGGGGCGGCGAGGGCTCCGAAGCATTCCAAGAACGCCAATCGCGGTGGACAGCTGCCATCGCTCGTGCGCACGGCGAGGTCGAGGAGATGCGGCTGGCTGCACGCACAGCGCACGCCAACTATTCGGCCGCTAAGTCGACGAACATCTCCATGTTGGGGCGCTGATCGATGGCAGAGACCATCCGGCCGCAGAATTACTACAACGCAGCTCAGGCAGTTCTCGATGTCGCCGCGGCGGTGTCGACCCTGCACAGCGACACCATGACTGCTCTCGCCGACACCGGATCGATGGCCGGGACCGACGACGTCGGTCAAGAATTTTCTTCGGCGTACGACGAGCAAGCCGCGAACTTCGAGTCAATGGGCCGCAACCTCGGCACAGCTATACATATTTACGGCAGGGTCCTGATTCAGATGGGTAAGAACCACGCCCAAGCCGAAGCAGACTCGAACGTAAACGGCAACGGTGAGATTGTAGCGCCGGTAGACCCGGGGGACGCCCCCTTCAACACATGCTTCGCCCTGCCGCCGTCAGCAGGAGGAGAAGGCGACGGTCTATCGGAAGTAATCGGCCTGCTGCAACACATTGGTGTTCCAATTCCTAACGGCGACACCGACAAACTCACTACTGCGAGCACGGCTTGGGCCAGAGTCGCGAGCGACAACGACGGAACCTATCGGGGAAGACTGCTTTCAGCGTCGTCGACGCTCGACGAACTCAACAGCGAAGAAGTCGACATCGTCGTCGAGGATCTCGAAGAGCTCAACTCCCTCGTCGACGAGTACGCAGATCTGGCCGGTGCACTTCGTGACAGCGCCGAAGCGCACAAGAGCTATTTGGCGGACGTTCGCGCGCAAATCGGTGACCTATTGGATGAACTCGCGATCGAGTTGGCGGTCACCGCGGCAGTCGGAATTCTCTCGTCGTTCGTGTCGTTTGGCGTCGGCGGTGCTGTGGCAGGTGCTAAAGCTACGTCCACGATTGCGCGCTTCGGAAGCAAGATCACCGGCGTCATCACAGCGGTCAAAGGCATGCGGGCGGCGACCAAGATCTCGAGCTTCTTTCGGTCAAGTTCACTCGCGAAAAGCAACGCACGGATTGTGCGCTACCTGCAGATGGAGCTGAAACAGGCCAGTACACAGGGACAGAAGAACAACCTTGCGGGGCGTATCGGTGAACTGAAGGCAGGAATCGACCCGAACACTGTCAAGCGTTCGGTTCAGATCAACGGCCGAACCAGGATTCCCGACGAGATCGACGACATCAACGACGTGGTACGTGAAGTAAAGAATACCAACACTATTGGCGCAACTCAGCAGATCAAGGATGTGGCGACGTATGCGAAAGCGAACGGATATACGATGGAGCTGATCGTAGACAGTCGAACGGTCATCTCCGGTCCTTTGCAGACTATGATCGACAACGGTGAAATAGTACTCAAGAGAATGGCTTTGAATTAATATGGCGCCATCGCCTGAGCGACTGAAAGCTCACGAAATGTTGTCGGCCGACATTACCCGGATCAGCAAGCAGGCGAAGCTGCCGTTCCGCACCCTGCCTGACCTGGTCAACACCAAGGTGCGATACCCAGAGCTGATACCGCTCCTGATCGACTGGCTGAAGAACCTCGACGGGCGAACGCCGATGACCGACCCACAGGACCTGGCCAAGTTCCGTGAGAATCTCGCTCGCGCCCTCACCACCGTCGATGCCGTCGGGACCGAAGCTGTGCCGGTGTTGTTCGAGCAGTTCTACCTCAACCCACCGCTGCCGCCGATCAACAGCCATGCGGTGGGTAATGCGTTGTTGCATCTCGCTGTGCCCTCGGACTACGACCGGATGGCGGCTCTCGCAGTGGATCGGTCGTTGAGTTCGGGGCGGGCAGCGATCTTGGAATGGTTGATCAAGCAGAGGAGGCCCGAGGGCCTCGAGATCGTCGTCGGGGAAATCGAGGACCCGAGCGTACGAGCCCTCGGCATCAAGTACCTGCGTCGGTACAAGCCCCTGCCTGCCGGCGTGAAGCCGAAGGTTGAGCGGTACCTCGACGATCCGGACAGTGAAGTGCGCAAGCAAACCAAGCTGACACTGCAGAAACTGCCTGCATAGAGCTGGTCCGAGCTGCCGGGTAGATACCTCTTGACATATGCAGCTGTTTGGTTGCATATTGGAGTGGTGCTCCCGCAACCCGATGTCAATGCCGTCTTCAAGGCACTCGCCGATCCCACCCGGCGTGCACTTCTGGACGCTCTGCGACGTGAAAATGCGCAAACGCTCGGAGAGCTCTGCGAGGGCATGTCGATGGCTCGCCAGTCCGTGACCAAGCACCTCGATCTACTGGTCGCGGCCAACCTGGTCGTTGTCGTCCGCAAGGGGCGCGAACGTCGACACTTCTTGAATCCCGAGCCGATTCACGACATCGAACGCCGGTGGATCCGTGATTTCGATCGTCCACACCTCGACGTCCTGGACGTCGTCAAACAACGAGCAGAGGACAACGCCATGAAGGAAGCCGAACAGTTCCCCGACTACGTGTACGTCACCTACATTCGAGCGTCGGCGGAGCAGGTGTGGGAGGCCCTTACCGACGCTGACATCACCACTATCTACTGGGGCGGGATGGCCAATGTCTCCGGCTGGGAGGTCGGAGCTTCGTGGACACACCGATTCGACGGGCGGACAGGTCATTACGACATCTGGGGCAAAGTCCTCGAGTCCGATCGACCGAATCGCCTGGTGTTCACTTTCCAACCCGCAGCACAGGCACTCGACGACGCAGGCTCATTGGTGACGTATCAGATCGAACCGGTCGTCGACGCCGTGAAGTTGACCGTCACCCACACGAACGTTCCAAGCAGGGAGATGCTTAACGGCATCTCGCAGGGCTGGCCGACCGTGCTGGCAAACCTCAAGTCCTACTTGGAAACCGGTACGACGCTGCCGAGCGAGGTCTGGCAGATGCAGAACGCAACCGAACTCACCGCCACCGAAAACTAGGGAGAGGCAAGATCTTATGACCTCCGATTTCACGACCACCTTCACTGTCCCCGCTCGCCCGATCCAGGCATTCGAGGCTGCCGCTTCACCGAAAAGTTGGTGGAACGAAATGATCGTCGGGTCCTCCGCCAAGGTCGGTGACACGTTCGTCTTCGACGTCCCGAAGCTGCACCACTCCAAGTTCGATGTCATCGAGGCACACCCGGGCCACACCCTCACCTGGATGGTTGTTCCCTCGGGCGGTACCTCCGACCAGGAGGAGTGGATCGGCACCTTCGTCGCTTTCGAGTTCGCGCCGGACCCCGCCGGAACCCGCATCACCTTCACCCACCGCGGCCTGCGACCCGAACTGGAATGCCACACCGTCTGCACCACAGCCTGGGGCTATCACCTCCGCGCCGGTCTCGAATCGTTGCTGAGCGGCGAAACCCCAGCACCCATCACGCCGGACACGTACCGCGCCGTCGCGGATACCATAGGCGCGCAACGTAACCGGGAAGGTTGATTCGAACGCTCCTTCAGCGGGGTGCCCCGGATTTGGGCACTGTCTACCAGGTCGAAGGGTTGGCTGACCCCACCAGCAATGCGCAACGTGATGTGTCGGTGCGTCAGGTATCGGTGAGCTGATCGATAGGCCGGCGGGATCGGTCCGCCTTGGCGCGCCGGGTCGGGTTGAACTGCCCGGCGGCAATGGCGGCCAAAGCGAGAGCGAAGCCGACGAGTTGAACACCGCTGAGAAGCTGCCCCAGCAATGCAACACCGAGGCCGGCGGCCACGATCGGCGAAAGTAGCCCGAGCAGCGCCGCGGAGGTAACCGGGAGCCGGCCGATGCCGGAGAACCACAGCGTGTAGGTCAGCAACCCACCGAACAAGCCGAGCCAGACGTATCCGCCGATCCCCGCCGGGGTGATTGTGTCGGGGACACCCTCGACGAGCAGAGTGATCGGCAACAGGAACAGCCCGCCGGCGGTCAGCTGCCACCCCGCGAAGGCCATCGCTCCCACGCCCTCAGGCCGGCCCCAACGCTTGGTCAACGTCACGCCGGTTGCCATGGAGGCAGCGGCGCCTATGCCTGCCAGGAGGCCGACCCCGTCCAGGGTGGCGCTGCCGGTCAGCACGATCAGCGCCACGCCGAGAACTCCGATCAGTCCCCAACCCAACCGCCACCACGACAAGGCTTCACTCAGCAGCGCCACGGCCAGAATGGCGACCACGATCGGTTGAGTTGCGTTCAAGGTTGCGGCGACCCCGCCAGGTAAGCGGTAAGCGGTCAGGAACAACAGGGGAAAGAATGCGCCGATATTGAGCACCCCCAGGAGTGCCGCCTTCGGCCACCAAGCTCCGGTGGGCAGGGTGCGAGTCAATACGATCGCGAGCAGTCCAGCAGGTAGAGCTCGGACCAGGCCTGAGAAGAGTGGATGACCCGCGGGCAGATATTCGGAAGTCACGAGATACGTCGTTCCCCACACCGCGGGCGCGATCGCGGTGAGGATGGTCGTCTTGATCACGCTCATCGGTGCGCTCGAGTGGAGTAATGCGGGATGGGGGTAGATGCCATGCCCTTATCGTTGCGATAGCGCAAGCATGAGTCCAACACATGTTTGTCACGTCATCGATCGTGATTGATGATGGATAGATGGATCTCCGCCAACTCTCGTACGTCGTCGCCGTCGCCGAACTCTCCAGTTTCACCCGGGCCGCCGAGCGGTGCTTCGTGGTGCAGTCCGCCCTGAGTCATCAGGTGGCGCGCTTGGAATCCGAACTCGGCGCGCGACTCTTTCATCGGACCAGTCGACAAGTGCGCCTGACCGCCGCCGGAGCGGCGTTTCTGCCGGCGGCCCGGCAATGCTTGGCCGCGGCCGAGCGTGCGCGCAGCGAAGTCGCCGCCGCGACCGGAGAAGTCCGTGGCCGACTATCGGTCGGAGTGATCCCCACCGTGTGTGCGGTCGACGTGCCTGCTGCACTGCGCTTGTTCCACGATCGTCACCCACAGGTGCGCATCACCCTGGTGATGGGAGGAAGCGACGACCTCGTCGACAGGGTCGCCACCGGAGTGCTCGACGTCGCGTTCCTCGGGTTGCCGATCGAGCGGGTGATAACCGAAGTCGCGCAACACCTTCTGGCCCACGACAACCATGTCGTCGTCATGTCGGCGACACACCCGCTCGCGGATAGCGAGGAACTCAGTCTGCATGACCTGGCTGGTCAAGTCTTCGTCGACTTTCCCCCCGGGACCCCGGGGAGGGCGCAAGTAGATCAGGCCTTCGCGGCCGCTGGTCTGAGCCGCGACGTAGCCTTCGACGTCACCGATGCCCACCTGATGACCGGACTCATCGCTCAGGAACTCGGAATCGGCATGCTCCCATCGGCCTACGCCCAGCAGCTCACCGGCGTCGTCACCATTCCCGTCCACGACGCTGCACGCCGAGCAGAACACCTGATCTGGAGTAGCGACGGCCCCTCTCCTGCCGCCGCCGCATTTCTTCACCAAGTCCGGACTGCCGCCGCCTGATCAGCTGACGTGAGCAGAGACTGTCTCGGCAGGGTCGAGGCTCAGACAGGCTGCGGGTCAGACAGGCTGCGGGATCGAGAGGGAAACCGGGTCTACCGGAACAACGGGGCCGATCTCCCGCTCCAATATGTTTGCGATCTGCAGACATTGGTAGTCCCGCCACAGCGGAGCCACGATTTGGATGCCGATCGGACCCGCTGCGGTGTGCATTACCGGTGCCGACACGACGGGGGAGCCCGTCGCCGAAATCGCGGTGACGAACCGCATGGAGTCGATGACCTGATGCGCACGCACTTCACCGCCGGTGTCCATCTCGACCTCGAACGGCGGCTCAGTGCTCACCGGGCCGAGGATCGAGTCGTAGTCGGCAGCGAATTCGTGCCAGCGGGCAGTGAGTTCCGTCAGTCGATTCAACGCGCTGACATAGTCGCTGAGAACTCCGGTAGTGGAGAAGTAGCTCTCCATGTACTCGAGTGAACGCAGCGTCGTCCCCTGATCGGTCAACTGGCGCTTGGCCGTCCACATGGCCTTGGTCTCGTGGTAGACGATCGATCCGCGGGTCTGCTCCAAGTCCCGAATCCACTCCGGGTCCAGCTGCACCACCTCCGCCCCGGACCGCTCGAACACGGTGCCGGCTCGCTCGATCGCCGACGCCACTTCCGGCGACACTGCGCCCGCAGGCTGCGCGATCACTCCGATGCGTAGCCGCTTCGAGCTCAGCGGATCGTCACGCAGATCAGGTGCTGGGAATCCACGGGGCCGGGCCGACAGCATCGAGCGCAAGCCGAGCTCCGCGTCTTTCACGTTGCGAGAGATCACGCCTTCGACACCGAAGAGCTTTGCGCCGAAACTCATTCGAGCACCGTCGGTCGGGCTGAGCCCGATTGTCGGCCGGAGCCCCACCACCCCGCAGCACGAGGCGGGGTGGCGCAGTGACCCACCCTGATCGTTGCCGTGCGCCAGCGGCACCATGCCGGTGGCGACGGCCGCAGCGGAGCCGCCGGATGAACCCCCGGCCACGCGGTCGGGCACGTGCGGGTTGACGGTGGCCCCGTACAGCGGATTGGCCGTGTGCCATCGAAGCGAGAACTCCGGAGCGTTCGACATCCCGACGACAACAGCGCCCTGCCGGCGCAGGGACTCCACTACCCAGGAATCCTCCTTCTCGACTACCTCGGTCAAGCTTGGGCAGCCGTTCGTATTCGGTTGCCCAGCAACAGCAGTGTTGATCTTGACCACGGTAGGAACCCCGGCCAGCAGCCCGGTAGGAGCTTCTGCACTCGCGTCGATCTCGTCGGCTCTGGCGCGGGACTCCTCGAGCAATAACACTGGCAGAGCGTTGACGGTGCCGTTGACGCTCTCGATGCGATCAAGGTGGGATTCGAGGACCTCACGAGCGCTGAGGTCTCGTCGGCGTACCGCTTCGGCGATGTCGTGCGCGGACATCGTCCACACGGCGTTGGTATTCACTTTTGAACAGCCTCCCTGGCTCGTCCTGAGTTCGTTGGTTCGTGACCGAGGGTCTTACCGGTCAATCCTGTTCTACTGCATCCATGTCCACATCCCGGGTCTCCGGGCCGAGCCAGGCACCATAGGTGATCAGGCAACCAGCGATGACGACGAGGACGACCGGGGTGTACGAGTAGGGCACCCAGATTTCGAGGCCGAGCATGTAGAAGCTGTAGAGCGCCGGAAGTACGGTCGCCACCGAGTATCCGACGGCGAACCCGGAGGCGCGCACGTTCGTCGGGAAACGTTCGGTGATGTAGGTGACGGACACGGGAAAGATACCCGCCACCAGGATGATGCAGACGCCGATCAAAGCCATCGTGATCAGCCCGGAACCACCGTTCGAGGCGTTGAGCAGAGCGACTGCGTAGAGCGAGGCCGCCACCGTCGTCACCGATACGCCGGCCCACATGAGTACCTTCCTGCGGCCGACGCGCTGCCCGAGTGCTCCATAACCGAAGTAGCACAACGCGAGAACTACGTTGGCCGCAACCAGACCTTGACTGACGGTGGACGCCGATTGCCCGAGGTAGTTGACCAGCACCCCGGGAACCGCGGAGGAGATCGCGTGGAAGCCCAGCCACACTCCGGACATCATGACGAGAATCTGGATCAGCGAGCGGCGATTTCGGCCCTTGGTGAGTTCCGCGAGGGGGCGGTGCCGACGCGTCGTGGCCTTGGCTTCGGTGTCGACGGGCAAAGACTCGGCAGCTACTCGACGGAAGTAGATCAGGAAGCCGAACGTTGCGAGGGCACCGAGAACGAAAGGTATCCGCCAACCCCACTGGACGTAGGCGGAACCGATTCCATTTGCGGGCAGGTAGTGCAGCAGGACTGCCGCCGCAACAGAGATCGTGGCAGCGCCGAGCGGATAGCCGATGTTGGTGTAGGCGCCGACAGCGCCGCGCAGGTGCTTCGGTGACGACTCCATCGCCAACGCCGGCAGGCCCGCAGTGGCGCCGCCCATGAAGAAGCCGCCCACGAATCGAATGATCAGCATCATCACGTAGGCGCCGATGCCGAGGCTGGCGTAACCCGGAAGTACCGCCATCGCCAACGTCGCTATCGCCACACACGGAATCGCAATCGACACCGAGCGTCGACGCCCCACCGTGTCGGCAATGTGGCCGAACACGACGGCTCCGAACGGTCGAGCGATCAAGGTAGCGGCGAAGATGATGTAGAACATGGTGGTGCTCGACGCGAGACTGGTGCCGGGCGGGGCGAAGAAGACGATGGCCGGGGCCAAAACCACAGTGGGAAGGTAGATGTCGATGACGTCGACGTAGAATCCCAGTGCCGCTGCGTTCATGACACGGCGGGTCTTCTTGGGTAGAGACCTGAGCGTGGGAGTTCTTTCGATCTCGTCCAGTGATGCACGATCGGTGTCAAGCTGCATAACCGTCTCGCTCTCGGGGTGGGGATTCGGTGCCCTACATCGAACTGGGCCAGGTGTAGAACGGGGAAGTCGGTAACTCTGGGCGGGGTTCACGAGCCCCGGCTGAGCCTTAGCTTCCCCAACTTTCACGGATCGGTCAATGAAGACTGTGCACGCCCGCAGTGGTAGTCACTGTGCACAGTGACTTTGCGATTCTCCGTACAGAATCTAGAAGATCAGCACTGCAACGAACGTCGACAGTGCAAGCCCGCTGACCACGGGGATGAAGAGTTTACGAGCCAGTTCGAGTACCGGTACGCGGGCGAACCCGGCAACGGCGATGAGCGACGACCACGCTACGAGGGTGCCTCCGCCGGACCAGATGTTGCCCATCTGACCGATGGCGGCAAGGGTGGCAGGATCCATGCCGACAGCGGGTCCGAGCGCTCCGGACAGTGAACCCGTCAGTGGCAGCCCACTGAATCCGGACCCTTCCAGACCCGCGATCATTCCGATGAGCAGAATGCCGTACGAGGTCACGAAGGTGTTCTGCGGCAGATGCGATTGGGCCGAGTTCACGAGGTCGAACAGTAGAGTCGGGCCTGTCGCGTCGCTGGGCATCCCGAGAATCGCGGCCGAGAAGTCGCCGTTGCCGATGAAGAAGAAGCCGGCGATCGGGAGCACGATTCCCATTGCCTTGAAGGCGAATACGAGTCCGTCGACGAGATGCTCCGACGTCGATTCCAGGAATCCCTTCCTGTCGTTCGTTGCGGCAGCGGCAAAGAGCAGCAGGGCTGCGATTCCGCCGACCATCGCTGCGGCGTCGCCACCCTTGAGCTCGGGGACCAGATCGGTGAACTTGCCGACGAGCAGGTAGATGATGAAGGCCAGGTACGCGGTGGGGACCAGGAACGCGAACGTGCGAGCCGCGCGGATGCTCGCGAATGTTTCGTCGACGGCCTCCCGCATGGATGGGCGGACGGGTGGTGGTGGGGGTGTCTCGACTGCGACTCCGACGGCGACTACGGAACTGGCACCGACGAGGGCGGATTCGCCGCCGAGCGTGGGTGACCCGGTAGGTGATACGGGAGCCGGAGCGCCGCCCGTTCCCGCCGACCCGGAAGTATCGGTGTCGGTCTTCTCGCCCTCGTTGGGCCCGAAGTCGTGATCTACCTTCTCTTCCCACTCCGTCAGCAGATCCGGGGAGGGAGTGCGATTGTTCTTGCGCTGCATGAAGTATGTGATGGTCAGTGCCGTGAATCCGACGATCAAGGACATCACCAGCGCCCGATCGGCCACCACATCGGGATCCACGCCCGCCGACTTGGCGGACAACCCGGGTGCCACCTTGATGATGTAATCCGAGGACAACGCCATCCCTTGGCCACAGATCGCAATCGCCATGCCCACCGCCATCGGGGACAGGCCGGCGCGGATGGCGACGGGGATCAGCACTGCGCCGATCAGCGGTACTGCCGGGGTCGGCCAGAAGAACAGCGAGATGACGTAGGTGACTGCAGCAAGCACCAAGAAACTGCTCGTACCCCCGCGCATGACCCGACGGAAGGGCGCCACCATCAGGCGGTCGGCGCCCATCTGACGCAAGGCACCGAGCATGGCCGTCACGAGCGAGATGATCAGGAAGATGTTGAAGAGTTCTCTTGCAGCGGTCAAGCTACCGTTGAAGATTGCGGCCAGCCCTGTGACGAGACTGCCGGAGAATACGAATGCGGTCAGAAATGTGCCGAGTACTGCAGGAACGACGATGTTCTTTCGCATCATCATGGTGGCGAGAATGACGATGATTCCCGCGAGATAGACCCAGTGCGCAGCGGTCAGATGTACTTCCACGTTGTGCCCCTTAAAGACTGAGTTCAGAGAGCGTTCACGACCTGTTCCACATCGTGCGCGGGTCGTTTTAAGGGGTCAACGGCCAGTTTGCACACGCAAAGTCGAGGCTAGGTGCAATACCGTTTACTTAGAATGACAGGGGTGTTATTCTTTGAGTCATGCCACGTGTGGGATGGGTGAAACCAGATGATTCTCAGCGGTTGACGGACCATATTTCGTTGGGTGTGTTGACGCGGGTGTTTCCACCGGATGTGGTCGACGAGGTGTTGGTCGAGTGTGGCCGAGTGGAGCAGCGGTCGCGATTGTTGCCGGCGCGAGTGGTGGTGTATTACGTTCTGGCACTGGGATTGTTCTCCTCCGATTCGTACGAGGAGGTCATCCGCAAGTTGGTTGCAGGTCTCGAGTGGGCCTCTGGTTGGTCGCACCAGTGGACGGTTCCGACGAAAGCGGCACTGTTTCAGGCTCGCAGACGGTTGGGGTCCGAGGCACTGAAGATGTTGTACGCCAGAGTTGCTCAACCGTTGGCTGATCGCAATGTCGCAGGCGATTTCTATCGTCGATGGCAGTTGACCAGTATCGACGGGTTGACTTTGGATGTACCCGACACCGCAGTGAATGTGGAGTATTTCGGTCGACCACCGTCCTCGCGTGGCGGTGGACGTGGTGGGGCATTCCCACAGGTTCGCGTCCTGGGACTGGCCGAGTGTGGCTCGCACGCGATCATCGACGTGGCACTGGGGCCGTACAAACAGGGCGAGCAGACCCTCGCCCAATCGGTGACCACATCGATGACAGCGGGAATGCTGGTACTGGCCGACCGCGGCTTCTTCAGCTACTCCCTGTGGAATCGATGCGCCGGGACCGGAGCCGATCTGGTGTGGCGAATGAAGTCGAACGCGATACTGCCCGTCGAGACACGCTACGCCGATGGATCTTTCGCCTCACACATCTATCCTGGCACGACCGCACGCCGCAACGACCGCGACGGTGTCGCGGTCCGCGTCATCGAATACACCCTCGGCACCACCGATCCCGATACGAGCACCGACACTGCGATCGACGACGTCGAGCAACGCACCTACCGCCTGCTGACTACGATCACCGACCCGCAGGACGCACCCGCCGACGAGGTCGCCGAACTGTATGCCCAACGATGGGAAATCGAGACCGCATTCGACGAGCTGAAAACCCACCAGCGCGGACCAAGGGTGGTCCTACGATCGAAAACCTCCGACGGCGTCCTCCAAGAAGTTTACGGACATCTCTGCGTGCACTACGCCATCAGATCTGTAATGCATTCCATAGCAGACCATTCCGGACGAGATCCAGACAGGATTTCGTTCACCCGGACCCTACGGGCCGCTCGCCGCAGCACGACGAGCCACCCGGGTTTTTCCCCCTGACACCCACACCGACGCCCACCGCCGCGTCACAGCAGAAGTCGTCCGCGAACTACTGCCCATCCGAACCCACCGAGCAAACCCCCGCGTCGTCAAACGGAAGATGTCCGTATTTCACGTCAAACACCCACACCACCGAGGCGCACCACGCATCGACCGCCGACCCCGTGTCCTCGCTGCGCAGTCCCTACCACCACCGTAAGTAAACGGTATTG
>NZ_MKKX01000035.1 GCF_002091985.1 Rhodococcus sp. 1163
TATGCGTGGAATTGTTCTGGCGGGCGGTACCGGGTCGCGTCTTCATCCGATCACGATGGGCATCAGCAAGCAGTTGGTGCCGGTGTACGACAAGCCGATGATCTACTACCCGCTCTCGACGCTGATCTTGGCCAATATCCGCGACATTCTGATCATCACCACCGAACAGGATTCGCAGCAGTTCCAACGTCTGCTCGGCGACGGCTCCCAGTTCGGCATCAACCTGACCTACAAGGTCCAGCACGAGCCGAACGGGCTCGCTCAAGCGTTCGTCCTCGGAGCGGAGCACATCGGCTCCGACAGTGCCGCTTTGGTGCTCGGCGACAACATCTTCTACGGCCCCGGACTGGGATCGCAACTCGGCCGATTCGGTGACATCGACGGCGCAGCAGTCTTCGCGTACGAGGTGAAAGATCCCAGCGCCTACGGCGTCATCGAATTCGACGCCGCAGGCAAAGCGATCTCGTTGGAAGAGAAGCCGAAGGTCCCGAAGTCGAACTTCTCCGTCCCCGGCCTGTACTTCTACGACAACGACGTGCTCGCCATCGCCCGCGATCTTCAGCCGTCGGCGCGCGGGGAATACGAGATCACCGACGTCAACCGGCACTACCTCGATGCCGGGCGTCTCGCCGTGGAAGTCCTGCCCCGAGGGACGGCATGGCTCGATACCGGCACCTTCGATTCGCTACTCGATGCTTCCAATTATGTGCGCACCATCGAGCAACGGCAGGGCCTGAAAATTGGTTCACCGGAAGAAGTATCGTGGCGTCGCGGATTCATCACCGACGATCAGCTGCGGGAACGGGCAACCAAGCTCGTCAAATCCGGGTACGGGCAATACCTGCTCGACCTCGTCGATCGCGGCAAGTAGAGGATCTGCAGATGAGCTTTCGTGAATTGAAAATCCCCGGTGCCTTCGAATTCACCCCACGCCAGTTCGGTGACGATCGCGGCGTGTTCTTCGAATGGTTCAAATCTTCGGACTTCGAACAGGCCGTCGGGCGGCCGTTGGAGTTGGCGCAGGCGAACTGCTCGGTCTCGGCCGCCGGGGTGCTGCGCGGTATCCACTTCACCGACACCCCTCCCGGCCAGGCGAAGTACGTCACCTGCACCAAGGGTGCGTTTCTGGATGTGATCGTCGATCTGCGGGTCGGGTCGCCGACATTCGGGACGTGGGACAGCGTGCTGATCGACGACGTCGACCGTCGTGCGGTGTATCTCCCGGAAGGCCTCGGGCATGCGATCTTGTCGCTCGAAGACGGTTCGACGGTGATGTACCTGTGCTCGATCGAGTACACCCCGGCTTTGGATCGCGACATGAATCCGCTCGATACCGATCTGGCGATCGACTGGCCCACCCTTGCTCGCGACGGTTCACCGCTCGAGTACCAGCTCTCCGACAAAGACAAAGCTGCACCCTCACTCGCGCAGGCCATCGACGCCGCATACCTGCCGACCTACACGAACTGAGCGCAGACGATCAGCGGATCTTGAAGATCACGGTGCGCTGAACGATGAAGTTGATGACCGTCGCGGTTCCCTGAGCGATGACGAACGCCGCGGCGCTGTACAAGATCGTCTCCGGCCAAATATGCCCGAAGACGGTGTACAGGGCGTTCTGCACCCCGAAGGTGGCGGCGTAGAGCGCGACCACCGCAATGAATCGAGCGCGAGAAGGTGCAGCGCGGAACGTCCAACGCCGATTGATCAGGTAAGCCACCGTCGTACCCACGATGAATCCGACGGCTTTGGCGATCGACAGTTGGAAGTCGAGGCCGTACTGCAAAGCGATGGTGATGGAGAAGTCGAAGATCGCCGACAGCACCCCCGTCGCCAAGAAGCGGATGACCTGGGTCTTCAGGTCCAGGGCCTCGTCGGCGATGTTCTCGGTCAGCGGCAGCTCGACGGGAAGAGGAACGTGATGCTGGAGTTCTTCGTCTTCGGCTGACCAGTCGTCGGGTGCGGGCACGATCATTGACACTAGCTGTCTCATTGACAAGAGCGCAGCCTGCGAAGCGACCCAGATGACCGAGTACCCTCTAGACCGATGTCCACGACAGCCGACGACGCACTCTTCCCCCTGGAGCCACAGGCCGGGAACACTGCGCCGCTACCCACGCAGACCCGCACACTTTCCGGATGGGGCCGCACGTCGCCGTCCACCGGTGAGGTGCTCTCGACTTCCGACCTGGAGCTCATCGCGAGCGCAGTAAAACAAGTCGCAGAGCAAAACGACAGCAAGCCCTCTCACCTGCGCCGCGGCGTCATTGCGCGTGGTTTGGGCCGCTCGTACGGCGACAATGCGCAGAACTCGGGCGGCCTCGTCATCGACATGACGGCGCTCAACGGCATCCACAGCATCGACGCTGGAACTCGCATCGTCGACGTGGACGGCGGCGTCAGTCTCGACCAGCTGATGCGCGCAGCACTGCCATTCGGCCTGTGGGTTCCGGTGTTGCCCGGGACGCGTCAGGTCACCATCGGTGGCGCCATCGGCACCGATATCCACGGTAAGAACCATCACAGTGCCGGTAGCTTCGGCAACCATGTGCGCTCGATGGAGCTCCTCACCGCTGACGGCGAGATCCGGCACCTGACCCCGTCCGGCAAGAACGCCAAGCTGTTCTGGGCCACTGTCGGCGGCAACGGCCTCACCGGAATCATCCTGCGTGCGACCATCGAGATGACGCCGACGGAGACGGCATACTTCATCGCCGACGGTGACGTCACCCGGAACCTCGACGAAACCATCGCCCTGCACAGCGATGGCAGTGAGAACAATTACGACTACTCGAGCGCATGGTTCGACGCCATCGCCGCCCCGCCGAAGCTCGGTCGTGCCGCCGTGTCGCGCGGGTCCTTGGCGAGGCTCGATCAGCTGCCCGAGAAATTGCAGAAGGATCCGCTTCGATTCAACGCGAAGCCGCTACTGACGTTCCCCGACGTGTTCCCCAACGGGCTGGCCAACAAGTTCACGCTCGGCGCGGTCGGCCAGGCCTGGTACCTCAAGGCAGGCAACTACCGGAACAAGGTTCAGAACCTCACGGCGTTCTACCACCCACTCGACATGTTCGGCGAGTGGAATCGTGCTTATGGTTCGAACGGGTTCCTGCAGTACCAGTTCGTGGTGCCGCCGGAGGCTGTCGATGAATTCAAGAAGATCATCGTCGACATCCAGAAGTCGGGGCACTACTCCTTCCTGAACGTCTTCAAGCTGTTCGGCCCGGGAAACAAAGCGCCACTGAGCTTCCCGATACCAGGCTGGAACATCTGCGTCGATTTCCCGATCAAGGCAGGCTTGGGCGAGTTCGTTCGAGAACTCGACAAGCGCGTCCTCGAATTCGGCGGACGCCTCTACACAGCGAAGGACTCACGCACTAGTGCCGAGACCTTCCATGCGATGTACCCCCGGATCGACGAGTGGATCAAGGTCCGCCGATCCGTCGACCCCACAGGCGTTTTCGCCTCCGATATGGCCAGAAGGTTGGAATTGTTGTGACGATCGACGCTGTGGGTAACCCGCAGACCATTCTCGTGCTCGGCGGAACAAGCGAGATCGGCCTCGCGATCACCGAGGAGTACCTGTCGAAGTCACCGGCGCGCGTCATTCTCGCCGCATTGCCGAACGACCCCCTTCGTGACAGTGCCGTAGCGCAGCTGACCGCCAAGGGCGCAAAGTCCGTGGACGTCATCGATTTCGATGCGCTCGACACTGCGTCACACCCGAAGGTCATCGACGAAGCCTGGTCCAAGGGCGATGTCGACGTCGCAATCGTCGCATTCGCGGTGGATTTCGACGCCGAGGAACTGTGGCAGGACCAGCGCAAGGCAGTGCTCGCCGCGAACATCAACTACACGGCATCGGTTTCGGTCGGTGTACTGCTGGGCGAGAAGATGAAAGCACAGGCGTACGGCCGCATCATCGTCATGTCCTCGGTGGCGGGTGAGCGGGTTCGCCGGTCCAACTTCGTCTACGGCTCCACCAAGGCCGGACTCGACGGCTTCTACCTCGGACTCGGAGAAGCGTTGCGCGAGTTCGGTCCTCGCGTCACGGTCGTTCGGCCGGGAATGGTGCGCACCAAGTTCAGCGCGCACGTCAAGGAAGCGCCGATGACCGTCGACAAGGAGGTCATCGCCAAGCTCGCGGTGAACGCTTCGCAGAAGGGCAAGGAAATCATCTGGACGCCGGCGCCGTGGCGTCTGGTGATGATGGTTCTGCGGCACGTCCCGCGGCCGATCTTCCGCAAGCTCCCCATCTAGATGAGACGAGCGCTCGGCACGGCCTTCGAAGGCGTACTGGCCGCTCTCGTTGCAGCAATTGTTGCAACGGTCGGGTTGTATGCCTTCTCACTCGTCGAGTGGCCGGCATTCAACTCGTCCAACGTCACTCGCGCCGTGACGACCCTCGGCCAGGTCGCCTGCGCCATCGCGTTCGCAGTGGCCATCGTGCTCTACCGTCGAGGAAAACTCGAATGGTTGGCGAAGTCGCTGACATGGGTCGGGCTGTCCGGATTCGTGACGATCACTCTCGGAATGCCGCTGGCCGCAACCAAGCTGTACTTGTTCGGCGTCTCCGTCGACCAGGAGTTCCGGACCGAATACCTGACGCGGCTCACCGACTCGGCCGCACTCCGCGACATGACGTACGCGGACATCCCGCCCTTCTACCCCGCGGGATGGTTCTGGCTGGGCGGACGCGTCGGAAACCTGCTCGGCATGGATGGCTGGGAAGTGTTCAAGCCGTTCGCAATCGGATTCCTCGCCGTCACTGCGGTGCTGGCATTCACGTTATGGAAAGCACTCGTGCGGGTCGACTGGGCCGTGGCCGTCAGCGCAGTGACAACTGCACTGGTCGTCGCCTATGCATCTCCCGAGGCATACAGCGCGGTCATCGCCCTGCTGATCGCGCCGGCACTCCTGTTGGCCTGGGGTGCGCTGAACAGACCGGTGGCTTCCGGTGTCAGCGGGCGCTTGAATGGCGCGCTCAAGCCATCTGATCGTATGAATGGACCATTGAAGCGGTCGGAGGGTGCGACCGAACCCCAGCGGTCGGAGGGTGCGACCGAGCCCCAGCGGTCGGAGGGTGCGACCGAGCCCCAGCGGTCGGAGGGTGCGACCGAACCCCAGCGGTCGGGGGGTACGGGCTCCTGGGGATGGGGAGCGGTCGTGGGCACGGGCCTGTTCCTCGGCCTGGCCGCCACTTTCTACACCCTCTATCTGGGTCTGGCTGCGTTCGCGGTCACGCTGATGGCCGTCGTATCGACGATCTTGGGTATCCGGGCCCAGAAGAGCTGGCGCGCGGCGATTCCTGTTGCCGTCCGGCTCTTCGCCATCGCGGCTATCTCCGGTCTCGTTGCGCTGACCGTGTGGCTCCCGTATTTGGTGGACGCTCTGACCGGGACTCCGTCGACGTCGGGAACCGCTTTGCACTACCTCCCGGAGGCCGGCGCGACCCTGCCGTTTCCGATGTTGCAGTTCTCGTTGGTCGGCGCACTGTGTCTCACGGGGACGGTGTGGCTCGCCGTGCGGGCGGCGTCTTCGCGTCGCGCCCAGGCGTTGGGCATCGGCGTCGTCGCGGTCTATCTGTGGACGCTTCTGTCGATGGCTGCCACTGTCGCGGGCACGACGCTACTGTCGTTCCGGCTCGAAGCCGTTCTGATCGTATTACTGGGCGCAGCAGGCGTTTTTGGCTTCCTCGAAGGAACCAAAGCGATCTACCAGGCGATCAACGAACCGTCACGGTTCAAGATTGCCGCTGTCGTGATCGCGGCCGTCGGGGCAATGGCATTCGCACAGAGCATTCCGCAGATCCTGCAGACCGAGATCACCGTCGCCTACTCCGATACCGACGGTGACGGCGTGCGCGCCGACAAGCGTCCGCCGAGCGCGGTGTCGTACTACAGCGACATCGACGCCGCCATCCGCGAGCAGATCGGCAGGCCCCGGGACGAGACCATCGTGTTGACCGCCGACACGTCGTTCCTGAGCTACTACTCGTACTTCGGGTTCCAAGGCCTGACCTCGCACTATGCGAATCCGCTCGCCCAGTTCGACGAGCGCGCTGCAGCTATCGCCGACTGGGCGACGCTCGAGACTCCGGACGAACTGCTCGCGGCCATGGACGGAAGTGCATGGGCCGCGCCGGATGCGTTCCTGTTCCGACGCGGGGCAGAGGGTTACACCCTGCGATTGGCCGAGGACGTGTACCCGAACGATCCGAACGTGCGCCGCTACACCGTCACTTTCGACGAATCGTTGTTCGAGGATCAACGATTCACCGTCACCGACATCGGTCCGTTTGCCCTGGTCACCCGCAACACCTAGAAGAATCACATAACGTTCACGTAACGTGCAGCGCGATGACAAACACCGATCGGACCGTGCTCGAGCAGCCGCAGACTGCCCCCGCGTCGAAACGCGGGTCGATCTCGACGCGTGTGCGCACTGTGCTGATCTCGCGCGTGGACCGCGCCGACGTGGCTTCTGCCTCGTTGTTCGCGGTCCTCGCACTGTTCGTCATGCAGGGGCAATGGCGCAACCTCAGCAATGGATACCTCTACAACAGTGGCCAGGATCAGGCCATGTGGGAGTGGTTCCTCTCCGTCGCCGCGCACTCGGTCGCCCATCTCGACAACCCGCTGTGGAGTGATCTGCAGAATTACCCCGCGGGCGTCAACATGATGGCGAACACCGCGATGTTCGGTTTGTCGATCCCATTGGCGCCGATCACTTTGTTGTTCGGCCCGACGGTGACCTGGACGATCGGGCTCACCGTCGGTCTCGCCGGTACGGCCTATGCCTGGTATTGGTTGTTTGCGCGCAGATTGGGCGCATCGCGCGGCGCATCCGCCTTGGGCGGTGCACTCTGCGGCTTCGCCCCTGCCATGGTCTCGCACGCCAACGGTCATCCGAACTTCGTCGTCCTGTTCCTGCTGCCGGTGATTGCCTCGATGGTCATCCGCATCGCGCACGACGGCCCGACGGCAAAGCGGACGATCGCCCTCGGACTCGTCGTTGCGCTGCAGATCTTGCTCGGCGAAGAACCATTGCTGATCTTCGCGATCTCGTTCGGAATCTTCGTCGCCGTTTTCTACCTCGGCAACCCTCGAAGCATCGTGTCGGCGGTCGCCAACGCGGCCAAGAGCCTGCCGGTCGCAGCCGTCATCGCCGTCGCACTCGTTGCTGTTCCGCTGTGGTGGCAGTTCTTCGGTCCGCAAAGTTACTCGTTCATCGAGCACGGCAACATGGGCAACGACGCCAAAGCCCTCTTCCAGTTCCCGACGCAGTCCATCGGCGGAAAGGTGACGCCAGGCCAGGACGTGCGCATCAATGCCACCGAGGAGAACGCCTATCTCGGTTGGCCGTTGCTCGTACTGTGTCTCGGCGCGACGGTGTGGATGTGGCGCGACGCCCGAGTGCGAGCAGCTGCCGCGACCACGATCGTCATGGGCGTCCTTTCACTCGGAACCTCGCTGTACATCGGCAAGAACGACACCGGAATCGAACTTCCGTGGAAGTGGTTCGCGGAGGCCCCGCTCGTCGAATCCGTGTTGGAAACTCGATTCGTCCTCGGCGCGGTGCCCGCACTCGCGCTGATCCTGGTATTGGCCACCGACAAGGCATTCGGACGCGGACTTCGCCCCCTACCGGGCCTGTGGTCGATCGCGTTGGCGCTCGCTCTCGTCCCGTTGTTCCCGATGCCGTTGCAGGCGGTGGAGAGAACCCCGACGCCGGCATTCTTCGCCGACGGCGAATGGCGGGACTACCTCGACGGCGGTTCGATCGTCACCGTCCCGCTACCTCGACCCGAGGACGCCCGTCCGCTGCTGTGGCAGATCGACGCCGGGATGGGCTTCCCGCTGGCCGCGGGCTACTTCGTCGGACCGAGCGAGCACGTGGACAAGAAGGCGAAATACGGTGCCGTCGACCGAAGGACCGCACTTCTGCTGGGTTCGGTACAGAACTCCGGCACGGTCCCTGACATCACCGCCGAGCAGAAGAAACAGGCCATCGAAGATCTGGACTACTGGAACGCCGACGTAGTCGTGCTTCCGCCGGGAAAGAACAACAGGGCATTGCGTGCGACCGTCGATACTCTCCTGAGCACCCAAGCCCAGTTCCACGGTGGGGTGTGGGTCTGGGACGTGCGTGCGCTCACACCCTGACCTGCACGAAACCAGTGGCGGTGTGATGGTGCAATAGCATGGGCAATCGTGTCCACCGCCGCAGCCACCGCACCGAACCCGACTTCTCGGAAATCGTCGCCACGCATCTCCGCCGGAGTCGTTGCCGTCGTCGCCGGCGTGATCGCCGTGCTCGCGGCGGTCCTGACACCGCTGTTGCCGGTCACCCAGGATTCGGCGTCGATCAGCTGGCCGCAGAACGGGACGCTGACCTCCGTCGAAGCACCGTTGATTTCCTACACACCGCTGTCTTTGGATGCGTCGATTCCATGCGCCGTGATCGAGAACGCACCGCCCGGCACACTCGTTCTCTCCACCACCGCGCCCAGCGCCCCAGACGCGCAAGGCGTCGGACTCGTCGTCACCCGCACCGAAGGCGGCATGCAGGCCGTGCTGCGCGAGCGCGTCCTGCTCACTCTCACCAACGCCCAGCTGGCGTCCTGCTCGTCGGTCGACATCAGCTCGACGAACACTGGGTCCACCGCGTCGGCACCGGGCACCGATGCAACAGGCGAGATCGACGGCGACGTGCGCCCGCAGACCGTCGGCGTCTTCACCGAATTGCAGGGGACTGCGCCTGCCGATTTGAGTGTCGATATCCAGATCGACTTGCGATTCTCCTCCACCCCAACGCTTCTCAAAAAACTCGCGATGGCCGCCGCAGTCGTCTTCACGATCATCTCGCTGATCGCGCTGCACCGACTGGACCTGCGGGACGGGCGCCGCGGACGCCGTTTCTTCCCCTCGCATTGGTTGCGCATCACGGTCGTCGACGGGGTGGTCGCCGGAGTGCTGCTGGTCTGGCATTTCATCGGCGCCAATACCTCGGACGACGGCTACCTGCTCACGATGGCGCGAGTGTCCGAACACGCCGGCTACATGGCCAACTACTATCGCTGGTTCGGTGTCCCAGAGGCTCCGTTCGGCATGCCGTACTACGACATGCTCGCTGCATTCGCCAAGGTGTCCACGGCCAGTCCGTGGATGCGACTGCCTGCGCTGATCGCCGGGCTGCTGTGTTGGGCAGTCATCAGCCGCGAGGTGATTCCGCGCCTCGGTCGCGCAGTGCGCTCCGACAAGGTCGCGATCTGGACCGCTGGTCTCGTTTTTCTGGCGTTCTGGCTCCCATACGACAACGGTCTTCGCCCCGAGCCCGTCATTGCCCTCGGCGCCCTGTTGACCTGGTGCTCGATCGAACGTGCCATCGCGACGGGCAGGTTGCTTCCCGCAGCCGTCGCCGTGCTCATCGCAGCGTTCTCGCTCGCTGCCGGACCCACTGGACTCATCTGCGTCGCGGCCCTGCTGGCCGGAGGCAGACCGCTCGTCCGCGTTCTCATCTCGCGTGCTCGTCAGGTCGGCTGGTTCCCGGTGCTGCTACCGATCCTCGCGTCGGGTGTAGTAATCGTCGCCGCGATCTTCGCCGACCAAACCCTCTCGACGGTCCTCGAAGCAACGCGGGCACGTGCCGCTGTGGGCCCGAACGTTCCGTGGTTCGAAGAGCGCACCCGCTGGGACTCGCTCATGGAGATCACACCGGACGGTTCACTCGCACGAAGATTCGCTGTCTTCGCGATGATCTTGTGCGTCATCACCACGATCGTGGTGATGCTGCGTCGAAACGGCCGCATTCCCGGTGTGGCACTAGGGCCCTCGCGTCGGATCGTCGGCATCGTGATCGGCGCGCTGGCTCTCATGATGTTCACCCCGACCAAGTGGACCCACCACTTCGGTGTGTACGCCGGTCTGGCCGCGTCACTCGCCGCCGTTGCAGCGATCGCCGTCGCATCGGCCACACGCGACAACCCACGAAACCGGACTCTGTTCACCGCAGCCGTGCTGTTTCTGACGGCCCTCGCGTTCACCGGTTCCAACGGCTGGTGGTACGTCTCGAGTTACGGCATCCCGTGGTTCGACAAGCCTCCGATGATCCTCGGAAAAGGCTTCTCGACCATTTTCCTCGGACTGACAGTTCTCGCACTGTTGTACGCCGGATGGCAGCATTTACGCGCGCCCTACCGTGCCACTGCCAGGTCCGCGCGCTTCGGAGTCTCCGCGCTGACGGTCATGTCCGCCTTCATCGTGCTGTTCGAACTCGCGTCGTTCGTCAAAGGTGCAGTCGCACAGTATCCGGCCTACTCGGTAGCGCGCTCGAACCTGAACGCACTGGCCGGAAATTCCTGCAGCCTGGCCAACGACGTACTGGTGGAACAGGATCCCAATGAGGCGATGCTGACGCCGATCGGATCCACCCTCGCAGATTCCCTCGCAGGTGAGGGCACCTCGGGCTTCGCACCCGACGGTGTCCCGACCGACCTCACCGCCGATGAAGAAGACGTATCGCAAGAGAGCACACGCGGGTTCAGCGACGACACGACAACCGATCAGCCGACGTCGAACTCCTCCGGATCGTCAGGCACCGAAGGCGGCACAACCGAGGGCACCGGCATCAACGGAAGCTCCGTCGCACTGCCTTTCGGTCTGGACCCCTCGCGCACTCCCATCCTCGGCAGCTACGGCGCGGACACATCGGAGCCCGCAACCCTCACCACCGAGTGGTTCTCACTCCCCGCGGTGCCCGACGGCGATTTCCTTGCCATCAGCGCAGCCGGCCGAATCAGATCCGTCGACTCCGACGGCATCGTCGCATCCGGCCAGCCTCTCGAAGTGGAGTATGCCGCCGGCGATCAGGTTCTCGGTCGAGTCACTCCGATCGACGTCGGACCGCAGCCGTCATGGCGCAATCTCCGCGTGCCCTTGTCCGAGATTCCCGAGAATGCCGATCGGGTCCGACTCGTCGCGACCGACTCCGACATCTCCTCCGACCAATGGCTCGCCGTGACACCCCCGCGCATACCGCGCACAGTCCCGCTCGTCGACGTCATCGGGTCCGAAACACCGGTGATGCTCGACTGGACCGTCGCACTCGGATTCCCGTGCCAACGCCCGTTCGACCACAAAGACGGCGTCGCAGAACTCCCCGAGTACCGGATACTGCCGGATCGCAGCGGTGCGGCCGCGCACAGTCCCGTCATGGACGCTTTCGGTGGAGGCCCGCTCGGCTGGCAACAACTCGTACTCTCCGCCGAAGTCGTCCCGACCTATCTGCGCGACGACCTCGACCGCGACTGGGGTTCACTCGAACGGTTCAACCCACTCGATCCGTCCGCCACGCCCGCAGAGCTGACTGTCGAGACCGTGACACGCAGCGGATGGGAGTCGGAGGGTCCGATCAGGGTCGAATGAAACGGGTATCTTCCCGGTTCTTTCACCATGCGAATGCGGTGAACCGATAGCGCTCGCATACCATCGTCAACCGTGCCCGACGCCGTGACAGATTCTTCCGCCGTGCCCTCCGCCTCACCGAGGAAGGGCTCTGCGGTCGATCTTCGATCCCAGGTGCGCACCACGCGCCTGGTTGCCATCATCACCGGGCTGCTCGGCGCATTTCTCGCGGTCCTGACCCCGTTTCTTCCGGTCGTGCAGACCACCTCGACGATCAACTGGCCCGAGGCCGGTTCTCTGCAGGACATCGACGCGCCGCTCGTGTCACAGGCTCCCATCGCCTTCACCGCGAGCATCCCGTGCAGCGCCGTCGCACAGCTACCGCCGTCGGGTGGCCTCCTGCTGGCTACCGCACCGCCGCAAGGTGAGGGGGCAGCGCTCAACAGCCTCTTCGTGCGTGTCAGCGAGACGTCCGTCGACGTCTTGGACCGCAACGTAGTCGTCGCCACAGCACCGCGTGCGGACGTCCAGGGCGCCGCATGTGGCTCCATCGAGATCACCTCGAACATCGACTCGACGACGGCCGAGTTCACCGGCCTGTCCGACAAGCAGGGCAATCCGCGCTCCGGACGTCTCGACGGCGACTTACGTCCCCAGGTCGTCGGAATCTTCACCGACCTCTCCGGCGCCGCCCCTGCAGGACTATCGGCGACAATCGACGTCGACTCGCGGTTCTCCTCCAGCCCGACGATTCTCAAACTGCTCGCGATGATCCTGGCGGTCGTCTGCACCATCCTCGCCGTGGGCGCGCTCGGGCGACTCGACGGCATCGACGGCCGCGGTCACCGCCGCTTCTTCCCGTCGAACTGGTGGAAGTTCACCGGCATCGACGTCACGGTCATCGGAGTCTTGATCGGCTGGCACTTCGTCGGAGCAAATACCTCCGACGACGGCTACCTGCTGACCATGGCCCGTGCGGCCGAGAAGTCCGGCTACATGGCCAACTACTTCCGGTGGTTCGGCGTCCCCGAGGCGCCGTTCGGCTGGTACTACGACGTCCTCGCACTGTTCGCCAAGGTGTCCACGGCCAGCCCCTGGATCCGCCTACCCGCATTGATCGCCGGAATCCTGTGCTGGATGGTCATCAGCCGCGAGGTCGTTCCGCGCCTGGGTCGCGCGGTACGCAAATCGAACGTCGCACTGTGGACCGGTGGTCTGGTGTTCCTCGCGTTCTGGTTGCCGTACAACAACGGACTGCGCCCGGAGCCGATCGTCGCCGTCGGTGCGCTGCTCACCTGGTGCTCGATCGAACGCTCCATCGCAACCGGACGACTGCTACCCGCGGCCGCCGCCTTCTTGATCGGCGCATTCACACTCGCTGCCGCACCTACCGGATTGATGTGTGTCGCTGCACTGTTGGCAGGCGCACGGCCCATGGCTCGCATCGTCGTTCGACGTCATCGCCAAGTCGGTACGTTGGCACTCGTCGCGCCACTTGCGGCAGCAGGATTCCTCGTTCTCGTCGTCGTCTTCGCCGACCAGACCTTCGCCACCGTCATCGAATCCACCCGAGTCCGCACAGCCATCGGCCCGAGCGAGGCGTGGTACCAGGACTTCCTGCGCTACTACTACCTGTTCGTTCAGACCGTGGACGGTTCCGTCGCACGCCGATTCGCGTTCCTGGTGATGCTGCTGTGCCTGTTCTCGACACTGTTCATCCTGCTGCGACGTCGACGCGTCCCCGGCATCGCCAATGGACCCGCATGGCGCCTCATCGGAGTCGTATTCGGAACCATCTTCTTCATGATGTTCAACCCGACCAAGTGGACACACCACTTCGGTTCCTACGCGGGCATCGCCGGTAGCCTCGCGGCGCTGACAGCCGTCGCAATCTCGGCAAGCGCACTCCGATCGCGAAGAAATCGCACGATCTTCCTCGCCGGGCTGATGTTCGTTCTCGCACTGGCATTCTCGGGCATCAACGGTTACTGGTACGTCTCGAGCTACGGCGTCCCATGGTTCGACAAGACCGTGTCCCTCGCCGGCAACGAATCCGGAACACTGTTCCTCGTCCTGTTCGCGCTCGCCTTGGCTCTCGCCGCCTGGCAGTACCTCAGGGAGGGATACGCGCCACCGCAACCACGAGCCACCAGCGAACGCGGCAGACGCATCAAGAAATTCGCCGCAGCGCCGCTCACCGTCGTCGCCGGACTCATGGTTCTCTTCGAAGTACTCTCCCTCGTCAAGGGAGCCGTATCGCAGTACCCCGCATACTCACTGGCGCGATCCAATATCGAATCACTGACCGGAAAAAGTTGCGGTTTGGCCACCGACGTTCTCGTCGAATCGGATCCCAACGCCGGAGTCCTCGACCCGATCCCCGCCGGCTTCGACCCCGAAACCGGCCCCCTCGGTGGCGAAGACCCCTCCAACTTCACTGCCAACGGCATTCCCACCGACCTCAGCGCCGACGCCGTGGAAGTCAAACCAGGACAAGGCAATACCGACCAGCAGAGCGTCGGACCGGCCTTCGAAGAGGGCCAGAGCTCCGGAACCGGAGGCGGCATCGGCGCCCGCGGCATCAACGGATCCACCGCCGCACTCCCCTTCGGACTCGACCCCGCCACCACCCCGGTCCTCGGCTCCTACCAACCCGGAATCCAGGAACCCGCGTCGGCGACGTCGAGCTGGTACGCACTCCCCGAAAGGTCCGACACCGCACCACTGATCGTCATCTCCGCCGCCGGACGCATCCTGTCGTTCGACGACACCGGCGCACTGACCTACGGGCAGTCCCTCCTCGTGGAGTACGGCGCGCGCCAACCCGACGGAACGATCGACGTCCAAGGCACCTACCTGCCCCGCGACATCGGACCCGCACCGTCGTGGCGCAACCTCCGCATCCCCATCGCGGACCTACCCGAAGGCGCCGACGCCGTACGCATCGTGGCCAACGACCCCAACCTCACCGGCGACCAATGGTTCGCGTTCACCCCGCCGCGAGTACCGCAGCTCGAAACGCTCAACAGCCTCATCGGCAGCGAACAACCCGTCCTCCTCGACTGGGCCGTCGGACTCCAATTCCCATGCCAGCGCCCCTTCGACCACCAATACGGCGTCGCCGAAGTACCGAACTACCGCATCCTCCCCGACCGCGCACTGGCCGTCAGCTCCACCGACACCTGGCAGTCCGGGGACAACGGCGGCCCCCTCGGCTGGGCCGAACTCCTCGCCAAGCCCGTCACCGTTCCCACCTACCTGGACCGCGACTGGGCCCGCGACTGGGGCTCCCTCGAACGCTACGACCAGTACTACCCACAGGCAGTCCCACCGACCATCGACACCTCCGAGGTCACCAGGTCGGGCCTCTGGACTCCCGGGAATCTGCGGGTGTTCGACAAGTAGGTTTCACCGTTGGGGTGGGTGGGGCTTCTCCCGCCCGCTTCAATGGTCCACTCATACGATCAGATAACTTCGGGGCACCATTCAAGCAATGCGCGACGGCTATTGGGCCGGTTCGAGTCGGGCCCCACCACCCGCTTCAATGGTCCACTCATACGATCAGATAGCTTCGGGGCGCCATTCAAGCAGTGCGCGACGGCTATTGCCCGAACATCAGGGCGGTGTCGCGCCGGCCCATATAGCGCATGGCACTGACATTCCGACGCCTAGCCTCGGCAATTTCGCAGAGTTGTCCACAGTCGAGCCCCGCGTCAACACGCTTCCGGCCTGCCCTGGTCGTAGGGCGTTCGACTGTCGCGAAGCCTGCAAGCTTCCCTCCATGAAACGCGGTAGCTGGGCAACGAACCGGTACATCCTGGACGGCGCATCACTCAATGGCGTCATCACCCGTCGGGCACTTCGACAATGCGGAGTGTCGGACGGGTCCATTACTCTGAGAACTTCCGACGGCGGCAAATGGCGTCGAATACTGCCGGGAATCATCCTGTTGCACAACGGCAGTCCCACGCTTCTACAACAACAATCTGCCGCCTTGCTGTACGGCGGCGAACAGAGCATGCTCACCGGCGGAACCGCCGTCATGCAGCACGGCTTCGACCGTGTCGGCGGCGACGTCCACATCCTCGTTCCGGCGACCATGCGTCGAGCATCGTCGTCGTTCGTACGTGTCGAGCGGACTCACCGACTACCGAAACCACTGCATCGTGGTCGCTTGGCCGTGGCGCCGCTACCGCGTGCGCTCGTCGACAGCGCGCGTGCACTGCGAAATACCGGCGCCTGCACTCGCCTGTTCGCGGAAGCTGTACAACGCGGTGCGGCCGATCTCGACGAGATAGTCCGCGAACTCAGGGAGGGCCCCCGACGTCACGGCGCTGTCGGTTGGGCAGCGGCGAGCGAGCTCGCCGACGATGCACATTCCGTTGCCGAGGTTCAGGCTCAGAGGCTCTACGTCACCTCTGGCCTTCCGAAAATGGTCCACAACCGCGACATCCTCGACGCCGACGGCAGATTCCTCGGACGACCCGACGGCTGGATAGATTCTGTCGGGTTCGGTTGGCAGATAGACTCGTTCGCCCATCATCTGAGCCCAGCCGACCATGCCAAGACTCTGAGACGTCGAGCGGACATGGAAAGAATCGGAATCATCGTGGTGGCGCACCTGCCGAAGCAGATCAGAGACGATCCGTCAGGGGTACTGGACGACCTTCGAGCCGGCTACGCCCGTGCACTTGCCCGCCCGCGCCCACCCGTGCACACCGCCCAAGCATGAATGGCGCACCCAAGCTAACTGATCGTATGAATGGACCATTCAAGCGAAAGTGCGGACACCACAACCGCACCCGCCCGCGCCCACCTGTGCACATCGCCCAAGTATGAATGGCGCACCCAAGCTAACTGATCGTATGAATGGACCATTCAAGCGAAAGTGCGGAGCGACCCAGCGAAAAAATTAGATAGGAAGCAGATGATGCTTCCGCGGATTCTTGAACACCTCTTTGTTCTCGAGCAACTTGAGTGCTTTGCGTAGTTCGAGGCGCGTCTGGGACGGTTCGATGACGGCATCGATGTAACCGCGTTCGGCTGCGACCCATGGCGTTGCGACGTGCTCGTTGTAGAAGTTGATGAGCTGCGCTCGCACTGCCGGGGCGTTGTCTCCTGCCGCGGCGAGTTGTTTGCGGCCGATGATGTTGACGGCACCCTCTGCGCCCATGACGGCGATACGGCCGGTGGGCCAGGCGAAGTTGATGTCCGCACCCAATTGCTTGCAGCCCATGACTGCGTAGCCACCACCGTAGGCTTTGCGAACCACGACGGTGACCTTGGGAACCGATGCTTCGATGTAGGAGAACAGGAATCGTCCGCCGCGCTTGATGACGCCGACTTTCTCCTGGTCGACGCCGGGCAGGAAGCCTGGGGTGTCGACGATGAAGACGAGCGGGATGTTGTATGCGTCGCAAATCCGGATGAAGCGTGCTGCTTTGTCCGAGCCGTCGGCGTCGAGTGCTCCGGACAGGAACATCGGCTGATTGGCGACGACGCCGACCGATTTGCCGTCGACGCGGGTGAGTCCGGTGATGACGTTCGGTGCGATGCCCGTGGACATCTCGTGGAATTCGCCGTCGTCGAACATGCGAAGGATGATGTCGTGCATGTCGTAGCCGGCGTTGTCGGCGTCGGGCATGACCTTGTCCAGTAACAGGTCCGACTCGGTGATCTCGGGCTCGATACCCGGATTGACTACGGGCGGGTCTTCCTGGCAGCTCGACGGCATGTAGCTCAGGTAGTTCCGTACCCAGGCGAAAGCTGCTTCTTCGTCCACGGCAACGTGGTGGACGTTGCCGTATTCGGCCTGCTTGCGTGCACTTCCGAGTTCGTCGAGGCTGACATCCTCTCCGGTGACGGACTTGATGACGTCCGGCCCGGTGACGAACATGTACGCCTCTTCGGTGGCGACGACGACATCGGTGTTGATGGGTGCGTAGACGGCGCCGCCTGCACACTTGCCGAGGATGATCGATACCTGCGGGCACATGCCGGACAACGGCTCGTGCCGACGGCCGAGCTCGGCGTACCACGCGAGAGAGGTGACGGCATCCTGCACGCGCGCGCCGCCGGAGTCGTTGATTCCGATGACCGGGCAACCGACCTTGATCGCGAAGTCCATGATGCCCGCAACCTTGCGGCCGAACATCTCGCCGACGGTGCCGCCGAAGACGGTCTGATCGTGGGAGAACACGGCAACCGGTCGCCCGTCGATGGTGCCGTGCCCGGTGACCACGCCGTCGCTGTACAGCGCGGTGGGATCGTTCGGAGCCTTGACCAGTGCACCGATCTCGATGAAGCTGCCCGGGTCCAGTAGCGAGTCCACGCGTTGTCGAGCGCTCGGGATGCCCTTCTTTGCCCGCTTGGCGATACCTATCTCACCTGCCGGCTCCTTGGCGAGTTCGAGGTTGGCACGCAGATCGGCCAACTTTTCGGCGGTGGTACCACTCAAGGCTTAGCTCCTGACTCGATTTCTTCGAGCTTCTTCGTCATGTGTGCCGCAATTCTGCCAATGTACGGCTCGTCGACGATCGCAAGGTGATCGCCTCCGATCTCGACGATCTCGAGGTTCTTCACAACCGTCGGCCCCCACCCACCGTGGGCTTCACGGGTGGCGTAGGCGGGCTCCAACGCAATGGCATCGTCGTGGTACTTGTCGGCCATGTACAGCGTCACGGGTCCGCTGTACGGCTTCAGTTCTGCTGTCTGGATGGCACGGTTGTCCAGCCAGGAAGTGCGTTGATGCTCGATGATGCCACCGGGGATCTTCGCACCGCTGAGCTTGACGAGATCGGTGATGATGCGGATCTGGCCTTCGTCGTCGGCCTCTACCAGCTTGTCGTACGGGATCGGGTAGTCGACGTCGTAGGTCTTCTTGGCGAATGCCGCGTACCGCTCCCAGCGCTTGCGCACCTCGGCGCGAGTGTCCGGAATTTCCGATCCTGGCATCACCGTGTCGAGCAGACCGACGTAGGCCACCTCGATGCCCTGTTCTTCCATTTGCCTGGCAACTTCGTACGCAAGGATGCCGCCGAGCGACCATCCGACGAATACGTAGGGACCTTCCGGCTGGATTGCACGGATGAGCGGCACATATTCTGCGGCACGCACGGAGATCGGGCCTTCGACGCGTTCGAGTCCGTACATCGGGGTACCCGCGGGAAGCTTCCGGAGCAGCGGCTCGTAGGCGACCGTGGAGCTGCCCGCCGAGTGGAATGCGAACACCGGTGTGGCCGTGGAACCTTCGGGGCGGGCGCGCAAATTGCGTACCACTCCGTCGATTTCGCCGCCCTCGAGGTGTGGGCGCACCTTCTCGGCCAGCTGCTCGATGGTCTCCGAGTCGAGGACGTCGTCGAAGGTGACTTCGCCGCCGGCCCGCTCGGTCAATCGGGCCGCCAGCTTTTCGGCCACCTCGTCGTCGAGGATCGGCAACGTGTTGAAGATGCCCTTGGCGGACTCCTTCGTCACCACTGCCCACGTCGCGAACGTCATCCGCTCGGCGTTGTCGCGGGGCGGAACGTCGGAGCCTGCAGCCTCGGCGAACCCTTCTTTGCCGCCCAGGTCCGACATCGAATCGGTCTGCGCTACAGCAGGGATCGTGTCGGGAGCAGATTCGACGGGCGCGGCCGGGGAGACCGAGTCACGAGCCTCGGCCTCCTTCTCCGCGGCCTGTTGCTCGGCGAGCGCCGCGACCTCTTCACGATTCTCCAGCGCGTAACGCAGGTACTTCTCGACCTCGAGCAGGTTGGCATCGCGCACAGCCTGCAATTGCACCGTGGGTATGTCGAATTCGTATTCGACGCGGTTCTTGATACGCACCGCACTCAGCGAGTCGAGCCCGAGTTCGATCAGCGGCACCTCCGGTGGAAGGTCCTCGGGGGCATAACCCATCGACTCGGCGACGATGATCGCCAACCGGTCTTCGAGCTTCTGGCTACCGTTCGCGTCCCAGCGATCACCGAACGTCTCGACGACCTCCGGCAACTCTTCCATCGGCGAGGTAGACGACTGCGCCACAGTCACAACGGGTTCCGGCAACGGATCCCCGGAAGTGACGACGGCCTCGTGCAGCAGAGTGAACGCAGATCCCTGATGGGCGTGCACCTGAACGGACGCGCCACCGAGGTGTGAGGTCACTGTCGTGACGACGGTTCCGGCTTTGGGGACTGCCGCGTGTGACACCGAGTATCCGAGTTCGACGCTCGAAAGAACTTGCGAGGCTGCTGCCTTCACCAGTTCGTCGAAACTTCCGAGAGCCGAGGCCTGCACCTCCCATACGTGCCGACCGTCCGGCAGCGCAACCCGGGAACCGGGAACATGGGAGTTGCCGCTCGAGTTGACACGCGAGTCGAGCCAGAACTCTTTACGCAGGTAGGACGTACGCGGGATGGCCGCGTAGTCGCCATCGTCGAACAGCGTTGTCAAGTCGAGGGCGTGACCGTGGACGTACAGTTGTGCGAGCGCTGCGAGCAACGTCTCCGACTCGTCTTCCTTGCGCTTGAGCGTCGGGATCAACGTCGAATCGGCAACTCCGGCAGCCCATGCCGTCGCCGCGATCGACATCAGCGCGACAGGATTGGGAGCCAACTCGACGAACGTGGTGTGACCGTCGCCGACAGCGACGTTGACTGCCTGCGTGAAGTAGACCGGGTTTCGCATGCCCTTGGTCCAGTACTCCACACCGTGAATCGGCTCGTGGCCGGCGCGATAGTGCGCCTGCTTGTCGACCGAGGAGTAGACACCGGCACGAAGTTTTCCGGGCTCGATGCCTGCCAACTCTGCGGCCAGTTCACCGAGGAGAGGGTCGACCGCAGCGGTGTGGCCTGCACCCTTCACATCGAGTATGCGGGCCATCTTGCCAGCGGCCTCGGCCATCTCGACGAGTGCCTCGACCTGTCCGCGTGGTCCGCCGACCGTCGTATGTGTCGGAGCCGCATAGACGCATGGCTCGACGTCGGGGAACTGGTCGGTGAGCGCAGTGACCTCTTCCGGCGTGTATTCCACGAGTGCCATTGCGCCCTGCGAGGCCGCACCGAGACCTTCCTGGCCTTCCGCGAGCAGTCGTGAGCGCGCGTAGATGATGCGAACCGCATCTTCGAGGTTCAGCCCGCCCACGACGTATGCCGCAGCGACCTCACCCATCGAATGTCCGATGACGGCAGAAGGTTCGGCGCCATGGGCACGCAGCGTTGCCGCCAAAGCAACCTGAATGACGAAGATGGCGACCTGCGAGTTCTCGAACTCGTAGTTCTGCGAATCGTCGAGAATGATCTCCTTGATGGAGTAACCGGCCTCGTCGAGCAGCAGTTCGTCGACCTCGTCGACCGCAGCGGCGAACGTGGTGTTGTTGCGGTACAGCGCATTTGCCATCTTGCGATGCTGTGAGCCGAACCCGGAGAACACCCAGACTGCCCCATTGGACGCAGGCGAATCCGCGGAGAACACGCCCTGCCCTGGCTTCCCGGACGCGATGGCACGCAATCCGGTGATGGCTTCTGCGTGCGTCGACGCGAGAACGACTGCACGAGAACGACCGTGGTTCCGCTTGGCGAGTGCCCGTCCGACATCGACGAGCGGGGTGGTGCTGCCGGCTTCGGTCTCGAGCCAGTCGGCCAGTTCCGAGGCTGCGCGCTTACGCCTGGAGGGCAGTGCGGCCGAGACTGCCAGCACGACAGTCTGCGGAACGGACTCCTCGAGAATCTGCTCGGCTTCGGCAACGGGATCCGTCGTCTCGACGTCCGATACCAGGAGGCGCGTATCAGCTTCTACCGGTACATCTTCCGTGCCGAGAGCTTCGGGAACGGCCTTGACGTATTCCGTCACCACGACGTGCGCGTTGGTGCCGCCGAAGCCGAAACCGGAGATACCGGCGACGGCCTTGCCGGTGTATCGCGGCCATTCGGCTCCCTCGGACACGACCTTCAGATGCGCCTTGTCGAAGTCGATGTAGGGGTTGGGGCCCGCGTAGTTCAGCGAGGCAGGCAACCGGTTGTGCTGTAGCGCGAGCACGACCTTGATCAAACCTGCTGCACCCGCAGCGGATTCGAGGTGTCCGAAGTTCGTCTTCGCCGAACCGAGCAGCGCAGGCTTGTCCTCGCTACGGCCCCGGCCGACGACGCGTCCGAGCGCATCCGCCTCGATGGGATCGCCGAGAATGGTGCCGGTGCCGTGCGCCTCGATGTAGTCGACACCGGACGGGTTGATGCCGGCATCACGATAGGCGAAGCGAAGAGCGTCCGCCTGAGCGTCGGGACTCGGAGCGAGAAGCCCGTTGGAGCGACCGTCCGAATTGATCGCCGAACCGGCGATGACCGCAAGAATGTCGTCTCCGTCGCGCTCGGCGTCCTCGACCCGCTTGAGCACGACGAGGCCGCCGCCCTCGGATCGAATCATGCCGTTGGCGTCGGAGGAGAAGGCCTTGATCTTGCCGTCCGGCGCCAGAACGCCCGTCTGGCCGAAGCCGACGGTGATCGGCGGTGCCAGCAACATGTTGACGCCACCGGCGACAGCAAGATCGGATTCGCCGTCGCGCAAACTGCGAACGGCCTGGTGTACAGCCACGAGCGCGGACGAGCACGCGGTGTCCACCGCGATGGACGGTCCGCGGAAGTCGTAGAAGTACGACAACCGGTTCGCGACGATGGCCGTCGAGGTACCGGTCAGTGCGTACGGGTGAACTGCCGGATCGCTGACGGCGAGCAACTGGTAGTCGTTGGACGAGCTACCGATGAAGACGCCGACCTGCGAGCCCTTGACGGAACTGGCCGGGATACGGGCATGCTCGAGGGCTTCCCAGGTGAGCTCCAGCGCCAGCCGCTGCTGTGGATCGACATTGACGACCTCGTTGGGCGACATCGCGAAGAACTCCGCGTCGAACGTCTTGACGTCATCGAGGTAGCCGCCTTTGGTGACGGTCGCGTCGACAGCTGCCTTGATGACCGGATCGGAGGTGAACTCCTGCCACCGCCCCTCGGGGAGGTCGGTGATGCCGTCGCGGCCCTCACTGAGCATCGTCCACATCTCTTCGGGCGTGTGCCCTGCACCCGGGAAACGCGTCGAGACGCCGACGATGGCGATGTCGTGCGAGGAACCGGGCCCGTTGCCCTGCAGGTAATACGCGTCGTCGGCGGCCTCGTCGGGAACATCGGGTTCACCCTCGATGATGCGGGTGGCCAGCGACGCGATCGTCGGATGCTGGTACGCGACCGTAGCGGTCAACGTGACACCCATGAGTTCCTCGATATCACCGCTGAGTGCGACGGCATCGCGAGAGGCGAGACCGAACTCTTCCATCGGCCGATCGTCGGAAATCTGAGCCACCGGCTGCCCCGTTGCGTCGGCGACCCAGTTGCGCAGCCACTCACGCAGCTGCGACACGGTCATATCCGCCCCAGAGCTGTCTGTCACTCGTTCGGCATCGATCTCATGGTTTGCCATCAACTCACCAAGCTACCTGTCCATTGGAAAAGGTGGTCTCTGTAGAACGTCCGGAAGACACTCAGTCCGGTTGTTCCACGTCGGGGAAAGCGTTCTGCTGGTAGCCGCCGCGCAAGGTGCCCTCGATGTAAGCGGCTTTGCATGCGCGTCGAGCAATCTTGCCGCTCGAGGTGCGCGGAATGGAACCGGCAGGCACCAGAAGTACGTCACGAACCGTCACGCCGTGGCGGGTGGAAATCGCGGTACGAACCTCGTCTGCGATCGGCGCCGGGTCTGCCTTACCGGAACCGGGTGCACGCTCGGCAACGATAACGAGCTGCTCCGAACTGTCGCCGGGGTCCTTGGTCAGGGCCGAGCCGCTGAACTCGAACACGACGTCGGGCAGCTGGTTCAGTGGGACCGAGAATGCCGCCACGAATCCTGGACGCAAGGCCTTACTGGCCTCCTGCGCGGAGAATTCGATGTCCTGTGGGTAATGATTTCTTCCGTCGACGATCACGAGGTCCTTGACGCGACCGGTGATGTAGAGCTCGCCGCCGTGGTAGACGCCGTAGTCGCCGGTACGCATCCACTTGGCGCCGTCGGCTGCGCCCTCGGCATGCGATCCCTCTGGGATGCGATTGACGAGCTTGTTGTGGAAAGTCTCGATGGTCTCCTGCTCACGGCCCCAATAGCCCACACCGATGTTCTCTCCGTGCAGCCAGATCTCACCGACGTGATCGTCGGCGACCTCGGTCGCGGTATCGGAGTTCACGATGGCTGCCCACTGGCTTCGGGCAACCTCACCGGTGGAAACCTGTGGAATGGCACCGACCGCATCCTGATCGACGACGACGAAGTTGCCCGCGTTGAGCTCGACCCGGTCGACGTACACGACCTTGGCCGCGTCGAGATTATTGGTGGTGGAGACGAACAGCGTCGCCTCCGCCATGCCGTACGACGGCTTGATTGCCGTCTTCGGGAGGCCGTACGGACCGAATGCTTCGTTGAACTTCTTCATCGACGAGGTGGTGACCGGCTCGCTGCCGTTGATGAGTCCGATGACATTGGAGAGATCGAGTGGCTCGCCGTTCTTCGGCAACCCACGCTGCGCGGCATGCTCGAAAGCGAAGTTGGGAGCGGCCGCAAACGTGCCTGCACCGTCGGAGACCGCGGCAAGTTCCTTGATCCAGCGCCATGGGCGCTGCACGAACGCACGCGGGCTCATGATGGTGATGTACCGGCCGCCGAGTGCGGGCAGGATGACCGTCAGCAAACCCATGTCGTGGAACATCGGCAGCCAGGTGACACCGCGTGAATCCACGGTGATCCCCATGCTGTCCACCATTTGCAGGGCGTTGACACCGACCGCGCGGTGGGTGATCTCGACGCCTGCCGGGGTACGGGTCGAACCCGAGGTGTACTGCAGATACGCGATGTCGTCGAGCTTGGCGTTCGGTTCCACCCAGGTCTCGCCGACGCTGTCGGGAATGGCGTCGACGGCGATGATGCGCGGACGCTGCGCAGCGGGCAGGCCTCGGAAGAACGCTCGAACCCCTGCTGCGGACTGGGTTGCCGTGAGGATGGCCGTCGGCTCACAGTCCCCGAGCACGGCATGCAGCCGGTCGGAGTGACCCGGTTCGTCCGGGTCGAAGAGCGGAACCGCGATGGTCCCCGCGTAGATGGCTGCGAAGAATGCGATGACGTAGTCGAGCCCCTGCGGCGCCAGAATTGCGACACGGTCACCGGGAGAGGTGACCTGCTGCAGACGAGCGGCCACGGCGCGTAGACGACGTCCGAACTGCGCCCAGGTGAGCTCGTGAGCTTCACCGTCGCGTTCGGTCGAATAGTCCATGAATCGATATGCCAGCGTGTCGGCATTCTTTGCGACGTTCACCTCGACATGTCGAACGAGAGTCTTACCCTCGCCGATGACGATGTGGCCGTTCTCATCGATGTATTCATCGAATGTATGGCTCATGTGTTCGCTTCTCCTCCGCGGAATCCGCTGCTTCTGCACGATCGGGCAACGGCCCGCGCCCCGACATTTCTTCTCGACTCACGCAAACGCAGTACAGCGTGAAATATTACTAGCTGGTAGTTCTCGGGAAGGCCGGGCCTGCCGGCCCCGCCATTCGAGTACCGAACGTCCGGTCATTCACCCTTCAGCAACTCGATGACCGGCGCGAACGCTTCCATCTGTGTGGGGAAAACCCCGACATAGGACATCGTTGTTTTCGCACGAACGTTACGGATCTGATCGGCAATTTCCTCGTACGTTCCGAACGCGAGGTACGGCGAGGTCAAAATATCCTCGATACTCAGTTTCACATCCACGTCGACGTTCGGCGGATAGCCGTTGTCGAGAGCAGCCAACGCCATCTCGGCCATCTGCTCACGATCGTCCGTGACCACGATGGTCGTGATCGCCCAGTTCAGTTCGATCTCCTCGAAGCGCTCTCCGGCTGCCTCACGGATGAGCTCGACTCGTTCGATCGTCTTCTCCAACGTCATACCGGACAGACGAAGCTTGCCGTCCTTCGTCGAACTCGGCACGACCGAGATGATGTCGGCATACTTTGCGGCCAGTGCCAACATACGAGGGCCACCGCCGCCGACACAGATCGGCGGTCTCGGTCCCTGACGTGGCCGTGGACTGCCCTTCAGGCCGGTGATCTTGAAGTGTTTGCCCTCGAAATTGCATTCTTTTCCGCGAAGCAAAGTATCGAGAATCTGAAGGCTCTCCTCGAGCTTCTCGATACGGACGCCCGGCCGGTCGTAGGTGATGCCGGCCTTGTCGTACTCGTCCCGCATCCAGCCCGCGCCCAACCCGAGCTCGAGGCGACCACCCGAGAGAACGTCGATGGTCGCGGCGTCCTTGGCCAGAATCGCCGGATGCCGGAACCCGTTCGCGAGAACTGCGGTGCCCAGACGGATCTTCTCCGTAGCCACCGCGAGCGCGCCGAGTGCCGCAATCGGGCCGACCTGATTGCCGAGGTGATCCGGGATCATGAAGCTGTCGTAGCCGAGCTCCTCGGCCAGCTGCGCCAGCTTGATGAACTTGCGCGCTCCACCCTCCTCGGCGTTGCCCTCACCGCCTGCTGCGAAGCGGAACGGACGAAGCGCCCTGATCTGCCCGTCAGCGGGTAGATCCGGGGCCTGGGCGGAACACATGTATAGGTCTCCTCGATGCGGGTACGCGTAGATTCCAGCGCCGATTGCGCCTACTCCAAGCGGCCACTCTATCTGCTCACTACCCGGGAATACACCTGCCGGGGTACACGAGGACCAGCTTTGTGCCTATTCCCCAGAGGGCGGAGTGGACCTTGTGACACCTCCGCTGGGCCCCGTCCCCTCCGCTCAGGAGTGCGGAATCGCCGGCGCCTGCTCGATCAGACCGGCCGCCCACCGCGCAGTCCACTGCGTCGACGTCGTGCCGCTGTCATCGACCACGAAGGTGTTGTATGACGCATGCACCGGGTTACCTGCAGCCCCCACGAGAATTCCGATGCTCTGCGGAATGTTGCGCAGCGACAAGCCTTCCGACGGAGCAGTACAGATGAGATCGCCCGGCGCACATATCTGATTGACCACCGAATCGAGTGAACCGAATCCGCCGGCGCGGGCCCCTGTCATCGTGACGCCGGGAAAGTCGAGACCACCGAGCGCAACCTCGGCGCCGACCCCGTCGACCGGCGGTCCGATGTCCTGCCCGGAGGTGCCGTCACGGCGCCCGTCCGCTATCAAAGTCACGCCCAGAACCTTGTCCGCTGCGACCGGGCCGTTGCCTGCACCGATCTCGGCTGCAATGTCGCCTGCGATGACAGCACCCTGCGAGAAACCGGCCAGGATGTAACTCGTCAGCGGGCAGTGCTCGCTGACGCGGGTCAGTTCGGCCTTCGCTGCCGCAGCACCCTCGGTACGAGAGTTGTTGTACGACTGCTGGCCGTCGGGCGGGAACGCGATCGGGTTGGAGAACTGCGCAACGTACGGGACCGTGTACACGCTGGCCCGCCCCGGCTCGAACTGCTCCTGCAGCGGCCGAGTCACGTTCAGCATCAAAGACAACGGATTGGCCGACGGGTTGTACGGATCGTCGGTCGCCGAAGATTCCCAGGTACCGGGAATGGCGATGACCGAGACATCGGCACAATCCGCCGGTTGCGACGTCTGTTCACCCGGGCCGGGCTCTGGCACCGGGGAAGGCACAGTGTCCGGCAGCCTTCCGGCAAGCAGATACCACGCGGCCACGATGATCAGGCCGAGAACGACTGCTACCGCAAGGAGCTTCGGTAGCAGACGCCTCTTTTTCTTCGTCGGGTTCGCCATCGAGACCGTCAGGCCTTACAAATCGTGTTCTGCGCGGCGGTGATGTAGAGCTGTGCGGTCTCGCCTGCCTGTTCGGCCGTGATCTGCGTGCCCGACGCGCTGGCCTCGACCCCCACGTTGGCTGTCACGAACGTCGAGATCTCGTCCGGTGCGACACCCTGCGACTGCGCCGAACAAATGTAGGTGGCCGTCGAGATGGCGATCTCACCGTTGCCCGCCGGGGTGACCCCACTCTTTTTCAACTCTTCGAGAAACGCTTGGCCTCGATCGTCCATCGGTGCCTGGGTTGCACCCGGGAAATCCTCGGGTACAGGCTGCGGCTGCTCCGGCGGTGCCGTCGCTGCCTCACCGGGACTCGTCACGGCGGCCGAGGTCGTCGACTCGCTCGCCGAGGTCGTCGCCGAGGTCGTCGAGGATTCGGCCGTAGTGGTGGCGGTGGTAGTGGTCGGTACCCCGGTGGCGGTGGAGTCGTCGCTTCCGCAGGCGACCAACATTCCACCTGCAGCTACGGCGAGAACGCCCATCGACAGGGTTCGGGCCAGAGACGTTCGCATGTTCAATCCAGTCCTCACAAGCGCATGATTCACGAGCGGCATCGTTCAACGCGTGAGGGTACAGAGTTCCACTGAGAGAAACCTGAAGCGGTACCCCGAACCTCTCGAGCTGCGATCACGGCGCGATTGTCACCTTGCCATCCTTCACAGTGATGATGCCGAACTGGAAGTTCTGTTGCACGCCGCCACCGTCGATATCGAACTGATCGCTGGTGATATATCCCAAGCGGCCACCTTCGTAGCCGACGCTCTTCCAAGCGTCGAAGATCTCACCGTTGCGAATTGCCCACGCACCGGTCAGCGGACTCCAGTAGACGTTGCCACCCTCGAACTCGTTGAACCGGCCGCCATCCTTGATCGGACCGAGCTCGCTGGTCTTCGGGAAGCCCAGTGGGCCGTTCTCCCATCCGAGTTGGCCGTACTTGCCGAGGATCATGCCCTGCACCGAGTGGGTACCGAGTTCGGGACTGAAGTACATCGCGCCGATCTCGAAGCCCTGGACCGCGCCCGGCTTCGATGGCGTCGCCACCTCGTCGAGTACCGGGTATCCCAACGGGCCACCCTCGTAGCCCTGGCGTGCCCACTCGTCGAGGATCGCGCCACGCACGGCGTGCGCGCCGGTCTGCGGCGTGAAGTAGACCATTCCGTTCTGGAATGCGTTTCCGCGTCCGCGTCCGTCGGGAGTTCCGAACTCACCGGTCTTCGGGAAGCCCAGTGGGCCCGAAGGACCGCCGGAGCCCTGGTAGTTGCCGCCGATGGCACCTGCGACTACCTGAGCGCCGGTGTCGGGCGAGAAGAAGACGCGTCCGAACCTGAAGTCCTGTGCGCGACCGCCCGCGACGTTGTACTCCGGGGTCAGGCAGTCGCCTAGCCAGGAATTCGCACCCGACGCGTTGCCGATCGCTCCGGCTGCGTTGCATGCGGGCTTGTCGACATCGACGTCGAGGGCGCCGGCGAGCTGCGGCCAGAGCTGATGCAGCTCGAACTGCCAGTACTCCCACGTATGTGTTCCCGACGGCCGGTAATTGACCTGGGCGGGGATTCCGAGCTTGTTCAGTTTGGTCGCAAATGTCTGTGAGGTCAGGCGCGAGAGGATTTCCAGACCCATACCGGCGTAGTTCGAGCTGACGCCGGGGATGCCCGACGGCGGATCGTACGGGCCGGCTGCGCCGTTTCCGCTCGATACGTAGAGACTCACGCCTTCGAGCTGATCGGCCAACAGGTATGGGTCGTGCTGAGCCCACAGATCATTGGTGGGCGCGCCCCACATCGCCTTGGAGCTGTACCCGCCCGCGTCGGTCATCGCGTACTGAATCGCCTGTGGCATGCCGAGAGACGTCGTCGTCAGAATGCCCGAGAGCGACGCTGCGAACGTGAAGAAGCCCTTGTTGCGTGCGGCGAGGAACATCGCGGCCGTGCCACCCATGGACAGGCCGACGACACCACGAGTTTGGTTGGTGCGCCACTCGTTCTCGAGGATCGGCGGGAGTTCCTTGGTCAGGAACGTCTCCCACTGATAGTTCTTCCCCTGGTCCTGGTCGATCCAGTCGGAATAGAAGCTGGACTGTCCACCGACCGGCAGTACGACGTTGACGTTCTTGTCGGCGAAGTAGGACTCGATGTCCGTCTCGAGCGTCCATCCGTTCTCGGTGTCCGTTGCTCGGAGACCATCGAGCATGTACACCGACGGGAACACGGCCTGCGGGTTGATGTTCCAGTCGCGCGCGAGCAGGAGCTGGACCTGAATCGGAGTGCCCATCGACGGAGATGTGATCCAGAGCGCCACGCGACGGTCCGAAAGCCAATCGACATCGGTGACGGTAGCTCCGGAGGTTGCCTGCGTCTGCGCAGGCAGAGACGCGGGTACCGGAGTCGCTTGCGCAATGCCGGCAGCGCCGAACGGCGATGCCAGGGCGACGGCCAGTGCCGCTGCTACTCCGAACCGAGCAAGCCCACTGCGCATGATGATGACTCTCCTTCGTTCTTGCTGACGATGTCTTTCTACACGCGAACTACGCCGAAGCACACGAGGCTCGCTGTGACTGGTGGTGCAATTGTTGATCGGTTCCCCCGGCAGCTCGCCCCCGCACACGCAGAAATGCCGCCCTGCAACTGGTGCAGGACGGCATTTGTGCGAATCTACGAACTCGATCTCGTCTTCGAGATCAGGCGTTCAGAGCCTCGAGGATCTGGCCACGGGCCTTGAACAGCTCGGAGGACCAGTACGGCCACGCGTGGATACCGCTAGCCGGGAAGTCGAACGTCGCCGGGATACCGAGCGTCGCCAGGCGGACCTGGAATGCGCGGCTGTTGGCGAGCGCCAGGGCTTCGAGAGCCATGCCGTTTGCCGTGTTGTAGAAGTCGATCGGAGCACGCGGCTTGTCGAACTCGCCGGGCAGACCACTGGCAGCCGAAACGTACAGCGACAAGCCCTTCAGCTTCGGAGCGAAGACGAACGGGTCGTTGCGAAGCCACGCCGGGCTCCAGGGCGGTCCCCACATGGAGTCGACGTTGAACCACGACTGCGAGAGCATCGCCACGCGGATTGCTTCACGCATTCCGGGCGCCGAGATGTTCAGGTATCCGGAGAACGAACCGGCGAACTTGAACTGGTCGCGGTGGTAAGCGGCGAGCGTCAGTGCAGCCGAGCCACCCATCGAGATTCCGACGACAGCGTTGTTGTTACGCGAAACGCCGTAGTTCTCCAGGTAGGCCGGAAGATCCTCGGTCAGGAAGGTCTCCCACTTGTAAGTGACTTCCTGGCCGTTGAGGTTGGACGCGGCGTACCAGTCACTGTAGAAGCTGGCCTGCCCACCGACGGGCATGACGAGCGTGACGTTGTCGCCGGCGAACTGATCCTGCGCATTGGTCTCGAAGGACCATGCATTGCGGTCGTCGCGGGCGCGGAGTCCGTCGAGCAGGTAGAGAGCGGCATCGCCGCCACGCGCTGCCCACTGGACCTGAACCTTGATCGGACCCATCTCGGATGGGACGAACAGGTCTTCGCGTCCACCGGACGGGGCCTTGTGAACCACTGCGCTCGGTGCTGCGAGAGCGGTTGCGCCACCCACGACACCGACGGTGAGTGGGAGGACCAGGGCTGCCGCGCCGACGCCGATGAGGCGCTTACCCCACCTAGCTTTACTGCTGAGGCCAGCAAATCGCATGAATCGTGCTCTCTCTCGTCTACTGCAGGTCTCCGCGATGTTGCGGCGCCCGGCGTGCCAACAGGGCATCTTCGGCCCTGCCGGGCCGTAAGCAAAGGGGTATTCGGTGGTGAAGCAAAACTGGAGGGTATTCCACCCATCAGCCCCAGAGCAAAACTGTGGCGTTTAGGCCGCAGATCCGCCTGGGGCTGATATCAGAAACTGAGACTAGCCTGTGAAAGCCCCGCTGACCAGCCCGTAAACGTCGTGAACTTTCACAACGGGCCGGAAAACGGGGACTTCGCCGGGGACCTTACCCGATATTTGCACTCAGATCAGGCGCCATGATGTGAGCCTGTTCCTGCCAGTAGCCCCACTGATGGGTTCCCACTGCCGGGAATGCGTACGTCACGTTGTTCGCACCGAGGCTCGCCATACGGATCTGGAACGCACGACTGTTGGCCAGCGCGATAGCTTCGAGTCCCATGGCGTTACCTGTGTTGAAGTAGTCGATCGGAGAACGCGGCTGATCGAGTCCGCCCGGCAGACCGCTTCCTGCGAAGACCCACACGCGGGTGCCGTTGTCGCGAAGTCGCGGTGCGAACACGAACGGATCGTTACGCAACCACGCCGGATCCCACGGCGGTCCCCACATTGCGTCGATGTTGAAGCGACCCGAATCGAGGAGTGCAAGACGCATTGCCTCGCGCATTCCGGGCGCCGAGATGTTCAGGTAGCCGGACAACGAGCCCGCGTAGCTGAACTGGTCGGGGTGGTAGGCGGCGAGCGTCAGCGCAGCGCTGCCGCCCATCGAGATGCCAACGACGCCGTTGCGATTCGGATTGAAGCCGAGGCGGCTGGAGAGGTTGTTGCGCAGATTCTGCGTCAGGAACGTCTCCCACTTGTACGTGGTCTGCTGTCCGTTGAAGTTGGACGGTGCGTACCAGTCGCTGTAGAAGCTCGACTGTCCGCCGACAGGCTGGACGACGTTGATGTTCCACGAAGCCAAGTACGCTCCGACGTCGGTCTCGTGCTCCCAGCCGGAAATGTCGTTGGTGGCGCGCAGGCCGTCGAGTAGGTAGACCACACGATTGGTGTTGCCGTCAGCAGCGCGCCAGATGCGGCTCTTGATCGGGCCCATGCTGGAGTCGGTGACGAAGTCGAACGCTCGCGAATCGAACGCTGCGTTGGCGGTCGCCCCTGTCCCGGCCACGGCCAGACCGGCGGGCAGGATCACGGCGAGCATCAGCGCTGTGAGCACCCGACGCACCCGTCCCGCGCCGCTCTTCTTGGTTCTTCCCAGCATGCAGTCTTACCTCTCAGCGGTGTGGTGATCCGTACCAGTGGGCTATTCGCCCGTTTCAGCGGTATGAAATTTGGTCCTTGCGGGACCAGCATTCACACACATCTTTCGCATACATCGGCCGAAGCGCGATACCCGTTACTAAAATGAGATATCCCATCTTGGCCTCGAATGGATATCGAAGCAACCGACGGCCGCTTAATTGTCCCCCTGCAGGATAGGGGGCTCTAAACCACATCTCTGTATTTCGTACTCCGGAACTCGATCGAATCGGTAGCCGGCATAGAACAGCGAACGTTTGATGTTCCTGACGAACAACTCTTTCGTCAGCGGGGCGCGATACGAATCGATGAGTTCACGGGTGTCCTCACAAGAGAGAGCTACACGCGCCTGGGCGACCCAGTCCTCGTCCATGTACCAGGGCAGGAAGGGATGTTTGTCGACGAGACCCAGATCGGCTACGACCCAGTCCGGGTACAGGTTCTTGTCGTGCCCGATGCGGCCGTTCTCCAGCCGCTCGGTGTGCGAAGCCAGCGGGTAGGCAAGGCCCATTTGATCGATTACCCGCACATCGAGGCCGACGTTCATGCTCGTCATGCCCAGGTTCAAGAAGTAGACCGTGTGACCAGCGCCACCTGGGGGTATCGGCAGCGGCGGTGGCACGACATCCCAGTAGGTGAACTGGGCCGAGGGCAACAAGAGTCCGCCGTCCGGGGTGTTCGCGATGGTTTCGACCATCGGTCGCATCCGCGGGTAGTCGAGGTAGTCCGACGCGAGAATCGGGTGCGCATGCCCGGTATTGAGGGAGTAGAAGGCACGCTCGTCGACGATTCCACTGCGACCGACGATGGAGCCCTCCGGCATTCCCGTCGTGTTGGCGGCAAAGAATGCCCACACGATCGTCACCAGCCACAGAACGCCGCCGCCTGCCGCTGTCAAGACCTGCCGTGTATCGGAACTTTTGTTCGGAATTGTCACGGGCAACACCGAAATAGGGAGAAGCAGAGTGAACAATGCCGGCAGGAGTGTGCGACCGTGCATGAAATCGCCGCCGACTCGAACTGCATAAACCGCCGAGAGAAGTCCACCGATCAGGACGAATGCGACGACCGCGGTCCGGCTGCGTAAAAGGCCTTGCGCATCTCGGCGCGATCTCGGAATTCGTAGGCCGGCGCGCCCTGACATAGCAGCTGTCACCACCCCTGCGACGAGCATCAGTAGCAGCGGCAACCAGAGCATGTACGGTCCGAGCAAATTCCACAGATAATCGAATCCCTGTGCCCACTTTGCGCCGCCCGCATCCTTGGACACCGCAGTGTTCGGGTAGGGCAACCCGTAGTAACCCATCCGCCAAATCTGATATCCGACCGGCACGATGCCTGCGACGACGAAGACTGCGAGACGACTCTTCCAGGATTGACGCGCAAGAAACAGCATGATGAGCGCGAGCCCCGACAGGATGAGGAGTTCCGGGCGCACCAGCGGACCGAGGCCGGCCCAGAAGGCAAGGAACAGCCACGCGGGGCCACTGATGGTTCTGGTGCTCCAGCGGACCATCAGCAACCACAGCGCTGCAATCCAGAAAATGACCAGACATGTCTCGAGACCCGAAGTGGCGAAGTCTCGGGCAGGAGGAACCGCGATGTAGACGAGCACCCCAGCGGGAAGGTAGGCCACCACGCCGGCCGACCGCGTCCGAAGCGCGTAGGTACCGAACATCGCCAGCACGATCGCAGCGGTCGACAAGACCAACGCTATGGTCAGGACCACGTACTCGAGACGTATCTCGCTGAGCCAGCTGACCGCATAGACCAGGTAGGTCCAGATGGTGCTGGTGTTGGTCTCCACACGCTCGCCGGCGTTGAAGACCGGGCCGTTGCCGGCCAGAAGATTGCGGACCGTACGGAGAACGATCAGACCGTCGTCGGCGATCCACCGCCGTTCCCAGGCACCGACAAGGAACAACAGTGCGGACACGGCAACACCGATGCCGAAGATCGTCCTCGACGTGCGTGTAGGGGCGGGCAGCACCTCACGCGAGGTAGACGGCGACAACCACTACTCCGATCCACGCAAGCGCGAGTACCTGCAACACCCGATCGCCCAACGCGATCTCCTCGGGTTCGCCTGCCTCGCCTCCATCGACATCCACTGCGTAACGCAGGATAGCGATAGTGAACGGAATCATCGAGATTGCGAACCAGTTGGTGGTGGTTGCGGCGTCCTGTTCGAAAGCCCACAGGCCGTAGCAGAGCACGACAGCGGTAGCCGAAAGCGTCCACACGAATCGCAGATAGGTGGTCGTGTAGTTCTCCAGCGACTTACGGATCTTCGCGCCCGTACGCTCGGCGAACTGCAACTCCGCGTACCGCTTACCGGCGGCCATGAACAGCGACCCGAACGCCATGATCAGCAGGAACCACTGCGAGAGCTGAATGGACGCGGCCACACCACCCGCGATGGCCCGGAGCAGGAATCCCGAGGACACGATGCAGATGTCCAGCACGGCCTGATGCTTGAGTCCGAAGCAGTACGCCAGCTGGACGACGATGTACACCCCGATGACCAGGGCAAGCTTCCAGTTCGCGAAGAAAGACAGTCCGACGGCAAGGCTCAGGGACACCACGGCCATCGCGAACGCGAGGTTGACCGGCAGCACACCTGCAGCGATGGGACGGAAACGCTTGGTCGGGTGCGCGCGGTCGGCCTCGACATCGAGGGCGTCGTTGACCAGGTAGATGCCCGATGCCGCGAAACAGAACACGACGAAGGCCAGTGCGACGGGAAGAAGCACATCACCTTCGGTGACAGATCCCGCAGCCAGCGGCGCGGCGAGTACCAAGACGTTCTTGACCCACTGCCGGGGTCGAAGCGCCTTGATCACGCCTTCGGCAAGATTCTTCGGTGGTGCTCCGACGACGGAGGCTTCCTCGCTCATTTGTCTCCTTCGAACTTCAGGATGGCGGCTGCCGATATCGCGCCGAGCGCAGATCCTGCAAGTACATCAGTCGGGTAATGGACACCGAGAACGAGCCGCGAGAGCAGCATCGGTGGTACTAAGACAGCGGGCACCAGGACCGCTGTCAACGGTAGTCCGGTCAACCGGCCGAGCAACACCGCGGCTGCAGTAGTCGAGGTCGCGTGCGAAGACGGAAAGCTCAATTTGCTGGGAGTGGAGACATTGATGAGCACCGACGGATCGTTGGGGCGCGGACGCCGCACAACTCTCTTGATCACGATCGACGCGGCATGCGAACCCACTGCGCCGACGGCGACGCCCGCCCACTGCCGCCTTCGCGGAGCATCGAGCAGAGCGCCGACGCCCGCGATGGCGACCCAACCCAGAGCATGCTCGCCGAAGTGCGACATGCCCCGGGCAACTGCAACGGCGCCTGGTTGCGCGCCGACCGTCGACTGAATCTTCGACAGAATGCGAACCTCGGCAGGCGAGCCGTTCACGCCCTTAACCCTCGTAAAGAAAGACACGTTCCCAGGTTTCCTTACTGGTGAGGTGAGGGACGGCATCGCGGTAGCGACCCTTGAGTTCAGGGAACCGGCGTGAGAGCTCGGTTCGGAGTGCCATTGCTTCCTTGAACAGCGCGGCCGCCTTCTCGCGGTCACGCTGACGGTAGACGACGCCGCGGCCGTCGGCAGTGGTGACGGTGACGCCATCGACCTGCGAGAGCAGGAACCACCGCGCATCGAGCGTCGGCACGTTGAGCTGTGGGCGCTCGTGGTGGCGGTCGTGCGCAGGCTTCAAGTTGTGCACGAGCCCCTTGGCCAGTCGCGAAATCTTCGACAGCGGATTCGTCGGCAGTCCGACGGCTCCTACTTCCTCACCCGAGGCGAGGGGCAGTTCGGTCGACGAGCCGACGACGACGGAGTCGGGGAAGGTCTTGCGCAGCGCGTGCACCTCACCGAGCGACGTCGGGAGGATCTCGAGGATGTGCTCGGGCCCTTCGAGGAAATCGCGGATCGCCTTGTTCTGAATGGCAACCGTGGAGTACTCGAGGCACAGCAGATGCTTGACGGTGGCCTTGATCGTGTCGAGCACCAGGCCGCGACCGTTGCCGGGCATGTGCAGTGCAGCGACGACGAGTCGGTTACGTAGGTGGAAGTACGCCTGCCAGTCGATGGCGTCGTCCTTGTCGCTCCACGCCATGTGCCAGATCGCCGCACCGGGGAGAGTGACCGTCGGGTATCCGGCTTCCCTTGCGCGCAAACCGTATTCGGCGTCGTCCCACTTGATGAACAGCGGCAACGGCTGACCGAGCTCTTCGGCGACGACGCGCGGGATCATGCACATCCACCAGCCGTTGTAGTCGACGTCGATGCGTCGGTGCAGCAGCTTGCTCGAGCGCAGTGGGTATTCGCTGAAGTCGTGGTCGTACTCGACGTTCTGCGCACCGGTCCACATGAAGTTGCTGCGATTGACGACCTCGCCCATCACATGCAGGTGGCTACGGGCTTGAAGGTTGAGCATCTGGCCGCCGACGAGCGTGGGAACCTTCGCGAATCGCGACATTGCCAGCGCACGAAGAATCGAGTCCGGCTCGATCTCGATGTCGTCGTCCATGAACAGAATGTGTTGGCAGTCGGTGTTGTTCAGCGCCTCGTACATGATGCGGCTGTACCCGCCGGAACCACCGAGGTTCGCCTGGTCATGGATGGCAAGACGGCCACCCAGTCCTGCTTCGGCCTCGTCGAATCCGGGCTCGTCCCTGGCCTTCCTCGTACCCTGATCGGGCATGATGACGGCCTTGATCACATCGAGCACCAGCGGGTCCGAACCCAGTGCCACAAGCGCTTTCACCGCATCGGTGGGTCGGTTGAACGTCGGGATCCCGACGGCCACCGTCGCCTCACCCGGTGCCTCGATCGGCGCGAACCACCCGGCACTCTCCAGTACGACCTCGGAGTCGGAGGTGATGTCGAACCAGATCCAACCGCCATCCTCGAACGGACCGAGATCGATCACGAACTCTTGTGCCGCATCACCGTCGACGGCTTCACGGCCCTCGACGTGGATGCGCGAGCTATCGGCCTTGGAGCGGTAGACATCGATCCGGCAATGACCGGAGACCTCCACACGCAGTACAACGGACTTCAGGATGCTGTAGCGGCGCCAATAACTCGCCGGGAACGCATTGAAGTAGGTGCAGAACGACACCTCGGATTCGGCGCCGACCGTCAACGAGGTGCGTGACAGCGAATGTGCCCGTCGGGCATTGGTCGTCGCCTCCTCGAGGTACAGAGTGCGCACGTCGAGCGGCTCACCCGGACGAGGCAACAGGACCCGCTGCAGAAGCGACTTACCGAAGTAGGGGACGAAGTCGAGGACACCGTCCTCGAGCAGATGCTTGGCCGTCATTTGTCTCCTGCCAGGGCAGCGCCCGACTCGAAATGTGGTGCGAGCGTGTTGTCGTACAAGTTCAGCGCACTGGCAATGGCCATGTGCATGTCGAGGTACTGATAGGTGCCGAGCCGTCCGCCGAAGAGAACCCCGTTCTCGGCGGCTTCCTTCTTCGCGCGGCCGCGGTACGCCTCCAGTTTCTGGCGGTCTTCAGGAGTGTTGATCGGGTAGTACGGCTCGTCGCCGCTCTCGGCGAATCGCGAGAACTCTCGCATGATGACGGTCTTGTCGCCCGGGTACGCCCGCTCGGGATGGAAGTGGCGGAACTCGTGAATACGAATGAACGGGACGTCGGCGTCGTTGTAGTTCATCACGGGCGTGCCTTGGAAATCACCGGTCGCCAGCACTTCTGTCTCGAAATCGATTGTACGCCAGCCCAATTCGCCTTCGGAGTAATCGAAGTAGCGGTCCAGTGGGCCGGTGTAGACAATCGGGGCATCCGGGTTCTCGGCGATCAACTTCTCACGCACGTCGAACCAATCGGTGTTCAGCCGGACCTCGATCAAGTCACTGGCCGTCATGTTCTCCAACCACGCGGTGTAACCGTCGACCGGCAACCCCTCGTACGTGTCGTTGAAGTAGCGATTGTCGAACGTGTAACGCACCGGCAGCCGCGTGATGTTTCCCGCCGGCAGATTCTTCGGGTCCGTCTGCCACTGCTTGGCGGTGTAATCGCGGATGAACGCCTCGTACAGCGGGCGCCCGATCAGCGAGATCGCCTTCTCCTCGAAGTTCTGCGCAACCTTCGAATCGAACTCACTGGACTGCTCCTCGATGAGCGCGCGCGCCTCGGCAGGAGAGTAATACTTACCGAAGAACTGCGAGATCAGACCGAGGCCCATCGGGAACTGGTACGACTGGCCCTTGTGCAACGCGAACACGCGATGCTGGTAACTCGTGAAATCCGTGAACTGATTCACGTAATCCCACACCCGCTTGTTCGAGGTGTGAAAAAGGTGAGCACCGTACTTATGGACCTCGATGCCCGTCTCGGGCTCGGCCTCCGAGTACGCATTACCTCCAAGGTGGTGGCGGCGGTCCAGAACAAGGACACGCTTGCCCAGCTGAGACGCCGAGCGCTCCGCCACAGTCAGTCCGAAGAACCCGGATCCGACGACAATAAGGTCGTATCGGCCGGTCACGGAGGCGTCGGAATCAACAGGCACAGGGTTTACGGCAGTCACGGGCAATCAGGGTATCCGACAACCCGCACACCCTCCGCTCCTGACCGCCAAAGTCACTCCGCAGGCTCCGCTCCTGACCCCTCCGAGTCACTCCGCAGGCTCCGCTCCTGACCGCCGAAGTCACTCCGCAGGCTCCGCTCCTGCCCGCAAGAGGTAGGTATCCATAACCCATCCGTGCTGGCTCTTGAGCTCTGCGCGCACCTGGTCGATCTCGTCGATGCAGTCGTCCAACCTGCCGGACACCAACTTTTCATCCACTGTTCCCAGATTGGCGCCCCAGTGAATGCCCCAGCGGTCCTCCCCGACCAGCGCTCGGCAGGCCAGGTGTCCGTCGAGCATGACCACGATATTGTCCGCTCCGGCCGTTACGTCGGCCTCGAGGGCCCGGCCGGTGGTGATGGTGATCGGACCACCGATTCGGTTGAGCACCAAACGGTGGGCGGCGGCGAGCATCGACACACTGCTGATGCCTGGCGTGACGTCATAGTCGATATCGAGGGTCCCGAAGTCACGGACCCGCTCGATCACTCTGATGGTGCTGTCGTAGAGCGCAGGGTCACCCCAGACGAGGAATCCCACGGTCGCCGAAGGGTCCAGCCCGAGCAGCACGTCCTCGTAGGCGCGGGCGCGGGCGTCGTGCCAGTCCAGTACTGCGGTCCCGTAGTCGCTGGGCTTCCGATCACGCTTCGGGTCGGGGACCGCGACGACGCGGTACTTCCCCGGCACATGACGTCGCAGAATCTCAGCGCGCGCCTCACCTAGATCACCCACCGATGCTCCCTTGTCCGCGACGAGGAACACATCGACCTCGCGAAGCTTCCCGACAGCCTGGACGGTGATCTGGTCCGGATGCCCGCCCCCGATTCCGACGAGATGGATTTTCATCGTGACCCGCCTGGTCGTTCCGCAGGCTCCACTCCTGCCCGATCTCGGCAAGCGTCGTAGAGATGCGATTCCGCGCCGGGCGTGCGGCCCACCGCAGGTCCGACGAGAATGACCGCGGCCTGGCGGAGCCCTGCGGCCTCGACCTGGTCGGCGATGTCGGCGAGAGTTCCGTTCAGGACGAGCTGATCGGGCTTGCTCGCATGAAAGACGACAGCGGCCGGGCAACCGGCGCCGTACTCACCGACGATCTCCTCGACCAACGCCCGAATCCGAGTGATGGCCAGATGCAGCACCAGCGTCGACCGCGTTTCGGCGAACCGCGACAGCGCCTCGGTGTCCGGCATAACCGTCGAGCGCGCTTGCGTCCGTGTCAGCACCACGGACTGTGTGACCTCGGGGACTGTCAGCTCGATGCGCAGTGTGGCAGCGGCCGCGGCGTACGCGGGAACCCCGGGAGTGACATCCCAGGGCACTCCCGCGGCGTCCAGGCGGGCCGACTGCTCCGCGAGTGCGGAGTACAGCGACGGATCTCCCGAGCACAGCCGTGCGACGTCGTCACCACGTCGATGAGCGTCGACGAGTTCTTGCGTGATCGTGTCCAGGTCGAGCCGAGCTGTGTCGACGAGTCGAGCGCCCGGTGGACAGTGCGCGAGAATCGCGTCGTCGATATACGTACCAGCGTAAACACACACTGGACTGGCGTTGAGCAGCTCGACTGCGCGCAGCGTCAGCAGGTCGGGTGCACCGGGACCGGCGCCGATGAAGTGGACTGTCACAAGGCAAAAGCGTAGGCGGTGAGATTCGACGCGCCGCACGTACTGGCAATCCGCGCGGTGGCTAACTCTCAAGCTAAGGTTTAGCCTTGTGTCGGATGGGGTGGATGTGATCCGTGTTGCTGTAGCGATTACCGCAGCGTGGGAACGCACCACCTCATAATCAGTTCGCCTACAACCAGGAGTACCGCCTTGCACCGTCGAACGAAGCCGTCGATCGTTCTCGGCGCTGTCGCCCTACTGGCCGTCGCGAGCCCTTTCGCGGCGTACAGCATCTCCGGCGACTCTGCGTCCACCGATGTTCGATCGGCCAACGAGACCACCCCTGTGACAGTGCCCACGAAGATCGTCGAAACGGCTCTGGCGGCAGCACCGGACATCGTCATCCCACTCAGGGAACTGACGGGTCTTCCGCTGCCCGACCTGCGCCTGTCCGATCTGAAGTACCTGCCACTTCCCGACGACATCGCGCTTCCGCCGTTCCAGATACCGGAGATCCCCGGTCTGACGGTCCCCGGTTCGTCGGCACCGTCGGCCCAGGCACCGACTCCGCTGGCACCGAACGACGTGTCGGCTCCGGTAACCCCTCCTGCCGGTGACGATCCCGGCGCGCCACTCGGCGCTGTCGTCAAGGAACTGAAGCAGGACACCCCGTTCAGCATGGTGGCTCTGACGTCGACAGGTCTCGACAACGCGTCGGCGCAGATTCGTCGCCAGCTCGACGACGGATCCTGGGGCCCTTGGCTCGCAACCGAACCCGTCGACACCGGCGTCGACGACGCGGCCGCCGCACCCGAGAAGCAGGGCACCGAGCCGATTTTCGTGGGAGCAACCAAGGCGGTTCAGCTGCTGATGACTCCGCGACCGCAGGCGCCCGCCCCGGCACCAGCACCCGCTCCAGCGCTGGCGCCCGCCCCCGAGCAGCCGCTCGGTTACACGCCCGCGTCCATCTCGAAGCCGTTGCGTCAGCAGGACACTCCGCTTGCATCGGCGATCGACGGCATCAGTGCCGTCCTGATTCAGCCAGGTACGTCCCCCGCGGACGCCACACTCAGTGATCTCGCGACACCCGTTGCGGGAAGTACGGGCCCGAAGGTGATCTCGCGATCACAGTGGGGCGCAGACGAATCCATCCGTTGCGCCACCCCGGATTACGACGACTTCCTCGGCGGCGCGACAGTGCATCACACCGCGGGCAGCAACGAGTACTCGAAGTCGGAGTCGGTCGAGATCGTCCGGGCCATCTACGCCTACCACGCCCAGACACTCGGCTGGTGCGACGTCGGCTACAACGTGTTGGTCGACAAGTACGGCCAGATATTCGAAGGCCGCGCAGGCGGTTTGGACAAGCCGGTGCAGGGTGCGCATGCCGGTGGGTTCAACGAAAACACCATGGGCATCGCAATGATGGGCGACTACTCCACCGAGGCGCCACCACAGGCAACCATCGATTCGGTCGGCTCGTTCCTCGGCTGGCGTCTGGGACTCGCCGGACTCGACCCCAAGGGCAACACGACGATGACGTCCGAGGGCACCGAGTTCACGTTCGTCGGCCAAGGCCAGAGCGTCGACCTGCCGGTCATCTTCGCACACCGTGACGTCGGGAACACCGCATGCCCCGGTGACGGTGCCTACGCAAAGCTGGACGCGATTCGCGATATCGCCGAAGCATCGCTCGGCGGTGCCGAGGTGAGTTCTGCTCCTGCAGAGACAGATCCAGCGGAACAGGTCGCAGCAACACCAGAGGAACAGACCCCGAACTCGGCGGGAACGGACGTCAGCAGCACGCTCGGCGCTGGAGTTCCGGCGCTCGTCGACGAACTGCTCCGTCTTGCCGATCAGAATCCGATCGCACAGAAGTGGTTGGCCTCGGGCGGCGAAACCGGAATTCTCGGAACCCCGGTCAGCGGCCTCGTCCAGGTCAAGGGTGGACAATCCGCCGGATTCGCCAACGGCTCGATTTTCACGACAATCGCCGGCCAAGCAGTCGCGGTGATCGGCAAGATTTTCGAGCAATTCCTCGCGCTGGGTGGGGAGAACGGTGACCTCGGACTTCCGAGTACGGATGAATACCGCGTCCCCGAGGGTCTGCGCACCGATTTCGAGAACGGTTCGCTGATCTTCAACGAAGCAACCGGAATCGTCACCACTGTCATCAAGACCTACAACGACACCTACCAGCAGAAGATGGACGAAGGTGCCGTGTCGGCTCCGATCGAACCGGCACCTGCCGCACCCGAGGTAGCACCGGCGCCGTAGGTTTCGGCCCCGCTGCGGCCGACGCCGCAGCGGGGTGTGATCTGTTTACCGGGCTACGGGGCGACACGCGCAGCTTCCTCACCTCGGATGAACCTCCGGATCGGTAAGACATCACCTCGAACAGAAGAGGTGATGTGCAGGTGTTCAACGATGTGGAGCGGGATATCAGATCGATCAGGTTGCCACGATGTGGCCGCTTCGATCGGGCGGAGGGCCTGATGCCCTGGCTTGTGCTCGATGAGAGCGGGATCCCGGTGGAGCCGATTCGGCGATAGCCTCACCGACTTTGTCGCACAGGACAACAGCGACGAATGCGTACGAAGTTACGCGCACGGCCTGTTGCGTTGGTGGCGCTTGCTGCACGCAATCGGTGTGGAATGGGACAAAGCCACCCCGGCCGAGGGACGCGACCTGGTGCTGTGGCTTACCCATGCCACCAAAACCAGGCTCTCGCCGCGCACGAAATCGACTACGACGGCCGGCACAGTCAATCCCATCACTCGCAAGCGGTACCCCGGTGATCGCTACGCGGCGTGCACCATCCGACACTCGAATGCGGGCGAGCCGTGCTGCGTTCGAACCGCGACCGCTCTGCTGTCCCTGGCCATCGGCAACGGGGCCCGAGCATCAGCGGAAGATTCCACTCCTCCACGTACTCGTAGATTGGCCAGTACATAGTCATGAGGCAAAACTGTCCCGCGAAAACGTCTTTGTGCACTTGGGCCGAGGTACGTGCGTCTCAGCCGCACCACCAGCAGTCACGTCCACACATACCCGAACCGCCCGGACTCCTTTTCGCGTAGACGCTCGAGACCGCCCGCCTCCATGATGTCGAGGTTGATCCACTCCATCAGCGTCGGCGCGCCCTGCCACAACCGCGGCCGACCGTCACGATCGAAGACGGACACCGACCGCGCACAGACGCCGTTCATCCCTCGAATGCGGAACGTCAGAATCAACGTCGTGGTGGGGAACCAGCCGTCGACCTCGATGTCGAGCAGGCCCGCGGCTTTGTTCTCCGCCAGCAATCGGATGCGTTGACGCTCGGTCCACTCGTCCGGATCGCCCAGTTCGAGCGGCGCGGTGACGGGAAGGTCAGGGAGTGAATCGAATTCGACTTCTGCCATCGACACCGGGCCCGACCCGGTCGCACCGACGAACGTGCCGGTCATCGTCGAGATCCACAATTCGCCGAGCTCCGGCACTACCGCCAGGCCGATCGGAAACCCAGGAGCACCAGCCCACCGCTCGGGACGCGTCAGGCCGCGGTCGAGGCAGAAGTAGGTGAAATGAGGCTGCGCCATGTCGGACTGCGTCGCAAACGCCGAATCACCCAGTCTATGAATCAGTCTGGACGATCGCATCACCATCCAGACACCAGAGGCCGTCGCCCAGGGCGGAAACTCCGACGTCAGCGGCAGCGAAAACGCCGGCGTCAGTTCCGTGTCGAGCACCTGCCCGAACGAGGCACCCTTGCCGACGGCGATCTGTGTTCCCACGTCGACCACGGTGTCCAACCCTCGCCAGGGACGAATCTCCCATGCCGTGCCGAGCGCAAGGGTTCCGTCGAGTCCGACGTGTGCGCACCAGGATCCGCGTTGCACTCCCGGCTCGTAGCGTCCGGTGCGCATCAGTATCACGAACCCGTGGCCTGACGGGTAGATCGTCCGCACCTCGGCCGGAAGTCCGACAGTCGCAAACACACCGCCCACCGTGCGCAGGGTGAGCTCGTCGACACCGGTTACCGACGTCGCCAATACGCCGTTCACCAGAGCTGATCCGGATATCCGGGTGGACTGGACCGTGGTGACGATGCCCGCGTGGTCGCAGTGGACGATGCCGTCGGCGCCGACGATCCAGCAGCCCAAACCGTCGGCATGCAACCACCGCGGGGTGTGGCCGACGATGTCGGAACCATAGGAGCCACCGGGGATGACATGCGTCGCGGTGGATCCGTCTCGGTTGCGGTGCAGTAGGACGGGCTTTCCGACGTCGAGAAGCCAGAGATCAGGGCCGTGGCCGGCTAAAGGACCGGGCCGGAATACGCGCGAGCCGGTCATGCGCCTTTCGGCGAGTCGGATGCCATGGCTCATTCCTACCAGACCTGAACCTGCGAAGCCCCCGTAGCACTTCGAAGTCCGGTGGGTATTCGATTGCGAGCAGCACGGCATCGACCTCGGCTACCGACCACTCGCTCGACCGCATTGGTGCGGGATCGTCGAACGCATCCTCGGCACCGTCATGACCTAGGTTCACGAACTCCACGGCACCACGTTCTCGAACCCAACGGAACGGGGCAGCTACGACTCGAAGGGCACGGCTGGACTGACGTTACGAGAATTGGAACGCTGGCTGACCCTGGCGATCGCGGCCTATCACCCGGACGTGCACACCGGAATCCGCCGGAGCATAGCTGCGCAGTGGACCAGCAGCGACGACGCCGACAATGCTCTGTCGACGTCGACAGTGGTGGACGAGACCGCATTCCTGGTGGATTTCCTTCCCGTCATACGGCGCCGCCTGACTCGGGCGGGGTTCGTCATCGACCACATCCAGTACTTCTCGAACGCTCTGAGATCGCGTATCACTCGACGAGAGAAGCTGGGCCAGTTCGTGATCCGACGCGATCCACGAGATCCGAGCAAGGTGTGGGTCCTGGACCCCGACAGCGGCAGCGGATATGTCGAGGCGCCGTACCGTTCTGTGTTAGATCTCTCCGGTAGCTGGCGTGTTCGACCCGTGCGAGCGTGGCGTTGTCGTACAGAGCCGATCGCTTCAATCCCGTTTTCTTGCATAGGGTTTCAATCTTGAACTGCCACGTCTCATATATGGAACGAGACTCTCTGGCGATCGCGAGAAGTGAGTGAAGTCATCAACTTCCGACGGGATGTGGGTGTCTTCTAAACTGACATGACTGGTCCAGGAGATAGACATGATGTGGCATCGTTGATTGCATGGAGCTGAAGACCGACCGGTTGACTCTCAGGTCATACCGTTCGACCGATGCGGGTGCTTTACTGCGGTACTACAGCGACCCGGAGGTCTGCGAGTACTTGTTTCATGGTCCGTGGGATGAGACGCAGGCTCGAAACATGGTCGAACAACGTTGCAGAAGAACGAGTCTCGATGATGGCGGTGTGAATCTCGTCGTCGAGGCGAATAGGGTTGTAATCGGCAACGTCGCAGCCTGGTTTGCTGCCGGCAAAGAGCAGACGTTGGAATTGGGGTGGGTGTTTGCTGCTGATGCGCGCGGCCGCGGGTACGCCACCGAGGCGGTGCAGACACTGCTCGACGACGTCGTGTTTGCCGTGCCGGAGGTGCATCGGGTGATCGCCGAAATGGATGGCCGAAATACCGCCTCCGCTGCGCTTGCCGAACGGCTCGGCATGCGCCGGGAGGCTCACTTCGTTGCAGACAGGCGCTGCGAGGATCAGTGGACGAACACAGTGGGGTACGCCATGTTGAGGCAGGACCGTTCGATGTGACTTGCTTCAGAATGCGAACGCGACGCGCAGTGACAGCCCCGCCCTCGGATGGGTTTCGGCGTCGGCGGCTGTGTGTTCTCTAGTCGATGTACCAGGGTTGCGGACGGCTGGGATCGTCTTCGGTGACATCAATGATGGTGTTGTCGAGAAGTTCTCCGATTGCATTTGAGCTCGCGCCAATGGTGGCGAAGTGGGAGTCGACGTCGTTGGCGATACACCAAGCCTGGTCGGCGGGCCAGAGGAATGCTGGAATCGGCAAGTTGTCGGGGCTGGTGTGATCGCGCGAGTCGACCCATGTCGAGAGATCGTCGGCGGCACCGTTGAACAAGACTGCTTCACGATTGATGAACGGGACTTGCACCGGTCCGACGAGTTCGAGTCCGCCCCATCCTTCCCAGATGGCGAAGTAGCAGTTGTCGGGTGTGGTGGTGTGGTTGGCGAGGTGCGAAACTGCGATGGAGAGTTGTGTGATCTCTGCCAGGCAGCGCCGGCTCGTGTCAGATTCCTGTGCGCGCTGGCTTGAGTGGGTCGGGTCGGGGATGAAGCGCAGGCGTGCGTACGCCTCAAATCCGAGGGGCCCGCGGACAGCTAGGTCCGACCAGTCGCGGTCCGCGGTGAGTAGCCACTGAGCCGGCGAAGCATCGGTGCACGGTCGAACTGTCATTCGGCCATGGTTTCACAACGCGGGAGCAGTGTTGAAAAGTGAACCTGCGTGCCCATCTGCACTCATTTGCGGCTATCGCAGAGGAGCCGAAGATTTCGTCGAGCCTGCGACCGAATATGGCTGTGCCTAATTAGTCCGGAGAAGTCACCACCAGCGTTCGAGGACCACCGCAACCCCGTCGTCCACGTTGCTCACCGTCACTTCGTCGGCTGCAGCGAGGACGGCGGGGTGCGCGTTTGCCATGGCTACGCCTCGGCCTGCCATCTTCAGCATCGGGATGTCGTTGGGCATGTCGCCGAACGCAGCAATGTCTTTCGCCGCCACCGACAGTCGCTCGGCGACCAGGGCGACCCCGGATGCCTTGGTGACACCGGGCGCCGACAATTCGATCAGCCCGTTGTCGGTGGAGAACGTGATATCTGCCCGGCCGTCGATCAGCGGTTCGAGAGCGGCAACCATGTCCCCGCTCGACGCACTGGACAATCTGATGAGCAGTTTCACGGCCGGCACTTCCAACACCTCGGTGTCGGAGGTTTCCGTGTTGTCGGGATTGAGCCACGCGTGCTCGTAACCGGGTGAACTGACGAACTGCGGTGTCGCGGCGTCGTGTGCCGATTTACCGGTACGCTCGGCCGCCAGCCCGCAACCGGGCAACACCGAGTATGCGACGTCGGCAAGCCACTGCAACGTCTCGGCCGACAGCGTCTGTGTGTCGAGAATCCGGTCGGTGCCACTGTCGTAGATCACCGCGCCGTTGGCACAGACACACATCGGTGCATAGCCGAGTTGCTCGACGACGGGTGAGATCCAACGCGGCGGTCGCCCGGTCGAGAGGATGAAGGGGGTCCCCTCCCCGACCATGGTCAGAACCGCTCGTCGAGTGCGCTCGCTGACCCGCTCGTGGGCGTCGAGAAGGGTGCCGTCGACGTCGCTGGCGACGAGGCGGGGCTGGGTCCGAGAGGTATCAGGCATCGCCGCCATTGTGCCCTAGTAGCCGTCGAGGGCGCCCGGCACGCTCACCAGGGTGTCCGCAGCAGCACGCCCGGTCGGCCGAGGTGAGGACTCGGTCACACTACTGTTCGGAGTCACCTCGGCACCGAGCAGGTTTTCCGTACACTCGGTGGGATGCTCATGACCCAGGCCGACGCGAAGGCATCTCGCCGACGCGGATTCCACGCGTACCTCGATGTTGCGGTCGTCGTTCTGGTGCTCGTCGGTACCAACCTGATCGCCCACTTCACCACGGTGTGGGCCAGCATCGCGACGGTACCCATCGCGGCCGTCATCCTCGTTGCACTGACCCGACGCCGCGGCCTCGGCTGGGCCGAACTGGGCCTGTCACCGAAGCAATGGAAAACCGGTTCGATCTACGCGCTCGGCGCTGTCGGACTCGTCGTCACCGTCGTTGCAATCGGAGCTCTACTGCCGATGACCAGGCCTTTCTTCATGGCCGATCGGTATGCCACCATCTCGGCCGCGCTCGTCGCGTCGATGATCGTCATCCCGTTGCAAACGGTCATCCCCGAGGAACTGGCCTTCCGCGGTGTACTGCACGGCACACTGGGACGCATCTACGGTGCCCGTGGCGTCTTCGCCGCCGGATCACTGCTCTTCGGCCTATGGCATATCGCGTCGTCACTCGGATTGACCGCGGGCAATGCGGGGCTGAGCAATTTCCTCGGCGGCGGGGTATTCGGTCAGATCGCAGGCATCGTGGCCGCGGTCATCGCGACAGCCGCAGCCGGCCTCGTCTTCACCTGGCTGCGACGCCGCAGCGGCAGCCTGATCGCCCCGATCGCGTTGCACTGGTCACTCAACGGCATCGGTGCACTCGCCGCCGCATTGGTGTGGCACGCCTCGATGTCCTGAAATCGTCGATGTCCTGAGATCAGCGAACTGCAGCCCCTCCGGTCGCATGTATCCCATCCAGCGGAAAATCCACTCGACCACACCCCAGAGCCTGGCAACGTGGACAGATATGACGATCAACGCGAGCGAAGCACTCGACAAACTACTGGCGATCGAGGAAATCAAGCAGCTCTTCGCCGCCCGCCTGCGGTGCATGGACAACAAGGAATGGGACCGCTACGCGAGCTTCCACACCGATGACGTGGTCAGCGATTCTTGGGCCAGTCCCGACGCTGCCCCGCAGACCGACGCCTCCGAAACCGGCAAACAGGTGACCGGTTCGCAGGCGTTGGCCGCGGCTATTCGGAGCACACTCGACGGCGCGGTGACGGTCACCAGCGTGCACCACGGCCACACCCCGGAGATCACGATGACGTCGCCGACCACCGCCACGGGAATCTGGGCGATGGAAGACAAGTTGTGGTGGACCAACACGGCCACCGGCACGACCGAGCACCTTCATGGATACGGCCACTACCACGAGGAATACCGACTGGAGGACGGTCGGTGGCTGATCAGCTACCGGAATCTGACCCGCCTGCGCGTCGACTCGACCCCAGGATTCCACGACCGCTAGCAACCAGAGACAGCATCTGACGGCGTGTGCGCGGGTCAGCGCACACGCCGCAGGTCGCGTGCTTAGGCTCTACTTGGACTTCTTCGCTTCCCGCGCAGCATTTCTCGCTGCAAGATCCTCGGCATCGAGCTTGTCTGCCTGCTCCAACGTGGGCGCACCACCGCCGAGACGGGCGGGAACCCAATAAGCGCCCGGCTCGTGGTCGTAATCCTCCTGCAGAGCCAACAGCATCTCCTGCATCACCGAATGCAGCTTCTCGGTGAGCTCACTCGGTGGACCGACCGGCTCGATCGGCTTGCCGACCGCAATGGAGATGGGAGTGTTGGTGCGTCCCAATCGCTTCGGAAAGCCCTTGGTCCAGACGCGCTGCGCACCCCAGATGACCGTCGGAATGATCGGCACGCCGGCCTCGATAGCCATTCTCGCCGCCCCGGACTTGAATTCCTTGATCTCGAAGCTGCGACTGATGGTGGCCTCCGGGTAGACCCCGACCAGCTCGCCCTTGCGCAGATCCGCGACGGCAGCCTGGTAGGAATCCGCACCGGCCCCACGATCCACCGGAATGTGCTTCAGCGATCGCATGATCGGACCCGAAATCTTGTTGTCGAACACTTCCTTCTTGGCCATGAAGCGGATGTACCGCTTCACCCTGCGCGGCGGTATCCCGGCGTAGGTGAAGTCCAGATATCCGGTGTGGTTGACCGCGATGACCGCGCCACCGGTGGCAGGGATGTTCTCCTCACCCACAACCTTGAATTTCAGGCCCTCCAGCGCGAAGACCACACGAGCAATGCCGATGACAGATCGATAGACGGGTTCCACAATCGGCTAGCGTAGTCGCTGCAAGACCCAGGGGAGAAGACGCAGTCGGAAGGTCAGCTGTAGATGAGTTCGCGTAGAGGCATCGTTTTCGCAAGTGTGGGACTGTTCGGGGCAGTTCTCACGCTCACCGCATGTGGGGGTGACGGCCAACAGGGCATTCCCACCGAGACACGCTCGGCAACGGCTACGACAACGCCGCCCGCCACCACACCACCCTCGACCACACCACCGCCCTCCACCACACCTTCACCGGTGGGCCCGGCCGTCGGCGAAGTTCCCACGAACCCCGAGGCCACCAGAGCCTTACGGGCATTCCTCACCGACCTCGATGCAGGCGGCGTCCCTGCGGTAACGGCGAAGTGCTGGACTGTCCCGCCGTCAGAGGTCCCAGCCCGCTACAGCGACGTCGCATCGATCCTCGACGCCGCCGCAGTCCCCGGCGGCGACGGGCAATACGCGGTCACCTGGAGTAGCCCAGCCATCACACTCAGCGTCAAACGCAGCGAGATCGCCTCCGGGTATGCGTGTCCGGCGGTACTTCCGGGGGGCTCGTCCGGCGCTTACACGGACACCGAAGCCGAATACACCGTCGAGCGGTATCTCGGCCGCTTCACGGGCACCCCGGTGAACCCCGCCGACCTAGAAGGCGACTACCCGCTCGTATGCGACACCCGGGCCATCTGGGACCCGCAGCGCACGGGCGCGGCGACCACGGCGCCATTGGCAAACAATCCCGGCCGGCTGACCGGATCGGCGTCGTACAAACCGGACAGCGTCTATGTTGCCGCCAACGACGGCGAGTACACCACGGTCTACGCCGACGTCACCGACGTGTCCGGTGTCGAACAGAACCGGATCTTCACCCTGACGATCGGGTCCAACGGTTACTGCATCGGTGACGTCGTGTGAGGGTGCCGGCGCCCGCTCGCCCGTGTCCCCGCCCGCCCGTGTCCCCGCTCGCCCGCTCGCCCGTGTCCCCGCCCGCCCGCTTGAATGGTCCATTCATACGATCAGTTAGCTTCAGGGCGCCGTTCATGCGGTCGGGTGCACACATATCTGCGCGACGGGGAGGAAATCTGTGACAACTCTGGGCATCGACACCAAGGTTCTATTGCTGCTTTCGGGACTGATTCTGCTCTGGGCGTTGGCGCTGGGGGTATGGAAATTCCGACAGATGGCAACATCGCCGACGGCTCTGGCGCACCCGTACGTCGACATCGCGCACCGTGCGGCGCTGATGTACTCGTTCGCGACACTCGTCCTCGCCGCACTCACCGAATTCAGCTCGTTCCCGACGGCGGTGAACCTCACGGCCGGTCTGGTCGCCGTCTTCTTCTTCGTCGCCGCCATCGGAAGCTACATGGTGCACGGATTTTTGAAGGACACCGACAATCAATTCGAGCATCCGGTCCGCGGGACCCACGCTTTCATGTGGGCGCTGATCGTTGGCGAAATCGGCGGGACGGCCGTTCTGGTCGCCGGTTTCGTTGTGGGACAGTTCTTCTGACCGCTTCAATGGTCCATTCATACGATCAGATATCTTGAAGCGGCCATTCAAGCGCCCGACCCAACTACTCTCTAACCCATGACACACGTGGTGGTCGCTGGTGCGGGCCTGGGCGGAATTGCCTGCGCACACGAATTGGCGCGCAAAGGTGTTTCCGTCACCATCGTCGACCGCAACGATTACCACCAGTTCCAACCGTTGCTCTATCAGGTTGCGACGGCGCAGTTGCCTGCCGCCGACGTCGCACGACCGCTCGCAACGATCTTCGAGAGCTTCGAGAATGTCCGAGTGGTTCAGGCAGAGATCAGCACCCTGGATTTCGCCTCGCTGTCACTCACCGCCGCGGGCGAGAAGATCTCGGGCGACTATCTCGTCGTCGCGGCTGGAGCGCGCGCCAACTTCTTCGGAACGCCCGGCGCAGAGGAATTTTCGTTCCCGCTGTACTCCGTCGCCGACGCCGAGAAGCTTCGTCACCACGTCAGCGAGGTGCTGCGCGGTGAACACGATCCACTCGACGTCGTCATCGTCGGAGGCGGACCGACCGGCGTCGAGACCGCGGGCGCCTTCGCCGAGCTGTTCACCGCTCTGCGCAAGATGAATCACCCAGGCGGTCGCGGGGAGGCCTGGCTCATCAACCACGGGCCGTCATTGCTGGCGCCGTTCAGCGAACGCTCGCATGTCTACGCACACGACAAGCTGGTCGAACACGGCGCGAAAGTTCGCCTCGGGGTCGGCGTAACCGCAGTCGATGCCGGTGGCGTCGTGCTCAGTGACTCCACCCGAATCGACTCGCGGACCGTCATCTGGGCCGGCGGCGAATCGGCGGCACCGTTGGCCGCGACCGGCGACGCGAAGCCCGGGCCCGGCGGACGACTCGACGTACTGGCCGATCTCACGGTCCCCAGGTTCGACAATGTCTACGCCGTCGGCGACGTGGCGAACATTACCGACGTGGACGGAAAGACGTTGCCCCAGTTGGGTTCGGTCGCTCAGCAAGCAGGGACCTGGGCCGCCCACAACATTATGCTGACCATCGCGGGAAAACATCGGAAGGTCTTCCAGTACAAGGACAAGGGCATCATGGCGATGATCGGCCGCGGGGCCGCCGTCGCAGAGGTCGGCGCGCACCGACATCAGGTGGAGGGACCGCTCGCGTTCGCGGCGTGGCTCGGCGTCCATGCCGCACTACTGAGCGGCGCGCACAGCAAAGTCGACGCGTTCCTGTCCTGGGCATGGGACTACTTCGACAGCGATCACGCCGCGATCGTCGAGTGCCACGGCAATCCGAAGCGAATCGCCTGGGCCGACGACGTGAAGCCGACCATCTGACACGGTTCTAGCGCAGAACATCCGTTCCGACGAACGGCACCAAAGCTTCCGGCACCCGAACGGTCCCGTCGGCCTGCTGGTGATTCTCCAGGATCGCCACGATCCACCGCGTCGTGGCCAACGTTCCGTTCAGAGTCGCAGCAATCTGCGGCTTGCCGTTGTCATCGCGGTACCGAACATTGAGGCGCCGGGCCTGGAAGGTCGTGCAGTTCGACGTCGAGGTCAGCTCGCGGTAGGCATTCTGCGTCGGCACCCAAGCCTCGCAGTCGAACTTGCGCGCCGCCGAGGACCCGAGATCGCCACCGGCGACATCGATGATTCGGTACGGAAGTTCCACTGCCGCAAGCATTTCGCGTTCGAACTCAAGGAACTTGCGATGCTCGGCCGCTGCGTCCTCGGGCTTGATGTAGGAAAACATCTCGATCTTGTCGAACTGGTGGACGCGGATGATCCCGCGAGTGTCCTTGCCGTACGAACCCGCTTCGCGACGAAAGCACGTCGACCAGCCCGCGTAGCGCTTCGGGCCGTCGGACAGGTCGAGGATCTCGCCTGCGTGGTACCCGGCCAGCGCAACTTCCGACGTGCCGACGAGATATAGATCGTCGGCTTCGAGTCGGTAGATCTCATCGGCGTGCGCGCCCAGGAATCCGGTTCCCGCCATGATCTCCGGCCGCACCACCACCGGCGGGATCATCATAGTGAACCCGTTCTTGACGGCCTTCTGCGCTGCCAACTGCAACATGCCCTGCTGCAGCAACGCGCCGTAACCGGTCATGAAGTAGAACCGCGAACCCGACACCTTCGCGCCGCGTTCCATGTCGATCAGCTTCAGCGACTCACCGAGCTCGAGGTGGTCCTTCGGCTCGAAGTCGAACGTCGGGATCTCACCGACGGTTTCCATCAACACGAAGTCGTCTTCGCCGCCGGCGGGAGCTCCCTCTTCGACGACGTTCGACAAGGCGCGTTGCGCGCTGTCCACCGCGGCATCTGCCTCGTTCTGGCGCGCCTCCGCAGCCTTGACCTTCGCCGCCAGTTCGGACGACCCTGCCAGCAACGCAGGACGCTCCTCCGCCGACGCCTTCCCGACGCGTTTGCCGAGGGCCTTCTGCTCGGCGCGGAGCTGATCGCCGGCAAGCACTGCGGCTCGTCGGGACGCATCGGCGTCGAGCAGCACGTCGACGAGCGCGGGATCTTCTCCACGGGTGCGCTGTGAGGCACGGACGACATCGGGATTCTCACGAAGAAACTTCAGGTCGATCACGAGGAAAACCTTACTTGCCGAGCAAGCCCAGGTAGTCCTCGCGTCCGAACATGCGCGCCGCGTCGATCGCCGACGGATGGCCGCCGTGCGGATCCGCTCCACCCTCGACCAGCTCTCGCACCACCTCGTCCTCTCCCTTGAAGACCGCGCCTGCGAGCGGCGTCTGGCCCTTTTCGTTCGGCCGATTCACATCCGCACCCTTGCCGACCAGCATGCGCACAGTGTGCGGGTGACCGTGATAGGCCGCCAGCATGACCAGGGTGTCCCCCGCCTCGTTGTTGAGGTCGACCGGCACTCCGGCGTCCAGATATGTCTTCAACGACTCGGCATCACCGTCGCGGGCCATCGTGAACAGTCGGCCCGCAAGCTCGGCGATGTCAGCACTGGTCTCATCGGGGTCTGTCATAGGAACCGAAGATACTCGGGCATGATGGAGTTGATGTCCACCAGCGATCCGGCCCGGCCGGGGAAACCCACAACGACACGCAACCCGCGCACAGTGTCGGCGCACGTTGCGCGCCGGGGACTCGCCTTTATCGCGGTGGGGGCCGTCGCGGCTGCTGCGATCACGCTCTCGGTGTCCGGTGGCTTCTCGCAACCGGAGAAGATCGCCACCCACTCGGCCAGCGGGCCTGCGACGTCAGGTCCCGTCACGGCCAAGACGTTCGGCTCGGCCGATCCAGGCACGTGCCTGCAGTGGACGCCGACCGAAGACCCCGAGACCGACCGACAGGACCTCGCCGAAGTCTCCTGCGCCGATCCACATCGATTCGAAGTAGCAGCCGACGTCGATCTGAGTGCCTATCCCGGGCTCGAATTCGCTCCGAACTCGGTGTATCCGGGCGCGCAACGGTTCGGGCAGCTTCGTGACGAGCATTGCGTCGGTGCCGTCGACGACTATTTGGGTGCCAAGTTCGATCCGAGTGGCAAGTTCAGTGTCGGCCTGATGTTCCCCAGCCAAGCAGGATGGGCCTCGGGCGAACGGACGTTGCGGTGTGGAATCCAGAAGTCCACGAACACGGGAATTCCGCAGGAGATGACCGGCTCGGTGCTCGACCTGGATCAGTCGAACGTATGGGAGCCCGGCACCTGCATCGGCATCCTGCAGAACGTGCCCGCCGATCCGGTCGACTGCAGCGCGCCCCACGCCTTCGAGGTCGTCTCCGTCGCAGACCTGAGCCAACAGTTTCCGAACGGAATTCCCAACGAGGCCGACCAGGACGCCTACCTCACGACGGTCTGCACCGACGCCGTGAACGCATACCTCGGCTCCCCTACCGCGCTGCGAGACAAGACGCTGACGCTGTTCTGGGACAACATCGACGTCACCAGTTGGCTGGCTGGTAGCCGTCAGGTCAGCTGTTCGATAGGCAGTGAGCTCGACACGGGCGGATTCGCGACGATCGTCGGATCCGCACAGGGCGACATCCTCATCAACGGTCAACCGCCGGTACCGCCGCCTTCGGCCCCGGACGGTCGGGCGCTTCCGAAGCCGCTGCCCGGTGCGGCCCCGATCACATCGGGGGGATGACATTCCCACCGACATGAGCCGCGCCGACTTCGAAAACGCCGTCGGCGACGCCCTCGACACGCTTCCACCGGACATCACCGACCGCATGGACAACGTCGTCATTCTCGTCGAGGAAGAGCACCCCACCGAGAACATCCTCGGCCTGTACGAGGGGGTCGCGCTCACCGACCGCTACGAGTACAGCGGGCACCTACCGGACGTCATCACCATCTACCGTCGTCCGATTCTGGATATGGTCGACGACGCCGAGACCGCCCGACGAGAGATCGCGATCACCGTCGCCCACGAGGTGGGGCACCATTTCGGCATCGACGACGAGCGCTTGCACGAGCTGGGTTTCGGGTAGTTTGCCCACCGCTTGAATGGTCGATTTCAAGACATCTGATCGTATGAATGGACCATTCAAGCGGGGGCGGGGTGGGCCCGAACCAACTGGGGTGGGCCCGAACCAACTGGGGTGGGCCCCAACCAACTGAGGTGGGCCCGACACCCGACAGCTACGTCGCGGCCGACTCCCGAGCCTTCCCGACGGCCCGATCGGTGAGGAACGCGAATGCCAAGCCGAGCGCGATCCACAGCGTCGCCTGCGTCGCCAGTGAGGACAGTCGGAACTCCCACAGCAGTGTTGCCGGGAAGTCCGCGCCGACCTCGTTGATCGTGGGCAGCAGTGCGTATCCCAGGCCTACGACGACGAGGAACGCCGCCAGCGGAGCAGCGATCCGAACGGCCAACGAACTGTGCGACGCCACTGTTTTGGCGACATAGAGTCCGATTGCTACCGCCAACAATCCGAGAACGACCGAGGCAAGCCACAGCCAGGTGCGCTGGTTGATGGTGTCGGGGTCGCCCACGGCAGGTGGATTGGCCGGATATTTGAAGAACGGCACAGCTTCGATTGCCAGCCAACCGAGCGCGCCTGCAGCGATGGCGAGCGTCGACCCGGACAGCGAGGTGAACCGTCGCGCGTAATGGAGCACCGTCGCGAAGATCGCACCGAGCGCGAGTCCGGCCAGACCGGTTGCGAGGAACAGCCCTGCACGCTGACCGTCACGGCTGACGAGCGCATCTTCTTCGTCGTGCGAATGTGCGCCCGGGGTGGCTTCGACATGCTCGGCTGCGCCTGCAGCCTCTTCGATGGCGATGGCCGAATCCACGTGCGGCTCACCGATGACGAACGCGATGGTGCCCGCGAGCAGACCAGCGATGAGGCCCGCGAGGAGTCCGCGGACGAGCAACTGGAGATAGGTCCCCTGCAAGGTGGTCACACGCGGGGACGACGTGGTCAGTGACACGGGAGACCCAGCAGGTGGCGTCCGTCGTGCATCAGTTCGTGCATGTACATTCCACTACGTGAAATGGCGCCCTGGTCGAAACCGACCAGGTAGAGCACGACGAATGCGAGGAGCACCACCGCCGCGACGACGACTGCGAGGGCAGCCGACTCCGTGGCGTTGCTGGGATTGTGAACGATGGCCATGATGGAATGCCTCCTGGGATTATGCGTCCCTTTCGAACCGAAGCGATGTGTCAGTTTTCTGGCTCTCGGAACCGCTGAGGTCCGATCACAGTGGCGCAACCGCTCCGGATTCACACCGGAATTGCCTGTACACATCGCGCTTACCCGCGAACTCTGGCACCGATCTCGGCCCGGTGTCAATCGGAACCAGGGTGCGATGAGCCCCTGGGTGGAGAGGAGTGCTCGATGCCGTCGACAGTGACGCGGCTCTCGCTGGTCAGCCATGGCACGACCGAGGCGATGCGTCGCGCCAGGTTTCATTCGGACGAACCGGTCGATTCGGGCGGGCTGAAGCGGCTGGAGGAACTCACGTTCGACTCGGACGCCGAGATGACGATGATCGCCCCGGAGCGGCGAACTCGACAGACTGCGGCGGTCCTCGGCGTGCAGGGAGCCATCGTCGCCGACCTCGCCGACCTCGATTTCGGCGAGTGGACCGGCCGAACGATGGATGACCTCGACGCGTCCGAGCTGCTGGGGTGGCTCACCGATACCTCCACCGTCCCACCGGGTGGTGAATCGATCGACGCACTGTTCGACCGCGTCGGGCAGTGGATGAGCAGGGTGGCGACCGAGCGGCGTCGGCTGCTGGCGGTCACGCATCCTGCTGTCGTTCGCGCCGTCGTCGTCAGAGCACTCGACGCGCCGTCGTCCTCGTTCTGGCGGGTGGACATCCCTCCTGCGACGGTGACGAATCTGAACTTCCGAGGTGGGCGATGGACCCTTCGCTCCGCGGCAGAAAAAATCACCTGAGCTTTTTTGCGCGGAGTGGAACCGATTACGCAGTGCCGTCGTCAAAGTTCTACGAGAGCGAAATTTTCGCTGCGTGACGAAGGAGTGGGGTTATGCCAGTAAATGTGCGCGTCGACCCGGTTGCCCTCGAGGCGGCCGCTGCCGAGTTGGACGGCTTGGCAGCTCGGCTCCAGACGAGTCTGACGGCCGTGGCGATGCCCATCGAGATCACACCCGCCGGCAGCGAGGAAGTCTCACTGCTCGCCAATCGCTACTTTCTTCGCGCTGCGGGTTCGTTCACTCCCGCAGCCACCGACGCGATCAGCGAACTGATCGAGGCCGCTGCTGCACTCCGAGTACAGGCGTCCGCGTACCGAGATGTCGACTTCGAACACGGTCGGGCACTGACCATCTGAAGACCTGACCATCTTTACGCACTGACTATCCACAAGCACTGACGGGGCTGGGTAAATGACGGGGGAGATGTTGTGACACTGGGAGTAACGGGGGTCGTGTGGCTACCACGCACCGCGACAGTCAATTCAGGGGCGTTGCTACTCGGAACCGGTCCGGCCCCGCTGGTCGGTGCCGCGGGCGCGTGGGGGTCGGTTGCGGCCGCCTATACCGACGCATCGATCACAGTGGGTCGGGTCATGTCTGTTCTCGCGGCCGGCTGGGAAGGTGAGGCGGCCAATGCGGCTCAGGCTCGCTTCGGCGGATTTTTGGCGTGGACGCAGGGTGTGGCAATGCGTGCCACCGAGATCAGCGGACACGCTCTCGCCGAGGCTGCGGCCTATACGACTGCGGTCGCTGCGATGCCGAATCCGGTCGCGATAGCTGCTGTGAAATCCGCCAAAGTTGCCGCGTACAGCTCTGGTGGCGCACTGAACGGCAGCGCCGAAGCGCTCGAAGTTGCAGACCACACACTCGACGTTCAGGCTGCGATCGTCATGGACGCCTACGAAGCTGCGACGACGCCGCTGGCCATGACGGTCTCGTTCGATCGGCCGCCCGAGATCGTCAACGACACGTCCGGTGGCACCTCCGGGCCCGACGGCAGTATCGCCAGGGGCACCTCCTACGAGGAAACGAAAGCCTTCGGGCTCAGCGCTCACACCTCACCCGCGCAAGCGGTCATCGCCGCAGCAACGGCAGCGGTTCAGAATCCTGCGTTGGTGGCTGCCGCGGGGCAGGTGGCCGGCTCTGCGGGTTCGATCGCCGGCTCCAGCGTCACCACGGTTGCTTCTGCGGCCACCAATGTCGGAGGATCCGCGGTATCGACGCTGATGAACTCACAGAACTCTTCACAGGGCTCGGCGGGATCACCGCTCGCGGGTGCAGGCAGAGCCGATGCTGGACCACCGGGTTCGGCGGCAACGCGAGCAATGGCCTTCGGGTCCACCGGTTCCACCGGGTCAGCGGGCACCGGCGGGGTCGGCTTCGGCCGGGTGTCGGGCGGTCTCGGAAGCGCCGCGTTCGGGGCTCCCAACGGACCGGGGGGTGCATCCTCGACGGCAGGCAGTGAGCGCGTTCTGGCAGGCGCCAACGGCTCGGGTGTGTTCGGGGCGGGTGCGAACGATGCTGCAGCCACGGCCCGTGGTGCCGGTGGGCCGGCGTCGGCAGCCGGGGCTCAGGGTGACGAAGACGAAGAGCATCGGACGCCTGGTTATCTGAAGCAATTCGAGCACTTCGGTGACGGCCGCACGGTTGCACCGTCGGTCATCGGCGCGGAACCGACATGGAACGATCGTTGATCGACTTGGGGACTCGACCTCTCGGCCACACCGTTCCTTCCGCCGAGCTCGACGCCGATCGGATGGACTACCTCGTCGAGGCCCTAGGAATCGTCGAGCTACCGGTAGTGCTGGACGTGTTCCCGCGGTTCGATGGGGCTGCCGAGCGAGCGGCAGCACTTCGGCGTGGGTACGACGGTCTCGATCACGACGGATTGTTGCCCGACGGGCGCGTCCATCCCGACCTCGAGATGTGGTTGCGTGTTCTGGATCGACCGCGGTGGTTCATCGCTGCGCGATTGATCAGCAGACCGTTCACCAGCGATTCTTCGATGACCCGGATCGCTTTGGCGTCCAACGAGAGCGGTTCGGTTCTCGCTGTGGCTTCGGGTGGGTGGCTCCGCCTACGCGCTTCGGTGGGGGATCCGGCGCAGGAACTGCTCGATGCACTCGGTGTGAGAAGGCCGTTCGAGTTTCACGGAATCGCCGCGGAGACGGATCTTCTGGCGGAGGCGCTCGACGGCGCACCGACCGATCGCGTCGCCACCTCGGCGAGACTCTCCCACATCGGAATCGAGGACTCGGCAGCTGCCGACGTCGCCGCAGCCATGAGCACGTGCTCGGCCCACGCCGAGATCACCTCGGTCACAGTCGGTTCCGGAGTCCGGACCGTCGGGAAAAATCCGGTCGCGTTCTTCGACACTCGGCGTGGCCGGATCGTGGCAACATCGTCGATGGCGGCAGATGGTCGACAGTGGACATCGTTGTCGCCTGGTTCGGATGGACGCGTGCGATCTGCGATCGAGGAGCTCATCGCGGGCGCGGGCGGCTGACGCGGGCGGCTGATCAGAGCGGTCAGCTGATCGGATCGTCGAGCGTGTGGCTGCCTTTACCTTGAAACGGCAGAACGAAGGTCCCCCAGCGGACACATGCCCAGCCGCCGCCGGCAAGTGGTGCGAGCTCGACGGTCCCGGTGTTGTCGAGGTGGTTGTCCGCGGCGAATGCTCCGTCCACGCCGCCCAAGACGCCACCGACCAGTCTGATGGCGGCACCGTGCCCGACCACCACCACATCGCGTGGATCATCCTCGAACAGGTATTGCTCGCGTAGTTGCTCGAGGACCGGCACGTAGCGGTCGAGAACGCTGCGACCAGTCTCGCCTCCCGGCACCTGTGCGTCGAGATCACCACGGTGCCATGCGCCGTAAACGGCGGTGAATCCGTCGTGCGCTTCCTTGTCGGTGCGATCTTCCCAATCGCCTGCGGAGGCTTCCTGCAGGCCATCACGCTCGAGCATCATCGAGGACGTCGCCAGCGCTATGTGTTCGGCGGTTTGCCGTGCGCGCAGAGCAATAGAGGACACGAGCACCGACGGCGGTTTCCCTGCTATGGACTGCCCGTATTTCCGCGCCTGCTCATGGCCGAAATCAGTGAGGGCGGCCCCGGGCGGCCGCGTGTCCAACCTTTTGGATACGTTGCCGAACGTCTGGCCATGTCGGACGAGGATCAGCCTGCCAGTCATCTATCCCCTTTTCCGGCGCGCAATCCCGCCAACCACTCGATCTCCTTGTCCAACGACGGGGGCGTCCGTCCTGTTCCCGTGGCGACAGGCCAAGATCCGAGGTATCGAAGTTCCATCTTGCGATGCAGCGCTCCGAGAGCTTCGGACACGGCTGGATCGTCGATGTGTCCGACGCAATCTACGTAGAACCGGTAGGTCCCGAATTCGGTTCGGGTGGGCCGTGATTCGATTCTGGTGAGATCGATGTCGCGGATCCCGAACTCGGACAGTGCACCGAGCAGAGCACCGGGCTGATTGTCCGGCATCAACACCACGGCGGTGCGATCCGCTCCGGTGGGGGCGAGCGCGGGCCGCGGAGCTCCGACGAGGACGAACCGAGTGCGCGCATTGGCGACGTCGGCGACACCGTTGGCCAATGCCGGAAGTCCGAGGCGTTCACCCGCAAGCGTCGTCGATACTGCGGCATCTGCAAGCCCTGCAGCGACGTCCTCGGCGGCGCCGGCGTTGGACGAGGCGAACTGCACCTCCACGCGGGGAAGGTTCACGTCGAGCCATTGCCGAATCTGGTTTGCAGCAATGGGATACGCGCGGATCGTTCGAACCTCGGCCAGCGTCATGCCGGGGGCACCGAGGATCGAGAAGGCTACCTCGATCTCGGTCTCGGCGAGAATCTGCAATCTCGTTCCGATGGCGAGGGCGTCCAGAGTCGGCGGAACCGAACCCTCGACCGAGCTCTCGATCGGCACGACGGCTGCCACCACATCGCCGTCGCGAACTGCCTGCAACGTCGCCGGAGGGCTCGACAGCGGGACTCGCTGGACGTCTCCGGTGAGCCCGAGTTCGTCGAGAACGCCGAGTGAAGTGAACTGACCGAGGGCCATCTCGGTGAATGTTCCCGATGGACCGAAATACGCGATTGCAGGCACGATCCGAGGTTACTGGGTCCGCTGAAACGCGTCAGACCGATCCGACACCAAGAAGGCCGGCGGCGAGAAGGACTGCGTGCGCGCCGACCGCGTCGTCCACTTCGATGCCGAGTAACACCGTTCGCACTGCTTCGGCCGCCTCCGGCCGTAGCGCGATCAGCGCACCGACGTCGGGTGCGGCCAGAGCTCGCAGGATGTCGTCGCCCCGAAGTGCAGCGACGGTGGCCGCGAGGATCGCGAGTACCTCTTCGCCCGATCGCGCGCGAGCGGAAAATCCGACTTCGGCGTGCGCGACCACCGCGAGGACGTCGGCGATCCGACGCGGAGATTCCCATGCTCCGAAACCAGGCGTGCGATGCGCGTCGACGATCGCTGTCACCGTCTCCATGACGTCGCCTTCGGTCAGATCAGGAAAAATCACCAGTGGCGAAGGCAGCCGCAGTGACGTGGCTTCCGCGAGCGTGTCCTCGCGCACGTTCACGTGGTACCTGACCACCTCGTATGACGCATGTCGATCCTTCCGAAGATCGTCCGGATCGATGTCGAGTTCGACGACGATCCGACCGAAGTTCTGCTCGGTTCGCACCGAAGCCAGGACCGAGGCGTCGATGACCGGGGGGCCGGTGGTGACGGCGTCGGGACAGCTGGAGGCTTCAGCGGCGGTGTGGCAACGCTGCTGCAGCAGCCCGGCGACGAGGGCCTGCGGATCGGGTCGGTGGGGCGCACCCAGGGTGAGTGGAATGGACACCGTTACACGGTAGACCGGGGAAATTCGCGCCTGACACTTGCGATCAAGGCAAGCGTCAACTAACTTAGGTTTGCCTCACCTACTAGGCACCGCATCGGAGGAACTCATGATCGGCGCAACCACCACCGGACCGTCTACCGCTGAACGAGTCCGCAGCGCCTGCGCGCGTGCGGAAGGTGCAAGGCTGGCGATCGAGGGAAGCGAACCTGTCGTCACCCTGCTTCATCACCTGCGACCGAACGGCGAAGTGATAGTTGCGGTGCCGGAGGATTCGGAAGTAGCTATCCTCGCGCGCCAACTTTCCGGCACCGGGGTACCCGCGGTCCTCGAGCTGACCGACCATGCACCGCTGGAGCTGCGCGAATCGGTCCGATCGCTGGTGTGGCTGCGCGGAGAGCTTCGACCCGTGCCCGCCTCACTCATGCGGCCGATGGCCGGCGCCGTAGCTGCCGAACATCCGCACCCGGCCTTGCTCGACATCGGCCACGGAACGATCCTTCTCCGACTGATCCTGTCGTCTTCGGTGGTTGCCGACGGCACCGGCGCCGAACCCGTCGCCGTCGAGGACCTCCTCGCCGCCGAGCCCGACCCCTTCTGGGAGATGGAGACGAGCTGGCTGCAGCACCTCGACGTCGACCATCCCGAGCTCATCGATCAGCTGGCCAGAAGACTGCCGCCATCGCTCCGTAGGGGTCGAATCCGGCCGCTGGGAATCGATCGATACGGGATCAGCCTGCGCATCGAAGGCGACCACGGCGACAACGACGTACGGTTGCCTTTCCCTCGGCCCGTCGACGACAGCATGGGGTTGAGCCGTGCTCTCCGCGTACTCGCCGGGTGCCCGTTTCTGAACGGACTGCGAGCTCGCGGCTGACAGCACCGGCCGACAGGGCACACTCGCTTATGTGATCGCCCTCAAAGGCTGGCTGTCGCCACCCACGCCTGACACCGGCCCACCACCGGACCCGACCGAGCGACGAGCAATCAAGATCGAGATTGCGATCGTTCTGCTGGTCACGTTCGGGCTCAGCGGACTGAGCAGCATCCTCTCGCTCGTCGAGGACGCACTGGTCGCGGGCAGCCTGTCGGAACAAACCGTCGCGTTGAACACCTCGAGTTCGAGCCTCGGGATCATCGATCTGCTCTACCAGCTTCTACGTATCCTCCGGCTCTGCGCCTGGGGCGCTCTCGGGATGTATCTGCTGTGGCGGGCGGGCCTGGGGCCTCGTCTCATCGGCCTTGCGAAACCGAGGTGGAAAAGCGACGCCGTACCCGGCCTGGGTCTGGCCGCGCTGATCGGTATCCCCGGACTGCTGCTCTACCTCGTCGCCAACGCCCTCGGCCTCAATCTCACTGTCGTGCCGAGCACGATCGACGATCACTGGTGGCGAATCCCAGCTCTCGTCGCGTACGCCTTCGCCAACTCTGCCGCCGAAGAAATCATCGTTGTCGCGTATCTGATCTCCCGGCTGCGACGCCTCGGATTCAGCGAGAATTCATCACTGCTCGCATCAGCGCTACTACGCGGGTCCTATCACCTCTACCAGGGTCTCGGCGGCGGCATCGGCAACCTGGCCATGGGACTCGTCTTCGGAAGGTACTGGCAGAAGACCAGCCGACTATGGCCACTACTGATCGCACATGCGCTCATCGACATCGTTGCTTTCGTCGGTTACACCGCCTTGCGTGACCATCTCTCGTGGCTGCCGTAGGTAGAGTCGATCCGTGAACGACGACCAGCGGAACAGAGGGAACCCTCGACAAGGTCCCCCTCCCGGCCAGCGGCCGCCTCCCGGCCAGCGGCCGCCTCCCGGTTATCGGCCACCACCCCCGAACCGACGCACCCCACCCCCACCGCCTCCCGAGGGAACTCAAGTCATCCGCCGCGACGGTCGTCCACAGCAGCAGGCCTGGTCCCAGGCGCCCGAGCCCGGCTCGGTGTCACGCCCACCGAATTCGACCCAGCATTACCCGCGCGAACCCGACTGGGCCCCTCGCCAAACCCCACAGCCCTATCGCGAGCAGGGGTACGGCGGGGAACCACCACGACGCAGGACCCCGCCTCCCCCGCAACGCTCACCCAGGCGTCCGGAGCCGGCAAAACCTCCGCGTGTGCGCAAGAAGCGACACTGGGGTCGACGGCTCGGCCTTGTCTTTCTCGTGTTGGCACTGCTTCTCGGCGGACTCGTCTACTTCGTCGACAGCTCACTGACGCGCGTGGACGCACTGAGCAGCTACGACGGCCGCGTCGCCGATACCCCGGGCACCAATTGGCTACTCGTCGGGTCCGACAGCCGCGCCGGCATGACGCCCGAGCAGGAAGCTGCGTTGGCGACGGGCGGTGAAGTAGGCCCGAGTCGCACCGACACGATCATTCTGATTCATATTCCCGAAGGCAGCGGCGCCACCACGATGGTCAGCCTGCCCCGTGACTCCTACGTCTCGGTGCCGGGCAATGGGCAGGACAAGCTCAACGCATCGTTCGCGTTAGGGGGTCCTCCGCTGCTGGTAGAGACCGTCGAGGGTGCCACCGGGGTACGCATCGACCACTACGCGGAAATCGGGTTCGGCGGTTTCGCCGGGATCGTCGACGCGCTCGGCGGTGTCGACGTCTGCCTCCAGTCCGCCATCGACGATCCACTGGCCGGCATCAGCTTGCCTGCAGGCTGCCAGGAGTTGGCCGGATCCGATGCTCTGGGCTTCGTGCGTTCACGTGCAACCGCTCTCGCCGACCTCGATCGAATGAACAATCAGCGTCAGTTCATGTCGGCGCTGCTCGCGAAGGCGACAAGTCCGGCTACCTATCTCAATCCGCTGCGCATCTGGCCCTTGATGAAGGACACCGCCTCCTCGCTCAGCGTGGACGAGGGCGACCACTTCTGGAATCTGGCATCGCTGGCGTGGGCCATGCGTGGCGACCTCGTCACGACGACAGTGCCCGTCGCCGGCTTCGAGGACTCCGACGTGGGCAACGTCCTACTGTGGGACAACGATCGCGCATCCCAATTCTTCGATGCACTGGCACAGGACCGCCAAATTCCACAGGATCTGCTCACCAGCGGTCCCTGACCACCGGAATCGATGTAGTACGCGCCGCCGACAAACCCTCGAAATATTTCGACAATTATGCAGTCGAGAATAAAGAGTTAGGTAAATCTAATGTAGGCAACCGTGGCCTCAATAAGGCTGAGCTTGCATGACAATGCCCTCTGACCAGCCTATTCTCTACGACATGAGCGCTGACATCAAAGACACCACACATTCGAAATTCCACGCGCTTCTGCGTGATCAGATCCGCAACGAATTCAACGCCTCGCACCAATACATTGCCACGGCAGTGTATTTCGACAATGCCGATCTCCCGCAGTTGGCCAAGCACTTTTACGCACAGGCCGTAGAAGAGCGCAACCACGCGATGATGATCGTCCAGTACTTCCTCGATCGCGACATCACCGTCGAGCTCACCGGCGTCGATCCGTCGAAGTCCGTCTTCACCGACGCACGCGAGCCCATCGCATTGGCCCTCGCGCAGGAGGAGACCGTCACCGAGCAGATCATCCAGCTCGCGAGCACGGCCCGCGAAGAGGGCGACTACGTGGGCGAGCAGTTCATGCAGTGGTTCCTCAAGGAGCAGGTCGAAGAGGTTGCGAGCATGACGACGCTGCTCAACATCGCTGACCGCGCAGGCCACAACCTGTTCGATCTGGAAGACTTCGTCGCCCGCGAGATGAGCAGTCCCGCAGGACCGGACACCAGCGCACCGCGATCTGCAGGCGGCTCCCTGTAGAAACCTTCGACGCGCTCTACCGAATGTGGAAGCTATGCCGGCGGCATAGCTTCCACATTCGGTTTCAGCGCAATGGTTCAGCGCAACGTCAGCGCAGAGTCACCTGACGGCCACGAAGCCCGTCGCGCGAGCGCAGCTGCTCGGACGTCAGAGGGCCGTCCACAGTAAGCGCCTCGTTCAACTTCTCACCGAATGTCACGGCCGGCGAAGACCACTCGGTCGGATGCATTTCGGGATCGAGATCGAACACCGGGACCAACAGGCCGTGCGCACGGAACGAACCGGCGTACCGCGAGCCTTCACCCAACGTGAGATCCCCTGCCGCATGCAGGCGAGCGAGCGCCAGCATCAAGTCGTCCTCGCTCTCCGGACGAACCCACCGCAGATGCGCCTTGGCTCCCGCATCGACCCACCACGCAGCGACGAGACCGTCACCTTCCAGACGCGCAGACGGCATGATCGCCTGGTTGGCGCGCTCCACCGTCGCAGCCACATCAGGCGCGGGCTCGAGCCCCTCCGGCAGCCACCAGTTGAAATCCTGGTACACGGTGATGTCCAGCTGCGCCGACGGGTCGAGGACCTCGGCCAATGCAGGGGTGTTGCCGTCCGGAATCGACGCATCCAGCGACTCGCCCGGTGCGGCCTGCCGTGCCCACTCCAGAGCGCTCGCCAAATCGGCCGCAATATTCGGCGAATGCGCCTGTACCTGCAAACCGACGAAGCCGTTCACCGCCGAATCCGATTCCCGGACCAACGCGGCAACCGCACCGGGGAGCACGGTCGCAATGGTGATCGTCCGACCGGACGCATCCACCGGCGTCACCGCCGTCGCCGACGGAACGAACTCACGCATCGCGACGAGATCGCACTCCGCAGCCACACCCTGGAACGGCCGAACCGGCGCCGCCTCCATATTTGCGCGCTCGGCTTCGCGTGCAGCTATCAGCGCTGCACGATTACTGCCCTGTTTCGGGCCACTGTTTCTTTTGCTCTTACCCACGCCCGAAACCTACACGCCGCACCACTCTCGAGGTCACTCCGCAGGCTCCGCTCCTGATCCATCGAGTCACTCCGCAGGCTCCGCTCCTGATCCATCGAGTCACTCCGCAGGCTCCGCTCCTGATCCATCGAGTCACTCCGCAGGCTCCGCTCCTAGCAGCCGTCGAGCCAAGCCCTCGTACGGCCCGGATTGTTCGTCGCAATCCAGCTGACACCCAGATCGCGGCACAGTTCGACGTCTGCCTTCTCCTCGACGGTCCAGCAGTATGTCGCACGGCCGGATGCTGCAGCTCGATCGACGATCCACGGGCGCTCGCGCAAGCTCCTGATCGACGGCCCGATAGCCGTGGCACCGACCGTCGTCGCTGCGCCGCCGCCGAGATAGTACGAGGACTCACCCAGCAGGACCGTGGGCAACAACGGCGCGAATCTGCGCACTCGCCAGACCGCGGTAGGGGCGAACGACATGATGACCGCCCGCGAGAAGTCCGCGGACGCCGGTTGTGCCAATCCGTAGCGATGCAACTCGGCGAGGACCTTGTTCTCGATGAGGCTGCCGTATCGCACTGGATGCTTCGTCTCGATGAACAGCTTGGTCGGCTTGCTAGTCCAGTCGAGGACCAGTTCGATCAGGTCGCTGAGAGTGAGCAGTTCTGCCGGCTCCGCGTCGTCGCCGTAGTCGAACGCTTTGAGTGCCTCGAGGTGTAGTTCGCTGACGCGGCCGGACCCGGTGGATGTTCGGTCGACGCGGCGATCGTGGACGCAGACGATGTGGCCGTCGCGAGTGAGCCTGACGTCGCATTCGAGGCCGTCGGCGCCTTCACGCAGGGCGAGGTCGTAGGCGGCCAGCGTGTGCTCTTTCTTCTCCGCCGACGCACCGCGATGCGCGACGACGAACGGGTCTCGACGGCTCGGACTCACCCGGCCGTCACTTTCTCATCACTTGCCGCAGCTTCGGATTCGGATGCGGATGCGGATGCGGATTCGGAGGAACTCACAGCAGGTTCCGAGCGGTCGACGGAGATGACCCAGCGGGTAGGGGCTGCGCGGTCGGTCCCGCGGAGCCCTTGGCCGTCGATCCCGCGGATGAGAAGGAGGGTCGAGAACGCCACGGCTGCAGCGACGACTGCCCCCACCGCGGACAGCAGCACTCCGTCGGCCTCGGCTTGCAGGGAGTCCCGAAACCGCCACAATGTCACGGTGAGTACGAGGACCCAATCGAGGACCCAGACTGCCCACCAGATTCGAACGAGCGTCAGAAGTTTCGTCCGTTCGATGCCGCCTCGAATGTCGACCAATTCGGTCAGGTAGACCCCCGGCATCGCCAGGGACAGAACGGGGACGAGCGATCCCAGATACATCGTCGTAGCTCTTCGGGGGTCGCGGCTGCCTGCGCGGGCGAAGTGTTCTCCACGACGCACCACCAGCCAGGACACAGCGGCCACGGCGGCCGAGACTCCGATGATGATCGAGGCGACTTCGGCGAACACCACCAGTGCGTCCGAGGCCATGAGGACTCTGGGGTTCACCAACCGTGTTCGGTTGTAGAGCAGGATTCCGTATCGAAACAGTTCGGCGACGCATGCCAGTGCCAACAGGGCCATCGTCAGCGTCAGCAATCCGGGCGCCGATTCGGCCCAGCGCTCGCGCCGGGAGGGATCGTCCGACTTCTTCGGCACCGGATTGTCGATCAGCCCCCACCGGGGAATCTGCTCGTACCGGGGGGTGGCGGAAGCCGGAGACGCGACGGGATTCTGCACGCGAGGGGATTTACTTCTCGGCGGGCGCGCTACCCAGCGAAAGTTTCGAACACCCTGGGCGGGGGCCTGCGTCGACACCGGGGAGAGCAGGACTCCGTGGCACCGAGGACACCACACCGCAGGTAGCGTCCCGACGGGCCAGCGAGTGGCACATCGCGCGCAGACCTGGAATGCGGACACTAGAGGATTCTCGCCTCGGCGCCATCGTCGCGTACGACTGGGCGACCCGCGGCGTGCCACGCGTCCATTCCGCCATCGACGTTGGTCGCCTCGTAGCCGATCCGCGCGAGGTATTGGACCACCTGCATGGAGCGTCCACCTACCTTGCAGACGACGTACAGTTCGGCGTCCTGATCGATCTCACCGAGCCGAGACGGGACTTCATTCATGGGAATGTGCAGCGCTCCCGGTGCGTGACCGTGTTGCCATTCATCGTCTTCGCGGACGTCGAGGAGCACGACCGAACCGGTCGTTTCCACTGGAAGTTCGGCGGCGGGCACAGAGGACAGATCCGAGGCTGACACTCCCCGATCTTGTCACGGGTCCGGCGAACACTGCCACCCCCGTGGATACTCACGGTCCTCAGCGCAGGTTATCCACAGTTTCCACAGGCTCATCCACAGAAAAAGACTCCGTGCCGGTTTTTATCCACAGGCGCCGACCCTCGGTCCGTATCCGTCACTATGCGCCCGAGCCTTCTAGCATTAGGGCATGGCCACACCGACAGTCGAACTCCGCGTCTTCACCGAGCCACAGCAAGGTGCGTCGTACGACGACCTTCTCCGTGTGGCGCAAGCTGCAGAGCGGGCAGGATTCGGTGCCTTCTTCCGCTCGGATCACTACTTGGCGATGAACTCCGACGGTCTTCCCGGACCGACGGATGCGTGGATCACGTTGGCGGGCATAGCTCGCGAAACGTCGACTATCAGGCTCGGGACACTGGTGACGTCGGCGACATTTCGCTACCCAGGTCCATTGGCGATCAGCGTCGCTCAAGTAGATGCCATGAGCGGCGGACGCGTCGACTTCGGTTTGGGTGCTGGGTGGTTCGAGGAGGAACACAAGGCATACGGCATTCCGTTTCCCTCACTAGGTGAGCGTTTCGACAAGCTCGAGGAGTCCCTGGCCGTCATCACCGGGTTGTGGGAAACGCCGTCGGGAGAGACGTTCTCGCACGACGGAAAGTACTACCCGATAGTCGATTCGCCTGCGCTACCGAAGCCGGTGCAGTCCCCCCGTCCGCCCATTCTCATCGGCGGCGGCGGCAAGAAGCGGACCCCCGCTCTTGCGGTGAAGTATGCCGACGAGTTCAACATTCCGTTCGCCTCCCTCGCGGACACGGACGCACAGTTCGGCCGGGTACGCGATGCAGCGTCGACCGCGGGTCGGGACCCGAGTTCGCTGATCTATTCCACCGCTCTCGTCCTGTGCTGCGGACGGACCGAAGAAGAGATCGCACGACGTGCAGGGGTCATCGGACGCGAGGTACCGGAGCTGCGAGAGAACGGCCTGGCTGGCAGCCCTGCCGAACTTGTCGACAAGATCGGTCGGTACAGCGAGCTCGGCGCCGAACGGGTGTATCTCCAGATGCTCGACCTGAGCGATATCGATCATCTGGAGCTGGTGGCGTCGGAGGTCATTCCGCAGCTTTGACCGCGGCTCCACTTTTACTGCCGCTGCGGAAGCGCATGTTCAGCCATCGCGCCGCAGGAACCTCGACCCACCGGTAGACCACTTCCGACACGACGGCCGTCACGCCCAAGAACACGAGGACTGCGCCGGTGGGTCCGGTCAGCGGGACAACGTTCTCGTACACGCGGTACAGGATCAGCGTGTGCACCAGATAGATGGCGTAACTGCGCGTGCTCGTCCACCGCACGAGCTCCCAATGTGCGATTCGGCCGTCGTAGCGCCCGAGGAGAAGGACCGTTCCTGCCACCACGACTATGGTCCAGAGGTATTGGTCCCCTGCCCAGTAAGCGTGAATATCGGTCGCCAATCGCACCACCTCGACCTGCGCGAAAACGGCCACGACGACCCATCTCCACCCGATGATCTTCGCCCACCCCAAATAGATGATCTGCCCGAGGAACAGCGTCGGCAGAGTGGCCGCAATCTTGGACAACATCGGTACCGACCATGGCTGCGGGATGTAGAGGTTGTAGATCAGAACCACCGCGCACAGCACGGCTCCGGCAATCGGAACGACGACCGGCCGCGCCCGCAGGACATCCCTGGCCAGGACGCAATAGAGGTAGAACAGCAACTGGACCGTCAGCGTCCAGGTGACGCCCAGCACCGCGACCTCGGGCTTCAGAAAGAACCCACCGAGAAGGAAGCTGAGCGCGGCTTCACTGTTGGTGATGCCGTCCTGGCCGCTGAACATTCCGTTGATTCCGAGCCGGACCAGAACGATCGCCGCAGCGACGGCCAACCACAACGCCGGGACCAGGCGCGCGAGCCTGCTGACCATGAAGTCCCGACGGGTTTGACGCATGGCCGACCGAGTGACCAGCAGACCAGTCAACATCATGAAGACTGCGACGCCCACGAAGGACAGGTGCTGGTTGAGCCCGGCCTCGTCGATTGCGACGCGAGTGACGACGTCGATGACCCACCAGCCCTCGCCGCGGTCGTCGATCAGATAGAACGAGATGTGGGAGTACAGCACCGCCAGAACGGCAAGGAACCGAAGCAGGTTTGCGCCGGTGAGTTCGACGCGCGGTGCACGTACCTGCTCGGCGGCAGTGAGGGTGTCGGCATGCTTGCTCGACCTACGCAAGGAGACCACGCGGGCAATCTTAGGTTCTCGTTCATCTGCCGGACGAATCGTAGCGCAAACCCGTGACCTCGCCGTGACCTGGAGGCACTGGCACACACACCGGAATTTATTCCGAAAAGGGGTCCAAGATTACAACGGTTGCACTAGGGGTACTAATGAGATTGGGTTGAAGCCTACGAATGATCCGAAGTAGGACGAGCGCGCCTGAACCACGGAAGGCGCGGCGTCGTTAGAGAAGGGAAACACGTGTCCGAGTACACACTGCCCGACCTTGATTTCGATTACTCCGCCCTCGAGCCCCACATCTCGGGCGAGATCAACGAATTGCACCACTCCAAGCACCACGCCGCATACGTCGCAGGCGCCAACACCGCGATGGAGAAGTTGGCCGCGGCTCGTGAAGCCGAAGACCACGGCTCCATCTTCTTGTTCGAGAAGAACCTCGCGTTCCACCTCGGTGGCCACGTCAACCACTCCATCTGGTGGAAGAACCTGTCCCCTAACGGTGGCGACAAGCCCGAGGGCGAACTGGCCGCAGCACTGGACGACAAGTTCGGTTCGTTCGACAAGTTCCGCGCACAGTTCACCGCGGCAGCCAACGGCCTGCAGGGCTCCGGTTGGGCCGTCCTGGGGTACGACTCCCTCGGGAAGAACCTGCTCACCTTCCAGCTGTACGACCAGCAGGCCAACGTCCCGCTGGGCATCATCCCGCTGCTGCAGGTCGATATGTGGGAGCACGCCTTCTACTTGCAGTACAAGAACGTCAAGGCCGACTACGTCAAGGCCTTCTGGAACGTCGTGAACTGGGCCGACGTCCAGGCACGCTTCGAGGCAGCTACGTCGAAGACTCCGGGGCTCATTTTCCCGTAGTTCTCGTCTGCACAGAATTTCCGCACGATTGGGCCATTCTTACCGCGGTAGCGGCAAGGGTGGCCCAGTCGTGTTTCCGGTATTCACCAAAAAATTGTTAGCACTCACACCGTCTTGTGTGCCAGTGCATTGCTGATCCATGCTTGCCCAACCCAACGTGGTGTACCTGAGCCTGCTCTGCCGAGTCGGGCGCCTGGAACGACCTTAGGGAGCTACGTCATGGACGATCGAGTACTCATCGGTGTATCCCCCTTCCATACCGGCGGAGAGCTCCGCGGTTTCGTCGTCTCGGGCCGGTGGCCGAACACGACGAAGGAATGGGCTCAGTTTCTCGTACTTGCCGTTCGTGTCGCGTCCATGCCCGGCCTACTCGGAACGTCCACGGTGTTCGGCGTCCGCGAAGAGCTTCCCGACGACCCCGAACCGGGAAGCATAGGTCTCGTCGTCGCCGAGGGACCGGTCATCGGCGAGATGGCCGTCACACCCGGCAGGTTTGCGCTGCACCAGCCGTCAGCGCTGTTCATGCTGCATCCGCCGGCGGAAACCACTCCGACGCTTCCCGAATGTGCTGGAGCCGCGTCGGGTTGCGTGCTTCTTCCCGGCCTCCCGCATCTCGGCCTCGAACATCGCGCGGCCTGGGTCGAAGCAGAGTCCGACGGGACCGTCACCTCGTTGGTCAGCAGGATCGGTCTCGACCCGATCAGCGATCCCGACACTGCAGTTTTGGCAATGCTTCTCGCCTCCTGACTACACCCGCACAGAAGTCTTCGGGCGCCCAAACTCAGTGCAGCAATGGACATTTGACGTTCACTCTCCTAACCTTGGCGCAGCGAAGGGGAGTAGCCCCCAATTACTGTGTCGACATACTGGCTTCACGCTCCGGTGGCGTGGCCCGGCACGGTGAACCGCCTCGGACAACCCGGCGGTGGGCGAGACCTTCGGTCATGCAACCGACCGAGGAGTCCTGCTACGTGCTATCCGCCCTGCTTCTCAGTTTTGTGGTGATATTCATCGCCGAGCTCGGTGACAAGTCCCAGCTCATGGCCATGACATTCGCGCTGCGCTACCGCTGGTACGTCGTCATCGGTGGAATCACCGTCGCCACTACCGTCGTCCATCTCCTCTCCGTAGCCGTCGGCCACTTCCTGGGCCTGTCCATCCCGACGAATCTCATCGCGGTGATCGGTGGCATCGCATTCGTGATCTTCGGACTCTGGACGTTGCGCGGCGACTCGTTGTCCGACGACGAAGGCCAGAAAGCCGGTCGCGTCACGCGTTCCGCATTCATGGCCATTGCGTCGGCATTCCTTCTTGCCGAATTAGGCGACAAGACCATGCTCGCGACGGTCACACTTGCCACGGACCACAATTGGATCGGCGTCTGGATCGGGTCGACCGTGGGCATGGTTGCCGCCGATGCGCTTGCAATCGTCCTCGGTGCCGTACTCGGCAAACACTTGCCCGAGAACGTCATTCGGATCGGCGCATCGGTGCTGTTCTTCGTCTTCGGGGTGTCCCTGATGCTCGACGGGTTGTTCCCCGGTACCGCTGCCGCATCGATCGGTGCAGTAACCGTCATCGCGATATCCGCAGCGGTCATTACCGGTGTGATTCTGACGCGTCGACGTCGGGCAAAGGCGTCGCTGACACCAGATCAAGTAACTGGCGTGCACGAGAGGTGAATCGCCCCATACACTCCCGAATGGAGGGTGTATGGAAAACACAGGTTCAGCAGGAGTGGAGCCGGCGGAACGACCCAAGGGGTCAGGAGTGGAGCCGGCGGAACGACCCAAGGGGTCAGGAGTGGAGCATCGGTCGCTGGATCGGTTGCTGCGCATGTTCGGACGGTTCGTCGGCACGGGATACGTCATCTATTTTGTCCTGTTGTTCTCCGAGTCGGTGCGGACGGCGGATCTGACGGCGTGGTGGTGGTCTCCGTTCGCCGGTGTCACGGTGTTCGGTTCCGGTGTCCTATTGGGTCTGGCGACGTTTTTGACCGATATTCGTTGGACTCGGTTCGCGGCGGGTGTGGCTGCGGTTTTGTACCTGGTCGCTGTCTGTACGTGGGTAGTGGCGTGGGATGGGATGTCGTTCGATGTGGCCGGGCTTTATCTGTCTGCATTTCCTGGGCTTGCTGCTCTCGCTGCTTCACTTGTGTGGCGCCCGGGTGTGGTGGCTGTCTATCTGGTTACCGTGGTGTTGGTCATTCAGTGGTCCAATGCACGTGTGCGGCAACCGTTCGTCGAACCGACCTTGTTCGCCGACATCGCTTTCGCCATCATGTTCTGCACCATTTTTGTTGCCGCTTTGCTCGGGGCTTTGCGCACGGCACGGATTCTCGATGCGACCATCGTTGCGACTCAGGCCAATGCTGCGAGTGCCGCTGCTGCGGCGGCCCGTGACGTCGAACGGGAGCGGTTCGACGCGCTCATTCACGACGGAGTGATGTCTTCGCTGCTGTCGGTGGCACGCCAGGGTCGCACCGAGTCCGTGGCGAGGCAGGCCAGGTCGACACTCGACCAGTTGGATGCGCTGCGTAGCTACTCCGTGGACAGGCGGTTCGACAGGGTGAACGCGGTCGCGCATCTGCGCGCGGCAGCTACCGACGCCGACGAGTCTGCGTCGATCGAGGTCGTAGGGGCGGCCAACTTGGGCACGACGTATCCGGCCGAGGCGGTTCGCGCCACTGGGGCAGCGCTGGCCGAGGCAGTCCGCAACAGCGTCAGGCATGCTGGTGAGGGGGCTATTCGGATGGTGACGGTGACTGCTGAGCCCGGTCGACTCGCAGTGTCGGTGTCCGATGATGGCGTCGGGTTCGATCCCGATTCCATCCCACCGCATCGGCTGGGTGTCGCGGTGAGCATTCACGGTCGGATGCGGCAGCTCGACGGCGGCTCGGCCGTGGTCTCCAGCGCGGCCGGTGCTGGGACGACGGTGCATCTCCAGTGGGAAGAGCTTGCGTGAAGTTTCTTCGATGGCCTTCTCACGGTGCGGAACGTCAGGACGTTCGCGACCTACTCGGAATGCGTACGCGCACTGCATATTTCATTGTCGTACTATTCTCTACAGCGTGCCTGATCAGCGCCGTGACGACGGCACCACCGGGGGCGAATTTCATTCCGCTGGCGTTGGCTGTTCTGATCAATGTGACCAGTTCACTGGTCTTGCTTACCGCACCGGGAGATCCACTCCCACTACGCTATTCGTATCCACTGATGCTTACCGGACCGGTCGCGTTATGGCTGGTCTTCGCGGTGATACCCATCCCGACGACCAATCCCCTGCAGACGTGGCCGCTCGGCGCATCGGTGGCAATTTATACATTCATGTGTGTTCGGGGCAGGACATTGTTAGCCTGGGTCGGTCTCGCCTCGCTCATCGGGTCCTCGGTGCTGTGGGCCGTGGTCCGTGGTCAGGGCGCGGCGTACGGGTTGTCGTTCAGCCTGATCAACGCGGCACCGCTGCTGATGTCGACGTTCTTCGCGTTCACCATTCGTCCGCTCGCACGGTCGATTTTCGAACTACGACGCCAATCCACGATGAGGATCGCGACCGAGGCCGCTGCGTCGGCGGTCCTCGAGGAACGTGACGCACAGCTGGAACGTCTGGACGAGCTTGCTCGGCCTCTGCTCGAGCGGACGGCGGCTGGTCCAGACCTCGAGCCCGATGAAGAATTGGCCTGCATTTTGCTCGAGGCCGATCTGCGAGATTCTCTTCGCGCTCGCGGGCTCCTCGACTCTCGGCTTCAGGAGTCTGTTCGAGCGGCGCGTATCCGTGGCGTCACGGTGGTACTCCTCGACGATCGGTCCGACGCTTTCCTCGCGTCGGAAATTCGCACTGCCATGATGACGTCGGCGGTGGAGCATATCGACCGAATCGAGAGTGGCACTGCGACAGTGCGATTGCTTCCTGCCGGCCGTGAGGTCTTGGCGACCATCCTCGTCGACGCCGAGCAGACGTATCGAGTCGAGTATGCGCCTGATGGTTCGTCGACGACACCTGACGAGGATGCGCTTCGCTGACTCGGGTACCTCCTATCTCCGCGGCACGAACCCCCGCCGGTTATGGTGCTCACGAGGCACGGGCCACATCGGGCCGCCAACAGCGAAGGGATTCGTCAGTGGAGATTTCGGGAACAGCAGCGCTGGTCACAGGAGGCGCGTCGGGGCTCGGGGCTGCGACGGCCAAGCGTCTCGCCGATGCGGGCGCCACGGTATTCGGCCTCGATCTGGCACAGTCCATCGAGCGCGCAGGCGACAGCGTGCCGGCCGGGGTGACGTTGATCCCCGCCGACGTCACGAGCGAGGCCGAGGTCGAGGCGGCTCTGGACAAGATCGCCGAAGCGGGCGTACCGCTCCGTATCGTGGTGAACTGTGCCGGCGTCGGCTGGGCAGGACGCATTCTGTCGAAGAAGGGTCCGCACGACCTGGAACTCTTCCGCACGGTCATCACCATCAACCTGCTCGGCACGTTCAACGTCATGCGTCTGGCCGCCAATCGGATCCAGTCGCTGTCTACAGTCGACGATTCAGGTCAGCGTGGTGTGATCGTCAACACTGCGTCGGTGGCAGCATTCGAAGGCCAGATCGGACAGATTGCGTACACCGCTTCCAAGGGTGGCGTACACGCGATGACGATCACCGCCGCACGCGACCTGGCTCAGTTCGGTATTCGCGTCAACACGATTGCACCGGGCATCGTCGACACTCCGATGCTCGCAGGCGTCACCGAGGAATACCGCAAGGGCCTCGAGGCGAGCGTTCCGTTCCCGTCCCGCCTCGCTCAGCCGTCCGAATACGCACAGTTGGTGCAGATGATCGCCGAGCACGATTACCTCAACGGCGAGACCATCCGCATGGATGGCGCAATTCGAATGGCTCCGCGCTAATTCGATCGCTTCAATGGTCCACTCATACGATTAGATAGCTACAGGGCGCCATTCAAGCGGTGGGCGGAATTGTCCCCCATCGCTTGAATGGTCCACTCATACGATCAGATAGCTACAGGGCGCCATTCAAGCGTCCGAGCCCGCGGTCAGACCCCGCGCGCAATCATTCAAGCCTCAGAGCCCGCGGTCAGACCGCCGAACGCAACGATTCGAGTGTCGGAATCTCGATCTCCGCTCGATCGCTCATCCATTCGCGGAGCACCTTCGTAGCCCGGACGTCGTCCTCGTTGTAGACCAACAGGCGTTCGCGCTGTGTCGTATCGGGTTCGGCGTCGTAACCGACGGCCTCGCGGTACCACCCCATCGATGCCTCACCGCCGGCCTCGGCGTCACGCCATTCGAAGCCTGCTACCGGTGCAATCTTCTTCAGTCCCTTGCCATTCGGGCAGATGAACTGATCGCTGACGGCCTGATAGATATCGACCCACTGCTCGCTGTCGATGAACTCGCGAATCTCCGCCTCGGTCGGTACTCCGCTGATGTCGCCGAAGCGTCGAGCCGAATCCAGTAGCCACTTGTCCTCGGCCGCCCGCGAATAGCAGTACGCCGCGAATGTCTTCCCGCGCGCAGCAGCGTCGGCCCGTTTACCCATGAGCCAGGCCCAGAATTCGGCGAAGGAACGACCCTCGTCCACGGTCGGAAGGGGATCCCACGTGACGAAGCCGCGGTACTGAGCCGGCGGCCCGCCCTTCTCGGTCAGCAAGGTGCCCCACATGTACGCACCGTGTTCCTGGTAGCTCTCCATATCGACGTCGACCTCGACGTCGGCGCGGTGGACTGTCACCTCGTCCGTGCGACGCAACAGGGGCACTCCGGCTCGCCAGGCCGTCGCGGCTGCTACGGCATCGGTGAAACTGCCGAACGGCCAGTTGTCGGGTTCGGGGCCGGAGAAGTCGGCCAGTTCGTCGATTGTGGACACACCCTGCTCACGCAGGGCATCTGCCCGCATGCCCGACGCCACCAGGCTGACGTCTCGATTGGCGACCAGTTGCGGACGGCAGTCCGTCCACCATGGGCACGATCGGCACTCGCTGACTTGCGAAGGCACGGTGAAGCTCTCTCCCCGAGCTACGGAGAGCCGGTCGAGGAATCGGGCGTCGTATTCGTCGAACACGGTGGTCAGGTCATGGACGAGGATGCATTCTGCGCGGTAGCCGATTGCACCACCGTGGGCGTTCGGGCTGGCGATGCCCTCGAAGTCGAGCATGCGGTAGAGGTGCGCCAGACGCAGTTGATCGCGGAGTTGGCTACGGACCTTCCGCGTCTCGTCCACCGCGGGTGCCCATTCGGTCAACCGTGACGTGCGCGCCCCGCGACCAGGGTCGGTGACCTTGTGATTGACCACGATGATCGGGATGTATCCGCCGTCGACGGGATCGAGCATCAGAATCTCGCTACGCCCGCGTCGTCCGGTCGTTCGTTCGATCGGTAGGACGGCATTCCAGATCCATGGCACGCGGCGGCGGCACGCGGCCATCGTCAGTTCCGATGCGGTGCGGGCATCGGGCGCCTCGATCTCGGTCCACCCGTCCAAGGTCTCCGACAATCTGGATCTGATGTCCTCACGCTGCGCGCGGGCTGCTTCACGGCGTTGACGAACCCCTGGATTCTCCGGTTCCTGCCGCAGCAACGCCGAGTAGGCCGTGTCCAGATACAACCGGTGTCTGCATCGCGTCAGCGACCCGGCATCGATGAGCACCGATGCCCCTCGTTCCACTGCGCGTTGGCTCGTCACGACCCGAGCCTATGTCCCCGTACCGACAGCAATGACACCGAGCGACGACGAAGCTGCACGAAGTGCAGGGCGCAGATGTTCTCGCAGCCATCCGTACCGATAGGCTGTGTCAAGCAATTGTGCGCGCGCCGCGCCGAACCGCCGAAGTTGACGTAAGGGGCCTTGTCGATGGGTTTGTTCCGTAAGCGCAAGGGTCGTGCCACTCGTAAGGCCGAAGCCAAGGCGCTCAAGCACAAAGCGACGTTGGAAGCGAAGTTCGGCGCCAAGAACGAACGCAAGCAGCTGAAGTCGATCGCGAAGGCACAGGGCAAGCTGAGCGCGGTGGAGGCCAAGTCTTCGAAGAACGTCGAGAAGGCTCAGGTTGCGGCCCTGAAGGCGCAGCAGAAAGCTGCGATGCAGGGCAAGTTCTCGGCGGCTCAGGTCCGCAAGTACATCGGTATTGCGCGGGTACTGATTCCGGTACTGACGCCCATCGTCTATCGAGGTGCAGCGCTGGTACGCGGCAAGCTCGACGAACGCAAAGCCTCGCAGCTCGGCATCGATCCAGCCGAGCTCGGCCAGTACACCGGTTACGGTGCCAAGCTCAGCGCCCGTATCGCCGGTGCCGAGAAGTCGCTGGAGAAGGTCACCTCCGGCTCCGGTGATGCCGAGACGACCAAGTTCGCCGACGCCATCTCCCAGCGGCTCACCGATCTCGGCACCGCTGTGCGCACGTCCGAGCAGATGCCGGCACCGCGTCGCAAAGCTGCCCACAACGCGATCTCGGCCGAACTCGACGGCATCGAAGCGGACCTGCTCGCCCGCCTCGGCGTCCGCTAGCGCCCGAACTCACCGATCCTGATGACCGCACCGGCAGCCTCACTTCGCGGCGGAGCTGTCGGTGCGCTGACGGTCACACTCGCCGTCGCGGCCCACGGCAGCGCGGGCGGCGGTTATCCGAGCGGGTCGGCATTGATGTTCCTGTTGGTCGTCGGTGTCGGAGTGGGTGCGCTCGCGACGATGCCCGCGCCGGGAATGGTCCGCCTTCTCGGTGGGCTGATGATCGGGCAGTTTGCCGCTCACCTGGCGCTCGCGGCCGGAAGCCCGCAGGAGATGACGCACAGCCACTCGGTGCTCCCGAGTGCGTCGATGCTTGCCTTCCACCTCGCGGCATCGACTGTTGCGGCAGTTCTCGTCTGCACTGCCGAGCGGTTGTACGGGCCGATCACCTCGATCGTGCGAGCAGTTCTCGACCCACCGCTACCCCTTCCCGACGCGTCAGCCGGCGGGCACGTCGGGGCGGTCGGGTTCACGCTGTCTCCGCAACACCGATTCACGACGTCGATCTCGAGGCGTGGGCCACCCGATTCGCAGCGGTAAGCGAGTCGAAGAGATAGGCCCACACACACTTTCGAGAAGGAATCCTCCATGAACAGCTTCATTCGTCGTGCCTCGATCATTGCAGGCGCCGCTTCGTTGGCACTGGTAGTCGGGACAGGCGCGGCTTCGGCGCACGTCTCGGTTGTTGCGCCGGGCGCCGAGCAGGGCGGGTACACCGTTCTGACGTTCCGTGTACCGACCGAATCCGACACTGCTGCAACGACGTCGGTGAAGGTGGAACTGCCGGGCCTGAAATCGGCACGCACACAGCCCATTCCGGGGTGGACGTCGACGGTCGACAAGAGCCCTGAAGGTCTCGCTACTGCCGTGACGTGGACGGCAAGCCCGGGATCCGAGGTCGGGCCGGGACAGTTCCAGCAGTTCCTACTCTCGGCGGGCCCACTGCCGGAGAAGGAGACGGTGAGTTTCCCGGCGACGCAGACCTACACCGACGGCAAGGTCGTCGCCTGGAACGAGGAGCCTGCTGCCGACGGCAGTGAGCCCGAGTACCCGGCGCCGTCGGTGACTCTCGCGGCCGCAGATGCTTCCGGCGACGGGCACGGGCAGACAAACGCGGCGGGGACCAGCTCGGACACCGCGGAAGCGAGCACCGAGTCGGGGTCGGACAACACGGCCCGTTGGCTGGCAGGTGTCGCGCTCGTTCTCGGTGCGCTCGGTGCAGCACTCGGAATCGGTGCAGCAGTGCGGGGCCGACGGTCATGAGGAAGCTCGTCGTGGCCGTACTCGCAGTTTCGGCACTGATTCTCGGTGCTCCGATCGCGTCAGCGCATTCGATCGTCACCGGGTCGAGCCCGGAGGAAGGTGCCGATATCGCAGCAGGACCTGCTCAGGTGTCCGTCACCTTCAACGAGGCGCCGCAGTCCCAGTTCGCGACGCTCAATGTGGTGGGACCCGACGGCAACTTGTGGTCCAAGGGCGATCCGAGGATCGAGGGACAGAGCATCGTCGTCGACGTCGGCGAGCTCGGTCCGGTAGGGCAGTACACAGTGGCCTACCGGGTGACCTCGGCCGATGGCCATCCAATCAGTGGGACGCGTACGTTCACCCTCACTCAGCAGGGATCGGGCACGCCTGGTGCGGCCGCGGACGCCGATGCGGGTGCCGACGCGTCCTCGGAGTCCGGCGGGGTTCCGTTGTGGCCGTTCTTGATTGTCGGTGGGCTGGTGTTCGGCGGTGCTCTCGCTTACACCCTGCGTAAGCCGAAAGACGAGCGGAAGCCGAAGGAAGACAGCTGAGGGTAGTGCGCGAGTTCCACCGGAGGTGGATGTTCGCGGCGGCAGTGTCGGGGATCCTCGGGGTGGGTGCGGCCTGGTTGCTGGCCCATCCCGAGGGCCCGGATCCGTCGGCGGTGGTTCGGGTGCTCGCCGATTGCCTCGGAGCCACTGCGTTGGGCCTTGCGCTGCTGCGCACCGAACTGTTCCCGGTGCGCAGCAGGCCGACGGTATGGCGGCAGGTCGCTGCCGTCGGAGGTGTGTGGACCGTCGCCGAAGTCGCACTATTGGTCGATGCCGCTGCCGAGTCCTTCGGCGGCGGCGTCACCAGGCTTCCGATGGCGCAGTTCGGTACTTATCTCACCGACATCACCGTCGGTCGTCTTGGGGTCGTGACGGTGTTGTGCACCGCGATCGTGTCCGGTTACGCACTGCTCTCCTATCGGCGCGGGAGTGAAGTGTCCCCGATACCTGTCGTGGTGTTCACCGTGATCGCACTCGTTGCGCGGCCGATCACCGGTCATATGTCGCAGCAGTTGTTCGGCGGATTGTTCGCCGCGGTGCACACGGTTGCAGCTGCGGTGTGGCTCGGGGTCCTGGCAGCAATGGCGTCGACTCTTCGGGCGAAGGGCGCGTGGGCGACGGCGCTTCCCGTCTACTCGCGGCTCGCCTGGTGGTCGGTGTGGGTATTGGCGGTGAGTGGCACGGTGAATGCAGCGGTCAGGATCGGCGGGTTCGGCGCCCTGTTGGACACCGGTTACGGGCGAATCGTGTTGGCGAAGACCGTGGTCCTGATTCTTCTCGTAGTGCTCGCGCGCCGGCTTCGGTTGACCTGGCTCGTTTCTGCCACAGCGCATCGAACGAAGGCAGATGAGTCGGTCGTCCGCGCGGCAGTGCACGTATGCGTCATCACGGTTGCGTTCGGTCTCGCGGCGGCACTCGCCACGACAGCATGACCAGGGCCTCGGGATCGGATGCGCGCCGAGATGACCGAGCGACGCCGCCTACGTTCGACAGTTAGGAAAGTGCCAAAAGTTTTACAGCACCGGCATTCTCGCCGGTTCCGTTGCTCACATAGCTGCTTGATCGCGACCCTGGAGTGCAACTGACGGGCTAGGCTCGAAGTGTCCGAAAGCCCATATATCGGGGTCGAGGAACAGCGGTGTCGGTGACTCCCGGTCCAGTCGGGGGCTGGGACACGGCACCGAGTGAAGCTATGAAGGAGCGAAACCTTATGAGCACTGTGTTGCCTGTGGTTGCTGGAGTCGACGGGTCGCCTGCCTCGCTGGACGCGGCGGTGTGGGCAGCGAACGCCGCGAAGCGCCGTGGCTTGCCGCTACTTCTGGTGTCGGTCACGCCTGTCTCACCCGGTGTTCTCAGTGTCCTGGTGCCGTTGCCGCAGGGGTTCTACGACGACCAGCGCCAGTTGACGACAAACGTGTTGCACGAGGCTCTCACGCGGGTACGCGCAGAACTCGGTGACGACGCGCTGGTGATCGAAACGAAGGCCGTCACCGGAATGCCGGCGGCGGAGTTGCTGGCGTGCTCGAAGCAGGCCGCAATGATCGTCACGGGTACACGTGGGCTCGGGGAGCTGACCGCGGGGTTGGCCGGCTCGGTGAGTTCGGCGCTGATCGGGCATGCAGGGTGTCCGGTCGTGGTCATCCACGGCGGCAAGCCACAGTCGAACGCTAGTGCAGGCCCGGTAGTGGTCGGAGTCGATGGCACCGACAACAGTGTCCCGGCAGTGGCGGCAGCGTTCGAGGAAGCGTCACTGCGTTCGGTGGACTTGATTGCGGTGCATGCCTTTTCGGACGTGCTGTTGGCGTCGTGGTTCGAGGACGATTGGGTCTCGATCGAAGAGGCAGAGCGCGCGGTGCTGTCCGAGCAGCTCGCCGGCTACGCCGATCGGTATCCGGATGTGAAGGTACGTTCGGTGGTGTCGAAGGACCGTCCGGTGAACTCTCTGCTCGAGCACGCCGACCAAGCGTCGCTGATCGTGGTCGGCAGCCGCGGGCGGGGTGGATACATGGGCATGTTGTTGGGTTCGACCAGCCGCGCGATCGTGCATACCGCCGAAGTGCCGGTCATGATCATCCGGCACTGACTACAAGTGTTGGCTACGAAGGTGTTCGAGAAACTCTTGACGGGAGTCCCGGCCGGCCTGTCGTTGTCGAGCAGAGGCGTCGAGGTTGGCGCGTAATTCGATGTGCCAGCGGCGGGTTGCAGTGTTGATGCGATCGGCCACTGTCGTCAGTTGCGTCAGGGTCGCGGTGATGGCGGCGTCGACGTCGTCACCGCGAAGACGATCGCCCGAGATCGTCAGGACGAACAGCGGCCCAGCACGGAACAGATGGTGCGAGATTACGCCGTGAACACTCGCATGAAAGGGCGGTGAGTCCGCGGGACGATAGTTCCACAGAAAGTGCGGGCCGGTGAGAGCGATGTCGACGACCACCCGGGGTCGGTGGTGGGATTCCCCGTCGGCAGTCTGGACGAGGGCGTCGCCCGGTCGGGATTCGGAGAGTTCACCGCGACGGGGCACACCCAGGGGTTCGAGGGCGAACTCGGCGCACACATGGTCGATGGCGGCGGTGGGGTCGGCCATGAAGCGTGCCTCGTCGATGTTCTCCAAGGCCGCGTGCGCAGATGCGAGGCGTTCCCTCAGAAACTGCTCGAGATCGTTGTTTTGAAGTCCGCCCACGCACTGATCATGCCTCGAGTTCGCGCCATCACTCCTCGGGGCTCCGCGCTTCGGTCGTCCGCCTCCCGGCATCCGACGCGTACTCACAGTCGTGGGGGTAGTAGAGGGTGTCGCCACCTGCGTGTTTGGCTGCATACATCGCGGTGTCCGCGCGGGTGTAGACCGTGTCGAACTCGGCGACGAGATCAGACGCGTCGGTGTGCGCAACTCCAATACTCACGGTAACTCCCGGATGCAATTCCGGGGCCAAGCGTGCCTGCAACTCGTCGGCCTGCGCGATGGCGTCGGCCGGGTCGATGTGAGTGACCACCGCGAATTCCTCACCGCCGGTGCGGGCCGTGACGGCCGGAGGACCGAACGCCGCGTAAATCGCATTCGCGACGGTGCGCAGCACGGCGTCACCGTGAGCATGACCATGTCGATCGTTGACGGCTTTGAAGTCGTCGAGATCGATGACCATCACCGTCACCAGCCCCACCCGATCGCCGATCTCGGAGATCGCAGCGGCAAGCCCTCGCCTGTTGCGGAGTCCGGTCAAAGGATCGAAGAGCGCTTTCGAAGCGTCCCGGCGCAGCACCAGCAACAGGACGTAAGAGAACGTGGGCGCAGAGAACAACAACAAGATCAACAGAACGAGATATGCGCACGCGACGACGGCGTCCCCACCGGGCTCGGCCAGTGCCCGCGCGAACAGGACACCTACTACTACTGCGGACCCAGCCTGGTGGGCGACGATCATCTTGGGTCCGTGGAACGCTGCGATGTAACCGCCGTTCACGGCGAGTCCAGCAGCGCACGGTAACGCAACGAACGGGTCGGCGAGCATCAGCAGGGCTGCGGCAATTCCCGCTTCGATCACGGCGACGAACAGACGTGAGTAGTTTTGGGTAGGCCACGGTCCGCGGACCCACAATGCGCCGAGCACGATCCCGATGGCTGCAAGACAGTAGGCCAGGCCCTGCCCGAACCCGTCGGGAACTCCGGCCGGAGTGAAAGTCGCCAAGATGCACAACACCGTGTAGAGCCAGCACCAGGTTCCCAACGCGACGCGAGCGTGCCGCAGAAGCGGATTGGAGCGCCGGTATTCCACGGACCAGGCGTTGTCGGTGGGTTCAGACCACCATCTTGCAAACGAGGACATACTCGGGAGAGCCTTCCGTACGAGAGGGTTCCGCTACTACAGCCCGAAATGTGTGGGCCGACCCCCTCGTCCGCAGCAACGTACCCCATTGTGACAGAGACAAGGACGATCAGTCCGATAAAGGGCACTCGGCCGGGTGCGCAACCAGACATGACTGCGGCACTGTGACGAACAAAATTGGTAAACCAGTTGTTTACCTCAGCTATGTATCTATATGGTTGCGTACAGCAAGTAAATGACATTGACCGTTGGAGCCCTCATGGCAGTAGAAACCACCACAGCAGAATCGCTTGTCGAAGAGGTTTTCCGCTTCGCTCGCTCTCTGCGACGAGCCGTGATCGCCGGTGACGACAGCTCGCCACTGCCACAAGCATTGACTGGTGTATTGACAATTCTCGCGACCGAGGGTGAGTGCCGACAGACCGACCTCGCCAACCGGGTGTGCGTCAGCCAGTCGGCCCTCAGCCGGCAGATCGCAGACCTGGTCGAACTCGGCTTGGTCGACAGGAAGCCCGACCCCGACGACAAACGCGCTTCTCGCGTGTGTGTTTCGGCAGCAGGTCGGCAGAAGTTGACGGCGATCTGGGACCGCCGGGCCCAGCGGCTACGAGAGTTGCTGTGCGACTGGACTGAGGACCAAGCTCTCGACGCACTCCAATCGGTCCGCCGACTCAACAACACATTTACCGAAGACGCGCTCGCTCAGCATGACGTAGCGCACTCGAACTTGATTGCGAGATGACCCTATGACCACAGGTACCGACGCTCCGCCAACCAAGGCAGTGGCCGATCCGGACGCGATGACCCACCGGCAGATCCTCGAAGCCCTCACCGGACTTCTCGCCGCGCTGTTCACCGCACTGCTGAGCACGACAATCGTCGCCACTGCACTGCCCACCATCATCGGTGACCTCGAAGGATCGCAGACCGCGTACGCGTGGGTCATCACTACCGCACTACTGGCCAACGCCGCGTCGACCCCAATTTGGGGCAAGCTCGCCGACCTGTTCAACAAGAAGGTGCTCGTCCAATCGGCGATCATCATCTTCGTCCTCGGCTCGATCATGGCCGGCTTCTCGCACAACGTACCGATCCTGTTGGCTGCCCGCGTAGTTCAGGGCATCGGCATGGGCGGGTTGACGGCACTCGTCATCGCCATCATCGGAACCATCGTCTCCCCGCGTGACCGTGGCCGGTATTCCGGCTACACGGGCGCTGTCATGGCAGTGGCCATGTCCGGCGGCCCGATCCTGGGCGGCATCATCGTCGACAGCCCCCTCGGTTGGCGCTGGTGCTTCTTCGTCTGCGTACCTTTGGCCGTCGTTGCCCTCGTCTTGGTGCAGAGGACCCTGCACATCCAGACCGTCCGCAAACAGAACGTCTCCATCGACTGGCTCGGCGCACTCCTTCTCACCGCAGGTGTATCCGTTCTGCTGGTGTGGGTTTCGTTCGCAGGCAAGGCCGACTACTACGCATGGTTCTCGCGTGAGACCGCAATCCTCGTCGGTGGCGGCCTGTTACTCCTCGTTCTGACCGTCATCGTCGAAGCACGACACTCGTCGCCGATCATCCCGCTCAAGATCGTCACCGAGCGCACAACCGGGCTGGCCATCATCGCGTCCATCGCGGTCGGCGTCGGCCTCTTCGGGGCGACCACGTTCCTCGGACAGTACTTCCAGACCGCACGCGGCTACTCCCCTACCGATGCCGGATTGCTGTCCATCCCGATGGTGTTCGGCATGCTTGTCGCCTCCGTCGGATCCGGGCAGTTGATCACCAAGTTCGGGAAGTGGAAGCCGTTCATCATCTCCGGTTCGGTACTGCTGGTCATCGGGTTCTTTCTCCTCGGCACCATCGACCATCAAACCAGTTTGTGGACGGTCGGTATCTTCACCACCATCGTCGGCCTCGGTACCGGCATGCTGATGCAGAACCTCGTTCTCGCCGTCCAGAACACGGTCAGCGTGCAGAATATCGGGGCTGCCTCGTCGACCGTGGCGTTCTTCCGAACCTTCGGTGGCGCAATCGGCGTCTCCGTTCTCGGATCGCTCCTGGCGACCCGCGTCGCCGAGAAGTCCGCTTCCGGTCTGACCCAGCTGGGGATCGACACCTCGGGTAGCAGCGGCGGATCTTCGTTGGATCTCGACGTACTGCCACCGCCGGTCGCGTTGGTCATCCGTACCGCCTACGGTGACGCGACAGGACGCATCTTCCTCATCGCCGGATTCGTTGCACTCATCACGTTGATCGCAGTGCTGCTGATCCCGAATCGTCCGCTACGTCAGACGATCGACATCGCACAGGCTCCTGAGCCCGGTGAGCAGATCGCCGAGATCCCGTCGTTCGGTACGGCTCGCGAATACGTGGCACCGGAGGTCGACGAGCACGACGTCACCGGCCGCCACGAGGCGCCGGCGGGGTCGGTACCGTTCGCAGGTCTGAGCGTCGATGCCCGCGACCGTCTGCTCAACCTGCTGCTCCCCGAGCCCAAAGGCACTCTCGAAGCGCTCGACGAAGCCGAGGTTATCCGCGCTCAGGTCGTTACCCTGCAACAGGAACTCGATGCCAAAATGCTCGATTTCGATGCAGTGTGCGAGCGGCTCCGGCGCCTCGGGCTCAGCGAGGACCAGATCGCACGGGTACTCGGAGACAATCACATCCCCGACCCTCACCAGAATTACGTGAGTTCGGACCTGAACGGCCACCGCGTCAACTAATTCACCAAAAGGAAGGGCCCCACACCAAATGGTGTGGGGCCCTTTCTTGTTCCTGATCAGCGGCCGGGAAGGTACTGCAGAGCCTTCACGAACGGAGGCATGATCTTCGCCCAGAGCTTCGGTGAAATTCCGCGCGGCCCACCGAGGTTGAGCAGTCGCGTCGTCGCGACCGTCTGAGACTCGGTGTACTTGAGCAGCCCGTCCGGTCCGTGCCGACGTCCCATGCCGGAGACTCCCATGCCACCCATCGGGGCAGCGGTCGATCCCCAAGACGGAGCGTAACCCTCGTCGACGTTGACAGTCCCCGAGTGCAGACGCACGGCGATCGCCTCACCCTGCGCTTTGGTCTTGGCCCACACACTGCCGTTCAAACCGTAATCGGTGTCGTTGGCCTTGGCGATGGCTTCCTCGACGTCCGCGACGGGGTAGATGGACACGAGCGGACCGAAAGTTTCGTTCGCGGCGCACTCCATCTCCTCGGTGACGCCGGTGAGTACGGTCGGCTCGTAGAACAGCGGTCCGACATCGGGCCGTGCCTTACCGCCGGCAATCACTGTGGCGCCCTTCGCTTTGGCATCGTCGACGTGCGCCGAGACGGTCTTGATCTGGTCCTCGGAGACGAGGCTCCCCATTTCGATACCGAACTCGTAGTCGGCGCCGAGTGACATGTTGCGGACCCGCTCACCGAATGTGGCGGTGAATTCCTCGGCGATCGACTTCTCGACGTAGATCCGCTCGATCGCGATACACAGCTGGCCCGAGTTGGAGAAGCAGGCGCGCACTGCCGCGTCGGATACGGTCCGAAGGTTGGCGCCCTGGGCGACGATCATGGCGTTCTTGCCGCCGAGTTCGGCTGAGAAACCGATGAGTCGACGCCCCGCCTGCTCGGCAAGCAATTTGCCCGTCGCAGTGGATCCGGTGAACATGAGGTACTCGGTGTTCTCGACGAGAGCGGTACCGACGACGGAGCCGGGCCCGGGAACAACGGCGAGCAGGTCACGCGGCAGGCCGGCCTTGTAGAGCAGTTCGACGACGGCAAGAGCGCAGTACGGCGTCTGGGAATCAGGCTTGAGTACGACGCCGTTGCCTGCCAGCAGGGCCGCGATGGCATCGGACACCGCAAGAGTCATCGGGTAGTTCCACGGCGAGATCACGCCGACGATGCCCTTGGGCTGGTAATGGACGGTGGTCTTCGTCAGCACCGGGAGCATGCCGGTGACGCGCTTGGGCGCGAGGAGCTTGGCTGCCACACGGGCATAGTGCCGCGAGGTCATCGCGATGTCCAGCACTTCTTCTTGAGCGGCTGCGCGGGACTTACCGGTCTCGGCCTGAGCCATGTCCATCAGCTCGTCACGATGCGCCAACACCAGGTCGCGGTACCTGTGGAAGATTTCGGCACGCTCGGACACCGGGCGTTTCGCCCACGCCTTCTGTGCGATGCGAGCCCGCGCGATGGCATCGGTGGCGTCGGCGGCGGTACCGACCGGGATGGTCGCCAGTTCCTTACCCGTGAACACCTCGGTGATCGACTTCGTCGGGCGGTCGGCGGCGTTGGGAATTGCAATGAGTTCAGCGAGCCTGGAGAAGGTCGCAGTGGACGGAGCTGGCATATCGTTACCCCTACTGGTGAGTAGTTCTTGGAGTTACACCTAACGTACCTGGTCGGTGGCTTGCAATACCCAGGGCAGTGGGCACGGTGTACCAGTTGTTGCCTGCTCGGATGGGATCCCGCTCACAATGCATGCAAGTGGAACACCATGCTCACCGTCGGGGGTTGCTCCGCGATGTATGGCAACATGGGGATCGGTCTTTCCTAGGCGTCGGGGCGCTCGAAGACGATCAGGGTGGGGACTTCATGCGTAGGACATTCGTTCTGGCAGGCGCAGCAGCACTGATGCTCGCTTTCACACCGATGGCAACAGCCGATCCGCTCGGAGACATCATCGCTCCCCCTGCCGATCCGTCCGCATACTTGCCGACGCCGCTCGAAGATCCATGGTTCGCCCCGCCCGCCGGTTACGAAACCAGCGAGCCCGGGACAGCCCTGAGGACCAGAAGTGTTGCAGTGCAACCAGGCACGACGTCAACGCAAGTACTGTTCCGATCCACCGACTCGAAGAACAATCCCATCGCAGCTACGACGACGGTCATCGTCCCGGACGGCCCGTGGACCGGCGACGGCCCGCGTCCGGTCGTCGCATACAACGAGGCGACAGATTCACTCGGCAATGCGTGCGCGCCTTCCCACACGCTCCCGCGGGGTACGAACAAGGAGCTCGATCGAATTCAAGAGCTGCTCGCGCGCAATTACGCCGTCGCGGTCACCGACTATCAGGGTCCGCGGCAGGCCTACTCCGCCGGTCTCGTCGCCGGCCACACGGTGCTCGACGGCCTCCGTGCCTCACACAGTGTGGGCGTCGACGCCGATGCTCCGGTGGCCATCACCGGCTACTCGGGTGGGGCAATAGCGTCCGGCTGGGCAGCTCAGTTGGCGCCGAAGTACGCGCCGGAGCTCGATATCGTCGGCGTCGCATTCGGTGGACCGCCGACCGACTACAAGATTCTGCAGCGTTCGCTCAACGGCGGGATCGGGTCCGGCCTGTTCACCGCAGCGACGATCGGCTTGTCCAGGGAGTACCCGGAGATGCGCACGCTGGCCAACGACAACGGCAAGCGATTGGCACTGATACAGAAAGACCAGTGCGTCGATGTGCTGTCCTACAGCGGCTTGCTGCTGTTCGACCAGCAGAACCTGTCCAACGTCCCCGACGTGTTCAACCATCCGATCACTCGCACAGTGATCGAGGAGAATCGCATGGGCCAGATCGCGCCCGAGGCGCCCACGTACATCTACCAGGGCCTGCAGGACGATTTGATCCCCAAGGAGGGCGCGGAAGCCGTCCAGGACCAGTGGTGCGCAGCAGATGCGTCGGTACATCTCGAGGAGATCCCCGGCGATCACTCGGCAGCCGAGGGTGCCGGACGGCCAGGCGCATTCGAGTGGATCTCGCAACGTTTGGCCGGCGTTCCGACCGGTGGATGCGAACGCGTAGTTCGATAGCTTGACCCTCACGTCACGGGAGGCTGCACAGTGTCCTTTGTGAGCGATTCAGAAACAATGAAGGTGGGCGAGGTCGCCCGCCTCGTCGGGATCAGCGTCCGAACACTGCATCACTACGACGAGATCGGACTCGTGGTGCCGTCCGGGCGCACTCCCAAGGGCTATCGCAGCTACTCGGCGGTCGACGTCGAGCGGTTGCATCAGGTGTTGACCTACCGCGAACTCGGGTTCGTGCTCGACGACATCTCCGCCCTTCTGGACGATCCGTCGGTCGACGCGATGGCACATCTACGCCGTCAACGCACATTGTTGGACCAGCGGATCGAACGCTTGCACGAGATGGCTGCGGCCGTGGACAAAATGATGGAGGCGAAGAAAGTGGGAATTCAATTGACACCGCAGGAACAGCGCGAGGTCTTCGGCGATGACTGGCTCGGCGACGAATACGCCGCCGAAGCCGAGGAGCGCTGGGGAGAAACGGAGCAGTGGAAGCAGTCCCAGTCACGAACCGCGCAGTTCACCAAGGACGATTGGAAACTGATCAAGGACGAGACCGACGCGATGGAACTCGATCTTGCAGCGGCCCTCGCCGCCGGGACCGCACCGGGATCGGCCGACGCCAATGTGCTGGCAGAGCGGCACCGCGCGAGCATCGCGCGCTACTACGACTGCGGCTACGAAATGCAGGTCAATCTTGCCGAAATGTACTTGGCGGACGAAAGATTCACCAAGCATTACGACGACATCGCACCGGGGTTGGCTCGGTATCTGCGTGAGGTGATCGTCGCCAACGCCGAGGGACAATAAGCGAACACCACCGAAGTCATTGCCACGGAATCGTATACGGCTTTTCGTCGTCGGCTGGCAGTGTGGGTGGAGGCGCGAACCAGATCGACAGCGGATCGCGTTTCAACTCTTCGACTTCCGGAGGTACGGGGCGGGACAGGGTTTCGATCTCGTCCCATCTACACTCGCCCGCCCCGACGCGCGCCGCGTACGCCCTCAATTCCGCGGAGGCTCCAGGAAGGGATGCAATGTCGTACATCATCGAACCGGTGACCGTTCGCGGTTGGTCGAACGACGGCAGCGGAGTGGATTCGACCTGGGCGCGCGTCTGAGCCATTCGATCCAATGCGTCGGACATCTTCCGCAGTGCCTGTCGCAGAACAGCATCATCGGGTTCGGTCATGCGTCTGCCCACGGTTCCTCACCTGTACCGAGCGAATACGGATCCTTCGGTACTTCGTACACCGGGCTCGCATCGGCAGTGTTCTTGATGTCCAGCAATAGCTTTGCATCTTCGATTTTTTCCGTGATGGGCGCCAGCTTCTGTTCGAACTGCTCGTTCATGTACCCGGTCGGACTGGCCACGAGCGATAGAAACTCCTTGAACGCGTCAGTGATCGTACGGATGGAGTCGACGAGTTTCATGCCCAGGTCGAAACCGGTCCGCAGAATCTCCCAGATTCTCCACAACTGATACGCGGCACCGGCAAAGGGAATCTTCTTCGACAGGAAATCCACCACTCTAGCCCCGCTGGTCAGGTCGAATTCCTTCTCGATCATCTCGCGGACCTTTGTCACCAGTACGCGGATCGAGTTGCTGATTTCATCCGCCGCACGTTCGGCGACCGCTTGAATGACACGGCCACACGCCCCCTCCCACTGCATCGCGGCCACTTGCTTTATCGCGTATTCACTGTAAGCAGCGGCCGCCATTCCGTCCCAGAACTCATCGACACGTGCGGTTCCCTGGGCGAGTGCGTCGCCACCCTTTTCCATCGCTTCACCCGCGATTCGATAGGTCCAGCCCAATCGCAACAAATCGTTCCAGTTGCCGCCGATGGGCTCGACGAGCTGCCGAAGCGGACTTTGCCCGATCATCGCTTCGATTGCGTCATCGATGTCACCGAGCCATCCAGCAGCATCAGCGATTACCGCGGCCAGATCGTCCGGAAGGCTCTCGGGCGGCGGGTAATCGATTCCTTCAGGGTGTCCGTAGTCCGCGGGATCGCCGAAAAGCTCCGCGGTACCGACCGCAGGCCGTTTCGAATCACCTGGGTCCCGCTCAGGATGGGGAAATGGGGGGAGTTGCGTGTGCGCATTCAGCGCCTCGTAGTTCTTCTTCTCCTGATCTGAATACAACCAGGCCGCGATGTTCAGCTTGTCGCCCAACTCGGTGCAATTCACCGCCAGATGAACGTGTCTGGTACGCCACGCGTTCCGAATATCGTCCAGCGGATCGAGAAGGGACCCGAAAATCTCGCCCTGATACGCACCGACTGGACCCGCGTGCTCGTTGAAATACTTGTACGACGTCAGCGTCTGAAGCCCAATTTCGGACACCGACCGGCCGAGTCCTGAGACCTCACCTGAAAATGCTTTGAACGTCTCCACTGAAAGACTCCTCGTTGCTCACGTGCGACGTAGGGTGGCCACAATCTGGTCGATCGTGTCCCGTGAGAGCGATCCGTCGAGCTGCTCATAAGAAACGATCATGAACACGGCAACTGTCGCATTCGAATACCCCTGAGTTGCAACAATATCGAACGATGCCGCGATCGGATCGCAGTCGAACTCCCGAGCGAGCTTCGATGCCTTCGCCGTGTAGCGAACCGCGGGTGCACCGTCGACCTCGAATTCGATTGGAGCCGAGTATTCGATCGTCACTGCATCATTCGGTTCGTTTCGAAAAATCAGCTCGGCTGAACGGCTGACATCGAATGCAGCTGCCGGAACGTCGACTCCGTGGCGGCCGGTGATTCCGGTGTCCGCCTTTGTTGCCCCGTCGCGGTGTTCTGGACAGTAGTCGTAATCGTAATCGGCGATATCTCCGAACCTGACCGACTCTTCCCCACTCGCCCATCCCATCACTCCACCGCGATGGAACCGCCAATCTCCCGGCACCGTGTAGCTGAGGCCGTATTTGGTGTCGATCGGGATCGGATCACCGTCGGGAACCTCGATCTCCGGTGGCGCATATTCCATCGACGGGAACCCCGGTGGCGGACCTGCGACCGTACTGGTTGGCACTGAATCCGATTGTGGCACAGCAAGACTGGTGACCGGCGCAGCGACACCTTCGTACCTACCAGGGGTATCAGGTCCCATCTTGGGCAACAAGATACCCGCCAGAACGAACAGCCCCAGCAACACCGCGACACGAAAAAGCCGCATTTTCAAGCTCACGAACAACTCCCCCCGAAGACGTCACAAACTAACACGATCTACGGTCGTTCCCTGGTTGCAGTGGCGTTCCGGGGTGGATACTCCAGTGATGACACTGACGGTTCGCTCGGCGATGCTGTCCGCCGCCATCGGCAAGGCGAGTGGTTTCCGCAGCTCGGTAGGAATCAGCGCCGGTCTGCTGGCCTTGTTCGGCGGGACCGAGTACAGACGCCTGGCCGTCGGCGCGTCCGTCTTCGCGATTGCCGGTGAGATCGTGATGGACAAGTTGCCGTCGACGCCGTCGAGACTGAGCCCACCCGCTCTCGGGGGGCGGATCGTTGCCGGTGGTGGGGCGGCATTCGCGATCGCACGACGTCGAGACGAGGACACGATTCCAGCAGCGATCATCGGCGGGTTGTCGGCTATCGCCGGTTCGTATGCAGGTCACGCGTATCGCGGGTGGGCATCGACGCGGATTCCGCCGCTGGCTGCGGCCGTTGTCGAGGACCTGGTTGCATTGGCCGTCGGGGCCGCGGTTGCCAAACAAGTGCTGGCGTAAGGTCGAGAATTGTGAAGCCGAATCTCTGGCAGTACCTGGGTTACCAGCTGGGCCGAGTGCTTCCGCCGCCGATGCACGATTGGGTTCGCGAGGATCTCGTCGGTAGTGGCGCTCAGGCCCGCTACCTGATCCGATTCTCGCTCCCGATCATTCCGTTGCTGTGTCTGTTTCTGCTCTTGCCCGGCCCGTTGTGGATCGGCCTTGCGATGATGGCTTTGCTCTTCATTCCGCTGGTCTATTTCGCGATAGCGTTGATGAACGTCTACCGGCGCCACCGGTTGTTGGTGCACGGTCTGGATCCAGAGCTTCTCAACGCAAACACTCAACGTAAAATCGATCACACCCGAGAGGACTACGAAAGGCGTCACGGCCGACTGGACTAGGCTATCGGCCATGACTTCCGTCGAATTCAAGGCAACTGCAGACCTGGCCGACGAGATCGGGCCCGAAATCCGTAGCTGCGACACGCAATTCATCCAGTTCGGCAAGCATTCCGAGTTCGCTGGTCCCATCACCACCATCAAGTGCTTCCAGGACAATCTGCTCGTCAAACAAACCCTCGGTGAGCCCGGTAACGGCGGTGTACTAGTGGTCGACGGCGACGCCGGCATTCACACCGCCCTCGTCGGCGACATCATCGCTGGTCGAGGTGTCACCAACGGGTGGGCAGGGATAATCGTCAACGGGGCGATCCGCGATTCGGCGATCCTCCGCACCCTCGACATCGGCGTCAAAGCTCTGGGCACCAACCCGCGCAAAAGCACTCAAACCGGATCCGGGGAGAAGAACGTACCCGTGGAAATCGGCGGCATCACCTTCAATCCGGGTGAAATTGTGTACAGCGACTCCGACGGCGTGGTCGTCGTCTAGCGTCGCGCCGATTCAGCGTGGATATACTCCCCGATTTGGGATTCGAACCTCCTGCAGGGGGTTCGGATCCCTACAAGGGGAGTAAATCGCTCAGCCTGAATGCTCGACCCTCGGTATGCGCCATTCGTCGATCACGAACAGCAGCAACGCCACCAATAGCATTCCTGCGGCCACCCAGACTGCTCTGTTTTCCAGTATTTCAGACATCCCGGCACCGAGAATTGCACCGGCGACGAAGCCTAGGATCACCGAGCCGAAGTTGGTGGCTCTCTTCCCGGCTACTTTGTCGCCGTTGGCAATTCGATGGAATAAGGCCTGCGACAGGCTGCGGAGATTTCCGGTTGTCATCGTGGTGTTGTAAGCAGAATCGACAAGCACCCGAAATGTTGTCACCTGCACCGCGGCGACGAATGAAATCGCCACTGTGACAAAAGCATTCGGTACAGTATCGGGTAGAAAGCCGATGATCGTGATGACCAGGATCTCGATGATGAGGACGGCCCGGACGGGGCGCCGAACTATCCGTGCGACGACCGGCCTGGAAATGAACTCGGCGGTGAACACCCCGAGCACGAACGCCACCAGAGGCGGAAGGTACCCGAGCGCGGATCGCCACTGCCCCGACGCCATGTCGATCCCGGAGAGGATGACGTTGGCCGTCTGCGCATTGGCGAACACGCCCTCACGGGTGACGAACGTGTAGGCGTCCAGAAATCCCCCGACTGCGGCGAGCAGCACACCGAGGCGCACCGACTCGGAGGTCACCACGGTCGCCTTCGGCACCTCGGAGTCGGTCATCTAAGGGCCTTCCACTGTTCGCTTCGCACGGACTCGGTCAGGCTACGTTGTGCTTGTGAACCGGGTTCGCGCGCGGATGCTCGCCTCGCCGATCGGCCCACACGAGAGAACGGTCGTTCTCCAATCGTCGACTACTGTAGAGAACGTTGGTTCTCAGCGCAAGGAGTTGGTCACGATGGAACCGGACAGTGGACGGACCGCCGTCCTGCACGCAGCCGACGAGCTCTTTTACGCACGAGGTGTCAACGCCGTCGGCATGGACGAACTGCGAGCCGCGGCCGGTATCTCCCTCAAGCGCATGTATGCACTGTTTCCTTCGAAAGCCGAGATCGTCGCTCAGGTACTCGAGGGCCGAACCCGCATGTGGAATACGGGAATCGCTGCCGAGGCAGCCACGCACGAATCTGCGCGGGCCAAGGTTCTTTCCATCTTCGATTTCCTCGACGCCTGGTTCCGTGAGGACAACTTTCGAGGCTGCGCGTTCATCAATTCGTTCGGCGAGCTGGGGACCGTCATGCCCGCTGTCGCCGATGCGGCGCACCGTCACAAGCGTGAATTCGTCGAGTACGTCACCGACTTGGTCGTCGAAGCTGGAGGCCCGAAGACCCTCGGTCTACAGATCGCACTGCTCGCCGAAGGTGCACAGACGACCGCAGCCATCTCGGAGTCGCCCGAATCTGCCCTTGCCGCGAAGGCAGCCGCCACAGTGCTCCTCGATTCGGGGACGCGCCCGTAGGTGAGCGTTCAGAACAACCCGCCCAGCCCCTTGCCGATCAGTACCGCCGAGATCACCAGAATCAGCACACTCATGACGGCCGAGTTGTTCGTTTGCAGCCACTCTTTGAGGGAGGCGAGCGGTGTCTCGAGTCGTTGTCCCGCAACCTGGTAGGCGATCACCGGAACCGCGACTGTCGAGGCCGCCAGGATCGAGAAGACTGCCACAGCCACGACGGTCTGACCCGCACTGATGCCGACGCCTCCGATGGTGACGCCCGCGGCCGCACACATCAGCAAGTTCTTCGGATTGATCGCGGCCAGTGCGAAGCCGACCCCGAGTGCTTTGACTGCAGTCATGTCGTCGATGGCCGACATCCACTTCGGAGTCGCGTGTTCCTCCCCACGAGCGCGCCATTGACGGATGCCGACCCCGAGCAACAGCACACCGATGACCAGCTTGATCCACGACGACGTAGTGGACGGCTCGCCCTCGGATCCTGTCGCCGCGCCGCCCAGGAGGACGAAGATCGTGGTTGCCAGGACGATTCCGGCGATCCACCCGACCGCGAAGCTGATGCTGGCGCTCCCCGCGCGTTTACCCAGCAGCATCAGGATCGCGGCGATGATGGGGACTGGGGAGACGGCAACACCGATCGCCAGTGGCAGTAGGTCTCCGAGCACTGTTCCCATAGTCGATTCCGTAGAAGTAGAAGCAGTAAATGTTCGCTTCGACGCTATGGGTGGACGGGACCCACCGCATCATCTGTTACGGGTGAGGCGTGGTCGCCACACTGATGAGTCACCGTCAGAGAACAGTGACCCAGCCATGAACCTCGTCGCCGACGAGCGCGTCGTGGTGCCGTTTGCGCAACATCGCCGAGAGCGGCCCGATGTCCGTCGACTCTCCCACCGCACGGCCGTCGATCTGAAAGACGGGTGCAACCCCAGCGGAGGTACCGCAGACGAATACTTCGTCGGCGATGTAGAGCTCGGTAAGATCGACGACCCTCTCCTGCACCGGAAGTCCCTCCTCGCGAGCGAGAGTCAGAATCGTACGACGGTTGATCCCGTCGAGAATGTCCGAAGTCACGTCCGGGGTGATCAGCGTGCCACCGCGGACCAGGAAGATGTTCGCGGCACTGAGCTCACACACGTGTCCGTTGATGTCGAGGAAGATGCAATCGTCGAAGCCACTGTCGATCGCATCCTGTTTGGCCATAACCGAATTGACATAGGCGCCGTTGACTTTTGCGCGCGAGGGAATCGCATTGTCCGGAATGCGACGCCACACACTCGTTTTCAGACGCATACCGTCCTGCGGGACGATCGGGATCGCGTCGTACAAGAAGATGGACACCGTGGTGTGCAAGCCGCGCACCCGTGTTCCCGGAATCTGCTCGTCGACGTGGACCGTTGCGCGCACGTAGACTTCACGGTCCGGCGCGTTCGCGGCGATCAGCTCACGCGTGACGGCCAGGAAACGGTCGAAATCCCATTCGTCCGCGAACCGATCGATACCGATGATCTTGCACGATTCGAGGAGCCGCTGGAAGTGATCGCGCAGCCGAAAAGCTGTCCTCGTTTCGCCGTCGACCTGGACCGGGAAGACGGTGTAGACGCTCAATCCGTACAGAACCGCCGAGGTGGCCACTCCGAGGGTCGCGTCCTGCGCGTCGATGATGCGGTCACCGAAATACACCTTGGAATGTGGAGTTGCCATGGGCTGATGTTAGTGCGTGACAAGTTCACCGGTCCACGCGTTTACGGGCGACATCGAAACACACCCCACTTCTCCCGGCCGTGTCGTAGGCCGGTGATATCAATAGAGGACACCGACGAAAGGAGCACCGACCATGTCCTGCAGAGACTGCACAGCAGCTGTCGACCATTGCCACGGCACACTGGTGATCCACTCGTCGAGCACCGCGGAGTGCACCGAGCCCGGCTGCGTCGATCTCGAGTACGTGCGTCACTACCTGGTGCTGGACTGCTCCGAGATCACCGGCGGATGTCAGTGCGTCGCGCAGATCGAGCTGCGTCAAGCATCCTGATCGGAATGTCCGCGCCATCGTGGATCCGCCGGCTCGGAACGACCGCCGGTGAATCAATCGGGACGCATCGCCAGGAGCGCGGAGTAACGTCGCGTGCAGCGGTAGTCAGAATCAACGCAGCGGAGTTTCTCGAATAAGGCCGCGCCGGCGACGATGGGCCGAACCGGTGACCGCCATGAAGGTAGATGCGGCCCGAGTGCGGAGCGCTGCGCGATGATGCGAATTCTGTTGGTGGGCGTACCGATCCTGCTTACCGTCGCGTCGGTGGTTGCGGCAGCGTTCGGTTCGCTCTGGTGGATTGTTGCGGTGGTCTTCTTCACCGTGCTTGCCGCGATCGGTGTCTACGATCTGATCCAGAAACGCCACTCGGTGCTGCGTAACTACCCGATCCTCGGCCACCTGCGATACCTGCTCGAGATAGTCCGCCCAGAGCTTCAGCAATACTTCATCGAACGCAACTTCGACGGGCGTCCTTTCGATCGTGACAAGAGGTCACTGATTTACGAGCGCGCCAAGGGAACTGCCGCCGAACTCTCCTTCGGAACCGAGCGTGATATCGACGCTGCCGGATACGAGCACCTCGTCCACTCCACCGCTCCCGTCGAGGTTCCGGACACTCCACCGCGCGTACGCATCGGCGGTCCGGACTGCACACACCCCTACGACATGGCGTTGTTGAACGTCTCGGCGATGAGCTTCGGTGCACTGTCCGCGAATGCACTGAAGGCGCTCAATGCCGGTGCAGAACGAGGTGGATTCGCTCACGACACCGGCGAAGGTGGCCTCACGCCCTACCATCTCGGAGGCGCCGATGTCGTCTGGGAGATCGGTTCGGGCTACTTCGGTTGCCGGACCGAGGAGGGCCGCTTCGATCCCGACGAGTTCGCCCGAAAGGCAGCCGACGATCGGGTGAAGTGTTTGTCGCTCAAGCTGAGTCAAGGTGCGAAGCCGGGGATCGGTGGCGTGCTGCCCGCGGCGAAGGTCAGCACCGAAATTGCCGAGTATCGCGGTGTCCCACAGGGGGAGAAATGCGTCAGTCCAGCTGCGCACAGAGAGTTCTCCACCCCGCGCGGTCTGATCCGGTTCATCGGGCGCATGCGTGAGCTCGCCGGCGGTAAGCCTGTCGGATTCAAGCTCTGCGTGGGCTCGCGAGTAGATGTTCTGGCAATCTGCAAAGCGATGCTCGAGGAGGGCATCGCCCCGGATTTCATCATTGTCGACGGCGCCGAGGGAGGTACTGCCGCGGCCCCGCTCGAGTACGAGGATCACGTCGGTCTTCCGCTGACCGACGGGTTGATGACACTGCACAATGCATTGGTGGGTTGCGGCCTGCGTCAGCAGATTCGGGTCGGGGCAAGCGGCAAGGTCGCCACCGGAGCCGACATCGTCAAGCGGCTCGTCCAAGGCGCCGATTACACCAACTCTGCCCGCGCGATGATGATGGCTGTCGGCTGCATTCAGTCGCAACGGTGTCACACCAACAAATGTCCAGTGGGAGTTGCCACTCAGGACCCCAAGCGCGCCCGTGCACTCGACGTCGAAGACAAAAGCACACGCGTGTTCCGATACCAGCAGGCCACCGTCGCGCAATCGATGAAGATCATGGCATCGATGGGCGTCAGCGAGCCCTCCGGTCTCACGCCGTACATGTTGCGCAAGCGAATTGGTCCGATCAGCCAGCAGTCGTACGCGGAGATCTATGAGTGGCTCGCACCAGCGGTGCTGCTGCATGACCCGCCGGCCTCTTGGGCAGCGGACTGGAAGATCGCCGATCCCGACAGCTTCACCCCTGCCCCCTGGCATCAGTCCGCCTGAGAACCCCGTGTGCATCTTGAAAACTGCGCGGGCTGAAGTCGCCGACGGCGGGGACCCTCGCCAAGGATTCGAGCTCGACGTGGACGGTGATCAGGTCTGCGATTGCGGTCGCGGCCAGAGTCCCGGACACAATCCCGCGCGGGCTACTCATACACATGTATGATCCTCGGTGTGGTGAAGATGTCAAGTGGTGGGCAGACATATGCGGCCATCGTCGAGGCGATTCTGAAAATCGTCGGCGAACAGGGCCTTCCTCACGCCACGGTCCGTGAGGTCGCTACTGCTGCCGGCGTATCGATAGGCACTGTGCAGCACCACTTCCCGAGCAAGGAAGTCATGCTGGCCTCAGCGTTCACCGAGGTCGTCCATCGGGTTCGCGCACGACTGGAAGCGACCGACTTCACCAACGATGCGCGTCGCACCGTCTCGTCGGTGCTCAGCGAGGTACTCCCGTTGGATCGACAACGAAAGCACGAAGCCCGCATCCAACTGGAGTTCGCCGTCCACGCGATCCACAACCCAGACTTGGCCGAAACCCAACGCACAGTGCTCGCCGAACTGCATCAGGCGTTGTGCAACGCCTTCGACACGAGGGCGGACCAAGACCCCGAACGTTCCCGACTTGCCGCGCACGCTGCGATCGCCCTGGCCGACGGGTTGGCCCTGCACACCGTCAGCACGGAACGCTGGCTCTCTGCCTCCCAGCTGAACGCGACAGTCGAACTCGTCCTCGACGCGCTCCTACCTCGAGAGCGGCACTAGAGGTGCTCGGAAACCAGGACCGCCACTGTGTTCGGCTCCAACGCTTCGAAGGTGTGCGGCTGATCCCCCGGGTAGGAAATGTAGTCACCGGGATGTAGCTCGACAGGGTCTTCGGTGGGTCCGACGAGTGCGCGACCCACTGACATGACGACGTGTTCGACGACGCCTGGTGAGTGGGGATCTGCCTGCCGCGCGTCTCCGACCTGGGCGTTGATGATGTAGAGGTCCCGACGCGCGTGCGGTGGGCACGAGGCGAGCAGCGTCGCTACGTAGTCGGCGTGTTCGGATCCGATGCGCGGTCCGTCACCGGCCCTGATCAGGTGTACTCGCGGTCGGGCGGGCTCGACCAGCTGCGCGAACGGTACGTCGAGGGTGACACTGAGCGCCCACAGGGTCTCCACACTCGGGTTGCCGGTGCCCGATTCGAGTTGCGAGAGAGTCGATTTGGCGATCCCGGCTCGGCGCGCGACCTCCGCGGAGGACAGGCCGGCCCGTTTGCGTTCACGTTGCAGTGCTGCGGCGATCGCCGCGATGGGTGCACCCGACTCGGCCATGTTCGTTCACTCCATCGGTTGTATCGTTCGGTTTGACGAACACTCTAACATCGTCCACTATTACGGACATGCGTTCGATATGGCGAACACCCGCGCTGCGAGACATCGCCCTCGTCTGCCTTGCCGACGGCCTCGTCGGTGCATCCTTCGGCGCAATCGCCGTAGCGACTGGACTCCCACTCTGGGTTCCGGTCGCGATGTCGTTGTTCGTCTTCGCCGGTGCCTCCCAGTTCATTCTCGTGGGAGTGCTTGCCGCAGGCGGCAATCCGGTCGCCGCAGTCGCCAGCGCGATGCTCGTCAACACCAGACTCGTCCCCCTCGGCTTCTCGGTCGGCGACGCTTTGGCCGGCTCGAGCTGGCCCAGAAAGCTCCTCGGGATGCACCTGATCACCGACGAATCCGTTGCTTTCGCCGTCGCCGAGAAAGAACCGGTTGCGCGTCGAAGATCGTTCTGGCTCTGCGGAATCGGACTGTTCGTGAGTTGGAACATCGGCGTGCTCGGTGGTGCGGCGCTCGGTAGCGCGATCACCGATACCGCCGCCCTCGGCCTCGATGCCGCTTTTCCGGCGGTGCTCATCGCTCTGGTCATGCCTGCCCTGCGCGAGGCGAGGACGCGGAACGCCGCAGTGATCGGTGCAGTCATCGCCGTCGCCGCTGCCACCGTGCTCCCCCCGGGAATCCCGGTCCTCCTTGCACTCGCCGGAGTTGCGATCGCCCCACTCCTGTCGAAGGTGAACACGTGAATCTCGTCGCTCCGATGCTCGCGCTCACCGTCGGAACCATGCTGCTCCGCATCGTCGGCCCGCTGCTCCGTAGTCGCGTCACATTGTCCCCGCGGATCGAGATGCTGAGCTCGACGGCCGTAGCCGTTCTCTTCGTCGCGCTCGTCGCAACCCAGGCCCTGGTCGTCGCGAACGAATTCGCAGGGTTCGCTCTTCCCGCAGGAGTTGTCGTTGCCGCCGTGCTGGCCTGGCGCAAAGCACCGTTCGTTGCCATCGTCGTGGCTGCTTCGGCGACGACTGCCGCCCTGCGGTTCGTCGGCGTTGTGTGATCGGAGTAACCAAGGCTTTTGTGAGCGAAGACCCCTTCCCGAGACCGGCGACAAGGCGTACAGTTCGTACTGACCCCATACCCCCTGGGGGTATCAACCACGAACTCGATCAGTGGGAGTACATGCATGATGAGCAACCACATGAACCCCGACACGGCACATCCACCTCAGCCGGATTCGGCACACTCCGGCCACGATGACATGACCGGGCACGACATGGCAGGACACGCGGGACATGCCGGACACGGCGATCACGCCGGCCAGTTCCGTCGTCTGTTCGTCATCATGGTCTTCTTCGCCGTTCCGGTCGTGTTCGCCTCGAACATGTTCGCGATGATCGTCGGCTATTCGCTACCCGATGCAGCGTGGATAGCCTGGATCTCACCGGTACTGGGTACGGTCATGTACTTCTGGGGTGGATCACCGTTCCTGACCGGCGCGGTCAGCGAAATACGTTCGCGGAAACCAGGAATGATGCTTCTCATCGCCCTGGCGATCACAGTCGCATTTCTCGCATCGATGGGTTCGAGCATCGGCATACTCGACCACCAGCTGGACTTCTGGTGGGAACTGGCGCTGCTGATCGTGATCATGCTGCTCGGGCATTGGATCGAGATGCGGTCACTTGCGCAGACCACCTCGGCATTGGACTCACTGGCAGCGCTTCTCCCCGACACCGCCGAACGCGTCGAGGACGGCGAGGTCGTCTCGGTGACGCCGGACGACTTGTGGGTCGGCGACATCGTCGTCGTCCGCCCAGGTGGGCGGGTGCCTGCCGATGGCACCATCGTCTCCGGGACCGCGAGCATGGACGAATCGATGGTCACCGGCGAATCGCGCACTGTCCGCCGCAGCGACGGTGACCACGTCGTCGCCGGGACCGTCGCCACCGATTCCGGCGTCCGCATCCAGGTCACCGCCATCGGCGAGGACACCGCTCTCGCCGGCATCGGACGTCTGGTCGCCGACGCGCAGAACTCGTCGTCGCGGGCCCAACGCATTGCCGATACCGCGTCGGGCTGGTTGTTCTGGTTCGCGCTGGGAGCCGCGGCCATCACGGCGGGAGTGTGGACACTGTTCGGGCTGCCCGACGACGCCGTCATCCGCACGATCACCGTTCTGGTCATCGCCTGTCCACACGCCCTTGGGTTGGCGATCCCCCTGGTGGTGTCCATCGCCACCGAACGAGCCGCCCGCAGCGGTGTCCTGATCAAGGACCGGCTGGCGCTGGAAACCATGCGGACAGTGAACACCGTGGTTTTCGACAAAACAGGAACGCTGACCAAAGGTGAGCCCACCGTCATCGCGATCGAGGTAACCGGGGGCCACACCGCCGGCGAAGTCCTGGCATCGGCCGCGGCCACCGAAACCGATTCCGAGCATCCTCTCGCCCGTGCCATCGTCGAAGCCGCACTTCACCGCGGACTGACGGTACCGACCGCTACCGACTTTCAGTCGTCCCCGGCGATCGGGGTGTCCGCCGACATCGACGGAACTCGCATCCGCGTCGGTGGCCCGGGCCTGCTCGAACAGGAGCACGCCCGCGAACTTCCCATCGCCGACCGCTGGGGTGACGACGGCGCGATCATCCTGCACGTCCTCGCCGAAAGCGAGGTCATCGGGGCATTGAAGCTCGCCGACGAGATCCGACCGGAATCACGCTCGGCGATCGACGAACTTCATAGCCGCAACATCGAGGTCGTCATGATCACCGGTGACGCCGATGCCGTCGCGAAGTCCGTCGCCACCGAACTCGGTATCGACCGCTATTTCGCCGGAGTGAAACCGGAAGACAAGTCCCATCACGTCGCCGACTTACAACGAGAAGGGCGCACCGTGGCAATGGTCGGCGACGGCGTAAACGACGCTCCGGCGCTTGCGCAGGCCGACGTCGGGATCGCGATCGGCGCGGGCACCGACGTCGCCATCGCGTCGGCGGGAGTGATCCTGGCCAGCGACGACCCCCGATCGGTGCTCTCGGTGATCGAGCTTTCGCGTGCCTCCTATCGAAAGATGAAGCAAAACCTTTGGTGGGCAGCGGGATACAACCTCATTTCCGTGCCGCTTGCGGCAGGAGTACTGGCACCGATCGGGTTCGTGCTGCCGATGTCGGTCGGGGCGATCTTGATGTCGTTGTCGACGGTCATCGTCGCGGCCAATGCGCAGTTGTTGCGTCGACTCGATCTCACCCCTGACAGCATCGCCGGCGGCGAGCATTCGAATGATGTAGCCGAAGAGCATCGACCGGTGCCGACGAGCTGAGCTCGAGGCAGACAGTAGAACGACCGAAGGCCGCACCCCATGCAGGGGTGCGGCCTTCGGTGTAGAACAGGTCAGCCGAGGAGACTGCGCATCGTGTCGATCTCCTCTTGCTGCGAAGTGACGATCATGCGCGACATCGCCAGAGCCTCAGGATTGGAACCCTGTTCGATCTCGACATTCGCCATGTCGATAGCACCGGTGTGGTGGTCGATCATCATCGTCAACCATTGGCGGTCGAACTCGGCGCCCGAGGACGCCATCAACGAGTCCATTTCCTGATCGGTCATCATGCCGCTGCCGGAGCCGTGATTCATACCGCCCATACCGCCCATCTCCCCCAGGTCAGCGGAAGGGGCAGGCTGGCCCCACTCGGAGAGCCACGCGGTCATCTGGTCCATCTCCGGCTGCTGCGCGGCTTCGATCGCCGACGCCAATGCCAGGACATCTGGATTCTCGGTCCGCCCGGTTGCCATCTCGGACATCTCGACGGCTTGTGCGTGGTGCGGGTACATCATCTGCGCGAACATCACGTCGGCATTGTTGAACTGCGCCGATGCATCCGATGTGGACTGTGACGAGTTCATCGAGTGCCCGTCCATCATCTGCCCGTTCATCGGAGTGTTGGGAGAATTTTCGCTGCAGCCGGCGAGGAAAATAACGCCTGCCGAGGCAGCCGCGAGTGCCGCAAGTACTGGAGTACGCATGTGAAATTCCTTACGAGAGTGATCTTTTACGGAGTTCGGATACGAAAAAGCGATCCGCCGAGATGCATGTGCATTTCGGGCTCCCCGTCACACTCGCAAGGTCACCGATTCGTCCAACTCCCAGAGAACCCACGGCGGCGCACGTTCCAGCGCGGAGGCAGTGCGCCCGCCGACGATGTCCACCGCTCGTGGTGAAAGATCGAAGTCGATGCTGGTGGTCGGCACCGTCAGAGCAGGCCACGACGTCGTGGTTCCCGCACACGGATGCATCATCTGATGTGTCGACGGGCAATCGTGCTCGGCGAACGCGACAGGCCCAGAAGCGTCGAGTCGAGACTCGGACGCCATCGCAGAATTGCCGCTGCCCATCGAGGACATGGACGACATCGAGGACATCGGTGTCACCGAGTGCATGAGCAGCACCCCGAAGATAGTGAATGCAATCAACAACCCGGTAGCCGAGGCGGTACCTCGCAAACCGCCGCGGATCACTGAATACATACAACCGACGGTACCAGCCATACCCCCGGGGGGTAAAAGCGTCGTCTCGCCCGGCGGATTACTCGATCGGGCCGAGCCAGGCACACCAAGTGTGATGTCGCCGGAATTGGGCACAATAGAGTCGAGACACAAAACCAGCACGGAAAGCGGGTACCCATGGCAGCCCTCGATGCACTACGCGGCCGGTGGCCGAAAAGCTTGCCCCTTCAGCCATTGCCTGCAGAAGCGTGGGCCAAACAGGAGCCGACCTGGAAGGGTGCGAATCCGCAGGTCATCGAGTCCGCGCTCAAACGCGCAAAAATGCGGCCGTCGGGAAACTGGTTCGTCTTCGCCGCAAGCCGCGACATCCCGAAGGACAAGCCGTTCGGACGGCACATCGGCGGCACCGAACTGGTTGCCTGGCGCGATGAGAAGCAAGGAATCCACATCGCCCCCGGGGTCTGCCCACACCTCGGTGCACCGCTCGACAAGGCGAAGATCGAATGCGACACCCTCATCTGCCTGTGGCACGGCATGCCGCTCGGCCCCAAGGGACGCCCCGGGTGGAAGCCGCTACCCGCATTCGACGACGGCATCCTCGTCTGGGTCCGGATGGACGAACTCGGTGGTGAGGAGCCGACCGAAGTACCGATCGTCCCGATCCGCCCGCCCGCCGCGAACTCCGTCGATGCCGTCGTGACGGTGACCGGCATTTGTGAACCGGACGATATCGTCGCCAACCGCCTCGATCCGTGGCACGGCGCCTGGTTCCATCCCTACTCGTTCGCACGACTGAAGGTGGTCGACGCACCCACCGACGTCGATGTCCCCGAAAAAGACGATCGGTTCCTCGTCGACGTGACATTCCGCGTCAGCCGAGGAATCGGCGTACCGGTCCGTGTCGAATTCGTCTGCCCAGGTCCGCGCACCATCGTGATGCGCATTCTCGAAGGCGAGGGCATCGGAAGCGTCGTCGAGACGCATGCGACGCCACTGGGCCCCGGGCCGGACGGCAAGCCACGCACAGCCGTCATCGAGGTCACCGTCGCCAGCTCCGAGCGTCCGGGATTCAAGATGGCCCGCAAGGTCGCCCCGCTGCTTCGTCCCGCCATGGGTTGGACTGCTGAGCGGCTGTGGAAAGACGACCTCGACTACGCCGAGCGAAGGTACGAATTGCGCTCACGCGGCATGTGAGAAAACCAACCTGTCGATCCCCCCCCGATGCGCGGGGGGATCGACGCGGTCAGCGCTTGGTGAGCCGAGCCAGCTTGTCGAAGACTCGAAAGCGTCCGCGCGTCGGGACCGTATAGATCGGGTGCCCGGCAATTCCCCAGCCCGAGAGCAGGGTGTTCGCCGCATGCAACCCGGTTGTCGCGGCACGTTCCATCAGTGCGACCGGCAGATCGATCCTGATGCCGTCCCCCGCGAGCACGACGCCCGGTTCCGGGGTGCGCACGGTGGGACGGTTGGCAAACTGACCGAGGCCGAACAACGGGCAATCATTGCGCCATTCGGTACGCTCGGATACCACTGTGGCCGAAGCGGTTTCAGGATAAATCTCGTGCATCCGCGCCATCAACTGCGCGCGCGTCTCCTCTTCGGAATCGACGGCGGCGTACGCATGCAGTTCGACGACCGATCCGCCGGTGCGCGCGGCCCACTCCGCCGCCTCGTCCTCGAACCGCTCGAGCACACTGATGTTGTCGATCGGCGGCATACCGCCGGTTCCGATGAAGGCCGGGCGATCGGCATTCACCGGCTTGTCGAGCCACACACGATGCACCAGGAACGGCGGCGTATTCTCCAACGCCGCAATGCGTTTGCGCCATTCCGATGTGCCGAGCTCCGGCGAGCTCTCCACCACGTTCTGCAAACCGGCGATATCGGCCGCAAGCACCACGGCGTCGACCTCACCCACGCCGACTACGTCGTATGCGCGTTCGCGGCCCCGGGCAATACCCTCACACGCAGTACCCACCCTGATATCGACGCCCAAGCCTAGTAAGTACTCTCCCAACGGATTCCACAGCGCCTGCGGATATGGGCCGCGAGGCACGTCGAAGATCAGCCCCTCCGACGAACCGAGGAAGTAGATGTGGAACATCATGGCCAACTCGGCCGCGGACATGTTCTCGGGGTCGGCGAAGAAACTCCGCGAGAAAACCCCGAACGCCAAGTGTCTGGCAGCCTCCGGGAAGTTGATATTGCGCAGAAACTCCGCCGCCGGGGTCGTGTCGAGCTCCTCGAACGTCTCCGGAACGCTGACATTCATCAGCGGCAGAGCCGCTACACCCTTGAGCGAGAACAACTCTCGCATTCGGAAGGTAGGACTCCGAGCGACGAACGCGAACGCATTCAGCGGAGGCGTCTGCGGCAGACCCTTGAACCCGTCGATTCGGCCATCGCCGTCGATCAGCGGGTAGTCCTCGACAGGCCGTAGCCGTCGCAGACCCGGATCGCTGCGCTCCATCAGGTTCCGAAGGTTGTAGTACTGCCGGAAGAACGCATGGAAACCGCGACTCATCGTCGCCGGAGTGCCGTCGTCGAGCGTGGTATCCCACCCCCCGACGCGACCGCCCAGGTAGTTCTCACGTTCGAGCACGGTCACCTCGATACCGCGCTCCGCCAATGCCGTTGCCGCACTGAGGCCGGCGATCCCGCCACCGACAACGACGACGCGCGGCACACGGGTCAGCGAACCGGCATCCGGAAACCCAGCTGGAGCAGGATGTTCGACGCGTCGAGAATCGGTCACAATGTCTCCATCGGACGGGCGCCCAGAAAGGTGTGTACGACACCGTTCTGCCAGCCCGTCATAGTCTCGGTAGCCAAGGAAGTGAAACCTGCACGCTGCATACGCCTGGCGAAGTCTCCAGCACCGTCGAACGTCACCACACTGCGCCAGAGATGCTGATACAAGGTCGTGTTACGCGTCGCCAAGTAACCGAGCGGAATGATGACCGCCCAACACACGAACGTCCACAGCACCTGTGCACGAATGGAATCCTTCACCGAATACTCGTGAAAAGCGATGCTCCCGCCCGGCTCGAGCAACGACATCAGCGACTTCAACTCCGTATCCGGATCGTCGACGTTCCTGATCAGATACGCGGCGAGAATGCCGTCGAACGGGCCATCGACCCCGTTGACATTGAGATCCTCCACGCGGCTGTGCACGAACGTCACGTTCGACGGCCACGACTTCGAGCGCGCCACCTCGAGCATCTCTGCCGACGCATCGGCAGCAACGATCTGCGCATGCGGAGCCGCCTTCAGCAATGCCGCCGTCGACGCACCCGTCCCGCAGCCGATATCGAGCAAACGAAGCCCATCACCGAGGCCAGGAAGGCGCAGCCGCTCCGCCGATTTCGACAGATGATCGTGATAGCCGGGGTTCGCACCGACCAACCGATCGTATGCCCGTGCCCCGACGTCGAAAGCCCCAGGCACCTCGTCTCGCGGCAAGCCCATACCCGTCACCCGTTTGCCACCCCATTCGCGCCCGCCAACCTTCACAGCGTCGACTCACTCACGACGCGAGCCGACGGACCACCGTCGATCGAAACGACATCACCCGGATGAAGTTGGCGACCACGTCGCAGATCCACCTCATCATTGACGCTGACCTGCCCATCGGCGATGAAAGTCTTCGCCTCCGCCCCCGACTCGATGAGGTTCGCCAACTTGAGAAACTGCCCGAGCCTGATGGACTCGTCACGGATCGGAACATCTTGGGAGTCAGCCATGACTCCATCTTGGACTACACCGGGCAGATGGTCACTCCGCAGGCCGAACAAGGTCACTCCGCAGGCTCCGCTCCCGACCGAACAAGGTCACTCCGCAGGCTCCGCTCCCGACCGAACAAGGTCACTCCGCAGGCTCCGCTCCCGACCGAACAAGGTCACTCCGCAGGCTCCGCTCCCGACCGAACAAGGTCACTCCGCAGGCTCCGCTCCCGCCGCCTGGAAGCGCCGCAAACGCAGGCTATTGGTCACCACGAACACCGAGGAGAACGCCATCGCCGCGCCCGCCAGCATCGGGTTGAGCAGGCCCGCCGCCGCAAGTGGGATAGCCGCGACGTTGTACGCGAACGCCCAGAACAAGTTGCCCTTGATGGTCGCGAGCGTCTTGCGGGAGAGCCGAATCGCGTCGCCGACGGCACGAAGATCCCCGCGAACGAGCGTCAAGTCGCTGGCCTCGATCGCGACATCGGTGCCGGTCCCCATGGACAATCCGAGATCTGCCGTGGCCAATGCTGCCGCGTCGTTGACGCCGTCGCCGACCATCGCGACGACCCTGCCCTCGGCCTGAAGCCGCGCGATGACGTCGACCTTGCCCTGCGGGAGCACGCCGGCGAAGACCTCGGTGATGCCGACTTCGGCGGCGATCTTGCGCGCTGCGGCCTCGTTGTCACCGGTCAGCATGACCGGAGTCAGACCGAGTTCACGCAATTCGGCGATGGCCTGCTTGGACGTCGGCTTGAGCGCATCGGCGACGACGAGAATTCCCCGTGCTCGCCCGTCCCAACCGACGGCGACGGCGGTTCGGCCATCGGCCTCCGCGTCGTGCAGCGCGCTTTCGAGCTCTCGAGGCAGCGGGAGTGACTTCTCGGCCAGCAAAGCGGCGCGTCCCAACACCACCGTCCGGCCATCGACAGTTCCGCTGACCCCCAGGCCTGCAATGTTCGCGAAATCGATCACCTCGGGCAGTGAGGTCTCTTGCCTGGCGGCTGCAGTGATGGCCGCTGCGATGGGGTGTTCGGAGCCGGACTCGATGGCACCCGCCACCGTCAAGATCTCATCGCGGTCTTCGCCGTCGGCGCCATGGACCGCGAGCAGCGTCATCTCACCGGTGGTGACGGTGCCGGTCTTGTCGAGAACGACGGTGTCGATACGACGCGTCGACTCGAGCATCTCCGGGCCCTTGATCAAGATGCCGAGCTGGGCAGCTCGACCGGTGCCGACCATCAATGCCGTCGGAGTCGCCAGTCCGAGCGCACACGGACAGGCGATGATCAGAACAGCAACGGACGCGGTGAATGCCGCAGCGACCGAACCGCCGGTTCCGAGCCAGAAGCCCAGGGTCGCAACGGCGATGGCGATGACGATGGGAACGAAGATCCCAGAGATCCGGTCGGCCAGGCGCTGCACCTGAGCCTTACCGGTCTGTGCTTCCTCGACGAGGGTCGCCATCTGCGCGAGCTGCGTATCCGCACCGACCCGCGTGGCTTTCACCACGAGCCTGCCACCGACGTTGACGGTCGCGCCGACCACATCGTCGCCGGTGGAGACTTCGACGGGCACGGACTCACCGGTCAGCATCGACTTGTCGACGGCGGAGGCACCGGACTCGACGATGCCGTCCGTCGCGATCTTCTCCCCGGGCTTGACGACGAACCGATCTCCGACGGCCAGTTCTGCGACCGGCACCTGCTTTTCGACACCGTCCTTCAGGACCGTGACGTCCTTGGCACCGAGGTCCAGCAGTGCCCGGAGCGCGGACCCAGCCCGCCGTTTGGCGCGCGCCTCGAAGTAGCGGCCGGCAAGAATGAACGTGGTCACTCCGGCGGCGGCCTCGAGGTAGATGTTGGACATGCCGTCCATGCGGGCGATGGTCAGCTCGAACGGGTGCTTCATTCCCGTCACACCCGCGGTTCCGAAGAACAGCGCGTACAACGACCAGCCCAGCGCCGCGAGCGTGCCCATCGACACGAGCGTGTCCATCGTGGACGTGCCGTGACGCAAGTTCTTCGCCGCCGCGACATGGAAAGGCCACGCGCCCCAGACGACGACGGGTGCCGCAAGAGTCAGTGACAGCCACTGCCAGTTGTCGAACTGCAACGCAGGCACCATCGCCATGGCGATGACGGGCACGGACAATACGAGGGAGATCAGCAGGCGCTGCTTCAACGGATCTGTCGTGTCGGCCTCGGCAGTAGCGTCGCCGTCAGCCGGATCTTCGGTGCGAGGCAGGGTCGCGGTGTACCCCGCCTGCTCGACAGCCTTGATCAGATCGGCCGTCAAGACGCCGTCACTGACGACTTTCGCCTTCTCGGTGGCGTAGTTGACCGTGGCCGTCACGCCGTCGAGTTTGTTCAGTTTGCGCTCGATGCGGTTGGCGCACGACGCGCACGTCATGCCGCCGAGGATCAGTTCGGTGTTGGTAGTCACGACTCGTTCACTTCTGCATGCTCATGGCTGACGGGAACCTGTTCTCCGACTGGGCCCACCAACGAGCCGAGGAAGTAGGCGGCGAAGAACACCACTGTAATTCCGAGCACGAACATCGAGAGTTTTGCCAGCACGTCCATCTCCTTCATCTCTCAGTTCTACCATACCCCCTGGGGGTATGAATTCGGCGAGTCTGGAATCCCGGTGTAACGCGACGGGTACCCCGTGCGAAATCCAGGTAGCCCGCCACGCAGACCGGCGCGGGTCGAAGTTCATGGTGAACCTGCGCGAGCGACTGCAGGTTCACATCGGTTCGGGGTCGAGTCGACCAACTGATGGGGATATTTGATGCCTTTACGACATTCGGCCCGCGGGCCCGCACATCGCCGACGTCTCGCCACGAGCGCAGTGGCGTTCCTCTCACTGGGCGCACTGGCCGTCGGTGGCGTCGCACTGACCGATTTCGGTGGGTTCACCTCATCTGACGCAGAAGTCGAACTCGCCTCGACGGCAACCTGCTACGACATGGTCAGCATCGCCGTCGGCGGACGTGGTGACAGCCCGAAGAACGGTGTCACCAAGATGCTGACGACACCCGACGGAACACCGCTCCCCGCCGCTCTTGCAGGCGATTTCGAAAGCGACTGGATCGACCAGATGGTCGGCGCGCCCAACGACAAGGTCGCGGAAGGCTCGTACGCAGCCGTCTACGTCGAGTACCCCGCCAACATGGCGTCCTACGACGAAGCCGTCAACACCGGCGTAGAGAACTCACAGAAGGTCATGCGCGCCATCGCCGCATCCTGCCCTGATACCCGCTTCGCGATTGTCGGCTACAGCGAAGGCGCCGACGTCACGCGTCGAGCAGCCATGGAGATCGGTAGCCAGACCGCAGGCCCGGACGGCAAGTGGGGCATCGTCGATCCGGCCAACGTCGTCGGCGTCGTCATTCTCGCCGACGCCGGACGCAAGGCGGGCGAAGGAGCATTCCCCGGATCGACATCCGGAACAGGCCCCGATGGATTCGACACGGTCTACCAGAACGGTTCCGGTCCTGCGGGCGCCGGCGCACTGCCAGGCACCGCCGGCAGCTTCGGTGCACTCGAGGGCAAGGTAGCGTCATTCTGCTCCGAGGGCGACCTGACCTGCGCAATGCCGGAGAACACCTCGCTACTGCACCTCGCCGCCAACGTGGGACGTCAGCTCGACGTCGACGCTCTCCAGCGCGACAACCTCACCCCTGCCACCGGCGCCGACCTCGCGGTCGTACTCGGCCGAATCGCTGTCGCAGCGTTCAGCGACATCGCGGCCCAGGACAACTGGCTTGCCGGCGACGAGACGTTCCTCGACGTTCTTCTCAAGGTGTCCGAGCCTGGCTACAAGCCGGGCGTCGTGACCAAGCCGGTCGCAAAGGTCGACGAAGCCGGCGAACCGCTTCCTGCCTCGGAGGCCGTCAATCTCGCCTACCTGCCGTCGAAGATCGCCAAGGAGATCATCGGCTTCATCGGCTCGAACACGAACACCGTCCAGGTAGTGATGAACGATCCGTACGGGCAGACGCTCGGACCGGGATCGGGACACCACTTCGACTACTGGCGCGACGCGGACCCGGCCAAGGGCAAGCCGCTCACCTCGGCTCAGTACGCCGCAGCGTGGCTGACTCAGCTGGCCAAGGACGCCGAGGCAGGCAAACCGATCAAGACCGCCGCCGTGCAGGAAAACGCCCGCCTCGCGGTCTTGGCAGATCCGACCACAGCCACGACCACCTCGGCCGCTCCGACGACGACCTCGGTCGTCACGGCACCTCCCGCGGTACCGGCTGAGCCGGCTCCGATCGCACCTGCGGTCGTCGCTCCGCCCGTCGACCCAGCACTACCGGTCGATCCAGCTCTGCCCGCCGACCCGGCATTGCCCGTCGATCCGGCTCAGCCCGTAGACGGCACGCAGGCAGTGGAAGGAACCCAGCCTGTCGAGGGGACGGTCACTACTACCACTGCCGTCCCGACGACGGTGGCTCCCACCACGACGCCGGCTCCGTAAGTTCTGCTCCTCTCAGCGCCTATCCGAGATTGTTCGGGTGGGCGCTGAGTCGTCTATCCAGTGTTCTGGAGATTTGCCTCGGGAAGACAGATACGGGCGAGGAGCTCGAGCGGGACGTCCAAGACAGCTGCAAGTGCAGCGACCGTCGTAAAGGCTGGAGTGGCCAGACGGCCGGTCTCGATCTTGCGCAAGGTCTCGGGTGAGATCGACGCGGCAAGCGCCACTTCGGCGGGCTTGCGGTCGCCTCGCGCTTGTCGGAGGTAAGCGCCGAGACGTTTGCCGGCATCGAGCTGCTGCGGCGTCAAAGGGGATCGCACCATACGAGTAGGTTACGCCACCCCGGTATGAAAATACCTAGCCGTCGTTTACTGTGGTATTTCTATACCGATTTGGTCAGCGACGAAATGGAGAGCAAACGCGTGCTGGAACTCAAGACACACCAGGAGATCGAGGCGATGCGCACCACCGGCGCCTTCATCGCCCAGCTACTCGACGAACTGCAGGCGCGCGCCCTGGTGGGAGTCAATCTTCTCGATCTCGAACAACACGCTCGAAAGATGATCACCGAACGTGGCGCGGTGTCCTGCTATTGGGACTACGCGCCCTCGTTCGGCCGCGGCCCGTTCCGCAATGTCATCTGCCTGTCCGTCAACGACGCAGTGCTCCACGGCCTCCCCCACGACTACACCCTGCTCGACGGGGATCTGTTGACCATGGACATCGCGGTCTCGATCGACGGCTGGGTAGCAGACTCGGCGCGCAGCCTGATCGTCGGCACGCCCCGAACCGAAGACCAGAGACTGATCGAGGCCACCGAGAACGCCCTCGCCGCCGGTATCGATGCCGCACGTTCCGGCCGACGCCTGGGCGATATCTCCGCAGCGATCGGGGCCGTCGCCGCCGACTACGGCTATCCGGTCAACACCGAATTCGGCGGGCACGGGCTCGGTCGAACCATGCACGAGGACCCACACATCCCCAACCAGGGGCGCGCCGGCCGCGGCCTGGTACTTCGGCCCGGACTGACCCTCGCCCTCGAGCCGTGGTTCGCTCACGGAACCGACAAGATCGTCTACGACCCCGACGGCTGGACCATCCGATCCGCCGACGGCTCACGAACCGCCCACAGCGAACACACAATCGCGATCACCGACGGTGATCCACTGGTACTGACCAGCCGCGTGGGGTGATGGAATCGTCTACCTTTGGGGAGCGCGCACCCTTTGTGTAAACCTCACACCGGTGTTCTCGTCCGAGCGCGTGTGCGCGGTTCCCAAAAAGGGTGCGCGGTTCGACCGCCCGACGGCCTGCTCAGGTGAATTTCACTCCCTGAGCCAAAGGCAGATCGTTGGAGTAATTCACGGTGTTGGTTGCCCGGCGCATGTAGGCCTTCCACGCATCCGATCCGGATTCGCGGCCTCCACCGGTTTCCTTCTCGCCTCCGAATGCTCCGCCGATTTCGGCACCGGATGGCCCGATGTTGACGTTGGCGATACCGCAGTCCGAGCCTGCCGCGGACAGGAACATCTCCGCCTCGCGTAGGTCCGTAGTGAAGATCGACGACGAAAGCCCTTGTGGCACGTCATTGTGCAGGGCAACAGCTTCGTCGAGCGTGTCGTAGATGAGCACGTAGAGGATCGGTGCGAACGTCTCGTGCTTGACGATGTCCGTCTGGGTGGGCATCGAGATGACGGTCGGCTCGACGTAGTACGCGTACTCATCGAAGATCTCGACGCGGTTGCCGCCGGCACGCACGATGCCGCCGTCGGACGCTGCCGCGTCGAGCGCCTTCTGAAAACCGGCGAACGCGGGTGCGTCGATCAGGGGTCCAACCAGAGTGCCTGGGTCCAGGGGCGACCCGATCGACAATGTGGCGTACGCCCGCGCGATCCTTTCCACGAGCGCCTCGGCGATGGACGAGTGCACGATAACGCGTCGCAACGACGTACACCGTTGTCCTGCAGTGCCTGCCGCGGAAAACACGATGCCACGGGTGGTCAGATCGAGATCTGCCGACGGTGTCACGATCGCCGCGTTGTTGCCGCCGAGCTCGAGCAGTGCCCGCCCGAACCGCTCGGCCACCCGGGGTGCGACGGCCCGTCCCATTCGCGTCGAGCCCGTCGCCGACACGAGCGCCACCCGCGGGTCGTCGACGAGGGCTTCACCGGCGACCCGATCGCCGACTATGAGCTGCGCAACCTTCGGATCCACGCCTGCTTTTTCGGCGGCGCGCTCGAACAATGCCTGTACGCCGAGGGCGGTCAGCGGCGTCTTCTCCGAGGGCTTCCACACCACCGTGTCACCGGCAACCAACGCCAGCACGGCATTCCACGACCACACCGCTACCGGGAAGTTGAACGCGGTGATGACGGCGACGACGCCGAGGGGGTGCCACTGCTCCATCATTCGGTGGCCGGGCCGTTCGGTAGCAATCGTCTTTCCGTAGAGCTGACGCGACAATCCGACGCCGAAGTCGCAGATGTCGATCATTTCCTGCACCTCGCCGAGGCCCTCGGACACGATCTTGCCCGCCTCGATCGACACGAGCGCACCGAGATCGTCTTTGTATTCACGCAGGAGTTGACCGAGTTCACGAATGAGGCCGCCGCGGACGGGCGCCGGCACGCTCGACCACTGGGCATAGGCCGTCTTGGCGTCGGCGATGACGGCGTCGACGTCGGAGACCGTGGCCGAACCGAGGGATGCCAGATTGCCACCGGTGATCGGTGAGCGCGCGACGATCGGCATGGTCGAGGTGGTCGCTGTGGTCGAGGCATCGAGATCGACGCGAACGCCGAGCCGCCCGAGAATGGCGCGGGTCTCGACACTCAACGCATCGTGGGTGACGGGTGAGGGCATAGTGCGCACCTTTCGAAGACGGAGAGTGTCACTTCAATCTAGCCGAATGCCCGAACACAGGAAAATATACTGTTCAAAGGGCTTGCTAACGGAATCTTTACGCGTATGTTGGGCACTATGACGCAGGTATTGCAGCGCGCGGCAGCGGCTACATCGACTGTCGACGCCCACGACGTCCATGCCATCATCGGCCGCCACATGCTCGCCGACGGATTCGAGATGGTTCTCGATCTCGACAAGAGCCAGGGATCGACGCTCGTCGATGCCAGGGACGGCACGTCGTACCTGGATCTGTTCACGTTCTTCGCCTCTTCGGCGCTCGGGATGAACCATCCCGGTCTGGTGTCGGACGAGGCCTTCCGCGCCGATGTGCTGCAGGCCGCGATGAACAAGCCGAGCAACTCCGATGTCTACACCGTGGCCATGGCGCGGTTCGTCGATACCTTCGCCCGAGTCCTGGGAGACCCGCGTCTGCCGCACTTGTTCTTCGTCGAAGGGGGCGCGCTCGCCGTCGAGAACGCACTCAAGGTCGCGTTCGATTGGAAGAGCCGTTGGAACGGCAAGCACGGCGTCGACCCCGCACTGGGTACGCAGGTACTGCATTTCGAGCATGCGTTCCACGGCCGCACGGGGTACACGATGTCGCTGACCAACACCGACCCCGACAAGGTCGCCCGGTTTCCGAAATTCGATTGGCCCCGCATCCCGTCGCCGTACATCCGCAGTGGGGTGGACATGGACGCACTCGAAGCCGACGCACTTGCCGCGGCCAAGATCGCCTTCGAGGCGAATCCCCACGACATCGCCTGTGCGATAATCGAACCCATTCAGGGTGAAGGCGGCGACAACCATTTCCGCCCGCAGTTCCTGGCACAGCTTCGCGATCTCTGCCACGAGTACGACGCGTTGTTCGTTCTCGACGAGGTACAGACGGGCGCCGGAATGACCGGCACCGCATGGGCTTTCCAGCAGCTCGACGTCGTCCCCGACGTGCTCGCGTTCGGCAAGAAGGTTCAGGTCTGCGGCGTCATGGCGGGTGGACGCGTCGACGATCTCGACGATCACGTATTCGCCGTCTCCTCACGCATCAATTCCACGTGGGGTGGCAACCTCACCGACATGGTGCGTTCTCGCCGGATTCTCGAGATCGTCGAATCCGAGGGGCTCATCGAGGGCGCGGCCACACTGGGGCTTCATCTGCGTAGCCGCCTCGACGACATGGCTACGCGGCACGAGATTGTCACCGAGGTCCGCGGTCGCGGGTTGATGTGCGCTTTCACGATGCCCGACGCCGGGAGCCGGGACCGCTTGATCGGGGACCTCCGCACCGAGGAGCATGTTCTCGCGCTCGGATGCGGTGATAGTGCGATCCGCTTCCGGCCTGCTTTGACGATCAGCGAAGAAGACTTGGACCGTGCCGTCGACGCGATCGAGCGAGTACTGACGCGGATGGCGAGCTAGCTCGGGCGCGAGAGTGTGTACAGTCACTCGACATGTACGCACCTCTACTCGTTGCAGGATCATGGTGGTGGCGCTCTTAGGCGCCCACACCTTTGCGTACTTCCAACCGTGGCCGCCTTTCGAGGTGGCCATTTTTTGTTGTCTCGGCCCCTCGGCGGGCAGCCTTTTGCGATTCCGAAAGGCTGATCGACGTGCATGAAGCTCCGACCTCGAAAGTTTTGAACAAGGCTCTCACCGGTTCCGCGCCGTTCGCGATTCTGAGCCGCGAACATGGTGTCGACGTTCTGATCGGCGATGTCACCGATGCGCCGTCCCTCGCCGACATTGCGTTGAATCCGCATGCCGACGGCCCCGACGTGTTGGCGCTGGTCCCATTTCGGCAGGTCACCGAACGAGGTTTCGTATGCCACGACGACGAATCGCCGCTGCAGTGCCTGCAGGTCCGCGAGCACGCCCTGCTGAGTATCGACGAGGTGCTCGGCGCACTTCCGAGCTCCGAACTGAACCTTCTCGACGGCCGATTCGAGCCCGAAGACGACGCGTACGCTGCGGTCGTCGAGCGGGTGCTCACCGACGAGATCGGTCGGGGCGCGGGCGCGAACTTCGTCATCCGCCGCGACTTTCGGGCACAGCTGGACGATCCGATCGCCAGTGGACTCGAGATCTTCCGAAGACTGTTGGTCGGTGAATCGGGTTCGTACTGGACATTTTTCGTTCACACACCGCAGATAACGCTCGTGGGTGCGACCCCGGAGCGGCACGTCGGATTCGATGGCACGACAGCGATCATGAATCCGATCAGCGGTACCTATCGGCACCCCGTCGAAGGCCCCTCGGGCGCAGGTGTTCTCGACTTTCTCGGTGATGCGAAAGAGAACGACGAGCTGTTCATGGTCGTCGACGAGGAACTGAAGATGATGAGCCGTATCTGCGAAAACGGTGGCCGCGTCATCGGTCCGCGCCTCAAACAGATGGGCCATCTGACGCACACCGAGTACGTCCTGGTAGGAGACAGTGAGCTGGATCCACGCGAGATCCTGCGGGAGACTATGTTCGCACCCACTGTCACCGGTTCACCGATCGAGAATGCCGCACGTGTCATCGAGCGTTACGAGAACACCGGGCGCGGTTACTATTCCGGCGTGTTGGCACTGTTCGAAGGCACCGACGGGGTGAGCACACTCGACGCGCCGATCCTGATCCGCACGTGTGAGATCTCGCCTGCCGGTGAGCTGAAGATCTCGGCAGGCGCCACCCTCGTACGCAACTCCGTACCCGAACACGAAGTGGCCGAGACACGTTCGAAGCTCGGCGGCGTACTCGCCGCCCTCGGTGTCGAACCGCCACGCCCACGTGGAACGGACGCCGTCCGTCTCGGCACCTACCCTGGCGTCGCCGACGCGTTGGCGTTGCGCAACGACAAGCTGGCGTCGTTCTGGATCGACCAGCAGCCGCTCGTCGTACTGCCCGAGCTGCTGGGCCGTACTGCAGTCGTCGTCGATTTCGAGGATCAGTGGACGGCGATGATCGCCCATCAGCTCCGCCACCTCGGCATGGACGTGTCGGTTCTTCGGTGGGAAGAGTACTCCGGCACGGACGCCGACCTGCTGGTGTGCGGACCCGGTCCCGGAGATCCGAACCTTGTTCTCGACAACCGAATTCGTGCTGTCGAGCGGGCCGTCCGCGCTCGACTCGACGCCGGCGCACCGCTACTCGCGATCTGCCTGAGCCACCAGGTTCTCGCACGGATTCTCGGGTTGGACGTCGTCGCGCTTTCTCGTCCGCAGCAGGGAGTCCAGCGAGAGGTCGAGCTCTTCGGAGAGCGTCGGACACTCGGTTTCTACAATGCATTCGCCGCGCTGCCGGGAGAGATTTCAGGGGTGGGCGTGTCGGTGGATTCTCAGGGCGTCAACGCGCTGCGGGGCGCCGGATTCGCGTCGGTTCAGTTCCATCCGGAGTCCGTGCTGTCGACCGACGGGCTCGATGTCCTCCGCTGCATGGTTCAGCGGTTGTTGGAGCCGGTCGGCGTCGTATCGGCATGAGCGCCTTTCGGACCTAGGTCAGCAGAAATCGTTCAAGCGTACACCAAAACAAGGTAAACATCCTGTTTCTAGCGCGAAAGCAGACTTTCGGGCTATTCTTGCTTTTGGCCGACCGGTCACAGGGGGGGGAAGATGAACCGAGATCCTTCCATGCCCCTACCCCGAATCGACGATCCTCATTCAGCGCCACGCGACGCGCTGGAGTCGATCCCCGAAGCCCTCCTGCTGATCAACGCCTCACTTGTCATCACCTACGCCAACCCTGCCGCTGCGCAACTGCTCGGCACGACGCGCGATCGCCTCCTTGGACGCGAACTCGAAGCGTGGTTCAACGAAGCCGCTCGGGCAGAGTTCCTTGCCAAGTGCAGCGTCCCCGGCTGGTCCGGCGTAGTCGAAGATTTCTCGTACACACTGCAGAAGTGGCTGTCGTACAAGGTCAACCCAGGCTCGGGTGGCTACGCAATCTGGGCCCTGGATGTCACGACCGAGCGGCTCGGCAACGGTCGAAACGAATGGACCGACGAGCTCGCCCAAACCATGCTCGACGCAGTCCCCGCTGGGACCGTTGTACTCGACACCAACGGCACCATTGTGCTGGTCAACCAACAGTGGGATCAGTTCTGGGGCAGTTGGCCGGGTGGTTCGCGCTACGTTCCGGGTGAAAACTACTTCGATATGTGGCGTACTGAGGCCGAGTCCGGCAATCAGGACGCCGCGATCGTCCTGACCGGACTCCAGGGGCTCGTGGGCGGTGACTCGGCGATGCACACCTTCGACTTCCGATGGTCCACACTCGAAAACAACTACTGGTACCGCATGCGAGCCGCGCTACTCACCGACGGTAACGGCCTCTACATCACCCACACCGATATCACCGCGCTTGCGGCGGAGCTGGGTGAGCCCTCGCGGCAGGACCCGCTGACGGGCCTGGCCAGCCGGGACGAGATCGAAACGCTGTTGCGCGGTGAACTGCAGCGGCGCACCGACGACAACGAGGTCAGCGTCCTGCTCGTCGACATCGACGGATTCAAAGAGTTCAACGACGCCCTCGGGCCCACGCAGGGTGACCAACTGCTCCGGCTCGTCGCGCACCGAATCGATGCGTCGACGCGTCCCAGTGACACTCTCGGCCGACTCACCGGCGACGAGTTCGTGGTCATCGCCCGCGGATGTCAATCCATCGCGGCACGCGCACTCGCCGCCGGGTTCGTGAGCGTCCTCGAGCCGTCGTTCGAGCTCGGCACTCGCCAGCTGACCATCACTGCCAGTGTGGGCGTAGCCACCTCCGACGCGAAGAACACCGACGCGGTCCAACTCATTCACGACGCAACCACGGCGATGCACGCAGCCAAATCACTAGGACGCAGCAGCCACCAGGTGTTCTCGACCGACCTGCGCGACAGCAACCGCACTCGGCTGGAAGTTCTCGAACGCTTGCGTGGGGTGGCCATGGCCGAACACGAACTGGAGATGCTCTACCAGCCCATCGTCGAAATATCCTCCGGCATCGTCATCGGCGCCGAAGCACTCATTCGATGGAATCACCCCGACCTGGGTCTACTGATGCCCGACAGCTTCATCCCCCTCGCCGAAGACGCCGGCCTCATCATCCCGCTCAGCAACTGGATTCTCAACGAGGTCGGCCGGACCATCGCCTCCTGGCAGAATCGTGGCATCGCGGCGCAGATCGGCATCAACGTCAGCCCGCTGCACTTCGCCGCAGGAACACTCGCCACCGACGTCATCGACGTCATCGACTCACTCGGCATCGAGCCCGGACGCGTCGTACTCGAACTGGCAGAATCGAAATCGCTGCACGACGTCGACGCCGTGCAGTACCAACTACTCGACGTGCGCCGGCACGGGGTTCTCGTCGCGATCGACGACTTCGGCTCCGGCTTCTCCTCGCTCGAACGCCTCGCAACCCTGCCCGTCGACATCCTCAAGATCGACAGATCACTCACCCAGCACCTCGACAGCAAGAACCTTCAACGCAGGCGCGCCATCTCCGCGCTGTGCAAAGCTGTCGTCGACGTCTCGCACGACCTGGGCAAGGACACTGTTGTCGAAGGAATCGAAACGCCCGAGCAAATGGCTTCCTGCGCTGACATGGGAGTGACCTTCGGACAAGGCCACCTTCTCGGTCGTCCGATGTCAGCCGTCCAGCTCGAGAGCGTCCTATGTCAAGACGGCGCGCACAGCGCCTCTGCATGACCGCGCGTCAGAAGGAATCAACTGTGAAGATCGCCGACGACACCATCCGCTTTTCCGCCGCGCGCCGAGCAATCCTGTCGACGATCAATCCCGACGGCACACCACATCTCGTGCCTGTCGTCTTCGCCGTCGTCGACGATCGCATCGTCACCGCCATCGATTGGAAACCGAAATCCACCCGTAAACTCCAGCGGCTGGACAACATCCGCGCCGACCCGGCTGTCGGCCTCATCGTCGACAATTACGAAGACGAGTGGGACAACCTCTGGTGGGTTCGCGCCAGTGGATCGGCCCGTGTCGTCGACGCTCACTCCGACGAGGGCAGAACTGCAATCGACGCTCTCGTGGAGAAGTACGAGCAATACGCTTCTGCCCGGCCGGAGGGTCCGGCAATCATCGTCGAAAAGTTGACCTGGCGGTCCTGGAAAGCCTCCTAACCAGCGCCCACAGACCCTCGACTGTGGAATGATCCCCCTTGAACCTGTCGTCGGCGTTACCGTTGGCCCTGGGTAGTTGGTAACGCCGACGGCAGGAGTGGGCATTGACGAGCACATCGGTGTCACCGGAGAAGTCCGCTCGCGGGGGCGGCGAGGAGAGGCCAGCGCGGGCCTTCGCTCCACCCGAACATGGCCGGCTGGCGAAGGTTCCACACATCGCCGGGCTGATTCTCGGCACTTTTGCTGTGCTGGTGTTTCTGTGGAGTATCTCCCCGGCGCTGCGAGAAGCCGTGCGAGTACCGCGAGAGTACGTCGACAACTTCTACATCGATGCCCCGGATACCTCACTGGCATGGGCGCTCGTAGTCGGTCTCACTGCGGCAGCCTTGGCAAGCCGTAAGCGCATCGCCTGGTGGTTCCTGACGCTCTATCTCGCGCTGTTCGCGCTCACCAATCTCGCTGAGGGGATCCAGGAGAAGAACGCCAGTGCCTGGGTCGCCCTTGGCGTCCACGTCGTCGTCATCGGCATTCTGGTGGCGGCGCGTAAGGAGTTCTACACCCGCGTACGACGCGGCGCGGTGTGGAAAGCTCTCGGAGTTCTGGTCCTGGGCGCGATCATCGGCACCCTGCTCGGATGGGCTCTGGTCGCACTGTTCCCCGGCACTCTCCCGGAGAACGAAACGTTCCTGTGGGCCTTCAACCGCGTCACGGCATTGGCGACGGTGGACAACGAGCAATTCAGCGGTCGCCCACACGGTTTCGTCAACACTCTGCTCGGTCTGTTCGGCGCACTCGCATTGCTCGCGGCCGTCGTCACCCTGTTCCGGTCGCAGCGCTCGACCAATGCCCTGACGGGCAGCGACGAGTCGGCACTGCGCGGCCTCCTCGACAAATGGGGAGCGGACGACTCCCTCGGTTATTTCGCCACCCGGCGTGACAAGGGTGTCGTGTTCGCCCCGAGCGGTAAGGCTGCGGTCACCTATCGCGTCGAGGTCGGGGTGTGTTTGGCCAGCGGAGATCCCATCGGCAATCCCGAGGCGTGGCCGCACGCCATCGACGCGTGGCTCGAGTTGGCCGCAAAGTACGGCTGGTCGCCTGCGGTGATGGGGGCCAGCGAAATCGGTGCCACGGCGTACAAGCGGGCCGGCCTGAACGTCCTCGAACTCGGCGACGAGGCCATCCTGTACACCAAGACGTTCAACCTCAACGGCCGTGAGATGCGTCCGGTCCGCCAAGCTGTCACCCGTGCACGCAAGGCGGGCGTGACGGTGGAAATACGTCGTCACCGCAACATTCCAGCACCCGAGATGGCCGAGATCATCGACTGCGCCGACGCGTGGCGCGACACCGAGACCGAACGTGGATTCTCGATGGCTCTCGGACGCCTCGGCGATCCGCTCGACGGCGATTGCATGCTGGTTCAAGCCAGAGCGGGCGAGAAGACCGTCGGCATTCTGTCGTTGGCGCCGTGGGGTCGTACTGGCGTTTCGCTGGATCTGATGCGACGCGATCCCCAGTCCCCCAACGGGGTGATCGAACTTCTGGTCACCGAACTGGCAACCGGTGCAGACCAATTCGGGGTCAGCAAGATTTCGTTGAACTTTGCGGTGTTCCGAGCCGTGTTCGAGGAGGGCAGCCGAATCGGAGCTGGGCCGGTGCTGCGGATCTGGCGTTCGATGCTCGTGTTCTTCTCGCGGTGGTGGCAACTCGAGGCGCTGTACCGCTCGAATCTGAAGTATCAACCCGACTGGGAACCGCGCTATCTGTGCTTCGCCGACAGTCGCGTACTACCGAAGGTCGGCATCGCATCTGCGATCGCCGAGGGCTTCTTGACGCTCCCGAGTTTCCGGCGCGCACGCAAGCACACCGGTAGCCACGTGTCCGTGCCGGCAGCTCTCGCCGACAATACCGATATCCACAGTGACGGAAGCGGACCGGAAAATGTAGCGGAGGAGGTCGAGCAGCCGCAGGGGCCTCGGCGCCCCGACCAGGTTCGCGTCCGGATCTCCAAGCTCGAGCGCCTCGAGAGCGAGGGAACCGAGGGCTACCCCGTCGCACATCCACCGACGCATTCCGTCGCCGAGGCATTGGCGGCGCCCCAGGGAACGACGGTTCGGATTGCCGGTCGTCTACTACGAATTCGAGACTACGGCGGGGTCGCCTTCGCGATCGTGCGGGACTGGACCGACGACATCCAGGTGTTGTTCGACCGGGCCCGCGTCGGGGACAAGCTGGACGAATTCGATGCCGACTTCGACCTGGGCGATCTCATCGAGGTCAGCGGAGTGATCGGACGAAGCAACAAGGGCGAGTTCTCACTGCTCGCCGGCGACTGGCGGATGAATGCCAAATGCCTGCACCCACTGCCGGACAAGTGGAAGGGCCTCAAGGACCCCGAATCTCGGGTGCGTCAACGCTACGTCGATCTTGCGATCAACCGCAGCACAAGGGATTTGATGATCGCTCGCAGCAACGTGGTCAAATCGATGCGGGATTCACTGTCCGGCCGCGGATACATGGAGGTGGAGACGCCGATCCTGCAGCAGGTTCACGGCGGAGCGAACGCGGCCCCGTTCATCACCCACATCAACGCCTACAACCTCGATCTGTATCTGCGGATCGCACCCGAGCTGTACTTGAAGCGGCTGTGCGTCGGCGGGATGGACAAGGTGTTCGAGATCGGCCGAGTGTTCCGCAACGAAGGCGCCGACTTCAAGCACAACCCGGAGTTCACCATCCTCGAGGCGTACGAGGCACACAGTGACTACGAGCAGGCGATGGTGTTGTGCCGCGAGCTCATTCAGCAGGCCGCTATCGCCGCACACGGTCGCGAAATCGTCCTTCGACCCGACGGCCCGAACGGCGAAATGATCGAAATCGACATCTCCGGTGAATGGCCCGTCAAAACACTGCACGGGGCCGTCGCAGAGAAGCTCGGCGTCCCGGTCGCCCCCGACACCTCACTCGCCGAACTTCGAAGACTCTGCGAGGAGAACGACGTTCCATACGAAAAGAGTTGGGATGCAGGCGCCGTCGCACAGGGCATGTACGAGCATCTGGTCGAGGACTACACCGAGTTCCCCACCTTCTACACAGACTTCCCGACGTCGATGTCGCCGTTGACCCGTCCGCATCGGTCGATTCCGGGTGTTGCCGAGAAGTGGGATCTCGTCGCGTGGGGTGTCGAACTGGGCACTGCGTACAGCGAGCTCACCGACCCCGTCGATCAGCGTCGCCGACTGACCGAACAATCTCTTCTCGCGGCGGGTGGTGACGAGGAAGCGATGTCGCTCGACGAGGACTTCCTGCAGGCACTCGAGTACGGCATGCCGCCGACAGGCGGTCTCGGCATGGGTGTCGATCGCGTCGTCATGTTGATCACCGGTGGCAGCATCCGCGAGACCTTGGCCTTCCCCCTCGCGAAGCCGCGACAGTAACGAAAAATTTGCAATGTTTCACATGAAACAATCACCTCCCGGCAGGTTCGTCGTAGTCGACGGACTGCGCACACACGTCGTGGTGACCGGTGGTGGTCCGCCGATCGTCCTGTGCGGCGGACTCGGAGGCAATTGGTTCGACTGGGACGACGCGGCCGCGATTTTGTCGGCATTTCATACCGTCGTCGTGTTCGACCGACCCGGGTTCGGGCTCAGCGAATCGTTTCCGCGCGGCCACACCCCCACCGTCGAGGCCGAGGCAGCTCGCATCGTCGGCGTTCTCGACGCCCTCGAGCTGCCAGACCCTGCCGTGGTCGTCGGGCACTCGATCGCAGGGTTCTACGCGGAGGCGTTCGCTCGGCTGTACCCGTCGCGCACCGCGGGAGTGCTGCTGCTCGACTCGAGCGCGGAGCGAGATCCGTGGCATCTGATTCCGAGGCGTTGTCGTATTTCCGCGGCATATGCCCTCTCGCGGACACTGACAACACTCGGACTGCAGCGACTACTGGGAACTACGGTCCGACGCATTCTCAATCAGTCCATCCCTCCCGACGGCATTCCGATCGAGACCTACGACTGGATCGCACAGATCTATCGGACGCCGTCGTACCTCGAGGCGGCGCTGGTGGAGGACTTCGTCTACCCGGACCTGGCACTCGAACTCAACCGAATCAGACGCAGCCATCCGATGCCGGATGTGCCGGCGACCGTCGTCGCCGCCCACACCGGTCGACCTACACCGTGGGGACGTCACTGGATTGCCAAACAGCGGCGACTGGCGCAGTGTCTGGACGCGAAGTTCTCCGTCGTCACGAACGCCCATCATCACGCGATGATCGACCAACCCGCCGAGGTGGCGGGCCTGATTGCCGAACTGGTGTGACGTACCGAACTCCGCGCACGTAACGTGTCCTCTCGAGCCCGTAGCCCAAGACCCGATCCACAGTTCGGCGATGGCGCGGTAGCACGAGAGGAACACAGATGGGTGCATCGATAAGCACAACTTCCGGCCGACAGTCCAAGCTTCTCGGCTTGGGTGTCCACCGCCCCGAGCGGGTGGTGACCAACGACGAAATCTGCGAAACCATCGACTCGAGCGACGAGTGGATCCAGACGCGGACGGGCATCAAGAATCGTCGCTTCACCAAGCCCGAAGAAAATGTCGTATTCATGGCCACCGAGGCCGGCAAGAAGGCTCTCGCGGCAAGCGGCGTCTCGGCCGAGGACATCGATACCGTCATCGTCGCGACGTCGACGCACCTCGAGCAGACCCCGCAGGCTGCCGCCAAGGTTGCGCACGCACTCGGCACCAAGGGCCCTGCCGCATTCGACATCGGCGCCGGCTGCGCAGGATTCTGCTACGCCCTCGCCGTCGCGTCCGATCTGGTCAAAGCCGGAACCTGCAAGTACGTCCTCGTCATCGGCGCAGAACAGCTGAGCGAGACCACCGACCCGTACGACCGCACGACGCGATTCATCTTCGCCGACGGCGCGGGCGCGGTAGTGGTCGGCCAGAGTGACGAAACCGAGATCGGGCCCGTCGTCTGGGGCTCCGACGGTTCGCAGGCGGACGCCATCTACCAGACGATCGACTGGTACGACTACATCACGACCGAGGGCGCCGAGCGTCCCTGGATCAAGATGAACGGCATCTCGGTGTTCCGCTGGGCCGCGTTCGAGATGGGTAAGGCAGCACAGAGAGTGATCGACGCGGCGGGTATCCAGACCGAAGAGCTGCACGCGTTCATCCCGCATCAGGCCAACAGCCGCATCACCGAATTGCTCGCCAAGAGCCTGCACCTCGGCGACGACACCGTCGTCGCCAACGATATCGAGGAGACCGGCAATACTTCGGCCGCGTCGATTCCGTTGGCGATGGAGGAATTGCTCCGCACCGACAAGGCCAAGGCGGGCGACACCGCCCTGCTCCTCGCGTTCGGAGCCGGCTTGTCCTACGCCGGGCAGGTCGTCAAGCTCCCCACGCTGTAGTTTTTCTCTTCCTGTAGTTCATCTCTTCCGGCCGAGACCGACCTCGCTCGTTCTCGGCCGGAAGTAGAGTGGCGTCATGCCGAAACCACCGTTGCCGCCGGAAGCCGTCGAGCTGCTGAAGAAGCCGAACCCCGCAGTCATGGCGGTGGTACGAGCAGATGGCACACCCATCACCGCCCCCACCTGGTACCTGTGGGAGGACGGTCGGATCGTCTTGAACTTCGAGGCCGGACGTAAGCGCCTCGAGCACATCCGCGGCAACCCCAGGGTGTCGATCTCGGTGCTCGACGAGGCCAGCTGGTACACCCACATCACCATTCACGGCACCATCACGCTGGCTGACGATCCTGATCTGGTCGACATCGACCGCATCTCGACCCACTACACCGGCGACAAGTACCCGGTGCGCGACCAGCCCCGGGTCACCGGTTACCTCTCGGTCGATGCGTATGTCGGCTGGGGCAGCATGAAGACCAGCTAGTCGTGCTGTCCACTCCCGTCGCCATCACCATCGGTTCGGTCTGCATCGGATTCGTCCTCTTCGTTTCGGCGGCCGCTGGAGCTCAGCAGAAATGGGATCGCCGAGGCGTCATCGCGATGTTGATACTGGCGATTTGCTGTCTGAGCGTCGTCCCGCTCACGGTCGCCCTCAGCGCTGCGGTGTGACCTGGGGCGTCGGGGCTGGAAGCGTGGTTTTCAGTCGTGTGCCCTGCAGCAGTGCCCATCCACCGGCGGTCACGGTCAGACCTATGACGAACAGCGCCATCGCGGTCCAGCCATACGTCTGAAATACCACTCCTCCTAGCCAGCCGAGAACGCTGGATCCGCCGTAGTAGAAGAGGTTGTACAGCGACGTCGCTTGGGTGCGTCCGACCACCGCACGCTGACCCGTCCACCCCGACGCGATGGCGTGGGCGGCGAAGAATCCGATGGTCAGTACGACCAATCCAGTCAGGATGACGATCAGGTTCGTGCTGATTGTCAGTGCGACACCGACGGCCATGGTGGCCGTCGAACCGGCGAGGACGACGCTTCTGCCGTGGCGGACCGCCAGTTGTCCGGCGATGCGCGAGGACACGGTCCCGCTGAGATACGCCACGAAGATGAGGCTGATGAGGGACTGAGGGAGCCCGAACGGGCCGGCTTCGAGGCGGAAGCCGAGGTAGTTGTAAATTGCGACGAATCCGCCCATGAGCAGGAAGCCTTGGCCGTACAGGGTCAGCATGCCGGGCTCGCGGAGGTTCGCCCACAGACGTCTCGGCAGTGAGGGACCGTCGCGGGAGATGGTGGGAGATCTGCGCGGCGTCGGTGCCAGCCACACGAAAAGGGCCGCCGCTGCCGCGGCGAGTACCGACACCGTCAAGGTCCCGACGCGCCAGTTGGTGTACTCCGCAACAGGTCCGGCGACGATCCGACCCAGCAGACCGCCCATGGAGGTACCGGAGACGTACGTTGCTGCGGCGAGCGCGGTGTGTTTGCCGTGCACTTCCTCGCTCAGGTAGGCGATGGCAATCGCGGGGAGTCCGCCGAGGGCTGCACCTTCGAAGAAGCGAATCGACAGCAGCATCGGTAGTGAAGAGGACAGTGGAACCATCAGTCCCAGAATCGTTGCGGCGATCACCGAGATGGCCATCGCGCGTACTCGTCCGATGCGATCGGCGACCACCGACCAGGGCAGGACCGCGGCGGCGACCCCAACCGTGGCCGCTCCGACCGCAAGAGAGGACTGCGACGGCGTGATGTCGAGGCCGGCCGCGATGAGCGGGAGAATTCCCTGCACCGAGTAGAGCTGTGCGAAAGTCGCGATACCCGCGAACAACAAGGCCGCAACCAGGCGCTTGTATTCGCGCGACCCGCGAGGATGACCCTCCCAGAGGCGGTCGGCGTCCGCATCGGTCATCGATGAACTCATTTCCTCGACGCTATCTTTGCGGTGTACATGCGTCCAATGCATACGCACCCGACAACCGATACTCCAGCGATATCATTGCGTAGGTGCGCGCGGAATCGAAAGAACTACTCCCCCTCATCCCGACGCTCGTCGCCGTCGCGGAAACCGAACACATCACCGAAGCCGCCCACCTGCTCGGGATCCCACAACCGACCGTGAGCCGACAGATCGCGCGGGCAACAGCAATCCTCGGGGTTGCGGTCGTCGAACGTCACGGACGCAGTATCGCGATGACAGCCGCGGGCCGAATCCTGATTCCCTATTTGCAACGGGCCCTGGTCGATCTGGAGGCCGGCCTCGACGCGATGAGCGAGCATGACGCGAAGGCCCGCGGCAGAATTTCCATCGCATTCCAGAACACGCTCGGTGAAGACATCGTGCCGGCGCTGATCAAGGCGTTCGGAACCGGTCACCCGGCCGTGACCTTCGATCTCGATCAGGGTGCACGCTCGCGCTGCCTCGACCGCCTCGACGACGGCTCCGCGGACCTCGCCTTCGTCTCGCTCAGCACCGAGCACACCGACGCCAATTCCTTCCAGCTCTACGACGAGCGACTGGTCCTGGTCGTACCCACCGGACATCGTCTGACCGGTCGCCGCGCCGTGCACGTCATCGACACTGCCGAGGAGCGCTATATCGCCATGGGCCACGGGTTCGGCATGCGCTCGATCTGTGAAGGCCTGTGGGCCGAGGCAGGCATGTCCCCGCACATTGCGTTCGAAGGACAGGACATCCACACGATCCGAGGACTGGTCGGAGCCGGTCTGGGCGTCAGTATTCTTCCCAAAATTCGCGGGCCACAATACGAAACCGTGGAAGTACCCCTGGCCGATCCGACCGCCCGGCGACGCATCGGCATGGTCTGGTCCGAGCGCATGCCGGCGAGCCACGTGCAGGCCTTCCGCGCACTGACGATCCGCAACGGCCGCAGTCTCGTGGTCAGATAGGCACGATGGTTAAGTAGGCACGTGCAGCTCATACTGGTTCGCCATGCGCTACCGCAGCGCTCCGAAGACACCGCCGATCCCCCGCTTGCCGAACTCGGCCACGAACAAGCCTCCCGCGTACCTGCCGCGCTGGCTCGATTTGCGATAGCCAAGACCGTCGCGAGCACTCAACTCCGCGCCCAGCAGACCGGATCGGTGTTGGCCGCCGAACTGGGGTCGACGCTGGAGTCCGACGAGCGCCTCACCGAATACGACCGAGATTTCGGCGGTTACGTTCCGATCGAACTTGCGCGGACCGAGTTCCGCGATGCGTTCGACCGGATCAAGGCCGGACAGCTACCCGAGGAGGTCGACGAGGACGCGTTTCGTGCGCGAGTACTCGCCGGCGTCGACGCAGCGGTCTCGGGAGTCGAACACACCGACACGGTGGTGGTGTTCGCGCATGGCGGGGTCGTCAACATGCTGCTGCAGGACATCCTGCACACCCCCACGGTACTCGGATTCCCGATCGACTACTGTTCGATCACTCGAATCCTCTACTCCCGCAACGGTAGTCGATCGGTCGCGGCGGTGAACGAGACGCAGCACGTGTGGGATCTGCTGCCACGCAACAGGGACCGATCCACCAACTCCACAGAGAGCTCTTAAAGTGCCTGCTCAGGGCGGTGTTTCAGTCCACATCACGGCTTCGCGTGGTCATAGTGCCGTCAGGGGCCGGTTAGCCTCGAAACCACTATGGGTAAATTTCGAATCCTCCGGCAACCGACCGCCGCTCTCGTTGCTCTCGCCTTTCCGCTGGTAGCAGCCGGAGCGTTCGCGCTCGGTGCGGGCTACGACCTGAGCCCCGAAGACACGGCGCCGGCCACCGCGGACACGGTAGCGGGCTCACCCAGCGCCTCCACCGGCGATCCCCTGGCCACCTCGAGGAAGAGCCTGCAGCAAGCGGGGTTACCCATCAGCTTCCTGTCCGGGGGCGTCTCCCAGCTGACCGACGGCGGTAAGCAACTCAACGACGGCGTCATCGTCCTCGCCGACGGAATAACCCAAGCTCACGACGGCACGATCCAGCTCGCCGACGGATTCGGCCAATACCGTGACGGCATCGGGCAACTCGGTGACGGTGCCGCCCAGATCAGTGGCGGAGTCGATCAACTCGTCGACCAGCTCGCTGGATTCGGCACTCAGCAGGGTGAGTTCACGGCGAAGCTCGAAGCCACTGCACAACAAATCGACAGCTTCCCGCACCCTGGATCCGACGCCATCTCCGGCCAGATTCGCTCGGTGATCGACACCCTGAACACCCAGGGATTCGGCCCATCGACGCTCGATCAGCTGCAGACCCTCAAAGGCGGTGCGCGGCAACTGTCCGGTGAGCTGAACGATCCGTCCGGCCAATTCCTCACTGCCACCGGACAGCTCGGTGACGCTACCGTCCAACTTCGAGACGGACTGGGCCAGCTCGACGCCGGCGGCGAACAACTCCGAGCCGGAACCGACCAGTTGGTGACGGCCGTCGGCCCGGTCTCCGGAATCGTCAGCGGTATCGCGACCAACGTCCAAGAAGCAACCACCGGACTCCCGACGGCCAAGGAGCTGAACGCCGGCTCACCTACCCCAGCTTCGGAGGCCGAGGTGACGCAGGCCGCCGCGTCGAGCACGCCGGTGGCGCCGTATCTAATCGCAGCATTGGTGGCGGTCGGTGCTATCGGCGCGGTGAGCCTGGTAAGGGTCCTGAGAGGCGATTCTCGCCTCGGTTGGAGCGTCGCCGCCGTCGCCACCCTTGCCATCGGCGTATGCGCGGCCTGTGCGTTCGCGTTCACCGCCCCAGGGGCCGACATCGGTGCACTTGTCGGGGCCGGTTTCTTTCTCGTCGTCTCCGCAGCTGCATATCTGGCTGCGGGCGGCGCGCTCCAGCGTCTGCTCGGCGCCGCCGTCGGCCAAGCGGTCAACGTCGGCTTGCTCCTCGTCCAGGTCGTGGTGTGCGGAGCTGCCTACGCGAGCAGTGCCGCGATCTGGGGCCACCTGTCGGCGTTCATGCCGATGAGTTACACCGCGGCGGGCGCCCGCGAGATCGGATACGGGCAGATGACCGCGACGGGATGGTTGGCAATCGGTCTGACCGTCGTTCTCCTCGCTGTCTCCGGGATCGTCTACAGAACTCTCGATACCGAACCCGGCGACAGCGAAGCGAACAGAGAACTAGCCGACTACGCGTAGCGGGTGAATCGACGGTGCACTGGCGAGGTGTGCACCGAACTCGCCCAGCGCCTTCTGCAGGTGGGGTGTCTGCATGTGCGCGTCGAGGTCCTCTTGCGATCCCCACACCTCGATGGTGACGAAAGTACCCGGCTCGGAAGCTGACTCGAACAGTTCATAGGAGACGTTTCCGCTCTCCTTCGCCGACTCCGCGGCCAGCGTCGCCAGACCTGTCCGTATGGCATCGACCGACTCCGGCTTGGCGGTGATGGTGGCGACAACCTTCAGCTCACTGGGCATACTGCGTCCTCTCGTATGTGGCCACCTGAGAGGCAACCACCGAATTCGACGGTACCGTCATGTGGGTCATCCGCATCGGCGTTGGCGAACAAAAGAGTAATTGCGGCGGAAGAAGAGATCCATGACCGGCGACCCCCCGAAGGCAACCCGCAAGGATTGGCTCGGACTGAGTATTCTCGTGATCCCGATCCTGCTGGTCTCGATGGACATGTCGGTGCTCTACCTGGCGCTTCCTTTCATGACCGCGGACCTGGAACCGAGCAGCAATCAAACACTGTGGATTCTCGACCTGTACGGCTTCCTTCTGGCTGGTCTGCTCATCACGATGGGTTCTGTCGGTGACCGGATCGGCCGTCGCAGACTTCTGATGATCGGCGCCGTCGTGTTCGGCGCCGCATCGTTGCTCGCAGCCTTCTCGACGTCCTCCGAGATGCTCCTTCTCGCGCGAGCACTTCTGGGCATCGGCGGAGCCACCATCGCGCCGAGCACATTGTCTCTGATACGCAACATGTTTCACGATCCGGGCCAACGTAAGGAAGCGATCGGACTGTGGACCGCCGGGTTCGCCGGAGGCGGCGCCCTCGGTCCCGTCATCGGTGGGGCGTTGCTCGAGCACTTCTGGTGGGGCTCGGTGTTTCTGATCAACATTCCGATCATGGTCGTCCTGCTCATCTCGGCGCCGCTGCTGGTGTCGGAGTTCAAGGATCCCGACCCGGGCCGCTTCGACCCGCTCAGCGTCGTACTGTCGATCGCGTCGATGCTCGGGATCGTCTACGCAATCAAGCACGGCGCACAGGACGGGGTCGACGCCACGACTACCGCCACGGCTACCGCCGGACTTGTTCTGGGCTTGTTGTTCCTGCGAAGGCAAAGGCGAGGGCGCGACCCACTCATCGACATCACCCTGTTCGCCGAACGTGCCTTCAGCGCAGCAGTACTCGCTCAATTCCTGGTGATCTTCGCGCTCACCGGATTCAGTCTGTTCGCCTCGCAGTATCTGCAGCTGATCGTGGGACTCGGTCCACTGGAGGCGGGTCTGTGGCTGCTGATCCCCGCGATCGCAGCCGGGACCGGGGCGGTACTCGCACCGAGCCTGAGCAAGATCGTCTCGACCGGAGCGATCATCGCCGGCGGACTTGCCCTGATTGCCGTCGGCGCCACTGCGATGGCGTTCATCCAACCCGATTCCGGACTGCCGCTACTGGTGGTGGGCATGTCCCTGCTGGCGCTCGGAGTCGGTGCATCTTCGACGCTCAACTCCGACATCGTGCTCACAGCTGCGGCACCGGAGAAAGCAGGTGCCGCCTCGGCACTGTCGGAGACCGGCGCCGAACTCGGTGGCGCCGTCGGCATCGCCATCCTCGGAACAATCGGATCGACCGTCTACCGCCACCGACTCGAGGACGCCCTGCCACCGAATACCCCGCCGGACATAGCCGGGCCGGCATCCGAGACCGTCGGCGGCGGCATGACCGTTGCCGACTACCTTCCGCCACCGCTGGATTCGGCACTGCGAGAGATCGCGGCAGCCGCGTTCGTCGACGGGCTCACTCTCGCCGCCACATGGAGCGCACTAGGGATGGGTGCAGCGGCGATCGTGGTCTATCTCCTATTACGGACCCGACAGACCGGTGTCGAAGTCGGACCTTCTCAGGCCTGATCGAGCAGGTAGTTCGCCAACCACGACGTGGCACTCGTTCCACTGCTGTCGACCGCGTAGCTGCCGTATTCCTGATGAATCCCGGAACGATAGAACGCCTCGATTTCACGACGACGCTGCTCGTTCGCCTGATCGGTCAGCTGACCTTGTAGGACCGGAAGCCCACCAGCTGCCGACAGATCGCCGATGAGAATCTGCGCTTCCTGCTGCGCCTTCGCGACCACATCGGGGTTCGGATCGGAAGAGACCGCGAGGAAGCCGGCCAACCGTGAAATGTAGTCGTCCTTGGGCGTCGAGCAGTACAGATCGCCGATCGCGCAGAAGGTCTTCACCACCGGGCTGACGAAACCGAACCCGCCGACGCGCGGGCCACCGACACCGGTACCGACGACCTCGGGGCCGACCAATGCATCGGCGTCCGAACGCTTCGGATCGGAGATGAGGCCGACCGCGACGACCCGATTCGCGGGCACGACGCCGAGACCCGTTCCGATCGACGCAGCGAGATCGCCCGCAGCATCGGCACCCTGGCTGTAACCGATGATGCCGAACTTCGTTGCACCGCACTGCGCGGCCATCGCTTCGAGCATTCCGCCCGCATTCGCCGTGGCGATCGCGCGAGACTCCCCGTAGATCCCACCCTCCCAAGGAAACGCCGTGGCCGGGTACGACACGTAATCGGTGCGAACGGAGGAACTCGCGATGCGGTCGGTGACGGCAGTGAGCATGCCAGGCTTGGGCGCAGCGCCCGAACTCGTCTCCCACGTCCCCGGGATCGCGACCACATACAGATCCGGGCAACCACCTGGATCGGCCGCCGCGGGCGCCGTCGACAGGACCGACGTCCCAGCAGCGACGGCAATGACTGCTCCGACGGTGGCGACAAGTTTCTTCACGCGCATGGTTGCGGCCTCACTGCAGTAGCGGACTTTCGACTTCGAGGGTGAGGATGCCAGTCCCTGATGTCGAATTGATGCCCAATCGGTAAACGGAGGTTACCTAAAACCAGGACATCTCACCATCGGTAACGAAAACGAGGTTATGGAGCGGAAAAACCTGCTTTCCGTCCATAACCTCGTTCTGGTGCAACCGATCAGCGTTGCGGCGCCTGAGTGGGGACGATAGGCGACGGGAGGGCCGTCACACCCTCGAGGAACGTATCGACGGCAGCCGCACACGAACGGCCTTCGGCGATGGCCCACACGATGAGCGACTGGCCACGACCCATGTCACCGGCAACGAACACACCGGGCACGTTGGTGACCCACTCGTTCGAGCGCTTGACGTTGCCGCGCTCGTTCAGGTCCACGCCGAGATCGGTCAGCAACCCCGGCTTCTCGGGACCGACGAAGCCCATGGCAAGAAGCACCAGATCGGCCTCGAGGGTGAACTCACTGCCCTCGACCTTCTCGAACTTGCCTGCCTTGAACTCGACCTCGTGCGCTTCGAGTCCGGTGACCTTGCCGTCGGCACCGACGAAACGCTCGGTGTTGACCGAGAACACTCGCTCGCCACCCTCTTCGTGAGCCGACGCGACGCGGAACATCAACGGGTACAACGGCCAAGGAGTGGACGTCGCACGCTCCTCCGGCGGGCGAGCCATGATCTCGAACTGGTGAACGCTCTCGGCGCCCTGACGATGCGAGGTGCCGAGGCAGTCTGCACCGGTGTCACCGCCACCGATGATCACGACCTTCTTGCCCTTCGCTGTGACGGGCGGAGCGTCGTAATCGCCCTGCTGCACATGATTTGCTCCGGGAAGGAATTCCATCGCCTGATAGATGCCCTCGAGTTCGCGTCCCTCGATCGGCAGATCGCGCCACGCGGTAGCACCACCGGACAGAACGACGGCGTCGAACTCTGTGCGCAGTTCCTCGGCCGAGATGTCCACTCCGACATCGACACCTGTACGGAACACCGTGCCCTCGGCCTCCATCTGTGCCAGACGACGGTCGATGTGGCGCTTCTCCATCTTGAACTCGGGGATGCCGTAGCGCAGCAGTCCGCCGATGCGGTCTGCCCGCTCGAACACGGTGACGGTGTGGCCGGCACGCGTGAGCTGTTGGGCGGCAGCCAATCCCGCAGGCCCCGAACCGACGACGGCGATGCTCTTGCCCGTCAGGAACGTCGGGTAGACGGGAGTGACCCAGCCCTCTTCGAAGGCCTTGTCGATGATCTCGACCTCGACCTGCTTGATCGTCACGGGGTCCTGGTTGATTCCCAGTACGCACGACGCCTCGCACGGAGCAGGGCACAGTCGTCCGGTGAACTCCGGGAAGTTGTTCGTGGCATGCAAGCGGTCGATACTCTCGCGCCAGCGATCCTTGAACACCAGGTCGTTCCACTCGGGAATCAGGTTCCCCAGCGGGCAGCCGTTGTGGCAGAACGGAACACCACAGTCCATGCAACGACTCGCCTGCGTCTGCAAGGCTTCCTTGGGGAAGTCCTCGTAGACCTCTTTCCAGTCCATCAGCCGCAGGTCGACGGGTCGACGCTTCGGCAGTTCACGAACCGTGTGCTTCAAAAATCCTTGTGGGTCACCCACGAGCTGCCTCCATGATCGCTTCGTCCACGTCCGCGCCGTTCTTCTCGGCTTCGGAGATGGCCAGCAGTACCTTCTTGTAATCGCGCGGCATGACCTTCACGAAATGGTTCACCTGCTGTGACCAATCGTTGAGGATTCGCTCTGCAACTTCGGATCCCGTTTCCTCGTGGTGACGGGTGACGATGTCTTTCAACCAGACGAACTCGTCGCCTTCGATGTCCTCGATATCGACGAGCTCGGTATTCAGGTTCGCCTCGAACGTCTTGGCCGGGTCGAAGATGAATGCGACGCCGCCGGACATGCCGGCACCGAAGTTCCGCCCCGTCTCGCCGAGGACGACGACCTTGCCACCGGTCATGTACTCGCAACCGTGGTCGCCGACACCTTCGACGACGGCCACCGCACCGGAGTTACGCACTGCGAAACGCTCACCGACGACGCCTCGGATGAGGGCCTGACCGTTGGTGGCACCGAACAGGAAGACGTTGCCGCCGATGATGTTGTCCTCGGCGACGAAGCCCTTGGGGGCATCGAGCGAGGGCCGCATGACGATGCGTCCACCGGAAAGACCCTTGCCGACGAAGTCGTTGGCGTCACCGTGGAGGCGAAGTGTCATGCCGGCAGGCACGAAGGCGCCGAAGCTGTTACCCGCCGAGCCGGTGAAAGTGATGTCGATGGTGTTCTCGGGCAGGCCGACGCCGCCGTACGCCTTGGTCACCTCATGGCCCAGCATGGTGCCGACCGTGCGGTTGACGTTGGTGATCTTCGAGGCGAACGACACCTTCTCGCCCCTGTCCAGCGCATTTCGACTCTGCACGATGAGCTGCTGGTCGAGTGCCTTGTCGAGGCCATGATCCTGGGTACCGGTGTTGTAGAGGTCCTGGTTCATGAACGCCGACTCGACCTCGTCGAGAATCGGGGACAAATCGAGCTTGGATGCCTTCCACGCGTCCTTGGCTGCGGTGGTGTCCAGCAGCGCCACCTGGCCGACGGCCTCGTTGAGGGTGCGGAATCCGAGCTCGGCCATCAGCTCGCGAACCTCTTCGGCGATGAACATGAAGAAGTTTTCCACGAACTCCGGCTGGCCGGCAAAACGCTTGCGCAACAGCGGGTTCTGCGTGGCAACACCGACCGGGCACGTATCGAGGTGGCACACGCGCATCATGATGCATCCCGTCACGACGAGAGGCGCGGTTGCGAAACCGAATTCCTCGCCACCGAGCAGAGCTGCAACCATCACATCGCGCCCGGTCTTGAGCTGTCCGTCGACCTGAACGACGATGCGATCACGAAGACCGTTGAGCAGCAACGTCTGCTGTGTCTCGGCCAAACCGAGTTCCCACGGCCCGCCTGCGTGCTTGACCGATGTCAGCGGCGTTGCGCCGGTACCGCCGTCGTGACCCGAGATGAGGACCACATCGGCGTGCGCCTTGGAGACACCCGCTGCGACCGTGCCGACGCCGAGTTCAGAGACGAGCTTGACGTGAATGCGCGCCTGCGGGTTGGCGTTCTTCAGATCATGGATCAGCTGCGCCAGGTCCTCGATCGAATAGATATCGTGGTGCGGCGGAGGCGAAATCAAGCCGACACCCGGCGTCGAGTGCCGAACCTCGGCAACCCACGGATACACCTTGTGTGCCGGAAGCTGGCCACCCTCACCAGGTTTGGCGCCCTGGGCCATTTTGATCTGGATGTCGGTGCAGTTGGTCAAGTAGTGCGAGGTGACACCGAAGCGTCCCGACGCGACCTGCTTGATCGCACTGCGTCGCCAGTCACCGTTCTCGTCGGGCTCGAAACGCGAGACGTCTTCTCCGCCTTCACCCGAATTGGAGCGGGCACCGAGGCGGTTCATCGCGATCGCCAGCGTTTCGTGCGCCTCGGCGGAGATGGAGCCGTAGCTCATCGCGCCCGTCGAGAAGCGCTTGACGATCTCCGAGGCCGGTTCGACCTCGTCGATCGAAATGGACTGCCGGTCTTCGGTTTTGAAGCGGAAGAGTCCACGCAGCGAGGCCAGGCGCTCCGACTGGTCGTCGACCATCTTCGTGTATTCCTTGAAGACGTCGTACTGGCCGGTGCGAGTGGAGTGCTGCAACTTGAACACGGTGTCCGGGTTGAAGAGGTGGTACTCCCCTTCACGACGCCACTGGTACTCGCCGCCCGTCTCGAGCTCACGATGCGCGCGCTCGTGCCGGTTGGTGAGATAAGCGATGCCGTGACGCGTCTGCACATCAGCGGCGATCTGGTCGAGATCGATACCACCGAGCTGGCTGTTCAGTCCGGTGAAGTACTCGTCCACCACGGCCTGCGAAAGGCCGATCACCTGGAACAGTTGCGCACCGGTGTACGACGCCAACGTCGAGATGCCCATCTTGGACATCACCTTCAGGACACCTTTGCCTGCCGCCTTGATGTAGTTGGCGACGGCCTTGTCGAGCTCGATATCGGCGAGAGCACCGCGCTCGATCATGTCCTCGATGGACTCGAACGCCATGTACGGATTGACCGCTGCCGCACCGAAACCGACGAGAAGCGCCATGTGGTGCACCTCGCGGGCATCACCGGACTCGATGATCAGGCCGACCTTAGTGCGGGTCTTCTCGCGGACCAAGTGCTGATGAACCGCGGAGGTCAGTAGCAGCGACGGGATCGGCGCGAGCTTCTCGCTGGATTCACGATCGGAGAGCACGACGATGCGCGCTCCACCGGAAATCGCCGCAGACACCTGCGCCCGAATGGCCTCGAGCGACTGCCGAAGCCCCTCGCCGCCCTCGGCCACCGGATACAGACCGCGCACGACCACCGAACGCAGGCCTTCCTGCGTCCCGTCGTCGTTGATGTGGATCAGCTTGGACAGGTCGTCGTTGTGCAGGATCGGCGTCGGGAGCACGATCTGCTTACACGCGTCGGCGCCCGGGTCGAGCAGGTCGCCCTCGGGTCCGATGGTGCCGCCGAGGCTCGTGACGATTTCTTCACGGATCGCGTCGAGCGGCGGGTTGGTGACCTGCGCGAACAGCTGCGAGAAGTAGTCGAACAGCATCCGCGGGCGGGCAGAGAGAACCGCAATCGGAGTATCGGTACCCATCGAGCCGATCGCCTCGGCTCCGGTCTTCGCCATCGGCGAGAGAAGAACGCTCAGCTCCTCGGTGGTGTACCCGAAGATCTGCTGACGGATCAGCACGCGATCGTGCGGCATGTGCACATGCGGGCGGTCGGGCAGATCGTCGATCTCGGTGAGACCGTCGTCGAGCCATTGCTGGTACGGGTGCTCGGCAGCGAGCTCGTCCTTGATCTCGTCGTCGGAGACGATGCGACCCTGAGCGGTGTCCACGAGGAACATCCGTCCGGGCTGGAGCCGAACCTTGCTGATGACCTTCGCCGGATCGATGTCGAGCACGCCGACCTCGGACGCCATGATGACGAGGCCGTCGTCGGTGACCCACAGCCGGCTCGGGCGCAGACCGTTGCGGTCCAGCACTGCACCGATGAGGGTGCCGTCGGTGAAGCACACCGAGGCCGGTCCGTCCCAGGGCTCCATCAGCGAAGAGTGGTACTGGTAGAACGCACGACGGGCGGGGTCCATGCTCTCGTGACGCTCCCATGCCTCCGGGATCATCATGAGCACAGCATGCGGAAGACTGCGGCCGCCGAGGTGCAACAGTTCGAGTACTTCGTCGAAACGAGCGGTGTCACTTGCGCCGTGGGTGACGACGGGGAAGATCTTCTTCAGCGCGTCGGGACCACCGAAGACGTCGGAGGTGATGAGAGCCTCGCGGGCACGCATCCAGTTCTCGTTGCCGGTCGCGGTGTTGATCTCGCCGTTGTGCGCGACGCGACGGAACGGGTGCGCCAGCGGCCACGACGGGAACGTGTTGGTCGAGAATCGTGAGTGCACGAGCCCGAGTGCGCTTTCGACACGTTCATCCTGCAGATCGATGTAGAAGCCCTTGAGCTGAGGGGTCGTCAACATGCCCTTGTAGACGAAAGTCTGCGAGGAAAGGGACGGGAAGTACACGGTCTCGCGGCCGGGGCCGCCCTTGCCGGGTCCCTGTTCGCCGAGCTCGTGCTCGACGCGCTTGCGGATGACGAATGCGCGGCGCTCGAGATCCATATCCGTAACGGAGGAATCGGAAGAGCCGAAGAACAACTGACGGAACGTGGGCATCGCATCCCGCGCGAGCGCCCCGAGAGAGGAGTCGTCGGTGGGAACATCACGCCAGCCCAGGACGGTCAGGCCCTCGTCCTCGACGATCTTCTCGACGTCCTCGCACGCACGAGCGGCATCGACTTTGCCTTGCGGCAGAAAAGCGATTCCGGTGGCATACGCGCCCGCGGCGGGCAGTTCGAAATCGACAACGGCTCGGAAGAATGCGTCCGGTACCTGGATGAGAATTCCAGCGCCGTCACCGGTGTTGGGTTCGGAGCCGGCGGCGCCCCGATGCTCGAGATTGACCAGCGCAGTGATGGCCTTTTCGACGATGTCACGGCTACGGCGACCGTGAATGTCCACCACGAACGCCACTCCACAGGAGTCATGCTCGTTACGGGGATCGTAGAGGCCTTGCGGGCCCGGAGTGTGCTTCATACCTAGCCTTCGGATAAGTCCAGCTTTCAAATACGCCAGAGCGGCTCGGCACAGATCGCCGGCCGTCGCGGACGGCTGTTGGGTGCCGTTCGCCGTTGAAGCAGCACCCCCGAGCGTCGGGCCTTGCCTACCGTCGAGCAGATCAGCTCGGGGGCACACGCAAGCCTCGTTCGGGTGGATCGGCCGTTTGTACGCCGGTCCAATGACAAACGATAAATCAGTACCCAGGTAACACTGCAAATAAGGTTAACCTATTAACGCCCTCGAGCTGGGGGTTCACAAAAATTTTTACGAGACCATATCGACCCCTGCGCTCCGCTTTTGCACGCGAGAAGCAACTCGAGAGAGGCAATGCCCAGAATTCACGTCGGGCTCACAATCCGGGTGTCACCGAAGGACATCGGGAAACAACATCGGCGTAATTCGCCACCTGCGCTTGCCGGACGTGCGCCCGCTAAGCGCAAGACGGTTGATCACAGTCCGGTCGAAAGCCGGATTGCACTCGGCGAACAGTGCATTGGGCATCGACGGTCCGACCCGACAGCGGCGGATCCGTCCCTCGCAGTGAGTCGACCGCGATGCTGCAGTCGACCGAAACCGTGCGCCTCGAACAGGACCGACCAACTCTGCCAAGTCGAATTTTCGCAGCTCGAAGGGCCCAAAGCCAGGCGTCTGCGGGACTAGGGTGAGGACGACGGAAGCGTCACCTCCAGTGTCTTGCTGTGTTTGTGAGCACAGTGCTGACGCCGCCATCCGGGTGCAAGTAACAGAAGGGAACAGATTTGTGAGTTCTTCGGTCGAGGAATCCAAGCCTGATGTGGCCGACGAACCGGAGGCTCGATCGCGGGTGAACTGGCGGGTCTTCGTACCCGCTGCGCTGTTCACTCTTGCGATTACGATCTGGGCGCTGATCGCACCGGAGAACGCGGAGAGTGTGCTCGGCAGCGCAGTGATGTGGACGTCGGACTGGTTCGGGTGGTTCTACGTTGCGCTGGTCGCGATCGTGCTCGTGTTCGTTGTTTACCTGGCATTCTCGGGATTCGGCAATATCAAGCTCGGGCCGGCTCACTCACAACCCGAGTTCGGGTTGCTGTCATGGGCGTCCATGCTCTTCGCCGCCGGAATCAGCACCGACCTGATGTACTTCGCCGTCTCCGAGCCGGTGACGCAGTACCTCCAACCGCCTAGCACCGAAGCCGGTTCGGTGGAAGCTGCCCGTGAGGCGACCGTATGGACGCTCTTCCACTACGGAATCAGTGGATGGGGCCTCTACGCCCTGATGGGGATTGCGTTGGCGTACTTCGCATATCGGAAGAACCAGCCGTTGGCGATCCGCTCGGCACTCGCGCCCATCTTCGGCAAACGCGTCAAGGGTGTGCTGGGCGACACAGTCGACTTCGCTGCACTACTCGGGACGATCTTCGGCGTAGCAACCTCGCTGGGAATCGGCGTGGTGATGATCAACGTGGGACTGAACATAGTTTTCGGGCTGGAGGTCAGCACCGGTGTCGAAATCGGCATCGTCGCCGTCGGTGTTGCCATTGCCACACTTTCGGCCACCTCGGGCGTGGACAAGGGAATCAAAATTCTCTCGCTTCTCAACGTGTTTCTGGCGTTCGCACTGTCGATCTGGGTGCTCGTCATGGGCCAAACCCAGTTCCTACTCGACGCCCTCGTTCTGAATGTCAGCGACTTCGTTCGACTGTTCCCCAACATGGTCGGTCAGACCTTCGCGTTCGAGGACACCGGCACGTGGATGACCGACTGGACACTGTTCTTCTGGGCCTGGTGGATCGCGTGGGCCTCGTTCGTCGGCCTGTTCCTCGCGCGGATATCCCGAGGCCGCACCATCCGCCAGTTCGTACTCGGGACCTTGACGATCCCCTTTCTCTACATACTCATGTGGGCCTCGGTCTACGGAAACTCTGCCCTCCAGCGGGTTCGCGGCGGTGACAACGAATTCGGCGAACAAGCAATCCTCAACCCGGAGGGCGCGTTCTACGAACTCCTGAGGGACTACCCGGCATTCATCTTCATCGCCGCCCTCGCCACCTTCACCGCTCTTCTCTTCTACGTCACGTCCGCGGACTCGGCCGCGCTGGTGATGGCCAACCTCTCCTCGCACCTGCCGAGCCCGCAACACGACGGGAACGCGCCGCTTCGCATCTTCTGGGCGCTGGCGACAGGCGGTCTGACCGTGGCCATGCTCGTCGTAGGCGGCGTCGGAGCTTTGCAGAATGCTGCGGTCATCATGGGCTTGCCCTTCGCCTTCGTCATCATCCTCGTCATGATCGGGCTCTACCGGTCGCTGAGAGTGGAGACGTTCCGAATCGAAAGCGTCGAGCAGAGTTTGCCGGGCTCGCTCTCGGTCCGCACCGGAGGAAACCGCGGAGTCGACTGGTCCTGGCGCCACCGACTCAGTCGGGTTCTCAGATTCCCCGGCGAGGACCGAGTGCGAGAGTTCGGACGCGAGGTGGTGTTGCCGAGTTTCAACGAGGTCGTCGAAGAAATGCGGGCGCAAGGGATCGATGCCCGATGCGGTCCCGTCGACGATACCGAGGACATGTACGAACTCGAGGTCGGTGCAGACCACGCTCATCCGTTCCGATATCAGGTGTGGCGACGCAAGGTCGCCGTCCCGTCCTTCGGGCTGACACTGCCTCGCACCGAGGACGAGTACTACCGGATGGAGGTCTATCTGGACGGTGGTTCCGGTCAGGGATACGACATCATGGGATATACGAAAGACCAGGTCATCGAAGATATCCTGGACCATTACGAAGGGCACCTGACTTTCCTCCAGCTCGAGGAGAACAGCGGCGGTTCCTGACCGCTCCACCCGCACGGACAGCCCAAACAGCACAACCCACGCAGCTAGGAGACCAGCCTCATGCCCAAGACGTTGTTTATCGATGGTGAGTGGACCTCCGCGGTCAACGGCGGAACTCGAGAGATCCACTGCCCGGCGAACGGCGAGCTCGTCGGCACCGTCGACGAGGCAGATGGTGCCGATACCGCAGCGGCCATCGCCGCCGCCCGACGTGCATTCGACGCAGGAGTATGGAGTTCCACTCCGGCGACCGAACGGGGCGCGTTGTTGTTACGGGTCGCTGATGCGATCCAACAACGTAAGGACGAGTTCGCCCGCGCCGAGTCACTCGATACGGGCAAGCGCCTCGTGGAGAGCGAAATCGACATGGACGACATCACTGCCAGCTTCCGCTATTTCGGCGTGCTCGCCGGGCAGCAGGCAGGTCGGGTGGTGGACCCGGGCATGCCCGACGTCGTGAGCAAGGTCGTCTACGAGCCCATCGGTGTCTGCGGAATGATCACCCCCTGGAACTACCCGCTGCTGCAGGTGGCGTGGAAGGTGGCGCCTGCTCTCGCAGCGGGCAACACCTTCGTGCTCAAGCCCAGCGAACTCACCCCGCACACTGCGATGCTTCTGATGGATGTACTCGATGGGCTCGGACTACCGGCGGGCGTGGCGAACCTCGTGCTCGGCGCCGGTGCCACCGCGGGCGCGCCGCTGTCGGAACATCCCGATGTCGACATGGTCTCGTTCACCGGCGGACTCGCGACGGGCCGCGTGGTCGCCGCAGCGGCAGTGCAGACGGTCAAGAAGGTGGCACTCGAACTCGGCGGGAAGAACCCCAACGTCGTCTTCGCCGACGCCGACTTCGATGCGGCCGTCGACAATGCCCTCAACGCAGCCTTCGTACACAGCGGCCAGGTGTGCTCGGCAGGAGCGCGTCTCATCGTCGAGGAGTCCATCCATGACCGCTTCGTTCAGGAGTTGATCCGTCGCGCCAAGCAGATTCGCTTGGGCGGGCCGTTCGACGAAGCGGCCGAGACAGGTCCGCTCATCTCCGCCGACCATCGTGACAAGGTCACCGCCTACGTCGACGCAGGCATCGCGGAAGGGGCCGTCGTCGGCTGCGGCGCCGAATGGGGCACCGGTGAACTCGAGGCGGGCTTCTACTATCTGCCGACGGTCCTCGACGGCTGCAACACCGCAATGTCGGTGGTGCAGGAAGAGGGCTTCGGTCCCGTCGTCACCGTGGAGACCTTCCGCACGGAAGAAGAGGCCGTCGCCATCGGCAACGACACTCGGTACGGGCTCGCCGCGGGCGTTTGGAGCCAGGACGCCGGAAAGACCGAGCGCGTGGCTGCGCGGTTGCGCCACGGCACCGTCTGGATCAACGACTTCCACCCCTACCTGCCACAGGCCGAGTGGGGTGGATTCGGCATGTCGGGCAACGGCCGCGAACTGGGTCCGACCGGTCTGGCCGAATACCAGGAGATCAAGCACATCTACCAGAACCTCCGGCCCGCAGTCACCGGCTGGTTCCCGCAGCACTGAACACACCACCGATTGTCTGTTCGGTTCGGTTCGAGGAGAGGCGCAAGAACATGTCCGAAAAGCGATTCGATTACGTGGTCGTCGGCGGCGGCAGCGCCGGCGCTGCCGTGGCGGCACGTCTCAGTGAGGACTCGTCCGTCACCGTCGCGTTGATCGAGGCCGGCCCGAGCGACGTCGGCGTCGACGCCGTCCTCCAGCTCACCCGCTGGCCTGCACTGCTCGGATCAGGTTTCGACTGGGATTATCTGATCGAACCGCAGGAGCACGGTAACTCGTTCATGCGCCAGTCTCGGGCGAAGGTGCTGGGCGGTTGTTCCTCACACAACTCGTGCATCGCTTTCTGGCCGCCTGCCGAGGATCTCGACGAGTGGGCCGGCAAGTACGGCGCCGTCGGCTGGGATTCCGAGCAGATGCTGCCGCTGCTTCGAAAGCTCGAGAACAACGACCAGCCGGGCACGCACCACGGTCACGACGGGCCGGTACGCATCCGGAACATCGAAGCTGTGGACCCGGCAGGGGTGGCGATTCTCGAAGCGTGTGAGCAAGCCGGTATCCCTACCGTGCAGTTCAACAACGGCACGGTTGTCGAGGGCGCAGGGTTCTTCCAGGTGAACGCCCTGGAGGACGGCGTTCGGTCCTCGTCGTCGGTGTCCTATCTACACCCGATCATGAATACGCGCACCAACCTCGAGGTCCTCACCGGACTCTGGGTCAAGAAGCTGATCATCGACGCGGACAAACGATGCACGGGCGTACAGGTTTTGAACCCGGACTTGGTACACACCGACACCATCCACGCCGATCGCGAGGTCATCGTCTCGGCCGGCGCGATCGACTCCCCCAAGTTGCTCATGCTCTCCGGTATCGGGCCCGCCGACCACCTGCGCGACATCGGCGTCGAGGTAGTGGTGGACTCACCCGGCGTCGGCTCGCACATGCAGGATCACCCAGAGGGCGTCATCTCCTGGGACGCGAAGAAGCCGATGGTCACCGAGTCGTTGCAGTGGTGGGAAATCGGAATCTTCACTCGCATCGACAAGGGACGCGACCGACCGGACCTGATGTTCCACTTCGGCAACACCCCGTTCGACATGCACACGTTGCGCCAGGGCTATCCCACCTCGGAGAACGCGTTCTGTCTGACCCCGAATGTCACGGACGCACGTTCGCGCGGCACGGTCCGTCTGCGCAGCCGAGACTTCCGCGACAAGCCGCGTGTCGATCCGAAGTACTTCTCGGACCCGTACGACATGCAGATCATGACCTACGGGATCAAGCTGGCCCGCGAGATCGTCGGGAAACCGGCTATGGCCGAATGGGCGGGAATGGAGTTGTTCCCCGGTGAGCAAGTGCGCACCGACGACGAGATCGCCGACTACATCACCCGCACCCACAACACCGTTTACCACCCCACGGGCTCGGTATCGATGGGCGCGGCCGATAACCCCGACGCACCCCTGGATCCGCAATTACGAGTCAAGGGCGTCCGCAACTTGCGCGTGGCAGACGCGTCCATCATGCCGAAGATCGTGGCCGTCAACCCCAACATCACCACGATGATGATCGGTGAAAAGTGCGCGGAGATGATCAAGAAGGGGATCTGAGCAGGCCCACAAAAGAAGGCCCGGCCGAATTCATTCGGCCGGGCCTTCTTTTGTGCTCATCGCGACATCTCGGTCGTAAATAAACCACTGGCCGCAGCGAACGAATCAGCTGCGACCAGTGTTGTGGGCGGAGGGGGACTTGAACCCCCACGTCCCGAAGGACACTGGCACCTGAAGCCAGCGCGTCTGCCATTCCGCCACCCGCCCGGGTGACCGGTGAACGTTAACATGCACATCCGGCGACGAAGAAATCGAGATGTCGACCCTTCAGCGCACGGGTGCTTACCGACCCGCAACGTATATCATGCATGGACGAAGACCTCGAGCCGACACGCGCTCGCGGTCACGCGTTCGGTTCCTACTCGAAGTTCGTTCCTCGAGCAGGAACAATGCAGACCCGAGCACTAGATGGGAGGAGAGGTCACCATGGGAATTGTCCAGCGTTTCGAGCGAAAGCTGCAAGGCGCGGTCGGTGACGTATTCGCCCGCGTATTCGGTGGCGGAGTGGTTCCGCAGGAAGTCGAGGCAGCGCTTCAGCAGGAAGCGTCGGATCTGGTCCGTCCGCTCGACGGGGGCCACTACCTCGCACCGAACAGCTATGTGATCACCATCAACAGTTCCGACCATGACGGACTCGCCGCAGATCACGATCTGACCGTGAAGGCTTTTTCGCGCCACCTCGGTGACTACATTCGTGATCAGGGCTGGCAGACGTACGGGGATGTCGTGGTTCGATTCGAACCGTCGCCCACCTTGCACACCGGTCAGTTCCGGGCCAGTGGTTCGGTCGATCCCGATGTGGGACGATCGTCGACTGCAACCGGAAACGCCTCGGCGGCCGGCCAACGCCCCCCGCGACCGTCAGCCCCACCTAAGTCGACATCAGGAGCCGGCCCCATGACGCAGAACCCAGGCTACGACCCGCAACGCGAACCCGCCGACGGCTCTCGCCCCGATCCGCGCGCCCGCAACGGGTATCCGGCTCCCGGCCAAGATCCGCGTTACGCGCAGGCCCGCGACCAGAACGGATATGACGCGCGTAGCAACGGCGCTCCATATGCGAACGGCGCTTACGGTGCCGATTCCGATGCTCCCCAGCAGCAGGGTCAGCCCCGAGGCGATCAGTACAACCAGGGCTACGAACAGCAGGCCTACAGCGATCAAGGGTACGACCAGCAAGCGTATTCGGATCAGGGTTACGAGCAGGGTGGTTACGCGCAGGGGTACTCGGCTCAGCCGCCACCCGAACAGGCCTACTCGGACCAGCAGGGCTATCGGGATCAGCAGGGCTACTCGGACCAGCAGTCGTATGGCCAGCAGGCGTACGCCGAGCCCGCTTACGGCGAACAGCAGGCCTACGGGGAGCCCCAGCAGGCCTACGGGGACCAGCGCTACGCCGAGCCCGCCCAACAGCCTGCGTCGTATCAGCAGCCTGCGTCCTATCAGCAGCCGGCCTACGACTATCAGTCCCAGCAGGGCGGCTACCAGCAAGCCGGGTATCAACAGCCCGACTACGGCTACGCCGAGCCCGCGTACAACGACGCTCAGAGTCTGGCCGCGACATTGCAGCTCGAGGACGGCAGCGGCCGCTACTTCCAGCTTCGCGAAGGCCAGAACATCATCGGCCGTGGCCAAGATGCCCAGTTCCGGCTCCCGGACACCGGAGTATCGAGGCGACACGTCGAAATTCGGTGGGATGGACGCGTCGCGATGTTGTCTGATCTAGGTTCGACCAACGGCACCACCGTCAACGGCGCATCCGTTCAGGATTGGCAGTTGGCAGACGGCGACGTCATCCGCGCAGGACACTCCGAAATATTGGTCCGCATCGTTTAGCGCACCCCGCCAGTATGGTGATCGACACACACAGCTTCTATCTAGGATGCTGTGTGTGAAAACGTCTGCACGTGGTGCGTGCATGGGGGAAGTAACCGGCGTGTTCTCCACGCTGGTCGACACAGATGTGGCAAAGGAGGTGGACGGCTGTGCAGGGATTGATTCTGCAGCTGACCCGAGCGGGTTTTCTACTCTTGCTCTGGTTCTTCGTCTGGGCCGTCCTGCGAACCCTACGTAGCGACATATATGCCGCGTCCGGCATGCGTATGCCTGCACGCTATTCCCGAGGCTCGAAGGTTCTTCCCTCGTTCAACAAACAGAAGGTTGCCAAGAATCTAGTGGTAACACAGGGCGGTCTCGCCGGAACTCGCATCTCCCTCGGCACGCAACCGGTTCTCATCGGCCGCGCCGACGACTCGACACTCGTGCTGACCGACGACTACGCGTCGACCAGGCATGCACGGATCTCCCCACGCGGGGGTGACTGGTACGTCGAAGATCTCGGTTCGACCAATGGCACCTACCTCGACCGGGCCAAGGTGACCACTGCCGTCCGCGTCCCGCTCGGCACTCCGGTGCGTGTGGGCAAAACCGTGATCGAGTTGCGCCCGTGACTCTTGTACTGCGTTATGCGGCCCGCAGTGACCGCGGACTCGTGCGATCGAACAACGAAGACTCCGTCTACGCAGGAGCGCGACTCCTCGCGCTCGCCGACGGGATGGGCGGACATGCCGCGGGCGAGGTCGCTTCGCAGTTGATGATCGCCGCCCTGGCGCACCTCGATGACGACGAGCCCGGTGACGACCTGCTCGGCAAGCTGGAAGCTGCGACCCGCGAGGGCAATGCTTCCATCGCCGATCAGGTCGAAGACGAACCCGAACTCGACGGGATGGGCACGACGCTCACCGCAATTCTCTTCGCAGGCAAGAAGATCGGCCTCGTTCACATCGGCGATTCGCGGGCATACATGCTTCGCGACACCAAGCTCTCGCAGATCACTCGCGACGACACCTTCGTTCAGTCGCTCGTAGACGAAGGCCGGATCACACCCGAACAGGCGCACACCCACCCCCAGCGCTCTCTCATCATGCGGGCATTGACCGGTAACGAGATCGAACCGACGCTGACCGTCCGCGAGGTTCGTGCGGGTGATCGTTACCTGCTCTGCTCGGACGGTCTGTCCGACGTCGTGAGCGACGAAACCATCGAGAACACCATGAACGAGGGCGACTGCGCAGAGAGCGCCGACCGCCTCATCGAGCTTGCTCTGCGAAGCGGCGGACCGGACAACGTCACCGTCGTCGTCGCGGACGTCATCGACCTCGACTACGGCCAGAGTCACCCGATTGTCGGGGGCGCGGCAAGTACCGAGGAAGAAGAGTACTCACCGCCGCTCAACACCGCCGCCGGTCGTGCTGCGGCAATGCGGCCGCCGAGGTCGACACCGAAGCGAATCGCTACTCCCGCACCGGAACCCGAGAAGAAGTCGCACAAGCTGCGCTGGTCGCTGGTCGCGCTGACGCTCATCGCATTGCTGGTCGGCGGCGCCTTCGTTGCCAACGCGGCGATCCGCAACAACTACTACGTCGGCGAGGAGAACAACCGCGTCGCCGTCATGCGCGGAGTTCCGGGTTCGATCCTGGGTTACTCGCTTCAGACGGTCCACTCCGTCGGCTGCCTCGACGCAGACGGCACGCTCACCCTGCGCGGCCCGGATTCCGCCTCGAGCACGTGTGACGTCTTCGAGGTCGACGATCTGGTGCCCGCCGCTCGAGAACAGGTACGGGCCGGACTTCCGTCGGGCAAGCTCGACGACGCGAACGGACAGATGAAGCAGCTCGCCTCCGGTGATCTGTTGCCGCTGTGCGAACCCGAGCCTGCGACCCCGGCTATCACGACGCCGGTGCCACCGGTGCCACCGCCACCAGGTGCCCCGGCATTGCCTCCGGCGCCCGATGCCCCGCCACCGGTCCTGCCCGAATCAACGCCCACCCCAGCACCGTCAGCACCGCAAGTAGCAGGTCAGAACTGTAGGGCCGGTATTTGATGAGCTCCAATTCGTCTGCGGGGGCATCCTTTCCGAGTCCGCCGGAAGGATTTGCTCCGGCACCCGTTCAGTCGAACCGACGTAACGTCGAGTTGTTGTTGCTCGGGATAGCGGTGGTGATCACCACGATGTCCTTGGTGTTGGTAGAGGCCAGCCAAGAACAAACCATCACCCTCGATCTCGTCAAGTACTCGCTGGCGTATCTGGCATTGGTCACGGTGGCGCATCTCGCGGTCCGCAGGTTCGCCCCGCACGCGGACCCGCTGCTGCTGCCGATCGTGGCGCTGTTGAACGGTCTCGGCCTCGTGCTGATCCATCGTCTCGATCTCGCCGACCAACAGTCGGCCGCATACCTGGGTCAGGAAATCCCGTCGCCGGACGCCAATCAGCAGGTGCTCTGGACGACCCTTGCGATCGCCGGATTCATTGCAGTGCTGGTCCTGTTGCGGGATTACCGCACGCTGGCGCGCTACAGCTACACCGTCGGTCTTGCAGGTCTGGTGCTGCTCGCCATTCCCGCACTGCTGCCGTCGGCGTTCTCCGAGGTCAACGGATCGAAGATCTGGATTCGGCTGCCCGGCTTCAGCCTTCAGCCCGGCGAGTTCGCGAAGATCCTGTTGCTGATCTTCTTCGCCTCACTCCTTGTCGCCAAGCGTGAACTGTTCACCACTGCCGGCAAACATGTACTCGGGATGGACTTCCCCCGTGCGCGCGATCTCGGTCCGATTCTGCTGGTGTGGATCGTCTCGGTCGCTGTTCTCGTGTTCGAGAAGGACCTCGGTACTTCGCTGCTGATCTTCGGCACCGTGCTAGTGATGATCTACATCGCCACCGAACGCGTCGGCTGGCTCATCATCGGATTCGCGCTGCTGTTGATCGGCTTCCTGTTCGCCTATCAAGTCTTCGGACACGTCAAGATTCGCACCGATACCTGGCTGCATCCGTTCGAGGACTACAACGACACCGGTTACCAGATCGTCCAGTCGATGTTCAGTTTCGCCACAGGCGGCCTCGCGGGGACCGGGCTGGGCAGTGGGCGTCCGTCGCAGGTCCCGTTCGCAAAGACCGACTTCATCATTGCGACGGTCGGTGAGGAGCTCGGACTCATCGGACTCACCGCAGTCCTGGTCCTATACCTGGTCTTCATCATCCGAGGCCTGCGCACCGCGCTCGCCGTTCGTGACAGCTTCGGCAAACTTCTCGCCGCCGGGCTCGCGTTCACCATCGCCATTCAGTTGTTCGTCGTGGTGGGTGGGGTAACCAAGCTGATTCCTCTCACTGGACTCACCACCCCGTACATGTCGTACGGCGGGTCCTCGCTGCTAGCGAACTATCTACTGCTGGCGTTGTTGATCAAGATCTCCGACGCCGCGCGTGAACCCGCCGTTCCGAACAAGAAGCCTGTGGTGGCGACGCCGATCGCGGAAGCGCCGACCGAAATGGTGAAACGCCCGTGAACACTCCACTTCGACGGGTCTCCATCGCCGTCATGGTCATGATCGTGGCCCTTCTCGCCAATGCGACCTACCTGCAGGTGATCAAGGCGGACGATCTGCGGACCGACCCGCGTAACTCGCGTGTACTACTCGACGAGTACTCCCGCCAGCGCGGACAGATTTCGGCAGGGGGCCAGGTTCTTGCCGCATCACTCGCCACCGACGACCGATACAAGTACCTACGCACCTACCCGTCGAATCCGGCGGCGACGTCGAGCCCGTTGGCGAATGCGCCGGTCACCGGGTTCTACTCGATGCTCTACTCGAGCAGTGGCCTCGAGCGCACCGAAGATCAGGTGCTCAACGGTTCGGACGATCGCCTGTTCGGTCGTCGCCTCTTCGATCTGATTTCCGGACGCGACCCGCGCGGGGGCAACGTGGTGACCACCATCGACCCCGTCGTTCAGCAGGTGGCATACGACCAGCTCACGTCCAAGGGCTACACCGGATCCGTCGTCGCGATCGAACCCTCGACGGGCAATATCCTGGCGATGGCGAGTACACCGAGCTACGACCCCAATTCGTTGGCGAGCCACGACGGACAACAGACCACCGAGGCGTGGGATGCACTGAACGCCGATCCCGACAAGCCGTTGCTGAATCGCGCGATATCGGCGACCTACCCGCCGGGATCGACCTTCAAGGTCCTCGACACGGCAGCGGCCCTCGAGAACGGTGCCACACCCGACGATCAGCTGACGGCAGCGTCGAACATCACCCTTCCCGGCACCCAGACCACCCTCGAGAACTACAACGGCAGCACGTGCGGTGGCGGGGCGACGGCGTCGTTACGTGAGGCGTTCGCTCGATCCTGTAACACCGCCTTCGTCGAACTCGGCATCAAGACCGGTGCCGATGCGCTCCGAGATACCGCGAGCGCGTTCGGCATCGGGGAAGACACGACGTCCTTGCAGCTCCCCGTCGCCGACAGCACGATCGGATCCATCCCCGATGACGCCGCGCTGGGCCAGACGAGCATCGGTCAGCGAGATGTTGCGCTGACGCCGCTACAGAATGCCGTGATCGCAGCAACAGTGGCGAACAACGGAGTTCGGATGGCGCCGCACTTGATCAGTCAGCTGCAGGCACCGGATCTGTCGGACCTGTCGACCACCAAGCCACAATCGGAAGGCCAGGCCATCAGCACGGAGGTCGCTTCGACTCTGACCGATTTGATGATCGGTGCCGAGAACAATGCCGGATCACAGGGCAAGATTCCCGGCGTGCAGATCGCGTCGAAGACCGGCACGGCCGAACACGGGACCGATCCTCGAAACACACCACCGCACGCGTGGTACATCGCTTTCGCACCGGCCGAGGCACCGAAGATTGCCATCGCCGTACTCGTCGAGGACGGTGGCGACCGTGCACTTGCAGCCACCGGTGGTTCGGTGGCCGCACCGATCGGGCGCGCGGTCATCGCTGCCGGATTGCAAGGGAGGTGACCTGAGAACATGCCACTGAAAAATGGTGCCGTCATCGCACAGCGCTATCGCCTCCTACGGCTGATCGCCACGGGCGGTATGGGCCAGGTGTGGGAGGCGATGGACAATCGCCTCGACCGCAAGGTTGCCGTCAAGGTTCTCAAAGCCGAGTTCTCCGAGGATCCGGAGTTCTTGGCGCGCTTCCGTTTCGAGGCGCGAACAACAGCGCAGCTCAACCACCCCGGTATCGCCGGGGTCTACGACTACGGCGAGACGCGCGACGAAGCAGGCGAGTCCCTGGCCTATCTCGTCATGGAACTCGTCAACGGTGAACCGCTCAACGCTGTGCTCGGACGGATCGGGAAGCTGCCACTCGGGCATGCCCTCGACATGCTCGAGCAGACCGGCCGATCGCTACAGATCGCGCACACGGCAGGTGTCGTTCACCGCGACGTCAAGCCGGGCAACATTCTGATCACCCCCGCAGGTCAGGTGAAGATCACCGACTTCGGCATCGCCAAAGCCGTCGACGCCTCCCCGGTAACCAAGACCGGCATGGTCATGGGGACCGCACAGTACATCGCTCCCGAGCAGGCTCTCGGCGACGAAGCTACCTCGGCGAGCGACGTCTACTCCCTCGGTGTCGTGGGCTACGAAGTGCTCTCGGGCACGCGGCCGTTCGTCGGCGACGGTGCGCTCACCGTCGCGATGAAACACGTCCGCGAGATGCCTGCACCGTTGCCCGCAGATTTGCCGCCATCGGTGCGCGAGCTCATCGAGATCACGATGGCCAAGGATCCCGCGGCCCGGTACGCGAACGGCGGTGAGTTCGCGGACGCTGTTGCCGCAGTGCGTGCCGGTCGACGACCACCAGCTCCCGGCAACGGTCGGGGTCCGGGTACCGGCCGCGTTCTGATGCCTGGTGTCGTAGCTGCTGCCGGCACCAATCCCAACAGCACTCAAATGATGCCGACGTCCCAGAACCGATACACCGGGCCGTCCACGGGCGCTGCGGTTCCCGCCACGCCGGAACCGACGGGGATGACTTCTGCCCAGAAGGCCCTTGCTTGGGGTGGCGCTGGTCTTCTGGTGCTGGCGGTCATCATCGGTGGCTACGTGCTGCTGACGGGAGGACAGGGGTCACAGGCGCCGTTCACGCCGCCGACGACGAAGCCTGCCCCGACCACGACGACCACCACCACCACGGAACCGACCACCACGGAACCGACCACCACCCGAGAAACGACCACCACAACCACGCCGCCACCGACGACCACCACGACGGAACCGCCGACCACGACCACCGCGCCGCCGACGACCACGACGACGGCCCCAGCGGCGACGACGACGAGCAGCGGGTTCACCTTGCCGCAGTTGACTCTCCCGTCGCTGCCCGGTGCCGGTGACGAAGAAGATTCCGGTGACACCGCGCCCGGCGGCGCCTCCAAACCTCAACTCGGACCTGATCGACAAGGACAACCATGACGACTCCCCGCAATCTCTCCTCCCGCTACGAGTTGGGTGAGATTCTCGGCTTCGGTGGCATGTCCGAGGTCCACCTTGCGCGCGACAGTCGACTCGACCGTGATGTAGCCATCAAGGTGTTGCGAGCGGATCTCGCTCGCGATCCCACGTTCTATCTTCGGTTCCGACGCGAGGCGCAGAACGCCGCAGCTCTCAACCATCCAGCGATCGTGGCGGTCTACGACACCGGTGAGGCCGAGACCGAAGCCGGTCCGCTCCCGTTCATCGTCATGGAGTACGTCGACGGCAATACCTTGCGTGACATCGTCCGCGCCGACGGTCCGATGACACCGCGCCACGCGATGGAGGTCATCGCCGACGTCTGCGCGGCTCTCGACTTCAGTCATCGCAACGGAATCGTGCATCGCGACGTCAAACCAGCGAACGTCATGATCAACAACGCCGGTGCAGTCAAGGTGATGGACTTCGGTATCGCCCGCGCGATTGCCGACAGCTCGAGTCCGATGACGCAGACCGCCGCAGTGATCGGCACAGCTCAATACCTGTCCCCCGAACAGGCCAGAGGCGAGCAGGTGGACGCCCGCTCGGACGTGTATTCGCTCGGTTGCGTTCTGTTCGAGGTCCTGACCGGTGAACCCCCGTTCAAGGGTGACTCACCCGTGGCCGTCGCGTATCAGCATGTGCGGGAAGATCCGCAACTACCGTCCTCGGTCAATTCTGCGATCCCGCGGGAACTCGACTCGATCATTCTCAAGGCCATGGCCAAGAACCCGGCCAACCGCTACCAGTCGGCCGCAGACATGCGCACCGATTTGGTGCGAGTGCTCGGTGGGCAGCGCCCCTCGGCGCCCACCGTCATGAACGACGAGGACCGCACCACGATCCTCGGCTCGATGGATTCGCGGGAACCGCAGTACCGATCAGGCGACGCCGACCGCCCGGCCGAGCAGGCCCCGGCCGGGCGCGGTGAAGACAGCACCTCGAAGCGGCGAGGACTGCGGATAGCAGTGATCGCGCTGGCAGCGGTAGTCGTGGTCGGCATCATCACCGCGTTCCTGTTGTCTCTCGGCAGCGATTCCTCACCGGAACGAGTCGCCATCCCCACCGTCGCAAATCTCACGACCGCGGAGGCTACTTCCGCTCTTGCAGACCTCGGACTTCGAGTCCAGACCCGCGAGAAGCCCGATCCCACGATCGCCGCGGGCAGAGTCATCGCGTCGCAGCCGCCCGCCGGAACGCAGGTCGATTCGCCGAGCACGGTCGACCTCGATATCTCGACCGGTCCGGAGCAGGTGCAGGTTCCGGCGTTGGCCGGCAAGACTGCTCAACAGGCAACTCAGGCATTGTCCGCGATCGGTCTCGAACTCGACACTTCCGTGGCACGAGCGGCTTCGACACCGGAGAATCTCGACAAGGTGGTCGAACAGAATCCGTCGACCGGTGTCGGCATCACCGTCGGCTCGGCCGTCAAGATCACGTTGGGTAGTGGCCCGTCGCAGATCCGTGTTCCCGACGTCACTGGCCAGCAGGTCGACGTTGCGCGTCTCAACATCGAGGCGGCCGGATTCAAGGTTCAGATCGAGAACATCGACTCGGGCCAGACCGTAGGTGAGGTTGTCTCGACGAGCCCGGCAGGTGGATCGAACGCCGCCGAAGGTGACACCGTGACACTGCGCGTCTCGAACGGCGACAAGATCCCCATGCCCGATCTTGTCGGGATGACGCCTGCGCAAGCGCTCTCGGCACTCGAGGCAGCCGGATGGACGGGTACGTCAGCCAACATCACCTCGACCCCGCAGAGCCAGCTCGACCCGACCCTGGTGGGGCGGATCGTCAATCAGGCCGAACCCGCCGGATCGGAAATCACCAAGTCCCAGTCGCTCAACGTGAACGTGGGGACGTTGGGAATTCCGCCCCGGTAAGCAGAGCGTCGCGTCAGCTGAACGCGAGTGCGACCTGCGCCTCGAGCTCGACCACGAGGCGCTCGTCCTGCTCGTGTCCGCAGACGGCGAGCCAGTTGGACAGCATCCGGTGCCCACCCTGAGTGAGAATCGATTCGGGGTGGAACTGGACGCCGTGTATCGGCAACGTCCGGTGGCGCATGCTCATCACGAGGCCGGAGTCGGTGCGTCCGGTCACCTCGAGTTCATCGGGAATGGTGTCCTCGACGACGGTGAGCGAGTGGTATCGAGTGGCAGTGAACGGCTCGGGTAGTCCCTCGAGGACGCCGACGCCCGTGTGATGGATACTGCTGGTCTTTCCGTGCAGCAGTTCGGGCGCGCGGTCGACGGTCGCACCGAAGGCCGCACCGATGGCCTGGTGTCCCAAACACACCCCGAGCAGTGGAGTACCGGACGCAGCGGCTGCGGTCACGAGATCCATCGTGGCTCCCGCTCGGTGCGGTGTCCCCGGCCCTGGGCTGAGCAGAATGCCGTCGAAGTCCGCAACGACGGCGGCCCGGTCGGTCAACCTGTCGTCGTCGTTACGCCAGACGGTCGCGTCCACTCCCAGTTGGCCCAGGTACTGGACGAGGTTGAAAACGAAGCTGTCGTAGTTGTCGACGACCAGAATACGCATGGGACAAGGATAGGTGAGCGCCCGCGAGCTTCGGACGCCCGATGTCGTGCTTATGACGTGCGCTCAGCGGCTGATAGCGATCTTCATCGCCTTGGTCTCCGCGGCATGCTCGAATGTGTCGTATGCAGCCATGATGTCATCGAGCTCGAACCGGTGCGTGACGAAGTGCTCGGGCTCGAGTTTGCCCTGCGCGACAAGCTTGAGCAACATCGGTGTGGTCGTCGCCGAGACCAGGCCTGTAGTGATCGTGATGTCTTTGATCCACAGGTCCTGGAGGGCCAGTTCGACCGAGGCGCCGTGCACGCCGATGTTCGCGATCGTGCCGCCGGGACGCACGATGTCGAGAGCAGCCGTGAACGTCGCCGGAATGCCGACAGCCTCCATCGAGGTGTCCACACCCAGCCCGTCGGTCATCGCCATGACTTGCTCCTTCCAGTCTGCCGCGCCGTTGTTGACGGAGTCCGTCGCGCCGAAGCGTTTGGCCTGCTCGAGGCGGTTGTCGTCCAAGTCGATGGCGATAACCCGGGAAGCGCCGTACAGGCCGGCGGTCATTATCGCTGCCAGGCCCACGGGGCCTGCGCCGATGACTGCAACGACGTCACCAGGTTTCACGCGACCGTTGCGCACCCCGATTTCAAAACCGGTGGGGAGGATGTCGGACAGCATGATGCCCGCCTCATCGCTCACACTCTCAGGCAATGGGTGCAGCGAGTTCTCGGCGAAAGGAACACGCACGTACTCAGCTTGAGTGCCGTTGATCAGGTGCCCGAAAATCCAGCCCACACCCTCTGCACCCTCTGCGGCCAAACAGTGCGAAGGCAACCTTTGACGGCAGTACGAGCAGGAGCCACAAGACGAGACGCAGGAGATGACGACCCGATCGCCGACGGCGAGTCTGCTTACAGCAGAGCCGATCTCAGTGATGGTGCCGACCCCTTCGTGCCCGAGGATTCGGCCTTCTGTCACCGCTGGGACGTCCCCCGCGAGAATGTGAAGGTCGGTACCGCAAATGGTGGTCGTATCGATCTGGACTATGACATCGGTGGCGTTGATGATCTGCGGATTCGGGACCTCTTCCCACACCTTCTTGCCGGGACCGTGGTAAACGAGTGCCTTCACTGTAGGACTCCTGGTGTCAATGGCGCGTTGTCGATCGACAACCCACGCAAATAGGCCGGGACCAGCACCTTGTGTCCGTGGTAGCCGTGGTCCGAACCACCCTGTCACATTCCGGCCGGGCGTGAATGCCCTATTGTCAGGTGCTGTCCTTCGGCTCGGAGGGCGCGAGCTGGAGGCATTCGTGAAGCCGGGACGATGGGGCTCGGTTCCCTTGCTGTGCCGAGGCGCTCACCGAGCAGGCTGTGCGAATCCAATCCGTATCGGTCCGGTGTAGCCGGGCACGGTCAGGGAGTCGGAACGTGTTTCTTCGAAACCCAGCCCGTAACGAAGCGCATACTGCCGAAACACTCGAACCCCCGGATTGTTGGCGAGGGCCGCAGAGAGTCGCTCGGGGTCTCCCAAGGCCGTCACCACATAGGGCGGACTGTACGTACGCCCACCCAGCAGAAGCGTGTTACCGATACACCGCGGCGCGACCTGGCTCGTGATCCGTTGATCCTGCATGGCCATTGCCGACGCGCCGCCGGTCCACAGTGCATTGAGAACACTTTGCACGTCCTGTTGATGCACGACGAGGTCGTCCGGCGACGCGTCCGATGCGTACCGCCCGTCCGGACCCCGGGCCGCATCGGTCAACGAAACGACCACACCTGATCCCGATGCCGGCTCGACCCCCGCCTGGGCGGCGAGCGGATCAGCCGCGGCAAGCGCACGTCCCACTTCGACGTCGGAGGAACCCGCGGTGCGCTGCAGGTCGTCGACCTGGCGGGCCAGGTCGTTTCTGATCGACTCGGCGTCGTCACTGCTGCTCTGGGCAGCTCCGACCAGATCCGACAACCTGGTGGTGTCGCTTCGACGGATTTCGTCACCTTGCGATACGACCCTGGTGGTCGCCAGGAGGACCCCGACGACAAGGCACACGACGAGAACCAGGATCTGCCAGCCACGCGCCGCGACGCGCTCTCTGGTGGTCGATTCCTCGATCATGGTTTCATCCGATGCTCTCTCGTGAGATTGCGCTGAGCTAGCGTGTATGGGCATATGGTGACCGGTCCGAAAAAAACCGGGCCTGTGGATAACAACGCCAGGCAAAGCAGTGTTGGGGCGATAACAGTGCGAAACTCTACTAGCGAGGACGCTACCTGTTGCGGTTGTCCACAACCGTTATCCACAGGTCGACGGGTCGTGTACCGGTAAGTCGCCTGTACGAGCGTCAGCACACTACGAAGGGTTGAACATGCCGAAATCGAAGGTTCGGAAGAAGAAGGACTACACCATCGCACCCGGCACCAGATCCGCCGGAGCGCTGAAGGCCGGCCCGTCGAGCCCACTTTTCGTGGCGGTGATGCTCGGGTTCATGCTGGTAGGGCTGCTATGGCTCATCGTGTACTACTTGGCTGCCGACAATATCTCGTGGATGAACAACCTCGGTGCGTGGAACTTTCTGATCGGTTTCGGCTTCATGGTTGTCGGTCTCGTCATGACCATGAAGTGGCGATGACAAGGTCCCGTAGGCACCTAGTTACACGCGTGTTATTCATCCCCAATGTGGATAAAGCCTGTGGATAACTTTTCCGAGTCTCCACAGCCTGTGGATAGATTGAGCTGGGCGACGCCTCTTTCGGCTGTCATCGCCATGATCTTGGGCGGATTCGCACTGTTCGGAGCGGCATTGTTGACCGGTACAGACGCCACGGGCCGACTTCTCATCTCGATCGCGGCTATCGGCCTGTGGACGATCGCGGGACTCGCTGCCCTGCAGCGGCCGAGACTGGCGATCGTCGACGGAACACTGTCGATGAAGCGCCTGTCGGGAGTGCAGGCATACGCCCCGAGCGAGATCGTGCGAATCAAGCTCGCTCGATACCCCCGACTCGGGCGGCGAGTGCCGATGATCGAAATCGACGTCCAACGCGCGGGTGACACCGAGGATCGGCTGATCATCTTCGGTCGCTGGGATCTAGGAACCAGCCCGGAGACAGTGTTCGAGCAGCTCGAGCTCCAAGGGTTCGTACCCGCGGGCTGACGAGCCGGGCGGTAAGTTCCTACGGTGCTGGAGGGTTCTTACAGACCCATCATCGAGCGGAGCGACAGTACGCGAACTGCGATGACTGCCACGCATACGGCTGCGACGGCACCGACGGCGATCCACCCGATGTGCGGTGTCCGCAGTCGGCTGGGCAGAAACACGATGCCGGCGGTCGCGGCGGCACCGGCGACGAGGCCACCCATGTGTCCCCAGAGCGAAATTCCGGGGATCGAGATACTGATGAAGATATTGAGGCCGATCACCACGAGAATCGGAGTCGGGCTACGGCGAAGCTTCAGCAGAATGACCGCTTGCGCACCCAACAGTCCGAAGATCGCGCCGGAAGCTCCTGCGGTGACGGTGATCGGGGCCTCGAGGACCATCACCGAGGCACTGCCGCCAAGTAGCGAGACGAAGTAGACCGCCAGGTAACGGCTTCGACCGAGAATCATCTCGACGTCGCGGCCGATGATGTACAACGCGAACATGTTGACGAGCAGGTGGATCGGCCCGATGTGAAGGAATCCGCTGCCGATGAGTCGCTCGAGGTCACCGGTGGCTACCGATGGTGGAAACAGCGCCCAGGCGTTGAACAGTGGCGATGCGTCGGTATTGCCCATCACATCGCGCGATTGCATCGCCGTCACCGCGAAGACGAGGACGTTGAGGGCCATGAGGATGTACGTGACGAGTCCGTACGTCGAGCCCGCCCGTGCACCGGCGACGGTCCGGATCGGCCGTACCGAAGCATTGGCGTCACGCACGCAGTCGACGCAGTGCTGTCCGACTGCTGCGGGTCGTAGACATTCGGGGCACGCGGGGCGTCCGCATCGCGAGCACGCCAATCCGGTAGCTCGGTCGGGATGCCGGACGCACCTCGACTGGGGTGGGGTTGGCTGATCGCCGGGCGCGCCACCCCAGCCGGGGTCGGTCATGGTGTAGTTCCTCTACGGTGAATTTTTTCGAGCACTGAAATTGGTGATGTGAACGATTCTCAGGAGAGAGCGATCACGCAATGGTGACGCTGGTGATGACGACATCCTCGACGGGACGATCGCCGCGGCCGACAGCAGTTCCGGAGATGGAATCGACTACCTTCTTCGACGCCTCGTCCGTCACTTCACCGAAGATGGAGTGCTTGCGGTTCAGGTGCGGGGTCTTGCCGGTGGTGATGAAGAACTGCGATCCGTTCGTTCCGGGACCCGCGTTGGCCATGGCCAGCAGGTAGGGGCGGTCGAACGAGAGCTCGGGGTGGAACTCGTCGCCGAACTTGTAGCCCGGTCCACCCGAACCCGTTCCGGTCGGGTCTCCGCCCTGGATCATGAAGCCGTCGATGACACGGTGGAAGACGGCGCCGTCGTAGAACGGTCCGGTCTTTCCGCCGGACGCGTTCGTCGAGGTGTAGTCCTTCGATCCGTCCGCGAGCCCGACGAAATTCTCGACCGTCTTCGGCGCATGGTTGCCGAAAAGATCGATGATGATGTCGCCGTGGTTGGTGTGCAACGTGGCAGTGGAGGTCTTGTTTGGTGAAGTCACCCCTCCATCGTGCCATTGACGCGCTACCGAGCGGTCGGCAACGGTCCTTCGATGTGTTCATTCCTGGCTCTACGCCTGCATATGGAACAGTGAAGGCATGACGAGCACATCGAAATCCGGTCGGATTCGTGGAATTGCGGTGACCACTGGTGGCTCTGCCGTGCAGGCTGCGAAAGTTTTCGGTGGCGGTGCAGCGGGCGTCGGACTCCAGCTCTCCACCCGGGGACTGAAGCTTGCGCGACGCGAAATTGCCCGACGTAAGCAGAGCGGAGCCCAGCGAAAAGGCGGGCCTCGCGTCTCACCTCGTACGAAGCGGATCTTGGTATTCGGAGCGTTGTTCGGGGCAGTCGCCGGCGTCACAGTTCTCGCCACTCGACGTCGCAACACCTTCCAGCCGCCCGCGGACGCGCCGCCCAGTCTCGCCGACTACGAGTCGGAGGTCTCCCACGCTGCCGACGGGCAGCCCGGCGCCCCCGAGCACCCCTAGCGAGGACCGTCGGTCGATGCCGGTCAGCCTCCGCCTGATTCGGAGGCGCGCCCGGCAACGACCAGCGCGCTGTTGTGCTGCGCTGTGGTGCCCTCGGTGAAATACCCACCATGTCCCTCGGCCGGTAGGTATCCCGAACCTTCGGTATGGAGCTTTTCCGTGCCGTCGAGATGGCTCGGATCGGTGCCGAAGGCCCCGAGGTCCGCGACCTTGTCGTCGGCCGCTTCACCGACGAATACGTGACCTGGCGGTATGGACAGCTCCGCGACGGTCCCGGTTCCCAGTCCTGGCGACCCGAGAACAACCAAGTCGTCGACGCCCGTGTCGTCGGCACCGCGGACCGCATACGCGGCGGTGAGCGAACCGTAGGAATGACCGAGCAAAGACAGATGTGGGTCCTCGGCACGCGCGGCATCGAGTCCGTCGAGAAATGTCGACAACCGCTCTCCGCCGGCGATCGCCGCTGAGCCGGAGACGACGGAGCGGTCCGGGTTCAACAGGTTCCACCCGAGGTGCGGAGCCTCGTAGTTCATCCATGTCACGCACGCGGCGGTCTCCGGCGGATTCTTTGGAAGTAGTTGTTCGACAGTCATTTTCAATGAATCCATATCACCGTCGTATCGTCCCAAGTCCCCTTGGACATCCGAGTCGAGGCCGGGCACGAACACCGCCACGTGAGTAGCGGTGTCGACATTGCCCACCGCGATCGCAGCCAGGGTGTCCTCGCCACTCCGATTGTCCAGGACCAGCAATTGGCGATCCCCCTGATCGAGGGTGGCCGTGATCGCATCGAGCGCGGCCAAACGCTTGCGTGTCTGTGCCAACCCAGCATCGGCATTGTCCAACATCCCACCGAAGATGTTGTTGTTCAAGCGATTCTGAAGGTCGGCGGCAACTTTATCGAGGCGGGTTCTTTCGCGGACGAGCATCCGACGGTTTGCCGAATCCCGGACCATCGCCGGAATCCCGTCCAGGTTTCCGATCAGATCGGGTCGATCTACCAGTAGTCGGGTCCGCTCAGCCATCGTGAGCGAATCCCAGAATGCGGCGTTTGCGGGCGCACTCCTTCCCATAGATACTGCTGTCTCGGTCGGAACTGCTGTTCTGAATTCTGTTGCAGCAGCGGGGATCGTGGAGACGTCCGCTCCTGTCGCCGATACCGAATCTGAGAGTGTCCGCAGAGTCGCGGCGCCCTCCGAGTCGAGGTATCGAGCACGCGTCAGAAGTTCGGTAGCTCGTTCCCGCAGGTCGCGTATTCGCCTGAGCCGATCGCGACCGAGGCTCCATGCATCTTCGGACGCGCTGGAGTACAGCGGCATTCGATCCACAACCCCGCCGTCGTCGGTGATGTCGACATCACTGTCCTGGGCTTCGCGGTCGCAGTCGCGAACCGAAGCCACGAGCGGGTACATCGCATACGCAAGATCCTCGACACAGGTTCCGATCGACATCAGCTGATCGGCGCCGCGCACATACCCGTCACGAAGGCTGTGAATTTCTGTGCGCGCTGCATCTGCGGCTACCCCTGTCCACTCGAGGGTCTCGGACAATCGCTCGAGCGTGGCCATATCGTCCATCAACCCGTCCGACGTGCGGACCAGTGCGCGCGCAAGCAGCCCAATCTTTTCCGGGTCCCATTGCCGAACGTCACTCCAGGTAACCATGCAACCATCCCCCGTCGACTACCCGATCGCCGTCCGGTCAGTCGACGTGAGAACACAGTCAACACTTTTTTCAGCTCGCCGGGCCGAATCTATCCACAGGCTGTGGATGAATGCGGGGGGCGAGAACTCAGCGCTGTATTCTCCAGTCCGGTTCACCGGTGGAGTCGGTGTCAGCAGCGCCAGGCTGCCTTTGCGCTATCGGTCTGCTGCGCTTGGCGCGATACAGATCGGCGTCGGCCGCCCGGTATATCTCCGCCCAGCGACACGTAGCGGGCATGCAGACCAGTCCGACACTCCACTCGGCACGATGTGCGCGCCGAAGCCGCTCGATGATGTGCCAGGCCTCTGCCTCGTGAACGCCCGGCATGAACAGGACGAACTCGTCGCCCCCGAGTCGGCCGAGCACGTCTCGCCGCGTGAGTTCGGCTTTCCACGCCTTCGACAGGCGTGAGAGCAACACGTCGCCTGCGATGTGCCCGTACTCATCGTTGATCTGCTTGAAGTTGTCCAGATCGAGCACCGCCACGCTGACCGACAGCCCGCGAGCAGCACAGGCCGGGAGCACCTTGTCTATCTTGGATTCGAATCCGAAGCGGTTGAGGAGCCCCGTCAGGACGTCGTGTGTCGCCGAATAGCGCATACGTCGGGCGAAGGTACCGAATACTTCGGTGGAGCCGACTACTCCGAGCGCAATGAGGATGTACGCGATGAACGGCGCGTCGTATGGCGCCACAGCGGTACCCGCTACCGTCGAAAGCGCGACGAACGCAGCCCATATGCCCGCATTACGCTCGGACCAGAACGCGCCGACGTGCATGCCCAGGAACATCGCGGACTGCACGCTGACGAGAAGGGTCGGCAGGGCGGTACTGACAGACGACGTCAACGCCAGAGCGAGGGTAGCCATGAACGTGACACTGCCGATGGTGCGCTTCGGGCTCGGCTGCTTCGATCTCAGAAGCGCTACCGCAGACGCGATACCGAGAGCCGACGCCGCGAGAACTGCGAGCCGACCCGTCACCCCCAGTTGGCCCCACGATGCGCTTCCACCAGCGATGGAAAGAAGCGTCGTTCCCACGACGAAAACCAGCAGTGTCAGGGCCGCTTCATCGAGCTCGAGTTTTCTCACTCGCGAATGGCCCCGCACGGGTACACGCGGAGGCGTCCCAGATGCCTGTTCCATCGACTTCGATTCGGCATGGCCCACCTCCCATGGTCGCGTCATGTGAACGTAGGCAGACGCGCTCTACGTGCCGGACCCTAACACTTACAGACGACACTCGATCCGGTAGAGGAGTCGCCGGAGAAATCACTCTCGAGATCGGTGCGCCGAGGCGATCAGCTCGAATATCCACCGGAACCGGCAGACAAAAAAAGATGACGCCCAGCTGATGCTGGGCGTCATCCTGTGTCTTCGTGAAACTGTGGAGCCTAGGAGATTCGAACTCCTGACATCTGCCTTGCAAAGGCAGCGCTCTACCAACTGAGCTAAGGCCCCGGGTCTATCCGGCGAGCGAACAACACGTTACATGTTCACTTACCTTTTGCAACAACCGGTCTCTGACAACCGGTTTCACCTCACCATAGGACGTTCAGGCAGTGGTGACTTCGTGCCAGACACCGTCTCCGCTACGCACTGCTCGCAGCTTCATCACTGTCAGGATCACTGTCACAACCGCACCGGCGAGGACGAGAATCTTCACGAATCTCATCCTCTCCGCCTTCTGGTTGTGGGCCTAGGAGGACTTGAACCTCCGACCTCTTCCTTATCAGGGAAGCGCTCTAACCGCCTGAGCTATAGGCCCTCGAACCTCGGTCACAGGGACCATTTAATTCGAGGAAATTATTCTCCTCGAACCGAGGAGTGAGGTTACCGCATCGAGCCGCTGTACTCCAAAACGGCTCGACGCGGTGCCGTCTTACGCCGTGTCAGTCCCGATCCGCGAGCGTCACTTCGACGCCCCCGACCAGGTCCGACGACAAGTTGTAGATGAACGATCCGATCGTCGTCAGTGCAGTGAACAACACCACATTGAGGATTCCGATGACAGCTGCGTAGCCGAACACCTGACCTGCACTCACCAGTCCGCCACCGCCGTCCTCGTTGACGATCTCGGTGAAGGCGCTGTTCAGTCGGTCCCACACACCCATGCCGTCCAGAACGGCATACAGAAGCCCGACTGCCACCATCCAGACGAAGAACAAGGACACCGCGATCACCAACGAGATCTTCAGCGTCGACCACGGATCGATCTTCCGGATCTGAATCGTGGCCCGGAGCGGCTCGCCCTCTACCCGCGCAGCAACCGCAACCGGGGCAGGAGCCTTCTGTGCCTCGTTACTGGGCGCCGGATGTCGAACCGAGGACAAGTCCGGCATGTCCTTCGCCAGATCCTTGCGTTCGATATGACGAGTCGGACCGTCTATGACGGCGGCTTTCGACTTGGCATCTTCCCGCCGCTGAGCTTTCGCCCCCTGACTTTCGCCACGAGGACTTTCGCCACGAGCTTGCGCGGTGGGAGTGACTGGCCCATCGGCAGGCGATCCGGCCGGCAACGCGCCAGTTCGAGTCGACAGATTGGTCTGCGGCTGGTTCTGCGCACGATTCGCGGTCTCGTGCTGACCCTGAACCTGACCCCGTTGCCACGGTGGCGATCCCTGCGCAGACCGGTTGGCCCCAGCACCGTCCGGCGCACCCGCAGAATCGGTGCGCTCTTTCGGCAAAGCAGTCGTCGGAGGTTGCTGACTTCCGGCCCTCAGCGGATCCAGTGGAGCCGACGCCGATTCCGACGCTGCAGCAGGCGTCGCCGCCGAAGGCTTCTCACGCGGACGCTCGGGCACACCTTTCACCGTAGGTGAAGCCTGAGTGGGCGGTGGCTCCGCCGCGGTCGGTCGAGGTGCAGGCTGCACCCCTGACGGAGGCTGGACACCCGGTGAAGTTGGGGCCCCCGGTGGATTCTGCGGCCGCTGCGGGGCGGGCTGCTGTGCACGCTGTTCGGTTGGAGCCGAAGCTGCAGGGTCGGTTCGTTGACCGGGAGCTCCCTGCTGTGGGGGTCCCTGCTGTGGGGCGCTCTGAGCCGGCGGCCCTTGCGGTGGGCGGCCTGGCGCCTGGGTCTGTGGCCCCTGCGTCGGCCGTGCCGGAGGGCGTGTACCGCCCTGCGGCGTCGGCGATCCTGCCGCGGCCGGCCTCAGTGGTGCCTGCTGCGGCGGGGTACGTCCGGGCTCCGGTGCGGAAGGAGGCCGTGCGGCCGGTTGCGGTCGCGCGGCAGCATCGCCTTGTTCGCCCTGCGGGGCCGGCCTGCTACCGGGCCTGTTGGGAGTACTCACTACGACTCCTTCGGTGCATCTTCTTCGGTGCCCTCAGCGCCCAACTCGGGCTCATCGGCATTGCGGGCAATAGCGAGCAGTGTGTCGCCTTCACCGAGATTCATCAACCGAACGCCCTTCGTCTGTCGGCCGGCTTTCCGGACCTGCTTAGCCGCGGTACGAATGACGCCGCCCCCGGATGTGATGGCATACAGCTCGTCATCATCGTCGACGATAAGAGCCCCCACCAGCGTGCCACGCTTCGGATCGTACTGAATCGTCAGCACGCCCTTTCCGCCTCGGCCCTGCTGCGGGTAGTCCTCCATCGCAGTCCGCTTCGAGTAGCCACCCGAAGTTGCGACCAAAAGGTACTTGCCTTCGCGGACGACATTGAGGGACAGTAGCCGATCTTCACCGTTGAATCGCATGCCCTGTACACCGGATGTCGCCCGACCCATCGGACGCAGCACTTCGTCCGTAGCCGAGAAACGGATGGACTGGCCCTGCGCGGAGACGAGAAGCAGGTCGTCGTCCGAGGACGCCAACACTGCGCCGACCAATTCGTCTTCACCACGAAGGTTGACCGCCACGATGCCGCCGCTTCGGTTGGAGTCGAAGTCGGTGAGCTTGGACTTCTTGACCAGACCACCCTTGGTCGCGAGGACCAGGTAGGGCGCATCTTCGTAGGTCTGGATCTGAATGACCTGAGCTATCCGCTCGTCCGGCTGGAAGGCGAGCAGATTGGCAACGTGCTGACCACGCGCGGTGCGGTTGGCTTCCGGCAGCTCGTAAGCCTTCGCGCGGTAGACGCGGCCCTTGGTGGTGAAAAACAGAATCCAGTCGTGCGTCGAGCAGACGAAGAACTTGCTGACGATGTCGTCCTGCTTGAGCCCCGCACCCTGAACACCCTTGCCGCCGCGCTTCTGCGAACGGTAGAGATCGGTCCTGGTGCGTTTCGCGTAGCCCGTCTCGGTGATGGTGACCACGACGTTCTCACGGGCGATCAGATCCTCGTCGTTGACGTCTCCGTCGGAAGCGATGATCCGGGTGCGCCGGTCGTCGCCGAATTTCTCGACGATCTCGGCGAGTTCGTCGCGCACGATCTGGCGTTGACGCTCGGGCTTGGCAAGGATGTCCTCGAGCTCGGCGATCTCGATTTCGATCTCTGCCAACTCGTCGATGATCTTCTGACGCTCGAGGGCAGCAAGCCGCCGGAGCTGCATCGCGAGGATCGCGTCGGCCTGAATCGTGTCGACCTCGAGCAAGTCGATGAGGCCCGTGCGGGCGGAATCGACGTCGGGAGAGCGGCGGATCAAAGCAATGACCTCGTCGAGCGCGTCGAGCGCCTTGACCAGTCCACGCAAGATGTGTGCGCGCTCCTCCGCCTTACGCAGTCGGTATCGCGTACGGCGGACGATCACTTCGAGCTGGTGAGCCACGTAATAGCGGATCATCTGGTCGAGACGCAACGTACGCGGGACGCCGTCGACGATCGAGAGCATGTTCGCCCCGAAGCTCGTCTGGAGCTGGGAGTGCTTGTAAAGGTTGTTCAGCACCACCTTCGCGACGGCATCGCGCTTGATGGTGACGACGATGCGCAGGCCGACGCGGTCCGAAGACTCGTCGTCGATCTTCGAGATGCCACCGAGCTTGCCGTCGCGGACCTGCTCGGCGATCGAAGTGATCATGTTGTCCGGGTTGACCTGATAGGGCAGCTCGGTGATCACGATCGTCGCGCGACCGTTGGTATCTTCTTCGATCTCCACGACGCCGCGCATCCGGATGGATCCGCGGCCGGTGGAGTAAGCATCCTGGATGCCCTGGCCACCGACGATGAGTCCGTGTGTCGGGAAGTCCGGGCCCTTGACGCGTTCCATGCACGCGGCCAAGGTGGCTTCCTCGTCCGCCTCGAAATTGTCGAGGGCCCAGAACACTGCTTCACCGAGCTCGCGCAGGTTGTGCGGCGGAATGTTGGTGGCCATACCGACGGCGATTCCGTTGGATCCGTTCATCAACAAGTTGGGCACCCGCGACGGAAGTACCGTCGGCTCTTGGGTTTTGCCGTCGTAGTTGGGAATGAAATCGACGGTTTCCTCGTCGATGTCGCGCAGCATCTCCATCGCGAGCGGGGTCAGACGTGCCTCGGTGTAACGCATTGCGGCGGCACCGTCGTTGCCGCGTGATCCGAAGTTGCCCTGACCGTCGACCAACGGGTATCGCATCGACCATGGCTGAGCCAAACGGACCAACGCGTCGTAGATCGAGCTGTCGCCGTGCGGATGGTAGTTACCCATCGTTTCGGCAACGGGGCGTGCGGATTTGACGTAGCTGCGGTCGGGACGGAAACCCGAGTCGTACATGGCGTAGAGCACCCGGCGGTGGACCGGCTTCAAGCCGTCTCTGACCTCGGGTAGCGCACGGCCGACGATGACGCTCATCGCGTAGTCGATGTAACTACGCTGCATTTCCTCTTGAATGTCGACCGGATCGATCCGGTCTCCACCCTCGGCGTTGGTGGTCGAACCCGGAGGCGGTCCTACTGGTGGTTCGGTGATATCGGACATAAGGCTTTTCTCCTAGAGAAAGTCACCGTAGGTCAGCACGACAGAGCCGGGCTGACCTACGGACATCAACTAAACGTCAAGAAAGCGAACATCTTTGGCGTTGCGGGCGATGAAACTGCGACGAGCGGGCACGTCCTCGCCCATCAAAACGCTGAAGAGTTCGTCTGCAGCTGCAGCGTCGTCGAGAGTGATCAAACGCAAGACGCGCACCGACGGATCCATCGTCGTTTCCCACAGTTCCTTGGGATTCATCTCACCGAGACCTTTGTAGCGCTGCACACCGTCCTCGACGTTGATCTTGCGCTTGTTGGCCAGACCGGCCTCGAGCAAACCGTCTCGCTCGAGGTCGGAGTACGCGAAATCGGGTTCGCCGCGGCTCCACTTGAGTTTGTACAGCGGCGGCATCGCGAGGTAGACGTGGCCATGCTCGATCAAGGGTCGCATGAAACGGAACAGCAAAGTCATCAGCAGCGTGGAGATGTGCTGGCCGTCGACGTCGGCGTCGGCCATCAGCACGATCTTGTGGTAACGCAGCTTGGTGATGTCGAACTCGTCGTGAATACCGGTACCGAATGCGGTGATGATCGCCTGGACTTCGTTGTTCTTGAGCACGCGGTCGATGCGGGCTTTTTCGACGTTGATGATCTTTCCGCGAAGCGGCAGGATCGCCTGGAACATCGAGTCTCGGCCGGATTTGGCCGAGCCGCCGGCGGAGTCGCCCTCCACGATGTAGATCTCGGACTTGCTGGGGTCGTTGGAACGGCAGTCGGCTAGCTTGCCCGGCAGTCCACCGATATCGGTTGCGCTCTTGCGCCGCACCATTTCTCGCGCCTTGCGCGCAGCCATACGAGCCTGCGCCGAAGACACAGCCTTGTTGATGATGGTTTTGGCGTCGGCCGGGTTCGACTCGAACCAGTGCGAGAGATGCTCGTTGCAGGCCTTGAGAACGAACGAGCGAACCTCGGTGTTGCCGAGTTTTGTCTTCGTCTGGCCCTCGAACTGCGGCTCGGCCACGCGAACCGAGAGAACAGCGGCCAATCCCTCACGGATGTCGTCGCCGGTGAGATTCCCGTCCTTCTCCTTGACGAGCTTCTTTTCTTTGGCGTACTTGTTCACCGTCGCCGTCAACGCCGTGCGAAAACCTTCTTCGTGGGTTCCACCCTCATGGGTGTTGATGGTGTTGGCGAAAGTGTGAACCGACTCTGAGTAACCGGCGTTCCACTGCATCGCGACCTCGACCTCGTGGCCCGTGCCCTTACCGGTGAATCCGACGACAGAGGTATGGATCGGGGTCTTCTTCGCATTGATGTGCTTGACGAAGTCGACCAGGCCATCCGGGTAGTGATACGTCCGCTTCCGTGCCTTCGGGGGCTTGGCAACGGCGGCTTCGGCCTGTTCCTCGGTAGCAGACTTCGGGGCAAGCGCAGTTTCGCCCAACTCGTCTTCGGTTACTTCGGCGACGGCAATGCGCTCGTCTGCGAAGTTGATGGTCAGACCCTTGTTGAGGAAGGCCATTTCCTGCAGACGGCGATGCACGGTCTCGAAGTTGAAATCGAGGGTCTCGAATATTTTGCCGTCCGGCCAGAAGCGCGTCCTGGTGCCGGTGTCGCTGGTATCGCCGACGGTCTCGAGCGGACCGGGTTTGGCGTAATCGTACGTCTGGGTGTAGCGATGCCCGTCGCGGGAGATCGTGAGCTCGACCTTCGTGGACAGTGCGTTGACCACGGAAATACCGACGCCGTGCAGACCACCGGAGACCGCGTACGAGTCCGAATCGAATTTTCCGCCTGCATGCAGCTGGGTCATGACGACCTCGACGGCGGGAACACCGGAGGAGTGGGTGTCGACGGGCATTCCTCGACCGTCGTCAGCGACCTCGACGCTGCCGTCATCGTGGATCGTGACGTCGACAGTCGATGCGTATCCGGCCATCGCTTCATCGACGGAGTTGTCCACAACCTCCCAAATCAGGTGGTGCAGGCCTCGCTCACCGGTCGAACCGATATACATACCGGGTCTCTTACGGACTGCTTCGAGCCCCTCGAGAACCGTGATCGACGAAGCGCCGTAATCCTTGTTATCGCTCTTACCTGACTTTTGGGCAGTCACGGTTGGGTTGTTCTCCTTCTACGTATCTTCGACTCCCCCTCGCACCACACGGTGCTGCCGCATCGAAAACACACTCGTGGTGCTCCGGCACGGAAGCGACACACCGTCATGGACGTCTGCCGCTTTCGCGGTGGACGTCCTTGTTCGGCAGAGTCGATCCGAAGGGCTTCTTTACGTTACCGCCCTATACTACTGGCACACCCTGCCGGCATGGGGCCAATGACACCCCAAACTAGCCCCTGAATGGCTCACAGACGCATTTTCTCGGAGTGCGACGACAAAGATGGACGGTAGATCCACCCTCGAGGGTCAGAGATCCAACACGATCCGGTCGCCGCTCGAGCGGGACACGCAGATCAGCATTTCCTGCTCCTGCTCGTCCGAGGTCAGCCTGTGTTCGCGGTGTTCGGGCTTCCCACTGAGAACCCGCACGCGGCACGTCCCACAGAATCCCTGCTGGCAGGAGTAGCTGACATCGGGCCGAATCTCCCGAATCGCCTCCAGCACAGTCTTGTCCGCCGGGACGGTGACCACTGTTCCGGAATTCACCAGCTGAATCTCGAACTCCACTCCGCCGCGCACCGGTGGCGCAGAGAACCGTTCGAAATAAAGGTGTGTGGCAGGGAACGCGTCGAACGCCGTCCGCACACCCTCGATCATCGGCGGTGGACCGCAGCAATAGACAGCACCGCCGACAACGGGCTCGAGCAGTGTCGGGCCGGACGGCACACCTTCGACATCGTCGGTGCGTACCGTCACGCGGTCGGAATCCCACGTCACTATCTCGTCGAGAAACGGCATCGATTCGCGGGAACGCCCGCAGTAGACGAGATGCCAATCCATACCCACTTCGCGAGCGGCACGCACCATCGGAATGATCGCAGTGATCCCGATTCCACCGGCAACGAACACCGCCTGCCCGCTCGGTACGAAAGGAAACCCGTTGCGTGGTCCGCGAACCACAAGTTCAGCTCCCTCCTCGAGGGCATGCATTTCCTGTGAGCCACCGCCGCCGTCCGGGATGTACCGCACCGCAACGGTGTAACTGTCGAGGTCGCCAGGATCACCGCACAACGAGTACTGCCTACGACGTCCCGAAGGCAAGTGGAAGTCCAGGTGCATTCCCGGCGCCCAGGCCGGCAACGGCGCCCCGTCGGAAGACCGGAAAGTCAGCTGAGCCACGCACTGATCGACGCAGAGGATCTCTCTTCGGTCGAGAGTGAGTGAAACGGTACGCACCACTTCCGGCGCAGCGTACTCACCGGAATACGATCCGTCGTCGAGAAGGGCGAACCACTTGTCCAGGGCATCGGTGACGATGGACACCGTCTGGTCCGACGCGGTCCGCCCGTACAGATCACCCGGAATGACTCGGCCTACGCGGAAGGCCTCGACCGATCGCGTCATTTTTGCCCACTTGCGCCGAAAACCCAAGGCACTCACCGTGCAGCTGCGCGTGCAGCAGGGGAAGTGGCGAGATATTGCACCGCCTGCGCGGTGGATCCTTCCTGTGACGGGTGGTAGTCGGACCGCAGATAGCGCAGCGATGCTTTCCATAACGACTTCGGACTCGGAAAGAGCCCTCGAGCAGCAACCCGGCGATAGTCACGCAAGGAGGGGCGGCGTTTTTTCGGTGGCAAAGCTGCCAACGTCGGGTCCTGATCCATCAAGAACCGCACCCCGCGCGTCCAAAACCACACCATGGTCGGCGCGATGGCAATGTAAGTTCGCAGCCGTCGTGCCGGTCGTACGTCGAAGTACTGCATGACCTCGAAAGCCACCGATCGGTGCTCGACTTCTTCAGCCCCGTGCCACCTCAACAGGTCCAACATGGTCGGGTCGAACTCGACGACGTCGAGCTGCCGGGCATTGAGAACCCAGTCCCCGAGAAAAGCCGTCAAATGCTCGACCGCTGCGATCAGCGCAATGCGCTCCACCAGGCTGTTGCGCGTATGTCCGGACCTGTTTCCCAGCACACGGCCGAACAGAAATCGCATTTGCTCGACGTACGGCTCGACATCGATCCCGTAGGCGGTGAGCTGTTCGAGGACCTGTGTGTGGGCCTGAGCGTGCATTGCTTCCTGCCCGATGAATCCGATGACGTCCTCTTTGAGCTGCTCGTCATGGATCAAAGGCAGAGCTTCTTTGAAAGTACGGACGAACCACTCTTCGCCCTCGGGCAGAAGAAGATGCATCACGTTGAACAGATGGGTCGCCAGCGGGTCGGCGTCCACATAATGCAGCGGCAACGAGCCCCAGTCGAACGAGACATTCCTGGCCTGCAGAATGACCCTGTCATCCAGCGTAGGCGCGTCGACATTGTGCGTAACCGCGACGGTCGAGTGCCCGTTACGGTCCGAAGATCGAAAATTCTTGGGTAACACTGCATCCCTTCGTCGACTGCGTCGGCTGCCCCGAGCCAACAGCCTTGGTGGAACCGAGTGGATACGCATCCGAAAACGGCCAATCACCCACAATACCCTTGAATCACCGGCGAAGTTGTGATAATCCCACTCTAGAAATATCACGAATAGGAGGATTTACCCATACGTGTCTCGGGGACCCCTACCCTTGACGTGGCGATCACCCTTGCGCCAGCTTTTCGTGGTGGGTCCGGTGATCTTCAGCGACTTCACGATCCCGTGGCCGACTGCGGCGGCGATCTTGGCCAGAATCTGTGCCTGCATCAACCGAAGTTGAGTAGCCCACGCCGTCGACTCCGCCGATATGCTCAAAACGCTGTCCTCGAGCTTGACAGGGACAGCGTGTGCCGCAATGTCCTCGCCGACGACGGTGGGCCAACGCCCCATCACCGTGCCCTCTGCCACTTTGTCGGACCATCCACGGTTCTTTGCAATCGAACCGGCCACCGAACCGAGTGTCTGTGGGTCGCGATCGTCTGGTCCGGCCCCGGACCATCCACGCTTGCGTCGGCCTCGAAGCGCGCGAACTCCACCGCTGGGCGACGACCGTCCCTGCCCCACAGACTTACCACTCGCCTTCGCCGCCGCACGTGCGTCCTCGAGGGCACGTCGAGCAAGATCCACTCCGCGTGGTTCGTTCTCCGGATCTTTACTTCCGGCATCATCGGTCATCAGCACACATTTTCATCGAGGGGAGTGATGGTGGAGATTCGACCCGAATCTCCCTGAACAGCTTCGACGCCGAAGCGCCTGGCATCAATTTCGGCCGGAATGTCCTCGGCGACCGCAGCTGTAATGATGACCTGCTCCGCCCCGGAAGCCACTCGCGCAAGTGCACTTCGACGTTTGCGATCCAGTTCTGCGAATACGTCGTCGAGCATCAAGACCGGGTCGCTGCCCTCGGCACGGAGCAGCCCGAACGACGCCAACCGCAATGACAACGCAAAGGACCACGATTCGCCATGGCTCGCATAGCCTTTCGCCGGCTGATCACCGAGCCCAAGTTCGAGATCGTCCCGGTGAGGTCCGACCAAGCAGACTCCACGTTCGATCTCACGCGTACGCATCGTCGAAAGTTGATGCAAGAAAGCAGCTTCCAGTACCTCGACATCATCGGATTCGGGCTCGCGATTCGGATCCGAGAACTCCGGTGGCAGCGCTTCGGCGAGACTGCTGCGGTACTTGATCGTTGCGGGGCGTGACTCCGGGGCAATCGACGAGTAGGACTCGGCTACATGAGGTGTCAGCTCGTGTACCAAACCTATTCTTGCGGAAAGCAACTCCGCACCATGCGCAGCAAGATGCCCATCCCAAACATCCAGAGTCGCCAATGCGCCCACCCCGTCGCTCGAGCTCGAGCCGCGTCGCAAGGATCCACCTGCCGTCTTGAGCAATGCCGATCGCTGACGGAGTACCTTGTCATAATCTGCTCTGACAGCCGCCATTCGGGGACGACGCGTCGTCAACAGTTCGTCGAGGTACCTACGACGCTCGCCTGGGTCTCCGCGCACCAACGCGAGATCCTCGGGTGCGAACAACACACTGCGCAGTACCCCCAGGATTTCACGAGGCCGTCGCACCGGAGATCTATTCATTCTTGCTTTGTTCGCCCGGCCCTCGAGGATCTCGACATCGATCGTCAATTCTCGACCCTGATTTATCACCGATGCACCCGCAAAGGCCCGCTCCGCACCTGCTCTGATCAGCGGCGCATCCGAAGACACACGGTGAGAGGACAACGTCGAGAGGTATCCGAGCGACTCGAGCAGATTCGTCTTCCCATGCCCGTTGGGACCGACGAACACCACCGAGCCAGGACCGAGATCAGTGGTGACGTCATCCCACGAACGAAAATCGCGAAGAGTGAACGAACGAACGAACAAGGCTATTTCTTGGGGTCGGGTGCTCGAAGTAATTCATCAGCACCTGCCCGCTTGACGGCGTGGCCGCCGAACTGGTTACGAAGAGCCGACACAGCCTTCATAGCGGGCGAATCGTCCTGCCGCGAAGCAAATCTCGCGAACAGTGCGGCCGCGATAACCGGCACTGGGACCGCATGTCTGATCGCTTCTTCCACCGTCCACCGACCTTCACCCGAATCTTCCGTGTAACCGGAGATCTCGCTGAACTCGGGGTCCTGGGCCAAGGCTTGAACCAGCAGATCGAGCAGCCACGAACGAACGACGGTCCCTTTGCTCCACGCACGTAGCACCCCGTGGACGTCCTGAACGAGCTCTTCCGCCTCGAGCAGCTCGTATCCCTCGGCATAGGCCTGCATGAGCCCGTACTCGATACCGTTGTGGACCATTTTCGAGTAGTGACCTGCGCCGACCGGGCCAGCGTGGACGAACCCGTCGGCACGCTCACCCTCTGGGCGTAAGGCGTCGAAGATCGGAAGGGCGCGTGAAACGTCCTCCTCGGAACCGCCCACCATGAGGCCATATCCGTTTTCGAGTCCCCAGACGCCACCGGACACGCCGGCATCGATGTAACCGATGCCTTTCCCTGCAAGTCGTTCGGCGTTCGCGGCATCGTCGGTGAACCGGGAGTTGCCACCGTCGATGACCAGATCACCCTTGTCGAGTACCTCGCTCAACGACGCGATCGTGCTTCGGGTGATGTCACCGGACGGAACCATGACCCACACGACCCGCGGCGCCACCAACGTCTTGGCCAACTCCTCGAGGGACGGGGCGTCGGTAACCTCTGGTCTTGGGTCGTATCCGATCACTTCGTGTCCGTGCGCACGCAGACGCTCGCGCATGTTGAAGCCCATTTTCCCGAGGCCGACCAGTCCCAGCTGCATGAGGAGATGTCCTTCTCTAGTGTGCGGATGCCCCTTGGCGTCGAGTAAACCGCATCCGGACGTGTTCCGTATCCGATCAGCCAGGTAGTCGAACCGGCATCAGCAGATACGTGTACGCGCTCTGCGGTGCTGGAAACTTGCCCGAAGAATCCGGAACGAGCTCATCGTCGGAAGTCGGACGCAGAACTGCCGGCCGACTGGGAGTGGTGAACCCGAACGTGACTTTTTCACTGTGCAGCGACGACAATCCGTCGATCAGGTACCCCGGATTGAAGGCGATCGTCAATGCCTCACCTTGGAAGTCTGCAAGCAGGCCTTCTTCGGCACGCCCGGCATCGTCACCGCCCGCGGAGAGAAGCACACCTTCGGCCGAGAACTCGAGGCGCACCTGGGCACCGCGCTCGGCAACCAACGCGACGCGTTTGATGGCTTCGACGAGCGGAGCGATCTCCACGACCGCGACGGCCGTGTGTTCCGGTGGCAACAGCTGGCGGAACTTGGGAAAGTCTGCATCCAGGAGTCGGGTCGTGGTGCGACGGCCTTCGCTGATAATTCCCAGCAAGCCGTCGGCGCCGATGGTCGACCCCGAACCCAGTGCGAGTTCGACGGGTGAGCTCGCGTTTCCGACCAAGGTCTTCGCGGACTCGGACAGAGTCTTCGCAGGTATGAGAACTTCGGTCGTGACGTCTTCGCCGACGGGTGTCCACTCGAGTTCGCGAACGGCCAGGCGGAATCGGTCTGTAGCTGCGAGCACGACCTTGGTGCCCGCAATCTCGACTCGGACGCCGGTCAGCATCGGAAGGGTGTCGTCTTTGCCTGCCGCAACTGCAACCTGCGCGATGGCTTCGGAGAACACCTCGACCGGAATCGATCCGGTCTGCGTCGGCAGCTCGGGAAGCTGAGGGTAGTCCTCGACGGGCATCGTCGGCAGCGAGAACTTCGCACTGCCGCAGGTGATGAGCACTCGAGTTCCCTCGACACCGACGTCGACGGGTTTGTTCGGGAGAGACTTCGTGATATCGGCCAGAAGCTTGCCGGAGACGAGGACTCGACCGGCAGTTGCGACCTCAGCAGATACCCGGACCTGGGCTGATACCTCGTAGTCGAACCCAGAAACAGTCAGACCCTGCTCGTCGACGGCGAGAAGAACTCCACCGAGAACGGGAACGGGCGGCCTGGACGGGAGGCTTCGAGCAACCCAGGCAACGGAATCGGAAAAATCTTCGCGAGCAACGCGAAACTTCAGACTTCCAAGCTCCATCGCTAAAGTCTTTCCTCTCGTTCGGCAGCAGTTCGTTCCCACAATGTCTGCGGTGAGCGCAGCGTGCGCTCATGACCGGTGCATCGAAGAGTCTGACACAACCGAGCAGAAGCACACCGTATGCCCTTCCCGACCAACTTGAAAGCCGAACGACGACGTCGACCAAGCAGGCCCACGGCTGCTGGGTGGGGCCTGTGAACGAATCGTTCCCCAGCACCTGTTTTAGAAGAAGGTCTTTTCAAGAGAAATTCTTAGTATTAATAGGTCCTGTGGAATCTGTGCACCGAGGTATGTACTCCCTGGTCGCCAAGCGTGGTGTCGTGGGGATGAATTCGGGACCGATCACCGGTGGTGTGCCAACAGCCTGTGGATGAATCACATCGGTTCACAGGCTCCCACAATCCATCCCCAGATCCAGCCGGTTATCCACATGGTTATCCACAGGTGTGAATCATTCGAATGGAGTCCTGAAAGCACGTTTTTTTGGCATCCAGAGGCGAAAAATTTCTTGCGAAGAGTGGCGGACGTCGCTCGAGGGGCACGGTTGAGTGATGTGGAATGCACTCAACCGTGCCAGCGCGGGTAGCCGCGGGGAAAGTGGATGTGAAACCCGCTCAGCGATGAGACGGGGCTGTTCGTCAGCGCTTGGAACGCTGCTTCACTCGAGCGGTCAGCTCTTGGACCTGGTCGTACACCTTGCGTCGCTCGGTCATCTCTTTACGGATCTTTTTATCCGCGTACATGACCGTTGTGTGGTCTCTGCCGAATGTCTGCCCGATCTTGGGCAGTGACAAGTCGGTGAGTTCACGGCAGAGATACATGGCAATCTGCCTGGCCATCGCCAGCGCACGCGCTTTACCGGGTCCACAGAGATCGTCGATCGAGGTGTCGAAGTATTCCGCCGTGACGGCCATGATCGTCGCGGCATTGATCTCGAGGCTCGACGAGTCGGGCATCAAGTCTCGAAGGACCACCTCTGCCAGAGTGAGATCCAGCGCCTGACCGTTCAGCGACGCAAATGCCGTAACACGGATCAACGCGCCTTCCAGTTCACGAATATTGCGCTCGATCCGACTGGCGATCAGCTCGAGGACATCGTGCGGAACATCGAGGCGATCCATCCGAGCCTTCTTGCTGAGGATGGCGATACGAGTCTCGAGCTCCGGGGGTTGAACGTCGGTGATCAGGCCCCACTCGAATCGAGTGCGTAGACGCTCCTCGAGGGTTGCCAGCTGTTTAGGGGGGCGATCGGAGGAAACGACGATCTGCTTGTTCGCGTTGTGCAAAGTGTTGAAGGTGTGGAAAAACTCTTCCTGGATGCCTTCTTTACCTTCGATGAACTGAATGTCGTCGACCAGGAGTACGTCCGTCTCCCGGTATCGGCGTTTGAACGCAACCTTGCGGTCGTCACGAAGACTGTTGATGAAGTCGTTGGTGAACTCTTCGGTCGAGACGTACTTCACGCGCATGCCTGGGAAGAGGCGCTGCGCATAGTGGCCGGCAGCGTGGAGCAAGTGCGTCTTCCCTAGCCCGGACGCGCCCCATATGAACAAAGGGTTGTAAGCGCGAGCAGGTGCTTCAGCAATGGCGACTGCCGCCGCGTGGGCAAATCGATTCGATGCGCCGATCACGAAGGTGTCGAAGGTGTACTTCGAGTTGAGGCTTTGTGCCCCGGACGTCGACGACGTGGTTGCCGGCGGCTTGGTGAAGTAGGTAGGCCACGAGTTCTGCACACTTGCCAGTGCTTCCCGCTCGTCGTCCACTTCCTCGTAGTCGGCAGTTTCCGAGTCGGAGGGATCGTCATCGGTGCTGGTGAGGAAACGTCTCCGGTAGGTTGGGGTGCTCGTTGCCTCCGTATACCGCGTCTGTTCGGGCTCGTGTTTCTCTTCTTCGGGTGCTGAAATTCGCACCCCGAGGCCTTCGACGCCCTGGCCGAGGTGACGGCCGAGCGCGTTGAGTATAGGTTCACGCAGGTCTCGCTCTATCGCTTCCTGCGCGAAAGACGAAGGAACCGCCAGCAGTGCGAAGCCTTGAGTCAGGGTAAGGGGCTCTACGAGAGCGAGCCATGCCTTTTGCCCTTTGGTCAGAGGTTGACCACTGTGGCGGTCGGACGTCAATTCCGTGACTACCTCTGGCCAGATACGCGCCAGCGCATCCGGATCCTCGTTCACGGTGCCTCCCCATTCGGACGTGCCATTGAAGCGAACGTGCATGTCGTCGACAGCACGTGCCGCGGACAGTGCCTTCGAAAGATGCTGTTGTTTCACGCTCGCACCGCATCGAAGTCCGATATCGTCGTCGTCGATCGCGAGTTCATCGGGGAACCACAGCCGGAAGTGCAACGTATCGGGTACGGACCTGCCGTGTACGAATATGCCATTGGTTCGTGTTTCCACACAATTATCCACAGGTGTGGATGAACGACATCGGTGTCACCCCGATCGGCGAGATTTTCCTGAATTTGTCATTCGCAGAGTCTTGACCAGGACTTTTGGTAAATGCGAAATCCTCGAGCTACGGGTTTCCTACGAAGACCCGACAGAGAACGGCTCTGAGAGTGGTTATCAACACCCCTTGCTCCCCAGGTCTGGGGACGAATTACACAGATGTGATGCAGAGTCGTAGGATCGGACGGGTTTGACCACCGCTAAGTCGATCAGTACTGTCGAACAGTCACCCAAGGCGAGGTGGCCGATGCTTGCTGGCTGCTTACAGTCTGTGTTCACTCGGATTTCTCGCTGTTGGGGTGTAAACGAGTTCGACCGAACTCGCTACCAACCGTTTCGGACGCTTCAGAGTAAGTGTCTTTGATTTTCGAGGAGTGTTCACCGTGGCCAAGGGCAAGCGGACGTTCCAGCCGAACAACCGACGCCGCGCGCGTGTTCACGGCTTCCGTCTTCGTATGCGTACGCGTGCAGGTCGTGCAATCGTGTCGGCACGTCGCGGCAAGGGCCGCAAGGAACTAACCGCCTAATCCATGTTCGTCTGAGTTTACGGAGCTCGGGGTGTTACCTGAGCCGCACAGACTGCACCGAAGCGCTGATTTCACACGCGCGGTGCGTCGAGGCCGCCGAATGGGTAGACAAGACTTGGTCGTCCACGCCTACACGCGTGGCGATGCAAGTTCTGTTTTCAGTGTCGGCGAACCTAGATTCGGATTGATCGTGAGCAAAGCTGTCGGGCCGGCGGTAACTCGTCATCGAGTTGCGCGCCGGCTTCGGCATATCTGTTCGGAGATACTCCTGGAAGTACCCGAGAGTTGCGACGTCGTTATTCGAGCACTGCCTGGTTCTGCGACCTTGTCGTCGAAAGATCTGCAACGACAGGTTCGTTCCGGGCTCAAGAAGCTGGGATATCTCGGAGCGGTTAGAGATACGCGCTCATGAAATTTCTACGCCTCGTCAGGTCGTTCCCCGCGCGGATTCTGATCTTCTGTATCGAGCTCTACCGCACCTATGTGTCTCCGCTCAGACTCCCCACCTGCCGTTTCTCCCCCACGTGCAGTGAGTACGCAGTCGAAGCGTTGAAGACGCACGGTGCCATCAAAGGAACCTTGTTAGCTATCGCGCGGCTACTGAAGTGCGCTCCCTGGCACTCTGGAGGCTGGGACCCGGTGCCCGATCACGGGTCATGGCGGGTACGCAAGCAGACTTCGACCGAAGAAGGCCACGATCTCGCGAGAGTGGACGAACAGAGGAGTACATAGAGCCGTGCTGGATTTCATCTATTATCCGGTCTCCTGGATTCTCTGGGTATGGCACAAGGTGTTCGGTGCCGTTCTCGGAGCGGACAACGGCTTCGCATGGGCCTTGTCCGTAGTGTTTCTCGTGTTCACATTGCGATTGATTCTGTACAAGCCGTTCGTCAAACAGGTTCGTACCACGCGTCAGATGCAGGAACTGCAGCCACAGATCAAGGCTTTGCAAAAGAAGTACGGCAAAGACAAGCAGCGTTTGGCAGTGGAGATGCAGAAGCTCCAAAAGGAACATGGATTCAACCCCATCATGGGTTGTTTGCCGGTCCTTGCGCAGGCACCGGTATTCATCGGTCTGTTCCACGTTCTGCGCTCGTTCAACCGTACGGGTACTGGGGTCGGTCAGCTGGGCCTTGATCCAGCCGTCAACCGAACGATTCCGAACTATGCGTTCGATGTCGCCGACGTGAACTCGTTCCTGGACGCCCGCCTCTTCGGTGCACCCATTTCGGCCTGGATCACGATGCCGAAGGCACAGCTGGACGCCTTCGCGAACCCAGAACTCGGCCTCGGAATCCCGTCTATCTGGACTATCGTCGCTGTTGCCGTGCCGCTGATGATCATTGCCAGCATCGCAACACACTTCAACTCCCGCGCCTCGGTTGCTCGACAGAGCGCAGCGGCTGCAGCAAATCCGCAGTCCGCGATCATGAACAAGCTTGCTTTGTACGTGTTCCCCTTGGGTGTTCTCGTCGGTGGACCCTTCCTCCCTATCGCCATCCTGCTGTACTGGGTCTCCAATAACGGCTGGACCTACGCCCAGCAGCACATCGTGTTCGCGAAAATCGACAAAGAAGAAGCAGAGAAGAAGCAGCAGGCCATCGAGAAGCGGACCGAGAATGCGCCCAAGCCCGGTGTGAAGCCGCCGGCCAAGCCGAAGCCCGGTGCACGCCCCAAGCTCTCGAAGCTCCCGCCCGCCACTCTTGATGCTTCCGATGCGGTCACCACATCAGATGACGTATCTTCTGCTAGTTCGACTGCCCCCGACGGCTCACAGCCACAGAAGCCCACCCAGCCGAAATCTCAGGCGAACCGTAGTAAAGCCAAGCGCAAGCGACGCTGAGACGCATCGAAGACAAGGACACAAAGCACATGTCTGCAGATACCGACGAAGTGACCAACCCCGACGAAGCAGTGAACGCTGGGGACGGACCGAGTGAAATCGTGGCAGTCGATGCCGAAACGGATCCGAGCGAGGCCGAAGCAGCCAAGGTGAATACCGTCGGCTCCGTGTCTGGTGAAGACTCGGATTCGGACTCGGACGATGAGGATTCCGAAGACTATCTGGTCGAAGAGGGCGAGATTGCCGGCGATTACCTCGAGCAGCTTCTCGATGTTCTCGATTTCGATGGAGATATCGACCTCGATGTGGAAGGTGATCGCGCGATCGTCAGCATCGACGGTGGAGATGACCTGACGAAGCTCGTGGGACGTAAGGGCGAGATTCTCGATGCCCTGCAAGAATTGACTCGACTCGCCGTGCAGCAATCGACGGGCGAGCGAAGCAAGCTGATGCTCGACGTAGCAGGCTGGCGCGCGAACCGCCGGAACGTATTGAGCGCTTTGGGTATCGAGGCCTCGAAGCGAGTTCTCGAAAGTGGCGAGCGTGAAGAGCTGGACCCCATGACTCCATTCGAGCGCAAGATCGTGCACGACGCGGTTGCCAAGGTCGACGGTGTCGAAAGTGAAAGTACCGGTGTCGAACCGTCACGACGAGTAGTCGTCGTCAAGTCCTGAACTGATGAACTTGAAAGGCCCCCGGCTTCGGCCGGGGGCCTTTCTTGTTCTGTGAATGGGGCTGAGTCAGGTGAACTACAGCGCTGTTATTAGTTCGGAGGGCTCGGTTTCACGTGAAACAGGGTGTGCACTCGAAACGTCACTGTGACGGACGCGTTCGAGGGAGGCTCCGTTTGATGTTTCACGTGAAACCGTGATTGACGGCTACGTCTATGGGGGCGAGCTTGGCATTGGAACGGTCCTTCCGGTCCCGGATTCACCGGCGGAACCGCTTACCTTCTCTCGATCCTCGAGGCGCGCTACGTAGTTGCGACACGCGTTTTCAGTCGGCGTGGAGAACGCCGGATAGTCGAACTGGGACGTTTCCACTTTGCGTCCGGGATTGACACGTATCGGTGAGGGACAGATGGGGCTGCTGCGCCCGTCGAAGCGCAGTCAATCGACAAGTCTCGCTCCGTTACTGCCTAGACGATCTCCGCTCTTCTGTTGGGTTCCGCATGAATAACTGGGGCCGCGATCTCGACAGAACATGGGCATCAGGATCCGGGCACCCTACCAATCGGGGTTCTACCGACCGGGCGACGAAGTAGTTGACGCTCTCACGCACACGATATGCCCGCGTACAGCGCTGATTCTGCTGTATCCGTCGGGCTGCTAATTGCGCACAAGTAATCGATGCAAAAGTGAGTGCTCGAGCGCGAATTGAAGTCGGGAATCATGGAGTCAACTTGCTGCCGGGTGTAACAAGAAGTGGTCGCCTGCGGGGCGGGACATGTTCACTCTCCGTGTCGCCTGCGAGGCGGAAGGGTCGGTTTGGATTTCGAACCACTCCACCCGACTACAACGTCAAAGAGGCCCTGCCATATTAGTCAGCACATCGGTCGCAACCAACTCCACACATGGTCGCTGAGGCTTGCGGAAGCAATCCACTCACCCTGCAAACGAACCCAACGATCGTCCACCTTAGTCCGTCCAGCCGGCTTGTCGGCCCAGCCCGCTCCTCGCACAAACAGCGCCACGACGACCGACGGCACACCGCAGCGAAAAGGTCAGTTCGAATGGTCGGGCTGCGACTCACAGAAGCGCCATCACCGGTATTCACCCGACGGAGCCAAAAAGGTGTCAGTGCTCTCGCTGGGGGCTGGAGGCACGTGGTGGGTTAGAGCGTTTCGTGTCGACCCGGCTTTCGGTTGGACTGTCCGTTAGCGCTCGAGCGAGTCGTGTTCAGGGGTTGGCGAGTCCATCGGAGCAATGCTCAGAACTAGCGCATCGTTGCGGTAACAGCCCTCGCGACGAGCATGATGGACCGGCATCAGTGAGCTGAATGTTTGTGGCAGTCGCGACGCCGATAGTAGTGGGGCTGATCCACTACGGTCGAACCGATGCACTCACGTGCGTGTGGGATTTGCTCGTTGTGTCGTAGGCGCTCTGCGATCGAGTGTCGTCGTGTCTGTTCGCCTGTCCCCTCGCAGCACTCGGTCTATTCGGTTGCGGATGCACGTTCTTCGATGAGGCGTCCGTCCGTTACTTGGCGTAGACAATCGCGTCCAGACCGGGCCGACTGTCCCCGATTCAGATTGTGGGTTCGCGAGGCGGACCGGTCGATAGCATCGACCACGATCTGTCCGTTTGGGATCCGCAAGCTCGAGTAGTCGCGCTTACTTCGTCTGCGCATGTTTCACGTGAAACCTCTCTGCCGTCTTTGCGTAAGTTCTAGCTCCGGCTTCACGTCAGCCACTGCGCTGTGATTGGACGTTCGAATGATTGGTGCATCGACAAGTCCTGTTGTCGATGAGTTGTCTAGCCGTCCGCCTCTGGCCGTCCGCCTCTGGCCGTCCGCCTCTGGCCGTCCGCCTCTGGCCGTCCGCCTCTGGCCGTGGTTCCTCCCCCAGGCGAACTCGCCAAGAAGTTGGCCGGAGGTGTTTCACGTGAAACACCACTCAGGCGGGTGTTTCGCACACCGTGATTCACAGACCAGCTCGGAAAGTCCGGGTTCCATCTACATAATTCGACCGTGGGGTGAGTCGGCATTCCGAAACAACCAGGACGGCACCGTCGGCAGGATTCGTTTCAGCCCTTCGAGAGGTTGCCGATCGGTTCGATCGTTGGGTGGACCGCACCGGCACATGATCGCTCGGCTTTCGCCTCGATCCGATTGTTGAACCGACCAGCCTTGGCGTGAAGTAGAGAAACGTTGAATCGATCAGTGGACCCACTTTCGAGGCGAACAGCGATGTTGCCTGCCAGTGCAATTGCTTCGTGCCGAGAGTGAACGGGGAGCCCGTGTCGCAGATGGAATTTGTGACGGCTTCCGTTCGGTACGCGTAGGTGCGAGGTCGAGCGCACTGTACGGGGTACCTCACCTGTCGAAGGAGAACACTGCGAGGTCGTCATCCGTTGAGCGTGGATTGGATGTTCGGGCGCGTTCGGCTACCGACGGAGCGCGCCACAATGTCGTCATTCGTCGGGCGTGTCATGACTGGCGGGAGGACTTCATATTGGTGGCATTTCCGGTCGGCCCTCGAGCGACGAGGCGTGGAGTTGGTTCGACCAATGTGCTGACTCACGCGGCACCTGAGACGTTCTCGTTGGGCGAAGTCAGTGCGGCTTTGGGTCCGTCGGGACGAGCTGAGTGTTCGAGAAAGTGTGCGTGTCGATCAGATGGTGAGTTGGCGCTCGAGGGGGTCGGCGGTGAATGGATCGTCGTCTGGGCGTTCGTGGGCGCGGGGTTCAACGCGGAATCATCGGTCCTGTCTGTGTTACTCGAACCTTGAAAGGCAGCTTGAAAGGCAACTTGGGTTGGGGGCCGCTCGAGGGTGAAAGTTCGGCTCGAGGGGGTGCGCCCGGATATATGGTGTCGCGGCCGTAGCGCGGCTTGGGTTGGGAGCCGCCGCTTTAAAGGGGCGGCTCGGCTCGAGGGGCGGTTCGGCTCGAGGGGCGGTTCGGCTCGAGGGGCCGGCTCGGCTCGAGGGGCCGGCTCGGCTCGAGGGGCCGGCTCGGCTGGAGGGGCCGGCTCGGCTCGAAGGTGTTGTGGCCGCGGCGACCGCGAGGATCGACCGTCGCAACTCCGGAGTTGCGACCGGTTTCGAGCACCGGACGATCGACGGGCCTTGCCTAGGTAGCCGCCGACAGGTTGCGCGAATATTGGTCCAGGGCTACTCCGCGAGTGTTGACGAGCTTCCTCCTTCGCCAGAAGGACTTCTCGACCCGTCTCGTGAGTAGTTCGCAAATTGCTTGTGGATGTCGTCGTCCGATAGTCCAGAGAAGCTGTGTCGAGAGGAATGTCCATATCCGGGCGCAAGAGCCGGCCGACACGTGGTTGCATACCGCGTCGTCCGTGGAATGCAGCAGCACGGGTTCGGTGTCGAGGAGTGACTGTTCGGTTCACTGCGATCGCACGAAGTCGCTATGCCGAATCGGTACCAGGTTAGGTCGGATCAGCTGCTTCGGCGTGGGTACCCCTGCGGGATAGATGGTGGATAAAGGTCTCGCGTGAACCCATCTCTACGCAAATACTCCCCCAGTTGGGATTCGAACCCCCTGCACGTTCATTGCCAGGAGGTTCGAATCCCAACACGGAGAGTAAATTCGCCGAGTGGCTCTCAACCTGAGCTGTGCCGCCCCCTCGAGCTGTGCCGCCCCCTCGAGCTGTGCCGCCCCTAACCCCGCGCCGCCCCTAACCCCGCGCCGACCCCAGGACCCGCTCCAAAGCTGTGCAGACCCCAGTCCATATTGGTTCCTCCGCGTCAGTGTGGACAGGGGTCATGTGGATTGCCTGAGTTTGCGGACTCTCTAGAGGGCGCCGCGGAGGAAGTCACCGGGTACGCAGGCGCGCCCTTCCTCGAGAGGCCTGTTTGATCGTGACAGATATTTGTGGGCCTTTGGTGTGGAGTTTCGTCTGCGCCCGATAACTTGGGTCGAACTTCGAACTGAGTGTGCTGCCCTATCCGGTCTTTCGATCGGAAGTCTAACTTGACTTCAGATGTGTGGGACGAGACTGAACTGAGATGAAGGAACTCCACATCAGTTTCACGTGAAACTTTCCTGAAGCCGAAGGGAAGGACCGGATGCTATTTCCGCCCGGCACGGTGACGACCTCGATTGGCCTAGGACGGTTGGATAGGCCCCACCACAAGGATCGACAGGGTCGAACAAGGTTGGGCGTGAAGCGGGATGGTCGCCCATTCGTCGCTTTACTCGACCGCCTCCTCGGTACGCGTCGCGCGGTGGCTCCGTGCTCAGTTTGCCGAGCACCAGTGCGAGGAGCGACCGTTGCGTACCTGTCGTCGGCCCTTCGATGCCGGGTGCACTAGCAAGCTGGGGGCATCAGATGTTTCACGTGAAACTGCAACCGTTGGGCTACTGCGCAGAAAGAACAGGAGCCGTGGCACGACACGGCTACGGAATGTGCAGATGGTTTGGCGAACAGTGCTCGGAAGCGAGACAATGTTTCACGTGGAACCAGAAGCGTTGGATGACGATCAGTTGATGGCAACCGCAGAACGCGTGTTTGGTCCGCGCCTGAATTTGGCTCAGCAATACTACGAATCCCTTGCAACTGCGGGAGTCGAGCGTGGACTGATAGGTCCACGCGAGGTTCCTCGGTTGTGGGAGCGCCACTTGCTCAATTGCGCGGTCGTCGGTGAGTTGATCGACGAGGGAGAACGCGTCGTGGATGTCGGGAGCGGAGCTGGATTGCCGGGAATACCTCTGGCGATTGCTCGCCCGGATCTACACATCACTCTCATCGAGCCACTCCTTCGTCGAACTGTGTACTTGGCCGAGTTCATCGACAAGCACGAGCTGAACGTCCTGGTGGTGCGAGGGCGTGCAGAGCAGCCCGGGGTCAAGAAGGAAGCCGGAGGAGCTGATGTCGTCACCTCGAGAGCTGTTGCCCCTCTGGAAAAGCTCGCTAAGTGGTCGCTGCCGCTCATTCACGAGCGTGGTCGGATGCTTGCGTTGAAGGGAACGAGCGTCGAAGACGAGATAGAACGCGATCGGGCTTCCCTTACTCGCATGGGTGCTGGCAAGCTAGAGGTTGTGAAGTGTGGCGTCGACATATTGCCGACACCGACAATCGTAATTCGAGCCGAAAGAGCACCTCGGCGTTCCCTCCGCACATGATGTGCGCTCACTTCATTCCTGCTCGTTCGTAAGCAACAAACCAGTTCCGCAATAAGGAGCACCTATGTCGGGTGGATTTGATCCCGCTGTTTCACGTGAAACAAGTACCGCGAATAACGATGCACAACCCGCTTCCAAGCCGAAGGGTGGATCTGGGTTCGACGCATTCAGCGGCATCTCCGCCAATGACACCCCGATCGGTGCTGCCGCGCAGCGGGCAAGCCAGGTTCTACATCCGAAAAGCGTGACCTTGCCGAAGCTTGCGCATCGCCGAATGTTGACGATCGCAAATCAGAAGGGTGGGGTCGGAAAAACCACGACTGCCGTGAATCTCGCGGCTGCTTTGGCTCTCCAGGGCCTCACCGTCCTGGTGGTCGATCTGGATCCTCAAGGCAACGCCAGCACCGCTTTGGGCGTCGAGCATCACTCGGGTGTGCCCTCGAGCTACGAGGTGCTCATAGGCGAAGTGACCGCCCGAGAGGCGATCCAGCAGAGCCCACACAGTGAGCGTCTGTTCTGCATTCCGGCCACGATCGACCTTGCCGGCGCGGAGATCGAACTGGTGTCCATGGTCGCCCGCGAAGGACGCCTGAAGACTGCGCTGAGGGATCTCGCGGACATCGACGCAGACTTCGTGTTGATCGATTGCCCTCCGTCGCTCGGACTGCTCACGGTCAATGCCATGGTTGCCGCCACCGAGGTTCTGATCCCGATTCAGTGCGAGTATTACGCCCTCGAGGGCGTCGGCCAGCTCCTGCGAAACATCGAACTGGTGCAGGCCCATCTGAATCCCCAACTGCATGTTTCGACGGTCATCCTCACGATGTACGACGGCAGAACAAAGCTCGCAGACCAGGTTGCGGAGGAAGTGCGAAAGCACTTCGGCGACGCAGTGCTGCGTGCGGTGATTCCGCGCAGCGTCAAGGTCTCGGAGGCACCCGGCTACGGAATGACGGTCTTGGATTACGACCCAGGCTCCCGTGGCGCGATGAGCTATTTGGATGCTGGTCGTGAACTCGCAGCACGGTCGTCCTTTGCGACGACCGATGGAACTCAGGAGCAATAGGGTTATGGTTCAAGCACGCAAGGGTGGACTGGGACGCGGACTAGCTGCCCTCATCCCCACAGGACCCGAGGCAGGTCCTCGACTCGGGAGTGCCGCCGCGGATGTAGTGATCGGTACTGCGGCGGACGGAAAGATCAGTCGGAACGCGGCGGAAAAGGCAGCGCGGGAGGCATCCGCACCGACTCCGACGCCACCCGTTCGGAGTAGTGAAGAGGACCTCTCCCCCACCGGCGCGGTGTACAGGGAGATCGATCCGAAGCTGATTCAACCCAACGCCAAGCAGCCGCGGTCGGTGTTCGACGAGGAAGCTTTGACCGAACTCGTCCACTCGATCCGCGAGTTCGGGTTGATGCAGCCGATCGTCGTGCGACCGGTTGCCGATGGTCGATACGAACTGGTGATGGGCGAACGCCGCTGGCGTGCGAGCCAGGAAGCGGGCCTCGAGTCGATTCCTGCCATCGTTCGTGAAACCAACGATGACGCGATGTTGCGTGATGCGTTGCTCGAGAACATCCACCGGGTTCAGCTGAATCCCCTCGAGGAGGCCGCCGCTTATCAGCAGTTGCTCGAGGAATTCGACGTAACACATGAAGAATTAGCGACGAAAATCGGTCGCTCGCGCCCCGTTGTGACCAACATGATTCGACTGTTGAAGCTGCCGATTCCCGTTCAGCGACGAGTTGCAGCCGGTGTCTTGTCCGCCGGACACGCGCGCGCTCTCCTGTCGTTGGATGCGGGTTCGGATGCGCAGGAGTCTTTGGCTGCGCGAATCATCGCGGAGGGCCTGTCGGTTCGTGCAACAGAAGAAGCAGTTACGTTGGCGAATCGTAACGACAACATCAGTCCGAATCCCGCTCCTCGTCGTAAGCCGATTCAAATGCCGGGCCTTCAGGACGTCGCTAATAGGCTCTCGGATTCCTTCGATACCCGCGTGACAGTGAGCTTGGGTAAGCGAAAAGGCAAGATTGTCGTCGAATTCGGCTCGGTCGACGACCTCGAAAGGATTGTCGAGATGATGGAAAGTCAGAAGAAAAAGTAGCGTCGAAATCTCAGGTACAAACACCCGCGGCAGTTATGTCACTGTGACGTAAGTTCCCTATCGAAAACCGAAAGGACACGAATGATGTTGCTATACAGCATTATTCACCTATCGCGCTTTCGGGAGGCTCAAGGTTGTGACCATCGCTCACTGTTGATGCACATACCGGTGCGTCATCGCGGTCGAACGACAAAATTCGGTGCATGGAGGTTGAGGTAGCAGTGTCGACGCTCGTCACAGGAGTCACATTGGACTCCTTCGATCAACTACCGAAGCACACGCGGCGGTGTCGTTTCTGGGTGCTCGATCCAGCGAGGACCCGAGCCGACGGTGAGTCACTCGATTTGGAGTTCGAGAACGAGGCGTGGCTTTCGATGGTCATGCTCGAGTGGGGATCCTGCGGACAAATGCTGTCGGTCGGATCGGAGATCGTGGGATGCGCGTTATATGCGCCTCCGGGCGCAGTACCTCGGTCCACCACTTTTCCGACGTCACCTGTCAGCGCTGATGCCGTGTTGCTGACAACGTTGAGAATCGAATCGGATGTCGATCGGGAGGGACACTCGGCCTCGCTGATTCAGGCGGTAGTCGCCGATCTCGTCAATCGTGGCGTCCGTGCGCTCGAGGCATTCGGGATTCGTCGAACTGCGGAGGACGAGGCGGTCGGTCCGCGGGCGACGATGTCGTTGACGTGTTCGGACACGGAATGCATGATCGACGCCGACTTCTTGGAGCAGGCCGGATTCGAAGTGGTCGCACCACATCATCGATATCCGAGACTTCGACTCGAATTACATCGCGATCATGGATGGAAGGAAGACGTCGAGTCGGCCCTTGAGCGATTGCTGATTGCGGCCAGTTTGACCGCGGTTGAGATCGAGCACAAGGAAACCGTCGGCGTCAGATGAGCGGAGGTCGCTGAGCGCGACCTCCGTCAGCTCCGATCTGCAGCAGCTAGCTCCTCGGCGAGGAGTTCAGCGAAGGTGAATGTTCCGGTGGGCTGATCGTCTTGACCCAACAAGTACAAACGCTTTACCGAGATGAGAATTGCCTCGGCGATGATATCCCGGGATCGGGGATCACTGAGAACATCGACGTCGGAAGTGTTTGTCAGATAACCCATGTCGACTTGCACCGTCGGCATGTTGGTAAGCCGCAACAGATCCCAAGTTCGCCCATGGCTGCGGCAATCGAGTAGCGGAGTACGGGCGACGATTTCGCGTTGTATGTAGCCGGTGAGGATCTGGCCGATCAAGGACGCCGAACCGTGTGAGTTGCCGAAATGGAAACTTGCCACTCCGTTCGCGGCTGGATTCGGGCTCGACGCACAGCGAAGTGAAATCATCAGGTCCGCATTGAAGCCATTGGACGTCTCGGCACGCTCGGCAACACTTGGATTGGTTCCACGTGCACGGGACAGAAACGTCTCCATCCCGGTGGCGGCCATTCGACCCTCGAGGCGACTGGCGACATCCCAGAGAATTTCTGCTTCGGAGATTCGGCCGAACATGCCGTGGACTATGCGTCCGGTATCGGCGCCACCGAGATCGGGGTCGATCACGATGCGTTTGCCAGTCAATTGTGGGCCGGCCGCTCGGACGAGTTCTTGTTCACTGATGGCGTGTGGTGATCCGCCCGTGACACGTGTACCGAGCAGTTCGAGCGAACGCAGTGTTGCCGGACCGCAAATGCCATCTGGGGACAAACCGATTTCCCGTTGGAAAGAGGAGAGCCCTTCGTGAGTTTTAGGCCCGAAGTATCCGTCGACGCGCTCGCTATAGAAACCCAAGTCCTGCAGCCGAGTCTGGAGGGTCGCAATATCGTCCCCGTACAGAGGAGCCGAGAGCTGGTAGATGAGAGTCCGAGCTCCGAGCCGGTACGAAGCTTCCTTCAGAGATCGGTAGGTAGCTGGTCCTACGACACCGTCGACCAGTAAGCCTCGATATTGCTGAAAGGCGCGGACGGCGCCACCCAAGGATTCATCGAAGTCGGATGCGGGTGGAGTCCAGTGCGTCGAATCGTTCGCGGAAGATCGATCTGTTTCCTCCACCAGAAATCCGAGCGAGACAAGCGTGCTCCGAACCTCCGCGACGGCGGGTCCAGAATCGCCGTGACTGAGTCGGTGCATACAGTTGACCTTCCGATCTCGAGATTGATTGCTGCAACGACTGTATCCGCAACCCCGGAACGGGGAGTTCCGATTCGGGGTTGGGTCTATACAAAAGTCGATGTGCCGAGCTTGTCGGCACATCGACCAATTGTCGCAGAAAGTGACCGTCAAGCCCCAATCCGCCAGGTAGAGCCGACGGATCGCGGCGGTGGTGACGGCTACTGCTCAGGCGTTGTCTGCCTGATCACAGGACCGCTTCGAGGTCCTTGAGAAGTGCTGCTTTGCCCTTGGCGCCGACGATTTGCTTGATCGGCTTGCCACCCTGGAAAAGGATCAGGGTCGGAATCGACATGACCTTGAAGTCACGAGCCGCCTGTGGGTTCGCATCGATGTCGAGCTTCGCGATCGTCAGCTTGTCCGAGTGTTCGGCCGCGATCTCCTCGAGTACCGGGGCCACCATCTTGCAAGGCCCGCACCATGTGGCCCAGAAGTCGACGAGAACGGGCTTCTCGCTGCTGAGCACGTCGTCGACGAACGACGCATCCGTGATGGTGACGGTCTTCTTGTCGTCGGACATGTATGTCTCCTGGTTGTGTAGTAGTTCGGGAACGAAATTCAGGCGTTGACGACGTCTACCGGCTGGTCGGCGTGCTCGAGCGTGTTCGAGGAGATGTCGCCCTGCTCGGCGAGCCAGCGCTCAGCGTCGATGGACGCAGTGCAGCCGGTTCCGGCCGCGGTGATTGCCTGCTGGTAGACGTGATCGACCAAGTCACCGGCGGCGAACACTCCGGGTAGCGACGTGGTCGAGGATGGCGAGGCGACCTTGACGTAGCCTGCGTCGTCGAGTTCGACCTGGCCCTTGACCAGCTCGTTGCGCGGATCGTGACCAATAGCGACGAACATTCCCGTCACCTCGAGAGTGGTCTTCTCTCCGGTGATCGCATTCTCGAGTGCTACCCCGGTGACCGAGGTCTCGCCCAGGACTTCGAGAACGTTGGTGTCGGTGAGGAAGCGGATCTTGTCGTTGGCCTTTGCGCGCTCGAGCATGATGCGCGACGCACGGAATTCGCTGCGTCGATGGACGATGGTGACGCTGCGTGCGAATCGAGTGAGGAAGGTTGCCTCTTCCATGGCCGAGTCCCCGCCACCGATGACGGCAATGTCCTGATCGCGAAAGAAGAATCCATCACAGGTGGCGCAGGCGCTGACACCGCGTCCGAGCAGTTTTTCTTCACCCGGTATACCGAGGTATCGCGCAGCGGCGCCCATCGCCAGGATGACCGCGCGTGCCTGATAGGTCTCGCCGCCGGCGGATACGGTTTTGATCTCGCCGCTGAGGTTCATCTCTTCGACGTCTTCGGTACGAATATCCGCGCCGAACCGCTTGGCTTGCTCGCGCATCTGCTCCATCAGGTCCGGTCCCATGATGCCTTCGCGGAAACCTGGGAAGTTCTCGACGTCCGTGGTGGTCATCAAAGCGCCACCGAACTGAGTTCCCTCGAACAGAATCGGCTGGAGTTCAGCCCTGGCTGCGTATACACCGGCGGTGTATCCGGCCGGTCCCGAGCCGACGATGATGAGATCGTGAACCTGTGGGGTTGTCATGCGGACCTTCCGATCGAATGTGCTGTCTACCGATTGCGTTGAAACAAAAGTCGAGGGGCATAGTTCTGGTGCGCCCGCCGGTTATGTCAACACCAGCGTAAAGGGTGTTGTTCCCCGGTAGTTCTCCTGCGCATCCGAGATCAGTTCAGATCGCGACGGACCAGTGTCTGCGGGTTACCGTCTCCGCAATCCGCGCCCACCACGAGTACGGTCATGCCGTCCATCGGAAAACGCGGCACGACGAGCAGGGTTGCGGATCGTCCGTCGACCTGTACCGGAGTGGCTGCGAGCAGAATTGCTCGAGGGTCGAAGCCGTTGGCCGCCAGACACTCTGGAAGATTGCCGGCGTCCTTCAGTTCGGTTGGATCCTGTCGGCCGAGGAGGTCGCGGACATCGGCGGAGTTCAAGCCGCTCGAATCGAGAACCAGGCTGGGTGGATATGCCGGTGCGGCTACCGTGTCGGGGTCGGTCGGCCCACTCGGGCGGGCGAACAGCAAGGCGGAAAGCGAAGCGACGATCGCGGCCGCAGCAGCGATACCGATACCCGTATAGGCCCACCGGCGTGAATAACGACCGGGTCGGTCACCGAACGAGGATTCCTGCTCGGACATCAGCGCGCGATCGATCCTCTCGGCGACGTCCGGAGGCATCGGCTCACCGGAGTCGAAGTCGCTTCCGAGTGAGCCGAGACGGGCAGAAAGCGCGTCGAGAGCGGAGATGACCTCCATCGCTCTCGGATCTTGTCGAACGAGAGGCCAGAGCTTCGCACTGACCGACTCGTCGAGTACGCCTGCATGGAGATCCGCCAACAGGTCGGGTGAGTACGGAGCGACGGGTAGAGGCTCGGTTCCGTGCGATGCCACTTCGGTCTCCTCCCAGCGCAAGCTCTACCCACGGCCCGTCTTGTTTACGGGGCAATCGTGCCTACACATGGTAAGACGCGCCGAACCCGCTAACGGTTCCCTTCGTACCGCAAATACTCGAGTTGTATTACCAATTTCAACCGTCCGCGGGCGCATCGGCTCTTGATCGTGCCGGTGGGTACACCGAGCATGCGGGCGGCATCTGCAACCGAGTAGCCCTCCATGTCCACTGCCACGACGGCAGATCGTTGTTCGGGTGGCAACGACATCAGTGCTTTGTGGACCTCGATGGAGGTCTCGGCGGCAGACATCTGATCCCGACCGTCGACCGGTTCGATGTCGTCCTCGTTGGTGAGCGATACGGTCGGTCTCGAACGGTTACGCCGAATGCGGTCGAGGCATGCGTTGACAACGATCTTGTGTAGCCAACTGCGTACAGCAGCATCGGCCCGGAACGTGGCGGCGGTGCGGTGGGCCGACAGGAGTGCTTCTTGCAGTGCGTCGGCTGCGTCCTCGTTGGTATAGCTGGTTCGGCGTGCGGTCATCCAAAGGTGCTCATGATGTCGATGTACCAGCGAAGTGAACGCATCGGCCTCCCCGGCCACGTGCGCACTCAGCAATTCGACGTCGGAGCGTCCGCCGAGAAGACCCCCGACAGCCCAGTCCTTATGTAGATCCCCCATACGAAAACGGCTCCCCCCGTATTACCGCATTGTCGGAGAGCCTAAGGCATAGAGACCGTCGAGTACGAAACGTCCCCCGAACCGAGACGTTCGCAGGTCGACGGCGGGTGAATCAGGAGTCGTCGTCAGGGCTGCGCGGTGAAGCCGAAATCAGCGATCGTCGATTGGTTACGGCCGCCGTCGTTGCCGAGTCCGGTAATCCACAGCAGAACATGCGTCGTGGGCTCGGAAACGGTCAGCGGGATGTCGGTGACGCCGTTCCCGAGCGTCGCCTGCCCGATGACGGTGGTATCACTGAGACTTGCGGAATCGCTTGGGGCAGAACGGATTTCGACAACGGTACCCGGAGAGGGCGAGTTGACGAAGGCGCTGGTGAGGACCTGCGAAGACGGCAGGGTTGCGAGTAGTCCTACGCCTTCCTTGAGTGACGGGAAGGGCTGGAAGTACGCGTCCGTGGTCCAGGTGGAGCTGGGGTTTCCGTCGATCGCGTTGCCTGCTGAACCGGCGTTGTCGGCACTGCCCTGAGGTGAGAACACCTCGACCGAGTCGATCGCTGTCGGAGCAGCTGCTGCCGGCGGCGCGACGTCTTCTGCACCAGGTGTGGCAGGGGCGGTCGCGCTGGTGGTGAGACCGAAGTCCTGCTGCGTGAGCGGCTCGTCGGAGCTGTCACCTGCGAGGAATGTGAAGAGCCAGTAACCCGCGAAACCGAGGACGATGACAGTCAATGCGCCCAACACGACAAGCGCGATGTTGGTGCGCTTCGACCGCAATTGTTGAGCGGCTATTTCCGCAGGGTCGGCCAGCGAGTGGCCGGAGGCACCCGGCGCACGCTGACCGAGACGCAGTGCAGGCATCAGATCGGTCTTGTCGTTGATGACTGCAGCCTGATCCAGCACATGCTGGACGGTCGCAGCCGTACGAATCCCACTGTTCTGCTCGAGTGCACGGACGGCGACTGCCGAGATCTCGAAGGGCACGTCGGGTCGGATACGACGCGGCTCGATGGCGTTGCCGCTCTCGTCACGGTCCGCAGGACGCATGCCGCCTACCGCTCGTGGCGATGAATCCGAATCCGAACCGGGAGTCTTTCCAACAGCGTCGGCGAGAGGCCAACGCGCCGTGATCAGGGCGTACAGCATCGCGCCGAGCCCGCGAACATCGGAACCCGGGTCTGCATCGGCCAACGTCGCCGGGAATGCGAGAACTGCGTTTCCGCTGGTGCTGATCCGGACGCGGTCCGGATGGTCGATCGACAGTGCTCCGCCGCTTCGGTGTGCGGCTTCGGCGGCGGCAGCGAGGGCCTTGATGGCCCGAGCCGCGCCGGTCGGCGATGGAACGGTGTCGGCCATTTCACGTAGCGAACGACCAGGGGTCCATTCGGCGACGACGATGCCGCCGGAGCTGCCCCGGACGACGTCGAGAACGCGAGCAAGACCTGGGGAGTTGATCCGCCCCAGTCGCAGGGTGCGGGACAGGATTGCCTGAGGGCCCTCGGGACGGTCGGGCGAGAGCGAGGACGCTTGCTGGTCGGCGTCGACGAACGTCAAGGCCACTTCGCGATCCAACTTGACGTCGTGGGCCTGCCAGAACTTGAGGCCACGTGCTCCACCGTGCGGGGTGAGCAGACGGTAGCGACCGCCTGCCACGGAAGCACCCGGGATGAGCTTGGGGCCGCGAAGAGACCGTGCAGGTTCGGAACCCGGTCCGACGGGTGGCAACGCTGGTGATCCGACTGGAGCGGCACCGGAGTCGTGTGCGACGCCTCGGCTGGACTTCACCGGGGCGGTGGTGTTCTTTGCGTCCGAATCGACCTTCACGTCCGAAACAACCTTGTTGGCCGTCGGAGTTTCCTTGGAGTCGGCCTTGGCCTGCTCGGTCTTCTTCTCGGCAGATGCTTCCGACGTCGTGGCCTCGGTTGCATCGACTGCTGTGGAAGGTTCCGCTTCCTCGGGTGGTGACGACTTCTTGAACGGTGAGGGCATCTTGGTAGGCGTGGTGGCCTTGGTAGGGGTGGTGGGCTTGGAAGGCTCGAGCTTGCCCGACGCGTCTTTGGCGCGATCGTCCACCTCGACACCGCCGGCATTTCGCTGGGTGCCTTTCACTGTGGACTCGGCCGGCCCCCCAGCCATATCGTCGTCGGTCACTCTCACTCCTTCACGCGTCTCTGCCCCGAGTTGTCCTACATATCGTCCCGTCGCATGTCGCAGCGGCTGTTGTGCCGCCGGCGGACCTGAGGTGTACGGGGTCCCGGTCTGCCGCGGTCCAGCGTACGGGAGTGGTTGGGGAGAATTCTCCCATGCACGGCCCGAGCCGACGACCGCTATGTGTTCGGTCGCATCGAGGTCGGCCGTTTGCGTCGGATCGGGGGTCTCGATCGTCTTGCCGCGGAAACGTCGAACCAGTTTGCTGACGGCGACGGTCACTGCCAGGACCTCGGGAATCCGGCCGAACCAGAGGATTCCGAAGGTTATCGACAGCATCAGAACGGCGCAGAGGCCAACTCGGAGCATTGCACCGACGGGTCCCAGTGCGTCGGTGATGTTGCCGAGATCGGCGATCCGGTCGATGGCCAGCATGGCGGTGCCACCTGCGGCCGATGCGATCAGGACCATCCAGATGGTCTTACCGATATTGATCATCCGCAGGTTGCCGAGACTGCGATGGAGCAGGAAGCCACCGATGCATGCACCGACCACGAAACCGAGTCCGTTGGCGACACCGAGGATCAGCACCACCTGCTCGTCGTTGCTGGCCAGCATCGGTGCCAAGGCCGACAGCGCGATCTTGACACCCGTGATTCCGAGGATGATCCAGGTGGGAGTCCATGCCTGTTCTCTGGCGTAGAACACGCGCAGATGGATCAGGACGAGGGCGTACGGGATCAGCGTGAACGCCGACCAGCTGACGGCTTCGCCGAGCCGACTCGCATCGTCGGCGAAGTTTCCGAAGCCGAACAGTGCCTCGCCGACCCATGGGCCGGCGAAGGTCAAGAACACTACGATCGGCACCAACGCGACCAGTGTCAACCGGGTAGCCACCGACAGGTCGTCCACGACGGCCGGAGTGTCTCCGTCGGCTGCGTTACGACTGAGCCGCGGCATGATGGCGGTCAGAACGGTGACGCCGAGGATGCCGTAAGGAAGTTGAAGCAGGATCCATGCCTGGGAGTAGATTGCCGGACCTGCGGCGTCTGCTTCGGCGGAGATCCTGGTGGCGAACACGAGCCCCGCCTGGCTGATGACGACGTAGAGGATGATCGCGGCAGCCATCCCGCCGAAGGTCTTGAGTCGGGCGTCGATTCCCCACAGTGGTCGAAGGTCGACCTTTTCTCGACGTAGTGCCGGGATCAGCGCTACGACCTGGGTGATCACACCTGCGGTGACACCGAGTCCGAGGATGAGGACGTGGGGGTCACTGATCCGCACCGGATCGAGGGATATCTCGCCCGGCACGAAGAAGTAGAGGGAGAAGATCCCCAGCACAACCAGGTTGTTCCAGACCGGCGCCCACGCGCCGGGTCGGAAATTCTGGCGCGTGTTCAGGATGGCGGTAAGCAGGCCCGAGAGTCCGTAGAACAGGATGGCGGGCAACAGCAGGTACGACAGCGCGGTGGTCAGATCACTGCTGACCTTGGCATTCTCGTCGATCAACATGCGGCTGAGCAGGGGGGCGCTGATGGTGGCGATCAAGGCGACGATGGCCAGCATCGAGAAGGCGATGGTGAAAAGCCGTCGAACGAACGACGCTCCACCGTCGGAATCCTCCATCTCGGCGCGGACCAGAACTGGAACGACGATGGCGCTGAGCACGGCACCGAGAACCAGTTCGGAGATTATGTTCGGGAGGATCGTCGCCGAGGTGAACGAACTCGCGATCGCGCCGCCGAGAATCCCCAGCATGACGATCTGCTTGAAGAACCCGGTGATGCGGCTGACGAGCGTTGCGATCGCGATGGACCCCGTCGCGGCCAGCAGGGAACTCTGTTGCTTTTCGGTGACCGGCGGCTCGGCCGGACCGGGAGAGTGCGTCGGCTCTACGACAGGTGGGTAGTCCTCGTCACGGAAACGAGGAATCAACTGTGTGACGGAATTGTCCGGGGCAGGGCCACCATCCGGGGACGGCGGTGCTGGATAGCTCCGCATCTCCCGGAACGGACCGCGGGGAGCCGGCTCGCGTTCCCAGGGTGCCGCTGACGGCTCCAGGGTTCGGCGGAAGACCTGCGCTGCGGGCAGCCGCGTGCGTGGGACGTCCCCCTCGTACGGGATGTTCCCGGTCATGGTCGTTCGTACCCTTCGTCGGCCGGGTCTGGTTGATCCCTGAACCTGTGCCACAGTCGGCGTCCGGCAAGCAGTAGCAAAAGAACACCTGCGCAGACGGTAATGATGGCCAGCGCTTGCCCGTACGCATTCGACCGTACGGACACTGTCGACGCTTCGCCCAATTGCTGCCCGTCGAGGGTGGTCAACGAAAAGTCGACGGACAGGTTGCGGCTGTCGTCGACCTCTGCCGGAACGGTGATCGTACGGCTACCTCGAGGTGGAAGCGCGGTGGCGCCGACGTCGGTGATGCGCATCTCGGGAGGCGCATCGACATCCAACCGCACGTTGATGCCTACCGGCAGATCGTTCTGCGCGACCAGAAGCAGGGGACTCTGCTCCGACGCCAACGTGTAGACCCCGCCTGGGGCGAGGACCGTCACCGCGTCGAACAGCGCGTCGACGCCTTCCTCGGAACTGCTCGTTCGGATACTCGCCATCTCGGCTGCATCGGCGGGGTCGGTGTCCTTACCTGCCGAGGTGAGCGCGCGCAGCAGGTCCTCCTTCAGCGGCGCCGTGTACAGCCGCGGTGTCAACGGCAGTTGAGGGTCGTCGATCAGGGATCCGGCCAAGGATTCGATCCGGCCACTTTGGATGCGGACACGATCCTCGTTGTTGGTGTCCCTGCCTGCCTGCTGGACAGTTCTGGCTTCGACGGGCATCCCGGTAGGCGGCTCGGCCAGCAGTTCGGTGAACGGTCGCGGTGAAGCGAGGCCGGAGCGCAGCATCGAGGAGATCGACGACAGAATCGCGGCGGGCTCGTCACCGTCGGCGCTCCAGTTCTGCGGTGGTGCAATCGTCAAGTTCCGCGGGGTGCCGTTCGGCGGAGTGAGAGCGTGATAGACGACGGCTCCGACGGCGTCCTGCAGGCGGGCGGTTCGTGAATCCTGCTCGAGGTCGAAACGTTGATCTTCCGGAGTGAAGTCAGGGGTCGACGGCTCGGACCCGACAGCTGCGAGTGCGGTGGCGGTGGCTGCGTCGAATACGGCGGCCTTCAATTCGGCGTCGACGCTACTTCCGCCGGTGACCAGCGCAACTCCGCCTGCCGCTGCGGGGGCCACGCTGTTGTCGGCGACCAGGGCAGTCCGCGGCCCGACGGAGCGCACCGTTGCCGCGGCGCGGGCGCCGAGCTGGCCGGAAGAACTCCAGACGACGTCGGGGACCGAGGTCACTCCGAGGATCGAGTCCACGATGGTCGACGGAGAGTCGAGCGCACTCGATACCAGTGATGCGTCGCCGACATTGCCGAGTGCGTCGAGATCGACCTGGGCGAATGGAACGGTGGTGACGCACATCGAATCGGCCAGTGGCTCGAGCCGGGAAAGCCAACTCGCGGCGGCGTCTCTTCCGGTCCCGTCGCGGGCCGCGCCACGTGGATCGGCCGGATCGTCGACCACCAGATAGCCCCGAGCCATGTTGGCGACCGTGACCAGGAGGTCGGGATCGATGGCCAGGCACATGCTGTCGGCGAGGCGGTTCTCCGGATCGAGTTGGTCGCTCGTGGCGTACTCGACGGCCGCAAGTAGCTTGTCCAGCCGACCACCCGTCGCGAGTTCTTCGGCAAGCTCGTCGTCGACGAGTCGGACCTTGTCCTCGAGTGACCCCGGGATTCCCGCAGCGAGTCGGGGCTTGTCCGCCAGCGGCCACATCACGGTCGTCGCTATCGGGCTCGACGTGCTCGGTGGGAGCGCGATGGCGTCGGGGGCCGTCGGGTCCGGCGCGGTCGGATCTCGCGGAACTCCGGCTACGGGTAGCAGGAAACGGGCGTCGTCGAGTCGCGCGGTGCCGCCGTACTCGGGTGTGCCGTTGACGTTGAGTAGTAGCGGGTACACCCCTGGTGCATCGATGCCCAGCGACGGCCCCAGGGTGCTTCGCAGCGGTAACGACACCACGAATTGGGTGCTCGCACCGCGCTCGAGGCTCTCTGCGACGTCCTGGAACTCCCCGACCGCCCCGAACTGCTCTTGTTCGAGGGTCAGCGACGTACGAAGCTTCTCGGGCCGGTCGACGGCGTCAGCGCCCTGCATCCGGACGCTGATGTCGTCGACGCGTCGGTCGCCGGTGTTGGTGACGGTGGCGCGCACGGTCACGAACGGTTCACTGGTGGTTGTGACGGTGGCGGGTGCGACGGTGTCGATGGACAGCTGAAGGAACTGAGTGCCCCGGCGAGTCTCGGGGAGGTCGCTGTCCTCCGATTGGTAGGTGAGATCCGCCGACGTCGACGGGTCGCTGTTCCACGGCTCCTGCGCGATCGCCGTCGCCGGCGTCAAGGCAGCGGCCGGCGCGAGGACAAGCAGGAATGCGGTCAATGCCGCCGCAGTGACCCTGGTACGCCGCACGATCACTCCTTGCCGGCGGCGGTAGCGCCAGGTGTCTTGGGAGGGCTGGGTGTCTGCGAATCGGGTCGATGCATGTCCTCGATGAGCCGATGGGCGATGGCGGCCAATTTTCGTTCGTCGGCGTACGCGAGCCGCGACTGGAGTTCGCTGAGCGGGACCCAGGCCACTTCGGTGACCTCGATGTCTTCGTCGGACAGTTCGCCGCCGAGGAAACGCAGCAGGTAGTGGTGGACGGTCTTGTGGACGCGGCGACCTTCGGTGACGAACCAGTAGTCGATACTTCCCAACGTCGCCAGAACCGAACCCCGGATTCCGGTTTCTTCGGCAACTTCACGCATGGCGGTCTGCTCGGCCGTCTCGCCCTGTTCGATGTGGCCCTTCGGAAGCGACCACAGCAGCCGACCTCGGCGATCGGTGCGTCCGATGAGAGCGGCGCAGCGTTTTTCGGGCGGGCCGTCGAGACCGTCCACGACCAGGCCGCCGGCAGAAGTTTCGCGCACTGTGCGGAGTTTGGGCTTGTCGCTGTCGACGCGTGCGTTTCGCCGCCGCGGGTTGCGGCGGCTCCGGTTCGCACGTTCGCCAGCAGACACCCAATCCATACTAGTTGGAAAAATGAGGCGATCTCTCCTCCCGCACCGAGACGGGCGTACTCATGATCACTACCTCTCGCCTAGGCTCTGTCAACCCTCTCGCCTAGGCTCTGTCAACGTGGCCGAACAGTCTCCAACATCCCGACACTCCGACGCGAGCGACGACCGGCGGGAAAGACTGATGGCGGCGGCCGCGTCGACCCTCGGAGAGTTGTCCGGCATGCTGAGTCCGCTTGCCGATCGCTTCGCGGCTCACGGGCACGAGCTGTACTTGGTCGGTGGCAGTGTCCGCGACGCGGTCCTCGGTCGTTTGTCCGGCGATTTGGACTTCACCACCGACGCGCGCCCCGAGGTGGTGCAGCAGTTGCTGTCCGGTTGGGCCGACAATCAATGGGACACCGGCATCGCGTTCGGGACTATCAGTGCCGCGAAGGACGATCAGCTCATCGAGATCACCACCTTTCGCACCGACTCGTACGACCAGGTCTCGCGTAACCCGCAGGTTCAGTACGGAACCAGCCTCGAGGAAGACCTGATCCGACGCGATTTCACCGTCAATGCGATGGCGGTTCGGCTCGGCGCGGACGGGTTGCAGGAGTTCGTCGATCCGCTCGGTGGGATGGACGCAGTGCTCGAGGGGCTTCTCGATACGCCGTCCACTCCAGAGAAGTCGTTCAACGACGACCCGTTGCGGATGTTGCGCGGGGCGCGATTCGTTTCGCAGCTCGGCTTCACCTTGATGCCGCGCGTGCACGAGGCCATTTCGAACATGGCGGGTCAGATCGAACGGATCACCGCTGAACGCGTCCAGGCAGAGCTCGACAAGTTGCTGCTCGGTGACTACCCCATCGACGGCATCGACGTGATGTGCGAGACGGGTCTCGCGGCGTACGTGCTGCCGGAGGTGCCGGCGATGAAGCTCGAGATCGACGAGCACCACCAGCACAAAGATGTGTACTGGCATTCGTTGACGGTGTTGCAGCAGGCCATCGACCTCGAGGACGGTGACCCCGACCTGGTATTACGTTGGGCTGCACTACTTCACGACATCGGTAAGCCGGATACGCGAAAGCACGAGCCGGCCGGTGGTGTCAGCTTCCACCATCACGAGGTCGTCGGGTCGAAGATGGTGCGCAAACGTATGCGCGCGCTGAAGTACTCGAAGAGAATGATCGACGACGTCTCGCAGTTGGTATTTCTGCACCTTCGGTTCCACGGCTACGGCAAGGGACAGTGGACCGATTCCGCGGTCCGACGCTATGTCACGGATGCGGGAGAGCTACTTCCTCAGCTGCACAAGCTCGTTCGCGCCGACAGCACCACCAGGAACAAGCGTCGAGCGGCGGCGTTGCAGGCGACGTACGACGATCTGGAGGAGCGGATCGCGCGTCTCGCCGAACAGGAGGATCTGGCCAGAGTGCGCCCGGATCTCGACGGCAACGCCATCATGGACTTGCTCGGTATCGAGGCCGGCCCGGACGTCGGGAAGGCCTGGAAGTTCCTCAAGGAATTGCGGCTCGATCACGGGCCACTCCCCCGTGAGCAGGCCGAGGCCGCGTTACTCGAGTGGTGGAAGACGCAATCGGTCAGTTGAGGTCGGCTTTCATCAGGTACACGTTGTAGCTGTCCCATTCCGATATTGCGAAATACAGCTCTCCGTTTTTCGACCACGGGTGCATGAATCCACCGTAGGCTTTCGGATACTCCGCAGTCCGAATCAGAGTCGACGGCGCGGTCCACTCTCCCTGAGGTGAATTTGCTTCGCGGAGAACGATATTGCCGGCGATCGGGTCGAGATAGGTCATCTGCCACAGGCCGTCGTGGAAGCGGACCGATAGCTCGGCCGAGATGCCGTCGGCGATCGGGGTTGCCTCGTTGGAGTCCACCGGCGCCCAGGTGCCGTCGACCCAGTATTGGTAGGCGGTCTTGTCGAGGACGTCGCCCTTCGGCACTCGGGCCAAGCCGACTGTGCCGATCCGACCGTTGACGGTGCCGAACATGTAGACGAAGTCTCCGGCGGGAACCATGGTGGACACTTGGAACTTGGAGAAGCCGAACATGTTGTCCCACCTGGCATATGGATCCTTGACCCAGGTGGAGCCGTTGTCGTCGGAGTAGGCGATGCCACCGTAGTTGGTCCACCACATACCCGGGACGACGCTCCAGCGGCGGATGGACATGTACGACATGTACTGCCGATCCCCTAAGGCGAATCCGGACGTCGGAATGACCGTCGTCTCCCAGTTCTTGATCTTGCGACTGTTGAGCAACTCGGCTGCGTGGCAACGGGAATCCTGCACCATGCTGTCGAGAGTCAGGCCGTCGGACAGGTCCGTATCGGTGCTGTGGCCGAGGACGTTGCTGCGCCAGTCGTCGCCGCCGACGACTCCGTACTCCCAGCTCTTGCCGAAGGAGTCACCGAAGGCCACGGCCACCTCGCCTGGCTTCGATTCCCACATGATGCCGAGGTCGGTGCCGTCGACCTGCCAGCGCTTGTCCGTTCTGTTGACCGAACCCTGGCCGGTCATCTGTGAGATCACCGAAACGGTGCCCACCAGAGGCTGTTTCGGTGCTGGAGAAGTCGGGCCCGCCTCGGCTGGATTCACGACGGCGGGAGGTGCGGGTAGTTGCGGTACCTGCGGTGCTGCGGGCGGGCCGGGGATGGGAATGGGGATGGTCTCCGGTTGCGGGTCGATCTCGATGCGAGGGAACGGGAGATGTGCAGATCCGGTCGCGTCGGCCGGTTCTTCGGTGGTGTCGGTGAGATCGGGGCACGGGTCCATGCAGGGATCGGGCAGCGGGTCCGCGTCGACTCGGGTGTTGTCGGGTTCGGGATCGGGCACCGGGACCAGTTCGACGGAGGGATACGGCACCGGGATGACGAACTTGTCCGGCAACGACGGTACCGGCGGCAGCACGGGCGGAGAGTTGGGATCGACTGGCTCGGGTGGATAGTCCTTGGGATCGAAGCCGGTCTCTCCGCATTGATTGACCGGGGCGGGCGGGGCCGCGTTCGCCGGTGCCGCCAGCACGCTGCTCGACACGAGGGCGAGCGCGCATCCTACGACGATCGATCGGGTACGCATCTTCGTCCTTAGGGCCGGCGAGAAACGAACAGACCGTACGGTCCTGGAGAAAGGTATCACTGTGACGAGCGGCGAGCACGACGGTTGTTGAGGGTGACGGCGAGCAGGCCCAGCACGTAGACCGCTACCCCGGCGTAGACGACGGCGTGCGCCGACGCCTCTCCGGCCAGGTCGGTCGATCCGGCGCCCACCGCGAACGCGGCAGCGGCGAGCGAGACGACGAAGGCGATGTTGAAGACGGTGTCCTGCAGGGCGAAGACGCGTCCGCGATGGTCGTCGTCGATGTCGGTTTGCATCGACGCATCACCGGTGAGCTTGACAGTTTGTCCGGCGACGCCGAGCAGGAAGGCGCCGAGGAGCAAGCTCGTCTGGGTCATGGTGGCAATGAACGTCGCCTGGACGACTGCGGCGAGGATCAACGCCCCGACAATGGACCGCACTCGACCGAATCGTGGAAGGACGAACGGGGTCAGGACTGCGGCCAGGAGCATTCCAGCTGCTGTTGCTCCCACGGCGATTCCGAAGCCGGCAAGCCCGCCGGGGAGTGAACTCGAGCCTTGCTCGCGAAGGATGAGCACCATGATCAGGGTGTCGGCACCGAACACGATGCGGTGCGCGCCGATACCTGCCAGCGCCGCCGTGACCGTCGGAGATCGCCACACCGCTGCGGCACCGGAACCGAGACCTGCGGCAATGTCGGCGATTGCCCGTAGTGCGGCGTGCTCGGTCGGTTCGGCAACCGTGGCAGGCCCGAGTGACTGTGGTGCGAACCGAGCTGCGGCGATCGTTCCGACAATGGATCCGACTGCCGCTGCGCCGACGGCCACGCCGGATCCGAAGTCTCCGGCTCCGAAGAAGGCGATGATCCCGACGGCAGTGCCTGCTCCGGCAGCGGCGAATCCCGATCCGATGGTCGCGAGCAGTGAATTCATCGGAACCAGCCACGAGGTGCGCACCACGTGGGGCAGGGATGCCGATACTCCGGCGAGTACGAATCTGCTCAATCCGACCGTGGTGAGTGCCAGCAACAGCAGCGGGGTCTCGCCACCACCCGTGCACAGGAGAAGCGAGGTGGTCGCGATGAGGATCATGCGTAGGACGTTGGCCCACAGCAACACCGCGCGCCGATCCCATCGGTCGAGCATCGCGCCCGCGAAGGGACCGATGACCGAATACGGAACCAGCAGGACGGCGAATCCTGCGGCAATGGCTACTGGATTGGATTCGCGTTCCGGGTTGAACAGGATCGCTCCGCTGAGCGCGGCCTGGAACAGTCCGTCCCCGAACTGACCGGCAAAGCGGATCGCGGTGAGCTTGCCGACGCCGGGCGATGTGCGCAGCCGCATCCGCAATGTTTCTTCACTCACTTGCCGCATATTAGCCCCAGGGAAGGGTGCAGTTCAGCCGAGCATCGTCAGGACACCGGGGCTACGTGAATCGACTTCCACCACGCGAGAGTGCTCGCTGCCCCTTCTTCGAGTGGCGTGGGATGGAGGCCGAGGAGCGCTTCGCTTCGGGTGCTGTCGAGCCGGTAGGGGTGTTGGAATTGGTAGAGAGTGTCGCCGAGTTCGCGGATCTGCCCGGGGACGACGCCGAGAGTGCGGATCAGCCAGGCCGGCAGTGTGCCGACCCGAGGTGCGTCGACTCCGGCTGCGCGGGAGAGGAGTTCGATCATCTCGCTGGGAGACCGCGGGTGCGGTGGGAGCATGAAGGAATGTGTTCCATAGCGTGGGGTCTGCTGCGGCCGTGATCATTGCCGCGGCGAAGTCCGGCACGAAGGTGAAGGAATGCGGTATCTCGGCGTTCGCGAGAACTCGAATAGTTTTGTGGTCCAGGATGTTCGGCACGACACGTTCGCCCATGTGTGCGGTGCGTACCCGTGGACCGTAGAAGTCGGAGGCCGCGACGCTGATCGTCGGTGTCGAGTGGGCGTCACGGGCGGCGAGTAGTCCGGTTCGGACGCCGAGCTTGCGGTAGGTTGCGTTGCGCGGCAGGTCCTCTCGAATCGTTCCGTCGATCTTGCCGTAGGAGTAGAGGCTCTCCGGGAAGACGACGACGGTACCGGCGGCCGCGTCGAGGACTCGCTGTTCCATGGTTGGGAGTTGGGCGCGCCAGGCTTTGTCGCTGTAGGCGACGTGGGTGCAGTGATAGATGGCGGTGGCGCCGCGGAATGCGTCGCGGAGGTCTCCGGTCGTGATGTCGACCTGGCGTCGTTCGATCGAGGTGTGTTCGGGTCCGGATCCGGAACGAGTGAGAATGCGTACCGAATGTCCCTGGGCGGCAAGCTGTTGCGCGACGGTCCATCCGACGGGCCCGGCTCCGGTGACGACATGTAGTGGGTTCACGGTAACTCTTTCCATCGAAAGTGTGAGCGCTGCTCTCTGTTCTTTCGAGTGTGCGCCTGCTCGAATCGAAAAGCAAGAGCAGTGCTCTCCAAAACGCTCAGCGCTCTAGTATCGGGAGCATGACCACTCCCCGTGAACGAGCGCGCGCTCGGACGCTGGCCGACATCACTCGCATCGGACGCGAACACCTCGCAGTCGATGGGGCTGCGGCACTGTCACTACGGGCCGTCGCGCGGGACCTGGGTGTCGTGTCCTCGGCGGTGTATCGCTACGTCAAGAGCCGTGATGAACTGCTCACCCTCCTCGTCGTCGACGCGTACACCGAGCTCGGTGACGAGGTGGACGAGGCCGTGGATGCACTGGACTCGCCTATCGAGAAATTCTTGGTACTCGGGCGGACCGTGCGTGCATGGGGTCTGCGCGAGCCGGCCGGCTATGCGTTGCTGTTCGGAAGTCCGGTGCCCGGATATCACGCGCCTGCAGAGCACACGACCGGTCCCGGCACCCGGGTCATCGCCAAGCTCGTCGAAATTTTCGACGCGGCCTGGCGTTCCGGCAGGTTGGTCGAACGGCCGACCACGGTGTCGCTGACCGGATTGCACCAAAATTTTGTCGAGGTTCGTAACGAAATGGGCACGAATATGCCCGACGAAGCGCTGGCCCGAGGAGTGCTGGTGTGGGCGTCGCTGTTCGGTGCCGTGAGTTTCGACGTCTTCGACCAGTACGGATCGTCAACTTTCAGCGCCCGCGACCAGCTGTTCGAGCATCAGCTGGCACTCTTGGTCGAGCTTGCCGGGCTGACGTAGCGCCCGAAAACGCGTGGCATGCCATGCGTTACAACGGGTGGTCGGCGGTGCCACAATGACTCCATGGCGTCGCATGCAGAAGAACCCGAAGACCAGATGGCATCGGTCGATCAGGCGGTGCGCCCGGGGAGCTTGTTGGTATCTTCGATCGAACTTGTCGAGCCCACGTTTCGTCGAACCGTGGTGTACGTGATCGAACACAACGACGCGGGTAGCTTGGGCGTGGTCATCAACAGGCCGAGTGAGACTGCAGTACAGAATGTTCTGCCGCAGTGGACGGAATTGGCAGCTCGACCGAAAGCGCTGTACGTCGGCGGACCGGTCAAGCGTGATTCGGCCCTGTGTCTGGCCACGGTCCGAACCGGCGTCGCCATCGACGGTGTCCCCGGAATCAGACGCGTCGACGGCCGGGTGGTGATGGTCGATCTCGATTCCGATCCGGCAGAGATCGAATCCCTCGTCGAGGGCGTCCGAATCTTTGCGGGATATTCGGGTTGGACATTCGGCCAGTTGGCGAGCGAACTCGAGCGGGAAGACTGGATTGTCGTATCGGCCCTGGCATCCGACGTCATCGGAGCTCCGCGGCAGGATCTGTGGGCGCACGTCCTGCGCCGTCAGCCGATGCCGTTGGCGATGCTGGCCTCACACCCGATCGACGTTACGCGGAACTGAGTAGGATTTGCCGCTGATGATCGCATATCGGACCGAATGAGAATCAAACCCTTAGTCGCGCAATAATATTCAAAATAGATGAGACATCGAGATGGACATCCCCGCTGGTGTGTATCGGTAGTACAACGACCAGCGGGGACGCATCGCCGCCGCCGCTCGCAACGTCATCTCGGGCGATCGAGGTGCGAGCTGCCGACGACCGCACTGTCGACGGCACTGGGCATAGGGAGCGCTATGGCGCTGCCGAACGCGAGGATTCGAACCCTTCCTAGTTGCCCAGGGCATCACACGATGGACTCAGCCAGCGGTTTGATGATTCCAGGCAGCTGGGTCTTCGCGATCTCGGAGTGTTTGTGACCCCAGTAGCTAGGGCGGGTATACGTTCGTGCAACCCAGCTGAGATCGTCGACAGTGAGTCCTCCGTAGCCGTATTCGATCTGCAAGCCGGAGGGACTGCCGATGTAGACGGACGTCATCAGGTCATTGGTATGGCGACCGAGGGATTGCATGATTTCAACATCATGACTGTCCAGCAAGTCGATCAGCCGACCGAGATCGTCCATGTGCTCGACCTCGAGCATGAGGTGATTGAAGCCCACGTGGCCAGGGAATTCGGACAAAGCAAGGGAGTGGTGGCGCCCGTTGATGTGGTAAAAGCGCACATTGAAGTGCTTGGTAGTAATGCGATCGGACAGACGAAATCCGAGGACGTCGACATAGAACTCGTTGGCCTTCTCGATGTTGGGGACCTGGAAGACGATGTGGCCGAGCCCCTGGTCGCCAGTGACGAATCCGCCCCTCATGGTGCGCCCAGTCGAGAAGGATAGTGGCGTCGCTGCTTTTCCCCAGCTCAGTTCGTGGCGGGTCCCCCACGGATCCTCGAACCACGCCAGTTCCGCGACCTCGCGTTCACGTAACAACTGCTGATCACCCCAGTGCACTGTCACACCCTGGGATCGGAGATGTGCCGCGAAGGTGTGGAGATCGGTCTCGTTGGCGACACCCCAACCGGCATAGAGGAATTCGTCCTCGCATGCTGGATGGACGGCAATGCGATAGTTGACATCGTCGATGGCCAGACGGACAGCTCCGTCGGGCCCGTCCTGGGCAAGCATCGCCCCGAGGACTTGGGTGCCGTAGTTTCGCCATTCTTCGGCGCGCGGCGAGCCAATACCGATGTACGACAGTTCTTGAATCATCATGCTCTCCTTTTGGGTGGGACGATCGGGCGGGTTGATCGAAAGGTTCTTTCGCCAACCTCCATGCCGACCTGACCGAAGCTACACGTATGACCCAATCATTGGCAATGCCATGTATCGGAATCGACTCGTTCGAGATACGACATGGCTAGTTCTGTCTGAAGCGCTCGACAGCCGACCCCGACGGGTGACCCGTGGTAATCATGAACACCCACTCGCGGGCCGCAATCGGGATCTGCACCAGTGATGTGTCGGCCGGTCGGCCATTGATACCAACCAACATTTCGCTATCGTTGGCTACGTCAAATATTAGGGCAACCTATAATTGGGTGATGAGTACGCCAGAGCAATCTCCCCGTCTGTCACGACGGCCAGGATTTGTGTTCATTCGTGCTGCTCTGCGGATCAGGCAGATATATGCAGAAGCCCTCGCCGGAGTAGGGCTTCTGCCTAACCAGCACGCAATCTTGAGCACACTCGAGGAACTCGGGTCGTGCCATCAGAAAGAACTCGCGGAGCGCGTTGTCGTCGACCAAGGAGATATAGTCGCTTACCTAGACGGGCTACAAACCGCTGGACAAGTCGTCCGCGAACGTGATCCGAAGGACAGACGGCGTCAAATCGTCACAATTACAGATCTCGGTCGAGAAGTTCTTGCTGAAAGTGACCGAATCCTCGATCAAGTCGAAGCCGACACGTTCTCGGTGCTGAGCGAGAAGGATCGGGTCCACCTCGACCGAATCGCTACAAGCCTCACAAAGCAGCGGCTTTAACTATCGAATAGTGAGTGACCCACTGCGTCAGCGTGTCTGTCGCTCTACCGCGATTCCGCACTATCTCTACCCGGGCCTCTACCCGGGCGATGTCGCGAACACAGCGCGGCGCTGCGGACAATCCAAGACAAGCGACGCGTTCAGGGCGACAAGCGACGTCGAGGCTGGGAGTCAGAGTTTGGTTGTCGAGCTTCTGTTTCCACCGTCGAGTTTGGCCCGGTACATCATCGAGTCCGCGATCCGGCCGGCCTTGTTGATGACGGAGGGGCCGTCGACCCACAGGCTCGAGGGCGAGGCGAGGACGCACGCGCCGACGCTGACAGTGATGGGGATGGGGTCGCTGGAATTGTTCAAAGTGTTCACGACGTCGTCGATCCGTTCGTGAACCATGGCGTCCGGTGCGGCGAAGACGGCAATGAATTCTTCGCCACCGGTGCGCGCTACGACGCCGTCTTCCTGAAACAGCATCGACAGGCGGTCGGCGACGCGGACGATCACGGCGTCACCGCTGTCATGCCCGTAGTAGTCGTTGACGACTTTGAATCGATCGATATCGACCACGAGGACCGTCAGGCTGAACCCGCGACCGTGACCTCGATGCCACAGTGCTTCGGCTGCATCGTCGAGTCCGCGACGGTTGAGCAGGTTGGTCAAGGGGTCGAGCAGTGAGCGTCGAGCATCACGACCGATGGCGGTCCATGCGATGTGAGCGAGGAGCGGCACCACGGCGGTGGCTGCGAAAATTACCAACGACGTAGCCAGGACGGTAGGGGCGTCCTCGTCGCCGCCGAGAAGGTTGCGCACCGTCATGGCTGCGATGAAGCTGCAGCACAGTGCCAGATGAGCCAGCATCCATTTCTGGCTGACGAAAAAGATGCACAGGCCACCGGTCAATGCGAAGAGACTGCTTCCGACGAGCGCACCGAACGGTGAGTAGAGCATCAGCACCGAGGCGGTTCCGGCATCACCGAAGATGGCATACGCAATGAAGTCCCGCTTGACGGGCAGAGGACCGAAGAACCAACGTAGTGCGACGGCTACCTGCATGAGCAGCACAATCGAGATCCACGCTTGTGCGCCGAATCCGTGCGGGCCACGCGAACTGAACAGCATCAGAATAGATGCGACTGCGTAAAGCGTTGTTGCCGAACCGAAGACGTATTGCAGCGGCTGGTGGAGGCCACGTATGGATCTGTGCCTGCTCGTCCACTCGTAATCGAAGGGCTGGGTGTACCAATCGATCAGTGCGGCCCGGGCGCTGCGTATGGCCGGTCGGCGGTGACTGGTCGGTCGACTCGTTTCCGACTGTCGACCGCTGAACGGCGGTGTCGTGTCGTTCGTTCCGGCCTCCATCCCTAACCCAACCAGTTCGAGATTAGCCGACGAAACCGGCTTTCGGTCTGCTTCGGCGATCAGCGCCCCGAGGCGAGCGTGTTGAGGACTCCGACGATCTCTTCGGCACGGTCGCTCGTGATGGTCAGACGCTGGCCGTTGGCGAAGGTGATGAACGCGGCGGGCCCCTTCTGAACCGCGACGGCGTAGTTTCCTCGGCCCTTGACGCGTAGACCCCATCCGCCGAAGTCACCGAACGGATCGACCTCGCGAATGGACGCCCCGGTCACTTCGTCGATCGAGTAGTCGAAGGCGGCCATGCCGAAACTCCGCACGCCGATCCCTGACTCGTCGACGACCAACTGGTACCGCATCAGAGACAACGGAAGTATCGAGACCGGCACGAATATGGCAATCGGCCACCAGGAGTTCGATACCCAGCAGGTGAATGCGGCGGCTGCGCCGAGAATGACGAACAGGACGATCACGGCGACCGGACCTGCACCGAGGCGTTGGACGATCGGACCGTCGAAGTCGGCTCTCGGGAGGCTTGCCGGCGGCGGTGACGTCGCGGGCGTGCGTTCACGGTAATCGCGTAGGAGCGAGGCTCCCAGAATTCCCACCGCGAACCCGACCAGGGTCCCCAGGCCCAATGCCCAACTGGGCACCTCGGCATCCTCGACCGTGCTGACGTCGAGCTGCCCGGACAGAATGGCCAGCTGCAGAACTGTGATGAGTCCGACGACCGTCGAGCCGATCATCAGCATCGTGCGTCGCATGATCAGGAGCGCGTGGGCCAGTGCTGCGACGGCGCTACATCCGCCGCCGACCAGCACGATGACGATTGCGAGGGTCCAGGCGCTGGTGGTAGGGCTGGTGAAGGCGTCGGGCTCGGTACCGCTCCAGTGCGTCGCGATCTGCTGCGGGAGCCGCGACTTCCATAGGTACGCCGCTACGACGCCGAGTCCGGCGGCGAGTATCGGGACCAGTACGCCGAAGACGACTCCGGCGGGATCGAATGTCCGTACTTTGTCTGTTCGGGCATCCTGCGTTCGTGATGTCATCTCGCGCTCAGCTCGGTTGGCACGCGTCTTTCAGGGTGCACGAGATGCACGAATGTCCGCAGCCGTCTTCGGCGACAGGGACGGGCGCGGCGGCAGCGGCCCGCGCTCCGATGGAACCACCGATACCTGCTGTGACGAATGCTGCGAGCACGCACGCGACGACGGCGACGACGGCAAATGCGCCACTGAGCATCAGGCTGGCAGCGCCGCCGATGAGCAGGAGAAGCGCTGCTGCGGCGTTGGTCGGTCCGGCGACACGGTTGGCCATGACGAACGTCTCGTCGTCGCGCATCGACTCGGGGGTACGCACACCGGCCCAACGATTGCGCGGCAACCGGCCCAGAAGACTGGCGGTGGCGACTGCGCCGACGACGAGAGCGAGCACGAACATCACTACGGACACGATGAGCACAGTGGCCACGATACGTCTCCACGAGGCCGAAGTACCAGTCGGCCCAGCTCACGCCTTAGGCTGGTAGGTGTGACCGATCCAGTTGATACGCCCTCCGAGACCGCACCCGAGTACCGCTACACCGCGGATGTGGCCGGGCGTATCGAGCACCAGTGGCAAGACCTGTGGGATGAGCAGGGGATCTTCGACGCCCCCAACCCGGTCGGTGCGCTTGCCGGTGACGTACCGAAAGACAAGCTGTTCGTCCAGGACATGTTCCCGTACCCATCGGGCAGTGGGCTGCATGTCGGTCACCCACTCGGCTACATCGCCACGGATGTGTTCGCGCGGTTCCATCGGATGCACGGACGCAACGTTCTGCACGCCCTCGGTTACGACGCCTTCGGGTTGCCTGCCGAGCAGTACGCGGTGCAGACCGGCACGCATCCGCGGTCGACCACCGAAGCCAACATCGCGAACATGCGACGCCAACTGCGGCGCCTCGGCCTCGGCCACGACCGTCGCCGCTCGCTCGCGACGACCGACGTCGACTTCTACCACTGGACGCAGTGGATCTTCCTGCAGATTTTCAACGCCTGGTACGACGTCGATCAGGCGAAGGCGCGTCCGATTTCCGAGCTCGAAGCGTCGTTCGCCGACGGTTCACGCTCGTTGGACGACGGTCGAGACTGGTCCTCGCTGTCGGCGACCGAACGGGCAGGCGTTCTCGATTCGTACCGTCTGGTCTACGAGTCCAACTCGATGGTCAACTGGTGCCCCGGTCTCGGTACGGTGCTGGCCAACGAAGAGGTCACCGCCGACGGCCGAAGTGACCGCGGTAACTTCCCTGTCTTCCGTAAGAACCTGCGCCAGTGGATGATGCGCATCACCGCGTACTCGGATCGACTGATCGACGACCTCGAGTACCTGGATTGGCCCGAGAAGGTCAAGACGATGCAGCGCAACTGGATTGGACGTTCACGCGGAGCCCAGGTGGCATTCGGCACACCGGTCGGTGACGTCGAGGTGTTCACAACGCGTCCGGACACGCTGTTCGGTGCCAGCTACGTGGTGCTCGCGCCCGAACATGAACTGGTCGACGGTTTGACCGCCGCGCAGTGGCCCGCCGACCTCCCGACCTCGTGGACTGGCGGCGCCGGCACCCCGGCCGAGGCAGTTGCGTCCTACCGTGCCGCCATCGCCGCGAAGTCCGACCTGGAGCGCCAGGAGAACAAGCAGAAGACCGGTGTGTTCACCGGCTCCTACGCGGTCAACCCTGTTGACGGTCAGCAGGTTCCGGTGTTCATCGCCGACTACGTGCTCACCGGTTACGGCACCGGCGCAATCATGGCCGTTCCCGGTCACGATCAGCGGGACTGGGATTTCGCCACCGCGTTCGACCTGCCGATTCGTGAGGTCATTTCGGGTGGGGACGTCACCGAAGCTGCCTACACCGGCGAGGGTCCGCTGGTGAACTCCGAGTATCTCGACGGCCTCCCGGTCGACGAAGCCAAGGCCACCGTGATCGCCCGTCTGGAAGAAGAAGGCAAGGGCCGCGGCACTATTCAGTACAAGCTCCGTGACTGGCTCTTCGCCCGCCAGCGTTACTGGGGCGAGCCGTTCCCGATCGTCTACGACTCGAGCGGCAATGCGCACGCGCTACCGGAATCTGCACTGCCGGTTGAGCTTCCGGAGGTCGAGGACTACGCCCCCGTCTCGTTCGATCCGAACGATGCGGACTCCGAACCGTCGCCGCCGCTGGCCAAGGCCACCGACTGGGTCGAGATAGAACTCGATCTCGGTGACGGCCTGCAGACCTACAGCCGCGACACCAATGTCATGCCGCAGTGGGCAGGAAGCTCGTGGTATCAGCTCCGCTACATCGATCCGACGAACTCCGAGACCTTCGCCGACCCCGAGAACGAAAAGTACTGGGTAGGACCGCGTCCGGAGATCCACGGACCCAACGATCCGGGCGGTGTGGATCTCTACGTCGGTGGCGTCGAGCATGCGGTGCTGCATCTGCTGTACTCGCGCTTCTGGCACAAGGTCCTCTTCGACCTCGGTCATGTCAGTTCGAGCGAGCCGTATCGCCGCCTGTTCAACCAGGGCTACATCCAGGCATACGCATTCACCGACGCGCGCGGAGTCTACGTGCCCGCAGAAGAGGTGGAAGAGCGCGACGGCGGCTGGTTCTACCAGGGCGAACCCGTCAACCGTGAGTACGGGAAGATGGGCAAGAGCCTGAAGAACTCCGTCTCCCCCGACGACATCTTCGCCGAATACGGCGCCGACACCCTGCGTGTCTACGAGATGTCGATGGGCCCGCTGGATACATCACGGCCGTGGGCGACGAAGGACGTCGTCGGTGCGCAGCGATTCCTCCAGCGCGTCTGGCGACTGGTCCTCGACGAGGAAACCGGTGCTGTCCGCGTCACCGACGAGAAGCCGAGCGAGGACACCCTGCGCGTCCTCAACCGGGTGATCGAGGGTGTGGAGGCCGATTACATTGCGCTGCGCGACAATACGGCCGGGGCGAAGCTCATCGAGCTGACCAACCACCTGACCAAGGCGTATCCGGCCGGCGCACCACGCGGAGTGGTCGAGCCGTTGGTGCTGATGCTCGCCCCGATGGCACCGCACTTGTCCGAGGAGCTGTGGAAGCAGCTCGGGCACGATCGTTCTCTCGCGCATGGTCCGTTCCCGCGGGTGGAGAAGAAGTGGCTCGTCGCCGACACTGTCGACTATCCGATCCAGGTCAACGGCAAGGTGCGTAGCCGCATCAGCGTGCCCGCCGATTCCACCAACTCCGACGTCGAGAAGGCTGCCCTCGCGGACGAGAAGATTCTCGCGATCCTCGAGGGCAAAGCTCCGACCAAGGTCATCGTCATCCCGGGCCGGATGGTCAATATCGTCCTGAAGTAGGTCCGCGACCGGTACCTTCCCAGGTGAAGGCCGAGGGTAACAGGGGGCGGCGGTGGGTCTCGCGCGCGATATTCAACTGGTGGTGCCCATTTTTTGGCTGGGTATGGTGGTCGCGATTTCGTTCGTCGAAGCACCGCTCGAGTTCAGAGCACCAGGGGTGACATTGGCGATCGGTCTCGGTATCGGCCGCAAGGTGTTCGCGGCGTTGAATGTCTTCGAGGTCTTACTCGCCGTCGTCCTGTCGATCGCGTGGCTCTACGCGGACGTCGACGGTTGGCTTCTACTCGTGCTCGTCTCGACGATCCTTGTCGTCCAGGTCGTCGTGGTTCGTCCGCCGCTGACCAAGAGGTCGAATCGGGTTCTCGCAGGCGAGGATGTGCCGCGCTCGAAGACTCACTTGATCTACATCGTCCTCGAGGTAGCCAAAGTTCTTCTGCTCATTGCACTGACGGTCGATCTTGTGAGGCAGATCTAGTTTCTTACTCCGGGGTCTCCCCGTCATCGGCGTCGGGAACTAAGTGACACCGACGCCGATGACGTGATTTCGGGTGCGGTCGGAATTTGCTTATTCACCTGAAATGAATGGAAATTCGGTGCGACCGGCTTTATCTGCTGTTTCAGCGCTTACGCTTGGTCAGCAATTCCGTTGACTCTCTGCTCTTTTCGCGCTTCTCTGCGCGACGCTCTTTGATGCTCTGCGCGGGTTTTCGAAGATTTCGTCCCGTTTTCTCAGCCATTGACGCTCCCTTTTCGAAGTGGCAATCACGATCTGACACCGACCATACCCATAAAATAAAATAAAGCCAGTCGCGAGAGTGTTTCGAATTGATAAAACCAATTACGGCGCAGGGATTTTCGCAACGGTAAGCAATATCGTCGAGGTTTCGATCGCCTCGAGCGCATGACTCGAGTTCGGCACGATGATCAAATCTCCGGTCGATCCTTCCCAGGCGTCCTCGCCTGCGGTGAGGCGGACCCGGCCGTGCAGAACGTGGACCGTCGCCTCTCCTGGATTGTTGTGCTCGGCGAGTGTCTGACCGGCGACGAGCGCGATCACCGTTTGCCGGAGGACGTGCTCGTGGCCCCCGAACACGGTGTGAGCAGCGCGACCACTCGAGGCCCGCTCCGCGCTTGCGACCTGTTCGCGGGCCAATGCCGTCAAGGACATCTTCTTCATATCTTTCTCCTTCGTCGAGTGGTATCTCCCGGTTGAGGTTATCGCCGGCCATGGCATCCTCGTGAGCGTGACGACGATGGACACACGCACGCTCCCGATCTACGCGGCCGGTGAGATCGCGATGCCGTATGTCATCGACGGTTGGGACGAGGTAATCACAACCGACACCTGGTTCGAGGAGCATTCGCATCCCACTCACGAGCTGCTGTGGAACGAGTGGGGCGCATCCACCGCGACTATCGGCTCCCGCATCTGGACCATCACCACGACGGTGGGCCTGTGGATTCCGGCGGGGCTGCTGCATTCCGGGTGGTTTCCATCCGGAACTCGGATGCGTACGGCCCAATTTCGAGTGCAGGATGCACCGGCGATCGCACCCGATCCCGTCGGCGTCGATATCACCCCGATGCTTCGGTTGCTGCTCGATCGTCTCAATACCGAGCCGCTGTCGGATTCCTCGCGTGTCACGACGGAGGCGATGGTGCTCGATGTTCTCGCCCCCACAGCCCGGGAACTGCTCATCCGCATACCGGAGTCCGAGCTGCTGGCACCGATCGTGAGCACTGTTCGAGATCGCCCCGACGATTCGACGACGCTCGAGCAGTGGGCCCTTCGACTGAACGTGAGCACTCGAACCATCACACGCGTTTTTCACGCCGAGACCGGCTCGAGCTTCAGGGAGTGGGTCGCGGGTGTCCGGACCCAGCACGCGATGTCCATGCTGGCTCGAGGCGATGCGATCGAGGAAATAGCCGTCGCGGTGGGCTTCCGGTCCGTGAGCGCGTTCGGTGCGTCCTTCCGGAGAGTCAGCGGTATGAGCCCTGGACAGTTTCGAGCCCAGTGATACGGCCACGGTGTGTCCGTTCGGCTACAACGACTGTCCATTTGGCGCGATTGCGTACTTACTGAGGGTGCACTATCTTAGGTGAGGGAATCCTTGCTTAGCCGAGTCGCTGCATAAGCGCTCGGTGTCCGCAGGTTTCCGAAACCTGCACTGCCGCAGGACTATGCGCGACGCCCTGCGTCAGAACCCGAAGGAACTCATGTCCCACGCCTCCCGCTTTTTCGTTCTGTCCGCGGCTGCCGCGCTCACAGTCGGTCTGGCCTCTTGCTCATCCAGCAGCTCCGACGAAACCTCGCCGCCGACCAGCGCGGACTGGACGCCCGTCACCATCGAGCATGCTCTCGGCACGACGAAGATCGAGAGCAAGCCCGAGCGCGTCGCCACCGTCAACTGGGCCAACCAAGAGGTGCCGCTGGCTCTCGGGATCGTGCCGGTCGGCATGGCCGCGGCGAACTTCGGTGACGACGACGGTGACGGCATCCTCCCCTGGGTCAGCATGAAGCTCGACGAACTCGGCGGCGACGCACCGGTCCTCTTCGACGAGACCGACGGCGTCGACTTCGAAGCAGTTGCCGACACCGAACCCGACGTCATCCTGGCAGCGTATTCCGGTCTGACGCAGGAAGTTTACGATCAGCTCAGCGATATCGCGCCGGTCGTCGCGTACCCGGAAACCGCGTGGGGCACGCCGTGGCGCGACATGATCTCGGTCAGCAGTAAGGCGCTCGGGATGGCAGAGGAAGGCCAGCAGCTGATTGCGGACCTCGACACACAGATCGACGACGCCGTGGCACAGCATCCGGCGATTGCCGGCAAGTCGGCAATGTTCCTCACCCACGTCGATACGACGAATTTGAGCGAGGTCAGCTTCTACACCACGCACGACACGCGCACGAAGTTCTTCGAGGACCTGGGGATGGTGACACCGCCGAGCGTCGCCGCGGCGTCGGCGTCGACCGACAAATTCAGCCTGAAGCAGAGCGCCGAGCAGGCCGATGCGTTCAGCGACGTGGAGATCATCATCACCTACGGCGGCGACGAGCTGGTCAGTGCGCTCGAGGCCGACCCGCTGCTCTCGCAGATGCCTGCAGTGAAGAACGACGCGATCGTCGCACTTCCCAGTGACGGCCCGATCGGCACCGCATCGAATCCGACTCCTCTGTCGATCTCCTGGGTTCTCGAGGATTACCTGGATCTTCTGGATCGAGCAGCTGACTCCGCGCAGTGACGCAGACCCTGACGTCGGAAACAGCACCCGTTCGAAAGCCGGCACTGCTGAAGTCGACCGGACTGATCGTGCTCACCGCAGTGCTCGTGGCGTTGGTTTTCGCCTCGATCACGATCGGTTCACGTGAGGTCGGGTTCCACGACGTCATCGCGGCCCTGGGTGGATCCAAGGAAGGGTTCGACCAGGCCGCGGTGGCCACGAGACTTCCGCGCACGGTGCTGGCCCTCCTGGCCGGTGCAGCGTTGGGTGTCTCCGGTGCGGTCATGCAGGGAGTGACGCGTAATCCGTTGGCGGACCCCGGAATTCTCGGTGTGAATATGGGCGCTTCCCTTGCGGTTGTCAGTGGCATCACGTTCTTCGGTCTCGCTGCGGCGACGAGTTTCGTCTGGGTGGCCATCCTCGGCGCAGCCGTGACTGCGGCGTTCGTCTACGCCATCGGTTCGCTCGGTCGCGGCGGTGCGACGCCGTTGAAGTTGGCATTGGCCGGTGCCGTCACCTCGGCTGCGCTCATTTCCTTCGTCAGTGCAATTGCGTTGCCGCGCAGCGACTTGGCAGGCGGCATCCGGTCGTGGCAGATCGGCGGCGTCGGCGGTGCGGTCTTCGACAGAATCTGGATGATCCTGCCGTTTCTGCTCGTCGGGTTCGCGATCTCCCTCGCTTCGGCTCGTGGCCTCAACTCGCTGGCACTGGGCGACGAGCTCGCTGCCGGTCTCGGCGAACGCGTCGCCCTCACACGTGGGGCCGCGGCAGCAGGCGCGGTCATTCTGTGTGGGGCAGTCACCGCCGTCACGGGTCCGATCGGTTTTGTGGGGCTGGTGGTTCCGCACGTATGCCGGTTGATCGTTGGCGTCAACCATCGGTGGTTGTTGCCGTATTCGGCTCTCGGCGGGGCGGTGCTTCTGACTGCTGGGGACATCGTCGGACGCATCGTCGCCCGGCCGGCCGAGATCGACGTCGGCATCATCACCGCGCTCGTCGGAGCACCGTTCTTCATCTACATCGTTCGACGCCAGAAGGTATCCGCATTGTGAGCCTCGTAGATCAGACCACCGTAGAGATGGTGGCCCGCGGCCGCAGCAGCCGCTCGACACGTCGCAGAACGACGATGGCAGTGTTGGCACTGTTCATCGTTTTCGGTTTCGCGGTCACCCTGATGGTGGGTCGGACCTTCTATCCACCGGGCGAGGTAGTCCGCGTTCTTTTCGGTCAGGACGTGGCCGGCGCAAGCTATACCGTCGGCCGTCTTCGCCTTCCCCGCGCGGTCCTCGCGATCACTGCCGGCTTGTGCTTCGGCATCGCGGGCGTGACCTTCCAGACGATGCTGCGCAATCCACTCGCCAGTCCCGACATCATCGGAATCAGCGCCGGATCCAGTGCCGCAGCCGCATTCGCGATCGTCACCCTCGGACTCGGTGCGACGCAGGTATCGATTTTCGCCATCGTCAGTGGATTGGCGGTGGCGCTGATGGTCTACGTGCTCTCTTTCAAGGACGGGATCGTTGGTACCCGCTTGATTCTCATCGGTATCGGCATCGCCGCGATGCTCGGCAGCGTCACCGCTTACATCCTCTCCCGCGCAGGTCAATGGGATCTGCAGGAGGCGACACGGTGGTTGACGGGCAGTCTCAACGGAACAACGTGGTCTTCCGTCGTACCCGTCTCGTGGCCATGGCCGTCCTGACGCCAGTGCTGTTGATGCAGAGCCGGAACCTCGCCGTCACGCAGCTCGGTGACGACATGGCTCCTGCGCTCGGCGTGCGGGTCAGTCGAACACGGCTGATCGTCATCGTGGCGGCCGTCGGCCTCATCGCGTTTGCGACGGCGGCGACGGGCCCGATTGCCTTCGTGGCCTTCCTGTCCGGTCCCATAGCCGCGCGGATCGTCGGAGCGGCCGGGTCTCTGTTGATTCCCGCTGCACTCGTCGGTGCGCTGCTTGTTCTCGTGGCAGATTTCGTCGGTCAGTACGGCCTGGGCACCCGCTATCCGGTGGGGATCGTCACCGGTGTCCTCGGTGCGCCGTACCTCATCTACCTCATCATCCGTAGCAACCGCGTCGGAGGCACACTGTGACCACCACCCATTCACTCGAGATCGAGCACCTGACCCTCGGTTACGGGGACCGAACCGTGATCGGCGACCTCGATCTGTCGGTGTCGCCGGGGAAAATCACCTCGATCGTCGGCGCGAACGCCTGCGGCAAATCGACTCTGCTGCGGTCGATGTCGCGGCTGCTGAAGCCGCAGGAAGGGCATGTCCTGCTCGACGGCCGTGACGTGCATCGACTGCCGGCGAAGGCATTGGCCCGCGTCCTCGGTCTGCTCCCACAGTCACCGATCGCTCCCGAGGGCATCACCGTCAGCGATCTCGTCGGCCGTGGACGCCATCCACACCAGGGAATGTTCGCGCGGTGGTCCCATGACGACGACGTCGCAGTCGCTGACGCGCTCGACCTCACCCAGACCGCTGCGTTGGCCGACCGTGCCGTCGACGAGCTGTCCGGTGGTCAGCGCCAACGAGTGTGGATCGCGATGGCCCTCGCGCAACACACGGATCTACTGCTGCTCGACGAGCCGACGACGTTCCTCGACGTCAGCCACCAGGTGGAAGTGCTCGATCTGCTCACCGACCTCAACCGCAGACGTGGCACGACGATCGTGATGGTGCTGCACGATCTGAATCTCGCTGCTCGCTACTCGGATTATCTGATTGCATTGGCGGACGGACACATTCATGCCTCGGGTAGCCCGAATGAAGTGTTGACAGAGGAGTGCGTGCGCACTGTCTTCGGGTTGGACAATCGCATCATCGTCGACCCGACCTCCGGAAAGCCGCTCATGCTTCCCCTGGGTCGGCACCATGTGCAGGTGTCCGCCCAGTCCGTCGGCGCCTAGGTCCTGGGAACGAGGGCACCTCTCAAGCCGATGCCACGAAGACAGGGGCGATCAACTCCATCTGCTCGATGACGAGCTTGATCGCTTCTGGCTGCTTGTCCGGCGGATATCCGTGCCGGGTGAGCAACCTTTTGATCTGTGAGCGGAGTTTGGCTTTGACGTCTGCGCGGATGGTCCAGTCGGTCTTCGCATCTCGACGCATAACCCCCACGAGGTCGCGGGCGATATCGGCGAGCTTTCCCTCACCTTGGATATCCACCGCCGATTGGTTCTGCGATACCGCGTCGTAGAAGGACAGTTCGTCGCTCGTCAGCGGGGGTGTGAACTTCGCTCCACGATCTGCCTCGGCAGCAACCTCTTTGGCCATTTCGACGAGCGCAGCGATCACCTCTGCGGAGGTCAGTTGGCTGTTGGTGTATTTGAGCATCAGTTCCGACAGGCGATCAGAGAATGCCCGCTGGCGGACGACGTTGTGCTTGGTCGCCGCCTTCGACTCGTCGTTGATGAGTTTCCGAAGCGCTTCGATGGCGAGGTTGGGGTTCCTGGCCTCTTGGGTCTTCCTGATGAACTCGACGTTGATGTCGCTCAGTGACGGCTTCGGCATGCCGGCCGCGTCGTAGATGTCGAGAACTTCACCGGATTCGACCGACGCGGCGATCAACTGGCGAAGTGCCCGCTGGACATCCTCGGGAACGGCTTCACCTCGGGCCTGGCGTTCTTCGGCGTCGAACTTCGCCATGTAGACGCGAACTTCCTCGAAGAATCGCGCGACGGGAGCGATCTCCCTCAGTTCGTCGGTGCTGCCGCAGAGCGCCCAGACACGTGACAGCTGGGAGGAGAATTTGCGGTAGCGAGCAGCGAGTGTTTCCTCACCCTCCCCTACCTGGTTCTCGGGCAAGCGTGGGTCGCGTAGGTAGTTCACCGTGGCCGTCGCGGCTTCGTAGTAGGCGCGGCCCGTTGTGGCGGTTTTCAGCGCGGTGCGCCAGTCGAAACCGTGCAAGATCCCCTCGAGGATGGTGACCAAGTCCTTGGCCGTATCGATTGCTGCGGTGATATCGCGGCCGATAGGCTTCGACTTCTGGTCTTGCGCAGTGTATTCCGCCAGTGCCTTCGCAAGGTTGTCCGCGACGGGTGCGTACGCCACGAGAAGTCCGTCTTGCTTGCCGCGGAAGGTGCGGTTGACTCGTGCCAGGGCCTGCATGAGTAGTGCCCCCTTGAGGGGGCGGTCGAGGTACATCGTGTGCAGTGGCGGCGAATCGAACCCGGTCAGCATCATGTCCTTGACGATGACGAGTTCCAGTTCGTCGTCGGGATTCTTGATGCGCTTCTTGACGGTCGCGTTGGCCGAATCGCGCCGCACGTGGGTGCTGATCGGTTCCTCGTCGGTCGCGTTGCCTGAGTAGACGACCTTGATCTTGCCTTTGGCGAGGTCGTCGGAATGCCAGTCAGGGCGTAGGGCGACGATCTGCGCGTACAGGTTTGCGCAAATCTCCCGGGTAGCGCCGACAATCATCGCCTTTCCGGGTGTGTCGGGGTGCTCGTCGGTGCTGAGGAACGGACTCATTGCCTTGCGGCGGTTCTCCCAGTGTTCGACGAGGTCGGATGCGAGCTTCTTCAGTCGGTCGGGATTGCCGTAGACAGCATTGATGACGGCGACGCTGTCTTCGATACGTTTGCGTTCGGTGTCGTCCAGGCCGACCGTTGCCTCGTCGGCAGACGCGTCGAGGTCGGCTTCGCTGATGCCGTCGACGAATGCAACTTTGACCAGTCTGCTCTCGAAGTAGACCGGAACTGTCGCGCCGTCCTCGACGGCGCGGGTGAGGTCGTAGATGTCGATGTAGTCGCCGAAGACGTCCTGCGTATTTCGGTCGTCGAAGGAGATCGGGGTGCCGGTGAACGCAATCAGGGTGGCGTGCGGGAGTGCATCCCGCAGGTGTCGCGCGTATCCGTCGAGGTTGTCGTAGTGGCTGCGGTGCGCCTCGTCGACTACGACGATGATGTTTCGACGTGAGGACAGCAGCGGATGACTCTCGCCGGAATCACGCTCGCCCTTGGTCTTTCCGAACTTTTGCAGCGTGGTGAAGTAAATGCCGCCGGTGTTACGTCCGGATAGTTCTTGTCGGAGTTCCTCGCGCTTGCGGATCTGTGTCGGTGCTTCGGGCAGGAGCTGAGAACACGCGAAAGTCTCGTAGAGCTGTCCGTCGAGCTCGTTGCGGTCGGTGATGACGACGATTGTGGGGTTCGCCAATTTGGGGTGGCGGACCACCTGGTTGACGTACAGCTCCATCTCCATGGACTTGCCCGATCCCTGCGTGTGCCACACCACGCCGGCCTTGCCGTTGCTCTCGACCGCCAACACCGTCGAACCGACTGCTTTGTTCACGGCGAAGTACTGGTGCGGCTTGGCAATTCGCTTGAGTAGGCCGGTGTCTCCCTTGTCGAAGGCAGTGAAGTCTCGCATCAGCTGCAAGAAGCGTTCTTGGTTGTAGAGACCGTAGAGCGCCACGCCGAGAGGTGTGTATTCGGAATCGTCGTAGGTAACCGGTTTTCCGTCGTCGTCGACATTCCACGGAGAGAAATGGTTGAAGGCGGTGAACGGAGTTCCGTACCGGGCCGTAATGCCATCGGACACCAGGCTGAAGACGGAGAATCTGAACGCCAGAGGGAATTCCCGCACATAAGTTCGTAGTTGGGCGTGGGCCTGCGCGAGGCTTGTGTGCGCGTTGCCGGCCTTCTTCAGTTCGACGATGCTGACAGGCATTCCGTTGAGATAGAGCACGATGTCGAATCGGCGCTTGTAGTCGCCTCGGGACACTGTGACTTGATTGACGGCGAGCCAGTCGTTTTCGTCGGGGTCCATCGACAGCAGTCGGACGGTGGGGGTCACCGAGACGCCATCTTCGTTGATATAGCGCACCTTCCGCAGACCTTGGGTCAGGTAGCCGTGCACCACTTCGTTTTCGGAGATGGCATCGGTGGACCCGGCCGTCGCGATTATCGCTACTGCATCGTCGACGGCCGAAGACGGAAGATGCGGGTTGAACTTGGCGATAGCGGCGCGCAGTCGAGGCCGAATGAGCAACTCGTCCCATCCGGCCCGTTCACCGGTGCCCGGCGCAATATCGGCTCCATCTATGTGACGCCAGCCGAGTTCGCCGAGGTCGTCTAGTGCCATCTGCTCCCAGTCGTCCTCCGACGGTCCGTGCGAGTTCATTCGTGCTCCCATGCTGTCCAACTTAAACGGTAACGGTTGGTCGGTGACGTAACTGGTTCGACTGTCGAAGGATATGTGGAATCCAGAAACGCAATCCGTGCCGCTCGATAAGGGGCGTTATCACGTGACGATGCGGCTCGTGGACGGGTGGGCCACAAGATTGTGGTCAGACACCCGCTATCAAGGAGCACTGGATGACAGTCCCGGATTTACAAGAGCCGCAACCGGATCCGCAACCGGGACCACTGCCGGCCACCAACTCGAGGTCACGTCGCCCGATAATTCTGGCAGCTGTCGTCGGCGCAGGTGCGGTCGCGATCATCGCTTCGATCATCGGTGTGGCCGTCGTGGCATTCACAGCTGATCGGGCGCCGGACACCTTCGAAATCCAGGGCGCCATCACCCTCGAGGACAACATCACGACCTCCGGGCTGCCCGACGGCTACGAGTGTGCAGGCAAGGGCGGCTACAAGGACATCGGTCCGGGCGTTGCGGTGACGGTGATGGACGAGGCCGGCACTTTGCTCGCCAAGGGCGCCATCGGCACGAGCTCCGGCGGTGCCAGCGGGTGTTCGTTGGCCTTCACCGTGCCGTCCGTTCCCCGCGGAAGTCAGTTCTACAAGGTCGAAGTCAGCCACCGCGGCGAGCTCACCTATACCGAAGCCGAAGCCGAAGCGGGCCTTGCCTTTTCGCTCGGCTGACACCACATCTATCCCATGAAAGAGAGAAGCATCATGACCAACATGCCAGTAGCACCAACGGAGAAGAAGTCGAAGAAGTGGCCTTGGGTCGGTATCCCCGCGGTTCTGGTCGCCTTCGGAGTCCTTGCCAACCTCTCGGATCCCGAACCGAAGACCGAAGCACCTGCCCAAGCCGTCGTCGTCGAGGACGCCTCTGACAGTGCAGGCACCCCGCCGGCCGCCCTGCCGGGTCTCGGTGCCCCGGTGCGTGATGGCAAGTTCGAGTTCACTGTCACCGACGTGGAGACCGGGCTCAGCGAAGTTGGCGACAACCCGTACCTGGTGGAGAAAGCTCAGGGCCAGTTCACCATTGTCACCGTTTCTGTCCACAACACATCGGCCGAGCCGAAGGGGCTCAGCCCCGATTCGCAGGAGTTGTACGACGCCGAGGGACGAAAGTTCAGTGCGGATACTTCTGCTGCGATCGGCCTCGACAGTGATGTCGCGATCTGGGACGAGATCAACCCGGGCAACAGCGTCACCATGAAGGTCGTGTTCGACATGCCGGTGGGCGCGGTTCCGGCGGAGATCGAGCTGCACGATTCGATGTTCTCTGGCGGGACTCGCGTCGCGCTGAGATGATCCGATGACGCGGTCTCTCGAAGATCGGATTCGGATTGTCAACCACGAGTGTCGGGCCTAGCTCCAAGCTGGGCCCGCCACTCGTGAAACGTGCATGGTCGTACCCGTTTAGACCTTTTCGGTCAGATCCGGTGTGGGAGGAATTCAGTATGGGCCGCGTGCAGTTGCATACCGGTAGCCCGTCGGGCATCGGTCCACGAGAAACGAGAGCATCCCGTAACCGAACATTGGATCCCCGGGTACGGGCACTCCCGTGCACCTGGTGTGGTGGAAAGAGCACGTCGAAGACGGCCGCTCGTCGGTGTAAGCGTTGCCGCAAGCTCGAATTGATCATCGAGAGCGCGTCACGCTTCATGTCTGCGAACGGCTTGCGTGCATTGGACAGATCGGCGTCCGGCGGTTCCAGCCTCGAGACGAAGTACCGGTCTGATGCCGCGAGGGCGAAGAAGGAACTGAACGCAATCAAGCGGGACCGATCGTCGAAGAAGGCCGCGGCGAAATCCAGGCGGAGTGCTCCCCAAGATCCGACGTTGAAGATTGCGAAGCAGCTTTCCGAACTGCTAACCGCGTTGGCCCGGGTGGACCGGAAGATCGATGATGTGGAGGCCTCGGATGTTGGAGGTGATCGTGATCGCCAACTCGCCGTTCTGCGCGCCCGGCGTGTGGGATTCGAGCTCGGCATCGCTCGGAGGCGAGCGAAGCAGTAGAAGTTGTTTTGTTCATTTAACCAGCTCGTCGGTGTATCAACTTCCGAATTTGTTCTGTACATTTAGCTGACACGCGGATGCTACAACTTCTGGAAGAAGGTCGTAATGCCACGTGGCAGGCCCAGCCGCAAGTCGATCTATAACCAGTTCGCCGAGGCTTTGAGTGAGCTGCAACGTTTCGGAGGCATGCCGACTCATGCCGAATCCACTGCCATTTGGGACGACATCTGGCACCTCGAAGCGCACAATTCGACGGCGATCGAAGGCAACACTCTTGTCCTTCGTGAGGTCGAGGCGCTGTTGGACCGACGAAAGGCCGTGGGAGCTAAAGACCTCAAGGACTACATGGAAGTCCTCGGGTACGGCGAAGCCGCACAGTGGGTTTACGCCCAGGCGACTGCGCCGGACGGCTATGCCGGTGAGGGGTTGGTCACCCTCACTGAGGTTCGGTCGGTACATCAGCAGGTCATGCAGAGGGTCTGGGACGTTGCGCCGCACCCGGACGCCATGCGGGAGGAAGGTCCTGGAAGTTTCCGACGGCACGACATCCGTGCATTCGACCGTGGAATGAGGCCTCCTCCGTGGGTCGAGGTGCCTGAGCGACTGTCTACATGGGTAGACGACGTGAACCTGTTCGCTGCGCAACTGTCGTCCTTGGCCGCGGGTGCCCTGGATCCAAGAGATATTCCGGTCCGACTCGCCGCGATCCACTGCGAATTCGAGCGGATCCACCCTTTCCTCGATGGCAATGGCCGTACAGGGAGGCTTCTTCTCAACCTCATTCTCGTTCGTCTCGGGTTTCCACCAGCAATCGTCTTCAAGCGTGACCGTGTGAAGTACCTCGATGCCTTGGACCACGCGGACAAAGACGAGTATGGTCCGCTCGCCGAACTCATCGCCCGATCTGTGATCGACAATCTGCACAGGTTTGTGGTGCCATCAATCGCTGGGCCGGCTCGACTTGTTCCGTTACAGGCCTTGGTTACCCCGGAGATCAGCTATAACGCGTTGAGGCAGGCAGCACGGCGTGGGCGGCTCGACGCGCATCAAGGATCCGACGGAGCCTGGAGATCCAGTAGGAAGTCCGTTGATACCTATCTGCAGCAACGGTATTGGCGGGGCTGAGTGTTCCGTCGATGAGGGTGCTGATCAATGGTGTGTACCCCATCTACGCGGTTTTCTGAGGCGCGGCCGGTCCACTCAAGGTGCCGGGCTCGCTCGCTGTAACGATCAGCGGTCGCCGGACGGTAGAAGGACCATGAGGTTGCCATTTGGAGCAGTTGCCGCATTCGCTGCACTAATCGTTCTCTCAGGATGCTCCAGCAACGAGGAGCACGTCGCAGATACGCCCGCAGCATCGGCGAACTCTTCAGCGGCCACGGCGACCCCAACATCGGTGCTTCCAACGATGGTGGTCGCACCGCCACCGGAAACTATCGCGGTCGAATCTGCGGAGACTTACGCTGAGCCGGTTCCGGTATACGAAGACCCGTATATCGTCGAGTGCCAACACGGCGGCGGGTTGGGCCCAATCGCCACTACCTGGTCGGATGGATCAGAGACGGGATGGTCGTCGTACTGCCAGTCCGTTCACGACCAGACGTTGCAAGGCGAAGTCGACGCAAATACCCCCACATGCGAAACCGATGTCTGCGTCTACCCGAACGGTGCTACCGTCCCGAACCCGAATTACCGGGTGGTGCAGACACCCTCACCGTGGGTTCAAGGACAGATCGACTGGCAAAACTGCATCGACGCTGGGAACACACAGGAATTCTGCCGGGCAACTTTGAACTAGCCGTTTGGGTCGCAGCATTATCGGAGAACGGAATTCCAACACAGCTTACGACTAGCCGGGTGAGTGGGAACTCGATGAAGGCTGGTCGAGACCAAACCGCTCTCGAATGCGTTGAGCAATGCGCCTTCGCTGAAGCGATCGGCGCGGATTATGACGGTAAAGTACCTTAGCCTCGATCTTTCTTCGTGCTGTCGTGGTGACCTGATCGGATCGAGATTGTCGTTTGCGGCCGAGTGCACGTCGATCGGGCGCGATGTGTCGGCCGATGTCGATCGGTTGAACGCTCGGTTCCACCGCCCGAGAGGTTTACTTCCATGTTGATGGGATGGTGGTCCGGGTCAGGCGGGTGCGCGTAACGCCGCCAATCGTGTCAGGGCGGAAACGATCGCATCGGACCAGGACGCGTTCTTCGACAGTTTCAGTCTGATGCGACGGGCATGGGACGAGATGCGGCCAGCGATCGAAAAGATCCGTAGACGAATACGTTTGGGCTCCCAGCGCAGGGCATCGTGATCGGGGAAGCCGAGCATCTGTGTCCATGCGGTGAGTTCGAGAGCGAGTTCGACGAGTGCGAGCCAAATACGGTTCTGGTCGAAACCGTGCAATGGAAAGTTACTGAGCCCGGTGTCCTTGGCGGTGCGGATACGGTCCTCGCATCGCGCGCGGCGCCGGTGCCGTAGTTCGAGGTCCTGGACTTGACCACCGACGGTGTTGGTGGCAAAAGCGGTCAACCGCAGACCGTCGCTGTCGGTGAACCGCAGTTGGGCACCTGGATGTGGCCTTTCCTTCCGGATGATCACCCGCATCCCCGGCGGCCACGCGGTGACATCAATGATTCCGGTGGCGTCGATGACCCATGCGCCGTCTCGGACCTTCTCCTCCGAGTCAACGGCGACAGACCATGCATTCTCCGGAACAGCAGCGAGAGCGTGGACCATGGCGTCGGTGAGCGCGAAGCCGATCGAATACGACACCCGCTGCCTGTGCAGCCAGGTAAGGAATGCGTGGCTCGCCCCAGCGCCGTCTGTCCGTACCAACACTTTCCTCCCAGGTCGCTGTCCGGTAGTGAACGGCAACTGCGCCAATGCTTTCCGAGTGACCTCGATGTGGTCGACGGCGGTGTTCGAGCCTGCGTTTCCTGGACGTAGAAGCGCTGCGACGGGTTCGCCGGTACCGGACTTGCCGTGGTCGACGAAGGCCAGCAGTGGGTGGAATCCGAATCCGCGTTTGTAGGTCGGTGCCGCTTTCTCCTTCTCCGAATGGGCGGTGACCAGGGTGGCATCGAGGTCGATGACGATCGGGTTCTGCGCAGAAATGTCGTGATCAGGCGCGTGATGGCCGGCGTGTGCCCACGCAGCAGCGCGAGCCTGTGCGCGGGCGTTGTCGATCGCTGCGAGTACACGCGGAGCATCGCAGGCCAGGACGGAGACCAGTCGGGACACCGTCGGATCCGAAGGCACCTGCCCGAAGACGCCCGCGTGTTCTCGCAGGGTAGCGATGTCGGCGAGGCAGTCGCCGCCGAGTGCCAGTGACACTGCCAGATCGACGACAATCTTGCCGGGGTCGAAGCGCGCCAACGGTTTACGCCATGGTGCGAGCTGCTCGGACAGGGCTGCGGTGAGTCCTGTGACCTCGGCGGTGCGCAGGACGGTGACGGCACCTGCGTGCGACACGATCCCGTTTCCGGTCGCATCGACGGATAGGGCGGGGTAGGGCGACGTAGACTTACTCACCGGAATGGTGCCTCTCGAACTCGCTGGATTGTTACCTTCGCAAGTTCAATCTTCCCAGTTCAGGGCACCATTCCTCTGAACTGACACTCGGTCGAGCTCAATTCGCGTGAAAGCCCGAGG
>NZ_MKKX01000036.1 GCF_002091985.1 Rhodococcus sp. 1163
CGGCGTCGATGGCCTGCGCGAGTGAGGGTGCAGCTTTGTCTTTGTCGGAGAGCTGGTACTCGAGCGGTGAACCGTCGCGAGCAAGGGTGGGCCAGTCGATCGCCAGATCGGTATCGAGCGGATTCATGTCGCGATCCAAAGCCGGGGTGTACTCGATCGAGCACAGGTACATCACCGTCGAACCGTCTTCGAGCGACAAGATCGCATGCCCGAGGCCTTCCGGGAGATACACCGCACGACGGTCGACGTCGTCGATCAGCACGCTGTCCCACGTCCCGAATGTCGGCGACCCGACCCGCAGATCGACGATCACATCCAGAAACGCACCCTTGGTGCAGGTGACGTACTTCGCCTGGCCGGGAGGGGTGTCGGTGAAGTGGATACCGCGCAGCACCCCGGCGGCCGAGACCGAGCAGTTCGCCTGCGCCAACTCCAACGGCCGCCCGACGGCCTGTTCGAAGTCCGAAGATTTGAACCATTCGAAGAACACGCCGCGATCGTCACCGAACTGGCGTGGGGTGAATTCGAAGGCACCGGGGATTTTCAATTCACGAAAGCTCATCTGCAGATCCTCTACTTGCCGCGATCGACGAGGTCGAGCAGGTATTGCCCGTACCCGGATTTGACGAGCTTGGTTGCCCGTTCCCGCAGCTGATCGTCGGTGATGAATCCGCGACGCCACGATACTTCTTCCGGTGAACCAATTTTCAGGCCCTGCCGTTGCTCGATGGTGCGCACATAATTGGAAGCATCGAGTAGCGAATCGAAGGTGCCGGTATCGAGCCATGCCGTCCCTCGGGGCAGGACTTCCACGGCGAGACGCCCGGCATCGAGGTAGTGCCGGTTGACGTCGGTGATCTCGTATTCCCCGCGCGCCGACGGCTGAAGATCGCGGGCGATGGCGAGCACGTCGTTGTCGTAGAAGTACAGGCCGGGGACGGAGAAGTTCGACTTCGGGACCTTCGGCTTCTCTTCCAACGAGATCGCTTTGCCTGCGGCGTCGAATTCGATGACGCCGTAGGCGCTGGGATCTTTCACCTCGTACGCGAAGACTGCTGCGCCGTCGATGTCACCGAATCGGCCGAGTTGCGATCCCAGTCCGGGGCCGTAGAAGATGTTGTCGCCGAGCACCAAAGCGGCACTGTCGGAGCCGATGTGCTCCGCTCCGAGGACGAACGCTTGAGCGAGCCCGTTCGGCTCGTGCTGGACCTTGTAGGTCAGGTTGATGCCGAACTGGGAGCCGTCGCCGAGCAGACGTTGGAACTGCTGCGAATCCTGTTCGGTGGTGATGATCAGAATGTCGCGGATATTGGCCAAGATCAGCGTCGAGAGCGGGTAGTAGATCATCGGCTTGTCGTACACCGGCACCAACTGCTTGCTGATGCCCATCGTGATCGGATGAAGACGCGACCCGGTACCGCCCGCCAGAACAATTCCACGCATATTCGGAAGTCTCGCAGATCAAGAAGGTAATCGCGCGTCCGCGGTCACTGCCATTCGATGCGAAACGGCTGTTCCTCGGTCTGTAGTGGCCAATTTCCCGGCCAATCGACGCGAGGGTCTGCGCGAAGCTCGCGCACCTCGGCGGGTATGGGTTTTGCGTCGAGTTCTATGCGGTCCCAGGTGGTGTCTTTCACTGAAACTCGTCGAGCGAACTCACGCAGCTCCGGTGACGCATGTGTCGATTCGGCGAGGCGCGCAAGGAACTTTGCCGTGACGGTGTGACGCGCGGTCGACGAGCCGATGGTGACACTGTCTGCGTGCCGACGTGCCGCATCGAGCCGACTCAGCGAGTCGAGTATGCGATCTCGAGCAGCACTCATGGCTGTATCTTCGGTCATGCGTCCTGCCAGGGTGCTGTGCCTTCTCCGACGGAGAACCGCTCGTCGGGAGTGAAGATCACTGGGGTGATGTCGGCGGTCTTTCCGGTGTCGACTGCGGTTTGTCCTTTGTCGAGGAAGTCGGTCAGAGGGGTCAGATGCTGTTCGATGCTCCGGCCGATCTGACCGGTGGGATCGGTGATCGCTGCCAGGAACCGCCCGAAGTCGTCGACCACTTCCTCGATCTTGCGGACGAAGGTCCATGGTCAGATCCATAGCTTGCCAGCATATTTCGATTATTCTTTCGATCTGCCAGGCAGTTCCGAAGATAGGGATCTTCTTGGCCATGACTTTGATCGCCCCTCGCCCTGAACCGACGTCTACTTCTGCTTCGAGTAGTTCGACGATCTTGGCGATCACTGTTCTGACGGCATCTCGTATCTTCTCGGCGATGGCCTCTGCAATAGCACTGACGGTGCGGCCACACGGACCCTCCCAGTGTATTGCAGCCACTTGACGCCCCGCGTAGTCCGAAAAAGACTGTGCTGCAAGCCCGTCCCAGTATTCGTCGACCCGCCGCACCCCCGCTTCCAGTGACGATGCCGCTGCCTCCATCGCGTTACCGGCTATCTCGAATGCCTGCCCGAGTCGACGGATTTCGTTCCAATTGCCGGTGACCGGAATGGTCGCGTCGTTCAGTGGACTCCAACCCGACAGTTCGAAGATGGTGCGGTCGATTTCACCGAGCCATCCGGCGGCTTCGTCGATCGTTTCGCGGATATCGTCGACGGCTGGGTTCGGAGCTGGATATTCAATCCCGTCAGGTGACCCGTATTCGGCTGCGGAAAGGTACTCTCCGACGTTGCCTACAGCCGGAGTCTCGGATGTACCCGGTTGTGTGAGTGGAAACGGAAGCAGATCGGTGTGCGCATTGAGTGCGTCGTAGTTCTTCTGATCTTGATCGTCGTACAGCCACGCTGCCTTCTGCAGTTCGTTGCCGATATAGCGGCAATTGGCAGCGAGGTGGACATGGCGGCCGCGCGTGTACTCCTGGTAGTTCGTGATGAACGGTGCCAAACGTTGCAAAATCTGTCCGGGGATGGTGCCGCTGAGGCCTGCATGTTCGCCGATATAGCGATGGCTCGCCAAGGTGCCGTGACCGATACGGTCTGCCAGCCTTCCGAGGCCGGCAATTTCGGACGGATAAGTTCTGAGTTTCTCATGTTCCATTGCCAACTCCGTCCTTCGAGTCGGTCCGACGAATTGTGGAAATAACCTGGTCGGCCACCGAATGGTCGAGCGCGCCCTCGACGTCTTGATGGAGTTCAATCATGAACACTGCGACTGGGGCCGTGGCGTATGCGGTCATTGCCACGACGTCGAAGATCGCTTCGGTAGGGTCGCAGAGTTGTCGCTGGTGAATTCCAGTGACCGAAACCGTGTATCTCACTGCACGTTGCCCTGCGACTTCGACCTCGGTGGGCTCCGCGAACGCGACAACTGGTGGGGGCGCGGTGGTGTCACCAAAAATTATCTCTGCGCCGCGCGCAGCGTCGAGTGCTGCGGCATAAACATCCATACCGTTGCGACCCGTCATTCCGGATTCGGCCAATGTCGATCCGTCTGTCTCCGGGCAGTATTTGTAGCCGAAGTCACCAATGGCCCCATAGGTCACAGACTCATCTCCAGTGGTCCAAGTCACATACCCACCCGAGAAATTTCGCCAGTCCGCAGGAATGTCGTAGGTCAATCCGAACTTGGTGTCGATGGGCTGAGGCTGCCCGTCGGGCACCACGATCTTCGGCGGCGGCCGTTCCATCGACGGAAAACCCGGTGGAAGGGGAGGCGCGGTGGTCTTCGCAGCTGTCCCCGGCGGAGGCGTCGCGGCCATAATGCCCTCGTATCGCTCCGGTACCTCCGGTGCGATTTTCGGCAGTCCCCACAGCAATGCGTTGAAGGCGACCAGGCTTACCGCCAGTCCTAGAAGTTTTTTGCGTAGCCCCATGGCACTCCCCCCGAAGTCGCCGAAACGCTAACACGACGCAACGACAAGGTCGGCTCGAAAGCGGTCGGGCCGGTATGGTTGCCCTCATGAAACTGCTCGTTACCGGTGGCGCCGGGTTCATCGGTGCCAACTTTGTGCATCAGACCGTGGCCGAGCGACCCGATGCGCAGGTGACGGTGCTCGATGCCCTCACCTATGCGGGTAACCGCTCGTCACTGGACTCGGTGGCAGACAAGATCGACTTCGTCGAGGGTGACGTCGCTGATGCAGAACTGGTGAACCGGCTTGTCGCGGATACCGATCTTGTAGTTCATTTCGCTGCGGAGTCGCACAACGACAACAGCTTGAGCAACCCGTGGCCGTTCGTCCACACCAACGTCATCGGTACGACGACGCTGCTGCAGGCCGTCCGTGAGCACGACGTCCGCTATCACCACATCTCCACCGACGAGGTCTACGGCGACCTCGAGCTCGACGACCCGGCGCGTTTCACCGAGTCGACTGCGTACAACCCGTCGAGTCCGTATTCCTCGACGAAGGCGTCGAGTGACCTTCTGGTGCGGGCGTGGGTGCGGTCGTTCGGGGTTCGCGCCACGATCTCGAACTGCTCCAACAATTACGGCCCGTACCAGCATGTCGAGAAGTTCATTCCCCGACAGATCACCAACATTCTGTCCGGTGCCAGGCCGAAGCTGTACGGCGCCGGTCACAACGTGCGGGACTGGATTCACGTCGACGATCACAACCACGCGGTGTGGACGATCATCGAGAAAGGCCGGATGGGCGAGACGTATCTGATCGGCGCCGACGGCGAGAAGAACAACCGTGAGGTCCTCGAGACGATCCTCGAGGAAACCGGGCAGGCCGCCGACGCATTCGATTTCGTCACCGATCGACCGGGCCACGATCTGCGCTACGCGATCGACTGGACCAAGCTTGAAACCGAATTGGGTTGGACACCTGAGTACGTGGACTTCCGCAGCGGCCTGAAGGCGACGGTCGACTGGTACCGCGAGAACGAGCAGTGGTGGCGTCCGCAGAAGGATGCTACCGAGAGCGTCTACGCCGCAAAGGAATCAGTACTTCCTTAGCTCTTCGACATGCGGTGGCGCAGGAGTAGATACACTGCGCGCCTCATGAACGATGTTGCCAGGGCTTTCGTATTCCCGAGGCGGACATCGTTCTTGGACAACAGGTCCGGCACATCGGAGCTCAACGATCGGTGGAAGTCCGCCGCCTGGCGTGCCTGCTGTGTTGCCAGCTCCACACTCCACTGACCAGAACTGATCCGGAACGATGCGAGGGGTTGCGCTATCGCGAAGATGTCGCCTTGTAACGCCACACTGATGAATGTGGCTTGGTCGATCAGATAAGGATGACTGTTGTCCCACAGTCCAATCTCCTGCAACGCATCCCGCTTCATCAGTACGCAGCCGGGTTCGCCGAAAATGTTGGCGCCTGCGCGTACAGCGGTGCGCGCGGCCTCCCTGCCCGACACCAGCCCGCTGAGCCCACCCAACCCCCTGGCTGCGATCACGGTCTTACCGTTCGCATCGATGAGTGTTCGCTGAGACGCGACGAGTACAGCTGAAGGGTTTGCGTCGAAAGCGGCAACTTGCGCGTCGAGCGACGTCGGAAAGATCGTGTCGTCTCCGCATACCAGTTTCACCAATTCACCGGTGGCTTCGGCAGTGACGCGGTCCCAGTTTCGTTTCGCACCGCCACCCGCTTCGGTGGTGAGCACTCTGATCCGGGGGTCGTCGTACTTCTCGATCATCGCCATCGTCTCGTCGCTGGACGAGTGATCGGCGATGACCAGTTCGAAATCGGTGAACGTCTGTCCAAGAATCGATTCGATCGTCTCACCGATGTACTCAGCGTTGTTGTATGCCGGGACTACGACGGATACGCGTGGGTTCATGAGGCTGTCTTTCTGCGAAACGAGAAGTCGCGGTAGCCGAAGAAACTGACGACTGCCATCACTGCTGTGACGACCAATTGTGAAGGGATGGGCGGAAAGTGGAAAAACGATACCGCTACGGTCATCAACGAGATATTTGCGAGAAACGCACCGAAGTTGACGACGAAAAATCGCCACAGATCTCGAAGGAAGTGCCCGCGCACTCGGAACACCAGGTAGCGGTACATCGCGAATGCACAGAGCACATTGCACAGGTACCCCAGGACGATGGCGGCATGGTAGCCGTACCGCTCACCGATGATGAGTTGCCACACGATGAACCAGCCGGTGCCGAGGGCAGTATTGACGCCACCCACCAGAAGAAATGCGAGCGCCTGGTTCTTCACAATGCGCATGAGCGGCCCAGGTGATCCGGTCATTCCTGCTGGGGGAGAAGGTGTTTCGGGTTCGGTCCTCTGCCAGCACCCAGTGCCTGGCGAGTCGCGTGGAGCGTAGATGCGATTCCTGCGGGCAACGTCCGGTGGGTTCGCCGGTCTATCTCCGGCCACACGGTCGAGCGCAGCCTGAGATCGCGTCCTTGGAACGCGGCCAGCGGCGACGCAGCGAGCACCACATTCGGTCGTCGGCGAAATACAGTGCGACAGGCACCGAGGATCGAACCGATTGTGACGGCTTGCCCGGAGGCAAATATTTTCGTCGTCGGCGGTGTGGTTCGTCGAGCCGAAAGGGTCAGTGTGTCGGCCACCATCTCCGCAGCGTCGGAAACGTAAAGGTAATCGCGGAGTGTGTCCATGGGAACGTAGATCGACACCGGTGACGCCATCAGGTATCCACGACACAGGTGCGAGATGAGTCCCTGTGGCTTGCTGAGGTTTTGGCCGGGCCCGTAGAGGTTGGCGAACCGCCCGATCACGACATTGATCCCGCTGCGTATGCCGAAGTTCATGGCGATACTTTCAGAATCGAGTTTCGCTCGGCCGTAGTCGCCCAGCGGAACGACCTGTGTTTCCTCGTTGTGCGGCGCGCCGACGGCTCCGGCGTAGACGCCGCCTGCGGAGGAGGCGAGAAAGAATGTACCGTCGGCGGATTGCTTGCCTGCAATCTGCTCGAGGACATCCGCGATAAGGGCGTTTTCTTCAGCGAATTCTGCTGCGCTAGTGCCGTTTACGCCTGCCCCTGCGGCCCAGACGATGTTCCAGGTGGCGTCGCTGAAGGATCCGAAGAACTTCGCGCAGTCCTGCATCAGAGTCGCTTTGGCTGATGCATGATCGGACCACGGCACATTGCTGGTGTAAACGATGTTCCCGCGGCGCCGAAGTTCGCGGTTGACCGAGGAACCCAGTAGCCCACCGCTGCCGACAATCCACGTATACGTCGGGCTCACGCCGACGAGGTGGGTCGAGGTGGGTCGACTGTCGGGGTGGTCCGACCGAGCGGACCGTCGGCGGGGTCGGCAACGATCAGGTACGGAGGTTTACCCATCGCGGTCTTCACGTTGACGCCGACGTACTCGGCGACCACGCCCAAAGAGAACAGTGTGGCGCCGAAGCCGAACAAGAGGATGACCATCGTCGAGGCCCAACCGCGTACCTCGGAACCGAGATCGAACAGTAGATAGGAGGCGAGGACATACAGAACGAGCGCGAGACCGAGCCCGGCGAAGGCAACCCCGATGAGGCTGACCAGTCGCAGACCCTTCGTGCCGCTGGAAAGGACCATGCGCCAGAAATGCGACAGAAGAGTTCGCAGTCGGTACCCGGAGCGACGGCCGTGCTCCTCCCGAAGTTCTACGGGGCTGGTGGTGACCTCTCCGGCGATCCAACCGAGCGCGACGTCGAGATAGGCCTCGGAACCCGCATATGCAGCCACCGAGCGGCCGACCTCACCGAGGACGAGGCGGTAGCTCTGGTAGCTCACAGTGTTGTCCGCGGCCATCGCCTTTGCGATAAGCCATTTGGATCCGCGTGAGGCAGCATTGCGCCAGAATCCGTGCGGTGCAGCGTTTGTCGGCTTGGCATAGACGACAGACGCTCGAAGATCGAGAGCCGTGTCGAGCAGGCCGCCGATGTCTGCCGGATCGTGCTGGCCGTCCTCGTCCATGGTGACGATCCACTCACCACCGCTCGACGCCATTCCTGCGAGGGTGGCGGGATGCTGCCCGAAATTGCGGCTGAGCCACACGCCGCGGACAAAGGTGTGTTCTTCGGTGAGCGCGCGGATCACATCGGCCGAGTTGTCGGGTCCGTGATCGAAGACCAGCAACACTTCCTCGACGATCAGCGGGCGACCACCCGGGGAGTAGGTCACCGACGTAAGCGGCAGTATTTCGCCGATGAGCGTGCGCAGCGTCTGCTCACCTTGATAGACCGGCACCACGATAGAGATGCGGTGCGGATCGGGGGCAGTGTCTGGCAGGGGCATCACGGGGTGTGAGCCTATCTGCTCTCTGCGGAACTGATGCGGTCCGACGCCTCGGGTTCGGTGATGTTCTCGACCGACAACCCGTCGCCGGCTCGTCTCGGACGGCGTCGACGCAGGTCGAAGACCACGAGTACCGCCAGTAGAAGAACTCCACCCGCGATCCCGACCAGGCCTAGTCTCTGACCGGGGGGCCGGAACGAGATCGCGAGGTCAGCGTTGTCGGTTCCGGCAGGTAGGTCGACGTAGAGGAAGATGTCACCTAGACCTTTGGTCTGCAGTGGCTCACCGTTCAACGTCGCGCTGTACCCGGGCCAGGCCAACCGTGCGAAGACGACACTGCCGCCTGTCGGCGAGCTCACGTTCACTCTTTCGGAGTTCGTGCTGGACGACTGGGGCACTGCCGTGGCGTCGACTGTGGCCACCACACGCCCGATGTCTTCGGGAATGAGACCGTCGATACGTTCGAGTACGTAGATCTGACGCTCGGCTTCAGCCGTCGGAGGGGTGACCCACTTCCATCCGGCAGGGGCAGGTTGCGAATTCGCGAGTGGATATTGGTTCTTCTGGAGGACGACGCGATCCAGACGCATCAGGTCTGCGTAGGTCTTACCTGTGTAGATCTCCACTTCAAAGAGTCGCCGGAACGCGTCAGAGCAGGTGGATCCCTCGTGCTGGAGGCAGAGCAGATTGGCGAAGTCGAGGTAGCCGACCGGGGTGTAAGCGTTGACGTAGTCGAGCCCGAGAACCTTGGCAGAGTTTCCGTACACCTGCGAGTGCCACGGTAGGCGAGGGTCGTCGGCGCTGTCGGCGCTGGTCTCTGTCAACGTACGGCTGCCGAGTTGCAGCGTCTCGCCCTCCCACTGCGGAAATCCGGACCTGGCTTCGGACTGGGTCGTCGGAAGCCACCATTTCGCGAAGGGCGGGTCGTACGAGGCAACCTGATACATCGCGACGGGCGCGATGGTGAGAAGCAGCAACGCTGCCGTTGCGCGGGTGGAAAACCGGTGGGCGAGGAACAGTGCCACGGCACCGACGGCGACGATCAGTAGACCGGACACGACGTGGCGACCGAAAAGTTCGGGTCCTGACGAACCGGCCCTGAGCACGAGGATCACGGTCAGCAGGGATGCGGCAAGTAGACGCGGGCGGAGTTTGTCCAAGGTTCCGTACCTGCTCACCAACGTCGCTACGAGGATCAACGCGACGAGAGCGACGAACGGAAGGACGCGCGCGGGCCAACGTATCGGCCCGATATCGCTCGGACCTGCGGTGAAGACGAGGGCGAACACAAGCAGAATCAAGGGGGCCGTGAGCTCGCGGAGAGCGGCGGGCACGCGCTTCCACGCTATGAACGCCAGCGCCGGGACGAGGAACCAGGCGATATACGTGGCAGGTGAGGCGGTCGTCTCGCCCGACCAGGATTCGATACTTGTCACCGAAGTCGGGATGCTCGCAGTCAGCGTCTCCGACCATGGAGCGGTCAAGAAGTTGTCATTGAAGGTGCCTTCTTCTCCGCTGCGCCACGTCACCGATGACGTCAGGACACCGGGCAGGAAGGTGATGGCCCCGCACGCTGCAGCAGCGATCCCGACCCCGGCCACTCTCAGAGCGGCCCTCCACTCACGCTGGAAGACCCATTCCCCGATTGCCACCGAGCCGACAACGACCCCGGCCATGACCGCGGCGTGTACGTATCCGACGCTGATGGCGAGATACAGGAATACGAACGGCATGATCGGGCCGGAACGCCCACGTGCGTAGGACACCGAGCTGGCCCACGCGTTCATGATCCACGCTGTTCCGATGAGCGCGGTGACCCACGAGGTGTTCTCGAAGAAGAGTGTGAATCCGACGAATGGCGCACTGGCACCTGCGACCGCGGCCCACGACGGTCGGGAACCGTAGGCGAGGGCGACGCGGTACACACCCCACGCCAGCACGACGGAGAACCCGAGTTTGACACCCGTCGCAAGCAACGCCAGGTTGTCAATCGAGGGAGAGAGGTAATTGATAGCCATCTGGACCGGGTTCCAGAGCCCGCCCTGACCCTCGACGGGATAGTTGCCCGACATCCATTGGTCCAACACAAGCGAAGGGAACTGGCCCTCGCGCATGATCCGTCCAAGTTGTAACCAATTGGGCACGGCGCCGGATTCGGTGTCGTCGATATAGAAGAACCGCGGATCGACGCTGAGAACGAGTAGATACCCGAGTGCGACGACCGCAGCGGCGGCGGCTGCCCACAGGAGACGCTCTTTACGGCTGCCGAGCGCAGCGCTGTGGACGTGCTCGGCTCGGTTGGGGATCACTGTTCACTCCGTGAATCTGGTTGACGACAACCGACTGTATCGCGCTGCATCCTCACAGTAGAAACGGTGCGTACCGTGCGTCGAACCGTTGACGGCCGGGGCTGTGCGACCATGGGCAGTGATTCTTCGACAAGATGGGGTTCTTCTAGGTATGGACGGCACTGCTCTCAATCGTCTCGATGCACCATCGAACGGCCTCGGCGCCGCGGACAATGCAGGCCCGTGCGGATTAACCGCGCAGCGCCTGCTCTTCGACGGACCGTCCCCACTGGTCAGCGCCGATATGTATGCGAACGTCGCGAAGGGAAATGCCGAGCGCTCGCGCTACGTCGCTGTACTCTCCAAGCGCACCACCGTCGACACCAATAGCTACTTCGGACGGTTTCCGGCCAGTTACTGGCAGCGTTGGACCGACGTCACCGAGGTCAGATTCGAAGCTGCGGTCACCGGGGCGGGGCGCATCGACATCGTCGCGACCGACTCGAAGGGCCGCAAACGGACGGTCTCGAGCACCACGATCGACACCGACGGGCAGTCGAGCCGTCTCAGCATGGCAGTGAAGGTTCAGCAGTTTCTCGACGGCGGCGCCTTGTTCGTCCGGTTCTCCACCAGCTCGGGTGAGCTGACCGTGGAAAGCGCGGAGTGGTCGGTCGATGCACCGGAGAAGCTGCGTCCCACCTCGGTTGTCATCTGCACCTTCAACCGCGCCGACGACTGCGCGAACACTTTGGCCGCGATGGCGGACGATCCGATCGCGCTGAACGGAGTCGACAACGTATATGTGGTCGATCAGGGCACGGATCAGGTGCAGACACGCGCGAAGTTCCAGCGAGTTTCGGCCGAGCTCGGCGACCAACTGGTCTACATCACCCAACCCAACCTCGGAGGCGCCGGCGGATTCACCCGCGGCCTGTACGAGGTGCAAGGTAAGGGTGGGGATCCCGCGAACGTCATCTTCATGGACGATGACGTGCTGTGTGAGCCCGAGGCGCTCGTCCGGATGAATGCATTCGCGAACAAGACCGTCGAGCCCGCGATCATCGGCGCGCAGATGCTCTATCTGCTGCATCCCGATCGCGTGCACGTAGGCGCCGAGGTTGCCAATCTGCAGAAGATCGAAGCCGGTCTTCACGTCAAGGACGCGATCTCGGACAAGAGCGCGCTGAAGAAAAAGCAGGACATTCGCGTCGACGCCGGTTACAACGGTTGGTGGTCGTGCCTGATCCCGTCGGAGATCGTCTCGCAGATCGGCTACCCGCTACCTTTGTTCTTCCAGTGGGACGACATCGAGTACGGCTACCGCGCTCGCGCGAACGGCTTTGCCACTGTCACCCTTCCCGGCGCTGCCGTGTGGCATGCGGACTTCGCGTGGAAAGACTGGGACGAGTGGCACAGGTACTTCAATCTCCGCAACGGCATGATCACCGCTGCATTGCACGGAGGCCTCGACGGTAGAAAGCTTGCGCGCCAACTGAGTACCGATCTGTTCCGCTACCTGGTTTCGATGCAGTACGGGATGGCGTTCACCTTGATCAAGGCCATCGAGGACTTCCTTGCCGGTCCGAGCAACCTGGTCGACGGCGGCATGGAGGCGGCCGGGGCGATTCGCCGTGAGCGGGCGGCGTATGGGGAGACCAAGCGGCACAACGCAAATGCGGTGCCCGACGTTCGTCCGGCAGACATGTTCATCACCCCGGCAGGTCCTACCCCGAACAAGAAGCTGGAATGGGCTGTGCTGGCCAAGCGGGTCCTCAATCAGTGGCGCGGGCGAGTACACCCCGGACCGGTTGCGATCTCGGCGGACGACGCACATTGGTGGCATGTGTCGCTGTTCGCGCACGCAGTCGTGACAGATCGTTCGCAGGAAGGTGTGCGAGTTCGCAAGCGCGACAAGGACGCTGCCAAGACGCTGTTCATACGCGGAGTGCAGGCACTGCGTCGTCTGCGGACCGAGACCGCGGACGTGTCCGACGCTTACCGAATCGCGATGCCCGAACTGACGAGTCGCGAGAATTGGGCACGGCTCTACAGCTGAACCTCGGGCGTAGGATTTCACCCATGAGCGGGGCCGACCTCGAAGAACTGCGTCATCTTCGTCGTGCCCGCGATCTGATGGATCGCGAGTACGCGAGTCCTCTCGACGTCCCGACGCTGGCCCGCGCGGCGTACATGTCGACGGCTCATTTCAGTCGCCGGTTCCGCGATGCCTACGGTGAGACGCCCTATGCCCATTTGATGACGCGGCGCATCGAGCGCGCCAAGGCGCTTCTGCGTCGCGGAGACATGAGCGTGACCGAGGCGTGCTTCGCCGTCGGCTGTACCAGTCTCGGTTCTTTCAGTGCTCGCTTCACCGAGATCGTGGGTGAGACACCGAGCGCGTATCGCTCACGCGATCATCACGACAGTCGGGTGGTGCCCAGTTGCTCTGCCATGGTGCTGGGACGGCCGCGTCGGAGTCCGGCACAAACGAGCAGGATCGAAGAAGCACCGGTCGTCGCGCAGCCCTAGATTTGCAGACATGACAGTCTCACTGAGCCACGTACATGTCCTCGTCGACGATCCCGACGCCGCATTGCTCTTCTACCGCGACACCCTCGGGCTGGAGGTGAAGAACGAAGTTGCCAACGACGGGTTCCGTTGGATCACGTTGACCCCCGCCGAGCAGCCCGAAATAGAGATCGTCCTGTCGCAGCCTCATGCCGGTCGATCGGCGGAACTCGGCGACGAGTTGGCCGCCCTACTGGCGAAGGGCGAGCTTCCCGGGGTGCTGTTCCGCGCCGACGACCTCGATGCGACGTTCGACAAGGTGCTGGCAGCGGGTAATGCCGAAATCCTGCAGGAACCCGCGAGTCAGCCGTGGGGTGTCCGTGACGCCGCCTTCCGTGACCCGGCAGGAAACCTCGTCCGGATTTCTCAGGCCTGACCTCGCCTACAGCGACGGCGCTCGCCGGATCCGCACGACCACCTGCTCGTTGTCCGCGGTGTAACCGAGGTAGTCGAATTCGGTACCCGTGCGCGCGACGAACTCGGTCCACGCGCGGTACTCGTGATTACGCCAGCCCGGGAAGTTGAAGTACTCGTCGAAGGCGATGACGGTCCCGACGACGAGTCGGTCGGCGACCAGGTCGAGCACCGTGATCGTCGACGAGTACAGGTCCGCGTCGAGGTGTAGGAACGCCAGGTTGTCATCGTGGTGCTTCAAGAACTCTGGCAGCGATTCCTCGAACAAACCGGGCACGATTTCAGCACCCGGGACCTGGGGCAGGTTCTCCTGCTCGAACAGGCCCTTGGGGAATCCGCTGCGCCAGGTTTCGGGTAACCCGGAGAAGACATCGAACCCGGCGACGATCGTCACGTCCTTGTTCGACGCGGACTCCTCGGCGATGATTTCCAGGGTGGTGCCGCTGGCTACCCCGAATTCGAGCGCCATGCCGGGGACGGACACTTCACCGAGCGCGAAGCGGAGCGTTGCGTGCGGACGGAGGAAGGTCGGCGCTTTGGGCATGACCTCCTCGGCGAACTCGGCGCTCTGCGCCGCTGCCTCGACGTCGGACGCGTACGGGATGTCGCGTCGCATACGCATTTCCAGGCCACGGATGAATGCGTGGAGGTCGTCGATCTCTCGGCGTTGACGGTCGAGGATCTCGAGAAGCTTGGCTTGCTGAGTGCCTGTCTGCTCGGCCAATTGGGCCGTCTGCTTGTCGAGAACTTCGCCGATTGTCCGCTGAATTTTCTCGCGTGCCGAATGCCGAATTCGATCCGTCAGCTTCCGAGGTTCCGTCATGCGCACACGGTAGCCGAGGATGGCCCAGTGTCACATGCCCAGGTCCACCGACTTACCGCCGGAAATGCTCCCGCCGGCCGAGGCGCCGAAGCCGCAACCACTCGGCGAGACCCTTCGGGTTGTGAGTCGTCACAAGGAAGTACCAGCCGAATCGAATCCATTCCTGCGGCAGCAGCTTTCGCATTCCGGGTTGCGACATCAGGTATCCGCGATTTCGGTACGTGAAGTACCGCTTCGTCGCATCGTCCGGATACTGCGTGTGCATACGTCCGCCGAGGATCGGCTTGAATTCTGCGGCACCGTTGGGGTGCACATACGCCGTCGTCAAGCAGGTGCCGAACTTCAAGCCCGAGCGCTGCAACCGTCGATGCACCTCGACCTCGTCGCCGCGGACGAACAGTCGCAGGTCCGGTACGCCCACCGCATCGATAGTCGACGCCTTGAACAGTGCGCCGTTGAACAGCGAAGCGATGCCTTCGAGGAGGTCGTCTTCGGGGTTCAGCGGGTCGATCAATTCCGAACGAAGGCGTCGCCACGAGGTTCCGCGGCGCAGCGGAAACGCGAGCCGATCAGGATCGTCGATATCGCAGACGACGGGGGAGACCTCGTCGAGGCCGTGCTTCTGTGCACAGGCGTAGAGCGTCGCAAGGACGTCGGGCCCTTCGGGCCTGCCGTCGTCGTCGGCGAGGAAGACCCAATCGGCCCCGAGGGACAGCGCGTAGAGAATGCCGAGTGCGAAGCCGCCGGCTCCACCGAGATTGTGATGTGACCCAAGATAGGTGGTCGGGATGTCCGCGGACTCGACGAGTGTGCGAACGGCATCTTCGTGCGCATTGTCGACGACGACGAGATGATCGAGCGGTCGGCTCTGATGTGACACGACGTCCAGCGAGAGAGCGAGCAACTCACGACGCTTGTGTGTGACGATCACCCCGACAATTTTCTCAGGCACTGTCGCGCTCGAGTTCCTTCAGAATCGTCGCGACGTGATCGCCTGCATCGTCGCCCTCGTAGGCCCGCACGACCTCCTCGATTCCGCCTTCCTGACGGATTTCCCCGTGGTCGATCCACATCGCGCGGTCGCAGAGCTGGGCCAGGAATTCGTTGGAGTGGCTGGCGAACACCAGAATCCCGGAGCGCTTGACCAGTTCTTGGAGGCGGAGACGAGCCTTCTTCATGAACTCTGCATCGACGGCACCGATACCCTCGTCGAGCAGCAGAATCTCCGGGTCGATGCTGGTGACGACGCCCATTGCGACGCGCACCCGCATACCCGTCGAGTAGGTCCGTAGCGGCATGTCGAGGTAATCACCGAGCTCGGTGAAATCAGCGATCTCGTCCATTTTCGCGAGCATCTGCTTGCGTGTCTGGCCGAGGAAGAGGCCGCGGATGATGATGTTCTCGTAGCCGGAGATCTCGGGGTCCATTCCGACGCCCAGATCGAACACCGGCGCGACGCGGCCACGGATCGAGGCGCTGCCCCGGGTGGGCTCGTAGATGCCCGACAGCAGCCGCAGAAGCGTCGACTTGCCTGCACCGTTGTGCCCGACGAGCCCGATGCGGTCGCCGTCTTTCAAGTTCATCGTGATGTTCTTGAGCGCTTCGACGACGACGACGTCGGAGGAGTTCCGATCGATGGCCCCGCCGGCTTTGCCGAGGAATGCCTTCTTCAACGAACGCGTCTTGGCGTCGAAGATCGGGAAGTCGACGCAAGCGTCGTGCGTGCTGATGCTGACAGACAAAGTTTCAGACCCCTAAACCCAGTAGGGCACGCGGGCCCGGTACTTCTTGAGCGCGAAGATGGCGAGCAGCCAGCCGACAATCGTGAACGCGATCACGATGTACCAGTGGTACAGCTCCTGAGTTTCGCCGAGCATGGGTGCCCGGATGATGTCGAGATAGTGAAAGAGCGGGTTGAGCTCGACCAATTTGGCCCGCTTGGCAGCGTCGCCGCCCATCGATTCCAGGCCTGCCGTGGTCCACACGATCGGAGTCATGAAGAACAACAGCGTGACCATGCTGCCAAGAATCGGCGCGATGTCGCGGTAGCGGGTGGAGACGATGCCGAACAATATCGCAACCCACAGCGCGTTCAGCGAGATCAAGGCGAGAGCCGGAATAGCCGCCAGATCGGACCAATGGAAACCGTTCGGCGGGAAGAACACGGCAATGATGATCACGTAGATCAGCAGGTTGTGGCCCAGCAGCAGAAGTTGACGCCACACCAGGCGATAGATGTGCACACTCAACGCGCTGGGCAGCTGTTTGATCAGCCCCTCGTTCGCGACGAACACATCGGCACCTTCGAGGATCGACGCACTGATCAGACCCCAGATGATGAGGCCGACAGTGACGTGCGGCAGGAAGGTCTTCAGGTCGACGTCGAGAAGTACCGAATACAACAAGCCCATCGCGACGGCTTGGACGCCGGTGGCGATCGTGATCCAGAAGGGGCCGATCACCGATCGGCGGTAGCGCTGCTTGATGTCCTGCCAACCGAGATGCAGCCACAGCTCTCGCTGGCTGAATCCCGTCGTCAGATCGCCGAAAGCGCGCTTGAACGTCTGTGAGTCCGAAACAGGAACGGGAACGGACACGCGCTCTCCTGCTTCGTTCTCGGAATTCTTCGGTGGGGCCGACACGACGGTCGACCCTACCCGTTTACAGGTACTGACCGGTACCGCCTCCGCCACCAGGGCCGCCCATGCCGGGGTTCAGCATTCCCCCGGCCGGTAGTGCGCCCTGACGCATCTGCTCGAGCTGGGCGCGTGCGGCCATCTGCTGAGCGAACAGTGCCGTCTGAATTCCATGGAAGAGACCTTCCAGCCATCCGACGAGCTGGGCCTGTGCGATCCGCAGTTCGGCGTCGGAGGGAATGGCGTCCTCCCCGAAGGGCAGCGCCAGGCGTTCGAGCTCGTCGCGGAGTTCGGGCGCCAAGCCCTGCTCGAGCTCGCGAATCGACGACTGGTGGATGTCTTTGAGTCGGGTTCGGCTGGCGTCGTCGAGGGGCGCGAGGCGCACTTCCTCGAGCAACTGTTTGATCATCGTGCCGATGCGCATGACCTTGGCGGGCTGCTCGACCATGTCCGACAGAGGTTGCTCGGCGTCGGTTGGATCGACGTTTCTCGGCCCGCTTCCTGCTGCTCGTGCGGCTGCAGCGGTTGCCTCCGCGCGGCTCAGTGCGAGAGGCTCTCCGTTGGGGCCGATCACGACGACATGGTCACCGGCTTCGGGATTCGAGTTCGAGTCCGATTGCGTCATAACGCTATCCTTGCGCGTTGCCAGGGATTGCGCGACGAGCGGGTCCAACTATCCTGTTTGTGGGGCGGGATCGGGGGAAACAACCGTGCGAGTCGACAGGGCGGCGGATGCGAATAAGGGATGTGGAAAACACGCTCACGAAATCGACGCTTAGAGTGTCCGGCATGGGGTACGACGTCGCACGTGTCAGAGGGTCGATTCCCTCACTGGGCGACGGATGGATTCACCTCGATCCACAGAACGGGATGCAGATCCCCGATCGTGTGTCGACCGCGGTGTCGACGGCGTTTCGCGGAAGTGCGCCGAATCACAACTCCGGACACATGTCCTCGCGTCGGAGCGCCGGGCTCCTCGAAGCAGCCAGGCAAGCGATTGCCGACCTCGTCGGCGGTGACCCGGCAGGGGTAGTGCTCGGGCCCGATCGCGGAACGATGCTGGCGTGGCTCGCGGAGTCGCTGTCGCCCCGTCTGGGCCTCGGGACCGGTCTGGTTCTCTCTCGGCTCGACGAGGAAGCGAACGTTGCGCCCTGGTTGCGCATCGCCAATCGATACGGCGCACGTGTGAGCTGGGCCGAGGTCGAGATCGACACCTGTGAGCTGCCCAGCTGGCAGTTCGAGGAGCTGATCACCGCCAGTACCCGTCTCGTGGCTGTCACCGCTGCGTCACCGATCGTCGGCTCGGCTCCCAACGTCCGAGTCGCGGCCGATCGTGTCCACGCCGTCGGCGGCCTCATCGTCGTCGATGCTGCAGGTGCGGCGCCGTACGCCCACGTCGACATCGAAGAACTCGGAGCCGACGTCCTTGCCATCAACGCGTCCGCGTGGGGTGGGCCTCAAGTCGGTGCGCTCGTGTTTCGTGATCCCAGCTTGATCGACCGCATACCGTCGATGTCGCTCGACCCTTTTGCGAAGGGCGCCGAGAGGTTGGAGGTCAGTGGGCATCAGTACGCATTGCTCGCCGGTGTCGTTTCCTCCATCGACTATCTCGCCAACCTCGACGAGGAGGCCACCGGAACACGACGCGAACGGCTTCAGCTGTCCATCGGTTCACTGCAGGACTACCACGACAAATTGTTCGACTATTTGATCCGACGACTGGCAACGCTCGATCATGTGATGGTTCTCGGCGACTCTCCCAGCCGCATTCCCACACTCAGCTTCACAGTCTCGGGGACTTCTGCCGAAAAGGTTGCCGAGCACCTCGCTCAGGCGCGGATCGGAACGGTCAGCGGTATCCACAGCGGAAGCCGATTGCTCGACGCGTTGGGTGTCAACGACGAGGGTGGCGCCGTCACCATCGGGCTCGCTCCGTATACGACGCGATACGAGATCGATCAGCTCGTCGAAGCGTTGTCCAAGCTGGCGTAGACGCCTGACGGCACGAGGTAGGTGCCGCCGGGCTCTACTGCACGGTTACTGTACTCGCAGGATCACCTTGCCGATGGTGTCTTCGGCGTCGAGCATTCGATGTCCCTGTGCCGCATCGATAATTGGAATTTCGGCGTGGATGATGGGACTGATCTGTCCTTCGCTGATCATCGGCCACAGGCGAGCGGTCATGTCCGAGACGATGTTTGCTTTACTCGAAGGTCCGGTTTCGGGTCTGCCGCGTAACCCGGCGGCGTGGATGGTTCCGCGTTTGCCGAGCAGTGCGCCGAAGTTCAACTCACCCTTGACGCCGCCCTGCATGCCGATCGTGATGAGGGTGCCATCCATTGCGAGCGCATTCACGTTGGGCTGCAAGTACTTTGCGCCCATGTTGTCTAGTATCAGATCGGCGCCGTGGCCGTCGGTTTCGGACCGCAGCACCTCGACGAAATCCTGGTTCTTGTAGTCGATGGTGATGTCGGCACCGAGCGTCCTACAGAAGTCGAGTTTGTATGTCGAGCCGGCTGTGACTGCGACGGTGACACCGAATGCCTTTGCCACCTGAATGGCGTGCGTGCCGATGCCGCTGCCGCCGCCGTGGATCAACAGGACCTGTCCGGATCGCATGCCGCCGTACATGACCAGATTCGACCAGACGGTCGATGCCACCTCCGGAAGTGCCGCTGCCGCATGCAGGTCGAGTTCACCGGGAATGGGGAACAACTGGGTCGACGGCACGAGAACCTGCTCGGCGTAACCGCCTCCCGCGAGTAGTGCGCACACTCGGTCGCCGACGTTCCAGTCGTGTACGCCCTCGCCGAGCTCGGAAATCACGCCCGAGCATTCGAGCCCCATAATTTCGCTCGCACCGGGAGGCGGAGGGTAGTGGCCTTGCCGCTGCATGAGATCGGCGCGGTTGATCGCGGTGGCAGCGACGTCGACGACGAGCTGGCCACGGCCCGGGCGCGGATCGGGGACCTCGGTCCACGCCATGACGTCGGGGGACCCGAACTCGGTCAGAGTGATTGCGTGCATGGCTTCCAGCGTAGGCGCGGCGTTGTAGTCCCATTCAACGTCCCAGCGGAGTGCAAATCCCGGCAAGTTTTCGGCAAGTATTGTCGGGACAAATCGGACATCAGTGGCAGGGATCTACTAACCGGTAGCAGTCCTTGCCTAATATGGTCGGGTGACGGCCGAAAGATCCTTTGGTCCAGGGGGGGACCCGCAGTGGCTCGATGCTGCGGAAATGAGAGCGTGGCGCGCCTATGTAGACGGCGGCCAACGATTGATGGGGGTACTCAACAAGGATTTACAGGACGCACATGGACTGACGATGGCGGAGTACCGGATATTGGTGATGCTGTCCGAATCACCGGACGGATCGGTACGTATGAGCGATCTCGCCGACGGCGTCCTGTCCTCGCGTAGCCGGCTGACCCACCAGATTCGCCGCATGGAAGGCGACGGGATGGTCTTGCGCAACACCTGCGCCGACGACGGCAGAGGTGTGCTCGCCGTCATCACCGAAGAAGGCGCCCGAAGGCTCGCCGAAGCGGCTCCGACGCATGTGTCGAGCGTCCGGAAGCATTTGGTCGATCTGCTGACAAGGCGGCAGCTGACGGTGCTCGGCGACATCTTCGAGGAGGTAGACGCAGCGATGGGGGAGTCGGAGGTCCAGGCGCGCTGACCGACCGCGATTCGCCCCGCGGCGCACGGGGCGTTTAGTATCTTCTACGGAAGCGTGGCAGAGCGGCCCAATGCACTCGCCTTGAAAGCGAGAGACGTGTAAAAGCGTCCGGGGGTTCAAATCCCTCCGCTTCCGCCACCAAGGCCCTGAACTCACCAGTCGGTGTAGGTCAGGGCCTTTTCGGTTTCCGTGCGAGAACGACCAGTACCGTCACTGTTTCATCCGCGACGGATGATGTGGCGGGCGGCGGTCAGCGGGATGCTCGTCTTCATGAAACGCACCGCGGCGATGAAGCGCACTGTGGCCATGTCTGCACTCTGTGGACTCGTATTGTTCGCGGCGGCGTGCAGCGACAACGACACCGAGAATGCGAACTCCACCGACGCATCGGCGAGTAGCACTCGCGAGATTGCGTCCAGTGTCGCGAGCGAGGTGCAGGGTAGTGCCTCGGCCGCGGCCAGCAGTGTCAAGGCCACCGCGTCGGCTGCGGTGGGGAACGTCCAGGACACTGCGTACCTTCAGGCGCTCGAGAGTCAAGACATCAGCTTCGGGAGCACCGAAGATCAGGTCGCGGCCGCTCGCACGGCCTGCGACGAGCTGTCCGGCGACACCAGCCTCGACGCCACCAGAGTCAAGATTGCGGAGACGACCGGACTCGACGACGCCCAGTCCCGCACGTTGATCAACATCGCCGTGCCGATCTACTGCACGACGAACGTGGGAAAGCTGACCGTCAACTGAGGTCGTCTCCAGTGAAAGATCGTTCGCTCGCGTGGAATCACATCTAAGATCCACGTCGAACTGGATATCCGAGCGAAGAACGAAACAGGAGCATGGGCCATGCGGAAGTTCACCGATGCCGTCGAGTCCGGCGATCACAGCGCAGTGGAGACGCTCCTGGCCGAAAATGTGCGATTCACTAGCCCGGTTGCGTTCGAACCCTATGACGGCAAGGCGATTACGTCGGCCATCCTGCGCGGCGTCCTCCGTGTCTTCGCGAATTTTCACTACACGAAGACGATCGAGAGCGTCGACGGACGCGACCATGCGCTCGTTTTCGAAGCGACGGTCGACGGCAAGAAGGTCAACGGATGCGATTTCCTCCACCTCGACGAGAACGGCTTGATCGACGACTTCGTGGTGATGGTTCGCCCGCTGTCCGCGGCGATGGCCTTGTCCGAGGCGATGGGTGCTCAGTTTCCGCAGATCACTGCGGAGGCTGCGCAGTATCGAGCGGTGTAGGGAAAAGTTTCCGATAGACGCGCACAACGTTGTCGAAACCGGACCGGCCGCTCCGTCCCAGGGTTGGATGCAGCGGTAGGGCTGCACGGAACGCAAGGAGACCCTGATGGCGAAGTATCTGTTTCTCAAGCACTACCGCGGCGCTCCCGAGGCCGTCAACGACGTTCCCATGGATCAGTGGACCCCGCAGGAGGTCGACGACCATATGCAGTACATGAACGATTTCGCGGCCAAGCTCGAGGGTGCGGGAGAGTTCGTGACCAGCCAGGCGCTTCGGCCCGAGGGCTCGTGGGTGCGGTACGACGGCGAGCGCAAGCCGCCCGTCACCGACGGGCCGTTCGCCGAGACCAAGGATCTGATCGCCGGTTTCATGATCATCGACGTCGACACGTACGAGCGTGCGCTGGAGCTGGCAGGCGAGTTGTCGGCGGCGCCGGGGGCGGGTGGCAAGCCGATCCACGAGTGGCTCGAGGTGCGACCACTGATGGGAACGCCCACGACCATCAGCGATTGACATGAACGAGGCTGTGCTGCGAGAACTGACTCCCGCAGTGATCGGCGTCCTCGTCCATCGCGGAGTCGACTTCGCGACGGCCGAGGATGCCGTGCAGGAAGCATTGATTCGAGCAGCGTCGACGTGGCCGGACCGTCCACCCGACGACCCGAAGGGATGGCTGGTCAAGGTCGCCTGGCGCAAGTTTCTCGACGCGCACCGATCGGAGACAGCACGACGGGACAGAGAACTGCGCGTCGATGCCCAGCCGATGCCAGGACCGGTCGAAAGCGTCGACGATCGGGGAGGCCGACGGCGCGGCAGCCGGCCTCGCGGCTCTGGCGGCCGTCGACTCGACAATGCCGCGGTACGCGGCCGCGTCGGCGTACCTGCACGAAAAAGCGGGTGATCTACCTATCGCGGCGGATCCCTACGCCGAAGCTGCCCGAACCGCTCCCACTCTCGCCGAGCGACACCACCTCACACTGCAGGCGGCGCGGTTGCGGAAACTCCAACCGAACCAACCGTTTATTTACCGGTCAGCGAACTTTCGTGCTTCGTGAGCGAGGTCGTCTGAAGTGGCGTCCATGCGGGCGATCTCGCGGTCGCGAACTGTCATGATGGCGACGATCGGCACTGCCAGCGTGAGAAGCCCGAGGACGAAGACTGGAAAGATGAACGGGAACAACGCGAGTCCGACGGGTGCGGGTGCGGACGTGTCGCGGACAATTTCCACCGCGGCCATTCCGGTGTAATGCATACCGACTATGGCGATCCCCAGGATCGGACCGGCGATGAGTCGCAGCGTGGTGGACCCCATCGCCATCATGAACCATAATGCGGCTGTGGCGCCAACGACAGCGATCACGAGTGAGAGTGCGACGAAGAGCGTGTTGTAGTTGATCTGGCCCTGAAACTGCACGGCCTGCATGCCCGTGTAATGCATGACGGTGATCCCCATGCCGACGAGGGAGCCGGAGGCTATGAGCCGCGACCAACTGAACTCGGTTCCGAGCATGTACAACGCGGCGAAGACCGCGATTACGGCAATCAGAGCCGAGATGATCGTCCACGTCAGACTGTAGCGAAGGGGACTGCCGGGTAACGCAAACCCGAGCATCGCGACGAAGTGCATCAACCAGATACCGACACCACCGATGGACAATGCGCCCATGAAAAACCAGCGCATTCGCGCCGCGGGGTGCCTTGCCGCCATGCCGTGTCGGGCACACGCCAAACCGATGACCGATCCCGAGACTCCAATCGCGAACGCCAACCCGAGCAGCCAGAGCCCCATGGAGAAATGGTTCATTTCGTCCGACATGCCAGTCCTTAGGTTTGTTTTTGTCCGGGTGTCAGCAGGGCGCTGTCGCCGCGATACGTTCGAGCGCGTACTCGGTGATCGTGATCAAGGCCTGCTTCGACGATTCTCGGTTACGCGCGTCGACGTCGATCATCGGTACGTGGTCGGACAACGCGAGAGCTTGACGAAGGTCATGTGTTGCATGTACGGGAGCATCGTCGAAACGGTTGACTGCCACGATGAACGGCAAACCACGGGCTTCGAAGAAGTCGACAGCGGCAAAGCTGTCTTCGAGACGGCGCGTGTCGACAAGGATGACCGCGCCGATCGCGCCCGTGATGAGGTCGTCCCACATGAACCAGAATCGCCGCTGACCGGGTGTGCCGAACAGGTAGAGAACCAGGTCGTCGGCGAGCGAGATGCGGCCGAAATCCATTGCGACTGTTGTCGTCTCTTTGTTCGGTGTCGAGCTGAGGTGATCGATGCCGTCACTGGCGTCGGTCACCATCGCTTCGGTGCGCAAGGGGACGATCTCGGAGACCGTCCCGACAAGGGTGGTCTTTCCGACGCCGAATCCTCCGGCGATCACGATCTTTGTCGACGTGACGCGAGAAGGCGCGTCAGAGTTGCCGAAGTCCACGGAGGGTCCTTTCGATCAATTCGCGGCGCTCGACCGCAGTCGCGTCGCTTCGCAGAGTGGCTTGCACTTTCAATGCCCCGCTGACAACGAGATCCGCCACCAGAACCCGAGCCACCCCGATCGGTACACCGAGGTATGCGCCGATTTCCGCGATCGAGATGCGCTGCCCGCAGAGCGCGACAATCGACGCGCGAATGTCTTCGGGCGCCAGGCCGCTTGCGATGACATCCTCTACCGTTGCGACGATCGCTTCGAGCGGAAGGTCGATGGACGGCTTCGTCCTACCTTCGGTGATGGCGTACGAGCGAACGAGACTCGGTTCGGGATCAGCGTGCTCGGAGTAGTTTTGGGGCATCGACGTCAGGTATCCCGACCTGATCTAGGAGCGATGTCCATGGTCGTTCCGACTCGATCGACCAGAGTGACCATTTCGAAACCGATCTGACCGATGTCGCATCCCGCTACGGCTAGCGCAGCAAGATAGGCACCAGTGCCGACGCCCATGAGGAGTAGGTAGCCGTTTTCCATCTCGACCACCGATTGCAGAACTGCGCCGCCGTCGAACAGCCGAGACGCGCCGGCAGAGAGACTGGCGAGTCCGGATGTGACGGCGGCCAACTGGTCCGCACGATCCAGAGGAAGGTGTGAGCTCGCCGCGCTCAACAATCCATCGGCAGAGACGATGATGGCGTGGCTTACTCCCGGAACGTCGCGTGCAAAACCCGACACCAACCAGTCGAGTGCGCGAGGAGTTTCTGGGGCTCCGACAGAATTCACTGTTCTCCTTCGTCTTTCTGCACATGTGTTATCGAGTGCAACGCTGTGTTGTTCTCGCTGTTGACGTGTCGGCGGCCCCGGCTGAGGCCGGATTGGTAGTCACTCCACCCGCGTCTGATCGTTTCCGGGTCGACGCGTTGACGGTGGGATCCGGAACGGGCAGAGCTATTGGTGGGCCTGACAGTTCCGGGAACCAACCGCGCACCGCGGTCCCGGATCGGGAGTCCCGAATCGGCCATCTTGCTGGAGGGCATGTCCGTCGACGCGTGAGCGGCAACCCATCCCTCGTCAGCCTCGGTTGTCCAGATGCTGCCGTTTGTGGCACCGGACTCGTCGTCCGTGGGGTCGATAAGCCACTCGGACACCATTCCGGCAAAGATCGGCGATGCAACCGGTGGAACGTCAGAGCCGGCCTCGGGAGCGTTCGCGCTGAAGACGCCCACGGACGGTGGGGTCGGGTCTCGGGGTGGAGTCCAGTCGCGAGGTGGTGTGGTTTCGCGCGGTGGGGTCGGGTCTCGGGGTGGAGTCCAGTCGCGAGGTGGTGTGGTTTCGCGCGGTGGGGTCGGGTCTCGGGGTGGAGTCCAGTCGCGAGGTGGTGTGGTTTCGCGCGGTGGAGTCGGGATGCGACGTGGTGTCGAGTCGCGCGGCCGGGACGAGAAGAACGCCGCTGTGACGTTCGGGTTCGGAGCGCCGAACGGGGCTCTGGGCACAGGTCCAGCGGCGGGGAACTCGCCTGTATCCGGTTGGTCGACAACCATTTCCGCCTTGGGCGGCGGTGGAGCTATCGGTTGGGTCGTGAAGGCATTGGCGGTACCGGGTACCCCACTGCTCCCTGGGGTGCGGCGTGGAAGTCCGCTCGCCATGGGAAGGGCGCTGGAGTTGGTCTGCGAAGCAAATGCAGAGGACGTACCTGAAACAGCCGGCGGCACAGTGGAAGCAACAGGGTGTGAAGATTGACGATTGGGTAGCCAGTTCCCTGATGCCACCGAAACATCGGGATTGTGGGCGCCTGCTACCGGGAATGAGACGGCGCCTTGACTCGATGTAGGGGTACCCGCCGCGACGGAGTGAACCGACAATGTTGCGCGAGCCTGAGAGGCAAGTGCAGCCGTCGACGTTCTGATCGCCGTGTCGCGTGACGCCTCGAGAAGTGCGATCGGCAGATGAACCATCGCAGTGATGCCACTGCGATCGGATGTGCCTGCGGACGGGCGTAGACGTACTGAAATACCGTAGCGAAGGCTGATACGGCTGACCACGAACAGTCCCATGTGGCGCGCGGTATCGGGGCTCATCTCGCCTCCGGAAGAGAGGCGTTTGTTGGCGTCGAGTAAGTCGTCCGGTGACATTCCGATACCCAGATCGGAGATTTCTACGAGCACGGAACCGTCGTTGGTGCGTGCGGCGTCGATCGTCACTGTAGTTTCGGGCGGTGAGTAGCGCAGGGCGTTGTCCAGTAGTTCGGTGACGAGGTGCACTACGTCTGCACTGGCCTTGCCACTGACGACAGCAGACAGAATTTGTCCGAGTTCGACACGCAGATAGTCCTCGACACCGGAAGCTGAGGCGCGTAGAGCGTCGGCAAGTGCGATCGGTGCGGTTCGTGCGCGCCGTCCTTCGTTGCCGGAGAGGATGAGGAGATTATCGCTGTTGCGTCGCATTCGGGCGGCGATGTGATCGAGGCGGAAGAGATTCTCGAGGCGATTCGGGTCGTCTTCGTCTTTTTCGAGTTGCTCGATGAGCACGAGCTGTTGTTCGACGAGGGACTTGTTTCGACGGGAAAGCGTTTCGAACATGTCGTTGACCTGGCGGCGGAGAGTAGCTTGCTCGCCGGCCAATGTGATTGCCTGCCCGTGCATGTCGTCGACTGCGCGTGCGAGTTGCCCGATCTCCTCGTGTGTCTCTACAGGTACGCGAGGTATCTCGAGGTCGACTATTCGCTCGCCGGCGCGGATTCTTTCGATCGCCTCGGGAAGTCCATGACGTGCTGCTGTGAGCGCGGCAAAACGCAGGCGCTGGATAGGTTCGACCAGCGAGCGACTGATGACGAGCGCGAGGGCGAGGGCTGCGAGGACGGTGCCGACGACCAGCGCGGCGTCTCGAAGCGCTGCGGATTGGGCGGCGCCGGTTTCGGAGTTCGCGGTGGGGACGAACCGCGCGATTGCGGCATCGGCGATGGCGTCGTACTGATCGCTACTGGCTTGGAGTCCGAGGCCGATCTCCCTGCTCAAAGGGGATCCTGGGGGTGTTGCCGCGATTGCGCCCAGGCGACTCTGAGTGGATGCGCGTAGAGAGTTCAGCGCGGCCAAGGGGTCCTGCGAGGGGTCCGCCTCGACTGGCGGAAGTACTCCACCGGGCGTAGCCAGTGGCATGAGACCACCGAGACTGCCAAGTTCTGCACCAGCAGTGGAAATAAGGATGATGCGCGATTGTGGATCGACGTCGCCGTTGCCGAACAGAATGTGCTGATTGGCCAATGTTCGACGGGCGCCCCACAAAGGCGCCAACTCGGCACCACGCTCACGCAGAAGGGGTAGCTCGGATTTGGACAAAAGATCTGAGAACGGGATCCAGAGCTCGGTCGACACCTGACTGTAGCGAGCGACCAGCTGGATGGGCCGTTCAGAGCTGGTCGGAACCTCGTCGATGAGTGCCCGGCTGTTCTGCAGAGACTTGTCGACCAGGTCACTGAGCTTTGGGTCGGTCCGGAACACGTTCGCGGCAACATTGAAATCCTGCAGCGCGATTGTCGCTTGTGCGGTCGCTGTGGCGGTGTCGGCTCCGGAAGCAGCCGCAACTGTCACTGCCTTGAGAGCTTGCTCCAGCCGAAGTGCCGCAGGAACGGCGAATGCACGTTCGGCGGACGTATTGAGGTCCGCGGCATCGGTCAGTTCGCTCTGGATCCGGAGGCCACCGAAAAGAACGGCGACGAGCATCGGAACCGCGAAAACTGCGATAACCTTCCAGCCGAGGCGCCATTCGCCGATCGACCACCACGAGGTTGTCTGTGCATCGTCTTTCATGCGGTCCAATGCCTCTTCGTGTCTGCCATTGAAATCTGTGATCCCCCGTTGGGCATTGATCGACTCGACCCGACTAAGTGCAGTCGAACGAAATCGATTTGAACCGTAACAGAATGATGTCGATTTATCAGGTTTACAGTCTCTAATGTCCGGGTTTAAGCAACTCCGGCCCTGTTTACCTAGCATTTTCGGTGTCGAATGCTGGAGACTTGGCCGTTTCGACGAGCCGAATCCGGCCGCATGTAGCACTGCGCCGACGAGCAGGTATCGAATGGTGACTAGCGGGTACTACCTGCGGATGAGCGAAGAAGCGCGACGTAACGACGGTGACAACGACGGTCCGCTCGAAGAGGAACTCGAGGAGAGTTTCGATGCCGTCGTCTCCGAAGGCGGTGAGCGTCTGCATCGAACCGTGCGCACGGTGCTGATCACAGGATTCTTCGGCGGTCTCGAAGTTGCTCTGGGTGTCATGGCCTATCTGGCGGTGCTGTACGAGACCGATAACCATCTACTGGCGGGGCTTGCGTTCGGAATCGGCCTGGTGGCGATCTTCCTGGCCCACGGCGAATTGTTCACCGAGGACTTCCTCATGCCGATCGCGGCGTTGGTCTCCCGCAACGGCACTCCCGCGCAGTTGGCGAAGCTGTGGATCGGGACGTTGCTGGCGAACCTGGCAGGCGGGTGGTGTGTGATGTGGCTGGTCGCGCACGCCTTCCCGCAATGGCAGGCAGTACTGTCGGAATCCGCGCACCACTTCGTCGACTCCCCCCTGAACCTGCAGTCGATCTGCCTGGCGATCCTGGGCGGCAGCACGATGACCCTGCTGACCCGCATGCAGCAGGGAACCAATTCCGACGTCGCGAAGATCATTGCGGCGATGTCGGCTGCATTCCTGCTGGCCGGATTGCAGCTCTTCCACTCGATCCTGGACTCCCTGCTGATCTTCGGGGCCATTCACGCGGGTGCGGACATCGGTTACCGAGCGTGGATCGACTGGTTCGGGTACACGGTGGGTTTCAACATGATCGGTGGCGTCGTACTTGTCACCACCCTCCGCTTGGTACGAACCAAGGAATTGGTGAAGTCCGAGCGCGAGCGTCATCCCGATTAGCGGTCCAGCCGATCGATGAGCGGCACCGGTCGTATTTGCTCGCGCAAGCACGACCGGTGCCGTGGACGGACTTCTACTCGCAGCCGATGCCGTCGTTGTCGCGGTCCAGATGGGGGCCGTATCCATATTCGTCGCGATAGACGGGGGCCGCACCGGCGTCACGTGCCTCGGTGCAGTTCTTGTACTGGAACGTGCTGGGAGCTTGTGCAGGCGGTGCACTCTGGGGAGCCGGCGCTGGTGGAGGTGGTGGTGGGAGGAATGGTGCAAGCGGTGGCGGGCAGAACTGTGCCGAGCCGGTGCCGCACAAGAAGTCGGTGATCGGATCTGCTGCGGCAACGGCCGGTGTCGTCATCATTGCTGCGGCGAGTACGACGCCACCGAATCCAATTCGGGCGAAGAGGGTCTTGCTTGTCATTCATAGCTCCTGAAAGAGGGGGTTGGAAAAGTCGATCTTTTAGCTACGGAGTTTGAACAGTCAACGAAGTCATTCGATCGAATGACGCCCTCGAGAACCCGTCTACCTGCGCGCGCCGAGGTTCCGATCGAAGGTATCGGTGTGTGCGATCTCTCGCTCCGCCCGCTGAGACCCTGCTCATGCGGCTTGCTTGGATATGTCCCAAAGAATCGACAGAACTTTTGTACGACCTCTAACAGGGCTACTCTGGGCGGAACCGCGGGCCGCAGTAGGCGTACCTACTGGTGGGTTGCGTTGAATCAGAAGTTGTTCGTGTTGCGCCCGAAAGGGTGTGGCGGGGGAGGATGGGTCAGTCGAATGCACCGTCGTGTTCTGGCAGCGCTGGGAACCAGCATTGCGCTGTCGATACTGGGGACCGGTGTGGTGTCTGCTCAACCGCTCCCCGGGACCGGAAGCTCCGATGCTGCCGTGACGCCGTTCGGTGAGTCCGGACCGTCGCTCTCGGCTCGGATCGACCATATCGACATGATCACGCCCCGTCGTGCTGCCGTGTTCGTGCAGTCGCCTTCGATGAACAAGATCGTTCAGGTTCAGGTGTTGTTACCTGCAAGGGGCGGCCCGCGCCCCACTCTGTACATGCTCGACGGCGTCAGTGCCGGCAAAGAGTCCGACTACGCCGAGAGCACGTGGACGCAGAAGACCGACATCGTGGACTTCTTCGCCGACAAAGACGTCAACGTCGTGCTTCCCGTAGGTGGTTCTAGTAGCTACTACACCAACTGGAATGCGCCGGACCCAATCCTCGGTGTCAATATGTGGGAGACGTTCCTGACGTCGGAACTTCCCCCGCTGATCGATGCTCAGTTCGCCGGCAACGGCACCAATGCGATCGCGGGCGTCTCCATGGGCGCGCAGGGCGCGATGGATCTCATTACCCGTCACCCCGATCTCTATACGGGTGTGGCAGGCCTGAGCGGCTGCTACGACAACTCGCAGCCGAACCTGAAGGATGCCGTTCGCGCCACTGTCGCAACCAATGGTGGTAATGCGAGCAATATGTGGGGTGAGAACGCCGACCCGAAGTGGGCCGAGCATGACCCGTCTCGAAATGCAGAAGCCCTGCGCGGCAAGGACATCTATATTTCCGTCGGTACCGGTTTGCCCGGCCCGTACGAACTCGGACCGGGCGGCACCGGCATCGAGTCGGCCGCCATGGGTGGGCCGCTCGAAGCTGCCGCGCTCTACTGCACAACGTTGTTCGACACCAAACTTCGATCTATTCGCATCCCAGCCAAGTTCGTCTACCGGCCGTACGGAATCCACCAGTGGCCGTACTGGCAGGACGATCTGCGCGAGTCCTGGCCGACGCTCCGCGACGCGCTGAACATCTAGGACTCGCGCACCGGGGTCAGATCGCCGAGAAGTGCGCGAGCACGTGCTCGGCAACGGCTGCGGGTTGCTCGAGCGATACCGAGTGGCCCGAAGCTTCGACACTCCGGTAGCTGCCACCGGATGCCTCGGCAATGTTGACGTCCGAGATGGGCGGCGGGTACGCATGATCTTCCGTGCCGGAGATCGCGAGTACCGGCACCGTGCAGCCGTTCAATTCGTCGACGATTCGCGACCGGTGAATCACCTGGTAGGCAGAGTCGCCGATGCTGGGCTTCAGCTCCGCGATCCGGCCGCGCCACTCCTCGACGGCGGGTGTGCCTGCGGACAAGCTGGTGTCTCCGAACATGATGTACAAAACGATGTCGATATTCTCGCTTCCCCCAATGTCGGCCAGTCGCTCGACAAGGGGAGCAAACGCCTCCAGTTGATGCTCCTCCTCCGCCGAAGAGCCCATTGCGACGGCGGACAGCAGCAACTCGGGTCGCCTCGCCGCCAATCGAAGCGCGACGAATCCGCCGAGTGAGTTTCCCAGGAAATGCACGCGACCCAGTTGCAGTTCTTCGATGAACGCAGCAGCGTCTTCGGTCAGGATGTCCACGGTCACGTCGGCGCGCGAATGCGTCGAACTCTCGCCGTGATTGCGGTGGTCGTACGCGAAGACGCGGTGCCCTGCGGAGGCCAGTAGTTCGGCCAACGCGTCGAACATTCGATGATCGAAGAACAGTGAATGACTGAGGACGACGGGGGTGCCGTCCTGCGGTCCTGATACCTCGTAGGACAGCGTCGCGCCGTTGACGTGGATCGTGTTCATTCCGGACTCCTGACAGGTTCTTGCCGCCGTTGTGACCCCTCCGCTGTGATGGAGGACACGTGTACTCTCTGCACGGTAGGGCGCATGTATGCGACGGGTCTGCCGGTGACGCGCACGGAATCGACGGCCGGACGCACGGATTCAGGCGCGAAAGGTAGAAACTTATGACTGCCACAGCGGACTACGTCGTGTCGACGATCGACACCACACTGTTGCCTGCCACGGATCGGCCGGGGTTCTGGCGTGAGCACGTTCGCTTCAACCATGGTGGTCTCGATTTCGCATTCGACGAAACGATGGGTTTCAGTGGCAAGACCGTCGTGCAGCGGTCCGAAGAATTTCAACTGGTGGAGTTCAGTTCCGATGCCATCGTCTACTCGAGAAGCGCCGTAGCTGCTCGCTCCGACGACGATCGGAGCCTGCGCGTCGTGGTCCCTCGGGCGGGCACGTTTCGATGTGCGTACGGTGACGATCGCGCGATCGTGGGCCGGGGCGCCGCGGTCGCGATGTCGATGGCAGCTCCCTTCTCCATCGAGCACGGCCCGGGCGCGCGAGCATGGGTGGTGAGCGTCCCGGAATCGGCCTGGCCCCGTTCGGTCGTTCCCGTGAAGCCGCGGGTTCTCGACCTTGCCACCGGTATGGGCGCGGTAGCAGCTGCAATGACCGAGCAGCTATCCGCGCAGCGAGATGCCCTCTCGGTAAGCAGCTTTCGTGAGGTTTCCGATGCGCTCACCCGGATGCTGGTCGGGGTCGCATCCGATGAGTCGCGGTGGCCGGATGTCGCGCAGTCCGCATCCGCGCTCGTGAAAACTCAGTCCGACGACCCGACTCTTACCCCGAAAACCCTTGCTCGACGCCTCGGCTGGTCGCTGCGGCATGTGCAGGCCGTGACGCAGTCGGTGGGCACCAACCCGTCGGAAATGATTCGGACCAGCCGGCTCGTTCGTGCTCGTGCCCGGCTCGACGATCCAGCTCAGCGTCACCGAACGGTCGCCGAGATCGCCCATCAGTCGGGCTTCGGCTCGGTCAGTACATTCAACGCGGTGTTTCGTGAGGAGTTCGGGATGAGCCCTCGGCAGGCACGGACGCTCAGTGAGCGGCGTTAGCTGCGTATTTCAGGTAGGCGTCGTTCTCGTGTGGGTCGCCGATTGTGATGCGAACCCCGTCGTTTCCGTAGGCCCGCAACAGTATTCCAGCTTCTGCTGCGGCTTCGGTGTAGGGACCGGAGAGGGCCCCGAGTGGTAGGAACACGAAGTTCGCCTCCGAAGGCGCGACGACGTAGCCCAGCTCGATCAGTGCAGTGCGAACCCGTTTGCGTTCTGCGACAAGGAGATCGGTACGGGCGAGGAGCTCGTCTTTTGCATCGAGCGATGCCAGTGCTGCCTGCTGCGCGACGGAGCTCACCGCGAATGCGATGCGAACTTTGCTCATCGCGGTGATCACCGCCGGATCGCCGACGGCATATCCCACGCGTAGTCCGGCCAGCCCGTACGCCTTGGAGAAGGTGCGGAGTACCAGAACGTTGCGACGGTCGCGGGCCAATTCGACACCGTCGGTGTACTCACCCTCCGGGTTTTCGCGGGCGTACTCGAAGTAGGCCTCGTCCAGCACCACGAGGACATGCGCGGGCACCGCGTCGAGGAATCGTTCGAGTGCAGATCTGGCCACGACGGTGCCGGAAGGATTGTTCGGGTTGCAGATGAATATCACGCGGGTGCGCTCGGTGATCGCGGCGAGCATGGCGTCGAGATCGTGCACGTGCGCCGCATTCAGCGGTACCTCTACCGGCGTCGCACCGGCGACGCGCGCGATGATCGGATACGCCTCGAAGGATCGCCACGCGTACATCACCTCGTCACCGGGGCCGCACATGATCTGGACGACTTCCTGGCACAGTGCCACCGATCCGTTGCCGACTGCGACATTGGCCGGGTCGACCTTCACGTGCGCGGCGACGGCGTCCACGAGGGCAGTGGCGCGGATGTCGGGGTAGCGGTTGACGGTGACGACCGACTCGGCGATCTTCTCGCGGACGCCCGGGAGCGGACCCTGTGTCGTCTCGTTGCTGGCCAGCTTGATCGCGCCCGGGAAGTTGCGTCCGGGTACGTAGGCGGGGATTGCGTCGAGGTCGGTGCGGATGCGGGCGGTCACGGCTCACATTATGCGCCAGGTGGGGCAGATCATTTCCTGTGCGTCCGCCGGTAATCCAGCGGAGCGTGGCCTGTCGCACTATTTTGGTGTCATGTCGGGAATCTTCACGGATGTGGCAGTGCTCCGAATCGACGCGGACGACGATGAGCAACCGCCTGGGGAGCACAAGGTGCCGCTGACGGCCATCTCCCCGGAAGGGCACGTCCGAGGCGGGATCGTAGTGCTGCACGAATCCCGCGAGCTACCGGAATCGCTACTGGACTTGCTGCGCGCGCTCGCACTCGACGGATGGCTGGCCGTCGCCCCGGACCTGTTCCACCGAGGAACGGAGGGCGAAGAGGTCTTCGGCGAAAATCTGTTCTCCGACTTCGACGCGACCTTCGACTGGCTCACCTCCCGGGGTGTCTATCCGGACTGCGTCGGAGTCATCGGGTTCGACGACGCCGGAACTGCGGCGCTGATCGTCGCAACGAACCGACCGATCGGTGCAGCCGTCAGCGTCGCGGCGGCGGGCATCGTCGAACCATTGAACGCCGACGCTGTCGCATTGATCGACGCCGCGCCTGCGCTCCAGGCGCCCTGGTTGGGTCTGTACGGCGAGAACGACCCCAGGACCCCACCGGAGCACATCGAGGGCCTCCGTGACGCAGCCACACGGTCATCCGTAGCCACCAACGTCGTCAGCTACAGCGGACTCCGCCACCGCGCCGACGAACCGCAGCCTTCGCTCGGTAGCGCCGAAGATGAAGACCCGGCAACTGCCGCGCTGATCGAAGCTCAGGCCAGAATTTTCGATTGGTTCGACTCGTTCCTTCGCTGATCGGGATATGACCAGGCGTTTTGCGTTCTCCTCTCAACCGTGTGTAATCTCGTTCCTCGGCGGTCCGAGAGGGCCGGCAGCCTAGGAGGCGTGCCAGAGCGGCCGAATGGGAGTCACTGCTAATGACTTGACCCTTCACCGGGTCCGGAGGTTCAAATCCTCTCGCCTCCGCCAAGCTGATCCGCAAGGACCAGCCAGTTTGACGCAGGACCGTTGATTCGTAAGGATCAACACAATTGAACATGCGCCCGTAGCTCAACGGATAGAGCACCTGACTACGGATCAGGAGGTTAGGGGTTCGAATCCCTTCGGGCGCACAAGAAATAGCCTCGTACTTGCGGAAACGCACAGTGCGAGGCTATTTTTCTGTCTTTGATTCCGAGGACCCAGGGTGTCCGTTTCGATGGGCTCCGACCGAGCGGACGTAAGCGTCTGTCATGATCGGGGGATGCTTGGACTCATTGGATTGTTGCTCGTCGTGTGGCTGGTGTTCGTCATCCTCGGGTTCGTTGTCAAAGGCTTGCTCTGGTTGGCAATCATCGGGATCGTGTTGTTCGCAGCGACCGCTGCGTGGGGTTGGGTGAAGCGAAACACTCGCACCTGACGCTGGGCTGATTCGCTCATCGAGAATGCGGACGAGCTCAGATTGCGCCCTCGGAGTGGCGAGGTGTCGATGTTGCGAGGGCAGCAACGACTTGAAGAAGATTCGAGGCACTGAAGCTTTCGGGCCTACGTACGACGTCTATCGCCGCTCCCTGGATGAGCGCGACGAGTGTGGACCGGAACGCGTCGGGATCGAGATCGTGTTCCCGGGCGAATCGGTCGGTGACGGGGTGAATCGCGTCGGTATACAAACGGAGACCCGTGTCGATCTGGTCACGAAAATCGATGCTTCTTCGGAAGAAATAGAACTGGAAAAGTAGGTCGACTTCATCACGCTGAGTGTGGAGGCCTTCCAGTTCTGTGGTGATCATCTCGTGGAGGGCGACGTCTGCGGGAAGGTCCTCGCCGAACCCGTCTTCCGGCCCGTCCAAGGTTGTTTCGAGTAGTCGAGCAAGCAGAGCGTGAAGCAATCCGTTCTTGGTTTGGTAGTAGAAGTAGACGAGGCCGCTGGAGAGATCAGCTTCTGCAGCGACAGTCCGGGCCGTGACTGTTTCCAGTCCGCCATCGAGCGCCACCAATTTTGCGGCGGCGAGGATGTCACTGCGCCGCTCGGGTTCTGACTTCTTTGCTCCGACCACTCTCGAGAGCCTAGACCTGCGCAGGTGTATGGCCAGCAGGTATGAGGTTGCCCAGAGTCACATTGCGCTCATTGACCGGTTGGTCAATACTGGAGGTATTGGTGTTGCTCCATCGCCGTCTACCGCTAGGAGAAGAATTGTGTCCCATTCCCTGAGGAACCAAACCGTCTTGGTCACCGGCGGCGGCAGTGGTATCGGCCGACTTCTCGCCTTGGGCGCTGCTGAGCGTGGGGCCCGGGTCATCGTGTGGGATCTGTCCGAAGAGGCCGGCAGGAATGTCAGCCAGGAGATCGTTGCCGCGGGTCACTCTGCCGCGGCCTACACCGTTGATGTGTCCGATCGCGATTCCGTCCAGGCCGCCGCGAAGGAAACGGGGCCTATCGACGTCCTGATCAACAACGCGGGGATCGTCACCGGCAAGAACCTCCTCGACGCCTCCGACGACGCCATCGAGCGAACGATCCGCGTGAACACGCTTTCCCTCTTCTGGGTCACCCGGGCCTTCCTCGGCAACATGATCGAGAACCGTCGCGGTACCGTCGTCACCGTTTCCAGCGCCGCTGGGCTTGTGGGGGTCGCCAAGCAAACCGACTACTCCGCGAGCAAGTTCGCCGCCTTCGGTTTCGCTGAATCACTGCGTGTGGAGCTCTCGAAAGCCAACGCAGGCGTCAACTCGTTGGTTGTGTGTCCGTACTTCGTCAGCACCGGCATGTTCAAGGGCGTGCAGACGAAATACCCACTCCTCCTACCGATCCTCACCCCCGAGTTCGTGGCGGAGAAGACCCTGACAGCGATCGAGAAGGGCCGACACGAGTTGATCATGCCCCGATTCGTGAACCTGTTGTCGCCTGCCCGGGTGCTCCCGGTTCGCTGGTTCGACAAAGTAATGAATCAGCTCGGCGTCAACAACACCATGGATCATTTCGTCGGCCGCGTCGAGGCGAAGAGTAAGAGCTGACGATCCCGCAAGGGACGAACCAGAGCTTCCGTAGGAGTGATAGGTCCCAGCTGTCCGGTCTGCTCGGCTATATGGTGATCCTTCGCCCGATCTGAGGAGCAACTGATGTCTCACGTCATCGTCAAGGCATCGACAGTGATCACAGTCGACGCCGAGCGTCCGCGCGCGGAAGCCGTTGCGGTGGATACCGAGACCGGTGTGATTCTTGCGGTAGGCACCTTGGCTGACTGCCAAGGTGCCGCTCCCGATGCGACGGTGACCGACCTGGGGCCCAGTGTTCTGATGCCTGGTTTCATCGACTCGCACAATCACCCTGGACTCTCCGGTCTCGTCACACAGGCACCGGCCTATTGGATTGCTCCCTACGTCGGCTACCCGTCGTTTGCCGACGTCGATGCGCTCTTCCGCAAGGCCAACGCAGAGGAGCCTGCCGGTCAGCCACTGTTGTTCAACGGCCTCGATCGAATGCTTCAAGGAGCGCCGGAGCTCGACCGGGTGCAGCTCGACGCCTACTTTCCTGATCGAGCAGCGATCGTCTTCGACAACTCGGGCCACGAGGTGTACTTCAACTCGGGCGTGATCGCCGCGCTGGGCTGGCCGAACGGCACACCGCCGGCCGATCCCGCCGGCGCGTCGTTCGGGCGCAACGAGGACGGCTCCTCGAACGGACTGGCTTACGAAAGTTCGGCAATCGCTCAGGTGCTGACGCCGATGCTGCCGAAGATCGTCAGTCATCCGCTGCACTCGTGCGCGCAGTGGTATGCGCTCATGGCTCGCCACGGAGTGACCGCGACGTCGGATCACTCGTACTCCGATGACAGCAAGCCGATCTTCGAGGCGTTGGCCTCGACGTCGGATTGCCCGATTCGGGTCTCGCTCTATCACGTGTCGACCGAGTCGACCTGTGGCGAGCCGTTCAGCTCGCCGATCCCAGACAACATGCTGCGCAAACAAGGCATCAAGCTGTGGGCAGACGGTGCCCCGTGGGTCGGAACGATTGCGATTTCCTTCCCCTACCTGGATACCCCGACCACTCGTAATGCGCAGATTGCTCCCGGCGCGACCTACGAGACGAAGATGAACTACTCGCGAGCCGAACTGGACGCGACTCTTTCTTCCTACGCCGACAAAGGATTTCAGTTCGCGTTCCATGTCAACGGCGACGTCGGACTCGATATCGTTCTCGATGCCTACGAGCGCGCGCTGGCGCTCAACAATCTGACTGCAACAGATCACCGGTGGCGGGTGGAACACCTCGGTGCCTGCAGGGGAGATCAGTTCGAGCGCGCTGCGAATCTTGGCGTCGTGTTGTCGATGGGGCCTTACCAGCTGATCTACTGGGGAGACTTGCTGGACGGCGAGATCTTCGACAGCTCGATCGGGGCGCAGTGGCAGCGGATCGGAGACGCGTTCCGTGCAGGTGCCGTCGTGGCATTCCACAATGACGGCATGGTGAGTCCGCCCGATGTGCTGCTGAACATTCAGACCGTGATCACGCGGAGAACTCCGTCCGGACAGCTACATGGCCCGGAGCAGATCATCAGTCTGGATGACGCCATCAAAGCCCAGACGATCAATGCGGCGCACGTCTTGCATCGAGATCACGAGATCGGTTCGATCGAGGTCGGAAAGCTCGCGGACTTCACCGTACTTTCGCGCGACCCCTATGAAGTTGAAGCCTCCCGGCTGACTGCCGATGTCTCGGTCGAGGGGACTTGGGTGGGTGGCAAGCCGATCGACCTCGACGCCTTTCTCGAACAGGTTCGAGCAACTGACCCGTCCGAGCACCACTCGGCAATCGCCGACGTCGGTGAACGCATTCACCGCTGCTGAAAGCTGGGGCACCGGTTACAACCGCAACACCAGTTCGATGACCTCGTCGGTGCACTTTATCGATGGTGACGTCTTAGAAGAGCCTGCCGATCACCTCGGCGATGCTCCGACGAGCGGTGCGAGCTGCGATGCGATCGGGTTGAGGTTGAGCTTGTCCGGATCCACCTTGGGCTTGCCGTCCCATGGTTGCGGTGTTTCAGGATCGGCGAAGACTATCCGGGCATGGACCCGGTACTGCCCGAATCCGAGGAGGTTATCGATCCGAACGTACTTTCCACCGACGAAGACGATGCCGGCGACGGTAACGACCACCAGTGCGATGAGCTGAATCCTGACCAGCCGAGATCTCACAGCCCACCTCCGAATCTCCTGACTACTGACGACTTCCACCGTTTGGTGGCTCGTATCGGGCAGCAGCTATCCCGGGGATTGCGCCTGTTCCACTTCGCGCAGCAGAGCAGTGAGTTTCCGGTCGCGTGCGAGCTTCCACTCGAGCACGGGATTCAGGATCCCGCGGAGCCAGAAGTACGGCAGCCACACCGCAGGGGCGACTATCCGAGCACGACGAGTTCGGGCCGCGTCGACCAACAGATCTGCAGCACGTTCAGCAGACAATCTTCGGTTCAGTGGCCAGGGGAGAAGCTGACCGATTCGCTTGCCCATCGGGTCGTTGTCGAGTGTGTCGCGAGCCAGGCCGGTGTCCACCACGCCGAAGTACGCGAGCCCGGCGGAGGCTCCGAACGCAGCCAGTTCGATGCGCAATCCGCGTCCGAGCTGTTCGACGGCCGCCTTGCTCACCATGTACGGAACCCCACCCATGCCAGGTGTGAACGCGGCGCACGAGGACACCAACAGCATGTGCCCACCGCTGGCGACGATCTCATCTGCTGCCGCTCGCACGATGTTCAGCACGCCGCCGAAATTGACGGCCATCACCGAGTCGAAGACATTGCGTTCGACTGTCCGAATTGTTGCCGGCGGCGGAGTGATGCCCGCATTGGCCACCACGATGTCGAGTGCGCCGAAGGCCGTCACCGTTCGACGGACGCACTCCACCATCGCCTCGGAGTCGGTCACGTCGGCCGAGAGGAAGAGAACTCGTTCGGATGAACGCGCCTGTGAAGGTATGTCTCGATCGACAACTGCGACACACGCACCCGCTGCCAGCAATTTCTCGACTGTTGCAGCGCCGATGCCCCGCGCCCCGCCGGTCACCAGCGCAACTTTGCCGGGAAGAGAGATGTGGCGACTCATGAGCGGTCCTTGGCCAGTGCCGGGTCGTCGCCAGTCTTCGGTTCTTTCGGATCGGAAGCGCTGCCGACGCGGTACTCGTAGTGGCAGAGGTCGATCGTGGACATGCGGCGGGTGAAGTTACGCACCGAGCCCGGCCAGTAGGTGACATTGCGCCCGGATGGGCTCAGGTAGTAGCTACTGCATCCGCCCGAGTTCCATACCGAACCCTCGAGCGTGGCATCGGTGTAGTCGGCGAACTCGGTCTGAGCCTTCCGACTGACCTCCAGCGCCGCAATGGTTTTGACGTCCATGACCCGCAGTGCCTCCAGGATGTAGTTCACCTGCGCTTCGATCGTGACTACCTGTGAGGTGTAGACGACCGAGTTGGGGCCGAGGAGCATGAAGAAGTTCGGGAACCCGTGCACGGTCGTACCTCGGTACGAAGACATCTCTCCCGACGGCCACGCATCTGCCAACGACTGTCCCTCGCGGCCGCGGATGCGACGGAACCCCGAATGACCGGCGACGGTGAAACCAGTTCCCAGGACGATGGTGTCCACCTCGTGAGTTCGCCCGTCGGTGGTCACGATGCCCGCCGACACAACTTCTGCGATGCCGGTTGTTTCGACGGTGACGTTGTCCCGGGACAGTGCGGGATAGAACTTGTTCGAGAACGTCGGTCGCTTGCAGCCGAACGCATAATCGGGAGTGAGCTTCGTGCGCAATACCGGATCCTTCACCTGGCGACGCAAATGTGCTCGTCCGAGCACGGTCAGGGGTGCGAGCAGCGATCGGTGGTGAATGAGGCCGGGCACCAACGCTTCCTGGAACAAGTCGAACGTGCGTCGCATCATGCGTTGCAGCGGGGGGAACTTTCGGAGCATCGATCGTCCGGATTCGGAGATCGACCGGTCGGGGTGTGGCAGTATCCACGTCGGAGTCCGCTGGAACACGGTCAGATGAGCGGCCTCGGGTGCGATCCGCGGGACGAACTGCACCGCGGACGCCCCGGTACCGATCACCGCAATTCGCCGACCGCGAGCGCAGTGTTCGTGATCCCATTCCGCGGAATGGAAGACCGAGCCCGAAAAATACTCCAGGCCGGCAATATTCGGCTTGGCGGGTTCGCTGAAGGGTCCGAGTGCGCCGACGAGTATGCGTGCCGACCAGGTTCCCGCCGATGTCGTCACCAGCCATCTGGCCTCGTCGTCGTTCCACGTTGCATCCAGCACCTCGTGGCCGAAGCGGATACGGTTTCGGATGCCGAACCGGTCGGTGCAGTCGTTCAGGTAGGCCTCGATCTCGGGCTGAAGAGGGTAGAGGCGGGTCCAGTCCGGGTTGGGCGCAAAAGAGAAGGAGTACAGCGCCGAGGGGATATCGCACTGGGCGCCGGGATAAGTATTGACGTGCCACGTTCCGCCGACCGCATCGTCGCGCTCGAAGATCAGAAAGTCACCACGACCTTCCTGCTGAAGGCGGATTGCTGCACCGAGGCCGCCGAATCCGGCCCCGATGATCGCGACGTCGACGACGGAGACTGCCAGGTTGTCGGAGGCGTCGTGCTCATTGGCAGATGTGTCCGAAACAGTTGTGGTCATGAGGGTTTCGACTCCTTCTTACAGATCGAGGACGACGACTTCGTTGTCGACGGCAGCTCGAGATACACACGGGGTGAGCGTGGTCTGCCGCTCGGTGGCGTCGAGTACACGGTCGCGATGATCTACGCGGCCCTCGACGAGGCCGACGACGCAGACCCCGCAGAACCCCTGACGACACGAGTACGGTTGATCGGGCCTCGTCCGGCGTAGCGCATCGAGTGCAGTCTCCTGTGCGCCAACGGCAATCGTTTCACCCGAACGGTTCAAATGGAGCGTGAAGGGCTTACCGTCGACTACTGCCGGCGGAGCGAAAAGTTCGGCATGAAACTCCTGAATTCTGTGGTTTCGTATCGACTCGTCGCGAAGCCTCCTCGAGAGCGCCGCCGGTCCGCACACGTACATCGCGGAGTCGGCTTCTGCGAGGTCCACGATCATGGCAGGGTTCGGCATACCGTCCACATCGTCGGCCGCGAGAATCAGACGCCCACCCGAAGCAAGAGCCAACCGACCGAGGTCCGCGACGAAAGGCAGGCTTGCGCGTGATCGACCGTGGTAATAGAGCGTCCAACGAGCGTTGTCCTCTACGGCCCGCTCGATCATCGAGCGAATAGGGGTGATGCCGATTCCCGCTGCGACGAAGAGATAGTTGTCCGCTCGCGCCATCGGAAAGGCATTGCGCGGCCCCCTGACTCGAATGATGTCGCCGCGCTCGAGGCCGTGGATCTCGTTGGACACTCGGCCGCCGGGGACCTTCCGAACGCTGATCCGGTAGTGCTCGCCCTCGGAGGGTTGGCCGGCGAGTGAGTACTGACGCAGTTCCCCGGACGGTGTGATGATGTCGATGTGCGCGCCTGGTAGCCACGAAGGAAGCGGAACGCCGTCGTTGCGCCGCAGTAAGAGCGAGCGGACGTCCTCTGTTTCGACGACGATATCGTCGATGGTTGTTGCGAACTCGTATCCGGTGCCTCTTCGAGGTCGCGCGGGAGAAAGAGCCGTGATGATCGATGAGTCCGTTACCAGCTTGGCGTAGATCCGGGACGCGGCTCCGATAGCCCGCAACCCGAGACCTGGATCGACAACGGTGATGTCGCCAAGGTGACCGCGGGTTTCGACAGATGTCGGTTCTGGATTCATGCTCTCGGTCCTCACGGTTGCGTCGCCAATGCCGCGGGTGACTTCGCCAAGTACTGCACAGCTTTGTCGATATCGCCCATGTTCGAGGGGTGGAATCCGGGTCGGATGTAGAGGGCGAGCTGCACGAAAAGAAATGACAGGCCTGGAATCAGTTGTTTGCGTGAGGCTCTCGCGAAGGCTAGTGGCCACGGCAGTTGAATTCGACGGCGGAGGCGCCCCTTGCTCGCGCGCGGCGTGGCGACCGAGTTCTGGTACAGGTATGCCGCTGTGCTGAACCACAACAGAGCCAACCCAGCGCTGGCCGCGACAGCAGTCCGGGCGCGTCGAAACCCGCCGCCGTCTACATACTGGAATGCGTCGAATGCCACGTTGCGGTGCTCGAGTTCTTCCGCACCGTGCCAGCGCAGCAGATCGAGCATAGTCGGGTCGACTCCGAGTCGGTCGAATTCGGTGTTGCCGAGCAACCACTCACCGACGACGGCGGTGAAATGCTCTGCAGCCGCGTAGATTCCCAGGCGTTCGTTCAGCCATGCCTTGCCAGCTCGGCCCGTCAGGCCGTGGTCTCCGAAGACCACTCCTACTGCGAATCGGATGCGTCGCAAGATGGGTTCGATGTCCACTCCGTGAGTGACGAGGTAGTCGCGGAAGCTTTCGTGCGAAGACGCGTGAGTGGCTTCCTGTCCGACGAAACCGACTACTTCCTCGTGCAGTCGAGGGTCGTCGATGAAGGGTAGGGCGCGTGCGAACACGTCGGCCATCGCGCGCTCGCCCTCGGGGAGCACCAGGTGCATCACGTTCCAGAAGTGCGTGGCGTACCACTCCCCGGGGATGTATTGGAGCGGGACGTTCGACCAATCGAATTTCACTGCGCGCGCGACGATCGCGTAGGACTCGTCGGTATGTGCCTTGGTTGTGGTGTCGACCGCGTTGTTTCGAGACATCCGAACTCCATTTCTGCGGGTGATGTTGTCTCCGATGTTACATTGCAACAGTAAGTGTTGCAATGGTGCACGAAATGGATGGCCGACAACCGGGTGGCCGCTAGGATCGAGCAATGCATCCCGACGGAGACGATGGGCCCATCCTCGATGCCGCATTCGAGCTGTTCGGGCAGGTAGGCATCGCTCGGACGACGATCGGAGACGTCGCCAAGCGCGCCCGGATCAATCGGGTGACCGTCTACCGCCGGATCGGGTCCAAGGACGAGTTGGTGCAAGCGGTCATGGCACGCGAATCGTCACGACTTTTTGCGTCGCTGGCGAAGTCGGCTGCAGAGCAATCCTCGCGAGCCGACCGCGTCGCACATGGTTTCGCGACGACGATCGACTCGGTCCGTACCAATCCTGTATTGCTGAAAATGTTCGATTCCGAGAGCCCAGTGGTGTTGGAACAGCTGACGATCAATGCGTCGGCCCTGCTCGAGCCCGCGATCAGGGCAGCAACGCACATCGCGCGAGACGAATCCAGCACGGACGCGTTCGCAGTGCCCGATGCACCGGAAATTGTTGCACGCGTGGTTCATTCGATCTTGTTGACGCCTTCGGCAGGCGCTCCGCTCGAGACGTACGAGGACCTGCTCACCTTTGCCCACCGCAACATAGTCCCGCTACTGGTGGCTGGGCGAACCGAATCGGAGTCATAGGAACCGCGGCAGATCACGCGCGGTGCCGTAGCCAGAGCAGGCGATCGATCGACTGCGCCACCCAGCGTTTGCGATGGAGGGTGACCAGCTCGAAACCAGGAATGTCGAACATCTTGCTCACGCGGCTGCGGGTTCGGCAGAATTCTGCGAATCCTTCGTCGCCGTGTACCCGGCCGAATCCGCTGGCACCGACGCCGCCCATCGTGACTGAGCCCATTCCGGCGAACGCGATCACCGAGTTCACGGTCACCTGACCGCACACCAACCGGGCCGCCGTCTCGTTCCCGCGGCGGCGCGAGAAGACCGACGCACCGAGCGCGTATCGATGGTCGTTGGCGCGGGCTATCGCTTCGTCGAGACCGTCGACTTCGCAGATTGTGACGGTGGGACCGAATGTCTCCTCACGGACGGCCGAGCAGTCCTCGGGGGTGTCGACCAGTACGGTCGGCCCGATGAACCGCGGACCGATCGAATCGAGCCCGCCGATCAACGCTCTGCCTCCAGCTGCAGCGGCATCCTCGAGATGTCCTCTTACGAAGTCGATTTGAGCGGGCATCGTCATCGGCCCGTAGGTAGCCGACGCGTCACCACCCGGTCGAATTCGGCGCGCATGCTCGACGAGTGCGGCGGTGAACTCAGCGGAGACGCTGCGCTCGACGTACACGCGCTCGACCCCGATACATGTCTGGCCACCGTTGGTGAATGCGCCCCAGGCGACCGCCTCAGCGGCCGACGCGATGTCGGCGTCCGCGGCGACGATCACGGGATCCTTACCGCCACATTCCATGACGAGCGGCGTGAGCGTCTCGGCGCACGTCATCATGATCTTCGAACCGGTGCTGGTCGAACCGGTGAACGCGATTTTGTCGACTCCGCCTCGGCACAGCGCGGCACCGGTGTCTCCGAACCCTGTGACCAGCGAGAGCACCCCGGTGGGCAACGTCGGATTTGCGTCGTTGAAGGCCTGAACATATCTCGCACCGACAGCCGGGGTGTATTCGCTCGGTTTGAACACGACACAGTTGCCTGCTGCCAGGGCTGAGGAGATGGCACTGTTCGGTGCATACAGCGGGTAATTCCATGGCCCGATGACGCCGACGACTCCGAGCGCCACCTTGTCGACCCGGGCAGAGTAGTTGGCCAACAGCAGGCCGGGATTGACCCGGCGGGTGCGCAGCAGCCGCGGTGCATGACCCTCGGCCCACGCGATGTGCTCGAGAGTGAGCACTATCTCGAGCAAAGCGTCTTCGGCGGGCTTCCCGTTTTCCCGATGGATCAGATCCACGAATTCGTTTCTTCGGCTCCATATTTCGTGACGCCAGGCCTTCAGGTGCCGAACCCGTGACTTCGGAGGGAGCGAAGACCATTCATGCTCGACGCGGCGTGCCTCTGCTACTGCTGCAGCTACGGCCTCGGCGGAGGCCACATCGAAGGTGCCGATGTAGCGGTCATCGATTGGCGAGATCGAATCGAAACTCGTCGACTCCGATGCCCGGACACTGGATCCCTGGACAGTCGAAGTCACCGGGAGACCTCTAGCCCGATCTTCGATTCGTGTGCAGTTCGGAGTTCACGCTTCATGATCTTGCCTGCGCCGCTCATCGGTAGCGCGGTGACGAACTCGATGGTGCGCGGTGTCTTGTAACCTGCGACGTAGGTTCGGGTGTGCTCGCGGAGCTCCTCCAGGGACGGTGAAACGCCTTCTGCAAGAACCACACACGCATGGACTCGTTCACCCCACTCCGGGTCCGGTACGCCGATCACCGCGCAAGCCAATACTGCGGGGTGCAGGCTGAGCGCACTTTCTACTTCGGCGCTGTAGACGTTCTCGCCGCCCGTGATGATCATGTCCTTGAGTCGATCCACTACGAACAGGAAACCTTCGTCGTCGAGGTATCCGACGTCGCCGGTGTGCATCCACCCGTCGCGAATGGCGGCCGCCGTCTCCGCAGGCTTGTTCCAATAGCCCAACATGACATGTCCACCACGGACGCAGATTTCGCCGACTGCCCCGGCGGAAACAGGGCGATCGTCGGGATCGAGAATTTGAATTTCGGAGTGTGGTGCTGCCCGGCCCGCCGAGCCGATACGTTCTCCCACATGATGTTCGGGCCACAGAAGAGATGCAACCGGGGCGAGCTCGGTCATGCCGTATGCCTGGGTGAGCCGGGCGGCAGGAAGCCGCGTCTGGGTGCGCTCCAACACGCCGGCCGAAATGGGAGAGCCGCCGTAGAGAACCCGGCTGAGCGAGGAGGTGTCGAACGTGCTGAGTGAAGGGTGGTCCACGAGTAGCTGGATCATCGTCGGCACCAACAAAACGTCTGTGATGGAATGCTTTTGGATAGCCTCGAGCACCGCGGTGGGTTCGAAGAACGGAACCATCACGTGAGTTCCGCCGAGCATGACCTGACCGACCCACGCCGCGAGATCGGCGAGGTGGAACATCGGTGCAGCGTGCAGCAGGATCGACGCATCGTCGAGCAATTGCCCGGTGGCGACAGTTCCGAGTCCCGAGGTGACGAGGTTGGCGTGCGAGAGCATGACGCCCTTGGGGAAGCCGGTGGTGCCGCCGGTGTAGAACAATCCGGCGAGTTCGTCTCCGCTGCGTCGTGCATCGGAAACGGGGTCGTTGGACTCGACGAGCTTCTCGTACGAGACCATGCCTTCGGGGGTGGGGCCGTCGCCGCAATGGACGATGGTCTCTAGGTTCACGCACGCTGCGCGCAGGGCAGGTGCCATGGCTGCGAAGGTGTCATCTACCAGGAGGACTTTGGTGTCCGAATCGTTGAGCGCGTAAGCGACCTCCACCGGGGACCATCGGATGTTGACCGGATTGAGCACGGCGTCGGCCCACGGCACCGCCAGCAGGTACTCGGAGTAGCGGTCGCTGTTGAACGCCAACATGGCCACCCGATCCCCGCTCTCGACGCCGATCGAGTGCAGACCTGCGGCGAATCGAGCTACGCGGTCGATCTGCTCGGCAAAGGTGCGTACTCGGTCGCCGACGACGGTGGCCGCTCGCTGCGGGGTCGTTGCTGCGGATCGGTGGAGGCCTTGAGTGAGATACATGGCGGAGTCCCTTGTGGCGAGAGGGGGCAAGTGCCCGGAGTGAATACGGTCACATTCCCACCTTATTGGCACGGTGTCAATAGAGAGGGTGTGGGGATGTCACGCGGTTACCTGGATCAACCGAAAAGAACTGTGCTGCTACTGCTCTCGATTGTCTTCGCCGGCGAGGGACTGCGCCGTGGCGAGAACGGTGACGAGGACGTCCGTCAACAATCTCTCGACCTGATCCCTGGTCAAAGTCCCGCGGACCAGCCATTCACGCCCGGCGGCCTTGACCATTCCACCGAACGCACGCACCGCCGACGTGGTGAGAATGCGATCACCGTGCCCGCCCTCGAAGGCTGTTGCGTCGAGCACGCGTTCGGCGGCGAGATCGTCCGCCTCGTCGAGGATCTGGGCGACCTGCTCGTCGACGCCCGAACCGCTCGCCATGGACACCCATGCCGTGCCGTGGGTCTCGATGACCTTCACCAGCCAGTGCACGCTGCCCCTGGCACGTTCCTCGAGCGATCCGGCCGGCAGGTTCACTGCCTCGATCGGCGGGACCGTGACGAGGAATCGCACGCTCTCCAGGTACAGATCGCGCTTGCCACCGATGTAGTGGTGGATGAGTCCGCGGGCAACCCCCGCGGACTCGGCGACGTCGGCCATCGACACTTCGGCATACGGCTTGTCACCGAACAAACGAACCGCGCTGGCCAGTATTTGTGTCCGTCTTTCGTCGGGTTCCAGTCGACTCCATTTGGGTGTGTTCACAGCCGCCATGGCTCTCATGATCGCATCGCACCGAGGGGGCGAGACGTCAGAGGTACCGCTCGGTGCGCGAGCGCAGTGAGGACGGCACGATGAAGCGATCACCGTAGCGTGCCCGAAGTTCTTCGGCCCGGTCGACGAATCCGGACAGGCCGCCGTCGAACTGGTTGACGAACTGGAGCACACCCCCGGTCCAAGCTGGGTAGCCGATTCCCATGATGGAGCCGATGTTGGCGTCCGCAACCGTACGCAGCACACCCTCGTCGAGGCACGCGATCGAGTCCAGCGATTGTGCGATCAGCATTCGATCCATCATGTCCTCGAACGGAATTCCATGATCGGCGCGGAGGTAGTGCTCGACGAGACCGGGCCACAACCCTGCCTTGGAACCGTCCTCTGCATAGTCGTAGAAACCGCGTCCCGACTTGCGTCCGGGGCGCTCGAACTCGTCGACCATACGGTCGACCAACGCATAGGACTTCGAGTCGATCCACTCACGGCCGTCGGCGCGGGCAGCCTCGGCCATCCCCTCGCGGATATGGCGTGAGAGCGTCAATGAGATCTCGTCCATCAGGGCCAGCGCTCCGGATGGGTAGCCGGCGTGGAGGGCGGCCTGCTCGACGGTCGACGGGTGCACGCCTTCGGCAACCATGGAGATCGCCTCGTCCATGAAGCGGCCGATCACCCGCGTCGTGAAGAACCCGTGACTGTCTCCGACGACTATGGGGGTTTTACCGATCAATCGGACGAAGTCGAATGCACGCGCCAACGCCGAGTCGCTGGTGTGCTCTCCCACCACGATCTCCACCAGTGGCATCTTGTCCACCGGTGAGAAGAAGTGCGTCCCGACGAAGTCACTTCGACGGGAGACTCCCTGGGCCAGTGCAGTAATGGGAAGCGTCGAAGTATTCGAGCACAGAAGGGCGTCGGCGGTGAGGTACTTGTCCACTGCTTCGAACGCACTTTGCTTGACGGCTGGATCCTCGAACACCGCTTCCACGACCAGGTCGCAGCCCTCGGTGTCTGCTGCGTCGGCACTCGCCGTGATGAGCGAGAGGACAGCGTCTGCGGCCTCCTGCGTAGTTCGGCCTTTGGCAACAGACTTACCGAGAATCGAACGGGCGTAATCTTTTCCGCGTTCTGCTGATTCGATCGACACATCGCGCAGCACGACGGGCACCTTGGCCGAGGCGACGACGTAGGCGATGGCGGCACCCATCATGCCGGCGCCGATCACCAGGACTTTCTCCGGAACCCGTTGTGGCTCGGCAGGGGGACGCGAGACACCCTTGTTGATCGAACCGAGATCGAAGAACATCGACTGGATCAAATTCCCTGACACCGGTCCGCATGCGAGGGACGTGCAGTGCCCGGTCTCGACGAGTGAGGCAGAGTCGAAGTCCAGGACCGATCCCTCTACCGCGGCGGCGATTACCGCAAGGGGCGCAGGCATCGGTGCGCCTTTGACCGGCGTGCGAACGCTGGCGGCTGCGGTGAGAGCGGGCAATCGATCCGCCAAACCGGGCGACGCAGCGGTACCGCCTGGGATCTCGAACCCATCCCTGTCCCAGGGCTGCGCAGCATCGGGATGAGCGGCGATCCAGGCACGGGCCGCTGCCATCATCGCCTCCTCGGTGTCGACTACCTCGTCGACCAGTCCGAACTCGAGGGCCTGCGCCGGCCGATACCGCTGGCCTTGCCCGACCACCCGGGTCAAAGCTTCGACGACGCCGAACATTCGGACTGTCCTGGTGACTCCACCGGCGCCGGGCAGGAGCCCGAGGGTTACTTCGGGAAGTCCGAAGCGAGAGCTCTTCTTGTCCAGAGCGATTCGATAATGGCATGCCAGCGCGATTTCGTAGCCGCCACCGAGCGCAGTGCCGCCGAGTGCAGCCACAACCGGCTTGCCGAGCCGCTCGAGACGCCGGAACTTGTCCTTGGTGAAATCGAGAGCGCCCGAGATCGTTGCATGATCATTCGGGCCGGCGTCGCGCAGCAACTCGAGATCGCCACCGGAGAAGAACGAGTCCTTTCCCGAGGTCACGATGACGCCGTCGAAATCGTCGCGGTGTGCTTCGAGCCAGTCGATCGTCGACGCGAGCGACTGACCGAATGCGTCGTTCATGGTGTTGGTGGCCTGCGTCGGATCGTCGATCGTCAGTACGAGCACTCGGTCGTCACCGACCTCGCCGGTGATCGTGGATGTTTGCACAGCAGTCGATGTGCTCATGGGCGTCCTTCGGGCATCGTGATGGTGGTTGTAGGCGACCAAGGGGACTCCGTCGCACAGGTCGAACTAGAGCGAACGGGAAATGAGGTCTTTCATAACTTCGTTGGCACCGGCGTAGATGCGGGCTATGCGGCCGTCGACGAACATTCGGGCGATGGGGTATTCCTCCATGTAGCCGTATCCTCCGAAGAGCTGCAGGCACCTGTCGACCACCTCGAACTGCCGGTCCGTGGTCCAGTACTTGACCATCGCGGCAGTGGTGACGTCGAGCTCGGAGACGAGGTGCTTGGCGACGGCGTCGTCGACGAACGTACGCACCACTCGTCCGATAGTGGCGCATTCCGCGAGTTCGAACTTCGTGTTCTGCAGATCGAACAAAGTTTTGCCGAAAGCGTTGCGAGACTTGGTATATTCGACCGTCTGCTGCACGGCGGTCTCGATCATCGCGGCTGCAGCTATCCCACAGATCAGACGCTCCTGGGGGAGCTGCTGCATCAACTGAGCGAAGCCGCGGCCCTCCGATTCACCCAGTATGTTCGCGGCCGGAACGCGCATGCCGTCGAACGACAGCTCGGCGGTATCCTGCCCCTTCTGGCCGATCTTGTGCAGTACTCGTCCACGAAAGAATCCCGGGGTGGCATCGGATACTTCGGCGACGAGCAGTGACAATCCGCGCGCGCCGGCGGACGGATCGGTCTTCACCGCCAAGATGAGCAGATCGCAGTGGGCTCCGTTGGAAATGAAGGTCTTTGCACCGGTCACCACGTAGTCGTCGCCGTCGCGAACTGCTCGGGTGGCGATTCCTTGGAGATCGGAGCCGGTTCCAGGTTCGGTCATCGCGATCGCGCCGATCCAGTCACCGGAGCACAGCTTCGGCAACCACCGTTGTCGGTTCTCCTCGGATGCGTACGCAAGGATGTAGTGCGGGACGATGCCGCTGTGCACGCCCAACTGCATGGCCGAGTCGCCGGCGCGAACCTGTTCCTCGAACAGCACCGCCTCGTGACGGAAATCGCCACCGCCACCGCCGTATATCTCCGGGATCGACATGCCGAGCAAGCCGAGTTGTCCGGCAGCGCTGTATACCTCGCGGCTAGGGCGGCCTGCGGCCGCAAATTCTTCTCGGCGCGGTACGACCTCTTTCTCGAAGAATCCTCGAGCAAGCTGTCGCACGTCAGCGAGTTCGCTGCTGGTGCGGTCGGCGAGTGCAGTCATGGGCATTCCTTGGTCGGCAAACAAGCTTGTTGGCACTACGCCAATTACATTGCTCGTGTTGCCGAGTGATGTCAAGGTGGTGCAGTCGCCGACCGATGCGTTCCTTCTGTGGGGACCCGCTCGAGCTAGCGGTTTGCGCGGCCGAACAGGCTGTCGTCCATTCGAGCGTCGACGGCGATGATCTTCAGATCGAGATCGCACTCGTATGTAGGGGTTTCCGGCACCGGGCCGACGTAGACGCAGATGCCGGTTTGGGCGTCGAGGCGCACGGTCACCGGAGGCCCAGGAATCCAACGATCGGTCTCGTAGTCGAAGTGCCCGTTCAGTAGGGGGCAGCATTCGCATCGGGCGTCGTACTCGTCCGTGGTGCGGGCGATCACCTGCCAAGCCGGTCGGCCGTGGTGGTCCACGATCTGCGCGTCGGACAGTTCCGTGACCGTCGTCGTGGACTCATGGTCGTGGGCCGATCGGGTGAGCTCGATCGGGTTGAGCATCGCGATCCACCGATAGTTCTGGTAGAACGGGTCATCCCAGTCCACCAGCCACGAATCTGTCACGGATGGCAGCGCCGATACCAGTCCGTCGACGTCGAACACCGGAGTCACGTCCGAGGCCCACTTCGTCTCGGTCTGCCGCGATATTCCGTCCGAGTACACTGTCGTCGTTCCCGTGAAAGGATCTGCTGCACAGTAGAGTTCGTCGATCGCGCCGTCGGCGGTCTCCACCCGCAGAGATCCGGGGCGTCGAATCCAGGCGTGCACGGCGGAAGTTTCACGGGGAGGGACGAACTCGAACTCGACTGTCGTCCAGCGCCACGGCGACGACTGAGCCAACCGGCGGAATTGCTCGACGGACGGGGATTCGATCATGTAGCCGATCATGTCAGGCCGCGTTTCTCCGGATCAGGAGTGCAGTCGTCGAGCCAAGTAAGGGCCCGTGATGCTGTCCGTAGACGCGGCCACCTCGGTCGGTGTCCCCGTTGCGACAACGGTGCCGCCCTTGTCCCCACCGCCGGGTCCGAGGTCGATGACCCAGTCGGCGGAGGCGATGGCGTCCAGGTCGTGTTCCACCATCACGACGGTATTGCCTGCGTCGACCAGGCGGTGGAGCTGGCGCATGAGTAGTGCGACGTCAGCTGGATGCAGCCCGGCGGTGGGTTCGTCCAGTAGGTACAGGGCGTTGCCGCGTCGGGTGCGCTGCAGTTCGTTGGCGATCTTGATTCGTTGTGCTTCGCCGCCGCTGAGCTCGGTGGCAGGCTGGCCGAGCCGCAGGTAACCGAGCCCGATATCGAGCAGCGTCTCGAGGCTGCGGGATGCGCCGGTGATGTCGGCGAAGAACCCAGCGGCTTCGTTCACCGACATTGCCAGCACGTCGGCGATGGTTTTCTCGCGCCAGGTGACTTCGAGAGTTTCGGGGGTGTAGCGGGCGCCGTGGCAGGTGGGGCAGGGGCCGTAGGTGCCGGGAAGGAAGAGGAGCTCCACTTCGACGAAACCGTCGCCCTGGCAGGTCGGGCAGCGTCCTTCGGGGACGTTGAAGGAGAACCGGCCGGGCGCCCAGCCGCGGGCCTTTGCCTCGTCGGTGTCGGCGAACAGTTTGCGGACGATGTCGAACATTCCGACGTAGGTGGCCAGTGTCGAGCGGGGTGTGCGGCCGATGGGGCGCTGATCCACCCGGACCAGCCGGTTGAACTCCTCGAACCCGTCGACGTCGGCCACGTCGATCTCGATCTGCGCGTTGTCGTCCTCATCTGCAGCGGTGTCGAGTCGATGACGCGCCACCTCGAACAAGACCTGGGTGACGAGCGTCGACTTCCCTGAGCCCGACACACCGGTCACCGCGGTCAGCACCGCGAGCGGGAACGCCGCGGATAGCTGGCGCAGGTTGTGGCGGGTGACGCCGGTCAGCGTGAGCCAGCCGCGGGTCGGTCGCGCCACACGATGCAGGGACTCCGCGCGTCCGAACAGGTGGCGCCCGGTAACCGACTCCTCGATCTGCTCGAGCCCGGCCACCGGGCCGCTGTACAACACCCGGCCACCGCCTTCGCCTGCAGCGGGTCCGATATCGACCACCCAGTCGGCCCGTCGAACCACGTCCATATCGTGCTCGACGACGAACAGTGAGTTTCCGGATTCCTTCAGCTGGTCCAAGACGTCGAGCAGCGGTTCGGCATCGGCCGGATGCAGGCCGGCGGACGGTTCGTCCAGGACGTACACCACACCGAAGAGGCCGGAGCGAAGCTGTGTGGCGATCCGCAGACGCTGTGCCTCACCGGGCGACAGCGTCGTCGAGCTACGTCCCAGCGACAGATATCCCAAACCCAATCCGAGCAGCACCTCGATCCTGGCGAGCAGGTCGGCGGTGATGCGTACCGCCACCTCGGTTGTTTCCCCGGACGATGCCGACGGCGTCGCCGCGACCATCTCGGACTGTTCGGCGATGGGCCGCAACACTGCGGCGACCTCGGTCAACGAGAGAGTGTTGAGCTCGGCAATGGAGTATCCGGCGACGGTCACAGCCAGCGCGTCGACGCGGAGTCCGCTGCCGTCGCATAGTGGGCATCGGACACTCTCGGTGAATTGCAGGGCACGGTCGCGCATCCGCTGGCTGGTGGAGTCCGACAGGACATGCATGACGTGACGTCGAGCGCTCCAGAACTTGCCTTCGTAACTGTGGTCGACGCGGTCGGCCTGAGGTTCGATGAACACTTTCGGCTGCTCGTCGGTGTAGAGGAGCCACTTGCGGTCCTTCGCGCGGAGCGTTCGCCACGGCGCATCGATGTCGATCCCCAGGCCGCTGACGATGCTTCGTAAGTTCGCACCCTGCCAGGCACCGGGCCAGGCCGCGATCGCTCCCTCACGGATGCTCAGCGACGGGTCGGGAACCAGTAACTCCGTTGTCACGTCGTGGAATACGCCGAGCCCGCCGCAACGAGGGCATGCTCCGGCGACGGTGTTGGGGGAGAACGATTCCGCCTCGAGGCGTAACGCCCCATCCGGGTAGGTACCGGCGCGGGAGTAGAGCATCCGCAGGAGGTTCGACAAGGTGGTGATGGTGCCGACACTGGAGCGTGAGCTGGGCGCTCCTCGGCGTTGCTGCAATGCCACGGCCGGGGGCAGTCCGGTGATGGAGGCGACATGCGGTGCGCCGACCTGCTGGAGGAGCCGACGAGCGTAGGGGGCCACCGACTCGAAGTAGCGTCGTTGAGCTTCGGCATACAAGGTGCTGAACGCCAACGAGGACTTGCCTGACCCCGACACGCCAGTGAACGCGACAAACGCGTTGCGGGGGATATCGACATCTACTGCTGCCAGGTTGTGCTCGGTGGCGCCGCGAACGCGCACGTACCCGTCCCACGATGCGTCCGTCATCGTCCCGACACTAGCGCGGGTGGCTGTATTCGTTCTTTATGCGGTCAACTTGCTCGACGAGGTTTCGCGTGGACGCTGTCCATCGGGTGGTCCGGCGGAGGAGGGCGAGTGTCGTCGATGGTCGGGTCCGGCGGGTAGCTGCGGGTGGGGGCGTGCCCGACGCCTTCGTGGGCCATTACGCCCTTCCACCAGTTGTCCATCGAATCTGTTCTCGGCCACACGATCGGTTCCATCAACGACCCTCCGCTGCATCAGTTAATCGAGAAGTGCCGCAGCGAATTCGAGTTACTGATTGACTGCGGTATCTGCACGGTCAATACGCCTGACGGCTTAAGCGATCTGTATCCAACGTACGCCCTTGGCGCGTAGTACACCACCGCATCAGGTCCTTCACGCTGCTACAGATTCGATCGCGCGGATTCGAGGAAGGCATTCGAGGTAAGCGACCCTCCTGCATTGTTTGCGCACGTCATCGCATGGGTAGAGAGTGACGATGACGTGCAGTGGTACCCCACGGCCCCTGCCCGAGCAGAAGTCGGCCACGCAGGCCTTCGGCCTCGCGGAATTGGCCGAGTGGCTCGAAGCTCCGGTTCCCGCCGGTGCGGCTGTCACCGTTACCGGCGTCTGCGCCGATTCACGTGCCGTGGAACCGGGAGATCTGTACTTCGCGCTACCGGGGGCCCGTGCGCACGGGCTCGATTTCGAAGCCCAAGCATGTGCCCGGGGTGCCGTAGCGGCGGTCTCCGATCGTGCCGGAGCGATCTTGCCTACGGTCGTCGTCGATGATCCTCGACGATGCGCCGGACCGGTCAGCTCACATATCCATTCGTATCCGTCGTGGGCAATGGACGTTTACGGAGTCACGGGCACCAACGGCAAAACGAGCACGACCTACCTACTTGGTGCTGCCCTGACCGCTGCAGGCGAGAGGGTGGGGACTCTCACCGGTATCTCGATCTCCGGTCCCGGTGGCGTTTTCCCGGCGACCCGGACCACCCCGGAGGCCGCTCCTCTGCAGAAAGCGCTGGCACGTTTTCGTGACGAAGGCGCAACTACCGCAGTGATGGAAGTGTCCTCGCACGCTGTTGCGCATCGGCGGATCGACGGCACCCGATTCGCTGCTGTGGGCTTTACCAATCTGTCTTCCGACCACCTCGATTTCCACGGCTCCATGGAGAAGTACTTTGCGGTGAAATCGGAACTGTTCACACCGCAGCGAGCGGCGGCGGCGGCGATCGGGATCGATGACGACTACGGCCGTCGACTCGCAGCCACCATCGAAATACCCTGCTGGACTTGGTCCGCCACCGATGCTCGAGCCGAGATCTTCGGCGACGCCATCGAGTGCACGGTATCGGGGACTTCCTTCACCGCACGAACGCCTTACGGTAGCTTCGAGATTCGTCTTCCCCTGCTCGGTCCGCATCAGGTTCACAACGCGCTGGCAGCCATGTCGTTGCTCGCGGCGAACGGTAAAGATCTCGGGTCGGCAGTCCTCGGTTTCGAACGGGTGTCGTCGGTGCCGGGCCGGCTCGAACGCATCGATGCCGGGCAACCGTTCCTCGCTCTGGTCGACTACATGCACAACACAGCAGGTCAACGCCAGCTACTACCGTATTTGCGAACCCTGACCACCGGACGCGTGATCGTGGTCGTCGGCGCCACCGGTGACCGAGACCCAAGCAAACGGTTCCCACTCGGCGCAACTGCCGCTGAGCTGGCCGACCTGGTAATCGTCAGTGACGAAAGCCCCTACTCCGAAGACGCAGCAGGCATTCGTAACGAGGTCGCCGCCGGCGCCGTCGCAGCGCAGTCCGCCATGGTTGTCGTCGAACCCGACCGTCGACGCGCTTTCGATCTGGCCGTGGCCAACGCGCAACCCGGTGACGTGATCGTCGTGGCCGGGCGCGGATGCGATACCGAACAAGTATTCGGCGACACTGTCCTGCCGTTCGACGACCGCGAAGAACTGCTGGCTGCACTGCAATCCTGCTCGACGGGACTCATGCCGTCGTAGGCTCTCGGGGTTCGTTGCCTTCGATCGACTACTCGCGCCGAACTCTCGGCTGCGCTGTCGTACAGCACGTTTGAGTTGTCGGTGTTTCCAAAAAGTTATCGACACGGTCTGGCACTCGGCGGTCGAGAGTGCTAAATTGTTCCGTGCACAGTGAGGAAGCGCCCGCTAGAGGGGCGGGCGAGATGAGTTCAGGAGGTGGTTGCTGTGCTGCGCTTCGATCCTTTTCGTGACTTCGATTCTCTCGCCGCGAACATGCTCGGAGCATCGAGTGGCTCGGGCCGTGTTCCACGGTTCATGCCCATGGACCTGTACAAGGTCGACGATCGCTACATTCTGAGCGCCGATCTACCCGGTGTCGATCCTGGCTCGATCGATGTAGATGTGGACCGCGGAACGCTTACTCTCACCGCGCATCGCACTGTGCCGGAAACTGATGGTGTGCAATGGATTTCCTCCGAACGCTTTGCCGGCACGTTCCGTCGCCAGGTTTCCCTGGGTGAGGGAATCGATGTCGAGAACATCTCTGCAACCTACGACAACGGCGTCCTGTCGGTGATGATTCCGCTCGCCGAACGCGCAAAGCCCCGCAAAATCGACATCGCCCACGGGGAAACACGGCGTTCGATCGAAACCCACTCCACCTGAGGGGCATTCGGTACCGAGCCTGTTACGGAAACGAGGTGATCTGTGATGGAAACAGTACTGTGGCCGGACACTCCGGATCGTGACGAGTGGTGGCTCTCGATCCTCGACTCGGGGATACGAGAGTGCTCGACAGTCGATGTGATCGAACAGCATCGAGACGAACCACTCGACGACGACGAATATCCGCGCACGACGAGCCGAGATCCGATGGCCGTCGCATGACGCGGCTGACCGCGTAACTTCGAGGTAGCCAGCAAAATCGATGGGGGCGCAACGGCATGGTCGCCGGACCATGCCGTTGCGCACGCTCACGCATTCGACAGGGGAAGAGTTCATGGCTATCAAGTTCTCGGTGGGAGACCACGTTCGCTGGAACTCCGAAGTCGGGTACGTGCAAGGCACGATCACACGAGTCCACACCGAAGACGTCGACTACAAGGGGCATACCCGCCGCTGCAGCCCGGACGAGCCTCAGTACGAAATCAAGAGCGACAAGACCGACCATATTGCGATGCACAAGGGCAACGTGTTGACGAAGATCTGATCCACGAACTCGGCCTCGCCACCGAGCAGGGAGATTAGGTTGGAGGTATGACCGATGATGTAGGAAAGCGATGGCATGGCCCTGGGGGGTCTGGCGGTGTCCGCCGTGCCGCCCTGTTCACCGTCTCGGTCATCGTCAGTGCGCTGGTGGTGATGGTCGGATGCATCATGTGGGCGGCCTGGGGGCCGCACTCGGGTCAGTGTCGCGACGCGGCGTTTGCAGTGTGCGCCGAGCCGGAGCGAACGATTCTTCTCGTTGTTCCGTCCGCTTTGTTGCTGCTTGGCGGATTGTTCGCGTTCGTTCAGACGTACCGGGTGTGGCGCAAAGGGGGAACTTGGCCGATTTGGCAGGGAGCCGGGTGGGCCTTGTTGGTCTCGATGGTCATCTACATGTCGATGTCGTTGAGCGTGCTGAGTCAATAACGCTCGACGCCGAATCGAAGCGGTCCACCGAAACGCATCGAAGTGAAAGGCGCCGGTTTCGCCTCTACATGCGCTGGGTAGCTACCTGTCGACACCTCGACAAGGAGCCAAGATGAACGACCGACCTCAGCAACACGAGACCACCACAACAACTTCAACGCAACCCGCCGCGCGTTCCTCGCACAGCGCATCGCGAATCCTCACCGGAGTTGCCGCTGTATTCTTGGTGATCGCGTTGGTGATATTCGTATTGCAAAACACAGAAAAGGCACACGTCGAATTTCTCGGGTTGAACCTCGATGTCGCTCAGGGTGTGTCACTACTTCTAGCCGCGATCGTCGGCTTTCTGATCGCGGTCCTCGGCAGTGGTGTGATGCGCCTGCGACGCCGGGTGCACAACCGCCACTGAACCAGCCGCAGCCAGCAAGCAAGCTCTGCCATCAACGCCCGGATAGTAGGACTGCTTTCTGCGCTGATTCGCCACACTGCGTACACATCTCGCTTCGGCTCACGATGCAACTCTCGAAAGTCAAATTTTCACCCAGCAGCGGACGCGCCAGTCGGGGGACTCCCGGTTCCATAGGTCGACCGGCTACGCGCGTGTCGCGATTCTCCTTCGGTCAGGTGGTCAGCGAGCCGGAGTCTGATACAAGGGTCATGTACTGCTCGCGGGGTAGCGGGCGGCCGGCACGTCGGAAAGCGTTCTGCACCGAAACGGTCTCGGGTGTGGTCGGCGCGATGTCGAGGATCGCGGGAGCGATCACCGGATACGCGCGGGGGGAGGACTTTTCGAGCATCTGGGCCAGCAGTTGCGGTCGGCGCGAGGCGATGCGCATCAGGGGGCGCAGCACTGCTGTGACCACTACGTCGAGGATCGGTCCCTGGCGCGACCCGATCGCTGCGCGTATCCAGCGCGGGAGGGTAGCGATCGTCGCCCGACGCAAAAGCCATTGGACCAGCGGGTTCAACAGACTTAGATGAGCCGGAAGCTGACTGAGATCAAGCTTGGCGCCGTCGAGGATGAGCTGTGCATGTTCGATCGCAGTCTCGCTGACCACCAGGCTCGGACGGACTCGCCGGTAGTACGCCCGCATCTCGGCACGGCTGCATGGGACGTCAGCGGGGTCGATTGTCTGGAACTGCGCGGCGATAGCGCACTCTGCCCAGTACTGACGCTCTTCTTCTTCGCTTAGCGGACCTGGGCCGAATTGCTCGTAGACGTGAAGTACCGACTGCCACTGGGTCAAGTGAATCCACAGTTGACCGGCTGGGTCGTTGGGATCATAGGTCTGCCCGGTAACTGGGTCGACACCTCTGATCCTTGAATGTATGCGCATCAGAGTGTCAGCTGCGCCGACTGCTGTACCGCTGTCGGCGAAGACGAGCGCCCCGGCGTATTCCAGAGTGCGGTCGTAACGATCGTCAGCGCGTTGACGCAACGAACCGGTACCAGCAACCGAAGCAACCACCAGTGGGTCGAACATCTCGGTGAGTGCGGTGCGCGTGAAACCCACCGTCATGGAGGTCGGATAGCGGTAGACCTTCCAGGTAACCGAGTCAGGGCCGAAGATGCCGAAGTCCTCCAGTGGGCTCACTATGCGTGTCATGCAACAAATAGTGTCGCATGTGTTGCATGGCGTCAAGCTTTGTCGATAGATCCGAACAGGAGCGGCACCAGGGTTCTATGGGCGTAGCTCCTCGCCCCTGCCTCGGAACGGAAGTCGATCGCGTGCTCTACCGGAAGTAGTACAAACGAGGCGAACAACCGGGTCACGGTCTCCCCGAGCGCATCGGCGTCGAGGTGAGTGGCCTGCCCGTGTGCCTGCAAATTCCTTACACCAGCGGCGGCGAAAGTACTGCTCAGTCGCAGCAACGCAGCATCATCCGCCAGCCCCGCCGCAATCAGGTTCTGCGGCTCGAACTCAGCAGTACGTCGAATCACCGGGTGCGCTGCGGCGAGACGCAGAGCGGCCGCGAAACCTTCGATCAGTTGATCGGCAGGGTCTTCGACCGCGGTCACAGCTTCCAAGATTCCCTGGGCCATTCGCTCGCCCTCGCGCAGGGTCATGGCTTGCAACAACGTGTCACGATCACTGAACCGACGGTAGACGGTGGTTCGGTTGACCCCGGCGCGACGCGCGACACCATCGACGGTAAGCGCCCCGATTCCCTGGGCGGCGCAGACGTCTACCGCCGCATCGAGAATCTTGGTAGCGGTCGGATCGTCCGGCACATCGATCGATTCTCTGGCGAATACTCGCCCAAGCACCATTCCCAGATCCACTGGGTCAGACTATCGGCCCGGTACATAGGAAGCGCGGCCGGTGAGCCACGCAAGGATTGCGACCCGACAGAAGCCCACCGGCACGATTCGGATCCCAGTGGGCAGAGTCGACGGGTCAGGAATACAGGTCGCTGATTTCGGTGCGGTGAGCCGCGTGGATTATGTTGCGCTTGAGCTTGAGTGTCGGCGTCAGTTCGCCGCTCTCCTGGGTGAAGTCGCGTTCGAGGATCGTGTACTTCTTGATCTTTTCGGGGTTGGAAACTTTCTTGTTCGCCTCCGCCACGGCCGTATCGATGTCAGCGATCAAATCAGCGTTGGTCACCAGATCGGAGGTTGTCGTGGTGGGAGGGAGGCCGTTCCGCTCGACCCAAGCGGGCAAGGTCTCCGGGTCCAGTGTGATCAGTGCGCCGATGAACGGCTGACCGTCGCCGACCACGATGCACTGGCTGATCAGTGGGTGTGCGCGCATCGAATCTTCCAGGCCCGCCGGCGCGACGTTCTTGCCACCCGCGGTGACGATGATTTCCTTCTTACGACCGGTGATCGAGACGAATCCGTCATTGTCGATCGAACCGAGGTCACCGGTGTGGAACCAACCGTCGATGATCGATTCGGCAGTTGCCTTCTCGTTCTTCCAGTAGCCGGCAAATACGACCGGACCGCGAAGGAGAAGTTCGCCATCGTCGGCGATACGCGCGGTGTGACCGTCGACCGGTTTGCCTACCGTACCGATGCGCTGCGCATTGGAATTGTTGATCGCGAAGGCGGCGCTCGATTCGGTGAGTCCGTATCCCTCATAGATCGGGATACCGGCCCCGCGGAAGTAATGCCCCAGGCGTGCGCCGAGCGCGGCGCCACCGGAGAATGCTTGCTTGCACTCCCCACCGAGAGCGGAGCGCAGCTTCGAATAGACGAGCTTGTCGAATATCGCGTGCTTGAGTCTGAGTGCTATTCCTGGGCCGCCCTTTTCGAGAGACTCGCTGTACTCGATAGCCGTTGCTGTGGCTCTGTCGAAGATCCCGGCCTTGCCGCTGTCCACGGCCTTTTGGCGCGCCGAGTTGTAGACCTTCTCGAATACGCGGGGCACCGAGAGGATGAAGGTGGGCTTGAAATCGGCGAACTGGTCGAGCAGCGTCGTCAAATCCGAGGTGTGGGCAACGGTTACTTTCGACTCGAACGCGCCGAATGAGATCGCTCGCGCGAACGCATGGGCGAGCGGCAGAAACATCAGAGTCTTCTTGCCCGGGATCATCGAATCCGGTAGTGCCAGACGGCAAACGGCTGCCTGCGCATAGAAGTTCGCATGCGTCAGCTGGACACCCTTGGGGCGTCCTGTTGTGCCGGAGGTATAGATCAGGGTCGCGGGTGAGGCTGCAGTGACCTGGTGACGACGAGTGTGCAGTTCTTCGTCGGTGATTGTGGAGCCGCGGTTGGCGAGCTCGTCGATCGCACCCGACTCGATGACCAGAACCTCGCGGAGGGAGTCGGCGCCGTCGGTGACTTCCTTGTGGATCTCCGCGTGCTTGGTCGTTTCGACCACGAGAAGTGTTGTCGCGGAATCCTCGAGGATCCACTGCGCCTGATCGGGTGAGGATGTCTCGTAAATCGAGACAGTGCATCCGCCGGCAGTCCAGATGGCATAGTCGAAAACGACCCACTCGTAGCGGGTCGAGGAGAGGATGGCGACGCGGTCGCCGAGCTCCAGCCCCGACGCAATCAGACCCTTTGCGACTGCGGACACTTGCTTCGCGAATTGAGCTGCGGTGACGTCGATCCATCCACCGTTCGACCGCCGCTTGAATGGCGTGAATGTGGGGTCTTCCTCAGCATGACGGAACACGGAGTCGGCCATCGACACGTCGGCCGGAATCGAGAACGACTGAGGAACTGAGAACTCACGCACTATTGACTCTCCAATGACGGCACTGTTGGCGGCTTCGGTAAAACAAGGGTGTCGCTGGGCTCGGGTGGATCGACGGTCCACGAAACGCAGTGCAATTCAATAATTTTGATAGTTCGGCGTCACGCTGCCGTTACTCTCGAGACGCTGCCACCATGTCCTCACGTTCGACGACCTTGACGCGTTCGCGGCCTTCTGTTTCGCCGAGGCTGCGTTCGTGGGCGTCGAGGCGGTACCAGCCGTCCCAGGTGGTGAAGGGGACTTTTTTGCTCTCGAGGAAGTCGGTGACGGCCTGCTCGGTGGGTTCGGGGGCGGCGGTGAAGTTCGGTGCGTCCTCGAGGAGGTTGGCGACGGTTTCGTTGGCGTCGCCTTTGGTGTGGCCGATGAGGCCGACGGGACCGCGTTTGATCCAGCCGGTGACGTAGGTCGCCGGTACCACGGTGTGCGAGGCGGCAGGAGTGGAGCCTGCGGAATGACCGTGGACAGGTTCGAGTACGCGGCCTGCTTCGTTGGGGATGGTGCCGGCTTGGTCGTCGAAGGGGAGTTGGGCGATGTTTTTGGAGAGGTATCCGACGGCGCGGTAGACCGCTTGGACGTCCCAGTCGTTGTATTTGCCGGTGCCGCGGACGTTGCCGGTGCCGTCGAGTTCGGTGCGTTCGGTGCGTAGGCCGATGACTTTGCCGTTGTCGCCGAGGATTTCGGTGGGGGATTCGAAGAAGTGCAGGAACAGTTTGTGGGGGCGGTTGCCGACGTCGCGGATGGCCCAGTCTTGGAGGGTGTTGGCGACCATGTCGACCTGTTTGGATCCGCGGCGTGCGGCTTCGGAGCCTTCGTCGTAGTCGATGTCTTCGGGGGCGACGATGACTTCGATGTTGGTGGAGTGGTCGAGTTCGCGGAGTTCGAGGGGGGTGAATTTGGCTTGTGCGGGTCCGCGGCGTCCGAAGACGTGGACTTCGATGGCTTTGTTGGTTTTGAGGCCGGCGTAGACGTTGGCGGGGATTTCGGTGGGGAGGAGTTCGTCGCCGGTTTTGGCGAGGACGCGGGCGACGTCGAGGGCGACGTTGCCGACGCCGAGTACGGCGACTTTTTCGGCCGTGAGGGGCCAGGTGCGGGGGACGTCGGGGTGGCCGTCGTACCAGGAGACGAAGTCGGCGGCGCCGTAGCTGCCGTCGAGGTCGATGCCGGGGATGTTGAGGTCGCGGTCGGCGTTGGCGCCGGTGGAGAAGATGACGGCGTCGTAGAAGCGGCGCATGTCGTCGAGGGTGATGTCGGTGCCGTAGTCGATGTTGCCGAGGAGGCGTACTTGTGGTTTGTCGAGGACTTTGTGTAGGGCGGTGATGATGCCTTTGATGCGGGGGTGGTCTGGTGCGACGCCGTAGCGGATGAGTCCGAAGGGGGCGGGCATGCGTTCGAACAGGTCGACGCTGACGCCGCGGCCGGCGATGTTGTAGTCGGACTTCATGAGTGCGTCGGCGGCGTAGATGCCTGCCGGTCCGGCGCCGACGATGGCGACGCG
>NZ_MKKX01000037.1 GCF_002091985.1 Rhodococcus sp. 1163
GCCGATCGACATCTCGGTGCGCATCTGTTCGACCCGGCGACCGGTGGAGTGTTGTTGTGGCAGCACTTGTTCTGGTTCTTCGGCCACCCCGAGGTGTACATCATCGCGTTGCCGTTCTTCGGGATCGTGTCCGAGGTGTTCCCGGTCTTCTCGCGTAAGCCGATGTTCGGATACACCACCTTGATCTACGCAACGATTGCCATCGCTGCTCTCTCGATCGCGGTGTGGGCCCACCACATGTACGCCACGGGTGCGGTGCTGTTGCCGTTCTTCTCGTTCATGACGTTCTTGATCGCGATTCCGACCGGTGTGAAGATCTTCAACTGGATCGGCACTTTGTGGCGAGGTCAGGTGACACTGGAAACCCCGATGCTGTTCGCATTCGGCTTCTTGATCACGTTCCTCTTCGGCGGTCTCTCCGGTGTCCTGCTCGCCAGCCCGCCGATCGACTTCCACGTCACCGACACCTATTTCCTGGTGGCGCACTTCCACTACGTGGTCTTCGGCACGGTGGTGTTCGCAACGTTCTCGGGCATCTACTTCTGGTTCCCGAAGATGACCGGCCGGATGATGGACGAGACGCTGGGCAAGTGGCACTTCTGGCTCACGTTCCTCGGCTTCCATGGCACTTTCCTGGTCCAGCACTGGCTCGGTAACGAGGGCATGCCGCGTCGCTACGCCGACTACCTGGCCTCCGATGGATTCACCACGCTGAACATCATCTCCACCATCGGTGCGTTCGTGCTCGGTGCTTCGACACTGCCGTTCGTATGGAACGTCTTCAAGTCCTATCGCTACGGCGAGGTGGTCACCGTGGACGATCCTTGGGGCTACGGCAACTCGCTGGAATGGGCCACATCATGCCCACCGCCGCGGCACAACTTCACAGAACTTCCGCGAATCCGTTCCGAGCGTCCGGCGTTCGAACTCCACTACCCACACATGGTGGAGCGCATGCGTGCCGAGGCTCATGTCGGCCCGGGCAGTCATGGCGGACAGACCACCGAAGTTCTCGAAAAGGCCCGCCGCGCACCTATCGCAACGGGAGAAGACGAGCATTCTGGGGACTGACCTCTGCGGCGAGTTGCTCTCAGACAGTTCTCAGCACCGGAAGTAATACTTCAGCGATGTCGTCTTCACTGCCTGCGGCATCGCCTACGCGGCGACGGGTCCTCGGGGTCGGCAATTGAACTTCTCGCTCCACAGCCGGATCCGGGTCCTCATCATCAGTCTGGCAGCTCTTGCGGTTGCCGTGAGCGCACTGGCCATCTACCTGGTCACCGAACAAGCATTGCGTTCCCAGGTAGCCGATCGAGTGTCTCGAAATGCCGACGCGCTCATTGCAAGTGCCACGTCCGGAGTTCCTTCGACCTTCTTCGGGTTCGGAGTCGGCACGACCGACGGGCCCGCGATCAAAGTTGCGTTGGTGACCTCGGACGGCGAACTCGTAACCTTCACCGCAGAATCTCGACCGTTCACCAACCCAGACGGCACTCTCGATGCCACCGAACAGGCGGTCGCAACCGGTTCGACCGATCAATCGCTCCGCGAGGTGCGCGGGTACATGCTGTCGGCCAAACGGACCGTATCGGGCGAAACGGTCATGGTGGCCGAGTCGTTGCAGTCCAACGCGCCGTTGCTCGGCAAGTTGACGCTTGCGCTCGTCGCGATCGGAACTCTTCTCATCGTTTTGGCCGGGATCGCCGGAACAGCAGTAGCTCGGACCGGACTGCGTCCGGTCAAACGATTGCGCAATGCCACCGAACGGGTAGCGCGCACCGGTGATTTGCAACCGATCGCCGTCACCGGAGACGACGAACTTGCGTCACTGGCGACGAGCTTCAATGACATGCTTGCTGCCCTTGCCCAATCCGGCGCGCGTCAAAACCGTCTGATCACCGACGCGGCAGAGGAACTGATGGGCCCGCTGCATACGCTTCGGGGAAAGATCGATGTCCTGATGGCTCTCGACGGACACGATGGACCGGCGCTATCCCCTGCCGAGCAGGACGAGCTTCGTGCCGGAGTCATGTCGGACATGGATGTCATCATCCGATTGGTACACGACCTGGTAGACCAGGCGCGCGACGTCCCCGAGTCAGCGAGCGCGTGATCGTACGCGAGGCTCGAGCCGATGCAGTTCGACGTCGTGCAGAATCCCGTCGCTGATCTCGGCTGTCATATAGGTGCAGAACGGCTGCCTGCGTCTGTCGGTCGGTGAGCCAGGGTTGAGCAGCCGCACACCGGTGTCCGTCACGGTGTCCCACGGAATGTGACTGTGTCCGAACACCAGAACATCGATGCTCGGGTACTTCTCTGCCATCCGCTGTTCGCGTCCGGCTGAGCTGCCCGTCTCATGAACGACGGCAATCCGAACCCCGTCCAATGTGACTCGTGCGCATTCGGGCATCCGGGCACGGAGGTCGTCACCATCGTTGTTGCCCCAGCACGCGATCAACCTTTTCGACCTGGCAGAAATCTGCTCGAACACACCCGCATCGACCCAGTCGCCGGCGTGAATCACCACATCGGCGTCGTCGATGGCCGTCCACACTTGCTCGGGCAACACCCGAGCCCGAGTGGGGACATGGGTGTCTGCGAGAAGAAGCAGTTTCACATCTCACCGAATGCAGGTGCGGTCATCGCGTCAGATTATCCTGCCCGGTCTCTAACGAAAGTCCCGAGATTTCGACATCACCCGTAGGTCCATGAGTTGCAGATGATCGGCCACCACCGTCGCTGCGCCTTCTGCGTTCTGGACCTTCCCGCGGATGAGCAATGCCGGAGCCGTCAGCGCCAGCTTGCGGTACTTGGCCCACAATCCCACCGAGCACACCACGTTGACCATCCCCGTTTCGTCTTCGAGATTGACGAACGTGACCCCTGCAGCCGTAGCCGGTCGCTGCCGATGCGTCACGGCGCCACCGACCAGGACCCGGTCCCCGTCGGGAACCTGCAGTAGACGATTCGCCGGGACTACCCCCAGTGCGTCGAGCTGCTCACGAAAGAACTGAGTCGGGTACGCATCGGGTGAGACTCCAGTGGCCCAGACGTCCGCCGAGGCCATATCGAGATCGCTCATCCCAGGCAATACCGGCGCACGAGTGGATGCCCCGAGCCCGGGAAGGAGATGCGGCCTCTCCCCTGCTGCTGCGCCTGCCGCCCAGAGCGCTTCCCGGCGGGTGATCCCGAAACATCCCAATGCGCCTGCGGTAGCAAGCGATTCGGCTTGCGTAGTGGACAGCTCTACTCGTCCCGTGAGATCGAGGAACGATACGAACGGACCGGCTGCTGTGCGTGCGTCGACGATGCGTTCGGCAAGATCCTGCCCGATGTACTTCACGTCAGCGAGTCCCATCCGAATCTCGAGACCCTCGGCAGTGAGATCCGCGTACCACGAGCTGGCATTGACGTCCGGGCCGTGCACACGCACTCCATGCCGTCGAGCGTCCGCCACCAGAGACTGCGGGGAGTAGAACCCCATCGGTTGCGCACGCAACAGACCTGCGCAGAACGCGGCGGGATGATGAAGCTTGAACCACGACGAATAGAAGACCAGCGAGGCGAAGCTCTGTGAATGGCTTTCGGGGAAACCGAAATTGGCGAATGCAGAAAGCTTCTCGTAGATTCGATCGGCCGCGTCACCGGTGATGCCGTGCAAGTCTCGCATTCCCTCGTAGAAGCGATCACGTAACAGGTTCATCTTCTCCGGCGAACGCTTCGACCCCATCGCACGACGAAGTTGATCGGCGTCGGCAGCGCTGAATCCAGCCACATCGATGGCCATCTGCATCAATTGCTCTTGAAAGAGTGGCACTCCGAGGGTGCGGTCGAGAGCCTTCTTCAACGACGGGTGATCGAATGTGACGGGTTCGAGTCCGTTGCGGCGCTTGATGTACGGATGAACGGATCCACCCTGGATCGGACCCGGCCGAATGAGTGCGACCTCTACGACCAGGTCGTAGAACTCACTCGGCTTCAACCGCGGCAACGTCGCCATCTGGGCCCGCGACTCCACTTGGAACACACCGATCGAATCGGCCCGCTGCAGCATGTCGTAGACGGCTTTCTCACTCAAATCGATATCGGCGAGGTCGATGCGTTGCCCTTTGTGCTCGACGAGAAGATCGATCATGTAGTGCAACGCTGACAACATACCGAGACCGAGCATATCGAATTTCACCAAACCTACTGCAGCACAATCATCTTTGTCCCACTGCAATACACTACGATTGGCCATCGTCGCCCACTCGACAGGACAGACATCGGCAATAGGGCGATCGCAGATCACCATTCCGCCCGAGTGGATACCCAGATGCCTTGGGAAGCCCTCGATCTGCTGGGCAAGCTCTAGAACAGACTTCGGAATGCCACTGTCTGCCTGATCTCCGACGCCAGACCACCGGGTGACCTGTTTGCTCCAGGCATCCTGCTGACCCTGCGAGAACCCGAGAGCACGTGCCATGTCACGTACCGAGGACTTACCTCGGTACGTGATCACGTTCGCCACCTGCGCCGCGTACGCACGCCCGTACTTCTCGTACACGTGCTGAATGGCTTCCTCGCGCCGGTCGGACTCGATGTCGACATCGATATCCGGAGGGCCGTCTCGTTCCGGAGCAAGGAAACGCTCGAAAAGAAGTTTGTTCGCCACCGGATCGACGTTCGTGATTCCGATGGCGTAACAGACAGCCGAGTTCGCTGCCGAACCTCTTCCCTGACAGAGAATGTCGTGTGTCTTACAGAAGTCCACGATGTCGTGCACGACGAGGAAGTACCCCGGAAAATTCAACCGCTCGATGATGTCGAGTTCGTAATCGAGCTGCGCGTAGGCGGCCGGGTGGGTACTGGGTGTGCCGTATCTGCGAGCAGCACCGTCGAGGGTAAGGGCACGTAGATAGCTGGCTTCGGTGTGGCCGGCAGGCACGTCGAACGGCGGTAGTTGTGGGGCGATCAGATGCAGATCGAAAGCACACTCTCGACCCAGTTCGGCGGCACCACGAACCGCACCGGGATGATGCTCGAACAACCGAGCCATCTCGGCACCGGATCGCAGATACGTACCTCCCGTGGGCGCCAACCACCCCGCGGCGTCGTCCAGACTGCTGCGTGCACGTACCGCTGCCATCGCCATGGCCAAACGCCCGCTCCGCGGAGTCGCATAGTGCGCCGCAGTCGTAGCAACGATCGGAAGAGCGAATCTCCGCGCCAATTCGGCGAGCGCATCGTTGCGCTCGTCGTCTTCCGGTATGCCGTGATGAGTCAGTTCCACGGTGACTCGGTCGGCACCGAATCTCTCGATCAGATCCGCCAGAGCCGCACCGGCTGCCTCGACGCCACCGGCGTCCAACGCCCGTCGAACATGCCCTTTTCGACATCCGGTGAGAATCTGCCAATGCCCACCCGCAGCCTCGGACAGGGCGTCGAAATCGTAACGGGGCTTTCCTTTGACTCCCCCGGCAAGGTGAGCTGCGGCAATTTCACGCGACAGCCGTCGGTATCCCTCTTGCCCACGTGCGAGAACCAGCAGATGAGTACCCTCCGGATCCAACTCACCTGTCCTCGACGTCGTCGTGTCCAACGACAACTCGGCGCCGAAAATGGTCTTGATCCCCAGCTCCTTTGCTGCCTCGGCGAAGCGCACGACACCGTAGAAGCCATCGTGGTCGGTGATGGCGACGGCTTCGAGCCCGAGCCGTACTGCTTCTTCGACCATCTCCTCCGGTTGGCTGGCACCGTCCAGAAAGCTGAAAGCCGAATGTGCGTGTAGCTCCGCGTATGCCGTGGTCGTCGCCGCAGGTTTCGATATCGTCTTCTCGTACGCCGCACGCTTGCGCGACCACGCTGGACTGTCACCACCGTCCCCGACGATGTCCACGACCTTCGGATGCGAGGGGCGGCCGGACAACACCCGTTCCATTTCCGACCACGTCGGCGGACCGTCGTTCCATCCCATACTGACACCTCACTTTCATTCGAACATATGTTCCATTAGACCCTTTGGCTACGACACAAATCAATCTGTCTCGAGAGGCAGTTAGGCTCGCCGTGACATACAGCAGCCGAAAGAGCCGGAGAAGAATGTGAATCGTTGGGCCTCGTTCGTCGTCTCCCACAAGCGTTGGGTGCTCTCCATCGCTGTGGTGGTCGTAGCCCTGAGCGGCATATGGGGACTCGGCGTCTTCGGCAAGCTCAGCGAGGGCGGTTTCATCGACCCAGGTAGTGAAGCTGCGGAGGTATCGGAACTCGTCGCAGGATTGGGGCAGCAAACCCCCGATATCGTCGCCATCTACACCGCGCCCGAAGGCAAGACCATCGACGACATCGCCCCGGACGTCACCTCGGTACTCGACGGCTTCCAGAAAAAGTACGCAGTCGCGAACGTCACCTCCTACTGGACAGCCGATACCGGGACGAAGCAATTTCTGGTCTCGAAAGATGGAACCAAGGCACTCGCGACGGTCACCCTCGGCCCCGACTCCGGCATCACCTTCGCCACGTTCGGAGAGATCCCACCGCAGCTCGAGGTACCGGGCGTCACCTCCCAGTTCGCCGGTGGTTCCGTGGTCGGAGTTTCCTTCAGCCAGACGCTCCAGGAAGATCTGGTTCGCTCGGAAGCCATCGCCATCCCCATCACGCTCGTTCTGCTGATCGTGATCTTCGGAGGCGTCGTCGCGGCCGCTGTCCCGGTCTTCGTCGGCATCCTGAGCGTCCTGAGCGCGTTGGCAATCCTGCGTGCCCTCACCTCGGTCACGGAAGTCAGCTCGTTCTCCATCAACGTCGCGTCACTTCTGGGCCTCGGTCTCGCCATCGACTACGGGCTGTTCATCGTCAGTCGATATCGAGAAGAAATGCGCGACGGTGCGACCCCGACCGATGCAGCGATTCGAACAGTTCTGACGGCAGGCCGAACGATCGTCTTCTCGGGCTTGCTGCTGATCTGCGCCTTTGCCGGCATGCTCGTCTTCCCACAACCGGTTATCAAGTCGCTCGGTTTCGGGGCCATGGCCGCTGTAGCGAGCGCCGCGATCCTGTCGTTGACTGCAGTGCCCGCGTTGCTGGCGATTCTCGGACCACGCATCAATTCTCTGACGTGGAGCAAAACCGCATCGGATCGAGGTGAGGCGCGCGCCCAGAAATTCTGGGGCGGCGTCGTGACCCGAGTGATGCGCAAGCCAGGCATCGTAGCGGCAGTGATCATCGCCGGACTTCTCGTACTGTCGGCGCCGATACTGAAGGTCGCACTCGGCGAGGTCGACTACACCGCGCTCCCCAAGGACGATCCCGCTCGCGTCGCCGTCGAGACCCTCGGCACCGAGTTCCAATCCTCGGGTGAGAGCGCAACGGTCGTACTCCGGGGCCTCGATGGAGCCAAACCCCAGGGCTCACCGATAGCCGACATCACCCGTCGAGCTGAATCCGTCGACGGCATCGCTCGGGTCTCGTTCATCGGATCCACAGACGATGTCGTCGCGCTGGAAGCAATCTTCAGTGAACCGAGCGACGGTCGCACCGAAGCCGATGCAGCCGGTGCTGCAGTGGCGGGGCTGCGCGCGATGACGCCACCGGAGGGCACCGAACTGCTCGTCGGTGGCGCACGGGCACTCGTCGACGACGGCAATGCGGCGATCGCCGCGTGGCTTCCGGTCATGATTGCGATCATGGTCGTCTCGACGCTCATCCTGCTCTTCCTCGCATTCGGATCGATCGTGTTGCCGATCAAGGCCGTCCTCATGGCGGGACTCAGCCTGGGGGCGACATTCGGAGTGCTCACCTGGGTGTTCCAGGAAGGACATGGCGCCGATCTCCTAGGGGTGACGCCCGCGCCGCTGGAGGCGACCTTCGTGGTCCTCATCCTCGCCGTGGTCTTCGGCCTGTCGACCGACTACGAAGTGTTCTTGATGTCGCGCATGGTCGAGGCGCGCGCAGGCGGGGCTTCGACGGAGGAAGCGGTCGTCATCGGCGCCCAGCGCACCGGAAGAATCGTGACAGCGGCCGCGCTCATACTCATCATCGTCACCGGCGCGTTCACCATTTCCGAATTGTCGATCATGCGGTTCCTGGGATTCGGCATGATTCTCGCGCTCATCGTCGATGCCACGATCATCCGCATGCTGCTCGTCCCATCGCTGGTGAAATTGATGGGTGAGGCGAACTGGTGGGCTCCAGCGTGGATGAAGAAGGTGCACGAGAAGGTAGGTATCGGTCACTGAGCGCCGCCGGTCACCCTGGTGGGCTCTACCGACCTGGCCCAACAACTTACTTCAGAGTAAGTTGTCGTCCATGTCGAACTACATTGTCACCGGCGGTACGGGTTTCCTCGGGCAGAATCTGATCCCACTACTGCTCGAGCGCGACCCAGCGGCCGAGATTCACGTGTTGGTTCGCCAGAAGTCGATCGGGAAGCTCGAACGCCAGGTCGACATGCTCGCCGACAAGACCCGGATTCATCCGTTGATCGGCGATCTCACCGAACCCGATCTCGGATTGCGCACTGTCCCGGATGGCATCGACCATATCGTTCACCTGGGCGCCATCTACGACATGACCGCCGGTGACGAACAAGCATCGACCAACGTCGAGGGCACCCGTGCAGTGGTGGCACTTGCCGAGCGGACCGGTGCCCGGTTGCACCACATCTCCTCGATCGCCGTTGCCGGAGATTACGCGGGCACATTCACCGAAGACGACTTCGACAAAGGACAGGGCTTCCCAACCCCGTACCACCGCACCAAGTTCCAATCCGAGAAGATCGTGCGCGAATCCTCGGTCGACTGGCGCGTCTATCGACCCTCGGTAGTGCTGGGGCACTCCGAAACCGGGGCGATCGACAAGATCGACGGCCCATACTTCTTCTTCCCCCTCTTCGCCGCGTTGGCCACACTGCCTACTGCGCTTCCCATCACGGTTCCGAAGATCGGGGCCACCAATCTGGTGCCGGTGGACTACGTCGCCGCTGCGATTGTGGAGTTGATCCACCGAGGCGAGGACGATCAGCGAGTGTTCCACCTGGTCAACACGCAAGCACAGTCGATGCACGAGGTGTATCGCGCATTCTCCGAGGCCGCAGGTTCGAAAGCGAAGGTCATCGACATTCCCGGCGCCGTTGCTGCCGCCGTCGTAGCACCGAAGACCGACATCGTCCGCACCGGCCGCAACACTCTCCTGGGCAGATTCGGCATACCGCCGGTAGTGCTCGAACATCTCACCTTGCCGACGACCTTCGACTCGGCAGCGACCCGGAAAGCACTGTCGGGCAGCGGAATCACCCCACCACCGCTGGCGACCTACGCAGACCGCCTGTGGCAGCACTGGCGCGCGCACCTGGACCCGAACCGCGCACGGCGCGACGATCCTCGCGGCCCTCTCTTCGGACGACACGTCATCATCACCGGCGGATCCTCCGGCATCGGAAAAGCGAGTGCCGAAGCTGCAGCACGCAAAGGTGCCACCGTCATTCTGCTTGCCCGCGGTACCGAACAACTCGACTCCGTCGTGGCGAACATCCGCGCACACGGTGGTGATGCCTTCGGGTACACCTGCGACATCACGGACACCGAGTCGGTCGAGCAGACCGTGAAAACTATTCTGAGCGAACATGATCACGTGGACATGCTGGTCAACAACGCCGGCCGGTCCATCCGTCGATCGTTGTACCGCTCCACCGATCGACTGCACGACTTCGAGCGCACCATGGCCGTCAACTACTTCGGTGCTGTTCGCCTCGTCCTGGCACTGCTTCCGCACATGCGTGAACGTCGCTTCGGTCACATCGTCAACGTCAGCAGCGAAGCAGTGCTCGCTCACGCTCCCCGATTCTCCGGCTATGTAGCCAGCAAGGCCGCACTCGACGGTTTCGCCGACGTCGCCGCAGCCGAGACTCTTTCCGACGGAATAACATTCACCACGATCCACATGCCGCTGGTGGCCACCCCGATGATCACCCCGACAGGCCCCAGCAATGCCGGCCCGGTGGTGTCACCGGAGAAGGCCGGGGCGATGGTGATTCGGGCGCTCATCCGGAGGCCGAAGCGCATCGACACCCCACTGGGCACTCTCGGTCAGGTCGGCAGCATCTTCACGCCGAATATCAAGGACCGCACGATGCATCAGTTCTACCGTCGCTTCCCGGAGTCCGCTGCGTCCAAGGGCGAGGTTGCACCTACACAGCCCGCACTCGTTCCACCGGCGGCGCCACCACACGACCCGTCGCGTCCGGGAGCACGAGTTGCCAAGTTGGCGCGTCGAATCGGCCGGTTGGTGCCGGGCGTCTACTGGTGACGCCTGGCTCTACCCACACCTGCGATTGCTCGACCGAACCCCCCGACGAGGTACGCGAGAGTTCCCAGTGCGAGCACCCACTTGGTAACGCTGACCGCCGTCGTGGCGCGAACCACCGAATCGGTGATCTGTTCGCGGTGATCGAGCAGATACAGACCCGCGATGTTCTCGACGTAGTCACCCGCCGCGGACAGAATCGGAGCTACGGCCAGCACCTTCGCCGTGGCCGGTGCCAGCTCGGTGAGTTCGCCCAGACGCGAAGCCCCGGCACGCAAAGCCATCGCGTAGATCACCGGATGAACGAAATCGGGGTAGTAGTGACTCCGAAATCGAGCGGTGGCGGCTGCATCCATGCTGTCGAGAATCTGCCGGTATCGGAGTGCCGACCACGATGTCTGAATCTGTAGAACCCGAGGGCCTGCCGGCCCCAACAGACGCACGATATTGGCTTGAGAGACAGCGAACATCATCGTCCAAGCGATGAGTGGACGATCCTGCGCCGAAAGTGCCATCTGCAAATACTAGAGCTTGGGAATCAGATTCGATCACGCATCAGGAATGGGAGCACGACGCTTTCGAATGACTGGTAGTCGTCACGATGGATGCTGTGACCGGTATCGAATGCCACAACCCGACACGAGCGGATCTCACCGGAGAGCATGGCGAGCCTTTCCGGATCGACCATCCCGCCCAGGCCACCGCGGAGCACGAGGGTCGAGGCAGTGATGTCCGGCAGCCGAGACCACCACTGAGCATTGGGTCGGCGAAACTGAGCAAGAGCAGGTTTGGTCATCGACCGATCGAATGCGAAGACAGCGCGTGGATGCCTGATGATGCTCGAGCCTGCGTGCCAGAGTTCGGTGATGGTGGGCAGACGGCCGGTGAGCGACGGTGGCGCATCTCCCTGCCGAATCGGAATAGGCATCTCCTCGACTACGAGGGACCGAACCGATGTGGGGCGCTGCTGCGCCACCACCGACACTGCATATGCGCCCAACGAATGCCCGACCAGATCTACCTGCGACAGCCCGAGATGGTCGAGCACCGCCGCCACGTCGCCTCCGAAAGCGTCGAACGAGTAGTCGTCGGCGTGTGCACTGCGTCCGTGTCCGCGCAGATCGACCGTGACTACCCGACGACCCACGTCGGTGAGTGCGCCGGCGAAACGGTCCCAGGTGCTGCTGTCACCGCCCATGCCGTGCACCAACACGGTAGGAACAGGATCGGCTCCACCGAAATCTCGGTAGGCGATGTCGACGCCGGCCACATCGAGTAATTCCACGTCGATACTCACAGTCCCGAGAGTAGCCGCGCTCACTTCTACCTCATTCGTAGATGCCTTCGACTCGCCAAACATCGTTCTCGTACACCAACAGCAGAGCGCGGTTCTCCTCGAGAAGCACCTGCACACGCGCACCTCGCGCACCCACGACCGGATCCCACCAACGCTCGTCGAGGGACCACGGGCCGGCCCACCCGTGCAGGGTCCACTTCTTGCTACCCCACCGAAGCCCCACGGGTGCCGTGTCGAAACCACCTCGATCGGTGACGTGTACACCGTTGCCGCCGTCGTTTTCCAGAGCGACCTCCGGGCGTGTCTGCATCACTGCCGCAGGAGCCGGATGTGGCAACCTGCCCGGCCACGGGGCAGCGGGGTCCAGCAGAGGGACCAGCTCATCACCGAGCGAACGAAGCGTCACTTGCTCCACCGGCCCACGTCCGCCGCTGAGTACCCCGACCTTGACCGCATCACCACCGAGGAGACCTTGCACTCGTACCAGCGCCCGCCGAGCACGCTCGTCCTCGTCACCGACACTTCCCCACAAGCCCAACTGCAGCTCACCTGCCGCAACGACCTCTACCGGTTCGAGCCTCAGAAGAATGATTCCTGCCGTGGGCCGACTCTCGCTGCGCCCGGTGAGCCACCCGTCCAATTGCCACCGCACCCGATCTGCTGTTCCCTCCGGAGTCAGCGGCTCGGCGCACCGCCAGATACGTGAGAGATTCTCACCGTTTCCGGTGGAAGCATGAACGAGGAGGCGGGTGCATGCCACGGCCGCCGCGGCAAGCGTGCGGTGCAGCTTCTCGGCCATACCTCGGCCGGCGAACGCAGCGGCGTCGACGCGATCGATGGGCGGGTCGCAGCGGTGTTCCACGTTCAGATCGGGTGGCAGCGCACGCGCCGACGGTGGACGCTCCGGCTCACCTCGCGCACTGCGGTGAGCGAGAACCGCATCGGACCCGAACCGGGATGCCACCTCCCCTGGCATGAGCGCCGCGAAATCGCCGATAGTTCGTAAACCCAAGCGACGCAACAGGTCTATCAGCTCTCCACGGTCCGCGGCGGCAAGACTCGGCTCCGCTGCCAGCTCGGCAACCGGGAGTGGAGAGAGAAAATTCGCAGCACCGCCCCGCGGGACGACTGCCGCATGACGAGCTGCAATGACGGCCGTCGTCAACTCGTCGGCGATTCCGATCTGGCATTCCACCCCCGCACCCGAAGCCTGATCGATCAATCTTTCGGCAGCCTTGTGCTCCGATCCGAAGTATCGACTCACCCCACGCGCACTCAGTATCAACAACCCCGGACGCAACACCTCCACACCTGGCGCGACAGCATCGATGGCCGCTGCGACCGGTTCGAACAAGCGCCCATCCCTATCCGAATCTGCCGTCGCCACATACACATCCGGACATCGCGCCTGCGCTTCACGACGACGTAAGCCTCGGCGGACCCCTGCCGCTCGTGCCGGTGCCGAGCATGCAATCACCCGATTGGCCGAGGTGACCACCACAGGATGAGTCGCCGGCAGATCGGCCACCGCCGCAGCTGCGACAGCAGGCCAATCCGGACACCACAGCGCTACGACGCGGCTCATGCCAGAACCGCAAGATCCGTCTCGGCACTTACGTTGCCTGTCGTACTGTCGACCTGCGCTGCGACCGACCATTCGATACGGCCGCGCTCGAGACGAAGATCGAAACACGTACTACGCGGCCGCATCGCTTTGCCCTGCGCACGTACCTCCAACTGCAGATTCCGTAAACGCCCACGCCCCGAGCGAACTCCGGTGCCGAATCCGTTGTAGCTGCGTACCTCCGCATCCAGACGTAACTCCACGCCGTCCCAGTGGCCGTCGGTAACCAGAAGCGCCGCCCCTTTGCTGCGCGCCCGTGCGACAACTGCACGCGCACGCGAGGGAGGCACCGAACGACCGCCGAGACCGAGCACGACGAGATCGAGCCCGTCCAACAGAATTGCCGCTACCTCGACCGGGTCCTCCCCCGGATCGGGTACGACGGCCAATCTCCGTAGTTCTGCGCCCATCTCGACAGCGGCGAGCAAACCGAACCGCGGTTGCCCCACCACTGCGACATGCCCACCCGACGCGGTGACCGCAGCCACCAAGCCGAGCAGCAGCGAACCTGCACCCGATACCGCTGCGACGGACCCGCGAGCCAAGCCTCCGTACGGGAGCATGGCGGCCAGTGCGGGAGGGACCGCCAGTACCGCTTTGCTTCGCACAGGATCAACCGCCCGCGGGACAGATGATGCCGGCTCGACACGGGGCCGGATGACGGGTTCGATGGGCTGCCGGACGGAGCGGGTCTCACCACGTGCCGGAACCGATGCCATGCGTCGCCTCAGATGCTCGACGCGTTCGGACAACGTCATCTCCGACAAGGACGCTTCGGACTGTGACACCTCGAATGAGGAGTCAGTAGTACTCATGGAAGCACCGGCAGAAAAAGTCATGCGCACTCCCCGAAAATTGGCGAAAAAAGTACACTCGAACCAGCTCTCGGGGCAGCGGGGAAGTCTTACCCTTCGAACACATTTTCGAATTCCTATCCAGTAAAGCCGCTGCGGCGATCCACGTCAAGACGGAAACGAAAGCCCAGGTGGAGGGTCGCCAACGGACTACCGACAGCGCTGTCGGCACGGACGTCGATAGTCAACTAACCTGTGATCGTGACCGAGAAGCAGCGCACCGTCAGGGTCGTCGGACCCGACTTCCTACTCGCAGGCAGGTACCGACTCGCGTACAAGCTGGGTGGGGGCGGAATGGGCGCGGTCTGGCTCGCTCAGGACACGCTGCTCGACCGGAAAGTGGCCGTCAAACAGGTCACGTCCACTGCTCGCCTCAGCGAGCGCGCCGCACGCGAAGTGCGCAATCGAGCCATGCGTGAAGGCAGAATCGCAGCGCGACTGTCGAGCTTGCACGCCATCTCCATGCACGACGTCGCGATCGAAGATGGCGAGCCCTGGCTCGTGATGGAATACATGCCGTCGAGGAGCCTCGCGCAGGCACTCAACACCGCCGAAACACTGCCACCGTACGAAGTTGCGCAGATCGGCGCTCAGGTCGCCGACGCACTCACCGAAGCGCATGAGGCCGGTATCGTCCATCGCGACATCAAGCCGGGCAACATCCTGATCGCCGACCGCGGACGCACCCTCGGTGTCGTCAAGATCAGCGACTTCGGTATCTCGCGCGCCAAAGGTGATGTCGAAGAGTCGGATTCGAGTGTCATCACCGGAACTCCGGCCTATTTCGCTCCAGAAGTGGCCCGGGGACAGGATCCCACCGAAGCAAGTGACGTCTTCTCTCTCGGGGCGACGCTCTATACCGCGATCGAAGGCAAGCCGCCGTTCGACATCGACCAGGACTCCATTGCACTGCTGCATCGTGTGGCCAAGGGACAGATAATTCCACCCACTCGATGCGGTGACCTGACCGAGCCACTACTGCACATGCTCGAACCCGATCCTGCTCGCAGACCGACCATGGCTCAGGCACGCGACGAGATCATCCGACATGCGATCAGCGGCCGGGCAAACATCGCCGGGCTACGTGGAGTCCCGGTGACCTCGGCCGGCGGGGTCGTTCCGGCCTGGGCTCATCGCTCCACCCCGGTATCGGAATCGCGGCGCCCTTCGCGAGAATTCGGAAACACGATCGCCGGCCTGCCTGCCGTTCGTTTCAGCGATCAAACCGATGCTCAGACACCGACGCCGTACGCTCCACCACCATTCGATCCGCCGCGGAAGAAGAACCCACTCGAGGTGGTACTCGATCGCATCGACGACATAGTCGACGACCGGATCGACGTCCCGCCCGAGGCCGTCCTTGCTGCGTTGATCGTCACCGTGGGACTCGTGATCATACTGATCATCGCCCTACTCTGAAAAAATGATCAATCGATACGTCGCTTGTGAGCCCACCTGGTCAACGCGTTGCGATTGGACTGCTGGGTCTTACGCAGCACGTTCGAGGCATGGGTCTCGACGGTCTTCACCGAGATGAACAGGTCCTCGGCGATCTCACGGTAGGTATAACCACGCGCCAGCAGACGCAGAACCTCGAGCTCACGAGGGGTGAGTGAATCGAGTTCGGGATCGAGTGGCGGTTCCGGGGCATTCGACTTCCCAGTGAACGAGTCGAGCACGAAGCCTGCAAGACGCGGGGAGAACACGGCATCTCCACCGGCAACGCGTCGTACGCCGTCGGCGAGTTCGGACCCCGAGATCGTTTTCGTGACGTACCCCCGCGCACCTGCACGGATGACGGCGATCACGTCTTCGGCCGCGTCGGAGACCGACAACGCCAGACAGACGGGACCAGCGGTGATGCGTCCGAGAACGGCGACGCCGCCGCCATCCGGCATGTGGACGTCGAGCAGCACGACATCGGGCTTCGTCGACTCGATACCGGCGACCGCGTCGGCCACCCCGCCCGCTTCACCGACGACCTCGATGTCACTTTCCCGACCCAGCTCGGTGCGAACTCCGGAACGAAACACTGCATGATCGTCGACGAGAAAGACACGAAAGGTGTCGGTCACCTGGGCTGCTCCTGCGGTGTCGGTTGGCGTATCGGCTCGGTCCGGCCGTTCTTCGAAGAGTTTGTCGATGAGTGCTCGCGGGGCATGAGAATGCGGACTTCGGTTCCCTTCCCCACATTCGAGCGTATCGAGACTTCACCGCCGCGTCGCTCGATTCTTCCCCGAATCGATTTGGCCAGTCCCTGACGGTCCATCGTTACGAGGTTCTCGTCGAATCCGCTGCCGCGATCACGAACGAACACGGTAACCCGCTCGGGCTCGGTCTCGGCGAACAAATCGATGTTGACTTCGCCCGAATGCTTCGCCGCATTGACCAGCGCCTCGCGAGTCGCGCCGAGCAGCGCAGTGAAATGCTCTCGGGGCAAACCGGAATCGGAATCTTCGAGCGCCAGCTGCACATCGCCGACCGTAATGGGACGCACCGTGACACCGTACTGGTCCTCGACCTCACCCGAGATCGTCTTCAATGCCTCGGCGAGGCTCGTGTGGTCGGCGTCGCGATCTTCGAACAACCACTTGCGCAGTTCGCGCTCCTGCCCGCGTGCCAATCGCATGACTTCCTGCGGATGATCCGACTGTTTCTGTATCAGCGCCAGTGTCTGCAACACCGAGTCGTGCAGGTGAGAGGCGATTTCCTCGCGTTCGTCGTTGCGAATGCGAGCAGACCTTTCGGCGTTCAGCGCCCGCCACATCCGCAGCCAGACCGGAACCGTCAGCAGCGCGGCACCGACCAGAGTGACGATCACTGCCAGCAACGACGAACGCACCGAGGCCAGGTCGACGCGAGCCAATACGACGACACCGAGTCCGAGGACGATCAGCGTTGCACCGCCGACCACACGTGCCCAACTGAGTACCGTCGGCTTCTTCGGCATACCGAGAATAGAACGCGGTCCCTCGGAATCGAATTCGCGCCAGACCAACGCCGCGCCGACGACGACGACCACTATCGGGGCGAGGACCGCCGCAGCAGTTCCGTCGAGCAGCCACGCCAATCCGGCGGCCAACCCGAGCCCAATGGCGGCTAGTCCGAAAGCTCGCTGTCGTTCGTCGCTACTCGGACGATCCACGTCCGTTCCGACCGGGCTGAAAATCCACAGGAGGCCGTACGCGAGGATTCCCGCCCCCGCCATGATCGCCAGCAATGCAAATGCAACGCGGACTTTGAACACGTCCACCCCGAGATGGTCTGCCACACCACCTGCGACTCCGCCCACAATGCGTCCACCGCCACGCCGATGGAACTTGGCGGGCTCGTAGCTTCCGACGGAAGCGGGCGGGTCGACAGGGTGCACGATTCGATCCTGGCACGAATCGACCATCCCGCGCATCAGGGTCTCCCCTGATCTCTAGGCAGTAGCAGCGCTCCATTCCGGTGCCCGCTCGGTTGTTGCCTCCGCCAGCGCTGCCTTCACGCCGTCTGTATCGAAGTCCTTTCCATACACGGGAGTACCTGGATGCTGACGCCACGAATCCGCTAGCGCGCCGCCGTCGACGGGGTCGAAGCCCAACTGCTCGACGACGTCGAACACCACATCCTTGCCGGGTCCGTCGGCACCGGCGATAGGGAGCGCGATCCGACCTGCTGCACTCTTCGGCTGCCCCTTCTCCAGGAGGTGCTTCCAGTAGATTCCGTTGAACACCTTGACGACATCGGCACCGCGGGAGCCGAGATGCTCTGCTACCCAGACGCTTTCCGGCTTGCCGTTCTCGATGTCGGCGATAAGGCCGTCACGTTGCTGAGGGTAGTAGTTGTTGGTCTCGATGATCGGGGCACCATCTTTGGCGGCGTCGACGATGCCGGCGGCCAGGTCGGGAACGTTTTTCTGTGGGATGCTCACGATCACCAGATCGGCATCGAGAGCCGCTTCCGAACTCCACACTGCTTGTGCGCCGGTCTCGGCTGCCAGCTCGGACAAAGTCTCAGGAGACCTCGAGTTCGATACCCGAACCTCGTGCCCGAGCGCGCTGAGCCGCCGTGTCAATGTGCCACCGATGGATCCTGCGCCGATGATTCCGATCTTCACTTCGGGAACTCCTTCGTTATGCGAATGACTTTCTGTCAAGCACAACCTCCATCGAAGGCCGATTCATTCCTACCCCGGCGTGAATATCAGGGCTATCCCTGATGTGCTCGACACAGCAACCCGCCACGATGGTCTACATGAGCAACGCAACCGTCTCCGAGCAGCTCCAACAGATGTGGCGCACCCGCCCCTACCGATTGCCGCAGCGAGGCCACATCGCGGGTGTCGCGGCCGGCATCGGATACCGCTACGGCGTCGACCCTGTTCTCGTTCGAGTCGCGCTCGTCGTCGGGACGATCTTCGGCGGCGCCGGAATCGTTCTGTATCTCGCCGCATGGTTGCTGTTGAGCAAACCGGGTGATTCCGCCTCTGCGGCACAATCACTGGTCGGCAGGGGCACCAGTACGAAAACGATCGTTCTGGTAGTTGCGCTGGTCATCGCCGTCACGACGATCGGTCCCGCCGGATTCGGTCTCGACGGTTCAGGTCTGGTCAGTACGCTCGCTCTCCTCGGCGGCCTGTGGCTTCTGCACCAGCGTCGTCCCGAGCCGCCGGAGTTTCTCCCGGACGGCTCCACCGCTTATCCCCTAGGCGGAGCCTCGTCCTACGCACAGTCGAGCTTTCCGATCTCCTTCGACACGCCGTACAACGCCTCTTCCCAGCCCAACTCCTGGGGAGCAGCGCAGCATCGTCCTCCGCAGTACGACGCCGGTCGAGGCGGATACACCCCTTACACGACGCTCCCCAAGAGTTATGTCCCTACTCCACCGCCGGCGACGGGCGTCGATCTCACCAAATCCACTCCCCCGCAGGGTCTTTCCGAGCCACCGTCACCACCCTCTTGGGATCCACTCGGAGTCGCTCCGTTCGCCTGGGACCTACCCGAACCCTCAGCACCACGTACGCCGGAGATGATCGAGAAGAAGAAGCACTCTCGGTGGACATCGAGCTTCATCGGACTCGCGTTGCTGGCTGCGGCTCTTACCGGAGCCATTGCCGCAAGCAGTGAATCGATGTGGCTCACCCCGGCGCGGGTCGGCGCAGTCGCCCTCGCGGTGGTCGCGACCGGCTTGATTCTGGGCGCGTTCCTGCGAAAGGGTTACGGACTACTAGTCGTGACCGGCCCGTTGGTGGCATTCGTGGTGTTCGCGTCGATAATCGGACCCATCTCCTTCGACAGCCAGTACGCGGGTCAACAGGAGTATCGACCGACGACGATGGCAGATCTGCAATCCGAATACACAGTGCAGGGTGGCGATCTCCAACTCGATCTGCGAGGTCTGGACCTCACCGAGGACCGAACGATCTCTGTCGACGTCACGGCAGGAAACGCGAAAATCTTCGTCCCCGACGGGATGAACATCCGAACCGACTGCACGTCCGTGGCGTCCAGCACGAAGTGCGGCCCCACCGGTGTGCAGCAAGGCAATTCGCCCGACAACACGTCGATCCTGACCATAGAAGGATCAGCGCGGGCCGGCAATCTGGAGGTACTCCGTGGCTGAGTCCTGGCAGTACGGCGACAGCGACGACGACACCACTCTGGAGAATCGCGCTCGAACACGGCCGTCCGCTCTGCTTTTCCTCGTCGGACTCGCGGCAGCAATCGTCAGCGTCTGCGCACTGATCGGCCCGAGCGCGCTCGTCACGCTCGGCACCGTGCAGTTCCGCTGGGTATTCGTGGTGGCGGCGATCGTGGTAGGGACGGTACTACTACTTGCCCCTGGACGAAAAGGTAAGCAGTAGCACCATTCTCACTCCCACTCGATGGTGCCCGGCGGCTTGCTCGTCACATCGAGAACGACTCGGTTGACCTCCGGTACCTCGTTGGTCACCCGGGTCGAGATCGTTTCCAGAACCTCGTACGGCAACCGCGTCCAGTCGGCAGTCATTGCGTCTTCGCTGGACACCGGCCGAAGAACGATCGGATGACCGTAGGTGCGACCATCCCCTTGAACGCCGACGCTGCGCACATCCGCGAGCAGCACGACCGGGCACTGCCATATCTGGCTGTCGAGATCTGCCATCGTCAGTTCCTCACGCACGATGGAATCGGCGTGGCGGAGCGTGGCGAGGCGGTCACGGGTGATTTCGCCGACGATGCGGATGGCCAGTCCCGGGCCGGGGAACGGCTGGCGTGCGACGAGATCCTCCGGCAGGCCCAACTCACGCCCCACGGCTCTGACCTCGTCCTTGAACAGCGCGCGAAGCGGTTCGACAAGGGTGAACTGCAGATCGTCGGGCAAACCGCCGACATTGTGATGGCTCTTGATGTTCGCGGTTCCAGAACCGCCACCGGACTCGACGACGTCGGGGTACAAGGTTCCCTGCACGAGAAAGTCGACGCCGCTCCCCTGCTCGGCGTTCTCCCCGAGGACCTCGGACACTGCGCCTTCGAAGCTGCGAATGAACTCCCGGCCGATGATCTTGCGCTTTTCCTCCGGGTCGGACACGCCCTCGAGCGCACCCAGGAACGTATCCACGGCATCGACGGTGACGAGCTTGGCGCCGGTGGCAGCAACGAAGTCTTGCTGAACCTGCTCGCGCTCGCCTTCGCGCAGCAGACCGTGATCGACGAACACACAGGTCAGTCGATCGCCGATTGCGCGCTGCACCAGCGCTGCTGCCACTGCAGAGTCGACGCCTCCCGACAATCCACAGATAGCGCGACCACTGTCACCGACCTGCTCCTGGACTCGTTCGACGAGCGCGTCGGCGATATTGGCTGCCGTCCAATCCGGCTTGATTCCCGCTGTCTCGTAGAGGAATCGACGAAGGACCTGCTGGCCGTGCGGCGAGTGCATCACCTCGGGGTGATACTGCACCCCGGCAAGACGCCTCTGCGTGTTTTCGAACGCAGCTACGGGCGCACCGGCACTGGTTGCGGTGACAGTGAATCCGTCGGGCGCCTCGGTGACCGCGTCACCGTGGCTCATCCAGACCGGCTGCGTCGCAGGCAGGCCGTCGTGGAGGACTCCGCCGTCGACGGAGAGTTGAGTGCGTCCGTACTCCCTGGTCCCGGTGTGCGAAACCGTGCCGCCGAGAGCTTGCGCCATGGCCTGGAATCCGTAGCAGATACCGAAGACGGGCACGTCGAGATCGAAGACCTTGGCGTCGAGCGCCGGTGCATCTTCTGCGTACACGCTCGACGGGCCACCGGACAGCACCAGGGCAATCGGATTCCTGGCGGCGATCTCTTCCACGGTTGCCGTATGTGAGATCACTTCCGAGTACACGTGCGCCTCACGGACTCGACGCGCGATGAGCTGCGCGTATTGAGCACCGAAGTCGACGACGAGTACGGGGCGGGGCTGGGCTGGATCAGGCTGCGGCGTGGCGGTCACCCGATCAGCTTAGTGGGCACACCCGGGATAGCGACGCAGCACTCGGCCTGGACGAGCCGGCGAAGGATCACGCACCTTCCGACATGGCAGTCTTCGATGATCGAATCTCCACGATCGGCAGGCGCAACGCCGCTGGCGCCGACACGGGGACAACCGGGCTGACAGGCGAGATGGGGTCGAGCCGTCGGTACGGCTCCCCCTGACGTGGACGTAGATCCTGCTCGCCCTTGTTCGGCCACAACGCAGCGGACCGCTCCGCTTGCGCGGTGATGGTGAGTGACGGGTTGACTCCGAGATTGGCCGAGACGGCCGAGCCGTCGACGACGCTCATCGTCGGGTAGCCGTACACACGCTGGTACGGGTCGATGACTCCGTGCTCGGCATCCGAGGCGATCGCGCAGCCGCCGAGGAAGTGGGCGGTGAGTGGGATGTTGAACAGCTCGCCCCACGTTCCGCCTGCCACGCCGCCGATCTTCTTCGCTACCCGACGCGTCGCATCGTTGCCCTCGGGTATCCACGTCGGATTCGGCTCGCCGTGGCCCTGTCTGCTCGAAACCTTGCGTCCGAACAGACCACGCTTGGTGAACGTGGTGATCGAGTTGTCGAGGTTCTGCATCACCAACGCGATGATGGTGCGCTCGCTCCAGTTCTTGACGCTGACGATTCGCACGAAATCGAGGGGATGTGCGATCGCAGTGAATAGGAATTTCAGCCACCGCGGGATACGTCCTCCCCCGTCGGTCATCAGGGTCTGCAGCAAGCCCATCGCGTTGGAACCCTTGCCATAACGCACGGGCTCGATGTGCGTGTTCGGCGACGGGTGGAACGACGACGTGATGGCCACGCCGCGTGTCAGATCCATTGTCGGATCGACCTTCAACTTGGCTGCGCCGACGATGGATTCGGAGTTGGTACGTGTCAGCTCACCAAGCGTGCTCGACAGCAATGGCAAAGCACCGTCGTCCTTCATTCGATGCAACAGATTCTGGGTACCCCAGGTCCCTGCGGCCATTACGACGTGGGCGGCGGTGTACGTCTTGGCGGCCTTGCGTACCCACGCCCCGGTCCGCTCGGTGGCGACGTCCCACGTGCCGTCCGGAAGCGACCGAAGACCACTCACGGTTGTCATGGGGATGATGTCGGCTCCGGCACGTTCCGCGAGCGCGAGGTAGTTCTTCAGGAGTGTGTTCTTTGCCCCGTGTCTGCACCCGGTCATGCACTCCCCGCACTCGATGCAGCCGGTGCGCTCGGGCCCCACGCCACCGAAGTAGGGATCGGCGACCTTCTTGCCCGCCTCGTCTCCGAAGAACACACCGACCGGAGTCTGAATGAAGGTCTCGCCTACGCCCATGTCCTCGGCGACGGACTTCATGACTTCGTCCGCAGGAGTCATGTGTGGGTTGCGGACGACCCCGAGCATGCGAGTGGCCTGGTCGTAGAACGGGATGAGCTCACTGTTCCAGTCGGTGATGTGAGCCCACTGCTTGTCATTGAAGAACGACTCCGGCGGCTGGTAGAGCGTGTTGGCGTAGTTGAGCGAACCACCCCCGACACCCGCGCCCGCGAGGATCAGGCAGTCACGCAGCAAGTGAACTCGCTGAATGCCGTAGCACCCGAGCTTGGGTGCCCACAGAAAGCGCTTGAGGTCCCAGCTGGTTTTCGCGAAGTCCTTGTCCTCGTACCGGCGACCGGCTTCGAGAATCCCTACGCTGTAGCCCTTCTCCACGAGCCGCAACGCGGTGACGCTGCCACCGAAACCGGATCCGACGATCACAACATCGTAATCGGTCTTTCGCATCTTTCGACCTCCACCTCGTACGTACCGCAACCAGCCTCGCCTGCCGACCCGCCACACCTGGATGTGATCGAGACCACATGATAGGTGACAGAAAGCGCGACCTGACCACAAGGCTGTGACAGTTGACACTCGACACCTTAGCTGTAACTGCAGTTAGCACCATCTTCGGGGCCGAACCACCCCGAGAATGCACAAAAAAGGCGCGCACCCCGACGACCAGGGTGCGCGCCTTTCGGTAGAGACGAAGCTCAGCCTCTGACGTTCAGGCCCACCTTCTGAAACTCCTTCAAATCGGAATAGCCCGACTTTGCCATCGAACGACGCAGTCCACCAACAAGATTGATCGAACCGTACGGCTCACTCGAGGGCCCGTGAAGCACCTGATCGAGGCTCGGGCGCTCCCCTGCCGCAACCGGCAACAGCGCACCGCGAGGCATGGACGGATGCGCAGCCGCCGACGGCCAGTACCAACCCCTACCGGGAGCCTCCGCTGCGGCAGCGAGTGGAGCCCCGAGCACCGCAGCGTCCGCACCACACGCGATGGCCTTCGCCAACCCACCCGAAGTGGTGATGCCGCCGTCGGCGATCACGTGGACATAGCGTCCACCGGTTTCGTCGAGATAATCCCGCCGTGCAGCAGCGGCGTCTGCGATCGCAGTCGCCATCGGCACTCCGATGCCCAGGACCTCACCCGTCGTCGTGCCACCCTCCACCGAGCCGTACCCGACGATGACGCCTGCCGCACCGGTCCGCATCAGATGCAGCGCAGTGCGATGATCACTGACGCCACCCGCGATCACGGGAACGTCGAGATCTGCGATGAACGTCTTGAGGTTCAATGGTTCGTCGTCACTGCGCGCGACATGCTCGGCAGAGATGATCGTGCCCTGAATCACCAGAAGATCGATGCCGGCAGCAACCAATGCAGGAGTCAAGCTTCTCGCGCGCTGGGGACTCACCCGAACTGCCACCGTCACCCCCGAGGCACGAACCTGCGCGATGGCAGCTGCGAGTAGTTCCGGCTGCAGTGGAGCCGCATGCAGCTTCTGCAGAAACGCTACCGGCGCATCGGCGTCGAAATCGCTTCCGGCGATAGCAACCAGCTCGTCGATCTTCGCTTGTACGTCGGAATGCCGCGCCCACAGACCTTCGCCGTTGATGACACCGAGCCCACCCTGTTTACCGAGTTCGATCGCGAATTCGGGTGACACCAAAGCGTCGGTGGGGTGAGCCAACACCGGAATGTCGAAGCGGTATGCGTCGAGCTGCCAGGCCGTCGAGACCTCCTTCGACGACCGTGTACGCCGGGACGGCACGATGTCGACGTCCTCGAGCTGGTAGGTACGCCGGGCTTCTCTGCCCATGCCGATTTCAACGAGGTCGCGCACGGGTGCGCCCCTTTCTGGTGAGTTACAGGTGAATGCTTCAGCACGCCGGATCGGCGCGGCGCATCACCGAGTGGTGTAGTTGGGAGCTTCCGCAGTCATCGTGATGTCGTGCGGGTGGCTTTCCTTCAGGCCCGCAGCGGTGATCTGCACGAACTGCGCGTTCTGCAATTCCTCGATGGAGTTGGACCCGGTGTAACCCATGGCTGCACGCAAACCACCGGTGAGCTGATGAATTACCTGAGACAACGGCCCTCGGAACGGCACGCGTCCCTCGATACCCTCCGGAACCAGCTTGTCCTCGGCGAGCACATCGTCCTGGAAGTAGCGATCCTTGGAGAACGACTTGGCAGCACCGCGGCCCTGCATTGCCCCGAGCGAACCCATTCCACGGTAGCTCTTGAACTGCTTGCCGTTGACCAGAATCAGTTCACCTGGAGACTCGGCGGTGCCCGCCAGAAGCGATCCGAGCATCGCGGTCGACGCGCCTGCCGCAAGGGCCTTGGCGATGTCGCCGGAAAACTGAAGCCCGCCATCGGCGATAACAGGAACGCCGTGCGGTTTGCAGACTGCGACGGCTTCGAGGATCGCCGTGATCTGAGGTGCGCCCACGCCCGCAACGACGCGAGTGGTGCAGATCGACCCGGGTCCGACCCCGACCTTCACCGCATCCGCACCGGCTTCGACCAAGGCAAGTGCGCCCGCGCGAGTGGCAATGTTGCCGCCGACGATCTGAACGCGCTCGCCGACCTCGGCTTTGAGCTTGCTGACCATCTCGAGTACCTGAGAGTTGTGTCCGTGTGCGGTGTCGACTATCAGTACGTCCACACCCGCATCGGAGAGCGCCATCGAGCGTGCCCATGCATCCTGACCGACGCCCACCGCGGCACCGACGAGCAATCGACCGTCACGATCCTTGGTAGCGAACGGATGCTGTTCCGTCTTGACGAAATCCTTGACCGTGATCAAGCCGGTGAGCGCACCCTGGCCGTCGACGATCGGCAGCTTCTCGATCTTGTGACGCCGAAGGAGCCCGAGGGCTGCGTCCGCCGTCACGCCCTCGCGGGCGGTGATGAGTGGCGCTTTGGTCATGACCTCGTCGACTCGGCGATTCTGGTCGACCTCGAAACGCATGTCGCGGTTGGTGATGATGCCGACCAGCGCACCGGTTTCGTCGGTTACCGGCAGGCCGGAGATGCGGAACCGCGCACACATCGCGTCTACTTCGGCGAGAGTGTCGGTGGGCTTGCATGTCACCGGATCGGTGACCATGCCTGCCTCCGACCGCTTGACGGTCTCCACCTGTGCGGCTTGGTCCAGCAGGGACAAGTTGCGGTGCAGCACTCCCATGCCACCTGCGCGCGCCATCGCGATTGCCATGCGCGCCTCGGTGACCGTATCCATCGCCGAGCTGACGAGGGGAACTCGAAGTCTGATGTCACGGGTTATCTGGCTCGACGTATCCACTGCGCTCGGAATCAGATCCGACGCGGCGGGTAGCAGTAGGACGTCGTCGAAGGTGAGACCGAGCATGGCGACCTTGTTGGGATCGTCGCCACCGGTACGGACATGGGCTCCTGGACTACTCATGTGGATCTGGCCCTCCCTAGAGCCTGGGTGCGCATCGGGCCGCGTCGGGGAGACGCGATATGCGATACGCGTGTGGAAAAAGAACGGATGGAGTACATGATGCGTGCGCGCGCTCGGCCGCGGCGCCTTGTTCCATGGTATCGGCTCCCTGCAGCCAGCGTGAACGCGCACTGTGAAGCCGCCCCGAACGCACTGTGAGGCTCGCCGGAATCGGCAAAAGCAGTCGAATCGAGCATGTTTGTCGGCAACTCGAGTGTCAACGGCTGGCGCATACCCACCAGTCCTGCGTACCGTGGAGGCGTGCGCGATCAATTGCCTCCAGGTTTACCTCCGGATCCGTTCGCCGGTGACCCCGCCGACCCATCGGCCGCCCTCGACGCTATCGAGCCGGGACAGCCGTTGGATCCTCAGGAGCGGCTAGCCGTCGAGGAGGATCTGGCTGATCTGGCCGTCTACGAAGCGCTGCTCGGCCACCGCGGTATTCGCGGCCTCGTCGTGTGCTGCGAAGACTGCCAGCAAGACCACTACCACGACTGGGACATGCTTCGAGCGAACCTGCTCCAACTGCTGGTCGACGGTACGGTTCGCCCCCACGAGCCCGCATACGACCCGGTACCGGACGCGTATGTGACGTGGGACTACTGCCGCGGCTTCGCAGATGCCTCGATGAACGATGCTCTGCACAGCGATGGGTTCGACAGCTGACCTACACCGAAATCTGATCGACTTCCACAACTACCAAGACAGGCCCGACACGAGAACTTCGTGTCGGGCCTGTCTTGTCGTGTCCGTCGTCTGTGCTGAGGTGTCTGCGCTTGGACCTAGCTGCCGTCGAGTGTCTCGACGCGCTGCTGCGAGGTGCCTCCCCCGCCGTTCGACCCACTGGCAGCTGCCGTGGTGGGACTCGGTTCCTTCACGATCGTCGGCGAAGGTGGTGCGGTTTCGGTGAACGGCGGCGCCGAAGTTGTCGGCGGTCCTGTCGGAGTAGAAACCGGTGGGGGCGGTGGGGGGACGTCGACCGGTGACGTCAGCACCGGAGGAAGCGGCAACTCCTGCGTCGGCACCTGCATCGGAGGGATGTCGGAAGGAACGTTCTCCGGCAGCGGAACGATCGAATCGGTCGCGGGTGGCGCAAACGGCGGGAGAGTGGGGAGCGTCGGGATCAATGCTTGCAGTTGATCCATCAGACGATGCAGCCACATCTCGAGATCTGATCTCTGGGCTCGGTCGGTGACCGAATCCGTCGTCGAAGTCGCACCGTCGAGCAAGGTGCGCGCGCCCTGGACATCACCGGCGGCAATCAACTGCTCTGCCTGCTCCAACTTGGATGTCGTATCGATCTGCGCAACTGTCGAATCCGCCTGCTGAGCGAACACTACCGACTTGACGCTCCACAGCGGATCACCCGGCGCGGAGTTGTACGAGAAAACGACCAACCCGCCCATCACGACGGCGATTGCTGCGGCAGCACCCGCGATCGGACGTAGAAAACTGGACCGACCCCGACGGGAGTTTCTCCGAGACAGATCCGCGGCAGCGATCTCCTGTTCGACGGCGACAACGACGTCGTCGACACTTGGGCCGCTGGGCAGCGCAGGCGAGATGACCTCGGCTCTCCAACCGGCCAAAAGCAACGCGAGGCGGTACTCGTCTGCATTGTCCGTCGAGACCGGACCGTCATTTCTCAGAGCCTCGATGAACTGGTCGTCACGACGCACTGCAGCGATGTCGACGGGACTCGCATCGGTGTATGGGTCATTTCCGGGCGATGGGGACGACGACCCGTCGGGTCGACCGATACGGGGAATGCCATCACGGCCGTTGTTCCTAGCCATACATTTCACCCGCTTTCACAACTTCGTTCTTCAACTTCGCGAGGGCTCGATGTTGAGCCACGCGGACAGCGCCTGCAGTACTCCCGACTGCTGCCGCAGTTTCCTCTGCCGACAATCCGACGACAAGGCGAAGCACGAGAATCTCGCGATGCTTCGCCGGGAGGGTTCCCAGCAGTGCAGTCATCTGTCGGCTCGACTCGGATTCCAAAGCTCGCTGCTCGGGTCCGTGTTCGGTGGAGACGACATCTGGTACTTCGGCGGCTGGGTCCGATTTGTTACGTGATGCGCTTCGGTGTGCATCTGCAACCTTGTGAGCGGCAATGCCGTAGACGAAGGCCATGAAGGGCCTGCCCTGATCCTGATAGCGAGGCAAGGCGGTCATGACTGCCAAGCAGACCTCCTGCGCAACATCGTCTGCCGAAAGTTGACCACGCTCGGCGGACCCCACTCGAGCGCGGCAATACCGCACGACCAGTGGACGAATGATTTCCAATACCCGGGAGAGCGCAGCTCTTTCGCCCTGCGCAGCAGCAACGACGAAGGAGTCCAACTCCTCACCCGTGTTGTTCATCGCTCAAGGATTCCCCGCGTTACAGTGACGCCGCCCGGATCGACTGGCGCTCCCACCCGCAGGTGGAACCTAGTAAGGATAGCGACCCTCCCCGTTCATAATCGAACCGCTCGGTCCGCGTTGTCACACAGCGATAACGTCACCACCGCGTCGGCCGAGAAGTGCAGCACTCTCGGCGACGACCTTCTCTGCTGCGCCCCCTTCGCCGATGCCGTGCGCCAGCATGGCACTCGCCCAACGCAAAGGGAGAAGTCCTAGCTCCGAGCAGGCATCGAGCACCGAATAGGCGAGCGCGCGAGCACCGTCGAGGTCCCCCACCGAACTGTATGCGGCAGCGACGATCAGATCGGTCTTCACTCGGTGCCGTAACGAAACGATATCGGTCGCGCGTTCGCGTGCATCGAGCGCGTGTCGCACCGCCGCGGGTCCGTCGCCCGAGAACATCGCCAGCTCCGCCATGACCCACCGAAGTCTCAGCTGCGGTCGCCACAGATCCCAGCTCGGGTACTGCGCGAGCGTCCTACCACATCTGTCGAGAAATGCCGAGGACAAGGCGAATCGCCCCGAACCCAGGGCGTCGGCGGCCAGCCCGGTGAGCGCATCACATCGCGCCTCGACCAGCAAGGGGCATTCGACTCCGCCGGTCACGCCCACCAGAGCAATGGCGAGTCCGTCGAATCGCTCTGCAGTTCGGTGATCACCGATCTGTCTCGACCACGACGCGCGTGTCGATCCGGCAAGCGAGAGCACCGTGTGCCCCGCCGGGAGTGCGTTCTCGAGCGTGTCCAGTTCGGCGCGACCCAGCGCATACCTCCCCTGTCCCCCCAGCGCAATCGCTCGAAGCCACGTCGAAGTCGGGTCGTGCGCCGACGGGAGCGGCCACAGACCGGGATTCGCTCCGAACGCGGCCGACTGCAGGACATCGACCGCCGTCGGGACACGTTCTGTATCGGCCAGGTGCACCGAGCAAGAGTACCTTCGGGAAACAACATGGGCCGAAGGTTGGATCCCACCGAGCAGAGTGAATGCGTCATTTTTCGGGATAGCTCGACCATTTCCTTGTTTCGCAAACCGAATTCGAACTATTCCGCGACTTGTTTCACAGAATTAACATTTCTTCCGTCGACGAATGTATGAGTAATGCCAACCGTTTGTGAACGGAAGGTTAAACCGTTTCGGTGTGCCACAGGCAAGCACCTAGTGCCGAAGCGAACGTGGTGGATATGTACGAGACCAACTCATTCGCTACCTACGTTTCGAACTCGACCGTCCCCCGAATCGTCCACAGGCGCGGATTCGTGAGAGCCCCTCACGTTCACCTAGCGCAACCTCAGCCGCTCTACCAGCAAGGATGCCGGAATTAGCAGGTCAGTTCCCTCTGCTGGTCCCGTGGTGGTTCACCAGTGTGCATGACCTTCCATCGCACGGCGAGGGTGTGGACACTCCCCTGTCGGCGCTGCGGCCACGGCCACTTCTTCGACCGTACCGCCATGCACGAGATTGTTCCGAAGTAAATAACCAACAAGTAAAAGTTTCGTGATTGCCTACGCACATGGACACGATGAGAAACTATTGACTCGTTTTCCTCGACTCACATAACGTTGTGGATGTTCCGACAAGGTCGGTGAACGCGTACCGACCCGAACTTCAATCATGCTCAGTTCTACTCGCGGGCCTTGTAAAGAAAGTTCATGTCTACACCGACGCCAGCCCCGCTTGCCGCTCTTCCCCCACTCGCCGACTTCACAACGACGCGAGCCTGCCACCCTAGGAGTAGTCATGCCACAGCCGAACCACCTCCCTGGGCCCAATGCCGACATCTGGGACTGGCAGATGCACGGCCTGTGCCGTGGAGTCGACTCGTCGATGTTCTTCCACCCGGACGGGGAGCGAGGACGCGCTCGCGCTCAGCGAGAGATGCGCGCCAAAGAAATGTGCCGCAGTTGCCCTGTACTCGCACAGTGTCGTACACATGCGCTCAGCGTTTCCGAACCATACGGAATCTGGGGCGGAATGTCGGAGAACGAGCGGGACATCCACGTCCGCCACCACCGCCGTCGAATCGCGGTGTAGTCGAAGAACTCGCGATAAACGCGATGGACCCCCTCCGTTTCGGAGGGGGTCCATCGCGTTTATTCGTACAGCGTGTCGATCAGTGGTTGTGCCCGTGCCCGCCTGCGGGCTCCTCGTAGTCGACCGGCTTCTCGACGATCGCGCTTTCGGTCGTCAGAATCATCCGTGCGACCGAGGCCGCATTGACGACGGCCGAGCGCGTCACCTTGACCGGGTCCACCACGCCGTCGGCGAGTAGATCTCCGTAGGTCAGAGTCGCGGCGTTGAAGCCGTGACCCTTGGGGAGCTCGGCGACCTTGCTGATCACGACGGAACCGTCGACACCAGCGTTGGCTGCAATCCAGAACAGCGGCGCATTCAGGGCCGTGCGCATGACTGCGACACCGGTAGCCTCGTCGCCCGTCAGCCCGAGATTGTCCACGAGCGAAAGAGCAGCCTGCGTCAGTGCCGATCCTCCACCGGGAACGATGCCTTCTTCGACCGCAGCCTTGGCTGCATTGACCGCGTCGTCGACGCGGAACTTGCGTTCCTTGAGCTCGGTCTCGGTTGCTGCGCCCACCTTGATGACCGCAATGCCACCGGACAGCTTCGCGAGGCGCTCCTCGAGCTTCTCCCGATCCCAGTCCGAGTCGGTGTTCTCGATCTCGCGACGCAACTGTCCGACACGCGCATCGATGTCGACCTGAGTGCCTGCTCCGTCGACGATCGTGGTGTCGTCCTTGGTGACGACGACGCGACGCGCCTGACCGAGAAGCTCGAGTCCTGCCTCCTTGAGACTGAGGCCGACGTCGGCTGTGATGACCTGCGCTGCCGTCACCACTGCCAAGTCGTCGAGGAACGCCTTGCGACGATCACCGAAGAACGGTGCCTTGACGGCAACGGCCTTGATGGTCTTGCGGATGGAGTTCACCACGAGTGTCGAGAGAACTTCGCCCTCGATGTCCTCGGCGATGATCAATAGTGGCTTGCCACTCTCGGCGACCTTCTCCAGCAACGGAAGGAAGTCGGGAAGGGAGGTGATCTTCTCGCGGAAGAGCAGAATGTACGCGTCCTCGAGAACAGCCTGCTGTACGTCGAGGTCGGTCACGAAGTACGGCGACAGGTAGCCCTTGTCGAACTGGACACCTTCGGTGACCGTCAGTTCGGTGCTCAGAGTCGAGGACTCTTCCACCGTCACCACGCCGTCGGAGCCGACACGGGTGAGTGCCTCGCCGACCAGTTCGCCGATCTCGGGATCGCGTGAGGACACTGTTGCAACCTGGGCGATGGCCTCTTTGCCCTCGACCGGAGTCGCGGCAGCGCGGAGCGCCTCGGCAACCTTGTCGGCAGCCTTGGCGATTCCCGATCCGAGTGCAATCGGGTTCGCGCCGGCGGCGATGTTCTTGAGCCCGCCGCGAACGAGTGCCTGTGCAAGCACGGTGGCGGTCGTGGTTCCGTCGCCTGCGACGTCGTTGGTCTTGGTCGCGACGCTCTTGACGAGCTGGGCACCCAGGTTCTCGAACGGGTCCTCGAGGTCGATCTCACGGGCGATCGAGACGCCGTCATTGGTGACCGTTGGGCCACCGAAAGCCTTGGCCAGCACAACGTGCCGTCCACGGGGTCCGAGCGTCACCTTGACCGCGTCGGCGAGTTTGTCGACTCCACGCTCGAGGGCGCGGCGAGCTTCCTCGTTGAATCGGATTTGCTTTGCCATGTTTTCGGTGTTTCTCCTTCGAGTCGGGACTCGATCGAACGCACTCCGCCCCGGGACCGAAGTGAATCGGGTTCCGGGGCGGGGTGCGTATATGACTTACTTGGCGATGACAGCCAGCACGTCGCGTGCCGACAGAATCAGGTACTCCTCGCCGGCGTACTTGATCTCGGTGCCGCCGTACTTGCTGTAGATGACGGTGTCGCCTTCTTTGACGTCGACCGGGATCCGGTTGCCCTTTTCGGTGACACGGCCTTCGCCGACTGCGACGACGGTGCCTTCCTGAGGCTTCTCCTTGGCTGTGTCGGGGATGACCAGACCGGAGGCGGTCGTCGTCTCGGCCTCATTGGCCTGGACGAGGATCTTGTCCTCGAGCGGCTTGATTTTCACGCTCGCCACGTTGAGCCCTCCATTGTTATGGGGTACGCGTCCGGGGTCGGATCCCCGGACAGCTGTGTTGGGTCGTGCATCTTCTACGTTCGTAGCTCTGCGCTCGTTCCCGTCGTCGCGGGTGCCGGAAACTCACTCAGTGCCAACTAGCACTCTATACACGCGAGTGCCAGCACTCAAGGTCTGGGCTGTCCGACGTCTAAGACTCGCCCCAGCCGCGCACACCGATCAACCGGCGTTTCGCGCTTGCCCTCGCCTGATCGCGGCCAAGAGGAGTCGGCCACCGAGCGCGATGATCACCAAATTCCCCACGATCTGTAGCGAAACGACGGCGCGCGCAGAATCGGTGGATGCGGCAATATCACCGAACCCCACGGTGGAAAACACGGACAGAGTGAAATAGAGGCTGCCCATCCGGGACACCGGCTCGGTGAAATTGTCGGACGCCGCTTCGGCCATCAAGTAGTAAACGGTAGAGAAGCCGATCAGATATACCGGGACGATCGCCGCAGTTGCTTCGATCGCTTGAATTGTCGGATAGTCGGCCTTCAATACCTTCATGACCTGCCAGGCGAATACGACGCCCACCCCGATCAGCACGACGGCCAGGATGGTGAGGGAACCGACGTCGGCGACGTCGTTCATCGGGGCGACGAAGTAGAAGGCAGTCAAAAGGACTGCGGTGACGATGGGTCGAAACAGTGCGCGGCACAGAAGTACCCGACGTTCCTTCTCGCCCAGCCGAGAATAGGGCGTAGAACCAGCCACATTCGCCCCTCGAGAGAATTGACAGAAACGCAGACCTCCTTGTCATAGCGGTATCGCGGCGCGGAAGTTCACGTTCTTCCGAAAAATTCTGTAACGTTCGGATAACGAGACGATATAGTTCCGATAGTGGACTTCTGACGCAGCACCGGGCTGCCATGACACGGAGCCGCAACAGCGTCCGGACATGTAGTCGATTTCGAACAGGGTGGGAGGTGCGCGATGAAGGTTGGAATAGGGGTTTCTACCGGAACCGAGGTCGTGTGCGCTGCCCTGGTCGTGGTGGACGAGGATGGTTCGCACACCGTCGAATACCGCACCGTGTCCGCCGACAGTGAAGCCAACACCGACATCGGTCAGCTGGTTACATCGGCAATAGAGTTGATGACGACCCTGGCTCCTGCACCCGCCGGGCAAGGCACACATTCGACTGGACGGCGCGAGCCGGACTCCATCGCGGTGTCGTATCGCACTCCAGAGCAGTCTTCATCGATTCGTTCGGCATGCAGCAATTCACACCGTGCGCTCTCGTTGGTTCCCGAGTCTGCGGCTTCCCACGCGTTCCTTGTCGAGTCCGGGCTCATTGCGCGCTATGGCACCGTCTCGGTTGTCGACCTGGGCGCCTCGGGCTCGACCGTGACGATCATCGACGCCCAATCCGGTGTCGTCCATGCCTACGAACACAACGCCGACTTCGGTGGTGACGCGGTCAACAGTCTCGTCAAAGATTTTGTACACGGTAAATCCGAACGCGAAGCTAGAGCGCGAGAGGTCGCCCGCAGCAACGATTCTGCGCGGTACCGCACGGTGAAAGAACACCTGTCGACATACGATTCGGCATCCATCAGCCACGACGGGGTGACGACCACAGTGGCTCGGACGGAATTCGACGCGCTGATCCGCCCGTCGGTGACAAAGGTGGTGCGCCGTGTCACGCAGGCGGCCGATCGGACGGGCCGTGCACCCGAAGCGGTGGTACTCATCGGCGGCGGCGCACACATACCGCTGGCGCGGACCGTCTTCGAGTCCGAACTCGGGCTTCCGGTTCTTACCGTCGACGAACCCGATGCCGCCCTTGCTACAGGTGCCGCTCACGTGGCCCTGACCGCTGCTCAGGGGCTTTATCCCACGGTCGGCGCCACTGCCGGATCGCCCGCTCGATCGGTCGGCCGCTACTCCGGGGCGTTGGTCGGAGCGCTCCTGGTCGCCGGAATCGTCCTCGTCTACGGAATTCAGGCCTTGACCCCCTCCGATGACACCGGCTACTCCCCCGCAGGCACCGAAGTTCCATCCGAGCAGCACAGCGATCAGAGCAACACCTCGATCGCAGACATCACCACCAACGCGGCCGATCCGCGGGCCACGACAACCTCCACCGACGTCTCGACAGGGAACCCGACTTCGGCCCCGACTTCGGCATCGACCACATACGAGCGTGGCAACGTCACCGACATAGCGCCGACGCCCACCAGTTGGCCGGCGGCATCGACTCCCACGCCGACGCTGCACCCGGCGCCGGATCTTCCGTTGATTCCGTTTCCTGCTCTGCCGAATTGGGACGAGATCGTTCCGTTTCCCGACAGCACCACTACCCTGCCGCCCTCGCCGACTCCGAGCATTCCGGAATCGACACTGCCTGAGTCGCCTCCTCCCGAGTCAACGCGTCCTGAGGCCACTCCGTCCGAAACGACCCCGACGGGACGACCCTCGGTGACGTCGAGCGAATCCGTTGCGGTCCTCCCGCCTGGCACACCGGACGTTGTCCGCACGGCGGACGCCGGCGGGACACCCGCTCCTCCGCCGTCACCGGAGCTGACGCCCCCACCGACCGTGTGGTCGCCGCCCGCTGCTGTTCCAGCGAACCCGGCTTCGCCCTCGGAGGAACCCGCAGACAGCGTGACAGAACCACCGGCGCAACCGGCCCCGGGTCCAGTGACGGCGAATCAGCCGGTCACGACCAACTAGGCGCGGCCCGATATCAGGCTGGTGGACACCGGGAGCCCCGGGTCGGTCGCCGCTCGCAGGTCGGATGCCTCGGCCCCACCCGCTATCAGGTGCGCGCCCAGCGTGGCGATCATGACTCCATTGTCGGTGCACAACCGAGGCTTCGGAATTCTCAAGGTCAATCCCGCTGCGCTGCACCTAGTTTCGACCAACGAGCGGATTCTCGAGTTTGCGGTGGCTCCGCCCCCCAACACGAGTGTGTTCACATCGACATCCTGAGCTGCGCGCACCGCCTTCATGGTCAGCACATCGGCCACGGACTCCTGAAAAGACGCAGCGATGTCGGCGACGGGAATGCTGTCTCCTGCGCGCCGACGTGCCTCGACGAATCTGGCAACCGCCGTTTTCACCCCGGAGAACGAGAAGTCGTACCGCGCGTCGCGTGGTCCCGTCATGCCTCGAGGAAACGCAATAGCGTGCGGATCACCTTCTCGTGCAGCATCATCGAGCGCTGGGCCGCCCGGGTAACCCAAACCGAGCAACCTGGCAACCTTGTCGAACGCTTCGCCCGCTGCGTCGTCGACAGTGGTGCCCAACTCTACGATCGGAGCACCGAGGTCGTCCACGTGCAGCAAGTGCGTATGCCCGCCGGAGACCAGTAACGCGACGCACGGCGGCATCGGCCCATGCTCGAGGGTATCGACCGCCACATGGCCACCCAAGTGGTTGACGGCGTAGAACGGCACACCCCATGCGGCCGCATACGCTTTGGCTGCGGCGACGCCGACGAGCAGGGCGCCCGCCAATCCGGGGCCGATCGTCACGGCCACTGCGTCGGGCCGATCGATGTCGGCAGTCGCGAGCGCACGCCGCATCGTCGGAACCATCGCCTCGAGATGCGCGCGTGACGCTACCTCTGGGACAACACCGCCGTATCGTGCGTGCTCGTCGACACTGGACGCGACCTCGTCGGCGAGCAGTTCGCACACACCGGAATCACGCCACCGGACGACACCCACACCTGTTTCGTCACAAGAACTTTCGATACCCAACACGATCACGAGAGCGTGCCTCCATTCCCGACTTCGCGCCGCATCGTGTACGCGTCCGCACCGCTCGGCTGGTAGTACTTCCGCCGAGTCCCGACCACCACGAACCCGGTACGGGTGTAGAGCTCGATAGCCGGTTCGTTGTCGGTACGCACTTCGAGGAACACCGGTCCACCGTGGCTGTCGGCTACCGCGAGCAAATCGGCCAACAATGCCCCACCGATGCCGCGGCGGTGCGCGAGAGGATCGACTCCGATGGTGTGTACTTCCGACTCCGCCGACTCCCCCTTGCCCAGCAAGGCGACCCCGGCGTAACCCACCAGCGTGCCACCCTCGCGCGCGGCAACGTAATGATTGTGCGGCGCAGCAAGTTCCGACAGAAAAGCCTGCGCGGTCCATGGGCCGTCCCCGGGAAACAACACGCTCTCGAGTTCGGCGCAACGCTCTGCATCGGCTCTGAGCAGTGGCGACAGAATTACGGTCAAGGTGTCACCGCCTTCGCTGCCGCGCGCTCCTCGAGAGTTTTCGCGTCCGGCCGGCGAAGGTAGAGCGGCACGATCGGTGCCGGCGCGGATCCGGATGCCAGGCGCTCGAGAGCCGCCAGTACCAACCCCTGCGGCGACGGCGACTCCACTTCTCGGACAGGAACTTCGAACAGCGCGACATGAGCCGGAGACCCAGCAGCCGCGCTCGCCCCGGCAACATCGAGCAGAGCAGGAGCAACGACTTCCGGGCCTGCACAGCGGACCGCATGTCGGTACCGCGCCCAATACACCTCGCGGCGCCTGGCATCGGTGACGACCACCAGATCGAGCTCGTCGGGAAGTTCGGCGGCAATCGCGTCGAGACTGCAGACACCGTGGATCGGGATGCCCAGTGCGTCGGCAAATGCGGAGGCCGTTGCCATTCCGACGCGAAGACCGGTGAACGGGCCGGGACCGACACCGACGACTACGGCCTGCAGATCCTGTGGTGTCAGTGAGGCGTCGGCCAGACATCGGAGAATGTTGGGCGTGAGGACTTCGGCGTGAAGTCGAGGGTCGACCACGATTTGCTGGGACAGGGTATGCGGCTGCCCGTCGGTGACGCGAACCACACCGGCGGTGACTGCGGGCGTGGAGGTATCGACAGCGAGAACGAGCACGGTTTCTCAGAGTACCCGCATGTCACTGCGGGCCTGCCGCGGCACCGTCAGTCCTGCACCGAATGTTGGACTCGGTTCACTTCGACGGACCTGTCATCGGTGTCGAGGTCGCGTCGAATGCGGACCGACACGTGAGAATCGGTGAGCTTCTCGACCAGTCCCTCTCCCCATTCGACGACGACCACAGCAGCTTCCAGATCGGTGTCGAGGTCCAGCGCATCCAGTTCGTCGAGAGCAGACTGCCCTGTCATTCCCAGCCGGTACGCGTCCACGTGAATCAAGGACACGGGCGCAGCACCGTTCGGCCGAATCCCGGCCCGGTGTTCGCGGGCAATGACGAACGTCGGCGAGCTGACCCTGCCCTGCACCCCGAGCCCGGACGCAATGCCACGCGTCATGGCGGTCTTCCCCGCACCCAGCGGTCCATCGAGGATCACGAGGTCGCCGGCGACAAGGGTTTGGGCCAGCCGGTATCCGAAGTCCTCCGTGTCGGCGGCCGTCGGCAAGATCAGTGAGCGCCCATCGAAATGCAACGTGGACGGCGACGTGGACTCAGCCAATGCCCCGCCATCCGCTTCGTCGACGTGCCCGCACAGCGGTCGCACGGGTGAGCAGGCGCACGAGGGCGGCGTTGACTTTGTCCGGAAACTCGAGCTGCACGAGATGACCGGCTTGAGGCACCCGAACCACCTCTGCTTCGGGCAGTGCTTCAGCCATCGCCAACGTGCTCGCGAGCGGGATTATCCAGTCTTCGTCGCCACACATGACGGTCACCGGAATGCGCGTGAGGTGCGACAGCGCATCCTTCTCGTTGTGCAGCTCGAGGGTTTTCAGAAAGTTGACGATCGTGACTACCGAGGTGTCGTCGATCATCGATTGTGAGAAAGCAACCAAGCGCGGACTCACCCGCGTTCCGTACGACGCCGCACGAAGCACCGGCGAGATCAGCGCTCGCACAGTTCCGCGTCCGAGCTGGACCACGCCTGGCGAGGTGCGGACTGCAAGGCGAAACGCGTCGATGACGGGGTTGTTCAGGCTTTTACCCAAGCCGGTTTCGGCCAGCCCGGCGGCCGTCGTCGATAGCAAGGCAACGCCGACCACCCTGTCCTTGATCAGATCCGGACGCTGACGCGTCAAGGACAGAATCGTCATTCCACCCATCGAGTGGCCGATGAGGACGAGATGGCCGCGCGGTGCGACTGCACGAATGACTGCGTCGAGATCGGATCCGAGCTGCTCGATGGTGCAGCTTTCGGGCGTCGGTTCGCCGGACTTGCCATGGCCGCGCTGATCGTAGAAGACCATTCGGACGGACGAGCCCCACTCTTGCTCCAACGCCTGGCGCTGAAAGTGCCACGAGGACATACGGAGGCAGTACCCGTGTACGAACACCGCGGTGATGGGTGCGTCGGTGGGCCCGACTTCGCGAACCGCGAGTGGAACTCCATCGTCGGCGATGACGATGGATCCGCGATCGGCGTCCATCAGCTCGAGGTTCTCACCGGCAAGAGGATCCTTGTTCGAACGCAGCATCGTTTCGCGCAGGGCTATCCCGACGCTGTTGACTATGCCTAGATGTCCGAGCAGATTCATCTGGCTACCTCACCCAATGTCTTCGCCGGCAGTACCGCACCGAGACCCCGGTACGACCTGCGTACACGGCCGCGAATTCCGGTGACTATCTCGTAGTGGATGGTGCCCAACCGATCCGCCCAGTCCTGTGCACGCGGCCCCCCGCCGTCACCCGATCCGAACAGGATCGCCGAATCGCCTTCGGTGACACCTGCCCCGCTCGGCCCGAGATCCACCACACATTGGTCCATGCATACCCGCCCTACCGAGGGAAACAGTCGCGAACCGATCTGCACGTCGAAACGCCCGCTCAGGTTACGTACGACCCCGTCGGCGTATCCCATCGGGATGAGCGCAACCGTGGTGTCCTTCTCAGCGGTCCAGGTGTGCCCGTAGGACACTCCGTCACCGGCCCGGACCTTCTTCACCAACGCGACCGGCGCCGACACCGTCATTGCGGGCCGCAGGCCGAAATCACCGAGTTCCGGTATCGGCGACAAGCCGTACATCGCAATACCAGGCCGGACCATGTCGAAACGGAGATCGGGACGAGTAACAGTGGCCGCCGAATTGGACAGATGTACCCGCTCGGGCTGCAGACCGGCTGCACGCACGCGCGCCAGAGCGGTACGCAAGTTCTCCGCTTGGCGATCGTTGGCAGGATGCTGCGGACTGTCCGCGCACGCCAGATGAGAGAAGATTCCGCGTAAGTGGACGGACTCCTCGGCGACGGCCCTACCCAGTGCCTCGATCACCTCGTCCCACTGTTCGACGGGAATGCCGTTTCGGTTCAAGCCGGTGTCGAGCTTCAACGTCACGACTGCGGGGACGTTCGCTAAGCGAGCATCGGCTACTACTGCCGACAGTTGGGCGGCCGAGGACACACCGATTCCGACCCCAGCCGAGATCGCCGGAGCGAAGTCGGTGCCGTGTCGGTGCAGCCAGGCAAGAATCGGGGCAGTGATGCCGGCCCTGCGTAGGGTGAGCGCTTCGTCGAGTGTCGTAACACCGAGCTCTTCGACTCCCGAGTTCAGGGCCACTGTTGCAACCGCCAGCGCACCGTGGTTGTAGCCATCCGCCTTCACGACGGCCATCATCGAGGCGTCACCAGCGTATTCACGGAGAACAGCGACGTTGTGAGCGATCGCGTCGAGATCGATGGTGGCAGTCGCACCGGTACCGGAGTTGGGGTCCTCTGCGCTGACTGCTGCCACATCGACTACCGGTCCGAGTTCACTGTCCACAACGTTCGATGATGCCACTCGCAACACATCGCTCCCTACTCGGTGCACCGAGGTCCTCGTTCGACTTCCCGACGATCGTGACCGAAAACACCTTGAACGTCTGACCGACACCTCACACTGTGACGGAACGCAGAATCCTGATGGCCTCGGGGAGCGCGGACAGGAGAGGTCCGGCCGAAATCGGTGCCGCGAACTCGCCCCTGGACCCATGCGCGGCCGTCGCGGCCGCCAACGAGTGCGCCCGGGCCCCACACGCTGCAGCAACGGACGCATCGAGGCCGGTGGCCAGCAGCGCCCCCAGCACTCCGGACAGAACATCTCCCGATCCTGCCGTCGACGCCGCGGATCCGCCCGCATCGTTGACGAGGACCCGGCCATCCGGGTCGCCGACCACCGTCGCTCGGCCCTTGAGTAGTACGGTCACGCCCCAACTCGACGCCAGATCACGTACCGCGGACACCTTGTCGGCGCCGGGCACCCGGCCGGTCAACCGCTCGAATTCACCGGCGTGCGGTGTGAGCAAAGTCGGTGCCGAGCGCGACCGAACCAGCTCTGGTTCCGACGCCAGAACGGTCAGGGCATCTGCGTCGACTACCACGGGCAGATCGGAGGCGAGGATGTCGGACAACCACTCCCTCGATCTTTCCCCGGTGTCGAACCCTGGACCTACGACCCATGCCTGCACTCGTCCAGCACTCGACGGATCGGCCGAGACGATGACCTCGGGATAGTGGGATACAACCTCAGCTTCCGCGCTCCCCACGTACCGCACCATGCCCGACGTCGCGGCCACCGCCGCTCCGGTGCACAACAATGCAGCCCCCGGATATCGCTTACTGCCCGCGGCGATCCCTACGACACCCTGCGAATACTTGTCGTCCTCGGCTGTAGGAATCGGCCAGAGGGCGCCGACGTCGGCAGGCTCGAACGCACGAATGTACGGATCGGGCAAGGTCAACCCGATCTCCACGAGTTCGACTCTGCCGCAATGCGGCACCGCAAGCACATGCACGGGTTTGCGCGCACCGAAGGTCACGGTCACCGCAGCTCGAACGGCTGGACCGTCCACACCGCCCGTCGTCGGATCGACACCGCTGGGAATGTCTGCGGAAACGATCGGAGCGTCGAGCGCGGAAACGATGGCGGCCGCATCGGGTCGAAGCGGCCCCGTGCCGGAGATGCCGACGATGGCATCGATGACCAGGTCGGGATTATCCGGTGCGTCCACGACCTTGCCGCCGGCGCGTCGAAATGCCGCAAGGCCTTCCGGGTGCGTGCGGTCCGGTTTCAGCAGGACCGCACTGACAGCTACCCCCCGGGTACGCAGGATGGCGCCGGCCCACAGTCCGTCGCCGCCGTTGTCACCGGACCCGACGAGAATGCTCACCCGTCGACCGACGACCCCGCCTGTCCGGCCCACCAACTCGCGCGCCACTACCGTTGCCAGACCGTAGGCTGCACGGCGCATCAGAACCCCCGGCGGCAACGCCTCGAGGAGCGGTCGCTCCGCGTCGCGAACCTGATCAGGCGTGAAGTAGTGCCGCATAAACAGTCTCCCGTCGGACGTTCACCTACGTTGCTGCTACTCGACAGTGACGGACTTCGCCAGGTTCCTCGGCTTGTCGACATCGTATCCCCTGGTCTGGGCCACTTCGGCGGCAAAGACCTGCAACGGCACAGTCGACAGCAGTGGCTGCAGAAGAGTCGGAGCCACCGGGATCTCGATCAGATGGTCGGCAAAGGGACGGACAGTGTCGTCACCCTCCTCCGCGATCACTACTGTTCGAGCACCACGCGCCTGGATCTCACGAATGTTGCTGAGCATCTTCGAGTGAAGGACCGCGCGCCCCTTCGGCGAGGGCATGACCACGATCACGGGCAACCCGTCCTCGATCAGCGCAATGGGGCCATGTTTGAGTTCACCTGCAGCGAAGCCCTCGGCGTGCATGTACGCCAGTTCCTTGAGCTTGAGGGCGCCTTCGAGTGCCACCGGGTATCCGACGTGGCGACCGAGGAACAGAATCGTCGGCGACATAGCCAATTCTCGTGCAAGTTCACGCACCGGTTCCACCGAATCGAGTACTTTCTGCACGAGTTCGGGCATCGTTTCGAGGTCTGCGAACTCCCGTGCGACCTCGTCGGGGTACTTCGTTCCGCGAGCCTGCGCAAGAGCAAGCCCGACGAGGTAGTTGGCAGTGATCTGAGCGAGGAAAGCCTTGGTCGACGCGACGCCGATCTCTGGACCCGTTCGCGTGTACAGGACTGCGTCGGCCTCGCGCGGAATCTGGGAGCCGTTGGTGTTGCACACGGCGAGAACTCGCGCACCCTGATCTTTCGCATGGCGTACGGCCTCGAGCGTGTCCGCGGTTTCGCCGGACTGCGAAATCGCGACCACGAGAGTGGATCGATCGAGAACCGGATCTCGGTAACGAAACTCGCTGGCAAGTTCGACCTCGACCGGAAGTCGCGTCCAGTGCTCGATGGCGTACTTCGCAAGCAACCCGGAATGATAGGAACTTCCGCACGCTACGACGAAGATCTTGTCGACCTCGCGTAGCTCCTGATCCGACAACCGCTGCTCGTCCAAGACGATCCGCTGATTCTCGAAGTGCCCGAGCAAGGTGTCCGCGATGGCAGCGGGCTGCTCCTGGATCTCCTTGAGCATGAAGTAGTCGTAGCCGCCTTTTTCGGCGGCAGCCAGATCCCAATCGATATGGAAAGGGCGTCCCGACGCTACGTTGCCGTCGAAGTCGGTGATCTCGTATCCACCGGCAGTGATGACGACTACCTGATCCTGGCCGAGTTCGACAGCCTCGCGCGTGTGCTCGATGAATGCAGCCACATCCGAACCCACGAACATCTCGCCGACACCTACTCCGACGACCAGCGGCGTCGACCGACGCGCGGCGACAATGGTGTCGGCGTGATCGGAATGGGTGAACACGAGCGTGAACGCGCCCTCGAGTCTGCGCAACACCGCTTTCGCGCTGGCGACGAAATCGCCCTTCGTCGGTCCCTCCTCGTACGCACACGAAACGAGGTGGACTGCCACCTCGGTATCGGTGTCACTGGAAAACTCGATGCCCCGGGCTTCGAGTTCGGCGCGGAGTGGTCCGAAGTTTTCGATGATCCCGTTGTGCACGACCGCGACCGCCCCCGACACGTCGCGGTGCGGATGTGCATTTCGATCGGTCGGACGCCCGTGAGTTGCCCACCGGGTGTGACCCATGCCCGTCGACCCGACGAACCTCTCGGTGCCGACTTCTTCCAGTTCGGCCTCCAGATTCGCCAGCCGACCCGCCTTGCGTTCGACGGCGGTGTTCCCGGCACCGTCGAGTATCGCAATCCCCGCTGAGTCGTATCCCCTGTATTCCATACGCCGAAGCGCCTCGACCACTACACCCAGAGCTTGGCGGTGGCCGACGTATCCCACGATTCCGCACATGGTGCTTGAGGGTACTCGGAGACAGACGGAGATCCTCGCGGGAGAACGCGAGAACCCCTACTCGGCCCCTTACCCCCGCCGATCACACCCGATCCGATAGCGTCTACACCCGTGGCGACACCCAAGAAGCTCGCAGCAGAACTCAGCAAGCGCGGTCCGCACGAAGTGCTCCGCGGCGACCTCGCCCTCGCCGGCCAACCCGGCGTCGTCTACACCCCTGCGGAGGGCTACAACCTGCCCGGAGTCGCTTTCGGGCACGGCTGGCTGTTGCGCAGCGACCATTACACGAACACCCTGAAGCACCTGGCATCATGGGGCATAGTCGCCGCGGCGCCCGACACCGAACGCGGGCCGTTTCCGTCACACCGCGGTCTCGCCGCCGACCTCGGCACAGTGCTCGACATCATGACCGGAGTGCGGTTGGGAACCGGAAACATCAGTGTGCACCCCGACAAACTCGCCGTCGCCGGCCACGGCATGGGAGCGAGCGTTGCAGTTCTCGCAGCCGCATCACGCTCGGACATCAAAGCCGTAGCCGCGCTCTTTCCGGCACCGACGGTGCCGAGCGCGGAAGACGCAGCGCAATCCTTGTCGGTGCCCGGGTTGGTGCTGGGAGATGCAGCCATGACCGATTCGCTGAACGACAACACACTCGCGCTCGCCGGCGCATGGCGAGGACCCTCCACATTTCGACGCATCGACAAAGCGTCGTCCGACGGCATGGTCGAAGGAAGACGGCTGCTCAGCCCCCTCGGCTTCGGCGGTACCGAGAGGTCGACAGTCGAGGTCGTCCGCGCGCTACTGACTGCATTCTTGTTGTTCCACCTCTCCGGCGACAAGAAGTACGAAGAACTCGCCGGTGCAGCGGAATTGAAGAACACGCGAGTAATCGATCCTCACGCACCGATCGCGGAGCAGCCGAAGCCGAGCGCAATCTCGGCAGTGCGTGCAGTGATCGGTCGCTGACCCTCTTCACCTCAGCCAGCTCGAAGGCGGGTCGTCCTCGGCCCAGGTTGCCTGCGCTGCTGCCTGCACCCGCGTATCCAGGTTCGCCGGCAACAGATACGACCGGTACGCGTTCACGGATCGATCTTCCTCGACGTTCTTGTTCGAAACTCCACTCGGCTCGGGACGCGGGCCGTGGTCGTCGATTGCGGCCGGTGACGGCCCGACGCCGGACGTAGTGTGCGCAATCGTGTCGAGTCGATCCGACACCCGATCCAGTGCGGCACGGTGCTCGGCGCGCACGCGCTGGATTTCACTCCTCCACGTGCCCCCACCGCCGGTCACAGCGGCCCGGCTTCGGCAAGGTGTGCACCCGAGTCCAACGATGGCCCCTCTGCGTCCTGCTCCGCCGCTGAAGGTGGCGGACCCTCTGCCGGTGAAGGTGGCGACGGAGTTCGTATCGGGGGCTCCATCGGGGCGGCTTCGCCCTCTGCGCTCCCCTCGTCCGGCGTGCACACCCCAGGTTCGAAATCTTCAGGTTCTGAGTCTTCGGGGACGGAATCGTCGGTTACGGAGCCTTGCGTTACTGAGTCTTCGGACGCACCGAGGTCCGCCGCGACGGGTGCAGGCTCCGGCTCCGGCTCGGGCCCTTCCTTCGGTTCCACCTCCGGCTGCTCTACGTTCGATTCACCGGCAGGTCGTTCGGGATCTCGCTGTTCAGGAGCCGAGCCGGAAGCGACGGGCGGAGGGTCGAGGGACTCGACGATCACGGGTAGCCCGAGCGGACCCATCCGAAGTTCGAATCGACGTACGCTGCCGTCCGGGCTGCCGAGTTCCAACGACACCGTTCCATTCTGTGCCACCGCGATCTTCGCGTTGTGCCCATCCAGTTCGGCCTCGAGGTGCCCTCGTTCTGGTGACACTCCACCCGAGTCCGGTTCCACCGGACCAGCAGTCAGCGGAGGAGTATCAGCGTTCACTGGTTCCCCATCAGCGTTCGGCGACTCCACGGAAGCTGGTGAATTTCGTTCTCGTACAGAGTCATTCGAGCTGAACTCCTCCTCTTCATCGTTCGGCGGGGTCGGTGTCTCACCGGATTCGGAATCGAGAATGCGATCTATGGCCGATCGAATATCGGCAGTGAGCGGTTCCATTGCACGTTGCACCGCCGACTCGATTGCTGCCGCCGAGTCGGGTGAGCCAGCTGAACCGGAGGGGCCAGTGCGACTTCCGGTGTCGATGTCCGGGCTCCGCTGCGGCTGCGGCACCGGCATGCTGCTGGTCGCGGGGGCTGTTGTCGGCACAGCCTGATTCGGTATTGCGGACCGCGGCAGTTCCGACAGCGGCTGTACGGGCAGTGGCTGTACGGGCAGCGGCCGTGTCGACTGAGGCACCGTGCCCGGGACAGAATTCGGTAGACCGCCGGGCGCAGTTCGACACCGCGTGTCGGGTCTATCCACAGCCGAGTCGTCGATATCGGTGGACGGAAATTCGGAATCTTCGATGGCCTCGGCTGTCTTTGCCACGACTGCCAGAAGGTCTCGTACACCGGTGTCCGTAGCCGCGCAGATTTCCACGAAGGCGAGGCAGGTCTCGATGACCGCGGGCCGAAAAATATCGTTCAGCCACGCATCGCAGACTCTCCGAACCTTGCTCAGTCCGACACTGTCGAGGGGTGTTCGCGTGTCGACCACCTCCGCGACCTCCGGCAGTGCAGCCTCGACCGCAACCAGAAAGGCATTCGCGACCGGTCCGATACTTTGGACGGAATCAGGGTCCAGGCCTGCGAAGTACGCGATGGCATCGATCGACTCGATCGGTTTGCCGCCGACTCGAGAGAAGTCGATCGATGCCACGACGGCGGCCTTGTCCCGCACGATTTCGCCGATGACATCTGCCGCGGTGTGCATGGATTGGTAGAGCTGATCGATCGAGTCCACACGCGACAGCGCGCGCTGCAGGTCCGATTCCATGTCCGACATCGCCGCCTCACCTGCCGGGCCCGACCACGAACGGGCCAGTACCGCGCACAGACGCCGCTGTTCCTCGATCTGCGAGCGTGCAACCTCGAGCACTCTGCCCAAGGCGTCGGCATCGGCAGTCAAAGCCGCGATATTCAACCCGCGTTGCTCGTCGTAGCGTGCGCACATTTCGGCGTACGTCCACTCCAGAGAACCATCGATGCGATGCAGCGTCGGGAGGTGACGTTCGAAATACAGCAAGCCACGGGTGCCGCCGTCGAGAAGGCTCTCGACCGAGATCACAGACTCCACGCCCGGCATCGTCGGTGATGTCATCGGGTCGATTCGATTCGGGGATCGTGCAGGGAAGTCGACAGCTCATCGTCGACAAATCGATATCCGTCGACGATGGTATGGAGCCGGTCGGCGTTGTCCTCGGACGCCTCACTCCAGCGTCGTAGCGATGACCCCACAAGACCGCCGGCCGCTGCAATGCGCACACCGAGGTCGCCGTAGTTCCGGCCGGCGACCGCCGGACCGAAAGTGAGCCCGCTCGCAATCTCGGCAGCCGACACGATTGCCTGGGCGGAGTCGCCGAAAGCTCCGGCTACAGCACCGACTGCCTCCGCATCGATATCCAACTCGTCACACATCTCGCACACCACGCTTCCACGTCCGTCGGGCGAAATACCCCTGTCATGTTCGACGCAGCCCGCATGGGATCGGTTCCCTCCGGTACCGGTAACGTCCCAGCTATACAGCTCGGGTTACAGATAACACGCTCACACCTGCGAGGAGTCTCATGCATATCGGAACCACGCTCAACTACTCAGGCGGATTCAAAGAAACCGTGGCCGAGGTAGAAGAACTCGAGAAGTCGGGCCTCGATATCATCTTCGTTCCCGAGGCATACTCGTTCGACGCCGTCAGCCAGCTCGGCTTTCTGGCCGCGAAGACGTCGACGATCAAGATCGCGTCGGGAATCTTCCAGATCTACACCCGCACACCATCGTTGACCGCGATGACTGCAGCCGGCCTCGACTACGTCTCCGACGGTCGCTTCGTTCTCGGCCTCGGTGCGTCCGGCCCGCAGGTCGTCGAGGGTTTCCACGGCGTCAAGTACGACGCGCCCATCGCCCGGACCCGCGAGGTCATCGAGATCTGCCGTCAGGTGTGGCGTCGCGAAAAGGTCGTCCACCAGGGCAAGCACTACCAGATCCCCTTGCCCGCAGACCAGGGCACCGGCCTGGGCAAGCCGCTCAAATTGATCAACCATCCTGTGCGCGAGAAGATCCCGGTAGTCATCGCTGCACTCGGACCCAAGAACGTCGAGCTCACCGCAGAAATAGCCGAGGGCTGGCAGCCGATCTTCTACTTCCCGGAGAAAGCGGACCAGGTGTGGGGAGACGCGCTGAGCGCAGGCAAGGCCAAGCGCGACCCGCCTCTGGGCGACCTGGAGGTCTTCGCAAGCCCCACTCTCGCCATCGGCGAGGACGCTGAGAAGTACCTTCCGTGGGTCAAGCCCCACCTCGCCCTCTACATCGGCGGAATGGGTGCCAAGGGAAAGAACTTCTACAACGACCTCGCTCGACGGTACGGCTACGAAGCCGAGGCCGAGAAGATTCAGGACCTGTATCTAGCAGGCAAGAAGGAAGAAGCAACGGCTGCAGTGCCCGACGAGCTCGTGCGCGCCATCAACCTGATCGGGCCGGAAAGCTACGTGAAGGAACGCGTCGCGGCATTCGCCGAGGCCGGTGTCACCACGCTGAACGTCCAACCCCTGGCTGAAAACACCGCAGGACGTGTCGCGCAGTTGACGGCGCTTCGCGCTCTGACGGACTGAGTCGATCGAGTAACACTGAGCTCGGGGACGGCCCGAGTCAGACCTGCCCGACCCGATTCGCCAATTCCTCGGCGAGTCGACGGGCGAGGTCCGGCTCGGCCGCCTCCACCATCACCCGCACCAACTGCTCGGTGCCGCTGGGCCGCAACAACACTCGACCAGTATCCCCCAACATCCGCTCTACCTCGGCCACACCTTCGAGCACCGAAGGCGCCGTCGCCACAGCTGCCTTGTCCGACACCTTCACATTGATGAGCACCTGCGGAAGTGTGGTCATTGCCGAGGCCAGATCGGCCAAAGAACGACCGGTCTCGGCCATTCTGCCCATAATTCGCAGCGCGGTGAGGGTTCCATCACCGGTGGTCCCGAACCCGGGAATGACAACGTGGCCACTTTGCTCGCCCCCCAAGGCGTAGCCCCCAGCCCTCAGATCCTCGAGAACATACCGGTCTCCGACTGCTGTGGTGCGCATGTCGATATCAGCGGCGCGCATCGCGATGTGCAAACCGAGATTGCTCATGACGGTGGCGACCAGCGTATTTTCGGTGAGCTCGCCGGATTCCTTCATTCCGATAGCCAGTATCGCCATGATTGCGTCGCCATCGACAATGCGTCCGGAGGCGTCGACGGCGAGGCATCGGTCGGCGTCGCCGTCGTGAGCGATGCCCAGGTCCGCTCCATGGGACACCACGGCCGTCTGCAAATCTTCCATATGCGTGGATCCGCAGCCGTCGTTGATATCGAGGCCGTCCGGGTCCGCGTTGATCGCGATCACCCTCGCTCCCGCTGCCCTGTACACCGAGGGTGCGACGGCGGACGCAGCACCGTTCGCACAATCGACGACAACGGTGACGCCGTCGAGCCGAATCGACAGCGCCGAGCCGAGATGCGCCGCATATTCCTCGGCAGCACCCGTCATCACTCGGACGCGGCCGATACCCGAACCAGTAGGTGCCGGCATGGCACCGCCTCCGGCTACGAGGGTCTCGATTCGATCTTCGACGTCATCGTCGAGCTTGTGACCCCCTGCCGCGAAAATCTTGATTCCGTTGTCCGGCATCGGATTATGAGACGCGGAGATCATGACACCCAGTTGCGCACCGCGCGCCGATGTCAGATATGCAACGGCGGGTGTCGGGAGGACCCCGACGTCGAGCACGTCGACTCCCGACGCGGTCAGGCCTGCGGTCACCGCAGCTGCGAGCATCTCGCCACTCGCTCGCGGATCGCGACCCACCACCGCGACGGGGCGTTCTGTCGGTGAAGCCTGCGTCAATACGGTTGCGGCAGCCCTGGCCACCTTCACCGCCAACTCCGGAGTCAACAAGCCGTTGGCCAGCCCCCGCACACCATCGGTACCGAACAGTCGAGTCATCTGGAGTTCGTCCCCCTTCGCCAGAAAAAAATTGATCTTCAAACGCCGCGAGGGCAGGCATCCGAGAATTCTGGACGCCTGCCCTCGCGGGTAGAACTGGAAAGAACGTCAGCGCTTGGAGTACTGCGACGCCTTACGTGCCTTCTTCAGACCGTACTTCTTGCGCTCCACCGAACGCGCATCACGCGTGAGGAAGCCGGCAGCCTTGAGCGGCGGACGGTCTTCCGGGGTGAGCTCGATGAGGGCGCGCGCGATAGCCAGACGCAAGGCGCCTGCCTGTCCGGACGGGCCGCCACCGTGAAGCAGGGCGACGATATCGAAGGACTCTGCCCGATCGACGAGGACCAACGGAGCCTTGATCAGCTGCTGGTGCACCTTGTTCGGGAAGTAGTCTTCGAGGCTACGGCCGTTGAGCTTGAACCCACCGCTGCCCGAGGAGAACCGCACGCGAGCGACGGCTTCCTTACGGCGACCGACTGTCTGGATCGGGCGATCGAACAGGATCGGTGCAGGCGCTGCAGCAGCGGCTTCGATCTCGTCGACAACCTCAGGCTCTTCGACGGCCACGAACTCGTCCGCGGCGATCTCGACGACCTCTTCGGTGTTCTCCTGCGACGTCACGTCATTTCCCTCCGGCGCCGTCACTGGGACACCTGCTTGATCTCGAACGGAACGGGCTGCTGAGCTGTGTGCGGGTGGTTCGGTCCCGCGTAGACCTTCAGCTTGCCCGCGATGGCACTGCCGAGCTTGTTCTTGGGGATCATGCCGATGACGGCTTTTTCCACGAGGCGATCAGGGGTCCTGTCGAGAACCTCACCGACCGTGCGCGACTTCAAACCGCCCGGGTGGCCGGAGTGGTGGTAGAGGAACTTGCCATCGCGCTTGTTACCGCTGATGGCAACCTTCTCTGCGTTGATGATGACGACGAAGTCGCCACCGTCGACGTTGGCTGCATAGGTGGGCTTGTGCTTGCCACGGAGCAAGTTTGCTGCCTGGACGGCGAGCCGACCGAGTACAACGTCCGTAGCGTCGATCACATGCCAAGTCCGGGTGGTGTCCCCGGCCTTCGGGCTGTATGTAGACACAAAAATTCCTGTCTTCATGATGTCGCTGCTGGCCAAGACGTGTGTATCCCCTCGGCGGCCAGTTGAGACCCGAGAGCAAGTGATCGCCGCACAAAGAGCGCGACGATCTCATCCACGCCATCGTGGGACAATACCGGTTGGACCTGCAGCAGGTCAAAACGCCTTCACCGAAGTCGCACGCAGACTATGCAGCGCCGAGCCGCGGGGAGCGCTTCCAAGCGGGGATCGGCGATAGCTGACCCGCACCGCTCGCACACTCCGTAAGAAGCTGACGCGACGCGTTCCCGAGCTGCATCGAGCTCACGAACTTCGTCCTCTGCATCGCGCGCCAGCCCGATCACCTTTGCTCGCTCGAAGGCGATGGTCGATCCTTCCGGGTCGTGCTCGTCGTCATCGGTGGTCCACTCGGAGCCTGCCACGATCACCTCGAACTGTGCACGCAAGGACTCCAGCCGACTCTGCGCTGCACTCCGCGCATCGGCTATGAGCCTGTGCGCTTCGATGGGGTCCACGCTTTCACCTCACAGGTGCGACGACATAGAAGCAACCCGAGCCGAGTGCCGATCAGCACTCGGGTTGCTGGTCCTGTGGACACGGCACGGCCCCGGCATCGAGCGCAATGCCGGGGCACATGGCCACACGACTACCTCACGAGAAACGGGACCGGTTCATCGCTTCCTGTTCCATCATCTTCTGGTTGCCGGAGTTGACCGCGCCGATCAGGCTCTGCAGGACCGTGGTGAGCTCGGTCTGCGCCGAGTTCCATTCCCCTTGCTTGACCTGGTAAGCGTCGGCATCGGCACCCTGCCACGTCGCAACGAGAGGTTGAATCGACGACTTGATCTCGTCGAGTTTGTCGTTGAGCGACTGCCATTTGTTGGTCATACCGCCGGCCAGATCGGTGATCGAGCCGAAGTTGTATCTGATTTCGCCGTCCATAGTCAGTTCCTCGTTTCCGTTCGGTGGGGCAAGTGGTGGACTCTCATGAGATGTGTTCGAGTGCTTCGCAACCGCGAAGCACGCTCGAACATCACAGGTTCAGCGTGCCTGCGACCGCATTGATCGACGAGACGTTGTCCTGCTCGGACTGGTCGTACTCGATACCACTGGTCTTGATCGACTGACTGATGCCCGCGAGCGCATTCTCGAGTTTGAATGCGCTCGAATCCCAATTGGTCATGACCTGACCGAACGAGGTCGACGCCTTGCCCTTCCAGATTCCCGATGCCGCAAGGTCGACATCCGAGCGAAGCAGCCTCAGCAGCCCTCCGATCTGGTCGCGCAGGCCGTCGACCTTTGCGGCCACGGCGATCATGGTTTCGATATTGGCTTCTGCCATGTCAACTCCTCGATGTCTTCGGTTCCGAGTGCTCGGTCGAGTGCTCGGACTGGGCAGCGGTTCGCCTACGGCGCAAGTGCGATTCTCCCCTACATCTGATTGGACGCACGCGCGATGCCCTTCGGTTCCATGGATGTGGAAATTTCTGGACGAATTGTTCGCAGTTCACTCGGGTGCGACCGTCACAGTGGAGACGACCCCGGCGCATTCGGCATCGAGCAGGTGCTGTTCACCACGCCGACTCTGGCAACCGATGCTGATCTGTAGATCGCCCTCGACGAAGATCTGCCAGTTCACCGTCGAGTCGATATCGGGAGATTCCGTGTACGACAACGCTACTCGGCCGCCGATGTCCCTCGCCCGTATAAGATCGCCGACCACGCCATCGGAAGCACGGGCAGCCACCATCGCAGACAGATCGTCGGCTACCTCGTCGAACGATGCACCCGAACGAAGAACGGTGGTAGTGACCACGATTCTGCGATCGGGCAGATCCGACGGCACGAGAATCGACCGCTCGGCTTCCTCCCGGTGCGACCATCCGTCCGGAATCCGAAGCTCGACGCGGCCGTAGGTGTATTTTCTCGACGGTCCGTCTTCGACTCCTCTCGGGGCCGAGGTAGCGGGTGCGGCAATGCTCGGCGCCGGTGGGGATGAGGTGACAGGACCAGGCACCGACGCGGACGGGATTATCACCGATGCCGAATCCGCGCGCGAGGGATCAGCGAGCCGATCCGGTTCTCCACGCATCGAGACGAGGGCCACCAACACCGCCGAGCTCATCGCGACCACGACCGCCACCAGGACCGCCTGCTGCACCTTCCGACGACGATGGGCACCAGATACCGCGCCGGTATCGACCTCGTCCAGCCAGGCTGCCGCACGGACAGGCATGGGCGTCGTCCTCGCCCAGCGATCCTCCGTCTCGTCTTCGAAGCTGCCCGAAGAACCAGCTTCATCCGCTGGAATCGACAGCCCTGCGCGAGCCGCCATGGACCGAACGATGTCCACGCCGCGCATTCGGTGGATGCGATACGGCGATTCGGCGAGTACTTTTGCGTCACCGCCAGCCGTAGTGTCCAGTACGAATACATCCACCCCCTCCCGATGGCGTTGCGTAGCAACGAATGACGAGACCCGGTCGTTAATCGAACGTTCTGCCCCTCGATCACCACCCACGTCGCGCGTGCCCTGCACATCCCATCTGCATGTCCTGGTGTATCCGCCTCGGCCGTCGGCGGTGACCGCACACACCACCGAATTGAGTTCGGCCAATTCGACGACGATGGCGTACGAAGGCGCTCGCTGACCGAGGGAGTGTGTTGCCGCGCTTGCAGCATCGACCACGATCACCTCACGCGCCAAAGGCATGGCGGCAGCGCGAACGGCGCCCACAGCGACGGGCCCCCAGTGCGACGGGCATGCAATTTCGAGGACGTCGACGATCGGTGGTGCACCGGCCGCAGCGAGCGATGCACCGAGGACACCGTGCACCACCACTGCCGTGGGTAGAACGGTCGAATCGACAAGGCACTCGGCGTCCTCGACGAAGCTGATGGGGTACGCGTGCGCCACCTCCGGTGGGGTATCACGCCCGAGTTCGGTTACCAGGTACTCGGGCGTTCCGTCACGCATCGTTACCGTAGGTCGAAACTCGAACTCGGCGGAACCGAGACTCGACACCGTCAATACCGACACCGGACCGTCCCCGAAACTTACTGCAGCGTAGCTGCTTTCGCTGATCACCGCGCTGTCCACGCTAGCTGAACAAGCGACTGGCCTCGCCTGTCGACCAGCGTGCCACGCCCGGGCGGCATGGCGCTCGGTTTGACCGAACCGATCAGATTTCCCTCGTCTCGACTGCCGCTCATGACCAGACCAGGCGACACGAGATCACGCATACGTGAAATGACGGGGTCGTACAACGCCCGCGATGCCCCGCCCGATCTCCGCGAGAGCACCACGTGCAATCCGATGTCGCGGGCGTGTGGCAGATACTCGACGAGAACGGTCAACGGGTTTCCCGTCGACGTGGCCACCAGGTCGTAGTCGTCGACGATCACGAATATCTCCGGTCCACTCCACCAGGTGCGCTCACGAAGTTGCTGTTGGGTGACGTCGGGCCCAGGCATCCGATCGGCGAGTTTGGCGGCGAGCTCGGTCATCATCGTCATCAGAACAGCTTGCGAGGCTGCATATCCCGCGAGATGGTCGGTGTCGACGGTGCCGAGCATCGTGCGACGGTAGTCGGCGAGGATCAACTTTACCTGCGACGGCGTGTTGGCCTCGACGAGAGAAGTGCAGATCGACTCGAGCAACGCCGTCTTCCCGCACTCGGTGTCACCGAATACCAGGAAGTGCGCCTGCTCGGCGAAATCGAGTGTCACCGGATCGAGTTCTGCCTCGTCGATTCCGATGGGAACCCGCAATTCCGGCACCGATCCGCGTGAGCGTGGCCAGCGGCCGACAAGCAGATCGACAAGCTCGCCTCGCGGCAGACTCTCGGGAAGCATCCGCACAGGTGGCGCCGAAAGACCGACATAGGCCTGCGCAACTGCAGCCACCGCATGCTGAATTCCGACACCGAGATCGACGGTCGACGGCGCGCCGTCGACACGCGGCAATCCTACGAGGAGGTGCAACCCCTCCTTCGTGATTCCGCGACCGGGCCTGCTGTCCGGAACCCGCGCGGCCTTCACTCTCCCGAACTCGGAATCGGACGCGTCACCCAACTTCAATTCGATCCTCGTTCCGACAAGATCCTTTGTTGCAGGACGAATCTCGGCCCATCGCGACGCGGTGAGGATGAGGTGAACTCCATACGACAACCCCTGCGCTGTCAGCGCGGCAAGCTGAGGCTCGAGGGCTTCGAAATCGGATCGAATACTGCCCCAGCCATCTACGACCAGGAAGACGTCTCCGAAACCATCCTCGTCGTCGATCAGTTGCTCGGCGCGACGACGACGAAATTCGACGATCGAGTCGATACCCCGTTGTTGGAATATTCTCTCGCGTCGTCCGATCACTGCCGCGACTTCGGCGACCGTCCGCCGCACCCGGTCGACGTCGAGCCTGCTCGCGACGGATCCGACGTGGGGAAGAGCGGCGAGTCCGCCGAGCGTTCCTCCGCCGAAATCGAGGCAGTAGAACTGCACCTGCGCAGGCGTGTGGGTCAGCGCAAACGACATGATCAGTGTTCGCAGCGCCGTCGACTTCCCGGACTGTGGCCCTCCGACGATCGCGAGGTGGCCTTGGGCCGCTGACAAGTCGACCACCAGTAGATCGCGCCGTTGATCGAATGGGCGGTCCACTATGCCGATCGGTGCCCGTAGCGATGGGATCGCTGCAACCGGCGCCGACAGGACCGAATCGGGAATCATTCGATCGAGCGTGGGCGGCAGATCGAGCGGAGGCAGCCAGACCTCGTGTGCCGCACGACCGCTGCCCTGCAGTCGTTCGACCACGACGTCGAGCACCGTCCGGCTGTCGGGCCTGGCTTCTTCCTCCGGTAGGTGCTCGTCGTACCGGCCGCCGATATCGTCGACTGACGGTTCGACCACATCCATCTGCACCGGATAAGCGCTGAAGATCCGCGGTCGAGCGGTCGCCGAACTATGGCTGCTCCCCCGTACTGCATCGCGAGGGCGGACGTAGGGCCCGGACACGTATGCCGCCGCGAAGCGGACGATCTCGGCAGAATCGCATTTGAGATACCCGGCGCCGGGTTGTGCCGGTAGATGATACGCATCCGGAACTCCGAGAACCGAGCGAGACTCGTTGGCGGAGAAGGTTTTCAAGCCGATCCGATACGACAGGTGGCTGTCCAAACCGCGCAGCTTCCCTTCCTCCAGACGCTGACTCGCCAGTAAGAGGTGCATGTGCAGTGACCGCCCCAACCGCCCGACGGCGACGAAGAGGTCTGCGAACTCGGGCTGTTGGCTCAGCAACTCCGAGAACTCGTCGACGACGATGAACAACGCAGGCAAGGGCGCGAGCGCGGCACCGGCAGCCCTTGCCTTCTCGTAGTCGGACACATTGGCGTAGTTGCCCGAATCCCGGAGTAACTCCTGACGGCGATTCATCTCGCCCGCAATGGCGTCCTTCATCCGATCGACCAGCGACAGGTCTTCGGAGAGGTTGGTGATCACCGCAGCAACGTGTGGCGCTCCTTCGAGCCCGGCGAACGTCGCACCACCTTTGAAATCGACGAGTACCAGATTGAGCTGGTCCGGGTCGTGTGTGGCAATGAGACCCAGGACGAGTGTTCTGAGAAACTCCGACTTTCCCGAACCGGTTGCGCCGATGCACAATCCGTGCGGGCCCATACCATTCTCGGCCGACTCCTTCAGGTCGATCTCCACCGAGCTTCCGTCGGGTGCAATTCCGATGGGTACACGAAGGCGATCACGGCCACGACGGGTTACCCACGCGCGACTCGGGTCGAGGAGACCGACGTCGGCGATTCCGACAAGAAAGTTCCAGCTCGAGATCGACTCTGCGTCCTCTCCCCCGGAGTCGATACCGACATCGACTGCGGTTCGATACGGAGACAGCCTTCGAGCCACGGTTTCCGCCTGTGCGACGCTCATCGCGTCCGAGACGCCGAATACCTCGACGCGTGAGCCGCTGACAGCGCCGATCGAACCGTTCTCGGAGAACAGACGAATGCCTCGGCTGGCAGCAAGCCCGGTGCAGAAGTCGGACAGATCGACGATCGTCACCGAATCGAGCCCTGTTCGCGAAAGATCGGTCCCACTGTTGTCGAGTAAGCCACCGTCGACGATGATCACCAGTTGCGGGACTCCCGCGGCCGGCGAGCCACCACGGGCGAATCTGTTTCTCAGTGAGAGGTGTTCGCCGAGCGAGGATTCGAGTTCGAGAAACGATCCATAGATCATTCGCGCAGTGCCGACACCGTCCCTGGAAACTTCGTGCTGAGTGTGGGGAAGCCATTTGGTCCAGTCCCAGAACGCAACCGTGTCGGGCCCGCAGACCACTGCGAGCCGCAACTGGTCGGGATCGTGGAACATACAGAGCGCCGCCACCATCGAACGCACCATGGCCCGCGAGGAATCACGATCGCCGGACACGGAAATTGCAGCGAATCCGCGAAGCGACACCGCGGTGGGGAGACTACCCACAACGGAATGTGCCCGCACGAACCGCCTCAGTGACACCGCAGAGACTGGTTCGAGTTCTTCGACGGGTCCGGTCTCCGGGGGAACGAGGCGCGTCGCCAGACGCTGGTCTCCCCGACCTATCCGAACATGACAGAAGTCCGGATCGGAGGTGCGGCGCTCCCACATCCGCGGGGTGCCCGCATACGACCACAGAATCGCCGGGTCAGGGTGCGACCACTCGAGCGCCTCACGCTGGCTGGTCGCGGTTGTCGCCACATCCCTGCGCAGTTGGTCGAGGTAGCGCAGATAGTCCTTGCGGTCTTCGTTCGACTCCGCCGTTCTGGCGCCACCACCTCGACCACCACCGGCAACCATGCCCAGCATCGACACCAGCATCATCGCCGGAAACATCAGCATCATCGGGTTGGCTGCCATGCCGGAGGTGAACATCAACGCGACCATGCCGACCATTGCTGCCACCATGACCAGGGGCATCAGCTTCATCAGCAAGTTTCCCGGGACCACCCGAGGTATCTCCGGTGGCGTCTGAAGCGTCACCTCGCCGCCAGGAGTGCGTGGAACTTCACGCCGTGCACCACGAACGAACCGAACAGTATTCACGCCTCGATGCCCCCACCGGTCGGTATCCCCATTACCGCGCACACTTCACGTTTCCCCAACGAGCAGTATGTTTCGCGAAAGGCTAACTCATTCGGTGCTTCACTGCCACCGACCACCCGCTGCTTACCGAGGCGGAATAGGACTACCTCTCGCACGGTTGATTACCGCAGGAAGTGAGTACTCACACTCTTACCGGTGTGTCACTTCGCACTCGAGCTCCTCCGCGAAAGGCAGGCGTACACCGTGTCCGTTCCACTCTCGATTCTCGATTTGGCCTTCATCGGCGAAGGCGAGAGCGTCAAAGACAGTTTCGACGCCAGCGTGGAGCTCGCGCAGCGAGCCGAAGAATGGGGCTACCAACGCATTTGGTATGCCGAGCACCACAACATGACCACGATCGCCTCGTCGGCGACCAGTGTTCTGATCGGACACGTGGCTGCGAACACCAGCCGTATTCGATTGGGATCCGGCGGCGTGATGCTGCCCAACCACGCCCCGCTGACCATCGCAGAACAGTTCGGCACGCTGGCCACTCTGCACCCTGACCGAATCGATCTCGGTCTCGGACGTGCACCGGGCAGCGACCAAGCCACCATGCGCGCGATGCGCCGCGACCCGTCGTCGGCCGAGCGCTTCCCACAAGATGTGCAAGAGCTGCAGGCATACCTGTCGGACGAATCGTTGATTCCAGGAGTGCGCGCCACCCCAGGAGCGGGAACGCACGTGCCCCTCTACATTCTCGGTTCTTCGCTTTTCGGCGCCCAGCTCGCTGCCGCACTCGGACTCCCGTTCGCGTTTGCCTCGCACTTCGCACCCGACGCACTCGAGCAGGCCGTCGCAATCTATCGACGTGATTTCAAGCCGTCGGCGCAGCTGGAAGCACCACACGTGATCGCCGGCGTCAACGTCATCGCCGCCGATACCGACGAGGACGCTCAGCGACAATTCCTCGCCACCAAGCGAAGCCGAGTGAGTCTCCTCCTCGGCCGCGGACGCAAGTTCACCGACGAAGAAGCCGATATGCTGCTCGATTCGCCCCAGGGACGCCAGATCAACCAAATGACGACGTACTCCGCCGTCGGCACGCCCGAGGTGGTTCGTGAGTACTTGGACGGGTTCGCGCGTCACGCGAACGCCGACGAGCTGATCGTTGCTTCCGGCGTCGTGGATCGACAGTCGTGGCTGCGCTCGTTCGAGCTCCTCGCCGATGTCAGCGAACTGGCCCCCGTCTGATCTCGGCCCCGACCGAGCTTCGTTCGCGGTAGCTGATACACCCTCGACGACTCCGGGACGGTACAGTCTCTCGCTGCCGGCATTCGTGCGGAATGCGGCGGTGATTTGCCGTAATCAATTCCGGGGGGAACTTGATGACAGGGAACCTTGTCGAGTCCGTCGACCACACCGGTCTTCGCGTCACGGGTGGGGAGCGTCGCCGCTCGGTCGGCACGTCCGCGCCGATAGCGGCCATGGAGCTGTGCCGACTGACGATTCTTGCCCGGTCGGTGCAAGTGGATATGGCGCTTCCCACCGATGTGCCGATCGCGCTGATGATCCCGGGGATCGTCGATCTGGCGGGGAACCGAGCAGCGCGCGGCGAGGCTGCAGACACCGAGAGCCGTCGGCCGGCGGCATGGGTTCTTTCCAGAGTCGGTCAACCGCCGCTGGAGGCAACTCAGACGCTGAGCGACGCAGTAGTCCGCGACGGTGAACTTCTCGTCCTCGGCGATGCCGAATCTCCAGCCCCGCCACCGCTGTTCGACGACTTGATGCATGCCGTTGCGATGTCGGGAGCTACCGAGAGTCGACTGTGGACGCCCCGGACTGCCCGGTCGGTCGGGTTCGGTATCGCCGCTGTCGCACTTCTGATTACCTGTTTCGGTCTTCTTCGAGAGCCGTTGTCTCGAGGTCCCGGGTATACCCCGGATATCTTCCTTGCTATCGCAGCTGCATTTGTCGGACTGATGTTCTTGGTCGCCGGCTCGATAGTCGGACGTGCCTACTCGGACGAGCGCACCGGAATTTTCTTGTCGGGATGCGCTCTGCCACTGGTGTTCTCCTCGGGTGTGCTTTTCGTCCCAGGTGCGCTGGGCGGTGCGCATCTGATGCTCGGCTCCGCGGTCGCGGGAGCAGTCGCTGTCCTTGCCCTCCGCCTCGGTGGACATGGCGGGGCATTGTTCACCGGTATTGCTGCGCTTTCAGGCATTGCTGTAGCAGCTTCTGCAGTGATGCTGTTCGGCTCTCTTTCACCGTCCGCAGTCGGTGCCGGCGCCACCGCGGTGGCGTTGTTGGGGCTGGCCGCTGCGCCGCGGATGTCGATGATGCAGGCGCGAATGCCACTGCCCCCGGTGCCGACCGCTGGTGCATCGCTCGACGGAGAGGGCGAGACGGATTCGAATTCCTTTCAAGATCTGGAGGACGTCTCACGCACTGCGCGTAGCTACCTCACCGGTTTCGTCTGCGCTTGTTCGGCTGCCGCGACCGTCGGTGCGTTCTGTGCAGCATTTTCCGGCCACCCGATTTCCGAGATCTATTGGCCGGGAGTCGTCCTGGCGTTGCTGACTGCGCTAGTACTCGTCCTTCGCGGTCGCACGTTCGCCGAACTCGACCATGCAGTCCCGGTTGTTGCTGCCGGTTCGATCATCGTTCTCGCCGTGTCGACGACATGGGTGTTTGCCATTCCCGATCGACCGATCATCCCCTTCGCGGCTGCCATCGGTGTCACCGTCATCGCACTCGTCTTCGGATCGTTCGTTCCCCAACGCGAATACTCACCAGTGCTCCGACGCGCCGGAGAACTCGTCGAGTACGCGGCGATCGCTGCGATCGTTCCCATCGTCTGCTGGGTCTGCGGCCTGTACGCGGCGATGCGCGGGCTGTGAAAGCCCTGACGCGACGGACGATGGGTGCGATCGGCGTCGCGGTCGTCGTGGCTGCATCCTTTCTCGGCGGCGGAGCGGCATCCGCGGACAGGCCGTTCGTCGACCCCGCGCTGCTCCCCGAACCGGCTCCACCTGCGCCACCGGAGCCAACCGAACAACGAAATCTCTGTGTGCCCGCTTCGCCCACCCCGGACGGCCCCGCCGTACCCGATGCACAGGGTGTACTCGATTTCCGTGCCGTGTGGCCGATCACGCGTGGTGCCGGTCAAATAGTCGCTGTCATCGATACCGGGGTCTCACCACACCCCCGACTACCCGGCCTCCGGCCGGGAGGAGATTATGTATTTACCGGCGACGGGTTGTCGGACTGTGATGCGCACGGAACTTTGGTAGCGGGACTCATCGCTGCACAGAGTGTCCCCGGCAGCGGTTTCGCCGGTGGAGCTCCCGACGCCCAAATTCTGTCGATACGTCAGTCCAGCAACGCATTTCAACGTGAGAGAACTGCAGGGGACGAGGAGGCGGAGACACCAGCTGACAACGCATCCGGATACGGCAACGTCATGACGATGGCGCAGGCCGTGCGCACCGCCGCAGATTCCGGCGCTTCCGTCATCAACATCTCCGAGGTCGCGTGCGTTCCGAGCGGTAGGGGGATCGCCGACGGGCCCCTCGGCGCGGCGATCGACTATGCCGCTCGCATCCGCAACGTGGTTGTCGTCGCGGCCGCCGGCAACACCGGCGGTAGCGGTGAAGCCCAATGTCGCAGTCAGAACCCTCCACCCGATCCAGCCGATCCCGATGCCGAGCAATGGGATCGAATCGCGACCATCGCCACCCCTGCGTGGTTCGACGAGCAGGTGTTGACCGTCGGATCGGTAGACCCGGACGGACGACCCTCAGCCTTCACCCTCGGTGGCCCCTGGGTGGACGTTGCAGCGCCTGGTACCTCGATGACCTCACTGTCCCCGACGGGCGGCGGTTTGACCAACGGCACAGTCGACGGGCAGGGCAATACTGTGCCGATCCAGGGCACCAGCTTCGCCGCTCCCCTTGTCTCCGCAGTAGCGGCGCTGATTCGGGCTCACCGGCCCGAGCTGACCGCGATGCAAGTGATCGAACGTATCGAGGCCACAGCGCACAAGCCCGCGGATGGCTGGAATCCACTGATCGGTCACGGAATCGTCGATCCACTCGCAGCCGTAACCGCACAAGTGGAAGGAATCGCATCAGCAGCCGCGGTGGACCCGGTGTCGATGCCGGCGCCCGTCGTACCCGACCCACCGGATCTTCGGCCACGGACGATTGCTACGACGGGATCCATCCTCGTAGGGGTCGTACTCCTACTGGGGTTGGGAATTGCGATGCCGCTTCGGCGCCGAAACCTCAGTGGTCACCCTGTCGGGAGGCGCGCCGCATCGGGATCGGGTCCAACACCGTCGTGAGCAGTCAGTGCCGCGGCACGACTCAATGTGGGCCCAGTGCCCAATAATCGAACGATCTGCCACGGCGCAGGGGCAGGAACACCAAGACCCAACGCATCGACGGCATCAGCGTCGGGCACGCCGAACCGAACTCCGGTATCGGCAACGAAGAACGACGCGTCCTGTCGCAAGCTCGTCGGTTCGATGCCGGTGGTCTGCACGAAACCACCGCTGCCAGGCTCGAGGTAGACCTCATCGGCAGCCGCTCCTCCCCCGTCTGCCTGCGCAAGACGCACCGGACGCGCCGAGCCGACGATAGGAAGAGTGCGCCCAGCCGACATGACCAACTGTGCAGTAGGACCACCGTCGGGGGCAGCCTGAGGAATCCACGTCGAACATCCGACCGGCTCGGCGGCCGTATTCACGATCTTCGGGGCCACCCGCGGATACATCTCGACCGGCAACCCTGTCACCGTCGGCGCCGAAGGCAACACGTCGGGGTTGAGGGAATCGATCTCGGGGCTGCCCTGTGAATCGGCAAACTTGATCAGCTGCGCCGTCGACTCCGTGATCGCCTGGATACCGTTTTCCAACACGACGTAATACCGAACGTCGACACCCGACACCTTCACGACCGAACCGATCGTCTTCCCCGCAATCGGGTAGGCCGGAATCTCGCCTGCACGCGCGATCGCCGGTGGGACGATCGCCGGCACCACAGGAACAGCATTCGCAAGTCCGTCACTGACACTCGACGGCCGCACGCCCTCGAGCCCGAGTGCACGCACGACCGAGCGATCGCCCAGATCGATCAGTGCACGGACGCCGTCGTACACCAGGTACGTTCCGTCCGTCGTGCTCCAGAGGAAGGCTTCGCCGTCCTCGAGTGGACCGATTCTGTCGTCGTAGCGCGGGTCCCCCACCACTACGGTCGTACCGGCGACGGCACCCGTGGAGTCGAGCGTGTCGCACACGGTCCATGACTCCGGTGAGCCGGACTCCTCATGCGGCAGGCTCGACGGCGCTCCGGGTATCCCCACCAGCGAACCCCGATCAAGTTTGGCCAACTCGGATTCCTTGACGATGACAGGGCTGTCCGGGCTACCGACGATCAACCGCGCCGAGGCCAGATTCAGAACCGGATGAAACGCTTCCTCCACTCGGACGAACATCGCACCCGAGTCCTTCCCCACCGCGATCGTCGCGTCGCCGATCTTGTCCTGGGGCCGAAGCAATGCCAATGCGGCGCATCCGGCAAGACCCAGACACGCCACTACGAGGCCTACCGCCAACGCCCTCGATTGTGAGCGCATCGGATCGTGCAGCATCCGCACATCGCGACGCACCAAGGCGTGTTCCATCCGTCGGACGAGAAATCGATACCCGCCGACCTGCCACTTGGTTGTAGGCGTTGCCGCCACGAGACCCCCCTGCTGCGCTGCGGGCTCGATCCCCATACGAGCCCTTCCCGCGCGAAAGACTACAGCCCCCAGGCGAAGAGAAGCTCCTCCACGCCCGTGGCACCTGACGAGGGCAGCGCGCGGGAAGAACCGGTACAGTCTCGGACACGAGTCGACGAGCTGCTCTGCTGCTCGACTACGTGGCCTTCGGGGGGAGGAAAAGTTAATTTTGTCTGCGCCAACACGTTCTCGCGGCAGATCTGGGTCGGGTGACAACCGTCAGATGTCCGCGCGTTCCTCGTTGTACTTCGTTTCACTGCGGATTCCCAGGATCGCCAGATTGGTCGGACTCGAGACAGTCCTTGCTGTCGGCGTGGCGATCGCGGTCGCGTTCGACGCCTCGCTTGCCGTCATCGTGTCGGTCGCCGCACCCGCAACGGCAGTTCCATTTCTGGTGATCGCCGGGCGGCCGGTCCTCGACTGGGCCACCACGGGGTCTCGTTACGCATCCCGTACGACATCGAATCCCGGTGTTACACGCGACTACTCGGAAGACGATGGTCGAGCAGCCGGAATCCACTGGCGCGGCGGAACCGTATCGTGTGTTCTCGAACTACACCCTCCCAGTGCGGCGATGACAAGGCTCGGCCGTGCGGAAGCATCCACCGATACCGGACTCGATCTCTCTGCACTGGCCGAGTGTCTTTCTCAGCACGATATTTCCGTGAGCAGCATCGACATCGTCGCTCACGGTATGCGAACAGCGTCGGGTACACCGGCAACCGACGTCTACGAACGATTGATCGGGCCGCTTCCAGCAGTCGCGACACGCACGGTGTGGGTCACCGTCACTCTGGAGATCTCGCACAATCGTGCTGCGATCGACGCGCGCGGAGGCGGCCTATTGGGGGCATCGCGTGCTGTGTGGGTCGCATCCGAACGGGTCGCCCGCGCCCTCGAGGCGAAGGGAATCAGTTCGCGGATGCTGGTGCGCAGCGAGATTCAGTCCACCGCTTCCCATATGTGTCGGGGTGTCGCCGCCAACCGTCTGACCGAGAACTGGGGATCCGCACCACTTCCCGGTGTGATCGACACCGGATTCGGGTTCGACTGTCGCAAAATCGACACCGCTGTCCTCACCGAGTTGTGGGCAATTCCGTCGCTGTCGACAACGATCGCGTTTCGCCTGACCCCGGGTTCGAACTCCAGCCGTGTGCGCATCAGTGGCGCATGCCGTTTCGTGAACCGTGGGGCCACTCCCCGACCCCATATCCCCGGTGCGGTGTCGATGAACGGGCGCCACCGTGAAGCATTGATTGCGTCCCTCCCACTCGCAATCTTCGCTCGTGGCCATGCAGAGCCTATCCGAGACCTTCCTTACGGCATCGTCGAGCGCCTGAACCTTCCGACCTCCGGGTGCGGCCAGCTTCTCGGGTCGGACACTGCAGGCCATGGCGTCGCAGCGCGGGTACATGGAAGAGGCATCGACACCGTGCTGGTGGCAGGTGAACTGTATGTGGCTCAGCAACTCGTATTTCGCGCACTGTCCACCGGCGCACGTGTTCTGATCAGATCCGATCGACCACATGCATGGGGCCCACTTGTCGACTCGATTGCGACAGCGGACAGGCTCCTCATCGACGGCGGCCCACCCCGAGGCACCGGAGGATTCGACGTACTCGTGCAGGATTTCGCCGACGCCGTCGTGGTGCCCGCGCGCTCGCGACCCGACGGCACCACGGTGATGACCGTGACCGAACGTCCACCTCGCGAACCGATGTCGGATCCAGACCTCTCCATCGTCCAACCCGGCGCCGCAGGTGACCGCATCATGGTTCGCGCAGGTCGAAACGAGACCGAGTTGATGCTCGTGACGATTTCCCAGGAAACCGCGTTCATCGGCAGGCCCCGCAGCGTGCGACGCCCTGCCGATCTCACTCAACCCGGATACGGAAACGCTCTCGACTGAACTTTCGATGCCGTTGCCCACCAATGCAATTGGCTCAACATACGGCCGGCAGCGTCGACCGCAGCACTGTCGTCGGTATGACCGCTCTCATCGAACGCGGTGCGTATCCGGTGAAAGCCGACACTGTCGCGGACCGCCACCATGTGCAACTCTGCCGCTACCTGACGCAGTTGCTCCGTTGCGCGCAGTCCTCCACCGAGTCCGCCGTACGACACGAATCCGATCGGCTTGCCCCTCCACTGATATTTCACAGTATCGAGTGCCGTCTTGAGCGCCCCAGGATATCCATGGTTGTATTCGGGCGTAACCACCACCACCGCGTCGGCCTCTCCGATCGCTGCTGCGAACGCCTCCCCTGCAGGAGACGGCGACAAGTCCGCGGGGAGCGCAGCATCCATCAGGTCGATCTTCGTAGCCACGACGTCGTTGCGCTCGGTAACGGTCCGCAAGAACCAATCAGCAACGACGGGCCCGACGCGTCCTGGTCGGACACTGGCTAGAACGACGGCAAGTCCGATCGGGTCCATGGTCACTGTGAAAGCCTAGTAGCCCCGGTTCCACCATCGACCGACCGATCGGCTAACAGCACCCGCCCGGCTGGATGATCGCCGAACGCACTTCGCGCGTCGCCCGGTTCCGCGCTACGAGGTCACCCTCGGCCGGATAGTCGACAGCCATCAGCGACAGTCCGTGCGCGGGCGCAACTGTTATTTCACTCGACCGCGATCGCGTGATCAGTAGCGCTTCGATCCACTCCGGAGTCCGACGACCTTCACCCACTGCTTGCATCGCGCCCACGAGACTGCGAACCATGGACCAGCAGAACGCGTCGGCGCTGACATAGGCACTGACGCGGTCTCCAGTGCGTTCCCAGTCGAATCGTTGGAGTTCGCGGACGGTGGTCGCGCCATCCCTGCGCTTACAGAATGCCGCGAAATCGTGCAGGCCCAGCAACCTCGACGATGCATCGCGGATCGCATCGAGGTCGATCTCTCGCGCCCATCCCACCACGCCTCGCACTTCGAGTGGGTCGACTCCGTAGCGAGCGGTACTGAACCTGTATTCGTAGTGTCGGCGAAGCGCCGAAAAGCGCGCATCGAAATCTTCCGACACGACCGAGATCGCCTTCACCCGAACATCGGTGGGCAAGAACCTCGCCATCCGGCGTACCAAACGCTCCGGCTCGTCGATACCACCGACGACATCGAAGTGTGCAACTTGCCCGAAAGCGTGCACACCGGCATCGGTTCGGCCTGCGACCGTCAGCTCGATGCGCTGCCTCAGCACGGTCGAAAATGCATCCTCCAGCACTCCGCATACCGTCCTGATGCCGGGCTGTCGTGCCCAGCCGGAGAAATCCGTGCCGTCGTAAGCGATGTCCAAGCGAAGTCGGGTGGCGGACCGCAAAGAAGCGGACCCGCCATCCTCGGAAGGAATGGCGGGTCCGCTTCGGTCGTGCATGAAACTCAAGAGGACTAGTCCTTCTTGGCTTCGGTTTCAGTCGACACAGCCTCGGCATCGGCGGCGTCCGACGCGTGAGCGTCGTTGTCCTCGATGCCATCGACTACAGCTTCGGCGTTGTCGACCTCGGCCTCGGTCGCGTCGGCCTCGACAGCCTCGACGACGTTGTCCGCGGCAGGTGCCTCGGCAGCTGGAGCAGCCTGCGAAGCCTTCACGCGACGAGCGCGATCTGCTTCGTTGGACACCGTCTGCTCGTTGACGAGCTCGATGATGGCCATCGGCGAGTTGTCACCCTTGCGGGGAACGGTCTTGATGATGCGCGTGTAGCCACCGTCGCGATCGGCGAAAAACGGCCCGATCTCGGCGAAGAGCTTATGTACGACATCTTTGTTGTTGATGATCTTGAGAACCTCACGACGATGAGCGAGATCGCCATGCTTCGCATGGGTCACGAGCTTCTCGGCGTGGGGACGAAGGCGCTTGGCCTTCGACTCGGTGGTGGTGATGCGGCCGTGCTCGAAGAGTGCCGTCGCGAGGTTGGCCAAAATGGCCTTCTGGTGCGACGCCGACCCGCCGAGACGGCGGCCCTTGGTGGGCTTGGGCATGTTGAATCTCCTAGTAAGAGCTCCAGCGAGCTGGTTACAGCTGTTCTGTCTCGGCGTAGTCCTGCTCGGCGCCTTCGCTTTCAGCGAAGGATCCGGCGTCGGTGTCGCTCCACGTACCCGTGGTGGCGTCGTATCCGGGCACGGTCGTCGGATCGAAGGACGCGGGGCTGTCCTTGAGTGAAAGACCAAGCGAATGCAGCTTGACCTTCACCTCGTCGATGGACTTCTGTCCGAAGTTACGAATGTCCAGCAGATCGGACTCGGTACGACCAACCAGCTCGCCGACGGTGTGAACACCCTCGCGCTTGAGGCAGTTGTAGGAACGGACTGTGAGGTCCAGATCCTCGATAGGGAGTCCGAAGGAAGCAATGTGATCGGCCTCGGCGGGCGAGGGTCCGATCTCGATTCCTTCTGCTTCGACGTTCAGCTCACGGGCGAGGCCGAAGAGCTCAACCAGGGTCTTGCCCGCCGAAGCGAGCGCGTCCCGCGCGGTGATGGAGTTCTTGGTCTCCACGTCGAGAACGAGCCGATCGAAGTCGGTGCGCTGTTCGACGCGAGTGGCCTCCACCTTGTACGTGACCTTGAGCACGGGCGAGTAGATCGAGTCGACCGGGATACGGCCGATTTCGGCGCCTGATGCCTTGTTCTGGACGGCAGGGACATAGCCGCGACCGCGCTCGACTACGAGCTCGATCTCCAGCTTGCCTTTGTCGTTCAAAGTCGCGATATGCAGATCCGGATTGTTCACCGTGACGCCGGCCGGAGGAACGATGTCGCCTGCGGTGACAGCGCCTGGGCCCTGTTTGCGGACGTACATGGTGACCGGCTCGTCCTCTTCGGAGCTCACGACGAGGCCCTTGAGGTTCAGGATTATGTCGGTGACATCTTCCTTTACTCCCGGAACAGTAGTGAACTCGTGGAGGACGCCGTCGATACGGATGCTGGTGACAGCAGCGCCGGGGATCGACGACAGCAGGGTACGGCGGAGCGAGTTGCCGAGTGTGTAACCGAAGCCAGGCTCGAGCGGCTCGATGACGAATTTCGAGCGATTGTCGGCGATGACCTCTTCGGTCAGCGTCGGGCGCTGTGAAATGAGCATTGTGTGTTCCTCCTGTACGGACGTCCGCTATTTGACGTCCAGGTATGGAGACGCATACGCATGTGAGCTTGTCGAAAGCTCACATGCGTGGTGCGTCTTACTTCGAGTAGAACTCGACGATGAGCTGCTCCTGGAGCGGCACATCGATCTGTGCGCGCTCCGGCACCCGGTGAACGAGGATGCGAAGACGGTTCGGAACTACCTGCAACCATGCGGCCACCGGACGATCCCCGTAGCTTTCACGAGCGATCTGGATCGGCAGTGTCTGCGCGGACTTCTCGCGGACATCGATGATGTCGTACTGCGAGACGCGGTAGCTGGGGATGTCCACTCGCTTGTTGTTCACAAGGAAGTGACCGTGGGTGACCAGCTGGCGTGCTTGACGGCGCGTGCGTGCCAGACCAGCGCGGTACACGACGTTGTCGAGACGCGTCTCCAGGATTGTCAACAAGTTCTCACCGGTCTTGCCGGGGCGACGGTTGGCTTCCTTGTAGTAGAGACGGAACTGCTTCTCCATCACGCCGTAGGTGAAGCGAGCCTTCTGCTTCTCCTGCAGCTGGAGCAGGTACTCGCTCTCCTTGATCCGCGCGCGGCCGTGCTGGCCGGGCGGGTAGGGACGACGCTCGAATGCCTGGTCGCCTCCAACAAGGTCAACGCGCAGACGACGAGACTTGCGGGTGATAGGACCGGTATAACGTGCCATTTTCTAAACCTTTCCTTCCCGCTAGACCCGACGCCGCTTCGGCGGACGGCAACCGTTGTGCGGCTGGGGGGTGACATCGGAGATGGTGCCGACCTCCAGGCCTGCGGCCTGAAGCGAACGAATAGCGGTCTCACGGCCGGAGCCGGGACCCTTGACGAACACGTCGACCTTCTTGACACCGTGTTCCTGCGCCTTGCGAGCAGCACTCTCGGCTGCAAGCTGGGCCGCGAACGGAGTCGACTTACGCGAGCCCTTGAAGCCCACGTGGCCCGAGGACGCCCAGGAGATGACGTTGCCTGCGGGGTCGGTGATCGAGACGATCGTGTTGTTGAACGTGCTCTTGATGTGAGCAGATCCGTGCGGGACGTTCTTCTTGTCCCTGCGACGCGTCTTCTGTGTCTTCTTAGGACCTGTACCGCGTGCTTTAGGGGGCATTACTTCGCCTTCTTCTTGCCGGCAATGGTGCGCTTGGGGCCCTTGCGGGTGCGCGCATTGGTCTTGGTGCGCTGTCCTCGGACGGGCAGACCACGACGGTGGCGAAGGCCCTGGTAGCAGCCGATTTCGATCTTGCGACGGATGTCGGCCTGAACCTCGCGGCGCAGGTCGCCCTCGACCTTGAGGGACTCCTCGATGTACTCGCGGAGCTTGCCCAGATCTTCATCGGACAGGTCCTTGCTGCGCAGGTCGGGATTGACCCCTGTCGCAACCAGGATTTCCTTGGAACGGGTACGGCCAACGCCGTAAATGTATGTCAGTGCGATCTCCATGCGCTTTTCGCGCGGAAGATCCACACCTGCGAGACGTGCCATGTGGCAATCCTTTTCGTGTCCGGAGGTCTGCTCCCAGTCCGTCCCCTGTGCCTCTGTACTGCCGAAAACAGATCCTTCTCGAAGCAACCGTCTTCTAAAACTCAGTGGGGCCCCGGCCTCCGTGCCGGGGGTATGCCGCGACGCGTATGTCGCGGTTGGTGCTGGGAGGTCATCTTCTAGCTATGTGCCAAGCAGAAAGCGAAATGCTCGGTGGTTATCCCTGACGCTGCTTGTGACGCAGGTTGTCGCAGATCACCATGACTCGCCCGTTACGGCGGATCACCTTGCATTTTTCGCAGATCTTCTTGACGCTCGGCTGAACCTTCACGTCGTTGATCTCCTGTGTGTAGCTCGTGCGCGCCGGACCGTTCGCGAGGAGCGAATCCGACACGTCCGAGCATGGTTCTCTTCGACCGGACCTGGCCGAAGAAGCTCTTACTTGTAGCGGTAAACGATGCGCCCACGCGTGAGGTCATATGGAGAGAGCTCCACTACGACGCGATCCTCGGGAAGGATACGGATGTAGTGCTGCCGCATCTTCCCACTGATGTGAGCGAGTACCTTGTGGCCGTTTTCGAGCTCGATGCGAAACATCGCATTGGGCAAGGGTTCGACAACTCGGCCCTCTACCTCGATGGCGCCGTCTTTCTTTGCCATATCCTCCGCGATCCTGGCTTTGTACACCTGGTTGATTGCATATGTGATTCGTTTACCGTGATGCTCACGCCGCCGCTCAGCCGAGGCTGGCAACTTCAACTTTCAGAACCGGCAACATCGATTACACGAGCAGCAATTTTTATTGTCTGAGCTGGCAGTATCGGCCGGTCGACCGCTAGCGAACTTACGTAGGCATGCGAGCAACCGGCGCGCATGGCGCACCGTCGACCTATGTTACCGGCAAACCCTCACCAGGCCAAATGAGGTCATCCGTAAGTGAGCGAAAGAAGCGGAAATTCATCCGAGATGGCCTTGATAGGCTGCACCCAAGCGCCACGGAATCGAGACGCCCGCCACCAGAAGATCAGGTCGGTGAAGCCAAACGGAACCACTGCTACGCGGCGGCCGAAGCAATTCAGGGGCGCAGAGTCAGGATCCGGGGGCCGTCGTCCGTGACCGCAACGGTGTGCTCCCAATGCGCCGCTCGCGAGCCGTCAGTTGTCACCACTGTCCAATCATCGGACAGGATCTCGGTCTCGTAGGTACCTAGGGTGAGCATCGGCTCGATTGCCAACGTCGATCCCACAACCAGTTCAGGCCCCTTACCCGGAGCGCCCTCGTTCGCCAGGAACGGGTCCATATGCATTTCACGGCCTATGCCGTGACCGCCGTAACCGTCGACAATTCCGTAAGCGCGACCGTGAACCTTTTCCGCCGCGCGTGTTCCGTTCTCGATAGCGTGCGAAATGTCGGTGAGCCGATTGCCTGGGAGCATCGCCGCGATTCCAGCCTCCATCGACAGACGCGTCGCTTCGCTGAGCAACTCGTCGGCCTCGATGAGGTCTCCGATTCCGAACGTCCACGCCGAGTCGCCGTGCCAACCGTCGAGAACTGCACCGCAGTCGATCGAGATCAGATCTCCGACAACGAGGATGTCCTCGGCCGACGGGATACCGTGCACGACTCGGTCGTTGACGGACGAGCAGATACTTCCGGTGAACCCGTGATACCCCAGGAAGGAAGGGACCGCACCGGCGTCACGAATGACAGCCTCGGCAACCCTGTCCAATTCGAGGGTCGACACACCGGGCTTGGCCGCATCTCGCACGGCAACCAACGCTGAACCGACGATCGCGCCTGCTGCAGCCATCGCATCCAACTCGCCCGCGCTGCGGAACGGCACTACCTTACGTTTACGACCGAAAGCCATCAGTTGTCGAGATCCTCGATCGCCTTCAACGCACGTGCGCTGACTTCTTCGACCTCACCGATTGCATCGACGGTGAGGATCCGGTCCTTGTAGTAGTCGAGCAGCGGCGCCGTCTCATCGCGGTAGACCTTCAGCCGGTTACGGATGACGTCCTCTTTGTCGTCGGCGCGCCCACGGGAGAGCATGCGAGCAACCACGACGTCTTCGTCGACGACGAACGACAACACACCATCCAGCTCTGCACCCATATCGGCAAGGATAGTGACGAGCGACTCTGCTTGACCCACCGAGCGCGGAAATCCGTCGAGAAGAAAGCCGTTGACGGCGTCCGGTTCGGCCAAGCGACTACGAACCATATCGACGGTCAGCTCGCTCGGTACGAGGTCTCCGGCGTCGAGGTATTTCTTCGCCTCGATCCCGAGGGCGGTCTTCTCGCCGATGTTCGCGCGAAAGAGATCGCCGGTCGAGATGTGAGGTACACCCAGCTTCTCGGACAGGATCTCGGCTTGGGTGCCCTTGCCGGCACCGGGAGGACCAAGAAGAACAAGTCTCACTTGAGGAACCCTTCGTAGTTGCGCTGCATCAGCTGACTTTCGATCTGCTTCACGGTATCGAGGCCGACGCTGACCATGATCAGCACAGCAGTGCCACCGAACGGCAGGTTCTGTGCGCCGCCGGAGCTCCCGATGTCGAGGAACAGGTTGGGCAGCACGGCAATGGTGCCCAGGTAGATAGCGCCCGGCAACGTGATGCGGCTGAGCACATAGTTCAGGTAATCGGCGGTCGGCTTACCCGGCCGAATACCCGGGATGAAACCACCGAACTTCTTCATCTCATCCGCACGTTCCTCTGGATTGAACGTGATCGCGACGTAGAAGTAAGTGAAGAAGACGATGAGTCCGAAGTAGATGGCAATGTAGACCGGATTCGCCGGGTTGACCAGGTACTCGTTGATGATTCGCTGCCACCAACTCGGGTCCGTCGCCGTACTGGCGGAGGTGAGCTGTGCGATCAGGTTGGGCAGGTACAGCAGCGAGGACGCGAAGATCACCGGGATGACACCGGCCTGGTTGACCTTCAGCGGAAGATACGTCGACGATCCGCCGTACATCTTTCGGCCGACCATCCGCTTGGCGTACTGCACCGGAATTCGACGCTGCCCCTGCTCGACGAACACAACGCCCGCGATGATGAGGAGTGCAGCAACGCACACCAGACCGAATACGAGGCCGCCGCGGCTATCCAGGATGGACTTGCCTTCGGACGGGATGCGCGAGGCGATTCCTGCGAAGATCAGCAGCGACATGCCGTTTCCGACTCCGCGCTCGGTGATGACCTCGCCGAACCACATCACCACTGCAGCACCTGCGGTCATGACGAGGACGATGATGATCAGACCGAAAATGCTCTTGTCGGCAATGATGTCCTGCTGACAGCCCTGGAGTAGTTGGCCTCGGGACGCGAGAGCCACCAGACCGGTCGCCTGCAGGATCGCCAAAGCGATCGACAGATAACGCGTGTACTGGGTCATCTTCGCCTGGCCCGACTGGCCCTCCTTGCGGAGTTCCTCGAACTTGGGGATGACGACGGTCAACAACTGCACGATGATGCTCGCCGTGATGTACGGCATGATGCCGATCGCAAACACGGACAGCTGTAGCAGCGCGCCACCGGAGAACAGGTTGATCAGCGAGTAGATACCGGCTTGATCGCCGCCTGATACCTCATCGATGCACGCCTTGACGTTGGCGTAATCCACGCCTGGGGATGGGAGCGTAGCGCCGAAGCGATACAGGGCAACCAACCCGAGGGTGAAAAGGATCTTCCGTCTCAGGTCAGGAGTCCTGAGGGCCGACACGAAGGCGGAAAGCAAAGATCCTCCTGGCACGACTGCGTTGGTGGTAGGTGTCTGCGGAGCCGTTACCGGCCTCGGCGACACTCGACCATGGACTGCGAACAATATGTATCGTCCGCATGGAAAAGCACTTTCGTGAACTCTAGAACTCTAACAGTGTGCAGCAGTCGACCTGTCGGTCAGTCGCCGCCCTACCCGGCCGCCCGATGTAGAGATACCGGTGAGGCAGCGATGGCCGCAGCGTTGGCCCGTTAAGGCTTGTCGCTGCGGCCATCGACACACGATGAGCTCACTCGACCAAAGTCGAATGTGGCTAAACCTCGGTTACAGAACCGCCGGCTGCGGCGATCTTTTCCTTGGCCGAACCAGTGAACTTGTTGGCGGAGATATCGACCTTGACCGATATCTTGCCGTCGCCGAGCACCTTGACGGGCTCGTTCTTACGGACTGCACCCTTGGCGATCAAGTCAGCGAGGCTGACCTGGCCACCTTCGGGGAAGAGCCGCTCGATGTCGCGAAGGTTCACAACCTGAAACACGACGCGGTTGGGGTTGGTGAACCCCTTGAGCTTCGGAAGCCGCATCTGGAGAGGCATCTGCCCACCCTCGAAGCGTGCCGGCACGTTCTTGCGAGCGCCGGTTCCCTTGGTACCGCGACCTGCGGTCTTACCGCGCTTGCCGCCTTCACCACGGCCGACGCGAATCTTCGTCGACTTGGATCCGGGCGCTGGGCGCAGATGATGGAGTTTGATGGTCATGGTTAGACCTCCTCAACTGTTACGAGGTGGCGCACCTTGTTGACCAGACCGCGATTTTGCGAGTTGTCCTCGCGGAGGACCGTCTGGCGAATGCCTTTGAGTCCGAGAGTCCGCAAGGTGTCACGCTGTGTTGCGCGCTGGCCGATGGTGCTTCTGATCTGGGTGACCTTGAGCTGCGCCATTACTTGACCGCTCCTGCCTGTGCACGTGCACGCAGCATTCCGGCGGGTGCAACCTCTTCGAGGGTCAGACCGCGGCGAGCCGCGACTTCCTCGGGACGCTGCAGACCCTTGAGTGCTGCGACGGTGGCATGCACGACGTTGATGGCGTTGTCGCTACCGAGCGACTTCGACAGCACGTCGCGGATCCCAGCGCACTCCAGCACGGCGCGGACAGCACCACCGGCGATGACGCCGGTACCGGCGCTGGCCGGACGCAACATGACAACGCCTGCTGCCGCTTCACCCTGGATCGGGTGCGTGATGGTGCCAGCGATCATCGGAACGCGGAAGAAACTCTTGCGAGCTTCCTCGACACCCTTCTGGATCGCCGCAGGAACTTCCTTGGCCTTGCCGTAGCCGACGCCGACCAAACCGTTGCCGTCTCCGACGATGACGAGGGCGGTGAAGCTGAAGCGACGACCACCCTTGACCACCTTGGAGACGCGGTTGATGGCAACCACGCGCTCGATGAAGTTCGACTTGTCGGCAGCGTTTCCGCCACGCGAGTTGTCGCGACGGTCACGACCACCGCGATTGTCACCGCGCTGACTGTTGTCACCGCCGGCTGCGTTCGGGCCACTGTTCTGTCCGGCGGGGCCGCTTCCGCCGTCACGCCGTTGACGTCCCGGCATCAGGCTGTCCTTCCGTTTTCGGTCATTGTCATCATCAGAACGTCAACCCGCCTTCGCGAGCTGCTTCTGCCAGAGCCGCGATGCGGCCGCTGTAGCTGTTTCCGCCGCGGTCGAATACGACAGCGTCGATTCCAGCAGCCTTCGCACGGCTGGCGATGAGCTCGCCCACCTTGGCGCTGACGGCCTTCTTGTCGCCATCGAGTGCACGCACGTCGGCTTCGATGCTCGAGGCGCTCGCGAGCGTACGGCCCGCAAGATCGTCGACCAGCTGGACGTGAATGTGACGCGAAGAACGGTTGACGACCAAGCGAGGACGCTCGGGCGTTCCGGAGATCTTCTTCCGAAGGCGGAAATGACGGCGTGCCTTCGACAGGCGACGCTTCGTCGACACGTCCGTGCCGCGCGGAGTGCGCTTCACGACGGCCGCTTTGTCTGCTGTTTGCTGGCTCATATCACTTACCCGTCTTCCCGACCTTGCGGCGGATAACTTCACCCTCGTAGCGGATGCCCTTACCCTTGTACGGGTCGGGGCGCCGCAGACGACGGACGTTGGCCGCGATCTGGCCGACCTTCTGCTTATCGATGCCGATGATGGTGAATCGCGTGGGCGACTCGACCGTGAACGTGATGCCCTCAGGTGCTTCGATCAGCACGGGGTGGCTGTAACCGAGCGCGAACTCGAGGTCCTTGCCCTTCACCACAACGCGGTAGCCGACGCCGTGGATCTCCATCTTGGTGGTGTAACCGTTGGTGACACCGGTGATGAGGTTTGCGACTAGCGTGCGCGAGAGGCCATGCAGCGAGCGACTACGACGATCGTCGTCCGGACGGGTGACAGCGAGAGTGCCATCTTCCGACCGAGCAATCTGAATGGGTTCGGCGATCGTCAACTCGAGGGCACCCTTGGGGCCCTTGACCGCGATGTTCTGCCCGTCGATCGTGATGTCAACGCCCGCGGGGACCGTGACCGGCAATTTTCCAATACGTGACATGGTGGTGGCCTCCCCTACCAGACGTAGGCGAGGACTTCTCCGCCCACACCCTGCTTGGCCGCCTGACGCTCCGTAAGCAAGCCTGTGGACGTGGAGATGATCGCCACGCCCAGGCCGCCGAGAACCTTGGGCAGATTGGTGGATTTTGCGTATACGCGAAGACCGGGCTTCGAGATACGACGGATGCCTGCGAGGCTGCGCTCGCGGCTGGGTCCGTATTTGAGGTCGACGATGAGGGTCTTGCCCACCTCGGCGTCCTCGGTGCGGAAATCTGCGATGTAGCCCTCGCGCTTGAGGATGTCGGCGATATTCGCCTTCAACTTCGAGTGGGGAAGCTTCACCTCGTCGTGGTACGCCGAATTGGCGTTGCGCAGACGGGTCAAGAAGTCTGCAATTGGATCGGTCATCGTCATGGTGTGACCTGTGCACCTTTCTCGTAGCGGTTCCCATGCAGCACGCGCGAGCTGGTGCCCCGTACAGGGCCTGACTCGTCACATCGTGGGCCTACAGCGAAGTGAACATGTCCTGACCGACTGTTGCCGGTCAGGGGTTGCGCTCCTGGCAATGCATCACTGCACTGCCAGGTGTTACGAGCTTCCGTGTAGGAGAACTCGAGGTTTGCGTTCGCTATTGCAAGAACTCGCGTGCAGGCACGACGAAGCCCTGGCAACCGCTCTAGTGTAGGGAACCGGGCGTCATTCTCAAAATCGGTCGTGGTACAGGACTCGAGGACACCAGCCGAGATCGATACGGAAGGGACAGTGAGTTCGCCGGATCCATGCGGCGTCATCGCCGGAGTCGGAGGTGTCAGTGCGATCGTTGCCGGATTCACATACAACAAAACGAGCGTGGGTCCCAGTTCAGGGACCCACGCTCGTCAACGTGGTGTGATGAGGCCCGAGGGCCTCAGATCACCAGGAGCTCTTGCGAACGCCGGGAAGTTCTCCAGCGTGTGCCATCTCGCGAACACAGATTCGGCACAAGCCGAACTTGCGGAATACTGCGCGGGGACGGCCGCAGCGGTTGCAACGTGTGTAACCTTGCACCGCGAACTTCGGCTTCTTGTTGGCCTTGTTGACCAATGCCTTCTTCGCCATGGACTCAGTTCTCCTTGAACGGGAAGCCGAGGTGCTTGAGCAACGCACGGCCTTCTTCGTTGTTGGTTGCGGTGGTCACCACGGTGATGTCCATGCCGCGCGGACGATCGATCTGGTCCACGTCGATCTCATGGAACATCGACTGCTCGTTGAGGCCGAACGTGTAGTTTCCGTTGCCGTCGAACTGCGTGCCGGAGAGGCCGCGGAAGTCCCTGATTCGGGGAAGGGCAATGGAGGTCAGCCGGTCCAGGAATTCCCACATGCGGTCGCCACGAAGTGTGACGCGGGCGCCGATGGGCATACCTTCGCGGAGCTTGAACTGAGCGATGGACTTGCGAGCCTTGCGGATCTCCGGCTTCTGACCGGTGATCGCTGCGAGGTCGGCAACTGCACCGTTGATCAGCTTGGCGTCACGGGCGGCGTCGCCGACACCCATGTTGACGACGACCTTGACCACACCGGGGATCTGCATGACGTTCTCGTATGCAAACTCGGTGTTCAGGGCGTCTTTGATCTCGGCGCGGTAGCGCGCCTTGAGGCGAGGCTGTACGCCCGCGGTGTTCTCAGTGGTAGTCATCTCAGATGTCCTTCCCGTTTTTCCGGGAAATCCGAACGCGCTTGCCGGTCTCCTCGTCGGTCCGGTAACCCACACGCGTCGGGTTTCCGTCCGAATCGACTACTGCAACGTTCGATACATGGATCGGGGCTTCCTGCGTGACGATGCCGCCCGAAGACGCGCCACGCTGATTGGAAGAAACCGCAGTGTGCTTCTTGATGCGGTTGACGCCCTCGACGAGAACCTTGTCATTGTCCGGGTAGGACTGAATGACCTTGCCCTTCGCACCCTTGTCTTTGCCTGCGATCACGAGAACGGTGTCGCCCTTGTGCACCTTCATTTACAGCACCTCCGGGGCGAGCGAAACGATCTTCATGAACTTCTTCTCGCGCAGCTCGCGGCCGACTGGGCCGAAGATGCGGGTTCCACGAGGATCGTTGTCCGGCTTGATCAGCACGGCTGCGTTCTCGTCGAAACGGATGTACGAGCCATCCGGACGGCGACGCTCCTTGACGGTGCGGACGATGACGGCCTTGACGATCTCGCCCTTTTTGATGTTTCCACCGGGAATGGCATCTTTCACCGTAGCTACGATGATGTCGCCGATTCCGGCGTAGCGACGTGACGAGCCACCGAGAACGCGGATGCAAAGGATTTCCTTCGCGCCCGTGTTGTCAGCGACGCGTACTCGCGACTCCTGCTGAATCACTAACTTCTCCTAGACCTGGATTTGCTTACGCGGCGGATTTCCGTCCCGACGCGCGCGGTCGGCTACCAGGGCGGCAGTGGCACGAAGACACACCGCTGCCTCAGGCAACCGGTCAAGTGTAGGGGAAACGGCCGAAAGAGTCCAAATCGGCGAGTCCGAAAATGGCAACTCGTTGCGCGAAGCGAAACGGACCACCGGTATGGTTTTGCGATGTGTATGCGCATCGCAGGAGCGAATCGGTGACTGCGGCATGACGACTGGGCACGTGGACACTTGGGGTCTCCCCCTCGATCGAGCTGTCTGCCTCGTGGGCGCACCCGGAGATGCGATCGCCGTCGCACTCGAGGATCTGCCGGACACGGCTCCCGCCTTGATTCGAGTTCATGTCGAGCCGAGGGATCGTCAGTCCGCTGTGATCGAGCAGGTGCTCTCGGCCTTGACTGTGATCGCGATCGAACTGTTTCCCGCATGGTTACCCGACGCATCGTCGATCACCGGTCGCAGCTCGCTGGATTTCGCAGCGGTTCGGATCCACGCACGCCGCTTGGCCGCGACCAGCGATCACTACGGCCCGTTCCTGGCGGATCTCGCCGAACGATCCCTCGGCAACAATGCAATGGGACGTCCGTTCTGCGACGCCGAGGTGGCGGAAGGCCTGGCCGGCATCCTCGGGGCCAGTTGGCAACGTGCACAGGTCGCGCTTCTGCTGGATTCGAACGAGCAGTCATCGACGCAGCAACATGCCCTCGCAGCTGCGTCGGAGTGGTTGGCCGCCCGCGGGTTCGCCGTGTGGCTCGTCGACAATCCACTGCCCGCCGTCGACCGCCTGTCCAGCGTGTTCGTGACGTTGCCACGGGAACTGCTCGACGTGGACGACACCGGCCAGCGCTCTCGAACGAGGCCCACGGTCGAGTATTGGGCCGTCACTGGAAGGCCTCACCCGGGTAGTGACGTCGAGAAACGCGTCGACCGCGAGCTTTCCAAGCATTCGTGGGCCACGAATCGGCGACTCAATCACCCTTTCCAGTACAACGACATCGCGCAGAAGTACTTCCTCGACATCGTGTGGCTCGAAGACTTGTTCGCCGTCGAGTTGGACGGTCACGAACATCGGTCCGCCTGGAGTAGGGCAAAGGACGACAAGCGTGACGAAATTCTTCGTGGCGTGGGCTTCGAGATTCTGCGTATTCCCAACGAGCGCGTGCATGCAGACGTATGGCAGGTTGTCGACGAGATACAGGCTGCGCTATACCGACACCGCATCATCCGTGACTCCGATCCGAACACACTTACTGCCACGAAAGAAGGATCACTCCAGTGACAACCGAGCTGACATTCGTCGAACGAACCACGCTGCTCGTACTGATGGCGGAATCTCGGCCACTGAAGCTCACGGAGTTGAGGACCCTCGGCTCCGAACTGAGCGCCAAGTCGCGGGACAAGCTGCTCGGGGCCGAACTGATCGGGGTCGAGAAGGTCGGCCGCGGAATTGTTGTCGACCTCACGGACAAGGGATGGGCCCGCGGAAGCCAGGAGTTCGGGGCTCCCGCCCCGTCTCAGGCCAGCCGCAGCGGCGGCAAGACTTTGTACACCCTGCTGCGCGCAATGCGCCGATACTTCGATCGCGTCGGAATCGAACCCAATGAGGTGTTCTTACCCGCAACAGCGGACACAGCACAGAAGGGCACGGACCCTGAAAACCTGGTTCGCGACAGTTATCACCGCCTTGCCAGTGAGCCGCATGCATGGGTCTCGCTGACGCGACTTCGCGAAGCCCTGCGAACCATGGATCGATCGGTGCTGGACGCGGCGCTGAGTTCGCTCTACCGCGCTCAGGAGATCAACCTGATCCCCGAAGCCAACCAGGCGACCTTGACCGATGACGACCGCACAGCAGCACTCCATCTCGGCGGCCAGTCACGACACATGATGAAGATCGACCGCTGATGACGATGGACGCGGAGCAGTACGCAGCACTCTCCTCCATTCAACTGACCTGGGCCCCCACCCCCGACGACGTCTGGCGTACCAACGAACTTCACGTCGATGGAATGAACGAGAACTCACTGAGCAGCGTCATGCGCTCGTTCGACGAAGCTGACAAGCGCTCGACCTCGAAACCGCTGGGCGTGGTGATTCAGGGAGCCGCCGGGTCGGGAAAGACTCACATGTTGGGCCAGGTTCGTGACAAGGTTCAAAGCGCCGGCGGTTACTTCTTCCTGATCGAATTGCTCGACGAGAAAGTTTTCTGGGACTCGGTCCTCCACGGAATACTCACCGACATCGAAAGACCGACACCAGGTTTCGACAGCCAACTCGAGAAGCTCCTCTGGGATCTCGGAACCGACGTCGGACTCGGCCGCATGGAATGCCGGGCTCTGCAGGGCGAGCGCACCGTCAGCCCCGATTTGATATCGCAGTTCATCGATCGACTGCGTCGCAAGTACCCGGACCTCAAACAAGCACGTCACACACTGCGGGCACTGGTGTTGGCAGCGAGCGCTGACTTCGACCTGCAGGATCTGGGCGACGCGTTCCTGCGGTCGAACGATGCACTCGACCACGAGCAGCGGACGTACTGGGGTCTCCCCAACGCCGTGCTGACCTCACAACAAGTGGCCGTCGATATTTCGTGGCTGCTTTCGCTGAGTGCGCCCACAGTCGTTGCTGTCGATCAGATCGACACCCTCATAGCGCAGTCACGCATGCAGAGTGATCCGAAAGGAGTATTCACAGCAGAGCAGGGCACCCAGCTCGACAATATCGCTCACGGCCTGATGGGGTTGCGGCAGAACCTCGTTCGTACCGTTGCTGTCATTTCACTGCTACCCAGTGCGTGGACTTTCATTGCCGACAACACGGTCGAGTCGGTGAAAGACCGCTTCCACGTAGCCGAGTCGCTGCATCAGATTCCAACGAGAGAGATCGGCGTCGAGATCGTCGCCAAACGCTTCGCCGCTCGATACGAACAGGCTGGATTCACTCCTCCACATCCGACGTGGCCCATCGCGCCCGAAGCATTCGACGATGTGAATCTCTACAATCCGCGCACACTGCTGCGCAGCGTGGACGATCACATCCAAATTTGCCTACGCAACAACGACATCACCGAACTTACGACTCTGAACCCACCCGTCCCGGTAGTGGTAATTCCACCCGCTCCCCCAGGCGATTTCGTAAAACTCGATGCCCGATTCGCGGAGTTGCTTGCCGTGGCCGATTTCTCTGCACTCGACGCCGACGACGAGGACGACACGGTGCCCTCACTGCTCGGTGCTGGACTCGATGCCTGGATCACCGAAACCGGCACCGTCGAGCACAAATTCACCCGCGACGCCGAACCCGGGCGCAAACCGTCCCTACACGGACGGATACGACGCGTCCTGGACGACGTCACGGACGACCAAGAGCACTGGGGATTCCGCGCGATTGCTGCCAGGAATCCGATCTCCGTCCAGAACAGGATCCAAAAGGCCTGTACTGCTGCTGGATTGACACAGGGAACCGAGAAGCGACGACTGGTGATCCTCCGGTCTGCGCCCTGGCCGAGTGGGCCCAAGACCGCAAAGACGGTGCAAGCCTTCGAGGATGCGGGCGGGATCGTCGTCTCCTTCACCGAAAGCGATGTCCTCGCGCTGTCCGCGTTGAAAGCCCTCGCCGCCGAGAAGGACGAGAACCTGCAGGCGTGGCTGGTTGCCAGGCAACCGGCCCACGAGATCGCTCTGTTCCGCGACGTACTTCCGAAGACGCCGGTGCTCGACGAAGCAGCGGGAGCGAATACCGTCGTTCACCAACCTGCTACCGACCCCGGCCTGTTTCCTGCCCACGAAGTACGACCGGCCGAGCAGTCGCCTGCACCGGCGCCGCCACCACCGATCTCGGACACGGCAATTCCGTTGGGAACACCGACAGATGGCGGTCCCGAGGTCAGCGTCGAACTGGAGACACTGCGCAAGCACACCGCCATTTTCGCCGGTTCCGGGTCCGGCAAAACGGTTCTCATCCGTCGCCTTCTCGAGGAGTGCGCGCTCAAAGGCGTCTCGGCAATCGTGCTCGATCCCAACAACGACCTGTCGAGGCTGGGCGTCGAGTGGCCCAGCGGTAGTCGCAACTGGACGGGCGACGACGAAGCCAAGGCCTCGGACTATTTCTCCAACAGTGAGGTAGTCGTGTGGACTCCTCGTCGTAGTGCCGGTCGAGCACTGAGCTTTCAGCCTTTGCCGAATTTCGCGGAGGTCATCGACGATCCCGATGAATTCGATTCCGCTGTGGAGAGCGCCTTGTCCTCGTTGGCTCCGCAGGCAATGGCATTGGGAGGGACGGCCAAGAGTCGACAGATGATGGCCGTGCTTCGCCAAGCGCTGGTCGACTTCGGCCATCGTTCGCAGGGAAGTCTGGACGATTTCATCGACCTCCTCGAGAATTTTCCGGACGGCGCCAGCACCCTCAAGAACGGTGTGAAAATCGCTGCCGACCTGGCAGAGAACTTGAAGGCGTCCACGACTACCGATCCCCTGTTCGGCGGTGCGGGATCATCGGCAGATCCAGGGATGTTGCTCACTCCCCGCGCAGGTAAGAGCGCACGAATCTCGGTCATCAACATGTCGGGGCTGACGACGGCATCGCAAAAGGAGAACTTCGTCAATCAGCTTCAGATGGCACTGTTCGCATGGATCAAGAAGAACCCGGCCGGCGATCGGCCGCTCGGGGGGTTGTTCGTGCTCGACGAGGCTCAGAACTTCGCCCCATCGGACCGAATGACGATCTGCCTCCACAGCACTCTTGCGCTGGTGTCGCAGGCCAGAAAATACGGATTGGGGATGGTCTTCGCGACACAGGCACCGAAGGGTCTCAACAACAAGATCCCAGGAAACTGTGGCACGCAGTTCTACGGTCGACTCAACGCACCGGTACAAATCGAGGCTGCCAAGGAAGTTGCGCGGGTCAAAGGCGGATCAATTCCCGACATCGGCAAGCTCCCCGCCGGCGAGTTCTACGCAGCGGTCGAGGAGTCCTCGTTCGTACGCACCAAAACCAGGCTCTGCCTGTCGTATCACCCGAAGAGTCCACCGACCGAAGAAGAGGTCATCCAATTGGCGCGAGGATGAGGTAACCGGACTGGTTGCATTGGAGACGTCCGCCCACGAAGACAACAGCGCCGCTGTGCGCGGCCTGTCGTGAATCCAGTGTGCTTGTCTGAACACAGCAAAGCCCCCGTCCGCGATAGCGAACGAGGGCTTTGCTGTTTACTGCCGCTTACTTGGCTTTTTCGAGAACCTCTACCAGACGCCAGTGCTTCGTGGCGGACAGCGGACGGGTCTCCATGAGCTGAACGCGGTCGCCTACACCGGCGACACCGTTCTCGTCATGAGCCTTGACCTTCGTGGTGCGACGGATGATCTTGCTGTAGAGAGGGTGCTTGACCCTGTCTTCGAGCTCGACCACGATCGTCTTCTCCATCTTGTCGGAGACGACATAGCCGATCCGAATCTTGCGGTTGTTGCGTGTTTCAGTCACTGTCTTTTCCTCGCTCATGCCGCGTCACCTGCAGTGTCCTCGGCAGGACCGGTGGCCAGACCGAGCTCGCGCTCACGCAGCACCGTGTAGATACGAGCAATCTCGTGGCGTACTACGCGCAGGCGACGGTTGTTGTCCAACTGTCCGGTCGCCATCTGGAAGCGAAGGTTGAAGAGTTCTTCCTTCGACTCGCGCAGCTTGTTGACCAATTCTTCACCGGTGAGCTCACGGAGCTCTGCGGCTGGGGTTCCGGTAGCCATCAGAACTGCTCCTCCCGGGTGATAATGCGTGCCTTGATAGGCAGCTTGTGGATGGCGCGAGTAAGTGCCTCACGCGCAACGGTGTCGTCCGGGTATGAGAGCTCGAAGAGCACGCGGCCCGGCTTGACGTTCGCAATCCACCACTCGGGTGAACCCTTACCGGAACCCATGCGGGTCTCGGCAGGCTTCTTGGTGAGGGGCCGGTCCGGGAAGATGTTGATCCAGACCTTGCCACCACGCTTGATGTGGCGAGTGATAGCGATACGAGCAGCCTCGATCTGACGGTTCGTGATGTAGGCGGGCTCGAGAGCCTGAATGCCGTAGTCACCGAACGTCACAGCGGTTCCGCCCTTGGCGGCACCCGAACGTCGCGGGTGGTGCTGCTTGCGGTGTTTGACCCGCCGTGGGATCAACATCGTCAGCCCTCCTGTTTCGGCTCGGACGAGGCCGGAGCCTCGGCGGATGCTGCGCGACCGGCCTCAGTGCTGGTCGCGGTGGTGCCCGAGGCACCGGAGCGACGCGGACGTGACGGACGTTCGCGACGCGGGCGCTCGGGTCCGCCGGCAGCTGGAGCCGCAGTAGCGAGCTCGCGCTTGCCACCGACGATGTCGCCCTTGTAGATCCAGACCTTCACGCCGATACGGCCGAAGGTGGTCTTGGCCTCGTACAGCCCGTAGTCGATATCCGCACGAAGAGTGTGCAGCGGCACACGGCCTTCGCGGTAGAACTCCGACCGGGACATCTCGGCGCCGCCGAGACGGCCGGAGCACTGGACGCGGATGCCCTTGACGTTCGGCTGACGCATGGCCGACTGGATGGCCTTACGCATTGCACGACGGAAAGCGACGCGGTTGCTCAGCTGCTCGGCAACACCCTGTGCCACGAGCTGTGCCTCGGACTCGGCGTTCTTGACTTCGAGGATGTTGAGCTGAACCTGCTTGCCGGTCAGCTTCTCGAGAGCTCCGCGGATGCGGTCCGCCTCGGCGCCACGACGGCCGATGACGATTCCCGGACGTGCCGTGTGGATGTCCACGCGGACACGATCACGGGTGCGCTCGATTTCGACCTTCGCGATACCCGCGCGCTCCATGCCGGTGGCAAGAAGCTTGCGGATGGCGACGTCTTCCTTGACGTACTCCGAGTACTGCTTGTCTGCGTACCAACGCGACTTCCAGTCAGTGGTGATACCCAAGCGGAAGCCGTGCGGGTTGATTTTCTGACCCACTACTGAGCCCCTTCCTTGGACGCCTGGCCCTTACGACGGTTACGACTCGTTCCGCCGGTCTTGGGCAGGCTCTCGACGATCACCGTGATGTGACTCGTGCGCTTGCGGATCCGGAATGCCCGGCCCTGAGCGCGCGGCTGGAATCGCTTGAGGGTTGCACCCTCGTCCACGAATGCAGTCGCCACGATCAGCGTGCTGGGATCGAGATCGAGGTTGTTCTCTGCGTTTGCCGCTGCTGAAGCGATCACCTTGGCGACCGGCTCGCTGGCTGCCTGCGGCGCGAACTTCAGGATGTTGAGCGCGTCCTCGACGGAGCGCCCGCGAACCATGTCCACGACACGACGAGCCTTCATCGGCGTCACGCGAACATGCTTCGCGATTGCCTTTGCGGTCGGGTTGGCAGTCGGATTGGCGGTTTCGGTCTTACTCATCGCCTCTTCGCCTTCCGGTCGTCCTTGATATGACCCTTGAACGTGCGGGTCGGTGCGAACTCTCCGAGCTTGTGTCCGACCATCGAGTCGGATACGAACACCGGCACGTGCTTGCGGCCGTCGTGCACCGCGAACGTGTGTCCGATGAAGTCGGGGAGAATTGTCGAGCGACGGGACCAGGTCTTGATGACCTGCTTGGTTCCCTTATCGTTCTGGACGTCGACCTTCGCGAGGAGGTGATCGTCTACGAACGGGCCTTTCTTCAGGCTGCGTGGCATTCTGAACTCCCTCCTAGCGCTTGTTCTTGCCGGTACGGCGACGACGGACGATGAGCTTGTCGCTCGCCTTCTTCCTACTGCGGGTACGGCCTTCGGCCTGTCCCCACGGGCTGACCGGGTGGCGGCCACCGGAGGTCTTACCCTCACCACCACCGTGCGGGTGGTCGACCGGGTTCATGACGACACCACGGACGGAGGGGCGCTTGCCCTTCCAACGCATGCGGCCGGCCTTGCCCCAGTTGATGTTCGACTGCTCGGCGTTGCCGACCTCGCCGACAGTTGCGCGGCAGCGCACGTCGACGCGACGGATTTCACCGGAAGGCATACGCAACGTGGCGTAGGCGCCTTCCTTACCGAGGAGCTGGATGCTCGAACCGGCAGAGCGTGCCATCTTCGCGCCGCCGCCCGGACGAAGCTCGACCGCGTGAATGGTCGTACCTGTCGGGATGTTGCGCAAAGGCAGGTTGTTGCCCGGCTTGATGTCGGCGTTGGCGCCCGATTCGATCGGAGACCCCTGGGCGATGCCCTTGGGTGCAACGATGTAGCGCTTCTCGCCGTCTGCGAAGTGCAGCAATGCGATGTTGGCTGTGCGGTTCGGGTCGTACTCGATGTGAGCGACCTTGGCCGGCACGCCGTCTTTGTCGTTGCGACGGAAATCGATCAGACGGTACGCGCGCTTGTGTCCGCCACCCTTGTGCCGGGTGGTGATACGACCGTGTGCGTTACGTCCACCGCGACCGTGCAGGGGGCGAACCAGCGACTTCTCGGGCGTGCTGCGAGTGATCTCCGCGAAATCGGAGACGCTCGAACCACGACGGCCCGGAGTGGTCGGCTTGTACTTACGGATTGCCATGAGTCTTCTCGTCCTCTATATCCGAAGAGTCCCAGTCGCTTACGCGACCGGACCTCCGAAGATCTCGATGGGCTTGCTGTCGGCGGAGAGCGTTACGAGCGCGCGCTTGGTGTCCTTGCGCTTGCCGTAACCGAATCGGGTCCGCTTTCGCTTGCCCTGACGGTTCATCGTATTGACGCTGGTCACGGTGACGTCGAAAATCTTCTCGACGGCGATCTTGATCTGCGTCTTGTTCGAGTCCGGGTGCACCAGGAAGGTGTACGTTCCTTCTTCGATCAGCCCATAGGACTTCTCGGAGATGACCGGCGCCAGCAAGATGTCGCGGGGATCGGCGATGGTGGTCACTTGCTATCCTCCTCGTTCTTCGCAGGACCTGCGATGAACGTATTCAGCGCTTCCACGCTGAAGATGACGTCATCAGCTTCGAGCACGTCGTACGTGTTGAGCTGGTCGGGTGCGATGGGATGCACTCCGTCCAGGTTCTGGACGCTCTTCCACGCTGCAGTGTCTTCGCGGCCGACGACGAGCAGGACCTTTTTACGGTCCGACAGCTCGGCGAGGAACGTCATGGCACCCTTTGTGGAAGGAACCTGCCCGGCAACCAGTTCGGTGATGACGTGAATGCGCTCGCTGCGAGCCCGATCGGAAAGGGCACCGCGCAGAGCGGCAGCCTTCATCTTCTTGGGTGTGCGCTGGCTGTAGTCACGCGGCTTCGGTCCGTGGACCGTGCCACCGCCGACGAACTGAGGTGCACGCGTCGAGCCCTGACGGGCGCGACCGGTTCCCTTCTGACGGTATGGCTTCTTGCCGCCACCGCGAACCTCGCCACGAGTTTTCGTGGAGTGGGTTCCCTGACGAGCTGCTGCGAGCTGCGCAACGACGACCTGATGCAGGAGCGCGATGTTGGCAGGCGCGTCGAAGATCGCGGCAGGCAGATCAACGGTTCCGTTGGTCTTGCCGCCGAGCTCCTTGACGTTCAGCGTCAGGTTGGTTTCGGTCTTCTTGTCGAGGCTGGTCATGCCCGTGCACCACCCTTCAATGCAGACTTGACGATCACGACGTTGCCGCGACGGCCCGGGATTGCTCCCTTGATCAGCAGAAGCCCGTTCTCGCTGTCCACCTTGTGGACCGAGAGGTTCTGCGTGGTTACGCGATCGCCGCCCATACGTCCGGACATACGCATTCCCTTGAATACGCGACCCGGAGTGGCGCAGCCACCGATAGATCCTGGGCGACGGTGCACAGCCTGTGTACCGTGGCTTGCTCCCTGACCCTTGAAGCCGTGACGCTTCATGGTTCCGGCGAAGCCCTTGCCCTTGCTGGTGCCGGTGACGTCGACGTATGCGCCGTCCTCGAACACTGCAGCGGTGAGCTCCTGGCCTACCGCGAACTTGGAGGCGTCGGCGACGCGGAACTCCACGACGTGACGACGAGGCGTAACGCCTGCCTTTTCGAACTGGCCGGTGATCGGCTTGTTGACCTTGCGCGGGTCGATCGCACCGAATGCGACCTGGACGGCGCTGTAGCCGTCGCGTTCCATGGTGCGGATCTGGGTGACCACGTTGGGGCCTGCCTTGATCACGGTCACTGGAACGACGCGATTGTTCTCGTCGAAGACCTGGGTCATTCCAAGCTTGGTGCCCAGAATTCCTGTTGCAGGCCGATTCTTGTTATCAGTCATCGTTGTCTCCGCGCTCACTGGATGTTGACATCGACACTGGCAGGCAAATCGATGCGCATGAGCGCGTCGACCGTCTTCGGCGTCGGGTCGAGGATGTCAATGAGCCGCTTGTGAGTGCGCATCTCGAAGTGTTCGCGCGAATCCTTGTACTTGTGGGGCGAACGGATGACGCAGTACACGTTCTTTTCGGTCGGCAACGGCACCGGTCCGACGACGCGGGCACCCGTACGGGTGACCGTCTCGACGATCTTGCGTGCTGACGCATCGATCGCCTCATGGTCGTAGGCCTTGAGCCTGATGCGGATCTTTTGTCCCGCCACGCTTAGTGTCCTTTTCTTGCCGCTTGTCGTAGAACCGGCCGTTCGGCCTGCTCCACCTCGTATGCACAGTCCCCGAGTCCGGCCGACTCGGGAGCCGTCGAACTCGAACTGCCTTCGTGCTCACACGACGAACCGAACGTTGGCGATCAGGCGTTACCCGATCCGTTGCCGCTGTTCATCTGTCATGGTTCTCCGGTCCACGCGGTCGGGCGTGTCGCATTTCTACTCACACTTCGACCGTTGCTTCATTGCTCCAACCCGGAGGTTTTCGCTTTCGAAGCTGCAGAACCGGACGCACTCACTCGGAGTGCTGGTTCTTCGTAATGCTTGATCCAACTGCTTGGAACTACTCACCCAGGTGCGGCCGCGAAAGACCGCGTCCCGTGTCCAGGCAACCCGACCAGTATGCCGCAGACATGGCGCGAGCACAAATCAGGCCTCGTGCACACTCACGATCAACTTCCCAGTCGAACTTACCCAGCAGTAAGGTAGGTCCATGGATGCGACGCTACCCACCACCGGATTCACCTATCGCGCCTGGTCAAGGCTCCCTCGGAATACCGTGGGATCGGCTGTGTTCTCGCTCGCGCTGTGTGTACGCGTGCCATATTTCGGCTCGGTTCTCCCCCGCGTGCGCTCGATGGCACCGGGCAAATGCACCGTGACGGCTCCGAAATGGTGGGGAATCCGAAACCACCTCGGGACCTTCCACGCCATCGCCGCATGCAATCTCGCCGAAGCTGCCATGGGAATGCTCGCCGAGGCGACCGTACCGACAACCCATCGCTGGATACCCAAAGCGATGAACGTCCGCTATCTGGCAAAAGCCACCACGTCGTTGACTGCTGTCGCAGAGTTGGCCGAACTTCCCGACTTCGACGCGGTCGAGGATTCCGTCGACGACGGTTTCGATCTCGTCGTACCCGTCTCCATCACCGATGCCCACGGCCTCGAAGTGGTGCACGCCGACATCACGGTCTGGATCTCCCGCAACCGTTGAGCGATGCCGGGCGCTGGAAGAGGCGATACTGCTCCTATGAAGAGGTTCGACGCGGTGGTCATCGGCGGCAGCGGTGAGGTGGGTCGATTGATCGCCTCCCTACTGGCCGCTGATGGCGACACGGTGCTCGCTCTCGACCCGGTCGTCCCGACCGTTTCGAGGCCCGGCATCGAGCACCTCTTCGGCGACATCGTCGACCCCGACGCCGAAGTGCGCGCGGTGCTGCGAGCCACCCCGCTGGTCGTACTCGCGGTGCCCGAATCGGTGGCTTTCGAGACCGAACTGGGCTTCCTCGACGCGCGCTCACTGCTGGTGGAGACTCTGTCGGTCAAGTCCGGATTCGCCCGGAAGGTCGCCGATGCCGACCCTCCCGGTGCGATTCTGGGCATCAACCCCATGTTCGCTCCGTCTCTCGGGATGGACGGCCGCCCAGTGGCCGCTGTGGTTCACCGCGGCGGAGGCGCTGCCGAGAACTTCCTCGGCCGAATCTCCGGCTGGGGCGGTCGAGTCGTGCAGGTCGATGCGGACCAGCACGATCGACTGGCCGCGGCGACGCAAGCGCTGACCCACGCCACTGTGCTGGCCTTCGGTTCGGCCCTGGCGAAGCTCGAAGTGGACCCGAGATCGATCGATTCTCTCGCTCCACCGCCTGCATCCACGCTGTTGGCTCTCGTCGATCGCGTCGCCAGCGGTGAGCCCGCGGTGTACTGGGATGTCCAGGCCGGCAACCCCTACGCCGAGCGCGCGAGAGCTGCGCTCGCCGAATCACTCCAAGAATTGAACGAGATCGTGACCTCCGAATCCGAGACCGACTTCACCTCCTTCATGGGAAAGGCCGGCGCCGCCGTCCCGAACCACGCTGCGTACCGGGCCCTGTGTGCCCGCCTTTTCGGTATCGTTCGTGGTACCGCACGCGAGGGGGATCGATCATGATCGAGAAGCCGTCACTACCGGACTTCGACGCGGACGACGTCGTCGAGAGTGCCGTCGTGTCACGATTGGCAGGCAACTGGAGCAAACGTGCCACTGTCAAGAAGAGCGAGCCCGACCTGGACGATCTTTTCGACACCTCGAAGCATGACTACCCCGAAGCCTTGATCCCGTTCGCCGATCACGACGTCTACCGCACTCTTTCGGACACGACCCGGGCAAAGTTGCGAGCGTGGGGCTGGATCGCCTTCAACAAGAACGTCATGGACGTGGAACAGCATGTAGTACACCCAGGCTTTGCCCTACTCGCTCAGGATGCGTTCGACATCGGTATGGGCGACGTCCTGGCTGTTGCCGTCACGCAGGCCATGGTCGACGAGCAGTACCACACCCTTATGCACCTGAATGCGAGCGCGCTGACGCGTCGCAAGAGGGGCTGGGCCCTGCCGGAGCGGACCCTGCCACTCAGCGGCACAGTCCGCAGAAGGCACGCCACTCAGGCGAGAGCCGTCGATTCCAACGAGGCTGCGCTCAATTCACTGGCATTCATGACGGTGGCGGAGATATCGATTACGTCCTACCTGAATCTGATCGAAGACAACGCACTCATCCAACCGGTGAATCGTGCCACTGTCGCTCTACACAATCGAGACGAGTACTGCCATGCGTCGATCGCCGACGAGATGGCCGCGATTGTGTTCGAATCCTTGAATTCGGGAGATCGTCGGATGTTTCTCGACGGTCTTGCCGACGGAATGGACGCATTTTCCAGCACCGATTTCTCGACTTGGTCTGCGATTCTCCACCAAGAAGGCATCGTCGGCGGGGATCTTATGCTGCGCGAAGTCGAGACGGACGGCAGTCGCAAGCAATTGGTTCAGGACTACGGCGGAATTCGATCATTGTGCAGGAAACTCGACGTAGAAGACGAAATCGGTATCGATTGGGCTTAGACACAAAATTGCGTTGGAGCAACCGGCAGGTAACGTTTCGACGTGGTGCACCCGATGAGTGACGTGAAGGATGCCCCTCACAATTTGCTCCACTGCCCTTCTGCCCGCTCCAGAACCGACCGCACGGAGTATCGATGCCCTTATCCGAGGACGTAGCTGTACTTGTGGAGGACGTCCACAAATCGTTCGGTGACGTTCATGCTCTCCGCGGGATCAGTTTCTCGGCGCCCAAAGGGACGGTTCTCGGAATCCTCGGCCCGAACGGCGCCGGTAAGACCACCGTTGTCAAGGTCCTCTCGACACTGCTCAGCCCGGACACGGGAAGAGCTCTGGTCGCTGGACACGACGTCGTCACCGATGCCGCATCGGTGCGTCGGTCGATCATGATGACCGGCCAGTATGCGGCGCTCGACGACACCTTGTCAGGCCGAGAGAACATCGAATTGTTCGGCCGTCTGATGGGCTTGGACAAGAAGGCGTCGAAGACGCGGGCACTCGCACTTCTGGAAGAGTTCGATCTGGCCGACACCGGCAAGCGACCCGTCCGGGGCTATTCCGGTGGCATGCGTCGGCGAATCGACATCGCGTGCGGTCTCGTTGTCCGTCCCCAGGTGGTGTTTCTGGACGAGCCGACTACCGGACTCGATCCCCGGAGCCGCCAGGGCGTCTGGTCGCTCGTGGAAGCGCTGAAAGCACAGGGAATCACAGTCCTGCTCACCACTCAATATCTCGAGGAAGCCGATGTATTGAGCGACAACATCATCGTCATCGACAAGGGCACCGTCATCGCTGAGGGAACCTCGGACGAGTTGAAAGCTCGAACCGGTGGCAGTTACTGCGAAGTGGTCCCCCTCGACCCGTCGCAGTTGCAGCATGTCGCCCACGTGCTCGGCGAACTCCTTCCTCCCGCCAATCGCGTCGACCTCGGTCCGGAAGCGGTGCAACTCTCGGTCCCTGCCCCGGACGGTGCTGCAACTTTGTCCGAAATCTTGCGACGCATCGACACCGCTGGAATTGCCCTCGCCGACATCGCACTTCGCCGTCCCTCGCTCGATGATGTCTTCCTCACTCTGACCGGCCACTCACATTCGAGTGATGAAGAGGTTCCGGTTTCGACCGAGGTCGGGCCGCCTACGCCCCCAACTACACGGACCGGGTCCGAAGTCGAGTACCGATGACGGCGACGAGCGCACGCACGCGTGTATCCGGTTCGGACCTTGTCAGCGGTTCTTCGATGTCCACTACCTCGGTCCGACGACAGGGCCGCCCGTCCGGCTTCGTTCAATGGCAGGTCCTGACGGCTCGGTCGGTATGGACAATGGTGCGTCACGGCGAGCTCGTGGTGGCGGTCATTGCACCGCTCATCTTCACCGTCGGCTTCTACCTGCCACTCAAGTTCGTCATGCAACTTCAGGGTATCGATTACGCCCAGTTCTTGATGCCGATCATCGTGCTCCAGGCGATGGCGTTCACAGCGATCTCAGCGTCGCAACGTGCTTCGTCCGAATCGTTGAGTGGGCTCAATATGCGATTGCAGACCATGCCAGTAGTAGGCGCAGTCCCGCTGGTGTCACGGATCTCGTCCGGAGTCGTCCGATCAGTGGTGTCGCTGACGGCTGCCCTCTCATTCGGTTACGTCATCGGCTTCCGGTTCAGCGCGGGGTTGGGACAGGCCGTCCTGTTCTGCACGTTCGCGTTGGCGATCAGCACGATGCTCTCGATCGGCGCAGACGCGATCGGCACTCTGTCGAAGAGTCCGGAATCGACCAGCCAAATGCTCACGCTTCCCCAGTTGATCCTCGGGATGGCTTCGTGCGGCTTCGTTCCCGAATCGGGGTTTCCCGAATGGATCCGACCCTGGGTGCGGAATCAGCCGATCTCCCAATTTTCGTTCTCGATGCGCGACATGGCCGAGGGCGGCGTCAGTTTCCACGTACTGTTTCCATCGCTCATTTGGATTTTTGGATTGCTAGCGGTATTCATTCCCCTGGCCATGTGGGCTAGTTCGAGGCGCTCATGACTGCCTCATCCATCGCGCCCGGTAGCACCCCGCCGGTAAGCCGATTGACGTTCCCGGAGCCGACCCTCGACTATGCCGAGAATTCTGCCCGCGCACTATGGGCGCACAGTCTGATTCAGTGCAAGCGGCTTCTCATCCGATGGACTCGCGATCCGTCGACGATGATTCAGGCACTGCTCTACCCTGCCTTGACGCTCCTCATGTTCAGGATCGTGCTCGGCAACTCGATCTCCGCCGCGACCGGCTCACCGAGCGTGTACGGGACAGTTCCTATGATCGCGCTGGTCGGTGCGATGTTCGGATCGATCGTCAGTGCCGTCGGCTTGAAGGGCGAGAAGACGAGCGGTTTGCTCAGTCGGTTCGCGACTACGCCCACCCACCGAGCATCCGGTCTGGTCGGACGCATGATGGCCGAAGCCATTCGAGTGTTCGCGACGACGATCGTCATCGTCGCGGTGGGCATGGTCCTCGGTTTCCGCTTCAATCAGGGAATTCCTTCGGCTATTGCACTCTTGTTGCTACCGATTGCGTTCGGGATCGGCTTTGCGGTCATGGTGACATTCCTCGCCACCGTCGCTGGTCAAACTCCTCTCGTGGAGGTCGTCTCTATTGGCTGCACGTTGCTGATGTTCTTCAATTCCGGGTTCGTTCCAGTCGCTGCGTACCCACCGTGGCTCCAGCCCGTCGTAGCAGCTCAGCCCATGTCGTGCGCGGTCGACGCGATGCGCGGCCTATCCCTCGGCGGGCCAGTGTTGGTCCCGGTGCTGCAGACGCTCGCGTGGGCGGTCGGCATGGTGGCGGTATTTCTGTACCCCGCAATCCGAGGCTACAAGCGTGCGGCCGAGACTGGATAGCAGGTAAAAGTTCACTTATCTACGCTTTCAGGTTGTTTTACCTGCACCCGGCGCTGTTATCGTGAGAGATCAACCGGAGACGAACCTCGCCTCTGGTTTTTGCTTTGAGCCGCCACTTCCGAGTAGTCGAACCGAACGAAGGGTCGTTGTACGTGCCGAAACACAGAGGCAGGGTCGCCATAGCTCTCGCGTCCGCGGCGTTGATCTCACTGGGCAGTACAGCAGTTGCGACTCCGTTGGCCGCCGCAGAGGAGTCGGTTTCCCCGCTGCCTCTCGAGTTCTCCGACATGGGACCGGCCCCGGCAGGTGCGAACGACTGGTCGTGCGTCCCATCCGAAGCACACCCCCGTCCGGTGGTACTCGTACATGGCACCGGTGTGGATATGGCCACGACGTGGCAAACCATGGCGCCTGCATTAGCCGGCGAAGGCTACTGCGTGTACGCACTCGACTACGGCGCCGTGCAGACGCTACTCGACCCGAACCAAGTGATCTGGGGCCTCGGAGATATACCGGCGTCGGCAGCGCGTTTGGCTACGTTCATCGACGCGGTACTTGCTCGAACGGGCGCGCCGAAGGTAGACATCGTCGGTCATTCGCAGGGCGGAACAGTTGCCCGCCAGTATCTGAAGTTCAACGGTGGCGTCGACGATGTCAATTCTTCCAACAGCAAGGTTGAGAACCTGGTGACGCTGGGTGGCACTAATCATGGCACCAACTTCGGCGGTATCGAGCAGATGTACCTGATCCTCGCCGCTGCTGGACTGGATCAGACGATCATCTCGGAAGTACTTTTCGGCCTGACCGGACTCGGCACTGCCGGTCGTCAGCAATTGATCGGCTCACCCACCCTGCAACGACTCAATGCAGGCGGCGAAGTCGAACCGGGAGTGCGGTACACGGTAGTGGGCACCAAGTTCGACAAAGTCGTCACACCTCCGGAAAGAACTTTCCTCGATCCGAGAGGTTCAGCCGAGGTCCGGAATATGTGGGTTCAGGACGGCTGTGAGTCCAACACAGTTCCGCATCAGGGCTTGACTTTCGATGATCGCGTCACCTATATCGTCCAATCCGCGCTCGATCCGACCTTCTCGACCAAGAACGCCGCCCCATGTTCCTGACTGGACAGTAGCGATACATTTCCCGCCGACATGAAAAGGCCCCATCCGTAGATTTCTCGGATGGGGCCTTCCTTATTCTGTGGGTCTCTGCTGTCAGACCCCGAGCGATCGTGCGAGTACGGGCCACGAGTTCTTCAGATCGTCCTGCCAGTAGCCCCACGAGTGGCTCCCGGAATCACGGAAGTTGAACGTGGCTGGGATGCCGAGTTCGCCCAAACGGTTGGCCATGTTGTGGGTGCAGTAGTTCGTGGCAGCTTCGATGACTCCACCGACGATGACCTGGTTCGCCAGGGTGCCCGGCTTCCCGTTGATCTCGGGACCGTTCAAGTTGTCGTATTGCCCGGGCAATCCGTTGCCATTGGAGATGTAAAGTTCGAGGCCGCGAAGGCCTTCAGCGTGTACATAAGGATCGTTGTCGGCCCACATCGGATCGGTGGGCGGCCCCCACATGTTCAGTGTGTCGCCTCCACCCCACGTTTCGGTGGTGAGCTTGACGAACTGCTGGCCGATCGGATCGCTGGTCTGAGCGCAACCACTGTATGCGGCTACACCCTTGTAGAGCCCCGGCGCGTTGATCGCCAACTGCATAACCGAGGTGCCCGACGAAGACACACCGGCAATCGAATTCACGCCGTTCGTGCCGAGACCTGCATCGATCAGCGGGGGTAGTTCTTCGGTGAGGAACGTAGTCCACTTGTTGACACCGAGAACTGGGTCGGCCTGCTTCCAGTCGGTGTAGTAGCTCCATTTGCCACCGACTGGCGAGACCACGTTGACGTTCTTGTCTGCGAAGAAGTCGATCGCATCCGTGCGGTAGCGCCAGGTTGCGCTGTCTTCACCGCCGCCCGCTCCATTGAGGAGGTAGAGAGTGGGGCGAGGAACGCTTGTGTCGGCCGGTCGCCATACGTCGAGCGGCACTTCCTTGTCCATCGCAGCGGAATAGACATAGACAATCAAATGCTGATCGTCCATGACCTTGGTGTGGGTTATCTTCGAGCCGTTGGGTGCGCTCGGGTAGGCGTAGAGGTCTCCGTTGTCGGTGACTGGATCGGCCGAAGCCGTGAAACCACTTGCGGCAAGCGGCAGCAGAGCCATTGCCGCGGCTGCCACTGCTAACTTGGCACCCCTCGCCGAGGGACGTGAATTGACTCTCCGCATAAATCGATTACCTAACTTGTTGGACATACCCTTGTGTGGGAATGCTGTCGGTCGTGCAACCTGCTGACGCGCAGGAACTACATCGATCCCCCCCGCGCACTGCACTAGCCGCAGAGTTTATCGTGTCTGTCTCATCACCCGTTACGCCCGTCACTCGTATTCAGGTACTCGTTCAGGATTGGCCCGACCAGCGCGAGGGCCTCCGCACCTGTCATATCCTCGTGAGCCGCATCGACAACAACCTCCCTGACCTCGACTACATGATCGGTCCATTGTGCGGCCGCCTCGACATCCTCGGGATGCGTTCTACCCGCAGTGAAGTAGAGCAGCGGCACATCGAGACGTGCAGGCTTGTAGTCGTTTATCTGGCCAGGAGACGCGACTGCACTCTTGTAGACCGAATGCACCTGTCCCACAGTTAGTCCTACCGGACCTTGAACGATGGCAGCGGCGGCCCGAGTAGCCTGTTCGGTGGACAGTACGGTCGGTGTCGACTCATCTTCCTCGATCACGCCCACCGGAACGAGTAAGGACTTCAACTCCGCCTCGAACTCGCTTCGTTCGATGTGCAACACCGAATCCATCATCGTCAACGTCACCGTGTCCCCTGCTTCGCGTAACTGCGCTGCCATCGCATGCGCGATGACACCGCCGAGCGACCATCCAAGAAGGTGATAAGGCCCCGTCGGACGCACACGACGGACTTCGACTACGTATCGGGCCGCGTACTCGTGAATCGAAGTCGGTACCTCCTCCGACATCGAGAGTCCCGGAGATTGAAGTCCGTAGATGGGGCGGTCTTCATCCAGGAAGGACATCAGCCCCGCATACGGCCATGCGAATCCGAGCATCGGATGAACACAGAATACAGGCGCAACATCTCCGTGGTCGCGAATCGGAAGAAGAATGTCGAGTGCGTCGCCGGCAGAACGTGTTGCCTCGCTATCGAATTCATCGATCCGCCTGGCCAAGTCCTCGACTGTCCGATCAGTGAAGAACCACTGCACTCGAACATCGGACGTAGCTACCCTACGAAGCCGAGCGACCGCTTGCGTTGCGATGAGTGAGTTGCCGCCCAACTCGAAGAAGTCGTCATCGAGCCCCACCCGATCGACATCGAGCACATCCTCGAACACACCCGCCACCACCCGCTCCGACTCCGACACCGGCGCCCGGAACTCCCGCACCACACCCGCAGGCTCCGGCAAAGCAGCACGATCCAACTTACCCACCGGAGTCAACGGCAACTCATCGAGAACAACCACCTGCGAAGGCACCATGTGCCGCGGCAACCGCTCCTTCACCCACCCCCGAATCTCCAACACATCCAGATCCGAACCCACAGCAGGCAACACATACGACACCAACACCGTCGCACCCGCCACACCCTGCTCCCCCGAACGCGCCACCGTCACCGCGAACTCGACCCCCGGATACGAGGTCACCACAGCATCGATCTCACCCAACTCGATCCGGAAACCACGCACCTTCACCTGAAAATCACTGCGCCCCACATACTCGATCGAGATGGGCTCACCGCGGTCGTCGCCGATCCACCTCACCATGTCGCCGGTGCGATACATCCGGGAACCATCGACACCGAAGGGATTCGCTACGAATCGCTCCGAAGTGAGGCCGTATCGGCGGTGGTAACCGCGCGCCAATTGCATTCCAGCCAAATACAATTCACCGGAGACGCCAATCGGAACCGGCTGGAGTCCACCGTCCAACACCAGGGCGGACATCCCGCGGATCGGCGCACCGATCGACACCACGTCCCCCGCCACCAACGCACCCGAAATATTCGACATGATCGTCGTCTCCGTCGGACCATACCCATTGAAAAACTCACGCACTTCCCCACCGACACCACGCTCCACCGCCCACCGACCCAACAACTCAGGCGACCACGCCTCACCACCGACCACCACAACCCGAAGATCGACCAACCCCACCGGATCCACCGACGCCAACGCAGCCGGAGTCACGAACGCATGCGACACCCGCTCCGAAACCAACAACTCCCACAACTCCACCCCACCGAACACCGACGCCTCCGCCACCACCATCGTCGACGACGCACCCACCGCCAACAACAACTCCAACATCGACGCATCGAAACTCGGCGACGCAAAATGCAACGTCCGCGACTCCCCCGTCAACCCATACCGATCACGCTGCTCCACCGCAAAATTCGCCAACCCCGCCTGCGTCACCACCACACCCTTCGGAACCCCAGTAGACCCCGACGTATACACCACATACGCCGCCGACTCCGCCCGCAAACGCCCGACCCGATCCACCGCCGACACCGGATCACCCGACACCGACGCCAACAACGCCACCACCGCCGGATCATCCAACACGATCCACTCCACACCCAACGGCAACAACCCCACGAACTCACGCACCGTCACACCGACCCGCACCCCCGAATCCACCACCATCCGCTCCAACCGCTCCACCGGATACCCAGGATCGAACGGCACCACAGCACCACCGGACTTCGCCACACCCCACACCGACACCACCGAATCCACCGACCTCGGCAACGCCACACCGACAAACCCATCCACCTCCACACCCGCACCCACCAACACCCGAGCCAACCGCGAAGACAACGAATCCAACACCCGATACGACACCTCAGCAGAACCACACACCAACGCCGACGAATCCGGACTCCGCTCCACCGCCGACGCCAACAAATCCGGCAG
>NZ_MKKX01000038.1 GCF_002091985.1 Rhodococcus sp. 1163
GCCGATCGACATCTCGGTGCGCATCTGTTCGACCCGGCGACCGGTGGAGTGTTGTTGTGGCAGCACTTGTTCTGGTTCTTCGGCCACCCCGAGGTGTACATCATCGCGTTGCCGTTCTTCGGGATCGTGTCCGAGGTGTTCCCGGTCTTCTCGCGTAAGCCGATGTTCGGATACACCACCTTGATCTACGCAACGATTGCCATCGCTGCTCTCTCGATCGCGGTGTGGGCCCACCACATGTACGCCACGGGTGCGGTGCTGTTGCCGTTCTTCTCGTTCATGACGTTCTTGATCGCGATTCCGACCGGTGTGAAGATCTTCAACTGGATCGGCACTTTGTGGCGAGGTCAGGTGACACTGGAAACCCCGATGCTGTTCGCATTCGGCTTCTTGATCACGTTCCTCTTCGGCGGTCTCTCCGGTGTCCTGCTCGCCAGCCCGCCGATCGACTTCCACGTCACCGACACCTATTTCCTGGTGGCGCACTTCCACTACGTGGTCTTCGGCACGGTGGTGTTCGCAACGTTCTCGGGCATCTACTTCTGGTTCCCGAAGATGACCGGCCGGATGATGGACGAGACGCTGGGCAAGTGGCACTTCTGGCTCACGTTCCTCGGCTTCCATGGCACTTTCCTGGTCCAGCACTGGCTCGGTAACGAGGGCATGCCGCGTCGCTACGCCGACTACCTGGCCTCCGATGGATTCACCACGCTGAACATCATCTCCACCATCGGTGCGTTCGTGCTCGGTGCTTCGACACTGCCGTTCGTATGGAACGTCTTCAAGTCCTATCGCTACGGCGAGGTGGTCACCGTGGACGATCCTTGGGGCTACGGCAACTCGCTGGAATGGGCCACATCATGCCCACCGCCGCGGCACAACTTCACGGAACTTCCGCGAATCCGTTCCGAGCGTCCGGCGTTCGAACTCCACTACCCGCACATGGTGGATCGGTTGCGTGCCGAGGCTCATGTCGGCCCGGGCAATCACGGTGGACAGACCACCGAGGTTCTCGAGCAGGCGCGTCGAGCTCCTCTCGCTACCAGCGACCACGAGCACTCAGGCGACACGGATCCCAAGTAAGTACCCGATCGATCTGAAGAGCCCCTCCCGGTATCCGGGTGGGGCTCTTCGCTTGCAACAATCATCGGGCAGACCAATCAAACTTTCGGCTCCTCTGCAGAGCGGGGTCGTGTGAAGGGAGAATCGGTGGCGTCATCGGACACCGCTGTACTCGTGACGGTGACAGGCCCGGACAAGCCGGGTGTCACCTCGGTCCTGTTCGCTGCGCTCTCACGGCACGACGTCAGCCTCCTCGACGTCGAGCAGGTCGTCATCCGTGGACGGCTCACGCTGGGCGTGTTGTTGACCTGCCCGAACGATCCCGAGGACCTGCAGGAAGAACTCGAAGAAGCCATGTCGACGGTGGGTGTTCACGTCGATGTCGAGATCGACGCGGACCCTGTCGGCAAGCACTCGTTGGCGACCCACGTGGTGGTCGTTCTAGGTCGCCCCGTCACAGCGCGGGCGTTCAGCACAATTTCTCGTGAACTGGCACGCCAAGGCGCCAACATCGACTCGATCCGTGGCATCGCCGACTACCCGGTCACGGGACTGGAACTCCAGGTGACGGCGACCGACACGACTCCCGATGCAGACCGCCGACTTCGGACCGGTCTGTCCGAGATCGCTGCCGGAGTCGGATGCGACGTCGCGGTGGAACGCAGCGGGATTTCTCGGCGGTCCAAACGCCTCATCGTCTTCGACGTCGACTCCACCCTCGTGCAGGGGGAGGTCATCGAAATGCTGGCGGCGAAGGCCGGCCGTGAAGAGGAGGTCCGCGCCGTCACCGAAGCAGCAATGCGTGGCGAGATCGACTTCGCGGAGTCCCTCACTCAGCGGGTGGAGGCCCTGGCAGGCCTGGATGCCTCGGTCATCGAGGAGGTAGGAGACGCGCTCGAGTTGACCCCGGGCGCTCGGACCACCATCCGCACCCTGCGCCGACTCGGATATCACTGTGGCGTTGTCTCGGGTGGATTCCGTCAGGTCATCGACGGTCTCGCACATGAACTCGAACTCGATTTCGTCAAAGCCAATACGCTCGAGATAATCGATGGAAAGTTGACCGGTCGGGTGATCGGCGAGGTCATCGACCGGGCCGCGAAGGCGACGGCATTGCGGGATTTTGCCGCGCAATGCGGTGTTCCGATGGAGCAAACGGTAGCTGTCGGTGACGGCGCGAACGACATCGACATGCTCACCGCAGCTGGGTTGGGCGTGGCGTTCAATGCCAAGCCCGCGCTGCGCGAGATCGCCGATACCGCGATCTCGCACCCCTATCTCGATGCGGTGCTCTTCATGCTCGGTGTGACGCGTGGAGAAATCGAGGCTGCGGACGCCATCGACGGTGGCGTGCGGCGCGTCCCGATCCCATGACCGAACCCGTGACCGAACCGGTGGACGCGCCAGTCCCGCCGCGAAGCTCTTTCGCCGAGCGTCACGCTGTGCTGGCCCTCGGATACGGGGGCATTCAAGACCCGCCCGACCCGGCGGATGTTCTCGCGATGCCGATCGTGCTTCATATTTCCAAAGCGGATCCGCCGATGCGCAGCGATCTGTTGGCGGCAGCGGCGATCGCAACGGTGCGGATCTGTCTCGATGAACGCGCCGGTCCGGGCGGCGAATGGGACGAGCAGTTTCGGGCGTGGACTTCGGCACGCATCAGAAAGGTGGCTCGTCGCGCCCGCGGCGCCCAATGGGAAGCCGCTCTCGCAGTCGACGGTGTCACCGCCGAAGTCGGTGCAGCCCAGGCCCGCGCGTTGGTCCCCGGGCGCGTCGGCGATCTCGACTCCCGAATCAAGAAGTTGCAGATCGGCGGGACCGATCTCGAGCACGACGATCCGGGGCCGCCTCGGCCAGCTGTGCCGGTGTTGTGGATCGACCGGTCGTTGGAGATGACGGTGGGAAAGGCCGCTGCACAGGTAGCGCATGCATCGATGTTGTTGGCGGCAGCGATGAGTGTCGAGCAAGCTCAGGCGTGGGCAGGGCAGGGTTTCGAGTGTTCGGTCCGAGACGCCGATCCAAAGCAATGGGCGAAGGCTCGTGCGCTCGTCGATGGAGATGGTGGAGGCGCGGTCGCAGTACGCGATGCAGGCTTCACCGAAGTGGCCCCCGGTTCGATGACCGTCATCGCACTCGCATCACCCTGACACCGGTAGAGGGTCCACTGGCTCGCGACTGGATGTTTGTGCCGCTACCAGTCTGGCGGACACTCGATAGATGTCTTGGATCGTCTCTGTGCTCGCCCGTGCTCGCCTGATCCACCTCGGGCGAAGACTCGTAGCGCTCTACGTGGGTTTGTGTCTGTACGGGTTCTCGATGGCGCTGATGATCACCGCCGGTCTCGGACTCGATCCGTGGGATGTACTACATCAGGGCCTGAGCGTGCACGTGCCACTGAGTTTCGGAGCGATCACCGCAGCGACCGGAGTTGCTGTGTTGCTTGCCTGGATTCCATTGCGGCAGAAGCCAGGACTGGGAACCATCAGCAATGTGGTGGTGATCGCGGTAGCAGTCGACCTGTCGATTCGATGGCTCCCGACATTCGACGCGATCGTTGTCCGAGCGGCCATGATGGCGACCGGCATCGTCGTCAATGCGTTCGCGACGGCCCTGTACATCGGCGCAGGAATGGGCCCCGGTCCACGAGACGGCCTGATGACCGGATTGGTCGCACGAACGGGGCTCTCGGTTCGCCTCGTCCGGACGTGTATCGAGCTGACCGTCGTCGCAACCGGCTGGATGCTCGGAGGAACCGTAGGTATCGGAACCGTGCTGTACGCCTTGGGGATCGGGCCACTCGTTCAACTGTTCATGCACTACCTGCCGTCGCTGCGCAGTACGAGGACCGTCGAACCAGTAAGGGAGATGGCCGATCCGGCGGGCAACGACGTCGTATCGGCGGGAACCCCGGTGGCGGTGGAGGAGTCGAACACGGGAACGAATCTGCTTGCGGCCCAGGAAGGACAGGCCAGTTCGATGTCGGTCGGTCCACCCGAATGCACGATCAACAATGAACTTGCATCCAGGACGGGCTGCCCGTCGGGATCGTAGGACCGAACGTCTGCGCCGTCCACCCATGCTTGCAACGTGCGCACCGAGTCGTCGTTCCACGAGTGCGAGGTCAGCTCGGCGCCATCGGCACCGAACCAGACCAGATCCGGCCTGCCCGATGGAGTGTCACGGCCTGTGAAGAATTCCTGTTGGCGCAGTGATGGAGCGCTGCGCCGGATTCGGAGGAGTCTGGCGACGAAGGCGATCAGGTCGTCGTCGACGTCGGACCAGTCGAGTGCCCACGATTGTGCAGCGGGTGCGTCGGTGGGAACGCAGTAGGCATTGTTGTTGCCGAACTGGGTGTGGCCGAGCTCGTCACCTGCGAGGAGCATCGGAGTGCCGGTCGAGAGCATCAGCGTGGCGAGGAGTGCGCGGACATGACGGCCGCGTTCGGCGAGGATGACAGTGTCGTCGGTGGGACCCTCCGTTCCGTGATCGAGAGAGTAGTTGTTGTCGGTCCCGTCGCGATTGTCTTCGCCGTTCGCCTCGTTGTGTTTGGTTGAGTAAGAGACGAGATCGGCAATGGTGAAGCCGTCGTGTGCGGTCACGAAGTTGATCGATGCCCAAGGCTTGCGGGAACCACCGCCGTAGATATCTTCCGAACCTGCCATTCGGGAGGCGAGTTCGCGAACACCGGTGTGGCCGGCCCAGAATCGGCGCACGGTGTCGCGGTATCGATCGTTCCATTCGGACCACAGACTTCCGAAATTGCCGACTTGGTACCCGGCACCGGTCGCGTCCCACGGCTCGGCGATCAGCTTCGTACGCGAGAGAACCGGATCGGTCGTGATCGCGGTCAATAGCGGAGCGCGGGGATCGAATCGCCAGCCTCCTGGCCGGCCGAGGGTGCTGGCAAGGTCGAATCTGAATCCGTCGACGCCCATCTCGGTAACCCAATATCGAAGGCTGTCGCACACCATCCGAACCACGGCAGGGGACGCCGAGTCGAGCGTGTTGCCGCACCCGGTGAGGTCGACGTCGTAGCCACGTCCGTCCAGCAAGTAGTAGCCGGGGGCATCGAGCCCACGCCAGCTGATCGAGGGTCCGTCGACCCCGGACTCGCAGGTGTGGTTGTAGACGACGTCGAGGACGACTTCGATTCCGACGGAATGAAATGCTCGCACCATTGCCCTGAACTCGTCGATCTCGGCTCCCGGTACCGCTGCGAAACGGGGGTCGGGTGCGAAGTAGGCGCCGGTCGAGTAGCCCCAATGGTTGCGCTTGCCGCGGGCGCGTACACCTGGTTCGGTGAGCATCGCCTGAACCGGGAGCAGTTCGATGGTGGTCACACCGAGTCGGGTCAGATGTTCGAGCACAGCGGGTGCGGTCAGTCCGAGATACGTTCCGCGATGTGCGGCGGGAACGGCCGGGTTCGTTGCTGTGTATGAACCGACGTGCATCTCGTAGATCACTGTCCGATCCCAGGGGACGTCCGGAGCAGAACCGGTGTCGACAGTGGATCGGCCGGTGACGACGGAAAGTGGGATCGAGCCCAGGGAATCGATTGTGCTCGGGTGTCCGAACGGATCCTCGTCGTAGGGGAGTAGGGCCTGGGCCGAACCGAGGCTTCCGGTGATCTTGCGGGCGGCGGGATCGATCAGGATCTTGTGCGCATTGAATCGGCGGCCGGTGGAGGGATCCCAGCGCCCGTGCACCCGGTATCCATACCTCTGTCCCGGTCCGACGTCGGGGACGATGCCATGCCAGATCCCGTAGGTGCGGCTGCGGAGTTCGACCCTTCGCTCGGCTCCGTCCGGATCGATCAGGCATACCTCGATGCCGTCCGATTCGGGGGAGTGGACCGCAAATTGCGTACCACCGGCGTGGACGGTTGCACCGAGGGGGAGCGGCGATCCTGGCGGCGGAGTCTCTTCGCGCCAGGCGAGATGAAGGTTGGGCGACACGCCTGCAGATCCTGCCGTGAAAGCCCGACGAATGTGGGACAAGATAGACACGTGTCTGAACCGGATCCCGATTTGCTCATCGATTTCAACAACGTTCTCGTCAGGCGGGGCGGGGTAACACTCGTCGGTCCCGTCACCTGGCAGGTAGAACTCGACGAACGCTGGGTCGTACTCGGGCCCAACGGGGCCGGCAAGACCTCGCTGCTGCGCATTGCAGCCGCCGAAGTGCACCCGACCTCGGGAACGGCTCACGTTCTCGGTGAAGTGATCGGCAAGGTCGATGTCGCCGAACTGAAAACTCGAATCGGCCTCTCGTCGTCCGCGTTGGCACACCGCATACCCCCGGACGAGATCGTGAGCGATCTCGTGGTCTCCGCCGGCTACAGCGTGCTCGGCCGCTGGCGTGAGCGCTACGACGAGATGGACACCGAGCGGGCAGTGGAGATGTTGGAAAGCCTCGGCGCCGAGCATCTGGCCGATCGCACTTACGGAACGCTGTCCGAGGGCGAACGCAAGCGGGTGCTGATCGCGCGAGCGCTGATGACCGATCCGGAACTGCTGCTACTCGACGAGCCTGCTGCTGGGCTCGATCTGGGCGGCCGCGAAGAACTCGTCGCACGGTTGGCAGACCTGGCTGCCGATCCTGACGCTCCGGCAACGGTCCTCATCACCCACCATGTCGAGGAAATACCACCTGGCTTCTCTCACGCACTGCTGCTCAAGGAAGGTGGGGTCGTTGCTCAGGGACTTCTCGATGACGTCATCACCGCGGAGAATCTGACCGAAGCGTTCAGCCAGTCGATTGCGCTCGATCGTGTCGACGGGCGATTCTTCGCTCGTCGAACCCGCACGCCCGGTCAGCATCGCCGCTGAACGCGGCAGACCCGGTGCCGGGTAGGTTCTCGAACATGACATCAACTGGTGTGTCGGTGCCCGAGCAAGTCCCCGTCCGCGACGCGTCGACCGTCATCTTGGTTCGAGATGGTGCGCTCGGTATCGAGGTGTTTCTGCTCGAACGCGTCGGTGGAATGGCGTTCGCCGGCGGTATGACCGTCTTTCCGGGTGGTGGCGTCGACTTGTCCGACGCGGACGCCGACGTGGCGTGGTCCGGCCCCGGGCCGGCGTGGTGGGCGGACAGGTTCGGTGTCGACGAGCGCAAAGCGACAGCGCTCGTGTGCGCCGCAGCTCGCGAAACTTTCGAGGAATGCGGAGTTCTTCTCGCAGGCCCCACGCCGGACTCGACCGTCGCCGATACCAGTTGTTTCGCAGAGGATCGCGGCAAGTTGGAGCGGCGGGAGCAGACCTTCGGCCAGTTTCTCACCCGCAACGGGCTCGTGCTGCGGGCCGATCTGCTGCGGCCGTGGTCGAACTGGATCACTCCGATCGGAGAGAAGCGTCGTTACGACACGAGATTCTTCGTGGCAGTGCTTCCGGACGGTCAGGAGGCAGACGGAGCGACCAGTGAAGCGGCATCGGTGGGATGGCGTTCGTCGACGGCGGCATTGGCGGACTGGCGTCGCGGAGAGACGATCTTGTTGCCCCCGACGTGGAGCCAGCTATCAGGACTCGAAGGCTTCGACTCGATCGCCGATATTCTCGACTCGTCGCCCGATATTTTGCCGATCCAACCCGATTTGCATCGGGTCGACGGAAAGATTCGGGTCGATTTCCCAGGCCAGGATGGGTACTACGCGGACAGTGCGCATCCGTGGTCGGATAGAAAACTCTAGGTCGGTCGTGGCGCCTACCCCTGAGTTCGCAGACCGCGAGCACAGGTAGCGTGTGTTCCCATGGCTGAGTTCGTAACTTTAGAGGTCGAAGACGGTATCGGAACAATTCGGTTGGCTCGTCCACCCATGAATGCGTTGAATCGGCAGGTCCAGGAGGAACTGCGGGCAGCAGCCCGCGCGGCGACCGTCGATTCTTCGGTCAAGGCGGTCATCGTGTACGGCGGCGAGAAGGTCTTCGCGGCCGGTGCCGACATCAAGGAGATGGCAACGCTCACCTTCGGTCAGATGAGCGACATCGCCGGTGAGCTGCAGTCGGCGATCGGGTCCTTGGCCGACATTCCCAAACCTGTCGTCGCCGCAGTCACCGGATACGCACTCGGTGGCGGACTCGAAGTAGCGCTGAGCGCGGACCGCCGAGTCATCGGAGACAACGTCAAACTGGGTGTGCCGGAAGTGCTGCTCGGCGTCATCCCCGGCGGCGGCGGCACACAGCGTCTCGCTCGCCTGATCGGGCCGAGCAAGGCCAAGGATCTCGTGTTCACGGGCCGTTTCGTCGGTGCGGAGGAAGCACTGCGCATCGGTCTCGTCGACGAGGTCGTGGCCCCGGACGAGGTGTACAACGCGGCGCGAAAGTGGGCTTCCCAATTCGTCGGAGGCGCGTCCAGGGCGTTGGCAGCCGCCAAAGCATCGATCGACCAGGGGCTCGACGCCGACTTGAACACTGGCCTGAAGATCGAGGCCGGCCAGTTCGCATCGCTCTTCGCCACGGCCGATCGCACCATCGGGATGGAATCTTTCATCGCGAACGGACCTGGCAAAGCCGAGTTCACCGGCGAGTGAAAAGATACAAGAAACTAGAACTTGTTCATTTCCTACCGGATAGTAGGCTGCCCTCATGACTGCAAGCCCCCACGACGGCAAAGATTCGTCGACCGGCAGCGCTGACACCAGCCTGCGAGCTGTCCCCGACGCTTCGAGCGACCCGACGCCCAACCCACATGCCACCGCCGAGCAGGTGGAGGCGGCACGGTCCGATACCAAGCTCGCCCAGGTGCTCTACCACGACTGGGAAGCCGAAACGTACGACGACAAATGGTCGATCTCGTACGACGAGCGTTGCATCGACTACGCGCGTGGTCGATTCGATCAGGCTGTCAGTGGGCAAGCAGGCGCCCAGGAAGCGCTGCCGTACGGACGAGCACTCGAACTCGGGTGTGGCACCGGTTTCTTCCTTCTCAACCTCATGCAGGCCGGTGTGGCCGAGAAGGGCTCGGTCACGGACCTGTCGCCCGGAATGGTCAAGGTTGCATTGCGCAACGCAGGCCATTTGAATCTCGACGTAGATGGCCGGGTCGCCGATGCCGAGACGATTCCGTACGAAGACAACACGTTCGATCTGGTCGTAGGACATGCGGTGCTGCACCACATCCCCGACGTCGAGCAGTCTCTTCGTGAGGTGCTGAGAGTGCTCAAGCCCGGTGGGCGTTTCGTGTTCGCCGGTGAACCCACAACCGTCGGCAACTTCTACGCCCGCTGGCTCGGCCGGCTGACGTGGGAGGCGACCACTCGCACGACCAAGCTGCCTTTCCTGAGCAGCTGGCGCAAGCCGCAGGAGGAGCTCGACGAGTCGTCCCGCGCAGCGGCGCTCGAGGCAGTTGTCGATCTGCATACGTTCGATCCAACGGATCTCGAGAACATTGCCGTGTCGGCAGGGGCCGTCCACGTCCAGGCTCGGACCGAAGAATTTGCAGCAGCTCTGCTCGGTTGGCCGGTCCGCACTTTCGAGGCCGCCGTGCCTGCAGACAAGCTCGGATGGAACTGGGCCAAGTTCGCGTTCGGTAGCTGGAAGACGCTGAGCTGGCTCGATGAGAAGGTGCTCACGCACGTCGTTCCGCGTGGATACTTCTACAACGTGATGATTACCGGAGTGAAGTCGGACTGATCCAGCGTTCACCCCGGTACTGCACATGGCTTATCTTTTCGGCGACGCCGACATCGACTATCTCGTCAGCGATGTCGGCGTCGCTGCGCTGGCAGATGTCGATCGCTATGCGTTGACGCCGAAGTCGATGTTGGCCGACATCGGGGCGATCAGGTCGGCGCACTCCGATCATGTCGCAGCTCTCGTGGAAACGGTCACGCTTCGTCGTCGCGCTCGCGTGAAGTTGACCGACGCCGAACGATGGCTGTTGACCGACGATGCCGTTCAACAGGCGACACCGTCACTAGTCGCCGATCGTAGGGCTCGCCGTTTGGCAGGAAGAGCAGTGCACGATGTGACGTGTTCCATCGGCACCGAATTGGCCTCCCTGACCGGTGCAGGCAACGACACTGTGATCGGCAGCGATCTGGATCCGACGCGGCTGCGGATGGCCGCGCACAACGTGCCTGGCGCGGCCCTGCTGCGCGCGGACGCCCTGACCCCGACCACGAGGGGCACGGTGATCCTTGCCGATCCAGGACGCCGTAGCGGTGGGAGACGAACACTCGATCCCGCGGCACTCGAACCTCCGCTCCCGGCGCTTCTCGACGCGTATGGCGGGCGCGATCTGGTCGTCAAATGTGCACCCGGCTTGGATTTCGACCGACTCGACTTCGCCGGTGAGATCGAGGTGACATCACTGGATTCCGGGGTCCGAGAGGCTTGTCTGTGGTCGCCCGGTCTCACACGGCCCGACGTACGTAGACGTGCATCGGTGCTCTCCTCGACGGGATCGTCCTACGAGATCACCGACGCGGAGCCCGATGACATCGAGGTCAAAGCTCCAGGGGCATGGATCGTCGACCCCGACGGCGCGGTCGTCCGCGCAGGTTTGGTGCGACACTATGCGGCCAGACACGGACTGTGGCAACTCGATCCCCGGATTGCGTACCTCACCGGAGACTCGGTGCCGGACGGGGTCAATGGATTTCGCATCCTGGAGCGAATCAAGTACTCGGAGAAGACGCTGCGCCAAGCTTTGACTGCTCAAGGATGTGGAGCTGTCGAGATTCTCGTGCGCGGCGTCGACGTCGACCCGGCCCTGCTGCGTCCCAAACTCAAGCTGCGAGGTGAGACCGCCTTGTCGGTGATCATCACCCGAATCGAGCGTGCGGGAGTCGCGTTCATCTGCGAAGCACGCCGACCGGGCGCGCCGGTCAGGACGCGTAGGTGAAGATCTCGCCCAGGTAGGTCGAGGTGACGACCTCACCGTCCGGTCCGATCGAGGTACCTACGGTGAAACCTGTTGCGTCCGGAAGGATCTGCTCGGAGTTGGTAGTCCCGGATTGAGCATCGAGGTTGGTGAGTGCCAATTCCTCGCCGCGGCGGACTACCGTCTGTACGGTACCGTCCGCGCTCTGGACTGGAATCCCGGCTTGCTGCAGGTCATTTCGCGACCACACGAGAGTGGCGTGGTCTCCGTCGTCCTGTAAGGCTTGCATGCCGCTGTCTCCGCCCGTCGGAACTATCAAGCCGGTGGAGGAGACCGACGGCGATCCCGAAGCGCCGAAGGCTGCGCCCTGCGTCCACTTCACGGTGCCGTCCGAGGCGTTGTAGGCGCCGACTCGGCCGTCGACGTCGGCGATGTACACGGTGGAGCCGTCCTGCGACAGGACCGGGCTCGAGGTCACCCCTGCGGGGAGCAACTCCGAAGACCATCGCTCGGTCAGAGCGGGGGTGGCGTTGGCGTCGTACTGGAGTGAGACCAGCTGTGGCGCAATGGCACCGGGCCGCCACAGGACGAGGTAGATCGAGGACGATTCGAGGTCCACCGCGGGGGCTGCGCCGACGGGGCAGGACGCCGATCCGGTTGCGCAGTCGGCAAGTCCGGAGTCCGGTGGGAGGAAGTTCGTGTTGGGGGATTCGAGGAAATCGGGGGTATCGATCAAGTCGTGGATAGGAACGGTCAACTGTCCCGTCTGTGTGTTCAGAACGTTGACCTGACCCAGCTGTGTCACCGCGAGCACGCTTCCGTCGCCGAGGAATTGGGCGGTGCGCGGGACGCCGTAGACCGGTGTGCGCCAGCGCAACTGACCGTGATCGTTGAAGGAGGAAAAAGCACCGTCTTCGCCGACGTACACGTTCGCTACCGAGTCCACGAGCGGGGTGGACACGGCTACGGAAGGCGCGAGTCGGTTGCACCAGCGCTTGCGACCGGAATCGATATCGAACGAGAAAAGGTTGCACCCAGCGTCGGTGTAGGTCGAGACGAACATCTGACCGCTTGCGGCAATCGAAACCGGCGACACCACAGCGCCACCGAGCGGACGCGACCACGCGAACGACACCGCGGACAAGTCGGTGTGTTCGGTGGTGTTGCTGTTTCGTGCGTCGCCGTGTGCGACGGGCCAACTCCCCGGCGCGAACGCGTCGATGGTCCCGGTCCCGCTCGAGCAGGCACCGACGGTCAAGATGCCGACAATCGCAAGGGTCGCGATTCGCACGCGGTCCGCTCTGCCGCCAAGCACCTTGTGATCTCCTTCGTGTCCGGTCTCTGCTCATGATCTTCGCGGGAGGGGCCGGGGGAGGCGCCGCACTCGTCGGGACAGAGACTATCGCGGCCGAGGTGTCGATCTCGCGTCGCGGCCTCTCTGGCGATCCCGTGGTGTCCGACGTATCGACGGCCGTCGGAAAGCTCGGACGGCCAAGTTGGATTGCGAGAGCACCGAAACTAGGGTGAGGCGTTATGACGAGCATGTGGAACGCACCGCTGCGTACGCGGTGGCGTGGTTCGAGACGACGCGACCCCGACCAGGCACAGTTCCTCACGCTCGACTCACTGCGATGGATCCGCCGAAACAAGGCATACACGCCGTGGTACCTCGTCCGGTACTACCGTCTCGCCCGGTTCAAGATGGCGAACCCGCACGTGATTCTGCGGGGCATGGTGTTCCTCGGTAAGAACGTGGAAATCCACTCGACTCCAGAGCTGTCGCGGCTCGAGATCGGTCGATGGGTCCACATCGGCGATGGCAACGCCATTCGGAGCCACGAGGGATCGCTGCGGATCGGTGACAAAGTGGTCTTCGGCAAGGACAACGTCGTCAACGCCTACCTCGACATCGAGATCGGTGCGTCGACACTGGTCGCGGACTGGTGCTACATCTGCGACTTCGATCATCGGATGGACGACGTCACGATGCCCATCAAGGATCAGGGAATCGTCAAGGGGCCGGTCCGAATCGGCCCGGACACCTGGATCGCGGCCAAGGTGACAGTGCTGCGGGAGACGCGCGTCGGGCGAGGCTGCGTTCTCGGTGCACACGCCGTCGTCAAGGGCGATATACCCGACTACAGCATTGCTGTGGGTGCGCCCGTCAAGGTCGTGCGCAATCGGAAAGTGGACTGGGAAGCGGGTGCGGCCAAGCGTGCCGAGTACATCGCCGCTCTCGAGGACATTGCCCGCAAGAAGGCGCTCACTGCGGCCGAGGCGGCTCGGGACGACTCAACCACGTTCGGGTAGCGCACGCTCGACGATATTCGGCCGTGCAAGCGGGAACCGAACCTTGCGCTTTGCCGAAAGATAGACCTGCGCTGTCGATTCGGCCACGTGTTTCCAGTCGAAATCGACGGTGAGGCGTTCTCGCGCCGCCGAAGCACGTGTCTGGGCTGCATCGGCGTTGTCGAGCACGTTCCGGACGGCGGCCGTCAGCCCGGCGACATCCGCCGGTTCGAACGACAAGCCGGTCTGCCCGTCCACGATCGCCTCGCCCAGCCCACCCGCGGTCGATGCGACCAGCGGTGTGCCTGCTGCCGCAGCCTCGAGCGCGATTATCCCGAAAGGTTCGTATCGGCTCGGGAGCACGATGGCGTCGGCACTGTGGAGGGCACCGAGTAGATCTGCGTGACCGAGGGTGCCGAGGAAAGAGACCGCACGAGCGACGCGGTGGGTCCGTGCCAGCTGTGCCAACCAGGTGAATTGGGTTCCCTCCCCGGCAATGTGCAACGTGGTGCCGGGGTGAGAGCGTCTGATGCGGGGGAGTGCGGCGATGGCATCCTGAATGCCCTTCTCGTACTCGAGTCGACCGACGTAGAGCAGTGTCGCCGGTGTCGACCGCGGCTCCCGTAGCCGGAAGTTCCACGCACGAATGTCGATACCGTTCCTGATGACGGTGACCGCGGCGTCTGGAATGTCGAAAAGTCGGGTCACCTCGTCCTTCATGGACGCAGAGCAGGCGATGACGGCGTCGGAGTCGTTGGCGAGCCACCATTCGATCGAGTGCACCTGCCGATTGACAGGACCGGAGATCCAGCCGCTGTGCCGTCCTGCCTCGGTGGCGTGGATGGTGGACACCAGAGGGACGTCGTAGTGCTCGGCGAGGGTGATGGAGGGGTGAGCGACGAGCCAGTCGTGTGCGTGGACGACGTCGGGTTGCCAGCCCTCACCGAGCCCTGGTTTACCCAACGCGATTCCTGCCCGAACCATGGCGTGCCCCATCGCCAGCGTCCATGCCAGCATGTCTTCACCGAAGACGAAGTGGGCAGGATCCTCGGCGACCGCGACCACGAGAACGCCGTCCTCGATGTGGTGCGAGGTCGGATGTGTGGATGCGTCGGTGCCGGTTGGACGGCGTGAGAGAACGACGACCTCGTGGCCTGCGCGCACAAGTTCGGTGGCGAGATGGTGGACGTGTCGACCGAGCCCCCCGACAACGACCGGTGGATACTCCCACGACACCATCAGAATCTTCACTTCGACGTTCCCCTCCGTACGACCGCGTGTGAAAGTGTGCAAGTGGCCTACCGACGACCACCCGGTAGGCGGCGGGCATCGAGCGCAGGAAACAGTCCGTCTGCTCGGTTCCACTGCGCAGCGAGCCGCTCTGCTGCCGCGTCGTGCCCCTGGTTCACCGCGTCGGCGATTTCCCGGAGAGCGTGCGCGTGTACGTGCGCTCGTTCGCGGGCATAACCGGCGGCGGTGTCCTTGCTGACCATGAAGGCCCAGTCGCTCGCTACCGCCATCAGTGTCTCACGCAGCATCTGGTCGTTGATTCGGTTACGCAATTCGGGTTGTCCTGGAATCGATGCGTTGTCGCGAGAGCTGTCGACGGTATCGAGCGCGGCCGCCACGACCTCGGCGTTGAGCGTGACCAAGTCTTCGACGGCATTTCCTGCCCAGACCCGCCAGTCCTTGCCCGAGCCCCACGACGAGTCCTCCAGCTCGACCGAGGACCCGACGTAGCCCCTCGATCGGGCATCGTCGAGGGTGCCGACGTCGATGCCGGCTTCGGGTAGTGCTCGCAGAACCCGTTCGAGCCAGACCGGACCCTCGAACCACCAATGGCCGAACAGTTCGGTGTCGAACGCGGCCACCACGAGGGCCGGTCTTCCGGCACGAGCGGTTTCGGCGCGTAGGCGTTGTCGTATCGCATCGACGAAATCCACCACGTGACGATCGATGGCTGCGGATGCGAGCTCCGGGTCGTACGGCGCCTTGTCCGCCGAGTCCACGTTTCGACCCGTCACCCGCGAAGATTTGAGTCCGGTCGCGTGGTCGTAGGTGTGGAAATCGCGATAGGCGCTGTGCCCCGGGTATCCGGATTTGGGCGACCACACCCGATAGCTCACCTGAAGATCCCGCCCGAATGCGACGACGTCGGAGTCTCGGACGGGCCGGCCCACGGTCGTGTCGCCGCGCAACGCCGGCCCGTCGACCATGAAGTGGGTGACCCCTGCCGCGTCGTATTCGACTTCCATGCCAGGTGTGTATGCGCACTCCGGTGCCCAGAGCCCGTTCGGTCTCGTGCCCCAGCGTGTCTGCGCATCCGAGAGCCCCTCCTCCAGTGAGAACTGGCGCAGGCGTGGATCCAGCAGCGGAGTGAAGGGATGGGCGAGTGGACCACCGAGAAGTTCGATGGTGCCCGCATCGACGAGTCGACGAACGACCGCGGAACCGCCGTGACGCCAGTGCGTTTCGAAAGTGTCCAACGCCGATGCGGCAGCGCGATGTTCGCGGATCGCCAGCATCCGATCGGTCGACTCGTGGGCGCGCAGTTGCCAATTGCCGAGCCAGTGGTGCATTCCGGCGAGACTGTGCGGATCGTCCAGTTGCGCAGCGAGCACCGGGGTGATGCCCAAGGACAGCAAGTTGTGACGTCCCTCACCTGCCAGGCGCGTCAGCATCTCGGTCAAGGGCAGATACGACGCGGCCCATGACTGATACAGCCATTCCTCGCCGACGGGCCACCGGCCGTGGTTGGCGAGCCAGGGGAGATGGGAATGAAGTACCAGGGAGAACATCCCGGGTTCTTTCACCCGCTTACCGAACTCATGTGTGCCGAGTCGGGTTTCACCGCGATCGCAACGAGGTCGAGACTGGCGTCGATATCGTCCGGAGTGAGATCGAAATCAGCTGTCGTCACGGCAGCGACGTCCGCAGTAAGTTCCGCAGGCCATGGCTGGCCTGCGAGAGCGCGTTCGATCTGCGCATCGATGAACGAACCGCCGTGCTTGACGTCCAGCGCGCGCAGGCCCGCGCCGTGGTGGACCCCGGTCATCACCTCGACGCCGAAACGAGCATCTTCGAGGAGTTCGGTGAGTTCGGCCGCGTTCAGTTCGCGGGTGTGAAACGGATTGAGCGGCGTGTCGCGGCCGGGGGAGAACGTGATGCGGTTGGGCGTGGAGATCAGCAGCAGGCCGCCGGGAGCCAGCACGCGGAAGCACTCGTCGAGAAACTGCGCTTGGTCCCAGAGATGTTCGATGACCTGAAAGTTGACGACGACGTCGACGGAGGAATCTTCGATGGGCAACTGTGCGAGGTTGCCGCGCAGCATTGCGATTCGGGGATAGCGAGCAGCCACGTGCGCTGCTGCGGATGCGTCGTAGTCCAGCCCGATGACCGTCTTCGCGAGCGCGGCAATCATGTTGGCGCCGTAGCCTTCTCCCGAGCCGGCTTCCAGGACCGTGCGGTCGACGCAGTGGCTCGCCAGGCGCTCGTACACGATTTCGTGTCTACGGAACCAGTAGTTTTCCTCCGCTATGCCGGGGACCGTCCGTTCCCCGGTGAGAGGGAGCGGCTGAGCCGCATCGGTTGCCGGGTTCATCACCGTGGGTGTCGCTGCCGAGGCTGCGTTCGAAGAATCGCTCACCGACGAGAGGTTAGTGCCTACGGGATCGGTTCGGCGGAGAGTGGTCACTTGGTCCGGTGCGGTCGGATGTATGGTCAATCGGGAAACGTCGTAAGTTACCCGCCAGTAACTTGGCATGGGGTAATCTTCGGCAGAGTCGTAAGAACTGCACTGCGGTGCTGCACCGAAGCGGCATCGCATTAACACCGAACGAACATTCGATACAGCGGAACATGACCAGGAGGTCGACGCAGACCCATGACGAACATCGTTGTTTTGATCAAGCAGGTTCCCGACACGTGGTCCGAGCGCAAGCTGACGGACGGCGACTTCACTCTGGATCGTGAAGCAGCCGACGCAGTGCTCGACGAGATCAACGAGCGCGCAGTCGAGGAAGCTTTGCTCATCAAGGAGTCCAAGGGCGGCGAGGTGAAGGTCCTGTCCGCAGGCCCCGACCGCGCGACCGACGCAATCCGCAAAGCACTCTCCATGGGTGTCGATAGCGCTGTCCACCTCAACGACCCGGCCCTCCACGGCTCGGACGCGATCCAGACGGGCTGGGCCCTCGCGGCTGCGCTCGGTCAGATCGAGTTCGAAAACGGTGAGCCGACAGAGCTCATCATCGCGGGCAACGAGGCAACCGACGGTCGTACCGGCGCAGTTCCGGCGATCATCGCCGAGTACCTCGGGATTCCTCAGCTGACGCAGCTCCGCAAGCTGACGATCGACGGTGACACCGTCTCCGGTGAGCGCGAGACCGACGAGGGCATCTTCGGCCTCGAGGCCACCTTGCCTGCGATCGTCAGTGTCACCGAGAAGATCAACGAGCCGAGATTCCCGTCCTTCAAGGGAATCATGGCAGCGAAGAAGAAGACTGTGCAGACGCTCACGCTGGCCGAGATCGGTGTCGATCCCGAGACCGTCGGCGTCGAGAACGCCGGCACCACTGTGACTTCGTCCACTCCGAAGCCTCCCAAGACTGCGGGCGAGCGGGTCACCGACGAGGGCGACGGCGGCGACAAGATCGCGGCGTACCTCGTGGGCCAGAAAATCATCTGAGCACACACCCGAAGCAACGCAGACCACAAGAGGAGAGCAAGAAATGGCAGAAGTACTTGTGCTCGTCGAGCACGCAGAGGGAACGCTCAAGAAGGTCAGTCTCGAGCTCATCACCGCGGCACGCGCACTCGGTGAGCCGTCGGCAGTCGTAACCGGTCCGGCCGGCACTACCGACAAGCTGGCCGACGCACTGGCAGAGGCCGGTGCCGAGAAGATCTACGCCGCCGAGTCCGAGGACATCGACGGCTTCCTTCTCACACCGAAGATCGATGTCCTGTCGAGCCTCGCGGAGTCCGTGAGCCCGGCAGCGATCATCACTGCGGCCAGTGCCGAGGGCAAAGAGGTTGCAGGCCGCCTGGCTGCACGCCTGGGATCCGGGCTGCACTCCGACGTCGTCGCCGTGAACGGTGACGGCAGCGCCGTGTACTCCATCTTCGGTGGCGCGTTCACCGTCGAGGCCAAGGCCAACGGCGACGTTCCCGTCATCTCGGTTCGCCCGGGTGCAATCGAAGCCGAGCCGAAGGCCGGCGCAGGCACCCGCGAGGCCGTCGAGGTACCAGCTCAGGAAGAGGGCGTGACCAAGGTCACCTCGCGTGACCCGATCGTCGGCGGCGACCGTCCGGAACTGACCGAGGCGAAGGTTGTCGTCTCCGGTGGCCGTGGCGTCGGTAGCGCCGACAAGTTCAGCGTCATCGAAGAACTGGCCGATTCGCTCGGTGCCGCCGTCGGCGCATCGCGCGCAGCGGTCGACTCCGGCTACTACCCGGGCCAGTTCCAGGTCGGCCAGACGGGCAAGACCGTCTCACCGCAGCTCTACATCGCTCTCGGAATTTCCGGTGCCATCCAGCACCGCGCGGGCATGCAGACTTCGAAGACGATCGTCGCGATCAACAAGGACGAAGAGGCACCGATCTTCGAGATTGCCGACTACGGCATCGTGGGCGACCTGTTCAACGTTGCACCGCAGCTCAAGGACGCAGTGAAGAAGCACAAGGGCTGACAGGCTCTGTAATTGCCGAAGAATGTCCCCGCCGTCCTCGCGACTGCGGGGACATTCTTCTATGACGACCTGTTCACAGAAGAAGCAGTTCACACAACGGCTTCGGACGCGTTACCCGCTGGATGCGCTGACGCCGCACCCAGTCGTTAGACACAGCATCATGGCCACCTCAGTCATGAATTTGCACCTCTCGACCGCTCCCGTCACCGACCGATACACGGTGGTGATGGAAACCGACAAAGACCACCGCGAAGCCGCGCAGCGCCTTCGCTACGACGTGTTTGCCTCCGAACCGGGCTTTCGAATGCCGAGTAATTCCGATGGACGCGACTTCGACCGATTCGATGAACACTGCGACCACATACTCGTCCGCGACAATCGGAGCGACTCCTTCGTCGGGTGCTATCGAATGCTCCCTCCCGACGCTGCGATCCGGGCTGGTGGGTACTACACCGCGACCGAGTTCGACATCACCGCGCTGGACCCGGTGGGCGCCAGGGTTGTCGAAATGGGCCGAGCCGTCGTGCATCCCGACCACAGATCGGGATCCGTTCTGGGTTTGATGTGGGCCGGAATTCTGCACTATCTCGAGGTCACCGGGCTGGAGTCGGTGATGGGTTGTGTGTCGGTACCCATGCAGTGCGGGGATGCGGAACTGCCCGGTGCGAACATTCGTGGGGTGCGTGACTTCCTCCTCGATCGGCATGGATCCCCGCTCGATCGGCGGGCTGTGCCATACAACCCCGTGGTCGTCGAGGGAAGATCGCTCGACGACATAGCGAGCCCTGTCCGGATCTCGATTCCGCCGCTGTTGAAGGGCTACCTGAGGCTCGGCGCCACGATATGCGGGGAACCCGCTCATGATCCGGCATTCGCAGTTGCCGATTTTGTTGCGCTCCTCGGTCTGCAGCAAGCGAATACGCGCTACCTGGACCGGCTTCGTAGCGCTGCGGAATCGTTCGAGAGGAAGTCGAGCGCGTGAGCGAGCACTCGTGGATGCCGTCGAGTCCGTGCGGAGACCGCTGCATTCCGCGCAGCGCGGAGTCCATCCGGCGGATCGGAGTGGTGGTGCGCGCCGCATCGGCATTGTTCGCCATCGGATTGGTGCCACTGTTGATTCTGATCGGTCTGTTCTGGCCACGTGTCCGAAGCGGCGCAGCGATAATCGGCGCGAGAGTGTTGTTGGCGGCGGTCGGCATCGGTCTCCGAGTGGAGGATCTTCGATCCGACCGAGAGGCCTCGCGCACGCGGAACGGTTCGCTGGTGGTCGCAGGCCATGTCTCCTGGACCGACATCCTGGTGTTGACCGCGATTCGCCCCGCCAGATTCGTCGCTCGGGGAGATCTGGTCGAGTGGCCCGTCCTCGGACTCCTGGCGCGGTCGATGAAGGTGATTCCCATCGATCGAGGAAGGCTTCGCGCGCTTCCCGGGACAGTCGATCAGGTATCGGCCACGCTGCGCGACGGTGGCTCGGTCATCGTTTTTCCCGAGGGGACGACGTGGTGCGGTCTCGCCTACGGATCGTTCCGGCCCGCCATGTTCCAAGCCGCGATCGATACCGAGACCTGGGTGCAGCCGGTTCGGCTGCGATATGTCGACAGCTTTCGCGATCGGACGACGACGTCGACGTGCTTCGTCGGGGACGAGACCATCGGTCGGTCGATCGGACGTATTTTTCGGTTGAGGGGCATAGTGGCGGAGGTCGCATTGGTCGCCCCGCAGGCCCCAGGACACGACCGACGCGACCTCGCGCGTCGATGTGAGGACTCGGTCAGGGCCGATGACGTGCACGACCGGCGCCTTCATCCAATAAATGAGCGCGTGGACATCGATCCGAAGGCCACGTTCACGCGCAGGTGACGCACTCCGGTCCCGGTATCGCGTGCAAAGGGCAATGGCGAGGACCCGCTATCCTGGTAATCGTTATGCCTTCTGCCCGCAGTTCGGCTGCTATCGACTCGACGAGTCCTCCCGTCTACCTCGATCACGCAGCGACGACACCGATGTCCGCCGCCGCGATCGAGGCGATGACTGCTGCTTTCGCTACCGTCGGCAACGCGTCGTCCTTGCATGGCTCGGGCCGTGCGGCCAGACGCCGTGTCGAGGAGTCTCGTGAATCGATCGCTGCAGACCTCGGCGCGCGGCCTTCGGAAGTGATCTTCACCTCAGGTGGCACCGAGAGCGACAACCTCGCTGTGAAGGGAATCTTCACTGCCCGACGCGACGAAGACTCCCGTCGTACCAGGATCATCGCCTCATCCGTGGAGCACCACGCCGTGCTCGACGCGGTGGAGTGGCTCGTTGCGCACGAGGGCGCTCAGGTGACGTGGCTGCCGGTCGACGAGTCGGGATGCGTGCATCCCGACGTACTTCGCGCCGAACTCGATGTAAGCGCGAGTGAGACGGCGCTGGTCACCGTCATGTGGGCGAACAACGAAGTCGGCACCATCATGCCGATCCGAGCTCTCGCACGTGTTGCTCGCGAATTCGATGTGCCGATGCACAGTGACGCCATTCAGGCAGTTCCACATCTGCAGGTCGACTTCGCTGACAGCGGGCTGTCCGCGCTCAGTATCGCGGCGCATAAATTCGGTGGCCCGCAGGGCGTCGGAGCGTTGCTGCTCGGCCGGACCGTCCCCTGCGTTCCGCTGTTGCACGGTGGCGGCCACGAACGTGACGTTCGATCGGGCACCCACGACACAGCCTCTATCGTCGCCATGGCTGCAGCGCTGAGGGAGGCCGTCGACAATCGTGAGCGGCAGCACGAAGAACTGTCCCGGCTGCGCGATCGCATGATCGCCGGGGTCCGCGCATTCGATCCCGATGTGATCGTCAACGGCGCCGCAGGCGAAGGTGGCCTGGCAGGTATTGCACATTTCACATTTCCTGGTTGCGAGGGCGATTCGCTGTTGATGCTGCTCGATGCCGCCGGGATCGAATGCTCGACGGGGTCTGCGTGCACGGCAGGCGTTGCAAGCGCCAGTCATGTATTGATAGCGATGGGGGCGGACCCGTCGACTGCGCGGGGGTCGTTGCGGTTCTCGTTGGGAGCCGGGTCTTCCGACAGTGACATCGACGCCCTCCTGGCGGCTTTGCCTCAGGTAATCGAACGTGCCCGCGCTGCGGGACTTGCGAGCGTAGGAGCTCGGGGAGGACATCGCTGATGCGTATTTTGGCAGCAATGAGCGGCGGAGTCGATTCGGCGGTGGCGGCGGCTCGGGCCGTCGACGACGGACACGATGTCGTCGGTGTACATCTGGCATTGTCCAGCGAGCCCGGGACGCTTCGCACGGGCTCACGTGGGTGCTGCTCGAAGGAGGACGCCGGTGATGCACGCCGCGCTGCTGACGTCCTCGGAATCCCGTTCTACGTCTGGGATTTCGCCGACCGATTCAAAGAAGACGTCATCGACGACTTCATCGAATCCTATGCCGCAGGCGAGACTCCCAATCCGTGCTTGCGCTGCAACGAGAAGATCAAGTTCTCTGCGCTGGCCGACCGCGCACTGGCACTCGGCTTCGACGCCGTCGCAACCGGTCACTATGCGCAACTGCACGATGGTGTCCTGCGTCGAGCGGTCGATGCCGACAAAGACCAGTCGTATGTACTTGCCGTTCTCACCGAGAGCCAACTCTCTCGCGCGATGTTCCCGATCGGCGACACACCGAAATCGGAGATCCGCGCCGAAGCGGCCGAGCGGGGACTCGCTGTCGCCGACAAGCCGGACAGCCACGACATCTGCTTCATTCCCTCGGGTGACACCCGAGCATTCCTCGGTGCCACGATCGGAATCAGGCCGGGCAAGGTCGTCGACGCCGACACCGGCGCCGAGCTGGCCGACCACGACGGAATACATGGATTCACCATCGGGCAGCGCAAGGGCCTGGGTGTCGAGGGACCTGCAGCAGACGGGAAGCCGCGCTACGTGACGGCGATCGAAGCCGAGAGTGGCAACGTGATCGTAGGATCGGCGACGCGGCTGGATGTCTGGGGCATCACCGGAGAGCGCGCGGTATGGACGCAGGGAACCGCGCCGATCGGGCCGATCGAGTGCGTCGTGCAGGTTCGTGCGCACGGCGGCCTGACCGACGCCGTAGCCGAGGCCACCGCCGACGGAGGCATGGACATTACTCTTCGTGCACCGCTCACTGGCGTTGCGCGGGGACAGGCTGCCGTTCTGTATCGCCGGGATATGGAGGGAGACATCGTGATCGGGAGCTCCACGATCTCCGGTACTCGTTCCGAGAACGTGTGACCGCGGGCGTTTTCAGCTCCCTCTCGACCGGTATCGGATCGTGGCCCGGTGTCGACGTTCGTGAAGCCTGCGTCGTCGTGCTCGGGGAGCTACCGGTTCTGCCTCATCTCGTAGAACTCCCAGCCCGCGGCATCGGAGCCGACATGATCGGTCGTACCGGTGCCATCATGGCGGACATCGAACTGGATGTCCGAACTTCGGGTTACCGTGTCGCTCAGCGTAAGTCGCTCACCGGACGGCGTGCTGCGGACCTACTGCGCGAGGATCTCGATGTTCTCGAAGAGCTTTGGGAGACGGGTGGTTTCGCGTCCTCGGACCGCCGGTTGAAAATTCAGGTCGCCGGCCCGTTCACCATGGCTGCGCAGGTGGAGCTTCGGTCGGCCCATCGCGTGCTGACCGACCGTGGTGCGGTGCGCGACTTCGCTGGATCGCTGGCAGAGGGGATCCGGCAACACTGTGCGGAGATATCCTCGCGCCTCGGCGTCGAGGTGGTCGTCCAACTCGACGAGCCGAGTCTTCCTGCGGTGCTGGAAGGTTCACTGAGTGGGGTGACGATGCTGGATTCGGTGCGCGCTATGCCGGAGCCCGACGCGCTGGATCTGCTCGACACCGTCATAGCTGGTATCGGCCTCCCGGTTGCCGTCCATTGTTGCGCTCCTGCCGCTCCGCTCGAGTTGATTCGTCGGAGTGCTGCGCAGGCCGCGGCAGTCGACGTCTCCTTGCTGCGATCACGCGATCTCGATTCTGTGGGTGAGTTCCTGCAGGCCGGAAAAACGTTGATGTTGGGGTTGGTGCCCGCTGTCGCCCCGGATCGGACACCGAAATGGCGTGAGGTGGCGACACCTGCGGTGACGCTCGTCGACCGGCTCGGGTTTCCGCGGTCCGTGCTCGCGACGCAGATGTCGGTAGTACCTGCGTGCGGACTTGCGGAGGCGACGCCCGAGTGGGCTCGCACTGCGCTGGCTCTGGCGAAGGACGTCGCAGACGCCTTTCAGGATGCGCCCGACTCCCTGTAGCGCTTTCGGTGCGCCGACGTCGTCAACGGTGTCGGTCGGGTCCGTTAATCTTTCGGGGTGGACGAAACGACTGCTGTACCGCGTTCTGCTGCCGAGCGTTCGATCGACAATCCGGCGGGGGAGTCGGCGGGCACTCCTGCCTCGGGCGCCGATCGTGAACGGTGGCAGGCCCTGGCCGAGGAAGTTCGAGGCCACCAGTTTCGGTACTACGTCCGCGATTCGCCGATCATCTCCGACGGTGAGTTCGATGTTCTGCTGCGGGAACTGACCGAACTCGAGCAAGCGCATCCAGATCTTCGGACCCCTGATTCGCCGACGCAACTGGTCGGCGGAGGATTCGCCACCGACTTCACGGCAGTCGATCATCCCGAGCGAATGTTGAGTCTGGACAATGTATTCGACTACGAAGAGCTTCGCACCTGGGCGAAGAGAGTCGAAGCGGAAGCCGGCCCGAATCTCCATTACCTGACCGAAGTAAAGATCGACGGCGTCGCGCTCGATCTCGTGTACGAGAACGGAAAACTGGTTCGCGGCGCTACCCGCGGTGATGGTCGTACCGGTGAGGACGTCACCCTCAATGCTCGAACGATCGAGGACATACCGGAGACTCTCGTGGCCACCGCGGACCACCCGATCCCGGCGTTCCTCGAGGTCCGCGGCGAAGTCTTCTTCCGTCTCGAGGATTTCCGGGCGCTCAATGCATCACTGGTCGAGGAAGGTAAGCCGCCCTTCGCCAATCCTCGGAATTCCGCTGCCGGCTCCTTACGACAGAAGAATCCGGCTATCACTTCCAAACGTCGGCTGGGGATGATCTGCCACGGCCTCGGACGAATTGAAGGGTTCTCGCCCGATTCGCAATTGCACGCGTACGAGGCGTTGAAGGCCTGGGGGTTGCCCGTCTCCGTTCATACGACACGCGTTCAGGGGATCGACGCTGTCGTGGAGCGAGTGGCCTACTGGGACGAGCACCGGCACGACGTCGAACACGAAGTCGACGGGCTCGTGGTCAAGATCGACGACATGGGTCTGCACCGCCGACTCGGTACTACTTCACGTGCGCCGAGATGGGCGATTGCGTTCAAGTATCCGCCCGAGGAGGTCACCACGACGCTCCTCGACATCAGGGTGAGCATCGGTCGAACCGGCCGGGTCACTCCGTTCGCCTACATGAAACCGGTGCTGGTCGCCGGATCGACCGTGTCGTTGGCGACCTTGCACAACGGTTCCGAGGTCAAGCGCAAAGGCATCTTGATCGGGGATACCGTCGTGATCCGTAAGGCGGGCGAGGTCATTCCCGAGGTGCTCGGCCCGGTGGTGGATGCCCGTACCGGTGAGGAAACCGAGTTCGTCATGCCGACGCATTGCCCCGAGTGCGGCACGCTTCTGGCACCCGCCAAGGAGGGCGATGCCGATCTGCGGTGTCCCAACTCGCAGTTCTGCCCCGGCCAACGACGCGAACGGTTGTTCTTCGTCGCCGAGCGTGGCCGTTTCGACATCGAAGGTCTGGGATACGAGGCCGCGTCGGATTTGCTCGCGGCGGAGGTGGTTCTCGACGAGGGAGATATCTTCTCGTTGACGGAAGAGGATCTGTTGAAGACCTCGATCTTCCGAACCAAGGCGGGCCTGTTGTCCGCCAATGGACGCCGGTTGTTGGACAATCTCGATTCCGCGAAAGATCGTCCGCTGTGGCGGGTACTGGTCAGCCTGTCGATCCGACACGTAGGCCCGTCGGCCGCTCGAGCGCTCGCAGGTGAGTTCGGCAGCCTCGACCGAATAGAGGCCGCCTCCCAAGAGGAATTGGCCGCTGTCGACGGCGTCGGTAACACGATCGCGACGGCGGTGTCGGAATGGTTCTCGGTGCCCTGGCATCGCGAGATCGTCGACAAATGGCGTGCGGCAGGTGTGCGGATGGAAGACGAACGAGATTCCTCGATAGTGCGCAACCTCGAAGGACTCTCGATCGTCGTGACCGGATCGCTCGAGAAGTACTCGCGCGACGAGGCAAAGGAAGCGATCCTCGTTCGCGGCGGCAAGGCAGCCGGCTCGGTGTCGAAGAAGACTGCATTCGTCGTTGTCGGAGAGGCACCTGGAACCAAGCACGACAAAGCCGTCGAGCTGGGGGTGCCGGTGTTGGACGAAGCGGGGTTCACGACGCTGCTCACCGAGGGGCCCGACGCTGTCCGGCCGGCCGAACCGGAGTAGGACGGACGATCTAGTTCAGAACAGTGGCGACGATGCCGGCCAAATATCCGAGGCGGGCTACTTCCGACGGCCTGAACTCTGGACCGCCGGGGCGTCCGAGCATCAATACTGTTCCGGTCGAGCCCAGCGGCGCGGCAGCCAGTGTCGTGTCCATGTCTCGCCACACCTTGGGGACCCAATCGGCATCGCCGTCGAGGCTTGCCGGACGTGTGAGCGGCATCCAGGGCATCTCGGTGGCGTGGGTTTCGGGGGCGCCCGAGCTGCCGACGACTCGAAACGATCCGTGTTTGTTCGTCGCCACCACGACGCTCCACCCGACGCGCAATACTCGTGGTGCGCCGTCGACGAGTACCTGAAGTCGATCGTCGGACGCCGCTGCGACGCGGTCGATGAGTTCCAGTTCACGGTGGGTGTCCAGCACTCCGGTGTACGGCCTGATGGAGTCGACTCGGACATCGGTCACATTCTCCGAAGCAGTGATCAACGTGTCCGGCAGAGATCCGGGCGCCACCTCCACGACGAGGTCGTCCACCGCGTAGCCGTCGCCCCGTTCGATCACGTCGAGGGACAGGATGTCCGCGCCGACGGAACCCAACGCGACTGCGAGTGCACCGAGACTGCCTGGTCGATCGGGCAGTTGGACGCGGAGCAGGTACGACATGTCGCAGCCTTTCGGTGGCGTGTGGCGGAAGAGTTCGGTGCCGTCAGCTATCGGAACTTAACCGACCCGATGCGCCGCATCTGTACAGCGCCGCGCGCAATCCTCGCACTGTCTTGGATCTGAGGTCGAACTGCAGCCCCGCACGTAACCGGGGCGACATATACCGCGGTGTCGACCGAGGAGAGTGAACGCTGAATGCGACGACTGGATGGTCAGCTACTACGCTTGCACACGGTCGCGTACCTGTGCGGCTTGCTCTCGACTTGTGTGAAAGGGGTCTACGCGGTGCCTGATATCTCCCGCGACGAGGTGGCTCACCTCGCCCGGCTGTCCCGGCTGGCTCTCAGCGAAGCCGAATTGGACGAGTTCGCCGGCCAGCTGGATTCGATTCTTCACTACGTGAAGACGGTCGCGGAGGTTGCGGCGGACGACGTCCCACCGACGGCCAATCCCAGTGCTATCACCAACGTGACGCGACCGGACGTGATCGTGCCGGGTCTTACCCCCGAGCAAGCGTTGTCGAGTGCGCCCAACGCAGAGGGGAATCGGTTCGCCGTCCCGCAGATTCTGGGAGAGAACGAATGACCGATCTGACTGCTCTCGACGCCTCCGAACTGGCGTCGCGTATTCACTCTCGTGAAGTCTCGGCAGTGGAGGTGACGCAGGCTCACCTGGACCGTATCGACAAGGTCGACGGCGAGTTCCACGCATTCCTTCATGTCGCCGGAGCCGGTGCCTTGGTGTCCGCCAAAGAGGTCGATGCTTCGCTCGCTGCCGGGGATGCGCCCGCATCCGCGCTCGCCGGGGTGCCGCTTGCGCTCAAGGACGTCTTCACCACGACCGATATGCCGACGACGGCTGCGTCGAAAATTCTCGAGGGATGGATCTCTCCCTACGATTCGACGGTCACCTCCAAGCTTCGGGCCGCGGGTATCCCATTGTTGGGCAAGACCAACATGGACGAATTCGCGATGGGCTCGTCCACCGAGAACTCGGCCTACGGACCGACCAAGAACCCGTGGGACACCACACGCATCCCGGGTGGCTCCGGAGGCGGAAGTGCGGCAGCGCTGGCCTCGTACCAAGCCCCGCTCGCCATCGGCACGGACACCGGCGGTTCGATTCGTCAGCCCGCTGCCCTTACCGGCACGGTCGGCACCAAGCCGACGTACGGCACGGTGTCTCGCTACGGGCTCATCGCCTGCGCGTCCTCGCTCGATCAGGGCGGCCCCTGCGGGCGCACAGTTCTGGACACCGCATTGCTGCACGAGGTCATCGCTGGGCACGACCCACGCGATTCCACCTCGGTCGACACCGTTGTGCCGTCGGTCGTTGCGGCAGCACGCGAAGGTGCCCGAGGGGACCTTTCCGGTGTTCGTGTCGGCGTCGTGAAGGAATTGCACTCCGACAGTTATCAATCCGGTGTCATCTCCTCCTTCGATGCCGCCGTGGCGACTTTGACCGGTCTCGGTGCCGAGGTGGTCGAGGTGTCGTGCCCCAGTTTCGTGCATGCCCTCGCCGCGTACTACCTGATTCTGCCTTCCGAGGTGTCCTCGAACCTTGCCCGTTTCGACGGTATGCGATATGGCGCCCGCGCTGGTGACGACGGAAGTAACAGCGCCGATCAGGTCATGGCCATCACGCGCGCCGAAGGATTCGGCGCAGAAGTCAAGCGTCGCATCATGATCGGTACCTACGCGTTGTCCGCCGGGTACTACGACGAGTACTACGGTCAGGCACTCAAGGTCCGCACTCTCATCGCGCGGGACTTCGACGCCGCTTACGAGAAGGTGGACGTGCTGCTGTCGCCGACGACACCGACGACAGCGTTCCCGTTGGGGGACAAGGTGAACGATCCGATCGCGATGTACCTCAACGACCTGTGCACGTTGCCGACCAACCTTGCCGGCCACTGCGCAATGTCCGTGCCTTCGGGTCTGGCGGCCGAGGACGGGTTGCCTGTCGGCTTGCAGATCATGGCACCGGCATTCGCCGACGATCGCCTCTACCGGATCGGTGCGGCATACGAGATTGCTCGCGGCCCACTGAAGTAACGCGATCATGAGGTCGTGGCCGCGTGGTTTCGCACATAACGTGGTTCATCTACGTATCGAGGGTCAGTTCGTCTCGATAGCGACGGTCGCGGCGATAGCGGCCGTGATGATGGTGGCGGTCGTGCTGTGGGTTCGCCTCGGTCGCGGAGGGGGCGGTTTCGTTCGCACCGGAGATACCGCGATCGGTGCGGCCGGACTCGCTGCTGCAGTCCTCGTCGTCCTGGCTACTGCAGCTCAATTGAACGTGCACACCTTCGAGTACCCCACACTGGCGGCGGCGCTGGGCCATCCACCGGTAGTCGCGGCTGAGTTATCCGCGCTGGAGAAGCCGGCATCCTCGGTGGTCGAGAGCCGACCACTCGAGGATGCGTGGCAACAGTCCATTACTTGGCGAGGGTCCGACGCCCTGCCCGATCACGGCAATGTCATCGAAGCGGATATTCCCGGCACCGCATCGGGTTTCTCCGCACGCCCAGCGTCGATCTACTTCCCTCCCGCTTACTTGTCGGACCCCCGCGCCGATCTGCCGGTCCTGGTACTGCTGACCGGCCAGCCGGGACACGTAGTGGACTGGCTGGCCGGCGGCCACCTCGCGCGCACGATGGATACGTTTGCCGCCGCCCACAACGGACTCGCCCCGGTCGTGGTGGTGGCGGACGCTCTCGGTGACACCGAGGCCAACCCCATGTGCATGGATTCCGATCTCGGGAACGCGTTCACGTACCTGTCCGTCGACCTGCCGACGTGGGTGCGTGGACATCTTCAGGTGGCATCCGATCCGCGGGATTGGGCGATAGGCGGTTACTCCTACGGTGGAACCTGCGCGTTGCAGACTGCGGTCCTCGCACCGGCCGTGTATCCGACGTTTCTCGACATCTCGGGTGAGGACGAACCGCGGCGAGGGACGCGAGAGGAGTCGATCGCGGCCGCTTTCGGCGACAACAGTGAGGAATCGGTGCGCCGCTTCGATTCCGTGGCGCCGCTGACGGTTCTCGACGAGCGTTGTTTCGGCTCCAGCGCCGGGGCATTCGTGGTGGGGACCGACGATACCGAGTTTCGACCGCAGACCGAACGTGCCTTCGCCGCCGCGAAGGTAGCCGGAGTCGACGCGCATCTTCGCGAGCTTCCCGGTGGGCACTCGATGTATGTGTGGGCACCAGCTTTGGAAGCGGAAATGGACTGGCTCGCAGCACGTATGGGGCTGACCTCTTAGCATCCGGGCATCGAGGTTCCCTGGTCGGTGCCGTATCGGTGGCCGTGCCCAGCAGGGACGCCGAGTGCGGAGAACAGGTCCACTGTCGTCTGGACGAAGCTGACGACCGGTATCCATCGCGGTATCGGCGCGTCGCGACGGGCGAAGCTCAGATCTGGTTTCGATCCGACGAGTTCGGTGGACCACCAGACGACTGGGTCCGATGCGTTCGCCAACATCACCGCGTTTCCGGGGGCAACCTCGTGCGCAGGTGGGCCTGCCCACAGCGCTCCACACAGTGTCGTCGGCACAGTAGTTCTCCGGAGTACGGCTGCGGCCGAACTGCCTCCGATGGCCCCGAGACTTTGGCCGTAGAGATAGAGGTTCGGCCGCGCCTCGAGCGGTACCTCGCTTACACGGCGCGATATCGCCTCGAGCAATGCCGTCGCTGACGCCTCGGCCAGCGGTTGTGCGAAAAGGAAAGTGGCCCAACTGGGTTCATATGAATACTGGGCCGCAACGGTGGCGACATCACCGTCGAACCGTGTTTCTAGTCCGGTGACGGCATTCTCGTCGATCCACCCGGAACCGGTCGGTACAGCGACGACGATGTGCGAGCGGTCGAATCCACCTGCGCGGTCGAGCTCGCGTACTGCCAACTCGGCGCGTGCCTCGACGTCGGTGGACGCTTGGACTCCGATGTAGGCGCGTACGGTCGAAATATCAGTACCGCCCGCGGCGAAAATGCGGCCTTCACGGCCCAGATCGTTCCAGGTGATAAGCGATGCAGCACTGCCGGACCGAGAACGCGAATTCGGAATCGGCAGGGAAATGTCGACGAGCGAATTCGCTACAGCGGACCGTTCGGCAAGGCTGGAGAAGGCCATCGGTACCGCGATGAAGTAGGAGCCGATCAGGAGGACTGTCAGCATGACAATCGCCTTCACTCGTCCAAGGCGTAGATATCCGCGAGTGGTCGCGAGAAAGAGCACGATCAGAATCGCCGAGACGGAGACCGAACCGCACAGTACTTCGACCCAATGCAACCGGCTTGCTGCAGGCATGCCCATGGACGAGCGCAGGGAGCTCTGCCACCTCGCTGCGGCAACTCCTGCGAGAGCTACCGAGACAACACTTGCCGCAGCCGCCACACGTCGGGCTCCGCACTGCGGGGCGACCGGCACGAGTCGGCGGAGAAGTCGGTGGAGTCCAGCCGACAGTCCGAGGCCGAGGGCCGCCATGACTCCAGTGACCAGTGCTTGTGTCAGCGAAGACCTGGGCAGAAGTCCCGGGGCAAGCGATGCTGCAACCATGCCTCCGACGATCAGCGATGTCGCGACGCGAGGAACAGCGAGTCGGGGCTCGGGAGCAGTCCGAAGTGCAGCAGTGGGGCGCAGGCGGACGGACGTGGTCATGATGACACTGCCTGGCGGGCGCGACGAGAAGGACAGGGCGACAAGGCGCCCAGCGTCGCGGCCGACAGTGCGGTAACGACAGCGCCGGCAAGCAGGAACGGTAGTGCAGGTTCCGGAATGGGTGTCCCGTCGTGCTGACGCCATGAGTTCAAACGAACCGAGGATGCGGCAACCTCGGCCATGCCGTCGCACACTGCCCGAGAAAGAACTTCGGTCCGCTGCGCACACGCGGCGTGCATATCTGCTGCAAGCTTCGAATCGAGGCTTCGTCGGGCAGAGGAGGGAAGCCTGTTGCCGTGAATCGCGCCGTGGCGTAGCAGATCGTAGCCGAGATCATGTGCTGCGCAGGCAGATTCGAACTCATCGGGCAGCGGTATCGGCGACGAGCAGCTCCCACCGGGATTCACCAGCAAGTCATGTTCGATGGTAGGGGAGTAACCGAAGTCGCCGACGAAGGCGGGCGGCACTTTCGATGCCGCGTCGGCTGCGTCGTGCATGGTCAGTGCCTCGATAGCAATCGTGGTTTCGGTACGCACCGTCGATCCGGATGAAGCGTCGGCACTCGCCTTTGGTACCGAGAACGCCACGTTCGCAGCCAGTGCTGCGCACACCGCCGCCACCGTGACCAGGTGGTTCGTTCGTCTTGTTTCGCTGGGCGTCCCGGCCGTTTGCTTCATAGTCAGAACGCTATGAACGGGTTGCGCCAGGCGTCCTCGCCCTGCGGTGCTGGTTCTGCCCGACACCGACACCTGAACGTCGACGCTGCGCTGATACCTAGGGGTTGGTGCTCTCTCACTCCTCAGTACGATGACTTTTCGGGTCAGGGTTCCTAGTGTTCACACCTGTGGGCAGAAGAATACTCTTCAGAACGCGCCGGACGAACGGCGCACGGACGGGCGCCGTTGCGCGCGTCGTTTCCTATATCGGTCCGATTCGGCTGGTGGATATCGCGATCGTGGTGATCACTGCCGTTCTCTATGCGGTGGCGTGGCCGACGCTCGCTCTCACCCATCAGGTTCCAGCCCCGATCATGCCGATCATCGCTGCGCTCGCTGCGTTTCCGTTTGTCGCGGTCCGCACCAATCCAGCACTGGGATGGGCTGTTTCGGCAGGCTCTGGATTGATCATCCCGGTCGCGTTTTCGCTGCAGCCGGGGTGGGAGTATCCCTGGCAGGTCGTGCATATCATCGTTTTGCTGACTCTTCTGTTCGCGGTGAGCTTGCGATGTGCAGTGCCGATCGTTGCGGTCGCCTGGGTGTCGACCGTGTTGCTTTTCGTTGCCGACATGCCCGGATCCGACGGGATCGGCTGGGCGGTGGGCCTGACGGCGATCACGATCTTCGGCCTGCTGATCCGCTGGCTGATCCTCTCGCGTCGACAACTGGCGAAGCAAGAGGAAGTAAACGATCTCGAGCGGACACGGCGCACAGTGTTGGAAGAGAAAGCCAAGATTGCACGCGACCTGCACGACGTGGTTGCCCACCACATGTCGCTGGTCGTTGTTCAAGCCCAGACCGCACCTTTTCGTCTCGACGATGTATCACCCTCGGCTGCAGCTGAATTCGATGCGATCGGCGCCACCGCACGCGAGGCGCTCAACGAAATACGTGGAATGCTCGGGGTACTTCGAAGCGATGGGGAACAAGCGGCGGATGCGCCGCAACCCGGAGCGGCCGACGTCGAGTCACTGCTCGAAGGCAGCCTCCGCGCAGGGGTCCGATTGAGCTGGACATCGACCGGAGATCCGGCGGTCATGTCGGATGCAGCAGGTCTCGCGCTGTACCGCATCGTGCAAGAATCGCTGTCCAATGTGGCCAGGCATGCCCCTGGGGCGGAAGTTCGAGTGCGGCTTACCTACGACCGAGACCCGGTATCGATGGAGGTCGTCAACGGACCTGCACCTGGCAACGGAACTGCGGTGATCGAATCGGGCACCGGCGGACATGGTGTGCGCGGTATGCGCGATCGCGCGATGGCCGCATCGGGGTGGCTGGATGCAAGGATTCTTCCCGACGGCGGATTCGAGGTAGTCGCGCGGTTGCCGCCACGCGTCACCGCCCCAGCGGCAGACAGGTCGGCATAGGGTGTCGCCTGTGGCCATCACCGTTTTCATCGCCGACGATCAGGCCATGGTTCGGCAAGGATTCGGCGCACTTCTAGCCGCGCAGTCCGACATCAGCGTCGTTGGCGACGCAGACAACGGCGCTACCGCGGTGACCGAAGTCGAACGTCTGAGACCCGACGTCGTATTGATGGATGTGCGGATGCCGCAGATGAACGGACTGGAGGCCGCCCGGGCGATCCTGCGCGGCTCGCATGACCCACCGGTACGTGTCTTGATGTTGACGACGTTCGATATCGACGATTACGTGTACGAGGCACTGGCTGTCGGTGCGAGCGGGTTCATGCTCAAGGATGCGCCTGCCGAGGAGTTGATTCGCGGCGTTCGCGTCGTCGCGGCCGGTCAGGCTCTGTTGGCGCCGTCGGTGACGAGGCGGCTCATCGCAGACGTGACCAAGAGACGTGGTTCGCTGCGATCGCAGCCGGCGAAGTTGGCCGTCCTCACACCCCGCGAACGCGAGGTCCTCGAACTGATCGCACAGGGCCTGTCGAACGGCGAAATCGCCGAGGCACTCTTCGTAGCGGAACAGACCGTCAAAACGCACGTCGGCAAAGTTCTCGGCAAACTTCACTTGCGCGATCGAGCCCAAGCGGTTGTGCTCGCCTACGAAACTGGAGTCGTCACACCCGGCTGATGTTGCCCATCGTGCTGCCGAAGCGGAAACGAACCGGCAAGATTACGGTGGACGGTATGGATTCGAGGAGAGGCGAGAATGCTATGCGCATCGGAGTTCTGACCGGCGGTGGTGATTGCCCAGGTCTCAATGCGGTGATCAGAGCAGTGGTGCGCACTGCAGATGCGCGATACGGATCGACCGTCGTGGGATTTCAGGACGGATGGCGCGGCCTGCTCGAGAATCGGCGTGTCCAGCTTCGCAACGACGACCGCAACGATCGGCTGCTGACCAAGGGCGGCACGATGCTCGGAACGGCGCGTACCAATCCCGATGTGCTTCGGGCCGGGCTCGACAGAATCAAGGAAACGCTCGAGGACAACGGAATCGATGTCCTCATCCCGATCGGTGGTGAGGGCACTTTGACTGCCGCACACTGGTTGTCGGAGGAAGGGGTACCCGTCGTCGGGGTGCCGAAGACCATCGACAACGACATCGACTGCACCGATGTCACATTCGGGTTCGACACTGCTCTGACGATCGCCACCGACGCCATCGACCGTCTGCACAGCACCGCGGAGTCCCATCAGCGGGTCATGCTCGTGGAAGTAATGGGCCGTCACGCCGGCTGGATCGCGCTGCATGCAGGTCTCGCGTCGGGATCTCACATGACGCTGATCCCGGAGCATCCCTTCGATGTTGACGAGGTCTGCGATTTGGTGCGTAAGCGCTTTCAGCGCGGTGATTCTCATTTCATCTGCGTCGTCGCCGAGGGCGCCAAGCCGAAAGAAGGATCGATGTCGTTGCTCGACGGCGGCATCGACGAGTTCGGACACGTCAAGTTCACCGGAGTTGCCCACCAACTGGGCCAGGAGATCGAGCGTCGGATCAACAAGGAAGTGCGCACCACGGTCCTGGGTCATGTCCAGCGCGGCGGCACACCCACTCCATATGACCGGGTGCTGGCGACAAGATTCGGGGTCAATGCAGTCGACGCTGCTCATGCGGGCGATTTCGGTCAGATGGTATCGGCGCGTGGCACCGAAATCGGTCTGGTATCGCTTGCCGAGGCGGTCAAGCAACTCAAACGAGTGCCCGAGAGTCGGTACATCGATGCAGCGGCGTTCTTCGGATAGAGCACCGCCTGTTCGTGTTCATACCTCACCGTCCGATCCCGATCGGCACCCGTGGTTACTCGCACGATGTTCCGAGCGCATAAACTCCTGTCCATGACTGCTGCCATGGTCGATCTGATCGATTACGACGACGTGCTGACCCGTTTCGACCCCGTACTGGGTATGGAGGTTCACGTCGAGTTGGGCACAGCCACCAAGATGTTCTGTGGATGCCCGACGGCGTTCGGCGCCGAGCCGAACACTCAGGTGTGCCCGGTGTGCCTGAGTCTTCCGGGCGCGTTACCCGTCGTGAACGAGGCGGCCGTGGAATCTGCGATCCGCATCGGGCTGGCCTTGAACTGTTCGATCACGCCGTGGGGAAGATTCGCGCGCAAGAACTACTTCTACCCCGATCAGCCCAAGAACTATCAGATCTCCCAGTACGACGAGCCGATCGCGACCGAGGGCTACCTCGACGTGTTGCTCGACGACGGCAGCACCTTCCGCGTCGAGATCGAGCGTGCTCATATGGAAGAGGACACCGGAAAGTCAACTCACGTCGGCGGCGCCACCGGCCGGATCGAAGGGGCGAGTCACTCGCTGCTCGATTACAACCGTGCCGGAGTTCCGCTGGTCGAAATAGTCACCAAGACCATCACCGGCACCGGCGCCCGTGCACCAGAGGTCGCTCGCGCGTACGTGACTGCGCTGCGCGATCTGCTGAAGTCGCTCGAGGTGTCGGACGTCCGGATGGATCAGGGCTCACTACGTTGTGATGCCAACGTGTCTTTGATGGAGAAGACAGCAACCGAGTTCGGTACGCGTACCGAGACCAAGAACGTCAACTCCCTCAAGAGCGTGGAGGTGGCGGTCCGCTACGAGATGCGCCGTCAGGCCGCCGTGCTTGTCGCTGGCGGCGAGATCACCCAGGAAACGCGTCACTTCCAGGAAGTGGACGGCACGACGACCAAGGGTCGCAAGAAGGAGACCGCCGAGGACTACCGGTATTTCCCGGAGCCGGACTTGGCGCCCGTTGCGCCCGACGCTGCGTGGATCGAGGAACTGCGCGGCACACTTCCAGAGTTGCCGTGGTTGCGCCGAGCACGGATCCAGGCCGACTGGGGCGTCTCCGACGAAGAGATGCGAGACCTCGTCAACTCCGGCGCACTCGAACTTGTGGCTGCGACGGTCGACGCTGGTGCACCACCGCAGGCAGCGCGCTCGTGGTGGGTCTCATACCTGAGCCAACAGGCCAACATCGCCGGCATCGAATTGGGCGCACTCGCGATCACACCCGCTCAGGTGGCCGAGGTTGCCGCACTGGTCGAAGACGGCAAGGTCAACAACAACGGTGCTCGTCAGATCGTCGACGGTGTCCTCGCCGGTGAAGGTGAACCCGCGGCAGTCATGGCTGCCCGCGGCCTCGTCGTGGAGAAGGACGAGGGGAAGCTCCAGGCCGCGGTGGATGAGGCTCTGGCAGCGAATCCCGGTGTCGCGGAGAAGATCCGCAGCGGAAAGGTGCAGGCCGCTGGTGCAATCGTCGGTGCTGTCATGAAAGCTACTCGCGGACAAGCCGATGCGGCTCGGGTGAAGGAACTGGTACTTCAAGCTTGTAGCTGAGTTAGAGTCGGTTCATGCCGTCGGCGGGAGCATCCCTTTTCTGGATCTCACTGATCGCGGTGCTCGCGCCGCTCGTGGCAGGGTTCGTGCCGCGTCGGTTACTGCCGGAAGTCGTTCTTCTGTTGGTGTTCGGAATGCTGGTGGGGCCGAACGTTCTCGGTCTCGCAGTCGACGGCGCCGAAGTGGACTTACTGCGCGAGCTCGGCCTCGGCATGCTTTTTCTCCTCGCAGGTTTCGAGATCGACGTCTCGGAAATCACCGGGCGCGGGGGCCGTCGAGCGCTGGTCACATGGCTGGTCAGTCTGGCGGCAGCATTCGGAGCGGTATTTCTGCTCGGGCAATCCGGTATGGCCACCGCGGAGATCGCGGTGGCCATCGCATTGACCTCGACGGCTCTCGGAACCTTGCTGCCGATCCTCAAGGACAGTGGTCTACAGAACACACCGCTCGGACGCACTGTGATCAATCACGGAGCGATCGGCGAGCTCGGTCCGGTGATCGCGATGGCCGTCCTGCTCGGTTCACGCGGAGACGTGAAGTCGATCGTGATTCTCGCGCTGTTCGTCGCTGCAGCCGTCGCCGTCGGCTTCGTCCCAGCGCGATTGCTTCGCGAAGGCTCCGATCTATTGGCGGTGATTCGTCGAGGTGCCGGCACCACCGCACAGACGACGGTCCGCCTTACGATGTTGCTGCTGATCACGCTGATCGCCATCGCTACGATCTTCGGGCTCGACATCATTCTCGGTGCCTTTGCCGCCGGGTTCATTCTGCGGCGGGTCGTACCGAGCGGCGATGAACAACTCGAGACCAAACTCGAGGGCTTGGCGTTCGGGTTCCTGATCCCGGTCTTCTTCGTGACCTCAGGGATGTCGATCGACATCGGTGCTGTGCTCGCGGAGCCTGGAATTCTCCTTGCGTTTCTGGCTCTTCTCGTCCTGATTCGGGGTGTTCCGGTATTCATCGCAACCAGGTTGGATCGACAGGAAAAGTTCACCACCCGCGAGCAGTTCCGCGTCGCGCTCTACGCGACAACCGGCCTCCCACTCATCGTCGCGGTCACCGGTGTAGCGGTCGACGCGGGGGAGATGTCCACGGCCAGTGCCTCGATACTCGTTGCTGCAGGCGCGATTACAGTGTTGGTGCTCCCACTGGTCGCAACCCTCCTCGCCTCGGATCCTCCGAAGCTCGACCAGTCACCTCACGAGGTACACCCAGGAGAACCCTCCTGACGCCATCGACGCGGGCGGCGTCGGCGGACAGCGAGGCCGGATCCAGAATGTCTGCCGAGGCCTTCATTCATTGACGGTCAACTGCGATATCCAATACCAGTCCGACATCCATCCGATGGGTGTACCCACTGCGCATTTCACCGCGGTAGAACCACCTCGGACTTCGCGTCACGGCCCGCAGAATGTCCGAACCCTCGATTGGCTCCCAGCCTTGGCCTTCGACTTCCTGGTATGTCTGCGATCGGATCTTGATTCCGATGACGAGGCCGATGGTCAAGGGAATTTCGTTCGGAGTTGAGCCCCCGAGCAGTGTTCCTGACAGCACACCGCGTATGTCACCGGTCAGAAGTACTTCAGGATCCTGTGGGGCGTTTATCCAGTACACGACAGTCCCTCCGGATTCGAGAGTCCGGCGGTCGGGTGCCCAAGTCGGATTTCGAGGGAAAGGCCGAGCGTAGGGCTCGTCTGCGGTGCGAAAGCTCAACTTCAAAGCGGCTTTTAGGCCGACAACTGGCGGCGGGGTTGCTCCGTCTTCGATGTCCAGGTTGTCGATGTCAACGGTCAAGACATCGACCATTGATTCGACCGGTGTTGGGTCGGTGAAGCGATGCATCGATTGTGTCCCGTGCACTCGGAGGAGCCGACGGACGAAGCCGTCGGGCACGGGATTACCTTGCCCTCGAGATTACTCGGTTCGTGGCCGACACCGTCCGGTCAGGGATCTTCTTTCGGTGTCTCACCGAAGCACCGCCTCAGAACCAGACGAATCTGGGACGGATCCGCTTTTCGGGCAGCTACCGAGTGCGGCTTCGGTCATTTTCTTCGTTCATCGAGAGCTGCGTCGCCGAGATCCGCAGCGGCCTTCAACTCGAGACCCCGATGCGGTTCGCGCAACGCCTCGATCGCCGAGGTCCGGTTCGTTGTCGATTCGATCGCAGACTCCATGCCCATCGCTGACCGATCTCACTGTCGAGCAACCGCACGAGCTTCGACATCCCAACCCCCTTGGTCATCCCAGCACAACATCAACGAAGTGTCTCAACAGACTCGAGGACACCCGCAGTGGTAGGCCATCGTCCCACTGACCTTGTGCGGTCGTAGCTTTCGTAAGTACTCGCTGGTCGATCGCGGTCGATATCGGCCTCGAGACGAATTGTTTCCGCTGTCGCATGCCGTTCCTGCAAACAGAACCCAAGCCAATACCGTTGCAGTCCAGGCCAAGTCGAACGCCAGCGGCACGGTGGGGTCGATGGGGACGTACTCCGTCCGACAGCGGGATTCTAGGAGTTCGCCAGCACCGTTTCCACCAGTTTCTCAGCTGCCCGGGTGCAGTCGTTGCGGGTGTAGTCCAGTAGGCGCATGTCTTCGGCTCCGGGTTCGTATGCGAGTGTATTTCCGCGTCCCTGGATGATGGCGGCGTCCGGTAGCAGCGGGTGCGCCTCGTCGCGTTCGGCGATGATGCGTGTGCTGCCGGCAGCGTCGACGAGCATCTGGAAGAACTGCTGATAGGAGAGATTCTGGTCGCCTATCAGGTATGCCGCGCCAGGAACGGCATTGCGTAGAGCTCCCCAAATCGCCTCGGCCAAAGAGTCGACAGACATGTAGTTCGTGCCGCCGGTAGGGGCGAAGTCCGGGATGTCCGGTTCATTTCCGGCTGCCCACGACACCATCCGTCGGTACCGCGCTGTCGATGCGCCCGGCATGACACCGATGATCGATGGCGGGTTGAGGGTGGAGACGACGAATGATTCGTCCGCAAGAGCGCGGGCCCCTTCGTCGGCAGCCTTTCGGGCGGCGATGTAGGGGTTGTCCGCGGCAAGCTCGGGTCGAAGATGGTGATAGTAGCTACCCACTTGGACGAACCGTTTGACACCAGCTTGCTTTGCGAGCGCGGCGAAGCGTGGGACGCCGACGCTTTGAGTCTCCTCCCAGAAGCGTCGGTCGTCGCTGTTCGCCGGTTTGTGCCGCACGTCTTGACCCGCGGCGAAGACGATGCCGTCGAAGACCGAGAGCTGATCTGCGGTGAAGGTGGGGACTGTGTAATCACCCGCGAGGAGCGGGAACTCAGCCGCGGGCGAGTTTTCCGATAGCGGCCCACGGGCCGCCACTGTGACGTCGTTACCGCTTCGGCGTAGGTGGAGGGCGGTGTGCGCGCCGATCATGCCGGTGCCGCCGATAACCAGGATCTTCATCGTGAGGTGCCTTTCGAAGGGGTGGGTTCAGGGATTACGCGGACGGTTGGTCCACCCGCCGGAATGACGCGGCACCCAGCCGCCTGCAGCGTGGGTGCCGCCGTCGACGTGCACAGTGCCGCCGGTGACGAAACGGGACAGTGAGGAGGCGAGGAACAGGGCCACACCCGCGACGTCGTCCGGCCGACCGGGACCGCCGAGCGGTGACCAGGTGGGCCAGAGCGACTGGTCTTCTTCGGGCACGAGCGTCGCGTAGGGAACCTGGATCGACTCGATGAGATCCGGAGCGATCGCGTTGACTCTGATCCCGGACGGCCCGACTTCCGCGGCCAACGACCGAGTGAACTGCGTGAGCGCGGCCTTGTACGCGGAGTAGACGGTCTGACCCGGAATCGCTCGGTGGGATTCGACCGTCGTGACGTTGATTATCGAGCCGCCCCCGCCTTCGATCATGCCGGGAAGCAGCGCGTGCGTGAGGCGGAGGATGTGCGCGAAGTTGATTTATCTTCACCCCCACCGCAGGAGTCTGTCACGTCGCAGGAGCGTCGGCGTGTCGGCTTGGTTTGGTCGTGAACGAATGGTTGCCTACACCCGTACGGGAGGTGGGTGTCATGGCTCGGACGCAGAAGGTGGTACTGCCGGACGGCGGGGTGACCTGGACTGTCCTCGACCATGATTACGCAGTGGTGGACCCTGTCGAGGAATGGCTGGAGTGGCTTCGCGTCGCGTGCGCTTTCAGCCCCAACACTGTGAAGGCATACTCCCGCGGGCTCGCGTTGTGGTGGCACTACCTCGAGCAGACCGGCGTCGACTGGCGCGATCCTGGACTGACCGCTCTGAGCGGATTCATCGGCTGGCTCGCCGGCGGGAATCTCCCCACCACTCGCCTATCTCCGGCCAAGCCCACCACCTGCGGACCGCGCACAGTGTCACTACGCTTAGCGGCACTGGCCTCGTTCTACGAATGGTCCGAACGCCAATACGGCACGGTGGCACCACGATTGGGACGTGCGAGACGCGAGCCGGAGTTCCAATCGTTCTTGGCGCACCTGCGGAACAGGCGTCGCGATCGACCCGCCGTACTCGTTCCGCGCCGCCGCTGGCACACCGGTCCGACACCGGTGTTCCTGCCGGTGCATGTGCAACGGATCTTCGATACCGCAGCGACATTCGATCCGGCCAACCGGTCGTGGACCGGGAATCTGCGTGACCGTTTACTGTTCGAAATACTCGCAGAGACCGGTCTTCGTCTCGGAGAAGCGTTGGGGCTGCGCCACGAGGACTGGATAGTCGGTCGCGGGTCCACGCCCTACATCGAGGTCGTACCTCGCGACGACAATTCCAACGGTGCCCGGGTGAAGAACCTGAAAGGTCGGCGTGTGTTCGTATCCGACCGGCTCGAGCGGCTGTACGGGGATTTCCTCTACGAGGTCGGCGATCTCGCCGACCGCCGCGGCTTACCGCTTCGTGACACCGATCCCGTGCTGGTCAATACCGGTGGCGGGCAACTGCTGTCGGCGATGACACCGAGCGGTGTCTACCGGGTCGTCGAGAGGCTGCACCGCCGCCTCGGGAACAGCGTCCCCACAGGCTGGACTCCGCACTGGTTCCGGCATACCCACGCCACCGCGCTACTTCTGAGCGGTGTCCCCGAACATGTCGTCATGCGCCGACTCGGTCATGCCCAGGTCCAGACCACCCTGGACCTCTACGGGTGGGTGACCGAAGAAGCCGAGCTGCGCAGCGTGGCGGAGTGGCGCAAGTACGCGCAAGGATGGGCACTGCCAGCGGTGCCCGGCTATGCAACGGAACCGGAGGTTCGATGAAGTCTGCTGCGCTGCCGCTGCCCGAACACACACCGGCCGGGGTGACCGACCAGGACCTGTGGGAACTCGTACCTGAACATCTCAGGCCGGGAGCGACGCTCGACATGCTGGCCTGGCCGTGGCACGAGGTGATCTACCACTACGGAAGCCGAACTCACCGGTACGTCGCACTCGATGTTCCCGACCCGATCCGTCATGAATTCATCTGGTGGCTGTGGTCACTGCATGTCACCGGTGAACGGGTCGCGCCAGCCGCAGTCTCGGCGTGGATGCATCAGATCGCGCAGATCAGCACCTCGCGGGTCCAGCAAGGCCAGCCACCGATCGCCTCTGTCCTCGATCTGGACCTCGACACGTGGATCGCCGAAGCCCGATCAGCGTTCACCGCCCGCCACCAGCGGCTTCCGGGCGCACGGTTCAGCCAAAACCACCTGCAGATCATGCGCCGCCTGCGGCGGGCGGTCGGCATCGCCTACCACGAACAAGCATGGTGGCAGGCCGAGCTGTGGGACCCCTTCCATGACCCCCGAATACCGGCGCGTCGACACGAACCGCGCGGTCAAGCCACCGTCGACTGGTCGAGTGTGGAACCGGACTGGCTGCGCGCGGCCGGGCAATGGTGGCTCGGAACCCTCATCAACGCCGACCGGATTCGGTGGGGCAGCGTAGGCCGATACCGGACCTCGTTGACTGCTCATTTCGGGCCGTTTCTGATCGAACGCGGCATCAACAGTCCTGTACTGGTCACTGACCCGGCGACGATGCTGCGCCCGTTCGCGAACGACTTCCTCGGATGGCTACGCACCCGCCGCGCCGCCAATGGACCCAACAAGGGTCAGCCGTTGTCCAACAAGACGATCTCCCTCACCCAGACGGCGGTGAACTCGATGTACGCCTTCTTCGTCGAACACCGCGACGAAGCAGCGTTCGTGCTCGGCGACCCGCGGTGGCGTGAGTTGACCGAACGCCACCTCGTGATGTGGCCGCGGGGAGAAACGATCTCGGTCAGGCGCTCCGACGACGCACCCGAATACCTCGACGAACACGACCTCAGCCGCGTCACCGCACACCTGGATTTGATCGGTTTACCGGTATCGGAAAGCCGCACCATTGTGGTCGACGGGCGCGAGAGAGAAGTGTTCGGGCTCGGCGATCCGCAGGTCATGCGCGCCTATCTGCTGCTGATCCTCACCGGGCGGCGCGTCAACGAGATCCTGATGCTCGATCCGCAGCCGCTGAGCTCCCTACTCACGACACCCGGTCGACACTCCGATCCGCAGAACACCGAATCCGAAGCCCCAGTGTCGGAGTTCTTCGTGGCACGGCTGCGCTACCAGCAAACCAAGATCGATGGGGCCCCGAACACGATCCCGGTCGAGCAGGCCGTAGTGAACATCATTCGCGAGCAAGAGGACTGGGTTCGCGACACCATCCTCCCGACGTTGACCGATGGCGCGGAACCGAAGTACCTCTTCCTCGCCCGCAAAAGCAACCAACGTGGCCAACGCCCCCTCGGCGGCATCAGGCAGCGACTGACCGACCTCGCCGCACTGATCGAGCTCCGCGACAAACACGGACGGCCCGTCGATTTCCAGCGCACCCACCGGCTGCGACATACCAAAGCCACTCAGATGCTCAATGCAGGCACACCACTGCACGTCGTGCAACGCTATCTCGGTCACGTCTCACCGGAGATGACGCTGCGCTACGCGAAAACACTCGCCAGCACTCACGAGGAAGAATTCCTGAGACTGACATTGATCGGCACCGACGGGCGTGACCACGACATCGACCAACACGCACTACTCGACGTCCTGCAACTCGATCAACGCACCGACCGGATCCTGCCCAACGGCTACTGTCTGCTGCCGCGCCCGAAAACCTGCGAACGGGGCAACGCATGCCTCACCTGCGGCGAATTCGCCACCAACGCCACCTACCAGACCGAACTCGAAGATCAACGGCACTCGACACTGCAACTGATCGAAACCCGACGCACACAACACTTCCAGCGCACCGGCAAGCACATGACCGACGACAACATCTGGCTCAGCACCCGCCACAGCGAAGTCGCCGCACTAACCCTGATCATCGCCAACCTCACCGACGCTGACGGCGACGGCGACGAATCGACCACAGTACAGGGAGCCGGAGTCGGCGGCCGAGATGCGATCCGCCGAGCATCAGAGCCGCGGACGCCGGTCGACCTGCCACTGGGACCGAGCCGGAAAGGACATCGACTATGACACTCGACGCCGAACAACGCAGCCAATTGCTCCGTCGATCCGCCGAAGCCCGTACTGCCGCCGCGTTCGAGAAGGCATCGAAAGCAATTGCCGCACTGAACAAACGCGGGGAAGCGGTGAATTTCCGGAAGGTGGCACGCGAAGGCAACGTCAGCCTCGACTTTCTCTACCGCAACACCGAACTCCGAGAGACGATCACCCGCCTGCGCACCCGCAATCAACCAGCACCAGCCACGCCGGTCTCCCCGGACACGCACAGCACGATCGTGCTCAGCCTCACCCGCCAGCTAGGTGAAGCGAAAGCCGAAATAACCCGGCTGCATGCCGCGCTCGCCGCGGCGCACGGCGAGAACCTCGCACTACGCCGAACCACGACCACGCCCCGGTACGAGCCTGCGACGTGATTGGTGCGCCTCCCTTTGCTGTTGTGACTCTTCACTTCTCATGCTGCTCCGCGACCCCCGCTCACATATGGACGTAACCGATCTCGACCAGGCGTACGAACAAATCTCACCCAGGGCGCAGATGAGTTGTGTATGCAGTGCACACCTCGTTGCTGACGGAAGGCTGTTTTGCCGACCGTCGACAGGGAACTTGGCTGGGTATGGTGGCAGCAGTTAGACCTTTAGCCAAAAACACAACGGTCGGTTTTAGTGGCAGAATATTCTGTGTGAAGGACCAACGTCGTTCCTGGCTACTCATCGATGCAATGGATCCGGAACAGCCCTGTGTGCTCGCCGTGGGTCAGTCTCAACGTTCAGCAAAGGCGCTCACCGCGGTCCTTCGGGGCCCTAACTGCAAGCGTGCATTGGATGCAGTCTCGAACGTCGCTAATCTGCGAACGGGTGCGTCGGAGGAGCAGCTGCCTCAGGATCTGGTGTTACGCGCCGAGCCGATTGTCGCCGAGGACGGACACGTCCCAGGGGTGTGGCTTGGCATCTTCGGACAGAGGGTGCCGCTCCCCGATCGGGGACCTGTGCTCGCTTTTCGGTGGAACGTCACGAAAGGCCTGACGGAAAGTGAGATTGGAGTTGCCGAACGTCTCCACATGGTCGACTACGGAACCGATGCGGGTGCAATTCTCAGCGTCCTTGCGGCACCGCGGTATGCGACAGGGTTCGACTCGGTAGTGCTCGACCGTAAGGAGATCCCACACCAGAGGTTTCGTGTTCGTGCACGCATCGACGACGCGGTGGTCAGCGGACACGTCAGCAGTGGCAGTGGGAGCACTGACCGGTTCCTCTCCGGACTTTCAATTCCCCTGCCTGAACATGTCGACGGGCCAATTGACGGGCGAGAAAGTCTCGACGGTTTGGTTGCGCAAGCGAGTTCCAGAGTCGGCGTCCACCGTGCTGTGGTCAGGTCGCAAGATCTGGAACTGCTGCATTGGTACGACGAACCGCCCACCGGGACCGCTTGGCGGTACCGGGACCGAAAAGGTAAGAGCTTGTTCAATCCGATCGATATGACGTCACTCCCATCTGAAACCCGCCCCGAGACGGCTATGCGACGTGGAACGGTGCGGCTTCTACATCAGAATGGGCAGTATCAAGCGTTTCACTGTGAATTGAAGCCAATCCCTGACGTCGAAAATGCTTCTCTCGCAACATTTACCGTAGTTCGCAGATCCGTGGCGTAGCGGATCGGTATCGGCTACTGTTCGAGATCTCTCGCACTTACCGAAATACCCGGGTCATTCTTGTGGAGATCGGGATGGCCTTGACCGCCTAGTAACGCGTCGTTGCTATTTGCGCCTATGCCACACAGCCGGTTGTCTGCTGTCCCGGTTGCGACCACCTTTCATGTGTACGTCGATGCCGAAGAGGTTTCATGTCCCAACGCCGACCATTCGGGGCGATTATTGCCCTGGTGTTGACCATGCAGGTCCTGAGTAGCGCAAATGCGTTCGCCCAACCTGTCGATACACCAGCCCCACTTGAGGTACCCGATTCGCCCACTGTGCCTGGGGAGCAGTTGCCGGGTCCCGCGCCAGCTCCGGAACAGCTTCCGACTCCCGATTCCGAAATCTTCGTTCGCAGTCTACCGATTGTCCAGGTCACCGATCCTGCTGAGATTCAACGGATCGGCGATTCAGCGATTCAGGAATCTGCGCAACAACAACGATCTGCGACCCCTATCCAGGGGTGCAACAACACCCGCTTCAAATCGTGTGGGGTGTACATCGCTCCAATCCTGCAGTACCGGAGGGGGACGGACGGCGTCGCGGTTCCTTTTGGAACGTTGAATGTGAACATCACCCTCGTCATGTCGTCGTCGGTCAACAACCGCCAATCCAATATCTTCGCGTACTTCGAGAGCGAGATCGAATGGGGAACACCGATAACAACAGGTACTTTCACCTTCACTCCTTCGAAAGTGGGACCTGATGGAATCCAAGCTCCTATCGCCGAGATGCGTACGTTCAATCTGAATCCACCTGGGGTGATTTCGTACGAGCAATACCCCGAGTTCTCCAAGCTCACGACGAGCAGCATCGGCTGGTCGACGTACACGTTCGCCTGGACCTCCGTCATCGCAGGCACCATTCAGGAAGGTCCGCCGCCTGGAACGTTCTACACGGAGCAGCGGATCCGCTGCGACAGTACGGCAGCGTTCGGCGCAGCCGGATGCGTCAATCCGACAAACTATCCCACGGTCTACTACAACAAGGCTGTTATCCCGACTATTACGCAACACGTTCTCGACCGTCAAGCCATAACCGGTGAGGGCCGCCCGTTCGGGTCGTCTCTCACACGGACGAACAAAGACGGAATCGACCTAAACCGCGACATATCGTGCCCGGCCTCACAACTTCGACGGCTCGAACTGTTGGGAGAAAAGCCGGGACCGGACGAGATGGAGAATCCCTCGTGCGATGAGTACCCGCTCGCTTCCTCCGATCAGGGCGGGTCCGGGGCATCTGTTCGATGGGTTCCGTTGAAAGAAAACAATTCTCAAGGCGGAACGATGTCCCAATTCTATAAAGGAAACCGCGTGATGGTCGGTGACAACTTCTACGTCAATGCCTTCAACTGACCGCCCAGTTTCAGTTCATTCCCTCCCGACCAGAAAGCAGAGTCATCATGAAAGTACGTTCAGCACGTAAGGCCCTGGCAGTCGGCGCACTCTTGAGTGCAGCTGTAATCCTCGCACCAGGTACCGCAAATGCAGCCGCAGTGACCGGGTGGGTCGGTCCCGCGGGAAGCAACGGCGGCGGCATCCAGTTTTTGAACACCTCTACCATCATCAACTCACCCAACCTGACCGCACAGTCGAAGATCTACTCAGTCTTTGGCCAGACAGCCCCTCCAGGAGACATCGGCGTCCGCGCCCGCCTGTTCAAGAGCGGGGTCTTGTGCGAGGCGATCGACTATAAGTACAACGCATTCCCAGCGCCAGAGCTAACAGTCGGCACGACGAAGACCTGTGGTACCGGTTCGTACAACAGCCACGGATTCACCGCCGTGTGGAACGGCACCAGTGCCTACCGGGAGGCCCTGACGTTCCCCAGCAACCCTCTCGACTGGACAGCTCCGGCCGCCCGATCGGCAGAACCCTCGACCGATAGCGGCGATACCGTCGCAGAATCCGGCACGAACGATCAGGGCCAGACGTACGGACAAGGTGATGCCGCCAGCGACGCTGAGTTGCCCGACCTCGTCGCGGCGTTCGGAGATGATGGTACCGCTGGCTATATCGAGAAGTCTGCGCTTCAAAGCGCGGTAGCGTCGCCGGCGGAAGCGACAGCGCTAGAACGGCAGACCATCGGCGGCGTGGACGTCTACGGCTCTGCGCCCAGGACGGTGCCGGTCTTCGCCGAGGACGGCATGACGAAGATCAGTGACTTCACGATCTCCTGAAGAATCGACTCCTGCCGAGTGTGCGCGTGCACTCGGCAGGAGTCGTTGTCTTACTTACTTGCCTGCTGCTGTTCTGGGGTAGGCATACGTGTCATGAGGGCTGTTATGGGGGCCAGAGTGTCCGGGTCCAAGTACACACCCCACCTGCCGTACGAAATCGGCAGACCGAAGACCAGGGCCGATCCCCCATCGCGGGTGGCGTCGATTGTCTCGTCGAGTCCTAGAACTTCCTCAAACATCCAATAGTTGTCTCGTCCGGAAGCGTAGTACTCATGCGTCGCACGAAGATCCGGTGCCAGCTTTGCCTCCCACTCGCTGCGTGACTCTTTTTCGAGGTCGCTGCGGTACCGCGCAAGAATCGTCTCTGTCAGGTTGCCGTCTGCGGCCGCCTCGAGGAGGCGCTGTTTTGTCACTATGCGGGTGGTGGTCTGTGGTGAACCGAAACCGCGGAAGATGCCATCGCTGTCCGCGGCGTTCTGGTAGTCGGCGAAATCGAGATTGGCGATGGACAAGTTGTTCTCGACGTCTGCCAACACTGCCGGCATTACTCGAAACGCCGGCATCGGCTCACTGCCTCCGCTGTTGCGGAATTCGATTGCCAGAATGGGCATTTCGGAGCTTTCGAATGTTTGGCGGTCGGCGATGAACGCATAGGTCGGCGGGGGTGCTTGCAGGAGGCTGATCACCTCGGCCGGGGACGCGTTTTCGAACGACGTATCGTCGATCAACGTCAACGTCGCCTGAACCTCAGTAGCGTCTGATTGCGTGTGGCTTTTCGACGCTGCGGCAACGATGTCGTCCCATGACCCCTGATCACCGAAATAGGTTCTGATCAATAATGATTCGCCCTCGTGCGCTATTTCGACCATGGCCTCTACGTTACAAGACTCACTCCAATCGATGCAGGGAATGTAACCGTCGATCCGACATGACTTCTGACCTCTTGCGGACCTACCGTCCGCGCTGCTGCCAAGACCAAATCGGGCGATAGGACAGCGAGAAAGGCCGAGGTCGGAGGGAGCCTGGCCGGGGCCGACGCTCGATTTCTTAATATCGGTGCGGTTTACCGAACCGAATATGGCGGCGTGAGCAGGGGCCGCGGAGGTCGCGGGCATGTTGTCGAGTGTGTATCGGCGGGCCCGCGGTCTCGACGCTGCGAAGCGTGCATTCACGCAGGCGCGGTAGTCGTCGTCGTCTGACCCGTGAATCGCTACCGATGCCAGCGAGGTCAAGGCCGGGCGATCACATGGAGCAGGTAAAAGCCCGGCTCGTTCACGCAACTCTGCCGCCATGTCCTCCCACAAGGAAGGGGATGGGGCGAGCTCGCACTCATGAACCCAGCCCGGAATTGAGTAGCGTTGTCACCGACGCTCCTCGATCTGAGAACCCGCAGTACGTAGTCGTCACAGAGATGCCTGTCAGGACGTAAGGTGCGTCTTCATCCCCCAAAACGACAGGCTGGTGTAGATAGGTCTTCCTCGTGCAGTTCGTCCCACAACGACGGCGCGTTCTCGACGAACGAGCCCTGTGGTTGCAGAAAATGGCCGACATTGTTCACCAGCACGTCGGGGTTGAATCGGCAAACGTCGGGAAGGACGGAGGACTCGCGAACGTCCCAGTCGAGTGCGGTGAGGGAGCCCCCTGCCTCTGCATCGAATTCGAGCGACCCGAGCTGAGTGTTGTCCACGACAAGGACATCGGCGCCGTGGGAAGCGAAGGTGCGTGCGATCGCGGCTCCGATACCTCCTGCTCCACCGGTGACCACGGCGCGACGGCCGGCCAGCATCGTGCTGGAGGGGAATGGCTGCGGATTTGGCATAACTCTGATTACAAGGGATCGCCTCTAGGAGTACCAGGTGAATTCCCGCTCGATGGAAGAATCCGCATTCGCAGTCGCTCAGGGTGCTATCACTGAAGGCTGCGGCAGTTATGAGCGTCTTTCGCTGTTCGCGCACAACGAAACGGAGAGCGCATGCAACCCCACGGCTCGGATGAGCCTCCGACTGGTGTCCTACGACGCGCAGCGCGAATCCTCGACACCTTCGAAGCTCAGGCAGGTGGGTTGGCGGGCGGACTGAACCTGACACAGGTTGTTGCGGCCACCGGGCTGCCGGTTTCCTCGGTCCACCGGGCATTGGAGCAGATGGTGTCCCTTCGGTGGCTGCATCGTCAGGGCATGGAGTATCGCCTCGGCATGCGTCTGACCGAACTCGGCTCCGCGGCGGCGGATGCCGATGCGCTTCGACAAGCTGCGCTGCCAAGTCTGCGGTGGCTGCACCACAACACCGGATTCGTCGTCCACCTGGGCGTACTCGATGGCACGGACGTGGTCTATCTGGAGAAGATCGGTGGAGAATCGATTCCGGACATCCAGTCACGGGTGGGAAGCCGAATGCCCGCACATTCTTCTACGATCGGAAAGGCGCTGTTGGCGCTCGACAGGACGGTCGATGCGGAGAGATCGGAGATCGACCAGGTGCGCGAGTCGCGCATCGCCTACGCACGGGAACGATGCATAAAGGGGTTCAGCTGTGTTGCGGCGCCGATCGGTCCGCAGAGGTGGGGTGACGCGGCCGCGATCTCGGTTTTCGGCGCGACAGCACGGGTCGACACCGATGAACAACTACGAATGTCGTTGCAGGCGGCTGCTGCCGACATCTGGCGCCGATTGAATACGCAGAGATCGCCGATGAAAGCGAGCGTCCTCGATGCCCGCGCACCTCGATGTGGACTGCCGCGTTGAGCAGTGCGCGCAGAGTCGGTCCAGCCCACCAGATCGAACTGCCATAGGTTGCGGCACGATCTGGTGGGCGCGGACCAACGATGCCGCATTTTCCGGATGTGGCTCCGCTCAGACGAGATCGCCGAAACGCCCCTCTACGGTGGCCGCTCTGATCGACGCACGCATGGAATCGCACCCGCGAGTGAGCGACGCGACATCGTCTCGATCCGCGAACGGCGCCAATACCGGGCAGCTCGCCACCGCGTCCGCGGTCCATTGCACCGAGGTGTGTTCCCAGCTGAACTTCTCCGCGAGCACGCAGACCCCACACTCGCTGCACTGTATGGATTGCATCGACTCAGCCCTGCACTGCCGCGCGGCGGGCGAGGTTCTCCTCGACCTCCTGTTTCCATGACTCCACCGGCCTGGTGGTGTCGAGCTCGAACTCGAACCGGTCGGTCATGTCCGGGGTGATGTCTGCGACATCGACGTAGAACTGTTCGTACCAGCGACGCAATTGGTAGACCGGGCCGTCCTGCTCGCACAACAGTGGGTTGTCTATGCGCGTTTTGGTTCGCCAGATCTCGACATCCTGCTCGAAACCTTTGCTGATGAACATGCTCATCCCATCGGCAAGTTTCTCCGCGGCGTCCACCGCTAGATGTTGGGAAGACTCGACGATCACCCCGTAAGTCAGCACGAAGGAGTTGGCGTCGATCGGGTAGTGGCAATTGAGCAGGACAGCGTCCACGTCGAAACCCTCGTAGTGGTAGGTCAACTCGGTGATCATGAAGGCTGGGCCGTAGTAGGCGGCAGCAGACGAGTTGCCGAGCACCTGTGGTTCGCCAGGCTGAGCGGGGCGTCGGACATCCTGGCGCGCAACACCGTTCATGTATTGAGCAGCGGCATGGCCCTCGAAGACGTTGCGGAAGAACGTCGGGAAGGATCCGTGGACGTAGAAGAAGTGCGCCATGTCGACGTTGTTGTCGATGAGTTCGCGGACGTTCGTATGCACGATCGTCTGTTTGAAGCCCTTCCAGTCCGTCCAGTCGTCGGCCAGCACACCGGGGATGCGCGGTGGCTGCACTTCAGCCGGTGGCGGGTCGGAAAGTCGATGAGTCAGGCGATGCTGGTGGTACACGCCCAGAACAGATCGTCGTCATGTTGGTAGGACTGTTGAGGGCGCCATTCGTCACACCACTCGAGGATCTGAAAACGTGACTGGGATCTGCCGCACCCACCGCTGCGCCTCGGAGTCCTAGTCGAACCCGCCGCCGCCGGCCGGAATGGGAATCTTGACTACCCGATCGTCGTTGGGGCCGGGAGCGTCACCGTTCTTGTTGACGGTGCCGGCCCAGATCTGACCGTCAGGGGCCATTGCCGCACCGTTGAGTTGGCCGTAACGATCCTGGACGAGCAGTGTCGGGGCCGCGGTGACCGAGCCGGTGTCCTGATCGGTGGCGAGCACTGCCATCGCGCGAGCAGTGGTCAGTGATACCGCGACGGTGCCGGGTCCGGCCGCGCATCCCGCGACGCCGGGGCGGTCGGGCCACGTCCAGACCGGCGAGATCACCGTACCGAGAGGATCGATGCGCTGCAGTCGATCCTCGATGGCTGTGCGATCGGTGACCCAGATGCTGCCTGTCGGATCCAGGCACACGTCTCCTGCTGTTCCGATTCCGCTGAGCGCGACCTGAGGCGGGGGCTGCGTCGCCGACGGTGTGAGGGACTCGACACGTAGGAGCTTTCCGGCCAATGACGCGGGATTCGTTGCCGCAGAAGGGTTTCCCGCATCTCCGGTCAGGACGAGCAGTTGGTTCGGGCTGTAGAAGTCGAGGGCGCCGCGATTGCCTTGGCTCCCTTTGGGAATGCCGGTGAGGACCGCCTTGGGTGTGTCGCCGACTGCGATTCGTACGACGCGGTTGTCCGAATCGGAAGTGATGTAGGCGTAGATCAGCCCGTCTTCGGTATAGGTGGGGGATAGGGCGAGGTCGAGAAGTCCTCCGTCGCCTTGGGCGTCGACGTCGATCTGTGCGATCTGGATCGGAGACTGCCCCGCAGTCACTTGCATGATGCGTCCTGTGCGACGCTCGGGCACCAAGGCGGACACCCCGCCCGGCAACACCACGAGACCGCCGGTCGAGTCCAAGCAGGTGGCGACGACGTTGGGGTCTGGGTCCACACAAGGCCCCGCTGGCGGCGCCTGTCCGCCGGGTTGCGTCGAGGTCGGCGGTGCATCGGGATCCACCGGGTTTATCTCCGCGGCACCGAACGACGGTTCCGGGCTGAAGGGTGTCGACGCCGACTCGTCGAACCGCGCACATCCGGTCGCGATTACTGCCGTCACCGCGAGGATGGCTGCTGCAGTTCGGGTCGGCCTCATCGTCTGAAGGGTACTCAAAAGCGAGAGGGCCATCGCGCGGCGGCCGCATTTGTGCCGCCGCGCGGAGGCGAATGAGCCTGGATCGGCGACGCGGCGATCTAGTGTTGAGCGCGTGACCGACAAGCCTCGTGACTCCGACGCATCCGACTCCGGCTACGAACCGGCGCCGAGCCCGTACGACCAACCGACCGAACAGCTGACGCCGACGACTCGGTCGACACCGACCCCGCCCGTGACATCCGCTGGTCCCGGTAGCAGTGGATCGGACCGCAGTGGATCGGATCGGATGCCGCGTACCGATGAGGATCTGGACTTCGGCGAGCGCGGCTCCGGGTCGTATCCGACCGAGCAGATACCGTCTTTTCGGCCGTCCAAGTACGACGAGCCGATCGCCCCGGATTCGCGATACGGCTCCGGTTCCTACTCGGAGCAGCCGACAGAGTTCATCGAAACACCAGCGGCCAACACTCGTGGGAGTGGTGCCGCCGAGGTGGCCGCACCGGTCCCCGAGCCGATCACCCGGACTGAAACCGTCGAGATCCCTGCGCGAAGAGGAACGACGGATCTCGGTTTGCTCCTACTCAGGCTGGCTGTGGGCGGAATTTTCCTGGTCCACGGGCTGCAGAAGCTCATCGGCCTGTGGAACGGTCCGGGTCTCGACGGATTTCGCACACTTCTCGAGGACTCCGGCTACGAGCAGGCCAATCTGTTGGCCATCGCCGGTGCAGTCGGTGAGACGGCCGGTGGTGCGCTACTGATCCTCGGCTTGGCGACGCCGTTAGCCGGGGCTGCGGTTCTCGCTGTCGCCATCAACGCGTGGTGCTTCAAGCAGGCTGCCGAGCCCGGCCTTGCATTCTTCGCGCCGGACGGCGTGGAATACGAAACTTTGCTCGGTGTTGCAGCGGCGGCGATCATTTTGACCGGCCCGGGCAAGATTGCCTTCGACGGTCGTCGAGGCTGGGCAACGCGACCGCGCTTCGGCTCGTTCATCGCGCTCGTACTCGGCATCGCAGGCGGCGTGTGCTTGTGGATTTTCCTGAACGGTGCCAACCCGCTGGTGCAGTAGGTCTTCCAACAGTGAAGGGCCCGGATGCGCATCGAGCGCAACCGGGCCCTTCGCTGTTTTCACTACTCAGGGGACGTATCGAACAGCGCCTTTGTCGGCGGAAGTGGCCAGAGCCGCGTAGGCGCGCAATGCCGTGGTGACCGTTCGCTGCCGGTCCACCGGCTGCCACGGCCGTTCGGACGCATTCATTTTCGCTCGTCGCTCGTCGAGAATCTCGGCGTCGACGAGTATTTCCAGTGTGCGCGTGGCGACGTCGATGCGTACCTGGTCCCCATCCTGAACGAGACCGATGGCGCCTCCTGCCGCTGCCTCCGGAGAGATGTGGCCGATGGACAATCCGGATGTTCCGCCGGAGAATCTTCCGTCGGTGATCAGTGCGCAGACCTTGCCGAGTCCGGCTCCCTTCAGGAATGCGGTCGGGTGCAGCATCTCCTGCATTCCCGGGCCGCCCTTGGGGCCTTCGTAGCGTACGACCAGGACATCTCCTGCCTTGATCTTCTTCTGCAGGATCGCCGAGACCGCCTCTTCTTGCGACTCGACGACCAGCGCGGGGCCCTGGAAGGTGAACAGCTCTTCCTCGATCCCTGCCGTTTTCAGGATTGCGCCGTCGAGTGCGACATTTCCGCGTAAAACGACCAGGCCGCCCTCGACGGTGTAAGCGTGTTCCTTGTCACGAATGCATCCTCCGGCCGCGTCGGTATCGAGCGAAGACCATCGGTTGTCGGTCGAGAACGGTTCGACGGTGCGCACTCCGCCCGGTGCGGCGTGGAACAACTCGATCGCCTCGTCCGAGGCGGTACCCGAACGTATGTCCCAGGTGTCGAGCCACTCTTCGAAGCTATTGGTGTGGACGGTGGATACGTCGGTTTCGAGAAGTCCTGCACGTCGCAGTTCGCCGAGTAACGCCGGAATTCCGCCCGCACGGTGTACGTCTTCCATGTGGTAGTCCGAGTTGGGGGAGACCTTGGACAGACACGGCACCTTGCGGCTGATGTCATCGATGGTGTCCAGATCGAAGTCGACCTCGCCTTCCTGCGCAGCAGCGAGCGTATGCAGAACGGTGTTGGTCGATCCCCCCATCGCGACGTCGAGAGCCATCGCGTTTCTGAATGCCGCCGGAGTGGCGATATTGCGGGGCAGAACGGAGGAGTCCTCGTCGCGGTAATACTTGAGTGCCGCTTCGACAATGGTGGTTCCGGCACGGGTGAACAGTGCGCGCCGCGCCGAATGCGTGGCCAGCGTCGAGCCGTTTCCCGGCAATGCGAGCCCGAGTGCCTCGGTGAGGCAATTCATCGAATTGGCGGTGAACATTCCCGAGCAGGATCCACAGGTCGGGCAGGCGCTGCGCTCGATCTCGTCGAGTCCGTCCTCGGACACGGCATCGTTGGCCGATGCCGAGATGGCGGTGATCAGGTCCGTCGGAGCTTGCGCGACGCCATCGACGACGACGGCCTTGCCTGCCTCCATCGGCCCCCCGGAGACGAAGACTGCCGGAATGTTGAGGCGCATGGCGGCATTGAGCATGCCCGGGGTGATCTTGTCGCAATTCGAGATGCAGACGAGTGCGTCGGCGGTGTGCGCGTTGGCCATGTATTCGACGGAATCGGCGATGATCTCGCGGCTGGGCAGCGAATACAACATGCCGCCGTGACCCATCGCGATTCCGTCGTCGACGGCGATGGTGTGAAATTCGCGAGGCACTCCGCCTGCGGCACGGACGGCGTCCGCGACGATCTCGCCGACATTCTTCAGATGTACGTGGCCGGGCACGAACTGGGTATAGGAATTGGCGATTGCCACGATCGGTTTGCCGAAGTCGGAGTCCGTCATTCCTGTTGCGCGCCACAGCGAGCGAGCGCCCGCAGCGTTGCGTCCGACAGTGGTTACTCGTGACCGTAGCGGGGGCATGTCTTCGATTCCTCAATCTCGGAGCGGATTATCGCGCCGTCGAGATTACTCCCGCGCTAGGAAGTGTCCGTCTCTGGCGCGATCTCCGGGGCCTGTTCTGGATGTTCGGTATCTCGCTCGGCGTCGGCTCGGGCCGAGGCGTAGGGATCGGTGATTCGTCCACCGCTTGCAGCCGCCAACTGGGGTAGTCGATCGAACCGGACGAGGGGTAGTGACTTCTCGGTCTTGTCGGTCAGGACAACGCGGGCCCAGCGACGGTCGGGGAAGTGAATTCCTCGAACTCGGTCCCATTCGATGAACTCCGAACCCACGATCCGACGCACCGCGAGGCCCTGCTCGCTGACGGTCGTGCGGACTCGGAGGACCCAGATGGCGACCGCCACGGGAACGAGGAACAGCCAGCCGAACGCGGCGGGCCAACTCGCTGCCGGGAACGACACGCCGAACAGAAGAAGGACAACGCCCACCAACGCGAGCTTGGGGAGTCGGATGACCTGCGGAGACGGATCGGGGGTGTGGGATGATGAGTCCGGTGGTTCGGACTGCTGTGAGGATGACACCCCTTCATCTTCGCATTGCAACTGCGCGATCTCACATAATGGGATTGCGTCGTGACGAGTTTGACTCTTCCCTATGCGCGCGCCTACCGTCGAGCACGTGAAGCGGAATTGGATACTCGTAATCGGCCGGCGCGTCAACGCCTGAGCCGGTTGTTCAAACTCGCATCGACGCGCCACCCTCGTACAGCTACTGCTGACGGGGGTTTTTTCTTGCCCAGAGATCGCCCAGAACTCGAAATTCCTGAGGAAGCAGCAGTGAGCGCACCAACCGCACGCCCAGGGCCCACGACTCGTAAGTCGGGCACAGTCAACAGCTCGTCGACGTCCGAAACGCCGACGGCCGGATCCATCGACGGATCGCGTCGTCACGTCGCGCCCGAGAAGGTGACCGGCGCACAGTCCGTCGTCCGAGCGCTCGAAGAACTCGATGTCGACACTGTCTTCGGCATTCCGGGAGGGGCAGTACTTCCGGTGTACGACCCGCTCTTCGATTCGAAGAAGGTTCGACACGTCCTGGTTCGCCATGAGCAAGGCGCCGGACATGCCGCGACCGGTTATGCGCAAGCCACCGGCCGTGTCGGCGTGTGCATGGCGACCTCCGGCCCCGGAGCGACCAACCTTGTCACTCCGCTCGCCGACGCTCAGATGGACTCGGTTCCGATCGTTGCGATCACCGGTCAGGTCGCCCGGTCGCTCATCGGTACCGATGGTTTCCAGGAAGCCGACATCTCGGGCATCACGATGCCGGTGACCAAGCACAACTTCTTGATCACCGACGGCGCCGACATCCCGCGCATCATGGCCGAGGCGTTCTACCTCGCTGCCTCGGGGCGTCCCGGTGCTGTGCTGGTCGATATCCCGAAAGATGTGCTCCAGGCGCAGACCACCTTCTCGTGGCCGCCGGAGATGCGTCTGCCCGGCTACCGGCCTGTCACCAAGCCGCACGGAAAGCAGGTCCGCGAGGCCGCGCGCTACATCGCCGATGCCAAGCAGCCGGTCCTCTACGTCGGCGGCGGCGTCATCAAGTCCAACAGCTCCGCCGAACTGCTCGAGCTCGCCGAGCTGACCGGGATCCCGGTCGTCACGACGCTCATGGCCAGGGGAGCGTTCCCGGACAGCCATCAGCTCAATCTCGGCATGCCTGGAATGCACGGGACAGTCGCTGCCGTCGCTGCGCTGCAGCGCAGCGATCTGCTCATCACTCTCGGCGCGCGCTTCGACGACCGCGTCACCGGTCAGTTGTCCACGTTCGCCACCAATGCCAAGGTCATCCACGCCGACATCGATCCGGCCGAGATCGGTAAGAACCGCTACGCGGACGTCCCGATCGTGGGCGACTGCAAAGAGGTCATCACCGAACTCATCGAGGCCATCCGCGCGGACCGGGCGACCGGAACGACGCTCGAGCTCGCCGACTGGTGGGTCTATCTCGACGACATCCGCAAGACTTACCCGTTGAGCTACGACCGTCCGACCGACGGTGCGATGTCGCCGGAGTTCGTCATCTCCTCGGTCGGTAAGTTCGCCGGACCGGATGCGATCTACTGCGCGGGAGTGGGCCAGCATCAGATGTGGGCCGCCCAGTTCATCAAGTACGAGAAGCCGCGCACATGGCTGAACTCGGGTGGACTCGGAACCATGGGTTACGCGGTTCCCGCAGCGATGGGCGCAAAGATGGGATTGCCCGACGCCGAGGTGTGGGCGATCGACGGTGACGGCTGCTTCCAGATGACCAATCAGGAGCTTGCTACCTGCGCAGTCGAAGGCATCCCCATCAAGGTCGCCGTGATCAACAACGGCAACCTGGGCATGGTGCGCCAGTGGCAGACCCTGTTCTACGAAGAGCGGTACTCCAACACGAACCTGGGTACGCACGGCGCCAAGCGCATCCCGGACTTCGTCATGCTCGCCGAAGCGCTCGGGTGTGTCGGACTGCGGTGCGAGCGGGAAGAGGATGTCGAGGATGTGATCGCACAGGCCCGTGCGATCAACGACCGTCCGGTGGTCATCGACTTCATCGTCGGTGCCGACGCGCAGGTGTGGCCGATGGTCGCAGCAGGCACCGGAAACGACGAGATCATGGCTGCCCGCGGCATCCGGCCACTGTTCGACGATGACGAGGCTACGGGCGCCGAGCCTGCCGTGATCGAAGAAGCCATGGCACGCGAGCAGGCGCACGGCGAAGCGAAAGGCACCGACAAGTGAGCACGAGCCATACCCTCAGCGTTCTCGTCGAGGACAAGCCAGGCGTCCTCGCCCGAGTCGCGGCATTGTTCTCGCGACGCGGATTCAACATCTCCTCACTCGCCGTGGGCGGGACCGAGATCCCCGAGATCTCGCGGATGACGATCGTGGTCACTGTCGACGAGTTCCCGCTGGAACAGGTGACCAAGCAGCTGAACAAGCTCATCAACGTCATCAAGATCGTCGAGCAGGACGACGATTCTTCGGTGGCCCGCGAACTGGTCCTGATCAAGGTGCGAGCCGACTCGAGCGTGCGTAGCGAGGTCATCGAGACCGTGAACCTGTTCCGCGCCAAGGTTATCGACGTGTCGCCCGAGGCGGTCACGGTCGAAGCAACGGGAACGAGGTCGAAACTCGATGCGTTGCTCAAGATGTTGGACCCCTATGGAATTCGAGAAATAGTCCAGTCGGGAGTCGTTGCCGTCGGACGTGGACCGAAATCGATCACCGCGTCGCGCTAGCGACCGCAGTGACGAACTAGCGTAAAACCCAAGAGGAAAGGTAGTAACCAGTGGCAGTCGAGATGTTCTACGACGACGATGCTGATCTGTCGATCATTCAGGGCCGCAAGGTCGCTGTTATCGGCTACGGAAGCCAGGGCCATGCGCACTCGCTGAGCCTGCGCGATTCCGGAGTCGATGTGCGCATCGGCCTCAAGGAAGGCTCGAAGTCTCGCGCCAAGGCCGAGGAGCAGGGCCTCGAGGTCGGCACTCCCGCCGAGGTCTCCGCATGGGCCGACGTGATCATGGTGCTCGCACCGGATACGGCTCAGGCATCGATCTACAAGGAAGAGATCGAGCCGAACCTGAAGGACGGCGACGCGCTGTTCTTCGGACACGGACTCAACATCCACTTCGATCTGATCGAAGCTCCCGACTTCGTCACCGTCGGCATGGTCGCCCCGAAGGGCCCCGGCCACCTCGTGCGTCGTCAGTTCGTCGACGGCAAGGGTGTCCCGGCGCTCATCGCCATCGATCAGGATCCCAAGGGTGAGGGCCAGGCGCTCGCACTGTCCTGGGCCAAGGGCATCGGCGGCACGCGCGCCGGAGTCATCAAGACCACGTTCAAAGAAGAGACCGAGACCGATCTCTTCGGCGAGCAGGCCGTGCTGTGCGGTGGCACCGAGGAACTGGTCAAGGTCGGTTTCGAGGTCATGGTCGAAGCCGGTTACGCGCCGGAGATGGCGTACTTCGAGGTGCTCCACGAGCTCAAGCTCATCGTCGACCTCATGTACGAGGGCGGCATCGCTCGGATGAACTACTCGGTGTCCGACACCGCTGAGTTCGGTGGCTACCTGTCCGGACCGCGCGTCATCGACGCCGGCACCAAGGAGCGCATGAAGGCAATTCTGGCCGACATCCAGTCCGGTGAGTTCACCCGTCGTCTCGTCGCCAACGTCGAGAACGGCAACACCGAACTCGAAGGGCTGCGCAAGGCCAACGCCGAGCACCCCATCGAGGTCACCGGCAAGAAACTGCGTGGTCTGATGAGCTGGGTCGATCGTCCGATCACGGAAACAGCCTGATCGCAGCCGAATTCGTTCGGTAGTACCTGCTTGACAAGAGGGGCGCCCCACGCACTGACCAGTGCATGAGGGCGCCCTTCTTCCCGGGTCGTGAGGGCGACACCGATGCGCCCCACCTCGGCATCTAAACTTGTGCCGCACCACGCCATTCTTCATTCCGATCGACAGCATCATTTTCCGATGACATAGGGAGTACTTCACGTGAGTCAGCCAGGCCGTCCTGTCGTTCTGATCGCCGATAAACTTGCGCAGTCCACAGTCGAGGCACTCGGCGACGGCGTAGAGGTCCGTTGGGTCGACGGCCCGGATCGCCCCGCACTTCTCGCGGCAGTCCCCGAAGCCGACGCCATCCTCGTCCGGTCCGCAACCACGGTCGACGCCGAGGTTCTCGCCGCCGGCACGAAACTCAAGATCGTTGCTCGCGCGGGTGTCGGCCTCGACAACGTCGACGTGCCTGCCGCCACCGAGCGTGGCGTCCTCGTGGTCAATGCCCCGACGTCGAATATCCACACCGCTGCCGAGCACGCTGTGACGCTGTTGCTGTCCGCTGCTCGCCAGATCCCCGCTGCCGACGCCACGCTGCGTCAGCACGAGTGGAAGCGCAGCAAGTTCAACGGTGTCGAAATCTTCGGCAAGACAGTGGGAGTCGTCGGACTCGGCCGTATCGGCCAGCTGTTCGCTCAGCGCATGGCTGCTTTCGAGACGCATGTCATCGCGTACGACCCCTACGTCTCCGCTGCTCGCGCAGCCCAGCTCGGAATCGAACTCGTCAGCCTCGACGAGTTGCTGACACGCGCCGACATGTTCTCCGTGCACCTTCCGAAGACACCTGAGACCAAGGGCATCATCGGCAAGGAAGCCCTCGCGAAGACCAAGCCGGGTGTCATCGTCGTCAACGCCGCCCGCGGCGGTCTCGTCGACGAGCAGGCGCTCGCCGACGCCATCACCAGCGGACACGTGTTCGCTGCCGGAATCGACGTCTATGCGTCCGAGCCGTGCACCGACAGCCCGCTGTTCGAGCTGCCGCAGGCCGTCGTCACCCCTCACCTCGGAGCATCGACCACCGAAGCTCAGGACCGTGCGGGCACCGACGTCGCGAAGTCTGTATTGCTCGCTCTCGCAGGTGAATTCGTTCCCGACGCAGTCAACGTCAAGGGCGGCGCAGTCGGCGAAGAGGTATCGCCTTGGCTCGAGATCGTCCGCAAGCAGGGCGTGCTTCTCGGCGCACTCTCCGAAGAACTTCCCTCCTCGTTGTCGGTCGATGTGCGCGGCGAGCTCGCTGCCGAAGACGTCGAGATCCTCAAGCTGTCGGCACTGCGCGGCCTGTTCTCCGCTGTCATCGAGGACTCGGTCACCTTCGTCAACGCTCCGTCACTCGCCGAGGAGCGCGGGGTCACCGCCGAGGTCACCAAGGCGCCCGAGAGTGAGAACCATCGCAGCGTCGTCGACATTCGCGCCGTATACGGCGACGGAACCGTCCTCAACGTCGCAGGCACTCTCACCGGCACCAAGCAGGTCGAGAAGATCGTCAACATCAACGGCCGCAACTTCGACCTTCGCGCCGAAGGCAAGAACCTGATCGTCAACTACGCAGATCAGCCCGGCAGCCTCGGCCGTATCGGCACACTGCTCGGTGATGCCGGAATCGACATCCAGGCCGCAGCGCTCAGCCAGGACACCGAGGGCGAAGGTGCCACGATCCTGCTCCGCGTCGACAAGGACGTGCCGTCGGAGCTGAGTGCAAGCATTGCCACCGCAGTCGGCGCATCGACGATCGAACTCGTCGACCTTTCCTGAGCACCGTCTCATCCCGAACGCATTACACAGAACGAGGAGTTCAATGAAGCTCGCCGTCATCGCTGGAGATGGAATCGGCCCTGAGGTCGTCGAACAGGCATTGAAGGTGCTGGACATCGTCGTGCCCGGTGTCGAGAAGACCGAATACGACCTCGGTGCCCGCCGCTACAACGCGACCGGCGAACTTCTTCCGGACTCGGTCCTGGAAGAGATTCGCGGACATGACGCAATTCTCCTGGGTGCCATCGGCGACCCATCGGTTCCCAGCGGAATCCTCGAACGCGGCCTGTTGCTCAATGCACGGTTCGCGCTCGATCACCACATCAACCTGCGGCCGTCCAAGTTGTACCCCGGCGTGGTCGGACCACTTGCGGGAAACAAGAGTATCGACGTCGTCGTCGTGCGTGAGGGCACCGAAGGCCCCTACACCGGAAACGGTGGTGCCCTACGTGTCGGCACACCGCACGAGGTTGCCACCGAGGTCAGTGTCAACACTCGCTACGGTGTCGAGCGGGTCGTTCGCGACGGGTTCGCCCGTGCGCTCGGACGTCGCAAGCACTTGACGTTGCTGCACAAGACCAACGTGTTGGCCTTCGCCGGCAGCCTGTGGGCACGCACCGTCGAAGAGGTCTCTTCGGAATTTCCCGACGTCGAGGTTGCCTATCAGCACATCGATGCCGCGATGATTCACCTGGTCACCGACCCGGGCCGGTTCGACGTCATCGTGACCGACAACCTCTTCGGTGACATCGTGACGGACCTGTCCGCTGCTGTCGGTGGCGGCATCGGCCTTGCGGCCAGCGGAAACATCGATGCCACCGGCACCAATCCGTCGATGTTCGAGCCGGTCCACGGCAGTGCGCCCGATATCGCGGGCCAGGGCAAGGCCGACCCGACTGCGGCAATTCTGTCCGTCTCGTTGCTGCTGGCACACCTGGGCGATACCGCAAACTCCGAGCGGGTGGAAGCTGCGGTCGCAGCGGATCTCGCCTCACGTGGGGCGGTCGTCGCGAGTACCCAGGAGATCGGCGACCGGATCGCCGGCAAGTTGTAAATTTCATAGCTTCGAGTCGAATGTCTCTCACGTGCACCTTCTGGGTGCGGTGAGAGGCATTCGTTCGTTCTCGGTCTCTACTCGTTGCTCTCGTGATCTTCGGGGATGACGGGGACGGACAAGGCAGGGAAGACGGCCGAGACCAGGAATGCCAGCGGAAAGCTCACTGCGGCGAGGGCGCCGAACGCCGGCGGTACGAGAGACGCCGCGATGTACTGCCCGGTGTTCTGGACGCCGAGGGCGCGCCCGCTCCAATAGGATCCCGAGAACTCGGCAACGGCAGTAAAGGCCAACCCGTTGGGTGCAACGGTGACGATCGAAGCCACGACCAACAGTGCGATGGAGATCGGGGAGTCCAGCCAGTCGGTGACGGCGAGCGCGAGCATGCTCACGGTCGTCGAGATCGCGACCCATCGCAACGGACGCATTCGGCTTCCGACTCGGTCCGACAGTGCGCCGACTCCCATTCGGCCGAACGCTCCGAGGACTTGGGTGACGGTCACCAAGATGCCTGCCGAGGCTGCCGACCATTCGCGATCGGTCATGAGCCAGACGAGCGCATAGGTCCACACGACGTACTGAGGCACCACGAGCAGGATCGAGGTGGAATGAATCCGCCAGAGTTGAGAACTGGCCCTGTACGGGTTTTCAAGTAGTCCCCGTTCGGCTGCATCGGCTCGCGTCGGGCGTGGGGGATCGACGACGGCCAGGCACAGCACGGCTGCCAGTGCGCAGATGACTGCGGGGACCAACAGTGCCGCCGCGACGCCGTGGTCTCGCGCGATGGGCGGTATCGACAGCGCAGCGATGGCGACGCCCAGTGGTACCGACATCTGGCGGATTCCCATGGCGAGGCCGCGTCGTTGGGGCGGGAACCATCCCACGACGACGCGTCCGGATGCACTGTTTGCGCTGGCTGCGGACATTCCGCCGATCAGCAGGCACAGGCCGAGCATCTCGAACGAGCTGGTGAAGTACGCCGCGAAGCTGGCAGCCGCAGTGAGGCTGAGCCCAAGAGTGAGTACGAGGCGTTCGCCGATGCGGTCGACGAGCATGCCCCACGCGATCAGCGTGAGCATGATGCCCACCGTCGGCATCGCGACGAGCAGTCCAGCACTGGGCAGGCTCAACCCGCGATCCTCGTGCAGAGCCGGAATGAGAAATGCAGCACCGTTGATGAACACCGCGCCTGAAGTCTGCGCAAGCATTCCGAGCGCGAGCATGAACCACTTTCTCGCGCTGTCGGTGTCCAGCACGTGATCCGTTGTAGTCATGGCCTCATTTCCTATCCCACTATGTGAACTTTGAATCTTGGTATCTGAAATGCAGGTGCGACGTTACACCCGTATCGCATGCTGCATCGGACGGCATGGACGCCGCGTAATGGAAGGTCGATAGACTTTCGACATGCGTCTGGGTCGAATTGCAAGTCCTGATGGTGTGGCATTCGTGAGTATCGAGGGAGAGGGTGATGAACGCACCGCCAAGGAGATTGCCGAACATCCCTTCGGCACACCGACTTTCACAGGCCGGTCGTGGCCACTGGCCGACGTTCGTCTGCTCGCGCCGATCCTTGCCAGCAAAGTCATAGCGGTCGGAAAGAACTACGCTGCACATGTAGCCGAGATGGGCGGGGAGGCTCCCAAGGATCCCGTTATCTTCATCAAGCCGAACACCTCGATCGTCGGGCCGGGAGCGCCCATCATGTTGCCGGCTACCTCGAACGAGGTTCACTACGAAGGCGAGCTGGCCATCGTGATCGGGCGTCCGTGCAAGGACGTGCCTGCAGCGAAAGCTCTCGATGTGATCCTGGGTTATACCGTCGCGAACGACGTATCTGCTCGCGACCATCAACGGCACGACGGTCAATGGACCAGGGCCAAGGGGCACGACACGTTCTGCCCGCTCGGGCCTTGGATCGAGACCTCGCTCGACGCCTCCGACCTCGAAATCACGACCGAGGTCGACGGCGAAGTGAAACAGCGCAGTAGGACGTCGTTGCTGCTGCACGATATCCCTGAGATCATCGAGTGGGTCTCGGCCGTCATGACTCTGCTGCCCGGCGACGTGATCCTCACCGGTACCCCCGAGGGCGTCGGTCCGATCACCGCGGGACAGTCCGTGTCGGTCACGGTCGAGGGCATCGGCACGCTGACCAACCCCGTCGCCGCCAAGAACTGACGATCCTTTCACCTTCCCCTCGAACGCGAGCGAGCTATGACCTCCAACGAAGTACGAGTCCGATTCTGTCCGTCACCGACCGGAACCCCGCACGTGGGCTTGATCCGCACGGCACTGTTCAACTGGGCGTTCGCGCGCCATCATGGTGGTGCTTTCGTCTTCCGCATCGAAGACACCGATGCAGCGCGTGATTCCGAAGAGTCGTACGCGGCGATTCTCGACGCACTGCGATGGCTCGGACTCACCTGGGACGAGGGCCCGGAGGTCGGTGGGCCGTACGAACCGTATCGGCAGTCGCTCCGGCGTGATCAGCATCTCGATGTAGTCCGGCAGTTGCTCGAAGCTGGGGAGGCGTACCACTCCTTCTCGACCCCCGAGGAGGTCGAGACCCGCCACAAGGCCGCTGGGCGGGACCCCAAGTTGGGTTACGACAATTTCGATCGGGATTTGACCGACGAGCAGCGCCAGAAGTTCCTCGACGAAGGCCGCAGCCCCGTCGTTCGGTTGCGTATGCCCGATCACGACCTGTCGTGGACGGACCTCGTCCGTGGGGAGACGACATTCAAAGCAGGGACCGTCCCGGACTTCGCGCTCACCCGCGGTAACGGGATTCCGTTGTACACGTTGGTGAATCCGGTGGACGACGCGCTGATGAAGATCACACACGTGCTTCGCGGTGAGGACCTGCTGTCCTCGACCCCGAGACAGTTGGCGTTGTACGAGGCGCTCATCCGGATCGGTGTCGCGGACAGCACACCCGAATTCGGCCACCTACCGTTCGTGATGGGCCCGGGGAACAAGAAGCTGTCCAAGCGCGATCCTGAATCCAATCTCTTCATCCACCGTGACCGCGGATTCGTGCCCGAGGGACTGCTGAACTACTTGGCGCTTCTCGGCTGGGGCATTTCCGACGACCATGACGTCTTCTCTCTCGAGGAGATGGTGGCGGCGTTCGACATCTCCACGGTGAACTCGAACCCGGCTCGATTCGACCAGAAGAAGGCCGATGCCATCAACGCCGAGCACATTCGGCTGCTCGAGCCTGCGGATTTCGCAGCGCGACTGCGCACGTTCCTGACCGAGCAGGGGCATTTGCCCGAGCAGGTCGACGAAGAGCAGTTTGCCGTGGCCGCCGATCTCGTGCAGACACGCATCGTGGTGTTGTCGGACGCCTGGGGACTGCTGAAGTTCCTGTACGTCGCCGACAGTGACTTCGGGGTGGACCCAGCGGCGGCGGCGAAGAATCTGAATGCCGATGCCGGACCCGTTCTCGACGCGACCATCACGGCATTGACCGAGTTGTCTTCCTGGCGCACGGCAGATCTGGAGGCGACGCTCAAAGCGGCACTGATCGACGGCTTGGAACTCAAGCCGCGCAAGGCTTTTGCACCGGTCCGCGTCGCGGTGACCGGATCGCACATCTCTCCGCCACTGTACGAGTCGATGGAACTCCTCGGGCGCGAGAAGACGCTCGCGCGACTCGGCGCTGCGCGCGCCTCCATCGGCTGATCGGCGCGGTAACCGGGTGTCTATCGCCGCACGGGTGGACCGAGTCCAGCGTCGCCACCCGGTCCTCGGCTTTCCGCTGGCGGTGATCTACAAGTTCGTGGACGATCAGGGCGGCTATCTCGCTGCCCTGATCGCCTATTATGCGTTTCTGTCGCTCTTTCCATTGCTGTTGCTCGGATCGACCATCCTAGGAATCGTGTTGGCCGGTGATCCGCGGTTGCAGCAACAGATTCTGGATTCGGCGCTGAGTCAGATTCCTATCATCGGTGACGAGGTCGGTGAACCGGACAAGATCGGCGGCGGAAATCTCGGTCTGATCATCGGTGTCCTGGGTTCGCTCTACGGTGGGCTCGGGGTCGCCGTAGCCGTTCAGAATGCGATGAATGTTGCGTGGGCAGTACCGAAGAACCTTCGCCCGAACCCGATTCGTTCACGAGTGCGCGGGCTTGCGCTACTCAGCACGGTCGGGGTCGCCGTCCTGGCTATCACTGCCGTCAACGTTGCCAGCTCTGCCGGTGTCTTCGGCCGCATCAACGGCAGTGTGGTGCTGATTGCGTCCATTCTTCTCAACATCATCGTCTTCACCGTCGCTTTCCGGCTGGCGACGGCCCGCGACTTGTCGATCTCGAACGTGCTTCCGGGGGCTATCGTGGCCGGGGTTCTCTGGCAGATTCTGCAGACATTCGGCGGCGTGTACATCAGATATGTCGTGGGCCGAGCGTCGATCACCAACGGGGTATTCGCGGTAGTGATCGGACTTCTGGCGTTCATGTACATCGCTTCGGTGCTCATCGTCTTCGCCGTCGAGATCGATGTAGTTCGGGTGGAAAAGCTCTACCCCCGTTCACTTCTGACGCCGTTCACCGACGACGTGATCCTTACCGAGGGTGACCGTCTCACCTACACCGGGCAGGCGGAAGCACAACGCAGCAAGGGGTTCGAGGAGATCGAGGTGACCTTCGACGGGCATGGATCCGAGGAAGAAGCTCAGTCCTCCGGATCGGCGTAGCAAGCTCTCACTGCGATATCCATCGGAAATCGAACTGCGGTGTCGCCGAAGAGGAGCCGTGTGGCACTGAGTGCGGCGTCTTCGATGTGCCGACGAGCTGTGACGCAGTCGCGACTGTGCACGACTACCTCGTCGTGTTGAAAGAAGACGAGTTCGCCGGACCCCGGTTCGGCTGCCAGCCTCTTTCGTAACTCGGCCAACAGGCATACTGCCCATTCCGACGCGGTCGCCTGCACGAGAAAGTTTCGGGTGAATCGCCCGCGCGCGTGTGCATCGCCGTGTGCCCACCACTCGGCCGACGGTCGCGGACACGCGCGCCCGAGCCATGAATGGACGACCTCCCCGCGTTCACCGCTCCGAGCGGCCCGCTCGAGGTACTCCACGGCCTCGGGGAACCTGCGGCGTAGCAAGGCAAGAAGGGACCGCGACTCACCTGAGGTGGCGCCGTACAAGACCCCGAGGATGGCAACTTTCGCTTTGTTTCGGTCGCCGCCGAAGGCCGCCTGTGCGACGGGGGCGTACAGATCTTCGGTACCGGCAGCCTCGGTCATTGCGGGATCGGCCGACATCGCAGCCAATATCCGTGGCTCGAGCTGTCCGGCGTCGGCGATGACGAAATCGTGGCCAGGCTCCGCTATCACGCTGGTGCGCAGGGGTTTCGGAAGTTGAAGTCCACCACCACCGCGGCTGGCCCAGCGACCGGACACCACCGCACCGGGCACATAGACTGGGCGAAATCGGTCCTGCCGAACCCATGCCTTCGACCATGCCCATCCGTTGGTACCGAACAACTTCGACAGATCCCGGTGGCGAAGCAACAGGGGAACTGCCGGGTGATCGACGGCGCTGAGAACGTGGGCACGCGTCGAGGTCAGTTCGATATCGTCCCGGGCAAAAGCGGCGATTACTTCCAGGTGTGAACTCGGATTGACTCGGCGACCGAACACAGCGCTGATCTCGGATTCGAGCTCGATGATCGCGGGCGGCAAGTCTCCGTCGCGAGGGCGTCGGCCGAGCATCGTCTCGAGGTATCGATCGTGTGCGTCGGCAGAGAATGGCAAACCGGCGTGGCTCATCTCCGCAGCGGCGAGTGCCCCCGCGGATTCTGCAGCGAACAAGAGTCGGAGGCCGGTCGATGTCGCGCTTTCCGCTACGTGCCGGCGATGCAAGTCGAGGATCGATTCGGAGCTCGGATATGCGTATGCGTCGAACAACCCCGGGCGGTCGTCTTCGGGCGCAGTCGTGGGTGGGGGGACCTCGCCGCGGCGGACGGCGAGGATCCCTTCCACGAGGGAAAGATCGTGACAGCGGTCGACGTGTACCCCTGCCTCCAGCAGGGGGCCATAGGTACGCGCAGTGGACTCCCAAATCCACCTGGGACGATCTGCGGTCTCGATTCGGTACACGGCTGCAGCGAGGTCGGTGCATTCTTCTCGCTGCCCGGACAGGCGCCCGTCGTCGTCGGTGGGGAAGAGGTGATGAACGGTGCCCGTCGGCACTACGACAACTTTCACTCGCATCTACCGTCGTTGATCACAAGATCGAGTGTCCGCTAGGACGTTCGAGGTCGTTCCCGCGGGTCCAGAGGACGCTCTGGTGCGTAGTTCGAGACTCTGACCAGCCGATTTGGAGAAACCCGGGTGTCCTTTGATAGTCTCTATTCCGGCCCAGAACGCAGTGCACATGTTGGTTGTGTGGACGTCGTAGAAGGTCATTGGGGTATGGTGTAATTGGCAACACAGCGGTTTCTGGTACCGCCATTCTAGGTTCGAGTCCTGGTACCCCAGCAAGCGTTTCGGTGGTGATTTTGTTACCGAACGTCAGCCGGTTAAGCTGGCTAAGCTCTCATCTGGTCGTACACAGTTGATTGTGCTTGCAACCGAAGTCTGGTTGCATTCGAAGAAGTTCCTGGCCCCGTCGTCTAGCGGCCTAGGACGCCGCCCTCTCAAGGCGGTAGCGCGGGTTCGAATCCCGTCGGGGCTACAACGAACAAAAGACCCTCTCACCGGTTCGGTGAGAGGGTCTTTTCGTTCTGTGCGAGTGGGTCTACGTCTACGAACCTAGACGCTCTTGCGTCGGAACATCCGCTGATGATCGGCGGGGCCGTGGGCGTTGTTCACCTTCGGTCCGCCATCCTTGTGCTCGACCGCGGTAGCCGACTTGTGATTCTTCTTTTCCAGGGCCTCGCGAAACTTCTTCTTCGTGTCTTCTTTGCTGGGTTCTGTCATGATCGCTCCTTGCACGTCGGTGACGAGAAAAAGGTACCGCAGAATCGGAGCGGAGATTGACGTCTCTGTCTCCACTCTCACCCGCTATACGTGTTCGGCCGTGGATCCACCCAGTGGAATAGCGGGTAGGCCGAGCTTGCGGTGATCCCACGAGCGGGTGCGGTCGACCACGACCCTGACTGCAATCCGCTTCTTCATCATCTGCTCCACCATCGGACGCACCTGTTCCGAATACGGCCCGGTGTACCGTTCCCACACGCTTATGCCTACTGCAGAGATCGATTCGGGGTCGTCGAGTATCTCCGCTGTCCCTTCGAAGGAGACGCCGCGGAGAGTGTCATAGGTGTTGCCGTCCTCGACGAGCACCGTGATCCGTGAGTCACGACGTATGTTGACGGCCTTCTGAGACTTTGCCTTGGTCTCGAACCACACCTCGCCGTCGATGACGCCGTACCACATTGCTACGAGGTGAGGCTGTCCATCGGCTCCGATGGTGGCGAGAGTCGCAACTCGACTTCTGTCGATGAACGTCGCGATTTCGACGTCGGTCATTGTTATCTGCGCGCGCTGATTAGTTCCCACGCTCATTGCTTATCAGAGAACGGGGCATCGAGGATCGTAGATTCCGAATATGTTCGTGTCAGAGCCGTTTGTGTATCGCCTCGGCAGCAGCGAGTAGATCTGCGGCCCAACGCGCGCCGGGTCTACGGCCGATTCGGTCGATGGGCCCTGAGACCGATACAGCGGCGATGACATTTCCTGCCGCATCTCGAACCGGTGCTGCGACGCTGGCGACTCCAGGCTCACGTTCCCCGGCACTCTGAGCCCAACCCCGCCTGCGGACTTCGATCAGCACACGTTCCCCGAATTCGGCATCCGGCAGAACGGTGCGTTGGGTCTGCGGATCGGCCCAAGCGAGTAGAACTTTCGCGCCGGAGCCTGCCGACATGGGAAGGCGGGCACCGACGAGAACCGTGTCGCGCAGACCTGTCGGCGGTTCCATCGAGGCAACGCAGACCCGTACGGTGCCCTCGCGCCGGTAGATTTGCACGCTTTCGCCCGTGATTTCGCGCAAGCGCGGAAGGACGGACGCTGCTGCGTCGAGCAAGGTGTCGGTGGCAGTCGCCGCAAGTTCGGCCAGTCCCGGCCCGGGCCGGAAGAGCCCGTGCGCGTCACGCGCAACGAGCCTGTGGACTTCGAGACCGACGGCCAGGCGATGTGCGGTGGCGCGGGGGAGCCCGGTTCTGATGCAGAGATCACTGAGCGTGCAGGGTTCCGCGGCAACCGCATGGAGAACCCCCATCGCTTTGTCCAGAACGCCGATGCCGCTATGCTGTCTCATAGACCGATACTAGCGTCTCGCATCGTGGGAATGCACATTGTGGAATGTGCTCGCTCGCGGCGGGAGATACGCAATGTCGGTGCGATAGCGCGACGTGGGCCAGCCCGTAGTCCACCGGCGCGACATACATCAGGAAAAGGTTGGTGGCATTGATGGCCGGCACAGCACGCACTCTGGCAGAGAAGGTATGGGACCAGCACGTCGTCGTTCGAGGCGGCGGCGAAGGGGGCTCCCGGGAACCCGATCTCATCTTCATCGATCTCCACCTCGTTCACGAGGTGACGAGTCCGCAAGCGTTCGACGGTCTTCGTCTGGCCGACCGCCCGCTGCGTCGACCGGATCTCACCATCGCAACCGAGGATCACAACGTCCCGACGGCCGATATCTTTGCGCCGATCGCGGATCTCGTCTCGCGCACCCAGGTCGACACTCTTCGTAGGAACTGTGAAGAATTCGGAGTTCGCCTGTACCCCATGGGCGATCTCGATCAAGGAATCGTGCACATCATCGGACCTCAACTCGGTCTGACGCAGCCGGGTATGACAGTTGTCTGCGGAGACAGTCATACCTCTACCCACGGTGCATTCGGGGCGATAGCGATGGGAATCGGAACCAGCGAGGTCGAGCATGTGATGGCCACTCAGACTCTGTCGCTGAGGCCGTTCAAGACGATGGCGATAACCGTGGACGGAGAATTGGCGCCCGGGGTGACGAGTAAGGATTTGATTCTGGCCGTCATCGCCAAGATTGGGACGGGTGGCGGGCAGGGATACATACTCGAATACCGCGGCGAAGCCATTCGAAACCTTTCGATGGAAGCTCGAATGACCATCTGCAACATGTCGATCGAGGCAGGTGCGCGTGCCGGGATGATCGCACCCGACGAGATCACGTACGAGTACATCAAAGGCCGGCCGCATGCCCCGCAGGGAAGCGACTGGGACGCCGCTGTTTCGGCGTGGGAGGAACTCGCAACGGACGCGGACGCAGTCTTCGACAACGAAGTTCACATCGATGCTTCCAGTCTGACTCCGTTCGTCACGTGGGGTACGAACCCCGGTCAGGGTGCGCCACTGGCAGATCGGGTGCCGAACCCGGCCGACATGACCGACGAGGGAGAAAAGCTCTCGGCCGAGAAGGCGTTGGCGTACATGGGTCTCGAAGCGGGGACGCCACTTCGAGAGGTGTCGATCGACACAGTGTTCGTCGGTTCGTGCACGAACGGACGAATCGAAGATCTGCGTGCCGTCGCGGGAGTCCTGGAAGGGCGGACGGTGGCGAAGGGGGTGCGCATGCTGGTGGTGCCCGGATCGATGCGGGTTCGCGCCCAGGCCGAAAAGGAAGGTCTCGGCGACATCTTCACTGCCGCAGGAGCCGAGTGGCGCCAAGCGGGATGTTCGATGTGCCTGGGAATGAACCCCGATCAATTGGCTGTAGGGGAGCGATCGGCGTCGACTTCCAATCGAAATTTCGAGGGTCGGCAAGGCAAAGGCAGCCGTACGCACCTTGTCTCGCCATTGGTCGCGGCCGCCACCGCGGTCAGAGGGACACTGTCGTCCCCTGCCGATCTTGATTAGTTCTTTCGCTCGAGCCGCCTGATCGTTCGTCAAACGTAGGAGATTTTTCGATGGAAGCCTTTATCCGCCACCAAGGAATCGGCGTGCCTCTGCGCCGTTCGAACGTCGACACCGACCAGATCATTCCTGCGGAGTACCTGAAGCGGGTGACGCGCACCGGTTTCGAAGACGGACTCTTCGCAGCATGGCGTAACGACCCGGAATTCATTCTCAATGTGAGCCCTTACGACCGAGGCTCGGTTCTGGTTGCCGGCCCCGACTTCGGAACTGGATCTTCCCGCGAGCATGCAGTGTGGGCGCTATCGGACTTCGGATTTCGGGTCGTCATCGCATCTCGTTTCGCCGACATCTTTCGTGGGAACGCTGGAAAGGCGGGGCTTCTCGCGGCAGAAGTCGAGCAGAGCGACGTCGAATTGATCTGGAAAGTCCTCGAGGAACAGCCCGGTCTGGAAATTCTTGTCGACCTCGAATCGAAGACCATAACGGCCGGAACCTTGGTGGTGCGCTTTGCCATTGACGACTACACGAGATGGCGTCTGCTGGAAGGTCTGGACGACATCGGACTGACATTACGCCAGGTAGAGGCGATCTCCGAGTACGAAAAGTCAAGGCCTTCATGGAAACCTGCGACGCTTCCGGCACGTATCGAGGAACCTTTGGAAGGGTGACGAGGGAGCGCTCCGACACGCTGTGTGGCCCTGTCACATTGCGCGACACGTGATGAGAAATGGCGTGGCGCATAGACTCTTGACGACTTGGGGTTTACCGTTGTAGTAGTCGGTCCGACGATGGACCACAATATTGCGGAGGAATTCCATGAACAAGGCAGAGCTGATTGACGCCCTGACCGAGAAGTTGGGGTCGGATAGGCGGAGCGCCACAGAGGCTGTCGAGAACATCGTCGACACCATCGTGCGTGCGGTCCATCGCGGCGAGAGCGTAACCATCACTGGTTTCGGCGTCTTCGAGCAGCGTCGTCGTGCGGCGCGTGTCGCCCGCAACCCGCGCACCGGTGAGACGGTTCGGGTAAAGCCGACCAATGTCCCCGCATTCCGTCCGGGCGCTCAGTTCAAGGCAGTGATCGCCGGCGGACAGAAGCTTCCCGCAACCGGACCCGCAGTAAAGCGTGGATCCGCTTCGGCGCCAGTCAAGAAGACTGCTGCAGCGAAGAAGACGGCCGCCAAGAAGGCCGCAGTCAAGACCACGGCACGCAAGACCACTGCCGCGGCCAAGAAGGCTGCACCGGTCAAGACCGTCGCAAAGAAGACAGCGCCGGCCAAGACCGTCGCGAAGAAGGCAGCTCCCGCCAAGACGGTGGCACGTAAGACAGTGGCCAAGAAGGCTCCCGCGAAGGCGCCTGTCAAGAAGGCCACGACCACTGCGGCAGCGAAGAAGGCTCCGGCCAAGACTGCAGCGAAGAAGGCTCCGGCCACTGCTGCAGCGAAGAAGGCTCCGGCCAAGACTGCAGCGAAGAAGACCGCGGCAAAGAAGGCCCCGGCAAAGCGCGCAGCTCGCAAGTAGTTCGTCGATTCAGTAATCGACGAACGGACAGAGAGCAGGGCCCAAGCAGATACTGCCTGGGCCCTGTTTTCGTGTGTGAGGATCTACTGGTTCAATCCCCGGCCGGAATCACCGGCAATGGACTGGCAAGGTGGTCTGCTGCAATCAACCGACCACCGTGGAGTGAAAGTACCCAGACGCTGCCCTTGCGGTTCCGGTTCGGCGGGAGTTTCACGCCGTCCTCATCGGCCCACGACTGCAACAGATCCGGGATGACTTTCCCCTGGCTGCAAATTGCTCGGACACCACCCGCCGACGCGATCGCACGTGCACGCTCGCGCGCACCCGCGGGATCCTCCCAGTAGCCTTCCTCGGAGAGGAGCGGCTCCAAGGTGATCTCTTCGCCGAGCCGATCGGCCAAAGGTTGCACTGTTTGAACACAACGTCGCCTGTCGGCGGAGTGGACGCCGTCGGCTCCGAATGCCAAGAGCTGAGCGACCAGTGCGTCGGCCTGAGATTGTCCGACCTTGTCCAGCGGCCGCAACGTGTCGTCGCCTTTGTATCGTGAGCGTCGCCCGGCGCGCCCATGTCTGACGAGAAGGACGGTGTCGGTGTCGGGCGGCTTCTCGAGAAATCTACGGAGGATCTTCCGATCCATCGGGTACGACAACTCCTCCGATGCCTCGGTCGGTGAGACCCAGCGGAGCTCGTCGACTTCGTCGTTCGGTTCGAACTTGCCGTCGTATGCTTCTGCCGCCCAGTAGTCGACCTTCTTTATCCGTCTATGCCCGGGAACGGGATACGTGACCTTCGACAGGTATCGCCCGAAGCGTGCGGCGAACCCGGTCTCCTCCTCGACCTCTCGGACGGCCGCCACCACCGCAGTCTCTCCTGGATCGATCTTCCCTTTCGGAAAAGACCAGTCGTCGTACTTCGGCCGGTGAACGAGTGCGACGCTGATCTCTCCGTTCACGCTCTGAGATTTTTGCCACAGAACCGCCCCGGCGGCAAAGATGTTGGCAGGCAGTGGCGTGCTGCGGTTTGCCATTACGAAGCCTGGTTTCGACGACTACGCATCAATTCCTGTTGGTGTTCACGGACCTTCTCGCCATGGGCGGGGGACGCTGCCCAGCCTCCGTCCGCTCTCAGTTCCCAGCAACGAGTCGTCGGATCCAAAGCAGACTCGAAAATTTCGTCCAGCTGATGAGTGAGGCGTGGATCCTTCACCTGCGCCATGACTTCGACTCTACGGTCGAGATTTCGGTGCATCATGTCCGCGCTTCCGATCCAGAACTCATCGGCACCCCGAAAATTCAGTACACGCGAGTGCTCGAGGAATCTACCGAGAATGGAACGTACTTCGATGTTCTCACTCAGGCCGGGTACACCCGGCTTCAGTGCGCAGATTCCGCGTACGACGACCTGAACCGAGACACCGGCCGCCGATGCGCGATAGAGCGCATCGATCACTTGCTCGTCGACGAGGGCGTTGGCCTTGAGCCGAATTCCCGCCTCGCCGCCCGCCAGCTTGCGCTCGATCTCGCCTTCGATACGTTCCACGATGCCCCGGCGCACCCCGTAGGGAGCTACGAGGAGGTTGCGATAACTGGTCTTTCGCGAGTACCCCGTCAAAGAGTTGAACAGATCCGTGAGATCGGCGCCGATCTCGGGCGAGGAGGTCAACAAGCCCACGTCCTCGTAGATTCGAGCGGTCTTCGGGTTGTAGTTGCCGGTTCCGATGTGGCAGTACCGTCTGATCACAGAGCCTTCGCGGCGAACCACCAAGCACGTCTTGCAGTGCGTTTTCAGTCCTACGAGTCCATAGACGACATGGACCCCTGCCTTTTCGAGCTTGCGCGCCCATTCGATGTTGGCTTGCTCATCGAATCTTGCCTTGATCTCCACGAGTGCCACCACCTGCTTGCCCGCACCTGCGGCATCGACGAGAGCGTTGACGATGGGGGAGTCGCCGGACGTTCGATACAGAGTTTGCTTGATGGCGAGAACCTGGGGGTCGGCCGCAGCTTGCTCGATGAAGCGCTGAATGCTGGTGGAGAAAGAGTCGTAGGGGTGATGTACCAGTACGTCCCCGTCGCGAAGGGTGGAGAAGACACTTTTGGGAGTTTCACGTTCCCCGAATGCCGGATGCGTTGCAGGTACGAAAGGCGCATCCTTAAGGTTCGGCCGGTCCACGCCGTACACCTGCCACAGGCATGAGAGGTCGAGCAAGCCGGGCACCTGAATCACGTCACCGGGGTCGACATCCAACTCTCGCAGCAGCAATTCGAGCATGTGCTCGGTCATGTCGTCTGCGATCTCGAGTCGAACGGGAGAGCCGAATCTGCGACGCGCGAGTTCGCGCTCCAATGCTTGGAGGAGATCCTCGTCTCGATCTTCCTCTACCTCGAAGTCGGCGTTGCGAGTGATGCGGAAGGCGTGGCTTTCCACTACGTCCATACCAGGGAACAGCACATCGAGATGTGCGGAGATCACTTCCTCCATCGACAGAAACGCATCGATGCGATGGCTGCCGTCGCCGCGTCGTACTCGGACGAAACGATCGACGTTGTCCGGCACCTTGACGCGTGCGAAGTGCTCACCCGAGGTGGCGTAGTCCTTCACTGTCACAGCAAGATTGAGGCTCAACCCGCTGATGTAGGGGAACGGGTGAGCCGGGTCGACGGCGAGCGGGGTGAGGACCGGAAACACTTGTTCGTGGAAATAACCGGACAGACGCTCCCTCTCATCCGCATCGAGATCGGACCAGCGGATGATCGCGATGCCCTCGGAAGTCAGCTCGGGGAGTATGGCGTCGAGGAGGACGCGAGCATGGCGGTGTGCAAGCTGTTGAGTGCGCTCACCGATCAGAGCCAATTGTTCACGCGGTGTGAGACCGTCCGCGGAGCGGACCGACAACCCTGTCTCGTCGCGGCGCTTCAGGCCTGCCACTCGCACCATGTAGAACTCGTCCAAATTGGACGCGAAGATGGCGAGGAACTTCGCTCGCTCCAGAAGCGGTAGAGATGAATCCTCCGCGAGAGCGAGGACGCGGGAGTTGAAGTCGAGCCAGCTCAATTCCCGGTTCAGGTACCGGTTCTCGGGCAGTGCGTCCGCGGCGTCCAGAGAATCGAGCGCAGTAGTCGCAGGAAGCGACGTCGGATTACCTGGCGTCGGGTTCGTCGGCGGTGCACTCGACTGCACTGTGTCGGTGCTGCCGTCCGACTCTGACGATCCGGCGGCGGCGGCTGGTCCTTCACTGTTGCTCACCGTCCGATCATCCCCCATTCGGGTGGACTGTGAAACTCGGATCGGTGAATTGTCCGGGTCTACTTGGTCGGCGATACCTCACCAACCGAGCGAGTGCAGCACTTCCGTCGTTTTGCGACCCACACCCAGTTCGAAAGCGAGCCGAACGTCGGAGATCGTATCGACGTCCAGACGCAGTCCTGGCCAGTGGCCGTCGAGGTCGAGCGCACCGGAATCCTGATGACGTTGCGCCGATGCCGGGCCGAACAGCGGGTCGAAACGACCCGAACTGCCCTTGAGGATCAACGCTGCTGTGCCGGTTCCATGATGGTCGCTGACTATGGATCGGCCATTCGGTCGAGCACGCGCGTACGCCTGCGCCAATTCCTCGCTGCGCAGTGCGGGCAAATCGGCTTGGAGTGCAACGATGTCGAGTCCATCCTGCGCCCGGATTGCCGATGCAGCAGTGGAGAACGCAGAGTTGAGCCGTGTGGACGAGTCCTCCGAAGGATCGCTCGACGGCTCCCGCGCAACGCGCGCGCCCATGCTTTCGGCGATCTTTGCGACCGCGGGATCGGGAGTGACCACCGTGATCCCGACGACCGAGTCGACGGCCCGAGCGGCCTCGGCCGTATCGCGAAGCATCGCCACGACGAGCCGTGCACGATCGGCAGCGGTGAACGAGTCGGCCAACCGAGACTTGGCGCTAACCAGGTCCCTGACGGCAATCACCACGTGCGCTCTTCCCATGACGGTCCATTCTGTCAGCGACTCGAGTATCAGTGGAGTTCGGCCTCGGCAACGCCTCGGACAGATACTGTGGTCCGGCGTGGTCCACATGATTTCTTGGCAACCAAAGAAGGTGGCGTTCGATGACCAAAGCAGCGGTACTCGGTTCTGGATCGTGGGGAACCGCATTCGCGAAGGTGCTCGCGGACGCAGGCACCGACGTCACGATGTGGGCCAGACGTCCGGAGTTGGCCGAGTCGATCAACGATAGTCACGAGAACACGGACTATCTTGCGGGAATCACACTGCCGTCTTCGATCTCGGCGACGAGTGATCCAGGCCGTGCACTGGACGGTGCGGATATCGTCGTTCTCGCCGTACCGTCACAGTCGCTTCGGGACAACCTCGCCGTGTGGACCGACTCGATTCCAGCCGATGCAACCTTGCTCAGCCTCGCCAAGGGGATCGAGACCGGGACATTGCTACGTATGAGTCAGGTCATCAGTCAGGTGACCGGAGCCGATCCGAGCCGAATCGCAGCGTTGTCCGGCCCGAATCTCGCTCGGCCCATCGCCGAGGGACAGCCGGCCGCCACGGTTATTGCATGCTCGGACTCCAGACGTGCTCTAGAGGTTCAAAAGTCCTGTGCCACTGGATATTTCAGGCCGTACACTAATTCGGACGTCATCGGGGTCGAGATCGGTGGTGCGTGCAAGAACGTGATCGCGTTGGCGTGCGGCATGGCCAGCGGAGTCGGGTACGGCGAAAACACGCTCGCCTCGATCATGACTCGTGGTCTCGCCGAGATCATCAGGCTCGGTTCGGCGCTCGGGGCGAAACCCGCCACCCTTGCAGGCTTGGCAGGCGTCGGTGATCTGGTGGCGACCTGTTCGTCATCGCTGTCACGAAATCGATCCTTCGGGGAACGGCTGGGCGTCGGTGGGTCGATGGAGAGTGCCCAGGCGGCAGCGAACGGTCAGGTCGCCGAAGGCGTCAAGTCGTGCACCTCGGTGCGGGCTCTGGCGGAGAGTTACGACGTCGAGATGCCGTTGACCGACGCGGTGCACCGCGTGTGCCACAGCGGACTGTCGGTCCCTGATGCAGTGGGTCATCTGCTCGGCCGTCGGATCAAGCCCGAGTAGCGTCGGCGGGCCACGTCTAGGCCCCTCTTCGGGGTGACGGTACGGTTTCGCCGTGAGCAATCCTCGTACCAGAGTCGCCCTGATCTTCGGTGGTCGGAGCAACGAGCACGCCGTTTCCTGCGTATCCGCAGGTAGCGTGCTCGACAACATCGACCGTGAACGATACGACGTGATTCCCATCGGTATCACCACCGATGGTGCATGGGTTCTCGGTGCCACCGACGTCGACGAACTTGCCATCCACGGACGGTCCCTGCCGTCGGTGGACAAGAACGGTACGGCTCTGGCGTTGACAGCGGACCCCACCCGGCGCGGCGCCATCATCGGTCTGGGTGACGAGGACGCAGGAAAGATCTTGGCGTCGGTGGACGTCGTGTTTCCCATTCTGCACGGCCCGTACGGCGAGGATGGCACGCTGCAGGGTCTCCTCGAGCTCGCCACCATTCCCTACGTCGGGCCTGGAGTCTTCGCCAGCGCCGCAGGCATGGACAAGGAGTTCACCAAGAAGCTTCTGGCATCGGAGGGGTTGCCGGTCGGCAAGCAGATCGTGCTCAGACGAGGCACCGACGCACTGACGGCCGACCAACAGGAGTCGCTGGGCCTGCCCGCGTTCGTCAAGCCGGCGCGTGGGGGATCGTCGATCGGTATCACGAGAATCGTCGCATGGGACCAGCTTCCGGCAGCGGTGGCAGAGGCTCGCCGACATGATCCGAAGGTGATCGTGGAGGCCGCAATTCACGGACGTGAAGTCGAGTGCGGAGTCCTCGAGTTTCCGGATGGATCCATCCGAGCAAGCGTAGTGGCGGAGATCAGAATGCCCGACGCCCTAGCCGACGATCACACGTTCTACGACTTCGACAGCAAGTATCTGGACAACGTGTGTGAATTCGACGTTCCGGCACTTCTGACCGAGGACATCAGCGCATCCATCCGGGCTGCAGCAGTCGACGCATTCCGTGCCTTGGACTGCCAAGGTCTGGCCCGCGTCGACTTCTTCGTCACAGATGACGGACCGGTGATCAACGAGATCAACACGATGCCGGGATTCACCTCGATCTCGATGTTCCCGAAGATGTGGAACGCAACCGGCGTCGATTATGGAACGCTGATCGACACCCTCATCCAGACCGCACTCGCGCGCGGCACCGGGTTGAGATAGTTCGGTTACCTACCGAAGTGGGGCTGGATCGAGAGGTGTCTGCGCGAGTGAGTCCGAAATCGCAGTAGAGGCATCTTGCAGCGGCGTGGGTCCGGACCCGTTCGGCACGGTCAGCGCCACGTACACCGGGCGATCTACTGCAAACCACGTGCTCGCCTCGATGCCCGAGTCGGCGCCGGAGACTTCGAACCACTGAACGCCGTTGATCACCTGTAAAGGCGCTGCGACATCGAATCCGTCGGGGCGGTTCAGGCCGCACCGCAAGACCACGGGCTCGGATGTGTCGTCGTCGAGCGCCCAGGCTCGGGTTGCGAGCGGTGCCGGATCGGCGAGCTCGACGGTCGCATAGTCGCCGAGTGATGCTGGTAAGGCATCGACGAGTGCGCTGCAGTCGGCACTGTCTGCAGCAGGAGCGTCGACCGGCCCAAGGGCCTCGGGTGCCCGCGTCGAGGTTCCGGATATCGATACCGCAGCCACGATGAACCCGACCATCAGGGCAACGGGAAGTGCGATCGCGGTCGCGATTACCGCGGGATGGCGCTTGTCGGGCGCGGGCTCGGGGGTGGGCTCGGGCGCGTGATCGTCGGTATTCATCGTCCTCGGTGTCATCAGGAGTCGTTGTCGGACATTCGACAGCTCAGCCTACTGGTGATCGGCCCGTCCGAAATCCGCCACCGTGACACCCAGGTAGTGTCGCGGTGGTTTCTCGCGCGCGTCGAAAGTAGTCGGGTCTCTGCTCGGCCGCAGCTGAGAGGTACCGCAGGGTCGGCGGCAAGCCTGCCGCACCAGATGTAGGAGGAAGATCATCGACGACGAAGATCGTGTCGAAGTCCGGCAGCGAACCGTTGCCGAGATCGGCGAATTCGCGGTTATCGAACGCGCCACTCGCGGGCGCGTGCAGACCGCGGACTCGATCCTGGGTCCGGGCGACGACGCTGCCGTTGTCGCCGCACCGGATGGCAGGGTCGTCGTGACCACGGATATGTTGGTGCAGGGCAGGCACTTTCGTCTGGACTGGTCCAGCCCGGTCGATATCGGCCGGAAGGCAATCGCACAGAACGGTGCGGACATCGCTGCGATGGGAGCGCGGTGCACCGGATTTCTCGTTGCTCTGGGGTGCCCGGCCGACACGTCCATCGACGTCACAGATGGCGTGACCGAAGGGCTGTGGCGGGAGGCGAGCCGAGCAGGCGCCGGAATCGTCGGTGGTGACCTCGTGCAGAGTGACAGCTTGGTGATTTCGATCACCGCGCTCGGTGACCTCGGCGGAAGATCTCCAATCCTGCGGTCCGGGGCGGAATCGGGCAACGTCGTTGCCGTCAGCGGACGGTTGGGGTGGTCAGCAGGCGGTCTCGCTGTGCTTCTCGCGGGATCGACGCGGCATCGCAGCCTCGTGGAATTCCATCGCGCTCCGCAACCCGACTATCTTCAGGGGATCTCCGCCGCGGTCGGTGGTGCGACATCTTTGACCGATGTGTCCGACGGGTTGATCGCCGATCTCGGCCATATCGCCCAGGCATCCTCGGTCGCCATCGATCTCCACAGTGAATCGATCACCCTGGACGAGGAGATCGTCGACGCCGCACACGATCTCGGGTCATCCGCGCTCGACTGGGCTCTCAACGGTGGAGAGGATCACTCGTTCGTAGGCACCTTCCCGGCGGATGCCTCGCTCCCCGCCGGGTGGATTCGGATCGGCTGGGTCCGCGAGGGTGCCGGGGTCACCGTCGACGGTCGGAAGTTCTCGGGCGGGAACGGGTGGTCGAGTTTCTCGACCTGACAGTCGAGGGTCGACTGCGCTGCCGTCGGCGGCTTCACCTGGGTCGGCCAAGTTTTTTGGACCTGTAAGTTGCAGGACATGGCAATCTACGCGCTCGGCGACCGTGAACCGCAGATACATCCCGACGCCTACGTGCATCCTGACGCTGTGATCATCGGAGCTGTGACACTGGCCGCAGGCTCGTCTGTCTGGCCGGGAGCAGTCCTTCGCGGTGACTACGGAACTATTTCGGTCGGCTCTCACACCAATGTGCAGGACGGAACGGTCTTGCACTGCACGCCGATCCATCCGACCGTCATCGGATCGAACTGCGTCCTCGGACACAACGCTCATGTGGAAGGGGCAATTATCGGTGACGATTGCCTGATCGCTTCCGGCTCGGTGGTCCTCAACGGCTCGACGATCGGTGCTGGTTCGATCGTCGGCGCCGGCGCGGTGGTTCCGTTCGGATTCGTAGTTCCAGAGCGACGGATGGCTCTGGGGGTACCCGCGAAAGTCCGCGAGGGATACGAGGTTCCGCTCGGTCACCTCGACATCAACGTGAAAATGTATGCGGCCAATGCCACCTACTACCGCGACTCGCTTCGGCGGTTGGACGTATGAGCGGTAGGACACTCACCGACATCGTCGAAAGCGGTTGGGCCACAGCGCTTGCACCGGTGGAGGACCGGATCTCGGCAATGGGGGACTTTCTTCGAAACGAAATCACCGAGGGACGCACCTATTTACCGTCCGGTGAGAACGTGCTGCGCGCGTTCACAAGGCCTTTCGCCAACGTCCGTGTTCTCGTCGTCGGCCAGGATCCGTACCCGACACTCGGCCACGCTGTCGGACTGAGCTTCTCGGTTGCTCCCGACGTTCGCCCCGTCCCGCGGAGCCTCGCCAACATCTTCAAGGAGTATTCGAACGATCTCGGATTTCCGACGCCATCGAGCGGAGACCTGACGCCATGGGCGGATCAGGGGGTTCTCCTCCTCAACAGAGTCCTCACCGTCGAACCAGGGGTCGCCGCGTCGCACCGCAAGAAGGGGTGGGAAGCGGTGACCGAGCAGGCGATTCGAGCACTCGTAGCGCGCGAGGAAGCAGAAAGGCCGTCGGGACTCGTCGCTATCTTGTGGGGTCGCGACGCGGCCACACTCAAACCCATGCTGGGACGGACTCCCATCATCGAGTCCGTGCATCCTTCACCGTTGTCGGCATCGCGAGGATTCTTCGGCACCAAGCCGTTCAGTCGCACCAATGAGCTACTGATCGCCGGCGGATACGAGCCTATCGACTGGCGGCTTTCCTGACTGTGTGCGAGTCAGGAAAAATCGGGTCGACGCTTCTCGACGAAAGCATCGACACCTTCGCGGCCTGTGTGTCCAACCGCCGCCGCGGAGATCGACACGGCCTCGGCCTCCAATTGCTCGGCCAGAGTCCGGTGCTCCGAGTGCGCCAGCAACTCTTTCGCGCCGCGGTAAGCCGATGTCGGCCCGGCGGCGAACGTTCGAGCCAACCGCTCGGCCTCGCTCACGATGATGTCGTCGCCGACGAGCCGGCTCAGTAATCCGAGTCGCACGGCCTCTTCGCCGTTGAGGATCGAGTCGTTCAGGAGAATGTCACGCGCTCTGACCGAGCCCACGATGCGCGGCAAAGTCCAGGTCATCCCGCCATCCGGGGTGAAACCGATTCCTGGGTAAGCCGGACGCATCTTGGTTGCCCGCCCGCCGATGGCGACATCGGCGTGACAGACCAAACTCATCCCGGCACCTGCTGCCCATCCGTGCACACCGGCGACGACGGGAACTGTCGTGGCCGCCAGTTCCAGGACGAAGGCATGGAAGCCGTCGGCCACGGCGCGGACGTAACTTCCGCGATCGTCCGCTGAAGCGAAAGCTCGCACGTTGCCGCCCGCGCAGAAATTGGGGCCGGTACCGACGAGAAGAACGCATCCGTCGCGAAGATCACCTGCGTTCACCGACCGAAGTGCCGCAGCCCCTTCGGTCATGGCATCGCCACTGAGCGAGGTGCCTGCAGCATCGGTCGACACGATGATCTTCAGGACGCCGTCAACCAGTTCGACATGATTCGTGCTTTCGAAGTTCGTCACAATCGCACTGTATCCGGCCGCATCGGTCGGCATCGACGGTGCCCTGACGATCGAGAAGCGATCGCGAGGACATTCTTGCTGAACTGCCGTGGCAGACAAGACAACTATGGCCTCACTGCTCCGAGAGCAGTGAGGCCATAGTCGAGTCTCGTGGGCGAAAGTCAGCCCCGAACCACCTTGCCTGCCTTGAGGCAGGACGTGCAGACGTTCATACGCTTGTTGTTGCCGGGGGCAACCTGTGCATGAACGGTCTGGATGTTCGGGTTCCAACGACGGTTGGTCCGTCGGTGCGAGTGCGAGACCGACTTACCGAAGCCGGGCCCTTTGGCGCATACGTCGCAGACGGCAGCCATAGTCGCGAACTCCTTGATAGATGATTGATCATTAACGTGCGGGCGATTGCTCCGAATAACTTCAGCAGACAGTACGCCGAACCACACCGGGCAACCCTGCAAGAATAGCGGGCGTAGCGGGAATTAACCAAACCGCGTCCAGACTCCACGTCGTGAGAGACGCTCGACGGAGTGCCGACCAGTGCCTGCAGTAGCTCGAGTCTAGGCTGACTCGTCGAAAGATGCTGGGTCATGGAAGGTCGGTGGCGCAGCCGAAACGAATGTGGGTTCTTTCAGCGAGAACTGGGGGCGAACAGGTGGTTGACGTGGTCGAGCACGGTGAGAAGTCCATGGCCGTCGGCAGTCCCATGTCCCCGCCCATGTCCTCTCTGGGGGTCGAGGGCATTCGGCTGTGGGCCTATAGATGTGTCGACGGCCTCACTGCTCGGTGCGACGAGATCAACGAACTGAATGTCTTCCCGATCGCGGACTCCGATACCGGGACCAATCTCGTGTTCACCATTCGTGCAGCGGTGGAGTCGATGCGGACCGCAGGCGCGGACGCCGATATCGCTGCCGTTTCGGCAGCGCTGGCACAAGGCTCCATAGCCGGTGCGCGGGGGAATTCCGGGGTGATCGTGTCTCAATTGCTGCGTGCCGTTGCAGAGGTTGCGGCCGACGGTGAGTTCGATGGAGCCGCGCTCACCCGTGCACTGGTTCGGGCGGCCGACCTCGTCGTCGACGTCGTGAGCGTTCCGGTGGACGGGACGATCGTCAGCGTGCTCGACAGTTCGGCACGCGCGGTCGCAAACCTCGATCAGCCGTGCGATATCGCAGCAGTGGCGCGCTGCGCGGCCGAATCGGCAGCCGTGGCACTCGACCGCACGCGCCACCAACTGCCGGCTCTTCGAGCAGCAGGGGTCGTCGATGCAGGCGCACTCGGTCTTCTCGTGATGCTCGACGCGCTCTGCGGTGTCGTGACCGGAAGCGAGCCGCCGCCGAGACAGCGCTACCACCGGCAAGTGACGACCGAGACCAGTCGCGCCGTGATGCCGAGATCGAACAATCGCCTCGATTCGGTGCAGGTGGGAGAGGCGATCGTCGGATACGAGGTCCTCTATCAGCTTTCCGATATCGACGACGACGCTGCGATCGAGTTGCGGCGAGCGCTGACAGAGATCGGTGATTCGGTGGTCGTCGCCGGTGACGGCAACGGTTCGTGGTCCGCTCATGTTCACACGGCCAATGCTGGTCTGGCCGTCGATATAGGCATAGGTGCCGGGCGGATACACGGTGTGCGCATTGCAGCCTTCGGTACAGGGGAGGGCTGTGGCACGGCGGCTTCGACTCCGGACGACGGTGGGGAAGTCATCGGTCGAGAGATATTGGCGGTGGTCGCAGGTGAGGGTGCCGAGCAGCTGTACCTCGCCGAGGGCGCACACGTACTTCGTTGCGACACAACAGAGATAGGACCCACACAGTTGTGCGCGGCGATCGTCGGATCCAGGCACACGGAGGTCCTCGTTCTGCCGAACGGGGCATTGTCCGCCCAGGAGTTGGTGGCCGTCAGCGTCGCTTCACGCAACGCCGGCAAGGACGTTTTGATGCTTCCGTCGTCGTCGATGGTTCAAGGCCTGGCGGCACTCGCCGTCCACGACCCGACCAAAGAGGGAGTGGACGACGCATTCACGATGTCCGAAGCGGCGGCCGGGACCCGGTGGGCTTCGGTCCGAATCGCCGAGGGACGCGCCTTGACGTGGGTCGGGACATGTGAACCCGGTGACGGCCTCGGTTTGGTCGGGCGGGAAGTGGTGGTTATCGGGTCCGACGCGATCACGGCCGGATGTAGCCTGCTCGATCAATTGTTGTCGGCGGGTGGTGAGATGGTGACCATGCTGCTGGGGGAGTCCGCAGATGCCGAATTCGGTCAGCGGTTGGCCGCGTACGTCGCCGAGCATCATCCCGTCGTGGAGTTCGTCACCTATCGCGGAGGGCAGCCAGGAGACATGGCTCAACTCGGCGTGGAATGAGAACTTCGCACGAGAACCGGATCGAGAAGGTAAGGACGACAAGCGAGAATGGTGGCACTCTCGGATCGGCTCGACGGGGTCCTCGGCGACAAGGTGGCCGGGCCCTTGGAAGAATTGTTCGCGCTCGAGACCGTCGAGGATCTCTTGCGGTACTACCCACACCGTTACATGACGCAGGGCGCCGAACTGAGCGAAAAGGAACCGCCGGAGGGCGAGCACATCACCATCGTCGCGACGATCGCATCGGCAACGTTGCGAACGATGAAGGCGCGCAAAGGGCAGTTTCTTGCAGTCTCTCTCGCCGCGGAAGACCAGCAGATCGATGCGACGTTCTTCAGCCCCCACAAACTCAAGCATGTCCTCACCCCGGGAAGACGCGGAATGTTCTCGGGCAAGGTCAAGTATTTCGGCAGGCGATGGAATCTGACCCACCCGAGTTACGTGATTCTCGGCGGGGACGAGGATGACGGTGCGGTGCTCACCCAAGGTCGAGTCGTGGGTGGTGGATCTTTGGCAGGTTTGGCGCGTGGCTCGCTCGATTCGTCCGGCAGTGTCGACATGTCGGTGTTCGAGCGCACATTCGTTCCGATCTATCCCGCGGCGAAGGACGTGGAGAGTTGGACGTTCATGCGCTGCGTCCGTCAAGTTCTAGACCAGTTGGACACCGTCGAGGACCCACTTCCGCCGGAGGTGCGTTCGGAGCGGGGTCTGGTGGACCTCGACACCGCACTGCGTTGGATCCACTTTCCGGAATCAGCAGAAGAAAAGGACCAGGCCCGAGCCCGTCTGAAGTTCGATGAAGCACTCGCAGTGCAGCTCGTTTTGGCAGCACGCAGACAGGATGCGTCGAGCAGGATTGCGCCCGAATGTGCGCCACGTGTGGACGGGATTGCGGCGGAGTTCGAGCGTCGACTTCCGTTCACGTTGACTGCAGGGCAGTTGACGGTGGCGGCGGAAATCTCTGCTGACTTGTCTCAGGGACATCCGATGTCGCGATTGCTACAGGGTGAAGTGGGATCGGGTAAGACAGTGGTTGCCCTGCGGGCAATGCTGCAGGTGATCGATTCAGGTCATCAATGTGCCCTGTTGGCCCCCACCGAGGTCCTGGCGTCGCAGCACGCACGATCCATCTCGGCGATGCTGGGCTCGTTGGCGGCTGCCGGCGAACTCGGATCCCACGAGCTCGCCACCAAGGTCGCACTGCTGACCGGTTCCATGTCGACGGCGGCCAAGCGGACAGCGCTGCTGGATGCAATTACCGGAGACGCCGGAATCGTGATCGGGACGCACGCGCTCATCCAAGATCGTGTCGAGTTCATGGACCTCGGCATGGTCGTCATCGACGAACAGCACAGGTTCGGCGTAGAACAGCGGGATGCGCTCAGATCCAAGGCGCGAAACAACAGAAGTCCCCACCTGCTCGTGATGACGGCAACGCCGATTCCGCGGACCATCGCCATGGCCTCTCTGGGTGATCTCGAGACGTCCGTTCTGGCCGAGCTCCCGCGCGGACGCGCACCGATCAAGACCAGCGTGGTTCCGGCATCGCAGAAGCCGAGTTGGGTCGATCGTGCGTGGGAACGTATTCGTGAGGAAGTCGGCGCGGGCCGACAGGCGTACGTCGTCTGCTCTCGGATCGGTGACGACGACGCGGAGGGTACTGGGAAGCGTCCGCGAACACGTGCAGCCGGCCCCGACGACGATCGCGCACTTCACGAGACCAAATCTGCCCTCGAGATGTACGACATGCTCACCGGTGGCCCGTTCGCCGATCTCCGTGTCGGAATGCTGCACGGCCGGATGCCCGCGGAGGAGAAGGACGCCTCGATGCAGGACTTCACAGCAGGCGAGATCGATGTGTTGGTGTGCACGACTGTGGTCGAGGTCGGCGTCGACGTACCGAATGCCACGGTCATGGTGATCGTCGACGCAGATCGGTTCGGAATCAGCCAGTTACATCAGTTACGGGGTCGCATCGGCCGTGGCGGTCACCAGGGTCTGTGCATCATGATCAGCCAACTCAGTCCGATGGGTGCTTCGTTCTCGCGTTTGACAGCGGTGGCTGCGACCAATGACGGATTCGAGTTGGCCAAGCTCGATCTGACTACGCGCCGAGAGGGCGATGTGCTCGGTGCAGCACAATCGGGGACCGTGACCAGCCTTCGCCTGCTCTCACTCATCGACGACGAAGACGTGATCGCCGACGCCCATGCGTGCGCAAGGTCGCTGTTCGAGTCGGATCCGACGATGGCGGATCATCCTGGCGTCGCGTCGATGATGAAATCCGCGTGGCGGTCGGACCGAATCGACTATCTGGAGAAGTCCTGACGGGTCTCTGCACCGTTTAAGACGCCGGAATGTCTCATATCTCGAGATGGCGGACGCTGTTGGTGGACTTGTCGGCGGTAGGTTTAGCGCATGTTCTCCAAAGTGTTGGTTGCCAATCGTGGCGAGATTGCTATCCGTGCATTTCGCGCGTCGTACGAGTTGGGTGCCGCTACTGTGGCTGTCTTCCCGTTCGAGGACCGCAATTCGGTTCACCGGACGAAGGCGGACGAGGCGTACGAGATCGGGGAGAAGGGCCATCCCGTCCGTGCCTATCTGTCGGTGAAGGAAATCGTCGCTGCAGCACAGCGCAGCGGTGCCGATGCGGTGTATCCGGGGTATGGGTTCCTGTCGGAAAATCCTGATCTCGCTGCTGCGTGCGCGGCGGCGGGCATCACGTTCGTCGGGCCTTCGGCCGAGGTGCTCGAGTTGACGGGCAACAAGGCCCGCGCGATTGCCGCGGCCAAACGCGCTGGTCTCCCGGTCCTGGCCTCGTCCGAGCCGTCTTCCGACATCGAAGAATTGGTAGCGGCCTCGGAAACGATGACCTTCCCCTTGTTCGTGAAGGCAGTGGCCGGCGGCGGCGGTAGGGGTATGCGCCGGGTAGCCGAGCCTGCGCAGTTGCGTGAGTCGATCGAAGCGGCGGCGCGTGAGGCGGAGTCGGCGTTCGGTGACGCGACTGTGTTCTTGGAGCAGGCGGTTATCGATCCGCGTCACATCGAGGTGCAGATCCTGGCGGATGGGCAGGGCAACGTGGTGCACCTGTTCGAGCGGGATTGTTCTCTGCAGCGGCGTCATCAGAAGGTTATCGAGATGGCACCTGCGCCGAATCTCCCTGGGGAGCTTCGTGATCGGATGTGCGCCGACGCGGTCGCTTTCGCTAAGGAGATCGGGTACTCGTGCGCGGGCACGGTGGAGTTCCTCCTCGACACTCGGGGCAACCATGTGTTCATCGAGATGAATCCGCGTATCCAGGTGGAGCATACGGTGACCGAAGAGGTCACCGACGTCGATTTGGTACAGGCACAGTTGCGCATTGCCTCGGGGGAGACCCTCGCCGATCTGGGATTGGCCCAAGAGAACATCGTGTTGCGTGGGGCGGCACTGCAATGCCGAATTACCACCGAGGACCCGTCGAACGGTTTCCGACCCGATACCGGCCGTATCACCGCGTACCGCACCCCGGGTGGTGCCGGTGTGCGATTGGACGGCGGCACGACACTCGGTGCCGAAGTCGGCGCCTACTTCGATTCCATGCTCGTCAAGTTGACGTGTCGAGGCAGAGATTTCGATACCGCGATTGCGCGTGCGCGTCGCGCGGTGGCGGAGTTCCGTATTCGCGGCGTAGCAACGAATATCCCTTTTCTGCAGGCAGTTCTGGTCGATCCGGACTTCACTGCGGGGAGAGTGACAACCTCGTTCATCGAGGAACGTCCGCAACTGCTGACCTCGCGTACCTCCGGTGACCGCGGAACGAAGATTCTGACGTATCTGGCGGATGTGACCGTCAACAAGCCGCACGGGGAGCGCCCGTCGCCGGTGTACCCGCACGACAAACTTCCCCACGTCGATTTCTCGGCGCCGATACCCGACGGTAGTAGGCAGCGCCTGTTGGCTTTGGGCCCAGACGGTTTCGCTCGCGATCTGCGCAATCAGAAAGCACTCGCGGTCACCGACACGACATTCCGGGATGCCCATCAGTCGTTGCTCGCAACCAGGGTACGCACGTCCGGGTTGTTGATGGTCGCGCCGTACGTAGCCCGCACGACGCCGGAGTTGCTCTCGATCGAATGTTGGGGTGGCGCGACATACGATGTGGCACTGCGTTTCCTGCACGAGGATCCGTGGGAGCGTCTGGCGGCGTTGCGTGAGGCGGTGCCCAACGTTGCGTTGCAGATGTTGCTACGGGGCCGTAATACGGTGGGTTACACCCCGTATCCGGAGAAAGTGACGCGCAGCTTCGTCGCGGAGGCGACGGACACAGGTATCGACATCTTTCGCATCTTCGATGCGTTGAACAACGTCGACCAGATGCGTCCGGCGATCGACGCGGTCCGTGAGACGGGTACCGCGCTGGCCGAGGTTGCCTTGAGCTATACCGGTGACCTGTCGAATCCGAACGAGACGCTGTACACGCTGGACTACTACCTGAAGCTGGCGGAGCAGATAGTCGACGCGGGTGCCCATGTGCTGGCGATCAAGGACATGGCCGGTTTGCTGCGTGCCCCTGCCGCACGGACGTTGGTGACGGCGTTGCGGAGCAATTTCGATCTTCCGGTGCACGTGCACACCCACGACACTCCCGGTGGTCAGTTGGCGACGTACCTGGCGGCCTGGGAAGCAGGCGCCGATGCCGTCGACGGTGCGAGTGCTTCGATGGCAGGTGCAACTTCGCAGCCCGCGTTGTCTGCGATCGTGGCTGCTGCTGCGCACACCGAGCGAGATACGGGCCTGAATCTGGCCGCAGTATGCGATTTGGAGCCGTACTGGGAGGCGTTGCGGAAAGTATATGCGCCCTTCGAGTCGGGTTTGATGGCTCCGACGGGGCGGGTGTACACCCACGAGATTCCGGGTGGGCAGCTCTCGAATTTGCGTCAGCAGGCGATCGCATTGGGTTTGGGTGACAAGTTCGAGACTGTGGAAGCGAATTACGCTGCTGCGGATCGGATGTTGGGGCGTTTGGTCAAGGTGACGCCCAGCTCGAAGGTGGTCGGCGATCTCGCGCTCGCTTTGGTCGGCGCCGATGCGTCGGCAGAGGAGTTCGCGGAGAATCCCGGAAAGTTCGATATCCCTGATTCGGTGATCGGTTTTCTGCGTGGCGATCTCGGAATGCCTGCGGGCGGATGGCCGGAACCGTTGCGTTCGAAGGCTTTGGAGGGGCGAAGTGAGGGCAAGCCCGAGACCGAGCTGACCGTCGAGGAGGAACGGAGTCTCGATGGGACGTCGGCGACGCGTCGGGAGATGTTGAATCGGTTGCTCTTTCCGGGTCCTAGTGCGGAGTTGGCGGAGCATCGGGAAAAGTACGGCGATACCTCGCGGTTGTCGGCGAATCAGTTTTTCTACGGTTTGCGTCAGGGAGATGAGCATCGTGTTCGGCTCGAGAAGGGCGTGGAGTTGCTGATCGGGCTGGAGGCCATTTCCGATGCCGATGAGCGAGGGATGCGCACGGTGATGTGCATTCTGAACGGTCAGTTGCGTCCGGTGTCGGTGCGTGATCGTTCGATTTCCAGTGAGGCGCCGACGATCGAGAAAGCGGATCGGTCCAATTCCGGTCATGTTCCGGCACCGTTTGCTGGTGTGGTGACGTTGGCAGTAGCCGTGGGCGACGAGATCTCAGCGGGAGAGACGGTTGCCACGATCGAAGCGATGAAGATGGAAGCCGCGATCACGGCATCCAAGGGTGGGAAGGTCAGCCGCCTGGCCATCGGCGGTGTCCAGCAAGTCGAGGGCGGGGATCTGCTCGTCGTGATAGGCAGCGGCGAAGGCACTTCGGTGAACGACTGACGGGGTGTGGACACGGCGGCCAAAAGGAACTCGACACCGAGTAGCCTTCTGTAACTGAGTAACCTTCTGTAGATGACCCGGATCGTGGCAGGCATCGCAGGAGGCCGAACCCTGAAAGTCCCGCCTCGCGGCACGCGTCCAACATCGGACCGTGTCCGCGAGGCGTTGTTCAGCTCGTTGGACTCGCGTCTGGATCTCGACGGCGCTGCCGTGCTCGATCTCTATGCCGGGTCGGGCGCCCTTGGATTGGAAGCACTTTCACGCGGTGCGTCGACTGTCGTGATGGTGGAGTCCGATCCGCGAGCGGCAGAGGTGATTCGGGGTAACGCCGCCGGCATCGGGTTGCCCGGGGCGTCCGTTCGATGTGCTCCTGTCTCCGCAGTGTTGGCAAGCCAGGCCGACCGTCGTTACGACCTCGTGTTGGCCGACCCTCCCTATGCCATCGCCGATTCCGCGGTTGCGCAGATGCTCGTCGAACTTCTCACGAACGGTTGGTTGGCACCGGAAAGTCTTGTGGTGTTGGAACGCTCGTCCAGATCGGCGGAAACCGCCTGGCCCGAAGGCTTGGTGGCGGAGAAGGTCAAGAAGTACGGCGAGACGCGAATCGAAATCGCCGGACTGGCACGGTGATAGCGTGAGCGCCATGACTGGAGCAGTGTGTCCTGGATCCTTCGACCCGGTGACCAATGGCCATATCGATGTGATCACCAGGGCTGCGGCGCAGTTCGATGAGATCATTGTCACCGTCATGATCAACAAGAGCAAGCGCGGCCTGTTCTCTGTCGACGAGCGCATCGAGCTTCTCGGCGAAGCGACGGCCCATCTGAAGAACGTCCGGATCTCCTCGTGGCACGGACTGCTCGTGGACTATGCGAAGCAGGAGGGCTTCACTGCGATCGTGAAGGGTCTGCGTGGAGCAAACGATTTCGACTACGAACTTCAGATGGCCCAGATGAATCAGCGATTGACAGGTGTGGACACCCTTTTCATCCCCGCGAATCCATCGTTCAGCTTCCTGTCCAGTTCGCTGGTCAAAGAGGTTGCTACCTTCGGTGGAGACGTCGCAGGAATGGTCCCCGAGAATGTTCACTCCAGACTACTGAGCCGCATCGCCGAGCGCGCCGCCGAATAGATCGGGCGACACACCGAGGCGAGTGCGACGCGCAGGCAGCAATCACCAGGCAAACTGGAAGTGCACTTACCGCACGTTTCTTCGTAGTTTCTATCGATTGGGGTTACCGGTGTACCGCGTATTCGAGGCACTCGACGAACTCGTCGCCATTGTCGAGGAGGCGCGCGGTGTCCCTATGACGGCCGGCTGCGTTGTTCCTCGCGGCGACGTCCTTGAACTTCTCGATGATGTGCGCGACTCGATTCCCGGTGAACTCGACGACGCGCAAGACGTTCTCGATCACAAGGACAAACTGGTCACGGACGCTCGGGCGACGGCAGAGAAAACTGTCACCTCGGCCAACGACGAAGCCCAGGACACCGTCGAGAATGCGCGCGATTCCGCTGACCGAATATTGGCGGATGCGAAATCGCAGGCCGATCGCATGGTTGCCGAGGCGAAGGCTCACGCTGAGCAACTCGTCGACGATGCGAACGACACCGCAGAGCGTTCGGTCGAAGCAGGAAGGCGTGAGTACGAGACGCTGACGACGCGAGCGCGGTCGGAGTCGGAGCGTCTCATCGAGTCGGGTCAGGCTTCGTACGATCGTTCGGTCGCAGACGGAGCCGAGGAGCAGGCGCGGTTGGTCGATCAAACCGAGGTCGTGCAGGCCGCACGTACAGAATCCGCGCGCATCATCGACACTGCGCATGCCGAATCAGACCGAATGCGCAGTGAATGCGACGTCTATGTCGATACCAAGCTGGCGGAGTTCGAGGAGTTCCTCAGTGGCACTATTCGCTCTGTGGGGCGTGGCCGCCAGCAGTTGCGAACCGGATCGGGTGTCCCGGACTACGGCCCGGATCCGTCCGGCGAGGGGCGTCGTCCGCGCAGGTAGATCGTCCAGATTTGCTCATGCCTGAGTCTGTGCGTACCGTTGTGTGGTTGCCCAAAGGTTGTCCTGGTCCGGCGCGCCATGTCGGTGCGGTTGGTCCAACAGCTCCAAGGTGATCGAATCAATCGTCTGAGCAGGAAGATTACTGTGTCTACCCGTCGTAATACCCCTCGTGCCGAAGCAGGCACGGGATTCGTGCTGGATATCGACAACCTGAGCCGTCGGCCCGGGTCCATGACGGAGATCCAGCGGACGATTGTCGCGCCCACGCGAATCGGCCTCGATGCGATCGCCATCGAAAAGGGGTCGCCGGTCGATCTCGATCTTCGCCTCGAAGCTGTATCGGAGGGTGTGCTCGTTACCGGCACCGTCCGCGCAGACACTGCGGGCGAGTGCTCGCGGTGCCTGGAGCCTGTTTCGGGGGCGGTGGATGTGTACCTCACCGATCTGTTCGCTTACCCGTCCAGCGTCACTGAGGACACGACCGACGAGGAGGAGATTCATCGCGTAGTCGATGATCAGATAGACCTACAGCCAGTCGTCGTGGATGCGGTCGGATTGGAGCTTCCATTGCATCCTCTCTGCCGTGAAAACTGTCAGGGATTGTGCTCGGAATGCGGCATCAACCTGGCGATTGCGGAATCTGGACATAATCATGAGATAGTTGATCCTCGCTGGGCTGGACTTGCAGCCAAATTTGGCGTGGATCCAGTATCGAGCACCGAACTTGTGAACAACGAAGCCGAGGAGAAGTAGAAGTGGCTGTCCCGAAGCGTAAAATGTCGCGTTCCAACACGAGGTCGCGTCGTGCACAGTGGAAGGCCACAGTGCCTACGCTTGTCACGTGCCCCAACCGTGGATGCGGCGAGAAGACACTGCCCCACATTGCGTGCCCCTCGTGTGGCACCTACAAGGGCCGACAGGTAGCAGCAGCTGTCTGATCTTCAGCACATGACATCGAAGAGCAGTTCTACTCACCTGAACGGCTCGACAGCTGACAGCGGCGGGGACGACCGAGAGTCGCTCCTCGCCGCTCTTGGCGTCGTACTTGCTGAACCCCTGTTGACTCTGGCATTGACCCACCGGTCGTACGCGTACGAGCGTGGTGGTCTGCCTACCAACGAGCGGCTGGAATTCCTGGGTGATTCGGTTCTCGGCTTGACCGTGACCGAGGAGCTCTACACTGCTCATCCGGAGAAATCCGAAGGCGAGTTGGCCAAGATTCGTGCCAGCGTCGTGAACATGCATGCTTTGGCCGAGGTGGCACGCGAACTCGGTGAAGGCGGCCTCGGCCGTCATCTCCTGCTCGGCAAAGGCGAGGAACAGACCGGTGGTCGTGACAAGCCCAGCATTCTGGCCGATGGCATGGAGTCCCTGTTGGGCGCGATTCACCTCCAGCATGGGATAGAGGTCGCACGTCGTGTCGTTCTGACCCTGTTCGCACGTTTACTGGACCGAGCACCACGCTTGGGCGCCGGCCTGGACTGGAAGACCAGTCTTCAGGAGCTGACTGCTGTGGAATCGCTTGGCGTGCCCGTATACGAAATCTCCTCCACGGGACCAGACCACGACAAAGAATTCACCGCGACCGTCGTCGTCGGCGGTAAGCCACTCGGCGTAGGTGTGGGCCGATCCAAGAAGGAAGCCGAGCAGAAGGCAGCGAGTACTGCCTGGAAGGACATCTCCGACGGAAACGGGAGCTCTGCCGCCGTCGAGCCCCCCTCCGTAAAGCCCTCCGCCGGCGCACTCGATTCGCCCGCCACCGACGTCGCTACCGCCCCGCACGCGGAGTAGCGGATACCCGATGCCCGAGTTACCCGAGGTCGAAGTAGTGCGCCTCGGTCTCGAATCGCACGTAGTCAACACAACCATCGAATCGGTGGAGGTACTGCACCCTCGCGCGGTCCGGCGTCACTTTGCTGGTGCGCGGGATCTGGAGGCTCAGCTACACGGCCGCCGTATCGTGTCGGCGGAGCGTCGCGGCAAGTATCTGTGGCTTCCACTCGATGCGCATGACGACGCGATAGTCGTGCACTTGGGAATGAGCGGCCAAATGCTCGTGCAGCCACCGTCGGTGCCTGCCGAGAAGCACCTCCGCATCCGTGTGGGGCTGGACAACGGAGCCGAACTCCGATTCGTCGATCAACGAACTTTCGGTGGTTGGGCCATCGCGCACCTCGAATCTGTCGACGGGTCCGTGGTTCCAGAGACCGTGGCACACATCGCACGAGACCCGGTGGATCCGTTGTTCGATGCGGAATCCGTCGTGAACGTGTTGCGGGGCAAACACACCGAGATCAAGCGCGCCGTACTCGACCAAACGGTGCTGTCGGGCGTGGGCAACATCTACGCCGACGAGGCACTGTGGCGCGCCAAGATTCACGGCAACCGAATTGCAGAGACCTTGTCGAGGCCAGTTCTACGCACACTGTTGACCTCGGTTCACGCGGTGATGGGTGAGGCTCTCGCGCAAGGCGGCACATCCTTCGACGCGCTGTATGTCAATGTCAACGGCGAATCGGGATACTTCGATCGGTCGTTGGATGCGTACGGCCAAGAGGGGCTGCCATGTTCGCGTTGTGGTACCCCGATACGGCGTGAGAAATTCATGAACAGATCGTCGTACAGTTGTCCCACCTGCCAGCCGCGACCTCGAAATACTCGGACCTGACGCTGCCCTGACTGCCGTTCACCCTAGAATCGACTCTCATGGCTGATGAGAGCACACCGACGGCACTGTGGGTCGAACGGACGGGGACGCGTCGATACACCGGAATGAGCTCGCGAGGAGCCGAGGTGTTGATCGGTTCGGAATCGGTCGACGGGGTTTTCACCCCTGGCGAGTTGCTCAAGATCGCGCTCGCGGCATGCACCGGGATGAGTTCGGATCTCCCATTGTCGCGCCGCCTCGGTGACAATTACGACTCGAAGGTGACGGTGTCTGGCTCTGCCGATCGCGAGAACGAACGCTACCCGGAGTTGCGTGAGGTACTCGCGGTCGATCTCAGCGAGCTCGACCCCGATGCGCAGCAGCGATTGCTGGTCGTCGTCGAGCGCGCCATCGACAAGGTGTGCACCGTCGGACGCACGTTGAAAGCAGGCGCTGAAGTATCTCTCGAAATCGACGTGGACGGCTGACGATGGGGATTCCGACGTCGATGGCGATCGACTCGCTCGTCCTCTACTGCACGGTTCCGACAGAACGGTCCGAAAGTTGACCTCTACGTGTGAGATCCGGTTGACCGCTTGGGTGCACGGTTCGGTGCAAGGCGTCGGGTTTCGATGGTGGACCCGTTCGCGCGCCCTCGAACTCGGACTGAGCGGCCACGCGACGAACAGCGCGGACGGTCGAGTGCTCGTCATTGCCGAGGGTGCACGAGAAAGCGCCGAGCGCCTCCTCGCATTGCTTCGTGGAGGAGATACGCCGGGCGTGGTGACCCTCGTCGTGGAGAGCTGGGATCGGCCGCGTGGTGGGCTCAACGGCTTCGTCGAGCGGTGATGAAGGGACGTATTCGGACCGTGACGCTCCAGATCTCGTACGCGCAGGTGAGGTACACCCGGTACTCTGAAGCGCCATGCATCTCAAGAGTCTGACGCTCAAGGGCTTCAAGTCCTTTGCTTCGGCGACGACTCTTCGTTTCGAGCCAGGTATTACCTGCGTCGTCGGGCCCAATGGGTCGGGGAAGTCCAACGTCGTGGACGCTCTCACCTGGGTGATGGGGGAGCAGGGAGCGAAGGCTCTACGTGGCGGCAAGATGGAAGATGTCATCTTTGCGGGCACGTCGGGACGTGCACCGCTGGGGCGTGCGGAAGTGACGCTCACGATCGACAACTCCGACGGAGCGTTGCCCATCGACTACTCCGAGGTGTCGATCACCAGGCGAATGTTTCGTGATGGGGCAGGCGAATACGAGATCAACGGAGCCTCGTGTCGACTGATGGACGTTCAGGAATTGCTGAGCGACTCCGGCATCGGACGCGAAATGCACGTCATCGTCGGGCAGGGGCGGCTCGCTGCGATCCTCGAATCCAGGCCGGAAGATCGACGGGCGTTCATCGAAGAGGCTGCGGGCGTTCTCAAACACCGTAAACGCAGAGAGAAGGCGGTCCGCAAGCTCGACGCCATGCAGGCGAACCTGGCTCGACTGACCGACCTGACCACCGAGCTTCGACGTCAACTCAAGCCTCTCGGTCGTCAAGCCGAAGTCGCTCGTCGCGCGCAGACGGTCCAAGCGGATCTTCGCGACGCCCGGCTGCGTATCGCGGCCGACGACTTGGTCGGCCGACGTGCAGAGTTTGCCAACCAGACTCAGGACGAAGCTGCCGCCCGCGAACAGTACGCGACTGTTCAGGACACGCTCGAGGCAGGCAATGTCGCACTCGGAGAGCTCGAACAGTCGGTTGCACGGTTGACTCCGAGCGCGGAGGCCGCCGGGCAAATCTGGTTTCAGTTGTCCGCACTCGCCGAACGAGTCAACGCCACCATCCGAATCGCGAAAGAGCGTGCACGTCATCTCGATTCGGCTTCGTCGACGGGCCGTGGTCAGGACCCGGACGAACTCGAAGCTCAGGCGGATCGTGTCGCCGAAGAAGAATTGGAACTCGTCGAGGCCGTCGAGATCGCACGCGAGTCTCTCGAGGCTGCACGCGAACAGCTGGCCGAACGTGAGGCTGCGGCGTCCGAGGCCGAACGCGCTCATATGGCTGCGGTGCGTGCGGTCGCCGATCGCCGAGAAGGATTCGCCCGGCTTTCCGGGCAGGTCGACACCTACCGAACCAAGGCCGATTCCACCGATGCAGAGGTTGCTCGGCTGTCCGTGGCGATCGACGAGGCTCGTGAGCGCGGAGACATTGCGCAGATGGAGTTCGAGAGCGTCCAGGACCAGATAAGCGGGCTCGACGCCAGTGAATTGAGTCTCGACACGCAGTACGAACGAGCCGTGATGGCGCTCCGAAGTGCGGACGCGCGCGTGACCGAACTGCAGAACGAGGACCGTGTTGCGGGGAAAAAGGTTGCCTCGTATCAGGCTCGAATAGAAGCGTTGAAGATGGGACTCGAACGCAAGGACGGAGCCAGTTGGCTCATCGAGAACTCTCAGCCTGGACTGTCCGGTTTACTTTCCGACCGCATCAGCGTGGAAACGGGCTTCGAGGTGGCGGTGGCGGTGGCATTGGGCCCCGTAGCCGATGCCGCTCACGCCGAATCGTTGACGAGCGCACTCGATGCCGTTCTGGCACTGCGCGATGCGGACGGTGGACGTGCAGCTGTCGTCTTCGGTGATGTCACGCCTTCCGCGAATCTTCGCACCGTCCAGTTGCCGCATGGCGCGTGGTGGGCGCTCGATGTGATTCAGTTCCCCGATGCGCTTTCCGGTTCGATGAGTGCGTTGCTCGACGGCATCGTAGTAGTCGAATCTCTCGACGACGCCGCGGCATTGGTGCAGTCGTCACCTGGACTCAGGGCAGTGACGAAGGCCGGGGATCTTCTCGACACAGGATGGGTGACGGGCGGCTCGGACAGGCGGCCGAGCACCATCGAGGTGCAGTCGGCGATCGATACCTCGACAGTCGAACTTGCTGCCGCAGAACGACATTCGGCCGAGCTCGAGGCTGCACTGTCCGGAGCTCTCGCCGAGCAATCCGATCGCCGTGAATCCGCCGAACAAGCGCTGGCCGCGCTCAACGAGTCCGATGCTGCGATTGCAGCGGTGTACGAGCAGCTAGGTCGCCTCGGTCAGCTGGCGCGATCGGCACACGCAGAATCCTCGCGCTTGACCGAGCAACGAAATCGAGCAGAAACCGGTCGGGAAGAGGCTCTGACTGCGTTGGCGGAGCTCGAGGAGCGGCTCCGGTTGGCCGAGGACGAGCAGGCCGGGACCGACAGTGGATCCGATTCGGGTGAATCGATCATGGCGCGTGAGATGGCTGCCGCCGCATTGTCCGAGGTTCGATCGGTCGAGGTCGACGCACGTCTGAATGTCCGGACAGCCGAGGAGCGGGCGCAGTCCGTCCGGGGTCGCGCGGACTCGATGCGTCGAGCTGCCCGCGCCGAACGTGAGGCTCGAGCACGGGCCGAACGGGAGTTGATAGGGCGTCGACACGCTGCAGCGGTCGCGCAAGCGGTTGCGTCCGCCGGTGATCGCGTAGCCGAACGGCTCGCCGGCGTCGTCGCTGCCGCTGCCGCTCGTCGTGACGAGCTTGCTGCCCAGCGTGCCACCGCTGCAACTGAATTGGACCGGGTCAAAGAACAGGTTCGAGCTCTCCAAGCCCAGCTCGCGTCGATCACCGACGCAGTCCACCGCGATGAAATTGCTCGCGCGCAGGCTGCACTCAGAATCGAGCAGCTCGAGGCGACTATCCTCGAACAGCACGGCATCGGACTCGACGACCTGATCGCCGAATATGGACCGGAGGTGAGCCTGCCACCGACGGAACTCGAGATGAGTGAGTACGAGGCCGCCAAGGAACGTGGAGAACAGGTGGTGGCACCCGCCCCGATACCGTTCGACCGGGGGTCTCAGGAAAAGCGGGCGAAGCGTGCCGAACGGGACTTGGCGACCCTCGGAAAGGTGAATCCCCTCGCACTCGAAGAATTCGCTGCGCTCGAAGAGCGATACAACTTCCTCTCCACACAACTGGAGGACGTCAAGTCCGCCCGCAAGGATCTGCTCGAGGTGGTCGCCGATGTCGACGAGAGAATCCTGCAGGTCTTCACCGAAGCGTGGTACGACGTCGAACGTGAGTTCACCCAGGTGTTCGCCAAGTTGTTCCCAGGGGGAGAGGGAAGACTGATCCTCACCGAACCAGGGAACATGCTCACCACAGGTATCGAGGTCGAAGCACGCCCACCAGGAAAGAAGGTCAAGCGACTGTCCCTGCTGTCCGGCGGCGAGAAGTCCTTGACCGCCGTAGCGATGCTGGTGGCTATTTTTCGAGCGCGACCGTCTCCGTTCTACGTGATGGACGAGGTCGAAGCGGCACTGGACGACACGAACCTCCGACGTCTGATCGGCTTGTTCGAGCAACTTCGCGAGAAGTCGCAGCTGATCGTCATCACCCACCAGAAGCCGACGATGGAGGTTGCCGACGCACTGTACGGAGTATCGATGCGCGGCGACGGCATCACGACGGTGATTTCGCAACGCCTCAACCGCAACCGAGTCGAGACGATCGGCAGCGTGACGGCCCCCGATGTCAGCGAGTCGGATCTCCTCGGGGCACCGGTCCCAGATGACCGTGTCCGTGAAAATTCCGTGCCTGCAGCCGAAGTTTCTGTGCCGGAAGGCTCTGAGTCCTCGAACTGAGTTCGAGTGATGTGCTGTGCACTTGCCCGCCAGGGTGCCGGTTGGGTGGCGAAGACGCTCCTGACAGGATGGACGCGTGAGTAGCGAAGCATGGATCATCGTCGCGGCCGTTCTGGCCATCCTGGCCGTGGGGCTCGTAGTCGGGCTCGTGGTGTCGCGTCGTCGGCGAATATCGCTTACCTCTTCGGAGACACCGAAGATCGAGGAGGGCGAGAAAGACAAGTCGGGTGGATACAAGGCCGGTGGCGGATTCTCGTTCAGCCAGGGAAGCGCGGTTGCAGAGCCGGATCTTGCGCCGAAACCCCTGCCTGAGCCTCTACCCGAGCCCAAGCCTGTGGCCGCGCCGGAGCCTCAGCCTTCCCCGGAGCCCCAGCCTTCTCTGGAGCCCCAGCCTTCTCTGGAACCTGAGCCTTCTCTGGAGCCAGAGCCTTTTCTGGAACCTGAGCCGTCGGCAGAGCCCGAGCCGTCTTTGGAGCCTCAGCCGTCTCCGGAACCTGAGCCGTCCCCGGAGCCCGAGCCGGCGCCTGCTCTGGATTCCGATTCGGAATCCGCCGCGCCGATTCTCGACGAGATTGCTCCTACCGATGGGCGGCTGGATCGCCTCCGCGGTCGACTCTCTCGTTCGCAGTCCGCGATCGGTAAGAGCTTGTTGGGCATCCTCGGCGGTGGCGACCTCGATGAGGATTCGTGGGAAGAAGTCGAGGACACACTGCTGATCGCTGACCTCGGTTCGTCCACGACCAACGAGATCATGACCTCGCTGCGCGAGCAGATGGCGTCGCGCAGCATCCGCACCGAGGCCGACGCCAGAGCGTTGCTGCGCGAAATCCTCATCAAGCAGTTGCACCCGGAGTTCGATCGGTCGATCAGAGCGCTGCCGCATGAGGGCACTCCCGCTGTTCTACTTGTCGTCGGTGTGAACGGGACCGGCAAGACGACCACGACAGGCAAGTTGGCCCGCGTGCTCGTTGCGGACGGGCGTCGGGTCCTGTTGGGTGCCGCGGATACGTTCCGCGCCGCTGCGGCGGACCAATTGCAGACGTGGGGCGAGCGTGTGGGTGCCGACGTCGTTCGCGGCAAAGACGGCGCCGATCCGGCTGCCGTTGCCTTCGACGCAGTGAGTCGAGGTATCGAACAGGGGGTCGATGTCGTTCTTGTCGACACCGCCGGACGTCTCCATACGAAGTCCGGATTGATGGACGAACTCGGCAAGGTCAAGCGGGTAATCGAGAAGCGAGCGCACGTCGACGACGTGTTGCTGGTGCTGGATGCGACCGTGGGGCAGAACGGTCTGATGCAGGCACGCGTATTCGCCGAGGTAGTGAACATCACCGGGGTGGTATTGACCAAGCTCGACGGTACTGCCAAAGGTGGCATCGTCTTCCAGGTGCAGCGTGAACTCGGAGTGCCGGTCAAGCTCGTCGGACTCGGGGAGGGCGCCGACGATTTGGCACCTTTCGAGCCCGAGGCCTTCGTCGACGCGTTGCTCGGCTGACCGGATCGGCTCGGTCGATCTGAGTCCGGAGTGCGTCGGGCGGTAAGTAGTCGGCCGAATTTTCGGTTTCTCGGAATTCGATGAAAACTACGAAACGCCTGCACGAAATGTTATTGCAACAATTCTGGTCCATCCGTTCACACGAGTGAAACACCAGAGTGTCATGGATGAAACTTCGTGAAACCACTCTTCTCTCAGACGGTGCACCATCCGGTGCGCACGAGAAGGAGGGTGTACGTGAGTCCCGAGGAATTGTTGGCCAACTCCGGCAATGCTGCCTGGATGCTGACAGCAGCATCGTTGGTGCTGCTGATGACGCCAGGTCTGGCGTTTTTCTATGGTGGTATGTCGCAGCAGAAGTCCGTACTCAACATGATGATGATGTCTTTCGGGGCAATGTTCGTCGTCGCACTCGTCTACGTCCTATGGGGATGGTCGATGTCGTACGGAACCGAGAACATCGGCGGGGTGTTCGCGAACCCCTTCGAGTTCTTCGGTTTGAAGGATTCGATCACCGATGCGGACGGAAACTTCCTCGCCGGCGCCTGGGGCTACCCGAACGTCATCGATATTGCCTTCCAGGTGACGTTCGCGATCATCACGGTCGCACTCATCAGCGGTTCGCTCGCTGGACGCGTCAAGTACGGCACCTGGCTGGTGTTCGCCGGCGTCTGGGTCACCTTGGCTTACTTCCCCCTCGCACACATGGTGTGGGGCGGCGGATTGCTCTCCGGTTCGGAGGACGGCTTCGCGGCGAAAATCTTCGGCACGACCGACGACGGCGACGGCGGACTCGTTGCGGCTGTCCCGCCGATCGACTTCGCTGGTGGCACCGTGGTCCACATCAACGCGGGAATCGCCGGTCTGATTCTGGCGCTCATCATCGGCAAGCGCGCAGGATTCGGTCGAGTTGCGTTTCGGCCGCACAATCTCCCGTTCGTCATGCTCGGTGCGGCTCTGCTGTGGTTCGGTTGGTTCGGATTCAACGCAGGCTCCGCTTTCGCTGCTGACGGGTTCGCGGGTCTGGCCTGGGTCAATACCACTACTGCTGCGGCAGCCGCGATCGCCGGCTGGCTCGTCGTGGAACGTATCCGTGACGGCCATGCCACCAGCCTCGGTGCTGCTTCGGGCATCGTCGCAGGCTTGGTTGCCATCACACCCGCTGCGGGCGCCCTGACCCCGATCGGATCGATCTTCCTCGGCGTCATCGCCGGAGTACTCTCCGCTCTGGCCGTCGGCCTCAAATTCAAGTTCGGCTACGACGACTCGCTCGACGTCGTCGGTGTCCACCTCGTATCAGGTCTGTGGGGCACCATCGGAATCGGCTTCTTCGCGTCCGAGACCGGGCTGTTCTACGGTGGCGACTACAAGCAGTTGGTCGTCCAGACGGTCATCGCTCTTTCTGCCGTGATCTTCACCGGTGTCATCACCGCGATCATCGCGTTTGCGCTCAAGCCACTCGGCTGGCGCGTGTCGGAAGAAGGCGAAGCCAAGGGTATCGACGAAGCTGAGCACGCTGAGACTGCGTACGACTTCGCTTGACAGGGTAAAGATAGGGGGCGAGAAGTCGCTCCGAATACAACCGAGCATTCGTGAGCTTGTGAAGGGAAGCACAAATGAAGCTGATCACGGCAATCGTCAAACCGTTCACCTTGGAGGACGTCAAGACAGGCCTCGAACAAGCCGGCGTGCTAGGCATGACGGTCAGTGAAGTCCAGGGTTATGGACGTCAGAAGGGCCACACCGAGGTCTACCGTGGTGCCGAGTACTCCGTCGACTTCGTTCCGAAGGTACGCGTGGAGGTCGTCGTCGACGACGCCGCAGTGGAGAAGGTCGTGGAGGTAATCGTCGAAGCTGCACGTACCGGCAAGATCGGTGACGGCAAGGTATGGGTTTCGCCGGTCGACTCGGTCATCCGAGTTCGTACCGGTGAACGTGGCGCCGATGCGCTCTGACCCCAACGGGTCGCGGGCAGGGGGCCCCGATTCTGGAGCGAAAGCTACAGGGTCGGGGCCTTCGGTCTCGAAGGGCCCGATGGTCTCGAAGGGCATGGTCTCGAAGGGCATGGCCTCGAACGGAACCGTGTCCAAGAGCACCAGTGACGCAGCCGCAGATCTGGCGCGAGCGAGAAAGCAGCTGCTCGACGACGGAAGCCGGAACCGTCGCCTCGACGCGCCCTCGCTTCGACAAGCTTTGGTCGATCTGCACGAGTTCTGGTTGACCACCAAGGGCGCCGAGCTCGGTATCAAACCGGATTCCGGATTCGCAATCGTTGCGGTGGGTGGACTGGCGCGTCGCGAAATGTTGCCCTATTCCGATCTCGATCTGATTCTTCTTCATGACGACATGCCGGCCGGACTCGTCGCCGATGTGGCGGACAAGCTCTGGTATCCGTTGTGGGACGCACACATCAAGCTCGATCACAGCGTCCGTACCGTTCCGCAGGCTCTGCAGGTTGCAGCGTCGGACCTGACTGCTGCTCTCGGAATGCTCGAAGCGCGGCACATTGCCGGTGATGTCGAATTGAGCAATTTGCTGATCGGTGGTGTTCGACGAGAGTGGCGGACGAATATCCGTTCTCGCTTCGAAGAGTTGATCATTCAAACTCGGTCTCGTTGGGCCCGAAGCGGAGAGATCGCCCATCGTGCCGAGCCCGAACTGAAGAGTGGCCGTGGAGGGTTGCGCGACGTTCAGCTACTCGATGCGCTGTCCATTGCACAACTCACCGACGGTATGCCGGGGCTCGGGCCGGAGTCGCCGGGCGGCGGACTTGCCTTCGCACATGGCCGTTTGCTCGATGTCCGGACCGAACTGCACCGAGTTGCAGGCCGAGCACGCGATCAGCTTCGTGCGCAGGACGCCGACGAGATCGGCGCGGCATTGCGTATCGGCGACAGATTCGATCTCGCTCGCGTACTCAGCGATTCGGCTCGCACCATCAGCTACTCGGTGGATGTCGGCCTTCGCACCGCCGGCAATTCCCTGCCTCGGCGCGGATTGTCACGCCTCCGGCGGGTTCCGGTTCGGCGCCCGCTCGACGAGGGTGTCGTCGAACATGGCGGTGAAGTAGTACTTGCGCGTGACGCTCGTCCGAACAAGGATCCCGGGCTGATAATGCGGGTTGCCGCTGCCTCCGCGCAGACGGCAATGCCGATGTCGGCCTCGACGTTGAATCGCTTGTCCGAAAGCGCACCCGAGTTACGCGAACCGTGGCCGAAGGAAGCGTTCAACGACCTGTTGGTGCTGCTGGGGTCAGGACGCCGAGCTATCGCCGCGATCGAGGCGCTGGATCGGACCGGCCTGTGGGGTCGGCTGATTCCGGAATGGGGAGCCGTTCGTGATCTGCCGCCGCGCGATGCGGTGCACACGTGGACGGTCGACCGGCATCTCGTGGAAACTGCTGCGTACGCAAGTGCTTTGACGACACGTGTGGCCCGACCGGACCTGCTCGTCCTCGGAGCTTTGATCCACGACATCGGGAAGGGGAGGGGCGGAGACCACAGTGTGGTCGGCGCTGAACTCGCGACACAGATCGGGAACCGGCTGGGGCTGTGGCCTTCCGACGTCACGTTGCTGTCGAAAATGGTGCTCCACCACCTGCTGCTTCCGGACACAGCGACTCGTCGCGACCTCGACGACCCAGCCACCGTGGAGAAGGTGGTGCAGACCCTCGGATCGGACACTGTCCTTCTGGAGCTGCTGCACGCTCTCGCCGAAGCAGATTCGTTGGCGACCGGCCCTGGCGTGTGGGGTGATTGGAAGGCCTCACTCATCCGCGAACTGGTTCGGCGATGTCGCTTGGTCATGGCAGGGGAGAGCTTGCCGACTGCTGACCCGCTCGATCCCGCCCACATCGCTTTGGCGGAGAAGGGAGGAGTTCACGTCGATCTGCAGCCGACCGAGGGTTCGCACACGTTCGTGGTCACCGTGATCGCTCCGGACAATCCTGGTTTGCTGTCCGACGCAGCCGGCGTTTTGGCACTGCAATCCTTGCGAGTGCTGTCGGCTTCGCTCGGTAGTCATGAGGGGACTGCCGTGAATTCTTTTGCGGTCGCACCACTGTTCGGCTCACCGCCTCAGGCCGGTCTGCTGCGTCAAGAAATTATTCGCGCGCAGTCCGGTGAGCTCGATCTGCTCGGCATGCTCGACGCGAAGGAACGTGATGCTCGGCCGGTGAACCTGGACGGCGAAGTCGATGCGGCAGTTCCGGTTCTGTATGCGCAGGCACCCCCGAGAGTCCTGTGGTTCGACGGAACCGAGCCTGGTCAGGTGGTCCTCGAATTGCGCGCCGAGGATCGGCTGGGCTTGCTTTGTCGACTGGCCAGCGCGCTCGAACGCTGCGGTGCACACGTCCGCTGGGCGAGAGTGACGACCCTGGGAACGTCGGTCATCGATGCGTTCTGCATCGATCTGGCAGGGTCGGACAGCCGTGATACTCGCGAAGAAATCGAGCGAGCGGTACTCGCGGTCGTTCCGGCCCCCGAACCGCCGAAACCGACGGTGAAGCCGGAGGGCACCTGAACGCTGGTTCGGGTGGTCAGAGACGAATCCTCCAGAGAGTAGTGATATTTCATAAAGATTCGGTTACGGTCTGTGCGGGCGAGATCAATTTGTTATGTTCACGCCATCGAACGAAAGTACGACTTCCGGTCGTTTCACGACGCTCGAGATTCATGCACGCCGACGACTGATGAGGTATTAACTGTGGGATCCCACCGGCGGTCGAACATGTACGTTCCGATCGAGATGGACATCGATGCACCGCGCGGGCGTCACAGGGCACACGTAGAGAAGAACGAAGCCGGACTGCGGGCCGCGACGATCGTTCTGGCTACCGGCGCGATCGTCGCGGGAGCTGCACAATTGGGGGCGGGTACCGCCGCCGCTGCCCCTGCACCGGAGGCTCCGACGGCAGGGTTGCCGTTCGAGATTCCGCAGAATCTTCTCCCCGGAGGCTTCGAGTTGCCGGCGGGTATCGAGCTCCCGGAGAACATTGCGCTCCCACAAGGTCTTCAGCTTCCGGACACGTCCAACCTGCAGGGCTTCGGAATTCCTGACGTCGGAGCCGCAGCCCAAGATTTGATCAGGGGTCTCCAGCCCATCAAAGAGCGGGCCGTCCAGCCTGTATCAGGTGTTCTCACATCGAAATTCGGGTCACGTTGGGGCGCGCACCACGGTGGTCTCGATATCGCTGCTCCGATCGGAACACCGATTTTGGCCGCGACCGACGGCCAGGTGACCGCAGCGGGCCCGGCCTCCGGATTCGGCCTGTGGGTAAAGGTGCTGCACGAGGACGGTACCGAGACCGTCTACGGGCACATCAACGATTATTCGGTGACACCCGGACAGCATGTGACGGCAGGTCAGCAGATCGCCACGGTGGGTAACCGCGGCGAATCCAGCGGCCCGCACCTACATTTCGAGGTCCACGATCCGAGTGGCGTGAAGGTCGATCCCGCCGAGTGGCTCTCCATGCGTGGAGTCGCGGTCACATGGACCGACCCGGCGCTCAACGCCTGATCTCGAAGGTCGTTTTCCGGCGCGCGCAGCGCTGTAGAACCCTCGCCGAGAACGTGAGGTAGTAGCGGGCGCTAGTGTGGAGCCTGCTCTACACGACGTTCAGGCCCCATTCGCAATCGGCTCAGGAGTGCAATCGGTGTTCGAATCCCTTTCCGACAGGTTGACCGGGACCCTCAAAGACCTGCGTGGCAAGGGGCGTCTGTCGCCTGCCGATATCGATGCCACCGCCCGCGAAATTCGACTTGCCCTGCTCGAAGCCGACGTGGCGCTTCCAGTGGTGCGCGAGTTCATCACGCGAATCAAGACGCGAGCCAAGGGTGCCGAGGTTTCGGGTGCGCTCAATCCTGCCCAGCAGGTCGTCAAGATCGTCAACGAAGAACTCGTCGGGATTCTCGGCGGTGAGACCCGCCGACTGACTTTCGCGAAGACACCTCCGACCGTCGTCATGCTGGCAGGACTGCAGGGCTCCGGTAAGACCACACTTGCCGGCAAGCTCGCCAAGTGGTTGAAGGATCAGGGGCACACGCCCCTTCTGGTTGCCTGCGATCTGCAGCGGCCGGGTGCCGTCAGTCAGCTTCAGATCGTCGGAGAACGCGCGGGCGCGGCAGTGTTCGCCCCGCACCCTGGCACGTCCATCGGAGGCGGGGATAACGCGCTGGGAGTCTCGGCGGCCGATCCTGTCGAGGTTGCTCGCGCCGGTGTTGCCGAGGCCAGGAACAAGCAGTACGACATCGTCATCGTCGATACGGCGGGCCGCCTCGGCATCGATACCGAACTGATGAATCAGGCCGCAGGCATCCGAGATGCGGTCCAGCCGGACGAAACCCTGTTCGTCCTCGATGCGATGGTCGGCCAGGACGCCGTGAGCACGGCGCAAGCTTTCCGTGACGGTGTCGGTTTCACCGGTGTCGTGCTGACCAAGCTCGACGGTGATGCACGTGGCGGCGCTGCACTGAGTGTGCGCGAGGTGACCGGCGCCCCGATCATGTTCGCTTCAACGGGTGAGAAGCTCGAAGACTTCGACGTGTTCCACCCCGACCGGATGGCCAGTCGGATTCTCGGAATGGGTGACGTTCTCAGCCTCATCGAGCAGGCAGAGCAGCATTTCGACGCGGAACAGGCCGAAGCGACCGCGAACAAGATCGGGTCGGGGCAGCTGACGCTGGACGACTTCCTCGAACAGATGATGGCCGTTCGCAAAATGGGCCCGATCGGCAATTTGCTCGGCATGCTTCCCGGTGCGGGCCAGATGAAGGAACTGGCCAATGTGGACGAGAAGCAACTCGATCGCGTGCAAGCGATTATTCGTGGCATGACGCCACTCGAGCGCACCGACCCGAAGATCATCAATGCCTCCCGCAGGCTGCGTATCGCGAACGGATCCGGTGTCAAGGTTTCCGACGTCAACCAACTCGTCGACCGCTTCTTCGAAGCGCGCAAGATGATGTCGGCCATGGCAGGTCGCATGGGGATGCCGGGCGCACGCAAGCAGGTCCGCAGCAAGAAGGGCAAAAAAGGTAAGAAGGGCGCTCGTGGCCCAACCCAGCCGAAGATCCGTGGTGGCTTCCCGGGGATGCCGGGTGGCATGCCCGCCGGTATGCCCGATCTATCCGGTATGCCCAAGGGGCTCGATCAGATGCCGCCGGGCCTCGAAGGCCTCGACCTGTCCCAGCTGAAGCTGCCCAAGAAGTAGACCGGAATGGTCGGATTCAGAGTTCGGGGCCGGGTGCTGCCGTCCGAGGAACTCGTCGAACTGTGGATCGTGGATGGCCTCGTCTCGGTCGAACCGGTGGTGGGTGCGCAGACTCTGTGCGAGGACGGCTGGATTCTCCCCGGACTCGTCGACGCGCACTGTCACGTCGGTATCAAGTACGGCGGCGGCCATGAGGACCTTCCCGGCGCAGTCGAGCAGGCGAAGACCGAGCGTGATGTCGGAGCACTGCTGCTTCGCGATGCAGGATCGCCCATCGACACCAGAGAACTCGACGAGTACGAAGATCTGCCGCGGATAATTCGCGCTGGACGGCACATCGCCATGCCCAAGCGGTACATCCCGGGGTTGGCCGTCGATATCGAGGACGAATCGCAACTGCCGGAAGCTGTTGCGCAGCAGGCGCGATCGGGTGACGGTTGGGTCAAGCTGGTCGGTGACTGGATTGACAGAAGCGTCGGGGACCTCAGCCCACTGTGGGACGAGGCGATCCTGAAGAAGGCAATCGATGCAGCGCACGCCGAAGGTGCTCGGGTTACCGCGCACGTGTTCGGTGAGGACGCGCTCCCAGGCTTGATCGGGGCCGGGATCGACTGCATCGAGCACGGCACCGGGCTGACGGACGCGACGATAGAGCAAATGGTCGAGCACGGGACCGCCCTTGTACCGACGCTGATCAATATCGAGACGTTTCCCGATATAGCGGCTTCGGCCGGCAAGTATCCGGTCTACGCGCGACACATGCGGGAACTTCACGGTCGAGTGGCGTCGACCATCGGACGAGCACACGATGCCGGTATACCGATCTTTGCGGGGACCGATGCAGGCGGATCCATTCGGCATGGACGGATTGCCGAGGAGGTGCAGGCACTCGAACGCGTGGGAATGACCGCGACCGAAGCCCTGGGAGCAGCGTGCTGGGACGCCAGATCGTGGCTCGGTCATCCCGGACTCGAGCACGGAGCGTCCGCCGATCTGCTGATCTACACGGCGGATCCACGCAAGGGGCCGGATGTGCTGTCGGCGCCCGACGTCGTAATGCTTCGTGGTGTCCCGATCGAACGAAAATGACCCGACCGGGTCCGAGTGAACCCGAGAACCTTCCGCCGAGTTGGGCCGGGATGGCCCCGATGAACGCTGTTCATCACCAGAGCACCGGGTACTCGGATCGCTACTGGCGGGCCGAGTTGCTGGCTGCGAAACGGCGAAGCGGTCAGAGATGGGGGATTCCAGCAGCGGCGGCCGTGCTTGCCCTCAACCTCGCGGGCTTTCTCGCTTTGCCGTGGTTGATCGACACCGACTCCTCGCCCGCGTACGTGCTGGCGATCATGCTTCCCAGTGTCCTGGCTGCGAGCCTTGCATTCGTGATCACCGCGCGCCGAGGGAACGGCCCCGTCGTGGACTTCGGCCTGCCGACCTCGCTGTCCGAATGGGGAGTTCAGGTTCGATCCGGAATCGCCTGGGGAGCCGCTGCCTTGGCGGGCGGTCTGTTACTCGCGCTGCTTGTCTTGGCTCGTACCGATCTCGAGAGTGGATCACCGCTCGGAAACCTGGTCGCCATACCCACACCCTGGAAAGTCGCGTTGGTGGCGTGGATCTGGATCGGCGCCCCGTTCTGCGAGGAAGTGATGTTCCGGGGGATGCTGTGGGGTGCGCTCGAACGGCGTGCAGCGCCGATGAGGATGTCTTGGTTGGGAAACAGATGGGTGGTTCTGGTGGTCACGGCAGTCGTGTTCGCGCTGTGGCATCGCGAAGGATGGCGTTTCCTAGTATTGGTGTGGGGCGGATTCGCTATCGGCATCGCCCGAATGCGGACCGGTTCGGTAGTGGCATCCACCACCGCTCACTCGGTGAACAACACCCTGCCGGCGCTGGCGATTCTCTCTCTGGCAGAATAAGCAGCTGTTCGCCCGTCCAACGGTTACGTACCGCACGGCGGTCACAACACCTCCATCGCAAAACCGGGTGCGCATCCCAAGCGCACCGCAGAATTGCGGCGTGACCAACTCGAAAGGCTCTATTTTTCATGGCTGTCAAGATCAAGCTCATGCGTATCGGCAAGATCCGCACCCCGCACTACCGCGTCGTCATCGCTGACTCTCGCACTCGCCGCAACGGCCGTGCGATCGAGACCATCGGCAAGTACGAGCCCAAGCAGGACCCCAGCATCATCGACATCGATTCCGAGCGCGCGCAGTACTGGCTCGGAGTCGGCGCTATCCCGACCGAGCCGGTCGAAGCACTGCTGAAGATCACCGGTGATTGGCAGAAGTTCAAGGGCCTTCCGGGCACCGAGGGCACGCTTCGCTTCGCAGAGGCCAAGCCTTCCAAGCTGGACCTCTTCAACGCTGCACTGGCTCAGGCCGACGCCGAGCCGCTCGGCGACGCTACGACCGCCAAGAAGAAGAAGGCTCCGAAGGCCGACGAGGCTGCAAAGGCCGATGAGACGGCCAAGGCCGATGATTCAGCTGCGGCCGAGACCGCAGAAGCTCCGGCCGCCGAGGCTGCTGAGAAGTGAGTGCCGTTGTCGCCGACGCCGTCGAACATCTCGTTCGTGGCATCGTCGCCAATCCTGACGACGTTCGCGTCGAACTGATCACCGGACGTCGTGGGCGCACCGTGGAAGTTCACGTGCACCCAGACGATCTGGGAAAGGTCATCGGACGCGGCGGTCGGACGGCAACTGCGTTGCGTACCTTGGTCTCCGGAATCGGCGGTCGCGGCATTCGCGTCGACGTCGTCGATACCGATCAGTAGGTAATCTCGCAATGGAGCTCGTAATCGGTCGTGTCGCCAAGTCGCACGGCATCAAAGGTGAAGTGGTAGTCGATGTTCGCACCGACGAACCGGACGAACGCTTTGCTGTAGGAACGGTGCTGCACGGGCGCAAGCCGCGAGTATCGACCGATACAACCGAATACACGGTGGAGGCCGCCCGGGACCACTCCGGGCGGCTTTTGCTGCGCTTGAAAGGCGTCGACGACCGCAGCGTGTCCGACGCTCTTCGCGGCACACTGTTCGTGATCGATTCCAAGGATCTGCCGACCTCGTCGGACGATGACGACGAATTCTACGATCATGAGCTCGAGGGCCTGTCGGTCCGTCTGTCCGACGGTACTGTCGTCGGTACGATCCGAGAGGTGCTGCACTCGGCGGCGGGGGAGTTGTTGTCCATCCGCCCCGCCGACGGCAGCCGCGCAGAGTTACTCGTCCCGTTCGTTGCCGCGATCGTGACGTCGGTGTCGCTTGCCGGCGGTGTCGTCGTGATCGATCCGCCCGAGGGTCTACTGGATCCGGAGTAGCGCAGTGCAGCTCGATATCGTAACGATATTTCCCGAGTACCTGACACCCCTTCGAACTGCTTTGCTGGGCAAGGCAATCGACAAGGGGCTCGTCTCGGTAGGGGTTCACGATCTGAGGTCGTGGACCAATGACGTGCACAAAGCCGTCGACGATTCGCCCTACGGTGGTGGACCAGGAATGGTCATGAAATCCACTGTCTGGGGTGACGCACTCGATGACGTACTCGCAGAAGACTCACTACTCGTAGTTCCGACGCCTGCTGGCGTGCCCTTCACGCAGCGAACCGCCGAGCGGTGGGCGGGCGAACGCCATCTGGTGTTTGCTTGTGGCCGGTACGAAGGCATCGATCAGCGAGTCTTCGACGACGCAGCACGACGTGTGCGCGTCGAAGAAGTGAGTATCGGTGATTACGTCCTCATCGGCGGCGAGGCCGCAGTCCTGGTGATGAGTGAGGCCGTGGTACGGCTCCTGCCGGGTGTGCTCGGCAATCAGCAATCGCACCAACAAGATTCGTTCTCCGATGGATTGCTCGAGGGCCCCAGCTACACCAGGCCGGTGAGTTGGCGTGGACTCGAGGTCCCCGACGTACTTCTCTCCGGCGACCATGCGCGGATCGCAGCGTGGCGCGCCGAGCAGTCCCTCCGGCGTACCGCCGAGCGTCGACCGGATCTGTTGTCGGACTGAACTGTTCGGTTCAGGGGAGAGGCTAGCTGCCGATCGTTCCGTCCGGAAACAGCATCGTCACGACGCCGGTGAGCGTGTCGCGAGCGTGCTGAGCGCTACTGTCGTCGGTGACGTCTACAACCGCGGTGTCAGGATAGTGCTCCATATCGTCCTCGTAATGAATCTCCTCGCGAGAAACTAATGCCAACACGTAGCGATTGTCGATGCCTATGGTGCCCGTCGACAGATGAATCCATCGGTCGGCGATGCAGCACATCCACCCCTGTTTGACCGCGTAGACCGGCTCGGCCGGTAGGCCGTCGACAATTCCGAAATGCTGGTGATACCCATCGGTGGCCACCGGAGCCGACTGTCGGAGAAGCCCGATCATCGTTGCGGTCGATGCGGGTGAGAGTCCGCCGATGCCGTCGAGCAGTCGTGTGTAGTAGGCAACGAGGTCGGCAGCGGTCGACATCGTGTTCCACCACAGGTCATCCCACGGCGGTGTGGTCGCGGTCAATCCGTAGCGCTCGGTCACGCGCGTGATGATCTCGGACCCACCGTACCTGTCCCACAAGTAGTTTGCGGCAAAGTCGTCCGAAGACTCGAGCATCGTCGTCAACGACTCCAGGTCTTCTTCGGCAACCGGGACCTGGCTCACATCCGCCCCGTGCAGAACGTCGTCGGCGATGAACAGCTTGGATACCGACGCTGTTTCGATCGGTTCGGCATCGCCGCTGGCAAAGTACGCACCGGTCTCGCGATCGAGGAAAGCAAAATCGACCTCCGCGCCACGCCCGAGGGCCGACGCCACGGCTTCGGGGATACGCGAGTCGATGGACATGTCATCGACGGTGGCCGTGTCGGGAAAAGGTGATTCGGAGGTATCGATCGCGAGCGCGGCCGGAGTGTCGTCGGGGGCGCTGCATCCAGTGGAAAGAATCGATACCGCGGCGACAAGTGCCGTGACCGACACCGCCAGGACTTGCAACGGCCTGGACATGTCGGCAATCTCCCACGATGGTCACTGATGATCTCGTCATACAGTAGCGGTAGGGTCCAACGCCGTGACGACTGCTCTGAAATCTGTGAACAAGCGCATAGCCGAAGAACTCGACGTCCGCGAGGAGCAGGTCCGCGCGGCCGTGGATCTGTTGGACGGCGGTTCGACCGTTCCGTTCATCGCTCGGTATCGGAAGGAGGTTACCGGCAGCCTCGACGACGCCCAGCTCCGGCAGCTCGACGAGCGTCTGCGGTACCTCCGCGAACTCGACGAGCGACGTGATGCGGTCATCGAATCGATTCGATCCCAAGGCAAGCTCGATGAGACACTCGAGCAGTCTCTGATGTCGGCCGAGACGAAAGCCCGAGTCGAGGACATCTACCTGCCGTTCAAGCCGAAGCGCAGAACGAAGGCTCAGATCGCGCGGGAGGCCGGGCACGAGCCTGTCGCCGATGCACTCATCTCCGATCCGAGTACCGACCCGGCGCAGTACGACACCGAACAACTCGACGGTGCACGCGCAATCCTTGTCGAACGTTTCGCAGAGGATCCGGATCTGGTGGGCGAACTTCGTGAGCTCATGTGGACCCGCGGCAAGTTGACGGCATCGGTCCGTAAGGGCAAAGAGGATGAAGGCTCCAAATTTGCGGACTACTTCGAATTCTCCGAACCCTTCACCAGATTGCCTTCGCACCGGATTCTCGCTGCATTGCGCGGAGAGAAGGAGGAGATTCTCTCCCTGGGCCTCGAACCGGAGCAGGAGGAAACGCAGCCTGGAGTTCCCACGGTCTACGAAGGGCGCATCGCGAGGAAGTTCGACATCGCCGATCGTGGCCGCGCCGCTGACCGCTGGCTCCTCGACACCGTGCGTTGGGCGTGGCGGACCAAGCTTCTGGTGACCATGGCGATCGATGTTCGGATGCGTCTTCGGCAGTCCGCCGAAAAGGACGCGGTGGATGTGTTCGCGTCCAATCTGAAGGACTTGTTGCTTGCCGCCCCTGCAGGTAACCGTTCGACGATGGGTCTCGATCCGGGATTTCGGACAGGCACCAAAGTTGCAGTGGTGGACTCGACGGGCAAGGTCGTCGACTACGACACGATCTATCCTCACAAGCCTCAAGGAAAATGGGACCAGGCGCTCGCGACCCTGGCGGCGTTGGCCTCGAAGCACTCGGTTCAGTTGATCGCAATCGGAAACGGCACGGCCTCACGCGAAACCGACGCGCTCGCGGCGGAGCTCATCGCCAAATACCCAGCGGCAGGATTGACCAAGATCGTTGTTTCCGAAGCGGGCGCATCGGTGTACTCCGCATCGGCATACGCCTCGAGCGAGTTGCCCGAGCTGGACGTGACTATTCGCGGCGCAGTTTCCATTGCGCGACGGCTCCAAGATCCGTTGGCGGAACTGGTGAAGATCGATCCGAAATCCATCGGGGTCGGTCAGTACCAGCACGATATTTCCGAGGCATTGTTGGCCAGGTCCCTCGGTGCCGTCGTGGAGGATGCCGTGAACGCTGTCGGGGTCGACGTCAATACAGCCTCCGTTCCGCTGTTGTCCAGGGTGTCGGGAATTGCTGGTTCACTCGCCGAAAGCATCGTTGCGCATCGTGATCAACACGGTCCTTTCGCTAGCCGCTCCAAGCTCAAAGATGTCGCACGGCTCGGTCCGAAGGCGTTCGAGCAGTGTGCAGGATTCCTGCGCATCGTCGACGGGGACGATCCGCTCGATCGGTCGAGCGTCCACCCTGAGGCATACCCGGTAGTTCGGCGCATCGTCGACACGGCCGGTGTGGGGGTACGCGAGGTGATCGGCAACAGCACATTGCTGCGCGCGCTCGATCCACGAAAGTTCGCCGACGATCGATTCGGCCTACCGACCGTCACGGACATCATCGCCGAACTCGAAAAGCCCGGTAGGGATCCGCGTCCGGAGTTCAAGACCGCAACCTTCGCGGCTGGTATCGAGAAGATCGCAGATCTGAAGCCGGGGATGACGCTCGAAGGCGTCGTGACGAACGTTGCGGCATTCGGCGCCTTCGTCGATGTCGGCGTTCACCAGGACGGGTTGGTGCACGTTTCGGCGTTATCGCACAACTTTGTCAAGGATCCACGTGAGGTGGTCAAGTCGGGCCAGGTGGTCAAGGTCAAGGTCATGGAGGTCGACATCGCCCGTCAGCGCATCGGCCTGAGCTTGCGCCTCGACGACGAGCCTGGTGCCGGATCGAAGGACAAGTCTCGTGGCGGCCAGTCGGAGCGGCGCCAAGCGCCACGCAAGGAAGACCGCGGCAACGATAATCGCGGAGGTGACAACCGTGGAGGGCGCGGAGGTGACAACCGTGGAGGGCGCGGAGGTGACAACCGTGGAGGGTCTGGGCCCCAAGTCAGTACTCCCGCAGGTGGCTCCATGGCAGACGCGCTCCGGAACGCAGGATTCGGCAAATAGAGTTCGGCGTAGTAGTCAGCGAGCTCAGAATCGTGCGCATTCGACAGATGTCGAACCGACTGTGAGAAGGGTGGGTCACGGTGAGTGAGTGGCTGGATCGGGAGATCATCGAGCATGGCCGACTCCCTCTCCTGTGCTTCCTCATCGGTTTCTTGGTCGGGTTCGCTGTCATTCGACTCAGCGTTCGATTGATCCGGGCGCAGGTGAAGTGGTGGCCGGGAAACATCACTCCCGGTGGTCGGCACATCCATCACGTTGTGTTCGGGATCGTGCTGATGCTCGTCGCCGGCGTTGCACTTATCACGGTGTACGAGGACGGAACGACCGAGACAGGTGCCGCACTCGCTTCGTTGTTCGGGGTCGGTTCGGCGCTTGTTCTCGACGAGTTCGCGTTGATCTTCTATCTCGAGGATGTCTACTGGTCCGAACAAGGCAGAACGTCGATCGATGCGGTGTTCGTCGCGACGGCGGCAACAGGGTTGCTTCTGCTGGGATTTCACCCACTCGAACTTCTGAACGTCACCGACATTCGCCGCGACCCCAACCCCTGGGTCAGGGCGGGGTACACAGCGCTTGCCCTATTTCACCTCGCTGTCTGCGCAGTCGTTGTGCTCAAGGGGAAGATCTGGACGGGATTGATCGGTTTGTTCGTAGCGCCGATTCTTTACGTCGGTGCGATCCGGCTGAGCAGGCCCGGAGCGCCCTGGGCGCGCTGGTACTACACGAGCAGGCCCAAGCGGATGGAGCGAGCACTTCGGCGCGAGCGCACCATCAGACGTCCGACGATCAGGGCCAAGGTCTACCTTCAGGACCTGATTGCCGGGAAACCGAGTATTGGCCACGCCGTCGAAGCGACCGAATGCGAACTGGACAGGACCGTTCGTCCGGCGGCGCCACCTCCAGTGCCGGTGGCCTCTGCAGAGTGATTCGATTTCGCAACCAGGGTCTCTCTCTGGCACAATAGGCGGGTTGCCTGTGCAAGGCACAACCCTAATCGGAGTACGAACCAGCCGAGCCCCGTTCGCGGGGCCGCTCGGTTCCTCTGCTCATGCGAAGAACGCAAGGATGGACCTACCGATGAACACTCTGGACTTCTTGGACAACAAGTCGCTTCGCAGCGACATTCCTGCCTTCCGCCCAGGCGACACGTTGAACGTGCACGTCAAGGTTATCGAAGGCTCGAAAGAGCGCATTCAGATCTTCAAGGGCGTCGTGATTCGTCGCCAGGGTGGTGGCGTTCGTGAGACGTTCACCGTCCGTAAGGTTTCGTTCGGTGTCGGTGTCGAGCGCACCTTCCCGGTTCACAGCCCGAACATCGCCGAGTTCGAGGTTCTGACTCGTGGAGATGTTCGTCGCGCGAAGCTCTACTACCTCCGTGACCTTCGTGGCAAGGCTGCCAAGATCAAGGAAAAGCGCTGATTGCGGTCACTTCCGCCCAGCTTTGAAAAGCGCCGCATCGCCCCTCGGGTCGGTGTGGCGCTTTCTTGTTCTCATCACCGCTGCTCGTTTGGTCGCCACGCGTCGATGCACCGTTCGAAGCTCGGAGAGACTGCGGCTAATAAACACACGAAGACTGGGGCTAATCTAGTGCCGTGACAGATTCCCAGCAGGATCCGAACCGGCCGTCCGATTCGCACAGTGAGAAGTCGGAAGAGACGCGTCGTGAGAAAAAGCCTCGATCCTTCTGGCGTGAACTGCCGATACTGATACTCGTCGCGTTGGTTCTGAGCTTCCTGCTCCAGACATTCGTTGCCCGCGTGTATCTGATTCCGTCCGAATCGATGGAACCGACGCTGCATGGCTGCGCCGGGTGCACCGGAGATCGCATCGTCGTGGAGAAGATCGGCTATCGCTTCGGAGACCCCAAGCCGGGTGACGTCATCGTCTTCCGTGGCCCTGACTCGTGGAACAGCGAATTCACCTCCCACAGGTCGTCGAACGCGATAATCCGTGGCGCCGAGGAAGTCGGCTCGCTGATCGGTGTCGTCGCACCGGACGAAAACGATCTCGTCAAACGTGTGATCGCCACCGGGGGACAGACCGTAGAGTGCTGCGACGCTCAGGGGCGTGTTCTCGTGGACGGTAAGCCGCTCGACGAACCCTATATTCAGATGGACTTCCCGTTTACGCCTGACGTCATGACCTGCGATACCGAGCTGAAGTCCGGTCGTTGCTTTGCGCCCGTGACCGTGCCCGAGGGCAACGTCTGGGTCATGGGTGACAATCGAAGCAATTCGGCCGATTCGCGGTTCCATGTCTCGGACGAGCTGATGGGGACCGTGCCGATCGACAATGTGATCGGCAAGGCGTTCCTCATCGCACTGCCGCCATCGCGGTTCGGCACCCTCGACTCGCCCGACATCCAGGGACAGTGAGCTGAACACGGGCAATGAGTAGTTCGAGTCGATCACGAGGTCGTCCACCGTGGCCACCGCGTCCTGTCATTCGTCGCTCTTCGGGGCTGCGGACGATGGAGTCCGCACTCGAACGCAATGGACTGGGGCCGGTGGCAGGCGTCGACGAAGCAGGGCGGGGTGCATGTGCCGGACCGCTGACCGTCGCCGCCTGTGTGCTCGGCGGGAAAGCACACCCCGCGCTGGCAGATCTGAATGATTCGAAGAAGTTGACCGAGAAGCGTCGTGAGGAACTGTTTCCGAAGATCCAACGGCTGGCGCTCGCCTGGAGTGTGGTGTTCATCGATGCCGATGAGATCGATCGAATCGGTGTCCATGTCGCCAACATCGAGGGAATGCGAAGAGCTGTGGCAGGTCTTTCGATGATGCCCGGATATGTTCTCACCGACGGATTTCGGGTGCCTGGACTGCCGGTTCCGTCGCTCCCGGTGATCGGCGGCGACGCGACGGCCGCGTGCATTGCTGCGGCCAGTGTTCTCGCCAAGGTATCGCGAGACCGAGTGATGGTCGAGATGGATGCAGAAATCCCTGGTTACGGCTTCGCGGTTCACAAGGGTTACAGCACCAAAGCTCATGCGGTAGCGATGTCGGAACTCGGGCCGTGCTCGCAACACCGAATGTCGTACGCCAACGTTGCGGCTGCCGCGGCAGGCAGGACCGACGAAGTAGCGTCGGTCCTGGGCCGAATGGACTGCGATGAACGCAATGCGCGATGATTGAACTTCATGCCAGCCGACGGAGGATGAGAACTAACCGATGAGTGCCGAGGATCTCGAAAAGTACGAAACCGAGATGGAGCTCTCGTTGTATCGGGAGTACCGGGACATCGTCGGTCAGTTCAACTATGTGGTCGAGACTGAGCGCCGGTTCTATCTCGCCAACTCCGTCGAACTCATTCCCCACAACGCGGACGGCGAGATCTATTTCGAGCTGCGAATGTCCGATTCCTGGGTGTGGGATATGTACCGACCGGCACGTTTCGTCAAGCATGTTCGGGTGATCACGTTCAAGGACGTCAACATCGAGGAACTCGAGAAAACCGACCTGCGTTTGCCCGAGTAGACCATTTCCCGTGTCGGTAACACTGTGGCTGCTGTTGATTGCGGCCGGCACCTATCTCGTGGGCCGGCGACGCTCGCGCAAGACGCTCGTCATGTGTGCTCAATTGATCGGTGCAGCCGCGCTATGCTTCGTACTGGGTCAGGTTTTGTGGTCGATTGTGCAGCAGTAACTTTTCAGCTCAGTGAATCGCCGCAATCGGTGATCGAATAGCGTGAGAGTCAATTCCATATTGAGTGCAGGACAAGGGAATTGGCTGCTCGCCTGTTTTGCGGATGTCTCGAAATCGGCTGTCTTTGCTCAATATGAAAGCTGAAACGTTGCTGTGGATTTCTGTCCAATGTTGGGAGAATGAGCCAATTGGTGGTAGAAACGGCTCTATAAGCACTTCCCTCGACTGTTAGAGGTTCGGACATGGCACGCAAGACACTCGTCCAAATGATCGATGATGTCGACGGTTCGGTCATCAAGGACGGACAGGGTGAGACCATCGAATTCAGTATCGGTGGCAATCAGTACAGCATCGACCTGAACCTGAAGCATGCAAACGAACTGCACGAGCAGTTGGCATTCTGGATCGAGCATTCAGAGAAAGTATCGGGTCGTCGAGCACGCAAGACTTCACCGGCCTCCGCCCGTGGCAAGGTCGACCTGCAGGACATTCGCGCATGGGCGCGGGAAAATGGTTATGACGTGAGCGCACGCGGTCGAATCAGCCAGGACGTGCAAGCAGCGTACGAAGCAGCGCATTGAGTTCATTTCACGCAGGGAGTTAATCTCGCGTAGGGATTTCATCCACGTAGCTGGACTTCGAGCAATGCCCCGACCAAGAAGGTTGGGGCATTGCTTTGTTTGTGGTGCCTTCGGGGGTGTGGTGCCATGCACATGGGTACGTCACGTATGCCCCCCGACGAGTTGAATTTCAGTGGTAATCCACAGGCGATTCGCTTGTCCACAGGGTGATTCTCGAGCTGCGAGGATGCGGATCCTCGGTCCTTCCTTGGCGCATCGTCGGTTGTGGGTTCGGCAGATCGGCGAACCGACGACCGTGGGGAGTGCGATGTCCAATTCGGACTTGGGGGCGCGCGGGGAGGCTTTGGCCGCTCTGCGTCTGGTCGATAGCGGAATGGAAATAGTCGAGAGAAATTGGCGATGCCGGTACGGGGAACTCGACATAGTCGCGCGTGAGGGCGAGGTTCTCGTCTTCGTCGAGGTGAAAACCCGTTCGGGGACCGGCTACGGAACTCCGGCAGAGTCGGTGACGTACGCGAAACAGCAGCGGATACGTAAGCTCGCGCTGGCCTGGCTGGAGAACCGTGACAGCCCCTGGGTGAGAATGCGTTTCGACGTGGTCGCTATCGTGATGGCACGAGGTGCCGATCCGGTCGTGACGCATTTGCGTGGGGTGTTCTGATGGCACTGGGCCGCGCTTTCTCGGTGGCCGTGTCCGGTGTGGATGGCCAAGTAGTGGAGATCGAAGCAGATATCGGCCGCGGATTGCCGGGAATTCATTTGGTAGGACTCCCGGACACAGCGTTGAACGAGTCACGAGACCGAGTAAAGGCGGCCGTAACGAACTCTGGCAATAGTTGGCCGGATTCTCGTGTAATTCTGGCACTATCCCCAGCTACTTTGCCGAAAGTAGGCTCCGTCTACGACCTCGGCCTTGCGTTGGCGGTTCTGGATGCAGCCAGACAGATCCCGCGGCGATCGCTCGAAAAGACCGTTTTCCTAGGCGAATTGGCATTGGATGGACGCCTTCGTCCGGTGCGCGGCGTTCTGCCAGGTGTGTTGGCAGTCAAACGGGCGAGGTGGTCACGAGTGGTGGTGCCGATCGCGGCACTGGCAGAAGCAGGTCTTGTCGACGGTATCGAAGTGCTCGGGGCAGGGTCGTTGAAGGAAGTCGTCGAATGGCTCCGGGGGGAAGTCGAATTGAGCCGGCCGATTCCCGGGCAATTCGGGCAAGACGTGGAATATCCGGATATGAGCGAGGTAGTCGGCCAGTCCGAGGCGAGGTGGGCCTTGGAAGTCGCTGCGGCCGGTGCGCATCACGTCATGCTGACCGGACCTCCGGGAATCGGCAAGACGATGTTGGCACAACGACTTCCAGGAATTCTCCCACCCCTGACCGAATCGGAGGCATTGGAGGTGACCGCAATTCATTCGGTTGCAGGCCTGTTGACCACAGAGCGGCCGTTGATTTCCTCGCCACCTTTCATCGCGCCTCACCATTCGACGTCGGTGAGCGCGCTCGTGGGCGGTGGAACCGGCATGGCGAAGCCAGGTGCAGTCAGTCGAGCGCACCGGGGCGTCCTCTTCCTCGACGAATGTGCCGAGATGGGTCTGAAAGTACTGGAGGCGTTGAGAACTCCGTTGGAGGACGGCGAGATCAGGATTGCGCGCCGCGATGGCGTGGCTCGGTATCCGGCACGTTTTCAATTGGTGTTGGCTGCGAATCCGTGCCCGTGTGCGCCGGCCAGAAATGCCGATTGTGTTTGTGCGCCGATGGTTCGGCGAAAGTACCTCGGCAAGCTGTCCGGTCCGCTTCTCGACCGCGTCGATCTGCGTATCGCCATGATGGGAGTGGCTACCGGTGCATTGACGGACGAGCTCGGAGAGACCACCGAGCACGTGCGTGCCCGCGTCATCGCGGCACGCGAGCAGGCAGCCGAACGTTGGCGCGAATACGGGTGGCGGACAAACGCCGAGGTTCCTGGACCTGCGCTGCGGCAGAAGTTCACACTCTCGCGTGAAGCCTTGGTTCCGGTCGAGAGAGCGCTTCGTAATGGTTCGCTGACCGCCCGAGGTGCCGATCGTGCTCTTCGCGTTTCCTGGACTTTGAACGATCTGGCGGGGGGAGACATGCCAGGCATCGGCGAGGTGGGAGCCGCTTTGGACTTTCGAGACAGGGGGACGAGGTGACGACGCACGATCCACGGCGCCTGGCCTGGGCGTACCTCTCTCGTGTTGCTCAGGGGCCACATCGGGTACTTCGCGACTTCGCAGCCGAGGCAGGTCCCGAAGGTGCCGCCGATGCCGTCTCCCGTGGGGCACTCGGTGAGCGATTGCAGGTCCGCTCGCATATCGACACTGCACGCGCGGACCTCGATCTTGTTGCATCTCTGGGTGGTCGGCTCATCACCCCCGATGATGACGAGTGGCCGATGTGGAAACTTCTCGCGTTCGACGGTGCTGGGATGCCGGTGGGCACCGATCAATGTGCGCCGTTGTCCTTGTGGGTTCTCGGCGCAGCTTCCGTGGCGGAGTTGACCGAGCGAGCCGTGTCGATCGTCGGTACACGTGCCGCCACGGCGTACGGCGAGCACGTGACTGCCGAGATTGCCGGAGATTTGGCAGTCGACGGCTGGACGGTTTTATCGGGGGCGGCATTCGGGATCGATGCGGCCGCCCATCGAGCTGCATTGGGCGTGGGCGGTTCGACCGTGGCGGTACTCGCGTGCGGAGTCGACCGAGCATATCCCTCGGGACACTCCCGGTTGCTTCACCGAATAGCACAAACGGGGGCCGTTATCAGTGAGTACGCCCCCGGCACGACGCCGGCCAAACACCGCTTTCTCGCTCGCAATCGATTGGTCGCAGGCCTCGGGTCGGCTGTGGTCATCGTGGAGGCTGGTTGGCGCAGCGGTGCACGCAACACAGCTGGGTGGGCTCGCAAACTCGGACGCCCGGTACTTGCAGTTCCGGGTCCAGTGACGTCGGCGGCATCGAAGGGTTGCCACCGGATGATTCGTGAAGGCGAAGCGCGTTTGGTTGCCGATGCCCACGATGTGGTCGCCGAAGCAGGAATGGCGGGGGAGACCGACGAGGGTAGGCCCTCGATGTTCCGCGATATCGATGCATTGTCAGAGTCGGCGTTGTTGGTGTACGAGGCGCTACCTGCGACCGGAACTCTTTCGCCGCGTGAGCTTTCCGATGTGTCGTCGTTGCCTCTGACTACTGTTCGATCGGTATTGCCTCTGTTGGAACTGGACGGGTTCGTAGCAAGTGACGAGACCGGGTGGTCCCGGGTGGTTCGCACGTGAGCAACCTGGGGAACCACCGGGAACGGTAGGGTGTTAGGTAACACTTACTCCTCTAGGCAGCAAAACTATGTCAACAGCTCGGAAAGGCTGAAAAGTGGCACGACGCAAAACCGTCCTGACCGTCCTCCGTACGGAATCACTGACACCGCACATGCAACGGGTGTATCTCGGCGATCCAGGATTCGAGGACTTCCAACCGGTCGACTTCACCGACTCGTACGTAAAGCTCGCATTCGGCTCGGAGGACGCGGAAGTCAAGCGCACCTACACGGTGCGCTCTGTCGATGTCGACGCTCGCGAGATTGCGATCGACTTCGTCGTCCACGGTGACGAGGGCATTGCCGGGCCTTGGGCGGCCAACGCGAAGGCAGGCGACCGCATCGGCCTCTATGGCCCCAACGGCGCTTACAAGCCGCGTCCAGAGGCGGATTGGCATCTCTTCGCCGGCGACGAATCTGCTATCCCAGCCATCTCCGCTGCGGTCGAGGCACTGCCGGAAGACGCGATTGCGAAGGTGTTCGTCGAGGTGTCGGACCGCAAGGACGAAATCTATATGGAGACGCTTGCGCTCGTGGACGTCACGTGGATTCACCGCGGGGCCGGTTCCGGCGAGGTCGGTGACGACAAGGCCGGGGACAACTCACCGCTGATCGAGGCCGTTCGAAATACCGAATGGCTACCGGGCCAGGCCCAGGTGTTCATTCATGGCGAAGCACAGGCCGTGATGCACAACCTGCGCGGCTACGTGCGTAAAGACCGAGGTGTTCCTGCTGAGTGGGCTTCGATCTCCGGCTACTGGAGACGCGGACGCACCGAGGAGACCTTCCGGGTGTGGAAGCGTGAGTTGGCCGAGGCCGAAGCGTGACCGGCTAGCGACGGACGTCCTGTCTCGGCGCATGAACAAGGTGAGAGGTCCGGCGCGGCTGGTTGCTCCCCGGCAGTGCAGCGGTAAGGCTGTGTGAATGGCCGAAGACGAGCTCCCACCGACGCTGCGCGTACACCTCGAGGAGTATGCCGAGCATCTCGAGATCGGACGCAACCGATCGGTCAACACCGTGCGTGCATACGTGGCCGATGCAGAGTCGTTGCTCCGTCATCTCATCCGGCGTGACGCGTCGGCAACGCTGGCCGACCTCGATCTGCGGGTACTCCGGTCCTGGCTGGCGGATCAGGCTCGGCACGGATCCGCTAGAACGTCGATGGCCAGACGCACGTCTTCGGCCCGTGCCTTCACCGCATGGCTCACTCGTAGTGCCCGCATGACCTCAGATCCAGCGTTGCGTTTGGCAACACCGGCGGTCCGGCGCTCACTGCCTTCGGTTCTCAAGCAGAGTCAAGCCTCCGAGGCGCTGACCCAGGCCCAATCCGGCGCGGCAGAACTCGATCCACTTGCACTGAGAGATCGCTTGATAGTGGAAATGTTGTACGCCACCGGAATCCGAGTCGGCGAGCTGTGCGGACTCGACCTCGACGACATCGATGCCGATCGACGAGTGGTCCGCGTGATCGGAAAGGGTGACAAAGAACGTTCGGCACCGTACGGAGTTCCAGCGGCGCACGCCCTCGAGGCCTGGTCGTTGCACGGGCGTCCGGCGTTGAGCAACGATCGTTCGGGACGCGCGCTGCTGCTGGGTCGCAGAGGCGCCCGTATAGATCCCCGCCAGGCCCGGACGGCTGTGCACGAGGTCGTGTCGGCGGTACCCGGTGCACCCGACATAGGGCCGCACGGGTTGAGGCACTCCGCGGCCACCCACCTTCTCGAGGGCGGTGCCGATCTTCGGGTGGTACAGGAGTTGCTCGGGCATGCTTCCCTTGCAACCACTCAGATCTACACTCACGTGTCGGTGGAGCGATTGCGGGCGGTGCACGACCAAGCGCATCCGCGAGCGTGAACCACCCTTGTCGCGGGCGAGTTTGGTAGCGTCGTGGCGAAACAAACCGTACGCAAAGTATTGTGTTGCGTAACTGCTGCTCAGTTCGAAAACTGCAATGGAGTCCAAAGCTGAAGTCGAAATCCGGATACGGGGGGACCGTGGACCGCGAACAACCACAAGGCGCTAGCGCCGCGTGGTCGATCCGTGCCCAGGCGAGTTCTGGTCATCCTTTTCGATCGAACTCGTCGCCGATCGAGCCGGTGTGGACACAGGCATCGTCCGCAGACTCGGGTTCGCGTAGCGACGAACCCGCGACCGGCGACCGGCAAGTGGCCCCGTGGCAATCGAGTCGGTCGACCGATCGCCAGGCGCCACCGCGCTACGCTCCACCCTCGCAAGTGGTTCCCGACCCTGCTCGCAACGATCGCGTCGATGACTGGACCCCACCGTGGTCGGGTCCTTCTGCCGTCCGTTCCCAGCAGATTCAGCCCGTCAGCGGTCGAGCCCCCAGTAGTCGAACTCCTAGTAGTCGAACCCCCAACGGCTATCCGCCCAGCGATCCGGCCTCCGGTGCAACACCGGGACCGAATCAGCCGTTCGGAGCGCAGTACCAGCCGACCAGCCAGGATCTCGCTCCCGACACACTCCTCAAGCGTCCGCGGCGCACTTCCTCGTCGGGCTGGCGTAAGGGGGTACATCGACTTACCGGTGGGGTGATCAATCCTGGTGAATCGACTGCTGAGGAGCGCTACCGCAACCAAGTGGAGCGCATAAGGCAACCTGTTCTGGGTGACTATCGCATCGCGTTTCTCTCGCTCAAAGGTGGTGTCGGCAAGACCACGACGACCCTGGGCCTCGGTTCGACTTTCGCGTCGCTGCGCGGTGACTGCGTAATCGCGGTAGATGCGAATCCCGATTTCGGAACCCTGGGTGAACGGGTCCCGCGTCAGACGTCGTCGACGGTGCGCGACCTGCTGGCGGATGCTCCCAACGTTCGACGCTATTCCGACATCCGTGCGCATACCTCGCAAGCGCCGAGTCGATTGGAAGTTCTTGCCGGGGAACGCGATCCCGCGGCATCGGAAATGTTCGGCGAAGAGGACTATCGTTCCGTCATCGATATGCTCCAGGTCTATTACAACTTGATATTGACCGACTGCGGCACGGGCATCATGCACTCGGCGATGAACGGCGTGCTGCAACTGGCAAACGCACTCGTGCTCGTCTCCTCACCCGCTGTCGATGGCGCGCGTAGCGCAGCGGCCACGCTCGATTGGCTTCAGCTGCACGGTTATGGGCACTTGGTCGAGCGCACGGTGGTCGTGATCAGTTCGGTTCGGCCCGGTTCGTCGGCGGTCGATATGAACTTGCTGACTCAGCATTTCTTGGAACGGTGCCGCGCAGTGCTCGTCGTACCGTTCGACGAGCATTTGGCCGAGGGTGCCGTGGTCGATCTGGACCTTCTTCGTCCGCAGACGCGCTCGGCGTTCGTCGAGCTTGCGGCGATGGTGGCCGATGATTTTCCGGCAGCATCCGGACGGCATTCGGGCCCGAGTTGGCGCTGAATCGGGTGCGTCTGGCTCACGCGGATTTGTCCCTCGATTCGTGGGCCCATTCGAATTCGGTTGTACTCGAACCTCGTTCGAGCTAGCTCGCGTGAAGAGGCTTGAGTCGAATCGGTGTGAAGTGGACCAGCGCCAACGGGTCGAGGTACTCCCGGCCTCGTCGCACACCCCAGTGCAGACACACTTCCGTGCAGCTGGGATGACCCGGTTCGAGCTTGCCGACGATCTCTGAGGCTCTGACCCGCATCCCGGCGTGGACCGAGGCGGTCACCGGTTCGTAAGTGGTGCGAAGTCCGCCTGGGTGGTCGATCGAGACCACGGGTTTTCCTGCTACTCGGCCCGCGAACACGACTGTGCCAGGCCCTGCTGCGCGGACTGCCTGATTGGAGCTCCCTGCCAGGTCGGCGCCGCGATGGCCGGGGAGCCAGTCATGCTCGGGAGGGTCGAAAACGGTGATCACTGCGGGTCGCGGCGACAACGGCCAGTGAAATGCCTGCGACGGGCTCGGAGGGGAAGCTCCGGACGGGGAGGCGTCGGCCGGGCCGGCGGCGGCCGAGATCAGCGTGATGACGAGGGCTGCTGCCAGGACTTTCATGGTATTCAGAATGTCGGTTCAGGCAATTCTTCAGGGTGCAGTTGTACTGCCTGTGGACAGACGGAAAGTTTGTCCACATATCTCGTCGTCCCTTGACCTCCGCCCTGGTTATGAGCTGCGGCTTTCAGGCCGTACACTGTCGGAGCGACCTGTGCCCGCACGGGTCGACTTCGCGCGTCCGCGTCTTGAGGCAGCCATTTCGTTAATGGAAGTCACATACCCGGTTGTCGGCGGTCCCACTTTATTTCGAGTGGGTTCGGCAACCAGCGGTCGCCAGGGCAGGGGTCGAACGACACTCTGCGTCAACCGGCAAATGAAAGCGAGTTATTCAGCCATGGCTGTAGTAACTATGAGGCAGCTGCTCGACAGCGGCACTCACTTCGGACATCAGACCCGTCGTTGGAACCCGAAGATGAAGCGATTCATCTTCACCGACCGCAACGGCATCTACATCATCGACTTGCAGCAGACTCTGACCTTCATCGATCAGGCCTACGAGTTCGTCAAGGAAACCGTCGCCCACGGTGGCACGGTTCTGTTCGTCGGCACCAAGAAGCAGGCTCAGGAGTCCATCGCCGCTGAGGCAACTCGCGTGGGAATGCCCTACGTGAATCAGCGCTGGCTCGGTGGCATGCTCACCAACTTCCAGACGGTCCACAAGCGTCTCATCCGCCTCAAGGAGCTCGAGGCAATGGAGCAGACCGGTGGCTTCGAGGGACGCACCAAGAAGGAAATCCTCATGCTGACGCGTGAGATGACCAAGCTGGACCGCACCCTCGGCGGAATCCGTGACATGGCCAAGGTTCCCTCGGCCATCTGGATCGTCGACACCAACAAAGAGCACATCGCCGTCGGCGAGGCTCGCAAGCTGAAGATCCCGGTCATCGCGATCCTGGACACCAACTGCGACCCTGACGTCGTCGACTACCCGATCCCGGGCAACGATGATGCAATCCGCTCCGCAGCACTGCTGACCAAGGTCGTTGCATCTGCAGTGGCCGAGGGTGTACAGGCTCGTGCGGGTCTCAACACTGCTACCGACGCGAAGCCCGAGGTCGGCGCAGGCGAGCCACTTGCAGAGTGGGAGCTCGAGCAGCTTGCACAGGCATCGCCCGCAGCGGCTGAGACGCAGGAAGCTGCAGCAGAGGCACCCGTTGCCGATGCTGAGGCGCCTGCCGCGGAAGCACCCGCCGCTGATGCGCCTGCCGCAGAAGCACCGGCAACGCAGGCTTGATCGATGGGGTCCTGATAGGCGTGAACCACGCCTATCAGGACCTTTTCTGCAGTATTCGAGAACTTTTATGCTCTGCCCACCCACAGCATTCGAGGAGGCTCGCTCAACATGGCGAACTACACCGCCGCTGACGTCAAGCGGCTCCGTGAGCTCACCGGCTCCGGAATGATGGACTGCAAGAACGCTCTAGCCGAGGCCGAGGGAGACTTCGACAAGGCTGTCGAGCAACTACGCATCAAGGGCGCCAAGGACGTCGGCAAGCGTGCCGAGCGGTCCACCGCCGAAGGTCTCGTGGTCGCCAAGGGCGGCGTGCTACTCGAGATCAACTCCGAGACCGACTTCGTCGCCAAGAACGAAGAGTTCCAGACGTTCGCGAACTCCGTCGCCGCTGTTGCCGCCGAAGGCAAGCCCGCCGACGTCGAGGCCTTGAAGGCACTGAACCTCGACGGAAAGACCGTGGACGCGGCGCTGGGCGAGCTGTCGGCCAAGATCGGCGAGAAGCTCGAACTCCGACGAGTCGCTTCGTTCGAGGGCCCGGTTGCGATCTACCTGCACAAGCGCAGCGCGGATCTGCCGCCGGCTGTCGGCGTGATCGTCGAATACACAGGTGAGGGCGAGGCTGCTGCTGAGGCTGCTCGCAGTGCTGCGATGCAGGTTGCCGCGCTCAAGGCCAAGTACGTCACGCGCGACGAGGTTCCTGAGGACATCGTCGCTTCCGAGCGTCGTATCGCCGAGGAAACCGCTCGCGAAGAGGGTAAGCCAGAGCAGGCACTCCCGAAGATCATCGAAGGCCGTGTCAACGGATTCTTCAAGGATGTCGTGCTCACCGAGCAGTCCTCGGTTCAGGATTCCAAGAAGTCCGTGAAGGCGATCCTCGACGATGCCGGCGTCAAGATCACGCGTTTCGCACGGTTCGAGGTCGGCGCAAGCTGATCGCGGATACCGAGCAAATTTTTTGAGGTTGCCGTTCGCTCGACTCCGGTCGAGCGGACGGCAACTTTTTGTTTGCTGCCACGCCAGGATGTGTCGCGTCAGGCGGGTGTTTAGTCCGTGGCGGCTTCGATAAGGCAGGATATGGGTAGTGGGTGCCTTTGGAGTGCCCTTGATTCACCGTGCGCAATCGACCGGCGAGAACCGAGGAGAGTTATGACCGATCCCGCCACCGACAGGCCCGGATTCAAGCGAGTGATGCTCAAACTGGGTGGAGAGATGTTCGGAGGAGGCCAAGTAGGTCTCGACCCTGACGTCGTCACCAACGTTGCCGAGCAGATTGCCGAGGTCGTAGCCACCGGAGTTCAGGTTGCTGTCGTCATCGGCGGAGGCAACTTTTTTCGGGGTGCCGAACTGCAGCAGCGGGGGATGGACCGTTCCCGCTCCGACTACATGGGCATGCTCGGAACTGTGATGAACTGTCTTGCTCTGCAGGACTTTCTGGAAAAGCAGGGTGTGGCCACCCGTGTGCAGACCGCGATAACGATGGGGCAGGTCGCCGAGCCTTATCTGCCGCTTCGCGCGCGTCGCCATCTGGAGAAGGGCCGAGTCGTCATCTTCGGTGCCGGAATGGGTATGCCGTATTTTTCGACCGACACGACGGCTGCGCAGCGTGCTCTCGAGATCGGGGCAGAGGTGCTTCTGATGGCGAAGGCCGTCGACGGCGTCTACTCGGCCGACCCGAGGCTCGACCCGGACGCAACGATGTTCGAATCGATCACACATCGTGAGGTCATCGAGAAGGGCTTACAGGTCGCCGACGCCACCGCCTTCAGTCTCTGCATGGACAATCAAATGCCGATCATGGTGTTCAACCTGCTCATCCAGGGGAATATTGCCCGCGCTGTCGCGGGTGAGAAGATCGGGACACTGGTCACATCGTGATCGTTTCCGATCACGTACTCGAACATGCTGGATCATCAGCAAAGACGATGGAGGTCAAGCCGTGATAGACGAAGCGCTTTTCGATGCCGAGGAAAGGATGGAGAAGGCGGTCACCGTTGCACGCGACGACCTGTCGTCCATCCGAACCGGCAGGGCCAATCCAGGCATGTTCAACCGTATTGTGATCGAGTACTACGGTTCCCCGACGCCGATCACCCAGCTGGCGAGTATCAGTGTCCCCGAGGCCCGGATGGTAGTGATCAAGCCGTACGAGCCTGCACAGCTCGGGCCGATCGAGACTGCGATTCGCAACTCCGATCTCGGTGTGAACCCGACGAACGATGGCAACCTCATTCGTATCAGCATTCCTCAGCTGACGGAGGAGCGCCGCCGCGAGTTCGCCAAGCAGGCCAAGGGCAAGGGCGAAGACGCCAAGGTGGCGATCCGCAACGTGCGTCGAAAGACGATGGAAGAGCTCAAGCGTATTCAGAAAGATGGCGAGGCGGGCGAAGACGAGGTCCTACGGGCCGAGAACGAGCTCGACAAGACCACCTCGAAGTACACCGTGTCGATCGACGAATTGGTCAAGCGTAAAGAAGCGGACTTGATGGAGGTCTGATTCTCCCGAAAGAATCGGACATAGATGATGAAGCAAGGAGATGGCGTCGTGGTGGGATCGGAACGGCCACTGGGCTCTGCCGTACCCGACCCCTCGACGCCAGGGGAGTCGGTCGACGCTACCCACGTCGAGCCGAAGTCGATAGGGGATCCGGTGCCGAAAGCGACGGGCAAAGCGGGTCGCAATCTGCCGGCGGCAATTGCGGTGGGCGGTGGCTTGGGTATTTCGCTGATTCTGATCATGGTGTTCGCGCCGCTGGTCTGGATCGGCGTTGTTGCGGTCGCGCTCGCCATCGCTACCTATGAGGTGGCCAGGCGCCTTCGTGAAGCCGGAGTGCTCGTTCCGCGGATTCCGTTGATCGTGGGCGGTCAAGCGATAATCTGGCTCGGCTGGCCATGGGGAACCACCGGAGTGCTGAGCGCTACCGCAGGCACTGTTCTGGTGTGCATGGTCTGGCTGCTGTTACAGCAGGGCCTCGGTTCGGCACCGAAAAACTATCTCCGCGAACTTGCGGTCACCATCCTGGTGGCATGTTGGCTGCCCCTGCTGGCATCCTTCGCGGTTCTGATGGTTCTGCAGGAGGACGGAGCAGGCCGCGTTCTGGTGTTTCTCATCGCCGTCGTGTGTTCGGATGTCGGCGGTTACGTCGCCGGGGTGCTGTTCGGTAAGCATCCGATGGCGCCTGCGATCAGTCCTAAGAAGTCGTGGGAAGGACTCGCTGGGTCGCTCCTTTTCTGTGTCATCGGCAGCCTGCTCACTGTCACACTCATTCTCGATGCGAACTCGATGATCGGTGTTCTGCTCGGCGTCGTCCTCGTTGTGACCGGCACGCTGGGCGACCTCATCGAATCTCAGGTCAAGCGCGATCTTCGGATCAAGGACATGGGGACCTTGTTGCCGGGCCACGGCGGCATCATGGATCGCCTCGACTCGCTCCTGCCGTCGGCGTTCGTCGCGTGGTTGATCTTCACAGTCCTTCTCTGAGATACCGACCCTTCTCTGACATACCGACGATGTCGCCGCCGTTTCGTTCGATTCCGAGTCCTAACATCTGGCATTGGCCCGAGGTTTACGAGTCGGAGAATCGTGCACAGGACGTCGACGGGCGTATACCTGCAGAACTGCAAAGGATCGCGCCCTGGGACGGCCGGACCATCGTCGATGTGGGATGTGGCACCGGCTTCCATCTGCCGCTGTTCGCCTCGCGGGCTCACCGAGTCGTGGGTGTCGAGCCGCATGGCCCTCTAGTGGACGCGGCGAGGACCCGAGTTGTCGGGCTCGAGAACGTCGAGGTCGTGTCGGGCAGCGCCGAGGCGTTGCCGCTCGACGACGCCTCGGTGGATATCGTGCACGCGCGGACAGCGTATTTCTTCGGGCCAGGATGCGGCCGCGGTGTATCGGAAGCGATGCGTGTGCTCAGGCCGGGTGGAACGCTCGTCGTGGTGGACCTCGACGTCGGGGCATCGCCCTACGGTGACTGGATGCGGGCGGACCTACCGAAATACGACTGTGCGGCCGTCGAATCGTTCTTTGCAGCCCAGGGTTTCGATCTGACCCGGGTCGATACGCGCTGGGAGTTCGCCGATAGAGCGACCCTGGATGCGGTTCTGGGTATCGAATTCACGGCGCGCACAGCGGCCAGGGCTGCACGGAGCATCCCCGGCCTGGGTGTCGATGTGCGATATCGAGTTCACTCGCGACGCAAGCCCGTTGGACTCGAACGAATCTAAGCGGGGTTGTTCTCGGCCGTGATGCCGAATATTCCAGCCGCTTCGCGAATTTTGATTGCCTTGGCGAGTCGTGGCAGGTCGCTGCCGTCCTTCACGTGCACGCCATCGACGCCCAGTGTGTCGATGACCTCGTCGGCCCAGGTGACATCTCCTGGGGCTGGAGCGAGTACACGGTTGACGACGGGAGCCTGTTCCGCATGCATACACAGTTTTCCGGTCATGCCCATCGAGACGGTAAGGGCCGAATCGCGCGCCAGGATGCTGTCGTTGGCGGTCAGAGTCGGGCCGTCGATGGGTCCGGGAAGGCGTGCAGCGCGACTCGACACCACCAGCCGTGAGCGTGGGTACGCCATGGCGAGTGGTTCGTCGCTCATCCCGGTGTCTCGACGGAAGTCGCCGCTGCCGAAAGCCAACCGGAAGGTGGAGTCCGCGCGAGCGATCTCCGGTGTCGCCTCGAGGCCGACTGCGGACTCGACCAGAGCGAGAATGCGTGTCCCAGCTGTCACTCGTGCCGCTGTGGCATCGACCTGGCCGCCGCTCTCGGTTTTCGCGAGCATGATGCCTGCCAGGCCGCGAAGGCCGGAGAGCGCTTCGAGGTCGTCGGCCCAGTACGGCGTCGTCGCATCGTTGATGCGGACCCATGCCGAGTTGCCCGCTTCGAGCCACGCGACGACGGCGCCGCGTGCCGCAGGCTTTGCATGCGGTGCCACAGCGTCCTCGATGTCGAGGATTACCGCGTCCACTTCCGATGCGGCTGCGGTCGCGAATGCTTCGGGCTGGGTAGCGGGTACCAGCAACCACGAGCGTGCTCGCTCCGGTGCTACGCCAAATGTCACTGGGGTCTCCATGAAAGTGGTCACGTCGGGCTCCTTGCGGTGAGATCGGGCACGACCGACATTATCGATTCAGTACGGCGTTGCCATTCTTCTGTGCATTCTGTTCACCGCGGGTTAGTTTACTTGCGTTTGGCGGCTCGCCTGACCTGGAGGATGCGAACCCTTCGTACGAGAGCGATGATCGAAGCCCTCGCGAGGGAAGATTCGGAGCAGAACGACGCCGTTCGGCTACCCCTCGCCGTGGGGCTGGAAATTGCGCGCTGAATAGGAGAGAAGTGCCCAGTAGTGGGACACTGGATTTATTATGAGTGATTCTGCTATGACCGCCGACGAATCCACAGCCGAGAGCGCCCGCCCGCGAACGAGGCCGACACTGCCGTTGGTGTTCGCGGATCGCCGTCGCGGGATGCCGTCACGACACCTCGCCGACCTGGATCGCGAAGGACTGAAATCGGCAGTCAAGGATCTGGGGCTTCCTGCCTTTCGTGCCGACCAACTTGCGCGCCACTACTACGGCAGGCTCGAAGCGGATACGACCAAAATGACCGACCTTCCTGAAGCGATCCGGGAAAAGGTCGGAGCGGACCTGTTCCCGCCGCTGCTCACGGCAATCAAGCACTTGTCGTGTGATGATGGCGACACCCGAAAGACGCTGTGGAAGGCCAACGACGGCACGCTGCTGGAAAGCGTTCTGATGCGGTATCCGGATCGGGCGACTCTGTGTATCTCGAGTCAGGCCGGCTGCGGGATGGCCTGCCCATTCTGCGCCACCGGGCAGGGGGGACTGGATCGCAACCTTTCCACTGCCGAGATCGTCGACCAGGTTCGATCGGCGGCAGCGGATCTACGCGACGGCGTCGTGCCAGGAGGCGAGGGACGCCTGTCGAACGTTGTGTTCATGGGCATGGGTGAGCCTTTGGCCAACTACAAGCGTGTCGTCTCCGCTGTGCGCAAGATCGTCTCGCCGGCACCCGATGGACTCGGACTGTCGCAGCGGTCGGTGACCGTATCGACCGTGGGTTTGGCCCCTGCTATCCGCAAACTCGCCGACGAGGGCTTGTCCGTCACGCTTGCAGTATCGCTGCATACTCCGGACGACGAGTTGCGCGACACCTTGGTGCCGGTGAACAACCGGTGGTCGGTGGCCGAGGTGCTGTCGGCGGCGAGATACTACGCAGATCAGACAGGCCGTCGAGTGTCGATCGAGTACGCGATGATCAGAGATGTGAACGATCAGCCGTGGCGTGCGGACCTGCTGGGTAAGAAGTTGCACAAGGCGCTCGGTTCGAGAGTGCATGTCAACCTCATTCCGCTCAACCCGACCCCGGGAAGCGAGTGGGACGCCAGCCCGAAGCCTGTCGAACGTGAATTTGTGAGAAGGGTTATTGCACAGGGTGTTTCGTGCACCGTTCGTGATACTCGCGGTCAGGAAATCGCTGCCGCTTGCGGTCAGCTCGCCGCTGAGAACTGACGAACAGCGCAAAAAGAACCCGATATCTGCTCCGTGCAGCTATCGGGTTCTTTTGGTTCTGCGTGCTATCGAGGCTTCCGGCGGACGATGATGTCGCGAACCACGATGCCGACGAGCGCAATGGCGAAGCCGATGAGGTACAGGTCTTCGATTCCGCCTGTGTGGTTTCCGTGGATCATGAGCAGCAGGAAGACCGCGACGGCGATAGCGGCGATCCGCATCGCCTTGTTCGACTCACCGCTCCAGCCCCAATCGGCCGAAGGTACCTCTGCTATGTCCTCGTGGGTGTACTCGACCGGGTCGTACGAAGCGGGGTCCAGTTCGGTTTGTGCCACCGGTCGATCCTCTCGGGTCAGGGTGCAGCCGAAAGTCCGGCATGCGTGTGCGCACTCAGTTTGGCATACGACCGGCAGTAGTAGCGAGTAGGGGCGCAAGTAGCGGACGACGGCGCGAAGTCACACCGCGTAAGCACGCAAAGCGGCCAGATACCTGTCGGTGAAGAGTCTTTGGACCCATCTTCCGACAGGCCCGCCGAGTGCAGTGAACCAGCGACCGGGTCGTGAGAACGCGCGGATGTGCGCGAAGACATCGCCGTTCGTCGGATCGAATTCGACAGCGAAACACTCCTCGCCCTGCTCTGGGTGTCCAGTCAAGGTGCCGTACGCGAACCCCCGTCGATCGGGCGAGTCGATGAGGTACACGACGCGGCAGGGAATCCGAATCGGACCCAGCCTCAGCACTACGACGGTGTCCACCTCGGCTGTCGGGGTCGATGCGTCGACACCGAGTCCCGACTTTCGATGCATCTGCCATCCCGACAGCGCGTCGGCTGCTGTTTCGAATGCATCGCGTCCGGTGCCGATGTGCACTCGACGATCGAGGTGGTGGTAGCCGGCGGGCAACGGGCCCTTGGTGCCGCCGATCTCGGGATAGGTGAGCTCCATGAGAGCCCAGCGTGCCACGGATGGCGGCCGCACAGGTGACTCTCAGAGTCGATCAGGAACAATGAACGAGTGCCCGAGCATCGAACACCTCCAGTATCGCGTCCTGTCCGGGTGTTGCTCCTGGGCAGCACCGGTTCCATCGGAACTCAAGCCCTCGAGGTGATCGCTGCCAATCCCGAATTGTTCGAGGTGGTCGGGCTCGCTGCGGGCGGTCGCAATATCGACCTGCTCGGACGTCAGATCCGCAATACCGGGGTCTCGTCCGTCGCGGTCGCAGACCCGAATACGGGTGCCGAAGTGGAACTGGCGAACGTCCTGACCGGCGATCGGGCCGTCACCGAACTCGTCGAGTCGGTCGAGGCCGACGTCGTGTTGAACGCTTTGGTCGGCTCGCGTGGGCTCGAGCCGACACTCGCGGCGTTGAAATCCGGAGCAACGCTGGCCCTGGCGAACAAGGAATCCTTGGTCGCGGGCGGGGAGCTCGTCCTCAGGGCTGCTGCTCCCGGGCAGATCGTGCCAGTGGACTCCGAACATTCTGCTCTTGCACAGTGTCTTCGAAGTGGCCGAGCCGAGGAGGTGGAGCGCCTGGTGTTGACAGCGTCGGGTGGCCCGTTTCGCGGTTGGTCGGAGGAGGAGTTGAAAACTGTCACTCCTGAGCAGGCAGCGGCGCATCCGACCTGGTCGATGGGACAGATGAACACGCTGAACTCCGCGACGATGGTGAACAAAGGGCTCGAACTGATCGAAACCCATCTGCTGTTCGGTATCCCGTACGAGCGGATCGATGTCACGGTTCATCGGCAATCGATCGTGCATTCGATGGTCACCTTCTTCGATGGATCGACCATCGCGCAGGCCAGTCCGCCCGATATGCGTCTTCCCATCGCGCTCGCATTGGGATGGCCGAACCGGGTCGCGAATGCTGCCCGACCCCTCGATTTCACGACCGCGTTCTCCTGGGATTTCGAACCGCTCGACGATCGAGTGTTTCCGGCTGTCCAACTGGCGCGTGAGGCGGGAATTCTCGGGGGTTGCATGACGGCGGTCTACAACGCCGCGAACGAGGTCGCGGCCGAGGCGTTCCTCGCAGGCCGTATCGAATTCCCCCGGATCGTCGACACCGTCAGGGAGGTCCTCGGGGCCGGCAGCGGCGAGTGGACTGCCACTCCCACTACCGTGGACGAGGTACTCGAAGCCGATTCCTGGGCTCGTCGTCACGCCCGCGCACTTTTGAAACAGAAGGATTGATCGAAGATGGTGTTCGCATTCGGCGTCATTCTGTTCGCCCTGGGAATCACGGTATCCATCGCCCTGCACGAGGCAGGTCACATGTTGACCGCCCGCGCCACGGGCATGAAGGTTCGACGCTTTTTCATCGGCTTCGGTCCGAAGGTGTTCTCTTTTCGGCGCGGTGAGACGGAGTACGGACTCAAGGCGATACCGGCAGGTGGGTTCTGCGACATCGCCGGGATGACCGCGATCGACGAGCTTGCGCCCGACGAAATCGAGCGTGCGATGTATCGACAGAAGACGTGGAAGCGTCTCGTCGTCATGCTCGGCGGAATAGCGATGAACTTCGTTCTCGGTTTCTTACTCATCTTCACGCTCGCTGTGGGCTGGGGACTGCCGAATCTCAATCAGCCGAGCAACGCGATGGTGGGCGAGATGCCCTGTGTGACAGCGACACAGAACGAAGATCTCACTTACCCGGAATGCAGTGGACCCAGTCCGGCCTATTCCGCGGGTATCCGTGAGGGGGACGTCATCGTCTCGGTGAACGGCACTCCTACTGCAGACTTCGCCGATGTTGTCGCGGCCACCCAGCCACTGTCCGGAACCGCAGACTTCGTGGTCGAACGTGACGGGCGTGAGCTGACCTTCCCCGTATCGATCCAGCAGGTCCAGCGTTGGGTACGCGACGGCACCGAGACCGGGCGTAAGTCGACAACCGTGGGTGCGGTGGGCATTCAGCTCGCGTATTTCTATCCGACCCAGTACAACCCGCTCGCGGCGATACCTGCATCGTTCGCGTTCACCGGCGACATGTTCGTCGAAACCGCACATCGGCTGGTGCAGATGCCGAGCAAGGTCGCGGACTTGTGGACCTCGGTCACCGGAGGGGAAAGAGACCCGGAAACACCGATCAGCGTGGTCGGTGCCAGCGTGATCGGCGGGCAACTGGTGGAGAGGTCGTTGTGGCCGGTATTCGTCCTGCTGCTCGCGAGCCTGAACTTCTTCCTCGGCATTTTCAACCTGCTGCCGCTGCTTCCCCTCGACGGCGGACACATGGCCGTCACCATCTACGAGCGGATCCGCAATTTCTTCCGCAAGCGTCGTGGTCTGGCAGACGGTGGACCCGTCGACTACATGAAGTTGATGCCCGTCACGTATGTGGTGATCGTGATCGGTGGTGCGTACATGTTGCTCACTCTCACAGCGGACATCGTGAACCCGATCCGATTGTTCTAGATACACTCGTGCTCATAGCTAGGGAAGAAGGCAACGAAGTGACTGTGTCAGTCGGATTGGGAATGCCGGCGCCGCCGGTTCCCGTACTCGCTCCTCGACGTAAGACTCGTCAACTGCAGGTCGGCACCGTCGGTGTCGGCAGCGACCACCCGATCTCGGTGCAGTCGATGACCACCACCAAGACCCACGACATCAACGCGACACTGCAGCAGATCGCAGAGTTGACGGCGTCGGGATGCGACATCGTGCGGGTGGCATGCCCCACACAAGAGGACGCCGACGCGCTATCCATCATTGCCAGGAAGAGCCAGATACCGGTCATTGCCGATATCCACTTCCAGCCCAAGTACATCTTCGCGGCGATCGATGCCGGGTGCGCGGCCGTCCGAGTCAATCCTGGCAACATCAAGGAATTCGACGGGCGTGTCAAAGAGGTCGCGAAGGCGGCCCGCGAGGCCAACATCCCCATCCGGATCGGCGTCAATGCTGGTTCGCTCGACAAACGGATGATGGACAAGTACGGCAAGGCCACACCCGAAGCGCTCGTGGAATCGGCGCTGTGGGAAGCAGGACTGTTCGAGGAGCACGGCTTCGGAGACATCAAGATCTCGGTCAAGCACAACGACCCCGTCATCATGGTCGCTGCCTACGAGCAACTTGCGGCGCAATGCGACTATCCGCTGCACCTCGGAGTCACGGAGGCCGGACCCGCATTCCAGGGGACGATCAAGTCAGCGGTGGCGTTCGGGTCTCTTCTCGCGCGGGGGATCGGGGACACCATTCGCGTGTCACTGTCGGCACCGCCGGCCGAGGAGATCAAGGTCGGCAACCAGATACTTCAGTCGCTCAACCTTCGCCCACGCAAGCTGGAGATCGTCTCGTGCCCGTCCTGTGGGCGCGCGCAGGTCGATGTCTACTCACTCGCAGACCAGGTGACCGCAGGCCTCGAGGGCATGGACATCCCGCTGCGCGTAGCGGTCATGGGATGCGTCGTCAACGGACCGGGCGAGGCTCGCGATGCAGACATCGGAGTCGCGTCGGGCAACGGCAAAGGACAGATCTTCGTCAAGGGGAAGGTCATCAAGACGGTCCCCGAAGCACAGATCGTCGAGACCTTGATCGAGGAAGCAATGCGAATCGCCGAGGAATTCGGCGATGATACGGACGCTGAGGCCGGTGCGCCGGTTGTGACCGTCAGCTGATTGGCACACTTGCGCCCGTAAGTCTGGCAATCTGGTCTTCGATGTCAGTGGATGTGTTGGTCGAGGAGGTGGCGTAGGTGCTCAAGCTCTTGGGCGCGAAGCCGCTGAGCGGGAAGGACACGGCGCATGTTCTCCGTGTCCTCGACGCCGACCCGGTTGCCTCGTGCATGATCGCGGCTCGAGTGCAGGATTCGGGGCTCGACCCTCGGTCGTTCCACGGCGAGATGTGGAGCCGAGGTGGCCCGGACGAGTCCTTGTGCTTCTACGGTGCCAACCTCGTTCCGCTCCTCGGTTCGGTCGATGATCTCCGCTCGTTCGCCGACCGCGCTTGTCGTGGTCCGCGGATGTGTTCTTCGCTTGTCGGCCGCGCCGAACTGACATTGCCGTTGTGGGAGATGCTCGAACCCGATTGGGGTGCGCCGCGCGAGCTGCGCAGCGAGCAACCACTGTTGGCGACATCGACGTATTCGGTATTTCCTCCCGACCCTCTGGTCAGACTCGTGCACGCCGACGAGCTCGACGTCTACCTCAGTGCCGCCGTAGCCATGTTCATCGAGGAAGTCGGTGTCGATCCACAGGCAAACGACGGCGGAAGGGGTTACCGCCGTCGGATCGCCAGTCTCATCGCCGCTGGCCGGGCATGGGCGCGATTCGAGGACGGACAAGTCATCTACAAGGCCGAAGTCGGATCACAGTCCGCATCGGTCGGCCAGATTCAAGGTGTGTGGGTTCACCCGCTCTACCGTGGACAGGGTCTCGGATCGGCGGGTACAGCTACCGTCGTCGACTCCGTGGTGCGGAGCGGTCGTATCGCCAGCCTGTACGTCAACAGCTTCAATTGGCCTGCGCGCCGCGCGTACAGCCGTATCGGCCTCGAGCAGGTCGCCACGTTCACCACAGTCCTTCTGGACTAGACCGCGATTCGCTGCGCTCGCGTGCACTGTCGCCGAACTACGATGAGCGCGATGAGGTTCTCGGATATGCGGCGCGTTCGACGACCCGCGGTGGCAGCGCTGGTATGTGTCTTCGTCGTCGGCACTGCCGTCGGGTGTACCCCCGCGCCGGATGGTCCCGAACCTGCAGCTCAGGAATTTCTCTCGGCCTTCGCCTCGAACGACATCGAGGCAGCCTCGGCGAAGACCGATATTCCCGAATCGGCGGCAGCAGCGCTGGCCGATACCTGGCAGAACCTGCAAGCGGAATCCATGGAGGCCCGAACAACATCGGTGCGCGTCGATGGTGACACTGCGCTGGTCGGCTACACCTACCAGTGGCACCTTCCCAAGGGCCGAGTCTGGTCCTACGACGGAGAACTGCAAATGGGCCGTGCCGACGGCAACTGGGGAGTGCGGTGGACGTCGACCGATATTCACCCTGGTCTCGGTGACACCCAGACCATGGAATTGCGCTCGACGTCGCCACCGCGGGCACGCGTCAACGAGCGGTCGGGGTCGGACGTCCTGGTGCCCGGTGTGGTGCACCGCGTCAAGGTGAACGCTGAAGAATCCGGCAACATCGTCTCGTCTGCGACCGGACTGGCATCCATTCTCGCGCCGTTCGATTCGGATATCTCGGCGCAAAGCATCGTCGAGTCGGCGACATCGACCAAGGGTGACTATCCAGTTGCCCTGCTCCGCGCCGAGGACTACGAGCCCGTCGCGGCGTCGCTGGCTGCACTGCCGGGAGTGACCGTCTCCGGCGAGTCCGATCTGCTCACGACCGATCCGACGTTCGCCCCCGATTTGATCTCTCAGGTGAAGAAAACCGTCATCGACGAGGTCGACGGTAAAGCCGGGTGGAGCGTGGTCACGGTGAACCGGAACGGGGTCGACGTCGATGTACTGACCGACACTGCTTCACAGCCCGCGCCCTCGGTGTCCATCAGCCTCGATCGCAACATTCAGGTGGCAGCACAGAATGCGGTGAACGCGCGGATCGAGCAAGCCATGATGGTGGTAATTCAGCCGTCCACGGGTGCGATTCTTGCAGTTGCCCAGAACAAGGAAGCCGATCGCGACGGTCCTGTTGCATCCGCCGGGCTGTACCCGCCCGGGTCTACCTTCAAGATCATCACGGCCGGCGCAGCCATATCGTCGGGACTCGCGACGCCGGACACGACGGTGCCGTGCCCGGGGCGCATCGTGATCGGTGAACGCAGCATCCCGAACTACAACGAATTTTCGCTCGGGAACGTATCGATGGGAACCGCGTTCACTCGCTCCTGCAATACGTCCTTCGCCAAGCTCGCCAGCGAGATGCAACCGGATGCGCTCACCGTGGCAGCCTCGCAGTTCGGGGTCGGTCCGGACTACGACGTCGTGGGATTGCCCACCGATTCCGGGTCGGTGCCACCGGCCGAAGACTTGGTCCAGCGGACCGAGGACGGATTCGGGCAAGGCAAGGTCGTGGTCTCGACGTTCGGAATGGCGCTTGCGGCTGCCACCGTGGCACACGGATCGACACCGGAACCGAATCTGATCGTGGGACGGGAAACTCGGATCGAGGGTGACCATCCACCGATCTCGCCGCTGATGGTCGACGGGCTTCGAGGAATGATGCGCTCGGTCGTCACCAGCGGTACCGCCGAGCGGATCGCCGATCAGGGCGAGGTGTACGGCAAGACGGGGGAGGCCGAGGTCGAGGGCGGTTCGCATGCGTGGTTCGTCGGCTACCGCGGCGATCTGGCATTCGCGACGCTCGTCGTTCGCGGCGGAAGCTCCGACAACGCGGTGGCGGTCACCAGGGAAATGTTCGAGCAGTTGCCCCTGGACTACTAGGGCAGTAGCCCGCGACGCCGCGCGGTGACCACTGCTTCGTACCTCGTCTTGGCGCCCGTCTTGTTCATGGCGGTGCGCAGGTACGACTTGACTGTCTCCTGACCGAGTGACAAGCGTTGCGCTGCTTCGGCATTGGTACATCCGAGGGCGATCTGAGCCAGGACGTCGATCTCGCGAACCGAGAGTCGGACCTCGGTGTCGGGCTGCCGGTCCGCCGATAGAAGAGACGCCGACATTCGGTCCGACAGCATTCTCAGCTCGGCCCGCGTGGAGGCATCGGACGTCGTACTCGCGAGTGTCCTCAGTTCGGCGTAGATGTCGCGCAATTCCGCGGTGGCCGCCGCGTGCCCGGCGAAACCGGCTTCGGTGCCGGTGCTGGAATCGAGCAATCTGAGGCGCATGTCCACCTCGTCTCGAATGGCGATCTCGTGACTCAGCCGTCGAGACGCCTTCACCATCATCTCGGCAATTCGGTCGCCGATGGGGCCGCGCTCGCGGACAGCCGCGTACATCACCGCGCGTGAGGCGCCTGCGACGACGACCGGAACAGCGAGGATCGAGCGCAGGCCCTCGCCGAGAACGGGTCGGTCGTAGTCGTGCGTGATGTATAGCGAGCTTCCGTAGTCGCTGACCGCCGCAGGTTGTTGCTGGTCGAGGACGCGGCCGCCGAGGCCGGATCTACTCGGGATCAACAGTCCGTCCAGTCCCTTTGTGCGGGTGCCGTGGAATTCGCTCAGGTACAAGGTGTTGCCGGCGGATACTTCACCGCCGAAGACAACCGGCACTCCGGACGATGCCACGATCTGCCGCAGTTCCGCGCGAAGCGCATCACCGTCTCGCGGGCGCAACACGTCGGTGGTCGGCATGGTCACCTCTTTCGCAAACGTCAGTTCATTTTCCGAACTTCAGTGATCTGAATCATAGATGGCGCATCGACGTCGGTACATGCGCGGTCGGTCCGGGGACCGACTACGCATACACCGATGCACAGCGCATACGCTGGAGTCATGTCTGTGACAGCCGAGAGCAAGCCCCGTCAGCCACTCGTGCCAGGCGTCGTGTCGCCCACACTGCCCGTGCCGAATTCGATCGAACGCCCCGAGTACGCCTGGAAGCCGACGGCGAACGAGGGAAACGAGCCTTGGGTTCAGACGCCCGAGGTCATCGAAAAGATGCGTGTCGCCAGCAAGATCGCTGCGCGAGCACTGCAGGAGGCGGGCAAGGCGGTTGCGCCCGGGGTCACGACCGACGAACTCGACCGGATCGCTCACGAGTACATGATCGACCACGGTGCCTACCCGTCGACGTTGGGTTACAAGGGTTTTCCCAAGTCGTGCTGCACCTCTCTCAACGAGGTCATCTGCCACGGCATCCCGGACTCGACGGTGATTCAGGATGGCGACATCGTGAACATCGACGTCACGGCATACATCGACGGAGTGCACGGCGATACCAACGCGACCTTCCTCGCTGGCGACGTGTCGGAGGAGGCACGCCTGCTGGTGGAGCGCACTCATGAGGCGACGATGCGGGCCATCAAGGCAGTCAAGCCGGGTCGGGCGCTCAATGTGATCGGCCGAGTCATCGAGTCGTACGCGCATCGTTTCGGATACGGCGTCGTGGAGGACTTCACCGGCCACGGCATCGGCACCACGTTTCACAGCGGTCTCGTCGTTCTGCACTACGACCAGCCTTCGGTCGAGACGATCATCGAGCCCGGGATGACCTTCACCATCGAGCCGATGATCAATCTCGGCGGAATCAACGCCGAGATGTGGGACGACGGCTGGACGGTGGTCACCCACGACCGGAAGTGGACTGCGCAGTTCGAGCACACCCTGGTGGTCACCGAGACCGGTAGTGAGATCCTCACGTTGCCGTGAGTGGAGCCTGCGGAATGAACCGACGGGCCGTGAGTGGTTCGGGGCGCGGGGGCGCGTTGTTGGTGGCTGGGACGACGTCGGATGCGGGTAAGAGTGTTCTGGTGGCCGGTCTGTGTCGTTTGTTGGCACGCAGAGGTATGTCGGTTGCACCGTTCAAGGCCCAGAACATGTCGAACAATTCGGTGGTGACGCTCGATGGTGGTGAGATCGGGCGGGCGCAGGCGTTTCAGGCGCGGGCCTGTGGTCTGGAGCCGAGTGTGCGTTTCAATCCGGTGTTGCTGAAGCCGGGGAGTGATCGGACGTCGCAGTTGGTGGTTCGGGGTCGAGCTGTCGCGAATGTGTCGGCGTCGAGTTACGTCGAGCATCGTCAGTCGCTTCGTACTGTCGTCGCCGCCGAGTTGGATTCGCTTCGCAGGGATTTCGATTTCGTGATCTGTGAGGGGGCTGGATCACCGGCGGAGATCAATCTGCGTGAGACGGATCTTGCGAATATGGGGTTGGCCACGGCTGCAAGGCTTCCGGTCATCGTGGTGGGGGATATCGACCGTGGGGGAGTGTTGGCCCACCTCTACGGCACGGTGGCGATACTCGATGAGGCTGATCAGGCGTTGATTGCAGGCTTCGTGATCAACAAGTTTCGCGGCGATCCGTCGTTGCTGGCTCCTGGACTCGTCCAGCTCGAAGCTTTGACGGGTAGGCCCACGTATGGGGTGGTTCCGTACGCCGACGATCTATGGATGGATGCCGAGGATTCGCTCGGTGTCGTCGCGGACGCTCCGGTGGGCAGGCCACGTCCGCCTGCGGGGTCGCAGTGGTTGCGTGTCGCTGCGGTGCGGTTGCCTCGAATCTCCAACACGACCGATGTCGAGGCCCTCGCGTGTGAGCCGGGGGTTTCGGTCAATTGGGTGACCGAGCCGTCTCGATTGACCGACGCCGATCTGGTCATCGTTCCCGGCAGCAAAGCGACACTGTCGGATTTGCATTGGTTGCGGAAAACTGGTCTGGCCGAAGCCATCCAGGACCGGGTGGAGGCTCGGCGCCCGGTTCTCGGAATTTGCGGTGGGTATCAGATGCTCGGTCGAACGATCACGGACGGAATCGAATCCGCGGATGTTCGGGCTTCGGGACTTGGATTGCTCGATCTCGATATCGAGTTCGAGGCCGACAAGGTTCTTGCGGGCGTGGGCGGGGAATCACCGTTTTTCGGCGTCGGTGATGTCACGGGTTACGAGATTCATCACGGACGCGTCGTGCACAGCGGCGATACGCCACTGTTTCGATATCGTGACGGCCGGCCGGAGGGGAGTGTGCGGGAGGCAGTGATGGGTACGCATTGGCACGGTGTACTCGAATCCGATTGTTTCCGTAGAGAATTCCTCCGATGGGCAGCCGCTCGTGCTGGACGCAATGATTTTGTCGTAGCACCGGACACCTCGGTGGTCGGGTTGCGTGAGGAGCAACTCGACCTGTTGGCGGATCTGGTCGAGAACAACGTCGACGTCGACGCCGTGCTGGCAGTGATCGAAGGCGGCGTCGACGCGCAGTAGCGGGTCGAGCCCTACGAGGAGTGCAGTAGCGTGATATCCCATGGAGTACAAGCAGGTATCGACGGGCGGCGGGACTCGCACGGTGCGTATCGCCGGACCGGAATCCAGACATGTCGTGCTGTTGCTTCCGGGTCTGGGGGATAGCCCCGACGTATTCGACGGCGTATCCGAGCGGTTGCACAATTCGGACCTGAAAACCGTTGCAGTGGAGGATGTGCGAGGACTCGACGGCGATTCCATGGTGGCAATCCTCGACGAACTGTCGTTGCCCTGGGTGCACCTCGTCGGCAATCGCGAAGGCGCTGAGCTGGCATGGACACTGGCAGCCCGAACGTTCGGTCGATTCGCGAGCCTTGTCGCATGCGACCGCGGTCATCCGGCCGTCGCAGATCAGGATGGGGACATCCTCGCTTCTGACTGCTCGCCCGTCGAACTGCCGACCACGATCGTGATCGGCAGTTCGCTGAAACGAGCGAGTGCGGACGGTAGCGGGCGGCTGGTCTATTCGGACTTCCGGGTCGTTCAACTCGACGGCGTGGACAACATCCCGAGCGATGCAACAGCCGAACTTGCTACCGAGATCGCGCTCCGCACCAACCCTTGGTGATGCGGAGCACTCTCGCAGTTACACGTCGAGACCGAGCAGTGCGTTCTCGACCACTTCGGGCAGGCCGGGGTGAATCCAGTACTGCCCGCGGGCCATGTCGAGGGCGGAGGTTCCGAAGCTCATGGCCTGGATGAGCGGTTGTATGACCGTCGGTGCCTGAGCGCCGATGACGTGGGCTCCCAAGATGCGACCGGTCTTCTTTTCCGCAATGATTTTGCAGAAGCCGTCTTGGTCCTCCATTGCCCAGCCGTACGCGACGTCGCCGTAGTTCTGGATCTTGACCGTGATGTCGAGGCCTGCGCTGCGGGCCTGTGCCTCGGTGAGTCCGACCTCGGCGATCTGGGGGTGGGTGAACACGGCCGCCGGCACGAAGCGGTGATCGTACTTCCACAGATTCGTCGTATCCTGCCAAGCATTGTTCGACAAGTTGTGCTGCACTACTCGCGCTTCGTGGTTGGCCACGTGCTTGAGTTGGAACGGCGACGACACATCACCGAGTGCAAAGACTCCCTCGGCGCTCGTACGACCGTATTCGTCTACTCGAATGCGACCTTCCGCGTCGAGTTCGACTCCGGCCTTGTCGGCGTAGAGGCGATCACCGTTGGGCCGGCGTCCGACAGCGACGAGGAGTGCGTCACCGAGGATCCGGGTACCGTCACCGAGTTCGAGACCGACGCTGGTGCCTTCGGAGATCGCGTTCGCCTCCCCGCACTCGAGGTGGACGTCCCAGTTTTTCTGTGCAAGTTCGGTGAAGCGAGCCGAAATGTCACTGTCGAGACCGCGGAGCAGCGTGCTCTTGCGTGCGACGATCGATACCTTCGATCCGAGCGCGCCGAATACATGCGCAAACTCTGCTGCTATGTAGCCGGATCCAAGGATGACGAGATGTTCGGGCAGTTCGGGCAATCTCATGAGGTCGTCGTTGGTATGAAACGGCACACCGCTGTCGAGTATCTGTCGAGGAATCACCGGTCTGGATCCGGCTGCGATGACGACCTGGTCAGCGGTGATCACCTCACCGGCGCCGGTGTCGATGGTCCGGGGACCGACGAACGACGCGTGGCTCGAAAACAGGGTGACGTTGGGGCTGCCGCTCTCGCGGTAGTGCTTGCCGCCCGCTGAGATGGGATCGATACGGCCGAATACTCGGCTCACGATATCGGACCAGCGGACTCGCTCGATCGAGGAGTCGATTCCGTAGCGCGACGATTCGCGGATCGTCCTCGCGACCTCGGCGGCGTAGACGAACATCTTCGTGGGAATGCAACCGACGTTGAGACAGGTGCCCCCGAACGGTGAATGCTCTTCGAAAATTGCCACCGTCTTGTCCGAGAACTGCTCGTTCGCGATGGAGTTGCCCGAACCTGATCCGATGATCGCGATGTCGAAATGACGACCGCTTGTTTGACTGCTCACGAAATGGTCCCTAGTTCGTTGTGGTTTCGGCCGGAATCTCGTTCGATGTGCTCACTTCGATGTAACCACTCGAGCCACTCGTCGACCTCGTCGAATGCCCGTGCCCGCGGTACGTCCTGTGAGAGAAAGACGTCGTGGCGGGCGCCCTCGATGGGAACGATCGTCGTACGATCGCCCAGGCAGCCTGCCCAGCGCGCGATTTGACGAACATCGAGCACCGCATCGGCAGCGTCGATCGCGGAACTGTACTTACGGGAGAAGTGCGTCACTTTGGACCGCAGAATCAGCGAAGGAATACCGATGTCGAGACCTCGATGCAGCTTTGCATGTCCATGTCGGATCGCGCGGATCCAACCGAAGGTGATGGGGAAGCCGGACAGCGGCTTCCAGTCGAGGTTGTAGTCCCACTCGCCGTGCTCGGACGCAGCAAGCGAGAGACCATAGGTGTCCAGACCCATCCCTGGCAACGCCGTCTTGGCCTTGACCTTGCCGATGACGCCGATCGCGGTGGTGCCGACGCTACGAACCGCTGCGGGGCCCTGCAGGTCGAACCAAGGACTGTTCAGGATGACACCGTCGATGCCGAGTCCGGTAGTGCCGCCGTCCTGACGGTTGAGGCGATCGAGCCACAGCGGAAGAATCAGCCCGCCCGTGGAATGAGCGAGGAGCAACACCGACTTACCGCTCGGCTCCCGGCGAACCAGCGAGAGCGCTTCGTTCAACTCGTCGTCGTAGAACGCCAGATCGGTCACGAAGTGCGGTGTCTGGCCTTCACGCAGAGACCTTCCGCACTTACGCAGGTCCAGCGCGTAGAACGCATAGCCTTTGGCTGCGAAATGTTCTGCCAGATGCTGTTGGAAGAAGTAGTCGGTGAAGCCGTGAACGTAGATCACCGCCCGGTCGAAAGACGGTGTATCTGCCGGTTGGTACCGAACGAGAGTCGCCTCGACCTGGCCTTCACCATCCGGATCTGCGCCGAGGGGAATGGTCGTCTGCTCGTAGCCGTCGCCGAGGACATCGGGTACCCAGGTAGTCACAGATCACAACTGTAGTAGCAGGTGCAAAGTGCACTTCGAGAGCACAATCGAAGAAGAGCTTGAAAGCGCTTCGAGTCGGGTATCTACGGCCGGGTAATGTAGCCGCCACCTGAGCAGAGTTTCCTCACGCGAGTACTCACGAACAAGGAAGTCGAATCTCCAGTGTCAAATGAACAGCGCTCCAATCAAGAGCAGGTCAAGCGAGTGAAAACCGATGTGGTCCTCGTCGGCGCCGGAATCATGAGCGCAACTCTCGGGGCACTGCTTCGACAGTTGGAGCCCGATTGGTCGATCGATGTGTACGAGCGTCTCGACGCCGCTGCCGCCGAAAGCAGTGACGCATGGAACAACGCCGGCACCGGCCATTCCGCGCTGTGTGAGCTCAATTACACGCCGCAGAACAAAGACGGTTCCGTCGACATCGCCAAGGCGCTCAACGTCAACGAGCAGTTCCAGGTTTCCCGTCAGTTCTGGGCGCACAGCCTGGAAACGGGCATTCTGAGCGACGCGAAGAACTTCATCAATCCGATCCCGCACGTGAGCTTCGTGCATGGTAAGGACAACACCAAGTACCTGAAGGCTCGATACGACGCCCTGGCTTCGAATCCGCTGTTCGAAGGTATGGAGTACATCGACAGTCCGGACGAGTTCACGCGTCGACTTCCCCTCATGGGCGCGGGCCGCGACTTCTCCGATCCCGTCGCCCTCAACTGGAGCGACAACGGAACGGACGTCGACTTCGGCGCGCTCACCCGCCAACTTCTGAACTACCTCTCCGGCGCCGGCGCCACCGTGCACTTCGGAAACGACGTGCGCAACATCTCGAAGCAGTCGGACGGAACGTGGGACGTCAAGGTGGCAAACCTTCGCACCGGTTCCAAGAAGACGGTCAACGCCAAGTTCGTGTTCGTCGGCGCGGGTGGCGGTGCTTTGCATCTGCTCCAGAAATCGGGCATCAGCGAGATCAAGGGCTTCGGAGGGTTCCCGGTCAGCGGTGAATGGCTGCGCTGCACCAACCCCGAGCTCATCGATCAGCACTCGGCCAAGGTGTATGGCAAGGCGTCGGTAGGTGCGCCCCCGATGTCGGTGCCCCACCTCGACACACGTGTCATCGGCGGGAAGCCCGGTTTGCTCTTCGGTCCGTACGCAGGATGGTCGCCGAAGTTCCTCAAGGAAGGAAAGTTGACCGATCTTCCTTCGTCGGTCAAGCCGGGGAACTTGATGTCGATGCTCGGCGTGGGCGTCACCGAGCTCGGACTCGTGAAGTACCTGCTGAGCGAACTGTCGCAGTCGCAGGCCGATCGCGTGGACACGCTTCGTGAATTCGCACCCAAGGTTCTCGACAAGGACTGGGAGATCGTCACCGCCGGGCAGCGAGTCCAGGTGATTCGAAAGAAGGGCCGCGGCGGAGTTCTCGAATTCGGCACTGCGGTGATCAACGCTGCAGACGGAACGATCGCGGGCCTGCTCGGTGCGTCGCCGGGTGCTTCCACCGCGGTACCGGCGATGCTCGATGTGTTGCAGCGTTGCTTCGGCGACCGCTACGAGGCGTGGCAGCCCAAGCTCAAGGAAATGGTGCCTTCGCTCGGGGTCAAATTGGCAGAGGATCGTTCGCTGTTCCGCGAAATATTCGACTGGACCTCGCGTGCGCTCGAGCTGGACGAGTCGTCCCAACTCGCACAGCACACCGGCGTGTGATAGCAACAGGCCTATGACAACGCAAGCTGCTGCCCTCAAGCGCTCCTGGGCATTGGACCTGTCCAACAAGACCCTGTACGACCTGCTGAAGCTGCGTGTCGAGGTTTTCGTCGTCGAGCAGGCGTGTGCCTACCCCGAACTCGACGGTCGAGATCTGCTCACCGAGACGAGGCACTTCTGGCTCGAACGTGACGGCGAAGTGGTGTGCACGCTGCGTCTGCTCGAGGAGCACGACAACGGCGAGAAGGCCTTCCGCATCGGCCGTCTGTGCACGCAGCGCTCGGCGCGGGGGCAGGGGCACACCACGCGTATCTTGCGTGCTGCCCTTGCCGAGGTCGGGTCCTCTCCTTGTCGTATCAACGCACAGAGCTACCTGGTGGACATGTACGCGAAACACGGCTTTCTTCCCGATGGTGAGGAAGTTCTCGAAGACGGGATTCCGCACACGCCCATGCGTCGGGGCGGCGGAACCCCGTGGGGAGAGGCGTCGGGCGGCAGTAAGGTCGAACGACGGTAGGGTTCGATCAACGGAGCTGATGCGGGGAAGTCCTGTGTGATTCAGGCGCGGTCCCGCCACTGTGTACGAGTAGGCCGATTGTCGGCAGCCTCGTAAGCCAGATCACCGCACAGCATCGAAATTACTTTGTCCACTTCTTCGGTGGGCATCGAAAGTCCTCGGCGCGGAAACCGAGGAATGAAGGGGATCGAAAGTGCAGCAGGCCGTTGGATCTTCAGAACCCGGTTATCCGTTCAGCGCGATAGTCGGCCAAGACCAGCTTCGATTGTCATTGATCCTGTGTGCGGTGCACCCAGGAATCGGTGGTGTCCTCGTCCGCGGTGAGAAGGGGACGGCGAAGTCCACTGTCGTACGCGCACTCGCGACGCTGCTTCCGAACATCGAGGACGATGGCGAGAGCCGACCAGCCCGGTTGGTAGAGCTTCCGGTCGGCGCGACCGAGGACCGCGTGGTCGGTTCGCTCGATCTCGAGAAGGTGCTGCGAGACGGCGAACGTGCATTCCAGCCGGGATTGTTGGCCGCAGCCCATCGGGGAGTGCTGTACGTGGACGAGGTGAACCTTCTGCATGATCACCTGGTCGATGTTCTGCTCGACGCCGCTGCGATGGGGCGTGTCCACATCGAACGCGACGGGGTTTCACATTCGCATCCCGCGCAGTTCGTCCTCGTGGGAACGATGAATCCCGAAGAGGGCGAGCTTAGACCACAGCTGTTGGATCGCTTCGGGCTCGCCGTGGAGGTCACTGCCTCTCGCGACGTGGACATCCGAATGGACGTCGTGCGAAGGCGTCTGAACTACGAGCGCGACCCCTTTACGTTTGCTGCACGCTATGCCGACGAGGACGCGGACATCGCCGCACATATCGTCGCGGCTCGACTCGTATTGGATCAAGTGGAACTCGACGACACCGAACTTCGTCGAATTGCGGCATTGTGTGCGTCGTTCGACGTCGACGGGATGCGAGCGGACCTCGTAGTCGCAAGGACCGCTTCGGCGCACGCGGCATGGCGAGGCTCGCCGAAGGTCGAGGAGTCCGACGTGCGGGTCGCTGCGGAATTGGCATTGCCGCATCGCCGCAGGCGTGACCCGTTCGACGAGCCGGGGATCGACGAGAGTGCACTCGACGATGCCATGCGCGAGGCCGCAGAACAGGCCGACTCCGCGAAGCCGGAATCCGGCCAGAAGTCCGACGAACCGACCGATCCCGAACCGACCGATCCCGAACCTACCGATCCCGAACCTACGGATCCCGAACCTACGGATTCAGGACCTGATCCGGATGACGACGGCGGTGGTGCACCCAGACCGGACCAGTCGGATCCACCGTCCGGCAACGGATCTCGTGACCGTGATGCAGCAGCTCCCGGATCGCAGTTTCGCGCGCGGTTGATGGAAGTTCCCGGTGTCGGCGAGGGAGCGCCCGGCCGTCGCTCCCGGTCGCGTGCTGCGCAGGGGCGGGTGGTGCGCCCGACCACCGAGCGCGGCAAGGGACTTCACCTCATCGGGACATTGTTCGCCGCGGCCGAGGATCAAGTCGCGCGCGGACGAACATCCGGAAAGTTCCGACTCGAGCCCGCGGACCTACGCGGGGCGATTCGTGAAGGTCGCGAAGGCAACCTCATCGTGTTCGTTGTCGACGCATCCGGATCGATGGCTGCACGTGATCGGTTGTCCGCCGTGACGGGAGCAGTGCTGTCGCTACTGCGCGATGCATACCAACGGCGCGACAAGGTTGCGGTCATCACTGTTCGAGGGCGCGAGGCCGAGTTGGTTCTCCCGCCGACGTCGAGCGTCGACGTCGCTGTCACCCGCTTGCGCAGAATGAAGACCGGTGGGAAATCGCCACTGGCACAGGGCTTCCTGCGGGCACGTGAGGTCGTCCTTCGAGAGAAGGTCAGAGATCCGCTGCGCCGTGCGCTCGTCGTCGCGATGACCGATGGGCGAGCGACGGGCGGTGTCGATCCGGTCGGGCGCGCACGTATCGCTGCGTCGCGTCTGGCAGCCGACGGGACTGCGTCGGTTGTCGTGGACTGCGAATCGGGCATGGTCCGTCTCGGACTGGCCGCCGATTTCGCCCGGCATCTACAGGGTGGCTACGTGCGGCTTGCCGACCTTTCGGCAGAGCATGTGGCCGCCGTCGTTCGCGCAGCGGCCTGAGAGGACGAGCAATGCCACAGGGAGTACCACTTGCGGGAACCGTTCCCGACGACGGCCTGACTACGCGTCAGCGCCGCAATCAAGCACTTCTCGCAGTGCACACCGGGCCGGGCAAGGGCAAGTCTACGGCGGCCTTCGGGATGGCACTGCGGGCGTGGAATCAAGGATTCGACGTCGGAGTGTTCCAGTTCGTGAAGAGTGCGAAATGGAAGGTCGGCGAGGAATCGACATTCAAACTACTCGGCGAACTGCACGAGACTCAGGGCACCGGCGGGGCCGTCGAGTGGCACAAGATGGGCGAGGGGTGGTCCTGGACGCGCAAGAAGGGTTCGGACGTCGACCACGCCGCCGCAGCTGCTGAAGGCTGGGCCGAAATCTCTCGAAGATTGAGCGAGGAGACGCACCGCTTCTACGTGTTGGACGAATTCACCTACCCACTCAAGTGGGGGTGGGTGAATATCGACGAGGTGGTCGAGGTGCTCGTGAACCGGCCGGGTAATCAACACGTCGTCGTCACCGGACGTGACGCACCGCAGGCGCTGATAGATGCCGCCGATCTCGTCACCGAAATGACCAAGGTCAAACATCCGATGGATGCGGGCCGAAAGGGTCAGCGCGGTATCGAATGGTGAGCCGTCCCGCTCCCGCCGTCGTCATCGCTGCGCCCGCATCGGGGAGCGGAAAAACGACGGTAGCCACCGGGATGATGGCTGCTCTCCGCGCCATGGGGGACCGGGTAGCGCCGTTCAAGGTGGGACCGGACTATATCGATCCTGGATACCACTCTCTCGCAACGGGGTTGCCGGGCCGCAACCTCGATGCAGTGATGGTGGGGCGAGAGCGCATAGGCCCGCTCTTCCTACATGGCAGTGCCGGATGCGACATCGCGATCGTCGAGGGAGTCATGGGGCTCTTCGACGGCAAGATCGACATGACGGGGGCCGGACAGGCCTCCGCGGAGGGATCGACGGCAGCGGTGGCCGCGATGCTCGGCGCACCGGTCGTTCTCGTCGTCGACGCTCGCGGCCACAGTCAGAGTCTTGCCGCTGTACTGCACGGGTTCTCGACGTTCGACCCGTCGGTGCGGATCGGTGGCGTCATATTGAATCGGGTCGGTAGCCCGAGGCACGAAGAGGTTCTGCGTCAGGCCTGTGAGCGTGTCGGTGTCCCCGTTCTCGGGTCGTTACCGCGGATGTCGGAACTGGCGGTCCCCTCGCGGCACCTGGGACTGATCACGGCACTCGAACACGGGAGCCGAGCCGGCGCGGCAGTGGACGCAATGGCCGAACTGGTGACACGTCACGTCGACCTTGCGGCCGTCCGAGCGCTGGCGAGGTCGTCGGTCACCGGTACCGCCTGGAACCCGAACGACGAAGTGGGTGAGCCGAGCGGCGCGGGGGCAGTCGTCGCCGTGGCCGGGGGTCCCGCCTTCACATTCGGTTACGCCGAGCATGTGGAACTGCTGCGCGCTGCGGGCGCTGAGGTGGTGGTGTTCGATCCCCTCACCGACGGATTGCCCGAGCGCACGGCGGGTGTCGTTCTGCCGGGCGGGTTTCCGGAGGAACATGCCGAGCAGTTGGCGTCGAATGAGCCTCTGCTGTCAGATATCCGCAGGGCCTCGGCAGCCGGATTGCCGATCCACGCAGAATGCGCCGGTCTGCTGTACCTGGCGCGATCCCTCGACGGCCACGCGATGGCCGGTGTCATCGACGCGGAAGCGCAATTCGGATCGAAGCTGACACTCGGCTATCGCGATGCGGTCGCACTGGGTGATTCGGTGTTGTTCGAGGCGGGGACTCGGGTGACGGGCCACGAGTTTCACCGCACTGCGCTCGTCGACTTCGCCGCCGAACTCGCACCGGCATGGGGTTGGCAGAACCCGAGCGCAGCTGCCGGCAAACGCATCGTCCGGGAGGGGTTCGTCCACGGCCGTGTCCATGCTTCGTACTTGCATACGCACGCGGCAGGCAGCCCTCGGTCGGTTCTGAAATTCGTCGAGGCGTGTGACCGGTTCGCGCCTGTCGATGTCTGAACCTGACCGCGCTGAACCTGACCACGCTGAATCGATCGTCGTAGGAGTGGGCGCGACGGCGGCTGCGACGGACTCCGATATCGCGGCCGGGTTCGCTTCGGTCGCCAGGCCGCACTGGACCGTGGTCGCAGTTGCGACCCTGGATCGAAAGCATTCCGCGGTGGAGTCTTTTGCTCGTTCGCTTTCAGTGCCGCTGAGCAAGTGGACGGCTGCCCAATTGGCCTGCGTCGTCGTGCCGGCCCCGTCCTTACTGGTCGACGACGCCGTCGGGACTCCGAGCGTGGCAGAGGCCGCAGCAGTATTGGGGAGCGGCGGAGGCACGCTGATTCTGGGCAAGACGAAGGTGGGTCCGGTGACCATTGCGGTGGCGATAGCACCGGTGCCCGCGGAATAGAAGCCTTGCGCGCCCGACTGCAACACGTTCTAATGTTGCATGCGCTTCGGTCTCGTTCTGTTCACCTCCGATCGTGGAATAACGCCTGCGGCAGCGGCAGCAGCGGGCGAGCGATTGGGATTCGACTCGTTCTACGTACCGGAGCACACGCACATCCCCGTCAAGCGTGAAGCGGCTCATCCGCAGACGGGTGATTCTTCGTTACCGGACGATCGATACTCCCGAACTCTCGATCCGTGGGTGGCGCTGGCCGCAGCGTCCGCGGTGACGAAACGAATCGCATTGGGCACCGCAGTCGCGATACCGGTGGAGCACGATCCGATTACGCTCGCCAAAACCATTGCCTCACTCGACCACCTCAGTAATGGTCGTGTGGTTTTGGGAGTCGGGTTCGGTTGGAACGTCGACGAATTGGTCGATCATGGAGTACCTCCGGCCAGGAGACGGACCATGCTCCGTGAATACCTGGAGGCGATGCGTGCACTGTGGTCACAGGAACAGGCGGAGTTCTCGGGTGAGTTCGTCGAGTTCGGTCCCAGCTGGGCGTGGCCGAAACCTGCTGCGGGACGCCATATCCCGACGCTCGTCGGTGCTGCGGGTACAGACAAAAATTTTGCCTGGATAGTTCGATCGGCGGACGGTTGGATCACCACACCGGGCGAGCAGGACATCGAGTCGCGGGTCGTTCGACTCCAGCAGTTGTGGCGCGACGGCGGTAGGGACGGTGCGCCACACATCGTCGTGCTCGACTTCAAGCCCGATGCAGAGAAGCTGGCGAGATGGGAAGAAATGGGCGTGAGTGAAGTGGTCTACGGAATGCCCGACAGATCCGAACCCGAGGTCCTCGCATATCTCGAGCGTCTCGCTGTGAAGTTGACCGGTCGATTGTCATTCGCCGGCAGTTGAGAAGCCCCGTGAGCAGCTGAGACGCCCGTGATGACCGGCAACGGTGGCGTCTGCGTCCGAGTACAGGCACTGTAGGCACAATGAAGTCCTCTTCGCTCGTACTCGGCCCACTCGTCCGTTACGTCGGCGTCGACTCGGCGACGTTCTGGTTCGAATTCGATGTGCCCGGAACGGTGGCTGTGCGTACCGCCGTCGGCGTGGTGGGAGAAGCGCACACCTGGGGCCTGCACGGACACCACTACGCATTGGTCGCACTGACGGGTCTGCCGGCGAACACCGCGATCACCTACGACGTGACATTCGACGACACGAGGATCTGGCCCGAACCTGGCGCGACCTCGGCTGTTCACACCGGAGATCCTGTCGGCCCCGTGACCTTCGCATTCGGATCATGCCGGCGAGGTGACAACTACGGTGAAGACTCACTCCGACGAATCGGTGCCGACGCACTTGCCGGTCTGGGCAATCGAATGTCCACCCAAGATCCGTCGGAATGGCCGCAAGCGCTGCTGTTACTCGGTGACCAGGTGTACGCAGACGACCCGTCACCCGAAATCTTGGAAAGACTCCACGCGCGACGGGAAGGCGGGCAAGGGCCCGGCAGTGCACGGGGTACCGACGCCGAGAACGAGATCTGCGACTTCGAGGAGTACTCCTGGCTCTACCACGAATCGTGGGGTGCCGAGCCGGTGCGCACGTTGTTGGCCAGCGTCCCGTCGTGCATGATTCTCGACGACCACGATCTGCGCGACGACTGGAACTCGTCCGCGTCCTGGCGAAAGGACATAGAGACCCGGCCGTGGTGGAACGATCGCGTGGTCGGCGCCTTCTCCTCGTACTGGGTTTATCAGCATCTGGGTAATCTTTCACCCGAAGAGCTCGCTCGCGACGAGTTGTACGAGGCGGTCCGCACAGCCGCCGACGACACGGCGCGTGAACGCCTTCTTGCGGACTTCTCATTATTGGTCGATCGGGATCCGGCGGCTGGCAGGTGGAGCTTCTATCGCGACTTCGGTGACACTCGACTGCTCATGATCGATTCTCGTTGTTCGCGCAATCTCGACCCGAACGATCGGGCAATGGTGGACGACGCGGAATGGGCCTGGGTCCGAGAGCGCGCTCTGGAGGGCTCACCCAAACACCTCCTCTTCGGATCTTCCCTGCCGTTCTTGATGTTGCCCGCGTTGCATCACCTGGAACAATGGAACGAGGCTGTAGCGCAGGGGAGTTGGGGCAAGAAGGCGGCCCGCGTGGCAGAGAAACTGCGTATCGCGCTCGATCTCGAACACTGGGCAGCATTCGGAAAGTCGTTCTCGGATATGGCAACTCTGACGCGCGAGCTGTCCAGGTCGAAAAATCCACCGGCCAGCATCCTGTGGTTGTCGGGTGACGTGCACTGCTCCTATGTAGCGAATGCAGACTTCGGTGTCGGGGGAAAGGGAATCCCGGCCACCTACCAACTCACGATGTCGCCGTTTCGGAACCCGTTGAATCTGCCGATTCGGGCGGTCAACCGGTTGGCAATCAAACGGCCAGTTGCAACCCTGATGGAGAAACTCGCCCGCGCTGCCCACGTGGGGCCGGACGACGTCCACTGGGAAGCCGAGGCAGGCCCATGGTTCGACAACGGCGTCATGTTGCTCACCACGGAAGGAGACTCAGCGCGGCTCCGCGTCGAGCATGCGCAGCTCGATTCGGCCCGAAAGCAGATCCTGACGACGACTGCAAAGATCGTATTGGCGCCGTGACATAGAATTTGTCTCCGTGGCTCACCTCGAACTCACCGACATCGACTACTTTCTTCCCGACGGCAGACAACTGCTCAGCGGGGTCGGGTTTCGAGTCGGAGACGGCGCGAAGGCCGCTCTCATCGGTCCGAACGGCACCGGAAAAACCACGCTGACACGGATCGTGGCCGGCGACCTCGCACCAGATGACGGAAACGTCGCCAGCTCGGGATCGCTCGGAGTGATGCGCCAGTTCGTCGGGCAGTTGCGCGACGACTCGACTGTGCAGGACCTACTGTTGTCCGTTTCACAGCCGGGGGTACGTGCCGCAGCGAAAGCACTCGATGATGCCGAGAACGCGATGATCGACGTCGACAACGAGAAGACTCAACTCAAATACGCGAACGCGCTGTCGGATTGGGGTGACGTCGGCGGGTACGACCTGGAGCCGTTCTGGGACAAAGCGACAATGGCTGCGCTCGGGATGTCGTTCGACCGGGCGAAGTGGCGTGCGGCTTCGACTCTCAGTGGCGGCGAACAGAAGCGCCTCGTTCTGGAAGCCCTGTTCGGGGGACCGGATCAGCTGCTGCTGCTCGACGAACCGGACAACTATCTGGACGTACCGGGCAAAAGGTGGCTGGAGAAGACGATTCGCGAGTCCGACAAGTCGGTCCTCTTCATCAGCCACGATCGTGAGCTCATCGCCAACGCCGCGACCCGAATCATTACGCTCGAGCCGGGAATCAACGGCGCGACCTCGTGGGTGCACGGTGCCGGGTTCGAGACGTATTACGACGCTCGCGAGGATCGAAATGCCCGACTCGACGAGCTTCGTCGTCGTTGGGACGAAGAGCGCGTCAAACTCCGTGCGCTCGTCCTGCGGCTTCGGGAGAAGGCGAAGTTCAACGACGGCATTGCTGCTCGCTATCACGCTGCACAGACGCGGCTTGCGCGGTTCGAAGACGTCGGACCACCGGAGGCAGTGCCGGTCAAGCAGAAGGTCACAGTACGACTGCACGGCGGCCGAACGGCGAAACGCGCGCTGGTATGTACCGATCTGGAGCTGACCTCGCTCATGAAACCGTTCGACGCCGAAGTCTGGTTCGGTGACCGAGTCGCGGTCCTCGGGTCCAACGGATCGGGCAAGTCACACTTCCTCCGGTTACTGGCCGCGGGCGGCACCGATCCCGAACGGGAGCACGAGCCGGTCACCGAACTCGTCCTCGATCCAGTCCCGCACACCGGCACAGCAGTACTGGGAGCTCGCGTGCGCCCCGGGTTGTTCGCTCAGACCCACACCCGGCCCGACCTGAACGGCAACACCTTGCTCGACATCCTGCACCTGGGCAACGAGCACCGTGACGGCATGGGCCGCGAGGCGGCGAGTCGGGCACTCGATCGCTACGGACTCGCCCGCGCTGCCGAACAGCTCTACGACAACCTGTCTGGTGGCCAACAAGCGCGCGTTCAGATTCTGCTGCTCGAGTTGTCCGGTGCGACGCTCTTGCTTCTCGACGAGCCCACCGACAACCTCGACCTGATGTCGGCGGACTCCCTCCAAGACGCCATCGCGGCATTCGAGGGGACCGTCATCGCGGTCACCCACGACCGTTGGTTCGCCCGCAGCTTCGAGCGGTTCTTGGTCTTCGGATCCGACGGCAACGTCTACGAATCCAACGAGCCAGTATGGGACGAAACCCGAGTCGCGCGGGCGCGGTAGCGTTTGCACTCGTGGATGCGACTGATTCTCCTTACCTCGTCGGCCTGAATCTGTCAGGCAAACGCGTCGTTGTGGTCGGCGGCGGGACCGTCGCGCAGCGGCGACTGCCCCTGTTGATCTCTTCCGGCGCCGAAGTGCACGTCATCACCCGGGTTGCGACTCCGGCCGTCGAAGCGATGGCAACTGCTGGTCAGGTGACGATGGAGCTGCGTGACTTCGCCGCCGGTGACATCGACGATGCCTGGTACGCCATTGCCTGCACCGACGAGGCCGAGACGAATGCCGCGATCGTGGCCGAGGCCGAGAAGTCGAGAATTTTCTGCGTTCGCGCCGACATCGCTCGTGACGGAACTGCGGTCACCCCAGCATCTGCGGACTACGACGGACTCACTCTCGGCGTTTTGGCGGGCGGTGAGCACCGGCGCTCGGCAGCGGTGCGCAATGCTGTTCTCGAAGCTCTCCAGTCGGGCCTCATCACCGATTCGGCGCACGCCCCGCTGAGCGGGGTGGCCCTCGTCGGCGGCGGCCCGGGAGATCCGGATCTGATCACCGTCCGCGGCCGCCGACTCCTGGCGTACGCCGACGTCGTCGTCGCCGATCGTCTGGCGCCACCGGAGCTGCTCGCCGAACTAGGCCCACACGTCGAAGTCATCGATGCGTCGAAGATTCCGTACGGCCGCGCAATGGCACAGGAGGCGATCAATCAAGCATTGATCGACGGAGCCAGGGCCGGCAAGTTCGTCGTCCGCCTCAAGGGCGGCGACCCGTACGTGTTCGGTCGTGGATACGAAGAACTCGAGGCTCTCGCCGAGGCCGGGATACCGGTGACGGTGGTCCCCGGCATCACGAGTGCGATTTCGGTGCCGTCGGCGGCAGGAGTTCCAGTGACGCACCGAGGCGTCACCCACGAATTCGTGGTCGTGAGCGGCCACCTCGCCCCGGAACATCCCGACTCACTGGTCGATTGGGGCGCGCTCGCACGCTTGAAGGGCACCATCGTGCTCCTGATGGCGGTCGAACGCATCGACAAATTTGCCGCGGTGCTCATCGAAGGTGGACGGCCCGCCTCGACGCCGGTGTTGGTGGTGCAGGAGGGGACGATGCGTACTCAGCGTGAGGTCAGAGCCGATCTCGCCACGGTGGGCCTGCGCGTGAAAGAAGAGGGAATTCGCCCACCGGCAATCGTCGTAATTGGAACCGTTGCGGGTTTCTCCGTGGACCCTCGGTAACGTTGACTTCCGTGTCTGACCAATCGCAGCCCGCAGCGCCCACGACGGACATCGTGTACCCGGTGACGACCAGGGCTTTCGGCCTGGCAATCATCGTGCTCAGCGGCCTTCAGTTGATGGTGGTTCTCGACGGGACGGTGGCAAACCTGGCGTTGGCGCCGCTGCAGGCGGATCTGGGTTTGAGCGACGCCGGCCGCAACTGGGTTCTCACCTCGTACGCATTGGCCTTCGGCGGACTGATGCTTCTCGGTGGAAGGCTCGGTGATGCGTTCGGACGAAAAAAGATGTTCCTCGGTGGCGTCGTACTGTTCACCGTGGCATCTCTGCTCTGTGGGTTGGCCATCAACGAGGCGACGTTGGTGGCTGCGCGTGCCCTTCAGGGCGTTGGAGCGGCGGTAGCGTCGCCGACGGCGTTCGCCTTGGTCGCGACGACCTTTGCGCCCGGACCGGTTCGGAATCAGGCAATTGCGATCTATGCGGCGATGACAGGCGTCGGATCCATCGCAGGCCTCATCATCGGCGGTGCCTTGACCCAGGTTTCGTGGCGTTGGATCTTTCTCATCAACGTGCCCATCGGCATCGCCATCGCAATTCTGGCCATGGTGTCGCTGAAGGAAACTGCGGGCGTACGGCTTGCCCTCGATTTCCCCGGCGCTATCCTCGGCACACTCGGCTGTACAGGTGTCGTGCTCGCCTTGAGCGAGGGAACCGAACTGGGGTGGTCGAGCCCGCTCGTCATCGGCTCGCTGCTCGGCGGCCTGATACTGCTCGGACTGTTCCTTGCTGTCGAGCGAAGGGCCGAAAATCCGCTGTTGCCGTTTTCTCTGTTCGCGAACAAGAACCGCGTGGCCACGTTCGTCGCGATCTTCTTCGCAGGCGGAGTGATGTTCTGCCTCGCCGCGTTCGTTGCGCTGTTCGTGCAGGACATCCTCGGCTACAGCCCACTCAATGCGGGTCTGGCGTTCGTTCCGTTCGCATTCGGCTTGGGTGCTGCAGCGTTCATCACCTCGAAGCTCGTAGTTCGAATACAGCCGCGATGGTTGGTCATGTCCGGCAGCGCCATCATGGTGGGTTGGTTGTTGTTCTCGGTCGCGACGATGAACGCGGACTCGTCGTACTTCCCTGGCATCTTCTTCCCGGTCATCGGGATCGGCTTCGGCGTCGGTATGGCGTCGATACCGCTGCCGCTGTGTGCCATCGCCGGCGTCCGAGCAACCGAGATCGGCCCACTGACAGCAATCGCTCTGGTGGCTCAGACCTTGGGTGGTCCCGTTGCGCTGGCAGTGGTGGGTGCTTTGGCCACCTCGCGAACGATCTCACTCGGTGGAACCACCGGCCCCGCAACTCTGATGAACGAGAACCAACTCACTGCACTGAGCTCCGGCTACATGTTCGCCCTGTTCTGCTGCGCAGTCGCTGCAGTGGTCGCCGGACTCGCCGCGTTCTTCATCAAGTTCACCCCGCAGCAGGTCGCTCAGGCCCAGGCTGCGCAGGAAGACGTGCTCGCAACGTAGCGGTCAAAGGCGGTCCACGGTCAGACGCCGAGAACGCTCTTGGCGATGAGAAAGTAGATGACGAGTCCGGTGGAGTCGCAGAACGTCGAAATGAACGGCGTCGAGAAGACCGCTGGATCGACGCCGATCTTCTTCGCGAGCAGCGGCATCGCACCGCCGACGGTCGCAGCAAGTGTGCAGATCGCAAACAGGGTCGACCCGATGACGAACCCCAGATTCCAGTCGTAGACCAGCCCCGCGATGGTGAATCCGAGCAACCCGAGCATTCCTCCCATCGTGGCGCCCACGCGTACCTCCCGAAACAGCACTGCGGCAATGTCACGTGGGCGCACATCGCCGACGGCCAGTGAGCGTGTCACCGTCGTTGCCGCCTGCGCCCCGGTGTTGCCGCCGGTACCCGTCAACAGCGGAATGAACAAGGCCAAGGTCACCACCGCGGCCAGCGCATCCTCGAACACCTCGAGTACTTGTACGGTCAGGATTGCCGACAGTGCGAGAACCAACAGCCAGACAATGCGAGATCGCACGATCGACATGACCGGCGTACCGAGATACGGCCTGCGGAGTGGTTCGGATCCGCCTGCCCTCGCGGCATCCTCGTCCTCTGCCTCTTCGATGACGCGAGCTGCCTGCTCGATGGTGAGAATCCCGATCAGTCGATTTTCGGAATCGACCACGACGACAGCCGGGCTCCGATACTCCAGGCACATGCGCGCGGCGTCCTCCGCGGGCACATCGGCAGTGACCACGGGCTGCGCCGACGCGAGATCCTGGACTCGATCTGCCGGATCGGCGGTGGCAATATCGGCCAGGGTGACGACACCGATGAGACGTCGACTCCCGTCGGTGATCGGTAGCAGATACACCGACTCGGCTTCGGATCCGGTTTCTCGAACCTGCGCCAGCGCTTCACCAGCGGTGGTCGTTGCGTGAACGCGGATGTATTCCGGACTCATCCGCCTGCCGGTTGAGCCCTTCGCGTACCCGAGCATGGGTGCGGTCAAGTCTCGTTCGCCGGCAGACAACCCTTGCATGAGTCTTCGTGCGACATTGGATGGCAGTTCGTCGACCAGTTCGACTCGGTTCTCGGGGCCGAGTTCCTCGAACAGGGTGATCACATCGTTTTCGCGTAGACCGCCGAAGAGCTCTCCGCGAACCGAGGCATCGAATCGGTCGAATACGTCGAGCGCCAGATCCTTCGGAAGCAATCGATACAGCACTGCTCGTTCGGCTGGATCTGCTCGTTCGAGTATTCGTGTGGCATCCGAAGGCGACAACCCCGACACCAGTGCGGACATCCCGGCAAGATCCTTGTGTCGAAGCAGTTCGGATGCGCGGTTGATCGTATGGTCGAAGTTCGAGAGCACCAGGCCATTCTGCCTGCCGGAACCTGCCAACCGAGCCGAGGCGGTACACGCTGCTCGGCACAACCGGTTTTTCCACGAGACTCGTGAGATGAAACATCGGGCCGCTACGACAGTTTCGCGTCGTCCGCTGCCGCGTGCCCCGATTCCCATCCTTCGGCATCCAACCTCGGACCCCGCATGGTCCGCACTCGTGGGAAGAGTCGGTCGAATTCTTGCTCCACAGCTACGGTCTGAGCCGCCAACATCGGTAGTAGGTTGCCGGACTGTTCCGACGCTTCCTCCACCGCGTGGGCATCGGCCTCGCCGAGCCGTTCGCCGATCCTGACTGCGTACGCATAGAGGAACGCCTTGCCGAATGCCGCCGAAGCAGAACCCTTACGTCGCTTGGCTGTGGGGGAGTGCGACAGTGAGCGCGTCGCCTGGATCAGCAACGAGGTGAACATGATCTCCGTCTGCTCGATGTCGACGGGTGAACCGACGAGCGTTGCGATCGCGTACTCCGGATCCCAGATACTCTTGACTCGGTTGACCGTGCTCACCGCATGCAGCAGTTGGGCTTTGGGCGGAGCGTGGGGGTTGTCGACATGCAGACGTCTGCTGATCACATCGACATTTCCTTCGGTCAGCAACAGCGAATCGATGGAATATCTGGTCATCAACTCCTGCGCCTTGGCGGTGAGTGTCTCCGCCTCTTCCTCGAAATCGGTAGCGTCGGCCTTGGCGAGCAGGCCACGAATCTTACCGAGCATCTTGGTGTTCGGAGATCCGCTCACCGGCCCGGACTTCGCAGTTCGGCCGGCCCGCCGAACCGGCCACTGCGACGGAAAGGGTCCGATCCGGGGCCACCGCGGAAGCGTCTGCCATTGGCCCAGCAACGCAAGTACCGCAATCCACTGATCGTTGGAGGCGATGTAATCCGTTTTGCCACTCGACTTCAGCAGTGCAGCAAGAAAATTCGGTGAGGCTGTCAGTGGCCCTGCAGCTTTCGGGTATGCGGCACAGATGTCGGAGAGCTGGTCGACCCAGTTCTCGGGCGCCCGTTCGTGTGCGCTCGTCAGATCCGATTGATGAAGCAGGACCGCAGCGGCGAGCGAGGTTACCGCGAGCGTCTGCTGACGCTTGACGATATGCAGAAGGTCGAACGGTTGCCAGCCCGCCTCGTACATCGTCTCGATCATGTTCGTCAGCGCCAACGATGCCAGTGCCGAGGCGTCGTGGTCTTCCAACGCGATCAGCCGATCGACGACTTCGTCCACGCGCCGCAGATCCCGACTCTTGCCATAGGACACGTCGGCGCCTTGCCGGAGTAGATCCGGGACCGGGTTCACTTGGTGAGGACGATCAGTTCGGTCGCCGAGGCGACTTCCACGCTCAAGCCGGCTCGCGATGCGACTCGGGCCACCGCACGCACGTCCTTCGGCTCGGCGGTCGTCAGGGTCAGCGCACGCGCCAGCACGCCCTTGTGATGCTTGTTGAAGTGGCTCACGACCGATCTGCTGCCATCGGGTTTCTCGGTCAGCACCGTTGCCGTGACGGCGCCGGGGACCGGGCCGAGTTGCTGGTACGTCCCCGAGCGCAGGTCGACGACCAGTTCATCGGACTGCGCAGCCACGGCGTCCGCCAACTCGGGCTTCCAATGCGAACGTAGGGTGCCGAAGCCAGGGATCGTCGATCCACCGGACAGCCGGTAGTACGGAATCGGATCGTATGCACGTACTGCTCCGAACAATGCAGATCCGATCCATAACCTCGCCGCCGCCCGTGCTCGACCGGCCTTCGTGAACGAACGCGCGTCGAGAGCGTCGTAGAGAACCCCGGTGTAGCGGCTCAGCGCGGGTGTCGTGGGTGAACTCCACAGGGCGGCGTTGCGTTCGACTTCTTCGGTCTGGGTCGGTCCGAGACCCAGCGCGGTCGCCGATGCCTCGCGATCGCCGGCCAGCTCCACGAGCGCGTCCGCCAGCTTGTGTCGGAGGGGATTGAGCTCGGGGAGGGACAGAACTTCCAGATCCAGGGGAGAGCCGTCGCCGCCGCCCGACTTCGTCTCGGATGGGGGCAGCAGAATCAGCACGGGGAGCAACGTTACCCACCCGCAGAGCACCGACTACGCTTGTACCCCGTGATCACCCGTCTTTCGCAGCTCTTCCTCCGCACTCTTCGTGACGACCCCGCCGACGCCGAAGTCGACAGCCACAAGCTGTTGGTTCGTGCGGGTTACGTTCGTCGTATCGCGCCGGGTGTGTACTCCTGGCTGCCGCTCGGCCTGAGAGTGCTGCGCCAGATCGAACGAGTCGTTCGTGAAGAGATGAACGCGATCGGTGCGCAGGAGATCTCGCTACCGGCGTTGCTGCCCCGCGAGCCGTACGAGACCACCAATCGATGGACCGATTACGGCGACGCGCTGTTCAAGCTGAAGGACCGCAAGGGCAACGACATGTTGCTCGGTCCCACCCACGAGGAACTGTTCGCACTGACGGTGAAGGGTGAGTACAACTCGTACAAGGACCTGCCGGTCACGCTCTATCAGATCCAGACCAAGTATCGCGACGAGGAACGCCCGCGCGCGGGCATTCTGCGCGGACGCGAGTTCGTCATGAAGGACTCCTACTCGTTCGACATGGACGAGGACGGGCTGAAGCGGTCCTATGCGGCACACCGTGAGGCCTACCAGAAGATCTTTGCTCGGCTCGGGGTCAAGTACGTCATCGTGGCGGCGACGTCCGGCGCGATGGGTGGAAGTGCGTCCGAGGAATTCCTTGCCGAGAGCGACATCGGGGAGGACACCTACGTGCGGTGCATCGAATCGGGATACGCGGCGAACGTCGAAGCCGTCACGACTCCCGCGCCGCCGTCGTTGCCGATCGAGGGGCAGCCTGCTGCCGTCGATCACGAGACGGGCGACACACCCACCATTGCCACGTTGGTCGAGTGGGCCAATTCGATCGACCTGGGCCGCACCGTCACCGCCGCGGACACGTTGAAGAACCTTCTGCTCAAGGTGCGCAACGCAGACGGGGAGTGGGAGTTGCTCGCTGTAGGTCTGCCCGGCGACCGTGAGGTCGACGAGAAGCGCCTCGAAGCGTCTCTCGAGCCGGCCGAATTCGCGCTGCTCACCGACGCCGACTTCGAGGCCTACCCGTTCCTGGTGAAGGGCTACATCGGACCACGTGCGCTGCAGGCCAACGGAGTTCGCTACCTCGTCGACCCTCGTGTCGTCGAGGGGACGTCGTGGATCACCGGAGCAGACGTCACCGGCAAGCATGTGGTGAACCTGGTAGCCGGCCGCGATTTCACTCCTGATGGCACCATCGAAGCTGCCCAGGTACGGGACGGCGATCTCTCCCCGGACGGTCGCGGCGCGCTCGTCAGCGCGCGCGGTATCGAGATCGGTCACATCTTCCAACTCGGTTACAAGTACACGGACGCGTTCAGTGTCGACGTGCTCGGTGAAAGCGGAAAACCCGTGCGCCTCGTGCAGGGTTCGTACGGCGTCGGTGTCTCTCGCCTGGTCGCCGTCGTCGCCGAGCAGATGCACGACGACAAGGGTCTGCGTTGGCCGAGTGAAGTATCGCCTGCAGATGTACACCTGGTCATCGCCAACAAAGACGAAGCTGCACGTGCCGGCGCCGAGTCCATTGCGGCAGCACTCGACTCGCAGGGTCTCGACGTGCTGTTCGACGATCGGAAGGCGTCGCCGGGCGTCAAGTTCAAGGACTCCGAACTCATCGGAGTGCCGGTCGTCGTCGTCGTCGGTAGGGGATGGGCCGAGGGCAAGGTCGAACTCCGTGACCGCTTCACCGGTGAGAGCCGTGACCTCGATACCGAGACCGCTGTCGCCGACATCGTCGAAACGGTACGTGGGAAAGTGTGATCGCGTGGTTCGGCGGTTCGGGTCGGTTACCCACTGGTAGCTTCGGGGCAGCCGACTAGGAAAGGTGACAACATGGCCCACCTCACGTTGTTCGATCCCGCGACGTACGATCCGACCCAGTTCGACGACGAAACGCGGCGCCAGTTGCGATCGCTGATCGACTGGTTCGAGGATCGAGGCAAGGCCAGATTGCTCGCCGACGACCTCGAAGCAGTCTGGACCAGCGACTTTCTCGACTTCGTTGCCAAGGAGAAGCTGTTCGCGACGTTTTCGACACCGGCAGCCTATGCCGATGGCGACGCCGACAAGCGCTGGGATGCGTCCCGCAATGCTGCTCTGAGCGAGATCCTCGGCTTTTACGGACTGTCCTACTGGTACGCCTGGCAGGTCACCGTACTCGGACTCGGGCCGATCTGGATGAGCGAGAACGAGGAGGCCAAGCGCCGTGCAGCGCGGGCGCTGAACGGCGGGTCCGTGATGGCGTTCGGGCTGTCCGAGCGCGCCCATGGTGCCGACGTCTACTCGACGGATATGTTGCTCCGGCCGTCCGAGGAAGAGGGCGTCGAGTTTCTGGCGTCGGGGGAGAAGTACTACATCGGCAACGGCAACGTCGCGGGCATGGTCTCGGTGTTCGGTCGCCGCACCGACCGCGATGGGACGGATGCCTACGTGTTCTTCGTCGCCGACAGTAGTCATCCCCGATATGTGCTACGTGACAACGTGATTCACGGCCAGATGTTCGTCAGTACGTTCACCCTCGAGGACTACCCGGTCCGAGCCGAGGACATTCTGCACACTGGTGCAGACGCGTTTTCCGCCGCACTCAACACCGTCAACGTCGGTAAGTTCAACCTCTGCACGGGTTCGATCGGAATCACCGAGCATGCGTTCTACGAGTCGATCACGCACGCGCACAACAGGATTCTCTATGGCAACCGGGTCACCGAATTTCCGCATGTGCGTGCAAGTTTCGTCGACGCCTATTCGCGACTGATCGCGATGAAGCTCTTCAGTGGGCGGGCAGTCGACTACTTCAGGTCCGCAAGCCTCGAGGATCGGCGCTACCTGCTGTTCAATCCGATGACCAAGGCCAAGGTGACCTCCGAAGGCGAGACCGTGGTTCGGTTGCTGCACGATGTGATCGCAGCGAAGGGGTACGAGAAGAACACGTACTTTCGTGAGGCCGCGCAGATGATCGGAACCCTGCCCAAGCTCGAAGGCACAGTGCACGTCAACGTCGCCCTCATGCTCAAGTTCATGCCGGCGTACATGTTCGCCCCGATGGACTACCCCGACGTCGTGACACGTGACGACGCTTCCGACGACGCGTTCTTCTTCGCTCAGGGCCCCGCACGCGGAGCGGGGAAAGTGCGATTCCACGACTGGGAGTCGACGTACGAAAAGTTTTCGCATGTTCCCAACGTCGCGCGGTTCTACGAGCAGGCTTCGGCCTTCAAGACGTTCCTGACCGACACCGCACCGGATGAAGCACAGCAGAAGGATCTGGACTTCCTACTCAACGTAGGGCACCTGTTCTCGTTGGTCGTCTACGGTCAGCTGATTCTGGAATCGGCCGAGAAGGTCTCCACCGAGTTGCTCGATCAGATCTTCGACTTTCAGATTCGTGACTTCTCCGGTTACGCAGTTGCTCTGCACGGAAAGCCGTCCTCTACCGAGGCGCAGCAGGCGTGGGCACTTGCGGCGATCCGCAAGCCGGTTGCCGATCTCGATCGCTTCGACGCAGTGTGGTCCGAAGTAGTGTCCTACGACGGCGCATACGAGATGAGGGCCTGACTCAGCGGAGTCGGCGGTCGTTCACGGTTGACCTGGGAACGGGACGGTCGGCGGAGCTACACCAAGGATTTTACGCCAGTTCGCCAGTCGTAACGCGGCTTCTGTGAGCGCAGTGACTCCGGTCTCCCGCGTGGGGCCGGACTCGCTGCGCTCGATGACCGACCTCCACGCGATCGAGGTGTCGATCTCTGCCTGGGCGGCAAGCTGCGCCGACGTGACGGGATCGCCGACCGGAAACGGGATGGAATATGCCGGGCCGGCAAGCGGCGGGGTCACGCTCGCGGCGCGCAACGCATCGAGGGTTGCGTCTCGACGTGCGCGGTGCGCTGCAGCGTCCGCGGCGATGAGGCCCCCACGAGCCGGATTCGAGAATGCGCCGACGACGCCGTACGCAAAGATCGCGGCGTACTCGGCGTTCAACGCGTCGACGAGTGCTTGTTGTTCGATGCCGAGATCGCTCATGGCAACACCACCGCCAGTTCGACGGCGCAGGCGGCGCTGATCGATCCCAACAGGCCTGCGCGATAACCGGATTCGCTTTTCGCCGAGTCCGCGGCACCACGCTGAGATTCACTGAGATCGGCCTTGAGTTCCTCCATGGTCGGCGGCGGCACCGCAACCGGTGTCGCTGTGGTCGAGGTAGCTGCGCTCTCCTCCTCGGTGTGACCTGCGACGCGGTCGATCTCTGCGGCCAGGGCGTCGGCGTGTGCCGTTCGTTCGGTCTGCACCACACTGAGGGGCCCGGCCAGCGTCGGGCTCAACGCGATCAGGGCGCCTGCGGCGGCCGCGTCGCGACGCGCAAGCCGGAGGTGGCCGGTGAGGGTGTCGAGTTGCGGCCCAGGGGCTGTGTCGGACGAACATCCGGCAGTTGTGGCGAGCCCGACTGCGGTGAGAGCGGCGCCACCGGTCAAGCGCAGGGCGCCACGGCGGCTGAGGGTGCGGGGGAGAGCGAACGTCGACACGGGAACATCGTGCCAGGTGCATTCTGCATCTTGTGCACCCAGGCTGGTCACGAACGCTTCCCGTTGGCGTTAGGCTGTGCGTTCGCCACTTACGGATTCGATCACACTTCTGGTCGGGTCCGACCACAACTGAACGAGGAGTTTTCGCAACGATGCCTGTTCCGTCCAAGGAGAGGGTCATCGCACTCCTGTCCGACCTGGTGACCAGCCGTGGGTTCGATTTGGAAGATGTCAACGTGGTCTCGGCAGGTAAGCACAGTGCCGTACGCATCATGGTCGATCGCGAAGAAGGCATCGACCTCGACACGTTGCCGTCGCTCAGCCGTGAGATCTCCGACATATTCGACGCGGTGTCGGACTTCGGTGATGCTCCTTACACCCTCGAGGTAACCACTCCTGGAGTCGATCGTCCGCTTACCGAGGATCGCCATTGGCGGCGCGCACGCGGGCGGATGGTCCGATTCAAGCTCGACGACGAAAAGTTCGACGCACGTGTCGGTCACCTCGATGGCCGATCGCTCACGGTGGTCACTCGTGACAAGGGTGTTCTCGCGACCCGAGTGGTGGAACTCGATGACGTTGTGAAGGCTGTTGTGCAAGTAGAATTCTCGAAGCCGAAGGCAGACGAGATGGAGCTGACGGGCGGCGTTGTCGACGGTAGGCCTGCTCCTGCTGACAACGACGAGATAGTGAACGTGGAAACACCGGAAGAAGGGTCCGACAAGTGAATATCGACATCGCGGCGTTGCGCGCCATCGAAGCGGACAAGGGAGTGTCGATCGAGACTGTCATCTCGACGATTCAGTCCGCCCTGTTGACCGCTTACCGGCACACCGAGGGCCATCAGCCCCACGCGTGGATCGACGTCAACCGTAAGACCGGTTCGGTGCGTGTGATGGCAAAAGAGATCGACGGTGACGGCAACACCATTTCGGAGTGGGACGACACCCCTCGAGGGTTCGGCCGAATTGCTGCGACAACCGCCCGGCAGGTGATCCTGCAGCGTCTGCGTGATGCCGAGCACGAGCGCTCGTACGGCGAGTATGCGACGCACGAGGGTGAGATCGTGGGCGGGGTCATTCAGCGGGATACCAGAGCAAATGCCAAGGGCACGGTCATCGTGAGGATCGGCAGCGATGCGAACGGCGCAGACGGCGTGCTGCCGCCTGCCGAGCAGGTGCCGGGTGAGAGTTACGAGCACGGCGAGCGAATCAAGTGCTACGTAGTCGGAGTCGCCCGGGGCCAGCGCGGACCGCAGATCACCCTCTCGCGTACCCACCCCAACCTCGTACGCAAGCTGTTCGCACTCGAGGTGCCGGAGATCGCCGACGGGTCGGTCGAGATCGTCGCCGTTGCGCGCGAGTCCGGTCACCGGTCGAAGATCGCGGTCAAGTCCACGGTGTCGGGTCTCAACGCCAAGGGCGCATGCATCGGGCCGATAGGTCAGCGTGTGCGCAACGTGATGAGCGAACTGGCCGGCGAGAAGATCGACATCATCGACTTCGACGAGGATCCCGCTACCTTCGTCGGGAATGCGCTGTCTCCGTCGAAGGTTGTGTCGGTCACGGTCGTGGATGCCGAGGCTCGTGCCGCACGTGTGGTCGTGCCGGAATATCAGCTGTCGCTCGCCATCGGCAAAGAGGGACAGAACGCCCGGCTGGCAGCTAGGCTGACTGGCTGGCGCATCGATATCCGCAGCGACGCGGCCACGGCACCCGAGTCCACCAGCGCGTAAGGGTGGAATGCGGAGTTCGAGGCAATACAGCGGTAGAGTGGTCGATGGTTCGGAATGAACTCTCTGCCCTGAGTCATGAGAGCATCGGTTCGGCGGCAGTTCGTCAGCCGGTGAGAACATGTGTCGGGTGCAAGGAGCGAGCTCCGGCCGCCGGTCTGCTGAGAGTTGTGGTTCGCGATCGAGATTCTTCGGGATCGGCGATCGTGCCCGATGTCGACCACCGGCTTCCCGGTAGAGGTGCATGGTTGCATCTCGACCCGAGATGTCTGGAGAATGCAGAGCGGCGCCGTGCATTCGGTAGAGCGCTACGCGTGTCGGGATCTATCGACTCGTCAGCGGTCGTCTCCTTTCTCGAAGGAGTCGACGACAGAGATTCACCCCTCGAGAAGAACAGGCAACAGCACTGATGAGCACACCGTGAAGCACCAACGATGAACGTCCATCGGAGATAACCCGAGGTCGTGCGGGCACCAATCCTCGCTCGGCCTCTCAGTGAGGAGAGCAGTGCCAGGTAAGGCCCGCGTACACGAGTTGGCTAAAGAACTCGGTGTCACCAGTAAAGAACTACTCGCACGGCTCAAAGAGCAAGGCGAGTTCGTCAAATCCGCATCATCCACGGTAGAGGCGCCAGTAGCGCGTCGTGTCCGTGAATCCTTCCCGGCCGGCAAGCCGGATTCCGCTCCGGCCACCGGTGCTTCCAATGGCGAACAGGCCAGTGGCAGCGCACCGGTTTCTGGCAGCGCACCGAAGCCTGCTTCGGGCGCCAAGCCCGGCGGACCCCGTCCGGGACCGAAACCGACCCCGCGCCCGACTCCTGCTGCTCCCGTGGCGCAGGAACCAGTGGCTCCAGTCGCAGCCGAGGCTCCCGTAGCGCCGGCCTCGACTCCGGCGCCCGCACCCGCCGCTCCGGCACCATCCGTCCCGGCGCCCGCTGCTCCGGCAGAACAAGCTCCCGCAGCATCGGCCGTCGTAGCTCCAGAGGCCGCAGCGGCGTCTGCCCCGGCAGGTCCCAAGCCAGGCGCACCCGGCCCCAAGCCGGGCCCCAAGGCTCCGCGTGTCGGTAACAACCCGTATTCGTCCGCTCCCGCCGAGCGTCCTGCCCCGCGCCCCGCGCCGGGCGCACCACGCCCGGGTGGTAGCAGTCGACCCGCTCCGGGTCAGGGTGGACCTCGTCCGGCAGCAGCGGGTGGTGCACGTCCGGCCGCTGGTCAGGGCGCACCTCGCCCAGCAGGCCCCGGCGGGCCTCGTCCGAGCCCGGGTTCTATGCCCCCTCGTCCCAACCCCGGCGCAATGCCGACCCGTTCGGCACGTCCGAGCCCAGCGGCAGGTCGCCCCGGCGGCCGTCCCGGTGGTGCTCCAGGTGGTCGTCCCGGTGGCGCAGGCGCCGGCGGTTACCGCGGTGGCGGCGCACCGGGTGCTCCAGGTGGAGCTCCCGCTGGTGGTGCTCCCGCAGGTGGCTTCCGCGGTCGTCCCGGCGGCGGTGGCCGTCCAGGTCAGCGCGGCGCAGCTGCAGGTGCTTTCGGTCGTCCCGGCGGAGCAGTTCGTCGTGGCCGCAAGTCGAAGCGGGCAAAACGCGCCGAGTACGAGAGCATGCAGGCACCCGCTGTCGGTGGCGTCAGGTTGCCACGCGGCAACGGTGAGACCATCCGTCTCGCCCGCGGCGCGTCGCTGTCGGATTTCGCAGACAAGATCGATGCGAACCCAGCAGCACTCGTACAGGCATTGTTCAACCTCGGCGAGATGGTCACTGCCACTCAGTCCGTGAACGACGAAACCCTCGAACTGCTCGGCGGCGAGATGAACTACGTCGTTCAGGTCGTCAGCCCCGAGGACGAAGATCGCGAACTGCTCAACGCGTTCGACCTCACCTATGGCGAGGACGCCGGCGGTGAAGAGGACTTGGAACAGCGGCCTCCCGTCGTCACGGTCATGGGTCACGTCGACCACGGCAAGACGCGACTGCTGGACTCGATCCGAAACACCACGGTCCGCGAAGGCGAGTCCGGTGGCATCACCCAGCACATCGGTGCTTACCAGGTGCTTACCGAACTCGAAGGCAACGAGCGTCTGGTCACCTTCATCGATACACCGGGTCACGAGGCCTTCACGGCCATGCGTGCTCGTGGTGCCAAGGCAACCGACCTCGCGATCCTGGTTGTTGCAGCCGACGACGGTGTCATGCCGCAGACGGTCGAAGCGATCAACCACGCGCAAGCTGCAGATGTCCCGATCGTGGTGGCGATCAACAAGATCGACAAGGAAGGCGCGAACCCGGACAAGATCCGGCAGCAGCTGACCGAGTACGGGCTTGTGGCCGAGGAATACGGCGGCGACACGATGTTCGTCGAGATTTCGGCGAAGCAGGGCACCAACATCGACGCACTTCTCGAAGCTGTGTTGCTGACAGCAGATGCCTCACTGGATCTGCGTGCCAACCCGGACATGGACGCTCAGGGTGTCGCCATCGAGGCGCACCTCGACCGTGGTCGTGGACCGGTTGCCACCGTGCTCATCGCCCGCGGAACCTTGCGTGTCGGTGACTCGATCGTCGCCGGTGACGCCTACGGTCGCGTCCGTCGAATGGTCGACGAGCACGGCGAAGATGTCATCGAAGCACTGCCGTCCCGTCCGGTACAGGTCATCGGCTTCACGTCGGTGCCCGGCGCAGGCGACAACCTGTTGGTCGTCGACGAGGATCGCATTGCCCGTCAGATCGCCGATCGACGCAACGCTCGCAAGCGCAATGCGCTCGCCGCGAAGTCTCGTAAGCGCATCAGCCTGGACGATCTCGATGCAGCGTTGAGGGAGACTTCCCAGCTGAACTTGATCCTCAAGGGTGACAACTCGGGAACCGTCGAGGCGCTCGAAGAGGCACTGGTCGGTATTCAGATCGACGACGAGGTCGAACTGCGCGTCATCGACCGCGGCGTCGGCGGCGTCACGGAGACCAACGTCAACCTGGCGTCGGCATCGAACGCGATCATCATCGGATTCAACGTTCGAGCGGAGGGCAAGGCCACCGAGCTGGCCAACCGTGAAGGCGTCGACATCCGGTACTACTCGGTGATCTACCAGGCCATCGACGAGATCGAAAGCGCGCTCAAGGGCATGCTCAAGCCGGTCTACGAAGAGGTTGCGCTCGGCCAAGCCGAGATTCGTGCAATGTTCCGTTCTTCGAAGGTCGGAAGTATTGCCGGTTGTCTCGTCACCTCGGGTACCATCCGTCGCAATGCGAAAGCACGACTGCTGCGTGACAACAAGGTGGTTGCCGAGACCGTCACCATTTCCTCGCTCCGGCGGGAAAAGGAGGACGTGGTCGAGGTGCGCGAGGGCTACGAATGCGGTCTTACGGTGACGTACTCGGACATCAAGGTGGGCGATGTCGTCGAGGCGTACGAGCTCCGTGAAAAGGCTCGCGACTAGTCGATTCGCAGCAGTAGTGCCGTAGTGGAGCATTGGGGAGTAACACTGCACTAGATCGAGGGGCCGGCGGCGGTATGTCAGTACCGCCGCCGGCTCTTCGCTCGAACCTGAGTAAGGATGGCCGCGTGTATCTGGGGGCGCTCGAGTTGGACGTGTTATTGGGCGACGTTCGTTCGCTCGCTGAGAAGCGTTCGAAGGTCGATCCTGTTCTCACGGAGTTACACCGCTTCGGGGTTTCGGCTGAGGAGACGGGTGAGCTAGGGCGTTTTCGCCGGTCGTTGTTCGGAATTGCAGCTGCCGGTTCGGATATCGACGGATTGCACGACAAGCTCGACGAATGCGAACGGCATATCGCGGAGCGGCAAGATCTGGAATTGTTGGCGGTCAGAAGAAGAATTTTCGGTCCCGAGGACTGACTCGGAACCATATGAGGAGCGTGATTGACATGGTGGATCCAGCGAGAGCTCGCAAGCTCGCCAAGCGAATTGCCGCCATCGTCGCCACGGCGATCGATCATGAGATCAAAGATCCCCGTCTGGCGTTCGTGACCGTCACCGACTGCAAGGTGACAGCGGATCTGCACGACGCAACCGTGTATTACACGGTGATGGGCGAAGACTTGGATACTGCCCCGGATCTGCAGGCTGCATCTGCGGGGTTGGAGAAGGCCAAAGGTGTACTTCGGTCGAAAGTCGGTGCAGGGACCGGTGTTCGCTTCACGCCGTCGTTGACGTTCGTGACCGATACCGTTCCGGACACTGCTCGGCACATGGAAGGTCTCCTCGAGCGCGCACGCCTCGCCGACAGCGAAGTCGCCAGAGCGGCAGCATCGGCCAAGCCTGCCGGTGAGGCAGATCCGTACAAGGCGCCGCGGGAGACGGTCGACGGTTCCGAGTCGACCGACGTGGACTGATAGAGGTGACGACGACTCCGGGGGCCCGGCCTGAGGCCGAGGGGCAGGACGAATTCGCTCATGCGATAGATCTGTTGGAGGCAGCCGAATCCGTCACCGTGCTGTGTCACATCCATCCGGATGCCGACACCATCGGTAGCGGTCTCGCGTTGGGTTTGGTTCTGGCGCGTCGCGGAGTGGACGTGCAGGTGTCGTTTGCGGCGCCTGCCGAGCTGCCGGGGTCGATGGACGCGCTACCGGGCCGCGAGCTTTTGGTTCCGGCCGGCGACGTCCGGGTCGACGTCGATCTCGTGGTCACTGTCGATGCCGGGAGCAAGGGTCGCCTCGGGGCGCTGTCCGACCGAATCGATGCTGCACATGCCACTCTCGTCATCGATCATCATCGGTCCAATACTCGGTTCGGCACCTGGAACGTGGTCGACGAGAATGCAGTGTCGACCACTGAGGTGATAGCTCGACTGTTCGACGCATGGAATGTCGACATCGATCGGGATCTGGCCGAATGCCTGTTTGCCGGACTCGTCACCGACACCGGGTCGTTTCGGTGGGTGCAGCCTGGTTCTCATACCCTTGCCGAACGCCTTCTTGCGACCGGTATCGACGGCGCTGCGCTGACGCAGAAGTTGCTCGATACGCATCCGTTCGCGTGGTTGCCGATGCTGGGATCGGTTCTCGGAGCGGCAGAGCTGGTCTCGGACGCGGCGGGCGGACGGGGGCTCGTCTACACCGCGATTCTGCGCGAAGACTCCGCGGGCCTTCGCTCGGAAGAGATCGAGAGTGTCATAGACATCGTCCGCACCGCGAGCGAAGCCGAGGTAGCGGCGGTTTTCAAACAGCAGAGTGGTGATGACTGGACGGTGTCGTTGCGCGCGAAGACACAGGTCGACGTTTCCCTTGTGGCAACGTCTCTCGGTGGGGGAGGTCATCGTAAAGCGTCGGGCTATACCGCTACTGGTTCCAAGTCCGACGTCGTCGCGTCCCTGATCGCCGCACTCGGTTGATCGATCTTGGTTGAATCTACTGCGCCAGTGGAGGCATCTCCACGCAGAATTCTCGGTTTGGCCCTCCCCGCACTCGGTGTCCTTGCCGCTGAGCCGCTGTACTTGCTTTTCGACGCGGCAGTGGTGGGCAGGCTGGGTGCACTTCCGCTCGCTGGACTGGCCGTCGGCGGTCTGGTTCTGACTCAGGTCAGCACGCAGCTGACGTTCCTGTCGTACGGCACAACTGCGCGTGCCGCTCGAATGCACGGTGCAGGACGCGAGAAGGATGCGGTCGGTGAGGGCGTCCAGGCGACGTGGCTCGCCGTTGCGCTGGGTGTGGCGATCGTTGCCGTGATGCAGTTGCTGGCAGCTCCGATTCTCTCTGTCATCGGCGGCGGCGGTGAGATCGCCGAGGAAGCTACCGCGTGGTTCCGGGTCGCTGTCATCGGTGTTCCTTTCATCCTGATTTCGCTGGCGGGCAACGGGTGGATGAGAGGTGTTCAGAACACCAGGAGGCCGCTTCGTTTCGTAGTTTTCGGGCTGTTGGTCTCGGGCGTGCTGTGCCCGATGTTGGTACACGGTCTGCTCGGGTTTCCGCGACTGGAACTTCTCGGGTCGGCGGTAGCGAATCTGGTGGGCCAGTCGATCGCAGGGTGTCTGTTCATCGCCGCGATTTCGCGTGCAGGAGTTCCGCTTCGGCCCAGGTGGTCGGTGATGCGAGTGCAGTTGATTCTCGGTCGCGATCTTGTCCTGCGTAGCCTGGCGTTCCAAGCGTGCTTCTTGTCGGCTGCGGCAGTGGCATCCCGGTTCGGAGCCGCTGCTGTCGCTGCCAATCAGGTTGTTCTGCTGCTGTGGAATCTCGTGTCGTTGACTCTCGATTCTTTGGCCATCGCGGCTCAAACACTCGTCGGTGCTGCTCTGGGCAAAGGCGACGTCCGTGGCGCCACCAAGCTGGGTTGGCGATTGACCGCGTGGTCCACCATATTTGCGATCGTCCTGGCGGCGGTGTTCGCGGCCGGTATGCCGGTGATTCCCGAGCTGTTCACCACAGACCCAGCCGTGGTGGATCAGATGCACTCGATTTGGTGGATATTCGTGGCCATCATTCCGATCGCCGGAATCGTGTTCGCCCTCGACGGAGTTCTGTTGGGTAGCGGCGACGCAGCCTTCCTGCGGACCGCCACACTGGTATGCGCCCTGCTGGGGTTTCTGCCCTTCATCTGGTTGTCGCTGGCGCTGGACTGGGGATTGACCGGAATCTGGGTCGGTCTCGGAGTTTTCGTGTCGCTGCGGGCGATCGCGGTGGTGCTGCGGACACTCTCGGGTCGGTGGGCGCTCGCGGGCGCCGACATTCAACGCGACGCCGGATGAATAGCAACTTCCTGGCTCTTGACGACGAAGTAGACCTCCATGCCCGGTGATAGATCCAATTCCGAGACCGCCGCCGCTGTGACGTCCGCGACGAGACTCTGGCGGCCGTGGGTACCCCGAACACGAACCGTTGCGCCGTGTACGTCCATTGCGGCGATCGTGACGGGGAGTACGTTGCGAGGGCTAGCATGCGGTTCGGTGAGATGCACTGCCACTGCGGACGGGCTGAAGACAGCCACTGCCTCGGCACCCGATGGCGTCTTACTGTGTCCGTGAACCGTCAGGCCCTGCGCGGTAATCGACGAACCTGAAGAATCAGCAGCGCCGAGAACCAAGTTGACCCCGGCGATCCGAGCGGCGAATTCGCTGCGAGGTGCGGTGAGAATGTCTGTGGTCGGTCCACGCTCGACGATTCGGCCGGCCTGCACGACGACAATCGTGTCGGCCAATGCGAGCGCATCGAGGAGGTCGTGAGTGACGATGAGTGCGGTGCGTCGTTGCTCTCGCAGGACGGTTCGAAGCAGTCGGCGCAGCACGGGTGCGGTGGCTATGTCCAATGCGGCCATCGGCTCGTCGAGGAGTAGTACTCGTGGCTGCGCTGCGAGTGCGCGCGCGAGAGCGATGCGTTGTGCTTGCCCACCCGAGAGTTGCGACGGCCGTCGGTCCGCAAGATCGAGTGCATCGACTGCGTCGAGCCAGGTTCGTGCAATCTCTCTTCCTTTGCGACGACCGACCCCCCGACTGCGGGGCGAAAACGCAACGTTGGCCTCGGCGTCGAGATGAGGAAACAGGAGGGCGTTCTGTGACAGCGTGGCCACGCCACGCGCATGCGCTGGAACGAATGTGCGTTCGGCGGTGTCGGTCACTACGTCGTCACCGATGGTGATCCGTCCGGAGTCGGGCCGGAGCAGACCTGCCACGAGCGAGAGCAAAGAGGACTTTCCGGCCCCGTTCGGTCCGAGAATCGCGATGACCTCGCCGTCCTCGACATCGAGGGTGAAGTCGAGGTTGCGGTCGTCGACCTCGGCGACGAGGCGAATGGAGCTCACAGCGCCCCGGCCAACCGGCGCCCACGGGCGGCGACGACGATTACTGCCGCCACCACGATCAGGAGGAGCGACAGCGCCACGGCGGCGTCGGGATCGGTTTCACGCTGCAGGTAGATCTCCAATGGCAAGGTTCGCGTGACTCCCTCGAGCGAGCCCGCGAACGTCAACGTCGCACCGAATTCGCCGAGGGCGCGGGCGAATGCAAGAACGGCACCCGACACCAGACCCGGCAGTACCAGCGGGAGCGTCACCCTTCGCAGCACCGTCGTCGGACGAGCCCCCAAGGTGGCGGCGACCGTCTCGTATCCACGTCCCGTGCTGCGCAGTGCTCCCTCGAGGCTGACGACCAGAAAGGGGAGCGAGACGAACGTCTGGGCCAGCACCACCGCCGTCGTCGAGAATGCGATGCCGATGCCCCACGCCTCCAGTTGCTCGCCGAGTAGGCCGAGTCGACCGAAGGTGTACAGCAATGCAATTCCGCCGACGACGGGTGGAAGGACGAGTGGAAGCAGCACCAACGCTCGGAGAATGGACTGACCAGGAAACTTCGATCGGGCCAACACCAGTGCCATCGGTATACCGATGACGATGCACACGGCGGTGCTCGTAGCTGCCGTCCGGAGACTGAGAAGTAATGCCGTTCGCGATGACTCCGAGGAGACGAGGGAGATGAAGTTCGGCCAATCGATCTTCAACAGAATGGCCAGCAACGGGGTGACGACGAACAGCGCACCCAACGCTGCGGGTACGAAGATCCACCTGGGTAGACCGACTCGGACCTCGTTGCCGCCGCGTATTCCTCTTCCAGAGCGAGTCGGTTTCACCTCGATAGTCGCGCTCATTGTTCTTCGAGTCCTGCTTCGACGATGACCGTTGTCGCCTTGACCACGGCCACAGCGATTCTGCCCGGCTCGAGGCCCAGGGTGCGGACCGATTCGGTGCTCATGAGCGAGACGACGGTGAACGGTCCGCATTGCATCTCGACCTCGCTCATCACGGTGTCGGACGTCACGGCGGTCACCAGCCCGACCAATCGATTGCGGGCCGAACTTCCCGAGCCCGTCGGATCCGGGGGAGGCGTTGCCTGCTCGCGGGCGAATGCTGCCAAGGCTGCACCGTCGACTACTTTTCGACCAGAGTTGTCCTTGTATGCGAGAAGTGTTCCGCTGTCGATCCATCTACGCACGGTGTCGTCGCTGACGCCGAGGAGCGCGGCCGCGTCTTTGATTCGAATCCGTGAATGCGGCATGAACAGAACTCTAGAGCAGCAGGCGCGTAAAGGATCGAGGCGAGCTATCGACGTCGACGGGTATTGACGAAGCGAGCGAGGAACGTTGCCGCAAGCAGTGCGATCGCGCACACGATTGCGGTGATCACAAAACCGGAGACGAAGTTGTCCGAGGCGATCCCCGCCAGAACGGAGGCCATGACAGTGAGGACCAGTCCTGCTGTGAGGCCGGATTTCTCGGATGCGGAAAAGTTGTTCATAGGTCGACAGTGTCTCATCCGGCACCCTGTTCGATACCGCTCGGGAATCCGAAGGGAAGATGGGGTGTTGGTGTCGACCGAATCGACAACCAGATCAGAAGACCATTCATCGGGAAGGAACACGGCCTGTGACAGCAAAGCTCTGGGCAGTGAGTGACATCCACATCGGTCACCGAGGAAATCGTCCGGTCACCGAGGATATTCACCCCGAATCACCGGAAGATTGGTTGATCGTCGCGGGAGACGTTTCGGAGAAAACCGACGACATCAAGTGGGCACTCGAGTTGCTCCGAAGTCGATTCGCCAAGGTCATCTGGGTACCCGGCAACCACGAGTTGTGGACGACGGTCAAAGATCCAGTGCAGATTCACGGTGCCGCGCGCTACGAGTACCTGGTGAATCTGTGCCGTGAGATCGACGTCGTCACGCCCGAGGATCCCTATTTGTTGTGGGAGGGCGAAGGCGGACCGGCGAGATTGGTGCCGATGTTCTTGCTGTACGACTACTCGTTTCTCCCTCGTGGGGCCGTGGACAAGGAACACGGGCTTGCGATCGCGCGAGAAAAGAATGTCGTCGCAACCGACGAGTTCTTGCTCTCGTACGAGCCCTACGCCAGCCGAGACGCATGGTGTCGAGCCCGCATCGAGAGCACCAGGATCAGACTCGACGCGCTCGATCCGTCGATCCCCACGGTGTTGATCAACCATTTTCCGTTGGTGCGACAGCCCACCGAGGTGCTTTTCTATCCGGAGTTCGCGCTGTGGTGCGGTTCCACTCTGACCGCCGACTGGCACACCCGCTACAACGCCCTGTGTGCGGTGTACGGACACCTCCACATCCCTCGCACGACGTACTACGACGGGGTGCGATTCGAGGAAGTCTCGGTTGGATATCCACGCGAATGGCAGCGTCGCGGGCTGCCCGACAACGTGCTCAGACAGATACTTCCCGTGCCGGAGTATCCCGAGGGAACTTTGAACAAGTGGGGCGGACACTTCAAGGTGACACCCGAGATGGAAGCCGAAGTCGAGAAGATGAGGTCTGAGCAGTGATCGAGTCGATCCTTCCCAATGGCGTCGTCGCCGCCGAGTTGTTCGCCGACCCGCCGGGGTTGGAGCCGCATCCGCTCGAAGCTCACCTGGTCGCCAAGGCCGTGGACAAGCGCAAGCGTGAGTTCAGCTCTGCGCGCCACTGCGCCCGCCTGGCGATGGGCAAGCTGGGTGTGGATCCAGCGCCGATCATGCGAGGAAGTTCGGGCGCACCGCAATGGCCGAGGGGAGTGGTCGGGAGCCTGACGCATTGCGACGGATATCGCGGTGCAGTCGTGGGGTATTCGATGCAGGTTCGTTCCGTCGGAATCGATGCCGAACCACACGATGCACTACCCGACGGAGTTCTCGATGCCGTCAGTCTCGAGGCCGAACGAACATGGCTACGCACCGCGTCCGGTGATACGGAGGTGCACTGGGATCGTTTGCTGTTCTGCGCCAAGGAAGCGACGTACAAGGCGTGGGAACCTTTGACCGGTCGATGGTTGGGTTTCGAGGATGCGCACATCACGTTCGAGCGCACCGGTTCCGGCGGCGACGTCTCCGGAACCTTCCACTCGCGCCTCCTCGTGTCCGGTGAAACCATCGACGGCCCGCCACTGACATCGTTCGACGGCAGATGGCTCGTCGCCGACGGTCTGATCGTCACCGCGATCGCAGTGACGTAGCGATCCACCCGGAGCAGAAGCCGCCTGGCACAATGAACTCTCGTGTCTTCACGCGGAAAGTTGTCCTCCGGTCTCGTCGGTGCCGGGTTGTTGATCGTGGACAAGGGGCCAGGGGTCACCAGCCATGACGTAGTCGCCTCCTGTCGCAAACTTCTGCACACTCGGAAGGTGGGGCACGCGGGCACGCTGGACCCGATGGCAACCGGTGTGCTCGTCCTCGGGATCGAACGCGCCACGAAGATGCTGGGGCTTCTCGCGTTGACCACCAAGGCCTACACGGCAACGATCCGACTCGGGCGCAGCACCACCACCGACGATGCCGAGGGTGAGACCATCGCGGATGCGTCGGCGCACTCGGTGAGCGATTCGGCGCTTCGAGAGCAGATCGCACTTCTATCCGGGGACATCGAGCAGATTCCGGCGAGCGTCAGTGCGATCAAGGTCGACGGGCAACGCGCCCACAAGCTGATACGTGCAGGTGAGGAGTTCACCCTGCCTGCTCGAAAGGTCAGCGTGACGAAATTCGACCTACTTGCCCGGCGAGACGTACCCGATACCGGTTTCGTCGATCTCGATGTCGACGTCGAATGCTCTTCGGGAACCTACATTCGCGCGCTCGCGCGTGACCTCGGTGCCGCTCTCGGTGTCGGCGGCCATCTGACCGTGCTGCGGCGCACGCGAGTGGGACCGTTCACGCTCGAGCATGCTCGCACGCTCGAGGAGCTCGCGGAGAACCCTGGAGTCAGCCTCGACATCGACGAGGCCGCGCGCACAGCTTTTCCGCACCGGCAACTCGACGCCGAGGAAGCGGAATCGGTCAGCCAGGGGAGATGGTTGGATCCAGTGGGGATAGATGGCGTGTATGCAGCGATCGATCCATCGGGGCACACCATCGCCCTGCTGCAAGAAAAGGGCAAGCGTGCAAGCTCGGTGCTGGTCGTTCGCCCCGCAACCTTGCGCGGTCACTAGCGGGTCGGGATCATCCAGATCGCTTCGGCTGCGCGTTGACCGAGATCGATGACGCCCTTGTCGGCACCGTGATGGTCCAATTCGATTTCCACCGTTCCTGCGTAGTCGCGTCGTTCGAGGACGGCGATCGGCAGATCGAGCGTGATGCCCACCGAGTCGAAGTAGCGCAGCATCGCCGGATCGGCATCGGAAATCCGGGCGACCAGCCCGCGTTGGCCGTCTGCGTAGTCGCTCAGGCGGGTGGCTTCAGGTGACGCGATTTCGCCGTCCACCGACGGAATCGGGTCGCCGTGTGGATCACGTTCCGGGAAGCCGAGTTTCGCGTCGATTCGCGACATCATCAGGTCCGAGACCGCATGTTCGAGTATTTCTGCCTCGTCGTGCACTTCGTCCCAGCCGTAGCCGAGTTCTTGCACGAGGTAGGTCTCGATCAGTCGGTGCCGTCGAACCATGGCAATGGCCGCGGTGCGTCCTCTGGCGGTGAGAGAGATAGCCCCGTAACGAGCGTGGTCGACCATGCCTTGATCGGCCAGCTTGCGAATCGCCTCGGACACCGTCGAAGCGGAGACGCCGATGCGTTCGGAGAGCATCTTGGTACTGACAGCGTCTTCGGTCCACTCGCCGGCGGTCCAGATCACTTTGAGATAGTCCTGCGCGACAGCCGACAGCTGCAATTCTTCCGCGAGGTTGACTGCTGCAGCCTTGTTACCTGCAGCCTTGTTACCTGCAGTAATTTTGTTACCTGCAGTGTTTTTGCCGCCGGTGTCCGGACTGACCGTTTGCTCCACCACGCGACGAGTTTAGCTTCCCGCCGGTTGGCGCGCCGCCACGTCGTCGGAGCGTCGGAAATAGCGGGTGATCAACCCCTGCGACGGGCTGAACAGATAGGCGAGGATGAACACGAAGCCCTGCGACAACACAACCGTGCCGCCCGAGGACACGTCGAGATAGAAGCTCACATAGATGCCGACTATCGCGCAGCCGACGGCGATGCTCGGGGCGAGAACGAGCATCCGCCGGAAACGATTGGTCAACAGATAGGCCGTCGCTCCTGGCGTGATCAGCATCGCGACGACGAGAATGACGCCGACTGCTTGGAGTGCGACCACCGTCGTCAACGCGAGCAATGTCAGCATCGTCGCCGAGATGACCGTGGGCGAGATACCTACCGCACGCGCTTGCGTGCGATCGAAGGCGAACAGCGTGAAGTCGCGACGCTTGAGGACCATCACCAGCAGCGCGAGACCGCCGAGGATGAACACTTGCAGCATGTCCGATTGCGATACTCCGAGGAGATTGCCGAAGAGGATGTGGTTCAGGTCGATCTGGCTCGGGAACTTCGAGATCAGCACGACTCCGAGCGCGAACAACGTCGTGAATACGACGCCGATGGCCGCGTCTTCCTTGACCAGAGTGGTGTTGCGGACGAGCCCGATAGCGCCGACGGCGACTAGCGCGAACAGCAGTGCCCCGATCGCGAAGGGGGCGCCGAGCAGATACGAGAGCGCGACGCCAGGCAGTACCGCGTGCGAGACCGCGTCGCCCATCAACGACCAGCCGATGAGGACCAACCAGCAACTGAGTACGGCACAGACGATGGACGCGGTGACCGTCACGAGCATGGCGCGTTGCATGAATGTGTACTGCAAAGGTTCGACGAAGAAGTCGACGAGGTCCATGGTCAGCTCACGTCCGAGGTGTGGGAGGTAGTGCGTGAAAGTGGATCGACACCGAAGGCCAATGCGAGGTTCTCCGGTTTCAACACCTCCTCCGGTCTTCCGTGCATCAACACTCGTTGCTGCAGCAGGACCGCCTCGTCGCACAGGTCCGGCAGCGCGTGGAGATCGTGCGTGGATACGAGTACCGAAGCGCCTGCCGCGGTGAGCTCACGCAGCAATCGGGTGATCGTGGCTTCGGTTCGCTTGTCGACCCCGGCGAAAGGCTCGTCGAGGAGCAGCAGCGAGGCTTCCTGGGCGATGGCTCTGGCAACGAAGGCCCGTTTGCGCTGGCCACCCGACAGCTGTCCGATCTGGCGGTCGGCGAGTTCGGTCAGGTCGACTCGATCGATTGCGTTCTCCACCGCCGAGCGATCGCGTCTGCGCGGGTTTCGCATCCAGTTCTGTTTCCCGTAGCGGCCCATCATGACGACGTCGCGGACGCTGATCGGGAAGGACCAGTCCACTGTCTCGCTCTGCGGTACGTAGCTGACCGTGCCGGCCTTGCGGGCGTCGGCAGGGGCTCCGCCGAAGATGGAGATGGTGCCGGTGTCCGGTCGAACTACACCCATGATGGCCTTGAACAGTGTCGACTTTCCCGACCCGTTCATCCCCACTAGGCCGCAGACGCGACCGGCCTCGAGCGTCAAGGATGCGTCGACAAGTGCGGTGATGTCTCGATATCGGACGCCGACCCCGGTGACTGTCAGTGCGGCAGGCTTCGTGTTCATCGTCGTGTCCCCAATAGCGCATCGGTGATGGTGCGGGCGTCGTAGGTCAGTAGGTCCAGATAGGTGGGAACGGGTCCGCCCTCCTCGCTCAGCGAATCGACGAAGAGGGTGCCGCCGAAGCGCGCACCGGTGTCCTCGGCGACCTGTCGCTGAGCTTTGTCGGACACCGTCGATTCGCAGAACACCGCCGGTACGTCGTTGTCTCGAACGAAGTCGATGGTGGCGACGACCTGCTTCGGGGTGCCTTCCTGTTCGGCATTGACCGGCCATAGATATGCCTCTTGGAGGTCGAAGTCGCGTGCAAGGTAGCTGAATGCGCCCTCGCACGAGACCACTGCTCGTTCGTTGGGGGGCAGTGTGTCGAGGTCGGCCCGGAGTCGGTCGCCGACCTTTCGAAGCTGAGCTTTGTAGGACTCGGCGTTGGCGCGATAGTCCGCGGCGTGCAGTGGATCGAGATCTTCGAATGCGGACGCGATGTTGTCGACATAGACCTCCGCGACCTTCGGTGACATCCACGCGTGTGGATTGGACTTCCCCGCATAGGCATCGGCACGGATGTAGACAGGTTCCACGCCGTCGCTCACCACGGCATGTGGGGCGGGGACGCGCTCGATGAACTTCTCGAACCACGCTTCGAGTCCCAGACCATTGTCGAGGATCAGTTCGGCTTGTTCGGCGGTACGGAGATCGCCGGGGGTCGGTTCGTAACCGTGAATTTCCGCGCCCACCTTGGTGATCGACTCGATGAGGAGATGCTCGCCTGCCACGTTGCGCGCCATGTCGGCGAGAACGGTGAATGTCGTGAGGACCAACGGTCGGGTGTCCTCTGTGATGGCAGAGTTCTCGTCACCGACAGTTCTAGCGCACCCTGCGAGCGCGCCGACCGACATGAACACGGCCGTGACAAGGCTCAACGCGGACATCGTCGAAAATCTTCCATGGCGAAGAAATAAGTTCGGCACACCGAAATATTGACAGAACCCCGAGACATTTGTCTACACCTGAGTCGAGCGACACACCGATCCGGAAGTGACCCCGAACTCGACGGCCCGTAGGCTTCCCCTCGTGCAGAGATGGCGAGGTCTCGACGATGTACCTGCCGACTGGGGCCGTTGTGTTCTCACGATCGGAGTTTTCGATGGCGTGCACAGGGGGCACGCGCAATTGATCAGCCGTGCGGTGAAGTCTGCGCGGGAGCGCGGCATTCCCAGTGTGCTCATGACATTCGATCCGCACCCCATGGAAGTGGTCCGGCCTGGAACGCATCCGGCGCAACTGACGACGCTTACCCGACGGGCAGAGCTGGCCGAGGAACTCGGTGTCGACGTGTTTTTCGTCATGCCGTTCACGCCCGAGCTGATGAAGCTCACCCCGGAGCGCTACGTCCACGAGATTCTGGTCGAGCGACTTCACGTCGCCGAGGTGGTCGTGGGGGACAACTTCACGTTCGGCAAGAAGGCGTTGGGCAATGTGGATCTGCTTCGTGCAGTCGGCGAGCGATTCGGTTTCGCGGTCGACGGCGTCAGCCTTCTCGCAGAGCATGCGGTCACGTTCTCGTCCACCTACATTCGCTCGTGCGTCGATGCCGGCGATGTCGCTGCGGCTGCGCTGGCACTCGGTCGTTCGCATCGGGTGGAAGGTGTCGTCGTGCACGGCGACGGCAGAGGTCGCCAGCTGGGCTACCCAACCGCGAACGTGGCACCCCCCATGCATTCGGCGATTCCCGCCGATGGCGTGTACGCAGCCTGGTTCACCGTCCTCGGTCCTGGCGAGATGATCGGGACCGTGACGCCGGGCAAACGGCAACCGGCAGCGGTGTCCGTCGGGACCAACCCCACGTTCTCGGGGCGGACGCGCACCGTGGAAGCCTTCGTTCTCGACAGCAACGCGGACCTGTACGGCCAGCATGTGGCAGTGGATTTCGTCGAAAGACTCCGAGGGATGGAGAAGTTCGATTCGGTCGACGATTTGATCGCGGAAATGGGACGAGACTCCGATCGGGCCCGGTCGATTCTGTCGCAACTGCAGTCCTGGTAGTCTTCTACGTTGGTGCATGCTGCGGTCCGTGGTGGCTGCACCCGATTCGGTATCTCGCATGCGAGATCACTCGAATTCCCTTTCACGCGGACGTCAGTGATCAGGAGTAGTACCAGTGGCATTGACCACCGAACAGAAGAAGACCGTTCTCGGCGAGTACGGCTTGCACCCGACCGATACGGGTTCACCCGAGGCTCAGGTCGCGATGCTCACCAAGCGCATCGTCGATCTCACCGAGCACCTGAAGATGCACAAGCATGACCACCACTCCCGCCGCGGCCTGTTGCTGCTGGTCGGACGTCGTCGTCGCCTGCTCAAGTACATCGCCAAGGTGGACGTCACCCGTTACCGCTCGCTGATCGAGCGTTTGGGTCTGCGTCGCTAGTTCGACGTCGACGTGCCCGCTCGAGTGCGCGGTCACCGCAATAGTGCAGAAGCCAACGAGGCAGTGCTTAGACTGTCCTCGTTGGCTATCTGTGTATGACCCGAAGTTGTATGACCCGAAGTACAGATAGACCAGCAACACTGCGAGTGCATGGGTATTCGCATACCGCCGTGTGTGCCTGAGACGACGTGGCGTCGGTCTTCGGTAGTGGCCTGTCGGGCAAGTGTCCGGCCGGCTTCGATCGATGGCCGCCTCCGCTCGCACCGCTGTCGGAGTTCGAAGGAACACGAGGTTCCCGAGGAGCCGACAGAAGGTTCAGTGGACACGGCAAAGACGAGAGGACGAGAAGAAAAGAATGACCGAAACCACAACGTTGGATGCCGAAGAAGGCATCTTCGAAGCTACCGCCATCATCGACAACGGTACATTCGGCAAGCGAACGATCCGATTCGAGACCGGTCGGCTCGCGCAGCAGGCAGCAGGCGCTGTCGCGGCGTACCTCGACGAAGACACGATGTTGCTGTCGGCCACCACGGCAGGCAAGCACCCCCGCGAAGGATTCGACTTCTTCCCACTGACGGTGGATGTCGAAGAGCGCATGTACGCAGCAGGACGCATTCCCGGATCGTTCTTCCGGCGCGAAGGTCGCCCGTCGACGGACGCGATCCTGACCTGCCGCCTCATCGACCGCCCACTGCGTCCGACGTTCGTCGACGGACTCCGCAACGAGATCCAGGTCGTCATCACGGTCCTGAGCCTCAATCCCGCGGACCTCTACGACGTCGTCGCGATCAACGCTGCGTCTGCGTCCACACAGATCGCCGGCCTGCCGTTCTCCGGCCCGATCGGTGGCGTCCGCGTCGCTCTGATCGGGAAGCAGTGGGTTGCATTCCCCACCAACGAGCAGCTCGAGAAGGCCGTGTTCAACATGGTCGTCGCCGGCCGCATCGTCTCGGGCTCGGGTGCTGACGCCGATGTTGCGATCATGATGGTCGAGGCAGAAGCAACCGAGAACGTCATCGAACTCATCGAAGGTGGCGCCACCGCCCCCAACGAGGCAGTCGTTGCCGAGGGCATCGAAGCATCCAAGCCGTTCATCGCTGCTCTGTGCACCGCGCAGCAGGAACTGGCAGCCAATGCTTCCAAGCCGACCGGCGACTACCCGGTGTTCCCGCCGTACCAGTCGGACGTCTTCGAGGCCGTCGAGTCCGCTGCGAAGATTCCGCTGAACGAGGCATTGACCATCGCAGGCAAGGCTGAGCGTGAGGCCAAGCTCGACGAGGTCAAGGCTCAGATCCTCGCGCAGGTTTCCGACAAGTTCGAAGGCCGCGAGAAGGAGATCGGCGCCGCGTTCCGCGCCCTCACCAAGAAGTCTGTCCGCCAGCGGATCCTGACCGATCACTTCCGTATCGACGGCCGCGGTGTCACCGACATCCGTTCGTTGTCGGCAGAGGTCGCGATCGTTCCGCGCACACACGGCAGCGCACTGTTCGAGCGTGGCGAGACCCAGATCTTGGGCATCACGACGCTGGACATGGTCAAGATGGCCCAGCAGATCGACTCCCTCGGGCCCGAGACCAGCAAGCGTTACATGCATCATTACAACTTCCCGCCGTACTCGACCGGTGAAACGGGACGCGTCGGTTCGCCGAAGCGTCGCGAGATCGGACACGGAGCGCTCGCCGAGCGTGCACTGTTGCCGGTGCTCCCGAGCCAGGCAGAGTTCCCGTATGCAATCCGTCAGGTATCCGAGGCACTGAGCTCCAACGGCTCGACGTCGATGGGCTCGGTATGTGCCGCGACTCTGTCGCTGCTCAACGCCGGTGTGCCGTTGCGTGCACCGGTTGCCGGTATCGCCATGGGTCTCGTATCCGACGAGGTCGACGGAGAGACTCGCTACGTTGCGCTCACCGACATCCTCGGTGCCGAAGATGCTTTCGGCGACATGGACTTCAAGGTCGCCGGAACCAAGGACTTCGTCACGGCGCTCCAGCTCGACACGAAGCTCGACGGGATTCCGTCGAAGGTCCTCGCCGGCGCACTGTCGCAGGCCAAGGATGCTCGTACGACGATCCTCGAGGTCATGGCGGAAGCCATCGACACCCCCGACGAGATGAGTCCCTTCGCGCCTCGTGTCACGGCGATCAAGGTCCCCGTCGACAAGATCGGCGAGGTCATCGGACCCAAGGGCAAGATGATCAACTCGATCACCGAGCAGACCGGTGCCAACATCTCCATCGAAGATGACGGCACTGTCTACGTCGGTGCAGCGGACGGCCCGTCCGCGCAGGCTGCGATCGATATGATCAACGCCATTGCCAATCCGCAGCTGCCGAAGGTCGGCGAGCGTTTCCTCGGAACTGTTGTCAAGACAACAGCTTTCGGTGCATTCGTCTCGTTGCTCCCGGGTCGCGACGGCCTGGTTCACATCTCCAAGCTGGGTAGCGGCAAGCGGATCAACAAGGTCGAAGATGTCGTCAGCGTCGGGTCGAAGCTTCGCGTCGAGATCGCCGACATCGACAACCGCGGCAAGATCAGCCTCGTGCCGGTCGAGGACGACAATGCCGCTGTGGCAGTCGACGTCCCGACGGAGCCACCCGCTGAGTAAGAAGACTCAGGACCGAACGGTACGTCCCCTCGGGACGTACCGTTCGGCCGTTTCGGATCACACCGAGCAGTCGCAGGGCGTTCGGCGAACAACGCTGCCCGGTGGTCTTCGCGTAGTCACCGAATTCGTTCCCGGCGTACGTTCGGCGTCCGTCGGTGTCTGGGTCGGTGTCGGTTCGCGCGACGAACAGCCCAGCGTTGCCGGTGCAGCGCACTTTCTCGAACACCTGTTGTTCAAGTCGACGCCCACACGATCAGCACTCGAGATCGCTCAAGTGATGGATGGCGTGGGCGGCGAACTCAACGCGTTCACCTCGAAGGAAAGTACGTGCTTCTATGCGCACGTGCTCGATGAGGACCTCGGCATGGCCATCGACTTGGTCAGCGACGTGGTCCTGCGGGGGCGTTGTCGCACAGCCGATGTCGATGTGGAGCGTCAAGTGGTGCTCGAGGAGATATCGATGCGCGACGACGATCCCGAAGACCTGCTGGGAGATCTGTTCCTCGAAGCCATGTTCGGCGATCATCCCGTCGGGCGACCGGTGATCGGAACCGTCGAGTCGATCGAGGCGATGACTAGATCTCAGCTGCGGTCGTTTCATACGCGTCGTTACACACCGGAGCGCATGGTCGTCGCGGTGGCGGGAAATGTCGATCATCGCCGAACCGTCGCCATGGCCAAGCGCGCATTCGCCGGGCACCTCGAGTCGGGAGTCACCTCGGTGCCTCGGCGTGAAGGCGGAATGCGGTTGCGTACTCGGCCCGAATTGAGATTCATCGCTCGGGACAGTGAGCAAGCGCACCTGTCGCTCGGAGTTCGGGCGTTCGGTCGACACGAGGGTCATCGGTGGGCACTGTCGGTCCTGAACACCGCTGTCGGCGGCGGTTTGTCCTCGCGTTTGTTTCAGGAGATTCGCGAGGAACGAGGGTTGGCGTATTCGGTGTACTCCTCGGTCGATACTTTCTCGGACTCGGGCGCGTTCTCGGTATATGCGGGATGCCAACCGGAGAATCTTGCGGAAGTGACGACGGTTGTGCGTGAAGTCCTCGCAAGCGTTGCCTCCGACGGAATCAGTGACGACGAGTGCGCCAGGGCGAAAGGCTCTTTGCGTGGCGGTTTGGTTTTAGGACTGGAAGATTCTGGATCGCGAATGAACCGCATCGGACGAAGCGAACTCAACTACGGCAACCATCACGACATCACCGACACACTCGCACGGATCGATCAGGTCACCAACGACGAGGTTCGCGAGGTTGCTCGGGTGCTTCTGTCGAGGCCGTTCGGGGCAGCCGTCGTCGGACCGTACAAGAGCGTTCGCCAACTACCGGCCTCGGTCAAGTCACTCGTACGTTGAGGTGTAGTCGCCGCCGAGAGACGATGTCACAGTAGAAAACGGCGGCGACTGCATCAATTCCCCTGGCCAGGGACCTGCCCGACGGAAGGTGAGTGGATCTCGTGTGGTATTGGATCTTCAAGTACGTTCTGATCGGGCCGGTATTGAGGGTCCTCGGGCGACCTCGGATCGAGGGCGGCCACAACCTACCTTCCACTGGTCCGGTGATTCTGGCCGGGAATCACCTCACCGTGGTGGATTCGTTCTTTCTGGTTCTCGTCGTGCCTCGTCGGATCAAATTCGTCGCCAAGAGTGAATACTTCTCGGGTCATGGGATCAAGGGTCGCCTCATTCGCTGGTTCTATACCAGCGCCGGACAGGTTCCCATCGATCGGTCGGGGAGCGGTGCGGGAGAGCCTGCACTCGAAGCCGCGCGGAAGATATTGTCCGACAACGGCATCTGGGCCATCTATCCCGAGGGGACCCGCTCGCCGGACGGCCGGCTGTACAAGGGCAAGACTGGAATGGCGCGGGTTGCCCTCGAGCTCGGTGCGCCCGTGATTCCTGTCGTGATGTTCGGAACCGAGAAGTTCAATCCGGTCGGAACAAGGCGGTGGCACCCATCGAAGATTGTCGTGCGGTTCGGCGAACCGTTGGATTTCTCGCGGTACAGCGAGCATGCAACACATCGAGCGGTAGTTCGATCCGCGACAGACGAGGTCATGTACTCGCTCATGAAGATGTCCGGGCAGGAGTACGTGGACATCTACGCTGCCGCCGCGAAGGCTACCTGATCGAACAGTATGTAAGACGCTGGTGAGAATCCTCGGTGACGACTCTGTGAATCATGCTGCCTATCAGTACATTCGACCATTGCTGCGCTAGTTTCGGTGAATGAAACTCACCATTGGGCCTTTCGTTCTTGTTGCAGCCGTGACCGCTCTCGTCTGCGGATGTAGTGATGGCGGTGACGACAAGAGCCCTTCGGCTCCATCCGTGGTCATTCCCACAGCGTCCGCGTATCCGCCGGTTCCGTCGGCGGCAGATCTGAACGAGGAACTGAAGCGGGGCTTCGATCCAGCGGTTCCATCGGCAGAGAAGGCTGTCTTCATTCAGGGTGCGGAAGAGGATCCCTCATTGATCGACCAAGTCGTCTCTGCAGCAGTCACGAACGATGCAACCGTAGAAATTACCGGCGTCGACGATCTAGGCGATGGAACACTCAATGCTGGGGCAACATTGACTATCGGTGGCCAGCCGAACCCGACGACGATGATCTTCGTGGCCGAGAACGGGGTGTGGAAGCTCAGCCGCGACAATGCCTGCGCACTGGTCGGACTTGCTGGGCTTACGTCAGCGGCGTGCCCGGCCGGCGAGTAGCTTCCACGGCACCAGTGCCGATTCGAGTTGTACTGCCAGGCTCATCTTCGATTCGCCGTCGCTGCGCTCCTCGAACTTGATCGGCACCTCGGCGATTTTCAGTCCGCGTCGGACGGTGCGGTAGTTCATCTCCACCTGGAAGGCATAACCGTTGCTTTCGACCGAGGAGACGTCGATTGCCCGAAGTGTCTTCGCATGCCAAGCCTTGAAGCCTGCCGTCGCGTCTTTGACTTTCAGGCGCAGAATTGTGTTGACGTAGAAGTTCGCCCAAGCCGAGAGAGCCTTCCGGTGCCAGGGCCAGTCGCTCGCCACTTCACCGCCTGGCACATATCGCGACCCGAGCACCACCGCAGCGTCTGTGGTGGTCAGTGTCTCGATCATTGCCGGTATCACTTCGGTCGGATGGGACAGATCGGCATCCATCTGTATGACGATGTCCGCCCCGTCGTCCAACGCTTTGGACATACCTGCGACGTAGGCGCGGCCGAGCCCGTTCTTCTCGGTGCGATGCAGAACAGCAAGGGGGAGCGGGCCGTTCTCGGCCAGTTCGTCGGCAACCTTGCCGGTCCCATCCGGTGAGTTGTCGTCCACGACGAGAACGTGCAGATTCTCTATGCCCAGATCCGCGAGCAGTCCCACCAGCTTGGGAAGGTTCTCGCGCTCGTTGTACGTGGGTACGACAACGGTTGTCTTCGGGGCGACGCTTGGATAAGTCACGCTCGTATGATCCGTGATCGGGGTAGCAAGAACCAAATCACAGTCGTCCAACGTCGGTGAACACGCCGGATCGGAGAGCAGGAGCGGCGTAGTCGGTGTCGATCTCTTTCACCCTCGCGGACTGCCATTCGCTAGCTATCGCGTCGCTGCCTCGTACTCCCCGGTCGAATCGGACGTATCAAGAAAGTTGGCGGTGCAGTTTTCACCGGCTCAGGTCACAGCGGGGAAGGTGAGGTGATCTGCAGTACATACGACATAGATTCGGGGGTGTCGTATGGGGAAGGCCCTTCGGGTGGGCCGAGTATCTGCCGCACGATCAAGGTGACGATCGCAGCGAGAACTGTCACCGCGACAACCACTGCGACGACGATCAGCAGCCGTTTGGGTCCTCCGAAGAGATCATTCGAACTCATGGGTTCATCATGCACTCAACGGTGCCGTCGACAACAATCGCAAGTGCTTCTTCAGGGGTCGGGGCTAACCGGTCGTTTTCAGTTCGGCGACGATTCCGTGATGGTCGGTGCCGTCGACAGTGATCCGTTCGAGAGATGTCGCCTGCATGCCGCGGCTGAGGATGTGATCGATTCCGACGAGTGCAGGGTAGGCCTTGTCTGTGGGATACGTAGGGATCACACCGCCGCCGGTGCTTTCTGCTGCGTCGGTGTAGCCCACATCTACGATGTCTCGAAACCTGCTGTGCGACCAGGTCGAGTTGAAGTCGCCGCTCACTATCACTCGCGGTAGCTCCGCGGACGCCGTCACCTCTTGCTTCAGCAGTTGCATTTCCGAGGCCCATACCGGTGTGGGGGACGGGTATGGCGGTACCGGGTGCACCGAGTACACCCGGATGGGTGGGCCGGTGCCGACGTCGATGTCGGTGGACAGGTTCCACAGCAGGAATGTAGGTAGTTCTCGTTCGTTCTCGAGTGGGAAGCGGCTGTAGATGCCGGCGCCGCCTCCACCTTCGGGGGTGGGTCGGGTGAACTTGTAGGGCAGCAGATCTTCCAGACCCGCGGCGTCGAGGCCACTCAGGGCGTTGCTCGTGAGTTCTTGGACGGTAAGGATGTCGATATCACGATCGATCACTTCACGGACGATCTGATCGGGATCGGCCAGCCCGAGCATGAGGTTCGACTGCATGACTCGCAGTGCCGGGCCAGTGGAATCCTCCGATGCTGCGGCGGTCGAACCGGGGACGTACAAGGGAGCGAAAAGCGCGACTCCCGTCGCGAGAGCAGCCGCCGACGCTGCGAAGAGGATCCATCGTCGTCCGAATGCGGCAACCACAGCGCCGATCACCGACACGGAGAGAAGGAATGGTGTGAACGATGCGAGGGCCACGACATATCGGTTGTCGACCCGTGAAAAGTAGGCAAGTAACCCCAACACCGAGATCGACAGGCAGAGCCCTGCCACCAATCTTGTAACTATTGTCCGCATTGTGCGGATCCTAACCGCACCGTGTGCGCGTACACCGCCCTAGCTCAGGAAGACCGCTGCTCGGTCTGCCAGGTCGAGCAGCGGGCCGGGAAGAATACCGAAGACGACAGTGGCGCCCACACCGATTCCGATCGTCAAGGTGGTAGCAACACTCGGAGTCACTACAGTCGCTCGGCTGCTATCGGTGGAATCCGGCTCGGAGAAGAACATCAGCACGATCACCCGGATATAGAACACCGCAGCAATGGCGCTGCTCACGACCCCAACCACGACGAGTGGCGCTGCGCCACCCTGCGCAGCTGCCTGAAAGACAGCGAACTTTCCGAAAAATCCACTGGTCAATGGAATGCCGGCGAACGCAAGTAACAACAGTGCGAAGACACCGGCGAGCAACGGTGACTGTTTGCCCAAGCCCGCCCAGCGTGAGATGTCGCCGACCTCACCGGACTCGTCACGAACAACCGTGACCACTGCAAATGCCGCGACAGTGCTGAATCCGTAGACGAACAGGTAGAACAGCGTCGAGGACAGTCCGGCGGCGTCGACGGCGACGAGTCCGGTCAGAATGAAGCCGGCGTGCGTAATCGACGAATACGCAAGCATGCGTTTGATGTCGGTCTGTGTCACCGCCAGGATGGCACCGATCAGCATCGTTGCGATTGCCACAGCCCATAGCGCGGGTCGCCACTCGGAACGGAGATCCGGTAGCGCTACGTAGAAGACTCTGGTCATAGCGCCGAACGCGGCGACCTTCGTCGCTGCCGCCATGAATGCAGTGATCGGCGTCGGCGCGCCCTGATAGACGTCGGGGATCCACGAATGAAAAGGAATCGCACCGATCTTGAACAGGAGACCGACCCCCACCAGTGCGGTACCGAGTACCGCCAGGGCGTCGTTCCCGGTGCCTGCGGATACAGCATCACCGATATCACCCAGTGTGACGGAGCCTGCGTACCCGTACAGCAACGCCGATCCGAACAGGAAGAAGGCCGAAGAGAATGCGCCCAGAAGAAAGTACTTCAAGGCCGCTTCCTGTGACAGTAAACGCCTTCGCCGGGCGAGGCCGCAGAGAAGATAGAGCGGAAGCGACAAGACCTCGAGGGCAACGAACATGGTCAACAGATCGTTCGAAGCTGGGAACAGTAGCATGCCCCCCAACGCGAACATCGTCAGCGGGAACACTTCGGTCTGGGCGACGCCGGCTTGCGTTGCTTGGCGCTCGGCAAGTGACCCTGGAACAGTCGAGGCTTGTGGCGCAAAGGAATCCGCACGTGGTGGCGCATTCTTGGGCGCGGTGCCCAGGCTCGGTTCGACCCTTCGCTCGGCGATCAGTAATACCGAAGGGATCGCGATCAACAGCAGGGTTCCCTGCAAGAACAATGCCGGGCGGTCGATGACTACCGAACCCATCATGGCAAGGCTGCCGGCGGAATCGCTTCCGTCCAAGGACAACGCAAGCACGACAACCGCTACCAGAGCCGCGCCGATACCACCGATAGCGAGCGCGACATGCGCCGGATATCGGGCGGACCTGGGAAGAAATGCTTCCACGAGGACTCCGAGAACCGCGACACCGAAGATGATGAGCATCGGCGCAAGCTGGCTGTATTCGATACTCGGGGCCACCACAACTGCGTCACCGGTCATCTGATTCCTGCCTGTTCGTCAGCGATGAAACCCTGTTGGTCAGCGGTGAGACCCTGTCCGTCAGCGGTGAGATCGTCGGACTCGACCGAGGTCACCGTCGTCGCTACCGCGGGCGAGATTATGTCGAGGATCGGTTTCGGGTACAGCCCCAACACGATCAGAAGCGTTATCAAGGGCACCATCACGGCCAGCTCGCGTGGAACCAGGTCGTGCACATCGGCGTTCTTCTTTTCGAGTGGACCGGTCATGACCCGTTGATAGAGCCACAGAATGTAGACGGCAGACAGAACGAGCGCTGACGTCGCGACGACTGCCGCAACCTGGTAGCGGGTGAACGTTCCGATCAGTACCAGGAATTCGCTGACGAAGGGCGCCAGCCCGGGGAGCGAAAGAGTCGCCAGACCGGCAATGAGAAAGGTGCCGGCGAGGACGGGTGCGACTTTCTGGATTCCGCCGTAGCTGTCGATCGCGCGAGTGCCGCGTCGCGACACCAGAAATCCGGCGACGAGGAACAATGCGGCCGTGGAGATTCCGTGATTGACCATGTAGAGCGTCGAACCGGTCTGGCCCTGACTGGTCATAGCGAAGATCCCGAGGATGATGAAGCCGAAGTGCGAGATCGAGGTGTAGGCGATCAACCGCATGACATCCGTCGAAGCGATGGCAAGGATTGCGCCGTAGACGATTCCGATCACTGCCAGCGTCACGACGAACGGTGCGAAATACGTCGACGCATCGGGAAAGAGTTGTAGACAGTATCGGAGCATGCCGAATGTTCCGACTTTGTCCACGACGGCCATCATCAACACCGCCGTTGCAGGTGTCGATTCGACTGCGGCTCCCGGCAGCCACGAATGGAACGGCCACAGTGGGGCTTTCACAGCGAAGGCGAACATGAAGCCGAGGAACAGTGCATTGAGCAGTCCAGGCGACATTCCGAGATCGCCGGCTGCCGCGGAAGCAGCTATCTCTCGAAAGCCGAATGTGCCTGTACCGACGTACAACCCGACGACGGCCGCGAGCATGACGAGTCCACCCAGGAGGTTGTACAACAGGAATTTCACTGCTGCGGATGCTCGGTGCTTGCCGCCGAACCCACCGATGAGGAAGTACATCGGAATGAGCATCGCCTCGAAGAATACGTAGAACAGCAAAATGTCGAGGGCACTGAACGACATCAACACCATCGATTCGACAGCGAGAATCAGCGCAACGTAAAGGTGTGCCGACCGTCCGATCCGTGGGTCGTTCCACCCGGCAACCAGAAGCAGTGGCAGCAGAACAGCGGTCAGGAGGATCAGCACCACGGCAATACCATCGACCCCCAGCTCGTAGCGGGCACCGAATGCCTCGATCCACGAATGGGATTCGACGAACTGGTACCTTGCGCCTCCAGGCTCGAACCGAACCGCCACGACTACGGCGACGAAGAGTGTGAGCAGCGACGCCACGAGCGCCACTACTTTCGCCCACCCTGCCCGTGCTTTCGGCATGGCAAGCGCAGCTGCCGCACCGATGATCGGCAACACCCACAATGTCGTCAACCAAGGAAAGGAATTCACCACACCATCACCGCCACCATCATCGCGAGAAACACAGCCGTGCCGAGCAACATCGTGAGCGCGTAGGTACGTACGAAACCGGTTTGCACGCGGCGGATTCGGGTCGATACCGCTCCGATGATGGACCCGAGAGCGACGGTGGCGCCGTCGATTGCGGTGTCGTCGAATACCTTCGTGGCCTGGGTGATCCTCTGGCCGGGACGCATCAGAGCGGCCTCGTTGAAGGCGTCGCCGTACAGATCCCGTCGTGCCGCCGTCGTCACCATCGAGACCGATTCAGGCGCTGTGGTCGGTATCGGCGATCGTGCATAGCGGACGTACGCCACGAGTACTCCGACCGCGACGACAGCAAGCGCCATGGACGTCACCAGCCAGGCCGGAAGTGTGTGTGACTCTTCGACTTCGCCGAAGACCGGCTCCAACCATGACGTCAACGATCCTCCGAGGGTCAACAGCGCCCCCGCGCCGACCGACCCTATCGCGAGAACGACCATCGGACCGGTCATCACCGAAGGCGACTCGTGCGGGTGTGCGTCGGGGGACCACCGCGCAGTGCCGAAGAAAGTCATCAGCATCACCCGCGTCATGTAGAACGCCGTCAGACCAGCTCCGAACAGGGTGACGACGCCGAGCACGACGCCGGCCGCACCACCCGCACCGAAGGCGACCTCGATGATCTTGTCCTTGGCGAAGAAGCCGGAGAAAGGTGGAACACCGATGATGGCGAGGTAGCCGAGGCCGAACGTCACGAAGGTGATCGGCATCGACTTCCGCAGCGCCCCGTATCGGCGCATGTCGACCTCGTCGTTCATACCGTGCATGACGGACCCGGCACCGAGGAAGAGACCGGCCTTGAAGAAACCGTGTGCCAGTAGGAGCATGATCGCGAACGTGTATCCGGCCGGGCCGAGTCCGGCGGCGAGCACCATGTACCCGATCTGGCTCATCGTCGATGCGGCCAACGCCTTCTTGATGTCGTCCTTGGCGCACCCGATGATCGCACCGAACACAAGCGTCACCGCGCCTACGATGACGACCGCGGTCTGAGCGGTCGGGGCTGCGGTGAAGATCGGCCCCGACCGAATGATCAGGTACACACCTGCTGTCACCATCGTGGCCGCGTGGATGAGTGCCGACACCGGGGTCGGCCCTTCCATGGCGTCGCCGAGCCAGGATTGAAGCGGCACCTGGGCCGACTTTCCACACGCCGCAAGGAGCAGTACCAAACCGAGTGCGGTCAGCGTCGACTCGCTCGCCGCATCTGTCCCCGTCAGGACCTCGGAAAAGGACACGCCACCGAACGTGGAGAACATGATCATCAACGCGATCATCAATCCGATGTCACCGACGCGATTGACGACGAACGCCTTTTTCGCTGCTGCTGCAGCCGAGGGCTTGTACTGCCAGAATCCGATGAGTAGATACGACGCGAGGCCCACACCCTCCCACCCGACGTACAAGCCGAGGAAGTTGTCGGCCATGACGAGCAAGAGCATCGCGGCCAGGAAGAGATTGAGGTATGCGAAGAATCGTCGACGATCGGGGTCTTCGCGCATGTAACCGATCGCGTAGATATGGATGAGTGAACCCACCCCCGTGATGAGCAATACGAAACACATCGACAACTGATCGAGTTGCAGACCGAAATCGACCTGCAGGTCGGCAACGGGAATCCACCTGAACAAGGTCTGGCTCACGGCGCGGTCCTCGGCGCTTCGGCCGAGCATCTCCACGAAGAAGATGACCCCGACGACGAACGACGCCGACGCCACGGCCGTGCCGAAGATATGTCCCCATCGGTCTGCGCGCCGCCCGCACAGCAGCAGGATGGCCGCGCCCAGTAACGGGAGGGTCGGTAGTAGCCACATATCAGTACTTCAGCAGATTCGCGTCGTCGACAGAGGCAGATCGGCGAGTACGAAAAATCGTCATGATGATCGCGAGCCCCACGACGACTTCTGCAGCGGCAACGACCATGGTGAAGAACGCGAACACCTGACCGTCGAGATTGCCGTGCATGCGGGCGAAGGTCACGAACGCGAGATTGGCAGCGTTGAGCATCAACTCGATACACATGAAGACCACGATTGCGTTGCGCCGAAGCAGTACTCCCGCAGCGCCGATCGTGAAGAGCAACACGGCGAGGTACAGATAGTTCTCCGGATTCATGGCGCCTCACCTCGGTGTCCACGGTGCATCGGGTTGATCGAGAGCTCCGACGGTGATCCGTCCGGCAACCGCGCCGGCCAATCGACGGCATTGTGCCTGGCATACACGCCGGGGCTGGGCATGGGCGTGACGTGTGTGCCGTCGCGGAATCGCTGCTCGGACAACGCCCGTTGGCCCTTGCGGGGGTGAAAGTGCTCTCGATGGGCCAGCACCATTGCACCGACCGTCGCGATGATCAGTAGTGCGCCAGTCAATTCGAAAGCCCAGAGGTAGCGGATGAAGATGAGCTCGGCCAGGCCCTCGACATTGCCACCCGAATTCGCTTCGTCGAGTCCGAGAAAGTCGGGTCTGCCCGACTCCACCGATGCGTTGCCGATAGCGCCGATCAGTACGAGGCCGAACCCGATTCCCGCCGCGATGGCGGCAGGGCGCTGCCCGGTCAATGTCTCGACCAACGAGTCTGCGGAATCGACACCGACGAGCATCAGGACGAACAAGAACAGCATCATCACTGCGCCGGTGTAGACGACTATTTGGACGACACCGAGGAAGAGCGCTCCCTGAGCGATATAGAAGATGGCAAGGATGATCATCGTCACGGCCAGAAAAAGAGCCGAATACACTGCTTTGGAGGCGCACACCATCGCGAGTGCCCCGAGAATGGCAAGCCCACCGAGCAGCCAGAATTGGACGGCCTCGGCGGTCGATGTGGTCACTGGATCGTGCCGCGGTAGTAGTCCGCGGCCGTTGCATTGTCGGCCATAGGGTGAGGGGCCGGTTCCATCCCAGGCTCCAATGGTGCCAACAGGCGGTCCTTCTCGTAGATCAGATCCGCTCTGTTGTCGTCCGCGAGTTCGTATTCGTTGGTCATCGTCAATGCCCTCGTCGGACACGCTTCGATGCACAACCCGCATCCGATGCAGCGCAGATAGTTGATTTGATACACCTGGCCGTACCGCTCACCAGGAGAGAATCGCTCCTCCTCGGTGTTGTCGGCGCCTTCGACGTAGATCGCATCGGCCGGGCACGCCCAGGCACACAGTTCGCAACCGATGCACTTCTCGAGCCCGTCGGCGTACCGATTGAGTTGATGCCGACCGTGGTAGCGACGCGCGGTCGGAACCTTTTCCTCCGGGTAGAACTCGGTGACCGGCTTTTTGAACATCGTCGCAAACGTCACGCCGAATCCGGCTACGGGACCTAGAAATTCAGGCATCGCTTCGCTCCTTGTCATCGGTCGGAAGATGCTGTCCTGGCATCGGTGGTACCGGGAAGCCGCCGGCCATCGGATCGAACGGTGGAGGACTAGCGGCCTCGGTCGGTGGCGGCGGTGACGGCTTGCGTCGCCGCCGCCGCACAAGAGCGACGACGGCGAGGGCGGCAACTACTGCGCCTGCGACGAACAATGCGACCGTCCACGATCGGTAGCCTTCGATTCGCAAAGCGCGGACCGTCGCGACGAGCATGATCCATACCAGGGACACCGGAATCAGGACCTTCCAACCGAGATTCATGAACTGGTCGTATCGAAGTCGCGGAAGGGTCGCGCGGAGCCAGATGAACAAGAACAGGAATCCCCACACCTTGAGGGTGAACCACAGCACGGGCCACCAACCGGAATTCGCGCCGTCCCACAGGTTCAGGGGGAAGGGTGCATGCCAACCGCCGAGGAACAAGGTCGTCGCGAGAGCCGACACAGTGACCATGTTGACGTATTCGGCGAGCATGAACATCGCGAAGTTGAGCGAGGAGTATTCGGTGTGGAAGCCGCCCACCAGCTCACCTTCGGCTTCGGGAAGATCGAAAGGGGCACGGTTGGTTTCGCCGACCATCGATGTCAGATAGATGAGAAACGATGGGAACAGCAGGAAGATGTACCACGTGTTCGATTGTGCTGCCACGATTCCCGACGTCGACATGGTGCCCGCATGGAGGAACACGGCGGTGAAAGACAACCCCATCGCAATCTCGTACGAAATGACCTGAGCGGTGGACCGAAGTCCGCCGAGGAGAGGGTACGTGGAGCCGGACGACCATCCGGCCAGCACGATTCCGTACACACCCACCGACGTGACAGCCAGGATGTACAGCACCCCGACGGGTAGGTCGGTGAGCTGGAGCGGTGTTGTGCGGCCGAAGATCGAGACTTCGGGGCCGAACGGTATGACCGCGAATGCCATGAATGCCGGGACGGCGGCAATGACCGGCGCCAGCAGGTAGATCGGTTTGTCGACGCCCTTGGGGACGATCCCTTCCTTGAGGGCCAGCTTCACGCCGTCGGCCAAACTCTGCAGTATGCCGCCAGGTCCGACCCGGTTCGGTCCGACGCGCATCTGCATGCGCGCCATCACCTTCCGTTCGATGAGAATTGCCATCAACGGTGTCAGGATGAGGAAGACGAAGATGGCCAACGCTTTGGCGATCACGAGCCACCAGGGGTCGAGTCCGATTCCGGGAATCACCTACATCACCTCGTTCGCTGCTTCGATACGCACGACGGTTCCGGTGCCGGATCCCAACTGGGTGTACACGTGGGATCCGGCAGAACGCATCGGGACCCACACCACCCGATCGGGCATATCGGTGATCGTCAACGGAAGTGTCACCGTGCCCCTCCCCGATCGGACTGTGACGAGATCGCCGTCGACGACCGAAATCTCCCGCGCAGTCCCGACCGAAAGCCGCACGACGGGTCGACGTGCGGTACCGGCCAGGTGCGGTTCCCCGTCCTGCATTCGTCCCGAATCGAGGAGCATCCGCCAGGTCGTCAGGACCGCTTCGCCGATGCCCGCAATACGGGGCTCATCGAGAGCGGCATGATGGTCCGGCGGCGACGCCGGCTCACCCTTCCACGTCGACAAGGCCGCAATCTCGGCTCTGATGGTCGCGACATCGGGGGTGCCGAGGTCGATTCCCATTTCGGCGGCCAGAGCATGGAGAACCCGACTGTCCGGCAGAGCCCGAACGTCGGTCAGTGCCGCCTCGAACGGCCGTGCCCGTCCCTCCCAATCGAGGAATGTCCCGGCCTTCTCTGCCACCGTCGCGACGGGGAATACGACATCGGCCCGCTCGGTGACGTCGCTGGCTCGAATTTCGAGACTGACGACGAACGACGCATTGTCGACCGCTACGGCAGCTGCGGCAGGGTCGGGCAGATCTGCCAGTTCGACGCCGCCGATCACGAGCGCACGAAGGGACCGAGTGGATACTGCGTCGAGTAGCTCGCTCGAGCCGAGTCCGACGGCAGCGGGTAGCCCGCTCGCACCCCACATGTCGGCCATCTCTGCCCGAGCCGCCTGATCGATCACTGGTCGCCCGCCCGGCAACATATTCGGCAGCGCGCCGGCCTCGACAGCGCCGCGATCACCCGCTCGACGGGGAATCCAGGCCAGTTTCGCGCCCGTCGACTCCGCGAAACGGAGAGCTGCCGACAGTCCGCCGGGTGTACTCGCGAGTCGTTCGCCGACGATCACGACTGCGCCGGCCTGACGGAAGAGGTCGCCCTCTTTGCTGTTCGACAGTGCCTCGAGTACCCCGACCTCGTCGGCCGGAACGCACTGTAATAGCTGGGCGCCAAGCTTTTTCACGCCTGCGGACGCATACGGCGCGATCGAGACCACTTGTTGGCCACGGGTTCGCACGGCTTTGCGCAAACGCAGGAATACGATCGGTGATTCCTCTTCCGGCTCGAATGCGAGCAGGAGAACTGCGGGCGCATGCTCGAGGTTTTCGTACGTCACCGCCAACGACTGCCCGGCGACGCATGCAGCAAGGAATTCGCTTTCCTCCACCGAATGGGCCCGCGCTCGGAAGTCGATGTTGTTGTTGTCCAGCACGATTCGAGTGAACTTCGAGTATGCGTACGCGTCTTCGTGGGTCACCCTACCGCCGACGAGAACTCCTACGTCACGTCCGGCCGTGGCCAGGCCACGAGCAGCCACTGCCAGAGCCTCCGACCACGACGCCGGTTCCAACGCGCCGTTGATATCTCGAACCAGGGGAGTGGTGAGTCGGTCGCGTTCGGTTGCGTACGCGAATGCCCAGCGGCCCTTGTCGCAGTTCCATTCCTCGTTCACTGCCGGATCGTCACCGGCCAAGCGGCGCAGCACTTTTCCGCGACGGTGGTCGGTGCGCTGGGCGCACCCGCTCGCGCAATGCTCGCAGGTGCTGGGCGTGGAGACCAGGTCGTAGGGGCGTGCTCGGAAGCGATATGCAGCGCCGGTGAGCGCACCGACGGGACACACCTGAACGGTGTTGCCCGAAAAATAGGATTCGAACGGTTCGTTCTCGTAGATTCCGACCTGTTCCAGCGCGCCGCGCTCGAGTAACTCGATGAAGGGGTCCCCGGCTATCTGCTGAGAGAAGCGAGTACACCGTGCGCACAGCACACACCGTTCACGATCGAGCAGCACTTGCGAGGACAGCGGTATCGGCTTCTGGAAAGTGCGTTTGACCTCGATGAATCTGGACTCGGAACGGCCGGCGGACATCGCCTGGTTCTGTAGCGGACACTCACCGCCCTTGTCGCAGACCGGGCAATCGAGCGGGTGGTTGATGAGCAGTAGCTCCATGACACCTCGCTGCGCCTTGGCTGCTACGGGAGAGCTCTGCTGGGTATGGATCACCATGCCCTCGGTCACCGTGGTGGTGCACGAGGTGAGCAACTTACGTTGACCTTCCACCTCGACGAGACACTGACGGCACGCGCCTACCGGCTCGAGCAGCGGGTGATCGCAAAATCGGGGGATCTGGATTCCGCTCAGTTCAGCAGCTCGAATGACCAACGTGCCTGCAGGCACACGGACCTCGATACCGTCGATGCTGACCGTCACAGTCTCCGTTGCGGTGGTCATGAGGTGAGCGCTCCCGCCATCAGGGTCGAACGATGTGGGTCGAACGGGCACGGCTTACCCAGGTGTTCGAGGTATTCGTCGCGAAAGTACTTCAGCGAGGACGTGATCGGACTGACTGCGCCGTCGCCGAGCGCGCAGAACGCCTTGCCGAGGATGCTGTCGGAGACGTCGAGCAGGGTGTCGAGGTCGGCGAGTGTGCCCTGCCCGGTCTCGAGCCGCGCGTAGATCCCGACCAGCCAGTAGGTGCCCTCCCTGCATGGCGTGCACTTGCCGCAGGACTCGTGCGCATAGAACTCCGTCCATCGTCTCACCGCTCGGACCACACAGGTGGTTTCGTCGAAGATCTGCAGCGCTTTGGTTCCGAGCATCGAACCGGCGGCGCCCACACCTTCGTAGTCCAAGGCGACGTCGAGGTGTTCGTCGGTGAATATCGGTGTCGAGGACCCACCCGGTGTCCAGAACTTCAGCGTGTGCCCCGCGCGGACTCCGCCCGCGTAACCGAGCAACTCGCGCAAGGTGATTCCGAGCGGAGCCTCGTACTGGCCGGGTTGGGTGACGTGGCCCGACAACGAGTACAGGGTGAAACCCGGCGACTTTTCGGTCCCCATCGACCTAAACCAGTCGACGCCGTTGCGTAGGACGGCGGGAACGCTGGCGATCGACTCGACGTTGTTCACCACAGTCGGACGCGCGTAGAGACCGGCGACGGCAGGAAACGGTGGTCGGAGGCGCGGCTGCCCGCGTTTGCCTTCGAGCGAATCCAATTGAGCAGTCTCCTCGCCGCAGATATAGGCGCCGGCGCCGGCGTGCACGATCACCTCGAGATCGAAACCGCTTCCCAAGATGTCGCGTCCCAGATATCCCGCCGCGTAGGCCTCGGCAACGGCGGCATGCAGTCTCCGCAGTACCGGAACCACCTCGCCGCGAACGTAGATGTACGCACGATGCGCCCGAATTGCGTAGGAAGCGATGACGATTCCCTCGAGCAACACCTGCGGTGTCGCCAAGAGCAGCGGCATGTCCTTACAAGTCCCGGGCTCCGACTCGTCCGCGTTGACCACCAGGTAGTGCGCCTTACCGTCCTCCTGCGGTATGAAACTCCACTTCATTCCCGTCGGAAAGCCTGCACCGCCGCGACCTCGAAGACCGGAATCCTTGACCGTGGCGATGACGTCGTCCTCGGGCATCGACAGCGCTCTACGCAGACCCTCGTAGCCGCCGTGGCGCAGATAAGTTTCCAGGGTCCACGATTGCTGATCGTCCCAGTAGTCGCTCAGAACCGGAGTGAGAGGCACGTCACTTTCCCTTCTCGGGAGGTACTGATTCGCCAGGTGCAGGCGCGGGCTTGTTCTTGGTCGTTTCCGCTGCGGCAGCATCCGTCGACCCGAGGGGCGCCGCACCCTCGTCCGAGGGTTCGTGCGCCGTCGGGGCGGTCATCGACAGTGCGCGTGCGACCCGCAGGCCGGCGAGGGTCGGGCCGCCCGCAGTACCACCGGCCTCTACTGCACCGGGGCGTTCGTCGGGAAAACCCGCAAGGATTCGCTCGGTCTCCCGGAACGTGCAGAGCGATGCACCTCGGCTCGGAACGACCTCGCGGCCCGAACGCAAGTCGTCGAGAAGGGTGCGCGCAGATTCGGGAGTCTGATTGTCGAAGAATTCCCAGTTGACCATCACTACCGGTGCGTAGTCGCAGGCAGCGTTGCATTCTATGTGAGTCAACGTGATGGGGTCGTCGACGCCTCCGGGGTGGTCCTCCAGAGCTTCGAGGATGGCATCGCCGCCCATCACCGCGCACAACGTGTTGGTACACACTCCCACCAGATAGTCACCGGTCGGTTCGCGCCGATACATGGAGTAGAAAGTCGCTACTGCGGTGACTTCGGCGCCGGTCAGGCCAAGCCGATGTGCGCAGAACTCGATACCCGTCGGAGTGACGTACCCGTCCTCGGCCTGGACCAGATGCAGAAGCGGAAGAAGTGCCGACCGGGCCATCTCCGGGTCGACATCCCCGGGCGGGGTGTACCTCGCGACGATCCTGTCCGCATCCAGCGACAACCGAGCCGCTGTGTCCGGTGGGTACTGGGCCGCGCGGGTGGTCAGTTGCACGTAGACGGGTTCGCTCATCGGTCCACACCCCCCATCACCGGGTCGATACTTGCCACAGCAGCGATGACATCGGCGACCATGCCGCCCTCGCAGGTGGCTGCAACCGCTTGCAGGTTGGTGAAGGACGGATCTCGGTAGTGCACCCGAAACGGTCTCGTACCACCGTCGCTGACCATGTGGACGCCGAGCTCACCGCGCGGCGATTCGACTGCGACATACACCTGACCCGGTGGGACCCGAAAGCCCTCGGTGACGAGTTTGAAATGGTGGATCAACGATTCCATCGAGGTATCCATGATCTCGCGGACGTGTTCGGCAGAATTGCCTAGGCCGTCCGGTCCGACGGAAAGATCGGCAGGCCACGCTATTTTCTTGTCATCCACCATGATCGGCCCTGGTCGAAGCCGGTCGAGGCACTGTTCGGCAATCTTGAGCGATTCCTTCATCTCGTCGATACGCACGAGGTATCGACCGTAGGCATCGCAACCGGTGTCCGTGCACACCTCGAATTCGTAGTTCTCATATCCGCAATAGGGTTCGGAGACGCGGAGGTCATGAGGGAGGCCGGTGGAGCGAAGCATCGGACCGGTGATTCCGAGAGCCATACAGCCCGTCAGGTCGAGATAACCGATCCCTTTGGTCCTGGCCTTCCAGATCGAATTCTCGTTGAGCAGATTCGACATGTCACGGAGGCGAACAGGCAGAGTTTTCAGCAACTCTCGCACTTTCGCCACCGCGTCTTCGGGTAGATCCTGGGCGAGTCCACCGGGTCGAATGAACGCGTGGTTCATCCGCAATCCGGTGATCATCTCGAATACGTCGAGAATCAACTCGCGCTCACGAAACCCGAACAGCATCGCCGTAACTGCACCCAATTCCATTCCGCCAGTGGCCAGAGCGACGAGGTGAGAAGAGATGCGATTGAGTTCCATCAACAGAACCCGGACGACGGTCGCACGTTCGGGTATTTCCTCGGTGATATCGAGAAGCTTTTCGACACCGAGACAGTACGCAGTTTCGTTGAAGAAGGGGGACAAATAGTCCATCCTGGTCACGAAGGTGACGCCCTGCGTCCAATTTCGAAATTCGAGATTCTTTTCGATTCCGGTGTGCAGGTAGCCGATTCCGCATCGCGCTTCGGTCACGGTTTCGGCTTCGATCTCGAGAATCAAGCGAAGCACCCCGTGCGTCGAGGGGTGCTGTGGCCCCATGTTGACGACGATGCGTTCCTCGGAGGCGCCTGCGGCCGATTCTGCTGCAGCAGCGACTATGTCGTCCCAGTCCTGCCCAGAGACGGTCAACGATCGTTCGCTCATCACTTGTACCCCCGTCGTTGGTCCGGCGGAGGAATGTTCGCACCCTTGTACTCGACCGGGATTCCTCCGAGTGGATAGTCCTTGCGTTGCGGATGGCCTTCCCAGTCGTCGGGCATCTGAATTCGAGTCAACGAAGGGTGACCGTCGAATTCGATTCCGAAGAAGTCGTAGGTTTCGCGTTCGTGCCAGTCGTCGGTCGGATAGATCTCGACCAGCGACGGCAGGTGCGGATCGACATCCGAGACCGTTACTTCGAGTCGAATTCGACGATTGTGGGTTATCGACATCAGCGGAAATACCGCGTGCAGTTCTCGGTCGACCTGCTGGGGATAGTGGACGCCACTGACGCCCAGGCACAGTTCGAATCGAAGTTCCGGCTCGTTCCGAAGGGTGGTCGCCACCGCGAGAAGGTGTTCGCGTCGAATGTGCAGGGTGAGCTGGCCGCGGAAGACCACGACCGCTTCCACTGCTTCGTCGAACGTCGTGTCCAGCCGGGGGAGTGCGCGCTCCAATTCATCGGCAATCGCATCGAAATACCCGCCGTAGGGACGGGATGTGCTCTCCCGCAGCAGCGTAGGCGGCACCAACCTCCCATACCCGGATGTGTCACCGGTACCCTTCGCCCCGAACATTCCACGTCGATCGGACGTCACCGCAGCAACCCCTTGAGTTCGAAAGTAGGTGTCGACGCCAATGCGGCGGCTTCCGCTGCGCGGGCGACCGTTTCGCGGTTCACCCCGAGCGGCATCTCCTGTATTTTCTTGTGCAGTTCGAGGATTGCATCGAGCAACATTTCCGGTCTGGGTGGGCACCCGGGCAGGTAGATGTCCACCGGAACCACATGGTCGACGCCTTGGACGATCGCGTAGTTGTTGAACATCCCGCCCGAGGACGCGCATACTCCCATGGCCAGAACCCATTTCGGCTCAGCCATCTGATCGTAGATCTGCCGCAGCACGGGCGCCATCTTCTGGCTGACGCGGCCGGCGACGATCATCAGGTCTGCCTGCCGCGGGGAGGCACGAAATGCCTCCATACCGAATCGGGCGATATCGAATCGGCCGGAACTGGTGGCCATCATTTCGATTGCGCAGCAGGCGAGACCGAATGTCGCGGGCCAGAGTGAGCCTTTCCTGACGTATCCGGCGAGGCCTTCGACCGTACTCAGCAGGAAGCCACTCGGTAGCTTCTCTTCGAGACCCATATCTGACCCTTCCGATCCAAAGGTTTCTGAAAGTGGCGAAACGTTTCTGAAAGTGGCGAACCTAATCCCAGCTGAGCCCGCCGCGACGCCATTCGTAGGCGTAGGCGACTGCAGCGCTGACGACGAACAGTCCCATTGCGGCAAGCCCGAATACGCCGAGTGCGTCGAAATGCACGGCCCAGGGATAGAGAAAGACGATTTCGATGTCGAAAATGATGAACAGCATTGCTGTCAGATAGAACTTGACGGGGTAGCGACCTGCGCCCATCGGTTGCGCTGTCGGCTCGATACCGCATTCGTAGGCATCCATCTTCGCCCTGTTGTACCGCTTCGGGCCGACTACCGCGGCGATGACGACGGAGACGAGAGCGAAGGCGACGGCGACAGCGCCGAGGACAAGGATGGGAATGTACTCGTTCATGCTGTTCGCGCCTCCGTGCATGCCTTGTGGGCAGCCTGTAGGAATGTGAGCTGAAACACAGCCTACCGGTGTGATGCCCCGACGTGTCTCGGTTTCGGACTGTGCGGAAAGGGTGTCGGGTCCACTACGCGGGAAAAGTTTGGGACGGTGGCACTTTCGGTAGGTTTTCGAGTAGTTTCACGACCGTTTCCGTCAAGACGAACGGGTCCAGTGGATGTGACACTGCGGCGTCGGCACCGGACCAATCTGCCAACCATCTGTCGTCCGGTCGGCCGGTCAGAACCACCAACGGTGGACAGTGCGCGAGCTCGTCCCGCAGTTGCTTCGCCACTCCCATTCCCCCGGCCGGCGCTGACTCCCCGTCGAGGATGGCGAGGTCGATGCCCCCGGCGTCCAGATAGTGGATCACCATCGGGGCCGATGCGACTTCGAGATAGTCGAAGGCTCCGAGCGTCGCTTTCGGGTGTGTGCCGATAGCCGTCGTCACATACGTGCGCGTGTCGGAGTTGCTGCTGTACACGAGAATGCGGAGAGCAGGGGTCACGGGATCTGATGCTACGACCGGGCACGCAGGAGCCGTGGGCGATTCACGGTTCCGACAGCGTTCCACTTGGGATGGAAGTGTAACGTTCCTCGCTTGTCGAGGGATAGACCGTCGAACAGAGTCGCCACTGAGCGACAGGCGGCCGAAAGGAACTTCGATGCAGGATCAGCACGTTCCACAATCTCCGCACGTCTTCGGTCCGACCGAGGACGTGCTGACCGAGTTCGGTGTGAGTCGGCAGAGCTTCATGGCCCGATTGCGAGAGATTCTCCTGCAGGATCCACCCCCCAAGGGCCTCGATCGCACGGATGTCGCTGCACTGCTGAGAGTCTGTCGGGCCTGAGGATCAGGCTCTCGCATACTCCAGAATCGCGTTGCCCTTGGATGTCCTGCGCAAGCTCCGCAACTCGAGCTTGGTGAGCGGGTCACCGGGTTCGAACATCTTTCGACCCGAACCGGCGATCACGGGGTGCGTCATCAACGTCAGGGAGTCGAGGAGTCCAGCGAAGAACAGGTGGCGCACGATCGAAATGCCGCCGACCACGGCGATCTCTCCTCCTTCCGATGCCTTCAGATCGCGCACGAAGTCATCGAGATCCCCGTCGATGAGTGAGGCATTCTTCCAGTCGAGCGGACCGGTGAGCGTCCTGGAAGCGACATGCTTGGGGACCGAGTTGATGAAGCCTCCGAAGCCGTCCTCGTCCCCTGCGGTCGGCCAAGAACCCGACCACTGCTCGTAGCCGACTCGTCCGAGAATCACGGTGTCCACTCGTTCGATCATCGCCCCCAGCAAACCTCCCATTTCTTCGTCGAAACTATCGAACTGCCATTGATCGGGGGACTCGACCACTCCGTCGACAGAATGAAACAGACCTGCTGTCAGCATGCGCATGGGTGCTCTCTTTTCGTGGTTGTCCGGGCTCTTCTCGTTCGACCTGTGGGCTCGGTGAAACTCATCGGTGCGCGAGCGTGACTTCGAGGTAGCAGACTGGTGCCGTGACCGATGCCACCGAACCACCGCCCAAGCCGAGGACCGCAGAGCATTCGCGGCTCGCCGAGTCGCCCGGTGTGTCCGGGCCATGGCGTCAGTGGGGTCCTTATCTTGCCGGCCGCCAGTGGGGCACGGTCCGTGAGGACTACTCGACCGATGGGGACGCCTGGCAGTCCTTTCCCTTCGACCAGGCGCATGCACGGGCCTATCGGTGGGGAGAAGACGGATTGGGTGGCATCTGCGATCGTTTCGGGTTTCTCAACTTCGCTTTCGCGCTGTGGAATCGCAAGGACCCCGTCCTCAAGGAACGACTCTTCGGTCTCACCAACGGTGAAGGCAACCACGGCGAGGACGTCAAGGAGTACTGGTGGGTCGTCGACGGCACACCCAGCCACAGCTGGATGCAATGGCTCTACCGCTATCCGCACGCCGAGTACCCGTATCGGCAGCTTCGTGAGGAGAACGCGCAACGAGGACGAGACGAGCGGGAGTACGAACTCTCCGATACCGGAATTCTCGACGAGAACCGATTCTTCGACGTGCAGGTCACCTACGCCAAGGCCGCCCCGGACGACATCGCCATCGTCATCTCGATCACCAATCATGGCCCAGAGGCCGCGTCGGTGGATCTGCTGCCGCATCTCTGGTTGCGCAACACCTGGGCGTGGGGTCGCGACGACCGTGGGGGCTCGCTTTCGGAAGTGACTGCTCTCGAATTGCAGTCCGGGCGGGTGCGCGCAGTAGCGGCCGAACATGGCTTTCTCGGAAAGTACTATCTGAGCGCCGAAGGAGAACCCGAGGTCCTCTTCTGCGACAACGAAACGAACTCGGCGCAGCTCTGGGGTCAGGAGAATGTCAGCGCGTATTGCAAGGACGGAATCGGCCGACGCGTCGTCGAGGGAGACACCGGCGCGGTAAATCCTGAACGGACGGGTACGAAGTCGGCGTTCTGGTTTCGATTCGACGACATCGCACCCGGCGCTACCGTCGAGGTCAAGCTGCGACTGTCCCACACCGAGCCGGACGCGCAGACCTTCGGACGTGGATTCGACGCCATTGTCGCCGACCGACGTTCGGAAGCCGACGACTTCTATGGCGTCGTGGTCGGATCCGATCTGGACTCCAACGATCGCCATATTGCTCGGCGTGCGTACGCGGGGCTGTTGTGGACGAAACAGCTCTACCGTTACGACGTCGAGCAATGGCTCGAAGGCGACCCGGTGGGGGAGCCCGCACCGTCGTCACGGCTCGATGCGACGGCGCGCAACACCCACTGGCGTCATCTAGCTCTCGCGGACGTGATCTCGATGCCCGACGAATGGGAGTATCCGTGGTTTGCCGCTTGGGACTTGGCATTTCATACCATTCCGCTCGCACACGTCGATCCGGATTTCGCGAAAGAGCAGCTGGTGTTGATGTGCCGGGAGTGGGCGATGCATCCCAACGGTCAGCTTCCCGCTTACGAGTGGGAGTTCGGTGACGTCAATCCACCTGTCCATGCGTGGGCGGCGTGGCACGTCTACCGCATCGACGGCTACCGCGACCGAGAATTTCTGGTGCGTGTATTCACCAAGCTGCTGTTGAATTTCTCGTGGTGGGTGAATCGAAAGGACTCGGCGGGTTCGAACATCTTCGAGGGTGGCTTCCTCGGAATGGACAATATCGGCTTGTTCAACCGCTCTGCGCCCTTGCCTCCTGGATTTCGGCTCGAACAATCCGACGCCACGAGTTGGATGGCGTTCTACTGCCAACAGATGTTCAAGATTTCGCTCGAGCTCGCGCGTCACGACAATGCCTGGGACGACGTCGCGACGAAGTTCTTCTCGCACTTTCTGTCGATCGCGAAAGCTGTCAAATCATTTGGATCGCAACATATTTCACTATGGCACGAAGAGGACGGGTTCTTCTACGACGTTCTCGTTCCGCCAGAGGGCGACGCGGTACCGATGCGGGTACGTTCGATGGTCGGCCTGCTCCCGATTCTCGGTGCTACCGAGATTCCGTCGTGGGTCGAGAAGGAATGCCCTGATCTGACCGCACGGCTGCGGTGGGTGCAGCATCGTCGACCTGACATGGTCAGTCCGCTGCTTGCGCGGAAGGACGGCGACGAAATTCGAGTGCTGCTGACCCTCGTCGAACCGGAACGACTCAAGCGTGTGCTGGCCAGGATGTTCGATTCGGAAGAGTTCCTGTCGCAGTACGGAATCAGGTCGCTGTCGGCGTCGTACCGGGACGGTGTCACGTTCGATGTCGACGGCCGCAGTCTGTCCATCGAGTACGAACCCGGCGAATCACGCACCGGCATGTTCGGTGGCAACTCGAACTGGCGTGGCCCGATCTGGTTCCCGGTCAACGTGTTGTTGGCCGATAAGTTGCGCGCATACGGACGTCACTACGGCGAATCGTTCACCATCGAGATTCCCACCGGGTCCGGCAATCACCGCACCTTGACGCAGGCAGCAGATTTGATCGACAGCGGGTTGGCGTCGCTGTTTCGGCCCGTGAACGGCAAGCGTCCCGCGGATGGCGCGCGAATCGAGGCGAGCGAGGACCCGTTGTGGAGCGTGCACCCCACCTTCAACGAGTATTTCGACGGTGACACCGGGGAAGGCCTGGGAGCATCCCACCAAACCGGATGGACGGGACTGGTGGCGCATCTGCTGAGGCCGCGTCTGCCGTTGTAGTGGCAGCGCGTCCTAGAGTGGGGAAATGAAGATTCGCGGCGCAGTGCTCGAGGAAATCGGACGGTCTCGGCCGTTCGCCCAATCTCGGCCGATCACGATCTCGGAACTCGATCTCGATCCGCCCGGCGAGGGCGAATTGCTCGTCCGAATCGAGGCGGCCGGCCTGTGTCATTCCGATCTGTCCGTGGTCGACGGCAATCGCGTACGACCAGTTCCGATGTTGCTCGGACACGAGGCAGCCGGTCGCGTCGAGGCGTTCGGGTCCGGGGTCGAGGACATCGCACTCGGCACCCGCGTGGTGATGACCTTCTTACCTCGATGCGGAGAATGTGCCGGCTGCCGGACCGACGGACAGATGCCTTGCGTGCCAGGCAGTGCGGCGAACAATGCCGGTGAACTACTCGGTGGCGGTGGCAAATTGGCGCGCGCGGGCCAGGAAATCAAACATCACCTCGGGGTCTCCGGATTCGCAACACACGCGGTAGTGAGCCGGAAATCGGTTGTAGCCGTCGACGACGATATTCCGGCCGACATCGCGGCGGTGCTCGGATGTGCAGTCTTGACCGGCGGTGGCGCAGTTCTCAACGCCGGTGCGCCCAAACCTGGCCAGTCCATCATGGTGGTCGGTCTCGGTGGCGTCGGAATGGCCGCTGTACTGACGGCTGTATCCGTGGGCGCCGGTGAGGTCATCGGCGTCGATGCAGTGGCTGAGAAGCTGGCAACCGCTCGCGAACTCGGTGCGACTCGGACGTATTCGCCTGCCGAGCTTCATGAGCTGGGTATCAAAGCAGACATCGTGATCGAGGCTGCAGGAAACGCGCGCGCCTTCGAAGCGGCCGTCGCCGCGACGGCACCCGGCGGCAGGACCGTCACCGTCGGCCTTCCCGCTCCCGACGCCAGGTCCTCGATATCGCCTCTCGGACTCGTCGCCGAAGCGCGCACGATCATCGGCAGCTATCTCGGTTCTGCAGTGCCAGAGCGTGACATTCCGAAGTATGCGCAGCTCTGGCGCGAGGGCCGGCTACCTGTCGAGAAGCTGATCTCCTCGCGAATCCGGCTCGAGGACATCAACTACGGCATGGACGAACTCGCCGACGGCAGAGCGATCCGTCAGGTCATCACGTTCGACGAGCAGTAGCGACCCAGCGGTCGTTGCGGCGTCCGATTTCGATTGGATGGTCGAAGCATGCGCTGATGTTCTCGGTCGTGAGTACGTCTTCGACGAGGCCGTCGACCATGATCATGCCGTCGCGGATGAGTACGGCATGCGTCGTGGATGTAGGAATTTCCTCCAGATGATGCGTCACGAGGATGCTCGACAATGATTCGTGCTCTGTGCGGAGATTGTCGAGTGCGGAGAGAAGTTGCTCGCGAGCAGCGAGGTCGAGTCCGGTGGCGGGTTCGTCCAGAAGCAGAAGCGCAGGGTCGGACAGGAGTGCCCGCGCGATCAGCGCGCGGCCACGTTCACCCTGCGAAAGGGTGCGCCAAGGCGAGTCGCTGCGATCCTCGATACCGAGGGAGGCGATGAGCGATCGGGCCCGGTCTTTCTGCTCGGAAGTGGCCGACCATCGCGGAATCAGATCAGGAGTGTTGGTGAGCCCGGTGAGCACGGTCTCGAACAGCGTCAAAGGAGCTTCGATACGCAGTCGAGGATCGACGTGACCGATGTGGGTGCGCAGCTCGCGCATGTCGACACGGCCCAGTTGGTGACCGAGGACATGCACGGTGCCATTGGTTGGGTGCACGAACGCGCCGAGCAGGCTCAGCAACGTGCTCTTACCTGCTCCGTTGGCACCCAGCAGCACCCAGTGCTGCCCCTGCTCGACCTGCACCGATGCGCCGCGCAGTAGATGTCGTCCGCCTCTGACCAGGTCGACGTTGTGGGCGCGCACGACACTTTCCGTATTCACCGGTCGACAGTATCTTGACACCGAGTCCGGTTTGCGGCCTGCCCGACGACTTCCGATTTCCAACCGGCGTAGTACGGGTACCTCGCAAGTCAGTAGGCTTGCCGAAGCCGTCAGTGTCAGCGAAAGCAGTGTCAGCGAAAGAGAGTGGAAACAGTCGTGAGTGCACAAGCGCCTATTCGAGTCGGCGTCCTCGGGGCCCGCGGCAAGGTGGGGCAAGCCATCTGTGACGCCGTCACGGCTGCAGACGGGCTCGAATTGGTTGCCACGGTCGATCACGGCGACCCGATTTCGACCTTCGTCGACGCAGCCACCGAGGTCGTCGTCGACTTCACGCATCCGGACGTGGTGATGGACAACCTGAAGTTCCTCGTGAAGAACGGTATTCATGCCGTCGTCGGAACTACGGGCTTCGACGAGGGACGCCTCGACACCGTCCGGTCATGGCTGGCGAACTCGCCCCGGACCGGTGTCCTGATCGCGCCGAACTTCGCTATCGGCGCCGTACTGACGATGCGCTTCGCCGAGCAAGCCGCACGATTCTTCGAGTCGGTCGAGGTAATCGAACTACATCACCCGAACAAGGCCGACGCGCCGTCCGGTACCGCGTACCGCACGGCCCAGGTCATCGCCGACGCCAGGAAGAAGGCCGGCGTAGGCCCGAGTCCGGATGCCACGACCACGGAGTTGGACGGTGCCCGAGGCGCTGAAGTCGACGGCGTTCGCATCCACTCCGTTCGGCTCGCCGGACTGATTGCCCACCAGGAAGTTCTGCTGGGAACGCAGGGGGAGACGCTCACCATCCGGCACGACTCGATGGATCGCTCGTCCTTCGCGCCCGGGGTTCTACTCGGTGTGCGTGAAATTTCCGGACGACCCGGGTTGACGGTCGGACTCGACCCCTTCTTGGATCTGTAGCGAGGTTGCGATGAACAAGGCCACCAAAGTTGTACTCATCATCGGCGTCATGGTGCTGGTTCTGGGCTTCTATTTCTACCTTCTCGGAAGTCGGGGACTGTCGCTGATTCAGACCGGCGGCCCGGTCAACATCGGTCTCGGAATAGGCGTCATTCTGTTGCCCATCCTCGGGGTGTGGATTGTCGGCGCCACCCTCAAAGCAGGGTTCGATCATCAGCATCTGGCCAGCCGGATGCGCGAGGAGAACCTCGAACTGGACGTCTCCGATCTGCCGACGATGCCGTCGGGTCGGATCGCCCGCGACGCGGCCGACGAACTCTTCCAACAGATCAAGGGTGAGTGGGAGAAAGATCCGGACAATTGGCGCAACTCCTACCGATTGGCGCGAGCCTACGACTATGCAGGTGACCGAGGCAGAGCCCGCGAGACGATGAAGCGGGCAGTAGAACTCGAACGGCAGGAATCCGCGGACCGATGACCGCCACTCTGCTCGTCGTCCACCACACACCGTCGCCGGCGACGCGTGAGCTTCTCGAAGCGGTGCTGGCGGGTGCGAATGATCCCGACATCGACGGCGTGACCGTTCGGAGCGTTCCCGCGCTGGGTGCGACGATCTCCGATGTCCTGGGCGCCGACGGATATCTGTTCGGAACACCGGCGAATTTCGGCTATATGAGCGGTGCTCTCAAGCATTTCTTCGACACCACCTACTATCCGTGTCTTGACGCAGTCGCGTCCCGCCCGTACGGCATGTGGGTTCACGGCAACAACGACACCGTCGGCGCAGTATCGGCGATAGCGAAGATCGCCACCGGGTGGGCGCTGGAAAATGTGTCCGCTGCACTGGAACTGACGACCGCGGACAAGGCCGCCAAGGATTCTTGCTACGAACTCGGCGGCACGTTGGCAGCAACTCTCATGAGCTGAACCGCTGTGTCTTCAGAACGGTGGGGGTTCGGCGCGTTCGCGTAGTCGAACGACTGCGCTGTGTTCGCGGAATCGGCGTCGCAGATTTTGGATTCGCGCCCGTGCAACATCGGTCGCGGCGTCTCGGAGGTCCTTGGTCGTAGGTGGTTGCGTGCCGGGCGATTGGTTCTTTTCCCACCAGGTCACCGTGACCGGATCGGGCTCGGGTTCCGAACCTCGTTTTCCGCGTCGGCGGGCTCTGGGTAAGCCCAGCCCTCCCGGATCCGGGAGCGAGATCCGCCGGTATCCGGAGCGGCTCGTCCACAGGATCGCGCAGCCCTGCAGGAGGGCGACGGTCCAGCTGCGCGATGTCTTGGCCTGGTGGTGGCGGGTGCAGACGGGGTGCAGGTTCGTCTCGATAGTCCACCCCCCGCGCTCGGGGTTGTTGTGGTCGAACGGGACGATGTGGTCGAGTTCGCACTTCGTGGAGGAGACATCGCAGTGTTCGAAGGTGCACGTCCGGTGGCTCATCCGTACACGTGCTGCGGTCTCGGTCGAGGGCTTGTACGTCAGCGCGCCCGGCGGTGGGCACGTAAGACCACCGTGTCCGTCGGGAAACATTCCCGCGGCCTGTGTCGGGTCGTTCTCGATGGTGGCGAGTAGTTCGGCGGAGAACTTTGCTCGGACCGATTCGCTGATTTCCGATCGTGCAGGGCCGAACGTTCGGGGAAATGTGCGGGGGACAATGCCACCTCGGCGCACCCGACCGCGTCCGATCAGATGCTCCGAGAGGGGTTGACCGACAGTCGAATTCGATAACAGAGCAGCAGGGTGTCGAATATCCCCACCACCTGGGGGAGTGACGCTGGCTGCTGCAGTGGTGCTGGGTGGTGCTGTGACGCTGGATGGAATAGTGACACCCGAGGACGTCATGACGGTTATGAGTTCGGTCAACAGCGCTTGCCACTGAGCATCCTTGGCGACCAGCCGGGCTAGGTCTGCGTCGAGGGGTGTCCCATCCGCCAGGACAGCCGGGCTCGAGGTCAGACCCAACAGGGTTTGCACATCGACAAGGATCTGGACGAGATGTCCACGTCGCGGAGGCGGTGCGTCGGTGATGCCGAACACCGGGCACTGTTCACCGCGGTCACAGTGGCATTCGAGAGCTTCTTCGCTGTGTAGAAGGGCCAACAGTCCGTCGACACGCAGTTGTCGTAGCGACCTCGGATCGGACTTGCACACGGTCCCGGCGATCTCCTCGATCAGCGCGTCGGCTTCGGCACCTTCGAGGTCGGTCAACTGCGCGTGCAAAATCGCTGTTCCATCTCCTTCCTGCCGGACCGACACCTCTCTGCCGGTGCGAGCGGACAGTGCCCGAGCTACCGCGGCCTCGTCGGGGTTGTGCGTCATCCACAGTCGCCACAGCTTTTTGCGGAGTGACGGTGCGTTGAGGCGTGCGGCTGCAGCAACGGCATCGGACTCGATGGCCTTGATCGTCTCATCACTGGCATAACCGAGAACCGAGGTCATTACCGTGACGTGGGACCAGTCGAGCATTCCGCAACTGAATCGAATGGCGGTCAAAGGCAATCGGTCCAATTCGAAGCCGGTGTCGGTGAACGCCCGGATCTGGCGCCACGACATGCGTAGTGCTCCTGCTGCCTCGCACACCGCATCGCGCAACGCGTCGGAGGGATCGCCGCCGCGGTCATCGGCATCGGCGAGGCGGATCTCTACGACGTTGCAGACCGATTCCACCACACGAACTCGGCACAAATTCTCTTGATGGCGATCTCGGCCGGCAACAGCGAGCAGCCCTGCCACACAGCTGTTGCCGTCGATGATGCCAGCTCCGAAATCCCCCGATTCGAACATACTTGCGAGTGTAAGCCCCCCTACCGACACGTTTTGACGGTCCACAGCCACACGCCCACTTGCCAAGGCGGAATCTTCTTCACGTCTCGGCTCGGCAGCGACGGTGATCTCTGTCTAGTCTCGCTCCCATGACGTCAGACGCATATGCGCGGTTCCTTCCTGCTGGGTACCAAACTTTCCTCCAACCGGTCTCGACGACCTGGCAGTGGCGTGACACCTCAGTTCATATTGCCCGGGCGCGCAACAGCGATGCGGCTGTCAAAGTTCTGGCGATTCATGGTGCAGGTGGGCATTCAGGCGCACTGTGGCCATTCGCGGCATTCGCTGCGACGCGTGGAGCCGATGTGTTGTTTCCCGATATGCCGCTGTACGGCAGGACCGTTGTGGCGAACGGAGGGGCGGTGAGATACGAGGACTGGGTCGAGATGCTGTGCGATCTTGTAGTAGCGGAGCGGAGCGGCGTGGCGATCCGCGTCCCTTAGTTCTGTTCGGTGCAAGCATGGGCGGAATATTGGCGTATGAAGTTGCTGCTCGAACCGGTCAGGTTGCCGACGTCATTGCTACTTGTCTTCTGGATCCATCGGATGCCGATGCTCGCTCAGCCGCTGCACGTTTCGGTGTTCTCGGCCCAATAGCCCCGCGACTGCTGAAGGCAGCGGCGGCGGTGCTCGGCAGCGTCCGTGTGCCGGTGCGGTGGTTGATGGATATCGATAACATGAGTGCAAATCGAGAGCTGTCGCAGGCATGCGCGACCGATCCACTCGGCGGTGGAGTGTCCCTACCGCTCGGATTTCTCAGCAGTTTCATGTCATTCGAACACGTGGCCCCCGAGCAATATCAAGGCCCGAAGGTGACCTTGACGCATCCTGCAGAAGACACGTGGACCCCGGTGGAATTGAGCATTCGATTTCTTGACAGGATCGCCGCGCCTACATCGCTAATAATGCTGGACGGGTGCGGTCACTTTCCGATCGAGGAACCTGGATTGTCTCAGCTGGCGTCCACGATGGAGGACATCGCCCGCTCCCACGGTTGGGCTCCGTAGCGAAGAGTCGTCGGACCCTCGTGGCACAGTGACGTCATGCGTGAGATGAGTGCATCGATGGCACGCCGCACCGCCCTGGCCGCGCAGGGGTTGGCGTCTGCGCGTGTTGTGAAAGAGGGGCTGGCGTCCACCCGCGCAGTGCACAAGGTGATTGCACAAACGCAGTTGCTCCAGATCGACTCGGTGTCGGTGCTCGTGCGCGCCCACTATGCGCCGGTGTTCAGTCGAATCGGCAAATACGACCGAACTGTGATCGATCAGGCTGCGTGGACCGATACTGCGCGACGCCCTCGGAAGCTTGTCGAGTATTGGGGGCACGAAGCCGCGCTGATACCGGTCGAGGATTGGCCGCTGATGGGTTGGCGCACAAAGTTGTACGAGCAAGGGCGTTGGGGAGGAGCTGCCAAAGTTCTGGAGCGGAACCCGTCGCTCGCCGACGATGTTCTTGCTGTCATCGGAGATTTCGGGCCGTCGAGTGCCGGTGACATCGAGCGTGCGCTCGAGGTCGAACGTCCTGGACGCAAGGGCCCGTGGTGGGACCGCAGTGACGTCAAGGTCATGTGCGAGCAATTGTTCGCGGCGGGCATGGTTTCGGTTGCCACTCGATCCGGTTTCGTTCGGCATTACGACCTGACGGAGCGGGTGATTCCGCCCGGTATCCTCTCTCGCACGGTGAACGAGGCCGATGCAGTGAGGGAATTGGTCAACAAGTCTGCGGTGGCGCTCGGTATCGCAAGCGAACCCGATCTTCGTGACTACTACAGACTTTCGCAGAAACAATCGAAAGCCGCTGTCGCCGAACTGGTGGAGGACGGGGTCCTCGAACCCGTCGAAGTACGCGGTTGGGACGTGCCCGCGTATCTGCATGTCGATGCTCGTGTACCCCGGTCCGTCCGGGGGAGTGCGCTGCTGTGTCCATTCGACCCGATGATCTTCTACCGTCCGCGCGTCGAGCGCATCTTCGGTTTTCGCTATCGCATCGAGATCTACACCCCACAACACAAGCGGGTGCACGGTTACTACGTCTTCCCGTTTCTGATGGGGGAGGAGTTGGTCGCGCGGCTCGATCTCAAGGGTGACCGGGCGCGTTCGGAACTGCAGGTGCTCGGCGCGTTCGTCGAAGGTGAACGCGCCGTCGGTCCCATCGCCGTTGCGCTGGCGCAGGCCCTGCGGGAAATGGCGGACTGGCTGGGGCTCGACACCATCGTGGTCGGTGAACGCGGCGACCTCGCGCCCGCCCTCGCACGCGCCGTGTGACCAATCGTCTGTTCGGGCAGCGGGATGTACTCGATGGTGCGAACATCGCAAGTGTGACTTCACGAGTGTCCGTCTCCGACAGTGAACTGCCCCCACAGGTCGTGGTGCTCTTCGGAGCAACAGGTGACCTGGCACGCCGCAAACTTCTATCGGGGATGATGCACCTGGCATTGTCGGACCTCGCTCCGCGAATACGTGTCGTTGGAACTTCGCTGGAAGAGATGACAAGTGACGAGTTTCGTCAGATGGCCCTGGAATCGGTCGTCGAATTCTCCACCCGCACGGTCTCCGACGAGCATTGGAGCGAGTTCGCACGCAAGCTGACCTATGTATCGCAGAAAGCCGGGCCTGCCGCGCTCGCCGACGCTGTTGCGCACGCCGAGATGGAGTTGGGTCCGGGAACCAGACGCCTGCACTACCTCAGTGTGCCGCCGAAAGCAGCTCTTGCCGTAGTCGAGATGCTCGGTGCCGCCGACCTGGTCGAACGATCGCGCATCATCATGGAGAAGCCGTTCGGTACCGACCTCGACAGTGCGATAGCCCTCAACGCCACACTGCACGAGACGTTCGAGGAAGATCAGATCTTCCGGATAGATCACTTCCTCGGAAAAGAGCCTGCACAGAACATCCTTGCTTTCCGATTCGCCAACGGCCTGTTCGAGCCGATCTGGAACCGAAACTTCATCGACCACATTCAGATCGACATTCCCGAGAAGTTGGGACTGGACGGTCGCGCGAACTTCTACGAATCCACCGGAGCTTTCAAGGACATGGTGGTCACCCACCTGTTTCAAGTTCTCGCGTTCATGGCGATGGAGCCACCGACCGCCCTCGAACCCGGTGCGATCGGCGAGGAGAAGAACAAGGTCTTCCGCTCGATGATCCCTCTGGACCCGAAAAAGGTTGTGCGCGGACAATATTCCGGCTATCGGTCGGAGTCCGGGGTGGCTGACGATTCCGACACCGACACGTTCGTCGCACTCCAATGCGAAATCGACAACTGGCGGTGGGCAGGGGTTCCGTTCTACCTACGGACCGGTAAGCGGTTGGCCGAAGGACAACGGATCATTTCGATTGCTTTCCGTGAGCCACCCAAATCGATGTTCCCGGCAGGATCGGGCGTCGGCGCGCAGGGGCCGGACCACCTGACGTTCGACCTAGCAGACGCGTCGAAGGTGTCGCTGTCGTTCTACGGCAAACGGCCGGGCCCAGGGATGCGGCTCGATAAATTGTCCATGCAGTTTTCCATCCAGGACACCGAACGGGTCGGCGACGTCCTCGAAGCGTACGAGCGCTTGATTCTCGACGCCATGCACGGAGACCACACACTCTTCACGACGGCAGAGGGTATCGAGCGACTGTGGGAGGTGTCGGCGCCTCTCCTTGCCGATCCGCCGCCAGTACGGCTGTATTCACCTGGCTCGTGGGGGCCCAATGCCATTCATCAACTCGTCGCCCCGCACGCGTGGCGGTTGCCGTTCGAACGTGCGTGGCGCGAGAAGAAGTGACGTCAGAAGCCGCTGCGGTCCTTGCGTATCTGATCGCGCAGTGCCCCTTGGACTGCTTGTGAGAGCCATGAATTGAGCGACACCCCATTGGTGGAGGCTGCTTCCTCGGCGCGCTCCTTCATGTGTTCGACCATGCGAAGGGTCACTCGACGCATTTCGCCGGTGACCTCGTCCATCGTCGGATAGTTCTCGGACGAGGTGCCACTATCCGATGATGCTGACTCAGCGGCCGTAGGAGACATTCGGATCTCGCCGAAGACGTCGCCGCCGTCGAGGCGGACGTGGACCGAGCGGTCGCCGAGTTGCTCGTTCAGTTCGCCGGCGAATTCCGACAGCGCGCTCATCAGCATGAGTTTGGCCGACGCTTCGGCGGCTGAGCCGAGTGCTTCCGCAGTCTGTCTCGTGTGTTCGTCACCCAGCGCAGCGGCAGCGAGTAGATCGGCGCGCAGCGAGGCGGTGTGCTTGTTCAGTTCCATGACGTCAGTGTGACGCCATTAGTGACGTCACGCAAGGTGTCACGGTGTACATGGATAGGCTGCACCGACGGACGGGCCAGCTCGAGTGGAGGAACTGCGGTGCCGAATACGGTGTCACTGAACGTGCAATTGGTTGCCAAGACCGAATTCTCGGGGCCACCCGACATCCCATGGGAGACCGATGCCGATGGCGGACAGGCCCTGGTCGAGTTCGCTGGTCGCGCCTGCTATCAGAGTTGGTCCAAGCCCAATCCGCGGACTGCGACCAATGCGTCGTATCTGCGGCACCTTCTCGATGTCGGGCACCTGTCGGTGCTCGAACATGCGAGCGTCAGCTTCTACATCACCGGCATCTCTCGGTCGTGCACCCACGAGCTGATCCGACACCGGCATTTCTCGTACTCGCAGCTCTCGCAGCGATTCGTCCCCGAGAACGACGCCAAGGTCATCATTCCCCCTGCTATCGAGGGTGACCCGCATCTGGAGGCACTCTTCGAACGAGCTACCGACGCCAGTCGGGCCGCCTACGTCGAACTGCTGGATGCTCTCGACCACAAGCTCGAAGGCGTCACCAACTCGGCGTTGCGGGGTAAGCAAGCTCGTCAGGCTGCCCGGTCGGTGTTGCCGAACGCGACCGAGACACGCCTGCTCGTCACCGGCAACTACCGGGCGTGGCGTCACTTCGTCTCGATGCGAGCTTCCGAGCACGCGGATGTCGAAATCCGGCGACTCGCCGTGGAATGTCTGCGTCAGTTGGCAGAGGTAGCACCGGATGTCTTCGGCGATTTCGAGATATCGGCGTTGGCCGATGGTTCCGAGGTGGCGCACAGTCCATTCGTGACCGAGTTGTGAGGACCGCCGGTAGCACCGGGTAACCTTGCTGACCATGACATACGGTGACGCCGCTCCTCCCATCCAGCCACCGTTCGGCACGGTGCTCACCGCTATGGTGACGCCATTCACTGCCGACGGGAAGTTGGACATAGATTCGGGAGTGCGTCTCGCTCATCACCTGGTGGAGCAGGGAAACGACGGCCTGGTTCTGGCTGGAACGACCGGAGAGTCACCGACCACCACCGAGAACGAGAAGCTCGAGTTGATGCGGGCGGTCATCGCAGCTGTCGGACATCGCGCGCGGATCATTGCCGGTGCGGGCAGCAACGACACAGCACACAGTGTCGAACTCGCTCGTGACGCCGCGCGGGCAGGCGCACACGGGCTTCTGGTCGTGACGCCGTACTACTCCCGTCCACCGCAGGCCGGTCTGTATGCGCATTTCACCGCCGTTGCCGACGCAACCGATCTGCCTGTCATGTTGTACGACATTCCGCCGCGCTCGGTCGTCCCGATCGAGACCGAAACACTGCGCCGGTTGGCGGAGCATCCCAGAATTCTTGCCGTCAAGGATGCGAAGGGCGATCTCAATGCCGGTGCCGAACTGATAGCGTCGACTGGTCTGCAGTTCTTTTCGGGAGACGATCCACTCAATCTCCCGTGGCTGTCCGTCGGAGCTACCGGCTTCGTCAGCGTCATCAGCCATCTCGTCCCGGCTCGCGTCCGCGAACTGCACACCGCATTCATGGTTGGTGACATTGCGCGCGCGCAGGCCATCAATGCCAGCCTCATCCCCGTCATTCGCTCGGTCTCCCGCCTCGGCGGAGTCAGTGCAGCGAAGGCGGGTCTACGCCTCATCGGAATCGATGTCGGCGAACCCAGACTTCCCCAGGTGCCACCGAGCATCGACCAAATCGAATTGCTCGCAGCTGACCTGCGAGCAGCAGGAGTGCTTGTATGAGTAGACCACCCAGATCACGCGGCCGCGCAACCCGAAATGCCGGACCTCCGGCTGAGCGACCCGCTCAGTCGTCACGTCCCGTGGCGCAGAACTCCGCGAAGACGCAACGTCCCGATACCCGTAAAGCGATCGACCCGACAGCACGCCTCGGATTGCCTCCGAAGGCGCCGTCCAAGGGTCTACGCATCGTTGCCCTGGGTGGCATCGGTGAAATCGGCCGGAACATGACCGTCTTCGAGCATCAGGGCAAGCTCCTGATCGTCGACTGCGGCGTGCTCTTCCCCGAAGATCAGCAGCCTGGCGTCGACCTGATCCTTCCCGACTTCCGGCACATCGAGAACCGCATGGCCGACGTCGAGGCCGTCGTTCTCACCCACGGCCACGAGGACCACATCGGTGCCGTTCCGTTCCTCCTTCGTCTGCGGCCGGACGTCCCTGTCATCGGTTCGAAGTTCACTCTTGCCCTCGTCGCAGCAAAATGCCGTGAGCATCGTCTGCGGCCGAATCTCGTCGAGGTCGTCGAAGGCCAGAAGACGAGCCACGGACCGTTCGAGTGTGAGTACTTCGCCGTCAACCACTCGATTCCCGACGCGTTGGCCATCGCGATACGCACCGATGCAGGCGTCGTTCTGCACACGGGCGACATCAAGCTCGACCAGTTGCCGCTCGATGGCCGGTTGACCGACCTCGCAGGCTTCTCACGTCTCGGTGACGAGGGCGTCGACCTCTTCCTGGTGGACTCCACCAACGCGGAGGTTCCCGGATTCGTCACACCCGAGCGCGAGATCGGTGGTGTGCTCGACACCGTCATCGGCAAGGCCAAGCAGCGTGTCATCGTGGCATCGTTCGCAAGTCACGTCCATCGAATCCAGCAGGTCATCGACGTCGCAGAGCGGTACAACCGTCGAATCGCCTTCGTCGGCCGTTCGATGGTCCGCAACATGCAGATCGCTCAGGATCTGGGTTACCTCCGTGTGCCCGAAGGCCTGGAGGTCAACGTCGACACCGCCGCGACGCTTCCCGACGACCGACTCGTGTTGATTTCCACGGGCTCTCAGGGTGAGCCGCTCTCGGCATTGTCACGGATGGCTCGCGGCGAACACCGGCAGATCAACGTCAAGGCCAACGACCTCGTCGTGCTGGCATCGTCGTTGATCCCCGGCAACGAGAACTCCGTCTTCGCCGTCGTCAACGGTCTGGCCAAGCGCGGAGCTACGGTCGTGACCCAGCAGAACGCGAAGGTCCATGTGTCGGGTCACGCGTCTGCGGGTGAACTGCTTTACCTGTACAACGCGGTCCGTCCCACGAACGTCATGCCCGTGCACGGCGAGTGGCGTCACCTCCGCGCGAATGCAGCACTCGCCAAGGCCACCGGCGTTGCCGAGGACCGTGTCGTGCTCGCCGAAGACGGCGTCGTCGTCGACATGGTCGACGGTTTGGCTCGCATCGTCGGTCAGGTCCCGGTCGGACACGTGTACGTCGACGGCTTGTCCGTGGGCGACGTGGGTGATTCGACACTCTCGGATCGACTCGTTCTCGGCGAAGGCGGTTTCATCGCCATCACCGTCGCCATCGATTCGACGACAGGGCGGGCGGTTACGACCCCGGAAGTGTCCGGTCGCGGATTCTCCGACGATCCGACTGCTCTCAAAGCCACCGTTCAACTCGTGGAGGCGGAGCTGCAGCGCCTCGCGACCGATGGAGTCACCGACACTCATCGCATCGCGCAGGCCGTGCGACGCGTGGTCGGCCGGTGGGTTGCAGACAAGTACCGCCGTAAGCCGATGATCGTTCCGACAGTCATGGCAGTGAACTGACAGTTTCTTCGTCTCCGACCGACTCCGCCCCGCAGAAGCTCGAGAGCTGCGGGGCGGAGTCGTCTGCTTTCGCTTCCGAGTAAGGACCAGGAATAGGCGAAGAGACTAGGCGAAGATCAGCCGCCACAGTCCGATGAGGCCGAGGACGACGATTGCGCTCCGCAGTGCCCATGGTGAGAGCCTTCGTCCGTATCGCGCACCCACCGACCCGCCTAGGACCGATCCGACGGCTATCAAACCTGCTGCAGCCCAGCTGATTTGGTCGAACGCGAAAATTGTGTAAGCGAGCGCCGCGACGACGTTGACGATGAGCGAGAGCAAGTTCTTGGCCGCGTTCATTCGCTGTATCGACTCGGGAAGCAGCACCCCCATGACGCCGATCAGGAGGATCCCCTGCGCTGCAGTGAAATAGCCGCCGTAGATTCCGACAACGAATGTCCCGATGGTCAGCAGTATCAGCTTTGCCCGGCTGACATGGTCGGCAGCTTCACCGGCCGCCTCCGAGCGGCGCCTCGCCCACGCCTGGATGCGGGGCTGAAGGACCACGAGAACCAAGGCGGCGATGAGAAGTACGGGAACCACCGCAATGAAGACGGACGGCGGCAGGTGCAGCAGCAGCCACGCACCGAGCAGCGCACCGAAGAACGATGCGGGTATCTGCCAGCGCAGCCGGTGCCACTGTCCTGCGAGTTCTCGTCGATATCCCCACGTGCCGGAGGCGCTACCGGCGACCAATCCGATCGCATTCGACATCGTCGCAATCTGCGGGGGATACCCGAAGGCGACGAGGGTCGGAAAGGTGATCAGAGTTCCGGAACCGACGACGGCATTGATGGCTCCAGCACCGAAGCCCGCTACGAGAATGACGAGAATTTCCGATACAGGCACTGAACCGAGGTTACGGACGCGGCGCCGAAGACTGTGCACGGGGGACGTACGCACGTACGGTGGTTCGATGTGAGCCTTGCACAGGATGAACGCGCAGCCCTAGTACGTACATTGGAAATGTTGGGGGAGGACACACCGACGCTGTGCGGTGGGTGGACGGGCCGTGATCTGGCCGCGCACCTCGTCGTTCGGGAGCGTCGCTTGGATGCCGCACCTGGAATTCTGATTCCCTTCCTCGCCGGATACACCGAGAAGGTCCAGAGCCAGGTAGCTGCCAAGCCTTTCGACGAACTGGTCGAGGACATTCGGACAGGACCGCCCATATGGTCACCGTTCAAAATCCTCGATCCGTTGATCAACGTCGGCGAAATGTTCGTTCATCACGAAGACCTGCGTCGTGCGCAGCCCGAGTGGTCACCGCGAACTTTGCCGCAAGCGATGGAAGACAAATTGTTCTCGACCGTGGGGTTGATCGGGCGCAAGTCCTATCGCCGAGCTCCGGTCGGTGTGGAGCTGCGCACGACCGATGGACGGTCCGTGACCGTCAAGAAGAGTTCACGCGGTCAGGTGACCCTGATCGGACCACCTTCGGAACTGTTGCTGCATGCATTCGGTCGGAGCGCTGTGCGGCTCGAGAAAGAGGGTGATCCTCGCGATGTGGAGGCGCTCGACGCGCTCGATCGGAGCTTCTGAGCCCTGTTGCTCGTGTTGCGGATGGTTTCGAAGGTGCCCTTGCGACTAACCTAGGTGTATGGCAGGAAAGACCAGCACTCGAAGTTCGGGTACCGGCGGCACCGGTGCCTCGTCGACGTCGCGGGCTTCGGGGGGATCACGCAAGTCTTCCGGGGGGCGCACCGTCAGCACACCACGTAAACCCACAGCTCCACGCACGTCACCTGCGGCACGTACGTCACCAGCAGCACGCAAGGCGGCGCCGGCGCGTAGCGGCGCCGGTTCTCGTGGGGGTGCTCGTCGACCGGCCAAGAAGAACACCGGTGGTGTGGTCTCTGCCGTCGGACGCGGGATTTCCTCGACGTGGTCGATGGCGGCCAAAGGCGTCGGCGCGACGACTCGAACCGTCAGCAAGGCCAAGGATATCGATCACGGCCACCGACGCGACGGCATCGCGCTGGGTCTGATCGCTCTGTGCGTCGTGGTTGCGGCAGCGGTGTGGTTCAGCGCTGGCGGGCCCGTTGGGGAGGGTATCGAGATCGCAGTCCGCGCCGTCATCGGTGGAGCCGGATACATCGTGCCGGCACTCGGAGTCGCGATCGCGGTCATCCTGATGCGCTCGGAATCGAATCCGGACATCCGCCCGCGACTGGTTCTCGGGTCGATCCTGCTCGCGCTTCCGATCCTGGGACTGTGGCATCTGGCTGCGGGTTCACCGTCCGACTCGGCCGGCCGCTCCGAGGGCGGCGGTTTTGTCGGGTACGTCGCGGGAGGCCCGATCACCGACGGTCTGACCGTCTGGCTCGCTGTACCGCTCCTCCTGCTGGCAGGTCTGTTCGGTGTGCTTCTGCTGACCGGCACCACGGTGCGCGACATCCCGGATCGTCTGCGTTCGTTGTTCGGCACGGACAGTCGAGGCGATGAATACGGAGACTACGACCCAGCAGATTTCGGGGCCGACTTCAGCGACGACTACGGCGACCACGAGAGCTCCGGATTCGACGCCGACGGATACCCCGTCGACGGACCGAACGCGGACCCGTACGGCAACTACCCGACCGAAGAATATGTTCCGGTCAAGAAGCCTCGTACACGAAAAGCAGCGCCCGTGGTCGACGAGCCCACCGAGGTCATGGAACCTGCAACGCAGGCGCCGACCGCACCTCCGGTTCGCCCCAAGCCCAAGCCGATCGTCAAGGCCGCGGAGCCCAAGCCCGAAGCCGAGGAAGACAAAATCGTCGTCGACCGCGTCGTCGACGGGGACTACACGCTGCCGCCGCTGTCACTGTTGATCGAAGGCGATCCGCCCAAGACACGCAGCCAGGCCAACGACACGATGATCGAGGCCATCTCCGAGGTCCTCGACCAATTCAAGATCGATGCGGCAGTAACGGGGTTCACCCGTGGACCGACCGTCACTCGGTACGAGGTCGAGCTCGGACCCGGTGTCAAGGTCGAGAAGATCACCGCGCTCGCGCGCAACATCGCGTACGCGGTCGCAACGGACAACGTGCGCCTACTTGCACCGATCCCAGGAAAATCGGCAGTCGGCATCGAGGTGCCGAACTCGGACCGCGAGATGGTTCGACTCGCCGATGTGCTCACCGCGACATCGACCCGTAAGGATCATCATCCGCTGGTGATCGGACTCGGCAAGGACATCGAAGGTAACTTCCAGAGCGCCAACCTGGCGAAGATGCCGCACCTTCTCGTTGCCGGTTCCACCGGATCCGGTAAGTCCAGCTTCGTGAACTCGATGCTCGTCTCGCTACTCGCACGCGCGACGCCGGACGAGGTTCGCATGATCCTGATCGACCCGAAAATGGTCGAGCTGACGCCGTACGAAGGTATTCCGCACCTGATCACCCCGATCATCACGCAGCCGAAGAAGGCAGCGGCAGCATTGGCATGGCTGGTCGAGGAGATGGAACAGCGGTACCAGGACATGCAGATCAACAAGGTCCGGCACATCGACGACTTCAACAAGAAGGTGCGATCCGGTGAGATCACCGCGCCCCTCGGAAGCGAACGTGTCTACCGGCCGTATCCGTACATTCTCGCTATCGTCGACGAGCTCGCGGACCTGATGATGACCGCCCCGCGTGACGTCGAAGATGCCATCGTCCGCATCACCCAGAAGGCCCGCGCGGCAGGAATCCACCTCGTCCTTGCCACGCAGAGACCCTCTGTCGACGTCGTTACCGGTCTGATCAAGACCAATGTGCCGTCCCGTCTTGCGTTCGCGACGTCCTCGCTCACCGACTCTCGCGTCATCCTCGATCAGCCCGGCGCCGAGAAGCTCATCGGTATGGGCGATGCGCTCTTCCTACCGATGGGTGCAGGTAAACCGACTCGCCTGCAGGGCGCCTTCATCACCGACGAAGAGATCTCGGCAGTAGTCGACTTCGCCAAGAACCAGGCAGAGCCGGAGTACAACGAGACAGTCACCGCGGCCAAGGCATCGGAGAAGAAGGACGTCGATCCCGACATCGGCGATGATCTCGATGTCCTGCTCCAAGCCGTCGAACTTGTGGTCACCAGCCAGTTCGGTTCGACGTCGATGTTGCAGCGAAAGTTGCGCGTCGGGTTCGCCAAAGCCGGGCGATTGATCGACCTGATGGAGAACCGAGGAGTCGTCGGGCCCAGTGAGGGCTCGAAGGCTCGCGAGGTTCTGATCAAGCCCGACGAACTCGACGGGTTGCTGTGGTCGATTCGAGGTGGCGACCCGGACGAGGCGCCCTCCGACGATGACTAGGCAAACGCACCCATGACCGGTTTCCACTCGGTGACGACCGACGTCTCGATCAGGTTTTCGGTGGCGAACGGATCTTGCGCGAACAAGGTCTTCACCGAGTCGACGTCGGTTCCGTCGACGATGATCAAAGCGCCGCTTCCATCGGTGTAAGGGCCGCTGGAGATGAGGGTCTTCTTCTCCAGCAGGTCGGCAAGCCAAGCACGATGGTTGGCGCGATGAGTGTCTCGCCCGGCGATCGTACTGCGGGAGTAGGTGTAGACAACGGCGAACAATGCCATGATGTTTCGTCCTTCGGAGTAAGCGAATCGAGTTCGCACCGGATTGATTCAGGGGTTTCGATTACTGCAGGGGTTTGGACTACTGCAGGGAGTTGGATCGACTCAGAGGGGGAGCAGCATTCGGGTGTTGCCCAGGGTGTTCGGCTTCACGTAACTGAGGTCGAGGAATTCTGCGACGCCAGTGTCGTACGACCTGCACATTTCGGCGTAGACCTCGGCTGTGACGGGTGTTCCCTCGATCTCGAGAAAGCCGTGGCGTGTGAAGAAGTCCACCTCGAAGGTGAGCACGAACAGCTTCTGAAGAGCCAGGTCGCGGGCCACTCGAATCAAAGTGTCGACGATGAGACGGCCGGCACCGAGGCCCTTGGCCGCCGGATCCACCGCGACCGTACGTACTTCACCGAGGTCGGCCCACAAGACGTGGAGCGCACCACAGCCGATGACGGTGTCCCCTCGTTCGGCGACCCAGAACTCCTGAACCGCTTCGTACAGCGTGACCAGGTTTTTCTCGAGGAGGATCTTCCCGGCGTAGATGTCGATCAGTCGCTTGATCTCCGGAATGTCGGACGTGCGAGCACGGCGGACGACCACGTCGTCACCGGGACGAGAGGTCTCGCGGCGTTCGAGTGCTGCATCGAATGCTGTGTCGAGTGCGTTGTCGGACGTTCCGTCGACATGGTGTCGACTCGCCCGGTTCGGCCCAGAAGTCATGTGGTGAACAGTAGTCAACGTTGCAACGGATATTCTTTCCGTGTGTCCGTAACCGAACTGGTCCGAAATGAATCTGGACACCTTTGTCGGCGTATCGGCATCAGGGACTCGGCGGTATGAGCGAACCCCTGGCTCCCGGCCCGAATCTGCCGCACAGCAACTCGAGCACCGGGAACGTCGAACCTGCACCGATCGTCAATATTGCCAATATTTTGACGATGCTTCGAATTGCTCTTGTTCCGGTATTTCTCGCAGTGCTCTTCGTCGGAGACGGGCACGACAGTGGATGGCGGATAGCCGCGACGGTGGTTTTTGCGGTCGCGGCGATCACCGACCGGATCGACGGGCAGCTCGCCCGCAAATACGGGTTGGTCACCGATTTCGGAAAGATCGCTGATCCGATCGCAGACAAGGCGTTGATCGGTGCGGCACTCGTCGGACTGTCGATCCTCGGCGACCTGCCCTGGTGGGTGACCGTGGTGATCGCGGCACGTGAAGTGGGCATCACACTCGTCAGATTCGCGGTGATCCGGCACGGCGTGATCCCGGCGGGACGCGGTGGCAAGCTGAAGACCTTGGTGCAGAGTTTTGCGATCGGGATGTATCTGCTGCCCTTGCCTGACCAGGTGCGAGGGGTATCCGTCGCTCTGATGGGCCTGGCGGTGTTCTTGACGGTCTACACCGGACTCGACTACGTGGTCCAGGCCATTCGCCTGCGCCGGCGGGTGAAGTCGTGACCGATCCGCTCGTCGAGGGGTCAGGACGGACACGAGGTGAGGACGGTCTTCGTCGCTGTCGCGGGCCCCGACGGGACTCAGGTGCAGAAACTCCGACTGTCGGTCGAACGTTGGACAATCCGACGCGATAGAGTCCGTAGTGCGTTCTCGGAGCTGTTTCGACGGGTGAGCCGGCGCGGCGACGTATAGGGTCGGGAACCAATCGGGACCCACCCAGCGTTGTAGCTGAAGATGGTCGATGTAGCTGAAAACGAACGAGACATTGATTCGAACGACATGGATTCGAACGAGGAGGAGCGAGATGGCGCTGCTATTGCGTGAAGCACTCGGCGACAGTCTGCGGCGCACTCGCGTCGCACAGAGTCGCACACTGCGCGAGGTCTCGAATACCGCGCGCGTCAGCCTCGGATATCTGTCGGAAGTCGAACGAGGCAGGAAAGAGGCGTCGAGCGAATTGCTCGCCGCCATCTGCACCGCGTTGGCGGTTCCGTTGTCCGACGTGATGAGCGACGTCAGTGACTCGCTGCTCGTGTCCACCGGCCCTGCCACGACGGCCGACGGCATCGCGCTGCCTACCGCCGACAACGGACCCAAGAAGAGCGGTAACGGGTCGCCACGTATTGCGGGGGAGACTCGCGTGGTCATCCCCGCGCCCGCACGTGCACTCGCAGCAGCCTGACACCGTATAGCCGCAACCAGTATCCTTTTCCACACGTGCATGTTCACCCACTACGCGTGTAACGCGGCGCCAAAGATGGAGGCAGGATCAACCCATGGCTAATCCTTTCGTCAAAGCCTGGAAGTACATGATGGCGCTCTTCAATTCCAAGATCGACGAGAAGGCCGACCCCAAGGTTCAGATTCAGCAGGCAATCGAGGATGCGCAGCGGCAGCACCAGGCGCTGTCCCAGCAGGCGGCCTCGGTTATCGGCAACCAGCGTCAGCTGGAGATGAAGCTGAGCCGTCAGCTCGACGAGGTCGAGAAGCTGAATGCGAACGCTCGCCAGGCAGTCACACTTGCCGACCAGGCGTCCTCTGCAGGCGACGTCGACAAAGCGACGCAGTACACCAATGCTGCTGAGGCATTCGCAGCTCAGCTCGTTACCGCTGAGCAGGGTGTCGAGGACCTGAAGGTCCTACACGACCAGTCTTTGCAGGCTGCATCGCAGGCGAAGAAGGCCGTGGAGCAGAACGCCATGGCTCTACAGGCAAAGGTGGCCGAGCGAACGAAACTGCTCAGCCAGCTCGAGCAGGCGAAGATGCAGGAAAAGGTCAGCGAATCACTCCGTTCGATGGACAGCACGCTGTCCGCGCCAGGCAATACCCCGAGCCTCGATGCGGTTCGCGACAAGATCGAACGTCGCTACGCAGATGCCCTCGGCTCGGCCGAATTGGCGCAGAACACCGTGTCGGGTCGGATGATGGAGGTGCAGCAGGCGTCGGTTCAGATGGCCGGTCACAGCCGTCTCGAGCAGATTCGCGCTTCGATGGCAGGTGACGCACTCCCGTCCGGTAACGCGACGGGAACATCCAAGCCGTCGATTGCCAAGTCACCCAGTGCGACTCCGGAACCACCTGCGCAGCACTGACGCATAGACGACTTGGATCCTGTCAGTATGACGAAACAACACCATGGCCGACCACCTACGTGGTCGGCCATGTCTGTTTCCAGCACGATCTCGGCCGCCAAGGATGCTGCCGACTCGGCCCGCCGAATCGGCGAATCCGTCATCGAGGCTGCAGGTAGATGGAACGATCCTCGTCAGAAGCAGATTCGGCGAGTTCGGCGAGCACGCCGTCGTAGATCGTGGTTCGGCGGCGCCACCGGCGCTTCCGCGCTGTCGACGGCCGGGCTTGCCGTGGCGTCTGCGCCGGAATGGACGATGATCGCAACCGGCGGCGGCGCCGCACTCCTCGCCGTACCCACTGTTTTCGCGATCACCCGATACAAGCAGTTGAATTCCGAGCCACTGCCGGCTCGAAAGCCGGGGAAGAGCATGCTTCCTGCACGGCACTCGTCGGCATTTACGTCGATGAACCGCCTGGCAGGTGCGCAACGGAGCCTGTACGAGCTGACCGGAGTTCTGCTGAGGTCCGAATCGATAGCCTCCGAGGACATTCTGGAGACCACCGAGGTGGCCTACGCCGCGGCCGCCGCGCTGACCGACATGTCAACCGACATAGTTGCGATGGAGCGTGCAGCGGAGTCCAACATACGAGCCGGAGCCCATCTGACCAACTCGATCAGTGGAGCTGCCGCCGAACTCGAAGCCGGTGTGGATCAATACGAGGAACTCGTAGAAGCGGCCGCGCGGCTTACCTCTCCCACCGGAATGCCGTCGAGTGCGGTCGCTGCCCGGCGCGAAGAGCTTTCGTCCGCTACGGACAGACTCCAGGGCTGGGCGTTCGCGCTCGATGAACTAGCCGAGATCCGTCGCCGTCACCCCTGAATGGGATGGACCACGTCTGAAAAGGACCACGTCTGAACAGGATCACGTCAGGGTTATCACCCATCTTTCCCTGATCTCGTTGCGGACCCGGCGATTTCGTGTAACCGGCATGTCAGGATCGGTGTCGACACGAGAAAAGGGAGATGAAAAATGTTCTGGAAAATCCTCGGCATCATCGCTTTGGTATGGCTCGCGTTCGCCGTCTTCGGAGCCGTAATCAAGGGACTGTTCGTGATAGCCGTCGCGGGCGCCATCGTCTTCGGGTTGTACTGGTTGGTCAAGGCAGTCGCCGGTGAGGAGAATCGAGACTTGATCAAGCTCTAGATCGGCGATCAGCTGGGTAGCTCGACGGTCGGGCAGTCGGTCATGAACTACAATTTTGCACATCGATGGTGTGTGCAACCGGGTGCGGGAATAGTTCGGTGAACGCGTTGGATCAGCAAACGAATCGCGGAGATGAACGGGGTGCAGGAGTGAGCCAGCAGACCGAACTGGGCGAGACCTCCGCCGACGACATCTCCATTTCCTCGGTCGAAAATCAGGTGCTCGACGCCGCACGCTCGTGCATTCTCGAATACGGGGTCCGCCGGACCACTCTCGCCGAGATCGCCCGTCGGGCGAAAGTCAGCCGTCCGACCGTCTACCGGCGTTGGTCCGACACCCGAGCGGTGGTCTCCAGTCTGCTGACCCGTGAGATCGGCGCCGTGATTCCGACGTTCGATCCCGATACCTCGGCCCGTCGGCAGATCACGTCCTCGGTGTCGGCGGTAGCCGACGGTATACGTATCCATCCATTGTTCGTCAAAATCCTCCGTTCCGATCCCGAAATCCTCGCCACCTACATCCTGCACCGCCTCGGTAGGAGCCAATCGCTGATCATCGACGGCTTGGTGCCCATCATCGAAGGTGGCCAACGAGATTCGTCTATCCGAGATGGCGTGCCGAGTCATATGGCGACCGTGTTGCTGTTGATGGTCCAGTCCGCTGTGCAGTCGGCAGAGATGGTGTCGGGTCGGATCCCGGGTGACGATCTGGTCGCCGAGTTCGCCTACGCCGTGGACTCGTACCTGCGTCCGCTCGATCGGTGATGCCCGACTTCGACTCGGCTTCGAGCAGGCAGGTACTCGGCGACCACGTGGGTATGGCACTCTGAGCGGCGTGCGAGTAGCTGTGGTAGCCGGCCCCGACCCAGGGCATGCCTTTCCCGCTATTGCGCTGTGTCACTTGTTCGCCTCCGCAGGTGATGTGCCGATACTGTTCACCGGTTCGAGGTGGATCGATGCGGCCACCGCGGTGGGGGTCGACACCCGGTTGCTCAAAGGGCTGACACCACGGCCCGAGGACGACGACATGGATGCAGGCCAGCGGATTCATTCGCGGGCAGCTTTCATCTCCACCGAACTGTTGCCTGATCTGAAGAATGCCGACGTTGATCTGGTTGTATCCGACATCCTCACCGCCGGAGGCGGTTTGGCCGCCGAACGGCTCGGTATACCGTGGGTTGAATTGTCACCGCACCCGTTGTACGCACCGTCGAAGGGATTGCCTCCGATCGGAAGCGGTCTTGCCCCGGGGACAGGTGTTCGAGGTCGACTACGGGACACGTTGATGCGTGCCGCAACCGGCAGATCCATAGCTCAGGGAAAGTCCCAGCGCGGAGCCGCGCGTGTCGGTGTCGGCCTGCCCGCCGAAGATCCGGGGCCCGCTGCGCGCCTGATCGCCACCATCCCAGCACTGGAGGTTCCGAGGCCGGACTGGCCGATCGAGGCGCACGTCATCGGACCGCTGCTGTGGGAGCCGACAACAGAAGCCCTGCCGATTCCGCCTGGCGATGGTCCTGTGGTCATGGTGGCTCCGTCGACGGCGTTCACCGGTGCCCAAGGAATGCTCGAGGCAACCTTGGAAGGTCTCGAGGGGAGCGGAGTGCGCTTGGTCGCCTCGATGCTCGACGAGCCCCCGGCCGAACTACCGAACTGGGCTACAGCGGGACTCGGCCGACAGGACCATCTTCTCGACCACGCAGACGTCGTCGTATGTGGGTCCGGGCACGGGTTGTTGGCGAAAGCACTGATCCACGGAGTCCCTGTCGTCGCGATCCCCGGTGGCGGAGATCAATGGGAACTGGCCAATCGCGCGGCACGGCAGGGGAGCGCGGTCATTGTTCGTCCGCCGACCCCCGGAGCAATCGCGGATGCCGTCCTCCGTGTCCTCGGGGACGAAAGTTTCACCAATGCTGCACGCTCGGCGTCGGCGAGTGCCGCCGAGGTGGAGGATCCCGTAGAGGTGTGCCGCGACGTTCTGCGGTGACGCGCCCTCGGTTACGGTTGTCCAGTGCGATTGACCGAGTTCCAGGAATTGCTCGTCGAGGAGTTCGGCCGGATGCGTGGTGACTCGATGCTGGTCGATCACGTCATCACTGGTCTGAACGGTATGACGGGAGCAGAAGCGATCGAAGCGGGTGTCGATCCCCGCGATGTATGGCGTGCTCTGTGTAGTGAATTCGACGTGCCCAAATCCCGGTGGTGATTCTCTCCGGCGTGTCCGGGAGCCACCTGATGCAATCGAACAGGTGTTCCCCTATGCTGGTGTCATTCGGTTACACAGCGGTCTCGGGCAGTTCTTGTCGGTACCCAGCTCTACCGTTACCGACAACACGCTCAGCGAGACCACGCTGTCACAGACCACACTGAGGAGATCACGATGGCTGCATACGATCGCGACAAAGCACTCGATCTCGCACTTGCGCAGATCGACAAGAATTTCGGTAAGGGATCGGTGATGCGCCTCGGTGACGAGGTCCGCCAACCTATCGCTGTCATCCCCACCGGTTCCATTGCTCTGGACGTCGCCCTCGGTATCGGTGGGCTGCCGCGTGGCCGTGTCGTCGAGGTCTACGGCCCGGAGTCCTCGGGTAAGACGACCGTTGCTCTTCATGCTGTGGCCAGCGCGCAGCGCGCAGGCGGAATCGCTGCGTTCATCGACGCCGAGCACGCACTCGATCCTGACTACGCACAGAAACTCGGCGTCGATACGGACGCACTGCTCGTCTCGCAGCCGGATACCGGTGAGCAGGCGCTCGAAATTGCCGATATGTTGATCCGTTCGGGCGCTCTCGACATCGTGGTAATCGACTCGGTGGCCGCTCTCGTGCCTCGCGCCGAGATCGAGGGCGAAATGGGTGACAGCCACGTCGGTCTTCAGGCCCGCCTGATGAGCCAGGCGCTGCGCAAGATGACCGGTGCCATGAGCAACTCCGGCACCACGGTGATCTTCATCAACCAGTTGCGTGAAAAAATCGGCGTCATGTTCGGCTCACCCGAGACCACTACCGGCGGTAAGGCGCTCAAGTTCTACGCCTCCGTTCGCCTCGACATCCGGCGCATCGAGACGCTCAAGGACGGCACCGAAGCAATCGGTAACCGCACCCGCGTCAAGGTCGTCAAGAACAAGGTTGCGCCGCCGTTCAAGCAGGCGGAGTTCGACATCATTTACGGCAAGGGCATCAGCCGTGAAGGCTCGCTCATCGACATGGGGGTCGAGCACGGATTTATCCGTAAGTCGGGATCTTGGTTCACCTACGACGGGGATCAGCTGGGTCAGGGCAAGGAGAATGCCCGCAAGTTCATGCTCGAGAATCCCGATATCCGTGACGAGATCGAGAAGAAGATCATGGAGAAGCTGCAGATCGGTGCCGACGTCACGGCAGCCGATGACGAGAAGGCTGCTCCGGTCGAGTTCTGACTCGGGTGACCCGCTGTGAAACAGCGATCCGAACAAGAACAAGGAAATGACGGCGGCGGCACCGAAGCGCAGGCGAAAGATGTCTGCCTTCGGCTCCTCACCGATCGTGCACGGAGCCGATACGAACTCGAGACTCGACTGAGCACAAAGGGTTTCAGTCCAGAAGTCGCGGATGCAGTCCTGACGAGGTTGGAAGCCGCGAACCTAGTGGATGACCAGGCCTTTGCGGAGCAATGGGTGCATTCACGCCATACCTACTCGGGCAAAGGCAAGCGGGCCTTGAGCGTCGAACTGCGTACCAAAGGTGTCAGCAAAGAGGATGCCCTCAACGCTCTCGATCAAATAGACGCCGAGGACGAGCGCGCACGGGCAACGGAACTTGTCCGCAAGCGCTGCCGCAACCTGACGGTGCCTGCAGGAACCGGAGCCGATGTCCGTGCCGAACGAGACAAGATTGCGCGAAAACTAGTCGGAATGCTCGCTAGGCGTGGCTACTCGGCTGGAATGGCATACGCAATCGTGAAAGCCGAGCTCGCGCGGATCGGGACCGAGGACTCGGACCATCTCGATACCCAGGATTTCGACGGTGACGAGTTCGGGTGATCGTCCACCCGGATCGGGCGCCATCGATACCGAAGAAGCCCGCAACACCGAAATGTGTTGCGGGCTTCTGCTCTCGGTACTGGACCAGCCTGTCCAGTGACCGGCCTGTCCAGTGACCAGCGCGGTCCAACAATTCAGGCTGCGCCTTCGGGGCCCCCGCCGAAGTCCGACGCTGCGAGAACGGTCCCACCTGTTTTTCGCTTCTTCTGACGTAATCGACGCTCGACAACCGTCGCCAGCTTGGTGAGCAGCGAGTTGATTACGATCATGATGACCGCAACGATGACGAGCGAGGGCAGGTAGTTGCCATAGAACGCACCGACTTGCTGACCGGCTCGCACCACTTCGACATAGCCGATGATGTAGCCCAACGCCGAATCCTTCAGTGCAACCACCATCTGCGAGATGATCGCCGGCAGCATCGCTGTGATCGCCTGAGGCAGCAAGATGATCCGCATGACCTGGTTCTTGCGCATACCCAAAGCGTCGGCCGCTTCGGCCTGCCCCTTCGGTAGCGAATTGACACCGGCCCGAACGATTTCGGCGATGACAGAGCCGTTGTAGAGAGTAAGACCGGTCACCACTGCAGCCAGAGCGAGGTAACTGACCTTGAAGACTTGATACTCGGCATAGACCGCGTACAAGAAGATCATCAGAATCAGCACCGGAACTGCGCGGAACAGTTCGACAAGCACACCGCTCACGACGCGGATAGCTCGATGGTCGGACAATCTGCCGATACCGAGAACGGCGCCGAGGATCAACGCGAACACGATCGAGAGCGCAGCTGCGATCAGAGTTCCCTTGATACCGGGAAGCAGATACGTGGTCCACGTGCTGGCAGTGACGAACGGATCCCACTTGTCAGCGGTCAGCTGACCTTTGGAATCGAGCGCCAAGTAGATGAGATATGCGATGCCCAGAGAGACAAGCAGAACAACACCGGAGAGGATCCGGTACCTCAGTTTCGCCTTCGGCCCCGGGACGTCGTAGAGAACAGCTACAGCATCACTCATCACTTCACCGCCAATCGCTTGCTGAGGTACCCGAACAGGAGTCCGGTCGGAAGCGTCAGGACGACGAAGCCGAGCGCAAAGATTCCACCGACGACGAAGATCGCGGCTTCGTTCTCGATCATCGTCTTCATGAGCAGAGATGCTTCCGCGACACCGATCACCGATGCGATGGTCGTATTCTTGGTCAATGCGATCAACACACTGCCCAGCGGTGCGATGACAGCGCGGAATGCCTGGGGGAGAACGACGATCGTGATGTTCTGAGTGAACGTCATGCCTAGAGAACGGCCCGCTTCTGCCTGGCCGACGGGCACGGTGTTGATGCCGGACCTCAACGACTCCGCGACGAACGACGCGGTGTAGACGCTCAGGCCGAGAACCGCGAGCCTGATGTTGTTGTCCACCAGAAATGTCGGCGAATTCTCCGGAGCAAGACTGACACCCATCGTCTGATACAAGCCGAACGAGGTGAACAGGATGATCAGCGTCAGCGGAGTGTTACGAAAGATCGTGACGTAAGCAACTGCGATGCCGCGTGCGACAGGGATAGGCGAAACGCGCATCGCCGCGATGATCGTGCCGAGGATCAGGGCACCCACGGCGGACAGAACCGTCAGCTTGATCGTCATGATGAACGCGTCGACGAGTTGATCGCCGTACTTGCTCAATAAGTTCAATGGAGGAATGTCCTATCGGCGTGGGCGGTTCGACCGGCGTCGGGGCGGCGGGCTACTCGAACTGCAGTTGCCCGGGCCCCGACGTCGGCGAGCGTCAGTAGCGGTCGACGGTCGGCGGTGCCGGAAGCGGGTAACCGGAAGGTCCTACGGTCTCCTCGAACGCAGTCTTCCATGCCCCGCTGGACACCATCTCCTCGATGGCGTCGTTGATCTTGTTACGTCCTTCGGTGTCGTCCTTGGACAAGCCGATTCCGTAGTTCTCCGTGGTGAAAGGCTCGCCGACGACCTTCAATTCGCCCGGGTACTGAGCGGCGTAACCGGCGAGGATGATGTCGTCGGTCGTCACTGCGTCGACTGCGCCGTTGCGTAGTGCTTCGACGCATGCCGAGTAGGTGTCGAACGGCTGGAGCTGAACGCCTGGGTATTCGTCGGCGATGTTCTGTGCAGGTGTGGACCCGGTGACCGAGCACAGCTTCTTGCCGCCGCTGAGTGAATCGGGGCCGGTGATGTCGGTGTTGCCGTTGGCAACCAGCAGAGACTGGCCGGCGACGAAGTACGGTCCGGCGAACCCGACCTTCTCCTTGCGCGTATCGGTGATCGAGTAGGTAGCGACGATGTAGTCGACCTCCCCGTTCTGGATGAGCGTCTCGCGCTGAGCGGACGGAGATTCCTTGAACTCGATGTTGTCTTCCGACACTCCGAGCTGGCCCGCGACGTACTTGGCCACCTCGACATCGAAGCCGCTGAAGGAACCATCCGGGTTGCGGAGGCCGAGGCCGGGCTGATCGAACTTGATGCCGACGATCAGGTTGCCGTTCTCTGCGCTGCTGCTGACGTTGCGCGCTTCTTCGCCCCCGCCACAGGCGGTAGCGACGACGGCGAGTGCGGCGATGCCGACCCCTAGACGGATCGAGCGAGTAATTATCACTGGTTAATCCTCCATGTTGATTTCACGTGTTGTTACGTGCGACGAGAGTGTGGCGAGAAAGAGCGAGTTTCGGTCAGTGTCCGAGAATCTTGCCCAGGAAGTCCTTGGCGCGTTCGGATTTCGGTGCGGTGAAGAAGCTGTCGGGGTCGGTGTCCTCGACGACGGCGCCATCGGCCATGAAGATGACACGGTCACCGGCCTTGCGCGCGAATCCCATCTCGTGCGTGACGACGAGCATCGTCATGCCCTCCTTGGCCAATGACGTCATCACGTCGAGAACTTCGGTGACCATTTCGGGATCGAGAGCGGACGTCGGCTCGTCGAACAACATCACTTTGGGGTTCATGGCCAGTGAGCGAGCAATCGCCACCCGCTGCTGTTGTCCGCCGGAGAGCTGAGCTGGATACTTGTCGGCCTGATTTGCAATGCCGACACGTTCGAGCAGTGCCTGGGCGGCCTTGCGCGCCTCGTCCTTCTTGAGCTTGCGTACTTTGAGTGGCGCGAGCATGACGTTCTCGAGGATGGTCTTGTGTGCGAATAGGTTGAACGACTGGAAGACCATCCCGACGTCGGCGCGAAGCGCAGCGAGCGCTTTGCCTTCGGCAGGAAGGACCGAGCCGTCGACCTCGATGGAACCGGAGTCGATGGGTTCGAGTCGGTTGATCGTTCGGCACAACGTCGATTTCCCGGACCCGGACGGTCCGACCACGATGACGACCTGGCCGGTAGGGACCTCGAGGTTGATGTCCTTGAGGACGTGCAGATCACCGAAATGCTTGTCTACCGATTTCAGGGAGATCATGGAGGGCCGGTCGGCAACTGCACCGGAAGCCGGCGCGTCGGTGGCATGCGTCATAGGGCAGAACCTTATTCGTAGTTTGGTCGTCGACAACGCCGTTAACGCGACATTCTTCGATTATGTAATGGAAACTTTACTGTCGGTGCACTCAGCCCGAGGAGATGGATCGAGAATCTCGCGTATCCCCGGCGCCGGACGGTCGCGTCGGGCCGTACCCTGGGAGTGTGGAAACGAGTGACCAGATGACCCAGAGGAGCTACGAGGTTCGCACGCACGGGTGCCAGATGAACGTGCATGACTCGGAGAGACTGGCAGGTCTGCTCGAAGAGGCGGGCTATGTGCCGGCCGACACAGGTTCCGATGCCGATCTCGTGGTCTTCAACACCTGCGCTGTTCGAGAGAACGCGGACAACAAACTGTACGGAAATCTTGGCATGCTTCGGCCCGCCAAGACGCGCAATCCGCGTATGCAGATTGCGGTCGGCGGCTGCTTGGCCCAGAAGGACCGCGACACGGTCGTCAAGAAGGCCCCGTGGGTGGACGTGGTGTTCGGTACCCACAACATCGGCTCGCTTCCGGTCCTGCTCGAGCGGGCTCGTCACAACAACGAAGCTCAGGTCGAGATTCTCGAATCTCTGGAGGCTTTTCCGTCGACTCTGCCGGCGAAGCGTGAGTCCCCGTACGCGGGATGGGTATCGATTTCGGTGGGCTGCAACAACACCTGCACTTTCTGCATCGTCCCCGCGCTACGCGGCAAGGAGATCGACCGCTCACCCGCAGACATTCTTGCGGAGGTGCAGGCACTCGTCGACCAAGGCGTTCTCGAGGTGACCCTGCTCGGTCAAAATGTCAATGCCTATGGGGCTTCGTTCGCGGACCCGGCACTTCCACGTGACCGCGGCGCGTTCGCAGCACTGTTGAAGGCGTGTGGTGAGATCGACGGTCTAGAGCGGGTGCGCTTCACCTCGCCGCATCCGGCCGAGTTCACCGACGACGTGATCGAAGCGATGGCCACCACGCCGAACATCTGCCCGACGTTGCACATGCCGTTGCAGTCGGGTTCGGACCGAGTTCTCAAAGCGATGCGACGGTCCTATCGTCAGAGCAAATTTCTCGGGATCATCGACAAGGTGCGCGAAGTGATGCCGCACGCCGCGATCACTACCGACATCATCGTCGGATTCCCCGGTGAGACGGAGGAGGACTTCGAGCAGACTCTCGAGGTCATGCGCCGAGCGAAGTTCGCGAACGCGTACACCTTCCAGTACTCCAAGCGCCCCGGTACACCGGCCGCTGACATGGAGGATCAGATCCCCAAGGCGATTGTGCAGGAGCGCTATCTACGGCTCATCGCCTTGCAGGAGGAGATCGTCCTCGAATCCAACCGCGAGCTCATCGGCACCGAAGTAGAACTGCTCGTCGCGACCGGCGAGGGCCGCAAGAATGCTGCCACTCATCGCAAAAGTGGTCGTGCCAGGGACGGGCGACTCGTTCACTTTCGAGCCGAGGACCACCAGGTTGCCGAGATAAGGCCCGGTGACGTCGTCACCACGACGATCACCGCAGCCGCTCCTTACCATCTCATCGCCGACACCGGCGTTGTCTCGCACCGTCGCACCACTGCCGGTGATGCGTACGAACGCGGAATACTCCCGAAGACGGCCCCCATCGGCGTCGGGTTGGGCTTGCCGGCTGTCGGCGTCCCGGCACCAGCGCCCGTAGTGACAGGATGCAGCGCATGACCAAGTCGAGGCCCAGCAGCGAAGACGGCAGCGCACCCGATTACGACACCGCGGAGCGGAAGATCGATTCGGTGCTCGACCCAGGAGCGCGTGCGGTGGTGGTCGCTGTACTGGTTCTCGTGTTGCTGGTCACTTTCGTGTTGCCGCATGCTGGATCTGCTACCGGATTCGACGTCCTGTCCGGCAGTGACAAGGGGCTCGGTGAATCCATCGCGTTGCCGTCCCGAATCTTCGTCGGGTTCGTTGCAGTGTTCGGCGTGGTGCTCTCGGTCCTCGCCCTCGTCACCAGGGTGTGGGCACTCGCGTGGATAGCGCTCAGCGGCTGCGCAATAGCGTCGGTTTTCGGAATGCTGTCGATCTGGTCGAGGCAGACACTGCCGACCGACTCTACGGGCGGCGGGCCCGGAATCGGTCTCATCATCGCGTGGATCGCGGTGGTCGTCCTGACGTTCCAGTGGCTGAAGGCCGTGTGGAACAAAACCAACGCGCAGTTGGCCGCACAAGAACGTCGACGCGTCGCGGCGGCCGAGAACGAGCAGAACTCACGGTGGGGCGGACCCATTCTCGGGCGTCCGACCGACCGCAAGCTCTGACTTCGTCTTACATCTCGCCGACGGCGCCTTCTGCCGCTTCGGCCCACTCGCGCCATTGCTGCGCTTGCTCGAGCGCACGCTTGGCGTCCTTGTCCTTGCCTGCCGCTCGAGCTTTGGCGGCCTGCTCTTCGAACTGAGCGACGCGCTCGCGGAACTGAGCGGCACGGGCCAACGCCTCCGGATCGGTGCGTCGCCACTGTGCGTCGACCGCGTCCCGAACCGACTTTTCCAGGGCGCGTAAGCGGCCTTCGAGTTCCGTCATCTTGTCCCGCGGAACTTTGCCCAGAGCGTCCCACTTCTCTTGAAGGTCACGCAGAGCCGCGCGCGCCCCATCGAGGTCGCTACTGGGATTCATGCTGCCGTACTTCGCGAGCAGTTCTTCTTTCGCGGTCGCATTCGATTCGAATTCCGCGTCACGCTCGGACGCCGCAGAATTGCGCGCAGCGAAGAACACATCCTGGGCGGCTTTGAAGTCCTTCCACAGTGCATCGTCGGCGTCGCGAGGCGCGCGGCCCGCAGCTTTCCAGTCCACGAGCAGATCGCGGAAGGCGGCGGCCGTGGGACCCCAATCGGTCGACGACGAGAGGGCCCGAGCCTGCTCGACCAGTTCTTCCTTGCGAGTTTTCGCGGCACCCCGCTCGCGATCGAGGTCGGCGAAGTGAGCGCCTCTACGGCGATTGAAGTTTTCACGGGCTTTCGAGTAACGCTTCCACAGAGCATCGTCGACCTTGCGGTCCACTCCGCGGATCGTCTTCCACTCGTCGAGAATTTCTCGGAGACGGTCGCCGGCATTTTTCCATTGCGTGGATTCGCTACCGATCTGCTCGGCCTCGGTTGCCAACTCTTCCTTGCGGGAAGTGTGCGCGGCGCGCTCGATATCCTTCTCCTGCTTCGCGACGGCTGCAGCGGCCTCGGAGTGCTCGACGACGATTTCCAGGCGGTCGTGCAAGCCTGCGATGTCGCCGATCACTGCGGCTGTGGGAAGCGTTTCGAGCAAGGCCAAGGCTGCTGCCTTCGTCTTCTTCGCATCTCCGGAACCCGCGGTGAGCCTGGCTTCGAGCAAAGCGACCTCGGTGGAAAGGTCGTCGTAGCGCCGTCCGAAGTGTGCGAGACCTTCGGCGGCGTCTCCTGCCTGCCACGATCCGATCTGTCGTTCGCCGTCCGCGGTCTTCACCCAGGCAGTGCCGTCGTCGTCCACTCGGCCGAACTTGCTGGGATCGCTCGGCGGTGCGATCGTCGGGACGACCGACGAGACGTGGGAAGACACCGGATGAGGTTTGGCAACCCCGCCGTCGATCCTTGGTTTGGGTGCTCCCGGTTTCGGGCCCCCAGGCTTGGGTGCTCCTGGCTTCGGGGCACTCGGTGTTGCGGCAGTCGGTGCTGGGTTGGTCGGTGTTGGGGCCGTCGGGGTGCTCGCTCCAGGTGTCTGGGCGGGCTGCTCGGTGGTTCCGCTGGTGGTGTCGCCAAGATCGGACATTGTTCCTCATCTCTGCCGCGCGTCACGGCTGCCTCTATCGCGCTGAAAGTCACGGTGGACACACTCCGACTATCCGGTGCCACCGTCGACGCAGTGGACACCATCGACACTCGATGCCTACCGTGCTCACCATTCAAACAGGTCAGACGCTTCTACGCGTCGCCGTCGGGCATTTCGCCGCCGTGTCGGTGGTACCTGGATACGAGCGACTAGCGTTGGCGCCGTGTTGTCTGCAGTAGCCATCGTGCCGTCGCCCCCAATCCTGGTTCCCGAGTTGACCGGACGCTCTGTCTCGGAAGCGCTCGCGGTTCGAACCGCGACGCTCGAGGCCGGTGTCGTACTGGGTGCGCTCGCGGACCGCTGGATTGCGCTGGGTGTGCACGATGAAACCCGTACCGTTCCTTCGGTCTCACGTGGAAGCTTCGCCGCTTACGGGGTCGATGTGAGAGTTGCGTTCTCACCTGCTGGCGCCACGGCGGAGGTCGATTCGACCATTCCCTTGGCTGCGCTGGTAGCGGGGTGGATTCGGGACCACAGTGCCCCGGACGCGGTTGTCGATGTGCAGCTGGTAGGGCGAGACACGCCACGCGAGAGCTGTGTGAGCATCGGCCGCGCACTCCGAAAGTCGATCGATGACAGCACGGAGCCGTGGGGATTACTGGTGGTGGCAGACGGGTCGACGATGCTGACGGCGAAGGCCCCCGGATCCTTCGACCCACGCGCGGAAGAGGTACAGAAACAGATCGATGATGCGCTGGCACACGCCGATATCGATGCGCTTACCGGGCTCGATCGACAGTTGTGTGCAGGCGTCGGCGTGGAAGGCACTGCTGCGTGGCAGACCCTGGCAGGGATCGTGGGTGAGAGCGAGGTGCGGCCGAGAACACTCTACCGAGGCGCTCCTTTCGGCGTCGGTTATTTCGTCGGTACTTGGGAGTCGTTGTCTGGGGAGTCGTTGTGAGGGTGCCGATTGCCGTGATCGGCCCAACCGCGACGGGGAAGTCCGATCTGGGCCTCGAGCTGGCCGAGGTATTGGACGGTGAGATCGTCAACATCGACGCCATGCAGCAGTACCGCGGAATGGACATCGGTACTGCAAAACTGCCGTTGGACGAGCGGCGCGGCATCGCGCACCATCTGCTCGATGTCCTCGATGTGACCGAGACAGCCACAGTCGCGAGATATCAGGATGCCGCTGCCAGGGAGGTGGACGCCATCCTGTCGCGCGGCCGCGTTCCCATCATCGTCGGAGGTTCGATGATGTACGTCCAATCCTTGCTGGACGAGTGGACGTTCCCGGCCACCGATCCGCAGGTCCGGGTGAAATGGGAGCAGATACTGGCGGACGGCGGAACCGATGCGGTGTATCGAGCGCTCCAAGAGCGAGACCCGGAAGCCGCCGCATCGATCCTGGCCACCGACGGCCGCAGGCTCGTCCGTGCGTTGGAAGTAGTCGAGATCACCGGTAAGCCTTTTGCCGCGTCCGCGCCGAAGATCGGGAAGCCGCGCTGGGGGACGAAACTTCTCGGGGTCGACCGGGACACGACCGAATTGGACGAGCGCATCGCTGCCCGGACGGACCTGATGTTTTCAGCCGGCCTGGTCGGGGAGGTCGAACACCTCGTCGGCGTCGGACTGCGTGAGGGGGTCACTGCTCCGCGCGCGATCGGGTACGCCCAGGTGCTCGAGTATCTCGCTGGGGAGTGCGATCTGGATTTCGCGCGCGAGCGGACTTTCATCGGAACTCGTCGTTATGTCCGTCGTCAGCGATCGTGGTTCCGTCGGGATCCGCGCATCGACTGGCTCGACGGCGCCGATCCAGCTCTGCGCGACTCCGCACTGGCCATAGTCGGAGGTTAGGTCGGAGGTTGAAAGCAGCACACCCGTAGACTTCGCGCTATGCATTTCGCCAAGGGGCACGGAACGCAGAACGATTTTCTCGTGCTGCACGATCCGGATGTCGAGATCGAGCTACTTCGTATCCGCGTAGCGGCACTGTGTGATCGCAGACAGGGCCTCGGAGCAGACGGAGTACTGCGGGTCTCACGCGCTGGGCGTCTTCGCGATGCAGGGGTCCTCGACCGCTTGCCCTCGGGCGTCGGACCCACGGACTGGTTCATGGACTACCGAAACGGTGACGGCAGCATCGCCGAGATGTGCGGCAACGGCGTTCGGGTATTTGCGCACTACCTGCGTGCGAACGGCCTCGAATCGAGCGACTGTTTCGTGGTCGGTTCCAGGGCCGGCGCGAGACCGGTCACGGTGCACGCTTTCGATGACACCACCGCGGACGTCACCGTCGGCATGGGCGAAGTCCACTTGATGGGTGCCAGCAGTACGACCCTCGGTGGACGCCGATACGACGGAATCGGAATCGACGTCGGAAATCCCCATCTTGCGTGCGTGGACCCGGCCGCCGACATCACTTCACTACGTTTGCTCGATCTGGCAATACCTCCGGAACTGGACGGCGGTTTCTTCACCGCGGGGGCCAACGTCGAAATCCTTACCCGACTGCAATCCGGTCGCGTCGACATGCGCGTTTACGAGCGCGGCGTAGGGGAGACGCGTTCATGCGGGACCGGCACGGTTGCAGCAGCAGCGGCAGCGTTGTCGTACGAGGGTCTCGATTCCGGTCGAGTGGTGGTAGGTGTGCCAGGCGGCGAAGTGACGGTGTCGATCGACGACGAGGGGGCATCGCTTCGCGGGCCGTCGGTGCTGTTGGCGAACGGCACCATCGATGACCAGTGGTGGCGCGAGCGTGCGTGAATCTCACGTGCATGCGCTGGGGATTTAGTGGATCATTGACGGTGTAGGACCAACACACATCGAATCGATAGCGATTCCGACTCGAGGAATGACGAAATAACGGATTCAGAACAGCAGGATTCAGTGAAGCAGAACCTCACTGAGCAATCCCTCACTGAGCAGCACCCTTCTGAGCAGCACCCTTCTGGGCCGGACATGGCTGAGCGCGACTCCGCTGAGCCTGCCGCCGCGCAGGACGGTGGAGCTGAGCAAAGTTCGTCGTGGACTCGGCAGGAGTCCGATGCCTGGTCGCGTCGACTCGCCCGATCACCGCTCCCCGCTGACGACGAGTCTTCGCCATCCGCTGGTGACATGCAGCTCGAAGAACGTACTGCCTTGCGTCGTGTGGCAGGTTTGTCCACCGAGCTCGAGGACGTCACCGAGGTCGAGTACCGGCAGTTGCGGCTCGAACGAGTCGTCTTGGTCGGCGTGTGGACCAGCGGCACCGCAGCCCAAGCGGAGTCCAGTATGGCCGAGCTGGCTGCGTTGGCCGAAACTGCAGGATCGGAAGTACTGGAAGCGCTCGTTCAGCGACGCGACAAGCCTGATGCGGCGACCTACATCGGTTCCGGTAAGGCCAAAGAGGTCCGCGATGTCGTCGTGGCGACAGGCGCCGATACCGTGGTGTGTGACGGTGAACTGACCCCGGCTCAGCTCAATGCACTGGAGAAGGTCGTCAAGGTCAAGGTCATCGACCGGACGGCGTTGATCCTCGATATCTTCGCTCAACACGCGACCTCGCGCGAGGGCAAGGCGCAGGTGGCGTTCGCACAGATGGAGTACATGCTCCCTCGGCTTCGCGGCTGGGGCGAGTCCATGTCTCGTCAGGCAGGTGGCCGGGCGGGAAGCAATGGCGGGGTAGGACTTCGTGGTCCCGGTGAAACGAAGATCGAAACCGACCGGCGACGCATTCGTGAGCGTATGGCCAAACTTCGCCGTGAGATCAAGGGCATGAAGCAGGCCCGCGACACCAAGCGTGAGCGTCGCCTCGAGAGCACCGTGCCGTCCATCGCGATCGTCGGGTACACGAACGCAGGCAAGTCGAGTGTGCTCAATGCGCTCACCGGTTCGGGCGTGCTGGTACAGAACGCACTGTTCGCCACCCTCGACCCGACCTCTCGCAGGTCGACGCTCGAAGACGGCCGCGCGATCGTGCTTACCGACACGGTCGGATTCGTGCGGCATCTGCCTACCCAGCTGGTGGAAGCCTTCCGTTCGACGTTGGAGGAAGTGACGGACGCCGACCTGTTGCTGCACGTCGTCGACGGTTCCGATCCGCTTCCCGTGGATCAGATCACCGCAGTTCGCGAGGTGATCATGGACGTCGTCAAGGAACGCGAGTCCAAGATGCCGCCGGAACTGATCGTGGTCAACAAGATCGATGCCGCAGATCCGGTGCAGTTGACTCAACTCCGTGGTTTGTTCCCGGGAGCGCGCTTCGTTTCTGCACGGACGGGCGAGGGAATCGAAGAGCTGCGCGATCATCTCGGTGAAGTCCTTGCCTGGCCGGAAGCGCAGGTTGACGTTCTGGTGCCGTACACGCGCGGCGATCTCGTCGCTCGGATCCACACCGAAGGCCGAATCACGCATTCCTCGCACGAGGCCGACGGCACACGCGTCGAGGCTCGGGTGCCTACAGCGCTCGCCTCGGTGCTCGCCGAGTTCGCCGTCGACGCTGCAGTGGCTCCTGCCTGAGTCGATGCGGTCGATTGTGATTGCGGGGGCGCTCTCGTGTGTACTCCTCGGGGCCGCACCAGCGGGTGCGGCACCCGAGGTTCGCAGCGCGCAATTCGAAACATATTGCAGCCCCGTGGATCCGGGCCTCGAAGAGCTTTCCGGTCTGACTTCGATCGACGGTGTGCTCTATGCGATCGGCGACAGCGGTACCGATCATCGGTTGGCTGTCCTCGATGAACAATGTGTAGTCGTGCGTTGGCTCGACGTTCCTGTCGATCCCTACGATGTCGAAGATCTTGCCTCTCACGGTGGACGCCTGTGGCTTTCCGATACCGGGGACAACCGTGCGCGCCGCGACACCATCGCGATCACCGGTATGGATCCCTCGACCGGTGCGGGTGAACTGCATCGTTTGACGTATCCGGACGGACCGCACGACGCGGAGACGCTGCTGATAGAGCCGTCGGGACGGCCGGTCGTGGTGACCAAGGAGCTTTCCGGAGTCAGTGGGATCTACGTCCCTGTCGGTGACACGACCGTCGATCAGTTGTCTTCACCAGGTCCGACGCCACTGCGGAAGGTGGGCGAGTTGGCCTTCGAGCGCACCGCAACTCCCGGTGGTCCGCCCTTCGTTGCTGGTTCGATTTTGGCCACCGGTGGGGCGACCAGTGCTGACGGTACCGTTGTCGCGATCCGAACGTACAACGATCTCTACCTGTTCGGCGTCCACGGCGGCAATATTGTGGAGGCCCTCGGGAGCGACCCCGTCGTTGTCGCGGCGCCCCAGCAGCCCCAGGGTGAGGCGCTTGCCTTCGATTCCGATGGAAACCTACTCGTCGCGTCAGAGGCAGTCTCGTCGGATGCAGCGGCCGGGCCGCTACCCCCTATACAGATGCTTCGTGGTGCAACCGATCTGGTGACCGCCGAACGTACCGATACACAACTCGCGACGGCCGGCACCGAGGCCGAATCGAAGAACCGATGGGTACTCGGTGCGATGGCCGTCGCGGGTGTTCTCGTTATGTTGTCTGTCGCCTACGGCGTCAGGGCTGCACGCCGCCGGTGACGCGGAGGGACGTCAGGCGTCCAGATCGGCGGCGACCAGCGCCACGATCTTGTCGAGTGTTGCCTGATCCTCGCTCTCGACGACTACGTCGGTCCCCTTGGTGGCGCCGAGGGTCATGATCATCAGTGCGGATCCGGCGTCGACCGGCTCCTGGTCTTCCACCGCGAGGGTGACGTCGACGCCTGCTTCGGCAACGGCGTCCGCGATGAGGGCTGCGGGGCGCGCGTGCAGGCCGATGGACGATCCGACGGTGACTGTGGTGCTGGGCATGGAGTGCTCCTTGGTTGTGTGTAGCGGGGGTGGTCGATCAGGCGGTGACGAGATCGGGGTCGAGCTCTGCCTCGGTGGGCGAGTTCTTGCCCTTGACGAACTGCTTCGCTGCGATGACCAGCACTGCCGAGACGATCGTGCCTGCCGCCAGGGCGACCAGGAACCACAGGATGCCGCCGACGGCGAAGAATACGAAGATTCCGCCGTGTGGCGCACTGAGTGTCACGTCCATCGCCATGACCAAAGCGCCTGTGACCGCTCCACCTGCCATCATCGACGGGATGACGCGCAGCGGGTCTGCTGCGGCAAACGGAATGGCGCCCTCGGAGATGAATGCAGCACCGAGGAACCATGCAGCCTTGCCGTTTTCGCGTTCTGCCTCGGTGAAGATCTTGGGGCGGACGGCCGACGCCAGGGCAAGAGCAAGAGGGGGAACCATTCCTGCCGCCATCACTGCGGCCATGATGCGAAGCGACGCGGTGTCGGTGACGGAAAGACCTGCGGTGGCGAACGCGTAAGCAGCTTTGTTGACCGGTCCGCCTAGGTCGAAGCACATCATGAGGCCGAGGATGATGCCGAGGATGATGATCGAGCTGCCGGTCAGACCGTTGAGCCAGTTGGTCAGTCCGCTGGTGATGGCGGCAAGCGGCTTGCCGAGCACGAGGAACATGATGGCGCCGACGATCAACGTGGCGAACAGTGGAATGATGACGACAGGCATGAGACCGCGGAGAACCGTCGGGATCTTCCACCTACTGATCGACAGTGCGACGAAGCCTGCGATCAGACCGCCGACGAGACCACCGATGAAGCCCGCACCGACGAGCACGGCGACAGCGCCTGCCGTGAAGCCCGGCGCAAGACCGGGTCTGTCGGCGATGGCATACGAGATGTAGCCGGCGAGTGCAGGCACCAGGAAGCTGAACGACAACGCGCCGATCTGGAACAGTACTGCGCCGAGATACGCGGTCAGCCCGCCGGTGGGAAGCGAGGTGAGGGAGTTGTTGACGACGATGTCCTCGGCGACATCCTTGATCTCGTATCCACCCAGCAGGAAGCCGAGAGCGATCAGCAGACCACCCGCTGCGACGAACGGAATCATGTAGCTGACGCCGGTCAACAGGATCTGCCGGATGCGTGTGCCCCAGCCCAATTCACCTGCGCCGGTGCTGGCCGATCCCGCTGCTGCCGCAGTTCCGGAAACTCGTGCGGCATCGGGATCTTCGGCGGCACGTAATGCCTCGGTCACCATGACGTCGGGTTCGTTGATCGCGCGCTTGACACCCGAGGATACGACGGGCTTGCCCGCGAATCGTTCTTTGCCCTTGACGCCGACATCGGTGGCGAAGATGACGGCCTCGGCGCTCTCGATCAAAGCCGGATCGAGGGGAGTGCTACCGCTCGATCCCTGCGTCTCCACATGCACGGTGACCCCAGCGCGCTCACCGGCGGCGACGAGAGAGTCAGCAGCCATATAAGTGTGGGCAATCCCGGTAGGACATGCCGTCACCGCCACGATGTGCTTGGCGGCACTAGGGGTGGCCGCCGGGGTCGACGCTTCTGGAACGGAAGTTGCCGCAGCCTTCGCAGGGGTCTTTGCCGCCGGGTTGATGACGCCGTCTACCAGTGCGACGATGTCGGCCGGCGAAGGTGCGTCCCGAAGCGCGGTGACGAACTCTGGCTTGACCAGGGCGCGAGCCAGACTGGAGAGCAGCTTCATATGGGCTGAGCCGGCACCCGCGGGGGCGGCGATCAGAAACACCAGGTCTGCAGGACCGTCGGGTGCTCCGAAGTCGACCTTGGGATCGAGCCGTGCGAAACCGAGGGATGCCGAGGTGACTGCCTCTGAACGGCAGTGTGGGATGGCGATCCCGCCTGGTAAGCCGGTAGCGGACTGAGCCTCGCGAGCCAGGGCCGCTTCGCGGAGCGGGGCCGCGTCGGTCGCACGACCGGCTGTGGCGAGTAGCTCCGAGAGTCGTTCGATGACAGCATCTTTGGAGGCGCCGAGATCGGCATCGAGGAGGATGAGCTCCTCCGCGATGATCGCGGGATCACTGGTTGGTGTGGACATGACTTCGCTCCTAGGAGTGTGTCGACGAACGGGTGGGGGATGAGGTCGGGGGGATAGTCGAGCTGGTGGGCGGTGAATCGAGCGCCCGCACTGTCACCGATTCAGGGCGAGCTTGTTCCGGTGTCGGCAACGTCGTGCCGGGCAGAGCGGTAGCTGCTGTGCCGTAGGCAACGGCTCGGCGGAGTTTGTCCGCACCCGAGCATCGTTCGATATCGGCCAAAATGTAGCCGGCAAGCGATGAATCGCCCGCCCCCACGGTGCTGAGGGCCTCGATCCGAGGTGGGGTCGCGAACCATGCGCCCTCGGCGGAGACGAGTACCGCTCCCGCGCTACCGAGCGTCGCGAGTACCGCACCGACTCCACGATCAAGGAGTATCCGGCAGGCGGTGACCGTGGCCGTCGGATCGCCCGCCGCCGCAGCGCGTTCCAATTCTTCGGCATTCGCTCCGGTGAGTTGAGCCAGCTCCTCGGAGTTCGGCTTCACCACGTCCGGAGCCGAACCGGGGAACGAAGCAGCGAGCGCGAGGAGCGGCGCGTCGGAAGTATCGACCGCTACCTTCGACTGTGTATTGCGCAGCGCCCGCACGATGCTTGCGTACCAGTCGGTGGGGATGCCGGGCGGAAGCGATCCGGACAGTACGACCCATGCGGCGTCCCGGCCCAGATCGAGAACGGCATCGAACAATTCCTGCCGAGTGTTTACGGTCAGGGTTGCCCCAGGTTCGTTGATCTTGGTCGTTGTTCCACCAGGTTCGCTGATGGTGATGTTGGTTCGAGCCGGTCCGCTCGTCGGTACAGCGCAGTAACGGACGTCTTTCGCCTCCAACGCAGCGAGGAGCGGATCCGTCGGCGCTGCAGGTAGGACGGCCATCGCCTGCACACCGGACGAGGTCAGGACCCGGGCCACGTTGACCCCCTTTCCGCCCGGATCGCTGACCGATGCCCGCGCTCGATACACCCCGCCGCGGACGAGTTCGGAGTCCAGCACGACTGTCCGGTCGATGCTCGGATTGGCTGTCAGTGTGACGATCATGCGATCACGACCTCGATTCCGTTGTCGGTCAAACTTTTACGATCCGTTTCGTCGATCTCGTCGTCGGTTATCAGAACGTCGATGTTGTCCAGGCGACCGAAGCTGACGAGGTGCTCGCGGCCGATCTTGGATGAATCCGACAGCACGACGACATGGTTGGCGGTGCGCACCATCGCTCGTTTCACGGCGGCCTCGTCACTGTCGGGCGTGGACAACCCGTGCCCCACACTGAGTGCGTTGGTCCCGATGAATGCCACATCGACGCGCAGCCATTCCAACGCCGACAACGCTTCCTCGCCCACGGCGGCCTGTGTCGTACCGCGGACTCGACCGCCGAGAACGCGAAGACTCACCCCCGACAGTGGTGCGACCCGAGCAGCAATGGGAACCGAATTGGTGATGAGTGTCAGCTCGCGGTCGTTGCTGAGAAGGGCGGCGAGTCGACCGGTGGTGGTTCCTGCATCGAACACGGCGCTACCCCCGTTGAGCGGGAGGTAGGCAAGAGCTGCGACCGCTATTGCGTCCTTCTGCTCGGCCCGCGTGTACTCACGCTCGCCGACGCCCGGTTCGGTGGCGGTCAAGGCCGATGCCGGTACTGCTCCACCGTGGACCCTTCGGACAACCCCGAGGCGGTCGAGGACGGCAAGGTCGCGTCGAACGGTCTCGGTCGTCACGCCGTATGTGGTCGACAGATCTGAAACGGAGACTCGACCGCGGTTGCTGATCACCTCGGCGATTGCTTGCTGGCGCTCTTCTGCGTACACCTGCGCCTCCCTCCGAACTATTGTTGGTTTATGTTGTTTTACGCCCGTATGTGTTGACATGTCAAGAGCAAAGAGTAATCTCAGTCACATCAGTAGTAGATCTACGAGCTAGACCACACTTGTTCCAGAAACCGAGGAGGACGCATGGCGGGATCGCTTCGAGCCGATACACGAGAAGGTGCCACGGCTGCAGGAGAAGCCCTGACGCTGTCGGGCTCGTCGGTTCTGCATGGAACACCGGTAGTCCCGGGTGTCGGATACGGCCCGGTCATCCGCCCGGGCAAGCGTCCTGACGTCCCCGTCGACACAACTGTCGTCGACGAGGCGGAGCGAGGAACCGAACTCGAACGTTTCCGTTCGAGCGCGGCGAATGTTTCGGCGAGACTGCGTGCCCGTGCGGAACTGGCCACCGGAGCAGCGTCGGAAGTGCTCTCGGCAAATGCGGCGATGGCCCAGGATCGAGGCTGGATTGGCGCCGCCGAGAAACTCATCGCGAAGGGCGCTCTCGCAACTTCGGCAACAGTCGCCGCAACCGAGCAGTTCATCGCCATGTTCACCAAGCTCGGCGGACTGATGGCCGAGCGGGTGACCGACCTGCGTGACATCCGCGACCGCGTTATCGCCGAGATACTGGGGATTTCCGAGCCTGGGGTTCCGACTCCCGAGACGCCCTCTGTGCTCTTCGCCGACGATTTGGCGCCTGCCGACACGGCGGGACTCGATGCGGGTCTGGTTCTCGCACTGGCAACATCGCTCGGTGGACCGACAAGTCACACCGCGATCATTGCGCGCCAGCTCGGTATCCCGTGCGTCGTGGCGGTCACGGGGCTCGACGACGTTACCGAAGGTGCTCGCGCTCTGGTGAACGGAATAACCGGCGATATCGTGCTCGAGCCCGATGCGACCCTCGCGAGAGCCTCGGTGGACTCGGCTCGAGACGAATTGGATCGGGTGTCCCAATGGACAGGGCCCGGAGTCACAGCCGACGGCCACCGAGTCGACATCCTTGCCAACGTTCAGGACGGCGCGGGAGCTCGCGCAGCGAGGAAGACGGCCGCCGACGGGATCGGACTCTTTCGCACCGAATTGTGCTTCCTGGACCGCGACTCGGAACCTACCGTCGATGAGCAGGCCGAAATCTACGGTCAAGTGCTCGATGCGTTCGCCGGACACAAGGTTGTCGTTCGTACCCTCGACGCCGGATCGGACAAGCCCTTGCGCTTCGCCAATCATCCGGACGAGGCCAACCCTGCACTGGGTATTCGTGGCATCCGAATCGCTGAGCAGGACAGAGGAATTCTCTATCGTCAGCTCGACGGGATCGCTGCGGCCGCTGCGGCCACCAATTCGAGTCCTTGGGTGATGGCCCCCATGATTGCCACCGCGGCCGAAGCGGCTGCATTCGCCGCCGACGTCCGCGAGAGGGGCCTGACTCCGGGCGTCATGATCGAGGTCCCGGCCGCGGCGTTGCTCGCCGAGCACATTCTCGAGCATGTGGAGTTTCTGTCGATCGGAACGAACGATCTGGCGCAGTACACAATGGCCGCCGATCGGATGTCCTCCCAACTCGCATCGCTGACCGATCCGTGGCAGCCGGCGGTCATCGCGCTGGTCGCTCACACCGCGAAGGCCGGTATGGCCGTGGGCAAGCCGGTTGGAGTATGCGGCGAGGCCGCCGCCGACCCACTGTTGGCGTGCGTCCTGGTGGGCCTGGGTGTCACGTCACTGTCCGCTGCGTCTGCCGCAGTCGCACACGTAGGGGCGAAATTGTCCACGGTCACGCTCGAGCAGTGCCAGCGCGCGGCCGCGGTCGCGTCGAAGACCGACAGTGCCACGGCGGCACGCGAGGCGGCAGCGTCGATCCTGAACGAGTGACGAAGCGGCAGGCCCTAGGATTCGAACCCGTGAGAAGACAATTCGGATGGACCCTGCACGGCAACGGCAAGAACGTCGAGGCAGGGGCAGTTGTGGCACCGGACCAGCGCCTGTCGTGGCCGCGAACCGTGGGTATCGGTATGCAGCACGTCATCGCCATGTTCGGCGCCACGTTGCTCGTTCCGACGGTAACCGGATTTCCCGTCACCACGACCCTGTTGTTCTCGGGCATCGGTACCGCGTTGTTCCTCGTGATCACGCGGGGGCGCATCCCCAGCTATCTCGGATCCTCGTTCGCTTTCATCGCACCACTCAGTGCGGCACAGGCGAGCGGCCCCGCCGCGCAACTCGGCGCCGTCATGTCCGTGGGCGTCGTGCTGACACTCGTCGGATTGGTCGTCAAGTTCGCGGGCGGACGACTCATCGAAGCGGTGATGCCTCCCGTCGTCACAGGTGCGGTCGTCGTTCTCATCGGACTCAACCTCGCTCCCGCAGCGACGTCGTCGTTCGAGGCGCAGCCACTCGTGGCCGCGGTGACTCTCGCGGCGATCCTCCTGGTGACCGTCGCAGGCCCGGGACTGCTCGGACGCCTCGGAATCCTTGTCGGAGTCATCGTCGGATGGGTTTTCGCTGCTGTGTCAGGGCAGATCTCGGACGTCAAACTCGACGCGATGCGCGCTGCGGAGTGGATCGGTATTCCCGAATTCCGTGGACCGACGTTCGAATTGTCCGTCGTACTCATCGCACTACCCGTCGTCATCGTTCTCGTGGCCGAGAACGTCGGCCACGTCAAAGCAGTGTCGGCAATGACGGGTAAGAAACTCGACGACCTCGCCGGAGACGCACTCATCGCAGATGGATTGGCGACGACGCTGGCAGGTGCTGCGGGTGGCTCGGGCACGACGACCTACGCCGAGAACATCGGCGTGATGGCGGCGACCCGCGTGTACTCGACCGCGGCCTACTGGGTGGCCGCGGTGACGGCAGTCGTGCTCGCGTTCTCGCCGAAATTCGGCGCGTTGGTATTCACGGTCCCGGACGGAGTCATCGGTGGCGCGACACTGGTTCTGTACGGACTGATCGGGCTGCTGGGTGTGCGGATCTGGTCGGACAGCAAAGTCGACTTCACAGATCCCGTCAACCTCGTTGTCGTTGCTGCTGCCATCGTTGCCGGCATCGGCGATCTGACGCTGACGGTTGGGTCGGTGGAACTCGGCGGTATCGCCTGGGGATCGGTCGGAATCTTGGTCGGCTATCCCGTGCTGCGCGCCCTTTCTCGCACACAGCGCCGATAGCGGCACTACCTTCGGTCACCGATTCCGCGCGGCTCGGTCATCGACTGTGTGACCAATTCGGCCGTAGGCTCGAATCACGTCAGTTCACCGGCGGTGACCCATTGTGCCGCCGGTTGGCAATTCGAAGGAGACCGAAGTGGAACGCACGATATTCGATTCCGAGCACGACATGTTTCGCGAGTCGTACCGCAAGTTCCTCGACCAACACGTTGCGCCGAACCACTCCAAGTGGGAAGAGCAGAATCTCGTCGATCGTTGGGTGTGGGTAGAAGCTGGAAAGCAAGGATTCCTCGGCACCGACGTGCCGGAGGAGTACGGCGGCGGCGGTGTCAAGGACTTCCGCTACAACGCCATCGTCACCGAGGAAACCACCCGCGGCGGTTACAGCGGAATCGGATTCACGCTGCACAACGACGTCGTCGCGCCATACCTCATCAATCTGACGAACGAAGAACAGAAGCAGCGTTGGTTACCCGGATTCAGTTCCGGTGAGTTGATCACCGCGATCGCGATGACCGAACCCGGTACCGGTAGCGATCTGCAGGGAATCAAGACCAAGGCCGTTCGCGATGGTGACGAATGGGTCCTCAACGGGTCCAAGACCTTCATCACCAACGGAATCAATGCCGACCTCGTCATCGTCGTAGCCTGCACCGACCCCGACAAGGGTGCGCAGGGATTCAGCTTGCTCGTCGTCGAGCGCGACATGCCCGGTTTCGAACGCGGACGCAATCTCGACAAGATCGGGATGAAGGCGCAGGACACAGCCGAACTCAGCTTCACCGACGTCCGCGTGCCCGCCGCGAACCTTCTGGGTGAGGAGGGGATGGGCTTCATCTACCTGATGCAGAACCTGCCTCAGGAACGACTGTCCATTGCGGTCGTCGCAGCAGCCGCCATGGAGTCGGCGCTCGACATGACAATTCAGTACTGCCGTGATCGCAAGGCCTTCGGTAAGTCCATCGGCAAATTCCAGAACACACGATTCGTGCTGGCGGAGTTGGCAACCGAGACGACGGCCTCACGGATCATGGTCGACAAATTCATCGAACTGCTCAACGACGGCAAGCTGACAGTTCAGGAAGCCGCTATGGCCAAGTGGTGGACCACCGAGAACCAGGTGCGTCTCATCGACCGCTGCCTGCAACTGCATGGCGGATACGGATACATGAAGGAATACCCGATCGCCAAGGCCTACATGGACTCTCGGGTGCAGACAATCTACGGCGGAACGACCGAGATCATGAAGGAAATCATCGGGCGGGGACTGAATCTCTAGTACTTACCTCTCGATCGATACAGCGAAGGGCCGCAACCTCGAAACCTGAAGTTGCGGCCCTTCGCTCTACGAACTCGCTGATCAGAGCTTGCGCATGACCGTGACAACCTTGCCGAGGATAGCTGCGTCATTGCCCGGGATCGGTTCGAACAACGGGTTGTGCGGCAAGAGCCACACCTCACCCTTGGTGCGCTTGAATGTCTTCACCGTGGCTTCGCCATCGATCATGGCCGCAACGATGTCGCCGTTGTCGGCGACACTCTGCTGCCGAACCACCACCCAGTCGCCATCGCAGATCGCTGCTTCGATCATCGACTCGCCGACCACTCTCAACAGGAACAGGGAACCCTGGCCGACCAGTTCGCGGGGGAGAGGGAAAACGTCTTCGACCGCCTGCTCGGCAAGAATCGGACCGCCGGCAGCGATTCGTCCCAGTACCGGAACGAACGTCGGAGTCGGCAGCTGATCCTCCGCAGGCGCCGAGCCGTCGGCTACGGCTGCTGCGTGGTCTGCCTGAACCTCGTCGAGTCCGCGGACATCCACTGCGCGTGGGCGGTTCGGATCACGTCGGAGGAAGCCTTTGCGCTCAAGCGTGCGAAGTTGATGAGCGACCGACGAGGTCGACGTCAACCCGACCGCATCCCCGATCTCCCGGATGCTCGGCGGATAGCCACGCTCGGTCACCGAAGCTCTGATGACCTCGAGAACCTTGCGTTGACGTTCGGTCAGGCCTGCATTGATGTCGGTGCCCTCACCTTCGAATGCCTTCGCCGTCGGCACCGAGGGCGCCTTGGCGGTTGTGGCGGTAGTCTTGGCAGCCTGCGCTGTGACCTTTCCACCGGTGGCACTTCCGCGCGTCTTTGCGCTCACTGACGTAGCCTTCGTCTTCCCGCTCGCCTTGCCCGTGGCTTTCGGTGACCCTGACGAGGTCTCTTCTTTCATTCGTGCATCCTCCTGCATCGCCTTCCCCTGCCGGGCATCTCGTGTGATCGAGTGGCCCGAACGCGTGGTGTGGATGTGACGTGTGGTTTCTGACACGAATCTAGCCCGAAAACCCTGTTCGATCAAACATCTGTTCGATCCGTGTCGCAACTTCTGCTGACATTGTCCGACTCGCGTGATAGAACTTCGAACAAGCGTTCATCGAACGCCTGATCGAATAATGGTGAAAATCGCGTCGGTCGCGAGCATCACCACGGTCGATCTGTACACCGCAGTGGAGGTTCCGATGAGCATCACTACAGAGCGCCGCAGTGCTCTCACCAGTCGCGCAGTAGCAAGTCGGGGTACAGACGGTCGCGATACCCTCGATCGCACAACGCGCTCGGCCTCGTCCGTCCGCACTTCTCGCCCGCGCACGTCTTGCGCGTCACTCGACCGTCGACGCTACCTTCACGCTCTCGCGCAACAGGACCGCGGCAACCGGGTCATCGATCACAGCTCCGCCGATCACAGCTTCGACGACGAGGCGCCGCGTCAGACACTGTCGTGGACCGCCACGGTCGCGGGTGTGCTGATCACAGCCATTGTTCTTCTGGGCTTGGTAGGGCTTGCGAATCTACGCGCCGGATATCTCGACGGCGGTTCAGCGGGTGCTGTCACGGTCGTGGAGCACGGTGGATTCGTCGGTACTGCGGGTCAGGATGTCTTCACGGCCACCGACTCGGGCCAGTGATGCAGCGATGCCTCAAGTGCTCCTCGGTGATCGAGCCAGGTACGCGGCACTGGGCTCGATAGGACTCCGAGTATCCTCGGTACCTGCACCTCTTGCGCTACCAACGAGATGGTGTGACGGCTACGACGGAGGCTCCAACATGCATTGCCCGTTCTGCAAGCACCCCGACTCCCGAGTGGTCGACTCCCGCGAGGCGGACGAAGGTCAGGCGATCCGTCGTCGTCGCTCATGCCCGGAGTGTGGACGCCGCTTCACCACAGTGGAGACCGCTGTTCTGGCTGTCGTGAAGCGCAGCGGAGTCACCGAGCCCTTCAGTCGGGAGAAAGTAGTACGAGGCGTCCGTCGTGCCTGCCAGGGCCGCGATGTCGACAACGACGCACTGAATCTGTTGGCTCAGCAGGTCGAGGATGCAGTTCGTGCATCCGGATCGGCCGAGATCCCAAGCAACGAGGTCGGATTGGCTATTCTCGGTCCGCTTCGCGATCTCGACGAGGTTGCGTATCTACGGTTCGCGTCGGTGTACAAGTCCTTCAGTTCGGCCGAGGACTTCGAGAAAGAAATTCAGGACCTTCGCCAGCAGCGACAGTCAGCTGTCACTGTCGACTGAAGAACGCGTGCGCTCGACGGGCGTGAATCGGTCGACGCGAGGCCTCACTGTTGGCTTACGGCCTGGATTGCTTTCGTAATCCTCTTTTCCGATATCGGGTACGCCGTGCGAATTCCTTGCGCGAAAAGTTGAATTCGTAACTCCTCGATCATCCAGAAGATCTCCTGCACTGGTTTGCTCTGCTGTCGGGCTTCAGGAAGCGACTTCAGCAGTCGGTCGTATGCCTCGTAGACTCGATCGAGTGCGTTCATTCCGGTTTCGTCCCGGTTCGCGCTGCTGGGTAGTGAGCCGAGTCGCCGAGTAGCGGCCGTGAGGTACCGGGGAATTTCAGCGAGCCTGGCAGAGCCGAATTCGAATACGAAGCCATTGAAGACCAGACCGGCTAGTTGCTCGCGAACGTCATCGGCGGTTTCGCCGCCTGCTCGTTCGAGTGCGGCTCGAAGCTCCACGGCCGCAGTCAGAATCGGTCGAATCAGTGCAAGGACCCGAGACGTGCGTTCGGTTACCTCGGCATTCACCGACTTGACCAGAGCTTCGAATTCTTGCGGCGAGCGGACGGGACCGCCGTGCGCACTCATCGACTCGTCGATCGCCGTCGTGCGGCAGTCCTCGAGTAGTGCTTCGATGCTGCCGTACGGATTCTGCCCGAGTGCGATTCTTTCCTTTGTCGGAATTCCAGCGATGAGTGCCTTTGTGCCGCGCGGTGCACGCTCGCTCAACAGAGCCCTGGTTCCGTTGCGCATTGCGGCACGCTGCTGGGCGAGTGTGCTCAGTACCCGGACCGCGACGCCACCGCTTTCCGGAACGAGTGCGGGATATCCGGTGACTCGTTGGCCACCGACAGAACGTGAGACGGTCTCCTCGAGAGTTCCCAGAGTCGAGGACGTCCATGCCAGCGTTGCCGCTCGCTCGGCTTGACCGACGGCACTGGCGACTTCGCGGTTCACTCGCGGTGACAGGGTCTGTCGGAGGGCAGTCAGGTTCTTGTTCGACCCGAGTACGTCTCCGTTGATATCCACTGCGACAAACGTCATCCGGAGATGGTCGGGGAGCTCGGAAACCTGAAAGTCTGCCGGATCGATCCGGCATGAACCCAACCGTGAGAGCTCACGGGCCAGCGCGGTGAGAACGGGTTCCGATCTCGGCTTCATCGCCGTCAGTGCGGCGGCGGCAAAGTCGGGAGCGGGCACCACGTTGCGTCGTAAAGTCTTGGGCAGCAGTTTGATCAGTGTGCTGATGAGTTCCGCTCGCATGCCCGGGACCAGCCAGTCGAATCCGACCGGTTGAACCTGCGCGAGCAGGGCGATCGGGATGCGGGCGCTGACTCCGTCGGCGGCGGAACCTGGCTCGAACTGATAGGTCAGCGGAAACTGGACCTCGCCTTGGCGCCACGCATCGGGATACTCCCCACCCAGTACGGATGCAGCGTCGGGATTGACGACGGTCGATGCTGTGAAGTCGAGGAGATCCGGCGTCGTGCGCCTCGTCTTCTTCCACCACGTGTCGAAGTGGCGAGCGGAAACGGCTTCCGCACCGATTCTGGAGTCGTAGAACTCGAAGAGTGCATCGTCGTCGACCACGATGTCGCGACGGCGGGCCCGATTCTCGAGCTCGCCGACGTCGTCGAGCAGTGCGCGGTTCTTGTGAAAGAACGGATGCTGCGTCGTCCACTCGCCCTGCACCAGTGCATGTCTGATGAACAGCTCGCGCGAGACTTCGGCGTCGATGCTGTGGTATCCGACAGGTCGGCCGGTTACGAGGGGAAGCCCGTACAGGGTGACGCGCTCGTATGCCATGGCCGATTGGCGTTTGGTGGACCAATGTGGCTCGGAATAGGTGCGTTTGACTAGATGTGGGGCGAGTCGTTCGGCCCACTCGGGTTCGATTCGGGCCGCCATGCGGCCCCACAGACGTCCGGTCTCGACCAGTTCGGCCGCCATCACCCAGCGTGGAGGCTTCTTGAACAGCCCGGAGCCGGGGAATATCGCAAAGTGGGTTCCGCGGGCACCCAGGAACTCGCGTTTGTCACCTTCTTTGACTCCGATATGCGAAAGGAGGCCGGCCAGGAGCGCCTGATGCAACGAATCGTGCGAGCTCGGCGCGTCGGGCACAGTCCAGCCGAGACCCCTGGTGATCTGACGTAGTTGACCGTGCAGGTCCTGCCATTCGCGCACACGGAGGTAGTGCAGGAATTCGTTTCGGCACATTCTTCGAAACTGGTTCGACGACAGGTCGTTTCGTTGGTCGCGAAGGTATTCCCACAGTGCTGTGTACGACAGGAAGTCCGAGTTCGGAGCCGTGAATCTTGCATGCTGCTCATCGGCTGCTTGCTGGTGTTCTGCTGGACGTTCGCGAACGTCTTGGATGGACATGGCCGAGACGACGACGAGAGCGTCGGCGAGCGCGCCCGTCTTGTTCGCTTCTACGAGCATGCGGGCCATGCGCGGATCGACTGGAAGTTGAGCCAGCTCGCGCCCGATCGGCGTGAGTTCGGACTCGCCGGTATTCGAGGACGGCTTCAAAGCCCCCAACTCTTCGAGCAAACCGATTCCGTCGCGAATGCTGCGCGGATCGGGCGGCTCGACAAAGGGGAATGCGTCGATCTTGCCCAGGCCGAGGGAAGTCATTTGCAGGATTACCGAAGCGAGGTTGGTGCGGAGGATCTCCGGTTCGGTGAACGGTGGCCGTGCCTCGAAGTCGTCTTCGGAGTACAGACGGATGCAGATTCCGTCGGCCACACGGCCACATCTACCTGCCCGCTGTCGGGCCGATGCTTGCGAAATCGGCTCGATAGGGAGTCGCTGGACTTTGGTGCGCAACGAGTACCGCGAGATGCGCGCGGTACCGGGGTCGACGACGTATCTGATCCCGGGGACCGTCAGTGACGTCTCGGCGACGTTGGTCGAGAGAACGACGCGACGGCCGGTGTGTGAGGAGAACACGCGGTGCTGCTCATCGGCGGACAGGCGCGCATACAGGGGTACGACCTCGGTGTTGCGTAGCTGCCGATCGCGCAATGCATCGGCCGTATCGCGGATCTCGCGTTCACCGGAGAGGAAGACGAGAATGTCGCCTTCACCTTCGGCCATGAGTTCGTCGACGGCATCGCATGTTGCGTCGACGGGATCTCGGTCGACAGTCGTCTCGCCTGCGTCGACCGTCAGCGGGCGGTACCGCATCTCCACGGGGAACGTGCGTCCGGACACTTCGATGATGGGGGCCGGTACACCGTCCCGGGCGAAGTGCTGGGCGAATCGTTCCGGATCGATCGTTGCGGAGGTGATGATCACCTTCAGATCGGGCCGGCGGGGGAGTAGCTGAGCGAGGTAGCCGAGGATGAAGTCGATATTGAGACTTCGTTCGTGAGCCTCGTCGATGATGAGCGTGTCGTACTGCCGGAGCATCCGGTCTCGTTGAATCTCGGCCAAGAGAATTCCATCGGTCATCAGCTTGACCAGGGTCGAGTCCGAGGATTGATCGGTGAATCTGACCTTGTAGCCGACAGATTGTCCGAGGGTCTCGCCCACCTCCTCGGCGATGCGCTCGGCAACCGTTCTGGCAGCGAGTCGACGGGGTTGGGTGTGGCCGATGGATCCTCGGATCCCACGGCCTAGTTCGAGACAGATCTTGGGAATCTGTGTCGTTTTGCCCGATCCGGTTTCCCCGGCGACGATCACGACCTGATGTTGCTCGATCGCGGCGGCGATGTCGTCCTTGCGGCGGCTGACCGGAAGCGCCTCGGGATACTCGATCGTCGGAACCGCGGCACGCCGATTCGCGATCAGAGTCTCGGCGCGAACGATCTCGGGTTCGGTCGCTGCCAGGGCATCGTCGGTGCGGGCACGTTCGAGCTTGCGTCGTAGGCGGTGGGCGTCGCGCACGGAGACCGACGAAAGTCGGGCGGTCAGGGTGCGTCTGAGACTCGGAGACGGGGATGTTGATGTGGACATGCTGCCCACCAGGGTATCTGCCCGGTTGCTCGAGAGCTGGACTGCCCGACCCAAACGCAGGCAAATCACTGCCGGTTCGTGCCAAGATAGACTATGACGACCTCGCAGCGTGCGCCCGCAGCTCTCGGTACACACGTGCTCGTGAGGGCCTTCCGGCTTCTGTTTGCTGCGCTCACGTTCGCCGCGCTCTCGTGGATCGTCGCAAAAGGCCTGGACAGTAGCTCTTTCTCACTCGCCAACTACTTCAGCTACTTCACCGTGCTCAGCAATGTTCTGACCGTCCTCGTGCTTGCGGTGGGCGGAGCCGCTGACCCGCAGGGAGAGCGGTGGCAGTTGTTCCGCGGGGGTGTGACGTTGTACATGGTCATCACCGGGATCATCTACGCCGTTCTTCTCGCCGGGATCGACGTCGGCGTCGCTGATCCGTGGACCAACAATGTGGTTCATCGAATCATGCCGGTGGTGCTTCTGATCGACTGGATCGTGATGCCGCCGCGCAAGAAGATTTCCGACGCACAGTCGCTGATCTGGCTGGTCTTTCCCTTCGTCTACGGGATCTACAGTCTGATTCGCGGTCCGATCGTCGACTGGTATCCGTATCCGTTCCTCGATCCGCGCGGCCAGGGATACGTTGCGTTGGTGATCGGTCTGCTCGTACTCACCGTCGCCTTCGTGTTGATGGCACTTGCGGTGAACGCTGTCGGCCGGCTCGGATGCCGATGGCGGTACGGGGCACAATCGGAGGCAGCTCGTTGACTAAGCTCGGAGCCATGTCTTCTGTGGCCGATACTTCCCCTGAGTCCACCTCGTCCGCCCTATGGCACGGTTTCGCCGATATGGGTGCTGTGACCAGAACAGGCCCCTTCGTCGTCTCACGTGGCGAGGGAGCTCACATCTGGGACCGGGACGGCAACAAATATCTCGATGCAACTGCCGGGCTGTGGTTCACGAACGTCGGTCACGGACGGACCGAGATTGCCGACGCCGTCGCCGCCCAGCTCGGATCGCTGGCGCACTACTCCAACTTCGGTGATTTCGTCCCGGAGACGACGCTGGCTCTCGCGGAGCGGCTCGGGAAGATCGCGCCCGTCGCGGGTAGCAAGGTGTTCTTCACCTCGGGTGGCTCCGACTCGATCGACACAGCGGCGAAATTGGCCAGGCGTTACTGGCACGAGATGGGCAAGCCTGGGAAAAAGCTCATTGTCGGTCGTGAGAAGGCTTACCACGGAATGCATGTCGCAGGTACTGCACTGGCAGGCATTGCGGTGAACCGGGAGAACTACGGCGAGTTGATGCCGGACGCGCGCACTGTCGCTTGGGACGATGCGAAGAGCTTGCTGGCGCTCATCGAGGAAGTCGGGGCCGACAAGATCGCCGCCTTCTTCTGCGAGCCCATCATCGGTGCCGGTGGGGTCTACCTGCCGCCGAAGGGGTATCTGCAGGAGGTACGCCAAATCTGTCGTGACAACGACGTCCTGTTCGTCACGGACGAGGTAGTGACCGGCTTCGGCCGAATCGGCGGTTCGTGGTTCGCGTCGACTCGTTTCGACCTTCAGCCCGACCTGATGACCACTGCGAAGGGGCTTACCTCGGGGTACGTCCCGATGGGTGCGGTGTTCGTCGCCCCGCACATCGCCGAGCCGTTCTACTCCGGTGGCGTCTGGTGGCGCCACGGCTACACCTACGGTGGACACGCAGGGGCAGCGGCCGCGGCGATGGCAACACTGGACATCATGGAACGCGAGAACCTGCTGCAAGAGTCCGCTCGACTCGAGACGTCGCTGCACACCCATCTGGCCCCACTCGCCGAACATCCTCGCGTGCAGGAGGTTCGCAGCGGACTCGGTGCAGTAGCAGCAGTGCAGCTGGTCGATCCGGCCGAGGCGCTCCCCTTCGTCGCGACGCTCCGCAAACACGGTGTCTCCGGGCGCGCTGCAGGGCAGGGCGCGATGCAGATCTCGCCGTCGTTCGTGATGACGGACAACGAGGTGGAAGAACTCGCTGCTCGGATCCTCAGCGCGCTCGGCTGAACCGGTCCTTCAGGCGCTGCACTCGGGTTCGATCGGGTGCAGCGTCGAGCATTGGGGTTTCGGCTGCCTCGGCGAAACGCTTGTGCAATTGATCGCGGACCTCGTCGGGGGCATACGCCTGCCGCTTGCGTTCCGACTTCACGACGAGGGCGCCTGTCGCGGCAACACCGACGACGCCTGCCATCCCGAGGATCTTCCACAGCTTCATCGCTTCACCGTACTGTGATCGCGGGCGGGTGAGCGATCGCGGAGTTCGGCGACGAGGTCTTCTACGAGGATCTTGATCTTGTCGCGGATCGGACGGACGGCGTCGATGCCCTTGCCTGCGGGGTCGGGCAACGCCCAGTCGCGGTACTGGACCCCGGGGAAAACCGGGCATGCGTCGCCACAGCCCATGGTGATGACGACGTCGGAGGTTTCGACGGCGTCGGGGGTGAGGATCTTTGGTGATTGCGCCGAGATGTCGATACCGAGCTCGGCCATCGCCTGGACGGCGGCTGAATTGATGCTTTCTGCCGGTGTGCTGCCGGCAGAGCGAACCTCGACGGCCCCATCGGCAAGATCGCTCAGAAAACCGGCGGCCATCTGCGACCGTCCTGCGTTGTGGACGCAGACGAACAACACACTGGGGATGCTGGACATCAAGACTCCTTTGTCGCTGCCGGCGAGGCCGAAATGAAGCGTTTACGTAGTGCGAGTGAGACGTAGACGAGCCCGACGAGGACTGGGACTTCGATGAGCGGGCCGACGACCCCGGCCAGTGCCTGCCCCGATGTTGCGCCGTAGGTGGCGATGGCGACGGCGATGGCGAGTTCGAAGTTGTTGCCTGCCGCGGTGAAGGCGAGCGTAGTGGTGCGTGCGTAGCCCAGGCCCATTGCGGCCCCGAGGGCATAACCGCCGCCCCACATCACCGCGAAGTAGACCAACAGTGGCAGTGCGATACGAATGACGTCCAACGGTTGGGAAGTGATCCGATCACCCTGCAGCGCAAAGAGAATGACGATGGTGAACAGCAGGCCGTAGAGAGCCCACGGCCCGATCTTAGGGATGAACTTCGACTCGTACCACCCCCTGCCCTTGGTGCGTTCGCCCAAGTAGCGCGAGGCGAACCCCGCGATCAGCGGTATGCCGAGGAAGATCAGCACCGACTTCGCTATCTGCCAGGGGGAAGCCTCGATGGTGGTCTGCTCTAGGCCGAGCCAGCCCGGTAGGACGGAAAGATAGAACCATCCGAGGACTGCGAACATGAATACCTGGAAGACCGAGTTGATGGCGACCAGGACGGCGGCGGCTTCCCGGTCGCCGCACGCGAGGTCGTTCCAGATGATGACCATCGCGATGCAGCGGGCGAGACCGACGATGATCAGGCCGGTGCGGTACTCGGGCAGGTCGGGGAGGAAGAGCCAGGCGAGAGCAAACATCAGCGCCGGGCCGAGGACCCAGTTGAGTACCAACGATCCGCCCAGCAGGCGCTTGTCTCCGGTGACGGTATCCAGTCGGTCGTATCGGACCTTCGCCAGGACCGGATACATCATGACCAGCAGACCGATTGCGATAGGTAGTGAGACGCCGTCGATCGAAATGGTCGAGAGGGCGTCGTTCATGCCCGGAATCAGCCGACCCAACGCCAAGCCGATGACCATCGCGACGCCGATCCAAACCGGCAGGAACCGGTCGAGAGTGGAGAGCTTACCGACGACGGCCGGGTGATCGGAGGTGTTCGCCTGGCTACTCATGCCATCACCAGCGCACCATCGTCGGTGGTCGGGTCGGCGGCAGCCAAGACCGACGACAATTGTTGCAGCGCAGTAGGTATAACCCAGTAGTAGACCCAGGTGCCCCGGCGTTCGCAGTCGAGCAAACCAGCTTCACGCAACACTTTGAGATGATGGGAGATCGTCGGCTGAGACAGGTCGAACGAATCGGAGATGTCACACACGCACGCTTCACCACCGGCGTGACTTGCGATCAGGCTCAGAAGTCGAAGCCGGGCCGGATCGCCGAGTGCTTTGAACATTCGGGCGAGACCGCCTGCCCAGTCGGCGGACAATGGCTCGGCAATCAGCGGTGAGCAGCACACGCCGCTGCTGAGGTCGTCGACGGAGAGAGGCTGATTCGACATATGTCTATATTGATCAATTTCGAATCAAACGTCAAACGCCTCCAGCGCATACCTGGTGGGGGAGTTCGAGGTTTCGGGACGATCTAGGCTGAGCGACATGACTGCGTCGCGGATCGATTTGAACACAGCAGTTGATGCGACTCGTACCGGAGACATCTGGATCTTCCGCGGCCATTCTGCCACGGATCGTGCGATACAGACGTTGACCAACAGTCCGGTCAACCACGTCGGCATGGCAGTCGTGGTCGACGACCTTCCTCCGCTCATGTGGCACGCCGAGTTGGGAAAATCGCTGCAGGACATGTGGACCGGCAATTTTCAGCGCGGCGTACAGCTGCATGATCTCCATGCGGCAGTGATGCAGTGGTCGCACAAGTACGAGCAGCGTTGCTGGCTCAGGCAACTCGACAGTGCAGTCACACGAGAGCAGGAAGATGCATTGCTGCGGACCATAGCTCGAATGGACGGAACGGCGTTCCCGACTACCGCGAAGCTGGCGGGGCGGTGGTTCAAGGGGCGCGTGCCGAGCTTCCGTAAGAGTGAGCAGCATGGCGCCGCTCTGGAAACAGCGTACTGCGCAGAAGTAGTCGCCATGACCTACGAATCGATGGGTCTGCTGAACGGTAACAAGAAGGCGAATTGGTTCGATCCCGGAAAATTCTGGAGCGGTGACCGGTTACCCCTCGCTGAAGGCGTCCACCTCGGCGACGAGATCGCCGTCGATGTACCCGAGAGCCGGCCGGCCATCACCGAGTGAACTGACAGAAAAAGGGGCCCGCACACCTTGTGTGCGGGCCCCTTTCGCTGTGTATGTCGCTATCGGACAGTCGCTCCGTCGAGCGTGCGGCTGGCCTCGATGGCCTGGCCGACGCCCGCGACGATCGAAGCTGCGCGGATCGACTCGAAGATGACCTCACGGTCGACGCCTTCGTCGCGAAGGGTCTTCTCGTGTGCCTCGACGCAGTGGTTGCACCCGTTGACGGCCGAGACCGCCAGCGAGAACAGTTCGAAATCTGCCTTGTCGACGCCGGGATTGCCGATGATATTCATCCGCAGACCTGCGCGAAGGTCGTCGTACTTGCCGTCGAGGTAGCCCTTGGTGCGGTAGAAGACGTTGTTCATCCCCATGATGGACGCTGCACCCAGAGCGGCGTTGTAGGCATCGGCGGACAACGTGTCCGCAGCCTCCTCGGCGATCTCCTTCAGCGTCGTCGCGGACTTGGTGGCGGCAGCAGTGGCGAGAAGCGTGCCCCAGAGCTGCTGCTCACTCAGAACCGTCGATCGCGCAATGGAACTCAGGTTGAGCTTGAGATCCTTGGCGTACTCCGGGAGAGCATTCTTCAGATTCTCTACGCTCATGTCAGACGCTCGCCGTCAGCAGTTCGCCCGCGTCGATGGTGGGGTCGCCCTTCTTCCAGTTGCATGCGCACAGCTCGTCGGACTGCAGTGCGTCGAGAACACGCAGAACCTCGTCGACGTTGCGGCCGACGGAACCTGCGGTGACCGAGACGAACTGGATCTCGTTGTTCGGATCGACGATGAATGTCGCGCGGTCGGCGACACCATCGGAGTTGAGAACACCTGCAGCGGTTGCGAGCTCACGCTTGAGGTCGGAGAGGATGGGGAACGGAAGGGTCTTCAGGTCCTCGTGCTGTGCACGCCACTGGAAGTGCACGAACTCGTTGTCGACGGACGCTCCGAGTACCTGTGCGTCACGGTCGGCGAACTCTTCGTTCAGCTTTCCGAATGCGGCAATCTCGGTCGGGCATACGAAGGTGAAGTCTTTCGGCCAGAAGAAGACGATGCGCCACTTGCCTGCATAGTCATCGCTGGTGACGGTGGTGAAGTAGTCGTCGGGCTGCTGGGCGTTCACCTTCGACAGGTCTCCGCCGATAACGCCGGTGAGATTGTATGCGGGGAACTGATCGCCGATTGTCAACAGGGCCATATGGTCCTCCTCTGTAGTGGTGCGCATGCGTCGCGCTCGTGGTGCGCGTCGGATTCGTACATGCACGGTGTCGCGTATGGGTGGAGTCGTGTGTGGAGCGCCGCCGGGTGTATTCGGTGCTTCCTACGGTCGAACTCCGACATGTACGAGTGTGCCAAAAAATATGCGAAAGGTAAAGGTGATTAGTAGCACTAGACTGATAGGCATGACTGATAGAAGTTATCAACCGACGCTCTCACAGCTGCGTGCTTTCGTCGCGGTTGCCGAGCAACGTCATTTCGGAAGTGCCGCGGCGCGACTGCACATCAGTCAGCCGACGCTCTCGCAGGCCCTCGCCTCACTGGAACAGGGACTGGGCGTTCAGCTTGTCGAGCGAAGTACACGGCGAGTTCTGATGACCACTGCCGGTACGCATTTGCTCGAACATGCACGGGCAACCCTCGATGCAGCCGACGGATTCGTTTCCGAAGCATCCGGCATGGGAGGTCGACTGTCGGGTCCACTTCGTCTCGGACTCATACCCACAGTAGCGCCGTACGTGCTACCCGCCTTGCTCCCGGCGCTGCGAGCCGAATTTCCGGACGTGAACGCGCACATCGTCGAGGATCAGACGGACCGACTGCTGGCCTCGTTACGGTCGGGAGCGATCGACGCAGCAGTGGTCGCGCTTCCCACCGAAGAATCCGGCATCGTCGAAATACCGCTGTATGCAGAAGATTTCGTGCTCGTCGTCCCCGTCGGTCACGAACTCGACGGACGCCGTGATCTGACCCTGTCCGTACTCGTCGACCTGCCGATTCTGTTGCTGGACGACGGTCACTGTCTGCGAGATCAGACACTGGACCTCTGCCGGTCGGTCGACGCGGTCCCTGCGGCCGGGGACACGAGAGCAACCTCGCTTGCCACGGTAGTTCAATGTGTCGCAGGCGGTCTCGGCGTCACACTCGTCCCGAGATCGGCTGTTGCCGTGGAGATGGGCAAGGGCGCGCTGGGTCGGGCAGAGTTCGCGGACCCGAAGCCCGGTCGGCGCATGGGCCTGGTACACCGTGCGTCGAGCGGGCGCGCCGAAGAGTATCGGGCACTGAGTGCACTGGTCTCGCGGATCGGATCGGCCGTAAGCCCAGTAGTTGCCCAGTAGCCGGCTGTCGAGGTAGCGAACTCAGCCGGCGGTGATAGTGATCTCGTCGAACACGATCTCACCGAGAGCATCGGACTCCTCGACATCGACGACCGCGTCGAACGACCACCCGTGATCGCCGTCGGGATCTTCCAGTACCTGCCTGACCGTCGTCCGGTCGCTGCCAACCGTGAGTTCGAACAGTGCCGGACCACGCGCGGACGGGCCGGTACCGATCTCGCCGTACTCCTCGAAGAAGGGCTCGAGTTCTGCTTCCCAATCAGGGCCGTCGTCCAACGCGTCGAGCGCGTTCCACCAACCCGCCGCCGCGAAGTCCACTCGTTTGAAGATGGCGTTGCGGACCATCACACGGAACGCGCGTGCATTCGCAGAAATCGGCTTCGGCGTGTCACCGCCATAGGGTTCGGGCTTGGTCTCGGCTTCCTCGCCCGGGTCGGTGAGGTTTTCCCATTCGTCCAGCAGACTCGAGTCGACCTGGCGAACGAGTTCCCCGAGCCACTCGGTGATGTCCTGCACTTCCTCGGTCCGGGCTTCCGGCGGCACCGTCTGGCGTAGGGCGCGATACGCGTCGGCGAGGTATCGAAGAACAAGTCCTTCCGAACGGCTGAGACCGTAGTGACTGATCAGCTCCGTGAAGGTCATCGACCGCTCGACCATGTCGCGGACAACGGACTTGGGGGAGAGCGCGACTTCCGTCAGCCACGGATGCCCACCGCGGTAGATCTCGAAGGCCGGCACGAGAAGCTCGGCGAGGGGCTTCGGCCACGTCACCTCCTCGAGCAGTTCCATTCGCTCCTCGTACTCGATACCGTCCGACTTCATCTGCGCGACTGCTTCTCCGCGAGCCGCGTGCTGCTGGGCCATGAGGATCTGGCGGGGATCGTCGAGTGTCGACTCGATGATCGACACCACATCGAGTGCATGCGTATCGGATTCGATATCGAGCAGATCGAACGAGGCGAGTGCGAACGGTGACAGTGGTTGGTTCAGTGCGAAGTTGGGCTGTAGGTCGACCGTGAGACGGGAGTGTCGTCCTTCGGCATCCGGCTCCGCGAGCTGTTCGACGATGCCCGCCGAGACGAGACCGCGATAGAGCGAGAGTGCTCGGAGAATATGCTTGCGCTGGGCAGGTCGGGTCTCGTGGTTGTCCTCGAGTAGATGTCGCATTGCAGTGAAGCAATTGCCCGGTCGCGCAATGACATTGAGCAACATTGCATTACTGACCGAGAACCTCGAGACCAGCGCCTCGGGACTCGCTGTGATGATCCGGTCGAACGTCGGCTCACCCCACGAGACGAAGCCATCGGGCGCCTTTTTGCGTTGAACCCTCTTGAGCTTCTTCGGATCGTCACCAGCCTTCGCGACGAGCCGTGCATTCTCGATGTCGTGTTCCGGCGCCTCGACGACGACGGTTCCGAGCGTGTCGTATCCGGCGCGTCCTGCGCGTCCGGCGATCTGGTGAAACTCTCGAGCGCGTAGTTTGCGGGTGCGAATACCGTCGTATTTGGTCAGTCCGGTGAACAACACGGTTCGGATCGGAACATTGATGCCCACACCGAGGGTGTCGGTGCCGCAGATGACCTTGAGCAGACCGTCCTGGGCAAGTTTCTCCACGAGGCGTCGATACTTCGGGAGCATGCCCGCGTGGTGCACGCCGATTCCGTGCCGCACCAGTCGCGAGAGTGTCTTGCCGAAACCCGTCGTGAAGCGGAATTGGCCGATCGCATCGGCGATCTGCTGCTTTTCGGACTTGGATGCCACGTTCACGCTCGTGAGCGCCTGCGCTCGTTCGAGGGCGGACGCCTGGGTGAAGTGCACGACGTACACGGGTGCAAGATGCGTCGAGACCAACTCCTCGATGGTCTCGCCGATCGGTGTGCTCACGTAGGAGAACATCAAGGGCACAGGCCGTTCGGAGCCCGACACCACGGTGGTGGGTCGTCCGGTGCGGCGGGTGAGATCGTCGCGAAAGAAAGACACGTCGCCCAGAGTCGCCGACATCAGCAAAAATTGAGCGTTCGGCAACTCGATGATGGGAACCTGCCAGGCCCATCCTCGGTCGGGTTCGGAGTAGTAATGGAACTCGTCCATCACCACCTGTCCGATATCGGAATTCGCTCCCTCGCGGAGAGCTAGATTCGCGACGATTTCCGCGGTCGCGCAGATGATCGGGGCGCCCGCGTTGACCGCGGCATCGCCCGTCATCATGCCGACATTTTTTGCGCCGAAGATCTCGCACAGTGCGAAGAACTTCTCGCTGACCAGAGCTTTGATGGGTGCGGTGTAGAAGGTCCGCTTGCCGGCTGCCATCGCAGCGAAGTGCGCGCCGACAGCAACCATCGACTTTCCCGAGCCGGTCGGTGTCGCGAGGATGACATTGGACCCCGACACCAGCTCGATCAAGGCGTCTTCCTGGGCCGGGTACAGATTCAGCCCTCGATCGCTGGTCCACGTGGTGAAAATGTCGAACAACGTGTCCGGATCCTGTGCCTCGCTGGTCGTGGGGGCAGGTACGAGTTCGGAGAGGAGCACCGTAACAGGCTATGGTGCGCTGGCCGCGTCGCCATCAGCGGCCCGTGCGCAGGGCGTGTCAGGTCGCGCTGCGTTCGTCCGCTCCCATGGCACCCAGTACCGCGCGCCTGGTGCTGGCGTTCCCGGTGATCATGTCTTCACCGACTCCGGTGACGAGGAAGTTCCGCCATCGAGTCTCGTCGAATTCCAGGCACGGCGTCGAGGCCAAGAATTCCTCGAGCACGTGCAGGAAATGCATCGGATCGTCGCGGAACGGGAAGTGCCCGGCCCCTCGAAACACCGAGAGTCGGGATCCGGGCATCGCGGAATGCGCGAGGTGCGCATGACTGACCGGTATCACCACGTCCCGATCTCCCCATACGAGCAACACCGGGAGATTCTCGGTGAGATAACACCTGTCGAGCATCGTCACAACCTGGCCACGCCAATCGACGACAGCGCGCAGGGTGCGGAGGTATGCCTCGTGTGCAGTGGGATCCGGCAGGCCCGCCAGGACGCGCACGAGATCTGGTGTGTCGTGGAGCAAGGCACCCGGCCGCAGCCGCGTCGTATTCAGTTTTCCGATGAGGTTGCCGGCCAACCTGACGACCGACATGGCTCCGGGGAGACGCAAAAGCTTGACTGCTTCGCTTGCCAACGGCACCGAAGCCAATCGAAGAAGTGGATGGACATCTTTGGTGACTCCACCGGAGGACACGAGAACGAGTCGGTCCACCACGTGCGGAAATTGGTAGGAGAACTGCATCGCGACACCGCCGCCGAGCGAGTGGCCGATAACCGTCACATGGTCGATTCCCAGGACGGACAACAGGTCGCGCATGCCGTTGGCGTACGCAGCCACCGAGTAGTCGGCGCGGGGTTTGTCGGATTGCCCGTGTCCCAACAGATCGGGTGCAATGACCGTGTGGTTCTGGGCAAGATGCGGAATTATTGCGTTCCACGTTTCGGAGTTGTCACCGATTCCGTGAATCAACAACAGAGCTGGGCCTTCGCCCGCCATCCGGAACGCTCGCCGATAACCATGAATGGTGCGGAAGATCAATTTCGGCTCTGCATCGGGAACCGGGCGGAGCTTGCGCGTGCGAGGACTGCTCATGGCGCACCTCCTGATTCCTCAACTTCTGTACTTCCTTGACACTGCTGTACATCCTCGACAGCTCTCTCCTCGAAGACTCTCGCACGAGTAAAGACGCTCGATACGACATCGAGAGGAATTCTGGTTACATGTATGTTTCGTTATCCCACAGGGACGCAATCTGGACAAACTCGGATGGGTGATCGTGTGAACGTTCACACAATCACCCATCCAATGGTCGAACTATGTACCGGTCAGTGCCCGGTATCGGTGCCGTCCGTGTCGGTACCTGTCGTATCCAGATCTTCCGGCTCGGCCTCGAACCCGCCCTGCTCGGCGAGGAACTTCTCGAACTCCGCACCCAGCTCATCACCGCTCGGAAGGCTCTCGTCGCTGGCGAGAAGCGTCGACTGCTGTTCCTGTGCTGCGACGTAGGTGTCGTACTGGCGTTCGAGGGCGTGTACGACCGACTGCACTTCCTCGTTGCCGGTGATGTGCTCGTCGACCTGCTCTTGCACTCGAGCTGCGGCAGTGCCCAGTGCGACCAACGACAGCTCCAGACCCCCCGCCTCACCGACGTGTTCGAGCAAGGTCTGCGCGGCACTCGGATAGTCCGTTTGAGCGAGGTAGTGCGGAACGTGGACCGAGAATCCCATCGACACGTGGCCGTGCTGGGCCATCCGTAGTTCGAGAAGTGAGGACGCACTACCAGGGACCTGGATGTCACCCGACCAGCTGTGCTCCTCGGAGATCAACGACTTGTCCGAGGAATGCGCGGTGACGCCCAGTGGACGAGTGTGAGGGATCGCCATCGGGATCGACCCGAGTCCGATGGTCCGACGCACTCCCAGTTGCTCGGCCAGCAGACGAACTGCAGTGGAGAACTTCTCCCACCGAAGGTCCGGTTCCATTCCGGCAAGAAGCAGGAACGGCGTGCCGGCGTTGTCCTTGACTGCATACAGATTGAGCTCTGGCGCGTCGTAATCCGAGAAGTGATCGGTTTTGAACGTCATCGTCGGCCGACGTGAGCGGTAGTCGATCAGCTCGTCGACATCGAACGAAGCGACAAGTTCCGTCTCGAGCGTGTCACGAAGGTGCTTGGTGGCGAGTTTTACTGCGTGACCTGCATCGGAGAAGCCTTCGAGTCCATGTACCAACACCGGACCGACACCGTCACCGGACATCGTTTGCGGCGCCGGAAATTCCAGCTCGTACATATTCGATTGTTCGTCCATGGCCGAACCCCTTTCCGTTTCTTCGTGCCCACTCGGGGCCAGCACCACGGCCGTAACCGACCTCGCGTGGAGAATACCCGTCGGTTCGGCGTGGCGATCGCGCTGCCGTGAGTACGGCTACTACCTAGGGAGAACGCCGAGAAACACCGAGTTCATTCCCGCAGGCGTCGCTGGTCCTGCACACGTTGTGGGAGTCTGGTCTACAGAGATCACAAGTTGAACGTCGAAGGAGTACTTATGCCGCAGCAGGTGCGTGCCGTCGTCGCCAAGGCCAAGGGCGAAGCGGTGTCGATCGAGACGATCACGATTCCGGATCCGGGCCCCAACGACGTCGTAGTCAAGATCGACGCGTGCGGCGTCTGCCACACGGATCTGGCTTACCGCGACGGCGGAATCAATGACGAGTACCCCTTCATGCTCGGGCACGAGGCGGCAGGAACTGTGGAAACTGTCGGCGACGCGGTGACGCACGTCGAGGTCGGCGACTTCGTGGTGCTGAACTGGCGCGCAGTATGTGGCGAGTGTCGGGCATGCAAGAAGGGCACACCCTGGTACTGCTTCGATACGCACAATGCCTCGCAAAAGATGACGCTCGCAGATGGCACGGAACTCACGCCTGCGCTCGGTATCGGCGCGTTCGCAGACAAGACTCTCGTTCACGAGCGGCAGTGCACCAAGGTTGCGCCGGGCTCGGACCCGGCGGTCGTCGGGCTGATCGGCTGCGGTGTCATGGCAGGTATCGGCGCCGCGATGAACACCGGCAACGTCTCGCGCGGTGACTCGGTTGCAGTCATCGGCTGCGGTGGTGTCGGCGACGCGGCCATCGCCGGAGCAAAGCTGGCAGGCGCGACGAAGATCATCGCTGTCGATCGGGACAAGGGAAAGCTCGAGTGGGCGAAGGACTTGGGCGCTACCCATACGGTGGACGCGTCAGCGGTCGACCCAGTCGAAGCCATCCAGGAATTGACCGGTGGGTTCGGCGCTGACGTGGTGATCGATGCTGTCGGTCGACCGGAGACGTGGAAGCAGGCGTTCTACGCTCGCGATCTGGCCGGCACAGTTGTTCTGGTGGGTGTGCCGACGCCGGAGATGACACTCGAGATGCCTTTGGTCGATTTCTTCTCCCGAGGTGGCTCGCTCAAGTCTTCTTGGTACGGCGATTGTCTCCCGGAGCGGGACTTCCCGATGCTCGTCGACCTCTACGAGCAGGGTCGATTGCCACTGGAGAAGTTCGTTACCGAACGAATCGGAATCGACGACGTGGAAGCGGCGTTCACTGCGATGCACGACGGCAAGGTGCTGCGTTCGGTGGTCATCCTATGAGCGGAAAGCTGCGCATACAGAGGGTGGTGACGTCTGGGACGTTCAGTCTCGACGGGGGTACCTGGGACGTCGAGAACAACATCTGGTTGATCGGTGACGACACCGAGGTGGTGATCGTCGATGCAGCGCACCAGCAGCAACCGATCCTGGACGCGGTCGGTAACCGAACCGTCAAGGCCATCATCTGCACGCACGGCCACAACGACCACGTGACGGTCGCCCCGCAGCTTTCGCAGGCTCTCGATGCCCCGGTACTGCTTCACCCAGCGGACGACATGCTGTGGGAGCAGACTCATCCGGGTGTCACGCATCGGGCCGTCGAGGACGGTGACCGGATCTCGATAGCGGGAACCGACATCGTCGCTATCCACACGCCCGGCCATTCACCAGGCTCCACCTGCCTGTACGTACCCGAAGCTGGAGAGTTGTTCAGCGGAGACACCTTGTTCTCCGGTGGACCCGGAGCGACAGGGCGTTCGTATTCGGACTTCCCGACGATCATCGGTTCCATCCGGGACAAGCTGTTCGCCCTTCCAGCCGAGACGCGCGTCAAGACCGGTCATGGTGACGGCACCAGCATCGGCGACGAGTCTCCGCATCTGGAGGAATGGATCAAGCGCGGGTCGTGAGTCGCCCGGATCACCGGCAATCACGGTAGAGCTCGGCCTGTCTCCCGCCTTGTTCACCACTCGAATGAGAAGGTAGAACCGGGCGGGAGCCGGTTATCCGCAGGCGCCGACGCGATGCCCAAGACAGATTCGTCTGCGAATACTGGAGGACCTTCCGTGCTGTGCCGTTCCGTATCGAGATCTCGCCCGCTTCTGATCGCGGTCGGGGCGACAGCTTTCCTATCGCTCGCCGGATGTGGATCCGCGGTGACCGGCACCGCTGAAGCCGGCGGCCAGGGGTCGACGTCGATTTCATCTCGAGACGGGTCGAATACACCTGGAGACGGACAGGATCTCGGCGCGCTTCTGATCGATCCATCCCAGTTCCCAGCCCCGTACGAGGCCATAGTCCTCCCTCCACAAGCGATTGCACAGGCGTCCCCGGATCTCACCGGAATTCCTGCTGGCGCCGAGGTATCCCCAGCAGGCTGCAAGCCCACGGAACCAAGTTCGGCGCCGGGTAGCGCTGCGTTGATCGTCGGAACCGACAACGCCAACCGGTCCACGATTTCGATCGAACTGACCGTGGTCGACGAGCCTCTGTCGGTACGTGAGGAGCAACTTCAGCAGTGCGGTGAGGTCGAGGCAACCAAATCCGGTGCCACCTCCGTCATCCGGTCGACTATCTCCCCGGCGCCTCCGATCAATGCCGACGAGACACTTGCGGTGAAACAGACCGTGAATTCTGGTACCGGCGCGGACTCGGTGACGCAGTCGATGCTCACGTTGATGGCTCAGGTCGACGACGTCCGGATAGCAGCAACGTTCATGTCATTCGACAACTCCGCGCCGGATGCGGCCGTGTTGGACGAGTTGTTCACCGCTGCAGTCCAGAAAGTGAACGCCGGATAGCACGACCGTCCGACGGTAAGCGTCGGATCTCGAACGTGTGGGCCGTGTTCTCCACAGGATCGAGCGCTGTCCACAGCCATGTTCCGGCCCAGGTCGCAGATCTGTCGATCGAATGTCGACAAGCCATTGTTCTCGCCATGACGACGTTCCCTGACAATCGACCCACTCCACCGATGCTGGCCACGGTGTCGGCTACCGGTGATCTGATCGCTGCCATCCCGGCAATGCTCGGCTTCGCCCCTTCGCGATCTCTCCTGCTCATCTGCCTGGACGGCCGGATCGGCGAAAGCCTCACTATCGGCACAGTGATGCGTCACGATCTGAGTTTTCCCGACCCCGACCTGACACAGCGCTCGGTAAGCACGGAGATGGCCGATGTGATCGACCGCTTCGCCGCCGTCTGCTTGCGGGATGAGGTTCGCACGGCCATCGCTGTCATCGTCGATGACGGAAGGAAGACCTCTGTGGGATCCGGCCGCGGTGATGCCCGTTACCAGGCTCTCGGGAGCCGGCTCGAGGACCGACTCCAGGCGCGGGGCACCCACTTGCTCGATACGTTCCTGACCGCGAACATCGCGCATGGATGCGCATGGATCTCGCTGACCGAGCCGCGAGAGAAGGGGACCGTATCGGATCCGCGGTCTTCGTCCGTGACGCTCGCGTATGTGCTCGGGGGGAGGGCAATGCTGGAGTCCAGAGAAGCGCTCGCAGATCTGTTGCAGCCCTTGGACACCGCACTGAGCAGGCAGGTGCGCGCGTGCATAGGCGCGGCACAAGAAGAGGACCTGCCCTCGGAACGAACCTCCATCGAACGAATCCTTCGAGAGATCGGTCGGTGGGCACAATCGCCACTCGATCATCCGAGATCGCTCGAGCTTTCGGCGGCGCAGATCGCCGAGTTCGGGGTTGCCTTGACGCGCTTCATGGTTCGCGACAGCATGCTCGCCTTGGTCCTCCACGACTGCGCTGCCACCGCCGAGCAACTGTGGTCGCATTTGTCGCGTACGTTGCCTGCACCCGAGCGGGCGTGCCCGGCAACATTGCTCGGGTTCAGCGCTTACGCACGCGGTGACGGAGTAATGGCAGGGGTTGCGATCGAACTAGCCTTGGCCGCCGACCCCGACTATTCACTCGCACGCCTCCTCGACTCCGCCTTGAACGCCGGTGCCCGTCCGGAGATGATCAGAGAAGTCGCGCTCAGTGGCTACGCGGTCGCCGAACTGTGTGGCGTCCGTTTGTCGCCACCTACGAGCGCGCGGTGACTCGTACCGCGTGGGATCGGTCTCCGAGATTCTGCAGGAACGTCCATGCGTCCGCGACGATGACGTCGAGATCGGTGAAACGCGGAGTCCACCCCAATTCCGAGATGGCACGATCGCTCGAAGCGATCAGGACAGCAGGGTCACCTGCGCGACGGGGTGCATCCTCGACGGTGATGGGGAGGCCTGTCACACGTGTGCACGCGTCGATGACCTCACGGACGGAGAATCCGGTCCCGCTGCCGAGGTTGTAAATCCGATGACTGCTCGGTGTCGATGCCTCCAGCGCCAGGATATGAGCCTCGGCCAGATCCGCGACATGAATGTAGTCGCGTACCGCAGTTCCGTCCGGTGTCGGATAGTCGGAACCGAAGACCGAAATCTTCTCGCGTTGGCCCAGAGCCGTTTGCAGCACGAGCGGAATCAGATGCGTCTCGACAACCCGATTCTCGCCGAACTTCTCGTAAGCACCAGCGACGTTGAAATATCGCAGGCTGGTGGCGGCCAAACCATATGCCGCTGAATACGACGTGATCGCGTGATCGATCGCCAATTTGGTTGCACCGTAAGGATTGGTCGGCGCTGTCGGTGCATCCTCGGTGATCGGTGTCTTCTGCGGCTCACCGTATGTGGCAGCGGTCGAAGAGAACACCAACCGAGGGGTGTTCGACTCGCGAATCGCATCGAGCAACGCGAGCGTGGTCACTACGTTGCCGGACCAGTACTTTGCCGGCGCGACAACTGATTCACCGACAAGCGACTGGGCGGCGAAATGCAATACCCCATCGAATTTCGTTTCGGATAACAGCGAGGCCGCGACATCCTTGATGTCGGCTTCGACGAACGTCGCGTTCGCCGGGACGGCCTCGCTGTTTCCGGTGGACAAATTGTCGACGACGACGACGTCATGTCCTCGATCGACAAGTACCGCCGCGCAGACACTGCCCACGTAGCCGGCACCGCCGGTCACCAAAAGTCTCACTACTTCATCTCCTCGTAGGGCCGAAGGCCGCTCGATGTATGCCGGCCTCCGCGCCTCGACGCGATGAACTAGACCAACTTCACCTGAACGGCGTGAGCCATTTCTTCCGAAATATCGATTCCCTCATGACCTGGAACGGTAATGGTGACCGTGCCGGGCTTGGCCTCGACTGTAACCCGGGCGTCTGGGACGACACCCGCATCACGCAACTGTGCGATGACCTCCGGATCGGATTGGACGTGCTCTGCGAGTCGACGCACGACCACCGCCGTCGGGTGGCCGTGGGAGACGTCCGTCAAGCGAATCAAATCTTCGTGGACCGCCACCGGCTGGCCAAGACCCAACTCATCCAAACCTGGAATCGGGTTGCCGTAGGGCGAGGTCGTCGGATTGTTCAGTACAGCGACGAGACGACGTTCCACCTCTTCGCTCATCACGTGTTCCCAACGGCATGCCTCGGCGTGCACGTCTTCCCAGCGAAGACCGATGATGTCGACCAGCAGTCGCTCGGCCAGTCGATGCTTGCGCATCACCGACACGGCGAGTCCGCGTCCCTTCTCGGTCAGCTCCAGGTGGCGGTCGCCCGCGACGGAAAGCAGCCCGTCACGTTCCATCCTGGCCACAGTCTGACTGACGGTAGGACCACTTTGTTCGAGGCGTTCGGCGATACGTGCCCGCAAAGGCACCACACCCTCTTCCTCCAAATCGTAAATCGTGCGGAGGTACATCTCCGTGGTGTCGACCAGATCCTTCACACTCAACCCCTTCGTCCTGGCCGATTCTACCGTTGATCGGCGCGTATAGGTGTTCCAGCCCGTTCCGCTGGCGAGCCGGACGGTACCGAGACTCGTAACGGAGGCAACGTTCGGCGATGCTCGCACAGTGCCGTTGCCCGCAGAGTGCCCTCGCGGCACGTAGCGTGTCCGTCATGGCAGACCAGGTGGCTCGATCACCGTTCCAGAATCCGGCAGCCGCCGAAGACATCGTCGTGTGGAGCGCGGAGTACCTCTCGTATCGGTGGAGCGATGACCACCCCATGAACCCGACCCGACTGGATCTGACCATGTCGCTGGCGCGGCAGATCGGCGTGCTCGACGGCATCGAACTCGTGGAGCCGATCGCCGCACCGGATTCGGAGCTGCTGAGGATTCACACTCCGGCCTACATCGAAGCGGTCAAGCGTGCACCGGAGAAACTTGCCGCTTCGGAGAAACTCGCATCGGCCGGCCACCCGGAGGAACCGGAACACGGGCTCGGCGGGGACGACAATCCGATCTTTCAGCGCATGCACGAAGCCAGCGCGATGCTGACCGGCGGTTCTCTGGCAGCAGCCCGGGAGATTGCGTCCGGACGGGCTCGGCGAGCTGTCAGCATCGGCGGCGGGATGCACCACGCCATGGCGGACTGGGCATCTGGTTTCTGCGTGTACAACGACGCCGCGATCGCAATTTCGTGGTTGCTGGACAACGGGTTCGATCGAATTGCGTATATCGATGTCGATGCACACCACGGTGACGGGGTGCAGCATGCCTTCATCGATGATCCGAGGGTGCTGACCGTGTCTTTGCACCAACATCCGGCGACGTTGTGGCCCAACACCGGGTGGTCGAGCGAAGTCGGTTCCGGCGCTGCGGAGGGCACGGCAATCAACGTTCCACTCCTACCTGGCACCGGTGACCGACTGTGGTTACGCGCTTTCCATGCGATCGTGCCGGGGGCCATCTCGGCGTTCCGCCCTCAGATCATCGTGAGCCAATGTGGAGTCGACAGTCACCGAGAGGATCCGCTTGCGGACCTCGCCCTCACCGTCGACGGCCAGAACGCCGCTTTTCTCGCTATGCGTGACCTCGCGGACGAGCATTCGGAGGGGCGATGGCTGGCAGTCGGCGGAGGTGGTTACGGACTGGTTCGCGTGGTCCCCAGAGCGTGGACCCATCTGATCGCCGCAGCCCTCGGTCGCCCGATAGACCCTGCGATGCCTCTGCCCGACCTTTGGCGCGATCGGGTTCGACACTTGGCGCCCAGCGTCGACCTGCCACAGGCGATGGGTGACGGTGGCGATGTGGACTATCCCGCGTGGGATGGCCCAGGGGGTGCTGTCCAGGGATCGATCGAAGCAGCCGATCGTGCACTCGAAAGGGTGGATTCGGCGATCATCGCCACTCGCAGAGCGAGCTTCCCGCTTCTCGGACTCGACCCGGAGGATCCTCGTGACTGAGCCGACCACCCAAGACGCCGACACGGCGAAAGAGCGCGACCGTGTGCGCTCGGAAACGACATTTCCCAAGCACTGGGTCGTCGACGTACTCGCCTCGGACGGGGGAGTGGTGCATCTGCGCCCGATCGTGCCGTCCGATGGGAAGGCGTTGATCGAGTTCCACAGCGGACTGTCCGAGCGCACTCGATATCTGCGATATTTCGGCCCGTACCCGACCATGCCGCAGCGTGACGTCCTCAACTTCACGACTGTCGACCATCACTCCAGGGTCGCGTTCGTGGCAATACTCGGCGACGACATCATCGCGGTCGGTCGCTACGAACGTCTCCCGGAGGGGGATGGCAACTCTGCGGAGGTCGCATTCGTCGTCGCCGACGCCCATCAAGGCCGCGGGCTCGGGCCTATCCTGCTCGAACATCTCGCCGGAGCTGCAGCGGAGAACGGCGTCCGGATGTTCGTTGCCGAGGTGCTCGCCGAGAACCGAAACATGGTCAGCGTCTTCCGCGAAGCCGGGTATCAGGTCAGCCGAAGCTACGAAGGTGGCGTGCTGCGTCTGGAATTCGCCATCGACCCGAGTGAAGCTCTGCTGTCGGTGCGCAATTCGCGCGAGCGAGCGGCCGAGGCCCGCAGTGTCCGAAACGTATTGAGTCCGACCTCCGTCGCAGTGATCGGCGCCTCGACCGACAGTTCCAAGGTGGGCAATGCGGTGTTGGCCAACCTCCTTGCCGGCGGCTTCACCGGACCGGTATATCCGGTCAATGCCGATCACAAGTCAGTGCGTGGCGTTCGGGCCTACCCGTCGGTGCACGACATTCCGGATTCAGTGGATCTGGCCATCGCAGCCGTTCCTGCCGATGCCATCGACGACGTCCTCGACGACTGTCTCGACAAAGGTGTCAAAGCCCTCGTCGTCGTGTCAGGTGGGTTCGGTGAGACCGGTGAAGCGGGTCAGGAGAGCGAGCGCCGGTTGGTACACGCGGCGCGGGCGCACGGGATGAGGCTCGTCGGACCCAATGCGCTGGGCGTCGCCAACACCGACCCGGCCTTCGCCCTCAACGCAACCCTCGCTCCGCGACTTCCGATGCCTGGGCGCGTCGGCTTCTTCTGCCAATCCGGGGCCCTCGGCATCGCAATTCTCGATCAAGCAGCAAAACGCAGACTGGGTCTGTCGACCTTCGTCTCGGCGGGCAACCGCGCAGACGTGTCGGGCAACGACCTTCTGCAGTACTGGGATTCGGACCCCGAAACAGAGGTCGTTCTGCTGTACCTCGAGAGTTTCGGTAACCCACGCAAATTCACCCGGATCGCGCGTCGCGTAGCGCGTACCAAGCCCATCATCGCGGTCAAGAGTGGCAGAGGTGCGGTGCCGCCGGCACTCGCAACGGGACCTGCTATCGATGACTCCATCGTCAAGGCGTTGTTCGAGCAGGCAGGTGTGATCCAAGTCGACACCATCGCGCAGTTGTTCGACTGCGCAATTCTGTTCGGCTACCAACCATTGCCTTCCGGGCCACGCGTCGCCGTCGTCGGCAACTCGACGGCCCTCGGAGTTCTCGCCGTGGACGCTGCGCGCGCCGACGGATTGCACGCGGGAGTGCCGATCGACGTAGGGCCACAGGCCGGCCCGGAAGAATTCGCGGCCGCAGTGGCGGGTGCCCTCGCCGCCGGCGACGTCGATTCGGTCATCGTCGTCTTCGTGCCACCGGTTGCGGTCACGGTCGAGCCGTTCGCCAAAGCTCTCGGCGATGCGGTTCTCGGTGCCGACAAACCCGTCCTGACGACGTTCCTCGCGACCGAGGGGATACCGGACGTATTGGCCGTGCGCGGGGAATTCGGACAGCCGATCCGCGGATCGGTGCCTTCGTATTCGAGCCCGGAGCGTGCGGTGACGGCACTGGCGAAGGCCTGGCGTTACGCGGCCTGGCGGAGCAGGCCTGTGTCGACACCCCTGCGGCCCAGCGGTATCGATTCCGAACGTGCACAGTCGTTGGTTCGTGACTGGTCGGCTCAGGAACACTCTCGATGGCTTTCGGATTTCGAGACCGCCGAGCTTCTCGGGTGCTACGGGATAGAGATAACCGAGTTTCGTTCGGTGATAGATGAGGACGAAGCCGTTGCTGCCGGTGAGGAATTGGGCTATCCCGTCGCGGTCAAAGCAACAGGAGCGCAGTGGAGACACCGACCGGATCTCGGTGGGGTTCGGCTGGATCTCACTGGCCCCGAGGCCACACGTCTTGCCTATCGCGCGCTCGCATCCGATTCTGGTGAGCCTCTGCTCCACGTCCAGAAGATGGCAGCGAAAGGTATCGGGTGTGTGGTGCGGGTTCAAGACGATCCGTCGTTCGGTTCGCTGATCTCGTTCGGACTGGCCGGGGTGATCTCGGATCTTCTGGGAGACAGGGCGTATCGCGTGCTGCCGTTGACGGAGGACGAAGCGGTACAATTGATCGACGCACCGAAGGCTGCTCCATTGCTGTCCGGGTACCGCAATGCAGTCCCGGTCGACAAGAGCGCGCTAGTGGACCTTGTCCAACGAGTGTCGGCGATGGCCGACGATATCCCCGAGATCAGAGAACTGGCGTGCGAACCGGTTCTGGCGTCGGCGCATGGTGCACAGATCACCGATGCACGCGTACGTCTCGGACCCGAGCCGAGCAAGAACGACCTCGGCCCGCGACGCTTGCGCTGAGCGTCACGGGCGCGACTGGTTTCTCTTTCTACGGAAAGCGGGGGCCGAGTCGGCATTCCTAGAGGGGGGAAGGAAGCCGACTCGGCCACCCACATCTGAGGGTGTGGCCGCAGGAATCTTCACCGCTGCGCCACTCGTCAGTGCGGTCGTACAGGGTGCGGTCGTACAGTCTTCAGCTTGCGTAGGACCGCAGCTTCTCCGCTCGGTCGCCCTGCCGAAGCTTGACCATGACCTCGCGCTCGATCTGACGAACGCGCTCGCGCGAGAGACCGAACAATTTGCCGATCTGATCGAGCGTGCGGGGCTGCCCGTCATCCAAGCCGTACCGCAGACGGATGACCTGTTGTTCGCGCTCGTCCAGTGTGGAGAGCACTGTGCGGACGTCACTGTGAAGAAGTCCCGCAATAACCGCGTTCTCGGCGGAAGTAGCCTCGGAGTCCTCGATGAAGTCGCCGAGTGGGGCTTCCTCATCGCTGCCGACCGGCATATCGAGGCTGACCGGGTCGCGACTGTGATCGAGTAGGTCGGCAATCTTCGCGGCGGGGATTCCCGATTCGCTGGACAGTTCGTCGTCGGTGGCCTCGCGACCGAGTTGCTGATGAAGTTCGCGCTTGATCCTGGCCAGCTTGTTCACCTGCTCGACCAGATGTACTGGTAGCCGAATGGTCCGGCTCTGGTCTGCCATTCCGCGAGTGATGGCCTGCCGGATCCACCAGGTTGCGTAGGTGGAGAACTTGAAGCCCTTTGCGTAGTCGAACTTCTCCATAGCGCGAATCAGACCGAGGTTCCCCTCCTGAATCAGATCGAGCAGCGGCATGCCACGTCCGGTGTATCGCTTCGCAAGGGACACTACGAGACGTAGGTTCGCCTCGAGAAGATGGCTCCGAGCAGCACTCCCGTCACGGACGATGATCGCCAGCTTGCGCTTTTTGACCGCCGTCAAGCGCTTGGTGTTCTCCAGCACATTCTTCGCATACAAGCCAGCTTCGATGCGCTTGGCGAGATCCACTTCCTCTTCCGCAGTCAACAGCGCGGTGCGACCTATGCCGTTGAGATAGACGCGGACGAGATCCGCAGCCGGGCTCTGTGCGTCGAGATCGGCGTCGGTCGGACGTGGGCGGGTCGTAGTGCTGGGGCTGGTCATGACTTGCCTCCTGATCGGTGGTGTCTCATAGGGATCAACGTCCGGGTGTCCCCGAAAAGTTCCCACGCTCCACCCTCTGATACCCGCTTGACCAGCGTCTATCCCGTGCCCGTCCTGAGAAGTTGCTGAGAAGGTTCAGGCTTGGAACTCAGTCCTCTGCACCCTCCGGCGCGAGGAGTCCGTGACGGAACAGGCCGGTGATCAGCTCGACGGCACCCTCGAGTAGGTCGGTCTCGTCGAGATCGTTCGCCGAGGCCAACAGTGCGACCAATTCGCGTAGCGCCAGACCATTCGGTCGCATTCCTGCGAGCAAGCGTGCGCCCAACTCGTCGATCTCGTGCTTCCAGTTCGGCCCGTTTCCGCGGTACACACGGACGACCTCCTCGCTCCACCCGTCTTCGCCCGGCAGATAGACACGTTCGAGGGCCGTCGCGGGATCGAGCCGAAACACGGCGTCAGCGGGATCGTTTTCACGAAGCCAGGCGACCCTGTCGAAATAGGCGATCGCTTCGTTGCCGAGCGGATCTTCGAATGCATGGTGAAGGTCCTCGGCCAGAACATCGCTCGGCAGGTCGGTCTTGCGCAGATAGACGAATCCGAACCCGATGCCTTCGACCTCGGCCTCGGCGAAGTGCGCCAGCCAGGACTCTGCCAAACCCCCTCCTGTGACGTCCCGTTGATCGACCCCACCGTCTCGCAACCACGTACCTACATACAGTGCTGGGTCGGCAACGTCGCGCTGCACGATCCACGCATCCACGCCGTGATCGGGAATCCATGATGCGACACGCGCGCGCCAATCCTCGCCGCTGACGTGGATCCAGGACGCCAGAACGACGGCAGTACCACCGGGCTTCAAGTGGTTCGGGGCCTGTTCGATCATCAGTTTGCTCGCCCCGTCGAGATCGATCCCCGAGTCGCGGTAGCTGTGTTCGATCGTTCCGCGCCCGACGACGAACGGCGGGTTGGCAACGATCCGATCGAAGGTCCTATCCGCGACGGGCTCGAACCAGGATCCGCGCAGCAGCTCGATGTCATTGCCGTTGAGAGCACACGTTGCCTCGGCCAGAAGCATCGAACGCTCACTGATGTCGGTACCGGTCACGGTGTCGGCGTACTCGGCCGCGTGGATCGCCTGCACCCCACACCCGGTACCGACGTCGAGGACATCTCCTACCTGGGTGGTCGGAGTTCCGCGAAGTAGCGAGAGCGATGCCTGACCGACACCCAGTACGTGATCGGTGGCGGTTGGTAGTGGACGCATGCTGCCGTCGAGATCGGAGAAGATCCAGCGGGTGCCGTATCCGGCGTCGAGTGGTCGAATGTCGAGCAAGGCACGCACACGATCAGGCTCGACCCGCTCGACGATTCCAGCTGCGAGAGCGTCGTCGATCGAGAGCGGGGACAGGGCTTCGGCAGCCTCGAGCTCTTCGATGTCGTCGACGAGTAGGAACAGTCGAATCAGAACACCCAGGCGCCCACGATCTTTGCTCTCGCGCCGCACCGGGACAGGTTCGCTACGCATCAGGGCGGCGTGGGCGTGATCTCCGAGTGCTTCGAGAAGACTGTCGGCGTTGTAGGAACTCGTTTCGAACGCTTGTCGAAGAGATGGGCATGCAGAAAGCAGTGTTGCAGTCACCGACACAGTCTTTCAGGCAGCGAGCACCGCTGTGTCCACCCGGCGTGCCTGTCAGTCTTCGCTTGCGTCGATGACCCGATGGGAGCGGGCCTCGATCTGTGTCGACTCGACGTGTCGGCCGTCGTAGCGGCTCACTTCGTTCTTGGTCCGCGGCGGGCGATCGTTGGCGATGAGTACCGCAATCCAGGGGAGAGGGATGGAGACCCCGACGATCGCCATCGCTATCCACGGATTGGCCCACATGCTGTACGACACGGCGGCGAGAACCAGCGCGGGGATACGGAAAGACATGATGAACATGTATTTCCGCACGCGAGCTTTGTGCTGATCTTCGACCGACTGCTGCGCCTCGGTGATCAATGTGGGGTTACGGGCCGATCCACTCTCGGCCGAGCCGGAAAACCCCTGGGTTCTCGTCATCCCTCCACTGTGGCACTACCTCACCCGGAATGCACTTGTCGGCGTCGTTCGTCTCAGAACGACGGATGCGGAATAATCGAATCATGAGCACTCAGACGAAAGACCGCCCCGAGATCGCGCCGGACGAAACCACGGAAGACGACCGACCGAAGTTCTTTCATTACGTGAAGAAGAACAAGATCACCGAAAGTGCTGTCATGGGCACACACGTCGTCGCGCTGTGCGGTGAAGTTTTCCCGGTGACCAAATCGGCGAAGCCAGGCTCGCCGGTGTGCCCAGACTGCAAGAAGGTCTACGAGGGATTGAAGAAGGGCGACTGACCGCGGTCCGGATCCTGCAGATGGTCGCCGGAGGGCGGGACTTTGGGGGTAGGGCCCGGGTGAGGTGGGCCGTCGGGTTCCGCCGAGGTGTCGGGTGAGGGTGAACTCCCCGATGCTTCCTTGAACCTGTTCGATCGCCCCCTGTCCTGTCCGACCCGGATCGGGCCTGTGGCCAACCTCCACGCGACCGCTGTCACCGGCCCCGACTCCTCGGAATCTGCCTGCGCAGCGAGCCATCCCTTCATCTGATCGATCCTGGTCGCCCGCGCGGGGAAGAACTCCTGGATGGTCGCGTTGAACTCTGCGCCGAGAACGACTGCGAACCCCAGGAAGAAAGTGAACAACAGAAACGCGATGGGAGTCGCGAGCGCGCCGTAGGTGTAACCGGTTCCGGTGATCCAGGTCAGATAGCGGCGAAGCACCGCGCTGGCGATCATGAAGAACACGCCCGCCAGCAACGCTCCTCCGAGAAGTCGGTGCCACGGGAGCGAAGTGTGCAGCGCCACCTTGTAGAGCGTGGTCAATCCGGCGATGAGAAGCAGTCCGACGGCGGGGTAGTAGAAGAAGTCGATCAGTTCGGTACCGATTTCGAACCATGAACCCGGGAGGATCTGCTTCACGTACGTAGGGCCCAGCGCAACCAGCGGTAGGACGAACACTGCTGCGATCAGAAACGCCATGTAGAGCAGCAGGGCGAAGACTCGCTGCCAAATCGGGTGACGTGCATCCTGCTGGCCGTGCGCTTCGACTATCGAATCGACGAACGTGGAGATCGCCGACGATCCCGCCCACAGAGACAAGACGAAACCGGCGGACACGACCTCGCCTCGTCCTTGCTGGAGTATGTCCTGGACTGTCGGGGTGATGATGCCGTCGACGACGCTGTCGCTGAAGACCGTGCTGCTGAAGGTGATGATCTTCGACTCGATGATGTCGATGGTGTTGGGACCGAACCAGCCGGCGACGAACCCGAGACTGCCGAGTACTCCAAGCAACAACGGCGGGAGTGAGAGCGTCTGCCAGAACGCCGCAGTCGCAGCTTTGCTGAAGATCGAGTCGTCCCAGGACTTGGTCAGTGTGCGAAGCGTCACAACCCAGATGGATCGAAGCGGCCGTCTCCTGGACAACTGCCCGCTCGGTGGTGTTTCGCCTGCAGAATCACTCATGATTCCTCCAGCATTCCTGAACGAGGCTCGGAGTGCCCGTTTGCACCCGTCGTGTCGCTGGAGGAGTCGAACGATCGAGCCCCTCGGGTGCTCCTTCCGATGCGAGATCGGTCGGTGCGGAGCGATAGGCTCCACGGCGGGAACTGCAGGGCAACCGAGAGCGCGAGGAATTCGATCGAATGCCAGGAACCGGCGGGCCAGTGAGCGCTGACATGACCGAAGCCGAATCAACAGACCGAAGAGCACCCACCGAAAGTTCGGCAGGTGGCGCGCCGCTGCGCGCATGGCAGAGACGCGCCCTGACCCGATATCTGGTGGCCTCACCCAAGGATTTTCTCGCTGTCGCGACGCCGGGAGCAGGTAAGACCACCTTCGCCTTGCGCGTCGCATCGGAGCTGTTGGCGCACCGAACCGTCGATCAGATCACCGTCGTCGCCCCGACCGAACACTTGAAGCACCAGTGGGCGGAATCCGCTGCTCGCGTGGGAATTGCGCTCGACTCTCGCTTCTCCAACTCGACCGGTCAGACCTCGAGTGACTACCACGGCGTGGTCGTCACGTATGCCCAGATCGCTTCACACCCGTTCCGCCATCGGGTGCGCACCGAGGCTCGGCGCACGCTTGTCATCCTCGACGAGATCCATCACGGTGGTGACGCCAAGAGTTGGGGCGAGGGCATCCGCGAGGCCTTCGGTGACGCAACCCGCAGACTGGCGTTGACCGGTACGCCTTTCCGCAGCGACGACAGCCCGATTCCGTTCATCAACTACGAACCGGACGACGAGGGGTTGATGCGTTCACGCGCCGACCACTCGTACGGCTATTCCGAGGCTTTGGCCGACGGTGTCGTACGGCCGGTTGTGTTCCTCGCGTATTCGGGTGAGGCGCGGTGGCGAGACAACGCCGGGGAAGAGTTCACCGCACGACTGGGTGAGCCACTGAGTGCCGAGCAGACCGCACGGGCGTGGCGGACAGCTCTCGATCCGCAGGGCGACTGGATGCCCGCTGTGCTGTTGGCCGCACACACCAGACTCGGGCAACTGAGGGCCGGAGGCATGCCGGACGCAGGTGGACTCGTGATCGCCACCGACCAAACCGTTGCGCGTGCCTACGCCAAGCTGCTCGAGGTGATCACCGGGGAATCACCGTCGATCGTTCTGTCCGACGACCCGACGTCGTCGGCGCGGATCGCCGAGTTCGGGAAAAGCACCCAACAGTGGATGGTTGCGGTCCGGATGGTGTCGGAAGGCGTCGACGTTCCGCGATTGGCAGTGGGTGTGTACGCGACGAGCGCGTCGACACCGCTCTATTTCGCTCAGGCCATCGGTCGTTTCGTTCGATCACGCCGCAAGGGCGAGACCGCAAGCGTTTTTCTGCCGTCGGTGCCGGTTCTGTTGGACTTGGCAAGTCAGCTCGAGGCGCAGCGTGACCACGTCTTGGGTAAGCCCCATCGCGAAAAGGACGGGTTCGACGACGAGTTGCTCGCCGATGCCAACAAGCAGAAGGACGAGCTAGGCGAGGAGGAGAAGGCGTACACCTCGCTCGGTGCGGACGCGGAGCTCGATCAGGTGATCTACGACGGATCCTCTTTCGGGACCGCGACATTCTCGGGAAGCGACGAGGAAGCCGACTACCTCGGCCTTCCTGGGCTGTTGGATGCCAAACAGATGCGGGACCTGCTTCGTCAACGCCAGCAGGAACAGATCGACAAGCCGACAGCACCCGGACTGTCCGTCCCCGCTCCGATAGCGGTGTCCGAACGTGCGTCCTCGGCCGGCCAGCTGGCCGGGCTTCGTCGTGAACTCAACAGTCTGGTTGCCGTGTACCACCATCGCACCGGGAAGCCTCACGGGATCATTCACGGGGACTTACGGCGCATCTGTGGTGGGCCACCGACCGCCATGGCCACCGCAGATCAGCTGAGCGAGCGGATCGTTCAACTGCGGAAGATGTAACGAGCAGAAGTTGGATCCCGGACACAGTGCAGAACGGGTGGCCACGATTTCTCGTGGCCACCCGTTCTGGTGTCGAATGACTGTCGATTAGTCGGCGCATGCGCCTTCCGATACGAGCGAGCCGGTTACACTGCAGAGTCCGATTCGGTCATCACTGTTGCGTTCACTTCACGCAGTCGGTCCTCGTGTTCCTTGGCATGATGGCCGCAGAACAGGAGTTCTCCACCGGTCGAGAGCACAACACGTGCGCGAGCCCCTGCGCCGCACCGGTCGCACCGGTCGGTCGCTGTCAATTGTGGGCTGGTCAATGTTCCGGGCATGACTCCTCCGTACTGGCTTTCGGTATCAAGCGATCGCCTGGGGCCGGTCCGCCGCGTCGGTATGGCGCGGTCCGTACACTCTCTCAGACGTTTGGCAGTCGCGCGTTGTTCCCGTGGGTGTTTCTTTGTGTTGTCACTAACAAGAAATGAGCAGAAAGCCCCTGGCAGTTGGGCTTTGCCGAAATCCGCGTTCGCTTACAGCTGATTCCATTTCGTGGACGATCGGCGTTTCGGACGCGACATCGCCGGACAGGCGATGCGAACGATTCTCCACGAGTCGATTCGGCGTACCTGTCTCGTACGATGACGACGTGACCGACACCTCGCCCGTTCTGCTTCACTTGTGCAGTATCGAAGAATGGCTGTCCGTGCGCGCTTCGAGCGAAATCCGGCCGCCCGGTTTCGACGACATCGGGTTCGTGCACCTGTCCACCGCGGAGCAGGTCCATCTACCCGCCAACAGACTATTCGCGGGACGAACCGATGTGGTCCTGCTTCTCGTGGACCCCGATCGTCTCGGATCACCAGTGTGCTGGGAGCCCGGCGTGCCGGGGGATCCGGAAGCGATGCACTTTCCGCATCTCTACGGGCCACTGCCCACGTCCGCGGTCATCGGCGTCGTCGACTATGCCCCGAACGAGGATGGGCAGTTCGGGCCTCCGAAGCTTTGATCGTCCCCATCGCGTGCCTGCGAACTGTCAGTGCCTACCGAACCGATGCCGCCCGAATGTTCGCGACCGGATACACGAAAGCCGCCGCCCACTAGGTGGACGACGGCATTCTGCGCTGACGGTAGAGAATCAGTCCAGGTAGTCCCGAAGTACCTGCGAACGGGATGGGTGCCGCAGCTTGGACATCGTCTTCGACTCGATCTGTCGAATACGCTCACGGGTCACGCCGTAGACCTGACCGATCTCGTCCAGCGTGCGAGGCTGTCCGTCGGTCAGACCGAAGCGGAGACGAACGACACCTGCTTCTCGTTCGGACAGCGTCTCGAGTACCGACTGGAGTTGGTCCTGAAGCAGCGTGAACGACACGGCGTCCACCGCCACGACAGCCTCGGAGTCCTCGATGAAATCGCCGAGCTGGCTGTCGCCCTCGTCGCCGATCGTCTGGTCGAGCGAAATCGGCTCACGAGCGTACTGCTGGATCTCGAGGACCTTTTCAGGCGTGATGTCCATTTCCTTGGCGAGCTCTTCGGGGGTGGGCTCACGGCCCAAGTCCTGAAGAAGCTCGCGCTGGATACGGCCGAGCTTGTTTATGACCTCGACCATGTGTACCGGGATGCGGATCGTACGTGCCTGATCGGCCATGGCCCTGGTGATGGCCTGACGGATCCACCACGTGGCGTACGTGGAGAACTTGTAACCCTTGGTGTAGTCGAACTTCTCGACGGCACGAATCAGGCCCAGGTTTCCTTCCTGGATCAGGTCCAGGAAGGCCATCCCGCGGCCGGTGTATCGCTTGGCCAGTGATACGACAAGTCGAAGGTTGGCCTCGAGAAGGTGATTCTTTGCGCGGTTACCGTCGCGGCAGATCCAGGTGTAGTCGCGTCGTGCGGCCACGGGGAGCTTCTCGCCTTTTTCGGCGAACTCGCGCATCTTTTCGGTCGCGAAGAGGCCTGCTTCGATTCGCTTCGCGAGCTCGACCTCTTCTTCGGCGTTGAGAAGTGCAACTTTGCCGATCTGCTTCAGGTACGCGCGGACCGAGTCGGCCGAAGCGGTGAGCTCGGCATCCTTACGGGCTTGACGAAGCGCCTCCGACTCCTCTTCGTCCCAGACGAAGTCTCCGGACGCCTTGTCCTCTGCAGTGGGCTCTGTGGTCGACTCTTCTTCGGTGTCTGCGCCCACGGCAACAACCTCGACGACGTCGTTGGCTGCCGCGGCGATATCTCCTTCGGAGATGTCGATCTCATCGATGCCGGGGGCATCAGCGTCGGAGTTCGTATCTTCGGTGGACTTCTTCGCGGGTGCTTTCTTCGCAGGTGCTTTCTTGGCTGCTGCGCGTTTGGCGGGAGCTTTTTTGGCGGCGGCTTTCTTGGCCGGTGCTGACGCGACCTTTGCCGCTGGTGCAGCTCCGACCTCCAGGGTCGTGCCGGTCGGTGCTTCCGCAGCAGGTGCAGTGGACGCAGACTCCGATGCTGAATCTACGGTCTGACGAATATCGGTGGCTGCCACGTACGCCCTTTCGTGACGGTGTCGTGCGGCGTCACGCCAGAGTGGTTTCCGGCGGAGAGGTCTTGTCGAATGTGCCGGCGTGCAGACCGGCTTCCCCCATTGTAACGACCCATAGGAACTTTGTTACCGGTCGATGGCTGTATCGCGCGCTGTGTCGGCTGCTAGAGCCGCACCGACGATGCCTGCGGTGTTCAACAAAGTGGCTGCCACCACGGGTGTTCTATTGGTCAAGTGCGGAATCCACTTCGCGCTCTTGCGACTTATTCCCCCGCCGGCAATGAAAAGATCGGGCCATAGCAAAGCCTCGAACGTCTCGAGGACCTTCGATACTTCCTTGGCCCACTCCTTGTAGGACAAATCCTTGGACTCCTTCACCGACGAGGCGGCGCGATGTTCCGCTTCTTTGCCGTCGACCTCCAGATGTCCGAACTCGGTGTTCGGAAGCAATACACCGTTGTGAAGAACAGCGGACCCGATTCCAGTGCCGAAGGTGAGTAGCACGACGACACCGGTCTGGTCTTTGCCTCCACCGAAGCGGTCTTCTGCAACACCTGCAGCGTCGGCATCGTTGAGGACAGTGATGTTGTCGTTGCCGATCGCCTTGGCGAACAAGGCCCTTGCGTCGGTGTCGATCCAGGACTTGTCGATATTTGCTGCCGAGCGCGCAACCCCGCCGGTGACGACGGCGGGAAGAGTCACGCCGATCGATCCGGTCCAGCCGAAGTGCTGCACGATCTGCGCTACGACCCCTGCAACGGCGTCCGGGGTTGAGGGTTGAGGAGTCTCGATCTTGTGCCGGTCACCGACCAACTCCCCGGTGACCAGGTCCACGATCCCACCCTTGATTCCACTGCCGCCGACGTCGACACCGAAGCCGTGCCGATGTGCACTGTCGGTTGTGATCGATACCGAACCTGCCTCTGTCATGTGCCGCGTTCTCCTGTTGTCGAGGATCGTGCAATGAATTCGTGCATTGAAATCTGCATACTCGAAGACTGTTGTACTACCGAGAATAGATCCTCGATGTCCAATCCGGTGGGCGATGTGTCGACGACTCGACAATTGGACCGCAACCGCGAATCTCGTCGAGTGGTGTTGCCCTGTGTGGTGTGATGCGATGGTCGTGTGTCGAACCCACGTGTATCGCAGGACTCGTCGTCATCGAACCCGGGCTCAACTCTCGCAAAGGAGTTGATGGAGGTTGCACGCGAGGTTGCCGTTGCTGCAGCTGCCCATGTGCGTACGAGGCGGCCCGAGGTGTTCGGTCCCGGTGCTCCGGCGGTTGCCGTGGGGACGGACGGCGATTCGGTGCAGACCAAGAGCACTCCGACCGATCCCGTCACGATCGTCGACACCGAAACCGAGGACTTGCTTCGGGTCTTGCTGGCAGAGCGTCGACCCGGTGACCCGATCCTGGGCGAGGAGGGCGGGGGAGCTACCGACACGGTGGACGGCGTCCGCTGGGTGCTCGACCCGATCGACGGAACAGTGAACTTTCTGTACGGCATACCCGCCTACGCGATTTCGGTAGCTGCGCAGGTCGACGGTGTCAGCCTGGTCGGAGTCGTGGTCGATGTTGCGCGGGAACAGGTGTATGCCGCGGTGCGCGGGCATGGCGCGACGGTGACCGAATCCAACGGAACCACAACAGAATTGGTGTGCAATCCGGTTGTCGAGGTGCCTCTTGCTCTGGTGGCCACCGGCTTCGGATACGGATCGGCGCGGCGCACCGTTCAAGGCCGCATCATCGGTGAATTGCTTCCACTGGTTCGCGATGTCAGACGGATCGGATCTGCAGCGCTGGACTTGTGCATGGTGGCGTCCGGCTCGGTGGATGCCCATTTCGAACACGGGCTGAGCCCGTGGGATTGGGCAGCGGGTTCACTCATCGCCGAGGAGGCCGGTGCAACGGTTCTCCTGCCCGATCCCAACTCCACGAGTTCGGGTGGGGCGGTCACCGTCGCGGTCGCACCCGGTATCGCAGCTGATTTCATCGAAACGTTGCGGAAACTGGGTGCGCTGGATCCGATTCCGGCCGATTGAACGAGTCCGACGGCCGGCACTCGGTCAGCAGGGAGCTTTGCGCGCGGCCGAGAGCAGGTCGATGTCGAGCGGGGCAGGTGCGGCGCCGGGCGTCACTCCAGCCAGCGACTGCAGGACCGACTCCGCGTCCGGGTTCGGCTGCAAATCCTTGAAATAGGTTCCCAGAGCCAAGTCGACGGTGTCATCGGGGCGTCCGTCCTGGATGAGTTCGGCGCAAGGGGCAGCCAGCCACATCGTGCTCGCGGCAGCCGTCCCAGCCGCACCGAACCGGATCTGACCTTGGCACTGCATGTTCTGATCCAGGTAGACGGGATCGTTACCGACCTGGACGTCCGGTGCGCTCGCGAATCCGTAGTCGCTGAGCTCGGCGGCCACCGTTGCTGCCTGTCCGCGTTCGCCGTTCGCGTTGAACACCCGAACCTTCGTGTTCGCGACCGGCGCCGGTTCCACTTCCAACAGGGTCGTCGGGTCGACGCGTTCGCCGAGCGGCGCAGGCACGGTGCCATCGCTCGCAGGTGCTGTCGAGGGTGCATTGCATGCCACGGTCGTGGTTGCAGCCTCGCCGGCCGTGAACACTCGGATCCAGGTGACTACACCGAGGAGCGCCAGCACGAGCAGCACGATCAGAATGGGAAACGCTCGCCGGCGCCGAAACGGACGGCCTTGGTCGTCGGCCGATCGGCCCTCGGTGATCAGAGAAACCACGGTGTGGAAAGCCTTTCCGTCGGCAGAATCGAAGCTGCGCCGAGTCGAACGAGTGTCGGCGCACGCCCACTGTAGTTGGCGGTGGAGACGAAGGGCACTGCCGCTGTCCGAAGGTGCACACTCCGGCTATCTTCGGGCTGTTGGGTTGGCCGTCGGCGCCGCTTCGTACCGCTCGCGGAATGTACTGGCGCTCGAGGTTGTTCTTGCGGATTGGTCAGGTGAAAATAGGCTGCACGGCGATTCGGCCTAGCTATTCTCTCGCCGCTCGGCTATTGTCTGGCGGCCCCGGTGGTTTCAGAACGGAGCCGATTCGGTGGACCGCAAGAGCGATTGGTGAGGTCTCGATCAGGTTTCGATTACAGCTATTCGGGCAACACCCGATGTAGTTTCGGACGCCTCGACTCGGGCAGTCGCGCAGTGCAAGTGAAGGTGTAGGAACAAGGCTCGAACGGCAGCACGGTTCAGTAGTGCGAACCGAAAAGAAACAGGACGGTGGGAGCAACGTAAGCGCCCTCATCACGCTGGCGATCACGCTAGGACGTCGCCCGCAGCAACCACCGGAAACATGCAAGAGAACGAGGGGTTAGAGGAACAATGGCAACCGACTACGACGCACCGAGAAGAACAGAATCCGACGATGTCTCCGAGGATTCGCTCGAGGAGCTGAAGGCACGCCGCAACGAGGCGCAGTCCGCTGTGGTCGATGTGGACGAATCAGACACAGCAGAGTCATTCGAACTTCCGGGCGCGGACTTGTCCGGGGAGGAACTATCGGTTCGTGTGGTGCCGAAGCAGGCCGACGAGTTCACCTGTTCGAGCTGCTTCCTCGTCCATCACCGGAGCCGATTGGCAAGTGACGCGGGCGGAGTTCTGGTCTGTAGAGACTGCGCTGCCTGACCGAGCACGAGAACGCGGTCGAAGTGCAGAACAACTGACGCACGGGCAGCTCGGGTCGATGTATTTCGCCGGTCCACATGAGATCGAGCGGGATGAATCGAGTGGCTCAGCCAAGACCGTTACGAGTGGTCTTCGGGGGTGGGCTGAGCCAAGGCGGCCAACAGGTCTTCCGGACGCCGAGTGCTGACCAGCCAATAGGGGGTGGGGTCATCGGGATCGTCGAGAACAATCAACACCATTTGTTTGACCCAGGTGCGGTGCTGAACGAAGGCAAGGGGATCCAGCTGCCTTCCCAGCGCCGCACTTTTTGCTGTCGCCGGTATCGCAGCGCACTTGGCGATCACATCCAGGGGTAAGTGTGCGCGCCCTACGCGGAGCTCTCCAGCTCCGTCGTTGTCGCGAACTACCTCGACCGTCATTCTGCTCGACCAGTACAAAGCCCAGATCGGGAACGGAAGCAGAATCACATACGGAAGCCACGCCCTAACTCCCGGCGCGCCCATGTGGACCTCGGCTGCGAGCAATGCACCGACAGCCAACGCTGCCGGCCACCACCACAGTGGAACCCACAGTTTTTCGGTATAGACGACAGTGCCCGTCGCGGAATCCGGGACGGCTGAGGGTTCGAGATCGTGATGTTGTTCCTGTGGCACTCGTCCAGGATACGTGTATCCCTGTCGAACACGTAGAGCCGTACGTCAAGGGAAGAGATGGACCGAGCGTCGTGGCAGCGTAGTCTCGGTGCACGTGAGCGACGATCCCAACAGTGCCTCAGCCGACATCGGCGAAGTCGATCCACCGACTGTCGCGTTGAAACGACTCGACCCAGACCTCCCGGTCCCGAAGCGAGCCCACGACAGTGACGCCGGGGTAGATCTGCACATCACGGCCGATGCATCACTCGCTCCCGGTCAACGTTTGGTGGTGGGAACCGGAATTGCAGTGGCGCTTCCATTCGGAATGGTGGGCTTGGTTCATCCGCGCTCGGGTCTGGCCGCGAAATCCGGACTCTCGATCGTGAATGCACCGGGAACTATCGACGCCGGATACCGAGGCGAGATCAAAGTGTGCCTGATCAACCTCGACCCGAGTGAGAGCATCGAACTGGTCCGTGGGGACCGGATAGCTCAGCTCCTCGTGCAGAAGGTCGAATTGGTGTCCTTCGTCGAGGTCGAGATTCTGGACGAGACGGTACGAGGAACTGGCGGCTACGGGTCGAGTGGTGGACACGCGGGCCTTCGCGTCGCCCCCAATCGACAGACATAAAACCCTGACTCGCAGAGAATGCACTGATTTCGCAGAGAAAGAGAACTGATCATGTTCGGACGGCGGAAGAAGACCGCAGCACAGGATGAAGCGTCGACCGGTGGGTTCTTCGGAGACGAAGACACCTTCGACGACTCGAGTTCGGCAGGCGGAGCCGACGCGCTCGGCACCGCGACCGCCGCGCGCGACGAAACCGTCGGTGAGCAGGCGGACCCCGATCTCGGTCCGTTCGACCTCACCGAATTGGACGAAGATCGCGACACTCTTGCCCAGACGCGACTCGATTTGGGATCGGTATTGGTGCCCTTGCCTGCGGGAGGCCAGCTGCAGGTGGAGATGAATCAGGCCGGCGCACCGCAGGCAGTGCATGTCGTCACCGCGCACGGCCGGATCACCATTGCTGCCTACGCCGCGCCGAAGTCGCCCGGCCAGTGGCGCGAGGTTGCGGCCGATTTGGCTACCTCGCTTCGCTCGGATCAGTCCGCAGTCAGTATGGAAACCGGTCCTTGGGGACGGGAGCTGCACGGAGTGACATCGAACGCGGATCTGCGCTTCATCGGAGTCGACGGCTATCGGTGGATGGTCCGTTGTGTTCTGGCAGGCCCATCGGGCGCGGTCGCCAACGACTCGCCACTCGTGCAGATCGCGCGTGACGTCCTCGCACAGACGGTGGTCGATCGCGGTACCGAGCCGCATCCCGTACGCACCCCGCTCCCGGTGGTCCTTCCGGCCGCTCTGACCGCGCAACTCGCCGCGGCCCAGCAGCAGCAGGCGGAGCAGGCGCGAACAGAGCCACAGGAAGCGCCGCCTCAGCCACCGACCTCCGCCGCGCCTGCGAACCAGACAACACCCACCGAAGGCCCGCGTCGAGGCTCCTCGGGCTCTGCAATGCAGCAGCTGGGCGGCTGACGCCTCGTTGGCGATGTCCGTGCGACAGGTGATCAGTCATGCCGACGGGCATCTGTATCAGTCGACGAGGCTCTTCAGATCCTGCATCGAGCGGTGACCGAGCACCCCTGGATCGGCACCGATGTCGGCAAGGGCGACAGTGGACAGGCGTGAGTTCGGAATTTCGTCGTGCCACGTCCGCGCAACGTCCATCGGATGGACCGGATCGTCGACGGCGCCGATCACTGCGGTGGGCACGAGGGTGCTGCGTAGTTCGTCGAGAGTGGGCGCCACGTAGCAGGCCGCTTCGGCGAGAGCGCGGGGAAGATCGGGCCATTGCGACGCCCATGAACGCCGGAGAGTCGACGCCAGCCAGTGCGGAGTCGTCGCTTCCATCGCTGCAGTCACCGCGTCGAGCCCGGAAGCGTCGAGTTGTTCTTTGGTGTACCTCGCGCTGAGTGCCGCCGGTGCGTCGGTCGGATCGGCGATCCAGGGCGGCAAGGCTGCCAGGACACCGATCACCGACTGTGGGTGGCGGCGCGCCCAGGAGAGCGCCACCGCGGCGCCGATCGAGATGCCGCCGACGATGATTCGGCCGTGTCGGTGCGCCGCTGCAGACATCGCCTCCTCGTAAGAGGCGACGATGCCGTTGGGGTTGGGGCTCACTGCTTCGATCGTGGCTCCTGCTGCCGCTACCGCCGCTGCAAATGCGTCGAATGCGAACTCCGCATCCGATCCGGTACCCGGTAGGACCACCACGTGAGTTGCCGGTCTCGTCACGTTCATTCCGGTGATTGTGCCCGGTGGCTTACACGGACCGTCGATCGGACGATTCGGCCCCGCAGACGCGGTTGAACTGGCGGTTGGCCGTCGGCCTCACGCGGGGCTACAGTGGCGTTGGTACAGGTCTTCACAGCGATGTAACTCGTCGCAGATGCTTCCAGGAGCGCACCATGGCACCCGTTGCCGCAGGATATTTTCGCAGGCTCACGCGTAAGTTGACGGAGGACATCCATCAGCTCGATGCCGAAGAGATGGCGGAAACTTCGGAAGCGTCGGGCGCCCGCCGTGCCTGTGACTGCTCCAGGGGCGAAGAAGTCACGATGTTGGGGCGCTTGCGAAGCGTCGAAGCGTGCTCGAAGGCGGCCAACGCAAACATCGAAGCCGAGTTCTTCGACGGCACCGATCCGGTGACGCTGGTGTGGATCGGCCGACGAAAGATCGCCGGAATCGAGCCAGGCAAGACCGTCCTCATCCGAGGCCGGGTGGGGGAGCGAAACGGCCGAAAAATTGTCTACAACCCGTACTACGAACTCCGCGACGACTCCTGACCGCGTTCATGTGGCACGCTCGATGATGTGACCGAGAGAGACAGTCGCCCGATGGGTGGCCAGAACACACGCCCCGAGCTCGACGTTCCAGCCGACGGAACCGGGCCCGAGCACAGCTCCTTGGGTCAACCGGGCGCACCGGCAGATCAACCGTCCCAGCAGGTCGAGCACACGGAGTCCGACGTCGTCGATGTTACGGCGAGTCTGGACGAAGAGAGCAAGCAAACTGTCCTCGAGCAACTCGGCGGCTTGACCGGGTTGGTGTCCTCGACTCTTCCTGTAGTGGTGTTCGTCCCCGCCAACAGCATGTTCGGGCTTGCCGTCGGAATCTGGTCCGCCCTCGCAGTCGCTCTGGGTGTGTTGGTGTGGAGATTGTTGCGGCACAATCCGATTCAGCCGGCGATATCGGGATTCTTCGGTGTCGGGATATGTGCGTTCATCGCGTACCGAACAGGCGACGCGAAGGGCTATTTCCTTTTCGGGATCTACACGAGCCTGCTGTACGGCGCAGTCTTCCTGGTGTCGATGCTCGCTCGATGGCCCCTCGTCGGGGTGGCTTGGGGATACCTGAACGGCAACGGCACCACGTGGCGGTCACACCGTCGATCGGTTCACTCCTATGACATCGCCACGTTCGCGTGGGCACTTGTCTTCGGTGCCCGCTATCTCGTGCAGTCCGAGTTGTACGACGCCGACCAGACCGGTTGGCTGGCCGTCGCACGCATCGGCATGGGTTGGCCGTTGACCGGCGTCGCACTTCTGGTCACGGTCTGGGCGGTTCGACGGGCCGATCGAGCGATCGAGGAAGTGAACGAACCAACAGACGACCGATCAACCCGTCGCGATGTTGGTCAGGCCGACCGCGGCGCGTAGGTCGTTCTCGACTTCCACGGAGGCTACGAACAGCAGTTCGTCTCCACCCTCGAGCGGATCGTCCTGCTGCGGGACGATGACACGGCCGCCACGAAGAATGGTCACCAGTGCTGCGTCACGTGGGAGCAGGAGCTTCCGAACGGGCTTGCCCGCCAGCGGGGTGTTCTCCGGAAGCGTGATCTCCACCAGGTTGGCCTGTCCTTTGCGGAAGGTCATGAGGTGAACGAGGTCGCCGACCGAGACGGCCTCCTCGACCAGCGAGGCAAGCATGCGCGGGGTGGACACCGCTACATCGACGCCCCACGATCCGTCGAAGAGCCACTCGTTTCGAGGATCGTTGACGCGCGCGACGACTCGGTTGACACCGAATTCTGTCTTGGCCAACAGGCTCAACACCAAATTCGCTTTGTCGTCTCCTGTTGCTGCGATCACGACGTCGTATGTCTCGAGGTTCGACGCTTCGAGGAGTGAGAGCTCGCACGCGTCGGCCAGCACCCATTCCGCTTCCGGAATCGCCTCGGGTTCGACGTGGTCGAGTTTGCGCTCGAGCAGCATGACCTTGTGTTCGCTGCGAATCAGTTCTCGGGCAATGGATCTGCCGACGGCGCCGGCGCCGGCGATTGCGACTCTCATGGGTTCCCGTTCGTCTCGGTGCGGATGTGACTAGTCGTCGGAGGGCGGGGGATTGGCTGCCAGCGCGATTGCCTCGGCAACCGTCCCGGACACCGCTGCGATATAGATCTCGTCGTCTGCCTGAATGATCGTGCGCTTGTCGGGTAGAAGTCCGGTGCCGAATCTGATGAGGAATGCCGCACGTGAACGAGTCGATTCTTCGAGCAGTGCCAGCTTCTTGCCGATCCACCCCTCGTGAATGTCGAGTAGAACAACTGCGACATTGCCCGAAGGATCACGCCATTTGGTGGTCGGATCGTCGCGCAGAAGATTATGAAGGAACCGATCGGTAGCCCAGGGGACTGTTGCCACAGTGGGAATCCCCAACCGCTCGTATACCGCCGCACGCTTCGCGTCGTAAATACGAGCGACGACCTTGTCGACGCCGAATGTCTCGCGGGCGACGCGCGCGGCGATGATGTTGGAGTTGTCACCGGAGGAGACGGCTGCGAACGCCTCGGCCTTCTCGATCCCGGAGCGCACGAGGACGTCCCTGTCGAAGCCCATGCCGATGATGCGGTGGCCGTCGAAGCTCGGATCCAGACGGAGGAAAGCGGTCTCGTCTCGATCGATGACCGCCACCTCGTGGCCGATTCGGTGAAGCGCACCGGCCAACGATGCGCCGACGCGGCCACACCCCATCACTACTACGTACACAGGCTCCAGCTCCGTTCGGATAGCGTCGATTCGTCTTCCGGCAAGGGACCGGCGACTCTCGGTGCTCGTACAACAAGGTAACCGTCGGCACGTCGCCGTTCGAGCCCAGCCGGTGCTGCGATGCGAAATCCGGGCATTTCAGGAATGCGGTGGATGCCCGTCGAACTTGTTCGGCGAGTTTCGGACGCACCGGTGGTGCGGCCGTATTCGGACGGCCTACGCTTTGCACCGTGTCCAAGGTTTCGACCGCCGCCAAGCGGCTAGTGCTCGGTAGGCCGTTCCGCAGCGACAAGCTCGGTCATACCCTACTTCCCAAACGAATAGCGCTTCCCGTTTTCGCCTCGGACGCCATGTCCTCGGTGGCCTACGCGCCGGAGGAGATATTTCTCGTCCTCTCGGTCGCCGGAATCTCCGCTTATGCGTTGACGCCGTGGATCGGCCTTGCCGTCTGCGTCGTGATGGCTGTCGTTGTCGCAAGCTATCGGCAGAACGTGCACGCCTATCCGTCCGGCGGCGGCGACTACGAGGTAGCGACGGTCAATCTCGGGCCCACGGCCGGGCTCACGGTGGGCAGTGCGCTGATGGTCGACTACGTGTTGACCGTTGCGGTCTCGATATCGGCCGCGGCATCCAACATCGGCTCGGCTGTGCCGTTGGTGGCCGAACACAAGGTGTTGTTCGCCGTCGTTGCGATCGTGCTCATCACCTCGATCAACCTGCGAGGAATCCGAGAATCCGGCGCGGCCTTTGCCGTTCCCACCTACGCATTCATGGTCGGCATGGTGTTGATGCTGGCCTGGGGGCTGATCCGGGTGTACGTCTTCGGTGAGGATCTGAAGGCGGATTCGGCAGTCTTCGAGTTGAAAGCCGAGGACTCGAATCTGTACGGAATCGCCTTCGCATTCCTCATCGCACGAGCGTTCTCTTCCGGCTGTGCTGCGCTGACCGGTGTGGAGGCCATCAGTAACGGCGTGCCTGCATTCCGCAAACCGAAGTCGAAGAATGCCGCGACGACCTTGCTCATGCTCGGCGTCATCGGCATCACTCTGATGATGGGAATCATCATTCTGGCCGAGAAGATCGGCATCAAGTATGCGATGGATCCCGGTGAGCAGTTGATCGGCGCCCCCGAGGGCTATCAGCAGAAAACTTTGATCGCCCAGTTGGCGGAAACCGTCTTCTCCGGATTTCCGATCGGCTTCTTCTTCATCACCGTCGTCACTGCTCTGATCCTCGTACTTGCCGCGAACACGGCATTCAACGGGTTCCCGGTGCTCGGATCGGTTCTTGCGCAGGACCGCTACCTTCCGCGTCAGCTTCACACACGCGGTGATCGCCTTGCCTTCAGTAACGGCATCCTGTTTCTGTCCGGCGCCGCGATCGCGTTCGTCGTCGTGTTCGGTGCCGAAGTGACGAAGCTGATTCAGCTCTACATCGTCGGAGTATTCGTCTCGTTCACGCTGAGCCAGACGGGAATGATTCGCCACTGGACCCGCTTGCTGCGCAGCGAGAAGGACCCGGACCAACGTCGACACATGTTCCGCTCGCGGATTGTGAACAGCATCGGCCTGGCCATGACTGCCACCGTGTTGGTAATTGTGCTGATCACGAAGTTCGCAGCCGGCGCGTGGATTGCCATCGTGGCCATGATCGCGATATTCGTTCTGATGCGGATGATCCGCAAGCACTACGACACGGTGGCACGCGAGCTCGAGAACGAAGAGTGGGACGGCGTCCTGCCGAGTCGGACACACTCGATCGTGCTGGTGTCGAAACTGCATATGCCCACGATGCGCGCGTTGGCATATGCGCGCGCAACCAGGCCGGACACACTCGAAGCCATCACGGTGAACGTCGATGAACAGGACACACGTGCACTCGTTCGGGGGTGGGAAGCGAGCGACGTCACGGTACCGCTCAAGGTCGTCGAGTCGCCGTATCGTGAAATCACCAGGCCGGTCCTCGACTACGTCAAGAGGGTGCGCCGGGATTCGCCGCGCGACGTCGTGACCGTGTTCATTCCCGAGTACGTCGTCGGACACTGGTGGGAGCAGATTCTGCACAACCAGAGTGCCCTCAGATTGAAGAGCCGCCTGCTGTTTCAGCCAGGAGTGATGGTGACCAGCGTCCCGTGGCAGTTGCACTCGTCGGAGAAAGCGAGACGCGAGTCCATCCAGAACGCTCCGGGTGCGTCCCGCCGCGGGTACGAACCGCCGACGCCGAAATGAGCACGATGAGCGAGAACTGGGTAGGCCAGAACATCGAAGTGACACTCGGGGCGCCGGGGCACGGAGGGTTTTGCGTTGCGCGCCACGAGGGCCGCGTGATGTTCGTGCGTCACGGACTACCGGGCGAGATCGTCCGCGCCGCAGTGACAGAGGATCGCGGCGGGTCGTTCTGTCGAGCGGATGCGGTGGAGATCATCGACGCGTCACCGGATCGGATTGCGCCGCTCTGCCCGATATCCGGTCCAGGTGGATCCGGATGCTGTGACTACTCGCACGCGACCTTGGCTGCGGGCCGGGCGATGAAAGCATCCGTGGTGAGCGAGCAACTGCGTCGTATCGCGGGCCTCGAGCGTGACGTCGAGGTGGAGGAATTGCCGTTCACGGGAGATGGAACCGGGTGGAGAAGCCGAGTTCGACTGACCGTGGACCTTGCCGGACGCGCGGGTTTTCACCGCTACCGAAGTTCGACCATCGTGACCGAACTCGAGTGCCCCCAGGTGGTGTCGGGTGCTCTCGACGGATTGAACGAGGAGAAATGGCGTCCGGGCGCGGAGCTTGCAGTGGCGGTCGACGGTGCAGGCGAACGACACGTGGTCGAGATTGCGCCCGCAGCGGTGTCGAAAACGGGGCGACGTTCGCCGGGCAGGCGTGGTGCGTCCGCCCGACGTGCTGCGTCGGCGCAGGAGCGGACGCAGCGCACCGTCGTAGGTAGCGGGCGGGCACACGAATTCGTTGCCGGACGAGAATGGGAGCTGGATGCGAACGGCTTCTGGCAGGCACATCGCGGGGCCGCGCAGATGTACAGCGACGTCGTGGCCGAATGGGCGCTACCGAATCCCGGATCGGTTGCGTGGGACTTGTACGGCGGTGTCGGAGTGTTCGCTGCCAGCCTCGCACCCAGTGTCGGCACCGACGGGCGGGTGGTCAGTGTCGAATTCTCTCGACGCGCGTCAGCGGACGGCGCCGCAGCACTGCAGGACGTGAAACAAGTGGCGTTCAAGCCCGGCCGGGTGGAACGGGTAGTGGAGCTGTTGGACGCTCCCGACGTCGTCGTGCTCGATCCTCCCCGCGCAGGCGCTGGCAAAGAGGTCGTCTCGAGCGTCGCATCACGTTCACCGCGTCGCATCGTTCACATCGGTTGCGACCCAGCGTCGTTCGCCCGAGATGTCGGCCTGTACCGAGATGCTGGGTATACGTTCGAAGCGATGCGTGCATTCGACGCCTTTCCGCTCACGCACCACGTGGAGTGCATCGGCTTGTTCACGAAGTAAGTCGAAGGGGACCGAATGCTGCACTCTGGCTGCGGATATTCCCTTCCGCCGCCAGAGTGCAGGATCGGTAGCAACCGCTCCGAATCGGAGAACAATGCGCACCAGATGCGCTCTCATCGGGCGCTGACGAGGGCGAGGATTCCTGGCTCGTAGATGCATGAGGAGAGAATCCGCTGGGCTCCGCATGCGCAGTTCTGGTAGCTGATCGCTCCTTCGCTCGTGTTGTGACGAGAGACTGTTGCCCAGCTATGGGAGTGGTTTTCGTGGCTATGCATAACCCCACTGTGCTGTAATGGTCTTATGCATATCAACCCTTACGGAACGTATGCCGTGCACTTGGGAGTCGGCTTGCTCAATTCTCCACCCGAGTCGGCCGCGGAACTCGGACGGCGCTGCGTCGAGGCGGGGTTGGTTGTCGACACCGTCCCCGGTGACGTCGACCTGGTGGACACGATGGCTTTTCTGGCCGAATGGTCATCGGTGGTGGACGCCCCCACCGATGAATCTCGAGCGGAAATCCTCAACGGCTTACTTACCCGTGCGTCCGCCTACCCGCGTCTGACCAACCACGCAGGAGATGGTTGGCACATCCACTATCGAGACCCCAATATCGCCCTGGGGTCAGTAATTCGGGCCCTGGTCAGCGTGGGAACTGCGCTTCATCTGACTGGCCGCGGAATGTCGCGGTTGGGTCGGTGTGCGGCCGAAGATTGCCACACCGCGTTCGCGGACGTGTCCAGAACGGGTCGTCAACGATACTGCGGGACTGTCTGTTCCAACCGTGATGCGGTGCGGCGACATCGAACACGAAAGGCGGCACACGGCCACTAGGAACCGAACACAGCTAGGTCTTTCGGTTGTAGAGACGCATCGTGATCGGTCCGAAGACGCCTAGAAACCCAGCACACATCACCGTGGTCACCGTCAATGCAGTGATGTCGGTGTCTCCGGACATCAGTGATCTGATCGAGGTGACGAGAAAGCTCACCGGATTGACCTCGACGAAGGCTCGCAACCACCCAGGCATGGTCTGCGGATCGACGAAGATGTTGCTGGCGAAGGTCAATGGGAAAAGAATGAACATCGATACGGCCATGACCGCTGATTCAGTTCGGACGATCATCGCGATCATCGTCCACACCCAGGACAGACAGAACGAAAACACCAGCAGCAGCACAATCGACGCTGCGACGCCGAGCATCCCACCGGCTGGGCGGAATCCGATGATCACACCCAGAATCAACACGATGACCGATGCAAGCGTGTAACGCACGACATCGCCGAGCAACGCACCGACCAGCGGCGACGGACGCCAGATGGGTAAAGAGCGGAATCGGTCGAACACGCCTTTCTCGATATCCTTGTTCAACGTGACGCCGGTGTACATGGTGATCATGACCACGGTCTGCACGAGGATTCCGGGAAGCAGAAATTGGATGTAGGCGGTGGTCGAACCCGCCAATGCGCCACCGAAAAGGTAGGTGAACAGCAGCGTGAACATGATGGGAAACATCGTGACGTCGAATAGTTGCTCCGGCACGTGTTTGATTTTCAGCAACGCCCGCCAGCCGAAACTCGACGATGTGGACAGTGCGCTGGGTCTCGATGGTCGTGGCCCTGCGCTGCGCAGCACCTCGGCCACCGAGGCGGAAGCGTCGGTGAGCGTCGTGGTCATGATGCGGCCTCCGTCTCCGAGGCATGCCCCGTCAGAGCCAGGAAGACCTCGTCCAGGCTCGGTTGTCCGATCGCAAAGGAAGCGATTGCGATACCCGCTGCTTCGAAAGCGGGAAGTGCGGCCGCTACCGACGACGCGGAGTCGACTCGCGCAGAGATGGCCACCGGATCTGCGTCCTCCACGACTTCGTCGGTGAGGATGGTTCGCAATATCGCGGCGGCTGCACTGCGCCGCGCCGGATCGAGAACGCGCACATGAAGTGCACCTGCCCCGACCGACGCCTTCAAGTCTCCGGTAGTCCCTTCGGCGATGACCTTCCCTCGGTCGATGACAGCGACTCGACCCGCCAAGTGATCGGCCTCGTCCAGGTACTGCGTCGTCAACAGCACTGTTGTTCCGCCGGCCACGAGTGCCCTGATGATCTCCCACACTTGGTTTCGGCTCCGCGGATCGAGCCCCGTGGTCGGCTCGTCGAGAAAAATGAGCTCAGGAGTGACGATGATGCTTGCGGCGATATCGATCCGACGCCGCATTCCGCCCGAATACGTCTTCACCTGACGCCCACCGGCATCGGCGATCCCGAACGCCGTAAGAAGTTGTTCCGACCGCGAACGTGCTGCAGGACGGGAGTATCCATAGAGCCGCGCAAGTAGAACGAGATTCTCGGTACCGGTCAGGTCCTCGTCGAGAGACGCGAACTGGCCGGTGAGCGAGACCTTGCTTCGGATGGCGCTCGCCTCGGTGGCGAGGTCGTGACCGAGGATGCGGGCGCTGCCGCCGTCCAGGGGGAGGAGCGTTGCCAGCATCCGGATGGTTGTCGTCTTGCCTGCTCCGTTCGGGCCCAGCACGCCGTACACCCCACCACATGGAACGGTCAGATCGATACCGTCGACGGCAACGGTATCGCCGAATCGTTTGACGATGCCGTGAGTCGATATTGCCGCCGATGTGTCCATTCCTTCATGATTGCCCGATTTTCGCCTCGTCCGCAATCCATTTTTCGCGCTCGCCCATCCCTTTCGTTCCGTGTACCGAATACCTTGTGCGGCGGGAAAACGCGGAGGTTTCGGTGTGAGAGCCATATGAGCACTACTCTCTTGATCAATGAACGCGATCAGATTCGAATCAGTTGGGACCTTGGTCCGGTGAGCGCCACCCCGAGTTCGGACTCGCCGTTTCAGGGGACATCCGATTCATACGACGACCCGCCGGCATCGGTGGACTCCGAAGGAGCCGCGTGTGCGGTCCCCAGCGCACAGTTGCGTAATTTGCGCGCCGACGAGACCGAGCGTCTTCGTCGTCTCATGGCAGCAGTTGCCCAGGGTGACCAGCGTGCGTTCGCCGAGTTGTACGACGCGACGTCTGCTCGCGTCTACGGCATGGTGCTACGCGTACTTCGTGACCCCGGGTACAGCGAGGAAACCACCCAGGAAGTCTTTCTCCAGATTTGGCGATCGGCTCCGAACTACGATCCGAAACAGGGCAGTCCGCTCGCTTGGGTCATGACTCTGGCTCATCGGCGGGCCGTCGATCGGGTCAGGTCGGAGCAATCCGGTACCGACCGTGAGGCAGCGTACGGCGCCATCAGCCACTCACCCGAGCACGACGAGGTTCTCGAGGCTGTCACGCAACGGCTCGAGTCCGATGCAGTGATCGCATGCCTCGATACGTTGACCGATACCCAGCGTGAATCTGTGCGAATGGCTTATTACAGCGGTTGGACCTACCGCGAGGTTGCCGAGCGCCTCGAGGTAGCGGTACCGACCATCAAATCGCGAATACGAGATGGGCTGATCAAGTTGAAGACATGTTTGGGGGTGACACCCTCATGAGCGAAGCGATTCGACAGCGACTGCTCGATTCCGCGGAGGTATTTGCCCTCCATGCGGTCAGCGCAGCAGAAGAATCAGAGATCGAACGCGATCTCGAGTCGGTCGACGACACCGCCCGCGTCCAGTTCGGCATTCTCGTCGGGGAGATTCAGGAGACGTTGGCGCTGGCTTCGGTGCTCGATGCCGTCGAGCCCCCGCCAGAGGTTCGCGCACGGCTTCTCGACGAAGTTCCGCGTACATCGCAGGTGACCCCACCGCCGGTGACCGCGTCGAACGTGACGAGCATGAAGGGTCACCGTGAACGGCGAAGCACCAGGTTGCGTACCTCGTTGATGGCTGCCGCGGCGGCGGTGGTCGTTGTAGTCGGTGGAGGTGTCGTCGCGACGCAAGTGATCGGGAACGATCCAAGCCCGACGCAGGCCGAGCAGGTGATTGCGTACGGTGACACGCAGGAATCCACAGCGAGCTTCCCTGGTGGAGGTACTGCGAAGATCTCGTATTCACGTGAAGCAGACTCGGCCGTGGTGGAACTCGACGGTGTGGCGGCACCGGAGGCGGGCAAGGACTACCAGATGTGGTTCGTCGAAGGAACTCCACGATCGGTCGGGCTCGTCACGCCGGCGCAACTCGAGGAAGGCGGCCAGACGGTCATCGAGGGTATGGGGGGAGCGACCAACTTCGCGTTCTCGCTCGAACCCGCAGGCGGCTCACCGCAGCCGACCGAGGTGCTGACAATGGCGACATTGGGCGCCTAGCAACAATGTGATTGCTGAAGCTGGGTGGACGAGGACGCCGGTGGAGATTTTTCCGCCGGCGTCCTGGCTCCAACGGGAGTCCGCGGTCGATGTTCAGCGCCGCGTTTCGAACTGGCCAAGCGACTTTATCGCTGTGTTCATCTGCAGGTATGCCCCCGTAGCGAGGTTGGTCAGTAGCTCCAGTTTCACGGCGGGTGCGTTTTTCGTCAGTGCATCGAAGTCCTCGACCGAAAGCACCCCTACGGTCAACGGCGTGTCCGCGCAGAAGTCGAGGAGGAAGGTCGTGCCGGCCAAAAGTGGCATCTCACCGAAGCTCATGCCAGGCGACAGCGTGGTTATTCGATGGCGTGAACCGTCGTCGGCCACGAAGATCGAGCTGACTTCACCTGCGAGCACCAGGAACAGCCCCGACGCCGGGTCTCCGCCGCGCACGATCACTTGGCCGCGGGGATAGTCCCGGATGTCGATCAGCGCTTCCACTTCCTTGTGCTGAGCGGGGGTCAGTCCGCTCAGGACCGGATGTTCCGATACCGAGATCGTCTCCGGTTGCCGCGGCCCTGCGCAGTAGCGGTCGAGTAGCAGTTCTTCTGCCCATCGAATGGCCGAGCCTGCGTCGGAGAAAACCCGGCCAGCTCCGGCGTTCGGGTCGATACTGGAAACCTTGTGTCCCATGACTCCCTGTGGGTCGACCAGCGAGGCTTGGCATCCACGTTCAGCCAGGTGACTGTGCAGGGCGTCGAACATGCTGCGCGCGACGTCACTGACCTCGCCGACCCCGCGGACATCGATGACCAACGCGTCGAGCTTGTCGTCGAGATTGCCGATCTCGCGTACAGCCGTCTCGGCGCCCGAGAACAGCAGGTCGCCGTGTAGTTCGTATACTCTTGCGCGAGTACCGAACTCGGCGAGAGCATCTTGTTCGACGTCACTTCTGCGCTTTCGAGACGGTACTTCGGTGAGCGTGTAACGAGCGCGAATGGCCGAACGGGCTGCACGGGTCACATGCAGGAAGTGAAGTTCGAGCCTGGTGGACAATTCGCGGCAGGTCGCCACTCCCCGCACGCTGCTCCCGTGTTGATCGAGACGGGGGGAATACACCGCAATTCCCATCTGCCCCGGCAACACTGCGAGCAGTCCACCTCCTACTCCGCTCTTGGCCGGCATGCCCACTCGCGCAACCCAATCACCTGCACCGTCGTACATACCGCATGTCGTCATCACGCTGAGTACTCGTTCGACGAGGGCGGGTGCCAAAGCTCGTTCCCTGGTTCGTGGGTTCACGCCGTTGTTGGCCATGGTGGCTGCCATCATGGCCAGATCGGCGGCGGTCACATCGATCGAGCATTGACGAAAGTAGAGGTCGACGGCCGCGTCTGGATCCTCCTCGATGATGTCGAAGGACCGCAGCATGTATCCGATCGCGCGGTTTCGATTTCCGGTTCTGGCCTCGGAGGCGTACACGCTCTCGTTGAAGGTGAGTTCTCGGCCCGCATAACGTGAGTACGCCGCCCTGATCCGTTCGAACCGATGTTTCCTCGTGCGTCCTTTGATCAACGACGCCGAGGTGATTGCGCCGGCATTGATCATCGGGTTTCTGGGACGTTCGGTGATCGGGTCCAAACTGATCTCGTTGAACGGCTCACCCGACGGTTCGATGTCGATCTTGCGGGCAACTGCAGCCTCACCGCGATCTGTCAGCGCCAATGCATAGGTGAACGGCTTCGAGATCGACTGAATGGTGAAGGGGGTCGCGGTGTCGCCGATTTCGTAGACATAGCCATCGCTGGTCGCAAGGGCTATCCCGTAGCCGTCGGGTGCGACTGCCGCGAGCTCCGGGATGTAGTCGGCAACCGCACCCGACGTATTGTCTCGGCATGCGTCGAACACGTCCTTCAGGATTTGGTCCACGACAGTTGTCATGAGGTGACCCTATGCTCCGGCCACCTCTTTCGATGTGACGATGGACGCGCCGCGATTGTTGGGTGCATGTGCCGGACCGCAGTATTGTCGAACAGTAGGAGCTATCTCGGCGTCGCTCCACGGGACGCTACGTAGACTGGGGAGACAAGACAGTTCGCATCGAACAAGGCAAGACTGCAAGGACCGAAGATTTCCGGCCGGAGGGAGCGATCTCGTTGGGTGTCCTAGCTCGAATCCAGACGCCCGAGGACTTGCGCCTACTGGCCCCGTCCGAAGTGGCAGACCTGGCAGTCGAGGTCCGTGAGTTCCTCGTCGACAAGGTGTCGGCGACGGGAGGTCACCTCGGACCGAATCTCGGCGTCGTCGAACTGACGCTGGCGATACACCGTATCTTCTCCTCGCCACACGACCCGATCATCTGGGACACCGGCCACCAGGCCTACGTACACAAGATGATCACCGGTCGGACCGGAGCTTTCGATTCGCTGCGCAAGCAGGGCGGTCTTTCCGGATACCCCTCACGTGCAGAGAGTGAGCACGACTGGGTGGAGTCTTCACACGCATCGGCTTCGCTGTCGTACGCAGACGGACTGGCAAAAGCTTTCGAACTGAAGGGGCAAACCGACAGGCATGTCGTAGCCGTCGTCGGCGACGGTGCCCTGACAGGTGGCATGTGTTGGGAGGCCCTCAACAACATCGCGGCAGGCAAGGACCGCTCGGTTGTCATCGTCGTCAACGACAACGGACGTTCCTACGCACCGACGATAGGCGGCCTCGCCGAGCATCTCGCAGCGCTTCGGCTACAACCCGGTTACGAGCGGGTCCTCGACAACGGTCGACGCATCGTGCGCAAGATTCCATTCGTCGGCAAGACCGCATACGCGATGTTGCACGGAATGAAGGCCGGGGTGAAAGACGCGCTGAGTCCTCAGGTCCTGTTCACCGATCTCGGTATCAAGTACCTCGGACCCGTCGACGGCCACGATGAGCCGGCGCTCGAGTCGGCACTTCGACGTGCCAAGGACTACGGCGGCCCGGTGATCGTTCACGCGGTGACGCGCAAGGGGATGGGTTACGCGCACGCCGAGAACAATGTCGCCGATCAGATGCATGCCACCGGTGTCATCGATCCGCTTACCGGACAATCACGTTCGGTGGCTGCACCGGACTGGACGTCGGTCTTCTCTCGTGAACTCATCGATATCGCGGCTGACCGTGAAGACATCGTCGCGATCAGCGCGGCGATGGCCGGCCCGACAGGTTTGGCTGCATTCGGCGAGAAGTACCCCGGTCGGCTTTTCGATGTCGGGATCGCTGAGCAGCATGCCATGACCTCGGCGGCAGGCCTCGCGCTCGGCGGGATGCACCCAGTCGTAGCTGTGTACTCGACGTTCCTCAATCGTGCATTCGATCAACTGCTCATGGATGTGGCGTTGCTGAACTTACCGGTTACGTTGGTTCTCGACCGTGCAGGTGTCACCGGCAACGACGGCGCCAGTCACAACGGCATGTGGGACATGTCGCTGCTGGGGATAGTGCCAGGAATTCGTGTCGCCGCTCCTCGTGACTGCGCGACCCTTCGGGAGGAGCTCGCCGAAGCTTTGGCGATCAACGACGGTCCCACGGCACTGCGGTTCCCCAAAGGTGCCGTGACGGATGATGTTCCAGCGCTGCGACGACTCGACGGTCTCGTCGACGTTCTTGTCGAGCCGGAGTCCGGAGAGCGCGATATTCTCATCGTCGCTGTGGGGGCCTTCGCTTCATTGGCGCTCGATTCAGCTGAAAAGCTTGCAGCTCAGGGGCTTTCGGTTACAGTGATCGATCCACGCTGGGTGCTTCCGGTACCGGAGTCGCTCCTCGAGATGGCCAAGGATTTCCGTCTCGTCGTCACGATCGAAGATTCGGGTCTACATGGCGGAATCGGATCGAGCGTATCTGCCGCTGTCCGCGCCGCGGGTGTCGACACGATCTGCCACGACATCGGTGTGCCACAGAGGTTCCTGGATCACGCTTCTCGTGAGCAGATTTTCAATGAGCTCGGTTTGACCTCGGAAGACGTCGCACAGCGAATCGTGGGATGGTCCAAGTCGCCCTGAACTTTCGCTTGGTGCATCCGGCAGCGCCATGATGGGTCGTGTCGATCGGATCGTTCAAGTCAGTCGCTGGAATCGTCAGTAGGAGGCGACCATTCGACGACGCGTACGTCCTTGACGAGATGAGCGCGAACGAACGGATCGTAGGTGAACAGTCGACTGGCCGTGTCCAAGTCCGTCGACTCGACGATGAACTTTGCGCCAGTGTGGTCCGCCAACGGTCCGGAAGATCGCACGATCCCGCGTCGGATCATCTCGGTGAGCCATGCATGGTGATCCGTCCGGTGATCGTCCCTACCGGACGATGATTCCGGTGTGTAGGAATATTCGACGATAAACGTGGACATGACATCTCACTCTCTGCGAGGAGCGGCTCAGATAACCATGTCTTCGAGTTCCATGCCCTTGGTCTCGCGAATCTTGAACTTGACGAAGAAGAAGGAGAGCAGAGCGAAGAACGCGAAGAACGCATAGATGAATCCGAGGCCGATCGTCTCGGTCAGCGGAGGGAAAGCCAGCGTGATTGCGAAGTTGGCTACCCAATTGGCGGCAGTGCTGATGCCCAGCGCGACCGCGCGCATTCGGTTGGGGAACATTTCACCGAGCATGACCCACATGATCGGACCCCATGTGGCGGCGAAGAAGATGACGAACAGATTGGCACCCACGAGGGCGACCGGACCCCATGGGTCGGGGAGGGTGATGTTGTCCCCGGACCCGATCGACTGGGTGAACGATGCTGCGGCAAGAACCAGACCGACGAACATTCCGATGGAACCGATCTGCAATAGATTCTTTCGACCGAATCGATCGACGAACAGAATCGCCACGAAGGTCATGCTCACGTTGATGACCGAGGTGATCACCGAGGTGACGAAAGACTGATTTTCGCTGAACCCGACCGATTTCCACAGAGTCGTCGAGTAGTAGAAAATCGCATTGATGCCGACGAATTGTTGCAGAATCGCCATGGTGATACCGACCCAGACGATGGGTTGCAGGCCGAATTTGGGCCCTCGTATGTCCGCAAACGAAGATTTGGCTTCAGCTCTGAGTGTGAGCCGAATTTCCTTGACTCGTTCGTTCGGATGCATTTCGCCGGAGATTTCACCGAGAATGCGCGCGGCTTCCTCGTCGAGGTGCTTGCCTACCAGGTATCTGGGCGATTCCGGAATGAGCGTAGCGAGGAAGCCGTACACGAGCGCGGGAACGACGCCGACGAGGAACATCCATCGCCAAGCTTCCATTCCGAACCACAGGTCGTTCGATGGCCCACCTGCGGCGTTCTGCAGTACCGCGTCGGAGAGCAATGCGGCGAAAATACCGATGGTGATCGCCAACTGCTGAAGTGACGCAAGACCGCCCCGATACTTCGCCGGGGCGATCTCCGAGATGTATGCAGGCGCGATCACCGAAGCGATCCCGATGCCCAGTCCGCCGATGACTCGCCACAGCATCAGGTCCGGAACGCTGAATGCGAAACCTGAACCGACGGAAGAGATGGTGAACAATGCTGAGCCGAGCAGCATGACGCGTTTGCGTCCCCAGCTATCAGCGAGTCGTCCGGCGAACCATGCGCCTACTGCGCAACCGAGTAGCGCAATGGCGACGGCGAAACCGGTGATGAACGAGTTCAGGCCGAAATTTTCTTGAATCGAATCGACCGCGCCGTTGACGACCGAACTGTCGAAACCGAAAAGAAATCCCCCGACCGCGGCAGCGACGGTGACTCCGATGACTTTCGCGGTGTAGCGATCTGTAGGTTGCGTCATTGCGAACCCAGCTTTCGAGGTCGTGTGCCAGCAGCGATGGTGGTTAGGCCATCATGGCCCCGACCCGCTCGAAAGTGGTGGAAATCGGCGGATCTTGCCCCGAAGAGTTACCGCACGTAAAGGGCAGGCGCCGGGTGTGAGGGAAATGGCGACGGTATCGAAACGAAAGACGGCCCGCACAACGAAAGTGCGGGCCGTCCTCCCAGTGTTCAGCTCAGATGCTGGCAACACCGGGAGCGAGGAACCGCTGCCCGGTGGCCGCCTCCGAGGCGCCACTACGATCGAGGTACGGCGTGATTCCGCCGTTCCAGAATCCGAACCCACCGCCGAGTAGCAGGCAGAGGTCGATGTCCTCGGGTGCCGCGACGACGCCTTCGTCGAGCATGATTCGGATCTCGTCGGCGATTGCGTTGCGGGTGCGATCGAGCACCTGCTCTGCAGTCGATGGTGAGTCACCCTGCGGCCATAGGGCAGCAACCTCGGGGTCGACGACCTGGCCTTCGGGTCCGTACGTCCAGACGCCGGGCTTCTTCGCCTCGACCAGGGCGCGGAATCCGGGCGAGTCCTTGAACCGATCCGGGTAAGCCTCTGCAAGCGTTTCGGCCGTATGCAATGCGACGGCAGGCCCGACCAGAGCGAGGAGAGTCAACGGGCTCATCGGCATACCGAGTTCGCCTACTGCGCCGTCGGCGACGTCGAAGGGGGTGCCCTCGTCGATCGCCCCGATGATCTCGTTGGATGCGCGGGTCACCAAGCGGTTGAACACGAAGCCCGGAAGATCTGCGGACAGAACCGCGGACTTCTTGAGTGTCTTCGCAGTCGCGAATGCTGTTGCCAGCGTTGCATCGTCGGTCTTCTCGCCCTTGACTACCTCGAGAAGTGGAAGCACGGCTACGGGGTTGAAGAAGTGGAACCCCACAACGCGTTCCGGGTGCTTCAGATCTGCTGCCATCTTGGTGATCGACAGCGAAGACGTGTTCGTCGCGAGAATCGTTTCAGCGGAGACGAATTCCTCGACCTCGGCGAACACCTTCTTCTTTACATCGAGGTTTTCGAACACGGCCTCGATGACGAAATCGGTCTTGGCGAAAGCGGCCTTGTCGATCGATCCGGACACCAGCGCCTTGAGTCGATTCGCGGCGTCGGGGGAGAGGCGCTTCTTGCCGAGCAGCTTGTCGATTTCGCCATGGACGTAACCGACGCCCTTGTCGATGCGTTCCTGGTCGATGTCGGTCAGAATGACGGGCACCTTCAGCTGACGCACGAACAGCAAAGCAAGCTGACTGGCCATCAACCCGGCACCGACGATGCCGACGCCCGTGATCTTGCGAGCCAGCGACTTGTCGGGTGCGCCTGCGGGACGCTTCGCGCGCTTCTGAGTGAGATCGAACGCGTACAACCCGGCGCGAAGTTCGTCCTTGACCAGCAACGTCGACAGTGCATCGTCTTCTGCGGCGAAGGCCTTGTCCAGCGAAGCCGGATCGGTGATGTCGGTGTTCTTGGCAAGCTCGAGCAGTTCTACCGCAGCTACTGGACCCGGCGCGAAGTTGCCTGTTTTGCCGGCCACGATGCCCTTCGCACGCGCGATGGCGTCGTCCCACGCCTGGCCGCGGTCGATCTCGGGCCGATTCGGAACGACGTCGCCGTTCAACACCCGAACAGCCCATGCAAGAGACTGCTCGATGAAGTCGGCGCCGCCGAACATGGCGTCGACGATGCCCAGGTCCACAGCTTGCTGTGGCTTCAGCGTGCGGTTCTGGTTCAGCGAGTTCTCGATGATGACGGTCACTGCGGTGGAAGCGCCGACGATGTTGGGCAGCAACTGGGTGCCGCCCCAGCCGGGAACGAGTCCGAGAAATGCCTCGGGGAGCCCCAGCGCTGCGGCGTTGTCAGCGACAGTTCGGTAGTGGGAGTGCAGTCCGACTTCGAGTCCACCGCCGAGTGCAGCGCCGTTGATGAAAGCGAACGTCGGGATGCGTGACTCGCGCAGGCGGCGGAACACCTTGTGGCCGAGCTGCCCGATCTGGAGCGCCTCGTCCTTGGTCTTGATGTTGGGTACGCCGTTGAGGTCGGCGCCGACGGCGAAGATGAACGGCTTGCCGGTCACCGCGATAGCAACGGGATCAGCTGCGAAGGCCTCATCGAGGGCGGCATCGAACCGCGCGAGTCCGGCCGGACCGAATGTCGACGGCTTGGTGTGGTCGCAGCCGTTGTCCAGGGTTACGAGGGCAATGCTGCCTTCGAGGCCAGGTACGGAGATGATCTTGGTGAACGCGTTCGTGACTACCTCGTCCGTGAACGCTGTGGTGATGTCGCTCATGCCTTCGCTCCTGAGTAATCGGAGTGGATCGGGTTTTCCCAAATGACGGTTCCGCCCATGCCGAGACCGATGCACATGGTCGTCAGGCCGTAACGAACGTCGGGGCGCTGAGCGAACTGGCGGCTCAACTGAGTCATCAGTCGCACACCAGAGGAGGCGAGGGGGTGCCCACAGGCGATGGCGCCGCCCCACTGGTTGACGCGGGGATCGTCGTCGGCGATGCCGTAGTGCTCGAGGAATGCGAGAACCTGCACTGCGAACGCCTCGTTGATTTCGAACAACCCGATATCGGAGATGCTCAAACCGGTACGGCCGAGCAACTTCTCGGTAGCGGGGACCGGTCCGATGCCCATCACAGCAGGGTCGACGCCTGCGAACGAGAAGCCGACCATACGCATACCGATGTTCAGGCCGAGCTCGTGCGCAGTGTCCTCGCCGGCGAGGATCGCAGCGGTGGCACCATCGTTGAGACCGGCAGCATTTCCTGCTGTGACCCGGCCCGCTGGGCGGAACGGAGTCTTGAGCTTCGCGAGATCGTCGATGGTTGTTCCGGGACGCGGTGGCTCGTCCTCGGTGGCAAGGCCCCAACCAGCAGCGGACTTGGTGGCTACCGGTACGAGTGTGTCGGCGATGAAGCCGGCCTTCTTGGCGGCCTCGTACTTGTTCTGGCTCGCGACGGCATAGGCGTCGGTGCGGTCCTTGGTGATACTCGGAAACCGATCGTGCAAATTCTCGGCCGTGTTGCCCATGACGAGTGCACTCGGATCGACGAGCCTATCGGTGAGGAAGCGCGGGTTGGGGTCTACGCCTTCGCCCATCGGGTGGCGGCCCATGTGCTCGACGCCACCGGCGATGACGACGTCGTATTGACCGAATCCGATGCCGGAACCTGTCGTCGTGACGGAGGTCATTGCGCCCGCACACATGCGGTCGATGGCGAATCCGGGGACGCTGTGGGGGAGTCCTGCGAGGAGAGCGGACGTGCGCCCGATGGTCAGCCCCTGATCACCGGTCTGCGTCGTAGCCGCGATGGCGACTTCGTCGATGCGCTCCGGGGGCAGAGCCGGGTTTTTGCGCAGTAGTTCGCGGATCGCTTTGACGACGAGGTCGTCGGCGCGAGTGTCGGCGTAGATGCCTTTGGGGCCTGCTTTGCCGAACGGTGTGCGGATGCCGTCTACGAACACGACATTGCGCTGTGAGCTTGTGGACGCGGGTACAGACACGCTTCGATCCTCCCGGGAAGATGCGGAATTGCGGCCCGGCTGACGCCGGACCGCCATCCACTCTAGCCGGTATTACCCGCCGGTAACTTGCTCAGGGGTACCGCTCTCGTGTTCAGGGGTACCGGTCTCTTGCTCAGAGGTCAGCGCGGCGGCGAGAACTGGTACGACCAGCTCGCGCTGCCACGGCCGGGCCTGCCCCTCGGTGAGCTTCTTGTCGATGATGTCCTCCGCGACATCACGATCGACAGGTGTCCAATCCCACACCAGGCGGCGAAGCAGATCGGGCATGAGCAGGTTCTCCACCGGCACCTCGACGTCCTCGCTCAATGCTGTCATCGCCGCACGCACGGTGGCCAGTCTCTCCGCAGCCTCGGGTTCACGACGTGCCCACCGATTCACCGGAGGAGGGCCGTCGAAGGGAGCCGACTTGGGTGGAAGCTCCTCGGTCGGCAAGCGTCGTGCGCGCTCGAGGGCAGACAGCCACACCTTGGTCGAGCGTCGCTGACGCGGACCACCGAAGACCGGAAGTGCACGTAGTTCGCCCTCCGTTTTCGGATCTGCCGTCGCTGCGGCGACAATCGCCGAATCGGGCAGAATGCGGCTCGGCGCAATGTCGCGGTGTGCCGCGATCTCGTCGCGTGAGCGCCACAATTCACGAACGGAGGCCAATACCCTCGCCGACTTGACCGCGTGGATTCCCGACGTCTTTCGCCAGCGGTCAGGCTTGGGCTTTGCTGGACCGAGCGCAAGGATGTGCGCGAACTCTTGTCGTGCCCACTCGGTTTTGTCCTTCGCGGCGAGTTCCTCTGCCATCGCATCACGCAGCTCGAGCAGAACTTCGACGTCGAGCGCGGCGTAGTTCAACCAGCTGTCGGGGAGTGGACGTGTCGACCAATCTGCCGCTCCGTGTCCCTTCTGAAGCGACAAGCCGAGCGTGCGTTCGACGATCGGGCCCAGCCCGACTCGTTCGAAACCGGCGAGTCGTCCGGCCAGTTCGGTGTCGTACAACGCCGCAGGCACGAGCCCCAGCTCGGCGAGACCTGGCAAATCCTGGTCCGCCGAATGCAGGACCCATTCGAGAGGATTGATCACCGAAGCCAGCGGTTCGAGTGCACCGGTGACCGGAATCGGATCGAGCAGGACGGTGCCTGCGCCGCGTCGTCGAAACTGCAATAGGTAGGCGCGTTGCGAATATCGGAAACCCGACGCACGCTCGGCATCGACAGCGAGCGGGCCGTGACCACCCGCGAGCAGTTCGGCTGCCGCCACCACGCCCTCGACGGTGTCGACAACTGCGGGAACGCCGTCGGCAGGCGCCAACAGGGGTTTCGGAGCGGGCGCATCGACACTGTCACCGTCGTTCGTTACGTCCGAGGCATCGTTGGAACTCATCGCTGACATGAGAGCAGACTCTAAGCCCTCGTGCCGCGACGCCGTGCGAACTCAGGTCCGGTTACCACCGTGTGTGCGGAGTTCGGTGATGCCGGCGGGTGGCAGCCCAGCTGCATAAGCAAGCACCTCGCAGAAGGCCTCGACATGCGGAGCCAACTCGCCGGTGGTGGGGGTCCACGACGCGCGCAGCTCGAGCTGATGGGCTCGCGGCGGACCGGCGATATCGCCGTAGCGGACCGAACTCGTCGACGTCACCGTCCCGCCGAGGGCGTTCATCGACTCCGACCGACTCTCCAACGCATCGACCAACCAACTCCATGCCACCTCGGGCAACATGGGGTCGGAGGCAAGAGATTCATCGACGTCGGCCTGGATATAAGCGACGAGACGCATTGTTCCGTTCCAGGCTTCGTCACCGTCTGGGTCGTAGAGCAGAATCAGCCGGCCGAACGCATCGCCGTCGGATTGTTCCGCGATATCTTCGGAAGTCGAATGCTGAACTTCAGCACCCATCGCGTAGCTGAACGGGGCTAGGCGTTGCGGTGGGCGGATCGGTCCGAGTTCGATGGCTGGGTGCACGACGGCCCGGTGCATCGCCTCGATCGCCGATCGAAACGGCGCAGGTTCGGCAGTGGATCCGGGATTGGTCACGACTCCGGACGTTAGACTCGTCACCTTCGGGTTCGTCGGAGGCGCGCCGCAAGTGCGACCGACTGCAGGGCAACCGACCTGGAGTCGACGGAGCCATGAGTCGCGCTCAGGCCTGCATGGCGGCAATATTCTTATCTCGTGGCAGCATGGATGGCAATGAACACAATCGCGCCGTACCCTCGCCGTCAGCTGCCCGACGCGCCTTTGTTGGCCACCATCGCGGGACGGGCGACATCGCGTCGTCCGGTGTGGTTCATGCGGCAGGCCGGGCGATCGCTACCGGAGTACCGCAAGCTCAGAGTCGGTACCGGCATGCTCGAGTCATGCTTCACTTCCGACCTGGTTGTCGAGATCACGCTGCAGCCGGTTCGACGCCATGACGTCGACGCAGCCATCCTTTTCTCGGACATCGTGGTTCCGCTGAAGGCCGCGGGTATCGATCTCGACATCGTTGCCGGAACCGGGCCGGTGGTGGCGTCGCCGGTACGTTCGGCAGCCGACGTCGCAGCGTTGCCGCAGTTGAGCGCCGAGCAGGTCGAGCCGGTCACCAATGCGGTGACCACGCTGACCCGTGAATTGGGCGATACCCCGCTCATCGGATTCGCAGGGGCTCCGTTCACGCTCGCCTCCTACCTGGTCGAAGGTGGACCGAGTAAGAACCACGAGAAGACCAAAGCGCTCATGCGCTCGGATCCGGCAACGTGGCACACCCTTCTCGACACTCTCGCCGACACGACGATCACGTTCTTGCAGGCACAGCTAGCGGCGGGTGTCGACGCGGTTCAGCTCTTCGACTCCTGGGCAGGCGCGCTCTCACTGGCGGACTACCGCGAGTTCGTGCTGCCTCACTCGACGAAGGTGCTCGATGCGATGTCCCCGGCCGGCGTACCGAAGATTCATTTCGGTGTCGGGACCGGCGAACTCCTCGGTGCCATGGGAGAGGCCGGTGCCGACATGGTCGGTGTCGACTGGCGAATTCCCCTCGATGTCGCAGCCCGACGCGTCGGCCCGGGGAAGGCGTTGCAGGGAAACCTGGACCCTGCGGTGCTCTTCGCCGGTTGGGATGCCGTCGAGAGTGAGGTTCGGCGCATCGTCGCCGAGGGCGATCGCGCCGTCGAAGCAGGCGCTGTGGGGCATGTCTTCAACCTCGGTCACGGAGTTCTGCCCGATACCGATCCGGATGTGCTGACCCGGGTTGTGGAGTTGGTGCACTCGCTGTGACCGTAGGGCCGCCTCGTGTTGTGGTGATCGGTGGCGGGATTACCGGCCTTGTTGCCGCCTTCAGGCTGCGGCAGAAGTTGGGTCCCGAAGCCGATATCACCATCGTCGAAGAATCGATGCGCCTCGGCGGCACGTTGCGCACGGTCACGTTGGCGGGCGGGCCGTTCGATGTCGGCGCCGAGGCATTCATCGGCCGCAGACCCGAAGTGCCTGCCCTGATGGATGAGCTCGGATTGAGCGCGCAGCTCGTCCATCCGGCCGGATTGCGTCCACTCGTCTTCTCGGGCGAGACGCTCCACCCACTCCCGACCGGGACGCTGATGGGTATCCCCGCGGACGCTGCCTCCGTGGAGGGCCTGGTCGATGCACGGTCGCTGGCAACCATCGCCGGTGAGCGTGACACCGAGTTGTCCTGGGACCGAACCAGCGACCTCAGTGTCGCCGAGTTGGTCGGTTCGCGATTCGGTGACCAGGTTCTTGCGAGATCGGTCGACCCGCTGCTGGGCGGCGTCTACTCGGGGCTTTCCGATTCGATCGGGGTTCGCGCAGCACTACCCACCCTGGCAGCGGCCCTGGACGCCGGAGCCACAAGTCTGTCGGCGGCCGTGGCGTCCGCGCTTCCGGCTCCGAGTTCCGCGCCGGTTTTCGGTGCACTGCGTGATGGATATCGCACCTTGATAGATGCGCTGGTTGCGGCCGCTGCACCGCGCACCCTGTTGGGCACTACGGTGACGTCCGTACGCCGAGAAAACGGCGGTTGGGTGGTGGATCCGATCGGGCAGTTCGACGCGGTGGTGCTGGCCGTTCCCGCGCCGGCATTGGCGTCGATACTGCGCTCTGTCGTTCCGGATGCCGCTGCAGCTGCTGCCGAAATCGAGCTCGCGTCGTCCGTCGTGGTGGCCATGGCGTTCGACACCGCCGTCGACCTACCCGACAACTCCGGCGTACTCGTCGCCACCGACGCCGGATTGGCCGTCAAGGCGTTCACGTTGTCCAGCAGGAAGTGGTCACATATTGCCGAGCGTGGGATCTCACTCGTCCGTGCATCGCTGGCAAGATTCGGTGACGCCGGTCCGCTCACCTGGTCCGATGAGCAGCTGGTCGAGGCAGCCGTACGAGACCTACACCGGGTGACCGGCGTGGACTCTGCGCCGTCGTCCTCGTTCGTCCAGCGATGGCGTGGGGGCCTACCGCAGTACGCGCCTGGTCACCTGGATCGAGTTGCCGCCATCGAGGCAGCTGTGCGGGATGTCGACGGTGTGGCCGTTGCCGGTGCGTGGAGTCACGGCGTCGGAGTGCCGGCTTGTGTCGCTTCGGCCACCAGAGCAGCCACACGCATAGCGGAAGTGGCACGATAGAGCCATGCCACGTTTGGACTACACAACCCTCAATTCGACCCTCCGCTACCTGATGTTCTCGGTCTTCAAGGTCACACCCGGCGTCCTGGGCGAGGACCGAGCCGAAGCCGCCAAGCAGGCGCGAGTGTTCTTCGAGAGTCAGGAAGAAAAAGGCGTCGCAGTACGTGGTGTGTACGACATCGCGGGCATGCGAGCCGACGCCGACTTCATGGTGTGGACACACGCGGAACGCATCGAAGACCTGCAGGCTACGTACTCCGATTTTCGTCGCACCACCGCGCTCGGCAAGGCCAGTACGCCGGTGTGGAGCAACACCGCGCTGCATCGTCCGGCCGAGTTCAACAAGTCTCACGTCCCGGCGTTCATCGCTGGTGAAGAACCCGGCGCCTACATCTGTGTCTACCCATTCGTGCGTTCCGTCGATTGGTACCTGCTCCCCGACGAAGAGCGGCGCACGATGCTCTCCGACCACGGCAAGGCCGCGCGCGGATACAAGGATGTGCGCGCCAACACCGTCCCGGCGTTCGCGTTGGGGGACTACGAGTGGATCCTCGCCTTCGAAGCTCCCGAACTCGATCGCATCGTCGACCTGATGCGGGACCTACGCGCAACCGAGGCACGAAGGCACGTTCGCGAGGAGACTCCGTTCTTCACCGGGCCACGCGTCGACGTCGAAGCGCTCGTCACGTCACTGCCGTGACCTCGGGGTCGGAGACGCACGCGGCGGGGACAAGCGGTGTGCGTAACCAGTCCGACGCGTCTCCGATCGAAGCTGTGGTGTTCGACTTCTCCGGAACGCTGTTCCGTTTGGAGGAGGACGCGAGTTGGTTCGAGACCGTCACGCACTCGGATGGAACACCGGTCGACGGTCATCGTGCGGCGGAATTGATGCGACGGATGACTGCGCCGGTGGGGGAGGTCGTCGAGTTCGACGAAGTGAGCAGACACGCCTGGCGTAACCGCGATCTCGATCCGGCGCTGCACCGTCAGGCGTATTTGCATGTTCTTCGTGAATCCGGCGTCAGCGACCGCGCTCAGGCCGAGTCCGTGTACGGCCGAGTGATCGACCCATCGTGCTGGACTCCATACCCGGATACGGCGGACGCGCTGGCGATGCTTGCCAGCAGAGCGATACCAGTCGCGGTGCTGAGCAATATTGCCTTCGACATCCGCCCGGCATTCGACATGCTCGGAGTGGGCGACTACGTCAGCGAGTTCGTCTTGTCGTACGAGGTCGGGTACATCAAACCTCAGCCGGAAATATTCCTTTCTGCGGTGCGTTCGCTCGGGGTGGATCCGGCGCGGACATTGATGGTCGGTGACAGTGAAGAGGCCGACGGGGCGGCACGGGCAATAGGGTGCTCGTTTGCCCTCGTCGATCCGATCGCGACGGGGGAGCGTCCCACAGCCTTGCTGGATGCACTGGCGAGCAGCGGAATTCGATGAAGCAGCCGCGCCAGGAAACGTCACAGCACATGGGTCACTGGGGAATGTTTCGAGCCGAAAGTGCCGACGGCGAGGTGACCGCCGTGCATCCCCGGGAGACCGACCGTAATCCCTCGCCCGTGCTGGGCAATCTCGCCGGCTCGGTGACGCACCGGTCTCGGGTGAAGGGCCCTGCCGTTCGACGCGGTTGGCTCGAGCGTGGTCCAGGTCCGACGGATCGGCGCGGCAGCGACGAGTTCGTTTCGGTGTCCTGGGACGAACTCACCGAATTGCTAGCCGTCGAGCTTGCTCGCGTGATCGACATCCATGGCAACCAGGCGATCTACGGCGGCTCCTACGGGTGGGCCAGTGCGGGACGATTCCATCACGCGCAGAGCCAGGTTCACCGATTTCTCAATTGCATCGGCGGCTATACGCGCTCGGTGCACAGCTATTCGCTCGGTGCCACCGGCGTCGTCATGCCGCACGTTCTGGGCGCGCACTGGAAGATGTTCTCTCGCTCCACCTCCTGGGAGGTGATCGCCCGGAAGACGGAACTGATCGTCGCGTTCGGCGGAATTCCGCTGAAGAATACCGGCATCAACCACGGTGGTACTTCCGACCATCCCACCGCGTCGGCTCTGGATGCGCTACGCGCCCGTGGCGGAAAGATCGTCACCATCAGTCCGCTTCGAAACGATCTCGACGGTGCTGCTCGTTGGATGACGCCGATTCCCGGCACCGATGTCGCGATGATGCTCGGACTCGCCTACGTTCTCGTCTCCGAAAATCTGCACGACACTGCATTTCTCGACCGATATTGCACTGGATACGCACGCTTCGAGGAGTATCTGCTCGGAGTCTCGGACGGCACGCCCAAGACCGCAGAGTGGGCGTCGAACATCTGCGGAGTCTCCACCTCGGAGATCGCCGACCTGGCACGCGAGATGGCGAGGCGTCGCACTTTGATCACCGTCACGTGGTCTCTGCAGCGGACGAAATCGGGCGAGCAAGCACCGTGGATGGGTGTGACACTGGCGTCGATGCTCGGACAGATCGGCATCCCCGGTGGGGGATTCGGGCACGGCTACGGGTCGATGAACGAGCCTGGTCTCGCGCCGGTACCGTATCCACTTCCCACCTTGCCCCAAGGCTCGAATCCGGTGAAGACTTTCATCCCGGTGGCTGCCGTGTCGGACATGCTGCTCCACCCCGGCGAACAATTCGATTTCGACGGACAGCGACTGACGTATCCCGATATTCGGCTGGTGCACTGGGCGGGCGGCAATCCCTTCCATCATCATCAGGATCTCGGACGACTTCGCCGGGCGCTGGCACGGCCCGACACGGTCGTGGTGCACGACCCGTACTGGACGCCCATGGCCAAGCACGCCGACATCGTCGTCCCGTCGACGACGTCGCTCGAGCGCAGTGACATCAGCTGCACACGCAACGATCCACTGCTGGTCGCCATGCACCCTGCCGTGCCACGATTTGCCGACGCGCGAGATGACTACGACACGTTCTCCGCGGTGGCCGAAAGACTCGGAGTCGGTGCGCACTTCACCGAGGGACGCACCTCGGGGGAGTGGGTGGAGCATCTCTACGATCAGTGGCGCGGTTACCTGCGCGGGATGAATGTGGACACTCCGGGTTTCGAAGAATTTTGGCAGCTCGGTTCATGGCGGATGGCGACCGAGGATGGGCTGACCCTGCTCGAGGACTACCGCGGCGATCCCGAGAAGTACCCGCTTCGAACCCCGAGTGGACGTATAGAAATATTCTCCGAAGTGATCGACGGGTTCGGTTACGAGGACTGCATTGGGCACCCAGCCTGGTACGAACCGGTGGAATGGCTCAAAGGTGAACGCGTGCAACAGTTTCCGCTACATCTTATCGCGAATCAACCACGAACGCGGCTGCACAGCCAACTCGATCACGGAGCGATAAGTCAGGCTTCGAAGGTGCATGACCGTGAGCCGATCCGGATGCACTCCAAGGCCGCGAACGAGCGCGGGCTACGCGACGGTGACGTAGTCAGGGTCTTCAACGATCGTGGTGCGTGTCTCGCCGGTGTCGTGGTGGACGAGGACATGATGCCCGCCGTGGTGCAGTTGGCGACGGGTGCCTGGTACGACCCCGAGGACCCCGCGGACGTCGGTTCGATGTGCGTGCATGGCAATCCGAATGTACTGACAGCCGACGTCGGCACATCCTCGCTGTCACACGGGTGCACGGGCCAGCATGTGCTGGTGCAGATCGAACGCTTCGAGGGCGTAGTGCCACCGATCACCGCGTTCGATCCGCCACAGTTCGTAGAACGAGAGACGGTCAGAAGAGAACTCGGCTGATCGTTTCCGCAATCAACGCGGGCTTCTCTTCGCCCTCGATGTGAAGTGTGTTGGTGGCCACGATCTGGAGTGCGCCACCGGACACTTCCTGGGCCGAAGTCAGTGTGGTCTGCAACCGGACGTGAGATCCGACCTTGACTGGGTTGATGAAGCGAACCTTGTTGGACCCGTAGTTGATTCCGAGCTTGGCATTCTCGATGGTGTAGATCTGCCAAGTGAGCACCGGGATCAAGGACAAGCTCAAGTAGCCGTGCGCAATCGGGCCGCCGAACGGGCTTTCCTTCTTGGCTCGTTCGACGTCGATATGAATCCACTGGTGATCACCCGTGGCGTCGGCGAAGGTGTCGACCCGGTCTTGAGTGATCTGCATCCAGTCACTCGTGCCGAGGTCCTCGCCGACGGCCGCAGTGATCTGCTGTGCTGAGGTGAAAGTGCGCATCGTCACATTATGCGCTGAGCGCCAAGGTCCGCGGAGTCGCCTCCTGCGCACCCGTCAGGACAGGCAGTCAGGACGGGTCGAGAACGAGGGAAATCGAGTTGATGCAGTACCGCTGATCTGTGGGCGTCGGATAGCCCTCTCCCTCGAAGACGTGGCCGAGGTGGCTGTGGCAGTTCTTGCAGATGACCTCGACGCGCCGCATACCGAGCGTGGTGTCCTCGTTGAGGATGACTGCGTCACTGTCTGCGGGATCGAAGAACGACGGCCAACCGCAGTGTGACTCGAACTTTTCGGTACTGCGAAACAGTTCGGCACCGCATGCGCGGCAGCTGTACACACCATCGGTTTTGGTGTCGGTGTACTCCCCGACGAACGGACGCTCGGTGCCCGCCTGACGCAGGACTGCGTACTCCTCGGGGGTGAGCTTCTCGCGCCATTGTGCGTCGGTGAGCTGAACGGCGGGAACAGAATTTTTTTCGGTCGCTGAACTCATGACACCACGCTAATACTTCTCGAGCTGCTTCGTTGTTTGCGCAGGTGAGCTCTCCGGAAGAAGGTACTCGGGTTCGATTCCGTCGTCGAGGCGGCCGTCACTGCGAGCAGCGAAGTACCGTCCGATCAGAACCGAGAAGATCACGATGATCAGCAAGCTCCAGCCGAATGTAGTGCGCATGTAGTCCATTGCTCGACCTCCCGTCGGGAATCGACCGGACAACCAGCGGTCGTAGCTCATGAATCCATAGATTGCGAGCCACGCCGGCCAATTTCGGAGAACCGAGTTCTTGAGCACGACCGTCATCAACAGTGGGAAGAGCAGCATCGAGTAGTACATCTGGCCGAGTGACCCGAGTAGCCAATGTGCAGTCAGTACCAGGCCCGAAGTTGTCGCTATGAAGAACAGGCGGTCCTCGCGACAGTAGCGGTAGAGCAACCACAGCGACACCAGAACCATCATGCCGAGAACCCCGCGGATTCCGTAGATCAGGAGCTCCGGCAATCCGTAGTAGCGGCCGTTGCCGACAATCGCGCTGTTGAAGTAATCGCGCGACTCGAGGAGATAGGGGAGGGTGCGGTCGATGAACTCCATCGGGTCCACCGACAGCGGCCAGGCGATCACGAGCAACACGACCGGAATTGCGATTGCGGTGATGAAAACTTTCCACTGCTTGGTCATCAGCGGAATGATCAACAGCGGTGCGAGGATCGGTTTGATGGCTAGTGTCAGCCCCATCGCCACACCGGCGGACAAGTCTTTTCGCTGGAGCAGCCAGTAGATGAATGCAACCTCACCCAACAGAACGAAACCGTTGAAGTTGGTGAACACCAAAGTGTTGGTCACTGTTTCACTCGCGAAGGCAGCGAGGAGAAGTGCAGGCGCTGCGACAGAGTTCAGTCCGAAGCCGAAGATCTTGAGCAAGATGTACAACGCAAGAACGATGGCAATCGTGCTCGCCAAGATGAACAACCAGCGAGAGCGTTCGGGATCGATGATTGCGAGAGGCGACAACAGCATCGTCGCGCTCGGCTGATAGAGATAATGCGGATCGACCGAGTCGAAGTTCGCCGTGTACACCGGCTCGCGATTGAGAAACGCGAGAGCAGCCCGGTAGACGGGGATGAAATCATTGGTGAAGTCACCGTTGACCGCCCGTACGATCGCCCGGTTGAGAACAGTCATGATGGCGATCGGCCATAGCGCGAACCGGACTACATCCGCGGTCGTCCGGCCGTTGCGGGGCTCGAGGAAGCTAAGTGACACGTGGGAACGGTACCTTGACCGGGCTCGGGCAATGACCGTCGACACCCGTTGGGTGTGTTCGGTACCACTCCGTGGATCGGCACCAGACGTGTCATGCGGGACAGACGCTGCCATCGGGAGGAAGCGACGCGTCGGTCGCATACGCAGCGGCCGCGGCCTGGCCGCACACGGACCCGCCGATCACCGGGTGGCCGGCACCCTGCCACGTCATTGCGGCCGAACGCGCGCCGGTGGCGGCAACAAGCCCGGTCACACCGGCGAACCCCCCGTTGCCGACGACCGGGTCACCGGCGCCACTGAGTTCGAGAACTGGCACCGACAGCGACGTCGGCAGGGGCGGAGCGGGTGCAGTCGGCCACGACGAGCACGTGAGTGCTGTCAGGGCGGCGTCGGTGCCGAAGATGGGGTACTGCTCGCTCCAACTTGCGCCGGCATCCCGCACGGCCTGCGGGGACGGCCACTGCCGGCCGTCGATGCACCGTGCGACGAACTGACCGTCCGTTCCGTAGGCAACTGCACCGCGCGAGGACAACCGGCTCAGTGCGGACGGATCGCCGGACCTGGCTGCGGATAGTGCATCGGCAAGCTCGAGTGTCCGTCTCGACGGGTCGCCGGAGGACGAGGCGAGTGCATAGGCGATCCCGTCGAGCACAGAGTGGGTCGACAGAGGTGCCAAGGCTCCGCTTGCCACCTGTGTCAGTAGTTCGGATACCGCGGCCTTGGGGTCGGATCCGAGCGAGCACTGGAGGGCCTGGCACCGCTGCACGAACGCAGTGAACGCAGCTTCTCGTCCTTCCGTTTTCTGCTGGGCCACGGTCATTTGATCTACGTTCATTCCGGTGGGCGAATCGAGAATCAACCGCGCCACTCGGTCCGGGTACTGGGCCGCATACGCCAACGCAGTGGATGCACCGTTCCCGGTGCCGATGATGCCGAGCGCATCGATTCCCCAGGCGATTCGAAGCTGTTCCAGATCGCCTGCGGCATAACTGGTAGCGAAAGCGATCTCCTGCGGCTGCAGTAGATCGGTGCATTCGATAGTCGCCTGGCGTCCGACGGCGACGGCGCGGTCCACGGCGTCACCGTCGGACACCGCGAATTGCCCCAGGTTCGCCAGCGTCTCGCGAGTGTCGGCTTTGACACAATCGATGGCTGTCGACCTACCGATTCCGCGCCGATCGATGGCGACGAGCGGGTGAGCCTCCAGCATCGTCGTGCTGTTGCCGGCCGCGAGGTCGGCAAGTGTGGCGATCGACGCACGGTCGGACCCAGAGGTGAAGACCAGGGGTGCGGCATCGGGCGGCGTCCTATCCAGTTTCGCACGCAGTGCGCCGACGGAGAAGGACCCGAACATCTGACCGGATGGGTCGACGGGCGCGTCGAAGTCTGCGCATTCGAGGACAACCCCGGGTGTGCGAGAGGTGAGGCCGTAGAGATCGAGGGTGCTTTGCGTGCAGTCGATCCACGCAAGATCGTCCACCGGAGCCTGTAATTCTGGATTCTCCGGTTCCGGATCGGCAGTCGACTTGTCGGGTAGCCCGGGGGAGTTCTGCTCGACGGCGACGTCCGGGCGTCCGGACGGCCCAGCACTGCATGCTGCCCCCAACATCGAGACCGAGAGAAGAACTACGAGCAACGATCTTTTCTGCGTCACGCTGCGAGGCTATCTACTTTTCCGCACCCGGAACTTCACCGGTACCGGCCGGACGCACTCGGACCCATCTGGTCAGCAGAGTTCCGTCGTCGTCGGCGAGCACGTGAATACGTTTCATCCGGTGCAGTACTGCGGCGTTCGAGTGCGCAATGCGCCCCGACTTTCCCGCAAGCAGGTTCGGCGAAGTCGTCAGGCATAGTTCGTCGACGCCATCGTCTGCAAGCAGCGTTCCGAACAGGCCTGGGCCGCCCTCGCATAGGACTCGCCTCAGACCCAGTTCGTCCAAGGCCGCCAGGACAGCGGAGGTCGGAACGGTCGTTCCCTCGACTTCGATTACGCGCGCACCTGCTTCGCGAAGTGTCGAACGTGACTCGGCCGACGCGGAGGCCGTCGTGATGATCGTCGGCGGCACTTCGGTGTCGGTGAGAAGCCGCGATGTCGGATCGATCGACGCCGAGGCAGTGACGACCACTACCGGGGGAACTGGTGCCAGGCCTGCGCCGATTCGTTGGTTCTGTTGTGACTCCGTCAGCCGGACACCCCCGTAATTCTCGCTTCGGACCGTCCCGGCCCCCACGAGAACCGCATCCGCCAGGGTCCGAAGCATATCGAACACGGCCTTGTCGGAGGGTGTCCCGAGACCCGCGGAGACACCGTCGGCGCTGACGGCTCCGTCGATGCTGGAGACGAAGTTCGCTCGGATCCACGGCGCGGTCAGGTTGTCCGGATAGGCGTACAACCGGCGTAGTTCGGCCCGGCCGACGACGCCGTCGGCCGGGTACGAGGGGCCGGAGCCTGGTGTGAAGTAGGTCGCAATATCGAGTAGGCGCACATTGTAGATAAGACCACCTCGTTACGCTTACTAGATGCCTGGACGTCTTGTCGATCGTAATCCTGTCGTTCCCTCCGATCAGTTGATCGCGCAGATGGTCCCCCCGGCCATGTTCGACGAAGTCAGTTTCGCCTCGTACATCCCGGATCCGAACGAACCCAGCCAGGCAGAGGCAGTCGCCAAAGCCGAGTCGTTCGCGGAGAAGGTGACCAAGATTCGCGGGAAGGGAAAACGCGGACTTTTCGGCAAGAAGGCGCCCTCTACCGGTGCAGGCTTGTACCTCGACGGCGGTTTCGGTGTCGGTAAGACCCACCTCCTTGCGTCGATCTTTCACAGCGTCCCCGAACCGAAGGCATTCGGTACGTTCGTCGAATTGACTCACGTCGTGGGCGCGCTCGGCTTCAACAAAGCGCTCGAGGAGTTGTCGGGTCACAGCGTCCTGTGTATCGACGAGTTCGAACTCGACGATCCAGGCGACACGATGCTCGTGTCGCGATTGCTGTCCGAGTTGTCCCAGCGCGGCGTGTCCATCGTGGCAACGTCCAACACCTTGCCCGGTCAGCTCGGCGAAGGAAGATTTGCAGCCGAGGACTTCATGCGAGAAATCAAGAAGCTCGGATCCATCTTCGAGTCCATCAGGGTGGACGGGCCCGACTACCGACACCGTGATCTGCCCCCGGCCCCCGATCCGACGTCCGAGGCCGAACTGATCGAACGGGCGGACTCCGTGGCCGATGCGACCCTCGATGACTTCGACGAGTTGTTGGCACATCTGAGCACACTGCATCCGTCGCGATACGGAAAGCTGCTCGACGGTGTGCAGGCGGTGTTCTGGAAGAACGTGCACCCCGCTTCGGATCAGGCCGTCGCGCTTCGACTCGTGGTGCTCGCCGACCGCCTGTACGACGCAGGTATTCCGGTGACCGGATCGGGCAGCAAGCTCGACGAGATTTTCACCGAGGAGATGCTGGCCGGTGGTTACCGCAAGAAGTACCTCCGTGCGACGTCTCGTCTGCTTGCCTTGTCTCGTTTCGCCGCCGTCGGATGACGCTCAGGTCAGTCGGGTGACGGTCGGGTCGGCGCAGATTCACGACCGTAGTGCTCGCTCCATGACGAAATCGTCGTGGATCTCGGAGCCGAGTGTGAAGGTCTTGGTTCCGACGATCTCGAATCCCTGTTTGGCATAGAAGCGTTGAGCGCGCAGGTTCTGTTGGTTGACGCCCAGCCAGATACCTGCGCACCGGCCGAGGGTCGCTCGGGCCAGCGATTCGGCCATCAGGGCCGCCGCCACGTCGCTCCCGTGATGGTCGGGAAGCACGTACATCTTGGAGATTTCCATCGTCGGTGCGTACGTCAGCACTCGCGCGACGTCCGGATCCGATGGTGGTCCGGACACGAGCATGGCGTAACCGACCATGGAATCATCCTCGGTCGCCGCCAGAATCGTGCGCTGCGGATCCGCCAGGTACTCACCGAACCGCTCATGCGAGAGAACGCCGTCTATGAACGCCGCTATTGCTGCTCTGGACGAACCAGGCGGGCATGCCAGCGGAAAGGTGACGGCCGCGACATCGGCTAGCTGTTCGGCGTCCCACAGGCCTGCGGTGGTTACGGTGACAGTCACAGGCGATCGACCGCTGCCTTCGCCTCACGCAACGAAAGCTCGGATCGAGCGCGCAAAAGCTTGATGGCGGAAATTGTGTTGCCTTCGGCCTTGAGAGTGCGCAGCCTGGGGATGATGTCCGCCCAAGCAGAGCTATCCACTCCTGATGCATCAGTCGTGGCGCCGAGCGTGGGGATAGGGTTTCCTCGCCCGACGGACTCGACTACATCCTTGGCTTCTTGGAGTCCTGCGCCGGTTCTTTCGCGGAACAACTTGATCGCGTGGATCTTCTTCTTTTCCCCCACGAGGCGATATATGTCTTCGCGCGCCGAGTGGTCCAAACCGGCGAGCATCAATTGTGTTGTGGCAGCGGCGTTCTTGGCTGGACTCTTGCGCGCGAGGAGCCACACCGCGAGCACTGCGGCATCGATGAGGACCAATGCGACGATGAACCATCCCCAGGTGGGCATGGTTCTAAGTAGAACACCTCATCTGAAAGTCGACAGTAGGCGGCATGACGATTGCATAACGACGAGCGCGAGCGCGCCCGGGCGGCCATGCGCCCTAACTCCAGGACCCCGCGTCGAAGAATTCGAGTGCGTTCTCGAGAACCAGGCCGGCGACTCCGTACTTTTTGGCCGACAGATCGTGGCCTGCACCGGAAATCTCGATCGTGGCGGTATGAGCAGGCATCAACGCGATTGCATCGGATAGCTCGGCGGGTGAACCGAACGGGTCCTTTGTGCCGTGTACGAACATCGTTCGAGTGCGCAGCTGGGGGAGATGCGCAGTGCGTGCCTTCTCCGGTTTTCCGGGCGGGTGCAACGGATACGACATCAGAATCAGCCCATCGACCAGTTCTGGCTGTTCGGCGACGAGCATCGATGCCTGCCGACCCCCGTACGAATGGCCACCGAGCAGAATGGGGCCGCGGCGCAGCCTGCGGAGGTACGTCACAGCTGTTTCGATCGACGCGCGGTCCGCATCGGCCTTCGACGGATGCGGGGGACCGGACGGCTTTCGCCGTCGGAACGCCAGATCGAAGCGTAGAACAGTGAATCCTCGCGCCGACCACGCATCGGCTGAAGCAGCAAGGAGCGGAGCATCGAAGTTTCCACCTGCGCCGTGAGTGAGTGCGAGAGAACCCACCGAGCGTCCCGACGGCGTGTGCAGGAAGCCGCGCACCTCGGCTTCATCGACGAACTCGGGCACGTCGACATCGTCGGATTCTTCGGTCATTCGTTCCGGTCGTCGGCCGTCGACGTGCTGTCGGCGGTGTCCTCGGAATGGTCTTCTTTCAAGTTTCCCTCGTCATCGACCATGTCAGCGAAGGCCGTACCCGACACCATTCCGTTGGTGCCAGGAAGAACAATCGTCGGTCTTGAACCCGGGTCGTACTTGGCATCGATGCCGGCCACCTCCTCTTCCGCACGCTTGTGCGCGTCGGAACTGATCTGAGGTTCGCTACCCTCGGTGCTCGGTTGGTTGTCGTCGGCCATCGCAGGCGTCCTTTCGATCGCGGGCTGGAAATCCAGAGTGCACGTCTATGACGTGCATCACCACTCGCGATCGGCGGTAAACATCTCGGCAGACCTGAAGACACAAAAAAGACCCCGGCCGCATCGGCCGGGGTCTATTCGTATGGTGCGCGATACTGGGATTGAACCAGTGACCTCTTCCGTGTCAGGGAAGCGCTCTCCCGCTGAGCTAATCGCGCAAGATCAGAAGTTGAAGGTCGGGAACCTTCGCTTCGTTACGAGGTGGAGACGGGAATCGAACCCGTGTGCACGGCTTTGCAGGCCGTTGCCTCACCACTCGGCCACTCCACCAACGGGCCCTAGTCCCTCGAGCGGATGACGGGATTCGAACCCGCGACCCTCACCTTGGCAAGGTGATGCGCTACCACTGCGCCACATCCGCATGCTCCTCAGAGGCAGTTGCTCTCTCTGCGGTGCGGTCAAAACATTAGACCAACGGCAGACGAACTCACAAATCACGTGGTCAGAGGCCGGTTTGAGTGGGTCGAGCTGCGTGGAACGGTCATGAAGGGCTCAGTGGACGACGTCCTCCGGATGAAGTCAGGGCGATTCGGGATTCATTGGGGGCTTCTGTTAATGTTCTGCCTCGTTCGGCGAGAGTCGAAACACGGTCCCGTGGCTCAGTGGGAGAGCGTCCGCTTCACACGCGGAAGGTCGCTGGTTCGATCCCAGCCGGGACCACAAGATTGCAACAAGCCCCCTGCCCTTACGGGTTGGGGGCTTGTTGCATGTTCGGGTCGTTTCATGTTCCGGAGTCGTATGTTCCGAGCGCGAGTTCCGGATTCGTCTAATCTGGGACGGTGGCAGCCGACGACGTTCGCACCGATCAGGCGGAGATCGATAACGAGGGCAGTGTTCTCGACCGACTTTCCCAACGGAGGCAGCGACTTCGCGACAAGATCGGGTCGAATGCGGCGCTCGACCTGACCTATCGCATCGTGGTCGGTGTCGTCGGGCTTGCAGTCCTGGTTCTCGGCATCATTGCGATCCCGTATCCGGGCCCGGGCTGGCTGATCGTCTTCGCCGGGTTGGGGATCCTCGCATCCGAATTCACCTGGGCGCATCGGCTCCTACAGTTCGCCCGCGGGAAGTACGACGCGTTCATGGATTGGTTCTCGCGACAGCCGATCGCAACCAGGGCAGCTGGGGTGCTGTTCACCGCAGGTGTGGTCCTTGCGACGCTGTGGTTGATCGGTGGTCTGTATCTGGTCGCCGGTTGGGTCGGGCCGGACTGGCAATGGCTGGCGAGCCCACTCTGACCATGCAGGCCGGAGTGAGTTAAGAGTCCGAAGTGAGTTCCCGATAGGCTGTCCTTCGGTCTCACCAGACCGATATGACCTATCGAGGAGTACATCACCGTGACCATGCCCGTAACAGACGTCTCACCCGCCCGCATCATGGTGCCGGCTGGAACGACCGCTGGAACGGCGTTACGGGACACAGGTCTCCCCAACAAGGGGCCCGACGCCATCGTGGTGGTCCGAGATGCCGAAGGTCGCCTTCGTGATCTGTCGTGGGCTCCTGAGGGTGATGCCGAGGTCGAGCCGGTGGCCGCGAACACCGAAGACGGTCGAAGCGTCATTCGTCATTCGGCCGCACACGTCCTCGCGCAGGCCGTCCAAGAGCTCTTTCCGGACGCCAAACTCGGAATCGGTCCGTTCATCAAGGACGGCTTCTACTACGACTTCGACGTGAAGACTCCTTTCACTCCCGAAGATCTGACTGCTCTCGAGAAGAAGATGAAGCAGATCGTCAAGGCCGGCCAGCGATTCTCGCGGCGGTTGTACGAGTCGATCGAGCAGGCACGCGAAGAACTCGCAGACGAGCCGTACAAGCTCGAGCTCGTGAACGACAAGTCCGGCATCGACGATCCCGAGATCATGGAAATCGGCGGCGGTGAACTCACCGCGTACGACAACTTGAATCCCCGAACCGGAGAACGCATCTGGGGGGATTTGTGCCGCGGGCCGCATATCCCGACGACCAAATACGTGCCGGCGTTCAAATTGACTCGTAGCTCCGCCGCATACTGGCGCGGAAACCAGGACAACGCGGACCTGCAGCGGATCTACGGCACTGCCTGGGAGTCGACCGAGGCGCTGGACAAGCACCTCGAGCTGCTGGCGGAAGCCGAGCGCCGAGACCACCGCAAGTTGGGTTCGGAGCTCGACTTGTTCAGCTTCCCGGACGAGCTGGGCTCCGGTCTTCCGGTTTTCCACCCGAAGGGTGGCGTGATCCGAAACGAGCTCGAGAACTACTCACGACAGCGTCATATAGAAGAGGGCTACGAGTTCGTCAACACTCCGCACATCACCAAGGGACATCTGTACGAGGTTTCCGGCCATTTGGATTGGTACCGCGACGGCATGTTCCCCGCGATGCATCTCGACGCCGAACTCGATGAGGACGGCGAGGTGCGCAAGCCCGGCCAGGATTACTACCTCAAGCCGATGAATTGCCCGATGCACAACTTGATCTTCCGCTCGCGTGGTCGGTCGTATCGGGAATTGCCACTGCGCATGTTCGAATTCGGGTCGGTGTATCGCTACGAGAAGTCCGGTGTGATTCACGGACTCACTCGAGTGCGCGGAATGACCCAGGATGATGCTCACATCTTCTGCACACGGGATCAGATGCACGAAGAGCTTACTCGGGCACTTGAATTCGTGCTCGGCCTCCTGAAGGATTACGGGCTCGACGAGTTCTATCTCGAACTGTCGACCCGTAACCCGGAGAAGTCCGTGGGAAGCGACGAGGTGTGGGAGGAGGCAACTAATACTCTCGCCGAGGTCGCGGCCGCATCGGGCCTGGACTTGGTGCCGGATCCCGGCGGTGCCGCGTTCTACGGCCCGAAGATCTCGGTGCAGGCCAGGGACGCTCTCGGTCGAACCTGGCAGATGTCGACCATCCAACTCGATTTCAACTTGCCCGAGAGGTTCGAGCTCGAGTACACCGCGTCCGGTGGCGCCAAAGAGCGTCCGGTCATGATTCACCGGGCTCTGTTCGGCTCTATCGAGCGATTCTTCGGCCTTCTGACAGAGCATTACGCTGGCGCGTTCCCAGCGTGGCTGTCACCGGTACAGGTCGTCGGCATCCCCGTCGCCGAAGTCCATCAAGACCATTTGTTCTCCGTGGTTGCCGACTTGAAGAAGCTCGGGATTCGTGCGGAGGTCGACGCTAGCGACGACCGGATGCAGAAGAAGATCTTCAACCAGACCGCACAGAAGGTTCCTTTCATGCTTCTGGCAGGGGAGCGCGACGTCGAGGCAGGCGCTGTCAGTTTCCGATTCCGTGACGGCACCCAGGTCAACGGTGTCCCGACAGCTGATGCGGTAACGCTGATTGCCGACTGGATCACCGCACGCACCAACACATCTCCTACTGCCGCGCTCTTTCTTCCCGACACTTCAGGAGTGAGCTGACAATGCCCGAACACGATGCGGCGATCGTCGACACCGGTCTCGGTCATCCCGATCGTCTGCAACGGTTGTGGACGCCGCATCGGATGTCGTACATAGCCGAGGCGCCCGGGGCGAAAAATCAGTCGAGCGAACCGTTCTCCGACATTCCGCAGATGAGTGACGAGGATGGTCTTGTCGTGGCGCGGGGTGAGCAGGTCTATGCCGTGCTCAATCTCTATCCGTACAACCCCGGGCACACGATGGTCGTGCCGTACCGGCGTGTGGCCGCACTCGAGGATCTCACCTCCGCCGAGAGCGCCGAATTGATGGAGTTCACTCAGCACACCATTCGCGTGATCAAAAGGGTGTCGCGGCCACACGGCTTCAACGTGGGTCTCAACCTGGGTGCTGCTGCCGGCGGTTCGTTGTCCGAGCATCTGCATCAGCACATCGTTCCCCGATGGGGAGGCGATGCGAACTTCATCACCGTGATCGGCGGCACCAAGGTGATGCCTCAGTTGCTACGCGAGACTCGTGCTCTGCTGGCATCGGCATGGAACGAATGAGTCGGCGCGGCGACGGGACGTCGTCATGCTGAGTGTCTTCGGACGGGCGTCGGTATCGAAGCTGACCGCCCCGCTGGGTAAGGCGCTGAACAGCACCGGGCTGACACCCAACTCCGTGACGCTGATCGGAACGGTCGCGACAGTGACGGCCGCGGTGACGCTCTTCCCGGGCGGCTACCTGTGGTGGGGATCAGTCGTCATCACGTTGTTCGTCTTGTTCGACATGCTCGACGGTGCAATGGCTCGGGCCAGAGGCGGTGGCACCAAGTACGGTGCGGTTCTCGACGCCACCTGCGACCGGGTCGCCGATGGTGCCATTTTCGGTGGACTTGCGTGGTGGGCGGTGTTCACCGAGAACGACAAGCCATTGCTGATCGCAACGCTGATCTGCCTCGTGACTTCGCAGGTCATCTCCTACGCCAAGGCGCGCGCCGAAGCATCAGGTCTGTCTGCCGACGGTGGTTGGATAGAACGCCCGGACCGTCTGGTGATCGTGCTCGTCGGCGCCGGATTGACCGGTGTCGGTCGCCATTTCGACATTCCTTGGCTACAGAGCCTTATCTATCCAGCGATGTGGATTCTCGCAGTGGCGAGTGTGGTGACAGTCTTTCAGCGAGTACTCGCCGTACGGCGTTCCGAGGGCGCACGCGAGATCATCTTCCCGCCGACCACGCCGCCCGAAGCCGGATCCGATGGGAAGGCCGAATAGAGATGACGCTCGTCGAGCGCGCCACCGATGCCGGGTATGCCGCAGGGTGGCGAGTAGTTCGAGCGCTTCCGGACCCGTTGGCTCGGAAGCTGTTCGACAAGGGTGCCGATGTCGCTGCACGTCGCGGCGGTGGCCCGGAGCAACTGCGAAAAAACCTGGGCCGAGTGCTCGGTGTGCACCCGAACCTGGTGCCGGACGAGTTGATTCGTGACAGCGTCCGATCGTATGCCCGTTACTGGCGTGAAGCGTTTCGGCTGCCGTCGATGGATTTGAACTCCCAGGCCGCGGTCATCGACAAGTGTGTTTACGGGCGCGAGCATCTCGATGCCGCACTGAGTGCGGGTTCCGGGGCGGTGCTCGCTCTGCCGCACAGTGGGAATTGGGACATGGCAGGGATGTGGTTGGTCCGCACCTATGGTCGTTTCGCCACTGTCGCGGAACGACTGAAGCCAGAATCGCTGTATCAGCGGTTCGTCGACTACCGCGAAGGCCTCGGATTCGAGATATTTCCGCTCAGCGGGGGAGAAACCCCACCCTTCGCTGCATTGTCGGAGCGGCTTCGAGCCAACGGGGTCGTCTGCTTGCTCAGTGAACGAGACCTGGCGAAACATGGTGTGCCGGTCTCGTTCTTCGGAGAACAGACCCGGATGGCAGCCGGGCCTGCGAAGCTCGCCGTCGATACCGGGGCACACCTGCTACCGGTACACGGTTACTTCGACGGTGACGGCTGGGGTTTCACCATCTCACCTCGCATCGACGTCAGCGAGGGTGTCTCCGCTGCCACTCAGGCGCTCGCCGATTCGTTCGCCTCGCAGATCGCCGAGCACCCAGCGGACTGGCACATGTTGCAACCCCTGTGGATGTCCGACCTTTCGGAGAAGCGAAGAGCACGAATCGAGGAGTCGTGAAGATCGGGATGGTCTGCCCGTACTCCTTCGACGTTCCGGGTGGAGTGCAAGCGCACGTACAACAACTTGCCGAAGTGTTCATCGAGCGTGGACACCGGGTCAGCGTGTTGGCACCGGCATCGGAGGAGACTTTGCTCCCGGACTTCGTCGTCTCGGCCGGTGAGGCATTGGCGATTCCGTACAACGGCTCTGTTGCCCGCCTGCGTTTCGGACCCGTGACATATTCGAGAATCCGTCGATGGATCGGCGAGAACGATTTCGATGTTCTGCACATTCATGAGCCCAATGCGCCGAGTCTGTCGATGCTCGCCCTCAAAGCCGCCGAGGGGCCGATCGTCGCCACTTTTCATACCTCGACCACGAAGTCGTTGATACTGAGCACTTTCCAAGGGGTGCTTCGGCCCTACCACGAGAAGATCAGCGGCAGAATTGCGGTATCCGAGCTTGCTCGACGGTGGCAGGTCGAAGCCCTCGGTGGCGATGCCGTCGAGATCCCCAATGGCGTCGACGTCGCCGCGTTCGCGCACGCCCCGCTTCTGCTCGGTTATCCGCGAGCGGGGAAAACCGTGCTGTTTCTCGGGCGTTTCGACGAACCGCGTAAAGGGATGGGGGTGCTCCTCGGTGCCCTCCCGTCGCTCGTAGCGCGGCATCCCGATATCGAGATTCTCGTCGTCGGTCGCGGTGACGAGGACAAGCTGCGGAACGAAGCAGGGGCGCTAGGCCATCATCTGAGATTCCTCGGACAGGTCGACGACGCGGAAAAGGCCTCTGCGATGCGAAGTGCAGACGTCTACTGCGCGCCGAACCTCGGTGGTGAGAGTTTCGGAATCGTGCTCGTCGAAGCGATGGCGTCGGGAACAGCGGTCGTTGCCAGTGAGCTCGATGCGTTTCGTCGAGTGCTTCGCGACGGTGCCGCCGGGCTTCTCGTTCCGATCGGCGACTCCGAGGCGCTGGCGACCGCTGTCGACTCCTTGTTGTCCTCGGAGAGACTACGGGTCGGATTGGTCGAAGCCGCAGGTAGAGCCGTCGTCGACTACGACTGGCCGGTAGTCGCCGAACAGATCATGCGCGTCTACGAGACCGTCACCGTCGGAGGCCAGAAGGTGCGGGCCGCGAGCTGATGACGTTGTCTGCATTGACGATTCTCGTAGTGGGCTTGGTCTCGGTGGTGATACTGATCATCGGCCTGTGGGCCTACGCCACGGCCAATCGTTTGGATCGCCTTCATGTCCGGTCGGACCTCGCATGGCAATCACTGGATTCGGCATTGGCCAGACGTGCCGTGGTGGCCCGTGCAGTATCGGCAGCGACTCGCGATCAGCTCGAAGACAGCAAACGGCTCGCAGCGTTGGCCGACACCGCCGAAAGGGCAGAGAGATCGCGACGTGAGGACGCCGAGAATGCTGTGTCCGGGGCACTCGCGGCTCTCGATCCGGCTGATCTTCCGCCGCAACTTGTCGCCGAATTGGCAGATTCCGAAGCGCGCGTATTGATCGCGAGGCGTTTCCACAACGACGCGGTGCGGGACACCTTGGCGCTGCGAACGACCACTCCGGTGCGGATCTTGCATCTGGGCGGTACCGCGCCCTTGCCGACGTACTTCGAAATTGCCGAAAGATCGGCGTCGGAGACCTTCGGTCACAAGGAACGAGCCGTGCAGCGGACCTCGGCGAGAGTGGTTCTCGTCGACGAACGCGGGCGGGTTCTGTTGTTGCGAGGACATGACCCGATCGTTCCCGAAGTCTTCTTCTGGTTCACGATCGGCGGCGCGGTCGAATCCGGTGAGAGTCTGCGTGATGCAGCGGTGCGTGAGGTCTACGAGGAAACCGGACTCGAAGTCGATGCGGCCGATCTCAAGGGCCCGATGTGGCGGCGGGTAGCCACGTTCCCTTTCAATGGAACGCTGATTCGGTCGGAAGAGCTGTTCTTTGCGTACCGCACTCAGGAGTTCGAACCTCAGCACGGTGGCTTCACCGATTTCGAACGACGAACCGTCACCGGTCACCGTTGGTGTGAGGAGGACGACATCCGAGCTTTGGGTGCGACAGGCGAAACCGTCTACCCCCTCGAACTCGCCGAGCTACTCGACGAAGTCAACATCGTGCTCGCCCGCCGAGTCGAACCGGACGTCCGAGCCATTCGCTGACTCCTTCGGGCGAGAAGATCGCCTGCTCGGTGATCGAGGGCTACCAGTCCAGCAATCGCCGAGTGGTTATAGGTGGTGATCGAAGGCCAGCCTAGAATCGACCTCGAACAAATACGTCCTTTCGGATCCGCGGGCACATGCGCCCGCTGCCGTTGAAGGACGATTCGACATCGAGAACGCATTCGATCAAACACAGGAGTTTACCGTGAGTACCCCCACCGAGACCGACACCAGCGGCTCCGAGGAGAAGGTTTCGAAGCCCGGAATCGGAACCTCCCGTGTCAAGCGCGGCATGGCCGAAATGCTCAAGGGCGGCGTGATCATGGACGTCGTCACCGCTGAGCAGGCCAAGATCGCCGAAGACGCAGGCGCGGTCGCAGTGATGGCACTCGAGCGCGTCCCGGCAGACATTCGTGCGCAGGGCGGCGTGTCTCGAATGAGCGATCCCGACATGATCGACAGCATCATGGCCACCGTGAGCATTCCGGTGATGGCCAAGGCACGGATCGGCCACTTCGTAGAGGCTCAGATCCTGCAAAGTCTCGGCGTCGACTACATCGACGAGTCCGAGGTCCTTACTCCGGCCGACTACGCGAACCACATCGACAAGTGGAACTTCACCGCCCCGTTCGTGTGTGGCGCGACCAACTTGGGCGAAGCCCTGCGTCGGATCACCGAGGGTGCTGCAATGATTCGCTCCAAGGGCGAGGCAGGCACCGGGGACGTATCGAACGCAACAACGCACATGCGTAAGATTCGCGACGAAATTCGTCGCCTCACCTCACTTCCCGAGGACGAGTTGTACGTCGCGGCAAAGGAATTGCAGGCACCTTACGATCTCGTCGTGGAAGTTGCACGCGCGGGGAAACTCCCGGTCACGCTCTTCACCGCAGGCGGCATTGCAACGCCCGCCGACGCGGCGATGATGATGCAACTCGGTGCGGAGGGCGTGTTCGTCGGTTCGGGAATCTTCAAGTCGGGCAACCCCCAACAGCGCGCAGAGGCGATCGTGAAGGCGACCACCTTCTTCGACGACCCAGACGTGCTGGCCAAGGTGTCGCGCGGTCTCGGCGAAGCAATGGTCGGAATCAACGTGGACGATCTCCCGGTTGGGCACAGGTTGTCCGAGCGCGGCTGGTGAACTTTCTTCGGTGACGGATCCACCGGGTTCGTCACCGAAGCCGGACCGCAGGCCGATCGGGATGGTCCCAGCGAACCCAGAGCGCCGGTCCCGCGGACGCAGTGCCCTGGCGTAGGTCCATCTCACGGTAGTAGGTGAGTAGTGGCTCTATTGTCCACTGGTCCTCGGGCCGTGTCCGACGACGCAATGCTCCTGCCGAGAGGTCGAGTCGGATCGTCGCGTCGACGTCTAGCCCTCGGCCGAGCAGCATCGGTCCGGCAAGGATCACTACGTGCGTCTGTGCTGCCTCGCGCAACGTAGCGCGTGCCGAGCGATCGCTCTTCTCGTCCCACAAGCGGGGTAGGAACTGTCCTCGACCGCCGGGACGCAGTGGGGCGATCACTTCGCGTTCGATCGCGTCGAAGTCGAACCAGCTTGTGCGATAAGTTATTTCGTCTGTTCTGGAGTACTCGAATCGAAGCGAGGCAGGGCGAACGAAGTCGTGAAGGTCCACCACGTCGCACGGGCGACCGGTACTGGAAACGAAAGCGCTTGTCCGATAGGCGAAGTCGACAGGGTCAGCGCCGTCCGGCCCGTCGACAACCGCGACGCAGCGACGGCCCGACGGAAGCAACGCGCTGAACGTCTCGACTAGTCGGGCCGGCGAGATCGGTTCGAGTTGGGGCATACAGAGCATCCTGCCCTGCACGGGCTCAGGTCGCGGTGGCCGCAGATCGCGTTCGTCTCCTTGTTAGCCTTCAGGCAGCTGGTACAGAAAGGTGGATCATGGCGAGTATCGAAGACATTCTCGAGCTCGAGCGCATCGAGGACGACATCTTTCGCGGTCGAACATTTCCCAGTCTGCTGCAGCGGACATTCGGGGGACAGGTTGCCGGACAGGCGCTGGTTTCTGCCGTCCGAACGGTTGGCGAGCAGTATCGCGTCCACTCGTTGCACGGATACTTCATTCGGCCGGGCAACCCGACCGAGCCGACGATCTATCTGGTGGACCGCCTCCGCGACGGGAGGTCGTTCAGTACGCGTCGGGTCACGGGTATTCAGGCTGGTAAGCCGATCTTCACCATGTCCGCGTCCTTTCACGTCGACGACGAGGGAATTTCACATCAGGACACGATGCCCAAGGTCGTCGACCCCGAGTCTCTGCCCGACTCGCGTGATCTCCCGGATGGGGGAAGTCCGTTCTTTCGCGAATGGAAAGAATGGGACGTCAGGCTGGTTCCGGGTGAGCAGACCGAGAAGCATCCGGATTTTGCCGCCCAACAGCGCGTGTGGTTTCGGTACCGAGACAAGCTGCCGGACAATCAGGTGTTCCACGTCTGCACCCTCGCCTACATGAGCGATATGACGCTTCTCGGGTCGGCATTGGTGCCGCATCCCGACGTGTCGACACAGACCGCCTCGCTCGACCACGCCCTGTGGTTCCTGCGGCCGTTCCGGGCCGACGAGTGGTTGCTGTACGACCAGACTTCGCCGTCCGCGGATTTCGGTCGGGCGCTGACGCAGGGACGAATCTTCGACCGGCAGGGGCGGATGGTCGCTGCCGTTGTTCAGGAGGGGCTCATGCGTTTCGATCGCAACCCCGACCGGGTGAACAAAGACTTGGCCAGGCCCCAGTGAGTGGTCCCAGGATCGGTGTCCTTGCGCTGCAGGGGGACGTCCGCGAGCACCTCGCCGCCCTGAATTCTTGTGGTGCCACCGCAACGCCGGTTCGCAGGCCGCGCGAACTGGACGAGGTAGATGGATTGGTGATTCCCGGTGGGGAATCGACGACGATGAGTACTTTGCTGTCCGTCTTCGACCTGCTCGAAACCCTCAAAGCGAAGCTGAAGGACGGGTTACCCGCCTACGGGTCCTGCGCGGGGATGATCTTGCTTGCGTCGGAGATTCTCGATACTCGTCCCGACGCCCAGCATCTCGACGCACTGGACATCACTGTGCGGCGCAATGCGTTCGGCAGGCAGGTCGACTCGTTCGAAACGGACCTGACGTTCGCGGGAATCGAAGGTGAGAAAGTGCGCGCGGTGTTCATTCGTGCGCCGTGGGTGGAACGGGTCGGGAACGACGTCGAGGTGCTGGCCGAAGTTCCCGATGGCCCGGCCGCTGGTCGGATCGTTGCAGTCCGGCAGGGCGCCGTGATGGCGACGAGCTTCCATCCGGAAGTCACCGGTGACCGCCGAGTCCACGAACTGTTCGTAGACTTGGTACGCAAGACCTAGTGGAACGCAGGGCCCAGTAGTACATGCAGGGCAGTTGCCGGATGGTCGAACCGAGATAGTGGATCCCTCTCACCCGAGCACATGCGTAAAGTACACAACACTTAGCTGAAGCAGGAAAGGGGCTCCATCGCATGAGCGGCCACTCCAAATGGGCCACCACCAAGCACAAGAAGGCGGTAATCGACGCGCGTCGAGGTAAGTCCTTCGCCAAACTCGTCAAGAATATCGAGGTGGCGGCCCGCACCGGTGGTGGCGATCCAGTGGGTAACCCCACCCTGTTCGATGCCATTCAAAAGGCGAAGCGCACGTCGGTTCCCAACGACAACATCGAGCGTGCTCGCAAGCGCGGCGCAGGTGAAGAAGCCGGTGGCGCCGACTGGCAGACGATCATGTACGAGGGATACGGCCCCAGCGGGGTGGCGATGCTCATCGAGTGCCTGACCGACAACCGCAATCGGGCTGCCGGAGAAGTTCGCGTCGCCATGACGCGCAACGGCGGCAACATGGCCGATCCGGGCTCGGTGTCCTACCTGTTCACCCGCAAGGGACTTGTCACGTTGGAGAAGAACGGGCAAAGCGAGGACGACGTGCTGATGGCCGTCCTCGATGCAGGTGCAGAGGAGATCACCGACAACGGAGATACCTTCGAAATTGTCAGTGAACCAACCGACCTCGTTGCGGTCCGCACTGCACTGCAGGAAGCAGGCATCGAGTACGACTCGGCGGAGGCCACCTTCCAGGCGTCGGTGTCCGTTCCCGTGGACGTAGACGGCGCCCGCAAGGTGTTCAAGCTCATCGACGCACTGGAAGAGAGCGACGACGTGCAGAACGTGTACTCGAACGTCGAACTGTCCGATGAAGTGATGGCTGCACTCGACGAGGAGTGAAACCGGTCGGGGCGGGAAGACGGACCTCGCTTACGGGTGTCGCGCACCCGATAGGTCGCACCGCTCCGATACGCTATCGAACAACAGTTCGTAAGCGGAAGGTGTCAGTGTGCGAGTGATGGGCGTCGATCCAGGTTTGACCAGGTGCGGTCTGAGCTTGATCGAAGGCGGGGCCGGTCGCAGTGTCGTGGCACTCGATGTAGACGTGGTGCGAACGCCGCCCGATATGGATCTGGCACAGCGTCTACTCCTGATATCCGAGGCCGCGGAGTACTGGTTGGATACGCACAAGCCGACGGTGGTCGCGATCGAGCGCGTTTTTTCGCAGCACAACGTGCGTACGGCCATGGGTACCGCCCAGGCTGGGGGAGTCATCGCGCTTGCGGCAGCTCGTCGCGGTATCGACGTCTGTTTTCACACTCCGAGCGAGGTCAAGGCTGCAGTTACCGGCAACGGTAGCGCCGACAAAGCGCAGGTCACCGCGATGGTCATGAGAATTCTCGGTATGCAGACCGCCCCTACGCCTGCCGATGCCGCGGATGCGCTGGCACTGGGTATTTGCCATTGTTGGCGGGCGCCGATGATGGCCAGAATGGCGCAGGCCGAAGCAATGGCCGCGCAGCAGAAGAGGAAGTACGAGAATCGGCTCGCCGAGGAACGTAAATCGCGGGCACAGGCAGCGCGGAAGGTCGAACGCGCCAGGCTTGCATCCACCGCCGCTCCGGTTCGTGCCGCAGGACAGGTTCGTGCCGCAGGACAGGCTCGTGCCGCAGGAGAGGTAGGGACACGATGATCTCCTCGATCAGCGGCGAGGTCCTCGACATCGCCCTCGATCACGTGGTCATCGAGGCGTCGGGTGTCGGATACCGAATCAATGCGACGCCCGACACACTCGGCACGTTGAGCCGAGGATCGGCGTCGAGATTGCTGACGACGATGATCGTCCGCGAGGACTCGATGACCCTCTACGGCTTTTCGGACAGTGAATCGCGTGAGCTGTTCTCGCTCTTGTTGTCGGTCTCCGGCGTAGGCCCCCGCATTGCCATGGCGACATTGGCGGTACTCGATCCTCAGTCGTTGCGGACCGCACTGGCAGACAGCAACGTGGCCGCGCTGACCAGAGTTCCGGGAATCGGCAAACGAGGCGCCGAGCGCATGATCGTGGAATTGCGTGACAAGGTCGATGCGATCGTGGCAGCAGGGAACACCACGATCGTGCAGTCCGGACCCGGAACGGTCAACTCCGTTCGTGACCAGATCGTCGAGGCGCTCACCGGACTCGGCTTCCCGGCCAAGCAGGCCGAGGACGCGACGGATTCGGTTTTGGTCGAGAGTCCGGATGCATCCACGTCGGCGGCTCTAAGATCCGCGCTGGCCTATCTGGGTAAGAGCAGATGACCGGAGATCCGGAAGAGGAATTCGCAGACTCTCAGCTCGCGGCCGGATTGATCGCGGACGACGCAGATGTCGAGACGAGCCTGAGGCCCAAGACCCTCACCGATTTCATCGGCCAACCACGCGTGCGTGAGCAACTGCAGTTGGTGTTGACAGGCGCCAAGCTGCGCGGCAGTACCCCCGATCACATTTTGATGTCCGGTCCGCCGGGCCTGGGTAAGACCTCGATGGCCATGATCATCGCGCAAGAGTTGAACACCTCGTTGCGTCTCACGTCGGGACCGGCGCTCGAGCGAGCAGGCGATCTAGCGGCGATGCTCAGCAATCTCGTCGAGGGTGATGTCCTCTTCATCGACGAAATACATCGGATTGCGCGACCGGCAGAGGAAATGCTCTACCTGGCCATGGAGGACTTTCGGGTCGACGTCGTGGTGGGAAAGGGTCCGGGAGCAACGTCGATTCCCCTCGAAGTAGCACCGTTCACCCTGGTAGGGGCAACTACTCGATCGGGAGCGCTGACCGGACCGCTACGTGATCGTTTCGGGTTCGTCGCGCACATGGACTTCTACGAACCTGCGGAATTGGAACTGATTCTCCAGCGATCGGCGGGCATACTCGGTGTTCCGATAGACAAGGCTGCGTGCACCGAGATCGCTGGCCGCTCGCGAGGCACACCGCGCATCGCCAACCGGCTTCTGCGCCGAGTTCGTGACTACGCGGAAGTACGCGGTGACGGCACCATCACCAAGGCCACAGCCCGCGCGGCTCTCGTCGTCTACGACGTCGACCAACTCGGTCTCGACCGGTTGGACAGAGCGGTGCTCAGCGCGCTGATTCGTAGTTTCGGCGGCGGACCGGTGGGAGTGTCCACTCTTGCTGTGGCCGTCGGGGAAGAACCGGCAACCGTCGAGGAAGTATGCGAGCCCTTTCTGGTTCGCGCAGGGATGGTCGCCCGCACACCCCGTGGTCGAGTCGCCACTGCTGCGGCATGGCTACACCTTGGACTCGTACCGCCGCCCGATCTGGCCATCGGCGGAATTTCCGTTCGAACCAACGAGGCTCAGCAGGAGTTATCCGAATAATCTGCTGATAATCGGTGGGAGCTGACCGGATCGTGGGTCCGGTAATGGCACACTGGTCCTTTGCGTGGTTCTTCAGTACAGCCGTGGTGACCGAATTGTCGCCTACTTCGGCTGTACGCGAACGTAAGAAACCACCATGAAGACACCGTGGGCATGAAAGCCGAAACCGATAGACAACCGAAACTTCGAGGACTGACGTAAAAGATGGAACTGCTATTCCCCCTTCTCATCGTGGCTCTGCTCGTGCCGATGTTCCTGAACGTCCGGCGCCAGAAGAAGGCTCTTGCCCAGACTCAGACTCTGCAGGATTCGCTGAAGATCGGTGACGAAGTGGTCACCACAGCCGGTCTGTACGCCCGGGTGGTGCTGGTCGAAGACGACACAGTGGACCTCGAGATCGCCGACGGCATCGTGACGACATGGTCGCGCGCCGTCGTGAAAGAGGTCTTGCCCCCTGATGTCGACGATCTCGATTCCGACGTCGCCGGTACCGCGGACGTCATCGAGTCCGACGTTGCGACTCCGTCGCTCGAGAAAAGCACGACACTCGAGAAGGACGTATCCCCGTCGTCTTCGGAAGAGACCGTGGAGCAGAGCGCACGTCGTCTCGAAAAAGAGTGATCGACCTGTGAACGAAACCGCTGCCGGAGAAACTCCGGCAGCGGTTTCGCTTGCCGCGCACATGCTGCACAGTTCGTCTGGAATCACCTGTTCCGACGCGTATCACCCGACATCAGACCGCTTGCGTCCCCTGATCGACCGCATGTTGTCCCACGCCAAGAGGAGAATCACACACCGTGGCACCTTCCAGCGGATCGGTGCATCCAGCCCGCTATCTCGCCGTCTTCGCGGTATTGATGGCCGCTGTGTATGCGCTGGTCTTTTTCACCGGAGACAAGTCGCCAACTCCCAAGTTGGGAATCGACCTGCAGGGTGGCACGCGTGTCACGCTTACCGCCAGGACACCTGACGGCAGTCAGCCGAGTCAGGACTCTCTGAAGCAGGCGCAGCAGATCATCGAGACTCGCGTGAACGGGCTCGGTGTGTCCGGGTCCGAAGTGGTGATCGACGGCGACAATCTCGTAATCACCGTTCCCGGTGACGACAGTTCGCAGGCACGTTCGCTCGGCCAGACCGCACGGCTCTTCATTCGTCCAGTGTTGACCGCAGCGCAACCGGCGGCAGGACAGCCGGCGCCAGGAGAGCAAGCCCCTGCGAACGGAACACCTGCGCCCGCGGCGGGCGAGCAGGCTCCGGTCGGCGAATCGGTACCTCAGGGCCGTCCGTTCCCGGCACAGGACCCGAGCGCGGTCGATCCGGTCCCGGTGGCCCCTGCCACCGGCGATCAAGGCAGCCCCGACGCTCCGGCGGCAGTGACACCCACAGAGGTCTCCGAAGCCGATCAGGCAGCCAATCAGATCACCGAGGCGAAGGCGCTACGGCAGAGCGAGGACCCTCAGGTTCAGCAGGCCGCCCTCGCAACGATCGATTGCAATGCACCCGATCCACTGCAAGGCAACGACGATCCCGCATTGCCCCTCGTCGCGTGCTCGACCGACGGCACCTCCGTGTATGTACTCGGGCCGAGCATCATCGACGGTCAGCAGATCGACGATGCTACGTCGGGTTTCAACAGCCAACAGTCACGCCACGAGGTCAGTCTGAGTTTCGACTCGGAAGGTAGTAACACCTGGGCGAAGTTCACCGGCGCCAACATCGGCAAGCAGGCGGCATTCACACTCGACTCGAAGGTCGTCAGTGCACCGCAGATCCAGGGTGCGACACCTGCCGGGAGCGCCACCTCGATTACCGGCCAGTTCACCGCGCAGAGCGCCTCGGAGTTGGCGAACACCCTGAAATACGGTTCACTGCCGCTGTCCTTTGCCTCGTCGGAAGCAGAAACAGTGTCCGCGACGCTTGGGCTTGCGTCGTTGGAGGCAGGTTTGATCGCCGGCGCCATCGGTCTGGTGTTGGTCCTGCTCTACTGCCTCGTCTACTACCGCGCGTTGGGCCTGTTGACGGCACTGTCGCTGGTGCTGGCAGGCCTGATGGTCTACGGAATTCTGGTTTTGCTCGGGCGGTGGATCAACTTCACCCTCGACTTGGCAGGCATTGCCGGGTTGATCATCGGTATCGGCATGACAGCGGACTCGTTCGTCGTGTTCTTCGAACGAATCAAGGACGAGATTCGTGAGGGTCGAAGCTTCAGATCTGCGGTGCCGCGAGGCTGGGCACGTGCGCGAAAGACAGTCCTGTCCGGAAACGCGGTCAGCTTCATCGCCGCTGCCGTGCTCTATGCACTTGCCGTCGGGCAGGTTCGAGGTTTCGCTTTCACTCTCGGCCTGACGACGATCCTCGACGTAGTGGTCGTCTTCCTGGTGACCTGGCCGCTGGTCTACCTGTGCACGAAGTCGAAATTCTGGTCGAAACCAGGTGTCAACGGCCTCGGTGCAGTGGCAGAGGTCGCGCAGGAACGCAAGCGGGCGGCTGCCCGAACGACATCGAGTACGGTCTCGGCCGACGCGTCGACCAAGGGGGCGTGATATGTCCGATTCACCGGAGAAGAACACTTCAGAACCGACCTCGACACTGCTGACAGATTCCGGTGCCGAGCAGATGGATCAGCCGCAGCACAGTTGGATGAATCGTCTGTACACGGGCACCGGAGCCTTCGAGATTGTCGGTCGACGTCGCTTCTATTACATCTTGACCGGAACGATCGTCTTGATCTGCCTGTTGAGCATCGCCGTCCGTGGATTCACCCTCGGAATCGATTTCGAAGGCGGTACCCGGATTCAGATCCCGGCCGCCGACAACGTCAGTACCGAGCAGGTCGAGAAAGTATTCGCCGACACCCTCGGATTCGATCCGGTGTCGGTACAGACCGTCGGTTCCGGTGCCGCTGCCACCGTGCAGGTTCGTTCCGAGGCGCTCGATGCTGCCGAAGTGAATTCGGTCAAGACCGCTCTGTTCGATTCTTTCGAACCGGTCGACGGGAACGGAGTTGCGTCCCCGAATGCGATCAGCATCTCCGATGTGAGCGAAACCTGGGGCGGACAGATCACCCAGAAAGCACTGATCGCGCTGCTGGTGTTCCTCGTCATCGTCAGTATCTATATCTCCATCAGGTACGAGCGGGACATGGCGATTGCTGCCCTCGCGGCACTGGTGTTCGATCTGTTCGTCACGGCCGGTGTCTATTCGCTGGTCGGGTTCGAGGTCACACCCGCGACAGTGATCGGTTTGTTGACCATCCTCGGCTTCTCGCTCTACGACTCCGTGGTGGTGTTCGACAAGGTCGAAGAAAACACGAGGGGGATTCTCAATCTCAGGCGCAAGACCTATGCGGAACAGGCGAACCTGGCTGTCAACCAGACGCTCATGCGCTCGATCAACACGACGGTGATCGGCGTACTGCCGGTGCTGGCTTTGATGGTCGTCGCCGTATGGCTGCTCGGAGTCGGAACGCTGAAGGACCTCGCACTCGTACAGTTGGTGGGCATGATCGTGGGCGCGTACTCGTCTATCTTCTTCGCAACACCGCTGCTCGTGACCATCAAGGAAAAGTGGGGACCGGTCGCCGGTCATACCAAGAAGGTGATGGCCAAACGAGCTGAGGTTGCACAGCGCGTAGGCGTCGTCGGCATGGTCGAGTCCTCGGCCGCTACCGTGCCCGCGCCGGCCACACCGCAGCCAGGCTCGAGGCCTACAGGAAAGCGCAACAAGAAGAGGCGTTGATCACGTGCGAGTCTGTCGAACAACTGTCGCAAAGGCGGTGGCGGCTGGACTGGCTGCCACCGTCACCGTGGCTACGGCCGCGGGGTGCTCGGCGTCCGAGGATCCAGTTCCGTCCATCGGGTACGCCGTCGACAACGTCGTGTCCACGTACAACGCTCGAACTGTGGACGGCGCCGCGTCCGGGGCACGCCAGGCGTTCCCGCGCGTCCAGACCGGATTCACCTATCTCGGACCCGAGGGAGAGGCGCTGTCCGACAACGACATCGGAAGCGCGTCGGTGGTGCCCGCCGCCGCGCTGACCGTTCGCTACGTGATCGCTCCACAGGCTGTCTACTCCGACGGTGTCCCGATGACCTGCGACGACCTCGTGTTGGCCTGGGCTGCCCAGAGCGGCCGTTTCACCTCCGGTGAGGGCAATTCTTCGCTGTTCGACGCTGCGTCGACTGCGGGGTACTCCGACATCGACAAAGTCGACTGTGTGACCGGTACGAAGGAAGCCACCGTGACCTTTGCGCCGGGGCGGTCCTACCTGGACTGGCGCAGCTTGTTCGGTGCGACATCGCTGCTCCCGGCACACGTCGTCGCACGTGCAGCGAACGTCCCCAACATCGTCGACCCGATCGACAGTGGGGATTTGGACGCGGTGGGCCGGATCTCCGATTTCTGGAACACCGGCTGGAACTTCGCTCCCGACGCGATCGATACATCCCTGATGCCGTCCAACGGCCCGTACCGTGTCGATTCCTATACCGCCGACGGTGGGCTGGTTTTGGTAGCCAATGACAAGTGGTGGGGCGTCCCACCCGAGACGGAACGAATCATCATCTGGCCCAAGGGAACCGACATCCCGGCGCGCAGCGAAGCAGGCGATCTCGAGGTCGTCGACTCCGGTGCCGGGGGAGAGGAACCCACCGACGGCTTCGACCGCACCGACTTTCCCTCCAAGGGTGTCGAACAGTTGACGTTGGCTACCGGAGGAACCCTTTCTTCGCCGGCGGTGCGGCGAGCGCTTGCCTCGTGCATTCCTCGTCAGCAGCTGTTCGACGAGGTAGGGCATTCCGGATACGACAAGAGTGTCGGGATCGGATCCGGCGTCGTCGACGCCAGACTTGTGCAGTCCGATACCCTGCTCTACCCGCCGGTGTCGGCTACTGCGGCCGGGCGTTATCGCCAGCCGGACACGACCGCATCGTCGTCCGAACTTCGGGCCGCCGGTGTGACTAACCCGACAATCCGGATCGGTTACCTCGCTCCGGATGCACGTCGCGGGGACATTGTGTCCACTATCGCTGCCTCGTGCGGTCCAGCAGGAATCAACGTTGTCGACGCATCGTCCGCTCAGTTCTCGCCCTCCGCCCTCCAGCGTGGCGAAGTCGACGTGGTACTCGGATCGACCGCGTCGGCGTCGGGAGCGGCTGGCGCCGTGTCCGACGCGGCTGCCCGGTACAGCCTGCGTGGTGGCGTCGGTAGCAACGTGGGCGGCTACGACAACAGTCGGGTGAATGCGATCGTGGATCAGCTTGCCGTCGATGCATCCGACGCAAGTTCTCTCGCGGTAGCGACGGAGGGCGAGAGCATCCTGTGGAACGATATGCCGTCGTTGCCGCTGTTCAACCAGCCGAGGACGCTCCTCGTATCGGACGGGATGAAGAACGTCGTCGCCAATCCGACCGCGGCGGGTGCGGGCTGGAATATGGATCGGTGGATACTCCTCCGGTGAGCAAACACAGTGAGACAACTTTCAACGTGAACGCGTTGGCCGAGACCGCCTCGGCAAACATCGACCGATTGGTCCGCTGGGCGGACGACTTCCCGGTCCAGGGCGTACGTTTCGCCGATCTGACACCGGTGTTCGCCGATGCGGACGGACTCTCGGCGGTCATCGAAGCGCTGGCAGTGGCTGGAACGGGCGCGGATCTCGTGGCAGGTATCGACGCTCGCGGGTTTCTGCTCGGTGCCGGCGTAGCGCTTGCGCTCGGATCCGGTGTACTCGCGGTGCGCAAAGCCGGCAAACTTCCTCCGCCCGTCGTATCGCAGCGGTACGAGCTCGAATATGGATCCGCCCAACTGGAGATCCCCGAATCCATCGACTTGGTAGGTAGGCGTGTACTCGTCGTCGACGATGTGCTGGCGACCGGGGGCACGATCGCCGCGACGGCGACATTGTTGCGCGCACGTGGGGCACAGGTCGTAGGAGCTGCCGTCGTACTGGAGATAGCGGAGCTTCAAGGCCGCTCCAGGTGCGATGGGTACCCGCTCACCTCCTTGAAAAATGTGTGAGGACTAAAGTCGGACCACGGAGCGTGTGTGCCCGGTGCAAGACCAGGCCATGAACTCAAACGCGGCAGGAGGCGATCAGCGTGACCAGTTACCTCGACCAACCCTCGCCCGAACGGCCCGCTTCGGATTCCGCGACGCCCGAATCGAATACGGCCGTTCCAGCCGTCCCGCCGACAGCCGGACGCGGGTCTGTGCCGGCTGTTCCTACGTCGGCATCGAGAAGGGTTCGCGCTCGTCTGGCCCGCCGGATCACCGCTGGTCGCTCGGCTGCCGTCAAACCGGTTCTCGAGCCTCTTGTCAGTCTGCATCGGGACCTGTACCCGAAGGCCGATCTCGCGTTGCTGCAACGTGCCTACGATGTCGCTGACGAGCGGCACGCCACGCAGATGCGCAAGTCGGGCGACCCCTACATCACGCATCCGCTTGCAGTGGCGAACATTCTCGCGGAGCTCGGGATGGATACGACCACGCTCGTCGCTGCTCTGCTGCACGACACTGTCGAGGACACGGGATACTCGCTCGCGCAACTCACCGAGGAGTTCGGTGAGGAGGTCGCGCATCTCGTCGATGGGGTCACCAAACTCGACAAAGTAGCGCTCGGCAGCGCGGCCGAAGGCGAGACCATTCGCAAGATGATCATTGCCATGGCACGCGATCCCCGCGTGTTGGTGATCAAGGTCGCCGACCGACTCCACAATATGCGGACGATGAGGTTTCTCCCGCCGGAAAAGCAGGCGCGTAAGGCCAAGGAGACCTTGGAAGTTATTGCGCCGCTTGCTCATCGTTTGGGGATGGCGACGGTCAAGTGGGAGCTCGAAGACTTGGCGTTCGCAATCCTGCACCCGAAGAAGTACGACGAGATCGTCCGACTGGTCGCGGACCGAGCGCCGTCCCGTGACACGTACCTCGAGAAGGTTCGAGCGGAGATCAACGCATCGTTGTCGGCGTCGCGCATCAGCGCCGTGGTGGAGGGGCGCCCGAAACACTACTGGTCGATCTATCAGAAGATGATCGTCAAAGGCCGCGACTTCGACGATATTCACGACCTCGTCGGCGTTCGTATTCTGTGCGACGAGATTCGTGATTGCTACGCGGCTGTCGGCGTCGTGCACTCGTTGTGGCAGCCGATGGCCGGGCGATTCAAGGACTACATCGCCCAGCCCCGATACGGCGTCTACCAATCGCTTCACACGACTGTGGTCGGGCCCGAAGGAAAACCGCTCGAGGTGCAGATCCGCACCCGGGAGATGCACAGGACAGCGGAGTTCGGTATTGCCGCGCACTGGCGATACAAGGAGACCCGAGGCAAGCACGGCAACGACAACGCCGAGGTCGACGACATGGCCTGGATGCGTCAACTGCTCGACTGGCAGCGTGAGGCAGCGGATCCGGGGGAGTTCCTCGAATCTTTGCGGTACGACCTCGCAGTCAAAGAGATCTTCGTGTTTACCCCGAAGGGTGACGTTGTAACCCTGCCTGCGGGTTCGTGCCCGGTCGACTTCGCATACGCGGTCCACACCGAAGTCGGGCACCGTTGCATAGGAGCACGCGTCAACGGCAGGCTCGTCGCACTGGAACGCACCTTGGACAACGGCGAGGTGGTCGAGGTTTTCACCTCCAAGGCCGCCACCGCGGGTCCCAGCCGTGATTGGCAAGGTTTCGTAGTCTCTCCGCGTGCCAAATCGAAGATCCGACAGTGGTTCGCCAAGGAACGCCGAGAGGAGGCACTGGAAGCGGGTAAGGACTCGATCGCCAAGGAAGTCCGTCGCGGAGGTCTACCGCTTCAGCGTCTGATGAACGCGGAATCGATGTCCACCATCGCGCACGAATTGCGTTATGTGGATGTCTCCGCGCTGTACACGGCGGTCGGTGAAAGCCACGTATCTGCCCAGCACGTCGTACAACGCCTGGTTGCTCACCTGGGCGGGGTGGGCGACGTCGAGGAAGAGCTTGCCGAACGTTCGACACCGTCGACAATTCCCACTCGGGCCCGGCCGGTCGGTGACGCCGGCGTGCTCGTCTCGGGCTCGGAAGGCATCGTGGCGAAGTTGGCGAAATGCTGTACTCCGGTTCCGGGTGACGAGATCCTCGGATTCGTCACCCGCGGAGGATCGGTCAGCGTGCACCGAACCGACTGCACCAACGCCAAGTCGCTGGAGGAGCAGTCCGAACGGTTCGTCGATGTGCAGTGGGCGCCTTCGGCGTCGTCCGTCTTCCTGGTTGCCATCCAGATCGAGGCCCTTGATCGGCACCGACTGCTTTCCGATGTCACGAAGGCTCTGGCTGACGAGAAAGTCAACATTCTGTCGGCATCGGTGGCGACCTCAGGGGATCGAGTCGCCATCAGCAAGTTCACTTTCGAGATGGGCGACCCGAAGCATTTGGGACACGTTCTCAACGTCGTCCGCAACGTCGAAGGCGTCTACGACGTCTACCGCCTGACCTCGGCGGCCTGAGGCTCCACGGGCGCGGTCGAGCGGCGTGTACGCGCGCTCGACCGAGCCGGTGGAGGTTCTAGGTGACGGTTTGTATCGTCACAGCTGCGTTCGGGGCGCCGTCGCCACCAGGAGTTGCGACCCCTGCTGCAGCGACCTTGTCGAGCGTGGCGAGTCCCTCGGCAGAAATCGTCCCGAAGACGGTGTACTGCGGAGGCAGCACCGAGTCCTCGTAGACGAGGAAGAACTGGCTGCCGTTCGTGTCGGGTCCGGCATTCGCCATCGCGACCGTTCCGCGTGGGTACACAACCGGCGTCGACGCGGCGGGATCATCGGCGGGGAACGCCGTGGTCGGGTATTCGTTCGGATATTCGTAACCCGGACCCCTGCTTCCCTTGCCCGAAGGATCACCACACTGGAGAACCTTCAAACCAGGGGAGGTGGTCAGACGATGGCACGGGGTGTCGTCGAAATACCCCTGAGCGGCCAAGTTGGTGAAGCTGTTGACAGTGCAGGGTGCTTCGGCCCGGTCCAAGGTCAATCCGATCGGCCCCTGGCTCGTCGTCATCGCTACCTCGACCGTCCCTTGTGTGGGCACATCGGCCGTCGGCGGAGGGGTGTTGTCTCGGACGGCAGGCGTCGCCGCGGGATAGTCACAGGTGGTTGTCGGCGCTTGGGGCGTAGGGACCGCAGGCAGCACCCCGAATTGGCTCAGGTCCAACTCCGGCTCGGGTGCGGCGCTGGTCGCCTTCGGCGTCGATGCTGCCGTCGTCGTGGATGTCGCGGTGCCCGATGTGTCCGAAGAGCACCCGGCCACGAGCATGGCTACCGCGCCGGCAGCCACGAACAGAGCCGAGCGTGTGATCACAGGTCGCTCACCACGTTCGTGATGTCGACGGGAAGGGCCGGTTTTCCATCCTGGGCGCCGCCTTCGACCCCGCCTGCTGCGACCTTGTCCAGAGTCTGCAGACCCGTCTCGTCGATGGTTCCGAACGCCGTGTACGCGGGAGGCAGCTTCGAATCACCGAAGACGAGGAAGAACTGGCTTCCATTGGTTCCGGGCCCGGCGTTTGCCATCGCAAGGGTGCCGCGAGGATAGGAGATCGGCTGGCCGGCTGCAGGGTCACCGACGTTGTATTGGTCGACCGGGAACTCGTCCGCGAACTCGTAACCGGGTCCGCCTTGACCCGTGCCCGCAGGATCGCCGCACTGGAGCACCTGCAACCCTGCAGACGTCGTGAGACGGTGGCAGGAGGTTCCGTCGAAGTATCCCTGGTTTGCCAGTGAAACGAAGCTGTTGACAGTGCACGGTGCCTGCGGGTTGTTCAGCGTGAGTCCAATGTTGCCCTGCGAGGTTTCCATGCTGTAGCTCAGGGGCTCGTCGCTCGTCGGAATCGCGTCGGTGCGTGGTGGCGTGTTCGGCTTCGCCGCCGGTGCCTGTGCCGCCGGATACGCGCAGTTCACGGTCTCCGGAAGCGGCTCGGAGCGGCCGTCGGTGATGAGCGTGTCTGCCGAAGGAGTGTCCGATGCAGTCGTCTCGGGTTCGTCGCCACCTCGGGTGATCGCGAAAACGACTGCGACCGCGCCGACTACGACGGCCACACCCAGAACCGACCCGGCGATCGTCAGCTGTTTACGCTTCTTGGCTCGCTCTGCTCGGTGTTCGAGTTGTCGCTCGAGCTTTCTTTTCGCTGCCTCACGCCGTTGCTCGTTGCTGGGCAATTCGCCTGTCCTCCCGCTTGTCCTCGATCGATTACCGGCGCTCGATCCGGCTGTTCGGAGCCGAAACCGGCCGTCAGTGAGTGTGCCATTACATCCTGAGAACACTCTGACGGGCACCGCAGGCGCGCAGCGCCAGGCACTGGCGATGCCAGTGTGGACGCCGTGCAACTAGGCTGGAGAAAAGACCGTGCCAGACCGATCTAGGAGCTACAGCTGTGCTCGTCACCGGATTCCCGGCGGGAATGTTTCAGACCAACTGCTACATCCTCGCCCAGGACGGGGCAAAAGAATGCGTCGTCGTCGATCCCGGTCAGGATGCGGCAGAGCCCCTGTTCGAGTTTCTGAACTCCTCGAATACGACGCCGGTCGCCGTGCTCCTCACTCATGGACACCTCGATCACACATGGTCCGTGGAACCCGTCTGCAGAAAGTTCGGGATCCCCGCATACATCCAGGCAGAGGACCGCTACATGCTCTCGGATCCGATTCGAGGGACCGGGCCGGCGTTGGCTGCAATGTTGGGTGACGCCGAGTTCCACGAGCCGGACGAGGTGCTCGATCTCGAGGACGGAATGACTCTCGAACTCGCAGGAATCACGTTCGGCGTACTGCGGACGCCGGGCCACACTCAGGGTTCGGTGGTATTCACGACAACGATCGATGCGCCGGACGGGGATGTGTCCATTGCTTTGACCGGGGACACTCTCTTCGCCGGTTCGATCGGCCGCAGCGACCTCCCCGGTGGTGATCATGATCAGCTACTCCGCTCGATAGGCCGGTCTCTGCTACCGCTGGCCGACGACACCGTGATCCTTCCCGGACATGGCGGCCAGAGCTCCATCGGCCAAGAACGCGCGTCCAATCCGTTTCTCGTTGGACTGTCCGGTCCCGAACAAGGAAATATGCACTCGTGAGCAAGCCGACGACCTTCTCTGCACCCAAGGGTGTTCCCGACTACTTTCCGCCGAACTCCGCCGAGTTCGTCGCTGTTCGAGAGGGGCTACTGACCGCAGCGCGAAATGCGGGGTACGGGCACATCGAACTGCCGATATTCGAGGACACCGGCCTCTTCGCCCGCGGCGTCGGCGAGTCGACCGATGTGGTCAGCAAGGAGATGTACACCTTCGCCGATCGAGGGGACCGATCGGTCACCCTGCGGCCGGAAGGCACTGCCGGGGTGATGCGCGCGGTCATCGAACACGGCCTCGATCGAGGGGCACTTCCGGTGAAGCTGGCATATGCCGGACCCTTCTTCCGCTACGAGCGGCCGCAGGCCGGTCGCTACCGTCAACTGCAACAAGTGGGAGTCGAGGCGATCGGCGTCGACGATCCAGCTCTGGACGCCGAAGTGATCGCCGTCGCCGACACCGGGTTTCGTAGTGTCGGGCTGACCGACTTCAGGCTCGAGATCACCTCTCTCGGTGACGACACCTGTCGCCCGCAATACCGAGAGCTGCTGCAGCAGTTCTTGTTCGCCCTGCCGCTCGACGAGGACACTAGACGCCGCGCGGAGATCAACCCGCTACGTGTGCTGGACGACAAGCGGCCGGAAGTCCGCGAGATGACCGCCGACGCGCCGCTGATGCTCGATCATCTTTCCGATTCCGCCAAGGCGCACTTCGATGAGGTGCTCGCCCACCTCGACGCGATGAAAGTTACGTACGTGGTCAATCCGCGCATGGTGCGAGGGCTCGACTACTACACGAAGACCACATTCGAATTCGTGCACGACGGCCTCGGTGCCCAGTCCGGAATCGGCGGCGGGGGCCGCTACGACGGCCTCATGGTGCAGCTGGGTGGCCAGGAGCTTTCAGGTATCGGATTCGGGCTCGGCGTCGACCGTACGATGCTCGCGCTCGCAGCCGAGGGCAAATCGGCAGGTGCTTCCGCCCGATGCGCAGTCTTCGGAGTTCCGCTCGGTCTGGAAGCGAAAGCGAAGATCGTAGCCATCGCGGGGGAGTTGCGGAAAAAGGGAATCAGCGTCGACCTGGCCTACGGAAATCGTGGCGTGAAGGGAGCAATGAAGGCAGCGGATCGGTCGGGAGCGCGCTTCGCTTTGGTACTCGGCGACAAAGAACTTGCCGAGACGTCCATCGTTGTCAAAGAACTTGCCACCGGTGAACAGCAGCAGGTTTCGCTGGACGGCGTCGTCGATCATCTCGAGGCCCGTCTTGCCGACTGACGGCTCGGATCACGTCGATCTCGATTTGGTCCCAGTCGAATTCATCAGACCACGGCTGATGAAAATCATGGCCGGCGCAGTAGTAGTCGCGATCCTGCTCGCGATCATCGCGAGCTTCTTCCTGCCCGTGGTTGTGGCAGTCGTACTCGGAGCCATTGTCGTGGTGCCGACGGTGGTGTCGACGTGGATAGTGCTGCGGCGTAGAATATGGTTGAGCGGCAATACTATTCATGTCCGCGGCGGATTCGGGACGAAGCAGCTGTCGGTGCCGAAGGTCGTCACAGCCGAGATTCAGGTGCGGACCGCTCGGATCGACAACGTCTCTCTCCGGTTGTACGACGGCAACTCTCGCGTCACGATCGCGCTCGCGCTCTACACCCAGGGCGGTGGCCGAGAGCTGCCGATCCTGTCCTTGCGCAAGCTCGCCGACGCGCTCTGGACAACCGAGTTGGTACCGGCGGCGGCGATCGCATCGGTTCTGGTCGATCAGCTCAAGGCAGAAGCGCGCGACGCGGGCCTGCACGAGCGGCCCCTGTTTCGAGCCATCGAGCTGGTCCGCTCGACGGGAAGAACTCCGCTAGCCACTTTGACCGATCGCGAAGTCGCCGAACTGCCGAGCTGACGGGTCAGGTCACCAGGAATGCGTCGAGCACAACAGCTTCGGCCGATCGTGAGCCGGATGTCACCACCAGTGCACGGTTGAGATAGGTGAACTGCGGCACCGAGGTCGCGATGCTCAGAGTTCCGCGGAAGTAGTACGTGGCCGGATCGACTTCCTCGGTCCCTCCCAAGGCCTCGATGACGTCGGCCGGGCCGAACTGAAGCCCACGGTACGACAGCGAAAGATATCCTCCCATCGTCAGTTCGAGTGTGAGCTCGGCGCTGAACTCGGTGCAGCCATCCGATCGTGTCAACCCGAAGACGGACGAAGTGCCTGCCAGTGTGCCTTCGATGTCCGGTCCGGGCGCCGCGCCGCCGAGAACGGGGATGACGACTCGTTCTCCCGTGGGTACACCACCGATGTCGATCGGAACTCCGAGAGTCACACCGAGTCGCAGGATCGGTTCGAGGGTCGGGATATTCGGTGCAGTCACGTCGAGGAACGCTCCTTCTGATTCGGGCAGTGGGTACACGCTATCCTTCGGCGCTTGTGCGTATGCGCTGTGCCGCAGCGTGAAAGTCATTCGCCTCGTTGCATCTTGACATGTTCTAGAACAAATGTTCGACTATGTGCATGCGATGGGCAGGACAGACACTCGACGCTGCCGACGCGGACGCGCTACCGGGTTTGGAACGTGCAGGCCTGGTGCGCAGTGTGCAAACGCCGGAGTTCGACGGCATCACCTTCCACGAGGTGCTGTGCAAGAGCGCATTGAACAAGATTTCCGGTGATGCCTCGCTACCGTTCACCTGGACGATCAACCCTGCCCGCGGTTGTTCGCATGCGTGCCGCTACTGCTTCGCCCGCCCCACACACGAATATCTCGGACTGGACTCCGGCAACGATTTCGATTCGCAGATCGTCGTCAAGACCAACATTGCTGCGGTGCTCCGCAAGGAACTCTCACGCAGATCGTGGAAGTGTGAACCGGTTGCGCTGGGAACCAATACCGATCCCTATCAGCGCGCAGAGGGCCGCTACCGGCTGATGCCGGGCATCATCCGAGCGCTGACGGAGTCCGGTACACCGTTCTCGATTCTGACCAAAGGCACGTTGCTGAGGCGTGACTTACCACTGCTGACGCTCGCGGCTCGCGAGGTGGACGTGCGCATCAGTATCAGCCTCGCTATCCACGACCCGGATCTGCAGAAGCAATTGGAACCAGGGACTCCGAGTCCGCGGGCCCGGCTGGATCTGATCCGTTCGATTCGGGAGGCAGGTTTGCCGTGTGCCGTAATGGTGGCACCGGTCATCCCGTTCCTGACCGACGGAGCCAAGCAGCTCGACGGACTGCTCGAGGCGTTGGCAGAGGCAGGCGCCACTTCGGTGACCGCGATGCCGATGCACTTGCGGTCCACGACCAAGGATTGGTTCATGTCCTGGCTGGCCGAGCAACACCCTGCCTTGGTCCGGCGGTATCGGCAGCTATACGGTCGCGGTGCGTACGTCACACCCGAGTACACGAGATGGTTTCGCGAACGAATCGACCCGCTGCTCGTCCGACACGGATTTGCACCCGAGGACACTCGGTCCCTGCCGGAGAACACTCCGGCAGGGACAGTATCGAAACTATCCGTACCGGTCGCTGCCCTCACGTTGTTCTGATCGTCACCGGGTGAGCGCGGGAGGGTTGAGCAGATCTCGCGCCGAAAACGTATCGCAGGCCGCGACCTCGCCCGTCCGATAACCCGCGAGGAACCATTTCTGTCGTTGCTCGGACGACCCATGGGTCCAACCCTCCGGATTGACCCGCCCACTCGACGCCTGCTGTATCCGATCGTCGCCGACCGAGGACGCTGCGGACAAGGCGTCGCGAATATCGGTGTCGGTCAACGGAGCAAGGAAGGGAACACCGGTGTCCTGCGCGGGAATCGTCGCAGCATGATTCGCCCAGACCCCTGCGTAGCAATCGGCTTGCAGCTCGACCCGGACAGCACCTGACTGCGGGCCCTGTGGATCCGCCTGCGCGCGACCGATGTCGCCGAGCTGATTCTGAATATGGTGACCGACCTCGTGCGCCACCACGTATTCCTCTGCCAGAGGCCCCCCGCTGGATCCGAACTGATCGACGAGAACCTGAAAGAAGCTCGAGTCGAAATAGGCCGTCGAGTCGGCCGGGCAATAGAACGGGCCGACGGCACTGGTGGCGTTGCCGCAGCCCGTGCTGATCGAACCGGTGAACAGCTCAACGGCCGGCTGAACATACGCAACCCCGGTCTGCGACTGGAGTTCGGATTCCCATACCGTGTCGAGACTGCCAACGGTAAAACTCACGCGGCAGTCGATAGCGGCATTCGCGTCGGCGCCCGTCTCGCAGTTCTCCACTGTGCCGCCTGCCTGCGACTGACCTGCATTGTCGGTAGAGCCGCTGAGTTGACCGAGAACGGACCCCGGATCTCCTCCGAACAGCAGGGCCAAGACCAGAATGACCAGGCCTCCTGCGCCGCCGCCCAGAGCGAGCTTGCCGCCTCGCCCGCCACCGCCCCCGCCGGTCGACACCCGGCCAGGTTGCATACGAGCGCCCTCGTTGAAGGTCATCGCCGAAATCCTCTCTTCGGGGTCAATTCTGTGGGCTGTCGGTCGTGGTCGGGCACTAGCTTCGCACGCCGTGGTGGGATCGCGTTTCCGGTCGGCGTAGGTGTCTCCGTAGGATTGGTTACCGACGAACACGCTTTGTGAAATTTTGTGAAAGGAAACCCGTGCTGCGCACCCACCTCGCCGGCTCACTTCGACCCGAGCACGTCGACCGAACAGTCACCCTGACGGGTTGGGTTGCTCGGCGACGCGATCACGGCGGTGTCATTTTCATCGACCTTCGTGACGCGTCCGGCGTCGCTCAGGTCGTCTTCCGTGAAGGCGCCGTTGCCGAACAGGCCCACCGTCTACGGGCGGAGTACGTGGTGAAGGTGACCGGCAAGGTCGAGACCAGGCCGGACGGTAACCAGAATTTCGAGATTCCGACCGGCGCCGTCGAGGTCGACGCATCCGCGATCGAAGTTCTCGCCGAGAGTGCGCCGCTCCCGTTCCAGCTCGATGAGCAGCCGGGCGAGGAAGCTCGTCTGAAGTACCGGTACCTCGATCTGCGTCGCCAGGGCCCGGGAAGCGCCATCCGTCTGCGATCGCATGTCAATGCTGCAGCGCGCAGTGTGCTTGCGCACCATGAGTTCGTCGAGGTCGAGACACCCACTTTGACGCGGTCCACGCCGGAAGGTGCACGGGATTTCCTCGTGCCTGCACGTTTGCAGCCCGGTAGCTTCTACGCGCTCCCTCAGAGTCCTCAGCTGTTCAAGCAGCTGCTGATGGTCGGTGGAATCGAGCGGTACTACCAGATCGCGCGCTGCTACCGAGACGAAGATTTCCGAGCCGATCGTCAGCCCGAGTTCACCCAGCTCGACGTCGAAATGAGCTTTGTCACCCAGGAAGACGTCATTCTGCTGGCCGAAGAGATCCTCGCGGCCTTGTGGAAACTGGTCGGCTACGAGATCGTCGACAAGATTCCTCGGATCACGTACGCCGAGTCGATGAGGCGTTACGGATCCGACAAGCCGGACCTTCGGTTCGAGATCGAACTCGTCGAATGCACCGACTTCTTCGCCGACACGACTTTCCGGGTATTCCAGGCGCCGTACGTCGGAGCGGTAGTGATGCCGGGTGGCGCATCACAGCCGCGCAAGCAGCTCGACAAATGGCAGGAATTCGCCAAGCAGCGCGGGCACAAGGGACTTGCCTACGTACTCGTCGGCGAGGACGGAAGCCTCGGTGGACCGGTAGCGAAGAATCTCACCGATACCGAGCGCGACGGCCTCGCAGCTCACGTCGGTGCCAAGCCCGGTGATGCAATCTTCTTCTCCGCGGGACCGATCAAAGGCTCGCGCGGACTACTCGGTGCAGTCCGTGGTGAGATCGCGCGCAAACTCGACTTGATCGACCCGAAGGCTTGGGCCTTCGTCTGGGTCGTCGATGCGCCACTGTTCGAGCCGACGTCCGACGCGACGGCCAGCGGTGACGTTGCCGTCGGCTCCGGGGCGTGGACGGCCGTGCACCATGCCTTCACTTCGCCGAAGCCGGACTCGATGGCGACCTTCGACACCGACCCAGGTTCGGCGCTCGCCTACGCATACGACATCGTCTGCAACGGCAACGAAATCGGTGGCGGCAGTATTCGTATCCACCGCAAGGACATTCAGGAACGCGTGTTCGCGGTGATGGGAATCGGAGAAGCCGAGGCACAGGAGAAGTTCGGATTCCTGCTCGACGCTTTCAGCTACGGAGCGCCACCGCACGGTGGAATCGCCTTCGGTTGGGACCGGATCACTGCACTACTGGCCGGAGTCGACTCGATCCGCGAGGTCATCGCATTCCCCAAGTCCGGCGGCGGCGTCGACCCGTTGACCGACGCACCGGCGCCGATCACGCCGCAACAGCGTAAGGAATCCGGCATAGATGCCAAGCCGGAGAAGAAAGAATCCGCGCAGGTCGAAAAGGATGAGCCTTCGGCTGCTCGATAGTCGAATTCACAAGTAGAAGGGCCCCGATTCTCTCGAGAGAATCGGGGTCCTTCTACTTGTTCTACCGAAAGCTCAGGCGATCGATTGTCCGCTCGTCACGATGCGGTAGGCGTACGTCGAGGCAATGATGGTGATCGGAATGGTCACCAGTAGTCCTAGCCCGCATGGGATCGCGCCGAGAATGTTGATTCCGACGAGTGCGAGTGCAAGCAAGAACAACTGGCCCGCGTTCGACGAAATGGCCCTGAAACTCGACTTGATGGCTGTGATCGCATCTTCGTTGCGGTCGACCACGAACTGAAGAGTCCACCAGGTCAGAAACACCACGATGATGCCCGGGATGATCAAAAGCACGAAACCGATCGTCGTCATGACCCCGATCAGCACGCTGGCGATGATGATCGCTGCCACATTGGCGAACTGGAAGAACGATCCGATCGTGGGCTTGGTTCCGTCGACCTCGTGCAATGCACCGCGAACCATCGCAGCCTGGATCAGGTATGTCACGACCGCACCGACGAGCGTGCCGATGATTCCCAGAACATCGAAACTCGACGAGAAGTCCCCGGACGTGTCGAATCCGCCGAAGATCAGATTGATAACCAGCTGAAGGACTGCCGCGATGAGGACGATACCGACCCACACGCCTGCGTTGTCCTTGAACTTGTTCCAGCCGAAGGAAATCGCCCCGCCGATGTCGAGCGTCGGGGGCAGTCCACCGCCGAATCCGGACCCGTGCGACCCGTAGTTTCCGGGTGGCGGGGGGTAGTTGCCGGGAGGCGGGGGATAGTTCCCGGGTGGGTAGTTACCCGCTGGGGGTGGGTAGTTACCGGACGGTGGCGGATAGCCCCCAGGCGGGTACCCACCGGGGGGTGGATAGTTACCGGGAGGTGGGTAGTTACCGGGGGGTGGATAGTTACCCTGAGGTGGGTAATTGCCAGGCGGGGTGCTGCCGGGTGGGGTGCTGCCGGGTGGGGTGTCGCTGCCGCCTCCTGGCTGTGAAGACTTCCCCAGGTCTGGTCGGTCGGGGTCGGGAGTGCTGCCGTACTGCGGGCCGTTCGGTGGGTTCTCGCTCACGGTATTTCTCCTTGTTCAGGGACTTCAGGTCATTGTGCGCCGTTCGAGTCGGCTGAACACCCGTATCCGTCGGTCGGTGAAACTGAAAAGCGGATCCATCTGGACTCTCCCGATGGATCCGCCTTGCCAGCTCCCTCTGTATCCAGGCTCGGCTCAGTTGAGCGTGATCACCTGAGTGCCGCCGGCGAGCTCGTCGTGCTTGCCCTGCTTGATGGGGCTCGAGTTGATCGTCACAGCAATGACGATGTACGCGACGAAAACGAGCAAGCCACCAAGAACCGGAACGATGTTCAGCAGCAGAAACGCATTGCGCTTCGCAGCTTCGGCTTGCGTGGGGTTGCCGCCTGCAGCGCCGAGGGTGCGAAGACCCAGCAGTTGCTTGCCCAGCGTTTGCCCGCGGCTCGACTCGAGAAGCGTGAAGTAAGCGAATCCCAGAACCGCGGTGACGAGGCCGAGAATGAACTGCCCGACGAACCCGTCCGGCGAGATTGCATAGACGATGAGCGCCACTACGGCCACGATGATGCCGTCGATGAAGCGAGCGGCGAACCGCGCTCCCAAGCCCCCTGGCCGGCCGCCTCCTGGCAACTGAGAACCGAGGCCGTACCCGGCATTACCCGAGGCGGGCGGCGGTGGGTAACTGCCGGGTGGCGGGTAGTTCCCCGATGGCGGGTAGTTGCCGGGCGGTGGGTAGTTGCCGGGCGGTGGGTAGTTGTTGCCCGGATTCTGCGGATACTGCGGCTGATTCGGGTCTACGCCGCCGTACTGCGGATCATTGGGCGGGTTGGTCACGAAATATCCCCTTCGAGTCGTTGTTCATCCATGAACGCGCCGTCGCGTACTGACGCAATTTCAGGGTGAGCGAACCCCACCGGCTGTGATGTGTCAAGCCTGACGTGGCGTCGAGCAGTGCACGTGTCGAAGCGAATCGCTCTTTCCGAAGATCCAGGTACTACCGCCGGAAGTTCCACCTGTGTCGATACCCTTGTTTCCGGTCTGTCCGGTTCGATGCCTGTCGTGATGAAATTGGTATCGGGCGATTCCCCAGGTCAGTCCGAAACAAGCTGATTCGACGTCTCGGAGCCGCCATAGTTTGTCATACAGACCGGGTACCTTGGTACGCGATGACCGCAACATTGGCAGATCCTGTCTCAGAGGTGGTAGCAGCTGCAGAGCAGCTGCTTACCCGACGTACCGGTGCACATGTCACCCTGGTCGATCCCGTCGACCTCGGAGGCAGTGGACAGGCAATCGTCCTTCGCGTTCGAGTTTCCGAGAATCCTTTTCAGTTGCCTCGAACCCTGGTGATCAAGCAGGTTCGAGATACCGCAACCGACACCGAACTCCACAGTGAAGCCGAGACGGTCGGCGGTAGGTCGGCCTTTCTCCGTGAGGCGGCGTCGTATCAATTCACCACGGCTCTCGCGACCGACAGTCGGCCAGGGCCGGCCCTGCTGGCCTACGACCTGGGGGCAAGATTGCTCGTTCTCAGTGATCTAGGCGATGCCAGTTCGATCACTGCATTGCTCAAACATTCAGACTCGGCATCGGTCACCAACTCGCTGATGGCCATGGCGCAAGCACTCGGACGTATGCACGCCGCCACCGCTGGGCGAGAGGACGACTTCGCAGCGCTGCTCAGGCGTGTTGGGCTGCCGCATTCGGCTGATGGCATTTCGGAGCAGATACCGAAAGCGCTTGTTGCCGTGCCCAAGATGCTCGCCGAAGAACTCGGCATGACGGACACTCCGCAACGGGTCCTGGACCGGGTGGAGCGAAGCGGGCGGTTGTTCGCGCACGGTGCGCTTCGTGCCTTCAGCCCGTCCGACCTGTGCCCGGACAACATAATCGTCAACGGGGAGGGTGTGCGCTTCCTCGACTACGAGTGGGGTGGCTTTCGAGACGCCACCCTCGACATCACGTACGCGTTGGCGTCCTCTCCCGGATGCCTGTGCCATTTCGACCTCTCGGCAGAGCGTGCACAAGCCATGGTCGACGCATGGCGAGCCGAGGTTGTCGGAATTTGGCCTCAGCTGTCCGACGACCGGGTCCTTGCATCGAAAATCCTCGATGCTCAGCTCATCTGGGTCTGGATGTCGACTTACTGGTTTCTGCCCGACGACCACACGCGGATCGCCGCCGCGCGCCGGCATCACCTCTCCGTTCCACGGTCCGAGGCACTCATATCGCGTTGGCGAATCCTTTTCGAACAGGCGCAACGTACCGGCGACCATGAAGTGACCGATTTCGCCGAGAAAGTTCTGGCGTCTCTGAGGTCGAAGTGGGACCGCTGAACTCCGCCCGTAGTTCGGTAGCGTTCGACTGGTGAGCATGAGTTTCGGAGCTGGATTCGACGAGGGAGAAGAAAGCGGTCTGTTCGAGACCTTCGACTCCGCTGAACCTGACCCCGGTGAGCGAGGTCCGGCGAACATCGACGCAGCCGAAGAGCCGCGTCCGAGCCGGTCCTACGCCCGACCGGACGCTCCGTTGGCTGTGCGGATGCGCCCCAAGAATTTGGACGAGGTCGTCGGACAGGGGCATCTCCTCGCGCCGGGCGCCCCGTTGCGACGCCTCGTCGAAGGTTCAGGCGCATCTTCGGTGATGTTGTACGGCCCACCCGGCACCGGCAAGACCACGCTGGCCTCGCTCATCTCCGGAGCAACGGGTCGCAGGTTCGAGGCATTGTCAGCGTTGTCGGCAGGCGTCAAAGAGGTTCGAGTAGTCATCGACCTGGCTCGTCGCCGGTTGACGGCAGGTGAGCAAACCGTCCTGTTCATCGACGAGGTTCATCGGTTCTCCAAAACCCAGCAGGATGCTCTGCTGGCCGCCGTGGAAAACCGGATCGTACTTCTTGTGGCCGCGACCACGGAAAATCCGTCTTTCTCTGTGGTCTCACCGTTGCTGTCCCGCTCCCTCGTGCTCCAACTGCACCCGTTGAGTTCTGCAGACATCGAACTGCTGCTCACTCGCGCCGCTGACGATCCGCGGGGACTGGACGGAACCGTCTCGATCGACGCCGACGCGATGGCTCATCTGGTCCGGTTGGCAGCAGGCGATGCACGTCGTGCGTTGACTGCGCTCGAGGCGGCGGCAGGGGCAGCTACCGGACCGACACTCGACCTCGCCACCGTCGAAGCGAGTGTCGACAAGGCGGCAGTGCGGTACGACCGCGACGGCGACCAGCATTACGACGTCATCAGTGCGTTCATCAAGTCGATCAGGGGATCCGATGTCGATGCCGCACTGCACTACCTGGCGCGGATGATCACAGCCGGAGAGGATCCGCGATTCATCGCACGCAGACTTGTCGTGCATGCGAGCGAGGACGTCGGAATGGCGGATCCCACTGCGTTGCAGACGGCGATGGCTGCTGCCACGGCGGTGCAGCTCATCGGCATGCCGGAGGCGCGATTGGCGTTGGCGCAGGCCACAATTCACCTTGCTACCGCACCGAAGTCCGGTGCGGTCATCGCTGCGCTCGGTGCGGCGATGGCCGATGTCGCAGCAGGCAAGTCCGGACAGGTACCCGCCCACCTGCGGGACGGGCACTACAAAGGGGCGGAAGCGCTCGGGAGTGCGGTGGGTTACAAGTATCCGCACAGCAACTCAGGCGGAGTTCTCCGGCAACAGTACCCACCGGACGAATTGGTGGGTGTGGACTACTACGCGCCCACTGATCATGGTGTGGAGCGTGAGATCGCGACTCGCGTAGGCAAGCTACGCCGCATCGTGCGTGGCCGCTGACATGCACGCGTTGACGTGCAAATGGTGGTGATGACACGGGGTGCACCGGCGGCGCGTTAACCTGTACCGGTGCAAACCCACGACATTCGCAGGCGTTTCCTCGACCACTTCGTAAAGGCAGGCCACACCGAGGTGGCCAGTGCCTCGTTGGTGCTCGACGATCCCAACCTGTTATTCGTCAATGCAGGAATGGTGCAGTTCGTTCCTTACTTCCTGGGCCAGCAGACACCTCCGTTCGCTACGGCGACGAGTGTTCAGAAGTGTGTCCGCACACTCGATATCGAGAACGTCGGCATCACCACGCGGCACAACACGTTCTTTCAGATGGCCGGCAACTTCTCCTTCGGTGACTATTTCAAACGCGAAGCGATCCACTATGCCTGGACGCTCCTGACCGGCAGTGTGGCCGACGGCGGATACGGATTCGATCCTGAGCGGATCTGGGTGACGGTCTATCTGGATGACGACGAGGCAATTTCGCTGTGGAAAGAACTTGCCGGGATACCTGACGAGCGGATTCAACGTCGAGGGATGGCCGACAATTACTGGTCGATGGGAATTCCCGGTCCTTGTGGACCGTGCTCGGAGATCTATTACGACCGCGGGCCCGAATACGGTGTCGACGGTGGGCCGGAGGCCGACGAGGATCGTTATATCGAGATCTGGAATCTCGTCTTCATGCAGAACGAGCGCGGTCAGGGAATCAGCAAGGACGATTTCGAGATCCTCGGGCCGCTGCCGAAGCAGAATATCGATACCGGCATGGGCGTCGAGCGCGTGGCTTTCCTGCTTCAGGGCGTCGACAACGTCTACGAGACCGACCTGGTTCGTCCGGTCATTGCCAAAGCCGAGGAACTGAGCGGCCGGGCGTACGGCAAGAACCACGAGGACGACATCCGGTTCCGTGTCATCGCAGACCATGCGCGCACCGCCGCGCTGCTCATCTCCGACGGCGTCAACCCGGGCAACGATGGGCGCGGATACGTGCTGCGTCGTCTGTTGCGCAGAATTGTGCGCTCGGCTCGTCTGCTCGGTGCGCCGGACCGGACCATGGGCCAGTTCATCACCGTCGTCCGCGACACAATGGCTCAGTCGTACCCGGAGCTCGTCACCGGCTTCGATCGCATCCTCACTGTCTCGGTCGGCGAGGAGTCTGCCTTTCTCAAGACCCTCACTTCCGGTTCCAAGCTGTTCGACACAGCGGCGGAGTCGGTGAAGTCGACAGGAAAGAAGACAATCGGCGGCGCCGAGGCGTTCGCGTTGCACGACACTTACGGATTCCCGATCGATCTGACGCTCGAAATGGCGTCGGAGGCAGGTTTGAACGTAGACGAGGACGGCTTCCGGTCGCTGATGGCCGAACAGCGTCAGCGCGCGAAGGAAGATGCACGTTCACGTAAGCATGCTCACGCCGACCTGTCCGTCTACAAGGACTTCGTCGACCTCGGGGCAACGGAGTTCACCGGCTTCGAGGAGTTGTCCTCGGAGGCGAATGTGCTTGCCCTGATCTCGGGCGGAGTTCGCGTCCCGACGGCTACAGCGGGGGAGTCCGTCGAGGTCATTCTCGATCGCAGCCCGCTGTATGCGGAATCGGGCGGACAGATCGCCGATATCGGAACGATCAGTGGCCCGGGTTTCAGCGCTGACGTGGAAGACGTCCAAAAGATCGCGAAGAAGGTGTGGACGCACAAGGTCACGGTCCAATCGGGTCAGATCACCGAAGGCGACGTCGTGCGCGTCGACGTGGACCCATCGTGGCGTAAGGGCGCAACGCAGGGGCACTCTGGAACCCACATGGTGCACGCGGCACTGCGGCAGGTCCTCGGCCCCAATGCGACGCAGGCTGGATCGCTGAACAAGCCCGGGTACCTCAGATTCGACTTCTCCTGGCAGGGCGCACTGTCCGAGGCTCAGCGACACGACATCGAAGCTGTCGCGAACGACGCGATCGGTGCCGACCTCGCTGTCAACACCTTGGTTACCGACCTCGACAGCGCCAAGGCCATGGGCGCGATGGCGCTGTTCGGGGAAAACTACGGGGACGAGGTTCGCGTCGTAGACATCGGTGGTCCGTTCAGCATGGAACTGTGCGGAGGAACGCACGTACAACACACCTCGCAGATCGGGCCGGTCACGTTGCTCGGCGAGTCGTCGGTGGGTTCCGGGGTGCGCAGAGTCGAAGCATTCGTCGGCCTGGATTCGTACCGTTACCTGGCGAAAGAACGCGCCCTGCTCGCCGGGATCGCGTCCTCACTGAAGGTTCCGACCGAGGAAGTGCCAGGCCGGATCGAAACACTGGTGGAGAAGCTGCGAGTGGCGGAGAAGGAACTGGAGGCTGTGAAGGCAGCTTCCGTGCTCGCTTCGGCAGGCGGCCTCGCTGCAGGTGCCGAACGACTGGGACCCATTCGAGCAGTCATAGCGCGCGCCCCCGACGGCGTTGGCGGCAACGATCTCCGCGGTCTCGCTGCCGACGTCCGCGGACGTCTCGGGTCCGAACCTGCGGTTGTGGTCCTTATCGGTGATGTCGATGGGAAGGTCCCCTTCGTGGTGACCGCAAACGCCGGCGCACAGGAAGCGGGTGTGAAAGCAGGGGAACTGGTGGCCAGCTTCGGCCCGGCCATCGGTGGACGCGGCGGCGGTAAAGCCGAATCCGCACAGGGATCCGGATCGAATCCAAGCGGTATTGCCGATGGATTGGCCGCTGTGCGTGCCCGGATCGCAGAACTCGTCGGCGCTTGATCGTGCCGGATCCCTCTCGTCGACCTCCCGGCCTTCCGGACCGTCCAGGAGCGGACGATCCCGGCCTCGGACGTCGAATCGGAATCGACGTCGGAAGCGTACGTGTCGGTGTTGCAGTCAGCGACCCACGGTGCGTACTCGCGACCCCGGTGGAGACTGTCGTGCGGTCCAAGCCCAAAGGATCGGACGCATCCGACGTCGCGCGTGTCGTCGAGATCGTCACCGAGTACGAGGCGGTCGAGGTGGTTATCGGACTCCCACGCACTCTGCGAGGAGAGAGTGGATCCGCGGTTAAGGCAGCTGAGGGTTTTGCACGAGTATTGTCGCGGCGACTGCCCGGCGTGCCGATTCGGATGTCGGACGAGCGATTGACTACGGTAACTGCGACGCGTGCACTTCGAGACAGTGGTGTGCGGGGGAAATCACAGCGCTCGGTCATCGATCAAGCTGCTGCGGTCGCAATCCTGCAGGGGTGGCTGGATGAGCGGTCCGCGCGGCTGAAATCGGCAGAGACCGATCCAACGCCGGAGGTCGAGTGAACAACCAAAGGTCCACGGACCGGGGGAAGTACGAGTACGACGACGAAGCGCTGACGGATCCGATCGGGTATCAGGTCGACGAAGGCAGCGAATTTCATCACGCTGTGACTCGTGGCGGTCCGCAGGAGGTGGGACGTTCACGAGCGGAGGTTCGGCAGGACCGGTCGGCCCGAAAGCGCAAGCGACGCGGCCGCAAGGTCGGGCTGGCGCTGGGGATGATCCTCGTCATCGTGATCGCAGTGGGAGGTTTCCTCGTGTACGACCGGTTTGTCGGTGGCCCGGTGGCCCCTGAGGACTTCACGGCTGGTAGTTCGGGGCCGTCGGTGGTGCTGCGAGTGCAGCCGGGTGACACTGCAGATCAGATCGGTGTCGAGGCGACCGAGAAAGGCATCGTGGCGAGTTCGGGTGCCTTCATGGAAGCTGCCGTCGTCAACCCGGCAATGTCGTCGGTGCAGCCCGGCTACTACCTGCTCGAAAGTCACGTACCTGCTCAGGATGCAGTGACAGCACTCGTCGATCCGTCCGCTCGAGTCGGCAACGTCGTGATTTCCGAGGGCCGTCAACTTCACGATTCACGTGACGTCAATACCGATGCTGTCAAAAGGGGCATCTACACGCTCTTGTCGGAAGCAAGCTGCATCGACACGACAGGTGCAGGCACGCCGACGTGTATTTCCTACGCCGACTTCAACACCGCAGGTGGGCTCGCCGAGCCGATGGCGTTGGGTGTTCCGGAATGGGCGCGGGCCGAGGTGAGTGTGGTCCCCGATCGAGACCGTCAGCTGGAAGGACTCATTGCTGCCGGCACGTGGGACTTCGATCCGACCGCAGCACCGGGTGAGATTCTCCGACAGCTCGTGGAAGAAAGTGCGGCAACCTACGAGAACACCGGGATACTGACCGCAGGCACCAGCTCGGGGCTCAGCCCGTATCAGACGTTGGTGGCAGCGTCTCTCGTCGAGCGTGAATCGCTTCCGTCGGATTTCAGCAAGGTAGCGCGCGTCATCATCAATCGGCTGGCCGCACCGCAGAAGCTCGAATTCGACTCGACGGTGAATTACTCCCTCGACACAACCGAGGTCGCCACGACCGACGAGGACCGAGCGACAGTGACGCCGTGGAACACCTACGCCATGGAGGGACTCCCGGCGACCCCGATCGCGGCGCCGAGCATCGGTGCAGTGGAAGCGGTCGAGGCACCCGCAGATGGCGATTGGTTGTACTTCGTGACCATCAACCAGGTTGGTGAGACGTTGTTCACGCGCGACTACGACGAGCACCTCGCAAATATCGGAAAGGTCGAGGACGGATTCCTCGACAGCGGACGGTAGAAACCGATGCGCGCCGCCGTTCTGGGTAATCCGGTCATCCATTCGAAATCGCCCCAGTTGCATCTCGCTGCCTACCGTGCGTTGGGCCTGAGCGATTGGACCTACGAACGAATCGAGTGTTCTGCCGATCAACTGCCCGGGCTCGTGGGCTGTCTGGGTCCGGACTGGGTCGGCCTGTCGGTGACGATGCCGAACAAGGTTGCGGCGTTGGAGTTCGCCGACACGAGAACCGATCGCGCGGTTCTCGCAGGCTCGGCGAACACCCTGCTGCGCACCAAGACCGGATGGCGAGCCGACTGCACAGATGTCGATGGGGTGAAGGGGGCGCTGCGCGAGGCCGGTGTCGTCGACCTCGCCGGTCGGGCAGTCATGGTCGTCGGAGCCGGCGGAACATCGAGGCCGGCTCTCGTCGCGCTCGCCGAAATGGGGGCACGATCGGCGACAGTTGTCGCACGATCGGCAGATCGAGCCCGCGAGACCCTCGCATGCGGCGAAGCGGCGGGCTTGAGGACCGCGTTCCTTGGTATGTCCGACGGATCGTTGCCCGGCGCAGCCGCCGCGGCGGCCGTTGTTGTCAGTACCGTGCCTGCAGAGGGCGCTTCACCGGTGTCAGCGGCCCTTGCGCATGCGCCGATCGTCCTCGACGCGATTTACGATCCATGGCCGACGCCGTTGGCGACCGCGGTGGAGTCGGCCGGTGGCATCATCGTCTCGGGCCTGTCGATGTTGCTCAATCAAGCCTTCGGGCAGGTCGAGCAATTCACGGGTCTATCCGCTCCGCGCGCGGCGATGACGGCAGTGATCGAAGCCTACTGACGGTTTCATCCACAGGTGGCTCGCCGATACACAGGGCGGTTGTCCACCTGGGAATCCGACGCGGAGTGGGTCGGGAGTAGTTCCACACTTGCCCAATGACCACATCATCTCTGGGATGGGCACTCGCGTTCGGTTCGATCGGATGGGGCGTAGGACTCGTCACCGAGCGAACAGTGACAGAGCTGGCACCGTCGTGGAAGGCCGTCGGACTTCCGTTGGCGCTCGGTGCGGTGTGGTCGGCGGGATCGCTCCTCGGTTGCGGTATCACGCTCGGGCTGTTGAGTTGGTGGTGTTCGGTGCTGGCGTGCATCGACGTCGGGTGCAGGCGATTACCGAATCCGCTGACAGGCGCTGGAGCGTTCGTTGTCCTGTTGCTCGGAGCTTTCTCCGGTGACATCGCGCCGATGCTTGTCGGTGCGGCGGCGCTGTTCGGCAGTTATCTCCTCGTTCATGTGTGCCTGCCCATGGCGTTCGGTGCTGGTGACGTCAAACTGGCGTGGCCACTCGGCGGTGTTGCGGCGATGGCAGGTCTCGACACGTGGGCGTTGGTTGCGATTCTTCCGCCGCTGCTGACCGGGCTGGTGGGGGTGACGATGACGGCACTCGGCCGCAGAGATTGCACCGTTCCCCATGGCCCATCCATGTGCGTGTCTACCCTGCTGGCACTCGCGGCTGCACCGACGTGAAAAGATGAGGCCGTGCTGCGCTGGATAACTGCCGGAGAATCTCACGGCCCTGCCCTCGTGTCCATCCTCGAAGGAATGGTCGCGGGTGTCGAAGTGACCTCGGACGACATTGCCGATCAGTTGGCTCGCCGCCGACTGGGCTACGGACGCGGTGCCCGGATGAAGTTCGAGGCCGACAAGGTGACGATCACCGGTGGTGTGCGTCATGGTCGGACCATCGGTGGCCCGATTGCCATCGAAGTAGGCAACACCGAGTGGCCCAAATGGGAACAGGTCATGTCCGCGGACCCGGTGGACCCTTCGGTTCTCGACGCGTTGGCGCGGAACGCTCCGTTGACCAGGCCCCGTCCCGGGCATGCCGATTACTCGGGAATGTTGAAATACGGGTTCGGCGACGCCAGGCCGGTTCTCGAACGGGCGAGTGCCCGTGAAACTGCCGCGCGGGTTGCGATCGGCACTGTTGCGCGCAGCTTCTTGAAACAGGCACTCGGCGTCGATGTCGTCTCCCACGTCATTTCCATCGGCGCATCGGACCCCTACGTCGGTCCACCGCCGTCCGGTAACGATCTCGACGCGATCGATGCGAGCCCGGTGCGAGCCTTCGATGCAGCTTCCGGTGAGTCGATGATCGCCGAGATCGAGGCTGCGAAGCGAGACGGCGACACCCTCGGCGGCGTCGTCGAGGTCGTTGTACATGGCCTTCCTGTCGGGCTCGGATCGTTCGTCAGCGGAGATCGCAAGCTCGATGCGCGACTTGCTGCAGCGCTCATGGGAATTCAGGCGATCAAGGGCGTCGAGGTAGGTGACGGTTTCGAAACGGCCCGTCGTCGTGGCAGCGCCGCGCACGACGAGATCACCCCGGGCCCGGACGGGATCCTGCGATCGACCAACCGTGCAGGTGGTATCGAAGGTGGCATGACCAACGGGGAGCCTCTTCGTGTCCGGGCAGCGATGAAACCGATCTCTACTGTTCCTCGCGCGCTCGCAACGGTAGACATGTCGACCGGCGAAGAAGCGGTCGCGATCCATCAACGCTCCGATGTATGTGCGGTACCCGCTGCGGGTGTCGTAGCCGAGACGATGGTAGCTCTCGTCGTGGCGCAGGCAGTGCTCGAGAAGTTCGGTGGCGATTCGTTGGCGGAGACGACGAGCAACGTAGCGCATTACCTGAAGGGCAACGCCGCCCGACCACCACGATGACTCCTTATGCGGTGCTGGTGGGGCCTCCCGGCGCAGGGAAGTCCACCATCGGTAGGCGCGTGTCTCAGGCGCTCGAGTTGGAGTTGCTCGACACGGACGCAGCGATCGAGCGCCGCACCGGTCGTACAATTCCAGAGATCTTCGCGCAGGACGGTGAGCAGGCGTTTCGAGTGATCGAGGAGCAGGTCGTTGCCGACGCGCTTGCCACCCATGAGGGTATCCTCTCGCTCGGAGGCGGATCGATTCTCTCCGATCGCACGCGCACATCGCTGGCGTCGCAGACAGTGGTCTACCTCGAAATCAGTGTGGCGGAGGGGTTGCGTCGAACCGGGGCCAATACATCCCGCCCGCTGCTGGCGGGTCCGGATGCACGCGCCACATACCAGGCTTTGATGCGCACACGGCGTCCGCTCTATCGATCGGTTGCCACCATTCGCGTTCGCACGGACGGGCGAAGCCCGGCCCGAGTGGTCGGACAGGTCGTGGCGAAGCTGAAGCAACATCATGCCCAGGAAGGCACTACGCCATCAACAGTGCACAACGAGACGTCGAGTGGATGAAGGTGAACGGATGACCGACCCCGTACGCGTAATGGTCAATACTGCAGCGCCGTATCCGGTGATCATCGGCAGAGGATTGTTGACCGACCTGGTCGATCAACTCCTCGGTACGAAGACTGTTGCGATCTTCCATCAGCCGCCGCTTGCCGAGACGGCCGAGGCCGTCCGAGAGGTGTTGGCGGCGAAGGGAATCGATGCACACCGCATCGAGATCCCGGATGCAGAGGACGGCAAAGAACTCGCGGTCGCCGGTTTTTGCTGGGAGGTTCTCGGCAGAATCGGACTGACCCGAAGCGATGCCGTGGTGAGTATCGGTGGGGGAGCGGCTACCGACCTCGCAGGCTTCGTTGCCGCGACGTGGATGCGTGGCGTCAAAGTGGTCCACGTGCCGACGACGCTGTTGGCGATGGTCGACGCGGCAGTCGGTGGCAAGACTGGCATCAATACCGAGGCGGGAAAGAACCTTGTGGGCTCGTTCCACGAGCCTTCGGCAGTGTTGATCGATCTCGCGACGTTGGAGACGGTCCCGAAGTACGAGATCGTCTCCGGCCTGGCAGAGGTCATCAAGACCGGTTTCATCGAGGACCCGGTCATTCTCGACTTGATCGAAGCCGATCCCGAAGCAGCAATGGACCCGACTGGGTCGGTTCTACCCGAGCTCATTCGCCGGTCCGTCGAAGTCAAGGCCCGAGTCGTTGCTGCTGATCTACGTGAGTCCGACCTTCGGGAGATACTCAACTACGGCCACACTCTCGCCCATGCCATCGAGCGACGCGAGCGGTACCGCTGGCGTCACGGCGCAGCCGTGTCGGTAGGTCTGGTGTTCGCGGCAGAGTTGGGACGGCTTGCGGGCCGCCTCGACGATGCCACTGCCGACCGCCACCGCAGCATTCTCCAGTCGGTCGGTCTTCCCGTCGGATACGACGGCGACGCATTCGGTGATCTTCTCAAGGGAATGCAAACCGACAAGAAGAATCGCGCCGGGATGCTCAGATTTGTCGTGCTCGACGGATTGGCGAAACCGGGGAGGCTCGAAGGGCCTGATCCGGCTCTTCTCGTCGCTGCATATTCGGTAGTCGCCAAGGAAGACCCGGGACCGGGTAGTTCGGGCATTTTGCTCTGATCGAGGCGCGATCCGAATGGAAAATCCCCCCTGTATTTTCGGCCCATGGGTCGAAAATACAGGGGGGATTCCTTGTGTTCGAGAGTCAGTGTTCGGAAGGATGCTCGCCGTGTGAAGTGCCCTTCGGGTCCTCGGCGTCGGGCTGCACAGCCTGGAACACCTCGGTGTCCGCGTTGTCGTCGGCCCATCGATTCTGGTCCGCTACCGAACTCTGGTCTGCCGCCGAACTCTGGTTCGAGGCGGTAGTCCCTGCGCCGACCAGATGACGATCGTGGCGTTCCTGTTCGTGTTCGGCATCGGATGTCGCGAGCTTCTTCTTTGCCTCGCGTCCGACGAGCAGGCGGCCCAGGAACACCGAGATGGTCGCCGGGATGAAGATCAGAAGAATGGTGAACGCTGCACCCGAGGTCATCTCGAAGAACAGTGAGTTCTGGCCGAGACTGAAGTCCACTATCAGCCCGATCAGCCATGCGAGCAGTCCAGCGAGCAGACCGCCGACAATTGCTGCCTTGAGCCACAGCATCGTCAGATCGGCGCCGTAATCCGGGTCCGGGTTTGCGCGACGGTCACGAATACCGTCGATACCAGCCCACACGATGACTGCGAGCAAGACCACAGCCAAGCCCAACCATCGAAGCTGCGAACCATGCAACGGCCACTGCGCAACTGCCAAACCCAGCAGAATTCGCACTCCGACGTTGATCAGTCCCATTCCGATTCCGCGTACCACCCACCCTGTCATGGGGGACAGCGTATCCGCTTCGGGGCGGCACTGTGGCGCGCCCCACACAAACTGCGTCTTCGCGTCGCCCAAAGGTCGAACGTGCGACGGCGGTACGTTGTAGGAATGCCTGCAGATTTCGCTGCCCGTCGCTCGGCTCTTCGACAGTCCTTGATCGCGAAGGAACTCGACTCTCTTCTGGTCACAGATCTGCTGAACATTCGGTATCTCACCGGGTTCACTGGATCGAACGCAGCGTTGATCGTCGGAACCGGTGATTCTTCACCGAATGAAACCAGAACCGTCATCTGCACGGACGGCCGATATCTCAGTCAAGTCGCCGAGCAAGTCCCCGATCTTCGTGCAGTGATCGACCGGTCTTCGGCGGCACATCTGCTGGCGAGCGAATATGCGCCGCGGGGCGCTGCCATCGGATTCGAGAGCCATGTCGTGACCGTCGATCAGCATCGAGGATGGAGTGAGGGAAATGCCTCGCTCGATCTGGTGTGCAGTCCCGGTCTCGTCGAAGAACTTCGAATGGTGAAGGACGAGTACGAAATCGGCTTGCTACGCGAGGCCTGCCGCGCGGCCGACGACGCTTTTGCCGTGCTCGTCGAGCGTGGTTCGATTCGGCCTGGCCGTACCGAACTTGCCGTGGCACGTGAACTGGAGTCGCTGATGGTCGAACACGGCGCGGACGGGATTTCCTTCGAGACGATCGTGGCGACGGGTGCGCATTCCGCGGTGCCGCATCACCGACCCACTGCAGCAATCCTGGAATCGGGCGACTTCGTGAAGTTCGATTTCGGCGCGCTCGTCGGTGGATATCACTCGGATATGACCCGAACGGTGGCCATCGGGAGCCCAGCGGATTGGCAGCGAGATGTGTACGACTTGGTTCTGCGCGCTCAGACGGCTGGAAGGAATGCGCTCGTCCCTGGTGTGAGCACTGCATCTGTGGACGCTGCCGCGCGATCGGTCATCGAAGAAGCCGGGTATGGCGAACTGTTTCTGCACGGACTCGGCCACGGCGTCGGATTGGAGATCCACGAAGCGCCGGGAATCGCACGCACGAGCACCGGTACACTGCAGTGCGGTGCTGCTGTGACTGTAGAACCGGGTGTGTACTTCTCAGGGCGCGGAGGCGTTCGGATCGAAGACACACTCATCGTCCGCCCCGGCGGTCCTGAGCTTCTCACCATGACCAGCAAGCAACTCACTCTCGTGTGACATCACGGTCACTGCGAGATAAGAACACGCGAACACGAGGAGACATAAAAGCCAGTGGCTTCCACCAGCGATTTCAAGAATGGTCTCGTCCTCAGCATCGATAACCAGTTGTGGACGATCACCGAATTTCAGCATGTGAAGCCGGGTAAGGGCCCCGCGTTCGTGCGCACCAAACTCAAGAACGTCCTGTCCGGCAAAGTTGTCGACAAGACCTTCAATGCCGGCGTCAAGGTCGAGACGGCCACGGTCGATCGTCGTGACATGACGTACCTGTACCACGACGGCACCGATTACGTCTTCATGGACGGTGACACCTTCGACCAGCTCGCCATCCCGGAGGCAACGGTCGGCGACGGCGCTCGTTTCCTGCTCGAGAACCTTCGGGTTCAGATCGCGATGCACGAGGGGGCACCGCTTTACGTGGAGCTACCTGTGACGGTCGAACTCGAGGTCAAGCACACCGATCCGGGCCTGCAGGGCGACCGGTCGACCGGAGGCACGAAGCCGGCCACTTTGGAGACCGGCGCCGAGATCTCGGTTCCGCTGTTCATCAACACCGGTGACAAGCTGAAGGTCGATTCGCGCGACGGAAACTACCTTGGGCGTGTGAATTCCTAACGTGTCGTCCAAGAAGGCAGCAGCGCGCACCGAGCCTGTGAAGAAGCTCGGTGCGCGCCACAAGGCCCGCAAGCGCGCTGTAGATTTCCTGTTCGAGGCAGAGGCACGGGACACCGATCCGGTGGACCTCGCCAAAGAACGCATCGAGCTTGCTCGCGCGGACGATTCGATCGCCCCCGTGAGTGAGTACACCGAGACCTTGGTGGTCGGTGTGGCCGAGAACTTGGATCGACTCGATGGTGTGATCTCGGATCATCTCAACGACTGGACACTCAAGCGGCTGCCCGCGGTGGATCGTGCGATTCTGCGCGTTGCGGTATGGGAGTTGTTCCACGCTGTCGACGTTCCCCCCGTCGTCGCTGTGGACGAAGCGGTCGAACTCGCCAAGCAGTTGTCCACCGACGATTCACCGTCGTTCGTCAACGGTGTGCTAGGCCAAATCGTACTCGTCGCGCCGCAGGTTCGCGCGGCAGCAGCGGCGGTGTCTTCGCGTGTTGCAACACCCAGTTCTCAGCCGGATGGCACTGGCGAAGACACCTCATCGGTCGAAAACCGAGAGCGCGCTTCCGACGAGTAATGTCCGTCACGCCAGGCTGCCCCGGCAGTGCTCGAGGGCATGATGCATTGCTAGGCTGTCCAATTGTCAGACATCCTTTAACGATCCGTCCAGAGAGGCGGAGAAGGAGGTCGTAGTTTGCCTGCGCCCGAAAGCCCGTTACCTCCGCCCGAAGAGTCGGAGTCCGCGCGAGAACTGTTGTCCGCTGCCGATGTCGGCCGGACCATCGCGCGAATTGCACATCAGATCATCGAGAAGACAGCACTCGACTCCGTCGATGCTCCGCGGGTCGTGTTGCTCGGGATCCCGACCCGGGGCACCATCCTCGCGGATCGGCTCGCCGAACGTATCGAGGCGTTCTCGGGTGTCCGTCCGCCGCTGGGTTCGCTCGACATCACCCTGTATCGCGACGATCTCCGAAACAAGCCGCACCGGCCACTCGAACGCACCTCCGTTCCCGCCGGCGGCGTCGACGGTGCCCTGGTGGTCCTCGTCGACGACGTACTGTTCTCCGGTCGCACGGTCCGATCGGCGTTGGATGCTCTTCGCGACCTCGGACGCCCACGTGCCGTCCAACTCGCAGTCCTGATCGACCGCGGACACCGCGAGTTGCCGCTGCGCGCCGACTATGTAGGAAAGAACGTCCCGACGGCGCGATCGGAGGACGTGAAAGTCCTGTTCACCGAACGTGATGGTCGAGATGGGGTCAGCTTGTCCGACGGGAGCGCGGTCTCATGAAGCATCTTCTCTCCGTGGCCGACCTGACCGTCGAGTCTGCAACACAGCTGTTGGACGAGGCCGATCGTTTCGAGCAGGCGTTGCTCGGCCGTGAGGTCAAGAAGCTTCCGACCCTCCGCGGCCGCACCATCATGACGGTGTTCTTCGAGAACTCGACCAGGACCCGCGTCTCGTTCGAGGTCGCTGGAAAGTGGATGAGCGCCGATGTCATCAACGTCAGTGCAAGCAGCTCATCGGTTTCCAAAGGTGAATCACTCCGCGATACGGCGATGACGCTGCGTGCCGCAGGAGCCGACGCACTGATAGTGCGGCACCCGGCATCGGGCGCCGCACACCAGATCGCGTCGTGGACGGCGGGGCAGGGTGAAGGCACTGGTCCGGCGGTGATCAACGCGGGAGATGGAACGCACGAGCATCCCACCCAGGCGCTTCTCGACGCGTTGACCCTGAGACAGCGTCTCGGGACCATCGCAGGAAAACGAGTCGCCATCGTCGGTGACATTCTGCACAGCCGAGTCGCACGGTCCAACGCGCTCCTGCTGTCGATGCTCGGAGCCGAAGTGGTGCTGATCGCACCTCCGACGCTCATGCCGGTAGGAGCTTCGAGCTGGCCGGTTCGGATATCGCACAATATCGATGCCGAATTGCCAGGCCTCGACGCCGTACTGATGCTTCGAGTGCAGGCTGAACGAATGAACGGGGGGTTCTTTCCCTCGGCTCGCGAATACTCGATCACGTACGGGTTGTCGCAGAAGCGTATGGATCTGCTGCCCGAGCACGCGATCGTATTGCATCCAGGTCCGATGCTTCGCGGCATGGAGATCGCGTCCTCGGTGGCTGATTCTCCGAGAACTGCTGTGCTGCAACAGGTTACGAATGGAGTTCACGTGCGCATGGCTGTGCTGTTTCGGTTGCTCGTCGGCTCGGACGGAGGAGCGGAATGAGCGTTGTACTCACCGGTGTGCTCGTCTACGGCGAGGGTCCGGAAACAGACATACTGATCGAAGACGGTCAGATCGTGGCGATCGGGACAGATCTCGATGCCGGTGACGCCGAGGTCGTCGATGCGCGCGGACAGATCGTTCTGCCCGGTTTCGTCGACCTGCACACGCACCTGCGTGAACCCGGCCGCGAAGACACCGAGACCATCGAAACCGGTTCGGCTGCTGCCGCGCTCGGCGGCTACACCGCTGTGTTCGCGATGGCGAACACGTCCCCGGTCGCCGACTCGGTGGTGGTGACCGATTACGTGTGGCGGCGCGGTCAAGAGGTCGGCCTCGTGGACGTGCATCCGGTAGGTGCCGTCACCGTCGGACTCGAAGGAAAGCAACTCGCCGAGATGGCGATCATGGCCGCGGGCGTAGGCAAGGTACGCATGTTCTCCGACGACGGGCATTGCGTCGACGATCCTTTGATCATGCGGCGCGCGCTCGAGTATTCGAGTTCGCTCGGAGTGCTGATTGCACAACACGCGGAGGAGCCGCGGCTGACGGTCGGGTCCATCGCGCACGAAGGCCCGACGGCCGCGCGACTGGGACTGGCAGGCTGGCCGCGAGCAGCGGAAGAGTCGATCGTCGCCCGCGACGCTCTTCTCGCGCGGGACGCCGGTGCGAGGGTCCACATTTGCCACGCATCCACTGCGGGAACCGTCGCCCTGCTCGCGTGGGCACGCAGTCAGGGCATTTCCATCACCGCCGAGGTGACCCCGCATCACTTGCTTCTCGACGACTCTCGGCTCGAAACGTACGACGCGATCAACCGGGTGAATCCGCCTTTGCGTGAGACATCCGATGTCGAGGCCCTACGGCGCGGTCTGGCCGACGGCACAATCGACTGCGTGGCGACCGACCACGCGCCTCACGCCGAACAGGACAAGTGCTGCGAGTTCGCGCAGGCAAAGCCTGGGATGCTCGGGTTGGAGACCGCACTGTCCATTGTCGTGCAGACGATGGTCGAGCCGGGACTACTCGACTGGCGCGGAGTTGCCCGAGTCATGAGCGAGCGGCCGGCGGAGATCGTGGGATTGCCGGATCAGGGCCGGCCTATCGAGGTCGGTGAGATCGCAAATCTCACCGTCGTGGATCCGAAAGCAAGCTGGACCGTCACGGGAAAGAACTTGGCGAGTGTCGCCGACAACACACCGTTCGAATCGATGACGTTCTCGGCAAAAGTGACCACCACGCTGCTACGCGGGCGAATCACCGCACGCGACGGTGTGATCCGAACGCCGACAGGAGCGTAAGGGACATGGACAGAGTTCTCATCGTCGTCGCGTTCGTCGTGTTCTGGGTCCTGATGATCGCGTTGATCTTCTGGGGCTGGCGCGGACGGCAGAAACGACAGGCAGATCGAATCGGCACTTTCCCGGAGGTGCCGTCGGATGTCGGTAGCACGGTGCTCGAGCCGTCGACGGGTCTCTATGTCGGCAGCACCATAGCGCCGAGCTGGCAGGACCGAATCGCGGTCGGCGACATCGGCCATCGGGCCACCGCCGAACTCTCCCGGCACCAGCACGGCATCTTGTTGGTACGAACCGGCGAATCCACTATCTGGATTCCCGAGGAGTCGATTCGCGCAATCCGAACCGAGCGCGGACTCGCAGGCAAGGTCATGAGCAAGGACGGGCTTCTGGTGATCCGTTGGGAATTGCCCACGGGCACCGAAATAGACACCGGATTTCGCGCCGACGACAAATTTGTCTACCCGGCGTGGGTCGAGGCAGACACAAATACTGATTCCGGCTCGAGTGCCGGTACAGATGATTCGAAGGAGACACCCGCGTGAGCAGCGCAGTTCTTGTTCTGGAGGACGGCCGGACGTTTCGCGGCACAGCTTTCGGAGCCGAAGGTAGAACTCTCGGCGAGGCAGTGTTCTGCACCGGAATGACCGGCTATCAGGAAACCCTCACCGATCCCAGTTACCACCGCCAGATCGTGGTGGCCACCGCGCCCCAAATCGGCAACACGGGCTGGAACCAAGAGGACGGTGAAGCCTCCAGCGCAAGCGACCCCAACAAAATCTGGGTGGCAGGCTACGTCGTTCGCGATCCAGCGCGCCGTCCGTCGAGCTGGCGTTCGACCGGCACGCTTCAGGACGAGCTCGAGAAACAGAATGTCGTCGGCATAGCGGGCATCGACACCCGCGCGCTGGTACGTCACCTCCGCACCCGCGGATCCATGCGCGCAGGCGTGTTCTCCGGAGATGCGCTCGGAAGTACAGACGAGATGCTCGAGCAAGTACTCGGTCAGCCGTCGATGCTCGGAGCCGACCTCGCCGGCGAAGTGACAACGACTTCGAACTACACGATCGAGCCTGCAGGCGAGACTCGATTCACCGTCGTCGCAGTCGATCTCGGGATCAAGACGAACACTCCTCGCATGTTTGCCGAGCGCGGTGTCCGAGTGCACGTAGTGCCCTCGACGACGAGCATCGAGCAGATTCTGGAATTGAATCCGGACGGCGTCTTTCTATCGAACGGACCCGGGGACCCAGCGACTGCGGACTCCAGTGTTGCGCTCACCCTTAGCGTTCTCGAGCGGGATCTGCCACTCTTCGGCATCTGCTTCGGCAACCAGATCCTCGGACGTGCTCTCGGGCGCTCTACCTACAAGATGAAATTCGGCCATCGCGGAATGAACATCCCGGTTATCGAACACACCACGGGCCGGATCGCTATCACTGCGCAGAACCACGGTTTCGCACTCGAAGGCGAGGCGGGCGAAGAATTCGACACCGACTTCGGCCGAGCGCGTGTCAGTCACACGTGCGCCAACGACGGCACCGTCGAAGGCGTCGAACTGTTGAGCGGGCGGGCGTTCTCCGTCCAGTACCACCCCGAGGCCGCGGCCGGTCCACATGACGCCGCATACCTCTTCGATCGTTTCACCAGCGTCCTTCAGGAGAAGAAGTAATGCCACGCCGCACAGACCTGAGCCATGTACTGGTCATCGGATCGGGGCCGATCGTGATCGGTCAGGCCTGCGAGTTCGACTATTCGGGAACCCAGGCTTGTCGCGTACTGCGCGAAGAGGGCCTGCGTGTCAGCCTGGTCAACTCCAACCCGGCGACGATCATGACCGACCCGGAATTCGCCGACGCGACCTACGTCGAGCCGATCACTGCCGAGTTCATCGAAAAGATCTTCGCCCGTGAGGCCGAACAGGGTCACCCGATCGAAGCTGTTCTCGCGACTCTCGGCGGTCAGACCGCCCTCAACGCGGCCGTCGCGTTGCACGAGCAGGGAATTCTGACCAAGTACGGTGTCGAGCTGATCGGCGCCGATTTCGACGCCATCCAGCGCGGCGAAGATCGACAGAAGTTCAAGGACATCGTCGCCAAAGTCGGCGGCGAGTCCGCGAAGTCGGCTGTCTGCTACACGATGGACGAGGCACGAGCTGCCGTCGAAGAACTCGGTTTTCCTGTCGTCGTCCGCCCGTCGTTCACCATGGGCGGGCTCGGTTCCGGAATGGCATACAACGACACCGATTTGACGCGTATCGCCGGTGGCGGTCTGTCCGCCTCGCCGACCGCGAACGTCCTCATCGAGGAGTCGATCCTCGGCTGGAAAGAGTACGAACTCGAACTCATGCGGGACAGTCGCGACAACGTCGTGATCGTCTGCTCCATCGAGAACGTCGATCCAGTCGGTGTGCACACCGGTGACTCGGTGACCGTAGCCCCGGCGATGACACTCACCGACCGCGAATACCAGGCCATGCGCGACCTCTCGATCGACATTCTGCGTGAGGTGGGCGTCGATACCGGCGGCTGCAACATTCAGTTCGCGATGGACCCTGCCGATGGCCGGCTCGTGGTCATCGAAATGAATCCGCGGGTGTCGCGGTCTTCGGCACTCGCATCGAAGGCGACGGGGTATCCGATCGCCAAGATGGCTGCCAAGCTCGCCATCGGTTACACGCTCGACGAGATCGTCAACGACATCACCAGGGAAACGCCTGCGTGCTTCGAGCCCACTCTCGACTACGTCGTGGTCAAGGCGCCGAGGTTCGCATTCGAGAAGTTCCCGGGCGCGGACGGCACCCTCACCACCACGATGAAGTCCGTCGGTGAGGCGATGTCGATCGGACGCAACTTCACCGAGGCGTTCGGCAAGGTCATGCGTTCGCTCGAAACCAAGCGCGCGGGTTACTGGACAGGCCCGGAAGTGACCTGGCCGAGCGATGCCGAAGGCGATCCTGCCGAGGATCTGGAGGGACTGCTCGCTGATCTGGCCGTTCCGCAGGACGGCCGCATGTACGGCATCGAGAAGGCATTTGCTCTCGGCGCAACGGTCGAGCAATTGTTCGAGTCCACCAAGATCGATCCGTGGTTCCTCGATCAATTCCAGCTGATCCACGAGCTCGGCAACGACATCCGCGGTGCGGCAGAGTTCGACGAAGCCCTTCTGCGTCAGGCGAAGTACCACGGACTCTCCGATCGTCAGATCGCCGCGCTCCGACCCGAACTCGGCGACGAAGACGGTGTCCGGGCTCTACGAGGCGAACTCGGAGTCCACCCGGTCTACAAGACGGTCGACACCTGTGCCGCTGAATTCGAAGCGAAAACGCCGTATCACTACGGCACCTACGAACTCGATCCCGAAGCCGAGTCCGAGGTCACCGAGCAACGCGAACGCGACAAAGTCCTCATCCTCGGATCGGGACCGAACCGCATCGGCCAGGGCATCGAATTCGACTACTCGTGTGTCCACGCGGCGCAGACATTGTCCGAAGCCGGGTACGAGACGGTCATGATCAACTGCAACCCCGAAACCGTCTCCACCGACTACGACACGGCCGACCGCCTGTACTTCGAACCGCTCACCTTCGAGGACGTGCTCGAGGTCTACCGAGCCGAGGCACAATCGGGCACGGTAGCGGGCGTCATCGTTCAGCTCGGTGGCCAGACTCCACTCGGCCTGGCGAAACGGCTGAAAGCAGCGGGCGTTCCGATCGTCGGTACCAGCCCCGAAGCGATCGACCTCGCGGAGGACCGCGGTGAATTCGGCCGAGTCCTGAACGAAGCCGGGTTGCCTGCACCGAAATTCGGAACTGCAACGACCTTCGACGGCGCGCGCGACATCGCGGCACGCATCGGATACCCCGTGCTCGTACGTCCCTCGTACGTTCTCGGAGGGCGCGGGATGGAAATCGTGTACGACGAGCCGTCACTGGCCGGGTACATCGACCGAGCGACCGAGATCTCGCACGACAGGCCCGTTCTCGTCGATCGCTTCCTCGAAGATGCCGTCGAAATCGATGTCGATGCGCTGTGCGACGGCACCGAGGTGTACCTCGGTGGGGTGATGGAACACATAGAGGAAGCCGGTATCCACTCCGGCGACTCGGCCTGTGCGCTTCCACCGATCACGCTCGGCAGAGCCGATATCGAGAACGTTCGTCGCTCGACCGAACTTCTCGCGAAGGGGATCGGTGTCAAGGGACTTCTCAACGTTCAGTACGCACTCAAGGACGACATTCTGTATGTTCTGGAAGCGAATCCGCGTGCCAGTCGCACCGTGCCGTTCGTCTCGAAGGCGACGGCAGTGCAACTCGCGAAAGCATGTGCTCGGGTCATGATGGGCGAGTCGATTGCCGATCTACGCGCGAGCGGCATGCTTCCTGCGGTCGGTGACGGCGGGACCACACCTCTCGATGCACCGATCGCCGTCAAGGAAGCGGTGTTGCCGTTCAACCGATTCCGTCGCGCCGACGGCACGGGCGTCGACACTCTGCTGAGTCCGGAGATGAAGTCCACCGGCGAGGTGATGGGAATCGACGCTGATTTCGGCACTGCGTTCGCCAAAAGTCAGACCGCGGCATACGGATCGCTTCCACTCTCCGGTGCAGTGTTCGTATCCGTCGCCAACAAGGACAAGCGGTCCCTGATCTTTCCCGTCAAACGCCTTGCCGACCTGGGGTTCACAATTCTCGCGACCGAGGGAACCGCAGAGGTTTTGCGGCGCAACGGGATCACCTGCGAGCAGGTGTTCAAGCAGTCCGGCGAGGAAGTCCCAGAAGGCAAAACGACGATCGTCGCTCGCATACTCGCCGGCGACATCGCGATGGTGATCAACACGCCTTACGGCAACTCGGGTCCGCGCGTCGACGGGTACGAAATTCGAAGTGCGGCCGTGGCACAGAACATCCCGTGCATTACGACGGTCCAGGGTGCATCGGCAGCCGTGCAAGGTATCGAAGCCTCCATCGCAGGCGGCATCGGAGTTCGTTCGCTTCAGGATCTGCATGCCGCAATGGCCGGACGCGGTCAGGCATGACCGTGGGCGGGTGGTTGGATCGACTCCGCACCGCGACCGCCTCACGGGGTCGACTCTGTGTCGGCATCGATCCGCATCCGGCACTGCTCGACGCGTGGGGTCTGCCCAGGAACGCCGACGGGCTGGAGGCATTCGCGGAGATATGCGTCGAGGCCTTCGTTGGTGAGATCGCCGTCGTGAAGCCTCAAGTCGCTTTCTTCGAGGCCTACGGCAGCGCAGGCTTCGCAGTGTTGGAACGCACGATCACGGTGTTGCGGGACGCCGGCACGATGGTGATCGCCGACGCGAAGCGTGGGGATATCGGTACCACCATGCGCGCGTATGCGCAGACATGGCTGGGGGAGGAGAGCCCGTTGTCCTCGGATGCGGTGACGGTGTCGCCGTATCTGGGATTCGACTCCTTGACCGAGACGTTCGACGTGGCCTCGGCTCACGGGCGAGGCGTCTTCGTTCTCGCTCGGACGTCGAATCCGGAAGGTTCTTCGGTGCAGTTGGCCGAAAGCAACGAGCGATCGGTTGCGCAGGCGGTCGTCGACGGAGCACGAACCGTCGGTCGTGACGGTCTCGGCACGGTAGGCCTCGTGGTCGGTGCCACCCGAGATCACGGTCTGGACCTCGAGGGCTTCGGCGGACCGATTCTCGCGCCGGGTCTCGGTGCCCAGGGCGCCGAGGTCGGCGACTTGAGGCACATCTTCGGGGATTGCAAGGATCTGCTGCTGCCCAGTTCGTCCCGCGGAGTGCTTGCTGCTGGGCCGACGGTCGGCGCCCTCCAGGACGCCGCTCGAACGCTGCGCGATGAGATCGAGACTGCCTTGGCTTAGCTCACCGGCCGAAAGCGCTCGGCGGTGGGGGTGGGTTCGCGAACTCCGTCGAGCGTGGGTACCGTCGCTGTCGTTGCAGGTTACCGCTGGTATACCGCAGCCAAGTGCAGACCCGTGCACTGTTCACCTTTCGATGTGACGGAGGAAACGTGGCCCTTCCCCAGTTGACCGCAGAGCAGCGAGCAGCCGCTTTGGAGAAGGCGGCTTTCGCCCGTAAAACAAGAGCTGAGCTCAAAGAGCGTCTCAAGCGTGGCGGCACCGATCTGCAGCAAGTGCTGAAGGATGCCGAAACCGACGAGATTCTCGGCAAGATGAAGGTGTCGGCACTTTTGGAAGCACTTCCCAAGGTCGGCAAGGTCAAGGCCCAGGAATTGATGACCGAGTTGGAGATTGCACCGACTCGTCGTCTACGTGGTCTCGGTGACCGACAGCGTAAGGCGCTGTTGACGAAATTCGATTTCGAAGCCTGAGAGGTTCGACTAGTGGCGGAGGTATCGACCGTGTCCGACAGTGACGCGTCACCGAGCGGGAGGGGTCGGCTCATCGTGTTGTCCGGTCCCTCCGGCGTCGGTAAGTCCAGCGTCGTTCGAGTTGTACGACGGACCCTGCCCGAGCTGTGGTTCAGCGTGTCCGTGACCACCCGGGCGCCGCGACCCGGCGAGGTCGACGGCGAGGATTATCACTTCGTTACTGCCGATGAGTTCGATCGCATGGTCGAGGCAGACGAATTGCTCGAGTGGGCGAGTGTGCACGGTGGTCTGCACCGCTCCGGTACGCCGGCCGCCCCGGTAGAGGAAGCCTTGGAGCGAGGACATCCGGTGCTACTCGAACTCGATCTCGCCGGTGCACGTGCCGTGCGAGTGTCCAAGCCCGAAGCTCTGTTGGTGTTCATGGCACCACCTACCTGGGAAGATCTCGTGCAGCGCCTGACGTCCAGGGCCACTGAAGAATCGGATGCTACCGAGCGGCGACTTCAGACGGCGCGGGTCGAATTGGCGGCACAGAGCGAGTTCGACACGATCATTGTCAATGCCGATGTCGACCATTCGTGCGATGAGTTGGTATCCTTGTTGGTCGGTAGGTCTTCGGTCGGTTGATTCCGGCGTACTCCGGGCGATGTAGAGCCGATTTTCGCCAGCTTCAGCAGTCTTGCAGTACCAGCAGTGTGGCTTCGACCAGCAGACAGCACCAGCATTTTTCGCAGCAGTACCGATGCACTTTCAGGAGATCAATAGTGAGCAGCACTTCAGCGGCCGTGTCCGATTTCGACGGATCCAGCGTTCTGCCGGCCTACGACACGCCGCTCGGCATCACGAATCCCCCCATCGACGAACTTCTGGCGCGCACGTCGTCGAAGTACGCTCTCGTGATCTATGCGGCCAAGCGGGCCCGTCAGATCAACGATTACTACAACCAGCTCGGCGACGGCATCCTCGAGTACGTCGGACCCTTGGTCGAGCCGGGTCTGCAGGAGAAGCCGCTCTCGATCGCACTCCGGGAGATCCATGCCGATCTCCTCGAGCATTCCGAAGGCGAATAAGAACCGCCGGTAAGGAAGCAGCCGTTGCGCGTAGTCATCGGAGTAGGTGGCGGGATCGCCGCCTACAAGAGCTGTTCCCTCATTCGCAGCTTCACCGAGGGGGGACACCACGTTCGGGTGATCCCCACGGAGTCGGCGCTCGAGTTCGTGGGGCGGGCAACGTTCGAAGCGCTGTCCGGTAACCCCGTCCACACCGGAGTCTTTTCCGACGTGCCCGAGGTCCCACACGTTCGGCTGGGGCAGGAAGCCGACCTCGTGGTCGTCGCACCTGCCACGGCCGACCTGCTGGCCCGGATCGCAGGCGGGCGTGCGGACGATCTCCTGACCGCCACACTTCTGACCGCGCGATGCCCGGTCGTTCTCGCTCCGGCGATGCACACCGAGATGTGGGAGCACCCGGCGACGGTTGCCAACGTCGCCACCGTGCGTGGTCGCGGTGTCACCGTCGTCGAACCTGCGTCCGGTCGTCTGACGGGCCGCGACACCGGTGCGGGTCGCCTTCCGGAACCCTCCGAGATATTTGCACTTGCGATGCTGCTGGCCGAGCGATCGGATGCACTCCCGCAAGATCTTTCCGGTCGCCGAGTCGTCGTGACCGCCGGCGGAACCCGCGAACCGTTGGACCCCGTCCGATTCCTGGGCAACCGTAGTTCCGGTAAGCAGGGATATGCGTTGGCTCGGGTGGCAGCTCAACGTGGCGCCGGTGTCACCCTCATCGCTGGTTTCACCACCGAACTTCCCGATCCCGCAGCTGTGGACGTCGTGCATGTGAAGACGGCGCGGCAGATGCAGGAGGCGGTGCGCAAGTTCGCCCCGGATTCCGACGTGATCGTGATGGCGGCAGCTGTCGCCGACTTCCGTCCGGCAACCATCGCCGCGAGCAAGATCAAGAAGGGCGCCGACGAACCGGATTCGATCCCGCTGGTTCGAAACGACGACATCTTGGCAGGACTGGTCGAATCGCGTCGTAACGGGGACATTGCACAAGCCACTGTGATCGTAGGTTTTGCTGCCGAGACCGGTGACGAGCACGGAGATGTACTCACCTATGCGCGAGCGAAGCTCGAACGTAAGGGATGCGATCTGCTCGTCGTCAACGCGGTAGGCGAGGGAAAAGCGTTCGAGGTCGACGACAACGACGGGTGGCTGTTGGGATCCGATGGTTCGGAATCGGCGCTCGGAGAGGGTTCGAAAGCTTTGCTTGCGAGCCGCGTCGTCGATGCAGTTGTCGGCATGCTCGCGATCCAGCCTTCGGATCACCGGTGATTCGAAGGGTGCACAGCACGCGTCCGCCCGACTAAAGTGACGTGCGCTTCGTGTCGGAATCCGTCTCGGAGTGTCGAACCCATAGTTGTAGTTCAGAGTGAGTTGTAGTTCACAGTGAGCTGTAGTTCAGAGTGCTTCACCAGGTATGTGCTCGAATCGAATGAATGTGATGGCCGACAGGGAGCAATGCTCCTGGCCGGCCGAAAGTACGCGTCGAGAGGAAATCCGTGAGCAAGTCCGGCAGTCGGCTCTTCACCAGTGAGTCCGTGACAGAGGGTCACCCAGACAAAATTTGTGACGCGATCAGCGACTCGATCCTCGATGCACTTCTCACCGAGGATCCTCGTGCACGCGTGGCAGTGGAGACATTGGTCACTACCGGCCAGGTCCATGTCGCCGGTGAAGTGAATACCACCGCCTATGCGGACATTCCGAGGATCGTCCGCGAGAAGGTCCTCGAGATCGGTTACGACTCCTCTGCCAAAGGCTTCGACGGCAACTCGTGTGGCGTGAACGTTGCGATCGGTGCTCAGTCTCCGGAAATTGCTCAGGGAGTGGATAATTCACACGAGTCGCGCGTCGAAGGACTCTCCGAGGACGAGATCGACCGCCAGGGTGCAGGCGACCAAGGGCTGATGTTCGGGTACGCGAATACCGATACCCCAGAGCTGATGCCGCTTCCTATCGCATTGGCCCACCGCCTCGCTCGTCGATTGACCGAGGTTCGCAAGAACGGCACCCTGCCGTATCTGCGTCCGGATGGCAAGACCCAGGTCACCATCGAGTACGACGGTGATCAGGCAGTGCGACTGGACACGGTTGTCGTCTCCACCCAGCACGCGGCCGATATCGACCTGGACAATCTGCTGACGCCGGACATCCGCGACAAGGTCCTCGGCGCCGTGCTCGCAGATCTGAACATCCCCACGCTCGACACTTCCAACATCAGACTGCTCGTCAATCCGACCGGAAAGTTCGTTCTCGGCGGACCGATGGGCGATGCCGGACTGACCGGCCGCAAGATCATCGTCGATACCTACGGCGGCATGGCCCGTCATGGTGGCGGCGCCTTCTCCGGTAAGGACCCGTCCAAGGTCGACCGTAGCGCCGCCTACGCGATGCGGTGGGTTGCGAAGAATGCGGTGGCGGCGGGTCTAGCCGATCGCATCGAGGTTCAGGTTGCGTACGCGATCGGTAAATCGGCGCCGGTCGGTCTGTTCGTGGAGACCTTCGGAACCGAGAAGACCGATCCAGTGCGGATTCAGGCTGCGATCTCCGAGGTGTTCGATCTACGCCCCGGTGCAATCATTCGTGACCTCGATCTGCTTCGTCCGATCTATGCACCGACCGCCGCATACGGTCACTTCGGCCGAACGGACATTTCGCTGCCGTGGGAGTCGACCGATCGTGCTGACAAGCTGCGCGCTGCCGCCGGTCTTTGATATCGGTTTCGGGTACCTCGAGGGGAAGCAGTTCACGAACGGAGTGAGGTGAGCGGCGCAGCGAGAACGGCAGCCGAGGAGCGTCCCATAGCGCGGGTGCTGCCGCTGCTGCCGCTCGCTCACCTCGACCGGGAATTCGATTATCTCGTACCGGCCGAGTTCGCCGACAGCGCTCAGCCCGGGGTGCGGGTTCGAATTCGGTTCGCAGGCAGGTTGGTCGACGGATACGTCGTCGAGCGGGTCGAGTCCAGCGATCACACGGGAAAGCTCGGCTGGCTCGACCGTGTCGTCTCTCCCGAGAGGGTCCTGACACCCGAGATCAGTGCGTTGGTCACTGCCGTGGCCGCTAGATATGCCGGTACGAGAGCCGATGTCCTGCGTCTTGCTGTTCCGCCGCGACATGCCAAGGTCGAAGGGGAGCCGTCCGGCGACATGCCGGTCATTGTCGGTCCCGCGATCGATTCGAGTGCGTGGTCGTCGTACACCCACGGCGAGGCCTTTCTCGATGCACTGCGGGCATCGAGGAGCCCGCGGGCGATCTGGCAAGCACTTCCGGGCGAGGATTGGGCTCATCGCATCGCCGAACTCGCCGCAGTCACGGCGGCGAGTGGGCGAAGTGTCGTAGTGGTGGTGCCGGATCAACGCGACTTGGATCGTGTCGCGACCGCCTGCGAGTCCGTGGCCGGCTCGGACGCGGTGATCGCATTGTCCGCAGGTCTCGGACCTGCGAAACGCTACCGACGCTGGTTGGCGGCGCTGCGACGCGATGTGTCGATCGTCGTCGGCACCAGGAGCGCGGTGTTCGCTCCCGTACGAAATCTGGGTCTGCTGCTCATGTGGGATGACGGTGACGACGGTTATGCCGAACCTCGATCGCCCTATCCGCATGCCCGTGAGGTGGCGTTGTTGCGGGCGCACGAGTGCGGATGTGCGGTCGTCTTGGCTGGGCATGCCAGAACGGCAGAAGCCGAGGCACTCGTGGATTCCGGTTGGGCACACGACCTTCTCGCGCCCCGAGAGGTGGTCCGGGCTCGGCAACCACACGTCGTCGCGCTGGCGGACAGTGATCATGCGTTGGCCCGAGACCCGGGAGCACGTGCAGCGCGATTGCCTGCCATCGCATTCGATGCGGCAAGAACAGCATTGGCCGCGAATCTTGTTGTGCTGGTTCAGGTTCCACGCGGTGGATACGTTCCATCGCTGGCGTGCGGCAAGTGTCGAAATCCTGCGAGATGCCGTCGCTGCAACGGACCGTTGTCCTTGCCGTCAGCTCCGGGAGTGGACGGCGCAGGCAGTCCCACCTGCAGTTGGTGCGGCGTCGCCGATACCAACCATCGCTGCACCGTCTGCGGGTCTCGAACCTTGCGGGCAGTTGTCATCGGTGCGCATCGAACAGCAGAAGAGCTGGGACGCGCATTTCCTGGAGTGCCGGTCCAGACCTCCGGGGGAGCATCGGTGCTCGACTCCGTTGCTTCCGGCCCAAGACTGGTCATATCCACGGTGGGAGCCGAACCGACCACGCCCGGTGGGTTCGGTGCCGCCCTGCTGCTCGACGGGTGGGCATTGCTCGGCCGCGCTGATTTGCGGGCAGCAGAGGAGACACTTCGCCGATGGATGACGGCCGCAGCCTTGGTGCGGCCCGGTACCGAGAACGGCCGTGTGGTCGTGGTGGCGGAATCGGAAATTCCGACCGTGCAGGCACTCGTGCGTTGGGATCCGGTCGGGCACGCGCGAAGTCAGCTGGAGGAGCGAATAGAGGTGCGTTTCCCGCCGGCGGTCCACGTTGCGGCAATCGACGGGACGACGGCATCGATCATTGCGCTCGTCGAAGCGGCTGGGTTGTCGGAGGAGGTGGAGGTACTCGGGCCGGTAGATCTCCCTGATGGTCAGCGTGCTCCCGCCGGCGGGGGAGAAGAGGTCCTGCCGGGCGACGTCCAACGACTTTTGCTTCGAGTGCCTCGTAACGCCGGTGGGGCCCTTGCCCGTTCACTCGCAGAAGCGCAGGCGGCCAGGAGTGCAAGGAAGAGTACGTCTTCGGTTCGAGTGCAGATCGATCCCATCAGAATCGGTTGAGTAGTCGGTGCGGGAGTGAGACTTCGAGCGCATAGAGTTTGTTTCTTACGACACTGGGCAAGGGTGCAGTTCGGGCCCTGGGAGAAGCGAAGGTTCACTCGATGAAAAGACGACAGCTGATTCGACGCGTGGCAACAGGTTTGGCAGTAGTTGCGGGAGCACGTTTGGCGGGGCCCACGCTTGCGCAAGCGGCGCCGGGAACGGGGTCGGCGGATTTTCCTGGGATCGGGATCCCGCTGGACCGCCTGCTGAAGATCGTGTCGCTTTCCCACGTCAACGACCCGGCCACGACACCGATCTTCCCGGGCGATCCAGAGTTCGTTCTGGAGACTGCCGCGACCGTAGCCGAAGACGGTTTCTACATCCAGAATGTCAGAGAGGGCGAGCACACGGGTTCACATTGGGGCGCACCGGCGCACTTCCAAGAGGGCGGGCTCACTGCCGACCAACTCGCCCCGGAAGATCTGTTCCTGCCTGCAGTGAAGATCGATATTCGTGAGAAATCGGCTGCGAACGCAGATTACGCGGTCACGGTCACGGACCTGCAGGAATGGGAGACGGTCAATGGCCGCATCCCGTCGGGCGCAGCAGTCCTGTTGTGGACGGGATGGGATGATCGGTGGGGCTCGGCTACGTACGCCAACGCCGATGCGCAGGGTGTGAGCCATCAACCCGGTTTCTCTGCGGACGCGGCACAATGGCTCATCGATACGGGCCGACTGGCTGATCGAGGAGCGTTGGGAACCGACACGTTCGGTCCCGATCTCGGCAACGACGAGACCTATCCGGTGTCGGTCAAACTGTACGACCGGCGCAGAATCAGTTTGGAAAATCTCACCAACCTGGGTTCGTTGCCGACCACCGGGGCCTATGTTTTGGTCGGGGGTCCGATCAACCGAGCCGGGTCGGGTTCACCCGCAACGATATTCGGACTGATCCCCAGGGTTTCCTGATCACCTGAACCGATCGGAGTCCGCTGGATGTCAGGGCTGCGGTGATTCGGCCACCAGTCGAACGCCGCAGCAATGTCGTTCAGGTTGTAGACCATCCGCAGTGCGCCGTCGCAATCGTAGGTGAAGACCCCTGCCTTGCCACTCTTTTTCGCCTCGTACATGGCCCGATCCGCACTGCGAACTACGGCATCGGCCGTCACGTCGCCGTCGAAAACTGTCAATTCGACCACTCCCACGCTTGCGCCGATCGACACCTTGTAGCCCTCGACTTCTTGCGGCTCACGAAGTGCGTCGACAATCTTTTTCGCGGCCCGGCAACCGGCGTCGATACCCGCGGGGATGAGTACGGTGAATTCGTCGCCGCCGAATCGGGCGACGACGCCACCGTGTTCACCGCCTTCGACAGTGTCCGCCAACCGTTTCGAGAGAAGCTCGAGCAAACGGTCGCCGGCGCCGTGGCCAAGGCGATCGTTGACGGCCTTGAAGTTGTCCAGGTCGATCAAGAGCAATACACCGAGCCGTCCGCTCGCGTTGTGAAGGTCGATCGCTGCGCTCAGGTGCTCGTCGAATGCGGATCGGTTGAGCAGGCCGGTCAACCCGTCGTGATGTGCTCGATAGCTGAGCTCGGCTTGCGCTTCGGACAGGCGTCGGAGGAGTGCGTCGTTTTGCAGCAATGTCATTACCTGACGGGCCAGTGAGAGCACCACCACGGCAAAGAACAGTGCGAGCACCACGGTGTCGACGGAACCGTGGGCCGCCCATTGCACCCCGAGGAACGTGCCGATCAGCACTACCAATGCGTAGGGCAGCAACAGTTGCGTTCGATCACTGGCCAACGAAACGAGCGACGACGGGGGGTAAACCGGCGACAGCCGGGGCGATGCGGACCGAGTGCTCTGTTCACCGTTCGAATGTTCGATCCGAACGACACCGTCGGGGGGTCTGCCGTTCGGTACGGATGCGGCGAGAGCAACCAGAACGGGTCCCGCGATGAAGCCCGCGTCGGCGACCAATGGCATTTCTTCGGCGCCGACGGCGACGAGATAGGCGTACAGACTGTCCGAGATGGCCACACACACGAGTCCGGCGCCGAGCAGAGACAGTTGTGCGCGGTAGCGGCGGGGAATGTCGGATAGCACGGCGAGCAGACTGACCATGACGACGAGTACGAGGTCGGTGATCGGGTACATCAATGCGACGAGGAATCGCAGGGAATTCGTTTCCTCGGATCGTGCGACGTGCCCCAGCGCGGTGGACCATGACAGTACGAACAGTGAGCCGACGATCACCATGCCGTCGAGAACCGAGGTGATCCAAGCATGAGTTGAGCCGACCCCGATGCGGCGCGGTGACTTTCCGACGACCGCAAGCAGTGCAGAGACGGAGAAAATCGGAAGCAGAAAGAATCCGATGTCTGCATAGGACGGCGACGGCAATGCGGTGTGAAAAACGGAACGGTACAGGGCCCACGTCAGCATCCCCGCCGACCAGCAGGCCATACCCGCAGCCATCAGAACCCGCCACCTTCGCTCGGCTCCGGTGCGATGTCTGGCCGTGTACCAACAGATCGAAGCTGCTGCGGCTCCGCAGATCAGCTGCGCGAGGTCGTCCAGGACGACGGAGAGCTCTTTCGGCAGAATTCCGGACGAGACGATGGCGACTACGACGGCAACGACACCGAGGTAGGCCGCTGTTCGTCGGAGTACCGAGTATTCGGACTCGGCCGAGGCCGAGGGGCTGGTGATGGCCAAGCTCCCTCTCTCGTACGCGACAATTTATCGGCCGAGGCGGTGATGCGCATCGGCTGGGTGCTTTTCGTGTGTTGATCTTGTCGGCTGGTTCGAATATGCCAGGGCCGACTGGGCTTGTTGCCCGCGTTTCGGTTCGTCGGGTTCCTCGGTCCGGCGCGCTGCCACTGCGCGCGAGACCTGCGCGACATCGAGATGGTCGAGTCGACGCTCGCTTGCCCGACCAGGCTAGCGGGTGATCGCGGTCGAGAGGTCTGCTCGGACCGAATAGTGCCGAGTAGGGGCAGTACCGCGCGGCTACGATGCACGACCTACCGGCGTAGGAGCGGCGGTTTGTCGGGAAGCGAGCAGATGGTCCCTAGAATAGGGAGTTCGTCGTAAGAGTCGTATTGCCTATTCGTGGGAGCCCACTGGTGCGTGTTGTGTTTGCAGGGACGCCTGAACCGGCGGTTCCTTCGCTGGAACGTCTGATAGCTTCGGACAAGCACGAGGTGATAGCGGTAGTCACCCGACCCGATGCAGCGGCGGGCCGCGGACGCAAACAGGTTCGCTCGCCGATCGGTGTGCTGGCCGACTCACACGGCATCCCAGTGCTGACGCCTGCGAGCCCCTCCGATCCTGAATTTCTCGACGCATTGGCGGCATTGGAGCCCGACGTCTGCCCCGTCGTGGCCTACGGCGCCTTACTACCTCGGCCGGTGTTGAACATTCCCCGGTTCGGTTGGATCAACCTTCACTTCTCACTGTTACCTGCCTGGCGTGGCGCCGCACCCGTGCAGGCGGCTATCGCTGCCGGTGACGACGTGACAGGTGCATCGACCTTCCTGCTCGAGGAAGGCATGGACACGGGGCCGATACTCGGTGTCGTAACCGAAGTCGTTAGGCCCTCGGATACTGCTGGCGACCTGCTCTCCAGGCTGGCGATCAGCGGCGCCGAGTTGTTGGAAGCCACCTTGGATGCCATCGACGAGGGGGAGGCTTCCGCGCTGCCACAAAGCGTGGAGGGCGTCTCGTACGCCAAGAAGGTGACCGTCGATGCTGCGCGCATCGACTGGACGCGTTCGGCAGCAGCAGTCGACCGCCAGATTCGTGCAGTCACGCCCAACCCCGGTGCGTGGACGACGGTTGGCGATATTCGTATGAAGGTCCTCCCGGTGAGCGTATCGACCGAGAGAATAGAACCCGGGCACATCGTGGTACGAAAGGACGGTGTGTACGTAGGTACGGCAAGCACAGCCGTCGTCCTCGGTGACATAGTGCCGCAGGGTAAGAAGCCGATGAAGGCACTCGACTGGGCTCGTGGAGCCCGGCTTACGGAAACGGCAGTGGCGCAATGAGTTCGGAAGACAAGTCCAGTCGCGGCAACGCGGGAGGCGGCCGAAACGAACACGGTGGCCGCCCAGGAAAGCGTCGGCCGACATCTACGGAGTCGTCCGGCACCAAAGGTGCGTCCCGACGCCCGCAGGGGACATCGCGCGGAACGGGCACCAACCGGCCGCCGCGAGGTAATGGCCCGGCCGCTGCCGGTGCGGTCGACGCTGCCCGTCTGGCAGCTCGCGACGTTCTCAAAGCTGTTCGGGTGCGCGATGCTTATGCCAACTTGGTGCTGCCCGGACTGTTACGCGAGCGCAAACTCGATACTCGAGACGCAGCCCTGGCAACCGAACTCGCCTACGGAGCATCCCGTGCTCGCGGGCTGCTCGACGCCGTCATCGAGAGTGGCTCGGGCCGGTCCATCGCCGATATCGACGGTGGATTGCTCGACATTCTGCGGCTCGGGGCGTATCAACTACTTCGCACCAGAGTTGCGCCGCACGCTGCAGTAGCAACGTCCGTCGATTTCGCCCGAGCGGAGTTCGGCAGCGGCCAAGCCGGCTTCGTCAACGCTGTGCTGCGACGAGTCTCGGAGAAGACCGAGGCGCAATGGGTGGAGGAGCTCGGTCCATCCGCAGAACAGGATCCTGTCGGACACTTGGCATTCGAATATGCACATCCCAAGTGGATCGCCCAGGCGTTCGCTGATGCGCTCGGAGCCGACGCCGGTGAACTCGCGGACGTTCTGGCCGCCGACGACGCGCGTCCTGCCGTGCATCTCGTCGCGCGTCCGGGTGAAATCTCGGCGGAGGAGCTCGCTCTCGTCACCGGTGGCGAAGAAGGTCCGTATTCGCCGTACGCGGTGCACCTCGACGGAGGGGATCCAGGCAAGCTCGACGCAGTTCGCGAGGGTCTGGCAGGAGTCCAGGACGAAGGTAGTCAGCTTGTTGCCAGGGCGCTGACGCTAGCGCCGCTCGAAGGTCCGGACGGCGGTCGATGGCTCGACCTGTGCGCTGGGCCGGGAGGCAAGGCCGCGCTGCTCGGTGCGCTCGCCGAAATCGACGGTGCACGGGTCGACGCAGTGGAACCGACTCCTCATCGCGCCGAACTGGTCCGAAAGACCACCGCATCACTCCCGGTCACCGTCCACGTCGTCGACGGCCGAGACTCCGGCCTCGACCCCGGATTCGATCGTGTTCTCGTCGACGCCCCCTGCACCGGACTCGGCGCGCTGCGTCGCCGTCCGGAAGCACGGTGGCGTCGCTCACCCAAGGACGTTGCGGCCCTGGTCACTCTGCAGAGGGAGCTTCTCGCATCGGCGATCTCACTCGTGCGGCCGGGCGGCGTCGTCGTCTACTCCACGTGTTCGCCGCATCTGTCGGAAACGACCGCTGTCGTCGCCGATGCCGTGCGACGCCATGGCGTCGAGCAACTGGACACGCGGGAGTTGCTTCCGGATGTTCCTCTGATCGGCGACGGTCCCTCGGTGCAGCTATGGCCACACCGGCACGGTACCGACGCGATGTTCATGGCTGCGTTGCGCAAACCTCTCTGACTCCACGGACTTCGGTACGCATTCGTCCAAGCGCCGCTGCGATCAGCGGAGGAGACTTACGAACCATGAGCATCGGTACTGGTGGTGGTAGCGCCGAAGACGGCGCTACCACGTGGACGAGCGTCGTCGAATTCGCGGAGACGCTGCCGAAAGTGGCGCTGTCGACGTCGTACGGAACTCCCGCTTTGAAGGTTGCTGGAAAGCTGTTCGCCAGGCTGCGCACCGAGGCGGAAGGTGGGCTGCTTCTGGTGTGCCGCCTGGACGAGAAACAAGCGCTTCTCTCTGGCGGGAGTCCGGCCTTCTACACGACCCCGCACTATGACGGGTACGGCTACATCATCGTCGATCTCGATCTTCTCGACCGTGACGAACTGCGGGAGATGATCGTCGCCGCGTGGCGCGACAAGGCAACCCCGACTGCGAGAAAGCAGTACGACGGTACCGACTAGGATCAGTGGTGTGTCAGCTCCGATGATCGCACCGTCCATCCTTTCCGCCGACTTCGCCCGTTTGGGTGAAGAAGCCGATGCAGTCGAGGGCTCCGACTGGTTGCACGTCGATGTCATGGACGCCCATTTCGTACCCAATCTGACCTTGGGGCTACCGGTGGTTCAGTCGTTGTCGAAGGCCACCGACATTCCGTTGGACTGCCACCTGATGATCGAGGATCCGGCTCGCTGGGCGCCGTCGTACGCGGAGGCGGGCGCCTTCAACGTCACGTTTCACGCCGAGGCAACCGACGATCCGATCGCGGTCGCCAAAGACATTCGTGCGGCGGGTGGGAAAGCCGGCCTCGCCGTCAAGCCCGGCACCCCCATCGAGCCGTACCTCGAGATCCTTCGTTCGTTCGACACCCTTCTCGTCATGAGCGTGGAGCCTGGATTCGGCGGGCAGTCGTTCATGCCCGAGGTGCTGAGCAAGGCTGCGATCGTTCGCTCGCTCGTCGATTCGGGTGAGCTGAAGCTGATCGTGGAAATTGACGGAGGCATCAACGTCGACACGATCGAACAGGCCGCGGCGGCCGGGATCGACTGCTTCGTGGCAGGTTCGGCAGTCTACGGCACTTCCGATCCAGCAGGCGCGGTCCGAGGTCTACGCGCGCAAGCAGCCCGGGCCTCGAAGCACCTGTTGCACGGATGAGTGTCGCCCGGATGGCTGGTGGCGGTTACACCTCCATCGACGAGGCGATGCGGATGGCCGTCGACGAAGCCGACGCAGCCAGAGGCCGAACGAGCCCCAATCCACCCGTGGGTGCGATCATTCTCGACGTCGACGGCGTAGTCGTCGGCGTGGGGTCGACCCAACCTTCGGGTGGTCCACATGCCGAGGTCGTGGCGTTGCGGGAAGCAGGCGAGAAGGCGCGCGGGGGCACTGCGGTGGTCACCCTGGAGCCGTGCAATCACACTGGCAGAACTGGTCCGTGCTCGCGGGCACTCATCGAAGCCGGCGTCGCCAAAGTGGTGTTCGCCGTTACCGATCCCACTCCGTTGGCACAGGGCGGCGCCCAGACTTTGATCGAAGCAGGCGTGCTCGTAGAGTCCGGAACAGGCGCTGAGACCGTGGCCAAAGGGCCACTGCGTGCGTGGTTGCACAAGCAGCGGACCGGCCGTCCACACGTGACCCTGAAGTACGCCGCAAGTCTGGACGGCCGAAGTGCTGCGGCCGACGGCTCCAGTCAGTGGATCACGGGTCCTGCGGCGCGTGCCCACGTCCACGCGCAACGATCCACACTCGACGCCATCGTCGTCGGTACCGGCACGGTAGCGGCCGATGATCCGAGACTGACCGCTCGGTTGCCCGACGGCACCGACTCGCCGCATCAGCCCACACGAGTCGTCGTGGGACTTCGGGAGACAGCCCCGACTGCGCAAGTCCGAAGCTCCGAAGCTCCGACGTTGTTCGTGCGGAGCCGCGAGCCGGCCGAGGTGATGCACGCGCTGGCCGAGCACACCGATGTACTGATCGAAGGTGGACCGACACTGGCCGGCGCGTTTCTGGCCGCGGGGCTGGTCGACAGAATCGTGGCGTATATCGCTCCTCTCGTGCTGGGATCCGGCCCGGCGGCAGTGGAGAATGCAGGTGTCGGAACAATCACCGACGCCTTGAGGTTTTCTATCGAGAGTGTGCAGCCGATCGGAGCCGACATCTTTCTCAGCGCCGTTCCGAACCGAAACGCCTGAACCGCACGTACACGCAGCATCCGCCGTAGTAGCGGAACGACAAAAAGATCGACCGGACAGGAGTGAGTACGAAGTGTTCACCGGAATCGTCGAGGAACTCGGCGAGATCATCGGCAGGGAAGACCTGGTCGACGCGGCCCGCTTCACCGTCAAGGGGCCGATCGTGACCTCGGACGCAGGTCACGGCGACTCCATCGCAGTGAACGGGGTGTGCCTGACCGTCGTGGACGTGCTGGCAGAAGGCGCATTCACCGCTGATGTCATGCAGGAGACGCTCGACAGGTCTTCGTTGCAGCGGCTCGAGGTAGGCAGCCGAGTCAACTTGGAACGTGCCATGGCGATGGGCAAGCGCCTCGGCGGGCACCTGGTGCAGGGCCACGTCGACGGGACCGGATCCGTCGTTCATCGTTCACCGTCGGAGAACTGGACCGTGGTGCGCGTATCGATGCCCACATCGGTCGCTCGATACGTCGTGGAAAAGGGCTCGATCACAGTCGACGGAGTGTCGTTGACCGTGTCGGCGCTCGGCAAGGACGAAGGTGGCGAGCACTGGTTCGAGATCTCGTTGATCCCGACCACACTCGACATGACGACGTTGGGAAGTGCCGAGGTCGGTGCGCCCGTCAACCTCGAAGTGGACGTCATCGCCAAGTATGTGGAGCGCCTGCAGACCGTAGGCGCCTAGAAAGTACGCTCGAAGGTGCACCCGCACCCTCGGATGCATGGTGGGGTATGACAAGTATGGAGCGCAGGACGTGACAAGGTTCGACAGTATCGAGCGTGCGGTCGCTGACATCGCCGCGGGCAAAGCAGTTGTGGTAGTCGATGACGAGGATCGCGAGAACGAAGGCGATCTCATCTTCGCCGCCGAGAAGGCGACGCCCGAACTCGTCGCGTTCATGGTGCGGTACACCTCCGGATATCTGTGTGTGCCGCTCGCCGGTGAGGACTGTGATCGACTCGGGCTGCCGCCGATGTTCGCCACCAACCAGGACAAACACGGCACTGCATACACGGTGACAGTCGATGCGCGCGAGGGCATCGGCACCGGCATTTCCGCATCCGATCGTGCAGCGACCATGCGGTTGTTGGCAGACCCGGATACAGGTGCCAACGACTTCACACGCCCTGGTCACGTGGTACCACTCCGTGCGAAAGAAGGCGGCGTTCTGCGTCGCCCCGGCCACACCGAAGCCGCCGTCGACCTCGCACGCATGGCCGATCTGCGACCGGCGGGCGTCATCTGCGAAATAGTCAGCCAGAAGGACGAGGGCGCGATGGCCCAAACCGACGAACTGCGGGTTTTTGCAGACGAACACAACCTGGCTCTGATCTCTATTGCCGACCTCATCGCGTGGCGTCGTAAGCACGAGAAGCATGTGGTCCGCGTGGCCGATGCACGCATTCCGACCAGGCACGGGACATTCCGTGCCGTCGGCTACCAAAGCGTGTACGACGAGGTGGAGCACGTTGCGCTCGTCATGGGCGATATCGCAGGCCCGGACGGCGATGGAAGCGACGTTCTCGTTCGCGTCCACTCGGAGTGCCTCACCGGCGATGTATTCGGATCGCTCCGATGCGATTGTGGACCCCAGCTCGATGCTGCGATGGACATGATTGCCGCAGAGGGTCGGGGCGTTGTGCTCTACATGCGCGGTCACGAGGGTCGCGGCATCGGTTTGCTGCACAAGCTGCAGGCCTACCAGCTCCAGGACGCAGGTTCGGACACCGTCGACGCAAACCTGCAGTTGGGGCTTCCAGCAGATTCCAGGGACTACGGGATCGGTGCCCAAATTCTGGTGGACCTCGGAATCTCGTCCATGCGGTTGCTCACCAACAATCCGGCGAAGCGAGTCGGGTTGGACGGGTACGGACTCCACGTGACAGAGCGGGTTCCGATGCCGCTCCGCGCGAATGCCGAGAATCTGACGTACCTTCGCACCAAACGAGACCGCATGGGACACGACCTGGTCGGTTTGGACGAGTACGAAGCAGGGACCAACCGATGAGCGGCGGCGGCGAACCCGAACTGCAGCTGTCCGGTGCAGAGGACCTGAAGCTGGCTATCGTTGCGGGCCAGTGGCACAGGACGATTTCCGAGGCGCTGCTGGCTGGTGCCAAGCGGAAGGCCGAAGAGGTCGGTATCACCGACGTCACCGTGGTGCGTGTCGCCGGTGCGATCGAACTGCCGGTAGTTGCCCAGGCTCTGGCCAAGTCGCATGACGCAGTGGTCGCACTCGGGGTGGTCATCCGTGGCGGTACTCCGCATTTCGAGTACGTCTGCGACGCTGTCACCGCCGGTCTGACCAGGGTTTCGCTCGACGAGAGCACACCCGTCACCAACGGAGTGCTCACCACGAACGACGAAGCACAGGCACTCGATCGGGCCGGTCTCCCGGAATCGAAAGAGGACAAGGGTGCGCAAGCGGTAGCAGCTGCTGTCGACACCGCGCTGACACTCAAGCACCTACGTCAGCCGTGGACCGACGAGGCGTTCCGATGACCGACGACGCTCGTTGGGAACTCGAGGTGCGTTCGATCAAGTCCGCCCGGTTCGCGATAGCAGCGGCGGTCGTGCTGCTGGTGTCGCACACCACCGTGGCGATTCTTCTGCGCGTGTCCCCAACCGGGGTCTACTTTCGCACTGCCGATCAGCTTGCACTCGCCGGAATCGGTGTCCTGCTAGCCGGGATCGCACTGTTGCTGACACGACCGCGCGTGCGGGTCGGTAGAGAAGGCGTCGCCGTTCGCAACATTTTGTCCGAGCGCTTGATCGAATGGGATCTGGTGCGCGGCCTGTCGTTTCCCGACGGTGCGATGTGGGCTCGAGTGGACATCCCCGACGACGAGTTCATCCCGGTGATGGCAATTCAGTCCAACGACCGAGGCCACGCCGTCGACGCGGTGCGGGCGTTCCGTTCGCTCGAAGCAAAGTACACGGGCGCCGACAGGGTGACGGAAGAGTGAGCGAGCAGCGCTGGGCCTGGTTCGTCGGTAGCTGCGACTAGCCTGGGATACGTGTCCGATCCAGCTACGTACCGCCCTGCAACCGGGACTGTTCCGGTCGAGCCCGGTGTGTACAAATTTCGCGATCCGCATGGACGCGTCATCTATGTCGGAAAAGCAAAAAGCCTCCGCAGTCGCCTGAACTCGTATTTCGCCGACGTCGCCTCTCTTCATCCCCGCACCCGACAGATGGTGACCACCGCGGCCTCGGTCGAGTGGACCGTCGTGACGACCGAGGTCGAGGCGCTCCAGCTCGAATACAACTGGATCAAAGAATTCGATCCTCGGTTCAATGTTCGCTATCGCGACGACAAGAGCTATCCGATGCTCGCGGTCACGATGAACGAAGAGTATCCACGCCTGTTCGTCTACCGGGGTCCACGGCGCAAGGGCGTGCGGTATTTCGGTCCGTACGCCCATGCTTGGGCCATCCGGGAAACCCTCGATCTGCTGTTGCGGGTATTTCCAGCACGTACCTGTTCGGCCGGAGTGTTCAAGAGGCACAAGCAGATCGGTCGACCTTGCCTACTCGGGTACATCGACAAGTGTTCTGCGCCGTGCGTAGGTCGTGTATCGGCGGACGAGCATCGCACGATCGTCGAAGACTTCTGCGACTTTCTCTCCGGTAAGACCGACAGACTGGTTCGTCAGATCGAGAAGCAGATGCAGACGGCGTCCGATGATCTGGACTTCGAAACCGCTGCACGACTGCGCGACGACGTCGGCGCACTGCGTCGCGCGCTCGAGAAGCAGGCGGTGGTGCTCGGTGACGGCACCGATGCCGATCTCGTCGCTTTCGCCACCGATGCACTCGAGGCCGCGGTGCAGGTATTTCACGTTCGCGGCGGACGTGTGCGAGGCCAGCGCGGCTGGGTCGTCGAGAAGGCAGGCGAGGTGATCGAGCAGCAGGCCGCCGATCAATCCGACCTACCAGCATTGGTCGAGCAATTTCTCACCCAGTTCTACGGTGAGCAAGCAGCGCTGTCGTCACACGTGCCGGGCAACCGAGACAGCCAGAACGACGACGGCAGTGCCAACGCGGTTCCGCGTGAGGTTCTCGTGCCGGTGTTACCCGCCAACGCAGCCGAAGTGCAGCTGTGGCTCAGTTCACTTCGCGGATCCAATGTGACGCTCCGAGTACCGCAACGTGGGGACAAGAAGGCCCTCGCCGAGACGGTGGAGCGCAACGCAAAGGAAGCGCTGCAGCAACACAAACTCAAGCGTGCAGGCGATTTCACCTCGCGATCCGCCGCCTTGCAAGGAATTCAGGAGGCCCTGGATCTGGATTCGGCGCCGCTTCGTATCGAGTGCATCGATATCTCCCACGTGCAAGGGACCGATGTCGTCGCGTCGTTGGTGGTGTTCGAGGACGGGCTTCCCCGCAAGAGCGACTATCGGCACTATTCCATCAAGGAAGCGGCCGGAGATGGGCATTCCGACGACGTGGCGAGTATTGCGGAGGTGACGCGCCGTAGGTTCCTGCGTCACAGCTCCGATGCGAGCGGAGCTGGTTCAGGTGGAGATCTCGCGCCCGAGGCGGCGCTCGACCCGCAGACCGGACGGCCCCGGCGATTCGCGTACCCTCCCAATCTTTTCGTGGTCGACGGCGGTGCACCTCAGGTCGCTGCAGCGGCCGAGGTTCTCGATGAGCTCGGAATCACCGATGTGGCCGTCGTCGGCTTGGCGAAACGACTCGAAGAAGTGTGGGTGCCGGGTGAGGCGGACCCGGTGATCCTGCCGCGTACCAGCGAATCTCTGTATCTGCTGCAACGTGTGCGAGACGAGGCGCACCGTTTTGCGATCACGTTCCACCGCAGTAAGCGATCCAGACGCATGACCGCATCGGCTCTCGACTCGGTCAAAGGACTGGGGGAGAGTCGGCGAAACGCACTCGTGGGGCACTTCGGTTCGGTCGCGAAACTCAAAGAAGCGACCGTTGCCGACATCATCGAGGTGCCCGGTATCGGTGAGATGACGGCCAAAGCTGTGCTCACGGCACTCAGCGGCGAAACGGCTTCCAGCGCGCCCGGCGTCGAGGTGGGGGATGATGTCCCCGGTGGCGACACGTTCGATGGGGGCGAACGCAGTCGTCAGGAAGCAACTTCGACAGGGCAGGCATGACGTGAGCGAACCCAATATCCAGCATGCCACCGACCAGCCGGACAGGCTGGTCGGTCGAGGTGACGGCATCGAAGTGGCGCTGGTCACCGGGTTGTCCGGCGCAGGGCTTCGGACTGCCGCAAAAGTTCTCGAAGATCTCGGTTGGTACGTCGCCGACAATCTTCCACCCGAGCTGATATCGCAGATGGTCGATCTCGGTCTCGAGTCGGAACCGCGGATCGATCGTCTTGCGTTGGTGATGGATGTTCGAAGTCGATTGTTCACGGGGGACCTCGACTGGGTGGTGCGAGAACTCGATTCCAAGGGCGTCCGCAATCGTGTGCTGTTCCTCGACGCTACCGATGCCGCCCTGATCCAACGATTCGAATCGAATCGTCGGAGTCATCCGCTGCAGAACGACGGTCAGGACGGCACCCTCACCGAGGGCATCGCGGCGGAGCGGATTCGGTTGGCGCAGGTGAAAGCTGCCGCCGACGTCACCATCGACACCACTTCACTGTCGGTGCATCAACTGCGGCGAAAGATCGAGACGGCCTTCAGCGGTGTCGACGCAGATCTGATCGGTGTGACCGTGCAGTCGTTCGGGTTCAAATACGGACTACCCATGGACGCTGATGTGGTCTGCGACGTACGGTTCCTCCCCAATCCGCATTGGATTCCAGAGCTACGCGAGCACACAGGTCGTAACCCCGCAGTGAGCGAGTACGTCCTGAGTCAGGAAGGCGCTCAGGACTATCTGCAGACGTTCCATCACCTGTTGCTGCTGACGGTCAACGGCTATCGGCGAGAGGGTAAGCAGTACATGACGGTCGCGGTCGGTTGCACGGGCGGCAAACATCGAAGCGTGGCGATGTCGGAGGCTTTGGCGATACTTCTGGGTCGGCACGATGATCTGTCGGTGCGGGTTCAGCATCGCGATGCGGGTCGCGAATGAGTGCGAAAGACGGCGGCGGTGTCGGGTCTTCGCTGAAGATCGTGGCTCTCGGTGGGGGACATGGCCTGTACGCGACGCTCAGTGCCGCACGCAGACTGGCGTCGGATGTGACCGCGGTGGTCACCGTGGCCGATGACGGCGGATCCTCCGGTCGACTTCGCGCCGAACTCGGCGTACTGCCGCCAGGGGATCTACGCATGGCGCTCACTGCTCTGGCTGCCGAGGATCCGCGAACTCAGCGATGGGCGGAGGTTCTCCAGCACAGGTTCGGTGGTTCCGGCGCGCTGGCGGGACACTCGGTCGGGAACTTGATCCTCGCCGGGCTCACCGAAGTTATCGGTGATCCGGTGTCGGCATTGGAAGAGATCGGATCGCTGCTCGGCATCGAGGGACAAGTAGTGCCGATGGCACTGGTGCCGCTCGACATCGAAGCCGACGTGTCAGGTCTCGAAGACGACCCGCGTGTGAGCAGAGTCATTCGTGGTCAGGTCGCTGTCGCCACCACACCAGGCAAAGTGAGAAGGGTGCGGCTGACGCCACCCGGTCCGCCGGCGACGCCCGAGGCGATAGCGGCAATCGAGGCGGCCGACCTTGTCGTACTCGGGCCGGGATCGTGGTTCTCGAGTGTCATTCCCCATGTCTTGGTTCCGGATCTGCTGACGGCGCTCGAGACGACAGCAGCGCAAAAGGTTCTGATTCTGAACCTGGCACCGGAGCTCGGGGAGACCACAGGATTCTCTGCCGAGCGTCATCTGCACGTACTCTCCCAACACGCACCTGATTTCTCCGTGGACTACGTCGTGGTGGATTCGGCCTTCGTCCCGGACGGCGCGGAACGCGACCACGTAGCTCGAGCTGCCGCAAGGCTCGGGGCCGACGTCGTGTACGTAGACGTCGCCGAATCAGGAACTCACGCGCATCATTTCGGCAAGTTGGCTGCTGCCCTCGGTAACATCGTCTCGTCGCGGGACGAGGCACCGGTGGGTTCCGCACGCAGAGAGGGGAACACTTCGTGGCCATGACAGCGGAGGTGAAGGACGAGCTCAGCAGGCTCGCGATTACCCAGGTGAGCTGCAGGCGAGCCGAAGTATCGGCCCTGCTGCGATTCGCCGGTGGGCTTCACATCGTTGCAGGAAGAGTCGTCGTGGAAGCGGAGGTCGATCTCGGATCGATCGCTCGGCGTCTGCGACGCGAAATTTTCGAACTCTACGGCTACTCGTCCGACGTCCACGTCCTGAGTGCCGGCGGGTTGCGTAAGACCTCGCGCTACGTCGTCCGGGTTGCCAAGGACGGAGAGGCGTTGGCCAGACAAACTGGACTGCTCGATATGCGGGGCCGTCCCGTCCGAGGTCTCCCAGCACAGGTCGTCGGCGGAACGATCGGCGATGCCGAAGCTGCGTGGCGGGGTGCGTTCCTCGCCCATGGATCACTCACCGAGCCGGGCCGCTCATCGGCGCTCGAGATCAGTTGCCCAGGACCCGAAGCGGCGTTGGCCTTGGTCGGCGCTGCCAGACGACTCGGTGTCGCAGCAAAAGCACGCGAAGTTCGCGGTACCGACCGGGTCGTCGTTCGTGACGGTGAAGCGATCGGCGCACTCTTGACCCGAATGGGCGCTCAGGACACCCGGTTGGTGTGGGAAGAGCGTCGGATGCGCAGGGAAGTGCGGGCCACCGCAAACCGCCTCGCGAACTTCGACGACGCCAACCTCCGGAGGTCGGCTCGAGCTGCCGTCGCAGCTGCGGCGCGGGTGGAGCGAGCCTTGAACATTCTCGGGGACGAGGTGCCGGACCATCTGGCAGACGCAGGTGCTCTCCGCGTACAGCATCGCCAGGCGTCGCTGGAAGAACTCGGTCAGCTCGCCGATCCGCCGATGACGAAGGACGCCGTCGCCGGACGAATCCGTCGACTGTTGTCGATGGCGGACCGTAAAGCCAAGGACACCGGTATTCCGGACACCGAGTCGGCCGTCACAGCGGAATTACTCGACGAGGCCTGAACGGTTCGGTGCTGGGTGTCGCGCGCGCAAGCGGTGCCCGCACACTAGGGTGGAATCTGCGCGTGCGGAAGTTCGCATGCGCAGACCACGAAGAACCGGTGCAACAGCACCGGTTCGAAGACATCGTTCGACAACATCGTTCGACAACATCGGTGCAACGACATCGATTCAACAACTTAGGAGCGAACAGTGACGATCCGGGTAGGCGTTAACGGTTTCGGCCGTATCGGACGTAACTTCTTCAGGGCGGTAGATGCGCAGAAAGCTTTGGGCACAACTGATATCGAGATCGTCGCCGTCAATGACCTCACGGACAATGCGAGCCTCGCTCACCTCCTGAAGTACGACTCCATCCTTGGGCGCCTGCCCCACGAGGTGAGCCTCGAGGGTGACGACACGATCGTTGTCGGGAACCAGAAGATCAAGGTTCTGTCGCTGCGCGAGGGACCTTCGGCGCTCCCATGGGGCGATCTGGGTGTCGACGTGGTCGTGGAGTCCACCGGTATCTTCACCGACGCTGCCAAGGCAAAGGGACACCTCGACGCCGGCGCGAAGAAGGTCATCATCTCCGCTCCCGCCAAGGGTGAGGACATCACGATCGTCATGGGCGTCAACGACGACAAGTACGACGGCAGCCAGAACATCATCTCCAACGCGTCGTGCACCACCAACTGCCTCGGCCCCATCGCGAAGGTCCTCGACGACAACTTCGGCATCGTCAAGGGCCTCATGACGACCATCCACGCGTACACACAGGATCAGAACCTGCAGGACGGTCCGCATTCGGACCTCCGTCGTGCACGCGCAGCCGCGCTGAACGTCGTTCCGACCGGTACCGGCGCAGCGAAGGCCATCGGCCTGGTTCTCCCGCAGCTGCTCGGCAAGCTCGACGGCTACGCACTTCGCGTTCCGATCCCAACCGGCTCGGTCACCGACCTCACCGCTCACCTCGCCAAGAAGGCGAGCGTCGAGGAGATCAACGAGGCTATGCGTGTTGCAGCAGAGGGACCGCTCAAGGGCATCCTCAAGTACAACACCGACCCGATCGTCTCCTCGGACATCGTCACCGACCCGCACTCGAGCGTCTTCGACGCCCCGCTGACGAAGGTCATCGACGACCAGGTCAAGATCGTTTCCTGGTACGACAACGAGTGGGGTTACTCCAACCGTCTCGTCGACCTCATCGGTCTCGTCGGAAAGTCTCTCTGATCAACATGGCCGTCAAGACACTGCAGGATCTGCTAGCGGCCGGCGTGTCCGGCCGCGCAGTGCTCGTGCGCGCCGACTTCAACGTTCCGATCGAGAACGGTGTCATCACCGATCCCGGTCGGATCGTTGCGTCGCTGCCCACGCTGAAAGCGCTGCTCGACGCCGACGCGAAGCTGATCATCACAGCGCACCTCGGCCGACCCGAAGGCAAACCGGACGCGAAGTACTCGCTGGCTCCGGTCGCGGCGAAACTGGGTGAGCTGCTCGGGCGCCATGTTCAACTCGCGGGCGACGTCGTCGGCCAGGATGCACAGGCACGTGCCGAGGGTTTGACGGACGGCGATGTACTCCTGCTGGAGAACATTCGCTTCGACCCGCGTGAAACCAGCAAGGACGACGCCGAGCGCGCGAGCTTGGCTGCCGAACTGGTTGCCTTGACCGATGGCGAGGGCGCTTTCGTATCCGACGGGTTCGGGGTGGTTCATCGCAAGCAGGCTTCGGTTTTCGATGTTGCCGCACTCTTGCCGTCTTATGCGGGCAATCTGGTGGCCACCGAGGTCGAGGTCTTGAAGACACTGACCGAGACCCCGAAACGCCCGTACGCAGTGGTCCTGGGTGGTTCGAAGGTGACGGACAAGCTCGCGGTGATCGAGGCACTTGCACCGAAGGTCGACACTCTGGTGATCGGCGGCGGCATGTGTTTCACATTCCTCGCTGCTCAGGGTGTTTCGGTAGGCACCTCGCTTCTGCAGGAGGACATGATCGAGACCTGCAAGGATCTGCTCGAGCGATTCGGAGATGTCATCCATCTTCCCAAGGATGTCGTCGTCGCCGATTCGTTCTCTGCTTCTGCCGAATCGAAGATCGTTCAGTCCTACGAGATTCCGGACGGCTGGATGGGGCTCGATATCGGACCTGAGTCGGTGGAACGCTTCGGAGCGGTCCTACGCGCGGCCAAGACAGTGTTCTGGAACGGTCCGATGGGCGTGTTCGAATTCGAGAAGTTCGCAGCCGGGACCAAGGGCTTGGCCGAGGCAATCGGATCGGCTACTGCCAACGGTGCGTTCAGCGTCGTCGGCGGTGGTGATTCCGCTGCAGCCGTTCGTGCCCTCGGGTTGCCGGACGATGGTTTTTCGCACATCTCGACCGGGGGTGGAGCGTCCCTGGAGTACCTCGAGGGTAAGCACCTTCCCGGACTCGCAGCGTTGGAGGTCTGACTCGTGTCACGCAAGCCGCTTATCGCAGGCAACTGGAAAATGAATCTGAACCACCTCGAAGCGATTTCGCTGGTGCAGAAGATCGCGTTCTCGCTGCCGGCAAAGTACTTCGACAAGGTCGATGTGACGGTCATCCCGCCGTTCACCGACATCCGGAGCGTGCAGACCCTCATCGAGGGTGACAAACTCCTTCTCACCTTCGGTGCGCAGGACGTGTCGGCTCACGACTCGGGCGCATACACAGGCGAAATCAGCGGCTCGATGCTGGCGAAGCTGGGTGTCACCTTCGTGGTCGTCGGCCACTCCGAGCGTCGCACGCTACACAGCGAGGACGACGCGACAGTGTTGGCCAAGACCAAGGCTGCTCTGAAGAACGGGCTCACCCCGATCGTCTGCATCGGAGAGGGCTTGAACATCAGGGAGGCCGGTGAGCACGTGTCGTACAACGTCAAGCAACTGCGCGGCTCGCTGAATGGACTGTCGGCCGAGGAAATCTCGAAGGTGGTCATCGCCTACGAGCCGGTCTGGGCCATTGGTACAGGTCGAGTGGCCAGCGCGTCCGATGCTCAGGAAGTGTGCGGAGCGATCCGTGAGGAACTGAAGACCCTGGCTTCCGACGAAGTTGCCGCTGTGGTTCGAGTTCTCTACGGAGGGTCGGTCAACGCCAAGAACGTCGGCGAGATCGTCGGACAGGCCGACGTCGATGGGGCACTCGTCGGTGGGGCCTCACTCAAGGCGGACGAATTTGCCACACTGTCGGCCATCGCCGCCGGTGGGCCGCTTCCCTGATCCGGAGTTTTTGCATCGCGCCTCGGTTTACACGCACGAGAGTACGAAGGGTCGTCGGGCAGTTGACGCGATCGTGACAGATTCGAACAGTTCGGACACCGTGCTCTTCGGGCACGGTGTCCGAACCTGTTCGTAAGGCAGGTAAGCTGCCAAAGGCATCCAATCGATTTTGAGGTGGACATGGATCTGTTTCTGGATATCCTGCTGGTTATCACCAGTCTGGCGCTGATTTTGTTGATCCTGCTGCATCGCGGTAAGGGCGGCGGTCTGTCCAGTCTGTTCGGTGGCGGCGTCCAGTCGAGCTTGTCCAGCTCGACTGTGGTCGAGAAGAACCTCGATCGTTTGACGATTTTCACCGGAGTGGTGTGGCTCATCGCGATTCTCGGAATCGGTCTGGAGATCAAGTACTCCTGACATTCGGCTGACCGCGGTATCGATCCGGTCTTGGGCTGCACACGCGGCTCGACTCGGCGATACTGGGGGAATGAGCGAATCCTCCTTCGAGTCGGTCGGTTCACCCGCCTTCGTCACACCGACCACTCAGGGCCGTGAGTTGACCGAGCCCCTCCGCGAGGACATCCGCTATCTCGGTGGAATCCTCGGCGACATCATTCGCGAACACGAAGGTTCTGACGTGTTCGATCTCGTCGAACGAGCGCGACTCGAATCTTTCGCTGTTCGCCGATCCGAGGTGGAGCGCGAAGATTCTGCCGGCTTCTATGCCGATGCCGATGTGGCCCAAGCGATTCCATTGATTCGAGCGTTCAGTCACTTCTCGCTCCTTGCCAATCTTGCGGAAGACCTACACCGCGAGCGACGTCGCGCCATCCACGTCGACAGAAACGATCCGCCGCAGGCCAGCAGTCTCGATGCAACGTGGCTCGCACTCGACGCAGCGGGCCTCACGCAGTCGCGGGTGACTGCGGCGTTGGCGGACGCATTGGTCTCGCCGGTGATCACCGCGCATCCCACCGAGACCCGTCGACGTACCGTATTCGACGTCCAGGCGAAAATCACCGACCTCATGCGTCGACGCCAGGTCGTCTCGACTGCCAAGGTCTCGAGTTCCGCGCAGGAATTGACTTCCATCGACACCCAGATCCGACGTCAAGTGCTGACACTGTGGGAAACAGCTCTGATTCGTTTGTCGCGCTTGCGTATTCAAGACGAGATCGAGGTCGGTCTTCGCTATTTCGAATCCTCGTTGTTCGATGTCATCCCCGCACTGAACGCCGATGTGCGAAGCGCACTGCGGCTTCGGTGGCCGGACAGCAATCTGCTGGCACGACCCATCCTGCGTCCCGGTTCGTGGATCGGTGGAGATCGCGACGGAAATCCGAACGTCACCGCAGAGGTGGTACATACCGCCACGCACCAAGCCGGGTACGTCGCGTTTGCGTACTACTTGGACGAATTGGTCTCCCTCGAGAAGGAACTGTCGATGTCTGCCAGGCTGGTGGCCGTCACCGAGGACCTGCTTACCCTCGCTTCCACCTCCGGTGAATCGGATGATCGTCGGTCCGATGAGCCGTATCGAGTGGCCATTGCCGGTATTCGTGCACGACTGTCGGCCACGGCGGCTGCGGTCCTCGACTCGGTACCGGTCTCGGCGCTCGACCGTGGGGCCGCGCCGTACTCTCGGCCACAGGATGTTCTCGACGATTTGGACACGGTCGATCGTGCTTTGCGTGCAGACGGAGACGCACTGATCGCCGATGATCGTCTTCAGAAGTTGCGCCAGTCCGTCGAGACTTTCGGCTTTCATCTGCAAGCGTTGGACATGCGACAGAATTCCGAGACGCACGAAGTTGTGGTCGCCGAGCTGCTCGCGTGGGCCGGCGTCCACCAGGACTACCTGTCACTCGCCGAGGCGGACCGGGTGGCAGTCCTCTCTCGTGAACTGATGACCCGGCGCCCATTGATCGGTCCGACCGCCGAGCTCAGCGAGCTCGCGACGAAGGAACTGGGCATCGTTCGAGCTGCCAAGGAAGCGATCGATCATCTGGGTCCCGACACGATCCAGAACTACATCATCAGCATGTGCGAGTCCGTCAGTGACATGCTCGAGGCGGCCTTGTTGCTCAAAGAGGCGGGCATCTTCGACCCCGGAGTCGACGGGTCGGCACCGACGTCGTCCGTGGGCGTAGTGCCGTTGTTCGAGACAATCGAGGACCTGCAACAGGGCGCGGCAACGCTGATCGCCACTCTCGAAGTTCCCGTGTACCGAGCGTTGATCGCTGGTCGCGGCATGAACCAGGAAGTGATGCTGGGTTACTCGGACTCCAACAAGGACGGCGGATATCTGGCCGCCAACTGGGCGCTGTATCGAGCTGAACTCGATCTACTCGAGGCCTCGCGCAAGACCGGGATCAGGTTGCGGCTCTTCCACGGCCGGGGAGGCACTATCGGTCGCGGTGGTGGCCCGAGCTACGACGCGATACTGGCGCAGCCGCCAGGGGTCGTCCAGGGCTCACTTCGACTGACCGAGCAGGGCGAGATCATCGCCGCCAAGTATGCCGAGCCTTCCAGGGCTCGACGGAATCTGGAGTCGCTGGTAGCAGGAACGCTCGAGTCGACGTTATTGGATGTCGAAGGCCTGGGCGAGGATGCGGAGCCTGCATACGCAGTACTCGACGATCTAGCCCAGCGAGCTCGTGCGGCATACGGCCGACTGGTCCATGACGAGCCTGGGTTCGTCGAGTACTTTTCGATGGCGACGCCGGTAGCAGAGGTCGGTGAATTGAACATCGGAAGCCGTCCCGCCTCGCGCAAGCCGACCAATTCGGTGAGCGACCTTCGCGCGATCCCGTGGGTCATGTCGTGGAGTCAGTGTCGAGTCATGCTTCCGGGCTGGTACGGAACAGGAACTGCGATAGAAGAGTGGGTCGGCGGGGACGAGGACAAATTTGCCTCTCTCACCGATCTGTATCGGACATGGCCGTTCTTCCAGACCGTGTTGTCCAACCTTGCCCAGGTGATGGCCAAGTCCGACTTGGGTATTGCCGCGCGCTACGCAGAGCTCGTCCCCGACCGTGAGTTACGCGGACGGATCTTCGGCATGATCGAGACCGAGCATGCGAAGACGGTGCGCATGTATCTGCGGATCACCGGCCACACCCGACTGCTCGAGGACAACCCGGCATTGGAGCGCTCGGTTCACAACAGGTTCCCGTACCTCGAACCGCTGAACCAGATGCAGGTGGAAATGCTGCGCAGGTTCCGCGCAGGCGACACGGATGAACGCGTCAAACGCGGAATCCTGTTGACGATGAACGGTCTCGCCACCGCACTTCGCAACAGCGGCTGAGGTTTCGTTCGCCCGGGGTCCCGATCGGTCCCGGGCGGCGAGCGGTTCGGCACGATCGAACGAATAGGGGCGTCGGTGGAACCGGTCCCGTTGTCGGCGCGTCATAAGAGGTAGGGGGACGGGACCGCGGACCAAGGAGGCAGAAATGTCACAATGCAGAGAAAGCATCGAATCATGGCGCGACGGAAGGGCTTACCGTTCGGTCGGGCACGGGGGACGTCGAGTCCAGCTGCCGGCAAGGCAAACCCCGATCAGCCAGACCCCGGTCGACACCGAACAGGCACTCGAATCCGGCACGCACGGCGCCGAGCCTGTCTGAAATGACAAGACAAGGATCGGCGCCGTCTACAGTGCCTTCAGTCGGTGGCAAGTCCCGATGCTGCATCCGCGTCGAGGAACCATACGGTCGAGGTGGAACCGAGCGCGCCGGCAGACGGTATGTCGACTGGGTCGGCGCCACCTACGGCATCGGATACCGCTTGGGCCTTCGCGGCACCGGACACCAGCAACCACACATGCTTGGCACGTTGAATTGCCGGTAGTGTCAACGTGATTCGAACCGGCGGTGGCTTGGGGGAGTCCTCGACAGCAACGACGTAGTGAGTCTTCTCGCGCACTGCATCGGTGTGCGGGAAGAGCGAATTGATGTGGCCCTCACCGCCCATACCGAGCAGATGGATGTCGAACGCAGGAGTGTGGTTCCCCTCCGAATGCGACGCCAGAATCTGGGCATAGCTCACGGCGGCGAGTCGTGCATCGCTCCCGTGCGGCCCGTCGGACGCGGCCATCGGGAACACACGGTCCGGGTGAACCGGGACGTGGGCGAGCAGAGCGTTCCTGGCTTGCACTTCGTTGCGCTCCGGATCGCCCGATGGAAGGAAGCGTTCGTCACCGAAGTAGACATCCACTTGCGACCAGTCGATTGCGCCGGAGTCTTCTCGCAGGGCTTCGAGCAAGGCGATTCCGGTGCCGCCCCCCGTCAGTACCACCGAGGCAGAACCACGATCGGCCTGGGCGGCGACAACCACTTCGACGAACCGGGACCGCGCAGCGTCGACCAGTGCTTGTGCGTCCAGGAATTGCAGAACCGACGTCTCACTCATAGCTCACCTTGGACAGCCCTTTCAATGCGAGTTCATAGATTTCATCGGTATCGAGTCGGCGCAATTCTTCGGCAAGGCACTCACGAGTCTCACGGCGCGCGAGTGCGACCTCGGCGTCGGGTTGACCTGTTCTCGACAGTGTTGCCGTCTTTCCGGTCTGGGGTCGAACGATGCTGATCGCGCTGTTCTCGCGCTTCAGTTCGACTTTCAGTTCACCGGTCCTACGGTGCACCGGAACCTCGAGTTTCGCTGCGAGCCACCCGGCGAGGATGTCGAGCGCAGGCTCCTCTGCGAGGCCGGAAACAGTGACGTCCACGACCTTCTCGTGTGGAGCCTGATCCAGTGCGGTGGCGAGCAACCCACGCCAGTAGGTGACTCGGCTCCACGACAGATCCGAGTCGCCCTGGGAGTAACTGTCGAGCCGTGACTTGATCGTCGACGTCGGATCCGGCGACTTCGTGGCATCGGTAATCCTCCGAATTGCCAACTTGCCCAACGGATCCTGCGCGGGGATCTTGGGCGCTTCGTTCGGCCACCAGACTACGATCGGGGTGTCCGGCAGCAGAAAAGGAATGACGACACTGTGCTCGTGCTCGGCAAGTTCACCGTGCAGCCTGAGCACCACTACCTCGGATGCTCCCGCGTCGCCACCCACCCGAATCTGGGCATCCAGCCCGGATTCGGCAGAGCGGTCTCCTCGAATGAGGACGATGACGCGACACGGATGCTCTCGGCTCGCTTCGTTGGCTGCCTCGATGGCAGTCTCGGCTTGCTCGCCGTCACGGCTGGCGACGATGAGCGTGAGCACCCGTCCGATGGTGACAGCGCCACCGGATTCACGAAGCTCGATCAGCTTCTTGCCCACCGCCCTCGTCGTCGTGGCGGGGATATCGACGATCACGGCCTTCTCCATTCGCGTCCGGTGCGGTGCATCATTTCATCGCCCGATGTCGGACCCCACGTACCCGCTTCGTACGGCTCGGCTGTTCCACCCGCAGCCCAGAAGTCGAGAATCGGATCCAGAATCTGCCACGAAAGCTCGACCTCGGCGTTGACTGGGAACAGTGAAGGCTCACCGAGCAGCACATCGAGGATGAGCCGCTCGTAGGCCTCCGGTGAAGACTCCGTGAATGCCTGGCCGTAGCTGAAGTCCATGCTGACATCTCGAACCTGCATGCTCGAGCCAGGCACCTTGGACCCGAAACGCATCGTCACACCCTCATCGGGTTGAACCCTGATGACGAGTGCATTCTGACCGAGTTCTTCTGTCATCGTCTCGTCGAAAGGAAGATGCGGCGCACGTTTGAACACCATCGCGATTTCGGTAACCCGGCGACCGAGAGCCTTACCTGTCCTGAGATAGAAAGGAACTCCACCCCATCGACGCGTGTCGACCTCGAGCGTGATGGCAGCGTAGGTCTCGGTATTGGACTCGGTGTCGAAACCTTCTTCTTCCTTCAGGCCCTTCACCTTCTGACTGCCCTGCCAGCCCGCGCTGTATTGCCCACGCGCCGAAGTCTGGGCCAGCGGTTCCGCCAGTTTCGTTGCCGAGAGAACTTTGATCTTCTCCGACTGCAATTCGGTGGGACTGAAACTGACCGGCTCCTCCATGGCAGTGATGGCCAACAGTTGCAGCAGGTGATTCTGGATCACGTCACGTGCTGCGCCGATGCCGTCGTAGTAACCGGCCCGCCCACCGAGGCCGATGTCCTCGGCCATCGTGATCTGGACGTGATCGACGTAGTGCGCGTTCCAGATCGGGTCGAAGAGCTGATTCGCGAACCGGAGCGCCAGAATGTTCTGAACTGTTTCCTTGCCGAGATAGTGGTCGATGCGGAAAACGGTGTCCTCGGGAAACACCCGGTTCACGACGGCGTTCAGTTCCTTGGCGCTCGCCAGATCGTGTCCGAAAGGCTTCTCGATGACGACGCGACGCCAATTGTCGTCCGTGCTCTGCGCCAACCCGGATCGCGAGAGTTGTTCGAGCACAACCGGAAACGCGCTGGGAGGAACAGAAAGGTAGAAGGCATGGTTGCCGGCGGTTCCACGTGTTGCATCCAATTCGCCCAGCGTGCGGGCCAATTCGTCGAAGGCGGCGTCGTCGTCGAAGGAACCCTGTACGAATCGGAATCCTTCGGCGAGCGTGTTCCATACTTCTTCGATGAAGGGAGTTCGTGCGTGATCGCGAACTGCATCGTGCACGATTTTCGCGAAATCTTCGTTGCCCCACTCGCGACGAGCGAAGCCGACCAAAGCGAAACCGGGGGGGAGTAGCCCCCGGTTCGCCAGGTCGTACACCGCAGGCATGAGCTTCTTTCGAGCGAGATCGCCCGTGACGCCGAATATCACCAGGCTGCACGGGCCGGCGATACGAGGAAGGCGTTTATCGCGAGGATCGCGAAGTGGGTTCTGCCACTCCGCATTGCTCTTCGGGTCGGTGTCTGCGGTGGCCACGTATCAGCTCTTCTGGCCCGCTTGGCGAAGCTGCTCACCGGTGGCTTCGAGCAGTTCGTTCCACGATGCCTCGAACTTTTCGACGCCCTCGTTCTCGAGAGTGAGGAACACGTCCGAGATATCGATCCCGATTGCGGAAAGCTTGTCGAACACTTCCTGGGATTCGGGGCCCTTGCCGGAAATAGTGTCGCCTGTGACCTCACCATGATCGGCGACCGCGTCCATGGTCTTTTCCGGCATCGTGTTCACAGTGTTGGGGGAGACCAGATCGGTGACGTACAAGGTGTCCGGGTATGCCGGATTCTTGACCCCGGTCGATGCCCACAGCGGACGCTGCGGGCGAGCACCGGACCCAGCGAGATCGTGGAACCGTGAGCCCACCTCGAACGCCTGCTGGTAGGCCACGTACGCGAGCCGCGCGTTGGCCAGTGCTGCCTTACCCTGGAGGTCCGTCGCGGCAGGGGTGCCGATCTTGTCCAGGCGCGCATCGATCTCGGTGTCGACGCGAGAGACGAAGAACGACGCGACCGAGTGGATCTTCGACAGGTCGTGCCCTGCGGCGCGAGCAGCTTCGAGGCCCTCGAGGTATGCGCCGATGACCAGTTCGTAGCGTTCGACGGAGAAGATCAGCGTCACGTTGACGCTGATGCCCTCACCGATGACCTTGGCGATGGCGGGGATGCCTGCCTCAGTTGCCGGGATCTTGATCAGGACGTTCGGCCGGTCGACGATCTTCCACAGTTCGACCGCCTGAGCGATCGTCTTCTCGGTGTCGTGTGCCAGTCGTGGATCGACCTCGATGGAAACGCGTCCGTCGACTCCGGCAGTCGCTTCGAAGACCGGAGTGAAGATGTCGCACGCGTTTCGTACGTCGTCTGTGGTGACGGTGCGGATGGTGGCGTCGACATCGGCACCGCGTTCGGCCAGTTCGGTCACCTGAGCGTCGTAGGCGTTGCCCTTGCTGAGAGCTGCTTGGAAGATCGACGGATTGGTCGTCACGCCGACGACACTCTTGCTGTCGATCAGTTCCTGCAGGTTGCCCGAGGAGATACGGTCACGCGACAGGTCGTCGAGCCACACCGATACTCCAGCGGCCGATAGAGCGGCGAGATTCTTGTTCTGGGTCATGTCTGTCATCCCTTCACGTTGGTGATCGAGCGCTGTGCGGCGGCGGTGACGGCCTCGGCTGTGAATCCGTACTCGCGGAACAGTGTTTTGGCGTCCGCCGACTCGCCGTAGTGTTCGAGCGAAACGATCTCGCCGAAGCCTCCGACGATCTTGTACCACGGCATTGCGATTCCGGCCTCGACCGAGACGCGAGCTTTGACCGTGGGTGGAATCACCTGGTCGCGGTAGTTCTGGTCTTGGCTTTCGAACCACTCCACACACGGCATCGACACGACGCGAGCGGCTATCGACTGCTCTGCAAGCAGCTTCTGCGCCTCTACTGCGTACTGGAGTTCCGAGCCGGTACCGATGAGGATGACGTCGGGTGCGGTCGGGGAGTCCGACAGAATGTAACCGCCCTTGGACACACCCTCGTAGCTGGTTCCCGCCAGGACCGGGATGCCCTGACGCGTCAGCGCCAGCCCGACCGGGCCACTGCTACTCGACTTGGCGAGCACGGCCTGCCATGCGAAGGCTGTCTCGTTGGCATCGCCTGGGCGGACCACCGAGAGATTCGGAATTGCACGCAGAGCAGCGAGGTGCTCGACCGGTTGGTGGGTCGGGCCGTCCTCGCCGAGACCGATGGAGTCGTGTGTCCACACATAGATGGGGTCGATGTCCATCAGCGATGCCAACCGAACAGCGGGACGCATGTAGTCACTGAACTGCATGAACGTGCCGCCGTAGGCGCGTGTCGGTCCGTGCATGACGATCCCGCTCAGAATGGCGCCCATCGCATGCTCGCGGATGCCGAAGTGCAGGGTTCTACCGTACGGCTCTGCATCCCAGTCGTCGGTGGAGATCGAGGTGGGGCCGAACGACTTGGCGCCCTTGATTGTGGTGTTGTTACTGCCCGCGAGGTCCGCCGAGCCGCCCCACAGTTCCGGGAGAACGGGTCCTACCGCATTGAGAACCTCGCCGGAGGCCGCTCGGGTGGCGATGGCCTTGCTGCCGGGCTCCCAGGTCGGGAGGACATCGGTCCATCCTTCGGGCAGAGTCCCTTGGGTGAGTCGGTCGAGCAATTTCTTGCGCTCGGGCTCACGCGCTGCCCAGGCGTCGAATTCGAGGTTCCACTCTTCGTGCGCCTTGCGGCCGCGTTCCTGCAGGTTGCGCGTGTGCGCGATGACCTCGTCGGTCACCTCGAACGTCTTCTCCGAGTCGAAACCGAGAGCCTTCTTGACCTTCACGATCTCTTCTTCGCCGAGCGCCGCACCGTGAACGGCGCCGGTGTTCATCATCGTCGGCGCGGGGAAGCCGATGATGGTGCGCAAAACGATGATCGACGGCTTGTCGGTCACCGCCTTGGCTGCCTCGATGGCTGCCTCGATGGCCGTGACGTTCTCGCCGCCCTCGACGACCTGGACGTGCCAGCCGTAAGCCTCGTAGCGTGCTGCGGTGTCTTCCGACAATGCGATATCGGTCGAGTGCTCGATTGAAATCTTGTTGTCGTCGTAGAAGAGAATGAGGTTGCCGAGTTGCTGGGTACCGGCAAGAGAGGACGCCTCGGAGGTGATTCCTTCTTCGATGTCGCCATCGGAAGCGATGACGTAGATGAAGTGGTCGAACGGACTTGCGCCGAGCGCAGGCTCTGGATCGAACAATCCGCGCTCACGTCGCGACGCCATGGACATGCCGACAGCCGACGCCAGTCCCTGACCGAGCGGACCGGTGGTGATCTCGACGCCGTCGGTGTGCCGGAACTCGGGGTGGCCGGGTGTCTTCGACCCGAATGTGCGTAGGGATTCGATGTCGATCAGTTCGAGTCCGAATCCGCCGAGGTAGAGCTGCAAGTACAGCGTCAGGCTCGAATGTCCGCAGGACAACACGAAGCGGTCGCGACCGATCCAGTGTGTGTCGGTCGGATCGTGGCGCATGGTCCGCTGAAACAGCGTGTACGCGAGTGGCGCGAGACTCATCGCCGTCCCGGGGTGACCGTTTCCGACCTTTTGAACCGCGTCCGCAGCGAGGACTCTGACGGTATCGACCGCCCTGGTGTCCAGGTCCGTCCAGTCGCTGGGGTGGTGCGCCGTGGTGAGGACGTCAATATCGTCTGTGGTCGACACGAGCAGAGATCTCCTGACATTCGTATAATTGAGGCCGACGTGCGTTCGATCTTGGTTCGATCGAATTGCCGCCGACCACCAGCCTAGTTCCGCGGCACCTCATTGTCGTGTCTTCCCCCCGTCGGGCTCCGCTGCACTCGCTGCCCGGGCCTGACGTAGTTGCCCGGCAGGGGATATGTTTCTCACTTTGGGGGCCTGCGAATTGGAGCCGCGATGCTCGGCGTCTACCATCGCCTGTAGTAGTACGTAGGTAATCGCCGACCGTGATCACCGCGCGTACGCATGTTCATGTGTGTTCGAGCCTGTGCAAGGAGACGTAGTGCGAATTGGGCAGCAGTCCGGCGGCCACGGATTCGCAAGCGGTCCCAGCAATCCAGAGGGCAATGACCTCGGTACCGACGCTGGAAGCGAAGCCGATCCGAGTCGTCCCACTTCGGCCCCCCGTCGGGCTTTGGCATTGTTCATGGCGTATGTCGCCCTGACCAAGCCTCGAGTGATCGAATTGTTGTTGGTTACGACGATTCCGGCGATGTTGCTTGCCGACCGTGGTCACGTTCAGCCCATGCTGATCCTGAGCACTCTGTTCGGCGGAATGCTCGCGGCAGCCAGTGCGAACAGTTTGAACATGGTCGCTGATGCCGACATCGACAAGATCATGGCCCGCACTGCCAAGAGGCCTCTTGCTCGCGGGGCGATGCCCGTATCGCACGCCTTCGTGTTCGGCGTGAGTCTCGGCGTCATTTCGTTCTTCTGGTTGTGGGCGACCACAAATTTGCTCAGCGGCATCCTTGCCGTCGTCACGATCTGTTTCTACATCTTCGTCTACACCCTGGTCCTCAAACGCCGGACATCACAGAACGTGGTGTGGGGCGGTGCCGCTGGTTGCATGCCCGTCATGATCGGCTGGTCGGCTGTCACCGGCACGATCGGCTGGCAGGCCGTGGTGATGTTCCTCGTCATCTTCCTGTGGACCCCTCCACACACCTGGGCTCTGATGCTTCGTTACAAGGAGGACTACCAGGCTGCGAACGTTCCGATGTTACCGGCGGTGGCATCCGAGCAGAAGGTGACCAAGCACATCGTCTTGTACGCGTGGGCCACTGTTGCTGCGACGTTGGCACTCACTCCCGGATCCGGCGTCATCTATGCCGTGATCGCCGTGGCGGCCGGCGCTTGGTTCCTCACCGTGGCTCATCGTCTCTACGCAGGAGTCCGCGCGGGAACTCCGGTCAAGCCGATGAAGCTCTTCATCCTCTCGAACGAATATCTGGCACTGGTTTTCTGTGGCCTGGCAGTGGACTCCGTCGTCGGCTGGGACACGCTCGCTCAACTGTTGTCCTGAGTTCGAATCCCGTGTGTTCGTACTGACGCCCGGGTTCGATTGTCGACATGCGTGGGTGGCGCCCGGTGCCGACCTGTCTGCTCTATGTCTGTTACCCAGCGGTATTGTCGAACCATGGCAACCGATGAAAAGAACTCGCCCGTCGAGGATTCGACCTCCGAGAACAAGTCCGGTCCGACAATCGATGTCCCTGCTGGTGCGTTGTCGGCCGTCCGATCCTTCGTCGGCGAACACGGTGGTTCGGGCAAAGTCGTCATTCAGCCGGTCGGACGGGCAGGCACACGTGTGACGATGGTCGGCGCGGACGGGATATTGGGCGACCAGGTTGTAGAGAGCCCGGCGGTCGCGCGTGCATTGGTCGAGGCCGCCGGCAATCTGACCGAGTCGGAGTGGGACCGCGAACTCGTCAGTTCGGTCAACCCTGCACCTGGTCATTACCGGAAAATGGCCGGGTGGGTCGCACGTCAGACACGCTTTCCGAAGGCCAGAAACGCGTCGATGGAAAAATAGTTCGAAGCAGACGGAACCGTTCACCGATCGGGTGCGTCAAAGAAAGCAGGAGAGGTAGTCGGTCGTCTGAGGGGGAGTCCGACTACCTCTCCTCTTCTATCCGTTGGTAGTGGCTGCTGCCTGGGCGGCGGGTAGCTTGTCGGCCGACACGTCATCGAGGGAACTGCGGCTACGACAGGCCGCCCAGACCGCGGCAGTAGCCGCAGTGCACGCGCCTGCACCTGCCACGTGGATTGCAACCAGGACGGCAGGCACGTCTGTGAAGTACTGGACGACTCCCACCAAAGCCTGCGCCACAACTATGCCGACCAGTATCTTCAACCGGAATTTGATCTTCAGCGGGGCTTTCACCGCATAGAGTGCGAAACCCAGCCCAACCAGAAGGGCCAAGTACCCCACGAGCAGCTGAGCGTGCAGATGCACAAGGGTCACGATCTCGACACCGAGACGCGGCACAGGTTCATCGATGCTTTTGTCGCCCGCGTGCGGGCCCGCACCGGTCACCATCGTCCCGGCCACCAGAACGCCTCCCAACACGATTGCAGACAAGCCTGTCAGCAATCGCAGCGGTTCGGGGACAGTGGGGACAGAAGGTCCGGCAGGATCGGGGTCGGCGACTTTGAAGTACAGCAGCGTTGCGAGCCAGACCATGATCATGGACAAGACGAGGTGTACGGCGACCGTCCACCACAGCAGTCCTGTCAGCACCGTGAACCCGCCGACCACTGCTTGTACGACGGTTCCGAGTGGCATGAGCCAGGCGAAAAGAATTACTTCCCGACGCCGACGGGCACGTGTGACCGCGAGAACTATCAACGCTGCAACAAACACCACGGCGAAGGTCAACAACCGGTTGCCGAACTCGACTGCCTGGTGCAGAACTGGAACTTCCGAGACGCCGACCGGCGTGAAACTGCCTGGGAAGCACTGCGGCCACGTCGGGCAACCGAGTCCCGAGGCCGTCACCCGCACGATGGCTCCGGTGACGGCAATTCCGCCCTGAGTCAGAATGACGATGAATGCCACGATTTTCTGCACCCGCAGGGTAGGCACAGGTAGCAGGTCCACGACGCGGAGAAACGCTCGATACAGCACTATGTGATCGTAAACGGCTGTCAACTACAGAGCGTCGTTGACCCCATGCTGTAGGCCTGGCACACGCCGGGTTTACACCTCACGTGAACTTGAAGGTGCGAACCGAGAGCCAAGCGCAGACTGTGGCCCACGCGGCGAGTACCGCAACGCCGAACCAATCCCATGATCCGTCGACTGCCTGTCCCAAAGCCTCTGCCAGCGCGCCGGACGGGACCAATCGCGCGATGGTGTGCAATACCGTCGGCATGTCGTCGGAGAGAACAACGAGGCTGCCGATTCCCAGCATGATGAACCACAAGATATTTGCCAAAGCCAGTACGATTTCGGCTCGTAGCGTGCCTCCGAGCAGCAGCCCCATGGTGGCGAATGTAACCGTGCCTAGTGCGATTACCACCGCTCCGAGCGCCAGTCCGACTATGTCGGGACGCCAACCCAGCGCCACCGCGATCGAGCCGAGTACGACGGTCTGCAGGATCACCACCATCACCACTGCGATGCTCTTACCGCCGATGATTCCCCACCGGGGGAGTGCCGTTGCACCGAGACGTTTGAGTGCGCCGTAGCGGCGGTCGAAGCCGACGGCAATTGCCTGACCGGTGAAGGCGGTGGACATGATCGCCACCATCATCACGGCCGGGACGACCTGATCTACCGGATGGTCGCCCATCGCCCCCAGCGGCAGCAATGTGAGCCCGACCAAAAGGGTGATCGGGATGAACATCGTCAGGAGCAACTGCTCGCCATTGCGTAGCAACAGTTTGAGCTCGAGAACCGACTGCGCAGTGAGCATCGCAACGGCAGTATTGGGGGTCGGATTCGGATTGAACAGTCCGACGTCGAATCGGTTGTCCGGACGACGGTCGTTACCGTGGATCGTCATCTTCTCAACTCTTTTCCGGTCAGCTCCAGAAAGACGTCTTCCAAACGGCGCTGGTCCACCTGTAGTTCGGTGGCCAACACATCCTGTCGAGCACACCAGGAGGTGACGATGACGAGGATTCCGGGTTCGATGACGCCCACCACGACATAAGAGCCTGGTCCTTCCTCATGAGCGCTGTACTCGGTCGGTAGCACCTCGGCGAGCGAGGTCAGATCGAGTCCGGCCGGCGCACTGAATCGCAGTCTCCCCTCTGCACCCTGTTTGGTCAGCTCGGAAGCGGTACCCGAGGCGACGATCTTGCCGTGGTCGATGATCACCAGTTCGTCGGCGAGCTGTTCTGCTTCGTCCATCAGGTGGGTTGTGAGCAGCACGCTCACTCCATCCCGACGTAGTGCGTCGATCAATTCCCACACGAGTAGTCGAGCCTGGGCGTCGAGTCCGGCCGTCGGTTCGTCGAGAAATACGAGTTCGGGGCGGCCCACGATGGCGCAAGCGAGGGCCAGCCGTTGCTGTTGCCCCCCGGACAGGCGTCGATACGGTGTCTTCACGGCGTGGTCGAGTCCCAGACAGTCCAGAAGCCAGTCAGGGTCCAACGGGTTTGCGGAATACGACGCAACCAGGCGGAGCATCTCGCCCGCTTTCGAGCCCGGATACGCACCGCCACCCTGCAGCATGACCCCGATACGTGGTCTGAGCTGCGCTGATTGTGCGATGGGATCGAGGCCGAGGACCCGAACGGACCCGGATTCCGGTGAGACGAATCCTTCACACATCTCGACCGTGGTGGTCTTTCCCGCTCCGTTCGGGCCGAGAAGCGCCAGAACTTGGCCCCTCTCGACGGTGATGTCGAGTCCGTCGACGGCGGCGACACCGTCGTACGACTTTCGTACACCCGTGAGCTGCACGGCAGGATGCGTCGAATTCGACGCGCTAACGATCACGAGGATCCAGCGTATGCCCCGGCGGCAGTGGTGTTTGCCGACGGTCCGAGGTTCGACCGCCAGGGAAGTCGATTACGGGTGACGAAGAACATGAGACCGACGGTCAGAATCGTCATGACGGCGGCCTGAACGATTTGAAACGGCAAATACTCGCTGCCGTTGGGCATCAAGATGACGCTGACAATGGAAGAAAACACAATTGCCGGAACGCGGAACGCCGGCCGGGTCGCCCATGCGGCCAGGGGTATCACGGCCCACAACAGGTACCACGGCTGGACGACGGGGAACAGCAGAACGAGAGCGCCGAGTGCGACACCGAGTGCGCCCACCGGATGCAACCGGCCCTTCAGTACGGCTACGAGCATACGAAGGGCAACGAATGCGGCAACGGCCGCTGCAATCGGTCTAGTGAGGCCGAGCACCGCAGTGGTGTGGTCGCCGAGTCCGAGCAATACACCGACGAATCCGGTCCCAATTCCCAGGATCGTGGGAATCGACATCCAACTCCTCACAACGCTGGCGGTGTCGAGTGTGTTGATCCAGCCGAAGCCCAGGCCGCTACCCAGGCTGACTCCGACATGCACCGCGACGGTGACAAGCCCGAGGACTGCGGCCGCACTCAGTACCGCTCGGATTGTCCCGCCCCACCTTCGGGCCAATGCCATCCCGACGAAACCGAGCGCGAGCAAGGACGGAATCTTCACGGTCGACGACAGTGCAATCAAGGCAGAACCGGAGAGCAGTAGAAGTAAGGACGATCCGCGAATCGGACAACTGGGCTCGATTGCACGTAGTGCGATCTCCACCCCGGCGAGCATGAGACCGATCATCAGCGCTTCGTTGTGAATGCCCGCGACCAGGTGGAAGAGCAGGAGTGGGTTGGCAGCTCCGAGCCACAATGCACTGACCGCCGCGACGCCGCATCGACGCGCCAACCGGGGGAGTGCCCACACGATCATCGCAACACCAGCGAGCGCGAGAAGTCGATGCAGGAAGATCCCGGCAACGATGTTCTCGCCGGTCAACCACGTGATGCCGCGACCCATCCACAAGAACAGCGGACCGTATGGCGCCGGGGTTTCACGCCAGATGTTCGGCACGGTCCGGGTCAGGACGTTGTCTACGCCGAGGGCCCCTGCCGGCCCGATCTCGTAGGGGTCGAGTCCCCGCGCGGTGATCTCGCTTTGTGCCAAGTAGGAGTAGACGTCTTTGCTGAACATCGGTGGTGCCACACACAGTGGCAAGATCCACAGCAGCAGCGTGCGGTCCAACTGTGATCTGCTCAGTCTTCTCGGAACAGTTCCATCGCGTAGACGCCCGACTGCGAATCGCCCGAGCAGGAGCCAGGCGAGGACCACCATGACGGTGCCCGTCATGGTGATGGTCAGCGCGGAGGTGGCCATGCGAGAGGGAAGACTCAGAATGCGAACACCGACGACCGGGTTCTGCAGAACAGGTTGGGCGCCTGCCCCGAGTGCACCGATCGCCATCAATATCGAACCCACTGCGCCGAATCGCCGGACTCCGCGGAGCTGTGCCGTCTCGGTCTTGTTCAGACCGGGCGCCTCGGCTTCGTCGCCGTGTAACGCAGCGACGGTCGATGCCGGCCGATCGGTATCGAGGCCGACCAGTTTGCGAAGAGGGTCGACGATGCGAAGTTGCACGCCGGATTTTTCGGCGGTTTGCTTCTCGGCTGGGGTCGTCGACACGAATGGCAGCGTAACTGTGACTCTGCACAGCCCGTTGATCGCAGTGCATCCGGCGGAGATTCGGCAGCAGATGAAGACCGCGCGAGTATTCCCTGGTAAGGCCTTTGGTGAAGTAGGGCACCCTTGGTGGACCATCCTGGCTAATTCCGTCACACTGGTGTTGTGAAATCATCAGCGAGTACGACGCATGGGGGAGAACGCGCACGTCGCGGCACCACCTCCACGGTGACGGGTTCAGCTGTTGTCGGTCACGAAGGCCAGACGCGGGGAGCTGTTGTCACCCTACTTCTCGAAGAGGGCCCGATCACCGCCTCCGATATCGGTACCCGTCTGGGCCTCAGCGCTGCTGGGGTAAGACGGCATCTCGAAGCACTCATCGACAACGGTGAGGCGCGAATAACGTCCTCTGCCGTGGTCGCCCAACGAGGCCGTGGAAGACCGGCCAAGTATTTTCAGTTGACGGCAGTCGGTCGCGGCAGACTCGGACACACCTACGACGATCTTGCAGGCGCAGCAATGCGTCAGTTGCGCAAGATCGGCGGGGACCGCGCGATCGAGACCTTCGCACGCCAGCGAGTCGAAGCCATCGTGGCCGACGTCGAGCCGGCGGTGGGGAGTCGCCCTGTAGACGTGGAAGAAGCAGCGGGCCGAATCGCCGACGCGTTCACAGCTGCTGGATTTGCCGCGACGACCCGTCAAGTAGGCAACGGCGTGCAGATCTGTCAACACCACTGCCCCGTCTCGCATGTGGCCTCCGAGTTTCCTGAGCTGTGCGACGCCGAGCGTCAAGCCTTCTCCGATCTTCTCGGAACTCACGTGCAACGTCTGGCGACCATCGCGAACGGCGACTGCGCCTGCACTACGCATGTTCCGTTGACCGGTCGCAACCGCCCCGAGATTTCGAAGAAGTCGAATTCGATGCCCCACCCCACCTCATCCATAACTTCCGGTGCTCAGCCCAGTACCGGAGATCGCACAAGCCCCCGGAAGGAGCTCGCATGACCGTCACACCAGACCAGGTGACACCCGTTGCGCCGCTGACCCCCGTTGCTCCTCTTACTCAGGACGAGACGATTGCGTCGCTGGGCACCTACGGTTTCGGTTGGTCGGACTCCGACGTCGCCGGAGCCAGCGCCAAGCGTGGACTGTCCGAGTTGGTGGTGCGTGACATCTCGGCGAAGAAGAGCGAGCCCGAGTGGATGCTGGAGTCGCGGCTGAAGGCACTGAAGACATTCGACCGTAAGCCCATGCCCAACTGGGGTGCGGACCTCGAAGGTATCCACTTCGACAACATCAAGTACTTCGTTCGTTCCAGCGAGAAGCAGGCTGCGACCTGGGAAGATCTTCCCGAGGACATCAAGAATACCTACGACAAGCTGGGTATCCCGGAGGCCGAGAAGCAGCGCCTCGTCTCCGGCGTTGCCGCGCAGTACGAGTCCGAGGTCGTCTATCACTCGATCCGCGAGGACCTGGAAGCGCAAGGCGTGCTCTTCCTCGACACCGACACCGCGCTCAAGGAACAGCCTGAGCTCTTCCGCGAGTACTTCGGCACGGTCATCCCGGCAGGGGACAACAAGTTCTCTGCGCTGAACGCCGCGGTCTGGTCGGGTGGATCCTTCATCTACATCCCGCCGGGCGTCCATGTGGACATCCCACTGCAGGCCTACTTCCGGATCAATACCGAGAACATGGGGCAGTTCGAGCGCACTCTGATCATCGTCGACGAAGGCGCCTACGTGCACTACGTCGAGGGCTGCACTGCGCCCATCTACAAGTCGGATTCGTTGCACTCGGCCGTCGTGGAGATCATCGTGAAGAAGGGTGGTCGCTGCCGTTACACGACTATCCAGAACTGGTCCAACAATGTCTACAACCTGGTGACCAAGCGCGCCAAGGCAGAAGCAGGCGCCACGATGGAGTGGGTCGACGGCAACATCGGCTCCAAGGTCACCATGAAGTATCCCGCTGTCTGGATGACGGGGGAGTACGCCAAGGGTGAGGTCCTGTCCGTGGCGTTCGCCGGTCCCGACCAGCACCAGGACACCGGCTCGAAGATGCTGCACCTCGCGCCGCACACGTCGTCGAATATCGTGAGCAAGTCCGTCGCTCGCGGTGGTGGACGGACTTCGTACCGAGGATTGGTCAAGATCAACAAGGGAGCCTACGGTTCCCGCTCGACCGTCAAGTGCGATGCACTTCTCGTCGACAATATTTCGCGCTCGGATACATATCCGTACGTCGACATCCGCGAAGACGACGTGTCCATGGGCCATGAGGCAACAGTCTCGAAGGTCAGTGACGACCAACTGTTCTACCTGATGAGCCGAGGCCTCACCGAGGACGAAGCCATGGCGATGGTGGTACGCGGGTTCGTAGAACCGATCGCGCGTGAGCTTCCCATGGAATATGCCCTCGAGCTGAACCGGCTCATCGAGCTTCAGATGGAAGGGTCGGTCGGATAAGTGACTAATCCGAATACAGAAGAGTCGCTCACCGGAGTTCAGGGCGCCGTAGCGTCGGAGAATTCAGCGGCCGAGGACAAGTCGGTCATCGTCGCGAACAAGGGTGCCCAGTTCACCTCGTACGATGTGAACGCTTTCGAGGTCCCCTCCAGCCGTGACGAGCTGTGGAGATTCACGCCGATTCGTCGACTCAAGGGACTGCACGACGGTTCCGCCGTGGCTACCGCCGGGGCCGATGTTCTCGTACAGGCACCCGAGGGTGTGACAGTGGAGACGGTAGGCCGCGACGATGCACGTATCGGTGTCGCCGGCGTACCCGCCGATCGCGTTGCTGCGCAAGCATTCTCGGCATTCACCGAGGCTACGATCGTCTCGGTGGCCTCCGAGAACGAGGTCTCCGAGCCTGTGCAGATCACAGTGACCGGGCCTGGCATCGACGCTGTCTCATACGGACACCTACAGATTCGACTCGACAAGTTCGCCAAGGCGACGGTGGTGATCGACCAGGTCGGGTCGGGCACATATGCGGAGAATATCGAGTTCGTCATCGGTGACGGCGCCAACCTCTCGGTCGTACTGATCCAGGAATGGGAGTCCGATGCAGTGCACGTCGGAGCCCACCACGCTCGGCTCGGCCGCGACGCGACACTGAGGCACTTCAACGTCAGTCTCGGTGGCGACCTGGTTCGCATCAGCCCGACCGTGCATTACGACGCTCCCGGCGGCGATGCAAACCTGCTCGGCGTCTACTTCGCCGATGCGGGTCAGCATCTGGAGCAGCGTCTGCTCGTCGATCATTCAGCGCCGCGTTGCAAGTCGAACGTCATGTACAAGGGCGCTCTTCAGGGTGAGGTCGGTGTCGGCACGCACGACGCACACACGGTATGGATCGGCGACGTTCTGATTCGCGCCGAAGCAGAGGGAACCGAAACTTTCGAATTGAACCGGAACTTGGTTCTGACAGACGGCGCACGCGCCGATTCGGTGCCGAATCTCGAAATCGAGACCGGCGAGATCGTCGGCGCAGGCCACGCAAGTGCGACCGGCAGGTTCGACGACGAACAGCTTTTCTACCTCCGGTCCAGAGGAATCTCCGAGGAAGTGGCTCGTCGACTCGTCGTCCGCGGCTTCTTCCACGAAGTCATCGACAAGATTCCGGTCCCCGCGGTTCGTGAACGACTCGATGCCGCGATCGAGGCCGAACTGGCCCTCGTCGGCTCGTAAATTACGGCTCCCGTACTTCTCGACATTCGTAAGGAAAATTTCATGTCCACGCTCGAAATCCGCGACCTGCACGTCAGCGTCGCTAACTCCGATACCACCGCAGAGCCCATCAACATCCTCAAGGGTGTGAACCTGACCGTGAAGTCCGGTGAGACACACGCGATCATGGGCCCCAACGGATCCGGCAAATCGACGTTGTCCTACGCCATCGCCGGTCATCCGAAGTACGCAGTGACCTCGGGCACCATCACGCTCGACGGCGAAGACGTGCTCGCCATGACCGTCGACGAGCGGGCTCGCGCAGGTCTGTTCCTCGCGATGCAGTACCCGGTCGAGGTTCCCGGAGTGTCGATGTCGAACTTCCTCCGCACTGCTGCGACGGCGGTCCGAGGTGAGGCTCCGAAGCTCCGGCACTGGGTCAAGGAAGCCAAGACTGCACTCTCCGAACTCGAAATCGATCCGGCTTTTCTCGAGCGGAACGTCAACGAAGGCTTTTCCGGTGGTGAGAAGAAGCGCCACGAGATCTTGCAGCTCGGAATGCTCAAGCCCAAGATCGCCATCCTCGACGAGACAGACTCCGGCCTGGATGTCGATGCGCTTCGAGTCGTTTCGGAGGGTGTCAACAAGTACAAGGAACGCGAGAACGGTGGCGTTCTGCTGATCACGCACTACACGCGGATTCTTCGCTACATCAAGCCCGACTTCGTTCACGTGTTCGTCGATGGCGAGATCGTGAAGTCCGGTGGAGCAGAGTTGGCAGACGAGCTGGAGGCCGACGGCTACACCGATTTCACTCAGCCTGCGACCACAGGAGCGTAAGTATGGCTGCACCAGCAGCTCTGTCGAACAGCGCATTGGATGTCAGCTCGATCCGTGCCGATTTTCCGATCCTCTCGCGTACGGTTCGCGACGGTAAGCCGTTGGTGTACCTGGACTCGGGTGCGACCTCTCAGCGCCCGGTCCAGGTTCTCGACGCAGAACGTGAATTTCTGCTCACGTGCAACGCCGCGGTCCATCGCGGCGCACATCAGCTCGCCGAAGAAGCGACCGATGCGTACGAGGGCGCCCGCGCCGCCATCGCGTCGTTCGTCGGTGCGGACGCCGATGAACTCGTGTTCACCAAGAACGCCACCGAGGCGCTCAATCTCGTCACCTACGTTCTCGGTGACGATCGATTCGATCGCCACGTCGGACCTGGCGACGAAATCGTGATCACGGAACTCGAGCACCATGCCAACCTCGTGCCCTGGCAGGAATTGGCCAGACGAACCGGTGCCACACTGCGCTGGTTCGGCGTGACCGACGAGGGACGGATCGATCTCGATTCTCTGCAGCTCACCGACGCAGTCAAGGTTGTCGCGTTCACTCATCAGTCGAATGTGACTGGCGCGGTGTCACCTGTCGCCGAGCTCGTTCGACGTGCTCGTGAGGTCGGGGCGCTCGTCGTGCTCGACGCATGCCAGTCCGTGCCTCACATGAGCGTGGACTTCCATGCCCTCGATGTCGACTACGCGGCGTTCTCTGGTCACAAGATGCTGGCGCCGTCGGGCGTCGGCGTGTTGTTCGGCAAAGCCGAACTCCTCGATTCGATGCCGCCCTTCGTGACGGGCGGTTCGATGATCGAGACAGTGACGATGGAGAAGACTACATACGCGCCGCCACCTCAGCGTTTCGAAGCGGGCGTACCGATGGCTTCTCAAGTGGTCGGCCTCGGCGCAGCGGTCGCATATCTCGAGTCCATCGGCATGGACGCAATTGCGGCGCACGAGCACGTACTCGTCGGCGCGACACTCGACATGCTCGCGAGAATCGAGGGTGTTCGAGTGATCGGACCAACCGAGAACATCGATCGAGGGTCAGCGGTGTCGTTCGTCGTCGACGGCGTCCATGCACACGATCTCGGTCAAATTCTCGACGACGACGGTGTTGCTATTCGGGTGGGGCACCATTGTGCGTGGCCGTTGCACCGTCGTTTCGGTGTCGCAGCCACTGCGAGGGCTTCGTTTGCTCTGTACAACACGCTCGACGAAGTCCAAGCGCTCGGTTCCGCGATCGAGCACGCCCAGAAGTTTTTCGGGACCAAGGGTGCTGCCTGATATGCGTATGGAACAGATGTATCAAGAGGTCATTCTCGACCACTACAAACATCCGCACGGGCGCGGTCTCCGCGAGCCGTTCGGGGCCGAGGTCCATCACGTGAACCCAACTTGCGGCGACGAGGTGACGTTGCGGGTGAACATCGATGATGGCGGCATCGTTACTGATGTGTCCTACGACGGTCAGGGCTGTTCGATCAGTCAGGCTGCGACTTCGGTCCTGACGGATCAGGTCATCGGACTACCTGTCGAGCATGCGTTGAGAGTCGTGGATGCCTTCAGTGAAATGGTCGGCAGCAGGGGTACCGTGGATGGCGACGAGGATGTCATCGGTGATGGAATCGCGTTCGTCGGAGTGTCCAAATATCCGGCCCGCGTCAAGTGTGCGCTGCTCGGATGGATGGCTTTCAAGGATGCGGTTGTTCGAATAGTAGAAGAGACTCCCGCAGTACCCGCACGATCCGGAGGACAAGTATGACCCAGACACAGACAACCGATTCGCAGAACGGTGGCACTGCCACCCCGGAGACCGACTTGGCAGGATCGGCCGTGGCCGAGTCGTCGCCAACGGCAGTGCCTGCATCGCTTACCCCGGATGAGATGAAGGTTCTCGAAGACCTCGAAGAGGCAATGCGTGATGTGGTCGACCCCGAGCTGGGGATCAACGTCGTCGACCTCGGTCTGGTGTACGACATCAACATCGACGCCGACGACATCGTCACGGTCGACATGACGTTGACTTCGGCTGCGTGCCCCCTGACAGACGTCATCGAAGATCAGGCGCGTGGCGCGCTTGTGCGAAGTGGTCTGTGCGCCGACCTGAAGATCAATTGGGTGTGGATGCCGCCTTGGGGGCCGGACAAAATCACCGACGACGGACGTGAGCAGCTCAGGGCCCTCGGGTTTACCGTGTGACCTCGCCTAGCGACGCGTAGGTTCACCAGTTCGTTCGGTATTTCCTTGACGTTCTGGTGAACCGTGCAGTGCTCGAATGCGTCTTAGCTCGACGAAGCTGCAGGGTTCTGGTTGATGCGGGTCGCTTATGCGCCTTTTCGAGCCGGCGTCGATTTGTCGGCAGCAGCGCGCTTTGCCGGCGCAGCCTTTTTAGCGGGTGCTTTCTTTGCAGTCGTCTTCTTCTGCGAAGTTTTCGTCTCCGACGCATCCTTCTCCGAGGCATCCTTGCTTGTGGCCGACTTGGTATTGGACGACGAGTGTGCGGTCTTGGCGTTCTTGCCCGCGGCTTCCACGCTGCGTTGGAGTGCAGCGACCAAATCGACAACCTCGGCGTCTTCGCCATCGCTGGAGGTCTCGTCGTCGACACGGACGACTTTCTCGCCGCCGTTTTCGATCGTATCGTCGATCAGCTTGCGTAGTTCGATTTGATAATCGTCAGTGTATTCCGTGGGATCGAAATCTGCCGACATACTCTCCACCAGCGAGGTAGCCATCTTGACTTCCTGCGGTCGTGCATCGGGTGCGTCGTCCAGCGAGGGGAACTCCGCGGCCCGCACCTCGTCCGGCCACAGCAATGTCTGGATGACGAGAGTGTTGTCGCGAACCCGCAATGCGGCCAGTCGGGTCTTTTGCCGCAATGTGAAATGCACCAGCGCGGTGCGTTCTGTATCCAGGAGTGTCTGTCGCAACAGCACATATGCCTTCGGCGACGAAGAGTCGGGCTCGAGAAAATAGCTCTTGTCGTACAGGATGGGATCGATTTGTTCGGTGGGGACGAATTCCAGGACCGGGATCTCGTGTTTTTCGGCGGAAGGAAGCTTGTCGAAGTCCTCGTCCGTCAGGATGACGCGTTCACCGTCGGGTGAGTCGTACGCCTTGTCGATGTCGGCAAACTGCACCGATTTGCCGCATTCGGAGCAGACGCGATCATATTTGATCCGACCTCCGTCTTTCGCGTGCACTTGGTGGAACCGAATGTCGTGTGTCTCCGTCGCCGAGTACACCTTCACCGGCACATTGACGAGCCCGAAGGCGATAGATCCCTTCCATATGGAACGCATGCGGTTCATGATTCACGAGGCAAGGGTGTCGTGTCGAGAGTTGCGTTATCGAGTCGACATGTAGTGACCGTTTCCCCGTCGCGGATTCACTACCGTTCGCGCTATCGCCATGCGAGCTCGTGGTGGCAGCGTCGGGAACATTCGCATCATTGCGTTCATCGTTGCGAGTGGATCCGCTCGGTTGGACAGGTAAGCGGTCTGCTGGGCGACCGGAAGCTCGAAGAAACTGGCGAAGAAGTGGGGGATCAGCTCGGGTTCGAGGTTCAGTGCAGTCCGTAGCCCGAGGTTGCGTAGACGTTGGACCGCCCAAACCGAAAGGGGGCGAACGGAATTGCCGGTGCGGAGTGTCGATACAACGGTGTCGGCCGCGGCGAGTGACGCTGCGACGCTGTATCCGGTGGCCGGGTGCATGAGACTGGATCGCGCGCCGAACCGCACAGCGCCGCGTTCACCTCGCAGGTGCACCGGCGGTTGTACCGGGAACCGGACGCGTTCGATAGGCTCGGTTCCCGTGGGTCGGGCGCCCCGGTTGTGTAATCGTTTCGCGAGGCGATCTCGTAGAACATCGAGACCTAGTGGCGGACTCCCCACGAGACAGGTCTCCTCGAGCAGGATTCGATCATCGTCGAGCGGGACCGCATACAGAAAACTCGGTACCTCCGCAGGCGAGGTGCCGTTGTCGTATCGCCAGTCCATGAACCAAGCATTGGTGTCCTCGAGAAGCGCTACGCCCGCAGAGCGATCGACGATGATGCCGTATGCCGTCTGTTCGGCAAGACCAACCACGCCGGCGGATCCGCGCGCGTCGACAATCGTACGTCCGGTGACCGTTCTTCCATCGGCGAGACGAACGGCGTCCTTGGTCACCGATAGTGCTGTCCCCCGGAGCACGCGAGCTGATCCTTCGCTGAGCACCTGTTGCAGCGCAGCGGTGTCGAGAACGCAATACGTCCGATCGATCGTGTGACGTCGGACCGTCCACGCCGCCGGCCGAGCAATGGTCGACGCGACGGCTGCGGCGGGGAGCCAGTGGGGAAGCTCGTCCGACCAGGCCGAATATGTCGGGGTCCAGCGCCTCTTCGGATGAGGATCGATGGCTACGACGTCGACCCCAGCGGCGGACGCTCGATGTGAGAGGGCTCGACCCGCCGGGCCGAGCCCGACCACGACGAGGTCCGCCGCGACGTCCTCGGACAGCGTTGAATCGTTCACAGTCCGCCGGTGGCCAGCAATCCGCCATCCACTCGGACAGTTTCGCCGGTGATCCAGCACGACGCGTCGGACACGAGAAATCCCACGAGGCTTGCGACGTCTTCCGGAGATCCGAGCCGCTTCATCGGATATGCCGCGGCAGCTTGCTCCTCGCCACCAGCCACCAGCGCCTCGGCGAACTTCGTCTTCACCACCCCCGGTGCAACCGCGTTGACTCGGATCGATGGTCCCAGCTGCCACGCGAGTTCTTCGGTCAAGCGGATCAGGGCCGCTTTGGACGCGCCGTACGCAGCGATCACGCCCGTCGAGCGCAGGCCAGCGACGCTCGCGACGTTCACTACGGCGCCACCGTGCGCTCCCATCCAGGCTCGGTAGGCCTCCTGGATGTACCCCAAGGTGGCGACGACATTGGTGTCGAAGATTTTTCTGACGCCGTCGAGATCGGCGTCCATCAGCGAACCGTAGACAGGATTGATACCGGTGTTGTTGATCAGGATGTCGAGCGAACCGAATACCTCGATCGTCTTGTCCACCGAGTCGCGACGAGAGTCGGCATCACTGGCGTTGCCTGCAATGGCAAGGACCCTGTCGATTCCACTACCTGTGGCTTCGCCGAGTTGGTGGGCGGCTTCGGCCAGCGGTTCAGGTTTGCGAGCGGTGATCGTTACTCGTGCGCCTCGAGCAAGCAGTTCGGCGGCGATTGCCTTGCCGATTCCTCGGCTGGCACCGGTGACGAGGGCCACCTTGCCTGTCAGATCCTGTTCTCGGGCTGTGTTTGCGGCGGTCATGAGTCAAGACGTTACCGGTGTCACTGCTCGGACGGTCGGTAGCACGGCCCCCAAGGGGTTAAAATGAGAGGTTCATGGGCCATGAGTGGTTTCAGGGCCAGGCCCAGCGCACCTTCGACGAGTCATCGTTCGCTACCGCCTGCGACTCGACCGCTCGTGAAAACGGCCAGACGCCGAACTTCGCCCGCTATAGCTAGGAGCACCCGCGTGATTACCGCCACCGACTTGGAAGTTCGTGCCGGTGTCCGCACGTTGCTGTCGACTCAAGGACCAGCACTTCGCGTACAGGGCGGAGACCGTATCGGGTTGGTCGGGCGTAACGGAGCCGGCAAGACCACGACGCTGAGGATTCTTGCGGGTGAGGGCGAGCCCTACGCGGGCACCGTCGTTCGTACGGGCGATCTCGGATACTTGCCACAGGATCCGAAAGAGGGTGACCTCGATGTGCTTGCCAGGGATCGAGTTCTCTCCGCGCGTGGACTCGACACTTTGTTGCATCAGATGGAGAAGCAGCAGGCGTTGATGGCCGAGGTCGCCGACGAGGCGCTTCTCGACAAGGCGGTCCGCAAGTACGGCGAGCTCGAGGAGCGATTCGCATCGCTGGGCGGCTACGAAGCAGAGAGCGAAGCAGCGCGAATCTGCAACAGCCTGGGACTTGCCGATCGCATCCTCGCGCAAGCACTGCGCACGCTGTCCGGTGGCCAACGGCGGCGCGTGGAGTTGGCGCGCATTCTGTTCGCGGCCTCCGACGGGAGCGGCGGACGTTCCGACACGACTCTGCTACTCGACGAACCCACCAACCACCTCGACGCCGACTCCATCACCTGGCTCCGGGGGTTCCTGCAGAACCACGATGGCGGACTGATCGTGATCAGCCACGATGTCGACCTTCTGAGCGACGTGGTCAACCGCGTGTGGTTCCTCGATGCGGTACGCGGCGAAGCCGATGTCTACAACATGAACTGGAAGAAGTACATCGATGCTCGGGCAACCGACGAGCAGCGCAGGCGGCGTGAGCGTGCCAACGCGGAGAAGAAGGCAGGCGCGTTGCGCGTGCAGGCCGCGAAGATGGGCGCGAAAGCAACGAAAGCTGTTGCCGCGCAGAACATGGCAAAGCGTGCTGACAAGCTCATGGCTAACCTCGACGCCGAGCGAGTTTCGGACAAGGTTGCGCACATCCGCTTCCCTGAGCCTGCACCCTGCGGCAAGACCCCCCTCATGGCGAAGAACCTCACCAAGATGTACGGGTCACTGGAAATCTTCGCCGGAGTCGATCTGGCCATCGACCGCGGCAGCCGCGTCGTAGTGCTCGGACTCAACGGTGCGGGCAAGACAACCTTGCTCCGGATTCTGGCGGGTACCGAAAAGTCCGACGCAGGTGAGATCCTCGCCGGCCACGGGCTACGCGTCGGATACTTCGCACAGGAGCACGACACACTCGACGATCGCGCTTCGGTGTGGGAAAACATTCGTCATGCGGCTCCGGACACGGGGGAGCAGGAGTTGCGCTCGTTGCTGGGGGCGTTCATGTTCACCGGACCGCAGCTGGAACAGCCGGCAGGCACGCTGTCGGGCGGTGAGAAGACCAGACTTGCACTTGCCGGGCTTGTGTCCTCTGCTGCCAACGTCCTGCTTCTCGACGAGCCGACGAACAACCTCGACCCGATTTCACGTGAACAGGTGCTCGATGCTCTCCGCAGTTACAAGGGAGCCGTGGTGCTGGTCACTCACGATCCGGGTGCGGCCGAAGCCCTGTCACCCGAGCGGGTCATCCTGCTGCCCGACGGCAACGAGGACCACTGGTCACAGGACTACCTGGAACTAATTCAGCTGGCCTGATACGCGGTTTTCTCGTGGCCGGAGTGTGGCGTCCTCTACCCTGGTTGTGCGGGGGTGTTCGGTGAGTGAAGTGTCGCTGACTGGAGGAACGCCATGCCACCACTACCGGCCCGTGGGTCATTCGCCGAATCCGAGGGTCCGCCCATCGGTAAAGGTGCACGAATCACCGGCGAATCGCGAGAGAGGCTGCGTGCCTCACTGCAGAAGCAGTACTCCGCAGGGGCCAGCATTCGTAGTCTCGCTCACGATCTCGGCAGATCCTATGGATTCGTGCACAAGATTCTGGCCGAATCGGGTGTCGCGTTACGTTCGAGGGGTGGCCCTAATCGGCAGAAGTCACACAGCACCGATTAGCTGTACATCAAGCTAAGCGCTGTCGGGCCTGCGAACCGATGCCTCGACAAGGTCCAGTACCGCCGAGAGGTTGGGCCCTCCCTGACCGGAGGCGATGCGAGCGACAAGACCGTCGAGCACGAGATCGAGATAGTCGTGCATGACATCCTTCGGAACGTCCTCACGCAGTTTGCCCGCCGTTTTCTGACGTTCCAGACGGGCAAGGGTTGCATCGGTGAGTTCCGAGGACTTCTCCGCCCAGCTCTTCCTGAATTCTGGGTCGGTGCGTAAGCGCCTTGCTATTTCCAGCCGAGTACCGAGCCACTCGAAGCGATCGGGTTGCTCGAGAATATCCCGCATGACCTGGACCAAGCCTTGACGAGCGGCCACTTCTGCCATTCGCCGAGCATCTTCCTGCGCGAGCGCGAGAAACAACCCGTCCTTGTCCTTGAAGTGGTGAAAGATCGCGCCTCTGGACAGGCCAGTCGTCTCCTCGAGGCGGCGGACCGTCGCACCCTCGTAGCCGAATTCACCGAAGCAACGTCGTGCGCCGTCGAGAATCTCGCTACGTCGTGCCGCCAAATGGTCCTCGCTGACCTTCGGCACACTGCCTCCTTCATCGGCTGATACGTCGTCCCGCCTCGAGCGCAGAACGCGCACGCCCACTGTCTGTTCGAGTCTGAACCGTTCTCGAAGTGGTCGTGCGCGTTCTGCGTGCTCACTGGTCGAGTTCACTCACCAGCGCTGAGCTGTAAAGAAGTGCTTAGCCTCGGATCATGTTGCGCAGGACGTACTGCAGGATGCCGCCGTTGCGGTAGTAGTCCGCCTCACCTGGGGTGTCGATGCGCACCACTGCGTCGAATTCGACCTTCGTGCCGTCGGTCTTCGTCGCAGTGACAGCCATCGTCTTGGGTGTGACACCCTCGTTCAACTTCTCGACGCCGACGATATCGAATGTCTCGGTACCGTCGAGCTTCAGCGATGCTGCGCTCTCGCCAACCGGGAACTGAAGCGGAACAACGCCCATCCCGATGAGGTTGGAGCGGTGAATACGCTCGAAGGACTCCGTGATGACAGCCTTCACGCCGAGCAGGCTGGTTCCCTTGGCCGCCCAGTCACGTGAGGAGCCGCTTCCGTACTCCTTGCCACCGAGGACCACGAGCGGAATGCCCGCAGCCTGGTAATTCTGCGAAGCATCGTAGATGAATGCCTGCGGTCCATCTTCCAGGGTGAAGTCACGGGTGTAACCGCCCGAGACGTCGTCGAGGAGCTGGTTCTTCAGGCGGATGTTCGCGAACGTTCCACGAATCATGACCTCATGGTTGCCGCGGCGCGAACCCAGCGAGTTGTAGTCCTTGCGCTCGACGCCATGCGAGTCCAAGTACTGGGCAGCAGGCGTTCCTGCCTTGATCGGGCCGGCCGGGCTGATGTGGTCGGTGGTGACCGAATCTCCCAGCAGTGCAAGGACGCGAGCGCCCTTGATGTCCTTTACCGGCTCCGGATCCATCGTCATACCGTCGAAGTACGGGGGCTTGCGCACGTAAGTGGACTTCTCGTCCCACGCGAACGTGTCGCCCTCGGGGGTCGAGAGGTTCTGCCAGCGACTGTCTCCGTCGAAGATCGTCTTGTACGACTTGCGGAACATGTCCTGGCTGATGGACGACTTGATCGTGTCGTCGATCTCCTGTGCGGACGGCCAGATGTCCTTCAAGTAGACAGGCTTGCCGTCGTGATCGTCTCCGAGCGAATCGGTCTCGAAGTCGAAGTCCATCGTGCCGGCGAGGCCGTATGCGATGACGAGCGGCGGAGACGCCAAGTAGTTCATCTTTACGTCGGGGGAGATCCGGCCTTCGAAGTTTCGGTTACCGGAGAGCACTGCAGTGACCGAAAGGTCGTTGTCGTTGATCGCTTTCGAGATCGGCTCTGCGAGAGGACCGGTGTTGCCGATGCAGGTAGTGCATCCGTAGCCACCGAGGTAGTAGCCGAGCTTCTCGAGGTACGGCCACAGACCGGCCTTCTCGTAGTAGTCGGTGACTACCTGCGAGCCGGGCGCCATGTTGGTCTTGACCCACGGCTTGGTGGTCAAGCCCTTGTCGACGGCATTGCGTGCGAGCAGTGCAGCGCCGAGCATGACCGACGGGTTCGAGGTGTTGGTGCAAGAGGTGATGCCTGCGACGACGACCGCGCCATGGTCGAGTACGAACTCGGCGCCCTCTTCGGACTTGACGGTGATCGGCTTGCTCGGGCGACCGTCGGAGCCGTATGCGGCGGACTGGACGGCGACGGCTGCGTCCTCGGTGAAGGACAGGGAAGCGGGGTCGCTCGCCGGGAAGGACTCGTTGAGTGCCTCGTCGAGCTTGCTGTCACCTTCGTGTGCGGCGTGGCTCTCATCGACGTAGTTGTGGATGTCCCTGCGGAACGCAGGCTTGGACTCCGACAACAGGATTCGGTCCTGCGGGCGCTTGGGTCCGGCAATGGACGGAACGACGGTGTTGAGGTCGAGCTCGATGTACTCGGAGTACACGGGCTCGTTCTCCGGGTCGTGCCACATGCCCTGTTCCTTGGCGTACGCCTCGACGAGCGCCAGCTGCTCGTCGCTGCGGCCGGTCAGGCGCAGGTAGTTGATGGTCTCCTCGTCGATCGGGAAGATCGCCGCGGTGGACCCGAACTCGGGGCTCATGTTGCCCAGCGTTGCTCGGTTGGCCAGAGGTACCTCTGCGACGCCCTTGCCGTAGAACTCCACGAACTTGCCGACGACGCCGTGCTTACGAAGCATTTCGGTCGCGGTGAGGACGACGTCGGTCGCGGTTACGCCGGGCTGAATCTCGCCGGAGAGCTTGAAGCCGACTACGCGGGGGATGAGCATCGAGACGGGCTGGCCGAGCATTGCTGCCTCGGCTTCGATCCCGCCGACGCCCCAACCCAACACTCCCAAGCCGTTGACCATCGTGGTGTGTGAATCGGTGCCGACACAAGTATCGGGATACGCCTGTCCGTTGCGGGTCATGACGGTCGGTGCCAGGTATTCGATATTGACCTGGTGCACGATGCCCATGCCTGGGGGGACGACCTTGAAGTCGTCGAATGCGCCCTGTCCCCAGCGAAGGAACTGGTAGCGCTCGCCGTTGCGCTCGTACTCGAGATCGACGTTGCGCTCGAGGGCGTCGGCGCGGCCGAACACGTCGAGGATCACCGAGTGGTCGATGACCATGTCGGCAGGAGAGAGCGGGTTGACCTTGCTCGGGTCGCCGCCCAGTGTGGTCACGGCTTCGCGCATGGTGGCCAGGTCGACGATGCATGGCACGCCGGTGAAGTCCTGCATGATGACGCGAGCTGGGGTGAACTGGATTTCGATGCTCGGGTCCGCGGACGGATCCCACGAAGCGATCGAACGGATATGGTCGGCGGTGATGTTGGCACCGTCCTCGGTGCGAAGGAGGTTCTCCGCGAGGACTTTCAGTGCATATGGCAGCTTTTCGGCACCGGGCAAGGCCGACAGACGGAAGATCTCGTAGGAGTTCTTTCCGACCTCGAGGGTGCCCTTTGCACCGAATGAATTATTACTAGCGGTCACTTCAGCTCCACTCGTCTATGAGGCACACCGCCGACGGGGCTGTGTCGACGGTTGAAGCGAGACCTTCTACGCGACCGAGCGGTGCGCCGAACGCCTCGTTGTAAGTCTAACAGTACGCTTGTCCTGTGAAACCCTGAGGGCAGGCCCGATGATGCGTCGGCATGCCCTGCATCGACAATCCTCACGCAGTGGCACTACCTTCGCAATGCAGGGCAACCTCACTTCGGGCCATGCGGTGAGTGTCCAATGCGGTCCCGATAGGGGTCGGTGACGTAGGGTTCGAACGGGCTGCTCGTACTCTTCGGTAACGACCGCCACCCACCGACTCCGCTAATGCGACTGGACGAGAGATGCCTGATCCAATTCTTGCTTTTGTTCCACTGGCCGCCGAAGTCCCACCCGGTCTGGATATCGATTCGATCGTGGCCGACATCGCCGAGTCCGGTGTCAGTGCGCCTTCGGAACTTCGGAGCGATCTGCAGGCCGTAGTCCAGCGTGCCGAAGAGCACGGAGTCGATCTCGGGATCGTGGTCATGGAAAAGGATCCCGTTCACGATTCTCAGTTGCGTGATCTCGCGACGGCGGTCGGAACCCAGGACGGAGGCACGATCCTCGTCTTGAGTCCAGGTCAGGTGGGGTCCTTCAGTGACACGGTCAGTCGAGTGACGCTTGAGGCTGGGCAAGATCGGACCTACACGGGCAATCCCGTCATCGGAGCCGACAACTTCGTCGACACACTGGTCGGCCCTCAGACTCCGTGGGGTTTGATCACGGGTCTGATCCTGGTGCTCGTGACGGCGGTGGCAGCAGTAACTGCAGTTGCGAAGATCCGGCGCCACAAAGCGCGGAGTATCTCGATGTCAGAGCCCCGCGAGACGGAGCGGCTCACGCCGGCGTTCGAGCCGAGCAACAGTTCTGGTGAGTCCGCCACCGAACGCTGAACACCGACTCTGCTGGAGACCGCAGGAACCAACGCCCCGACTTCTGGTCGGGGCGTTCGTCGTCTGTGGGAAAAAGTCGAAAAAACTGTTTCGCGTATATACCGAGTTCAGGGTATTTGCGCTGGTCGAATTACATATGTGTTCTTTGTGACTGGAGTTTCTTTAGTGTGCAAAGTGTCGTACGGTGCCATTGGCACTGCTGGGGAAGGAGTGTCGCAGAAGGCAGAGGTCTATCCGAGTTGCCTCGGGTGGCGCCTGCTTCGGGTGGGACCGACGTGGTCTACACCTGTGGTGATGCTGCGTGCTTCCTCCCTGCCCGGTGAGCGTGATTTCCGGCACCCGATGTGGGTACCGGGTCCTCTCTTCCGGCGTCGACGATCGACAGAACGTCGCGAGCGCCGGACCAGAGGGAGACAACTTTGAGGCGACGAGCATTCCGCGGGACACGCAGCTGCGCGTTCTCCAACACGGCGAGAATGTTCGTCGGGGCCGGAATGGTTGTTGCGTTGATAAGCGGGGCGTCCGGCGCCGCCGTCGCTGTTCCGCCGCCGCCGCCCAACCCATCCGACTCCGACATTGCCGCCGCGGGATCCGCGGTAGAGCAACAGCTCGGTGCCGTGGGTTCGTTGATCAACCAAGTCGCGTCTGCAAACCAACAGCTCGCCCAACTCGATGCCGATGTGGCGATCAAACGCGAGGATGTCAACAAGGCCCTCGTCGACCTTCAGAATGCTCGGGACGCCGCTGACGTAGCTGCCCAACTAGTGGTCTTTGCTCAGCAGGCTCTCACCGATGCAGGTGTTCAAATCCAGGCGGCACAGCAGAAGTTCAACAACTTCGCCGTGTCGAGTTACACCCAGGGCACAGGTGTCGCCTCGGTGTCCTCGTTCCTCGGATCGAGTGGACCGGACGACGTTCTCGACCGTGCGCAGGTGCTGAAGGTTCTGTCGAACAGTCAGAACGCTGTGCTCGACGGTCTTCAGCGAGCCAGGACCGAACAGGCCAACCGTGACTCCGCGGCTCGCGAGTCCAAACAACAAGCCGATGCCGCAGCCTCGACAGCAGAGTCCAAGAAAGCAGATGCCGAGGAAGCGATAGCGACTGCCCGCGCCGCGTTGCAAGCTCAGGCAGAACAGAAGGCTGCGATCGAGAGCGAGCGCGACTCCGCACAGAGTCAGCTCGATTCCGCACGATCGAACGTGGCAGGACTTGCCGATCAGCGCGTCGCATACTCGACCTGGGAGTCGCAGAAGGCAGCCGAGGATGCAGCCATTGCCGCCGCGGCGGCTGCAGCGAAGCAAGCGGCAGTTCAAGCCGCTGCGAGGGTTGCAGCGAACCAGGCTGCTGCTGCGGCTGCAGCGGCCGCAGCAGCAGGTCAACGATCCCACACCGATATCGACGAAGATCAGGACTCGGTAGGTAGCGACTCCACCGGCGGCGACTCTGCCGACAGCACGGGCACCACGACAACCACGACACCGAAGAAGCCGCGAAGCTCAGGTCAATCGAATCCGTCGCTCACCGGCAGTGCAGCAGTCGAACTCGCCATAGACCGCGGAATGTCTCAGCTGGGCGTCCCGTACTCCTGGGGTGGCGGCGACGAAAACGGACCGACGAAAGGTATCCGGGACGGGGGAGTGGCCGATAGCTACGGCGACTACAACAAGGTCGGCTTCGACTGTTCCGGATTGATGATCTATGCGTTCGGGGGACTCGGCATCTCGCTGCCTCACTACACGGGCTACCAATACACGGCAGGCAAACAGGTCCCATCCTCCAACATGAAGCGCGGGGACATGATCTTCTATGGACCGAATGCCAGTCAGCACGTCGCGTTGTATCTGGGCGACGGGAAGATGCTGGAAGCTCCTCAATCCGGTGACATCGTGAAGGTTTCGGCCGTTCGATACGACGGTATGACGCCGTACGCAGTACGTATGGTGTCCTGACAGAATTCTTCGGGGGCCACTCGGTAGGCTCGCCCCACAGGAGACATCGGTAGCCTTGGGGGGCGGCCCCACGGCGCAAGCAGTCATCGTCTGAAATAGTCGATGGTCGATACCGAACGTGCCCGAGAAGTGATTCGAGTGAAAGCGGTGAATTCTTGGTGACATCACGTGACGGCGCCGAAGCGAACGGCAGCGTCTCGCAGGACAGCGGGTCGAACGGCAGCATGTCCAAGGGCGGCGTCTCGGGCGGGAATGGATCGGGCCGCACCGATGCTGCGGGGCTCGCACATGATGTGCAGATCCTCGAGAAGGCCGTATACGAGGTCAAGCGGGTGATCGTCGGCCAGGATCGATTGGTCGAAAGGATCCTCGTAGGGCTTCTTGCACGCGGTCACGTACTCCTCGAAGGAGTGCCTGGAGTGGCGAAGACCCTGGCCGTGGAAACTTTCGCCAAGGTAGTCGGTGGAACTTTCTCTCGCGTTCAATTCACGCCCGACCTGGTGCCCACCGACCTGATCGGTACCCGCATCTACCGGCAGGGTCGCGAAGAATTCGACACCGAACTAGGCCCGGTCGTTGCCAACTTCGTGCTGGCCGACGAGATCAACCGCGCGCCCGCCAAAGTGCAGTCCGCATTGCTGGAAGTTATGGCGGAGCGGCAAGTATCCATCGGTGGTCACACGTTCCCGATGCCCGACCCATTTCTTGTCATGGCGACGCAGAACCCGATCGAGAACGAAGGTGTCTATCCCCTTCCTGAAGCTCAGCGTGACCGGTTCTTGTTCAAGATCGTCGTCGACTACCCCTCGGTCGAGGAAGAACGCGAAATCGTCTACCGGATGGGCACCGCTGTCCCGACTCCGAAGCAGATCCTCGATCCCGAGGAGCTGGTGCGACTTCAAAACGTCGCGAGCTCGGTGTTCGTTCATCACGCAATCGTCGACTACGTCGTCCGAGTCATCGCTGCGACGAGAACGCCGGAACAACTCGGTCTCGACGACGTCGCAAGTTGGATCGCTTACGGCGCGTCGCCGCGAGCAACTCTCGGAATCATCGCGGCATCGCGTGCCCTTGCTCTGGTGCGAGGACGTGACTACGTGGTGCCGCAGGACGTTCTCGAAGTGATCCCCGACGTTCTCCGTCACCGACTCGTCCTGTCCTACGACGCACTCGCCGACGAGGTGACTCCGGAAGATGTGATCACTCGGGTATTGCAGGCGGTGGGTCTTCCCCAGGTGGCCCCTCAAGCGGTCGGTGCGCAGCAGGCCCCCCAAGCGCCGTTCGTCCCGCAGCAACCGGCGAATCAAAGCGCGGCGCCGCAGCGTCCCCCGCAACAGGGAATGCCACAGCAGCAGGGAGCGCCACAGCAGGGATACAACCCAGGCGTGCAACAGGGGCATCCGGGTCCAGGGCCGTCCCTGGACAAATCCGCGGGGAGTTCCCCAGCCGTGGGTAGCCAGCAGCAGTGAGCGGGGCACTTGCCCGCGGGGCGGGTCGAGCACCCGACTCGCGGCCCCCGTCTTTCCGGAGCGGTGAACTACGTGACCCCACACTCGCTGCGGCGTTGCGCACCTTGGAGTTGACAGTCCGCCGTCGTCTCGACGGTGTGTTGCACGGCGACCATCTCGGATTGATTCCGGGACCTGGTTCCGAGCCCGGCGACGCGCGGGAGTACCAGCCTGGCGACGACGTCCGACAGATGGACTGGTCGGTGACTGCTCGGACGACTCACCCACACGTTCGTCAGTCTGTTGCCGATCGCGAGCTGGAAACCTGGATGGTCGTCGATCTGTCTGCCAGTCTCGATTTCGGTACGACGGGGTGCGAGAAGCGAGATCTGGCTGTCGCGGCTGCCGCGGCAATCACGCACTTGACCAGCGGTGGAGGTAATCGCATCGGTGCTGTGGTTGCTACTGGAGCACAGACGACTCGGATCCCGGCCAGGGGTGGCCGGATCCACTCGCAGACGTTGCTGCGGACCATCGCGACGACACCCAGTGCCGCCGACGGTGTGCGAGGAAATCTTCGCGAGGCAATCGAGGCGCTCCGCCGCCCCCAACGCAGGCGGGGGATGGCAGTGGTGATCAGTGATTTTCTCGGGCCGATCGACTGGGAGCGATCGCTGCGAGCGATCTCTGCACGGCACGATGTGTTGGCAGTGGAAATACTCGATCCTCGGGACGTCGAACTGCCAGATGTCGGGGATGTGGTCCTCCACGACCCCGAAACCGGTCGCACCCGTGAATTCAGCACGACGCCGCAGTTGCGTGCCGATTTCGCCGAGGCCGCCGCGTCGCATCGCGAGGACGTGGAGCGTGCGCTTCGACGATGTGGCGCTCCGCGCTTGACACTTAGAACCGACGGCGACTGGATAGCGGACGTCGTCCGTTTCGTTTCTTCACGCCGACACACTCTCGGTTCCAGTGCAGTCAATTCGGCTCGGGCAGGTCGCCGGTGAGTCTGTCCGAGTTCACCTCACCGTGGTGGCTGCTGTTCGTCCTCGTCGTTGCCGGTTTGGTCGTCGGTTACGTATTGGCGCAGCGCCGTCGTCACAAACACACTTTGCGGTTCTCGAACATGGAACTGTTGGAGAAGGTGGCGCCGACGCGACCGGGTTACTGGCGCCACGTGCCGACGGCACTGGTCCTGGCCGGTCTGCTCGTACTGACAATTGCCTTGGCGGGTCCGACTGCTGATCAAAAGGTGCCTCGAAACCGCGCGACGGTGATACTCGTGATCGACGTGTCGTTGTCGATGGAGGCAACGGACGTCGAACCGTCTCGCTTGGCGGCCGCGCAGGAGGCAGGAAAGTCGTTCGCCGAAGGGTTGACTCCAGGTATCAACCTCGGGCTCGTCGCTTTCGCTGGAACGGCGTCGGTGCTCGTATCTCCGACCGCTAACCGAGAAGCGACCAAGGCGGCCATCGACAAACTCCAATTGAGCGAGCGCACGGCCACTGGCGAGGCTATTTTCACCTCGCTGCAGTCGATCGACACACTGGGAGCAGTGCTCGGTGGCGGCGATGCGGCCCCGCCCGCTCGAATCGTCTTGTTGTCCGATGGCAAGCAGACCGTTCCGGAGAGCCCTGACGATCCGCGGGGTGGATACACTGCCGCGCGCGCCGCGAAGGACAAGAACGTACCGATTTCCACAATCTCGTTCGGAACGAGCTACGGGACAGTCGATATCGAAGACGAGTCGGGAGTCGAACGAGTTCCGGTTCCAGTCGATGATCCGTCCTTGCGGGAGATTGCCGATCTTTCCGGTGGGAGCTTCTTCACTGCGTCCTCACTCGAAGAACTGCGCGCGGTGTACGACACGCTGGAGGAGCAGATCGGGTTCGAGATCACCCGTGGAGATGCCAGCCGTCCGTGGTTGATTCTCGGAGTTGTACTCACCGCATTGGGTTTGGGCACTGCTTTGGTTCTTCGGCAACGACTGCCCTGATTCGCTGTTATTACTCACCAGTAAGTTTCGCTTTGTCATTCCGGGACGAACAGATAGGTTGCAGGCATGTCCAAACCAGACTTCATTGCTCGATCGGTACTTGTCACCGGAGGGAACCGAGGTATCGGTCTGTCCATCGCTCAGAGACTTTCGGAGGACGGCCACAAGGTAGCCGTGACGCATCGCGGTTCCGGGGTGCCCGACGGCCTGTTCGGGGTTGTCTGTGACGTCACCGATTCCGAGTCGATCGACGCCGCCTTCAAAGAGGTCGAAGCGAAGCACGGGCCGGTCGAGGTTCTGGTGTCGAACGCCGGCATCACCGACGACACCTTGATCATGAGAATGAGCGAGGATCAGTTCTCTCGCGTGATCGACGCGAACCTGACCGGTGCCTTCCGAGTCGCCAAGCGCGCCAGTCGCTCGATGCTCCGTGCCCGTTACGGCCGCTTCATTTTCATTGGATCCGTCGTGGCTCTGGCAGGAACTCCCGGCCAAGCCAACTACGCGGCGTCGAAGGCCGGCGTCATCGGGCTTGCTCGGTCGCTCACTCGTGAGCTGGGGTCCCGGTCGATCACGGCGAATGTCGTCGCTCCCGGCTTCATCGACACGGAGATGACTCAGGCATTGGACGAGAAGTACCAAGAGATGGCTGTCAGCGCTATTCCGCTTGGCCGCAAGGGTAAGACGGATGAGGTTGCCGGCGTCGTCAGTTGGCTTGCCTCCGAGGACGCCGCGTACGTCTCGGGTGCGGTCATTCCCGTCGACGGTGGCCTCGGCATGGGCCACTGACCTCTCGATTATCCGAGTTTTCGCAACTGGTACACCTCTTTTCTCATTTCGACTCGATCGGTAAGGAAGAACATGGGCGGACTGCTCGAAGGAAAGACCATCCTGATCACCGGCATCATCACCGATGCCTCGATCGCGTTCCACGCCGCAGCCATGGCACAGGAGCAAGGCGCGAAGGTCATCATCACGGGTTTCGATCGACTTCGGTTGATCGATCGCATCGCCAAGCGCCTGCCCGAGGAAGTGCCCCCAGCGATCGAACTCGACGCCACCAACGAGGAGCATTTGTCGGCCCTCGCTGATCGCATTCGTGCAGTGGCCCCCGAAGGCATCGACGGCGTCTTGCATTCGATCGCTTTTGCGCCCCGCACGCTCATGGGCCCGGATGCGATGCCGTTCCTCGAGGGGCCCGGTCCCGACGCGGCACGCGCATTCGAAATATCGGCGTGGAGTTACGCATCGCTGGCGCGGGCTGTTCTGCCTGTCATGAACGAGGGCGGTTCCATCGTCGGTATGGACTTCGATCCACGGACCTCGATGCCGTACTACAACTGGATGGGCGTGGCGAAGGCTGCACTCGAGTCGGTCAACCGGTACGTGGCTCGTGAAGTAGGCGCAGCCAAGAAGATCAGGTCCAATCTGGTCGCCGCTGGGCCGATCAAAACCCTTGCTGCCAAAGCCATCGCGGGAACGGCTACCGGGGACGCAACCAAGATGAATCAGCTCAACGATTACTGGTCCGGTTCGGCGCCTATCGGCTGGGATGTCGACAACCCGACAGTGGTCGCGAAGTCGATCGTGGCCTTGTTGTCGGATTGGTTGCCGGGTACAACCGGCTCGATCGTGTACGTCGACGGCGGTGCCAGCCACAACACCTGGTTGCCCGACGACATGTAGTCCGTCTCGCCTCATGCAAGCACCGACGAGTGGGGGCCTACCAGATGGTGGATCGATGCTTGCATGAGGCAACCTGAGCGAACCTGTTGTCTTCGAGCGCGCACAATGGGGACATGACCGAGTCTGCGGGTTTCGATGCCATCCTGGTTCTCTCCTTCGGCGGCCCGGAGGAGCCCGCCCATGTTCGGCCGTTTCTCGAAAATGTGACGCGCGGGCGTGGGGTCCCGCCCGAACGGCTCGACGAGGTAGTCGAGCACTACATGCACTTCGGGGGTGTGTCGCCGATCAATGCGCTCAATCGCGACATCATCTCTGCGCTGGAAGCTGTATTCGCCGCGGCCGGTGTCGACCTGCCGATCTATTTCGGTAACAGGAACTGGCATCCGATGGTCGAGGACACCGTCGCGCAAATGCAGTCGGACGGTATCGAACGTGCGCTGGTCTTTCCGACGTCGGCGTGGGGTGGGTATTCGGGTTGTCGCCAGTACCATGAGGATGTGGCCAGAGCCAGGGAAGCTGTCGGTGCCGACGCGCCCGACCTGGTGAAGATCAGACAGTATTACGACCATCCCTTGCTGATCGCTGCTTTCGCCGATTCGATTACGGCCGCGATGGATTCGCTTTCGGCCGCGAGCCGCTCGAAGGCAAGATTGGTGTTCACAGCACATTCGATACCGAGCGCCGCCGACGCCAATGCCGGGCCTCCGGCGGACGGTGGCCACCTCTACAGCAGGCAGGTGGAGGAAGCGTCCAGGCTCGCTGCGGCAGCTGTAGGTGTGGACGACTACGACCTCGTCTGGCAGTCGCGGTCAGGTCCGCCGCAGGTGCCGTGGCTGGAACCGGACATCTGCGACCATTTGGATGCGCTGTCGGGCAAGGGCGTAGAAGCGGTAGTGGTTTGTCCCGTGGGATTCGTCTCCGATCACCTCGAAGTCGTCTGGGACCTCGACACCGAGGCCGAGGAGAAGGCCAGAGAGCTGAATATGGCTTTCGCGCGAGCCTCTACACCGGGAACCGACCCACGGTTCGCGCAGATGATCCTCGAACTCGTCGAAGAGCATCTCAGCGACGCGACGCCGCGTGGAATCGGAAGTGTCCCGAAATATGGCTCGACACTCAACGGCAGCCGATGCGCAATTCGATGCTGCGAGCAGCCCGTTCGCCCGGCACGCCCCAGCTAGCGGCCGGGCGCGCTGGACTCGATACTCGTCGAGAGTGCTATCGCACGAGCTTTTCTCACCGCAGCCCACAACGGTCTGATCAAATCCTCACGAGCGGCCGCTCCGAGTGCCGTGGCGGGTTCGGTCGGGGAAGAGTGTTGTGCCACCGAAAGAATGGCTGCCACGCGATCTGCCGACTCGAGCACTCGAAGTGCCCGCTCCGACATTTCCGACGGATAGCGGTGTCGGCCGAGATCGGCAAGCTCGGCGGCGATACGGGTTCGGGGGTCTCCCAGTTCGGTTCGAGTCGGTAGCGATTGAAGCGAACCGAGGGCTTCGACAGCGCCACGAACCGCTTCCCGCATGGCGTATTCGGCTTCTCCGAGGGTGAAGTCGCGTTGCGCACGCGGCGGCAGGACGATCGAGAACACCGTCCATCGGAGGACGTCCGGCCCCTCTGCGGTTGGTACGAGTCCCAGTCCTCGGGTCTCGGGATCGCCGACCAAAACGGCCTCTCCGGTCTGAATGGCCAGGCGCCCGAACGGACTCTTCGGTGACACGTTCGACGTGGCACCAGGATGGGGGAGGAGGAGTTCGATTGCGGGGTTGGTGCGGTCACTCGGTACCTGAGCGCGAATGAGGGTGAGTAGGCCTGCCACACCCTCATCGCGAGGACTCGGCCATGGCAGCCCGGTCTCGAGCGCCGATTCTTGATCGCCGGCAACCGCCAGATGCATCGGTGCCCACTCCGCCATCGAATCGATCACGTTGTCGGGCGCGCTGAAACCGGCCAGCCACGAGCTGGCCCACACGGCAAGGCTTGCACTTGGAGAACTCACGACTTCCAAGCATAGGTCGGCGTGGCGACGCGCGCTCGGGCGTGGGGGTGGCTACCGTTGTCGGCCGTGACGAACATGTACGGCGAAGACATACTTTCAGGACACAGCCGCTTGCGAAAGGTGCCTGTCCCGCAGGTGTCGGCCGAGTGCGGACTCGTCGTCGAGGACTCTGCTACCGGGTATTGCGGTGCGGTGATCGGGTTCGAGCGTACGTACGACGGCGATTTCGTACGCCTCGAAGATTCGGCTCGCACGACGCGGTTGTTCGCGTTGCGCGAAGCGGCATTTCTGATCGACGGCAAGCGCGTCACCCTCGTGCGTGCGACGGCATCTCCGAAGAAGGCCGAGTCGACGCGATCGGCTTCCGGCTCGACCAAAGTCGAGGGATTGCGTGCTCGTACCGCTCGCGCCAGCCGGATCTGGGTCGAGGGCGTGCACGACGCGGCCCTCGTGGAAAGTGTGTGGGGCCACGACCTCCGGGTAGAGGGAGTCGTCGTCGAGCACCTGGAGGGGCTGGACAATCTGGGCGAGCGCCTGGCCGAATTCGAACCAGGCCCTGGCCGGCGAGTGGGTGTCCTGGTCGACCACCTCGTCACGGGATCCAAGGAGTCGAAATTGACTGCCTCGCTCGGCCCACACGTACTTGTCACCGGCCACCCGTACATCGATGTGTGGGAAGCCGTCCGGCCGAAGGCTGTCGGAATCAGTGCGTGGCCGAAGATTCCCCGCGGTCAGGATTGGAAGACGGGTATCTGTCGCGAGCTCGGGTGGGGAACTCCGAAGGAGGGTTGGCGACATGTGTATTCGTCGGTCTCGTCGTTCCGAGATCTCGAAGCGCCGTTGATCGGAGCAGTCGAACAGCTGGTCGACTTCGTAACGGAGTAAGATCCGCCGCCCGATGTCCGATTTCTGGTTAGATGGAGGTTGTGGCGGCGATAATTTGGCTCATTGCAGGAATTGCACTCGCGGCGGCCGAAGCGCTGACGGGAGATTTCTTTCTGCTCATGATCGCCGGTGGTGCTCTTGCGACCGCCGGGATTTCGGCCGTCACGGACTTCCCAGTGTGGGCCGATGCAGTTGTGTTCGGACTCGTGTCCTTGGTGCTGGTGCTGGGTGTACGGCCGATGTTGTTGCGACGCTTCGCCGCTCCGCCCGCGCTCGCCACCAACGCTGCCGCGTTGTCGGGCAAGAGTGCGATTGTGCTCGAACAGGTTTCGGCGCACGAGGGTCAGGTGAAGCTCGGCGGCGAGGTGTGGACTGCGCGTCCCCTCGACGAATCCGAGGTCTACGCACCGGGAGTGACTGTGACCGTGATGGAAATAGACGGCGCTACTGCCGTCGTGTGGAGGGGACCGTAGTTTTATGACAGCACTGATCGTTCTCGGCGTCATCGTTCTTCTCGTCGTCATACTCGTGGCCAAATCCGTCTCGATCATTCCGCAGGCCGAGGCAGCAGTGATCGAGAGGCTCGGGCGGTACGTTCGCACCGTTTCCGGGCAGCTGACTTTCCTCGTACCGTTCGTCGACCGGATTCGAGCGAAGGTGGATCTGCGAGAGCGTGTCGTCTCGTTCCCGCCGCAACCGGTGATCACCAAGGACAACCTGACTGTTTCGATCGACACCGTTGTCTATTTCCAGGTCACGAATCCGCAGTCCGCGGTCTACGAAATCAACAATTACATTGTCGGCGTCGAGCAGTTGACCACCACGACGCTGCGTAACGTCGTCGGCGGCATGACGCTGGAAGAAACTCTGACGTCCCGTGATCAGATCAACGGCCAGTTGCGGGTCGTCCTCGACGAGGCGACGGGTCGATGGGGACTGCGGGTCGCACGCGTGGAACTCAAGAGCATCGATCCGCCTCCGTCGATCCAAGAGTCGATGGAGAAGCAGATGAAGGCGGACCGCGAGAAGCGGGCCACCATTCTTACGGCAGAAGGCCACCGCGAGTCCGCGATCAAGACCGCGGAGGGCGACAAACAGAGCCGCATCCTTGCCGCCGAGGGCGGAAAGCAAGCCTCGATTCTCACGGCCGAGGGCGAGCGTCAGTCTCGGATTCTGCGGGCAGAAGGCGACCGGGCCGCGAAGTATCTGCAGGCTCAGGGTCAGGCAAAAGCAATCGAGAAGGTATTTGCGGCCATCAAGGCAGGAAAGCCGACTCCGGAACTGCTTGCTTACCAGTACATGCAGACTCTTCCCCAGATGGCGCAGGGCGACGCCAACAAGGTGTGGATGATCCCGAGCGACTTCGGTGATGCGTTGAAAGGTTTTGCCAAGACCCTCGGAACACCAGGCGAGGACGGCGTTTTCCGTTATGAGCCCAGCTCGAGTACCGGCGACGAGCCCAAGGCTGCAGACGATTCCGACGAGGTTGCCGAGTGGTTCGAAACGAAAACGGACCCCGCAGTGGCCCAGGCGGTCGCTGCTGCCGAGGCGGTTGCCCGGACACCGGTCGATACCTCGTTAGCGCCTGACCCCAGTCTGACCAAGGGCACTGACGTCGGACAACTTCCTGCACCGCAGCCAGAGTCGGCTCCACCGGCAGAGCCGAACTAGGCCCCACACAGACTCAACAGGCTCGAATCATCCCTCGGCACGTCACTTGGTGGCGGCCGAGGGATGATGTGTATGTGCCCACAGTTCAGGTGGCGAGTGCCTGTCCGACGCCACAGACGGCAACCGCCCACATGACGCTGGCGAAAGTTCCGATGATGAACTGCTCGGACGCCGCGGACGCCTGGGATCCTCGCAGTTCGGGGTAGCGGGCAAGGCCTTTGACCGCCAGAACGATTGCAATGCCCTCGGGCCATCCGGCCAGAATGGATGCTGCGACTGCGGTGCGCTCGAGCACTCCGATCGTGCGCCCGCCGTGTAGTGGTTCTACGGGCGTGTCCGGAGTCGGTGTCCGGTCGCGTCGCGCCAAGCGGAAGACTTCGGCGACTATCGGCGACCCACCCACTACGGCCGCCAGAACGGTAACGACGTAGGTGGCGGCCAGGGCGAATCCTCGGGCCGGATCGGTGGTCGTGCCTACCGCTGCCGCCGAGGCCAACAACGTGAGAGATAGTGCGGCAGGCGCCCAACGCGGAACCGAGGCTCTCGACTGGAAGACCGAGGCCGTTGCCGACAGCCCCAGAAGTATCAGAGTCACCGCGATCATGAATTCCCCCTAGGTATTCCGTGCAGTGTTGCCAAGTGCGATCGATCGGACCGGAGATTCAGTGGTTTCCGATGGTGACGTCCAGTTCGGTGAGTAGTCGTTCGGCGAGGGCACGGCCGCTCGCCTCGATACTCCACCGAGCTACCGACAACCGTTGAGATATGGCCTGCTTGGTGATCCCGAGAGTCTCCGCCGCGCTTTTCTGCGTATGGCCGCGGGCCATCAGGTCCGTCGCCTCATGCCCTTGTTCTGTTCTGTCGGTGATGAGTAGTGCGATCAGTGTCAGTGCGGTCTCGGCATCTCGGCATGGCGTATCGAGATCTCGATTCGCAGCCGTGACGGCGACGGCGGCGGGAGCGTTCTTGGCACGGGTGACCGCGTCACGTGCTGCCTCGAAAGCCGGGCCCCGGCCGGCGCGTGTCGAGTCGGGCAGCGGCTCTTCGACCTGTCCGATGCCGATGCCGACGCTCCACGTGCCCAGTCTGACCAGTGTCAGCGTGAGGTCCACGACAGTGTGCGCGTCGGTTGCCACCGCCTGGATTTCATCGCCTGCAGTACGTTCGAAACCTCGAAGGAGGGGAGCGTTTCGCGTCAGTTCCAGCACGGCTTCAACTCTGTCGATATCGCGTCGGCTTCGACGTTGATCCACCGTCATTACGAACATGAGTCAAGCCTAGGTGCTTGATTTCTGATAGTCAACGTATAGAGGTTGATTAAGTAAAGTCAAGTTACAGGAGTTTACTTGGAGGATTCGGAATTCCTTTTCGGCAACCGAGTCGACGCCGAGAGGCGCCAATCGATGTAGAGGCCGCTCACCCCGGCAGCAATACACACACCGGAGAGCACGAGTAGTACTGCATTCGTGTGTCCGCCGATGGCGTCGCCGAGGACGACGATGCCCACCGTTCCCGGCGCCATGCCTATCGCGGTGGCCACGGCGAACGGTACGAGCCGAATCGAAGAAACGCCACAGCAGTAGTTGACGACCGAAAACGGAACCGGTGCGATCAGCCGGAGAGATCCCACCGCCAGCCATCCGCGTCGAATCAGACTGTCGTCGATCGCGCGAACGGCAGGATGGGTCATCCTCGCGGCGAACCACTCTCGACCGATTATCCGAACGAGTAACAATGCAAGAACGGCGCTGAGGGTCGACGCACCCACCGCGACAGCGATGCCGGTGACCGGACCGAACAGAACTCCGGCAGTGAGGGTGAACAGCGTTCGCGGCACAGGCGGAATGGTCACGATCGCGTGGACGAGAAAGAACACGAGCGGAAAGACGGGCCCGATCGACAGCGCCCAGTGCCGAAGCTGTTCTGCCGACAGATGAGGTGCCGACACCGCTGCTACTGCCAGGGTTGCGAGAAGAACCAGGATGCCGATCAACCGTGGATCTCGCAATCGCCTCGTCACGATCAACGAGCCTACCTGCGTCGAAGCGTTTCGCGCCGCGACCAAACTACCTCCGATTCGAACATGAGGTGATCCTCACGATACTGTCGGAGGGATCGGGTTTCACATCACAAAAGTCGCTATTGTCGACCGACTCTCGTCGATCGAGTTGAGGGAGCAGTCATCGTGCCCATTGCTTCACAAGAAGACGCCTCACGCACTGCGTATGCCGCCTGGCAGAAGGCGGTTGCCGGAGTTCTGGCGAAGTCGCGCAGAGTCGACGTCGCAGATCTGCCAGAGGATCCTGAGCGTCTCCTCGAGACCACGACCTACGACGGGGTGACGATCTCACCTCTCTACGGTCCTCGTGACGAGCACCCCGAGAACGCACTCCCTGGAGTGTTCCCTTTCGTACGTGGCCGGGATGCGGCCCGAGACGTCAACGCTGGGTGGAAGGTCAGTGCCAGGTTCGGTGTCGGTGAGTCGGACGCAGCGAAGGTCAACCGGTCGATACTGGACGGCTTGAACAACGGTGTCAGCGCACTCTGGCTCCGCGTCGGCGAGAGCGATCTTCCGGCAGCTTCGATCGCCGAAGCAGTCGACGGCGTCCTGCTCGATCTCGCACCGTTGGTCGTGGACGCCGGCAACGCCACCGAAGCAGCCGCTCACGCAGTGTTCGAATTGCTCGACCGGATCACCGCCGAGAATACGGAAGCGGTGGACATTCGATTGGGTGGTGCCACGCTCACCTCACAGTTCTCAGGGGCACCCGCACCTGAACTCGCAACACTCGTAGACCTGGCCGCACAGTCGGACGCCCGCGCAGAGACCGTTCGCGCGATCACCGTCGACGGCACCGTGTTCCACAACGCCGGAGCCGGCGATGCACAGGAACTCGGTGCAGCAGTTGCTGCCGGCCTCGAATACCTCCGTGCTCTGACGTCGAGTGGTCTCTCCATCGGAGATGCACTCGGGCAACTGGAGTTCCGCTTTGCAGCGACCGACGACCAGTTCCAGACGATCGCGAAGTTCCGCGCGGCACGCGTGTTGTGGTCACGCGTCGCGCAGGTATCCGGTGCGCCCGACGCCGGCGGCGCTCCGCAGCATGCGGTCACATCGGAAGCGATGATGTCGCAGCGCGATCCGTGGGTCAACATGCTTCGCACCACTTTGGCGGCATTCGGCGCGGGTATCGGCGGAGCCGACGCGATCACCGTCCTTCCGTTCGATGTGGCGCTGGAGGGGGGAGCGGCCGGAGTGTCGAAGACTTTCGCGGCGCGAATCGCAAGAAATACGCAGCTTTTACTCCTCGAGGAGTCTCATCTCGGGCGCGTTCTCGACCCGGGTGCCGGCTCTTGGTACATCGAGCAACTCACCGATGACATCGCCGAGAAGGCATGGGCTTTCACCCAGAAGATCGAAGCCGACGGTGGTTACCGTGCTGCACTCGAGTCGGGGACCCTCGCGTCGTCGATCGCGGAGACCAAAGCCGCTCGTGATTCCGATGTCGCTCACCGCCGGACGCCGCTCACGGGTGTCAACGAGTTCCCCAACCTGGCCGAGGCGCCGCTTGCGCCGGTAGGCCCGGAGCAGGCGGGCACAGCGCCACGGGTTGCTCGGTACGGAGCTGCTTTCGAAGCTCTACGTGACCGCTCGGATGCATATCTCGCCGAGCACGATGCGCGGCCACTGGCGCTGCTCGTGCCGCTCGGTTCGGTAGCCGAGCACAACGTACGGACGACTTTCGCTGCGAACCTATTGGCTTCGGGCGGAATCGAGTCGCAGAATCCAGGGCCGTTGACCGAGTCGAGCATCGCCGAAGCCGTACGCACGGCCGGCGCTCGTATCGCGGTCGTGTGCGGCACCGACAAGCGATACACCGAAGAGGCCTCGTCCGCAGTGAGCGCGCTCCGCGCTGCCGGCATCGAACGGGTACTTCTCGCCGGGCCCGAAAAGCTGTTCACCGATATCACCGGCCAAGGTCGGCCGGACGATTTCTTGACCGCCAAGGTCGACGCCATCGCAGTTCTGTCCGATCTTCTCACCAATCTGGGGGCCTGAGAAATGACCACCAACGAAGCCGAACCACGGGTAACTCATGTCATCGGTAGTTTCGCCGATGTTCCACTGAAGGATCCGCAGTCGCCGCCTCCGTCCTCGCCCACGGCCGAAGAAGCATCGGAGCACATTGCGGCGGGTGCAAAGGCAAACAACTACGCCGCCGAGCAGGTTGTGTGGTCGACTCCCGAAGGTATCGACGTCAAGCCTGTGTTCACCAAGGCCGATCGCGATGCCGCCGAAGCCGAGGGCTACCCGCTCGACAGCTATCCGGGCACGCCGCCGTTCATTCGTGGGCCCTACCCGACGATGTATGTCAACCAGCCGTGGACGATTCGTCAGTACGCCGGATTCTCCACTGCGGCGGAATCGAATGCGTTCTATCGGCGAAATCTCGCAGCCGGACAGAAGGGTCTGTCGGTTGCGTTCGATCTGGCGACCCACCGCGGGTACGACTCGGATCATCCGCGCGTACAAGGCGATGTGGGTATGGCCGGTGTAGCGATCGATTCGATCTACGACATGCGGCAGTTGTTCGACGGTATCGATCTCGGCAGCGTCTCGGTATCGATGACGATGAACGGTGCGGTGCTTCCCATCCTCGCGCTGTACGTCGCTGCGGCCGAGGAGCAGGGCGTCGGGCCGGAGAAACTTGCCGGGACCATTCAGAACGACATCCTCAAAGAGTTCATGGTCCGCAACACCTATATTTATCCGCCGAAACCGTCGATGCGGATCATCTCGGACATCTTCGCGTATTCGAGTGCGAATATGCCGAAGTACAACTCGATCTCGATCTCGGGCTATCACATCCAAGAGGCCGGTGCGACAGCCGATCTCGAATTGGCGTACACCCTTGCCGACGGCGTCGAGTACATCCGCGCCGGACTGGCCGCGGGAATGGACATCGATACGTTCGCGCCTCGGCTTTCCTTCTTCTGGGCCATCGGGATGAACTTCTTCATGGAGGTTGCCAAGCTGCGTGCAGGCCGGTTGCTGTGGGCAGAGTTGGTGGCGAAATTCGAGCCGAAGAGCGCCAAATCGTTGTCACTGCGCACACATTCGCAGACTTCAGGATGGTCTCTGACTGCCCAGGACGTGTTCAACAACGTCGCACGCACGTGTGTGGAGGCGATGGCCGCAACCCAGGGGCACACGCAGTCGCTACACACGAACGCACTCGACGAAGCACTGGCGCTGCCTACTGACTTCTCAGCTCGAATCGCCCGTAACACGCAGTTGTTGATTCAGCAGGAGTCGAACACGGTACGACCGATCGACCCGTGGGGCGGCTCTCACTACGTCGAATGGCTCACTCACCAGCTCGCGAACCGCGCACGGGCACACATCGCCGAGGTCGAAGCCGCAGGAGGAATGGCGCAGGCTATCGGCGAAGGCATTCCGAAATTGCGGATCGAGGAAGCAGCTGCACGAACCCAAGCGCGTATCGACTCCGGGCGCCAGCCGCTCGTCGGCGTCAACAAGTACGTGCCGGACGAGCCCGACACCATCGAGGTTCTCAAGGTCGAGAACTCGAAGGTCCGCAAAGAACAGATCGACAAACTGAAGCGCCTGCGCGAGGAAAGAAACACCGAAGAGGTGGAGGCTGCGTTGGCGAACCTGACGCGTGCAGCGGCGTCCGACGAGCCCGGTATGGAAAACAACCTGCTGAATCTGGCGATCGACGCTGCCCGCAAGATGGCCACGGTCGGAGAGATTTCCGACGCACTCGAGAAGGTTTACGGGCGGCATCAGGCCGAAATCCGGACAATCAGTGGTGTGTACCGCGACGAAGCAGGAAAGTCCGAGAACCTGATCAAGGCGACAGAGTTGGTGGAGAAGTTCTCCGAGGACGAAGGTCGACGTCCCCGCGTTCTGGTGTGCAAGATGGGCCAGGACGGCCACGATCGTGGCCAGAAGGTCATTGCGACTGCGTTCGCCGATATCGGATTCGACGTCGACGTCGGACCGCTGTTCCAGACTCCTGAAGAGGTTGCGCGGCAGGCGGCCGACAACGACGTACACGTCGTCGGTGTGTCCTCACTCGCCGCAGGCCACTTGACGTTGGTGCCTGCACTTCGGGAAGCGCTCGCAGCAGTCGATCGGCCCGACATCATGATCGTCGTCGGTGGCGTCATCCCGCCCGGCGACTTCGAGGAGTTGTATGCCGCAGGCGCTGCCGCGATCTTCCCGCCCGGGACGGTCATCGCCGATGCCGCTATCGGGCTTGTCCAGAAGATCTCCGAACAGCTCGGTCACGGCAACGGGCCGGAGCCGCAAGAGGCGACGGCGTGATCGCGACGTACTCGGATGAGTAGCGCGACCAGAACGCCGCTGAATATCGATATCGACGCAGTGGCGAAGTCGGTCCTCGCCAATGATCGTTCCGGGCTTGCTCGGGCGATCACGTTGGTCGAGTCGACGCGAGCGGATCATCGCGACCTGGCACAGCAACTGCTTCTGCAACTGCTGCCGAAGGCCGGTGGCGCGCATCGCGTCGGCATCACCGGAGTTCCCGGGGTAGGGAAGTCGACGTTCATCGACGCGCTCGGCATGCGGTTGATCGAACAGGGTCATCGGGTCGCGGTCTTGGCCGTCGATCCCTCGTCCACCCGTACCGGTGGGTCGATTCTGGGCGACAAGACCAGAATGGCTCGGCTGTCGGTGGAGAAGGACGCCTACATTCGGCCTTCTCCGACGTCCGGCACTCTCGGGGGAGTGACGCGGGCGACCCGCGAGACCATCGTGCTACTCGAAGCCGCTGGATTCGACGTGATCCTCGTCGAGACCGTCGGTGTCGGTCAGTCGGAGGTGTCGGTTGCCAACATGGTGGACTGCTTCGCGTTCTTGACTCTGGCCAGGACCGGAGATCAGTTGCAGGGCATCAAGAAGGGTGTCCTCGAGCTCGCCGATCTGGTAGCAGTGAACAAGGCCGACGGCAAACACATCATGGAGGCCAAGAGCGCGGCGAGGGAGTTGGCCGGCGCGCTTCGGATGATCTATCCGCACGATGCGATGTGGAAGCCACCGGTTCTCACTATCAGCGCGATGGAAGGGACCGGGCTCGACGACTTCTGGAACACCGTTCTCAGACATCAGCAGGTGCTCACCGATGCCGGTGAGTTCGCCGAAAAGCGTCGACGCCAGCAGGTCGACTGGATGTGGACGATGGTCAACGATCAGATGCTGCGCCGGATCGCACAGAATCCTGCGGTGAAAGCTATTCGTCTCGGCGTCGAAGAGCGTGTTCGCGACGGGTCTTTGACTGCGGCATTGGCAGCGCAGGAGTTGCTCGATACCTTCGATGCTGCCGCGCCGCCCGCGTGGACGTAGTTCGACCGTGAACATCCTGTACCCCTGACCGTGCCGAGGAATCGGTAGCTCAGGGGTACAGGCGTGCGGCCATCGCTCCGATGCGTTCGATCAGGTCGTCGAAGAATGCTTCCGGATCTGTTGTCGATGCGATGGCTGCGTTGAGCGGGCGGCCCCACATCCCTCTCCAGTCCGCGACCGTTGTTCCGCGGGTGAGGGTTCCGTCCAGTTCGATATCGACGGTGGCTGTGCGCAGGGTTGCGATCGCGGGATTCAGGGCTACGGCAGCGACGAACGGATCGTGCATGTGCGCCAGGAATCCTTGGTCGTGATCGCGATGAAACTTCATGTAGAAGCGGACTGCATCGGAAAGGTGGCGCACTACCGCGTTGGACGCGGTGGATCTGATATCGGATCCATCTGTCTCCGAAATGATCTCGCGCGGTGTACTTCCCGCGCGTTCGGCCAACCGCGCGATGTGGTGGGGGAGCATTTCGATGGTTTCGGTGATGTCGAGTGGACACACGATGGGAAGACGTGCCTCTGGAAGGCCGGAGAATGCCGCGAACACTTCCGATGCTGCCTCCGGATCGACTGCGATATTCCATTCGCTTGTCGGTGTCGTGTTACCGGGGTGCTGAAATGCCCCACCCATCAACACGAGTCGCTTCAACAGTCGCGGGAGGTCTGGATCGATGCGAACAGCCTGTGCGAGATTGGTCATCGGCCCGGTGACCAATCCGACGATCTCGCCTGGCCGTTCGCGTACCAGTTCCACCCAGGCAGTTGCTGCATCACGGTTCGACAGTGAGCGATCGGAAACCGGAAGGTCGGCGTACCCGACGCCGCGTGGGCCGTGCGTTTCTTCGGTCGTCATGAGCGGGGAAGCCAGCGGCACCTGTGCACCCAGCGTCACCTCGATGTTGGTTGCCTTGCACAGGTCGAGCCACGCCAAGTTGTTTGCAGCCACCTGGTTCACCGAAACGTTGCCTGCGGTCGATGCGATCGACAGGATCTCGGCCTCGGGGCTGGCCAACAGGTAGAGCAGAGCCAGGGAGTCGTCGATTCCGGTGTCGACGTCGACGATCAGTGGAATGGTCATGCGGAAGTGGGTCCTCTGTCGTCGTCGAAGCTCGGGGCGTGCGAACCGAGCGGGTGTGCTGGAAACGGGTAGTCGCTGTAGTCCGCGAGCGCAGGTAAGGCCGTCGTCGTAGATCCGTGTGTGACGGTGGAGTCCGGTCCGGGTAACGACGCAGCGTCAGGGTGTTCGGTCCGACCTCCTGCGGAGGTGAGCCAGGACGCGGTTCGCGCCAGTGACACCGATACATCGCAGCCTGATCCCGACGTGCGTGTCGCGGTGAGTGCATCCACGATGCCCGCGGCCAGAAGGTAACCACTGGCATGATCGAGTGCCTGCGCGGGCAGGGTGCCAGGATGGTTCTCGGATCCCTCGATCACCGCTATCCCGCTCGCGGCTTGGACGATGCTGTCGAAACCACGCTGGAGCCACGAAGCGCTTTCCCTAGCACCGTGCCCCCACGCCGAGACCGATCCACACACGATCCCCGGCCGAAACGAGCTGGGTAGGAAGCCGAAGTTCTCGATGGCGCCCGGTCGGTAACCTGAGAGAAAGACATCGGACTGGGCGCACAAGTGTCGAGCCGTATTCAATCCTTCAGCAGTTTTCATATCGAGTAGGGCGCTACGTTTGCCCTGGCCGTTTTCCATGTGTTGCCACCCGATCTCGGGCAGGTCGGGTGGGTCGATGCGCAGAACACTCGCGCCGAGAAGCGCAAGGGCGCGCGATGCAACGGGACCTGCGATTACGCGGGTCGAGTCGAGTACCCGAAGTCCTCGCAGCGGATGCTGTTGTGTCGCAGCGAAGTTGAAGCGTGGCGCGGCATCGGATCGAGGAATGGATCGAACGAGAGGCTCGGACGCAACCGCTGCGCCTACCTCGTGTTCGGCCCACTCCTGCTCGGTGCGGACCCGGACCGCTATCGCGCCGGCGCGTGCGCATCTGCCCTCGATGATGTCGCTGTCGAGCGATCCGATGCGTGTCCGGGCTGCGTCCACGGTGGCTGCTTCGTCGAGGCCGATCGCCCGCAACAGCGCACGTCGATGGTGCGGATAGTTGGCGTGCGTGCGTACCCAACCGTCCGCGCATTCGAAGAACCCGGAGAGTTCGGCAAAGGCGAGTACCGGCTCACCGTTTTCCCGGTACATGCGGTCACCGCTGAAGGACGCGGAAATGCGATCAGGGCTGAGTTTCCATGCAGTGGTATCGAGTCCCACGCTTCGCCGATACCGATCCACTGATGACGCGAACGCTGCGACAGCACCGGATGCGAGTTCGCGTACCGGCAAGACCGCCGACAGTCGATCGCCCCACGGCGCCGTCACGAACTCGCTGCCGTGGCCGGACACCCCCACCGATTTCTCGTACGCCCGCACGAGATCGGTGTAGGCATCGGTCCCGTCCGCTACCGTCACTCCTTGCGAGCCCAGATTTCCAGACCCGCATCCTGGAGGCGAGTCACCAGTGCATCACCGATTCCTGTTGCCGGAGTCAGTACTCCAGCAGCCTCGGGCAGGCTGTCGCGGTTGTGGACAAGAGCGAGTGCTGACTCGCTGAGCATCACCGCGGTGGCCTTGTAGCCTGGATCGCCGTCGGCCTTCACTCGCGACCGGTATCGAGCACCGGACGTCGTGGTCGTGTACACGTCCATCGTGAAGTGACCGTTCTCCTGCGCCTGGGTGCTCGGCCCCTTGCCGGGCTCGGGCAGGATGCGGTCGAGAAGCTTGCGGGGCAGAATTGTCATTCCCACCAACGCGGCGCCGAGCCCGACGGAGACTGCACCGGCAACGACGGGAGACGCGAACGAGGTGCCGACATTCATCACCTCTCGGTAACGAAACTGCTTGCCGTAAGCCCAATCTCGAAGAGCATTGCTTCGCCGGACGACGCGGGTGTTGTACGACGCCATGAAGAACGGCGCTTTCCATCCTCGAACGCTGGGGGAGATCTGGGTGCCGTTGACGACCTGGGCATCGAGTTGGCGACCGAAGTCGGTCTCGAGGCTACGGTCCGGACTCAGAGAATAAGGGCGAGCGGCAAGCCTGCGAAGTTTGCCGTCTTTCTTCATCTCGGCGAGTTGTGTCCGAACCGAGTCGACGGTACCGCCGCTGACGCCGCCGCGCATCGAGGAGACCACGAGGGTGGTGTCGGTCAGTTCACCGGCGCCATCGGCGACGACGGCTGCGTGCAGGACGTGGACACCGATATCGGAGGGGATCGAGTCGAACCCACAGGAATGGACGATGCGGGCGCCCGACTTCTGGGCGATCTCGTGGTTTTTGTCGATACTTTGACGAGCGAAAAGCACTTCACCGGTCAGATCGACGTAGTCGGTGCCGGCGAGAGCACATGCGGCAGCCAGCGGCTGTCCGAACTTCGCGTAGGGGCCGACGGTAGTGATCACGACACGAGTGGACTCGGCGAGAGCTTGGAGCGCCTCTTCGTCCGCAGCGTCGGCCTCGACGATGGGCCACTGCGCTGCAGCGGAGGGGAGAGTGCGTCGAACCGCCTCGACACGGGAAGCAGACCGGCCGGCAAAAGCTACGGCCGTACCTTCCGGTGCGTGGCGGGCCAGATAGTCGGCAGTAAGACGCCCGACGAAGCCTGTTGCGCCGTAGACGACGATGTCGTACAAGCGGGTTGTGTCAGCAGTCTCAGCGGGTTCGGGAACACTCGAAGTCATGTACTCGACAGTAACGTGCATCACGGCAAGAGTCGACGACGCCCACCATCCTCGATCAGCTCGCGCTGAAGTGCCGCGACCGTGATCGGAGCAGCACAAACCCTGCCCACGAGATGGCGACGGCGCAGATTGCCGCAAACCGAACCACGCCGAGCATGCTTTCGGGGTAAATGACCCCGGTGAGGTAGTAGTCGATGAAACCAGTAGAGGGAAGTGCAGATTCGCCCGAACGCACTCGGGCCCAGCTTTCGAGTTGGGTCAGTGGGCAATCGACGCCGATCACTATCGAGACGAACCCCCACGCCACTGCGACGCCGTGGAGCCAGATCGTGCGTCGATAACGCCAGGCGAGAAACCCGCCCGCGACGACATACACGACGAACGCGAGGTGCGCCGCTACCGTGATGTCGGCCAGCGCCCGGAACATCATGAACCGATCCTATGCCCCCAGCTGGTCAGAAAGGCCAGGTGTGGACCGGTTCGCCTTCGTTCATCAACGTGATGTAGTCACCGAGCATCCCGGCCAACGCGGACTCTCGGTCCTCTCCGGCACGCTCGCGTGCCACTACTGCCTCGCGTTGCCAGACCGAGCCCGAACGTCGAGCCAAGCAGCGACCCTCGATTATGCCGAGATACTTTTCGCGCACGGTGACATCCACGCCGTAGGACGCGAGCCCGGCGTCGGCCATCGGCAGTAGCCGTCGAAGGACCAATTCCTGCGGACTCACCGAACCTACTTCCGGCCAGTAGAGCCGAGAGTCGAATCCACTTCGAGCTGCTGAATGCAAGTTTTCCTCAGCTGCATCGAACGACATCTGCGACCACAGTGGCCTGTCGGCGTCAGCTAGCGAACGGACGGTCCCGTAGTAGAACGCGGCATCGGCCAGCGTGTCCACGATCGACGGGCCGGCGGGAAGCACCCTGTTCTCGAGGCGAATGTGGTGACCGCCGGAAGAGCGATCGTAGATAGGCCGATTCCAGCGGTAGACGGTCCCGTTGTGCATGCGCAACTCGGACAGGTTCGGTGTCACGCCCTCGGCCAACGCTGCCAGTGGATCCTCGTCGCTGCAGACCGGCAGCAGCGCTGGGAAGTATCGTGAGTTCTCCTCGAACAGGTCGAAGATCGAGGTGATCCATCGTTCACCGAACCAGACCCTCGGCCGCACTCCCTGATTCACCAATTCCTTCGGCCGGGTGTCGGTTGCCTGCTCGAACAACGGGATACGCGTCTCGTGCCACAGTGCACGGCCGGCAAGGAACGGTGAATTGGCCGCGAGCGCCACCTGTACGCCGGCGAGCGCCTGCGCGGCATTCCAATGCGAGGCGAATTCCTCCGGGGCCACCTGCAGGTGGAGTTGCACCGACGTGCAGGCCGCTTCGGGCAGGATCGTGTCCGTGATCGCCGAAAGATTCTCGGCAGAATCTGCTCCGGGTAGTCGGACCCCGAGGATATCGAGTTCGATATCCTCGCCGCGGGCAGCAAAGATCTGTTGGTTGAGCAGGTCGTACCTGGGATTCGCCGACAACCAGCGATGTTCGAAGTGCTTCTCGGTCAACGTCGGAAGCATCCCGATCATCGCGAGTCTGCTACCCGAGGAACGTGCACGCTCGTCAGCAGAATTGAGTGAAGTCCGCAGATTGCGTTCGAGATCTTCGATGCTGGCGCCGCGCAACGGCTGTGGTGCAACATTGATTTCGATGTTGAACTGGCCGAGTTCGGTCTGATAGTCCGGGTCGGCAATCGCGTCGAGGACGGTCGCGTTGGCCATCGCAGGTGCCATGGCGTCGTCGACGAGATTGAGTTCGATCTCCATCCCTATTTGCGGCTGCCCGACCTCGAATGTCTGCTCCGCGAGCATGGTCGCGAGTGCATCGAGGCAGTCCTGAACCTTCTGTCGGAATCGATGACGGTCCTCCCTGGTGAACTTCCGCTGTTCGACATCGTCGCCCATACCCCAACCACCTATCCGTCACCACGCCCGAGACCGAATCTTCGCAAACCGGTATTCCCTCGAGTGTCGCAGCACAAACGTGTCGACATCACCAGGGTGAGGGGCCGTAGTCCTTGAGGAACTGGCCGTACAGATCGATACCCGCCTCGCCTTGCACGATGGGGTCGTAGACACGTGCCGCACCGTCGACAAGATCGAGTGGCGCGTGGAATCCCTCGTCCGCCAACCGCATCTTCGTCGGGTGGGGTCGCTCGTCGGTGATCCACCCGGTATCGACGGCGCTCATCAGGATTCCGTGATCGAGCATTTCTTTGGCGCTAGTTCGGGTGAGCATATTGAGTGCGGCCTTGGCCATGTTGGTGTGCGGGTGCCCGGGACCCTTGTAAGCCCGACTGAACTGCCCCTCCATCGCCGAGACGTTCACGATGTACTTGCGGCGGGCAGTCGAGGCTTCCATGGCTGCGCGCAGACGGGAGACCAAAATGAACGGTGCCACCGAATTGCAGAGCTGAACTTCGAGCAATTCCACCGGATCGACCTGCTCGACGGTGTGTATCCAACTGTTCGTATCTGCCAGATCCGGCACGAGTCCACCGGCGTCGATAGCGATGCCCTGGTCGATTCGATCAGCGCTCGCCGATCCCGCAACCAACGCAAGAGATGCGACGGCCTCGGCGGTGAGAGATTCTCGACCGCCCGCCGTGATAGCGGTCTCCGGCAGCGAACTCGCCAGCGACGCGGGATGCGCATCACTCGTCGTGCCGAACTTGGTTACTTCCGGCCGAGACCCGGCTGGGATGAAGTCCAGGGACAGCGGTGTCGACTCACCGTCTGCGAGCGCACTGTATGCACCTGCCGAGCGCTTCACCGTTTGCGCTGCGTTGTTGACGAGGATGTCGAGTGGTCCATGAGCGGCAACCGAATCTGCAAGTGCGACAACCTGAGCCGGGTCACGCAGATCGATTCCGACGATACGGAGCCGGTGGAGCCACTTGTCACTGTCCGGCATCGCCGCGAATCTGCGGACGGCATCATTGGGGAAACGCGTCGTGATCGTCGTATGAGCGCCGTCCCGCAGCAGGCGCAGCGCGATGTACATGCCGATCTTGGCTCGCCCGCCGGTGAGAAGCGCGGTGCGCCCGGTCAGATCGGTAGTTGCATTACGTTTGCTCCGGTTCAATGCTGCGCAGTCCGGGCAAAGCTGATGATAGAACGAGTCGACCAGTGTGTAGCGCTGCTTGCAGATGTAGCAAGGGCGAGGGCGAATCAAAGTGCCTGCGAATTCGGTTTCGGTCCGCGAGGTCAGAGATATGCCCGCGGTCTCGTCGTCGATGCGATCCGGTGACCCGGTGGCGGTTGCTTCGACAACTGCCCGATCGGCATCCGACTTGGCCGAACGTGCAGCGACACGGCGTGCTCGTTTCAGGTCCTTGAAAAGTTGCCCCGAGGCGCGTTGCACAGCGATCGAATCAGGATGATTCTTATCCAGCGACCCAGCCTGGGCGATGACACGGAGGCAGATCGCGAGATCGGCCGGCTCGATCGCCGAGCACTCGGTCGACGAGCCGAGCAACTCCGAATCGACAACAGCGTTCCCGTCGACCATCCGTCTTCCTCTCCTTGCTACGTGCGAAAACGACATAAGCCCCGATTCCGGGGAATCGGGGCTTATGTCGTCTGTCTCAACGCAGAACTTCTGGAACTCGCACACAAGATCTTGTGCAATTCCCTGGTGTCCGAGGGGGGACTTGAACCCCCACGTCCGTTAATAGGACACTAGCACCTCAAGCTAGCGCGTCTGCCATTCCGCCACTCGGACCAGTTGTGCACTGCAATTACCAGCAACACGGTGTACACATCTTGTTCGCACGCCTGCTCGCTGCGTGCTGGACAAAGATATACGACGGGTGGCCTATCGCCCAAATCCCCACGTCAGTTCGCCCGTAGCCGCGGCTCGGGTGGTAGGAAGGTGGGGTGTCTTCCGCCGATCATCCCCATCCCGACCCTGTCCCGACGACCGCGCTCGACGAGGTCGTCGACCTCGTCAGCTCTTTGATCAGATTCGACACCTCCAACACCGGTGAACTCGAAACGACCAAGGGGGAAAAGGAGTGCGCCGAGTGGGTGGCGCAGAAACTTCGCGAGGTCGGTTACGAGACCGAGTACGTAGAATCCGGTGCCCCCGGTCGTGGGAATGTATTCGCCACGTTGCCGGGCTCGGACCCGAGCCGCGGAACCTTGTTGATCCACGGGCATCTCGACGTCGTTCCGGCAGAGCCTGCGGATTGGAGTGTGCATCCGTTCTCCGGCGCTGTCGAAGACGGGTACGTGTGGGGTCGCGGCGCGATCGATATGAAAGACATGGTCGGCATGGCGCTGGCACTGGCGCGACAATTCAAATCCAACGGCACTGTCCCGCCGCGAAACATTCTCTTCGCCTTCCTGGCCGACGAAGAGAACGGTGGGAAGTACGGCTCGCAGTGGCTCGTAGAGCATCGTCCCGACCTGTTCGAAGGTGTCACCGAAGCCGTCGGCGAGGTCGGTGGCTTCTCGTTGACCGTCGCCAGACCTGACGGCACCGAGAAGCGGCTGTACATGGTCGAGACCGCAGAGAAGGGTCTCGGCTGGATGAAACTTACTGCGAAGGCGCGAGCCGGACACGGGTCGTTTCTGCACGACGAGAATGCGGTGACCTATCTGGCAGAAGCTGTGGCCAAGCTCGGCAACCACACATTCCCGTTGGTGATCTCCGATTCGGTAGCGGAGTTCCTCGCAGCAGTGGCCGAGGAAACCGGACTCGATTTCGACCCGACCAGCCCGGATCTCGACGGCACTTTGCTCAAACTCGGCAGCATCGCGCGGATCGTGGGCGCCACGCTGCGAGATACCGCCAACCCGACGATGCTCAAAGCTGGATACAAGGCGAACGTGATTCCGCAGACCGCCGAGGCGATGATCGATTGCCGGGTGGTCCCCGGGCGTCAGGCCGCGTTCGAGCGGGAAGTGGACGAACTGATCGGGCCCAACGTCGAACGCGAATGGGTCACCAAGCTCGACTCCTACGAGACGACATTCGACGGGCACCTCGTCGACGCCATGAACGACGCGATACTTGCACACGACGAGAACGGACGTACGGTTCCGTACATGCTGTCGGGTGGTACGGATGCAAAGGCCTTCGCGCGCTTGGGTATTCGATGCTTCGGTTTTGCGCCGCTCAAATTGCCGCCCGAACTCGACTTCGCAGCCCTGTTTCACGGCGTGGACGAGAGGGTACCGGTCAGTTCACTGGAGTTCGGTACACAGGTGTTGGAACACTTTCTGCTGCACAGCTGAATCGAAAGGATCATTTGATGGCGTACAACCCTTACGACGCACTTCCCGCACTGCCTTCCTTCGAACTCACCTCGGAGGATGTGGAGGACGGTGGAACTCTCGATAGCCAGCAGCTGAGTGGAATCATGGGCGCCGGCGGCCACGACAACTCACCGCAACTGTCCTGGTCCGGGTTTCCGGAGGGCACCAAAAGCTTCGCGCTCACCGTCTTCGACCCGGACGCACCGACGGCTTCGGGTTTCTGGCACTGGGCGGTGGCGAACATCCCAGTCGACACGACCTCGCTCGTCGCGGGTGCCGGTGACGACGGTGGTACGGGTGTGCCTAGTGCTGCTGTCACGTTGAAGAACGATGCGGGTCTGTTTCGGTACATCGGTGCGGCACCTCCAGCGGGTCATGGACCGCACCGCTACATGTTCGTGGTCCATGCGGTCGACGTCGAGCGACTGGAAGTGGACGAAACGGCAACGCCGGCGTTTCTCGGTTTCAACCTGTTCCCACACGCGATCGGACGAGCTGTCCTGACGGGTGTCTACGAGGCTCGATAGGGCCCAGTGCACAAGAAAGGCCGTGCTGTGCGGATCGTCGCACAACACGGCCTTTTTGCTGTGTCAGCTGCGGCGGTGATCCGATCCGACCGCGTCCGACAACGAGGTGAATCCGTGCGCTCGCAATCGGAGGGCAATTCCCTTGTTGATTCGACGCATCCAGAACGGGCCCCCATAGATGAAACCGGTGTAACCCTGGATCAGTGACGCGCCCGCGGTGATGCGTTCCCAGGCTTGATCCACCGACTCGATCCCACCGACCGAGATGATGGCAATGCGTGTCCCCACTCGGGCGTACAGCCGTCGTAGAACCTCGAGCGAGCGGTCGGCCAACGGTGCTCCGGACAAACCACCTGCCCCGATGGACTCGACTTCCTCGGCCGAAGTGCGCAGACCCGACCTGTCGATCGTCGTATTGGCCGCGACGATCCCGTCGAGTCCCAACTCGACTGCAAGGTCGGCGACGGCGTCTATGTCCTCATCGGACAGATCGGGTGCGATCTTCACCAGGATGGGAACCGTGACGACACTTTGCACAGCCTCGAGGATGGGCCGTAGAGACGCGACAGCCTGAAGATCCCGCAAGCCTGGAGTGTTCGGCGAGCTGACGTTCACCACCAAGAAGTCGGACAGTGGCCCGAGCAGCGTTGCGCTTGCGGTGTAGTCGGCAGCGGCGTCGGCGGGGAGCGTGACCTTGGTCTTCCCGATGTTCGCGCCGATCGGTACACCGCCTCGGCGGTTCCGCAGCACGTTGGCGGCGTTGCCGGCGCCGTGGTTGTTGAAGCCCATTCGGTTGATCAGAGCGCGGTCCGCAGGCAGCCGGAACAGCCGGGGAGTCGGATTGCCGGGCTGCGGTTGTGCGGTGACCGTGCCCACCTCGGCGAACCCGAAGCCCAGTGGCCCCCAGGCATCCACACCGTCCGCGTTCTTGTCGAAGCCGGCAGCAAGACCGAGTGGCCTGGGGAAGTCCACGCCGAAAACTGTGCTTCGAAGTAGTGGATCGTCGACGACGAATACTCGCGAGAGAAGCTTTCTCGTCGGTGTGAAGGCCGTCAGCGTGCGCATGGTCGCGAACGCGAGATGGTGGATTCGCTCCGGCTGCAGCAAAAACATCAACCGAAGCAGTGCGCTGTACAAGGTCTGGCCCACGGTTCTTCTTTCCGTCTTGGTACTCGGGTCTCATATTCCAGGATCGGGTATGTGCTGGGCAGATTTCTTTCGCTTGAGCAGCACCCGCCGACTTCCATCGGTATACACGCGCATGCGTGAGAGTTCCCAACCGCCGAACTCGGCCTGGATCGCAAGCCGCATCGAGGCCGTCACCCGTGTGACATCCGGCGGTAGGCGGAGTGGAACGTATTCCCACTCCTCGGATGTCAGGTCCCACTCTCGCGGGAAGCGCCCGCTCCCGTAGCTGTTCTTCGACACCGTGGGTTATCGCCTCGACTCTCGTTGCCTCTACCGGGGCTCGCCAACCGGTATTCGCTGTAATCCCTCACCGGCAGCCGACCCCACAATCAAGTCACCCGTCGCGGAGTCGATCGCGAGAGAGTCCGGCTGCCTTACGGTCGGGAACCTGGAAACCTCGACAGGAATTCCCGTGTCGAGCGTGTATCCGACAACTTCGTTGAGAGCGGGAACGCTGATCCAGACGACGTCGGTCTCGTCGTCGTAGGTGACAGCCCATGGCTGCGCATCGACAGGAAAGCGCTGACGCAACAACAAGTCGTCCGAGGAGAACACGAGAAGTTCTTTTCCGGTGGCATCGGTCACCAGGATTCGCCCGAACCGGTCGGTGTCCAGCTCGGCTGCACCCTCGCCGGCGCGGAGGGCAATGCCGAGGGAACCGTCGTCGATGTCGACGACGGTGACGGAGGTCTGATCGCGATCCAGAGCGGTGAGCCCATACATGGTCGAGGCGAGCGCATCAACCGAGGTCAACCCGTCTATGACCTTCGATTCGGTCCCGTCTTGCTCGAGAATGTGGACCGCGCCACGATCATCTCCTGCTGCTGTTCTGCCGTCCTCGAGAACAGCAGCGCTGAGTAGATTCGCCGCGACTTTCGTCGAGGTGACCTTCGAGTCGCCTATATCGACGCGTGCGAGGCTTCCGTTCATCGGCAGCACAACTGTGCCGTCGCCGGGGGCCACTATGGTTGCTGCCTTGCCCGGTAGCGATATTGCGCGAGGTTCGGCGTTGCCGTCGGATGTATCGAACACCAGCAGGTTCGAAAAACTGTCGTCGAGCGCGAGGACGCTGCGCGTGGAAGTGTCGAACGTGGTGAAGTGGATCCCGGATGGAGACGCGGTGATGCTTCCTACTGGGGGAGTCGAGGTTTCTGGAGAGCTGACCCCGGCCAGGGGCTCGATGCTCACCTGATCGGGCTCGTCGGCTCCGTCGCCCGAACAACCGGCCGCCAACAAGATCGTCGAGGTGGCCGCGACCGCGGCGAGAGTTCGCCACCGCAAACGTCTGTCTCTCATGGGAATGCCTGCTCCTGGATACTGTGTTCGTGCGTTCGAGGGGTGCCATGGTGTGGCGTAGCGGAACGAAGTGTCGAGTCCACCCTGCCTGATGGGTCAGAAGTCGACACTCTCGGACTACCCGAGTGCGGTCGAGGCGAGGTGGCAGTACCGTATTTTCCGACCAAAGAACGAGGAGTCGAGATGGTAACTACCGAGGATTTCACTCGACCGGAGGGTTTTCATCGCCCCGTTGCAGCGAGTCGTCCTGTTGATTTCGGGCGGACAGTTCTTCCTGGGCGGACAGGGACTTCCTGTGACTCTGCCGACAGCGGGTTCGTCGTCGAACAGATCACCGTCGGCGCACACGCGAATGGGTTCGGTCGAAACGCGGACGGCCGGCAGTTTACTTTTCGGGTGCACAAGTCGACGCTGTCCGTGGAAATATATCGCGAGGACCTGCTCGAGCAGGTTCCGGACAAGTCGGATGTCATCGCCGTCGTGGAGCAACCGGTCACCGAAATCGATGTGACCGATGAGCGCAGCATCGTCGCTGCCGTCCGCGACGCGGTGACAGATGCTGACGAGCTGATCCCGGACTCGCCGGAGTTGTCGAGAGTCCGGTCGTGTCTGCAGCGCGCCGGGTCGATCCTCGACCGGATTCGCACGCGGCAGAACGTGACGGCGTAGGCACGCGGTCAGCTACTGACGTCGTCCAACGCCGAAGTGATAGCGGCAGGCAACTCGAGGTCTTCCGCGACGAGTACCCCGGTCAATTGCGCGAGGTCCCTGGCTCCGACTATCGCCGAACTCACACCCGGGCGATCGCGAGCCCAGGCCAAGGCCACTGCCAGAGGTGAAGTCTGCAGGCCACTTGCGGCCATGACGGCTGCATCGACGACGTTGACGGCAGCGTCGGTGAGGTAGCCGGAAAGCGATCCTGCGTGGAGATCGTCGGCACCCCGTGAGTCCGCAGGCGTGCCGTTTCGGTATTTTCCGGTCAGTACCCCGCCGGCCAATGGGACCGCAGCGAGGATGCCGACACCGTGATGACGCGCCGCCGGCAGCAATTCGTCCTCGATGCCGCGAGCCAGAAGCGAGTACTCGGCCTGCGTCGCGACGATGCGGCCTGCGCCCGCAGCTCCAGCCGCAGTCGCTAGTTGCCAGCCGAGATAGCCACGTGCACCGACATACCGGACTTTCCCGCTCGATACGGCGTAGTCCAGGGTGGACGCGATCTCGTCCACGGGCGTGCTCGCATCCCATGCCGCCACTTGCCACAGATCGAGGTAGTCGGTACCCAAATCGCGCAACGTTGCATCGAGTTGACCGAGCAGTGCGCGACGAGAGCAGTCGATGCGGTAGTGCCCGCTGGCGGTTTCGATACCGGCTGCACTGCTCACGATCAGGTTCGTACGCGGGACCACGTCGTCGAGGACCTCCGCGAGCACACGTTGCGCTCGTCCATCCCCGTAAACGGGTGAGGTGTCGACGAGGGTTCCCCCGGCGTCGGCAAAGGCAGCGAGTTGGGCAGCCGCGTCGTCACCGTCGGTGCCGCTGCCCCATCCGAGCGTGCCGAGCCCGATCCTCGACACGCGCAGGCCACTGGAGCCGACTGATCGCTGCTTCATAGTTTTTCAACATTCCTTGTCGATTGTGATGGTGTCGGTTTTCTGAGTCGGTCACGAAAACGGCGCCAGGTGAGCAGAGTAGTGCGCCGGTGGCAGCGGTGCGAGTGTCGGTCGATCCGGGCGAGCCGCGCCAGGTACCGTCGGGCCGTGAATCGCGCACCTTTCCTCAGCCGAACCCCTCTGCTCTCATCGACCTTCGGGGAGGTTCGAGGATGATCGGTGAGTCCATGAGTTGGCTTCAGTCAATCATCCTCGGCGCTGTGCAGGGGCTGACCGAGTTCCTGCCGATCTCGTCGTCAGGACACCTGAGAATCGTCTCGAGCGTCTTTTTCGGGTCCGATGCAGGAGCTTCGTTCACCGCGGTCACACAGCTCGGAACCGAAGCGGCAGTGCTCGTGTTCTTTTGGCGCGACATCGTGAGAATCGTCAAGGCATGGTTCCGCGGCATACGTGACAAGACTGCGCGCGATCTCGACTATCGGCTCGGTTGGTATGTGATCATCGCCACCATCCCGATCGGGCTGTTGGGGATCTTGTTCAAAGATCAGATCCGAACCGGGGCACGTAATTTGTGGCTCATCGCAACGATGCTCATCGTGTTCGCCATCGTCATCGCAGTCGCCGAGTACCTCGGTTCCAAGAAGCGACCACTCGAAAAAATCACCACACGGGACGGGCTCGTGATGGGTGCCGCACAATGTTTGGCGTTGATTCCCGGTGTGTCCCGGTCGGGTGCCACCACAAGTGCAGGCCTGTTCATGGGCCTCGAACGCGAAGCAGCCGTGCGGTTCTCGTTCCTGCTCGCCATACCGGCTGTGACTGCGTCCGGCCTCTTCTCGCTGCCCGATGCATTCGAGCCGGCCGGTGAAGGTCTCAACGCCTCCGGCCCACAGTTGCTGGTCGCGACCGTCGTCGCGTTCGCACTCGGCTACGCCTCGATTGCATGGCTGCTGAAGTTCGTTGCAAATCACTCGCTGTACTGGTTCGTCGGCTATCGCATCGTGCTCGGCATCGGCGTGATGGCGCTGCTGTCTGCGGGCGTGGTGTCTGCCACCTGATTCGCCAGACGCCCTAGGCTGGTTCCATGACGGTGATCTTGCTGCGACATGGCCGCTCGACGGCGAATACTGCGGGCGCTCTGGCAGGGCGGTCGGCCGGTGTCGCACTCGACGACCGCGGACTGGAACAGGCCGCTCATGTTGCGGAGAGATTGGGCGGGCTTCCGGTCGAGGAGATCGTGCACTCACCGCTGCAGCGGTGTGAGCAAACGGTGGCACCTCTTGCCGCCCGGCGCGGTCTGACTCCGAGGGTCGACGAACGGCTGATCGAGGTCGATTACGGGTCGTGGACGGGAAGATCGATCAAGGATCTGGTGACGGAGCCGCTGTGGAAGGTGGTCCAGCAACACCCGTCCGCGGCGGTGTTCCCTGGTGGCGAGGGACTGGCTCAGGTGCAGTCGCGGGCGGTGTTCGCAATCCGGGAACACGACGCGCGTCTTGCGGAGGAGTACGGCCGCGATGTCCTCTGGGTGGCGTGCTCACACGGTGACGTCATCAAATCGATCCTCGCCGACGCCTTGGGCTGCCACTTGGATTCGTTCCAACGTATCGTTGCCGATCCTGCCTCTGTCAGTGTCGTGCGGTACAGCTCGACCAGGCCGTTCGTGCTTCGGACGAACGACACCGGTCTCGACTTGACGGCGTTGGTACCTGCGGTGCCGACGGCCCCGAGCATGGACTCCGAGGCGGTGCCCGGTGGCGGTTCCGGAACGTAGTCCCGCCGATAGCGGATAATGAAGTTCGGGTCCGAGTTTTCGGATCCGAGAATGAAGCTCCAGGAGGTGCAATGCCACGCGCAATACATGTTTTCCGCACCCCTGATCGTTTTGTCGCGGGAACCGTGGGAGAGCCAGGCGATCGTTCGTTCTTTCTGCAGGCAGTCCACGACGCTCGCGTCGTCTCGGTCGCGCTCGAAAAGCAGCAGGTGCAGGTTCTCGCAGACCGGATAGGTTTGCTGCTGGACGAAGTTCAACGACGGTTCGGCGCGGAGTTCCCGCCCGAGGAAACCGAACTGGGCGACACGAGTCCGTTGATGACTCCGATCGATACCGAGTTTCGGGTCGGGACCATGGGTCTGGGCTGGGACGCGGATGCGAACGCAGTGGTGGTAGAACTCCTGGCTATCAGTGAGGTCGAGGTCGACGAGTCCGTCGTCCTCGATGACACCGACGAAGGTCCCGATGCAGTCCGCGTCTTCCTGACGCCGCTCGCGGCCCGGGAGTTCGCACTTCGTTCCGAGCGGGTGATTGCTGCCGGCCGTGCGCCGTGCCCCTTGTGTGGTGAGCCGCTGACTCAGGACGGACACACCTGTATTCGATCGAATGGATACAAACGAGATGCCACCTTCGGCTCGGCCGGCGAACTTGGCGAAGAGCTTTGACCGAAGACCGGCCGCCGTTCGCGGGCCGCAAGGTGATGGAAACCGGTGAGCTGACCATCATCGGTCGAGTGGTGTCGGCCAGCAACGCGACGTTGGTCTGCGAGGCAACGGGCAGCGGCGACGACGGTGAGACGTCCACGGTTCGGTGCGTCTACAAGCCTGTTCGCGGAGAAGTGCCGCTCTGGGACTTTCCCGATGGGACCTTGGCAGGGCGAGAGATCGCGTCGTACGAGGTGTCGGACTCTCTGGGTTGGAATGTGATTCCGACCACGATTCTTCGGGATGGTCCGTTCGGCCCGGGGATGGTGCAGCGGTGGATCGACACGCCGGACCGCGACGGGGAGCACGGCCGCACGCTCGACCTGGTCGATATCTGCAGGCCGGACCTTGTGCCCACCGGATGGATACCGGTCATGCAGGCTTACGACGGCGATGGCGAGGAAGTCTCGCTCATTCATGCCGACGATCCTCGGCTGCAGCGGATGGCAGTGCTGGATGTACTCATCAACAACGCGGACCGGAAGGGCGGCCACGCCCTCGAAGGCGTGGACGGATATGTGTACGGCGTCGACCACGGCATCTGCCTGCACTCGCAGAACAAGCTTCGGACGGTGCTGTGGGGTTGGGCCGGCACCGCTATCGACGACGCTGCGATGTCCGATGTCGTCGCTTTCGTAGAGTCGTTCGCCACTGTCGTCGAACCACGAATTCGTGGGCACATCACCGATGAAGAGATCGATGCCCTGCTCGGCCGAGCCCGTGCTCTCGTGGCACATCCGGTGATGCCGGAGCCGCGATCGAGCAGGCCGATACCGTGGCCCGCCTTCTGAAGCCTCTCCGTTAGGCTCGTCTTCATGCAGTCTTGGTCCGAACCAGCCGTTCCCTCGATCCCCGGCCAGGGGCCTACGCTCCGGCTCTACGACACGGCAGATCGGCAAGTGCGACCGGTCACACCCGGCAAAGTGGCGAAGATGTACGTGTGTGGAATCACCCCGTACGACGCGACGCATCTCGGGCATGCCGCGACCTATCTGACTTTCGATCTGGTCAACCGACTGTGGCGCGACGCGGGTCACGAGGTGCATTACGTGCAGAACGTCACCGATGTGGACGACCCACTTTTCGAACGAGCCGACCGCGACGGCGAAAGCTGGATCGAGCTCGGTAATCGTGAGATCGCTTTGTTCCGTGAGGACATGGAGGCTCTCCGAGTCCTGCCGCCGCGCGATTACATCGGTGCTGTCGAATCCATCGACGAGGTCATCGACATGGTCGAGAAGCTGGTCGCGTCGGGTGCGGCGTATGTCGTCGACGACGCCGAGTATCCCGATGTGTACTTCCGTGCGGACGCTACGTCCGAGTTCGGCTACGAGTCCGGTTACGACAGGGCGACGATGGACACGTTCTTCGCCGAGCGTGGAGGCGACCCGGACCGAGTAGGAAAAAAGGACTCGATCGATGCTCTCCTGTGGCGTGCAGAGCGCAAGGGTGAGCCGTCGTGGCCGTCTCCGTTCGGGCCTGGCCGCCCGGGCTGGCACATCGAGTGCTCGGCAATTGCTCTCAATCGCATCGGGACCGGTTTCGACGTACAGGGTGGCGGCAGCGACCTCATCTTCCCGCACCACGAGTTCTCGGCCGCGCACGCCGAAGCAGTGTCCGGTGGCGGCCGATTCGCTCGGCATTATGTGCACACTGGGATGATCGGTCTCGACGGCGAGAAGATGTCGAAGAGTCGCGGCAACCTCGTGTTCGTGTCGAAGCTCCGCGCCGACAACGTCGATTCGGCTGCGGTTCGGTTGGGTCTGTTGTCCGGGCACTACCGTCAGGATCGCCCGTGGACGGACGAAGTTCTCGAACGTGCACATACCCGGTTGGCGTTGTGGCGCAAGGCAGCTGCACTGGAGTCGGCCGCCAGCGCCGACGACGCAGTAGTTCGCCTACGTCAGCACTTGGCCGACGATCTGGACACACCGAGGGCTCTCGATGCTCTTGATGCGTGGGCAAGTTTCGCCGTCGAGCGCGGGGGATCGGACACTACCGCTCCCGGTGCATTCGCCGACGCCGTCGACGCACTCCTCGGCGTGCCGTTGCGCTGATACATCTTTCGAACTGGCAGTGATCCCGGGGCGTTTCGGCACCCGGGATCAACCGTCCACACAGGACTACGCCAGGTCGAGAAGAAGGTCGGGCACGAGACGCTCTTCCATTACCGCGCGGCCCGACTCGTGCATCGCCGCGGCAAGATCAGGATCCCACTCACTCGGCCCCGGATGGCCCTTCAGTGGTTCGGAATTTCGTGCGTCGAGCGCACGAACATACGACTGCGCATCCATCCGCCAGGGGACGGCGTTGTAGCGCGAGCGGGCGCGGGCGGTCATCTGCAGGCCTGGCCAATCGAAGTCGTTGCGCCAGAGGAGTTCCGTTCCTGCCCGCACGCCCGAGAGTAGTTTGTGCAGCGCAGCCGACGGCTGGCCATCGGTGCAGACGAGAGTTGCGGAACGACTTCCCAACGATCGAGCGGCGGCCGCGACGACTGCGACGTTCTCGCACACGTAGATTCGATCTGCGACATTGGTGAGCGGGCCGCGCGAGACCATGTCGAGGGTGAGTGGGAACGGAATCCCGGCGTCTGCAGCGTCGTTCAGCCACCGTCCGACGGTATGCGATTCGTCGACTCGATACCCGAACACCAGAACCCTGCTCGACAGCGCGTCGACCGAGACTCCGGCAGTTTCCCACAGCAACCGAATGCCGACGGGGTCGACTGGACGGGGTATTCCTTCGCGGAGCGAGAGTGCGTCGAGAACAAGACGGGGTGCACCACCGGAGGACAGTGCCTTGGTGTCACCGCACGCGTATTCGGCGAGTTCGGTCAACGACAAGCCGTCGACGGGAAGGATCGCCAACACCCGTGCAGCCACCCGTAGGGCGTCGACGGCCACGCGTCCTCCGAGTGTGCCGTCCTGATTCAGCAACGAGGACAACCAATGCTCGGCCCAGTCGTCGTCGGTTGTTTCGGCGAGTAGAGCGCGCGCGTCGGCGAGTGCAGTGGCCTTTACCTCGGCCTTGTCGGATGCGATCTGTTTTCTGTCCTGTAGCGGAGCGACGGCGTCGAGAGTTGCGATCAAGCCGATCCCACCGTTTCGTGGGTGGGCGAGCCATTCGTCGAATCGGGCGAGATCGAGTTTCGTAGTCTGGGCGCGGCTGTGCAGGCCGGTGCTGGATCGAGAGATTGCACTGCACAATCGCCACAGCTCTGCCGGCTCACCCAGGTGGACGGTGATGTTGCCACCGACCAACAAGTAGTTCGACTCCAACTTCTTGCGCGCAGCGGCCAAGAGTGCGTCGAGTTCCGGCGTGTTCCGCCATCCGAGTTCTTCGTTACCGGACAAATTCGAGACCGCCTTCGGCGTGAGTGGGCACGCGTCGTGTCAACGGCGAACCCAGAGCGGCGGCTAGATCGGAACCATCGTGTTCGGCGAACAGTTCACCGTTCTCCCAGACGAGTAACGCTGCGCTGACAGTGTTTTCCGCTGTCGAATGCGCAAGGTCGTAGTGCGCACATCCGGGGACATCGGAGTAGGTGATCCACAGATCGTAGCCCGTCATGAACAGATCCAGATCGAACTGCACGCTGAGCCCGAGCAGTTCACTACGACCGTTGTCATCGACGCCGGCGAAGGCTTCGTCGAGTGCCAGCAACCGTGGTGCGTGCGGATCGGCCGAGGACAGCATGACGTGCGCGGCCGCGAACAACGGCAGATGTAGAGACACCGATTGCTCACCGCCGGACAACGCGCTGTGTCGCGCGACCGTCAATCGATCCTCGGTACCGTCACCGCGAATGAGCGTGAACGAGAAGACCCGCCAACGACGGTAGTCGAGCGTGGAGGCCAGAATCTCGGGGTACGAACGCTCCGGGTGTGCCGCGCGGGCGATTCTGATCTCGGACGCGAAATGTGCTCGCATGGAGGCGAGGTCGTCCGAATTCAGTCCGGATGCGTCACGATCGAGTAGCTTCGAGATTGCTCGTGCGCCTTCGTCCAGATTGTCCGCGAGGACCCAATGCACACCGATCGTGTTGCCAGAGGACATCTTCCGTTGCTTCATCTCGGAGGACATCTGCGCGATGAGCTCGCGGGCATCTACGGTGCGTTCGTGAATCTGCTGCGCCAAGCCGGTCAACAGCGCATCCTCGAGAATCCGACGCTCGTGTTCGGTGAGCAACGTCTCCTGATTCGACCGCGCGTCACCGATACGGTGCGCGAACTCGCCGACCGAGGTGAATCCCTGCTCGTCCTGCACACGAACGATGGTCAATCCGTCTGGTGCGTCCCACTGCAACCGGTAGTCCTGCCCGGACGACGCCAGCTGTGAGTCGAATTCCTGCAGAGCACCGGTCAACGCGGTCCGTGTGCTCTTGCGATAGGAGTCGCCGGCCTTGACCGACGCGGTGGCGGCGTCGAGCGCCGAGTGGAGTTGGTGCACCACCGGTGGCAGCACCGAAATCTCTTCATCGGGGGACGAGGCGCTCTGAATTCGGTAAAGGATCTGTTCGACAGTGAGCCACGCGGAGTCGGACGAGGGCCACGAATAGAGCTCGTGCACGCCAAGGATGGCGAGTAGATCCTTGCGGGCATATGGGGCGAGGCGCGCAGTGTCGTCGAGCGTCTCGGTGAGTGCGGCGCGCAGACCCTCCTGCGCTGTGTTGCATGCACCTTCGGCCTTACCGATCGCCTCTCCGGCTTCCTTGTCCGCTTTGCGTGCTGCGCGTTGCTCGACCTTGCATGCCTCGATCTTTTCGCGTGCCTTCTCCAGGTCGGCGTTGATCTGTTCGGCGGTGGATCCGAGTTTCTCGGTGAGGATGTCCAACCGCTGAACCTGCTGGAGATGGTTTTCCTGTGCGATCGCGGACTCCTCGGCCAACTCTTCGGCGAGGCCGGTGGCCTCTTCCAATCGGTTCTGTGCTTCGCGTGCCCGCTCGGCTTCGCGAACGTGTTCGCCTCGGCGACGAAGGACGAGTCCGCCCTGATTCTCGAAGTGCCGGATCGCTGCGGCGAGTGAGTCGATATCCCGTGCAGTATGGGGAGTTCGGTGGGCGACTGCGGTACTCCGCAGATGTCTCTCCTTTGCCGAGAGCTCCGCGATAGCCTGGTCGAGCTCGCTGTCCGCGGCCGTGGAACCAGCCTGTGAGGTACGAAGGGCCCCCGCCGACTCGGTGACCGTCTTCTGCGCCTTGACGATTCCGGAGACCTTCGGCAAATTCTTCGCGGCAACCACGAGGCCGCGCAGGAGTTCGGCCGTCGACTGCTCTTCCTCGCGGGTGGCCGCCAAGGACATGCCGGCTGTTTCGATCGACGCGTCGAGTTCGGCGAGCCGCGTAGCCCGACGACGAGCACGGGCAGTAGCCCCGATGTACTCGGCATCCGGCTTGACGTGACGTCCCCGTTGAACGCCTTGCCAGTAGCGCCCGTCGATGCCGATCGAGGTCACCGCATTCTTCGATGCGCCAGTGTCCTCCAGCAGTGCGATCGAGGTCAGTACATCTCGCACCACAGCCTCTGGCACATCGGTTCCAGGTTCGACCTCGAGGACGTCGGCCAGCGTGCGGCCCGTCGGACGTTCGGCTTCCGGTACGCCGACCAGAAATTGGTCCGACTCCATGGACCCGAGAGTGCCGGTCGGCGAGATCCAACCGTCGAGAAGATTCGCGGCCTGCAATGCGCTTTCGACACCGGCAGCTACAGCAGGTTCCACGCCGTCGGCGAATCGGACGAGCTGCCACAGCGGCGCTCCGACCAGCCCGTCACGCGAGGACGTGCGAGCGGCGAACGGTGGGGGAGCATCGTCGCGTTGAGCACTGACGAGATCGTGTTCGGCACGCATCGATGCCAGCTCTTCGGTCAGTGCCGCAGCGGCCACACCCGCCTGCGTCCGTCGTCCGCGCACGTTCTCGAGCCCCTCGGCCGAAGCCTCGGCAAGGATGGCATCGAGGCTCGGTGCGTCGTCCTCGCCGATGTGCGGTACAGCAGCGTCGAGGGAATCGAATGCGGCGACGGTGATTCCGGCAGCCGAGTACTGGGTCGAGTTCTCGGCCCACCAGGACCGCAGTCCCGACGCATACTGCGCACGAGCCAACTCCACGGCAGCTTCGGCTTCGGTAACGGACGCGCGAGCAGCTTCGAGCAATTCTCTTGCCCGAGAAGCACTTCTGTCTGCACGGGCGCGTTCGGTCATAGCCTTCTCGACGGTGCTGAGAGCGTCGCGGACGGCACGCACATCACCGTCACGTTCCTCGGCATGACCGCGCAGTGTCGTGCTGAACTGGTCGGTGCGCGCACTGGCCGGCATCGACGCCCACGCGATGCCGGCATCCTCGGCCGCAATCTGGAGATCGTCCTCGGCGCGTGTCAGTGCGGCGACCGAGTCGCGTACCGAGCTTTCGGCGTCGATGGCCTCGGTGGAACGCTGTGCCAGATCCGCCTGCGCTTTACCGGCACGCTCGGACTGCTGGGCGGCGGAGATCTTCAGCTTCGCTGCCGATTCGGCGAGATCGTCGAGTTGCTGTTTGCCCTCGTAGGCACTCGATCGCTGCAGTGTTTCGCGGTCGGCAAGAGCTTGGTCCAGGCCTCGTTCGGCGTCGTCGAATCGCTTCTCCGCTGCAGTGCGCTCGGACAGTCGGCGTTCCTTCAGTGCCGCGGCCGCGAAGTGCGCCGTGGTTGCATGGGTAACGGACTCGAGTCTGCGACTGATCTGTTCCACGTCCGAGCGAGCTTGCACTCGAAGGTATTTCGCGTACACGCCGACGAAGGTTGTGGCGGCGTGATCTGCCCGAGTCAAGCCTTCGAGCGCTCGACCGACCTCTTCCATGTCACTGAACGAGCGCGCTGCTTCGAGAACCAGTTGCTCGTCCAGCGGGCGCAGACCGTCGGTCAGTGCCTGGGAGAGCCCCTTCGGATCCAGGTTCTTTGCCAGTTGCGGACGACGCAACGTCAGGATCAGATTGATCAGTTGGTCGTAACGCTGCGCGCCGAGACCGAACATCCGAGCGTCGATGGCCGCTCGGTAGTCGACCGGCCGGTCGGTCAGCGCGTCGCTGCCGAGTCGATCGGCAAGCTGCTTCTTGGTCAGCGGCCGATCGTCGGATCCCAGGAGCGAAAAGTCGACGCCGACACGGCCGTCGGCGACAAAGTACCAGCGGGTGACCTTGTCGTTCTGTCGGCTTGCGCGCATTCCGATACCGACGGTGACGGACTCGGGATCTTCGCGTGAGCCCCGCCCGAACTCCATCCATACGTAGGAGTGCGCGCTCTCCTGGCCGCGATAGAGAAGATTGGACTTCATCGTTCGCTCTTCACCGGCGAACGGGTTCAACCGCCTCGGCTCGATTCGTCCGTCGAGCACGAACGGAAACAGAACCTCGAGTGCTTTGGTCTTTCCCGAGCCGTTCGGTCCGCGCAATACGAGGCGACCGTCGGCAAAGGAAAATTCCTGATCGCGGTAGTCCCACAGATTGATGATTCCGGCGCGGGTCGGGCGGAAGCGCTGAGCATGTGCGGTCATCTAGTGCGCCTCGGTTTCCGTGGTGTGAGAATGCGAATCAGGGTCACTCGGTTCTGTGCCATTGACTTCCGTGCCGTTCAAGTCCATGGACTCGAAGAGAGAATCCTGGGGTACCCGGTCCCGCACACTGATCACCACATCGCGGTAGCGAGCGATGACGGGGTGAACGAGTATCCCGCCGGACATGATGTGCACCAGCCGGAGTCGATGGAGCATGCCGACCGCTCGCTCACCGAGACCGATCGGGTCGGCCTGCCATTGGGCGGCGAACGTGCGTCCGTACCTCTCGACCAGGTCTGAGACCGCCCCGTTCACCCAACTGTTCTCGACGAAAGGGTAGAGCTCGGTAGCAGAGTTTTCGACGGTTCGACCTCGCCCACCGAACTCGGCGAGGTCGTCGAACACCCCACCTCCAGGTATTGCCGAGTCGACGAGGTCGATCAGGTCGCCGTCATCGGGAATCGGATGGCGTGGCAATTCGAGGGCATCGGGGTCGATCACCCGGTCGGATATCTCACCTGCCAGAAGCAGCGCGACTTGAGCGATCGTTCCCGTGCTGGGGAATCGGAGGTCCGACATCCGCCCGGACGTATCGATCAACGTGACGCCCTCGGCGCGACGCTCGGCGATCAGACCGGTCAGAAGTTCGACGTCGGCGACTGTCCGTACCGCAGCGAGTGCGGTGCGACCGTCCTGATCGAAATCGTCGAAATAGACGACGGGATGCTCGACCAACGCACGGCGCACCTTTTTGAGAGTCTCCTTGGGATCTATCGGCGGCTGCGATTCCCCGTCCTCTTCGCTGTCTTCGGTCGGGACCTCGGATCCCACGAGCAGACCGGTGACCGAACGGAGGTGCTGCACGGCTCTGGGTGGACGGAACATCGCCATGACCACCGATCGCTCGATGTCGTAGAGAGCTTCACCCGAAGCCGGATTGTTCGCCCAGCCGCCGGCGTCACCATCGGCGAGCGATATTGCGCCCCGCGCGGCCAGCCAGCCGACGGCGTCGACGAACGCGTCTCGGTCCGCAGCGCGGTCGGTCGCAAGTTCCACCCCGTCCACCTGGCCTGCCTCGGCGGCTACGTGGTCGGCGAGTTCGGAGAGCGTGATCTGATTGCCTGCTCGGCCGAGCGCAGCCAAGGACAACGCCAGGTAGGCGTATCTGCGTCGATCGAAGACGCGGTCCGAGGCGGTTCGTGCAGGCTGGGTCGAATCGAGCGCGTCGAGAACCGGAAACAAGCGGGCTGTCGTTTCGGTGACCTCGAGGCGATAGCCGAACAAGTCGAGTAGATCCTCGCGAAGCTCGGTTGCCCATCTACGGAGAAGCGGAAGAGCGATACGGTCCGGATACGTCGCCGTCACCAGATGGTTCGCCAACGCAACGCGCGCCGCACGCTGATAGGAATCGAGTGCCAGAGAAGGTATTTCGCGTGCTCTCACCGGCGGGTCACATCCGCAACCTCGAGTTGCAGCCGATCCAGATGTAACCGTCCACGCGTCGTCCGGACGACGGTCGATATTTCGGAGTCGGTCAGTGTCAATTTCACACCACTGTCCGAACCCGTCGAACCGGACGTACGACCACTCACCCGGACCCGGGCGGTGAGCGCCGCATTGAGCAAGCTCAGCAACACTTCGGTCTCCTCCTCGTTCAGCGTCCGGTCGTACACACCTACCGAGGCCAAAGATCGAGCTGCGGCACTGCGAGTGCGTTGCGCGGCGAGCTGCTGTTCACGGAGGCGACGAATCCCGCCGTCGTTGCGTTGAACGCGGCCAGGCAGGCCGGGCGACGGCGCGCGACCGGTTTCCGCCAAGGTACGAGAGATTTCGACGGGAGAGGCTTCCCACCAGGATCGAGATGCGGGAATGATGTCCGCATCCGGGTGGACCATGGACAGATGACGCGGTCTGCCGAGACCGAACACGGCATGGAAAAGAGCGTGCGCACTGTCCTCGGTCGCAGTGTTGGCGAACCAACCTGCGAGGTGACGGAGTTGACTCTCGCGGCTCACACCACCTCTGCGCGTCTCGGTTACCCGTCGAAGCAGCGACAACACCGCGGCAATGGCGCTCATCGTGCCTTCACGTAGCCGTTCGGACTCACTGAGTTCTGCCTCCGCAGCCACGAACCAATGAGATAGACCCGACCACCGCGCCTGCCAGTCGGCACGACGCTCGTCGATGGTCAGGAAGACCCGCTCGTCACTGATCGCGGCGCGCTCGATCAGCGTCGAGATGGAAGTCGATTCGACGACGGCGATAGCCTCCGCCAACTTCGGGGCGTAACGCGTCAGGTCCGAGCTGAACTCACGCATATGCGTCAGAAGTGCATCTTTGTGGACCAGAAAAGATTCGGGTGTGATCTCGGTGGTGCGGACGAGGTCGCCGAGGACCAGATAGAAATGCGCCGCCCGAGTGGCCATTTCGGAGAGGGTCGAGTCGAGTCGGCTGAGTTTGCGGTAGATGCGGTCGCCGTCGGCCTGACGGTTCGCCTCGGCCAACTCGTGCATGTCGGCGAGCAGCTCGGGAAGGACGAGCCGAGACAGGGATGCGTCGTCGAGCCTGGCACCGAGCACGTCCTCGACGGCACGAAACGCCTTGTAACCGGCCTGGCTGAATTGATAGACGTAATGGCGGTTGCGGTACTCGGCCAAGGTAGCCGCGCGTGAGCCGTCGTAGCTGCGCTCGAGAAGCTCCCAGGTGTGAAGCTGCTCGAGCAGCGGTGCGATGTCGGTCGGGGTGAGCCGTGCGTCTTCGGGGGCATGCCTGGCCAGCGTGTCCGCAATCTCGGCCGCATGTAGAAGAACGACGTAGTTGGCACGGGCGATGTCGAAGGCACGAAGCACCCAGAGGTACTCGTTGTGCTTCTCCGCGACCGTGAATGCGAAGAGTTTGAGGCGATCTTCCTGCAAAAACGCTGTCGCGGCACCCAGCCGTGCGTTGTCGTCTGAATCGCTCACTGGAACAGGGTAGGCGTTGGCCGGGGGGTGAGTGAAATGCGCGCGCCGTGCATCGAGGGTTGCCGTGTACTGCAGTTCGCTGCCTTTGAGGCATCCCGCACCGCCTTGTCGTTGACATGGTTGACGGCAATGACAACAATGAGGTTGTCACGGTTGACCGCCAGGAGGCCTCGTATGAACACCTTAGTCGAGCAGGAACGCAAGCTCATGGACCTGCTCGCCCGCCGCGTCCACCAGACATTTGCAGAGGCCCGCGCTGCCGGCGTTCCCACCGACGTCTTCGACGACGTCGAATCGATCGCTCGCTCCATGACCGCTGCACTGCCCACCAACGGTACCTACGACCAGCTAGTCGGCCCGTTCTACGACACCACCGGCCTAACCCAGTGGTGGGGCATAAGCCGCCAAGCAGTCAACAAGGCTGTCGCCGCCGGCACCGTGATCGCCTGCCGACTCGACGGAGGTTCATGGGTCTATCCCACCTGGCAGTTCACGGATTCGGGAACTGTGCACCCGCGCCTGATCACCCTGTGGTCGACGCTGCGTGCTGCCGCCGACCCCTGGACCTGCGCAGTGTGGTTACGCAGCCCGCAGCCCGAACTCGATGGCCGCAGCGCAGCCGAGTGGATCGCCGACGGCCACCCTCACGAGAGCGTCATGGCGCTTGCCAGCGCCGACGCACGACGGTGGGCTGCGTGAGCCACCGCGACACTGTCGCTCTCGGCCCGCCGCTGCGCCCGCTGCTCGGGTTCCCCGGCTGCGAGCTCACCGCCGCGCAGCCACTGATCCGTGGACACAGCACCGGGAACGGACCATGGTGGTTTGCCTCCTCCGGCGGTGGCCGCTTCGACCTGACACCGCCACGCGGCACCTGCTACCTCGCATTGGACGAACTCACCGCGATCCGGGAAACCGTCGGAGAGACGTTGGCGAGAATTGGGGTCGTCAGTGACGCGTTCGCCGCCATCCGATGCCTGTCTACCCTGACCGTGCCGCACGAGCATCAGCTCGCCGACACGTGCGCGGGTACCGCTGCAGACTTCGGCCTGACCAGAGAACTTGTCTCCATGACCCCGTACGGAGTGCCGCAGGAATGGGCGGCAGCGTTCTCGGCCACCTTCGCCGGAATCCGTTACCAGACCCGGTTCACCACCGGGCCGAACCCCAACGCCGTCGGACTGTTCGGGGAAGCGGGGGAGGCCACCTGGTCGACCGACGCGAACCCGGAGCCGCTGGTGGCGGCCGCTCGTCGGTGCGGCTTCACCGTTGCCAGTCCGCCGCGATCGGTACGCATCGTCCCGCCGCCCGTGAACTGATTCGGCCCGAACCACCCACCACAAGGTGCGGACGCCTATGAAATCACCGTTCGAGCCACGCTCCCGCGCCAACGACTCAACATTCCCCGAGCAGGCACTTTGTGTTCATGGAACGAACTGACCAAAGCCTAAGTGCAACAGCACAAGTGCGACGCCGTTGGTGGTCGGAACTAGCTCCATCGAGGATCTGCGCCAGGGTCCTTGACCGCAGCCTCCGCAAGGCTGGCGGATGCCATTTCGGCTGAGGCTCGCGAAGGTCTTCTATGCCAGCGTCGGTTCTCACATGATGGAGGAGTCACTGGCCATCTGCTAGTTCTTTGCGCAGTTGTTTTCGCTCCTCGGACAGATGAACTCGATACTTCTTCGTCATGTGCCCGGCGGAGAGCGAGATCACGAAGTTGCATTGATCTTCGTCGAATCCGTAATGCTGCATTAACGATGCGATCAGTTCTGCTTGATCGGCCGACTCCACGGCCAGATCTTGCAACTCGCAGCGGTTGTCGATCGCCCACAGGACCGCCTCGACGCCGGCGAGCCGTTCGTTCGAATACGGCGATGGCATGGTTGATCCTTCCGAAATCACGAAACGAAGAAATATGGCCTACCCTCGGCGTCGTTCGTCCAGAACTAAATCTTGTACTCGAACGTGCCGAACGACACCGACGTTCGAATCGTACGATTCGAACCTGACGAACAGCCAGTTTCGTCCGTTTTCTTCGACGGTATGTATCACTCGGACGGTGCCGATCTCACCGGGGCGATCATGCCGGACGGCACCTCGATCGGCTGACGGCGATCGGTATGGGGCCGGTCGCGAAAGAAAGCGAGTCCAGCTACACCTCCACCATGACCTTTCCATCGACGATGACTGCGGGATACGTTCGTACGGAGGCGATTCCGCTCGGACAGGTGCCGTCGTCGAGAGAGAACGCGTACTGATGCATCGGGCACATCACGACCGAGCCGTCGATCTGACCGTCCGCCAATGGCCCACCCTTGTGCGGGCACACTGCGTCCATGGCGCGCACACTCCCATCCTGGAGGAGGAATACCGCTACCTGCCTGCCGTCGACGACGTAGGCGCGGCCCTCACCCGGTGTCACGTCTTCGACGGGACCTACGGGCACGCTCATCGGACCGGTACCTGGGGGAGCGGAAGGAGCGGCAACGACGGTGTGAACTGCGCAGGCGACTTGGGTTCGGCCCGGTCCTGCCAGGGATCCCGGTAGCCGTCCACCGAAGTTTGCATGCGTTGTTCGAGTCCAGCGACGATTCCGTCACCGTCCTCGACCAGAATTCGTCGAAGCTCGTCCAGTCCGACCCGGGGGACCCACGCGTATGTTCGCTCGAGCCACTGCGCCGTTTCGCGGTAGTGCTGGATGAATATCCCAGCCATGCGCAGAACTTCCTCGCCGCCGACGACAGTGGCCAGTAGATCGCCCTTCCGGATGTGGGCACCTGCGGCACCGCCGACATAGAGCTCCCATTTGTCCTCGCCGACGGACACGACACCGAAGTCCTTGCACAGTGCCTCGGAACAGTTTCGTGGGCATCCGGCGACGGCCAGCTTCAGTTTGCCGGGGGTCTCGAGCCCTTGGAAGCGCTCTTCGAGTGCGATGCCCAGCGCCGTCGAATCGCCGAGTCCGAAGCGGCAGAAGTCGCTGCCGACACAGGTTTTCACGGTTCGCATGCTCTTGCCGTACGCGAACCCGGACGGCATGTCGAGGTCACCCCAGACCTTCGGTAGATCTTCCTTCTTGATTCCGAGCAGATCTATGCGCTGCCCGCCGGTAACCTTGACCAGCGGAACGTGATATTTGTCGGCGACGTCGGCGATCTTGCGAAGCTGATCCGGGGTAGTGACCCCGCCCTTCATCTGCGGTACGACCGAGAAGGTGCCGTCACGCTGAATGTTGGCGTGGACGCGATCGTTGATGAAGAGCGCACCTCGTTCGTCTACCCAGTCCGGTCCCCAGATCGTTCGCAGCAAAGATGCGAGTGGCATCTTCGCGCTCGCATCTTCACGGCCACCTGCAGCGAGTTCGCTGAAAACCTGCGACACCGAACGTAGGTCGCGCTCGCGGATGATCTCGATCAAGGCCGGCTTGGCCAACGGGATGGACGGCACATACCAGTCGGCGGCGGGGTCGGGTGCGACCGCGCCTCCGGCAGCGCAGGCCAAGATATCGGCGACAAGTCCTTTGCAGGAACCACACCCCTTACCTGCGCGGGTCTTGGCGGTGACGTCGCTCATCGTCGTGGCACCTGCGTGAACGCAGTCGACGATCTGACCTTTGGTGACGCCGTTGCAGTTGCACACCTGGACGTCGTCGGCGAGTTCGGCTGCACCGGTTGCCGCCGTCGGGGTTCCCATGTCGAACAACATGCTGATTCGTTCTTCGGGGAGCGGAACCTTCTCGTCGAACGCCTGCGTCAGAAAGTTTGCTTTGCTGATGTCCCCGAGAAGCGTGGCACCGATGAGTTTGCCGTCGCGGACGACGACGCTCTTGTACGTTCCGCTGCGTGGTTCGTAGAACTGGACGAACTCGTCGTCCTCACGCTCGGGTCCCTTCACTCCCATGGCTGCCACGTCGACACCGGCCACTTTGAGCTTGGTCGTCAGACGTGAACCATGATATGCCGCAGTAGGATTCGTATCTGTCAGATGATCGGCGAGGACGACGGCCTGTTCCCACAGGGGCGCTACGAGGCCGTACACTTCGCCGCGATGTTGGCAGCATTCACCGACGGCGAAGATCGACCCCTCGTCCTCGCAGCGCAGTTGATCGTCCACCACGATTCCGCGTTCGATCACCAATCCGCCCCCGCGTGCGAATTCGACATTGGGACGGATTCCGGCGGTCACGACGATCATGTCGGCGGCAAGTGAGGTGCCGTCGTTGAAGCCCACACCGGCCACTGCGCCCTCGCGGGTACGCAACACCGAAGTCGTGCGTTTGGAGGTGTGCACACCGACACCGAGTGCTTCGATCTTGTTGCGGAGGACGCGCCCACCGCGTTCGTCCAACTGCTGGTTCATCAAGTGTCCGGGCGAGTGCACGACATCGACGTCCAAGCCTTGCGTTCGGAGTCCGTACGCGGCTTCCAATCCCAGGAGACCGCCGCCGATCACGACCGCGGCGACGTCGTCCTGCGCCTCCGCCATCTGCAACATTCCGTTCGTGTCGGCGATGGTCCGGAATCCGAACACACCGCGGGCGAGGCGACCGTCGCTCTCACGAAGCCCGTCCATGTTCGGAAAGAACGTGTTGCTGCCGGTGGCGATGATCAGGACGTCGTACGCGACGGTTCGGCCACTTTCACACACCACGGACTTGGCGAACCGGTCGAGCGAGACGGCACGGTCGCCTGCATAGAGCGTGACACCGTTTTCGCGATACCAGCTCATGGGATTGAGAAGCAGATCTTCGTCGTCGATGCCGGCTTCACCGGACAACACGTGCGACAGCATGATCCTGTTGTAGTTGCCGTACGGCTCGTCGCCGATCATCGTGATGTCGAACAGTGCGCTTCCGCCGCGTTTGAGGATCTCCTCGACTGTGCGTGCGCCCGCCATACCGTTCCCGACCACGACCAACTTCCTCACGCCGGACTCTCCACCCATCGCGTCTGCACTCATCAGATCAGCACCAAACCGAAGTCGACGACGACTTCACCGGTCGTTCCTTCCGGCGCCGCGACGACGAGCTCGAGGACGGAATCCGGATCGACGTCCTCGACGACACGAAGCGCGATGTTGACCCCGCTCTTGGAGCCCATGGGGAACATTCGCATGGGCTGCCCATCCCTCAGCAAGGTCACGACCACCAGCTCTTCGCTCGAATTACCGCCACGGAAATACAGCGGTTGAGCGGTAGCTCCGGATGGAACGACGAACTTGGTCGACGGATCTATCGACTCGGGCTTGTTCAGCCCGTGCCCGGTGAACGGGAAGACGCCCTGGAGAAATCGCGGTGTGCTGGCCATGACGCCACGGTGCCGCGTCGGGGTTGCACTCCCGCTGCGTTGACGTTACGTAGGGGTCAGAAAGATCTCACGATGATCGTTCTGTCGCTGTGCGGTCGTGCTCGGGCCTGCAACTGCGCCCCGGACCGACTACCGCTAGAGCCCGAAGTTCCCGGGTCCGCGACGTCGGAGGTAACGCTCGAACTCGGCCGCGATGGCGTCGCCGTCGATCTTCGAGATCGCGTCACTGATGTCCACCTCGGCATCTCCGCGCTCTTCGAGCGTTCGAACGTATTCGCTGATTTCCTCGTCCTCCGCGGTCATCTCGTTGACGGCTTCTTCCCAGTCCTCGGCTTGGGAAGGGAGCTCACCGAGCGGAACTTCGATATCGAGTACGTCCTCGACGCGCTGGAGTAACGCCACGGTCGCCTTGGGGTTGGGTGGCTGCGAGACGTAGTGCGGCACGGCTGCCCAGAACGAGACGGCCGGAACGCCTGCCTTGACGCATTCGTCCTGTAGGACACCGGTGATGCCGGTCGGCCCCTCGTAACGAGTTTGCTCGAGGTTGAAACGTTCGGCGGCTTCGACGCTGTACGCACTTCCCGTCACCGGTACCGGTCGGGTGTGCGGGGTGTCTGCGAGCAGAGCGCCGAGGATGACCACGGTGTCCACGCCGAGTTGCTCGATGAACTCGAGCAGGTCGTCGCAAAAGCTCCGCCAGCGCATGTTGGGTTCGATACCGCGCAGCAACACGACGTCCCTGCTGCTGCCGGGGGGCGAGCACACCGACAAGCGCGTCGACGGCCACTGTATTTCTCTCGTGACACCCTCGACCTGTCGAATCGTCGGACGGTTCACCTGGTAGTCGTAGTAGTCCTCGGAGTCCAGCTCAGCCAACGGACTGGCATCCCAGATCAATTCCAGATGCTCGACGGCGCCACTCGCTGCGTCGCCCGCGTCGTTCCAGCCCTCGAATGCGGCCACCAGGATCGGATCGCGCAGCGTGGGAAGATCCGGCTCGACGTCCGAATTTTTGTCTTCGGGGACGGAAAACGATGTGGCATTGGACACAGCGTCGGAGACGGCTTCGAGCAGCGCTTCTGCAGCGTTGTCTGAATTGTCGCGTTCTGTGACGTTGTTGTCAGCTGGAATATTGCCGTCGCTGTTTCGGGGACTCACCACGACAGCCTACGACCAGCCCGGCCCGTCTTGGGTATCGCTGTGTGACCACTAGGCTGTAGCAATGCCTGCGCTACATAAGACCGGCCTGCTGGAAGCGATTCGTTCGCGCGTTGTCATCGGCGACGGTGCGATGGGGACTATGTTGCAGGACGCCGAATTGACGCTCGACGACTTCATCGGTCTCGAGGGCTGCAACGAAATTCTCAACGACACTCGTCCCGATGTACTTCGTGAGATCCACCGCGCCTACTTCGATGCGGGCGCAGACGCCGTCGAAACCAACACCTTCGGTTGCAACCTTCCGAACCTGGCGGACTACGACATCGAGGATCGGATCCGCGAGCTGGCGGAGAAGGGGACACGCCTCGCGCGCGAAACGGCCGACGAGATGGGCCCCGGCCGTGACGGGATGGACCGATTCGTGCTGGGCTCGATGGGCCCGGGTACCAAACTTCCCACGCTGGGTCACGCGCCGTTCGCGCGCCTACGTGACGCATACACCGAGGCCGCGCTCGGCATGATCGACGGCGGTGCCGATGCAATTCTCATCGAAACCTGCCAGGACCTGCTACAGGTCAAAGCGGCGATCATCGGAAGCCAACACGCGATGGACAAGCTGGGTGCGCGCATTCCGATCATTACGCACGTCACCGTCGAAACCACCGGCACCATGCTCGTCGGAAGTGAGATCGGCGCCGCGCTGACTGCGCTGGAGCCGCTCGGTATCGACATGATCGGGCTCAATTGCGCAACTGGACCCGCAGAGATGAGTGAGCATCTTCGGCATCTGTCGAAGCACTCGCGGTTGCCGGTGTCCGTCATGCCGAACGCCGGGCTGCCCACTCTGGGAGCCAGGGGAGCCGAATATCCACTGACCGCACCCGAGCTGGCGATCGCACTGAGCGGCTTCGTCTCCGAATACGGTCTGTCGCTGGTCGGCGGATGCTGCGGAACGACGCCCGAGCACATTCGTCAGGTCGCCGATCTCGTTCACGGCACCCGCCAGGCGGAGCGCACGCCCACCCCGGAACCCGGAGTTTCCTCACTCTATTCGGCTGTGTCCTTCGAACAGGATTCCAGCATCCTGGTGATCGGCGAGCGTACTAATTCCAACGGCTCCAGAGCTTTTCGCGACGCGATGCTCGCCGAGGACTACGAGAAGTGCCTCGACATCGCCAAGGACCAGACTCGCGACGGCGCACACATGCTCGACCTGAACGTCGACTACGTGGGCCGGGACGGGGCCGCTGATATGGCTGCACTCGCCAGTCGGCTGGCGACGGCATCCACGTTGCCGATCATGCTCGACTCGACCGAACCTGCCGTACTGAAAGCCGGATTGGAGCATCTCGGTGGCCGCAGCGCAGTCAACTCGGTCAACTACGAAGACGGAGCAGGCCCGGACTCGCGTTTTCAGAAGATCATGCGGCTCGTCAAGGAGCACGGCGCTGCTGTCGTCGCGTTGACCATCGATGAAGAAGGTCAGGCACGCACCGCCGAGTGGAAGGTCCGCGTCGCCGCACGCCTGATCGAGGACATCACCGGCAACTGGGGTCTGCGTCAGGAAGACATCATTGTCGACACCCTCACCTTCCCGATTTCCACGGGGCAGGAAGAAGTTCGACGCGATGGAATCGAAACGATCGAGGCCATCCGTCAGCTCAAGAAACTCTATCCCCGGGTTCACACCACGCTCGGATTATCGAACATCTCTTTCGGTTTGAATCCCGCTGCACGGCAGGTCCTCAACTCGGTGTTTCTGCACGAGTGCACCCAGGCAGGGTTGGACACGGCCATCGTGCACGCGTCGAAGATTTTGCCGATGAACAAGATCCCCGACGAGCATCGCGAGATCGCACTCGATCTGGTCTACGACCGTCGATCCGAGGGATACGACCCGCTGCAGAAGCTCATGCAGCTGTTCGAAGGGGTTTCGGCGGCGTCGGCGCGGGAATCTCGTGCCGAAGAACTTGGCCGATTGCCGCTGTTCGAGCGGCTCGAGCGGCGCATCGTCGACGGCGAACGCAACGGACTCGAAGCAGATCTGGATGCGGGGATGAAGGAAAAGCCGCCGCTGGAGATCATCAACGAAACGCTCCTGTCGGGCATGAAGACCGTGGGTGTGTTGTTCGGCTCCGGTCAGATGCAACTCCCGTTCGTGTTGGCGTCCGCTGAGGTGATGAAGGCCGCTGTCGCGTACCTCGAACCCCACATGGAAGCGTCGGACGACGACGGGAAGGGGCGGATCGTCCTCGGCACCGTCAAGGGCGACGTTCACGACATCGGCAAGAACCTCGTCGACATCATTCTCAGCAACAATGGGTACGAGGTCGTCAACCTTGGGATCAAACAGCCGATCGCGACTATTCTGGAAGCGGCGATCGACAAGCGTGCCGACGTCATCGGTATGTCGGGGCTGCTGGTCAAATCCACGGTTGTCATGAAGGACAACCTGATCGAGCTCAACAACAGGGGAGTCGCCGAGAAGTTTCCGGTGCTGCTCGGTGGCGCAGCCTTGACGCGCTCCTATGTCGAGAACGATCTGCAGGACGTCTACCAAGGTGACGTCCACTATGCCCGCGACGCGTTCGAGGGTCTGAGCCTGATGGATACCATCATGACGACCAAGCGTGGAGGTGGGCCGGCGCCGGACAGCCCGGAGGCGTTGGCGGCCAAGGCGAAAACCGAAGAGCGCAAGGCCCGCCACGAACGTTCACGTCGAATTGCCGAGCAGCGCAAGGCGAACGAGGTTCCTATCGTGGTGCCGGAGCGTTCGGACGTCGCGACGGATATCGAGACTCCGACTCCGCCGTTCTGGGGGACTCGCATCGTCAAGGGCGTGTCGTTGTCCGACTACTCCGAACTCCTCGACGAGCGTGCACTCTTTCTCGGCCAGTGGGGTTTGCGTGGTGCACGCAAGGGCGAAGGAGCAACGTACGAGGACCTCGTCGAGTCGGAAGGCAAACCGCGACTGCGGTATTGGCTGGATCGGCTCAGCACCGACGGCATTCTCGCGCATGCCGCTCTCGTCTATGGATACTTCCCGGCGGTCTCGGAAGGTGACGACGTCGTCGTACTGACCGAGCCGCGCGTCGATGCGCCCGAACGATTCCGGTTCACCTTCCCACGTCAGAATCGCGATCGATTCCTGTGCATCGCCGACTTCATTCGGTCGCGGGAAGACGCCACGAAATCTGGTCAGGTGGATGTCCTTCCGATGAATCTGGTCACGATGGGGCAGCCGATCGCGGATTTCGCCAACGAACTGTTCGCTGCGGACTCCTACCGTGACTACCTCGAAGTGCATGGCATCGGTGTGCAGCTGACCGAGGCACTCGCCGAGTATTGGCATCGCCGCGTCCGTGAAGAACTGAAGCTTTCCAGTGGCGCGAGTGTTGCGGCCGAGGACCCGACCGAGGCCGAGGGATATTTCAAGCTCGAATACCGTGGTGCGCGTTACTCGTTCGGCTACGGTGCGTGCCCGGACCTCGAGGATCGTATCAAGTTGGCTGCACTTCTCGAACCCGAACGGATCGGCGTCAAGCTGTCGGAAGAACTACAACTGCATCCAGAGCAGTCCACGGACGCATTCGTTCTTCATCACCCGGAGGCCAAGTATTTCAATGTCTGACTCTTCTGACCGCCGTCTGCGGGCTGTGCTGTGGGACATGGACGGAACTTTGCTCGATTCCGAGAAGATCTGGGACGTCGCGGTCGAGGAACTGTCCCTCGAACTCGGGCGTGAACTGACGCCGGAGGTCCGCGAGAGCACACTCGGAAATTCGATGCAGGACGCCCTTCGCACAGTGTTCGCCCACACCGGTACCGAGGTGACCGACCAGTCGCTGGCCACCGCAAGGAACTGGCTCACCGACCGTGTCGCTGTATTGTTCGCCGAGGGAATCTCGTGGCGCCCCGGTGCCAAGGACGCTCTTGCGCTGGTCCGCGATCTCGGTCTCGGGTCTGCTCTGGTGACCAACACCGAGCGGGGTCTGGTCGAGTACGCATTGGACACCGTCGGCCGTGACTACTTCGACGCCACGGTGAGCGGCGACGAAGTCGAGGCCGGCAAACCGCATCCTGCGCCCTATCTCCGCGGGGCATCGTTGCTCGGTGTCGCTCCGGAGGACTGTCTCGCTGTCGAGGACTCACCGACCGGATCGTTGTCCGCTCATCGCGCAGGTTGTTCCGTGCTTTATGTGCCCTCCGAACTCGCAGTAACCCCTCGTGCGGGCTATGTCGTACGCAGCTCGCTCGTCGGGCTCACCGCCGACGAACTCTCGTCGGCGTGGTGCGATGCGCGTTCCACTACTTCGTCATGAAAGAATCACAACCCGTGAAGACCTTCGAATCCCTGTTCGCCGAGCTCACCGATCGCGCCGCGACACGTCCTGAGGGTTCCGGCACCGTCGCTGCGTTGGATGCAGGCGTGCATGCGCAAGGAAAGAAGATCCTCGAAGAAGCAGGCGAAGTGTGGATCGCCGCGGAACACGAGAGCGACGAAGCGCTCGCCGAGGAGATCTCTCAGCTTCTGTATTGGGTTCAGGTGTTGATGGTGGGTAAGGGCCTCGAACTCGAAGATGTCTACCGACATCTGTGAGCTCCGCCCCGACGAATCCCGACCGACACCCCCGAACAGGAAAACTCCATGTTGCGTGTAGCAGTTCCCAACAAAGGCTCGCTCTCCGAATCTGCCGCTGAGATTCTGTCGGAGGCCGGCTATCGGCGCCGGACCGACGCTCGTGATCTCACGGTCCTCGATCCAGCCAACCAGGTCGAGTTCTTTTTTCTGCGCCCGAAAGATATCGCTATCTACGTCGGCTCCGGCGAACTCGACCTTGGCATCACCGGCCGCGATCTTGCTCTCGATTCAGGTGCACCCGTCGATGAGCGTTTGGCCCTCGGTTTCGGGCGATCCAGCTTCAGATACGCTGCGCCGGCAGGAAAAGAGTGGACTGCGGAAAGCCTCGACGGACTCCGAATCGCAACCTCGTACCCGAATCTCGTACGTGCAGACCTTGCTCGTCGCGGACTGACGGCAGAGGTCATTCGACTCGACGGCGCCGTCGAGATCTCCATCCAGCTCGGTGTCGCCGACGCCATCGCCGACGTCGTGGGCTCCGGTCGCACCTTGCGGCAACACAATCTGGTCGCGTTCGGTGAGTCCCTGTGCGATTCGGAAGGTGTGCTGATTTCGCGGGCAGGTAGCGAGGACACCGACAAGGTTCGCAAGCAGTTGATCGCTCGCGTGCAGGGTGTCGTGTTCGCTCAGCAATACCTCATGCTCGATTACGACTGCCCGAAGTCCATCCTCGACGAAGCCGTGAAAATCACGCCTGGCATCGAATCCCCGACGCTTTCGCCGATGGTCGACGACAACTGGGTAGCCGTGCGGGCAATGGTGTCTCGCAAGGTGCACAACAGCGTCATGGACGAGCTGGCGGACCTGGGAGCCAAAGCTATTCTCGCTTCGGATATCAGGTCCTGCCGCGCCTTCTGACCGGTCGGCTCTCGTCCCTACGGGCGCGGTCTGACCAGCACTGTCTGTGCGATACGTCCGATCGGCCCTCGTTCGTCGTGCAGCACACCCGCAGACATTGCGAACCCGTCTGGCCCGGTGGACGTTTCGGCCGAAATCCCGACCCAATCACCCTCCGGTACGCGGAAGATGTGGACGGTGAGATCGGTATTGAGGAAGGTCCACCGGTTCAGGTCGAGTTTGGCACCGATACCGTTTGCGATATCGGCAATCGAGAACAGTCTTTCGAGGGGCGTCATCTCTTCGCCCAATACCAAAGCCGGTGTAGGCCTTGCCCATACCTGCCCCGGTCCGTTACCGCCCAGTTCGGTGAGCGCGAAGATCTCGATATTGTCGAGATACCCGGACTTCCACATTCCTCCCCAGTTGTGACTTGTCCCCTCCGACAGGGGTTTCAAGGACGCGTCAGCTTGGTGGGACTCGCTCGAGGTGTCGACGGTGGTCATGCGCCACGCTGTGCCCCGGGCAACCGCGCGTTCGACACCCTCGCGGACGACACCGTTCTGATCGACACGGTCAGGAGACCGAGCCCATAATTCGGCGACGACAAGTTCGATGTTCGCGCCCGGTCGATCGACCCAGGAACGAACCTCGATGTCCGAGATGGGCACCGGGCCGAGCAATTCGACGACGACCCGACTCACGCGTACGTCCTCGCGCGGTGAGACGCGCTCGAGAGCGCGAACGAGCAAGGCTGACGGGGGTGCGCCGTGCTGCATGGTCGGTGCCCACAAGCTCACCGTACGACGAGTCGTGGAGAACACCTCGTTGCCTCGGGCATTGAGACCGAGGGGCACGAAGAATGCCTCCGGCTCGGTCTCGGTAGCGGGGGTCTCGGAGTTCGGGGTGTGCTCGCTCGAGGTCACAGGCTCATCTCCGACACGAGCAAGTTCCGGTCCTGAAGTTCGTCAGGCCACCCTGGATAGACCGGGGGAGTACCACCGAACTCTGGACACAGGGCCTGGTGATCGCACCACCCGCACAGTTTGGTTTTTTTCGGTCGAAAGTCGCCGGACTGCCCTGCCTCGAGAATTGCTTTCCATATCGCCGACAGCATCCGTTCGAACCGAATCAATTCTTCCTCGTCGGGTGTGTAGGTCAGCGACTTCTTGTCGCCCAGGTACATCAATTTGAGCTGGGAGGGTACTACGCTGCGCATACGCATGATCACCAGTGCGTAGAACTTCATCTGGAAGAGGGCCTTGGCCTCGGTAAACTCACGAGGAGACTTACCGGTCTTGTAATCGACGACGCGGATCATGCCATTGGGTGCAACATCGATTCGATCGATGAATCCGCGAAGAGGAGTGCCGTCGGACAGTTCGATCTCCACTCGTTGTTCGCAGGACTCCGGATCGAATCTGGTCGGATCTTCCATCTCGTAGTACCCGGCCACCAGCGTCCGCGCTTGGTCGAGGAGTGCCTCGCGATCTTTACCCTCGAACAGTGCGTCGAGTTCCGGTGATTCTTCGAGCACCCGATCCCACGCGGGGGATACCAACTCGACCGCAGCGACGGAATCCCTTGTTTCGGTGGGCATTGCGTACAGCGCTTCGAGTGCAGCGTGAACGACGGTTCCTTTGACCTGAGCTGTGGTGGACTTCTCGGGAAGACGATCCACTGCTCGAAATCGGTAGAGCAAAGGACACTGTTTGAAGTCGTTCGCGCGGGAGGGCGACAGTGCGGGCCTACTCCGACGCGGACGTGGCTGCGCCGGCAATTCCAAAATACTCACATAGGGCAGGGTAAGCCCCTGCCCCGACAGAATCGGGGAAGGCCGTAGTCTGGGCGGTCGAGTCGCTTCCGAATTCTCGGATCGGCGGCCGCCTTCCCATGCAGATTTACGCGCGGGCGGATGGTTGAGGTGCAAGTACTAGAAGGTGGGAATGGCTGTGTCTTCGGACGAGAGCGTGTCTTCGGGCGAAATCGAATCATCCGAGGAGGCTTTCGCATCCGACCCAGCTCCTGTATCCGACCCAGCTCCCGCACACGATGCAGCTCCTGAGCCCACCGAGAATGCCGGACCCGCCAGGAGCGGACCGTTCCGCACCGGCGACAGAGTCCAGCTGACCGACGGCAAGGGCAGGCACTACACGGTGGTACTCGAGCCCGGCAAGGAGTTCCATACTCACCGCGGCGGAATCACCCACGACAAGCTCCTCGGTGCCGACGAGGGCAGCGTAGTCACGTCCGTGAACGGCACGCCATACCTGGCGCTGCGCCCGCTGTTGACCGACTACGTCCTGTCGATGCCGCGCGGCGCACAGGTCATCTACCCCAAGGATGCTGCGCAGATCGTCCATGAGGGCGATGTGTTTCCCGGTGCACGCGTGTTGGAGGCAGGAGCGGGTTCCGGCGCACTGACGTGTTCGCTGCTTCGGGCGGTCGGATCGGAGGGCACCGTCATCTCGTACGAGATCAGGCAGGACCACGCCGACTATGCCGTGAAGAACGTCGAAACTTTCTTCGGTGAGCGGCCGTCGAACTGGGATTTGACGGTGGCAGACATCGATCAATTCGCCGCGGATCATCCAGGTGAGACGGTGGACCGCGCGATTCTCGACATGCTCGCGCCGTGGGATGCCCTGCCCGCCGTCGCGGATGCGATCGTCCCTGGCGGGGTGTTGATCGTCTACGTCGCGACGGTAACGCAGCTCTCACGCGTCGTCGAAGCTCTGCGCGGCCAAGAATGCTGGACCGAACCGAAGTCGTGGGAGTCCATCGTCCGCGGTTGGCACGTTGTGGGATTGGCTGTGCGGCCCGAGCATCGTATGCAGGGGCACACCGCATTCTTGATCAGTGCTCGCAAACTGGCAGCCGGGACCGTTACCCCGAAGCCGCAGCGTCGATCCGGGAAGGGCTGACGGCTCTCGGTGAAGGCTCCTGGCCCAATGCCAGGTCGAAGTTGCGTGACTGTCGGCGCCGCACGCGCTGGATGCTGTTGTCGGGTGTCTCGACGGTGGAGTCCGAACTGTGATCAGCGTGATCGGAACCTTCGTTGTCGCTGAACCGGCAACGGCCATCCCTGTTGTGCGGGTGCAATCAGCACCGCGAAACCTCGCATCGGCACTGGTGGAGCCTCTTTCTGGCGGGGCTCTCGGGTCACGAGGTCAGGCGAGGCTAACATGGCTTTACGTAGTCTTCGATGGCTCCATTCGTCACCCGGCCGACAACACTCGAACGCGTCCACACGCGCTTTGGTCGCTGTGCCGGTAGCGTTGAAAGATCGGACTGGGAGGAGTCGCTCATGAGCTCAACAGACAATCCAGAATCGGCTGCGGCACGGGCGGAACTCGACGAGCTACGTACCGAGGCTGCGGCATTACGGCGACAACTCGGTCAACTCGGGGAATCACCGGAGCGTGTCCGCGAACTCGAGACCCGTATCGACTCGCTGTCGCTACGAAACTCGAAATTGATGGACACCCTCAAGGAGGCACGTCAGCAACTCATCGCGCTGCGCGAAGAAGTCGATCGGCTCGGACAACCCCCCAGCGGTTACGGCATCTTGATGGCAGTGCACGAGGACGACACGGTGGACGTGTTCACTTCCGGTCGCAAAATGCGGCTGACGTGTTCGCCCAACGTCGAGGCAGTCTTACTCGCACCCGGCCAGACGGTGAGGTTGAACGAGGCACTGACGATCGTCGAGGCGGGATCGTTCGAGCAAGTCGGGGAGATTTGTTCGCTCCGAGAGTTGCTCGGTGACGGCAGCCGCGCTCTGGTCGTGGGTCACGCGGACGAAGAGCGAGTCGTGTGGCTCGCAAAGCCGCTGTTCGACATGGTCAACGACACCCTTCCCCAAGATCCGGACGAGCCGTCCCGCAAACTGCGGCCCGGCGATTCGCTCCTGGTCGATACCAAAGCCGGGTACGCGTTCGAGCGTGTACCCAAGGCCGAGGTCGAGGATTTGGTGCTCGAAGAAGTGCCGGACGTCGGATACGAGGATATCGGTGGTCTCGGCCGCCAGATCGAGCAGATCCGCGACGCGGTGGAGCTTCCGTTCCTTCACAAGGATCTGTTCCGCGAGTACTCCCTGCGGCCACCCAAGGGAGTACTGCTCTACGGCCCACCCGGCTGCGGTAAAACTCTGATCGCCAAGGCCGTCGCGAACTCGCTCGCGAAGAAGATTGCCGAATCTCGCGGCCAGGATGCCAAGGAAGCAAAATCGTTCTTCCTGAACATCAAGGGTCCCGAACTGCTGAACAAGTTCGTCGGTGAAACCGAGCGTCATATCCGGATGATCTTCCAGCGTGCCCGTGAAAAGGCTTCGGAGGGTACGCCCGTCATCGTGTTCTTCGACGAGATGGATTCCATCTTCCGTACCCGCGGCTCTGGGGTGTCCTCGGATGTCGAGACAACGGTCGTCCCACAGCTTCTCGCCGAGATCGACGGCGTCGAGGGACTTGAGAACGTCATCGTCATCGGTGCGTCCAACCGTGAAGACATGATCGATCCAGCAATTCTTCGTCCCGGCCGTCTCGATGTGAAGATCAAGATCGAGCGCCCCGACGCCGAGTCGGCTCAGGACATCTTCTCGAAGTACCTGACCGATTCACTCCCGGTCAATGCCGATGACCTCGCAGAATTCGGCGGAGATCGGACTGCCTGCATTCGGGCGATGATCGAACGTGTGGTGGACCGCATGTACGCGGAAAGCGACGACAATCGGTTCCTCGAAGTGACCTACGCCAATGGAGACAAAGAAGTCCTGTACTTCAAGGATTTCAACTCCGGTGCCATGATCCAGAACATCGTCGACCGTGCGAAGAAGTACGCGATCAAGTCTGTTCTCGAGTCGGGGACCCCCGGACTTCGCGTTCAGCATCTCTTCGACTCGATCGTCGACGAGTTCGCCGAGAACGAGGACTTGCCCAACACCACCAACCCGGACGACTGGGCTCGAATCTCGGGGAAGAAAGGCGAGCGCATCGTCTACATTCGCACCCTGGTCACCGGCAAGAACGCAAGTGCTTCCCGCGCAATCGACACCGAATCGAACACGGGGCAGTACCTGTAGCAACCGAGTTTCTCGAAAGCAAGATCGTCAATCAGAACTGCTCGACGCACACGCCGCTCGTTCGGTAGGTGCGTCGAGCAGTTCTGATTACGCGAGGAAACGGCACTTCGCCCTCGGTGCCACGACGCAATGATGCGACGGTATCGATCCGGACCGGCCTGGTCGTTCGATTGTAGATCCGGCCATCACCTAGGCTCGGATGTATGGAGCGCATCATTGGCATCGAGGTCGAGTACGGAATCTCCTCCCCAACCGATCCAACGGCCAACCCGATTCTCACGTCCACTCAGGCAGTGCTGGCCTATGCAGCCGCGGCCGGAGTGCCTCGGGCGAAGCGAACCCGCTGGGACTACGAGGTCGAGTCACCCCTGCGTGACGCTCGTGGGTTCGATCTCGGTCGTTTCAGCGGACCCGCACCGATCATCGATGCCGACGAGATCGGCGCCGCCAACATGATTCTCACCAACGGTGCACGGCTGTACGTCGACCACGCACATCCGGAATACTCGGCACCAGAAGTACGCGATCCGCTCGATGCAGTCATCTGGGACAAGGCAGGCGAGAGGGTGATGGAGGCCGCGGCACGGCATGCCTCCAGCGTGCCCGGTGCCCCGCGACTCCAGCTGTACAAGAACAACGTCGACGGCAAAGGCGCCTCGTACGGAACTCACGAGAACTACCTCATGTCCCGCGCGACACCTTTCTCGGCTGTCATAGCCGGTCTGTCTCCGTTCTTCGCATCCCGTCAGGTCTTCACCGGGTCGGGCCGGGTAGGAATAGGTCAATCCGGTGACGAAGCGGGCTTCCAGCTCTCGCAGCGCGCCGACTACATCGAGGTAGAAGTCGGCCTCGAAACGACACTCAAGCGCGGAATCATCAATACCCGGGACGAACCGCATGCAGATGCAGACAAGTATCGGAGACTTCACTGCATCATCGGCGACGCCAATCTTGCCGAGATGGCGACCTATTTGAAGGTCGGAACGACAGCGCTCGTCCTCGACATCATCGAGGCAGGCGTCGACCTCTCGGATCTTCAGCTGGCGCGTCCCGTCACCGCAGTTCATCAGATCAGCCACGACCCGACATTGCGGCAGACCGTCGCACTTACAGACGGTCGAGAACTGACTGCCTTGGCACTGCAGCGGATCTACCATCAACGCGTCGCCAAGTTCGTAGCCGGAGAAGGCAACGACGACCCACGGGTTGCGGACATCCTCGAGAAATGGGCGATGGTCCTCGACCTACTCGAACGCGACCCGATGGAATGCTCGGATCTGCTCGACTGGCCGGCGAAACTCCGCCTGCTCGAGGGGTTTCGGCAGCGCGAAGGCCTCGGATGGTCCGCGCCGCGACTGCATCTCGTGGATCTTCAGTACTCGGATGTGCGGCTCGACAAGGGTCTCTACAACCGACTCGTGGCGCGCGGATCCATGCAGCGTCTCGTCACCGAACAGCAGATCCTCGACGCGGTGACCAACCCGCCGACCGACACCAGGGCCTATTTCCGCGGAGAGGTCCTCCGCAAATTCGGGGCCGACATCGCAGCCGCAAGCTGGGACTCGGTGATCTTCGACCTCGGTGGCGATTCCTTGGTACGAATACCGACCCTGGAACCGCTGCGGGGCAGCAAAGCGCATGTAGGGGCACTCCTCGAGTCCGCCGACACCGCCGCAGAGCTCGTCGAACAACTCACCACCTGATCCACCCAGCTCTCACTCCTGTTCATCTCGGTCACTCCGCGGGCTCCGCTCCTGCCTGACCTGGGTCACTCCGCGGGCTCCGCTCCTGCCTGATCTGGTGTCTTGCCACCCGTCTCAGCGCCGAATCGGTAGGGTGAAGGTCCGAGCAGGTACTGCGAATACGTAAGGAGGTCGGCGACTATGGCTCGAGAGCAGACACGACGCTCTGGCGGTGGCGACGGCGACGACGAGGTCCCCGGTGAGGCCGGCGGTGGTCAGGAACGGCGCGAGAAGCTGGCAGAGGAAACCGACGACCTACTCGACGAGATCGACGACGTGCTCGAGGAAAACGCCGAAGACTTCGTACGTGCTTACGTTCAGAAGGGCGGCCAGTGAGGTTGGACCGGACGGCGTCTGTGCTCGATGATCTGCTGCCGACATTCGGCTCGCATCATTCTTCGTTCACCGACCACCTACGTGATCATGCGCCGCACCTGCTTCCGGGAAATCGATTTTCGCCGGAAGCAGGTGCGGATCCACGCGGAAGTGCAGGCGATTTCGTGACGATGTCGGATCTGGCGCCCCACGGTACGACCATCGTCGCGGTCACCTTCGCCGGTGGCGTTCTCATCGCCGGCGATCGTCGTGCGACTCAGGGCAATCTCATTGCCAACCGAGACATGCAGAAAGTCTTCGTCACCGACGAATACTCGGCGGCGGGCATTGCCGGGACTGCAGGCATCGCAATCGAACTCGTGCGTCTGTTCACCGTCGAACTCGAACATTACGAGAAGATCGAGGGCGTTCCGCTAACGTTCAACGGTAAGGCGAGCAAGCTGTCTTCGATGGTCCGTAGCAACCTGGGTGCCGCAATGCAGGGCCTGGCAGCAGTGCCCCTGCTGGTCGGATTCGACGTCGACGCAGCCGATCCCGAGGTTGCTGGTCGCATCGTCTCATACGACGTGGTCGGCGGCAGGTACGAAGAGCGATCCGGTTATCACTCGGTGGGTTCGGGATCGCTGTTCGCGAAATCGGCACTGAAGAAGCTGATTTCACCGGGCATGGACGAGGAAGCCGCGCTGCGTGCAGCCGTGGAGTCCCTCTTCGACGCAGCAGATGACGACTCCGCGACTGGTGGACCGGATGTGACACGCGGCATCTATCCGACCGCTGTCACCATCACGAGTGTCGGTGCGGTCGACGTTGCCGAATCACGAATTACCGATGCCGCTCGGGCAGTGATAGCCGAACGCGCTCAGGACGGGGGGCTTTCGTCATGACGATGCCGTATTACGCATCGGCCGAGCAGATCATGCGCGATCGCTCGGAGCTGGCACGCAAAGGCATCGCACGAGGTCGAAGTGTCATCGTCTTGACCTTCGCCGAGGGTGTGTTGTTCGTCGCCGAGAACCGCTCTTCGGCACTCCACAAGGTCAGCGAACTCTACGACCGACTCGGTTTCGCAGCCGTAGGCAAGTACAACGAGTTCGAAAACCTCCGCAAGGCTGGGATTCTGCACGCCGATACCAAGGGCTACACCTACGACCGGCGTGATGTCACCGGACGTTCTCTCGCCAAAACCTACGCCCAGGCGCTCGGTACGATCTTCACCGAGCAACTCAAGCCGTACGAGGTGGAGATCTGTGTTGCCGAGGTAGGTCACTCCGATGAGCCGTCGTCGACGCAGCTGTACCGAATCACCTACGACGGTTCGATCGTCGACGAGAAGGAGTTCGTCGTCATGGGCGGCACTACCGAACCGATAGTCACCGCGCTTCGGACGTCCTACCGGCGGGGGCTCGACCTCAGCGCTGCGGTGAATATCGCAGTCGACGCACTTGCTCAGGGCACGGTGTCGACGACTACGACCGGAGTCGACTCCGAGAAGAAAGTTCTCGAAGTCAGTTCCCTCGAAGTCGCCGTTCTCGATCAAGCTCGCCCCCGGCGTGCGTTTCGACGCATAGCGGGCCCGGCGTTGCAGGAAATGTTGCCCAATCTCGCATCGACTTCCGAGTCCTCGACGGCTGATTGAGTTGTTGCGGGCCGGCCTCGTGCGCTACCTGTCGCGGTAGAGTACGAGGCCATTGTCGTCGGTGGAGAACGTGAATTCACTACCGTCAGCGGTTACTTCGCCGTCGGTCGCGAGTGCAACCTCCGAGCCGGTGACCTTCACACTCAACGTTCTAGTAACGGAATGCACATAGGTTGCCGAAGTTCCGAGCGTGCCGGTCAACGCTGCGATCAGCAGTCTCGTGCGCGACAGAAACGGCTTCGATGGAAGATACCGAACATCGAGCGTGCCAGAACCGATGGAGCGTCGAGACATCGGAACCTGATCACTGGGGTGGTACTGGCCGTTGCCGACGAACAGCATCCACACCGATTTCGGCTGGCCGTCGAGGGAAATCTTCAAGGGTGCCGCCGCTGCCAGAACACGGATCATCGCTACCGCCGCTGCCGGCCATTTACCGATCTTGCCTTCCAAGCGTTCTCGAAGTCGTACGGAATCCGGATACCCGCCGAACGTTGCCGTATTGACGAAATGAACAGACCGAGAACCGTCGACGATCACCGATGCGAGATCGACCCGCGATGCGTATCCACTCTCGATGGCATGCACTGTCGCTTCGACGCTGGCGACCCCGGCGTCTCTGGCAAAATGGTTGAGCGTTCCTCCAGGGAACACTGCAAGCGGGAGTCCGTGTGCAACAGCTGATTCCGCCACACTGACGATCGTGCCGTCACCTCCGCACACTCCCAGCGCTCGCGGTCTGCCTTCGCTGATGCGTTTCTCGAGTTGTTCGTTGAAATCGGTGTCGACATCCGGGGCGAATTGTTCGGCCTCGGGGAGCAGTTCGCTGATTACGGCCGACATGTCGTCGTTCGTCCCGGAACCCGGATTGGTGAGGATGAGTAGTCCTCTTCCCTTCGGCAACGCGGGTGCTTCGATGGAAGTGCCGAGCTCTGCTGCTTCCTCTGTGCGAACCGCCCACCACCTCCTGGTCGACAGGGCGATACCCGCACCCAGAGCAGCGCCTGCGACGACGTCGGATGGCCAATGGACGCCCGTGTGCACCCTTGAATAGCAGACTGCGGCTGCGAGCGGAGCCACAAGCGCTCCTGCGAGCGGTGATTCGAGGGAAACCCCGACAACGAATGCTGCCGCCGACGCGGAGTGTCCGGACGGGAATGAGGACGACTCGGGTGGAGACAGCAGGCGCCGGACGAGTGGAGTCCGCTCGAACCCTGGCCTGGTACGCGGTAGGAGTGGCTTGAGAACGCCGTTTGCGACTGCACTTGCGCCGGCGACGGCAAGAAGTCCGCGAACAGCGCCACGACGCGTCGGGCCGGGGCGGGCAGCGAGCAGTCCTGCCGAGGCTGCCCACAGAAGACTGTGATTCGCGGCCGTACTGAGTTCGCGCAACAGTGGATCGGCAGCGGACGCGCGGCTCACAGCAATGCGATCGAACACTCTTACGTCCCAGGTATGGATCAGGTCGGGTAGTCGCGATGGCCTGTGCTTCACAGTTCAAGCCTATGCGGAGCGAGGTGACACGACAGAAGTCGGGACGTTCGGACCCCAGGTGGGTGCTGGGTCGTTGTACTGTCGAAGTGTGCAACGACGAATTATGGGCATCGAGACCGAGTTCGGTGTGACATGTACATTTCACGGGCACAGGCGGCTGAGTCCCGACGAGGTGGCCCGCTACCTGTTTCGCCGAGTCGTGTCCTGGGGCCGTAGCTCCAACGTTTTTCTTCGTAACGGTGCGCGGTTGTACCTCGACGTAGGTTCGCATCCGGAGTACGCGACGGCCGAGTGCGACAGCCTTCTGCAGCTCGTCACGCACGACCGAGCCGGTGAGCGCGTGCTCGAAGACCTGCTGATCGATGCGGAACAGCGTCTCGCCGAAGAAGGTATCGGCGGCGATATCTACCTGTTCAAGAACAACACCGATTCGGCCGGTAACTCCTACGGCTGCCACGAGAACTTTCTGGTGGCACGCGCAGGGGAGTTCTCCCGAATCTCCGACGTCTTGCTGCCTTTCCTGGTGACTCGCCAATTGATCTGTGGGGCCGGCAAGGTTTTGCAGACCCCCAAAGCTGCGACGTTCTGCCTCTCTCAGCGGGCCGAACACATCTGGGAAGGTGTGTCCTCCGCGACTACGCGCTCTCGACCGATCATCAACACCCGAGACGAACCACACGCCGATGCCGAGAAGTACCGGCGTCTGCATGTCATCGTCGGTGACTCGAACATGTCCGAGTCGAGCACCATGCTCAAGGTCGGTACCGCTGCGCTCGTTCTGGAAATGATCGAGGCCGGCGTCTCCTTCCGAGACTTCGCTCTGGACAACCCGATTCGGGCGATTCGCGAGGTAAGCCACGATCTGACCGGCAGGAAGCCTGTCCGCCTGGCCGGTGGCCGTCAGGCCAGTGCACTGGAGATCCAGCGTGAGTACCACGCGCGAGCCGTCGAACACCTGAAGTCCCGAGAACCCGATCCACAGGTGGAGCAAGTGGTCGATCTGTGGGGCCGCACTCTCGACGCCGTGGAAGCGCAGGACTTTGCGAAGGTCGATACCGAGATCGACTGGGTGATCAAGCGCAAGCTGTTCCAGCGTTACCAGGATCGCTACTCGATGGAGCTGTCGGATCCGAAGATCGCTCAGCTCGACTTGGCGTATCACGACATCAAGCGCGGTCGCGGGGTGTTCGACGTTCTTCAACGCAAAGGCTTGGTCAAACGCATCACCGAAGACGAACAAATCGACGAGGCGGTCAATGTGCCACCGCAAACGACTCGCGCGAAGCTGCGAGGCGAATTCATCACCGCCGCGCAGGAAGCAGGACGCGACTTCACCGTGGACTGGGTACATCTCAAGCTGAACGACCAGGCACAGCGCACCGTGCTGTGCAAGGATCCGTTCCGTTCGGTCGACGAACGCGTGGAGCGTCTGATCGCTTCGATGTAGCGGGTCACGCATCGACCATTAGGCTGCCATAGTGGCGATCACCAAAGTCGAGCGATTGATGAACCTGGTCATCTGTCTCCTGTCGACGCGGCAGTTCGTGACCGCGGAGCGGATCCGAGACAGCGTCGCAGGGTACGGAGACTCGGGGACCGACGAAGCGTTCAGTCGCATGTTCGAGCGAGACAAGAACGAACTCCGCGATCTCGGCGTGCCGTTGGAGACCGGGCTGGCTGCCGGCTCGGGAGGGATCGAGGGCTATCGGATCAATCGTGATGCCTACGAGCTCCCGGCCATCGATCTCAGCCGAGAAGAAGCCGCCGCCGTCGCAGTCGCCGTGCAGTTGTGGGAGTCCCCAGAGTTGACTTCCGCAGCGCAAAGCGCGCTCCTCAAGCTACGTGCCGCCGGCATTCAGGTCGATCAGGACCAATCGGCGGCGTCGGTCACCGCGGTTCCAGCGCGGACCAGAGGCTCCGAACCTGCGCTCGGTGCCTTGCTTTCGGCAATCGACGCGGGGCGGTCCGTCCGTTTCGAGCATCGAGGCTCGACCACAGACCCTTACGTCACTCGCACCGTGCAACCGTGGGGCGTAGTCACGTTTCGCGGACGGTGGTACCTGGTGGGGCACGACGTCGATCGCGACGACATTCGGACGTTCCGGTTGTCGCGGATCGGCGATGACGTTTCCACGTTCGGGCGCACCGGAAGTGTCCGTAAGCCCGAGGGCATCGATCTTCAGTCCATTGTCGAACGAGTTGCCGGAACCGCGGAGGTCAGCGGATCGGCAACCGTTTGGGTTGTCGACGATGCCGCATTCGAGATCAGAAGACTGGGAACTGCGCTGGAGGACCGCACAGTCGGCGGAAGAAGCGGATCGGTCGTACAGATCCCGGTACGTTCGTGGGAATGGGTGACCCGTCTCGTGGCAGGGCACGGGGGTGATGCTTTGGTACTGGATCCGCCGGAGCTACGTGCCGACGTCATTCGTGCGCTGCGTTCCGCAGCGGTCGCGGCGTCACGGTGAGCGCGCGACTGTCGGTGCGGTTGGCCCGACTCCTCAACATGGTGCCTTTCTTCCTGGCCAATCCGGGCCTGAGCGCAGCCGAAGCAGCGCGCGAGCTCGGCGTATCCACCACGACCCTGATGACCGATCTGAATCAGCTCTGGATGTGCGGATTGCCCGGCTACGGTCCCGGAGATCTCATCGACCTGTCCTTCTCCGAGGAGAGCATCGAGGTGACGTTCTCTGCCGGAATCGATCGTCCGCTGCGGTTGACGTCGACCGAAGCCACGGCCCTGCTCGTCGCACTTCGTTCATTGACCTCGATGCCGGGGATGGTGGATCCGTCAGCTGCGCAGCGCGCGATCGCGAAGATCGAGGATGCGGCGGGAGCTGCTGCCGCCAACGTCCCCCGATCATCCGGGCAAGATACGGCGACATCGGTACCGGAGAGCGAGGCCGCGGCCGCCATCCGCTCTGCCCTTCGGAATCGACATGCGCTCGAATTGACCTATTACTCCGCTTCGCGTGACGCCGTGTCCGAACGAATCGTCGATCCGATCCGAACTGTCCTGATCGACGATCACAGCTACCTGCAGGCTTGGTGCCGTCGCGCCGAGGGAGTGCGACTGTTTCGATTCGATCGAATCGACAGCGCAGTCGAGCTTTCCGAGCCGTCGCGCCCTCCCGAGGGCGTGCCACAGGACGACAGTTTCGAGATCTTCAATGACGACCCCTCGCTCCCACAGGCTCTACTCGAGATCCAACCCAGTTTCGTGTGGGTGATGGACTACTACCCGATGACTCAGATAGGTGCTGCGGCAGATGGCTCGATCACGGTGACGATGCGATTCGCGACCTTGGCGTGGATGACCCGTTTGACGCTTGGTTTCGGTACGGGTATCGCGGTGCTCGGACCGCCGGAACTGCAGCGCAGCGTCAACGAACGCGCCCAGACCGCGCTGGCTGCTTATGCTGAGCTCGGTGAATGATTCGAGCGAGGTTGTTTCGCACTGCTCAATATCAATGAACTTGCCGTTAACACTCGGTTTCTTCGGGTCCGACTAGGTCTGATGTCGGGTACGCTCGAGGTATCTGATTCTGGGAGGTACACATGGGAGCCTTGAGCCCGTGGCACTGGGCCATCGTCGCGGTGGTCGTCGTAATTCTGTTCGGTTCCAAGAAGCTGCCCGAAGCAGCTCGGGGACTGGGCCGCTCGCTGCGCATCTTCAAAAGCGAAGTGAAGGAGATGCAGAACGACGGCAAGGCCGAAGCTCCTGCCGCTCAACCTGCCGCGCCGACGCAGCTCAATCCTGCGGTGCCGGTCGACCCGCACGCCGTGGACGCTCATCCCGTCGACGGTGTGAGCAGCCGACCTGACACCAAGTCGGCCTGAGAAGAACGATACGTAGCTAACCGGGGTGCTGATCAGCACCCCGGTTCACTGCTGAGCGAAGACAGAGAATGCGAATCCCGTTCGACCCAAGGCGAAGCAAGCGCCGACTGAATCCCGACGGCACGATGTCGTTGGTCGATCACTTGTACGAGTTGCGGACTCGGTTGATGTGGGCTCTGCTCGCCGTTGCCGTGACGACGGCCTTCGGCTTTTTCTGGTACTCGCACACCTTGTTCGGCTTCGAGAGCCTCGGTGACCTCCTACGCGGTCCTTATTGCTCGCTCGATCCAAGTTTGAGAGCGAATCTGAGCAACGACGATTCGTGCCGCTTGCTGGCTACCGGCCCATTCGATCAGTTCCTCCTCCGATTCAAGGTCGCGTTCACCGCCGGCGTGGTGTTGGCATGTCCTATATGGCTCTACCAGCTGTGGGCCTTCATCACCCCAGGTCTCTACGCGAAGGAACGCGGTTATGCGATCGCGTTCGTGTCGTCCGCGGCTGCACTGTTCGTCGCAGGTGCGATTCTCGCGTACTTCGTCGTGGCCAAGGGCCTGCACTTCTTGTTGTCCATCGGTGACAACGTTCAGATCACGGCGCTCAGCGGTGACCAGTACTTCGGGTTCTTGATCAATTTGCTGATCATTTTCGGTGTCAGCTTCGAGATTCCGCTTCTGGTGGTGGCGTTGAATTTCGTGGGCATCTTGACCTACGAACGATTGAAAGCATGGCGCCGCGGACTGATTTTCGGACTGTTCGTCTTCGCTGCGATCGCAACGCCCGGACAAGACCCGTTCTCGATGTTGGCATTGGCGTTGGCACTTACGATCCTGTTCGAGATGGCAGTGCAGATCGCTCGCATTCACGACAGGCGTAAATTGCGCAAGAGTAGCGAGGAATGGGGTGATGTATCCGATGACGAAGCATCGTCGATCGATTTCACTGGATCCATCGAATCACCGAACAAGGTCGAGGCACCGAGCAAGGTCGAGGCACCCCGTCAACCCCAGCAGGACTTCACCGACACGATCTGACGTGATCGAGTGAGCGCCTCGACGTCCGAATTGCAGAAGTTCGCCGGTGAGCTGAGCTTTCCACTCGATCGTTTCCAAATCGATGCCTGTACGGCGTTGGAGGCAGGCCACGGCGTGCTGGTGTGCGCTCCCACCGGTGCGGGTAAAACGATTATCGGTGAGTTCGCCGTTCATCTCGCCCTCGCATCGGGTCGCAAGTGCTTCTATACGACTCCGATCAAAGCACTGAGCAATCAGAAGTTCGCCGAGCTGACGGCACGGTACGGCCGGTCGACTGTCGGCCTGTTGACCGGTGACTCGAGCATCAATCCCGATGCTCCGATCGTCGTGATGACGACCGAAGTCTTGCGAAACATGCTCTATGCCAACTCGAATGCCCTTCGGGGACTGTCCCACGTGGTCATGGATGAGGTTCACTATCTCGCGGATCGGTTCCGGGGTGCGGTGTGGGAAGAGGTGATTCTTCATCTCTCGCAGGACGTTCGACTGGTCAGCCTGTCGGCGACCGTGAGCAACGCCGAGGAGTTCGGCGCGTGGATGGAGACGGTCCGGGGAGATACCACCGTCGTGGTGGACGAGAATCGACCGGTGCCGTTGTCGCAGCACATCATGGTCGGCCGCCGGTTGTTCGATTTGTTCGACAATCGCTCTCACTCCAGCGGGGGTGCGGCAAAACCTGTCGTCGACCGCGATCTGGTCCGCCATGTGAAGGAACGGCAGTCACTCGATTACGTCGACAGATGGCAAGCGCCCCATGGAAGAGGGCGCGGGCGTGGTGGACACGGAGCGAGTGCGAACAATCGCCCTCTGCCGCGGCCCGAAGTTATCGCTCGGCTAGATCAGGAAGGTCTACTCCCGGCGATCACTTTCATCTTCAGCCGTGCCGGTTGTGACGCCGCGCTGACGCAATGTCTGCGTTCCCGGTTGGTTCTCACGACGCCGGAGCAGGTCGAAGAGATTCGCGACATTGTCGAAAAGCACACTTCCGAGCTTCCCCGTCAGGATCTCGAAGTACTCGGCTTCTGGGAGTGGCGCGAGGCCCTCGAGCGGGGTCTCGCTGCCCATCATGCGGGCATGCTGCCGGTCTTCCGACATACGGTCGAAGAGCTGTTCGTCAAAGGCCTGGTCCGGGCAGTGTTTGCCACCGAAACCTTGGCTCTGGGCATCAATATGCCTGCACGCACCGTCGTGCTCGAGAAGCTGGTCAAGTTCAACGGCGAAACTCATGCGGAGTTGACTCCGGGGGAGTACACCCAGCTGACGGGTCGAGCGGGCCGCCGCGGCATCGATATCGAAGGTCATGCGGTCGTGTTGTGGCAGCCGGGAACCGAGCCGACCGAAGTAGCGGGTCTGGCATCGACCCGCACCTTTCCGCTGCGGAGTTCATTCCGCCCGGGCTACAACATGTCGATCAATCTGGTCGAACAGTTCGGAGCTGCCGACTCGCGCGCATTGCTGGAACGCTCGTTTGCCCAGTTTCAAGCGGACCGATCTGTCGTCGGTCTCGTTCGCGGCATCGAGCGCAACGATGTGACTCTGACCCAGTTGGGTGCGCGACTGGGTGGACCGGAGGGCGAATACTTCGAGTACGCCAAACTGCGGGAACGACTGAAGGACCGCGAGAAAACCCTCGAGCGTCAGGGACGGCAGGACCGAAGGGACAATGCCGTCGAATCGCTACGAACTCTCAAGCGTGGCGACGTCGTATCCGTTCCCAGCGGCAAACGCAGCGGGTTGGCTGTTGTCCTCGAGCCCGATGACGACCTCACCGATCCTCGGCCCCTGGTTCTGACCGAGGACAAGTGGGCCGGACGAGTGTCGGCTGCCGACTTCCCCTCTCCTGCAGACTCCTTGGGCGCGATGCGTTTGCCTCGTTACGTCGATCATCGAACAGCGAGGACTCGGCGTGATTTGGCGGCGGCGTTGCGTTCGACCGGCATCTCCGTGCCATCGGATCACCGACGCCGTAAATCCACGGCGGCCGACGACCGCGAACTCGCCACGTTGAGGCGGAGCATACGTTCGCATCCAGTTCATTCGAGGTCCGATCGTGAGGAACTCGGCCGAGTGGGCGAGCGGTACAACAGGCTTGCTCGGGAGAACGAATCGATGCGACGCAAGGTGTCCGCCACGACCAATTCGTTGGCGCGTACATTCGATCGGATTTTGTCGCTGCTTGCCGAAAGGGAGTACATCACTGCCGGTCGTACACCCGAGGTGACGGGCAACGGTTCGCGATTGAGCCGCATCTACTCCGAATCGGACCTGCTTGTCGCCGAGTGCCTGCGGCAACGCCTCTGGCTCGGCCTTGCTCCCGCCGAACTTGCAGCCGTTGTGTCCTCGGTCGTGTTCGAGTCACGACAAGAAGGCGACTCGACTCCGCAGGGGCCAACCGGACCCGTGCGTCATGCGCTGACCGAGACGGTCCGGGTATGGACGGAATTGCGCGCCGACGAGATTCGACACTCTCTACCGCCGACACGTGAACCCGATATGGGGTTCGTGAAAGCCGTGTATCGCTGGGCCAGCGACAGCTCGCTCGTAGATGCTCTCGTAGCTGCAGGAGACAACGGAAAAGCTCTGTCCGGGGGCGATTTCGTTCGATGGTGCCGACAGGTCATCGATCTACTCGATCAAGTACGTCTCGCTTCGCCGGATCCGGAGATATCCAAGACGGCTGCTCGCGCAGTTACTGCCTTACGACGTGGTGTTGTCGCAGTCGATGCGGCTTGAGGTAATTCCGTTAAGGTGTGACGACATCGATTCAAGTGGAGGCGAGATGACCGGCCCTTACGGTCCGAACAACCCTGATGAGCAGTGGTCGCGTAATCAGGGGCAACGGGAAGAACCAGCGTCGGAGACCCATTCTGGTTCTGAATTCCCGACGACCGGTCAGCCATGGGAGCAACAGGGACCCAGTCAGCAAGCACCTGGTCAGCAAGCATGGGGCCAAGCCGGACCCACATCTGGCCAACCGACTCAGGGCTACCCGCAGCAGCCGCCCTATTCACAGGGGCAATACCCAGCGCAGCCCCAGGGGCAGGGTAACTATCCAACTCAGTCCTTCGAGCAGGGCCAGTTCCCGCAGGGGCAGTATCCGCAGGGGCAATTTCCCCAGGGCCAGTTCCCACAAGGCCAGTTCCCACAAGGCCAATTTCCCCAGGGGCAGTACCCCCAGGGCCAGTTCTCGCAAGGTCAGTTCCCGCAGGGCCAGTATCCGCAGGGGCAGTATCCACAAGGTCAAAACCCGCAGGCCCAGTACGGCAGCATGTATCCAGGTCAGCAGCAGCCCGGTCAGCAGCAGTGGAATCCAGGTCAACAACCACCTGAGGGCACCAAGTCGAAGACACCCCTGTTCGTGATCGGCGGGTTGGTCGTCGCAATTCTTCTCATCGGTGGGGTGCTTTTTGCGACCTTGGGTGGAACGAAGACCCTCGATGCTGACGCAGCCGAGGCCGGAATCGAAGAGATTGTCTCCGGAACCTACGGCGCCACAAGCGTTTCGAACGTAGATTGCCCCAGCGGCCAGGCCGTCGAAAAAGGTGCATCCTTCGATTGCTCGGTGCGAGTCGATGGCATCGACAAGAAGGTGACGTTGACGTTCACCGATGACACCGGAACCTACGAGGTATCACGTCCGCGCTGACATACCGGGACCAACTGACGTACTGGGACCAACTGACGTACGAAACCCAGCTGAGATAGGGAGTGCAGCTGGGTTTCGTACGTCAGGAACGTCCGTAGGTGCCCAGTGCCGAGGTCAGTCGATCCACGGCGCTGCCGATTCCGAGTTCGGAAGCCAGCTGCGACAGCCGATCCGGGTCGGCGGGCACAGCTGGGATGATGTCCGGCCGTGAGAACTCGACCTCGGCATCGGTGACGACGCGAACTACGGGCAGTGCTGCGTCCAGGTAGTCACTCGCCGCGGTCAGTTTTGCTCGGATGCCCTTCGCTAGATCGGATGCTGGATCGTTCACCGCTGCGCGCAGGTCGGCCACCGAGCCGTAGCGCAGCATGAGCGTCGACGCCGTCTTCTCGCCGACGCCTTTCACGCCCGGGAGCCCGTCCGAGGCATCACCGCGTAGAAGGGCGAGTTCGGCATATGCTTCGCCCGCCCGGTGCAGGGGAACCCCGTACTTGTCTGCCACTTCCGTGGGGCCGAACAACTCGGCCTTCGCCAACCCCCGCCCGACGTAGAGCACCCTGACCTGGTTGGGTTCATCGGATGCAACCTGCAGCAGATCTCGATCTCCGCTGACGACGACGACCGGATCTTCTCGCTCGCGCGCGGCCAGAGTTCCGAGTACGTCGTCGGCTTCGAGTCCGACCGATCCGGCAGTGGCGATCCCCGCGGCAGCGAGAACGTTCATGATCATCTCGACCTGCGGTGTCAGTGTTTCGGGTACTTCCTCGCTCGATCCGGCGTCGGGCAGTACTTCTGCGACGCGATGCGCCTTGTACGACGGCACTGCATCCACTCGAAACTGTGGGCGCCAATCGAGATCGAGGCAGACGGCGAGACGGCGCGGCTCGGTTCGAGCCATCAGAGCAGCGACCATGTCGATGAATCCCCGCACGGCGTTGACCGGTCGCCCATCCGGGGCCGTGATCGATTCGGGTAGCGCGTAGTAGGCCCGAAACCACAGGCTGGCTCCGTCGAGAAGGAGAAGAGGTGACGTTCCCGGGGCTGTCATGGACATCATCTTGCCAAACGCCGTTAGCCTGAAGTCATGAGTTCCGATTCCACGTCGTCACCCACCCGATTCGCGACAGAAATCTATGCTTCGCGGCTGGCTCGCGCGGCCGAGTACGCCGGGCAGGCGGGTCTGGATGCCTTGCTGGTCACCCCTGGTCCAGATCTGCAATATCTGGTCGGTTCGCGGGCTAGTTCGTTCGAGCGGCTGATCTGCCTGGTGATCCCTGCGGATGGCTCGAGCCCCACCGTGATCGTCCCGCGGATCGAGTTGGCAGCCTTGCAGGATTCTGCGGTCGGTGATCTCGGTCTCGTCATTACCGATTGGGTGGATGGAGTCAGTCCCTACGCACTTGTCGCCGCCATCTTGCCGTCCGGTGCGAAGACCGCGGTCGACGACGCCATGCCGGCATTGCACTTCGTGCCGTTGGCCGAGAAAATGGGGCGGACACCGATTTTGGCGACCGCGGTGTTGCGGCAACTGCGAATGTCGAAGGACAGCGCCGAGATCGAGGCGCTTCGGCGCGCCGGCCATGCGATCGACCGGGTGCACGCCCGAATGGGGGACTTCCTCAGGGTCGGCCGAACTGAGGCTGCAGTTGCGCACGACATCGGCGCCGCGATCGTGGAGGAGGGACACACCGAGGCAGCGTTCATCATCGTCGGTTCCGGTCCCCACGGCGCGGATCCGCATCACGAGGTGTCGGAGCGCATCATCGAGGCAGGAGATGTCGTTGTGATCGACATCGGCGGGCCCGTCGCGCCGGGGTACAACTCCGATTCGACGCGGACTTACGTTCTGGGCGAGCCCTCTGCCGAAGTTGCCGAGCAGTACGCCGTTCTCGAGCGAGCACAACAGGCGGCAGTCGACGCAGTCAGGCCCGGTGCGCGAGCCGAGACGATCGACGCGGCAGCGCGCGACGTGCTGTCCGCCGAGGGACTAGGAGATGTGTTCCTGCACCGCACCGGCCACGGAATCGGTCTGTCGGTTCACGAGGAGCCTTACATCGTGGCAGGCAATGACATCGAATTGGTCGAGGGGATGGCCTTCAGCATCGAACCCGGGATCTATTTTCGGGGCCAGTGGGGTGCGCGCATCGAGGACATCGTGATCGTCACCGCGGACGGGTGTGAGTCGGTCAATCTTCGGCCGCACGGGCTGGCGGTATTGCCGACCACGTAGATCAGCGCGCTAGCAGTGACCGGGAGCCGAGTATCCGTTGGACGGCGATCGTGATGACGACGCGTTCTGGATTCTCCCGAGGGACTCGGTAGCGCTCGGCATATCTCCGCTCGGCCTCGTGGACGTCGTCTCGGTCCGTCAGCACGGTGCTCGGCCCTTCCAAAGTCAGCCATCGCGGTCCTTCGATCTGACTGACAGCTGCGTATCCACCTCGTGCAGCGTTGATCGCCTTCTGTGTAGTTCGGCCGGTGATCACGCGCGCAAGGCGAGCTTCGGGATCCCAGGTGAACCCAACAGCGACGACGTGGGGAGTGCCGTCGGCGCGGAGTGTCGTCAGCGTGGCGAGATGACGTTGGGTGAGAAATTCGGTCGCCTCGGCGGTGAGGGCTGCGGGGTCTGCGGGGGTGGTGGCCATGCTACGACCGTAATCGGCGAGACTGTCAGGCGTGACGTCCACTCCACCCAGTGACACTTTTCCGCGCCATGTCGGCACAGTCCTGCTTCTAGGGGGCCGCAGCGAGATCGGTATGGAGGTGGCGACGCGGCTCGCACCGGGTCGGACCGTCGTACTTGCCGCGAGGCGGAGCGACCAGCTTTCCTCGCAGGTAGGGCGATTGCGGGCCGGCGGTGCACACAGCGTCGCAACGGTGGAGTTCGATGCCGACGACGTGAGCCGGCACGGCGAGTTTCTCGAATCCGTCGCGCAGGAGTACGGCCCGTTGGCGACCGTTGTTCTGGCATTCGGAATCCTTGGCGATCATTCACGGGCGGTATCGGACGCCGAGCATGCGATGGCGATAGTGCATACCGACTTCGTCGCCCAGGTTTCCGTTCTCACTCATACGGCTCGGATGATGCGCCAACAGGGGAGCGGCGAACTTGTAGTGTTCTCCTCCGTGGCAGGCGTTCGCGTGCGCAAAGCCAACTATGTGTACGGCTCGGCCAAGGCCGGCCTCGACGGTTTCGCGGGCGGTCTAGCGGATGCACTGCATGGGTCTGGGGTATCACTGCTACTGGTTCGCCCAGGATTCGTCATCGGATCGATGACCGAGGGGATGTCTCCCGCACCGTTTTCCAGTACGCCGGACCAAGTTGCTGATGCCGTCGTGCATGCACTGGCACGAAAGAAGTCTCGGGTGTGGGTGCCCGGCATTCTCGGACCCCTGTACGTCGGATTGAATCTGCTGCCGTCGTGGCTCTGGCGAAAGATGCCTCGCTGATGCTCCCTGTCGGTCGTATCGCCGTCGTCGGTATCGGAGCGGACGGTTGGGAAGGTGTAGCCGAATCCGCCAGGGCTGTGATCTTGTCCTCGGACGTGGTCTTCGGCTCGACTCGGCAGTTGGCGACGCTTCCCATACCGGACGATCGTGTACGTCCGTGGCCGTCCCCGATGTTGCCCGGCCTGCGAGCCTCGATCGACGAGTTCGACGGTAAGCGGGTATGCGTACTCGCCAGCGGGGATCCCATGTTCCACGGCATCGGAGTCACGCTGGCGAGGGAATTCGGCGCCCAGCGGTTGCATGTGATGCCTGCCCCGTCGTCGATGTCATTGGCCTGTGCGCGGCTGGGCTGGGCGGTGCACACCACCACCGCAGTCAGTCTCGTCAACTCCGAAGCCGCGACGCTGTTACCCGCCTTGGCTCACGGCAGCCGAGTGATCGTCCTTTCCCGAGACCGGCACACCCCCGCTCAGGTGGTGTCGTTGCTGCGTGAATCGGGGTTCGCGGACTCGGTTGTCACAGTCTTCGAACAACTCGGTGGACACGCCGAACGGTCGGTGACCGGTACTGCGCGCACGTGGGGCGAGTCGCCCGGAGATCCGCTCAACGTCGTCGCTGTCGAGTGCGTGTTCTCGCCCACTTCGACTCGGATCAGTCGGATCCCAGGGCTGCCCGACGCTGTTTACGCCGGTGACGGTCAGCTGACCAAATCCGAGGTTCGCGCCTTGACGGTCAGCGCGCTTGCCCCGACGCCGGGAGAAGTGTTGTTCGACGTCGGAGGCGGGTCCGGATCGATCGGTATCGAATGGATGCGAACGGATCCACGATGCACCGCAGTCGCATTCGAGATTATCGAGGCACGGCGATCACAGATCGAAGTCAACGCACATGCGCTCGGTGTTCCAGGACTTCAGGTTCGAGGCGCTGCACCCGACTGCTTCGGCGACGGTGAGCAGCCCGATGCCGTGTTCATCGGTGGCGGACTGACCCAGAGAGAGATGGTCGAAGCCTGCTGGTCACAATTGCGAGCAGGGGGGAGACTCGTCGCGAATGCGGTGACGGCCGAATCCGAGGCGCTTCTTCTCCAATGTGTGGATCGGTACGGTGGGTCGTTGAGGAAGTTCCAGATCTACCGGGGGGAGCCGTTGGGCTCGTTCACGAGTTGGCGCCCGCAGCTTCCGGTTGCGCAGTGGATATCGATCAAGCAGTGAGGGTGCTGGTACTCGGAGGCACCTCCGAGTCGCGAGAGCTGGCCGCACGGTTGTCCGGCGACGATCGGTTCGACGTCGTCACCTCTCTCGCCGGCCGCGTCCGGGACCCGAAACTCCCGCTCGGCACTTCGCGCGTCGGCGGGTTCGGCGGGGCCGACGGGCTGACCCGTTGGCTGCACGATCACGAGATCGACGCGATGGTGGACGCGACGCATCCCTTCGCCTCCACGATCTCGAACAACGCCGCCATCGCCGTTGCACACCATCGCATCCCGCTTCTCGGACTGCATCGCACGCCATGGTCCCGCAGGCCCCGTGACCAGTGGATAGAGGTATTCACCCCAGGCGAAGCAGCGGCGGCCATTCCAGCCGACGCCGGTCGCGTCCTGCTGACGATCGGGCGTCAGGAGGTAGCGGCATTCGCGGGGGTCGAATCCAGCTGGTTTCTGATTCGTAGTATCGATCGACCGGACCCGGTACTTCCTATCCATCACGAATTACTGCTCGCGCGAGGGCCGTTCGACCTCGACTCCGAGATCGAACTGATGCGTCGCCGTGGGATCGACGCCGTCATCAGCAAAAACAGCGGGGGAGTGATGACCGAAGCGAAGATCACCGCAGCGAGAGAACTGGGTATTCCAGTGATCATGATCGCCCGGCCGACAGTGCCGCCCGATCGACGTGTGGTCCACACCGTGGACGACGTCGTCACCTGGCTTGGTTCGCTCTCCGGCTAGGCCCGTCCCTCTGTCGCGGGATATCTGCGTGGCGTGAAGATCATTGCGCCACTTCCCGTGTCGATGATCTCGGTAAGCGAGGATCCCACGATGAGGAGGCATCGCATATCGATATTCGCTTCGGCGAGGTCGGCCAACCGGACGGTGGTCACCGACTCGTCTTCGCTTCCCACCGCGCGACCGATGACCACCGGGGTGTCGGGTCCACGATGTTCGAGGAGGATGTCACGGGTCGCCGAGATTTGCCATGTCCTCGACTTCGAGGCGGGGTTGTAGATGGCGATCGCCATGTCCGCTTCGGCCACAGCCGACAAGCGGGCGGCCACGACGTCCCAGGGCTTGAGGCGATCCGACAGTGAAATCACGGCATAGTCGTGTCCGAGGGGTGCACCGACGCGGCTTGCAACCGCATTCGCTGCAGTCATTCCGGGGACGACCCGCACCGGCACGGTAGACCATTGATCTTCGGCGGCAATTTCCACTACCGCCGAGGCCATTGCGAACACTCCAGGATCGCCGGAGGACACCACGGCAACCCGTCGACCCCGCTTCGCGAGATCCAATGCGAAGGCAGCGCGTTCGGACTCGACCTTGTTGTCGCTTGCATGCCGAATCTGTCCGGCCTGCAACGGGACTCGGTCGAGGTACGTCACATAACCGACGAGGTCGGTGGCAGCGCGAAGCTCATGACGAACCTCGTCCGTCGTCCACCTGTCTGCGCCCGGACCGAGCCCGACGACGACCACTTCACCCAGCGTGCGCGATTCGACGGGATTGTTCGCCGGGCTCGGTACGACTGCGATGGAGAAGTACGGCACCTCGTCGGCGACGACGTCGGCAGCGGCAAGGACCCGTTCGCTACCGGTACTGGCGCGTTCGACGTAGAAAGCTTCGTCGAGTCGTCCTGAGTCTTTCAGTGCAGCTGCAACATTGGGGTAGGTGCGCCCGAGCTTCATGATTGCGGCCGCATCGGTGTTTCGAAGCCGTCTGGTCAGCTCGGCGACAGGCAGCGTTCCGGGTAGCACCGTGAAGACTTCGTCTCGCTCGACCAGTGGTGTCTTCAATGCGGCCGAGGCGGCGCTCACCGACGTCACACCCGGTACGATCTCGACGTCGAATCGGTCGCAGAGCCGCTTGTGCATGTGCATGTAGGAGCTGTAGAAGAGCGGGTCGCCCTCGGCGAGAAGGACCACCGAGAGTCCGGACTCGAGATGTGCGGCAAGGCGTTCGGCTGCCTGGGCGTAGAACTCGTCGATAGCTCCCTGATAGCCACCTGGGTGATCGGTGGCCTCCGTGGTGACCGGGTAGACCAGGTGCTCTTCGATCTGACCTTCGCGCATATAGCCGGCGGCGACTCCGCGTGAGATGGATTTGCCATGCTTGGCGCTGTGGAATGCCACGACATCGGCTTCACCGATGACCCGCGCAGCTTTGACCGTCACCAGTTCGGGATCCCCGGGCCCGATGCCGACGCCCCACAACTTGCCTGGAATTATGCTCATTCTTCCTCGCTTGCAATGGCATTGACTGCGGCAGCTGTGATGGCGCTACCGCCACGCCGCCCCCGAACCACCAGATACTCGAGACCGAAGTTCGAGGTGATGAGGTCCTCCTTGGATTCGGCAGCACCGATGAAACCGACCGGACCCCCGACGATCGCGGCGGGTTTGGGCGCGCCTGCAGCCAGCATCTCGAGTAAATGGAACAGCGCTGTCGGCGCATTACCGATCGCAACTACGGCGCCATCGAGCCGATCTCCCCACAATTCGAGCGCGGCTGCAGTTCGAGTCGTACCCATCTTGGCCGCGAGATCACGCACTCTCGGATCCGACAGCATGCAGATCACTTCGTTGTCGGCGGGCAACCGTCGGCGCGTGACACCTGCTGCGACCATTTTCACATCGCACAGAACCGGTGCACCTGCAGCAAGGGCTGAGCGGGCGTTGGAAACAACCGACGGTGTGGCACCGACAACTTCGGTGAGGTCGACTTCACCGCTGGCATGGATCATCCGAACGACGACCTGCGCAACGTCAGGGGCGAACGCCGAAAGATCCGCCTCGGCTCGAATAGTCGCGAAGGACTGTCGATAGATCTCCGCACCGTCGCGGATGTAGTCGTACATGGAGTTCACGATAGGTCAGAACGGAGACCCCTCATGACACCCGGTATCCGGCGCCGGTGGCGACGACGTCCACGATCTCGCCTTTCGGCCTGCCACATCGACGCTCGCATCCTGACCAATGTTCGCGTTGGTCAGCCAGATTTCGGCCGGCGGCCACGGCGTCACGTAGATCCCCCCGCACGTCGGCATTCGACTTCTCGCACCCAGGTGCGCCGGTGCAGGCGCTGAGGTTCACCCAGGGTGAGTCGGCATCGAAGATCAAGCCCATCGGAGCCAGTACTCGGACCACCTGTTCGGCAGCGCCCTCGTCGAGATCGCACACGACGATCCCGCGCCACGGCGTGACGACGAGCGGCTTGTCGATTGCAGCGAGAAACTCGGCGAGCCGTGCGTCGAGGACTCCGAGCGCAAGAACTCCGCCCAGCGCGACGAGTCCGTCGCCCTGCGACAGCCACCCGATCGGGGGCGTATCGGACGGTCGAGTGGCCAGTGGGCCCGTACTTGTAGGGTCGTAACCGGATGAATCGAGGCCCAGCGTTGCGAGAACTCGTGCGGGTCCGTCGGCTAGCTCGGTCAGTCGCCACTCCGTGCCCCGCAACGAGACGAATATTCGGGCGGCGTCCACCAAAACGTCGACGACGCTGTCGCGGTAGACCCGGACACCCGTATCAGCGCCACCGAGGATCAGGGCGAACAACTCGGGCGAGAGCGCTTGGACACCGAAGTCCGGGTTTAGAGCGGTGACATCGCCTCGGCCGTCGTCGAGGGCGAACAGTGTGCGGCCGGGAAGATCCGCCAGCTCGGCACGGGCGCACAAGGCTCGGTCGAGTGCGGTGATCAAGGTTCGGACATCGGTGACACCATTGACCCGACCAGTCAAAGGCGAGGCAAGAATGTTGCGCACACGCTCGTGCGACGGGGAGGGCAACATACCGGCATCCGCGAGCCGTCGAGCCAGCTCGGTGCTGTCCCGAACCCCGCGGAATTGAATGTTGCCGCGGGATGTCAGCTGCATCGACCCGTTGCCGAGATCGCCGGCAGCCTTCGCGAGAACCTGCATGTGGGAAGGGTTGACCATTCCGCCGGGCAGCCGCACCCTGGCCAGAGCGCCATCGGCTGCTTGGTGCAAGGTCAGTGCGCCTGGGCAGCGGTCGGGGGTCGTTCTCGGGTCGCTCGACATCACCTGTCCAGGCTACAAGTGCATCTTGTCGGCGTTTCCCGATGTTACGAGCCAGGAGGTTTCTTCGGTAGCATCCCCTTCGAACGGCTTCGGCCGAGAGGAAGCCGGTGTAAGTCCGGCGCGGTCGCGCCACTGTGAAAGCCAGACCCTCTCCCGTGAGCCCACACGCAAGACGAATGCGGGGCGCGAAAACCCCGAGGAGGGCAGTACCCGTGATCCTGCTTCTGTCCACATCGGACACCGACCTGCTCAGTGCGCGTGCCAGCGGCGCCGACTACCGGTGGGGAAACCCCTCCCGCCTGCTCGCCGACGATGTCGCCGGGCTGGCCGAGGGCGTCGATGTGATCGTGCTCCGGATCCTGGGGTCGAAGCGGTCCTGGGAAGAAGGCGTCGACGCAGTACTCGCCTCGGGCGTTCCCGTGGTCGTTCTCGGTGGGGAGCAGGCGCCGGACGCGGAGTTGATGGAGTTGTCGACCGTTCCAGGCAATGTCGCAGCTCAGGCTCATAATTACCTGGCAGAAGGTGGCCCGGAGAATCTTGCCGAACTCTTCGGCTTCCTGTCCGACACCGTTCTGCTCACCGGTCATGGGTTTGCTCCGCCCGTCCACACCCCCACGTGGGGAGTGCTGGAATCTTCGGTGACACCCGCCGATGCAGATGGACCGACCATCGCGATCCTCTACTACCGAGCGCAGCACCTGGCCGGAAACACTGCCTACATCGAAGCTCTCGCCGCGGCCGTCGAGGCGAAAGGTGGAAAGGCGCTGCCGATCTTCTGCGCATCGTTGCGCGCCGCGGAACCGGAACTACTGGGCGCTTTGAAGTCGGCCGACGCGATGATCGTGACCGTGCTGGCCGCGGGCGGAACCAAGCCTGCAGGCGCGTCCGCAGGCGGCGACGACGAAGCCTGGGACGTTGCCGAACTGGCCGCACTGGACGTTCCCATCCTTCAGGGGCTCTGCTTGACCAGCAGCCGGGCTGCCTGGGACGCGAACGACGACGGCATGTCGCCGCTCGACGTTGCGACCCAAGTTGCGGTTCCCGAGTTCGACGGCCGACTCATCACGGTTCCGTTTTCGTTCAAAGAGATCGACGGCGATGGCCTGACCACCTACGTCCCCGATCACGAACGTGCCGCGAGGGTCGCCGGAATCGCGGTGCGTCATGCACGGCTTCGCCACATTCCTGCATCGGAGCGCAGGATTGCCCTGATGTTCTCGGCCTACCCGACCAAACATGCTCGCATCGGAAATGCCGTCGGCCTCGATACACCGGCAAGCGCGATTTCGCTCATGACCGAGATGCGCACAGCGGGATACGATCTCGGACCCGAAGACGGCGCCGACGCAGTTCCGGGCTTGGCCGCCCGCGATGGCGACGCACTCATTCACGCACTGATCGCGCGCGGTGGACAGGACCCGGATTGGCTCACCGACGAACAGCTCGAGGGAAATCCGATCCGCATCTCGGCCGCGCGGTACCGGTCGTGGTTCGCCGAGCTCCCGGAGGATCTGACGTCCGCCGTCGAGAAGCATTGGGGACCGGCTCCCGGTGATCTGTACGTAGACCGGTCGAGCGATCGCGACGGCGAAATCGTCATCGCGGCGATGCAGTTCGGCAATGTCGTCATCATGGTTCAACCGCCCCGCGGATTCGGTGAGCGACCCGTCGCGATCTATCACGATCCGGATCTGCCTCCCAGCCACCACTATCTCGCGGCATATCGCTGGATCCAGGCCTCTCGTCAGGACGGCGGCTTCGGTGCCGACGCGATGGTCCACCTCGGAAAGCACGGCAACCTCGAGTGGCTGCCCGGTAAGACGCTCGGGATGTCCGCTTCGTGCGGCACCGATGCCGCGCTCGGCGACCTGCCGCTGATCTACCCGTTCCTCGTCAACGATCCGGGCGAGGGGACGCAGGCCAAGCGTCGCGCCCACGCCACCTTGGTCGATCACCTCATCCCGCCGATGGCCCGCGCCGAAAGCTACGGCGACATCTCCCGGCTCGAGCAGTTACTCGACGAGCATGCCAACATCTCGGCTTTGGACCCGGCCAAACTGCCTGCTATCAGGCAGCAGATCTGGACGTTGATGACCGCGGCCCAGATGCATCAGGACCTCGGATTGGAGGAGCGTCCCGACGAAGAAGTATTCGACGACATGCTGCTGCACGTCGACGGTTGGCTCTGCGAGATCAAGGACGTCCAGATCCGGGACGGTCTGCACATCCTCGGCCAGGAACCGGTCGGCGACGCCGAGGTGGAGTTGGTGCTGGCCATGCTGCGTGCACGTCAGATGTGGGGCGGCGAACAAACCGTGCCCGGACTTCGCGAAGCGTTGGGACTGAGCGAAGACGGGGACGAGGAGCGAACACGAGTCGACGCCATCGAGTCGATCGCGCACGCTCTCGTGGCGAAAATGCAGACGGAGCAGTGGGAACCCGACGCCGCCGAACGGGTGGCGGGAGAGCACGGACCGGTCGTCGCCGAGATCCTTCGCTTCGCGGCCACCGAGGTGGTTCCCCGGCTCCGGGCAACCTCTCGCGAGATCGATCAAATCCTCCACGCACTCGACGGCGGGTTCATTCCTGCCGGCCCGAGCGGGTCCCCGCTGCGCGGACTCATCAACGTTCTGCCCACCGGCAGGAACTTCTACTCGGTCGATCCCAAGGCAGTGCCGTCGCGCTTGGCGTGGGAAACCGGGCAGGCAATGGCCGAGTCGCTTCTCGCGCGCTACCGCAAGGACCACGGGGAGTGGCCCAAGTCCGTGGGTCTGTCGGTGTGGGGCACCTCAGCCATGCGGACCTCCGGTGACGATGTCGCAGAGGTCTTCGCACTTCTCGGCGTCGCACCGGTGTGGGACGAGGCATCGAGACGCGTCACCAAGCTCGAGGTCATCGAGCTGGCCGAACTGGGACGCCCACGCATCGACGTCACGGTGCGAATCAGTGGTTTCTTCCGTGACGCCTTTCCCCACGTGCTGGCGATGCTCGACGACGCGGTGCGCCTCGTTGCGGCATTGGACGAACCGGCCGGTCAGAACTACGTTCGCGCGCACGCTCAGGCAGATCTCGCCGAGCATGGCGATGAGCGTCGCTCGACGACCCGTATCTTCGGCTCGAAGCCTGGAACGTACGGCGCTGGGCTGCTGCAACTGATCGACAGCAAGACCTGGCGTAGCGACGAGGATCTGGCGCAGGTCTACACAACGTGGGGCGGTTTCGCATACGGGCGAGGTCTCGACGGAGTACCCGCTGCCGGCGATATGCGCAGTGCGTACCGCCGCATCGCTGTTGCCGCCAAGAACACCGATACTCGTGAGCACGACATCGCCGATTCGGACGACTACTTCCAGTATCACGGCGGCATGGTCGCAACTGTTCGTGCCCTGACGGGTAAGTCTCCCGAGGCGTACATCGGTGACAGTACGAGGCCGGAATCCGTGCGGACCAGAACGCTGTCCGAGGAGACCGCCCGCGTGTTCCGCGCGCGGGTGATCAATCCTCGCTGGCTCGAAGCGATGCGCAGACACGGCTACAAGGGCGCGTTCGAGATGGCGGCCACGGTCGACTACTTGTTCGGGTACGACGCCACCACAGATGTCGTCGCCGACTGGATGTACGAAAAGCTGGCCGAGACGTACGTCCTGGACGAGCAGAATCAGAAGTTCATGCAGCAGTCCAATCCGTGGGCACTGCACGGGATCGCCGAGCGGTTGCTCGAAGCAGCGGAACGAAAGATGTGGGCCGAGCCAGACGCCGCAATCCTCGACGGTCTACGCCAGGTGTACCTCGAAACCGAAGGCGACCTGGAAGGGGAGTAGCCGTACCCTTTATCGGCATGACCACCTTTGCGAACATCGCCGACGGAAAATACGTGTCACTGACCACCTTCAAGAAGGACGGGACTCCCGTCGCGACGCCGTTGTGGGGTGCTCGCGACGGCGATCGCCTGCTCGTGTGGACGACGACCGATTCGTGGAAGGTCAAGCGCATCAAGCGCAATCCCTCGGTCACCATCGCCCCGTGTTCGGCCCGGGGCAAGGTCGAAGGCGACGCAGTCGACGGTGTCGCCGAGATCATGGACGCCGCAGGCACCGAGAAGGCACGCTCGGCGATCTCGTCCAAGTACGGCATCCTCGGTTGGCTCACGGTGAAGGGAAGCTCGCTTCGTCGAGGAAAATCCGGCACGGTCGGCATCTCGATCGTGCCGGCATAGTCGACGAACACAGCAGCCACCGATGCTTTCGCCATCGGTCGTGCGCTGGTCGATACGGATTTTGCTCATCCGGCAATCGTGTGCGGCGCCAGTTCCGAATGTTTGTACGAGTGCTCGACAATCGGTGACGAGTTGAGTCGCCAGAACGGAGATTTCACAATGCCGATCTCAGTATCCGACTACAACCATGTTCGCCTCACGGTCAGCGACATCGCTGTGTCGCGCAAGTTCTACGACGAGGTGTTCGGCTTCGAAGTTGCTTTCGCCTTCGATCCCAATGCAGACGAGGAAACAAAGAAGTCTCTGTGGTTTCTCTTCGGCGGAGTGATCTACAAGTTTCCCGGCGGATTGTTCGGCTTGCGCCCGGTCGCACCCGAGGGGGATTCCTTCGACGAAAATCGAACGGGACTCGATCATCTGGCCTTCAGTGTCGACAAGCACCAGGACTTGCAGGACGCAGTGGCGACGCTGGACAAGCTCGGCATCGCACACGAGCCGATCAAGAGCGGTGGCCCTGGCTTGTCGATTCTCGAGTTCCGCGACCCCGATAATATTGCCCTGGAAATCGCGGGTCCCAGCGAGTAGCTACTGCGCTTCACTCACCGAGGACATGTGGAAATCCGGAATCCGCAACGGCGGCATAGCCGTTCGCGTGAACCAGTCTTTCCATTCCCGGGGCAGCGTTTTCTCCGTTGCCCCGGCCTCCGTGGCCCGGCGCAACAGGTCCAGTGGGCTTTCGTTGAAGCGGAAGTTGTTGACCGCTCCGACAACCTTGCCGTTTTCGACCAGGTAGACGCCGTCGCGAGTCAAACCCGTCAGAAGTAGAGTTGCAGGGTCCACCTCGCGGATGTACCAGAGGGTGCTCAGCAGCAATCCACGTTCAGTTCGCGCGACCATCTCTTCGAGGGTGGTGTCCGACCCACCGGTAAGGGCGAGGTTGTCGCCCGGGACGGTGAGCTCGGTGTCGTATCTCTCCGCGAGAAAGCGCGGGTAGGTGAGTGCGTTGATCGTTCCGTTTCGGATCCACTCGACGCGCGAGGTGGACACACCGTTGTCGAACAGTGATACCGAGTCGTTCGAAGAGCCCGTTGCGACGAACGGCGAGTACTCGAGCCCCTCCTGCCGAGGGTCCGAGAACAACGTCAGCGGCAACCGGCCCAGCTTCTCACCTAGGCGAGTTCCGCCCGCCCGAGAAAGCGCCGTGTGTCCTTCCTGTGCGCCACGTCCCTCCATGGACCACATCAGATAGATCATCATGTCGGCAACCGCGGACGGCGGCAGTAGAGTCTCGTACCGACCTGCGGGTAGATCGATTCGGTTCTTGGACCAGTCGAGCCTGGTGGACAGGTTCTCGAGCAGCTTTTCGATCGATACGTCGTCGAAGTACTTCGTGCTCGCGCCGACCCACGCGCTGGCGTCCGAACGCTTTCCGTTGATCTCGATCGATCCCGTCGGCTGCGTGTATCGCCGTCTGATGCCCGTCGACGACCCGAGCCACACCGTTTCGATCTGGTGGTGGGCGAAACCGTAGAGCTGGTCCTGCCCGTCGAAACCGGTCGACAGGGGACCGGTGAGGGACTCGAACACCCCGATGTCGGTCCGCGCGGGATCGGCATCCCAATCCGGTGCCGCCGCGCCCCCCTCGACGAGGGGCATTGCATCCTCGGCCGATTCAGCTGTGCGAGCGGCATTTTCGGAGGCGCGGACCGTCACTACTATGTCTTTCGGGTCGACGCTGCTGGACGAAGACGTGGAAACCCGCGTGCCATCGTCCCCGCGAACGATGGAGACGACCGTCCATCGTCTGGACACTCCGACGCCGTTTGTGGTCATCGAATTGTTGGCCCATCGGAGTGAGGACTCACTTGAGTCGGTGACGATCACCAGGGTCTCGTCGACTGTGGCGGCACGTAGAACCTGCTCGACGACGTCCTGAGCTCGAATCATCGGACCCCCTCCGATCGGGTGTCGAGTACATTGACGCCTCGGAAGAGAGCTGCCGGACAGCCATGGCTGACCGCAGCAACTTGACCGGGTTGCGCTTTGCCGCAATTGAATGCGCCACCGAGCCGCCTGGTCGACTCACCACCCAGCAGGTCCATCGAGCCCCAGAAGTCGGTGGTGGTCGCTTGATAGGCGACATCGCGTACTTGGCCTTCGAGTCGTCCATGTCGAATACGGAAGAACCGCTGACCGGTGAACTGAAAGTTGTACCGCTGCATGTCGATCGACCATGACTTGTCGCCGACGACATAGATTCCGTCCTCGACTGCCGCCACCAGGTCGTCGATGCTGCGATCGACATTCGGGTCGGGTTGCAAGGAGACGTTGGCCATGCGCTGAATCGGAACGTGGTGTGCGGAGTCGGCGTACGAGCACCCGTTGGACCTCGAAAGCCCGAGTCGTGGTGCGAATACGCGATCCAATTGGTACCCCACCAGTACGCCGTCGCGCACCAGGTCCCATTTCTGGGCGGCGACACCTTCGTCGTCGTAACCCGTGCTTGCCAGCCCGTGAACTTCGGTGCGGTCGGCTGTTACATGCATGGATTCGCTGCCGTACTTCAGTGTGCCGAGTTTGTCCGGCGTCGCGAAAGATGTACCGGCGTAGGCCGCCTCGTATCCGATGGCGCGGTCGTATTCCGTAGCGTGGCCGATCGATTCGTGGATCGTGAGCCACAGGTTGGTCGGGTCGATCACGAGGTCCATCGGACCGGCTACTACCGAGGGGGACTTCACTTTCTCACCGAGCCAGTCGGGTATGCGCGCGAGCTCGTCGGCCCAGTCCCACGTGCTGTCCGCAGCCAGGTACTCCCATCCACGACTGACCGGTGGCGCAAGAGTCCGCATCGTCTCGAAGGCACCGGCGTCGGAGTCGACCGTGGTCGCCTCGAACTGTGGATGCAGTCGAACGCGTTGCTGGGTGATCGAGCTGCCCGCCGAGTCCGCGTAGAACGTCTGTTCTTTGACCTGTTGAACCGAAGCCGTCACATGGTCGACGCCGTCGGACGCTGCCAGTCGCGACGAGTATTCGGCAAGGAGCTCGACTTTGTCACGGGTAGCGATGTCGAAGGGATCCACCTCGTAGTCCGACACCCAGGTTGCGTCCGCATAGATCGGTTCGCCTGCCAACTCGACGTGCTCACGATTGAGGACGCGCAGAGCAGTGGCGACGTCGACGGCCGTCTTGGCCGTCCGTACAGCAGCGGCAACGGACAAGTCGCTGTGCGAGGCGAATCCCCAGGTACCGTCGATCACCACGCGAACTGCCAGACCGATCTCGGAGCCGTCGACCGCGGATTGAACCGCACCGTCGCGAAGATTGAGAGACTGCGTGGTCAGCCGGTGCACGCGAAGATCGGCGTGGACGGCACCCGCTCGCCGCGCGGTATCGAGTACTGCCGCGGCAAGTTCGCGCAGGGGGAGCTCGAGAAAGTCCGGGTCCACAAGTCTTTGCCGCTGCTGGGTCACAGGAATCGAGGTTAGCCGAACTGTTGCCATCCGAGTCGGATGACCATCCCGAACACGACCACCAGCAACACCACTCGCACGAATCCGGAACCACGAGCGAGCGCTATGCGTGAGCCCGATACTGCGCCGATCACATTACAGACAGCCATCGCTGCTCCCAGCTGCCAGAGCACGTGACCGGTGACGGCGAAGAACGCCAGTGCGCCGAGATTGGAGCCGAGATTGAGCACCTTCGCCATTGCTGCACTGCGCACGAACTCGGTTCCGAGCAACGTCGCAAAGGCGATGATGAAGAACGTCCCGGTGCCTGGCCCGAGTATGCCGTCGTAGAACCCGAACCCACCCGCTGCGAGGAAGACGACGGTCAGCGTCTTCCGCTTGCTCGGGGCGTGTGAGCCTGCAGCCGAGCCGATCGTGGGTCGAGCGGTCACCAGGGCCGCGACCGCGATCAGTACGACCATGATGATCGGGATGAACAACTCGCGGTCGATCAAGGACACCGCCGCGGCACCTGCCGCCGACGCGACGGCTGCGAGGGCTCCGGCGGGAACGAGCATTCGCCAGTCGAGTGCGATTCGACGGGAGAAGGTGACTACGGCTGCGAAAGTACCGAACACGGCAGTCATCTTGTTCGTGGCGAGCGCCGCCTGTGGGGCCAGCTGTGGCGCGACGAGCAAGATAGCGGGTAGGAGAATGAGACCACCACCACCGACTACGGCGTCGACCCAACCTGCCGCTGTCGCTGCGACCATCAACAATCCCCAGTCGGCGGCAGTCATGCGGCAAACTCAATCACATGCGTAGATTCAGCTTGTGGCTCAGGGGGAAGCCCTTCATCGCCGACATGCTGCTAGCGGGCACTCTGTTCTCCTTCGAGGTTGTGTCATTTTTCAGCAACGTCGACATGAGAAGCCCGATGTTGTTCGTCGTCGGGGCGGCGGCGTTGAGTGCTCCGATCGCATGGCGACGACGGCACCCGCGGACCGTGGCGTGGGCGGTGCTGGCAGGTTCGCTGCTCATCACGCTCGGCGGACTTGCCGTCGGGGAGCAAACCGACATTCATCCTGCTGCACTGGCCTTGCCGATCATGCTCTACACACTTATCGCGTACGTGGGCCGCCGAGAAGGGCTGATCTATCTGGGCGGGGTACTGCTCGATGGAGGTCTGGCGGTATGGGCGCTGGACGACGATGCGGTTCTTTCGATGCTGTTCACTGTTCTGCTGTACGGATTCGCCTGGATCGCTGCCGAGTTCCTCGGAGCTCGCCGTGCGTACGACGAGGCAGTCGAGGCGAAACTGCTTGTCGCCGACTATGATCGGGACAGGCGCGCCGAGGAAGCCGTTGCACACGAGCGCACCCGCATCGCTCGGGAGTTGCACGACGTCATCGCACACGGTGTCAGCGTGATGATCGTTCAGGCCGACGGGGCGTCGTATGCGATCCGGCGGGATCCGGATCGAGCAGAAGAAGCAGTCGCGAACATCTCTGCTACCGGCAGGCAGGCGCTCGCGGAACTACGGCGCACGGTCGCACTGCTCCGAACCACTCCCTATTCCGAGGACATGCCCATGTACGGGACTGCGGGGCTGGCCAAAGTGGTCGACATGATGTCGCGAGCCGGATTGAACGTAGAACTCGAACAAACCGGGAATCTGGACGACATCAGTCCCGCGATCAGTTTGGGTATCCACCGCCTCGTTCAGGAATCTCTCACCAACGTTCTGCGCCACGGGGGCCACGCGCCGCGGGCACGGGTAGCAGTCGTGCGCCGCGAGGAAGACATCCTCGTCGAGATCGTCAACGGTGCCGGATCAGGAACCAGTGCCGTCGAGGGGACAGGGAACGGCCTGCTCGGCATGCGTGAGCGTGTTGCCGTCCTGCAGGGTGCACTGGAAGCCGGCCGAACGGCGGACGGCAGGTGGCGAGTACGCGCTGAGTTGCCGCTCGAATGACGTTAGGTTGGGACCGTGCCGATTACAGTTCTCATCGTCGACGACCAAGAATTGATGCGGATGGGCCTGACTATGGTCCTCGACGCGCAGGAAGACATCACCGTCGTCGCGGAGGCCGCAGACGGATCGGCAGCAGTGCGCGCTGTCCACGAGCACCGCCCGGATGTCGTACTGATGGATGTTCGAATGCCAGGAATCGACGGTGTGCGAGCTACCTCGATGATCGCCGAATCCGAGTCGATCTCCCGAGTACTCGTCATGACGACGTTCGATCTCGACGAGCATGTCCTGGGAGCACTGCGGGCAGGGGCCAGTGGTTTTCTGCTCAAGGACACCCCGCCTGAGGATTTGATATCCGCGATCCGCAGCGTCGCGGCAGGTGACGCGGTCGTCTCACCGAAAGTGACGCGGCGTCTCCTGTCACGTTTCATCGCCGAGGACGCACCCCTTGCACAGGACCCGGTGGTGCTCGACGCTCTGACCGACCGTGAACGGGAAGTGCTCGGCTTGCTCGCAACCGGACTGTCCAACGCCGAGATCGCCGGTAAGTTGGTGTTGTCCGAAGCCACGGTGAAGACCCACATCGGTCGGATATTGACGAAACTCGGTCTTCGCGATCGAGTTCAAGCGGTTGTCCTGGCATACGAAACGGGTGTCGTGCGTCCCCGGTTGTGAATCGTTATCGAAACGATGACGGATTCAGGGAGAAATACAACGTGGCTGTCCGTTGTCAGTACAGGCGACGAAAGGAACGAACACGTGATTGCGCTCTTTGCCCTCTATGTCATCGTCGAGGTGGCCGCGCTGGTGGCTGTCGGTAGCGCCATCGGCGTGCTCTGGACAGTGCTGCTCCTCATCGCAGGTTCCGCGGCCGGGTTGATACTTGTCCGCGGTCAGGGACGTCGCGTCATGGAAGGCCTCCGCAGCGCCAGTCGCGGTGAACGATCCCCTGGTGGAGCGGTCGCCGACGGTGTGCTGTTCGCTATAGGTTCGGTCGCGATGTTCGTTCCAGGCCTGGTCACCACTGCGTTCGGCATCTTGCTTCTTCTGCCCCCCACGCGTTGGGCGCTACGTCCACTGGTGATGCTGGCGGCCGCCAGGTGGATGCCGACGGTAGCGACAGCCGCAGGCAGGATGCGGCCTACCGTCATCGACGGCGAGGTCGTGTCCGACGCGCCCACCCGGACCACCTATGGCGGGCCGCCCTCTGGCACGGTGCTCGAGGGACGGATAATCGAGATCGACGGTCAGGATTTCCAGAAGCCGGTTCGCTGAGGGCACACTGAACCATCGTGAGTACCCAACTGCTTCTCGGTGGACGGATCTACAGTCCGACGGCTCCCGACGCGAGCGCTATGGCAATTACCGACGGAATCGTGACCTGGACAGGTGAGGATCGAACCGGCCGCGCGTTGCACCCCGGCGCCCAAGAAATCGACCTTGCCGGCGCGTTCGTAGCCCCCGCATTCGTCGACACACACGTCCACACCACCGCGTACGGTCTTGCTCTCGGTGCGCTCGATCTGAGTGCGTGCCGCTCGCGCGGAGAGTGTGTGCAGGCGATACGCCGCTACGCGCTGAAAAGCTCCGATCCGTTGATCTGGGGGAACGGCTGGGACGACACGGCATGGGACGAGCCTGGTGTGCTCTCGACCTCGGACCTGGACGAAGCCGCGCCCGGCAGGCCGATCTATCTCGTTCGAGTGGACGGCCACAGCGCCGCAAGTTCGACGGTTCTCCGCGCCGCCAGTGGCGCGCTGAACGCCCTCGCGGGGTTTCATCCCGAGCACGCACTTACCGGCGACGCTCATCACTCCGTTCGTCGCGCCGCACTGAAACTTTTGACTCCAGCCGCTCGAGCGGCCGCGAGAACGTTGGCTCTCGACAACGCCGCATCGCAGGGCATCTGCGCTGTGCACGAATGTGGCGGTCCGGATATCTCCGGCCGTGACGATTTCCAGGAACTGCTCGCGACAGACCACGGGGTCGAAGTACGCGGATACTGGGGTGAGACGGTGACCAGCGCAGATCATGCGCGCACGCTCGCTCGAGAGACAGGTGCATATGCGCTCGGCGGCGATCTGTTCGTCGACGGCTCGATCGGCTCACATACAGCGTGGCTCAGTTCGCCCTACGACGACGGGCCCGGCACAGGACTCTCGTTCCTGGACGTCGACGCGATTGCCACGCATGTGGCTTCCTGCACCGAAGCCGGGATCCAAGCGGGCTTCCATGCAATCGGCGATGCTGCTGTATCCGCCGTCGTACAGGGGTTTTCCCGCGTGGCGGCCGCCATCGGTGGCCCCGCCCTTGCTGCCCTCGGACATCGCGTCGAACACGTGGAGATGGTGTCCGGCGAACAAGCAGCGAAGTTGGCATCCTGGGGAGTCATCGCAAGTATGCAGCCGATGTTCGATGACTTGTGGGGTGGCGACGAGGGAATGTATGCGCGTCGATTAGGTATCGATCGTGCGCGGACGTTGAACCCGCTCGCACAACTGGCGTCCTCTGGCGTCTCCCTCGCGTTCAGCTCCGACGCGCCCGTCACCGGGCTCGATCCATGGAGGATGCTGCGCGCAGCGGTCAATCACCGAACCGAGGGGAGTGCAATCTCGCCTCGAGCGGCGTTCGCCTCCGCCACGCGCGGTGCGTGGCGCGCCGGCGGCGTGCGGGACGGCCTTGCCGGCACCCTGACGCCGGGCGCTCCGGCAAGCTACGCGATCTGGGACGCAACCGACCTCGTGGTCAGGGCACCCAAGGACAGTGTTGCGCGTTGGTCGACCGACCCGCGGGCCGGTGTTCCTGCCCTGCCGTCGCTCGAGCCTGGCTCGCCGTCCCCGACCTGTCTTCGCACCGTTCATCGTGGGCGGACAATTCATGGCGCTTGAAGGGGTGGGGGTCGCACGAGCGCAGGTGGTCCGCACTGGTGTGTCGGTCTTGTCCGCTGTGGCGTCCGGCCTCCTGCTGTTCCTGAGCTTCCCTCCCCGCCACCTTTGGTTCCTCGCCGCAGTCGGGGTGGCGCTTCTCGTCCTCGTCCTACGGCGTTTCGGAACTACCGAGTCGGTCTCGAAGAAGAGCGGTTTCGGCTATGGATTCCTCGCAGGACTGGGGTTCTTCGTTCCCCTGCTCCCTTGGATCGGTGTCTACGTCGGTCCGCTGCCGTGGCTCGCACTCGCTGCAGCAGAATCTTTGTTCATCGGTCTCTTCGGCGTACTAGCTGTCGTTGTCTCCCGAAACCGCTGGTGGCCCGTCTCCACGGCTGCAGTGTGGAGTCTCGTCGAGTGGGCAAGGTCGAGTTTTCCGTTCGGTGGATTCCCTTGGGGCCGACTATCGTTCGGCCAACCCGACAGTTGGTTGCTGCCCCTCGCGAGCATCGGCGGGGCTCCGCTGCTGAGCTTCGGCGTTGCGCTGACCGGCACTGGACTTGCTGCGATCGCTTGTACTCTCGCGGCGAGAAAGAGACGTCCCATCCGAGGCATGCTGATCGTCTCGGTCGCGGCGACGAGTGCAGCATCCATTGTCGCAGTTGCGCTTCTTCCGACGTTGGTGAGCAATGAACCGGAGGCAGGAGAGCGCACCATCACCGTGGCCGCAATACAGGGGAGCGTGCCTCGGCTGGGTCTGGATTTCAACTCTCAGCGCCGGGCGGTCTTGGACAATCACGTCCGTGAAACATTCGCGTTGGCCGACGAAGTATCGGCTGGGCGCGTGGATCGACCGGATCTGGTCGTATGGCCCGAGAACGCTTCGGATATCGACCCCTTGCGAAACGCGGACGCGGCTATGGAAATCACCGCGGCATCCGAGGCCGTCGGGGCACCAATTCTTGTCGGTACGGTCTTGGTCAACGACGATCGCACGACCACGAATTCGGTTATCGCATGGGATGGTGCCGAGGGGCCCGGCGAACGTCACGACAAGAAGATAATTCAACCGTTCGGTGAATACTTACCCTACCGAAGCTTCTTTCGAATGTTCTCGGAGTACGCCGACAAAGCAGGCTACTTCATCCCAGGTAGCGGAAACGGCGTCGTTCACGCTGCTGGTATCGCTGCCGGTATCGCGACGTGCTATGAAGTCGCGTTCGACCGAGCATTGACCGAATCTGTCCGATCCGGCGCAGAATTCATCGCGATCCCGACCAACAATGCCACCTTCGGTGATACCGAGATGACGTATCAACAGTTGGCGATGTCGAGAATTCGTGCTGTCGAGCATGGGCGATCTGTTGTTGTCGCCGCAACGAGCGGGGTTAGTGCAATTGTTTCGCCCGACGGGGCAATCGTCGACCAGACCCCCTTGTTCGTCGCCGACGCTCTCGTCGCAGAGATCGGCCTACACAGCGGAACGACAGTCGCGACAGATCTGGGTGTATGGCCCGAACGGCTCCTGTGCGTCAGCGCGGGACTGTTTCTATTGTTCGCAGTAATGCGCTCGCGAACAACGGGCAAAGAGTCTGTTATCGGCGAAGAAAGCGTCTCGGAAGTTCGTAAATGAGCCGCCAACATATTCGCATCCTGATATCGGTCGCCATGGAACAGGACAATTGACGCGATTCACCTCGGATTCGCCGAAGATGTAACGGACCGGGAGTTGTTCTCGATTCTCAACTAATAGTCCGCTAAAGCAATGGCGGCTGACTATTGTGTGTTGGTAGGTCGAAATTGTCATGAGCGCGATATGCAGCACGCATATCGCCAACCGTTCGCCAGGAAGACCGGGGCCCTGAACGTTCGGTGGTGTACGCACATGAGAGGGGGCGCCGGTGATGAGTCTTGCCGTAGAGGGCACGAAGTGTATGGATAGCCGACTCGCGGCACTGCACGACATCGGAAACAGACTGCAAGCATGTTTCTGAATCCGCGCACAGTTCCAATCCATGATGTGGTCCGCTTCGAATCAACCTGAGTTGCTCGAGCGCGTACCCGCGCCGAGAACCCGCTTGCTCAGTACTGGCCTACACAGCTGCACCCGATCAGAACGGACAGTGAACACATTGATCGATCCTGCTCGCGCATCGTATCGACGACCGGTGTCGAAGCCGACGATCAGTTCGACGACGTTCCCGCGTCAGAAAGGCGAATGAATGCGAGCCGTGATCTCGGGGGATTCGCACAGCTCCCTTCCTCGAAGTGGTGACGAGACAGCCGGATTTCCGCTTTCCTCGGCGCAGCGTGGAATGTGGTTTGCGCAGCAACTGGCGCCTCAGGTCCCGGTCTGCATCGCGCAGTACGTGGACCTACGAGGTGACCTCGATCTCGAGCTACTGAGAAAGGCTTCACGTACCGCCGGGCACGAATTCCAATCTGCCTTTCTTCGCCTGTCCGAGATCGACGGGGAACCGAACCAGATCGTCGATCACGGAATAGACGACAACGTCGATTTTCTGGACTTACGTAGCGAACCGGACCCCATGGCCGCTGCAAAGGCATGGATCGACGAAAATTACACGGCACCAGTCGATCTGACCCGCGATCGGCTGGTCACGGTGTGGATTCTGCAAGTCGAGGACAGTCGTTTCCTGTGGTACAGCAAAATCCATCACGTCGCGCTCGACGGCTACGGCGCGATGACCATGGTCAATCGCACCGCCGAGCTCTATACAGCCGAGCTCGAAGGAAAGGATCCGAAGCCGGCGAGTGCAGCGGATCTGAAGAAGCTGTACTCACTCGATCAGGAGTACCGACATTCTGGGCGGTTCGAAACCGACCGCGAGTACTGGGCCGACCACGTTCGTGACGTGCAGGGTGGCGCCACACTCGCGAACTCCGATGGCGCCACAGTGGCCGCGAGCAAGCTCGAAAGCGCGGCCCTCGACGAGCACGTCGTGGATAATCTCGAGAAGTCGGACGCAACCAAGAGCGCAACGGCAGCCGCCGTAGTGATCGCAGCTTTCGCGTGCTACCTCTCACGCATGACAGGGCGCGAAGACGTCCTGGTGAACATTCCAGTGTCCGCGAGAACGACCGCAGTTCTACGTCGCTCCGGCGGAATGCTCGTCAACGTCGCTCCGCTGCCCATCAGGGTCTCTCCGGCCGGCAGCATCGGCGACTTGGTACAGCATGTCCAACTCGAACTCATGGGAGCGCTACGGCATCAGCGATTCAGCATCGAGGACATCCGACGCGACCTGACCGCCAAGGGTCTCGATAGCGGCCTACTTGCGCCCATGGTCAACGTGATGCTCTTTCATCAGGAAATCCATCTCGGGCCCATCGCCGGTGAATTCAACATCGTCACCTCCGGCCCGGTCGACGACCTTTTGGTCAATATTTACCAAAGCGGCTCTCCAGCAAGAACATTCATCGACTTCCGCGGAAATCCGAACAGATACATCGATGCGGATCTTGCGCGTCATCATCGTGGATTCATCGACATTCTGTCCGCGTTCGTCGACGCGAACCCGCTGGATCTGGTCGACGATGTGCATGTCGAGAGCGCGGCTGTCGGCCGCCGCCGCAGACTCGAGCAACAACAATTGGCTTACTGGTCGGCAACGCTCGCCGACGCACCGGTCGGAGTCGGCCTGGGGACGTCCACGCAGGTCGCACCTTCCGAGGTTCATCCGCAGCCGAGACTTGCAGTCGCGGACACCGTGGACCCCGGAGTCCACCGACGACTCACTTCCGATGCGGCAAAGAAGGGGTCCAGTCTTCTCATCACGGTTCACGCGGCTCTTGTCGCACTGTTGGCCCGCCTCTCGGGGGAGACCGACATCGCGATCGGCGCCCGGACACCGTTCACCGACGGCAACACAATCGTGTTTCGAACCTCGGTCGTGCGCGGAGAACCGTTCGCCGAATTGGCCTCTCGTGCGCAAGATAGCGATACCGCTGCTCTCGCTCACGCGGACGTGTTGATTGCCGACGTCTTCGAGGAACTCTCACGTGAGGATCTTTACCGCGTCGTGCTGGCGTTCGGTACCGAAGCGACACCCTCAGTCGACACCGATGCCGAACTGGTGGTGTCGGTCGACGAAACGTTCGACGCGCTAGGCGCTCCCCAGGGCATTTCGATCCGCTTCGATTGCGAAGCAACAGTTCTCGATGAAGAGGCACTTCGTGGTCATCTCGCTCGGCTGATCAAGATCCTCCGCGTTGTCTCTCAGAATCCACGAGTCTTCACTGACGACATAGACGTGTTGTCGGAGTCCGAGCGTGAGTTGTTGGTGCCGGTGCGTGGTGGTGTGTCGGTGGTGGGTCGGTTGTTGCCGGAGATTTTGGTTTCTGCGGTAGATGTTGCGGGTGTGGATGGTGTGGCGTTGGTGTGTGGTGGTGTGTCGGTGTCGTATGGGGAGTTGGATGTTCGGTCTTCGCGGTTGGCGCGGTTGTTGATCGGTCGTGGTGTGGGTGTGGGTTCGTTTGTGGCGTTGGGGTTGCGGCGTTCGGTGGAGTCGGTGGTTGCGGTGTGGGCGGTGGCGAAGGCTGGGGGTGCGTTTTTGCCGGTGGATCCGTCGTATCCGGTGGATCGTATTGCTCATATGTTGTCCGATTCTGGTGCTGTGGTGGGGATTACCGCGGTCGAGTATGTGTCGGATGTGGGCCGGGCCGGTGATGGGGTGTCGTGGATTGTTCTCGACGATGAGTCGATCGTCGATGAGGTTGGTGAGTTTTCTGGTGGGCCGGTGTCCGATGGTGATCGGTTGGGTTCGGTTCGTCTCGATGATGCGGCGTATTTGATTTATACCTCGGGTTCGACGGGTGTTCCGAAGGGTGTGGTGGTGACGCATCGGGGTTTGGCGAATTTGGCTGAGGTGGAGCGTGTTCGGTTCGGGGTGACTGCTGGCTCGCGTACGTTGTCGTTTGCGTCGCCGAGTTTCGATGCGTCGGTGCTCGAGTTGTTGTTGGCGTTTTGTGGTGGTGCGGCGATGGTGATTGTGCCGACGGATGTGTTCGGTGGTGTCGAGCTTGCTCAGTTGCTGCGTGAGGAGGAGATTACGCATGCTTTTGTGACGCCGGCGGCGTTGGCGTCGGTGGATCCGGCCGGTCTCGATTCGCTTGCAGTGGTAGCGACCGGTGGTGATGCTTCGGGTTCTGATTTGGTTGAGCGTTGGGCGCCGGGCCGTTTGATGTTCAATGCGTATGGTCCGACGGAGGCGACGGTGTTTGCGTCGTTGAGTGCGCCGATGTCGCCGGGGGTTCCGGTCGATATCGGCTCTCCGGTGTTGGGTTTTGCTGTGGTGGTGTTGGACTCGCGTTTGCAGCCGGTGCCGGTGGGTGTTGTGGGTGAGTTGTATTTGGCTGGTCCTGGGTTGGCGCGTGGTTATCATGATCGGTTGGGTTTGACGGCGGAGCGGTTTGTGGCGGCGCCGTTTTCTTTGGTGGGGGAGCGGATGTATCGCACGGGTGATGTGGTGCGGTGGAATGGTTCTGGGGTTTTGGAGTATGTGGGGCGTAGCGATTTTCAGGTGAAGGTTCGTGGTTTTCGGATCGAGTTGGGTGAGATCGATGCGGTGATTGCTGCTCTTCCTGAGGTTGATTTCGTGGCGACTTTGGGTGTTGATGGTCCTGGTGGTGCGGCGGTGTTGGTGTCGTATGTGTTCGGTGTCGGTGGTGGGTTGGTCGATGTCGATGCGGTGCGTGATCGGGTGGTGTCGGTGTTGCCGGCGCATATGGTTCCGTCGGTGTTTGTGGTGTTGGATTCGATTCCGTTGACTCCGGCGGGCAAGTTGGATCGTCGAGCA
>NZ_MKKX01000039.1 GCF_002091985.1 Rhodococcus sp. 1163
GTGAAGTTGTGCCGCGGCGGTGGGCATGATGTGGCCCATTCCAGCGAGTTGCCGTAGCCCCAAGGATCGTCCACGGTGACCACCTCGCCGTAGCGATAGGACTTGAAGACGTTCCATACGAACGGCAGTGTCGAAGCACCGAGCACGAACGCACCGATGGTGGAGATGATGTTCAGCGTGGTGAATCCATCGGAGGCCAGGTAGTCGGCGTAGCGACGCGGCATGCCCTCGTTACCGAGCCAGTGCTGGACCAGGAAAGTGCCATGGAAGCCGAGGAACGTGAGCCAGAAGTGCCACTTGCCCAGCGTCTCGTCCATCATCCGGCCGGTCATCTTCGGGAACCAGAAGTAGATGCCCGAGAACGTTGCGAACACCACCGTGCCGAAGACCACGTAGTGGAAGTGCGCCACCAGGAAATAGGTGTCGGTGACGTGGAAGTCGATCGGCGGGCTGGCGAGCAGGACACCGGAGAGACCGCCGAAGAGGAACGTGATCAAGAAGCCGAATGCGAACAGCATCGGGGTTTCCAGTGTCACCTGACCTCGCCACAAAGTGCCGATCCAGTTGAAGATCTTCACACCGGTCGGAATCGCGATCAAGAACGTCATGAACGAGAAGAACGGCAACAGCACCGCACCCGTGGCGTACATGTGGTGGGCCCACACCGCGATCGAGAGAGCAGCGATGGCAATCGTTGCGTAGATCAAGGTGGTGTATCCGAACATCGGCTTACGCGAGAAGACCGGGAACACCTCGGACACGATCCCGAAGAACGGCAACGCGATGATGTACACCTCGGGGTGGCCGAAGAACCAGAACAAGTGCTGCCACAACAACACTCCACCGGTCGCCGGGTCGAACAGATGCGCACCGAGATGTCGATCGGCCGCTACCCCCAACAGTGCCGCCGTCAACAACGGGAAGACAAGAAGAATCAGAATGCTGGTGACCAGGATGTTCCATGTGAAAATGGGCATCCGGAACATCGTCATACCTGGCGCTCGCAAGCAGATGACCGTCGTGATCATGTTGACGGCGCCCAAGATGGTGCCCAAACCAGCCACGGCGAGACCGAAGATCCACAGATCTGCACCGACACCCGGCGAGTACACCGCACTCGAAAGCGGGGTGTATGCGGTCCAACCGAAGTCAGCAGCGCCACCAGGGGTGATGAAACCGGATGTAGCGATTATCGCGCCGAACAGGTAGAGCCAATACGAGAAAGCGTTCAAGCGCGGGAACGCCACGTCCGGGGCACCGATCTGCAGCGGCAGAATGTAGTTGGCGAAGCCGAACACGATCGGCGTCGCGTACAGCAACAGCATGATCGTGCCGTGCATGGTGAACAGCTGGTTGTACTGCTCCGTCGAGAGGAATTGCAAGCCCGGTACCGCGAGCTCGGCACGAATGAGCAACGCCATCAAGCCGCCGATGAGGAAGAACGAGATGGAAGTCGCGATGTACATGATCCCCAACATCTTGGGATCTGTCGTCGTCACCGCCTTGTGAATGAAAGAACCTTTCGGTCCCATCCGCGGCGGGAAAGGCCTCACCGCTTCCAGCGTGGCAGTGGGCTTGGGCTCAACAGCGGTCACTGATCCTCCTGACGATGGAAGTGACCATAATCATAAACCGCTGGAGGGGGAGTTACTACCTTTTGTCGTAGATCAAGTCCGGCCCAAGCGCGCCTCGCGCGTGTGCACGAGGCGCGCGCGAAGGGTCAACTTCCGAGGATGCAGAACTGTCCGGAAGCGAGGTTCAACGCGAGAGACAGTGGCCCGACGCAGTCGACGCCTGCAGCTTCGGCAGTTGCGCCGGAGCCCCAACCGGCGATCGCGATGGTGGTCGAACCTGCGTCTGCCCATGAATGTGCGATGCCGCCGCCGATTGCGCCCGCGTAGGACGTGCCGCCTGCGCGTGACGCGCCGAGGGCCGTTCCGAATCCCGTCGCGTATGTGGTCGAGGTGCCGCCGGTTTCGGCGACACTGACGGCCGTTCCACTGTCTGCTGCTGTGGCGGTCGCGCGCGATCCTTCTGCGGACGTTGCGCCGCAGCTGGCAGTCCCGTCGACGAGAATCTGATTGGCAGACGGAGGGGATACGCACGTCACCGGAGCTGCATTTGCCACGCCGGCTCCGGCAAATCCGGCGGCGACGAAACCGCTGGAAACAGCGAAAACTGCTGCGGTGCGGGACAATCGACTAGCCGACCGTGAAAGGCCCTGTGATGTCGAGGTGAACGATGCCGAGCGGACGAGCGAAGAAAAAGCGGAGAACAACAGGGGCTCCTTCAAGGAAACGAAATGGGTCGGTGCGGCACACCGTACCCCGGTTCTGCGCTGCGGTCATCAGTGAATTATCCCTACTCCGTGTAACGGTTCGGCTCGTCTTCGCGGGCCTCGCTCGGTCGCCTGATGGCCTTGATCGCGGGAGCGGTCACCACCGCGGATCTGCTCGCGGCTGAATCTGCCGAGGACCTCACACCGTCACCGGGGCCGGACAATTTCTGGTACGGAATCGTCGCCGGATGGAATTCGCTTGTCGACACCGGGAGAGACGCGCTCGTGGCGCTCGGGCGGGCCGTTTTGTGGTTGGGAACTCTCACAGTGGGTGCTCAGCTCGGCTACGTCATCGTCAGGATCGTCCGCCGTCACACACTCCCAGCGAATCCGTGTTGGCGCCATGCCTCGTACATGACGACGGCGGCCGCGTTGGCTAGGTTGAGCGATCGTCGACCCTCGATCATCGGAATACGCAGATGCTCGGTGACCAGCGGATCGCCGAGCACTTCCTCGGGGAGACCGGTCGGTTCGGGACCGAACAACAAGACATCACCCGGTAGATAGGACACGTCCGCGTGAAACTTGCTCGCATGCGCGGTAAAGGCGAACACCCGTTCCGGCGCCAAGGCCTCCCAGGCGGCAGGCAGGTTCTCGTGGACGGTCACCGAGGCCAGATCGTGGTAGTCCAGGCCGGCGCGCTTGAGCTTGGGCTCGGACATATCGAAGCCCAGCGGACCGACCAGGTGCAGTTCACATCCGGTGCCGGCGACGAGTCGGATCGCGTTCCCGGTGTTCTGAGGGATACGCGGCTGAAAGAACATGAGGCGAAACACCCGGCTCACTCTGCCATCAGCGGTACCGGGAACAATGGCAGAGGTGCACGAGAAACAGATTATCGGCGAGGACTACTCCGACGCGAGACTCGACCAACAGCAATGGGACGACCGTGAGTACGTGGCGTGCAACTTTCGAGACGCCGACCTCAGCGGCGTGAAGACTACCGCGGTGGTCTTCACGGAATGTGACTTCACCGGCACGGATCTGACCGAGTCGGTCCATGTCAACGCGGCTTTTCGCTCCTGCACCTTCGCGCGGACCAACCTGCAACACAGCGTCTTCCGTCATTCGACCATGATCGGCTCGACGTTCGTCGATTGTCGGATGCGCCCGTCGACTTTCGACGAGGTCGACTTCACGTTGGTAGGAATGGGGGGAGCCGACATGCGCGGGATGGACTTGACCAACTGCCGCATGGTCGAGGCGAACTTGGTGAACACCGACCTGCGCAAGGCGATATTGCGTTCGGTGGATCTCAGTGGCGCAAGAACCGTAGGCGCCAAGATGCAGGAGGCCGATCTTCGTGGTGCCCGGATCGACGCACACCTCTGGATGTCTGCGACGGTGACCGGTGCCCGGATCGAGCTGACACAGGCGGTCGCATACGCCCAGGCGCACGGGCTTTCGGTCGAGGGCTGACTACTTGCGGACCGGCGTCCGCTCCACCTGCCGGCACCTGGAACAATAGCTATCGTGACTGCGACGATTCTGGACGGCAAAGCAACCCGAGACGAGATCTTCGTCGATCTCACTCAGCGAGTGACAAAGCTACGAGAACACGGGATCGTTCCCGGGCTCGGCACGGTGCTGGTGGGCGATGATCCCGGCTCGGCGGCGTACGTTCGCGGCAAGCACAATGACTGCGCCAAGGTCGGTATCACCTCGATTCGGCGTGATCTGCCTGCCGACATCTCGCAGGCGGAGCTCGACGCCGTGATCGACGAGCTCAATGCCAATCCCGAGTGCACCGGTTACATCGTGCAGCTTCCACTTCCGAAGCATCTGGACGAGAACGCTGCACTCGAACGAATCGATCCATCCAAGGATGCCGATGGACTGCACCCGATCAATCTCGGCCGACTCGTCCTCGGTAAGCAAGCGGCGTTGCCTTGTACCCCACGTGGGATCGTCCACCTCCTCCGTCGCTACGACGTAGCGCTCGACGGGGCCCATGCTGTCGTCATCGGTCGAGGGGTGACAGTTGGCCGTCCTATCGGTCTGCTGCTCACTCGCAAGAGCGAGAACTCCACCGTTACCCTGTGCCACACCGGGACCAAAGACCTGGCCGCGGAGGTTCGCCGCGCCGACATCGTCATTGCTGCTGCGGGTGTCCCCGGAATCGTCACCGCGGACATGATCAAGCCCGGTGCCGCAGTGCTCGACGTCGGGGTTACTCGAACGGATGAGGGACTGCGCGGGGACGTTGCGCCCGAGGTGGCCGAAGTCGCCGGTTTTCTCTCACCCAACCCGGGTGGAGTCGGGCCGTTGACGAGAGCGTTCCTACTCTCGAACGTGGTCGAGCGAGCCGAGCAGGCTCTCGCAACCACCCCAGAAGCGGTCTGACCTTCGATGTGGTCCCAGATTCGCAAGAACCTGCCGCTCGTCATCGTGCTCGTGATCATTGCGGCGGCGCTCGTACTCGTTCTTGCGGATCGGTGGCGCCGCGGCGCCTTCGTATTCGGCGTGGCGACAATAGTGGCCGCAGGCTTCCGGTTGTGCATGCCGGAGAAGAACGTCGGCCTACTGCAGGTCCGAAGCAGAACCTTCGACGTCTCGGCTATGGCCCTGGTCGGGGGAGCTATCGTGTTGCTGTCGGCGTCGATCGATCCGCTCGGCACCGACTGAGTATTCGTCCGGTCGAATACTCAGCTGGTGCGACCCTTCGAGACGCGCGCATGCTTCATCGTCTCGCCGAGTAGTGCGGATACAGCGCTGGCTTCGGTCAGAAATCCGTCGTGGCCATCACGTGACTGAATGACCTCGAGACCGCGGCATTCCGGTAGGCCGCGGGCGAGTTCCTTCTGTAACCGCAAGGGATAGAGCCGATCGGAGTCGACGCCGCCGACGATCGTCGGGACGGTAGCCATGGCCAAGGCAGCGTCGAATCCACCTCGCCCACGTCCGATGTCGTGCCTGTTCATGGCTTCGGTCAACAATACGTAGGTGCTCGCGTCGAAACGGTCGACCAGCTTGCTCGCCTGATGCTGTAGGTAACTCTCTACCGAGTACCGTCCGCCCTGCCATGGATCTTCTTCGCCTTGGCCGGAGTTGGCGAACCTGAGGTCGAGCTCGCTCTCGGTTCGGTACGTCAGGTGTGCGATTCGGCGCGCTATGCCCAGTCCGACCCGTGGGGCCCGGCCGGTTCCGTGATAGTTGCCGCCCTGCCAGTCGGGATCGGCCTTGATCGCCTCGATCTGAGTTGTCTGCGTACCGATTTGGTCGGCAGTTGCACGACCTCCGACCGCAAGCACCAGAGCTGACGCGACGCGGTCCGGGTATCCGACTATCCATTCGAGAGTGCGCATGCCTCCCATGGAGCCGCCGACCACGGCCGCACATCTTTCGATGCCGAGTACATCGGCGAGTGCTATCTCGGCGGACACCTGATCGCGGATCGAGATCTCCGGAAAGGTACTGCCGTATGGGACTCCGCTCGGGTTCAGTGACGACGGTCCTGTCGTTCCACCGCAACCACCGAGCACGTTGGAGGCGATGACACACCATTCGTCCGTGTCGATCGGAGCGCCGGGCCCGACCATCCCGTTCCACCACCCGGGCAAGGCATGAGCGCCTCCGGCAGGTCCGGACACATGTGAGTCCCCGGTCAACGCATGCTCGACGAGCACCACGTTGTCGCGGTTCGGGGACAGCTCACCCCAACGTTGAACGGCGATGGTCACCTGCGGCAGGGACGCACCGTTCTCGAGGTCCAGCCGACCGATGTCGATACTGCCGAGCCGTCCGTCCGGCGCAGGAAACCCTGCGGCCGAACGGACGTCGTGCACTGAGCTGATGGTCAAGACGCCGCCGCAGCGAATCCGCGCGCGAGATCAGCGACGATGTCGTCGATCCCTTCGATGCCCACCGCGAGGCGCACGAGTCCTGGAGTGACACCCGCCGCGGTCTGCTCCTCGGGTGACAGCTGTGAGTGAGTTGTCGATGCGGGATGAATTACGAGTGAGCGCACATCACCGATGTTAGCTACATGGCTGTGCAGGCTCAGTGCGTCGACGAACTTCTTGCCCGCGTCGATGCCGCCCTTCAGTTCGAAAGCGACGATGGCACCCTGCCCCTTCGGTGCCAATTCCTGGCCACGTTCGAACCACGGGGAGGACTTCAGACCTGCGTAATTGACGCTGACGACCTCGCTGCGAGCCTCGACGAAGGCTGCTACCTTCTGCGCGTTCTCGACGTGGCGTTCCATCCGAAGGCTCAGCGTCTCGAGTCCCTGGCTGATCAAGAATGCGTTGAACGGTGCGACTGCGGCCCCGATGTCGCGAAGCAGTTGGACCCGAGCCTTGAGGGCAAAGGCCGGTGCACCGAGGTCCGCGAACACCACGCCGTGATAGCTCGGGTCAGGAGTGGTGAAGTTGGCGTGGCGCCCTTGGGTCCAGTCGAAAGTGCCACCGTCGACGATGACGCCTGCGATTGCTGTGCCGTGGCCACCGAGGTACTTGGTGGCCGAATGGACGACGATGTCGGCGCCGTGCTTCAGCGGCTGGATGAGATACGGCGTCGCGACGGTGTTGTCGACGATGAGCGGAAGGCCGTTCTCGTGCGCGATCTTCGACACTCCGGGAATGTCGAAGATGTCGTTCTTCGGGTTCGAGATCGTTTCGCCGTAGAACGCCTTCGTCTTCGGTGTGATCGCGGATCGCCACTGTTCGAGGTCGTCCGGGTCGGAGACGAAGCTGACGGTGATACCCAGTTTCCGCAACGTGTAGTGGAAGAGGTTGTACGTGCCGCCGTACAAGCGCGGGCTCGAGACTATGTGATCGCCTGCTTCGGCGATGTTCAGAATTGCAAGAGTCTCGGCGGCTTGTCCGGAGGCCAAGAGCAGCGCCGCGACGCCATCCTCCAGCGCTGCGATGCGCTGCTCCACGGCATCCTGCGTGGGGTTCATGATGCGGGTGTAGATGTTGCCGGGCTCGGTCAGTCCGAAGAGCGCGGCAGCGTGGTCGGTGCTGTCGAAGGTGTACGACGTCGTCTGGTAGATCGGTAGCGCGCGTGCGCGTGTGACGCCGTCAGCGTTCTGGCCTACGTGAATCTGCTTGGTTTCGAAGCTCCACGACGCGGCGGGATCTTCGATGGGTGAGCCGGCGGCATCTACGACGTCGGGTGTGTTCTCGCTCATGGTGGTTGACTACTCCGTTTTCGATTCAAGAGTGCGATTCGGCTGGGGCTCGGCGTAGCGAGCCGGGCGGGGCGTATCGAAGCGACAACACATCGTGAACCTCCTAGGGGCTAGCAACCGAGCATGGTTGTGCTCGGTTGTTGGGTTCGCCCCTGGCGAACCCGCGCTTGTTCTCCGACTGCGCGAACGCAGTCGACTAACCAGGTCTTCTCACCCGGGGCACCCCACCGCGGTTGGAGGGTTGCCGGCCAGCAAGCCGGGGCTTTGACGCTGGCACTCATGACCTTCGCAGAATCCTAGCGTGTCCTCCGACACGTGGAATAGCGACACCGTCGTCAGTGTCGATCGGGCTGTCACCAGGGCCCACAGTGGTCGCCGGTCGGAGATACGACGAAAGGGTCTCCGGCCATGCCTGAGCGGCCAAGCAGTACGCTTGTCTTGTTTCCTCGCACGCTCACGCACAGCGCGCGCGGCGTATACGTTCGAAGTCGAGTACACGCACTCGGCCCAGCAGTGAAAAGGCGTAATACGGGTGGGACCGCCGATCGACTCACAACGTCGGTTCTGCGGCAACACTGGCAGCTTCGGAAGACGAAAACGGCATACTTCCCAGGAGGACGCGAACCCCACATGTCCAAGATCAAGGTCGAAGGCAAGGTCGTCGAACTCGACGGCGATGAGATGACACGCATCATCTGGCAGTTCATCAAGGACAAGCTCATCCATCCGTACCTCGATGTCGATCTCGAGTACTACGACTTGGGAATCGAATCCAGGGACAAGACGGATGACCAGGTCACCGTCGATGCCGCGAACGCAATCAAGAAGCACGGCGTCGGGGTCAAATGCGCGACGATCACTCCGGACGAGGCTCGCGTCGAGGAATTCGGCCTGAAGAAGATGTGGCGTTCGCCGAACGGGACCATTCGCAATATTCTCGGTGGCACCATCTTCCGGGCACCGATCATCATCTCCAACGTTCCGCGACTGGTTCCGGGCTGGACCAAGCCGATCATCATCGGCCGCCACGCCTTCGGCGATCAGTACCGCGCCATCGACTTCAAGGTCCCGGGACCTGGCACCGTGACCATCACCTACATGCCCGAGGACGGCAGTGAGCCGATCCAGCACGAGCTGGTCAGGTTCACCGAGGAGAGCCTCGGCGGCGTCGTGCAAGGTCAGTACAACTTCAATCAGTCGATCATCGACTTCGCCCGTGCGTCGCTGAATTACGGTTTGCAGCAGAATTACCCGGTGTACTTGTCGACCAAGAACACGATCCTCAAGGCCTACGACGGCCAATTCAAGGACACCTTCCAGGACATCTACGAAAAGGAATTCAAGGCGGAGTTCGACGCCGCCGGACTGACGTACGAGCATCGCCTCATCGACGACATGGTCGCGTCGTCCATGAAATGGGAGGGCGGATACGTATGGGCCTGCAAGAATTACGACGGCGACGTCCAGTCGGACACCGTTGCGCAGGGCTTCGGTTCGCTCGGCCTCATGACGTCGGTTCTGCTCACGCCGGACGGTAGGACCTGTGAAGCAGAGGCTGCACACGGCACGGTGACGCGCCATTTCCGTCAGCACCAGCAAGGGAAACCGACCTCGACCAACCCCATTGCATCGATCTTCGCGTGGACTCGAGGTCTCGAACACCGCGGCAAGCTCGACAGCACTCCCGACGTCACCGGCTTCGCTCAGTCCTTGGAAGACATTGTCGTCAAGACCGTCGAAGGTGGCCAGATGACGAAGGATCTGGCCGCACTCGTCGGAGGAGATCAGGGCTACCTCTCCACCGAAGAATTTCTCGGAGCACTCGACGAAAACCTGCAGAGGGCGCTGAAGTAGTTGCATGAAACAGCTGAGCACCTGCTCGGGTGAGGACAATCACCGGGCGTGGACTCGGAAATCAGGTGGCGCGGGACGAGAATCGAAGAAGGGGACGTTCCCTACCAGGGTCGTCCCTTTCTTCATGTTCGACAGAGATCGTGTTCCCATCTCGATGAAAAGGTTGTTCTGCTGTGAGTGTCACCGATTCGGCGTTCGCCAAGAATGTCACCGCTGTGCGTGAGCGGGTGTCGAACGGTCCGAATGGCGGTCGAAGAACGTTGTCCACGCGGCGAAGGTTCGCGATGCTTGCCCTGTCCATCGGCGGCTTCGGTATCGGCACCACCGAGTTCGTGTCCATGGGTCTATTGCCCGAAATGGCGACCGCGATGGACGTGTCCGAGCCGAGCGCCGGACATCTCATCTCGGCCTATGCACTCGGAGTGGTCATCGGCGCTCCCGTCATCGCAATACTGGCAGCACGGGTACCTCGCCGGGTGTTGCTGCTCGCCTTGATGGTCGCATTCACCCTCGGCAACCTCGGCACGGTCTTCGCGCCGAGTTTCTACGAGTTGATGGCGTCGCGTTTCGTTGCAGGCCTTCCTCACGGTGCCTATTTCGGTGTCGCGGCGTTGGTCGCCGCACACCTGGCGGAACCGGGCAAACGTGCCAAAGCGGTCGCCATGGTCATGATGGGTCTGTCGATCGCCAACGTCGTCGGAGTGCCGGTGGCCACGTGGGTCGGGCAGTCCTTCGGAATGCGCAGTGCCTTCGGCATCGTGACGGTCATCGGTGCCCTGACCGTCGCCGCGATCGTTGCGTGGATGCCTCGCCTGGACGGAATGCCCACCACGCGGGCGATAACCGAGCTCGGTGCCTTGGGGCGTCCGCAAGTGTGGATGACACTGATCATCGCCGTCGTCGGCTTCGGCGGGATGTTCGCCGTGTACACCTACATTGCGACCACTCTCACCGACGTCTCGGGCCTGTCGAAGGCTTTCGTTCCCGTTGCGCTGATGATTTATGGGCTCGGTATGGTCGCCGGCAACTATGCGGGTGGCCATATCGCGGACCGCATGCTGATTCGGGGGATGTACATCTCGATGACCGCGATCGCCCTCAGTTTGTTCGGTTTCGTGTTCGCGGCGCAGAACCCGTACACGGCCTTGCTGTTCGTGTTTCTGATCGGAGCATCCGGTTCGTCGATGGTGCCTGGTTTGCAGACCCGACTCATGGACGTCGCAGCCGATGCACAGACTCTTGCCGCCTCGCTCAACCATGCCGCGTTCAACCTTGCCAACGCGATCGGAGCAGCCGTCGGTGGTGCGGTGATCGCTGCCGGCTTCGGATACACCGCTCCTGCGGCTGTCGGCGGTGTGTTGGCCCTCGGTGGCATGCTCGTGCTGACTGCCGCGGTCATGATGCAGAAGAAGTCCGACGCGAAAGCCGCGCTCTAGCCGAGACCCCGCCGGGCGGGTTGTGACTGTGCGGTGCGATCTTCACCGAACCTCCACATTTCCCGTCGTTCCCCTCCATGGCCGACCTCTAGGGTCAGGGACATGAACCGCACAGTCCTGGTCGTCGACGACGAACCGACTATCTCCGACGCTCTTGCCGCGCGCCTGCGTGGTGAGGGCTTCGACGTCGTGACGGCCGCTGACGGTCCCACCGCAGTAGAGGTGTGCGGGAGAACTCGGCCCGATGTGGTGGTGCTCGATGTGATGCTGCCGGGCTTCGACGGGCTCGAGGTGTGTCGGCGAATTCAGGCACAGCGTTCGGTGCCGGTCCTGATGCTCACCGCGAAGTCCGACGAGACAGACATGTTGGTCGGCTTGGGTGTCGGTGCGGACGACTACTTGTCGAAGCCCTTCAGCATGCGCGAGCTGGTTGCCCGCGTTCATGCGCTCGTCCGGCGTTCGGAACGCGTGATGGTCGATGAATCTGCTCCCACGCGGATCGGTGCCATTCGGATCGATCACGATGCACGCCGAGTGTCGGGCGCCGACGGCGAAATTCATCTGACACGAACCGAATTCGATATTCTGACGTACCTTGCCTCTCGCCCCCGGACCGCCGTCGGCCGTGACACGCTGCTGGCGGCGTTGTGGGGATGGGAGGACTCGGCGAGTAGCCGTACCGTCGACAGTCACGTGAAGGCCTTGCGACGCAAGCTCGGTGGCGACCTCATCAGAACCGTGCACGGCGTCGGGTACGCGCTGGAGGTGCCACGATGACCTCCGTGACCGACGCCTTCGTGTCGATGACGCGTAGGTTGCCGCGCCCGCTCGATCCGCTGGGTTCGTTCAAGTTGAAGGTGTCCTTGATCGTGGGGTTGGTGCTGGCAGCGGCAAGCATCACGTTCTGGTTCGGGGCCGGGTGGCAGTTTCGTTATGCGTTACTGGCCGCACTTGTCATCTCGTTGGTGGCGACACAGGTTGTGGCACACGGGATGACCTCGCCGTTGCGAGAAATGACCGTGGCTGCGGGGGCGATGGCGCGAGGAGACTATTCGAGACGGGTACGTGCTACCTCTCGAGACGAGATCGGGCAGCTCGCTGCAGCCTTCAACACGATGTCGACAGATCTCGAAGCAGCCGAGAAGTATCGGCGAGAGCTGATCGGTAACGTCTCGCACGAGCTGAAGACCCCTATCTCAGCGTTGCGAGCGGTACTGGAGAACCTGGTCGACGGAGTCAGTGAACCCGACCCGGCAACCTTGTCCGTTGCGCTGCGGCAGACGGAAAAGCTCGGTGACCTCGTGACCGAGCTACTCGATCTGTCGAGGTTGGAAGCAGGCGTACTCACCCTCCACGAGGAACTCTTTCTCGTGTACGACTTCCTGTCGGACACGACTAAGGGGCAACCCCGTGTGCATCTCGACGTGGTGCCGCCGACCCTGTCGATCGTTGCCGACAAAGCTCGACTGACCCAGGTCGTGAACAACTTGGTGGACAATGCCGTTCGGCACGCGTCGTCCGGAGCAGACGTTGCACTCTCGGTTCGGCAGGTCGGTGGCGATCTTCTGTTCGACGTGGTCGACGACGGCCCGGGTATCGCACCCGAAGAGCGCTCGAGGGTGTTCGACCGGTTCACTCGCGGCGGTTCCACCGATGGTGGCACCGGGCTGGGTCTGACGATCGCCCGCTGGGCGACCGAATTGCACGGCGGCACAATCGAAGTGCTCGATCGTAGTCCTGGATGTCACATCCGGGTATCCATTCCTTGTAACTGAAGCGAAATTCAGCTCACCACCACCGCGGCTTGACAGTGCCGTGGAGCTCTGTCATGCCCGCAACAGAAAGAGGTCTTTTCGTGATCGTCGTAGACAAACCCGAAACCGTTGTGAGAAAGCAGAACTGGTCCCTGTGGCCGCGTCGAGTCTGGCCGCCGCGCCGTTACGCGGCAGCGCCGCGCAACGTCTTGATCGGTGCGCTGGTCGTCGGGTGCATCGGTGCGGTAGTTCTCGGTGATCGCGGGATCGGCTACCCCATCACTGCCGTGGCGATCATCTTTGCGGCATTACGTGCATCGAAGGGTGCACCGACGCGGTGGCAGATGGTCGGTGCTGTGGGAGTCGTTGCCCTGAGTTCGATCGCCGCATTCCGTGCTGCGGAGTGGCTCGTGACGCTCGCCGTCGTAATGGCCGTTCTCGTCGCCGGGGTGGTGCTCTCCCGCTCGTGGACGTGGACAGGTGTCGCTCTCGGTGCACTCATTCCCGCGCTGGTACCGGCCCGCGTAGTGCGTTGGTGCACCCGCGGATCGCGCAGAATCGACATGGGGGGACTTGCACCTGGTCGAGTATTTCGCGTCGCAGCCACGACGGCAGTGCTGTTCCTCGTCTTCGCAGGTCTTTTCGCCGGAGCCGACCCGCAGTTTGCCGAAGTCCTGTCGAGCGCGACACCGACGGTGCGAGTCGACAGTGGATTCGCCCGGATTCTCCTCTTCGCGCTGGTTGCCGCGGGGACACTCGCGGTGTCGTACGTCGTAGCAAATCCGCCCCGATTCGATGCTCTGGCCCGGCCGAGCGCGGGGTCACTCCGGCTGTGGGAGTGGACTGTTCCGCTGGGAACGTTGATCGTTCTGTTCGCGATGTTCGTCTTCGTTCAACTTCGAACCCTGTTCGGTGGCCAAGCACACGTCAGGACGACCGACGGATTGACCAACGCCGAATATGCACGCCAGGGGTTCTGGCAGCTTCTCGCGGTGACGGTCCTGACTTTGCTGGTGCTCGCGGTCACGATCCGAAAGGCGTCCCGCGTGTCCGGATCCGACCGCCTCGCACTGCGTCTGCTGCTGGGCGTGCTCTGCGCACTGTCGCTCGTGATCGTCGGATCGGCACTTCATCGTATGTCTCTGTACGAACAGCAATACGGATATACGACATTGAGGGTGTTCGTCACCGCGGTGGAATTGTGGCTCGGATCGGTGTTCGTCCTCCTGATGGCCACCGGAGTGTCGATGTCCGGCCGATGGCTACCCCGCGCGGTTGTGGGAAGTGCAGTTCTGACCGTCCTCGCGTTGGCAGTGATCAACCCCGACGCCTACATCGCTCGGCAGAACGTGGATCGCTTCGAGCAGACAGGAAAGATCGACACGACATATCTTTCACGTCTGTCCGCCGACGCCACCGAAGAACTCGACCGACTCGAAGAGCCGTATCGCAGTTGCGCGATCGGCAGAGCTGTCGCAGCGGAGTCGAGTTGGAACGAATGGAATCTGGCCGACGCCCAAGCCCGTCGCATACTGACCGAACAGCCGCGACGACAGTGCGCAAGCCATGCAGTTCGGTGACATCCCGAAGCGTCGAGCTATGCCCGTAGGACCTTCTCCATCGCACGGCCCTTGGCCAACTCGTCGACCAACTTGTCGAGGAAACGGATCTTCTGCATCAATGGATCTTCGACTTCTTCGACGCGCACCCCGCACACCTTGCCGGTGATCAACGACGTATCAGGGTTCATCTCCGCGTCGGCGAAGAAGTCCTCGAACGTCGTTTCGGCGGCCAGATGCGCGTTCAATGCGGCTTCGTCGAATCCGGTGAGCCACTCGATCACCTCATCGAGTTCGGCTTTGTTGCGGCCCTTGCGTTCCAACTTCTTCACATACAGCGGATACACGGACGCGAAGCTCGAGGTGAAGATCCTGTGCATGTGTTCGAGTGTAGTTTCACGAGCTGACAGTTGGGCTTCCGGAGACGCCGTTGAGCAAGTATGGTCGAGACTCGCTTCGGCGATGCATCACTGCTTCACGACTGAACGAGGAAGGGGAGCCGAGTGAAGTTCCTCCACCTCGTTGCGACCTACCTCGTTCTACTCGTGGTACTTGCCACGTTCCAAGATTCGGTGTTCGCTGCCGCATTCGGACTCGTGCTCGCAGCCGTCGTCGTCACAGTCGTGGTCATCTCGGGTCGGCGCGGTCTCATTCTTCTGCTTCCACGGACCGATCACGGCCCCGACCACGAGCAACGTCGACTTCGCGGGTCCTTCCGTAGACAGTATCGGCCCGACGAGCCAGGTCGGCCTATGCCGCGAGCACCCGGTTCCGTGGTGGGGGCACTCTGAGTCGTCGAGTTCTCCCACTCCTTAGCTTTTGTGCACTTGCGAGGAATCCACGGGAGAATTCATATGCTTGTCATTACCAACGCCACCAGGCGTTTCGGTTCGCTGACCGTGTTCGGCGGCATCAATTTCAGAGTCGACGAAGGTTGCGCGTGCGCGATCGTCGGGTCCAACGGTTCGGGGAAGACGACCCTGCTGCGATGCATATCAGGAGCAGACAGGCTCGACGAAGGCACGATTTCGCTCTTCGCGACGGAGGTCGACGAGTCCTCACCGGTTTTTCGATCTCGGGTCGCGTCCGTTCTCGACGACCCTGGCACGTTTCCACACCTGACGGTGAGCGAGCATCTTCAGCTCGTCGCGGCCGCCCACGGCGCACCGAACTCGTACGAGATCGCGACGGAGGTTCTGGAGGGAGTGGGGCTCGGACGCGCCGCCGATCAGCTGCCCGGCACCTTGTCCAGTGGCCAGAGGCGCCGGCTTGCACTGGGTTCGGTGTTCGTGCGCCCGCGAAAGATGCTCGTGCTGGACGAGCCCGAGCAACGCCTCGACACAGCAGGCAGGAAATGGCTCGCGGCCGCGCTCGTCCGGGAGAAGCAGTCGGGATGCATCGTCGTGATGGCCTCACACGACCGCGAACTCGTTTCCTCTGTTGCTGATACAACTCTGGACGGTGACGTGTGGCCACGATAGAACTCGCGCGAACGTATCCTTCCGCGCCTTCGATTCGGCGCCGGGTCCGCGGGTGGCGCCGGGAACGTCAGCCGATCGACCTAGGTGATCACCTGACGGTGTGGGGGCTACCGATCTTCGTCGGTGCCGGGTTGCTCTGGTGGCTGATCGGGCACGAATCGGGAGCCATGTCCTTCTCCAATGCTCTACCTGGTGGTGCGGCGAAAGTCGAGGTCGAGGTCGGGTTCGGTATCACGATGATCGCCTTCGCCGCTCTGATGAAGGCAATCTCGGAACTCGGTCCACTCGCGATCGGTTCTACGAACAGGCATTGGCTCTACTCGTCTCCGGTCTCTCGCGGAGCGCTGTTGGCACCCCGATTCGCGATGTCCACCACATTCGGTGCGATCGGCGGGCTTGTTCTGGTGCGAATGTCGACGCTGTTCACCACAACCCCGGTTCCATGGTGGTGGTGTGGCCTTCTCGGTGCGGCGCTCGGCGCGGGATCAGTCGGATTCGGTGTCGTTCGACAGCAGGACGGGCATGCCGCCACGCTCTATCGAGTGGCAATTTCAATGATTGCTTCGATCGGAGCGATCTGTTGTGCGGGGGTGTTCCTTTCGACCCCGCGAGTTTCGCCGCACGTTGCGCTCGCTCTCGCTGTCGGCGCGATCGTCGCATCGGGGGTCGGAGTAGCACTCGGGGCATACCGCTTGCGCCACTTGGACGCTGTCTCCCTGAGCGCCGGATCGGACCTGCTCACCGCCCTGCGTGCATCGACGACCATGATCGACGGTTCGATACTGTCCGCCGAGTTGGCATCCAGGACGTGGCGACTGATGGGCTCGGCACCCTCACGCCGTTTTCGCTGGAACGGCGCAAAAGCGCTGATCGAAGCAGACTTTCGACGTGTCCATCGCGATCGTGGGGCGGTTCGCCTGCTCGGTTACATGTGCGTTCTGCCGTATGTGTCCGGTGCGACGGTCAGCGCGGCGGCGATTCCCGTCGTGGTGCTCTTGTGCGCGGTGACGGTCGCCGGCCGGTTCGGGCGAGGGTTGCGAGATATGAATGCGTCGAACACGTTTCGAGCGGTGTTCGGAGGTAGCGACGCCGGGATCAGGATGGCGCACCTGGCGACGCCGGCGGCGGCAGTCTCGATCCTTTTCGTGGTGTGCTTACCGATTCTCTGGCACGCTTCCGTGATCGCGGTGACGGTCATTCCGGTGGTTGCGCTGCTGGCCCTCTACAGATCGACGAGTCGGCCGCCACTGGATTACGGCGGCCTGATCCTCGAGACGCCGTCCGGCCAGATTCCGGTGGACATGATTCGTCAACTTGTGCGGGGACCGCTCGTCGTCGCTGCAGCAGCCTTCCTGCAACTTGCCGTCGCTATGTGAAGGGATGGTAGCGGTGACTTCGAGTGTCACAGGGCTCGGATACGGTGCCCCACGTGCCTATCACCGTCTCCACAGTCAATGTCAACGGAATCCGTGCTGCCACGCGTAAAGGAATGCTGCCATGGTTGGAGGCGACCGAAGCCGACGTGATCTGCCTGCAGGAGACCCGTGCGAACGACGGCGAGTTGACCAAGGCGCTGGCACCAGCATTGGACAGCGGCTGGCATCTGGCGTCGGCAGAGCCGTCGATGAAAGGCCGTAACGGTGTGGCCATCCTCTCGCGTACCGCTCCGGACGCCGTTCGCGTCGGGATTGGTGCAGAGGAGTTTGCGGAGTCCGGCCGCTACATCGAAGCGGACTTCTCCGATGTGACGGTGGCCAGTCTGTACCTGCCGTCCGGTGAGGTCGGCACCGAGCGCCAGGATGAAAAGGAACGTTTCATGGCGGTCTTCGCGAAATATCTCGCGAGGACGGCCACGTCCGCGATCGCGGAGGACCGTGATGTCCTCGTGTGTGGAGACTGGAACATCGCGCCCACCGAACTCGATATCAAAGCGTGGAAGACGAACCGGAAGAAGTCCGGATTTCTGCCCGAGGAGCGCGAGTGGGTGGCCGCACTTCTTGCTCCGACGTCCCCGTGGACCGACGTCGTGCGCGAGCTCAACCCTGAGGTCGAGGGCCCGTACAGCTGGTGGTCGTATCGCGGCAAGGCCTTCGACAACGACGCGGGTTGGCGGATCGACTATCAGTTGGCGACGCCGTCGCTGGCCGAGCGCACCAAGGACGCCGTCACCGAACGCGCCGAGGCATACGACCAGCGTTGGTCCGACCACGCCCCGGTCACCGTTCGCTACCGCTAGAACCTGCGCGTAATTCGGTTGTCACCACATGAAAAGATCGTGACCATGTCTGCCCCCGCCACCACCGATACACCGCAAGGTCCGCGACAGCGCGTCCTGTCCGGAATCCAGCCGACTGCCGATTCGTTCCACCTCGGCAACTATCTGGGGGCAGTACGTCAGTGGGTGGCGCTCCAAGACGATTACGACGCTTTTTACTTCATTCCGGATCTGCACGCCATCACCGTTCCGCAGGACCCGAAGGCGTTACGTCAGCGGACTCGGATTGCTGCTGCGCAACTGTTGGCAGTGGGGATCGATCCGAAACGATCCACCTTGTTCGTGCAGAGCCAGGTGCCCGAGCACGCTCAGCTCGCATGGGTCCTCAATTGCATCACCGGTTTCGGTGAAGCCGGCCGCATGACTCAGTTCAAGGACAAGTCCGTCAAGCAGGGACGTGATCAGACGACTGTCGGGTTGTTCACGTATCCGGTTCTCATGGCAGCCGACGTTCTGCTCTACCGGCCCAATCTCGTTCCGGTAGGGGAGGATCAGCGTCAACACCTCGAACTGACGAGAGACTTGGCACAGCGTTTCAACACCCGGTTCAAGAAGACCTTCGTGGTGCCGGATGCTCACATCATCAAGGGCACGGCCAAGATCTTCGACTTGCAGGAACCGACGGCCAAGATGAGCAAGTCCGGTTCCAATCCTGCGGGCATCGTCAACATGCTCGACGACCCGGCTCTGTCGGCGAAGAAGATTCGTTCGGCAGTCACCGACAACGAGCGCGAGATCGCATTCGACCCGGAGAAGAAGGCCGGCGTCAGCAATTTGCTGGTCATTCAGTCGGCGTTGGGAGGTCGATCCGTGGACGACCTCGTGGAGAGTTACCAGGGCAAGGGCTATGGCGACCTGAAGTCGGATACGGCAGAAGTGCTCACCGAGTTCGTCACGCCGCTTAAGGCCCGGGTCGATGGGTATATGTCCGATATTGCCGAGTTGGACCGAATCCTCGCAGACGGCGCGGATCGGGCCAGGGAGGTAGCTTCACGGACATTGGCTCAGGTGTACGACCGAGTGGGGTTCCTGACTCCGCGCTCGTAACAGCTTCGAGAGCACCGACGAGGCCAGAGACAGCGAGAGGGTGATTGTCGTTCCCGACTTCACAGCGATACTGCAGGAACGCCGGGACAAGTGGCCATGGCTCGACCATACGGTCAGGGCCGCACAGCGATACCAAGCCCAGAACGGCGACTACTATGCCGCCGGAATGACCTACTTCAGTGTGCTTGCATTGTTCCCGCTGCTGATGGTCGCGTTCGCGGTGGCCGGATTCGTCCTCGTGGGACATCCGGAGTGGCTGAACAGCATCAGTACTCAGGTGACCGAGAGCATTCCCGGCAGCTTGGGCGAGACCATCAATTCGCTGATCGAGTCGGCCATCGAGTCGCGCGCGAGCGTCGGCATCATCGGTCTCTTGGGCGCTTTGTACGCGGGGCTGGGTTGGGTGGCAAAACTTCGAGCCGCGCTGACTGCGATGTGGGAGAGTCAGCGCGAGCAGGGCGGTTTCGTCTCGACCAAATTGAAGGATCTGGCGGCGCTCTTCGGTCTCGGCCTGGCTATCGTCCTTTCGCTCGGCTTGTCTGCGCTCAATGGCGGGTCGGTGATGCGGAGCCTGCTCGAGTTCTTCAAGCTCGACAGTGTGCCGGGTGTCGGAATCTTCTTACGGGTCTTTTCGGTGTTGTTGGCGCTCGTTGCGACGTGGGGCCTTTTCACCTGGGTGATCTCGCGCCTGCCACGCGAGCCAGTGCCATTTCGTAGTGCCTTGGTGGGCGGTCTGCTGGCTGCCGTCGGTTTCGAGATTTTCAAGCAGATTGCGGTGATCTATCTGGCGTCGGTTACCAGTGGGCCTGCAGGCGTGGTGTTCGGTCCCATCATCGGTTTACTCGTATTCGTCTTCACAACTTCACGGTTCGTGTTGTTCGCGACAGCATTCTCGGCGACCACGACTGAAAGTATGTCCATGGCATTCGTACCGCCGCCGGACCCAGCGATCATCACCACCCGCGTCGAGGTCAACGACGGCCCGTCACTCAAAGGCGGCATTGCCCTCGTCGGTGCGGGAGCACTCGCTGCGGTAGGTCTTACGGGATTGCTCGGCCGTCGTAAATGACGGCCGACATCACCTGCGTCGGTTGAGTTGACGCGCACCCAGCATCAGCCCGATCACCACGAGTAGCCCGATCGCACCGATGCCGACCCGGACTGCCGTGTCCCCGCTCGCTTCCAGAGCGGACGCACGGGTGATCGACCCAGCGTGCGCAGGGGGAGCAGCAAGCGCAGGGACGGGGGCGGTGGTTCGAGTGCTCGTGACGTCGCCGGCCGAATCGGGCTCCACGAGAGTGCCGACACTCGTTCCTGGGGGGAGCGCGAATCCGTAGTCCAGCAGGCGCGCTGCTTGCTCCCAAGGCCGGATGGGCAGGACGTCGCCCATCATGATCGTCACCGCCAACCGTCTCCCGTCCTTCTGTGCACCGCCGACGAAAGTTTGCCGGGCGTCGTCGGTATAGCCGGTCTTGCCACCGAGAGCGCCTTCGTAGTTGTAGAGAAGCTGATTGTCGTTGGACAGGATGAAGCCCGGGCGGTCTTGATCATCCGGGATGCTGGGGTCCTTGGGGAATCCTGGGAATTGAACATTCTCGGTCGAGATGAGCGCAGCGAAGGTCGGATTTTCCAGTGCGGCACGGAAGAACAAGGCGAGGTCGTAGGCAGAACTGGACATCCCCGGAGCGTCGAGGCCGGACGGGGTTGCAGTGTGCGTGTCCAGCGCACCCAGCGACTCGGCGAGAGCGTTCATCTTGTTCACCGCCGCGGCGTCACCACCCAGCTGGGTCGCCAGAGCGTGGGCTGCGTCGTTGCCCGATGCCATCACGAGACCCTGCATCAACTGGAAGTTGCTGTAGACGCCGTCTTTTCCGATGCCGACTGCGCTACCTTCGGCACTGGCATCCTCTGCCGTCGCGACGACGACTTTGTCGAGATCGAGTTCTTCCAACGCCACCAGTGCCAACAGGATCTTGATGGTGCTCGCGGGCCGATAGCGGCCGTGTGGGTCCTTCGCGGCGATGACGTCGCCGGAATCGAGATCCGAGAGCACCCACCCGGTTGCGGAAATATCAGCGGGAAGCGGAGGAGCGTCGTCCGGGGTAATGGTTCCACATCGGCTCAGTTGTGAGCCACCGACCGGGTCGGCGGGGACGGGTCGCGGCGCAGGAACCGTCTCGCCTGGCGACGGCACCTCGGAGAGGTCGATTGCCGGAGGCGGCGACGTGGCGAACGGGCAGTCGTCGGTGTTCGGCGTCGTGAACGGTGGAGTCGTGACGGCCGGAGGCTCGGCGGCAGGCTGCGCGAGGGCAGGGCTGCCCGCGGTGAACAGGGCAGCGGTCGTGGCGAGGGCAGCGGTCACCCGGAGGATCGTTCTCATCGCGAACCACCGTATGCGCTCCGATCGGCGAATCTGCGCCGACCCACCGATCAGTGCCGCATCCAGTCGCAGGCCTTGGGTCGTCGACGATCGGTTGCACCTCCACCGACATCAACCCCTGTCCCATCCGTCCTCTCCTCGACCTGCTCGGGTTGCTCAGCACAGGCTCCGCCAGTGGAGGCCGATAGGGTCATCGCGAAAAATTTGGCCGTCACGCAACCCGAGGTGAGCCGCATCGTCAAGAAGTTGTGGCTCGCCCCCTTCGGCACGTGAGTGCAGTCCGCGCGGTGTTCCCAAAACACGTATCGAAGATCTCGGGTGCGTTCGGTGCGGTGCCGCACGATAATCGCGTGCAGTGACCGAGAGGCGACTATCGGTGTAATACGGGGTGCAACGCCACCTGACGCGTGAAAGGCGCATTCATACGATCGAATCGTATGAATGCGCCTTTCACGCGGTTGCACGAACTAGCGAGCGAAGAGCAGAGCCCGCTTGACTTCCTGGATCGCCTTTGTCACCTGAATGCCGCGAGGGCAGGCATCGGTGCAGTTGAAGGTGGTGCGGCAACGCCACACGCCTTCGACATCGTTGAGGATGTCCAGACGCTCGGATGCACCTTCGTCGCGGCTGTCGAAGATGAACCGGTGAGCGTTGACGATGGCGGCGGGTCCGAAGTAGCTGCCGTCGCTCCAGAACACGGGGCACGAGGTCGTGCAGCAAGCGCACAGGATGCACTTGGTGGTGTCGTCGAACCGAGCGCGGTCGGCGGCGGACTGGATCCGCTCACGCGTCGGCTCGTTGCCCGTGGTCATCAAGAACGGCTTGACGGCACGGAACGCGTCGAAGAACGGCTCCATGTCGACGATCAGATCCTTCTCGACCGGAAGACCCTTGATGGGCTCGATCGTGATGGTCAGCGACTTCGACGAATCCTTCGGAAGCATGTCGCGCATCAGCACCTTGCAGGCGAGACGGTTGACTCCGTTGATGCGCATCGCGTCACTACCGCACACGCCGTGGGCGCAGGAGCGGCGGAAGGTCAGCGTGCCGTCGAGGTAACCCTTGACGTACATCAACAGGTTCAGCAGGCGGTCGGTCGGCAACGTCGGGACCTGAAAGCTGTCCCAGCGCTGTCCGTCGCCGCTCTCCGGATTGAAGCGGGCGATCTTGAGAGTCACCATGACCGCGCCGTTGGGAACGGGCGGTTGCGAGGACTGGTCTGCCTTGTCGAGAGTGGGGGCGCTCATATCAGTACTTCCGCTCCATCGGCTCGTAGCGGGTCTGCACTACCGGCTTGTAGTCCAGACGGATGTCGGTCAGCAGACCTTCGCCTTGCTTGTAGGCCATGGTGTGCTTCATGTATTCCGCGTCGTTGCGGTCCGGGTAGTCCTCACGAGCGTGTCCGCCACGTGACTCCTTGCGGTTGAGTGCACCGACGACGGTGACCTCCGCCATTTCGAGCAGGAAGCCGAGTTCGACTGCCTCGAGGAGGTCACTGTTGTACCGAGCTCCCTTGTCCTGCACTGTGATGTGGTTGTAACGCTCCTTGAGGGCGCGAACATCCTTCAGTGCAGTCTCGAGTCGCTCCTCGGTACGGAATACCGAGGCGTTGTTGTCCATCGACTGCTGCAGTTCGGTCCGGATATCGGCCGCACGCTCGTGACCGTGATCGGACAACACGAGTGCGAGCCAATCTTGGACCATCTTCGCCGGCTCTTCGGGAAGAGGCGTGAAGTCGACCGAGTTGGCGTGCAGCGCTGCGGCGATTCCGGCGCGACGACCGAAGACGTTGATGTCCAGAAGCGAGTTGGTGCCGAGGCGGTTGGCGCCGTGTACCGAAACACATGCACACTCGCCGGCCGCGTACAGGCCGTGCACGATGTCGTCGTTGTTGCGCAGCACCTCACCGTTGATCTTGGTGGGGATACCGCCCATGACGTAGTGGCACGTCGGGTAGACCGGCACGGGCTCCTTGACCGGATCCACACCGAGATAGGTGCGGGAGAACTCCATGATGTCGGGGAGCTTCTCGTCCAGAACTTCTTCTGGGATGTGCGTGACATCGATGTAGACGTAGTCCTTGTTGGGACCGCCGCCACGCCCTTCGAGAACTTCGAGAACCATCGACCGCGCAACGATGTCGCGGGGGGCGAGATCCTTGATGGTCGGGGCATAGCGCTCCATGAAGCGCTCGCCGGATTCGTTACGAAGGATGCCTCCCTCACCACGAACGGCTTCGGAGATCAGGATCCCAAGACCGGCAAGGCCTGTCGGATGGAACTGGTGGAACTCCATGTCTTCGAGCGGGAGGCCCTTACGGAAGACGATGCCCATGCCGTCACCGGTGAGGGTGTGGGCGTTCGACGTCGTCTTGTACATACGTCCCGAGCCGCCGGTTGCGAAGATGATCGACTTGGCGTGGAAGATGTGCAGCTCACCGGTCGCCAGTTCGTACGCGATGATGCCGGTAGCTACCGGGCCGTCTTCGGTCTCGGTGAGGCACAGATCGAGCGCGTAGAACTCGTTGAAGAACTCGACGTCGTGCTTGACGCAGTTCTGGTAGAGCGTCTGCAGGATCATGTGCCCGGTGCGGTCGGCGGCGTAACACGCGCGACGAACGGGCGCCTTGCCATGGTCACGGGTGTGGCCACCGAAGCGACGCTGGTCGATCTTGCCCTCGGGCGTGCGGTTGAACGGCAGGCCCATCTTCTCGAGGTCGAGAACGGCGTCGATCGCTTCCTTGGCCATGATCTCCACGGCGTCCTGGTCGGCGAGATAGTCGCCACCCTTGACGGTGTCGAACGTGTGCCACTCCCAGTTGTCTTCCTCGACATTGGCCAGCGCCGCGCACATTCCGCCCTGAGCTGCGCCGGTATGCGAACGAGTGGGGTAGAGCTTGGTCAGAACTGCGGTGCGGGCGCGGGGCCCGGCCTCGATGGCCGCTCGCATGCCTGCGCCACCGGCGCCGACGATGAGCACGTCATAACGATATTCCTGCATGAATGCTTCAGTTCCCTTAGCTCGCCGAAATGTTCGGATCGAAGGTGAAGATGACGTACGTACCCAGTCCCATGATGAGAATCATGGACAGCACGAGCAGTGTCGTCAGCCAGAATCGCGTCGAATCCTTGCGTGAATAGTCCGCGATGATCGTCCGCAGACCGTTGCCGCCATGCAACTGAGCAAGCCAGAGCATGGAGAGGTCCCAGAACTGCCAGAACGGGCTCGACCAGCGGCCCGCTACGAATGCGAAGTTGATGCGGTGCACACCCTCGTCGAGCATCAGCATGATGAACATGTGGCCCAGGACGAGGACGACGAGCGCCAACCCTGAGAAGCGCATGAACAGCCACGCGTAGAGCTCGAAGTTGCTCCTCGACTTACGGCGCGGGGAACGTGGGTTGTCCAGACTTGCCGGACGGTCGTAGATCTTGCCGAGGGACTTGGCCTCGGGTCCGTGTGTCATTGCCATCAGTGCCCGCTCGCTGTGAACATGTTGTAGAAGATTCTGCCTGCCCCCGGAACCATGACCACGATCCATACCGCGGCGATGACCCACAACATCAACTTCTGGTACCTCGGTCCCTTGGACCAGAAGTCCACCAGCATGACGCGGATGCCGTTGAGTGCGTGATAGAGCACCGCAGCGACGAGACCGAGCTCCATCAACCCCACGAGTGGCGTCTTGTAGGTGTCGATGATCGCGTCGTACGTTTCGGGGTTGACACGAACCATTGCCGTGTCCAAGACGTGGACGAACAAGAAGAAGAACGTCAACACGCCCGTGATTCGGTGTAGGACCCAGGACCACATTCCCGGATCACCGCGGTACAGCGACCGCTTTCGCTCCTTGGCCGGAGCGGCTTCCGTCGTGCTACTCATCGAGTGCAATGCCTCCAACGTCATTGATGGACGCATCGAGCCTGGGCCCCGGACTGTGGCCGGCTCGATTTGTCTTACTCCGGCTCAACGGTTAGGGAAGAGCCTCCGTCTTCGAACTGTAATCCCCTTGGAAACACGGAACTAATTCGACTCGAGGTTCGTACCGACCCCAAAATCTTTGTTAGGTATGCCTTCCCAATTTTACATGATCGGTTCAGTAGCGAGGCTGCGCACGATGGGTGTTCGTGATTTGATTGCAGGTATGCCGGAAATTGACTGGAAAACGTTGCGAGACAAAGCTCATCGAGTAATGAGGCAGGCCTATGCACCGTATTCGAACTACCCCGTGGGTGCGGCCGCGCTCGTAGACGATGACCGAATCGTGACGGGATGCAATGTGGAGAATGTCTCATATGGTTTGGGCCTGTGCGCAGAGTGCGGGCTGGTCTCGAACTTGCATTCCACCGGCGGCGGACGTCTGATCGCCTTCACCTGCTGTGACAGTCGCGGCGCAAAGCTGATGCCGTGCGGCCGATGTAGGCAACTTCTGTTCGAGTTCGGTGGCGCGCAGTTGATCGTCGACACCGACGCCGGCCCTGTGCCGCTGGGCGATCTACTGCCCTCCGCATTCGGCCCCGATGATCTCGCAGCCGGACGGGAGAGCGAGCATGTCTGACGCCGTATCGATCATCGCCGCCAAGCGCGACGGGCACATACTGACCAAGCGGCAGATCGACTGGGTCATCGACGGGTTCACTCGCGGCACCGTCGCCGACGAGCAGATGTCCGCACTCGCGATGGCGATTGTCTGGCGCGGTCTCGACCGGAGAGAGCTGAGCGACTGGACGGCCGCGATGATCGACTCGGGCGGCAGGATGGACTTCTCCGATATCGCTCGACCGACCGTCGACAAGCACTCGACCGGAGGCGTCGGCGACAAGATCACCCTGCCGTTGGCTCCGCTCGTCGCCGCATGTGGAGCGGCGGTGCCGCAGCTGTCCGGTCGGGGACTCGGACATACCGGCGGCACACTCGACAAGCTCGAGTCCATCGCCGGGTGGCGCGCCGACCTGAGCGCAGAGGAAATCCACTCGATTCTGTCCGATTCGGCTGTGGGCGCGGTGGTGTGCGCAGCGGGCGCAGACCTGGCACCCGCGGACAAGAGGCTCTACGCACTTCGCGACGTCACCGGAACTGTCGAATCCATTCCCCTGATCGCCAGCTCGATCATGAGCAAGAAGATCGCCGAGGGAACCAGCGGGCTGGTGCTCGACGTCAAGGTCGGGGCAGGGGCCTTCATGAAGAACATCGACGATGCTCGTGAACTCGCTACGGCCATGGTTGCTCTCGGCTCCGATGCCGGGGTGCGCACGGTCGCACTTCTCACCGCGATGGATGCCCCGCTGGGGATGACTGCGGGCAATGCTCTCGAAGTCGAGGAATCGCTCGAGGTGCTGAGCGGCGGCGGGCCCGCGGACATCGTCGAGCTGACGATCACGCTGGCTCGAACCATGCTGACCGTGGCCGGCATCGAGGGAATCGACCCCGCGGACAAGCTTGCCGACGGCTCCGCGATGGATCGGTGGCGAGCGATGGTGGCCGCCCAGGGTGGCGATCCGGATGCGCCCCTTCCAGTAGCGAAGGAATCTCGGACCGTCACGGCCGAGCAGGACGGTTTCATCACCGAACTCGACGCCATGGCGGTGGGCGTCGCGGCCTGGAGATTGGGTGCCGGACGTGAGCGCCAGGGCGAGCCCGTTCAGGCCGGTGCGGGGGTACGCCTGCATGCCAAGCCGGGGGATCGAGTTGTCGCCGGCCAGCAGCTCGCCACGCTCTATACCGACACGCCGGAGAAATTCGACTATGCGACCGAGGCTATCGATGCAGCCTGGAGCATCGGTGACTCCGCGCCCGGCATATCGCCGATCGTGCTCGATCGCGTCGGACGGTAGGTCGAGCCCAGGACAGCTCGGCCTAGGCGGGCTACCGTTCACGGTATGAGCACCGCCGAGATTTTTTCGACACCTTCCGGCGGCGCGATGCCGCTCGACTCCAATTCCATCAAGACCGCTCCGAAAGCGCTGCTGCACGATCATCTCGATGGTGGATTGCGCCCGCAGACGGTTCTCGAACTCGCCGATCAGTGCGGATACGACGATCTTCCCGCGACCGACGGCGCGGCGCTGGGGGAGTGGTTTCGCAATGCCGCCGACAGTGGTTCCCTCGAGCGGTATCTGGAGACTTTTGCCCACACCGTTGCGGTGATGCAGACACCCGAGGGTCTTTCGCGGGTAGCCCAGGAATGCGCCGAGGATCTGGCCGAGGACTCGGTCGTCTATGCCGAGGTTCGATTCGCACCCGAACAACATCTCGAGCGGGGGCTCTCGCTGGACGAAGTCGTCGAACACGTCCTCGCGGGCTTTCGTGCCGGAGAATCTGCAGCGCAAGTGAAAGGCAAGCGAATTCGGGTGGGGTGTCTGCTCACCGCCATGCGGCATGCCGCGCGCTCGCGGGAGATCGCCGAACTGGCCGTACGGTTCCGTGACCGTGACCGCGGCGTCGTCGGCTTCGACATCGCCGGTGCCGAGGCAGGGTTCCCTCCGAGTCGCCACCTTGCCGCGTTCGAGTATATGCGAGCAGCCAACGCGCACTTCACAATTCATGCCGGCGAGGCCTTCGGTCTGCCGTCCATTCAAGAGGCTGTCGCATTCTGCGGCACGGATCGGCTCGGTCACGGTGTCCGGATAACCGACGACATCACCGTCGCGCCCGACGGCACGGCGTCACTCGGGCTACTCGCCGCCTACGTTCGGGATACGCGGATGCCACTCGAATTGTGTCCGAGTTCGAACGTGCAGACCGGAGCCGTGGAAAGCCTGCAGAAGCATCCGTTCGACCTGCTTGCCAGACTGCGGTTCCGTGTCACGGTGAACACCGACAATCGGCTCATGAGCGACACCTCGATGAGCCGTGAAATGCACAAGCTCGTCACCACGTTCGGCTACGGCTGGACCGATCTCGAGCGCTTCACCATCAATGCCATGAAGTCGGCATTCATTCCGTTCGACGAGCGTCTCGAGATCATCGACGACATCGTCAAGCCCGGTTACGCAGTCTTGATCGGCTAGCGGAACCTCACTCCTTGCGTAGGCGCCCCTCGAACTCGCGCTCGAGTTCACGCCACGCCTCCGACTCGACATGGAACGGGGCACTGGGCGCGAGCCTGTTCGGATCGGGCTCGAGCGTGTAGGACACGAACCAGCCCAACGGGGTGGATCTCGCCAGCGCCGTTTCGACGGAATCGTCCTCCGCGAAGTCGGCCGCGTCGGTGAACAACTCCACGGCGAGATCGAGCTGATCCGCGTCGACGGCCGTGGGCCCGTCGGCCAGATCGTCCGCCAGTCCGGGAAGGACGTACACGTTCTCGTCGGTCACCTCGATACGGAGCGATCCGTCCACGGCGGCGATCTGTACTTCGGCGTATGTACTCACCTTTGCCAGTTCGTGGTCATGGTCGTCGGCGAGGTAGCGAGCCAGTGCGCGTTCGGATCCGAAGACGGTGATGGCGCCGGCGCGGCCGAGGAAGATGGGATCGTCGTCGATGTAGCAGCGCAGGGTGTACAGCGTTTCGTCCGAGGTGATGATCCGGATCGGGTCGATGCCGACAGTGGTCCAGAAGCTCTCCTCTGCGGCTGCGTCAGCGATGGGATCCGGAGTTTCGTCGTCGGTCTCATCGTCATCGTCATCGTCGTCATCGGATTCTTCGTCGTTCGATACATCGTCTACGTCGACGATGTTCTCCGCGGCCGCGAGCAGTTCCGCTTCGGCCACGTCGACGGCCGCGCTGTCGACATCGGGTGTCGTCACGACCGAGTCGATGGCGTCGATCACCGCACCCCAACTCTTCGCGATCGAGGTGCCGATCCGATCCCAGAGGTCCTGACCGTCCTTGCCCAGGTATGCCTCCACGCCCATTCCCACTGATCCCAGATGTGGGTTGCCGGCGAAAAATGCGGTGACCGTGTTCAGTTCACAGACATCACCGAGGGTCTGGACCATTTCGAACGTTGCCGCGAGCTCGCCGAGGACATCGGAGTCGGGATCCTCGGCGACCAGTTCGGGAACACCGACGAGGTCGAAACGGTGAAGATCGTCGGGTTCGAGTTCATTGGCTGCGAGAGCCGAGACCACGGTCCACGAGGGGTGATCGACGAGGTCGTTGTCGCTGTCGTTTCTGATGAACGCAGCGAGGTGCGCGACGGCCTCGAATCCGTAGAGGTCTTCGTCGTGTCCGAGGAATGCCTCCCACTCATCGTCTCCTTCGTGCCACTCCGGAGCCCAGAGGGTGACGAAGTCGCCGCGGGTGAGTCGGAGTTCGATCGGGATGATGTCGCCAGCCATGGCCGGAAGCCTATCTCAGGTCGCCGATAGCGAGCTTCGCATCTGTTCGAGGATCCGCCGACGCTGGTCGAGTGCGTCGCGAGCAGCCGCCGCGGCGACTTCGGTGATGGTCTCGGTGAGTTTTGGTGCGGACTGGCGAGAGAGATCCTCTGCCAATTCCAGGCCCACCATCGCCCCGGTGCTGTCGACCGTCACACCGACCAGTCCATCTACCGAATGCCTGGTGATACGCAGGCGTGCGAGCCCGTCCGAGACGAGGTGCATGGTGTCCAGGGCGAGGTCGGCTCGGGCCACGAGTGCTTCGACGGCTTTCTCGGTCATACCGACCTCAGCCAGCTCGTAGGTGCAGGTTCTACATCCAGTCGCCGATTATCTTCGGCGGCTACCGTCGATGCCTTCGGCAGCCCGAGGCGATCGAGAATGTGGGCCTCCATACCGTCGTTTTCGAGAAGGGCCCGGCGCTCTGCTTGCGCGAGTTCGGTTGCACGCGTGCATAACTGCAGTATCGTTCGGGCCAATTCTGTTCCACCGTATTGTAATTCGCGCTGATCGGCGTGAATTTCGGTCGGGATTCCACTTTCGGTGGCTCGGACGCGAACCGAGTCCGAACGCGTGGCAGCAGTAGCCGAGATCTCGATCATTCGGTCGGCCTGTAGAAGCCTTAAAAGTGTCAACCCCAACCGAATGAACTAGACTCACACCATGAGAGCTGCCATCTATTGCCGCATGTCACGCGACCGTGAAGGATCCGGGCTCGGTATCGCAAGGCAGCTCGAAGACTGCGAAAAGTTGGCAGCCGAACGAGGCTTCGAAGTCGTCGCCACCTTCTCAGACAACGACCTATCCGCATACGGAAACAAGTACAGACCCGAATACGAACGGATGCTCGCAGCGATCCAGCGGAAAGACTTCGACGTAATCGTTGCCTGGCACAGTGACCGAATCACCCGCCACCCATCACAGCTAGAACAGTTCATTACCGCCTGCGAGCTAGGCGGCGTCATGGTCCACACCGTGCAAGCAGGCCAAGTCGACCTAGATACCCCGCAGGGGCAGATGATGGCCCGCATTGCCGGCGCGGTGGCACGGCATGAGGTGGACCACGCACGTAAGCGCATGAAACGGGCGCACGAACAGGCCGCGATGGACGGCAAGTGGCGTGCCAGACGCCGCCCCTTCGGATACCTGCAAGACGGTTCCGCGCTTGTGGAGACCGAAGCGGATGCGCTCCGAACTGCTGCCGACGACCTACTGCGCGGGGTCAGCTTGAGGGCCATCGCTCGCGATTGGAACGAACGTGGGATCACGACAACCGGTGTAGCGAAGGGATGGAACGCGACGGGTATTCGTCGCCTCCTGTCGAATCCGCGGTACGCAGGATTGCAGGAGTACAACGGCAAAGTAGTTGGTACCGGGAACTGGCCGACAGTGATCGACGTCGATACCCACCACGCTGTCACTGGGTTTCTTGCAGATCCCACTAGATCGAACCGTGCCAGCTACGAACGCCGCTACCAAGGCTCGGGTGTGTATCGGTGCGGTGTTTGCGGTGCGCCGATGACGATGATGCATGGAACCCCGCACGAGTCGAGACCCGACAAAGACGGTGTGGTGAAAAAGTCGAGCGGCCTGCACTATCGCTGCACCAAGTCGACCCACCTGTCGAGGCAGGGTGAGGCTGTCGACGAGGTGGTGACCAAGGCTGTGCTCGGGTGGCTCAGTAGCGCTAAGGCGTTGCAGAAGCTATCTGTCGAGACTGTCGATTTTCCTGCGGAGCAACGTAAACGTGACGGCTTACAGGGCAAGTTGAAGAAGTACACGCTGATGTTCGCGAGCGATGACATCAGCGCCGAGCAGTTCAAAGATGGCACGGCGGAGGTCCGGGCACAAATCGCTGCGATCGATGCGAAGCTATCTCAGTATCGGGGTAGTTCACCGATGCTTGACCTCGCAATGTCACGTGACGATATTCAGGAACGCTGGGACCAGCTCACCCCGGACGTACGCGGTTCCATCATCAACGACCTAGTGATAGTGACTATAAGAAAGGGCGAACGTGGGCTACGAAAATTCGATCCCGAGACCGTGAACATTCAATTCAGAATCAGTAATTCAGAAGAGTCTTGAGGTCGCCTATCTCCACCTCGGGGTTGCCGTGTTCGCGGACAGTCGCATCGAAGGCGGCAGTGGCAGACTCGCCACGCCTGCACGCATCAGTGAGCGCACGACGTAACCCGTTCGCGGCATCGCGGTCAGAACCGTCGACGTACGACAACTGCACACCGTCACGATCATCGGTCCACAAGATGCCGAGGCCGTCGAGAATCGCCCACCTGCCGGGGCCGACCCGCTCACCGCCATAGAACCGAGTGTCACCGATCGCCGCCGCGCCCACATCATTCGGATCGGACAAACTACCCATGCCTAAAGCACACCCTTCGATGGTTGCTGTGACGTGATCCTAGCGAGAAGTACCCGTTTACCGTCCTCGATGAACGAGTCGTAGATTTCGTATCCGACACCGCGACCGAGGATCAGTTCGTTCTCTTCGGGACCGTATGCGCCGAGACCCCGCTGCCCCTTCGGATGCGAGGACACATATAGGGCCTTGGTGCCCTCTGGTACGTCGAGACGCAACTCCACCAGCTCGTTAACCAACGTGCCCAGTCCGTCCGCTGGTAGCGCCGACCGCATCGCTGTCGACATGAAACCTTCGTCGCGGAACGACTGCCCGACCAGTGTGGTGATGTCACTGCCCCCGGTCAGGCCGTACACAGATGCGCCGACGTCGCGGGACACCCGGATAGCTTCTGGTACGCGTGGCGCATCCTCTATGGCACGGTCCAGGCTGCGTGCCGTAGCGCGTGCTTCGGCAGTGAGGTCGGCGTCGATACGCAACGGACCATTGATCGTCTTAAAGCCTGTCCCTGTGTACTTGCGGACATCGTCGGCGGTCGGTGCGTCGAGCTTGTCTGCGTAGTCATGCCAGATCGCGTGGCCACCGCGGCGGCCTTCGTCTTCGGTGAAGATCGACGGAGTGTTCGGTTTCGCGGGTGAGATCTTGGGGAGACTCGCGGGAGCCTTCTTCGAATCACCGCGCCCGAACACACCACTAATACGTTCGCGTTTGGGCTCACGCACAACACCAGTCGCGTCGACGTGCTCCGCAATACGCTTACGGCCCTCAGCGATCTTGCGTTTCGCCGCTGCTGCATCACCAGGCCCGAGTGCGGCTGCCTCTTCACGGCGCGCCTTGCGTACCTCACGTTCGAGCCTACGGAGTTCCTGCGTGTTCCTGTACCCCTCAGGGTCCACCTGAACTTGCGGGGTGGTCTGTCGGGTACCGGGGATGTACGCAGACACCGTGTGCCGGCATCCGGGGTGCTGGAATCCGCGGGCCTTCGCCCCTTCGAGGGAGTTCACGACATGGAACACGGTGTCGGAGCCGTCGAGTTCCGACTCGGCAGTGACCTTCCCGATGTAGTCACCCGACGCCGAGAGAATCTTCCCTTGAAACGGTTCACACTGCGGCGCGCAATTCTTGTGTGTGGAGACGCGTAGGAAGTCGAGGCCCTTCTCTGCCAGGCGTGCGACAGTACCTTCGGTCAGCGCTCGCATGGTCGCCGAACGGGTCGCCATCTCGACATACGACGAGATGTTCCACTGCCTGCCCGCCTTGTCTGTGAAGCCCCGGACGCCCTGCTCTGCGAACTTGTTCAGAGCGAATTGGGCTGCCTCTTCGCGGGTCGCCGATCCGGTTACGGCGCGGCCTACGATGTCAGAAACGACGGTGCGGTAGTCGTCTTCGATGTTGCGAATGATGTTGCGGTGCAATGCATTCGACTTGACGTAAAGTTCACGTGAGAGTGCTTCGACGGCGTGCGTGTTCACGGCGCGACGGGAGCTGATGTTCATTCCCGGGTTCAATGGTGCGAGGGATCGACCGACCGATCTCGAACCCAAGTCTGCACCCTCGCGGACAGTGTTCGGCAGGGCAGTCTTCGACCACTCATCCAGTGCGGTAGCGGTCTTGCGGGCGTCATCCTTGAGTGCTGTCATCTCGTTGAGCAGTGCTCGGTGGAGTGGTTCTTCGCGGCCCATTTTCGCTTCGGCGATCACCTTCGGATCGTCCGCATGCCCCAAGCCACGCTTGACCGCTGCGGCTGCCCTACCGATGAGATGGCTCTCGGCGTCGGCGTATATGTCCGCGACTCGTCGGGCGGTCGCATCCATTGTGGCGATGTCGTCGGACATGAATGCCTGCCTTCAGAAAGACGTCAACCCCGGCACTCCCACACAGGGTGCCGGGGCTGATGGTGAGGTTCGGTTAGCCGTGCGCATGTCTGACGTGAAACACGGCTAACCGAAGACTGGGATCATGCCGAAAGATGCTCAGCCAGTTCAGCATTGGACGGACGTGAAAGCCCTAGCCGTGACTGGATTGCTGGGGCGTACGGGATCGGCAGGCCGTCGTGCCGCTTCGCTACCTGGTCGAGGGCGTGACCGACCCATTCGGAGGTGCGGAGTCTGCCGTACGTCTTGCCGTCGACCTTCACTGAGACGTAGGTACCGCCGCCTATGAGGTCGGCTACTGCGTGGTTCTGCGGATCGACCAGGTGATTGTCCGGGTCACGCTGGCGTTCGCCGGCTGAACTGGACTGGCACCGGACGCCTGCCTCATCGAAGACGCCAGCGACTGATTGGATGGCGTCGTTGCAGTTCTCCACCGCGGCGTACAGCTTCTCGAGTGCAGCTACCGCACCATCGAACGCTTTCAGCGCTTGACCTGCGCTGGCTTCGGCAACGATCGTCGCAGCCTTGGCCTTCGCGTCGGCCTGCGCCTGCAACGCTGCATGCTCTGCTGCCTGACGATCGCGGCGCGACTGGCCCTCGGCCTTGAGTCCATCGAGTTCGACGGCTGCGCGTGCCTCAGCGAGGGCGGATGCTTCGACAGGTTCACCGTTCAATGCTCGCGCTTGCAGGTCCGCTAAGTGTTCTTCGGCGGTCAGGTGGACGGTCGTGTTTTCGGCTGTTGCCTCGGTGCTCATTGTGATTCCTTCTGGGGGTTCAGTGTGGGGTAGCGGCGTTCGCGGTACTCGGCGCGTAGTGCGTCGATGCGGTCGGCCTGTGTGGGTTCGCTCTGCTGCTCGGTGTCCATGTGTTAAGCCTTGGGATCGATTGCGCCGTAGGTGGTGTCGTACCATTTGCATAGCTGCGCGTCGGCTTGCCGGTAGCGTAGGAGTGCCGAGAACTTCGCTGGTTGATCGTTGGCGGACTCTGCTGCGACCAGTGACGAGATGGCTGTGAATGATTCGTCGAGGATGTCTTCGAGCGTGTCGGTCATGCCACACCCCGGCTCTCGCGTCCAGCGATCCACGCGTCCAGATCCTCGGACCGAACCCGGACAGCGCGGGCGTTCAGGTGGATAGCGGGAAGCTCCCCGGACTTGATGAGCTTGCGGACGAATTGGTGATTGACGCCGAGCTTGTCTGCGGCGTCGGTAACGGTGACGAGCACGGCTTCGACCTCCATGTGTCGTGAGTGGGCATGAAAAAACCGCGACACGTTGGTGTGCCACGGCTAGGGTGAATGGTTGCGATACTTCGGAATACCTCCCGAACAAACCTCTAGTCTTCATTCTACAGAGGGGGTGGACACGCTACGCTGACCTGCGCATCGATCTCGCAGTAGGCAGGCTGTTCTCCGCTTTTCTCATCTGCTGGTGCCACACCTTCGTCAAGCTGTCCTTGTCGTATTCCAGCCCTAGCGGCCCAACTCGCCCGATCTGTGGGCTGGACGCGCGCCACCGACGCAACGTCCGCTTGTTACGCCCAACGAACTCGATTGCAGATCGTTCGCTGATCCACTGGGGTTCGTACGAATCTGTTGGCCAACGATTCTCGATACGGCTACGGATCGGACCCCACGCCTCAACAAGGTTCTCGCAATCCCAATCCGGCATCTCAGCATCGAGCAAGTGACGGACCCGCTGAACGACAGTGCCTCGGGTGCACCCGTAGTAACCGCTCCACCGAATCAGTTCGCGCTGCTCGTCCAGTATCGCGTCGATAGGGTCGACCGAGAGGGGCGGTCGGGAGGTGGGTTTGACATGCTGCCCACCTCCCGACCCCGCTTCACCTCTGCGATGCGAGGGCGCTACGTGTTGCTGCAGCTCCCATATCTGCCGCGGGGTATTGGCGATGAGAACTGCTGCACGAGAACGTATGTCGGCTTCCATTGTTCTATTGTCGTCGCAGTGTCCGACCCCAGGACGTTAGTAGACGCTGAACCTTTTGAAGGCGTCCGAGATGATGCTCGACGGGTCAGAACCGCCGCCTTGTACGACGTCGCCTTGGATCTGTGTATCGATCGTGTCGCCTGTCGGGAGTTGAGCGACCAGCTCCGCGTTCTTCTCCGCTAGCGCCGACGCGAGCTGCTCGATGGAGTCCTTCGTAAGCCCGATGATGCCGCCACCAAGCAGGCTTTCTGCAAGGTCACTGATGGCCGATACTGCCCCTATGCCGCCGACAATGCCGCGGTACAGGTTCTCGTTCGCGACATCTTCCTTCGATGCGTTCCGAAGTACCGTCAACGGCTTGCCGGAGCCGACAGCGTCAGAGTCCGACTGTGCTGCCGCCCACGAGTGCACCGACTCGGCGTGCTTCGAACCACCCGATTCGTAGGAACGGTCAGAGGGTCCGAAGAACCCGACAGTGCCACCGTCTGCATACGAGCCGACAGCGTTTCTGCGGATCATGTCGAGTAGACCGCCGTGTTGGTCGACGATGTCTTTCGGGATGACCATTTCGCCTGGTTCGAGCATGGCGGGGACAGTGTCTGTCGGTGCGATGGGCTGCCCGAGGAAACTCCGCAGCATCGGGTCGTCCTCTTCGACACCGCCGAGGAAGGTTCGCAGTTTCGGTGTGTATGCGCCGTTCGCCAGCGATGCGAGCCCGGTCGGTTCACTGTCCGCGAACGATGTAGCCGCCGCTGCCAGGTCACCGAGGATCCCGCCTAGCTGGCCCGCTGTGCCGCCGCCTTGAGGTGATCCGCCACCTGATCCGCCCGATGCAGTTGGTGCGCTGCCGCTTGCGGCGCTCGCCAGCGATGCCGGCCAGTTCGTGACGTACACGTTGCGTACGTCGCCGCCTGTTGCGCTACCTGCTGCACCTGCTCCGGTTGTGTCTCCACCAGCCGCTGTAGCCCCGCCTGCCGTGCCGGAACCGAGGTTCTCGGATCCATCATCCCCGCGCGGGAGATGCCACACCATCGGGAAGTCCTGCGCTGACTGCGCACCTGCACCGAACACGATTCCGTCAGAGCCGGATTCGGCGGGTGTACCGAACAGGTCACCCGCCATATGGCCGTTCATTCCCGATCCGCCGTTGGTGCCGATGTTGAATCCACCGTCGTCGTATCCGGGGACGAAACCGAGGGCTGCGAAGTCGGAGTCGGTGGTGAAGCGGACATCCTTGCCGGTGTAGGCGTTGTAGATACCGGACCAGTAGCCCGAGCAGTCCAGCTTGCCGTATTCGTAGGCCATGCCGTTCTTGCTGCTTGCGTAGGACAGGGCCGCATCTTTGTCGCCTATCGCGCCACCGTCTGCGAACGCGCCTACATCGCCGCGGTCCAACGCTGCACGGAAACGGTAGACACCTGCCTGACCGCCGAGCTTCGAGACATCGCCAGCGTCGAGCATGTGTTCGCCGTTACTACCCCACAGTGGGATGACATCGTCACGTGGACCACCTGCCCCGCGGATAGCTCCACCGTCCGCGAATGAGCCGCCTCCGCCGCCGAACCCTCCTGTGGCGGGGTTGCTTCCTGACGGTGTGGCGAACACTGGGGCGACGGGGCCTTGCATCGGCATGTCACCGCCTGTACGCCGGAAATCGCGTTCGGCCTGCGCGGTGCGCGCGGTGTCGACGACGACTGTCATGCGCCGCTCACGGGCGAGGAAATCAGCGATGATGGTTTCGGCTTCAACGGTTTCAGCGGTGACTCGTATGCCGTTGGGTGTTTGCTCGACCTTCAATCCAAGGTTCCGCAGACGTTCGATCGTCTCGGGACTGTTATCGGAAACCATGATCGTTTTCGAATCGGGTACATCGGTTATGACAGCGTCACCGAGTGCCTGCATCAGCCGCGTGGAGTTCGCGGCCTCGGTGCCGGCGTTGAACACACCATTGCGGAGGTTTTGCAGGCCGGGTATCGATCCGTCGATAGTGTCGGCCATGCCGCGCATCGTGTCGGCACCTGCCGCGGTGGACTGCTGGAATCCTTGCATGGCTTCACCGACGCCTTGCAGCTTCGATGCGACATCGTCCATGCCGAGAGCTGATGCGAGGGATCCTGCGAGGGAAACGACTTCGCCCATGCCGCCAACGATGAAGCCGAGTGCGCGGCCTGTGCCCTCCGACAGGTTGGCCATGACGCGGAGGGTGTCTGCCGAGAATTGGGCGAGGGCGATTCCGCAGTCGAGTGCGCCTGTCGCGAGGGCGGTAAACAGGCCGATCAGTTCACCCTTGTTTGCTGTGACCCAGTCTGCGAGGTTGGCGAGTTCGGGGCCGAATGCATCGGCTAGGGCTAGCTTGATGTCGTCGGCGCTGGTCTCGATTGATCGTGCTGCGGATTCGAAGGATGCTGCACCGGATTGGGCCATGGTGTCGCCGGCTTTTTTGACCGAACCTTCCACCTGGCCGAACTGGGCCATCGCAGTGTCGAGGTTCATGTGATCTGCTGCGGCCTGAATGTCTTCGAACTTGGTGCCGTACAGGGCAAGCGAGGCGTTGTACTTGTCCTGCGGGTCTTGGATTTGCTGGAGGTTCCGTAGAACGGTGGCCATCATGTCGCGCGATGACTCGTCGCCGCGAACCATTGCGGAGCGGTAGTCCTCTGCTGAGACTCCGAGTTTGTCGAAGCCTTCCGCTGCGGCTGCGGTGCCGTCAGCGGCCCGTAGTTTCAGTTCCTTCAGGGCGTCAATTACGACATCGGTGTCACGAGCACCGTTATTGGCACCTTGAGAGACCAAGGCCCAGCCTTCCGCGCCTTCGAGGCCGAGTGCGCGTAGCTGGGTGGAGTATTCGACGAACGAATCTGCCAAATCCTCACTGACATTGAGGTTGTTAACTTGGCCTTGGTAGAGGATGTCCATCGCTTCGGTGGCATTTGCGGCCAACCCGTTTTTGACGGCTTGCCCTGCTGCCTGCGCAACCTTGGGGACTTCCTCACCCATCAGATCCGACACGATGTTGAGTTGGTCGATGGTGCTTTGGAATGCGCCAGTGTCGGCGTCGCGGGGTACCAGTCCTGCTTGGATGGCGGCGCGGATACCGTCGACGTTCGCTTCGACGGATTCTCCCCACCCTGCCGAGTAGGAGTTACCTGCAGCGGCTCCGATCGATCGGGCTACATCTTGGGGGATGTCGAGCTGGGCTTGTACTTTGTCGAGGACGGCTTGTTGCTGCATTCCGTCTGCGATCGCATCGGCGAGGACGGCTCCTGCTGCTAGCCCGATGACTGCGACTCCGGCTAACGCTCCGGCTATGGGTCCGCCTTTGCTGCCGAGATCTCCTAGTTTGGACGATAGGCCGGTGAGGATGCCGCCGCCCATGGAGGATCCTGCGCGTTCGGAGAGTCCGCCACCGAGGGAGCTGAGGCCGCCTGCTGCACGTTCTGCCGCGCCGCTGATTCCGTCGACTTCTTCGGCGGCGCGCCGTGCGGAGGATCCGAGGCCGCTGGGTACTTCGTCGAGCCTTCGGACGTCTTGTCCGGCGTTGCGGGCGTTGGTGCCGAGGCGGTCTAGTTGTGTGGTGGGGTCGCGGAGGGAGTTGCGTACGGATTGGGAGGTTCGATCGAATTGTGTGGATAGTCCGCGGGCGTTTCGTTCTGCGGTTGCTAGTCCTTGGGTGAAGCGGGTGTCGTCGAGTTCGAGTCGTGTGTAGATGGTGCCGGTGTCGAGTGCCACTGTGGGCCTCCAAAAGTGTTGTTGGGTATAGAAAAACCCCGCACATCGGGTGATGTACGGGGTTGGGTGGCGCTGTGGGGTTTGCTACTTGTCGTGTAGCGCCGCTTGACGCTGCATGGCATAGGTGCTGAGGATGGTCAAGCAATTCTTCTGTAGCTGCGTGACTTTGGCTTGCATCTCGCCGGCTATGACGTTCTGTGACACCAGCGATTCAATGAGAACTGCGCGGAGATTGCTGTACCCGAGGGTGTTGATTACCTTCTGGGCTTCTTCGAGCTGCCCGCTGCGAATGAGGATGACGAGGTGGGCGGATACTGCTCCCGCCTCTTTACCGATGAGAGTGGTGGTCATATTGTTGTCCGGTTCATTTGTATGAATGATCTTCTGTCGTTTTCGTCGTTCCCAGTTAGCAGATGTCCGGCTCAGCGGCGATGATCATCCGAGCGAGTTCACCAGCAATATCGTTGCTACGGGCATCGCCGCGGGGTGCACCGAGCATCTGCCTTAATTCTTTGCGGTACCACCGACTGCTGCGATCTGTGTTTCCCACTTTTGGCGGTCGATCAGTAGCACGTAGTCAGCTTCTGCTGTGTCCCGTTCACGTGTGGCATGGTCCAGTTCGGCGTGCGCACGTTTGACTTCTGCTTTGGCTTTCTTCACGCGGGCGCGCTGGTCGTATCTGACTGCGCGGGCTCGGTGTAGGCGTTCGTCGAGCAGGGAGGTGATGCCGGCACCGTCGAGGTCGGGCAACTGCACGGGGGATGGTTCACGGTCAGTCATGGTGGTGTTCCTATTCATCGTTGTCGTCGGGGATGACGTATGCGCGTGGAGATTCGTTGTCCTCGTGCTCTCCGCCGGTGAGGATGTACTGCATGTATTGCTGTGCCTCGGAGACGGATGCACCGCGGCCGGCCCCACGTTTCTCGTCGAGGTATGCCTTTACGTCGGAGATTGTGACGCCGTCATTCAGCCGGTGATCGTTGCGAATGACCATCGCCTTATCAAGAAAGATCGCTGAGACGCGGGCGACGTGGAATGAGTCGGCGGCGGTCTTCACCTCAAGGTCTGGGAGCGCGCGTGCAACCTTCGCCAGCCCTAGACCTGCGACTTTCAGGAAGGCCTCGTGCAGGGTTTCGAGGCGCTGCTCGTTGGACAGCTTCGCAACTGCGGTTGCGTGAGCCATCGCGGCACCGTCGAAGGTCAGGTTGCGGAGCTTGCCGGCGTCAGTCACTGTCTGCTTGCCGGCTTTCAGATGCTCGGCTATCTCGTTCCGGCTCATGCCTGAATCGTGTAGCCGCTTCACATCGTCAGCGATGGATTCCGCTCTCGATTCCTTTTTATGGGGCGAATCCGGATTTGGTGGTGCTTGGGGTGTTGTGTTCATGGTGCCTCTTGGGCGTGTGTGGGGGGCTGGCCCTACCTTGGGTGTGGGCCAGCCCCTTTGGGTGCGTCTGTGTTGGATGCGGTGGCTGTCTAGGCGGCTTGCTGGTGCCGCTCGCCTTGTCGGGGTGTCCTGATTGGGGTGACGGTGGCGATGTGCTCTGCATTGGTGGTCACGCCGAGTCGGGATGCCACGCGAATTAGGCGCTCAGTTGGACAGGGTGGCGCGGTGGCCAGTAGGCGGGCTACATACCGATCGATTTCCTCGCTCATGCTGGCTGGTCCTGTCGGTCCGGTGTGATGTTCAGGGATGCTCGGAGTAGTGATAGCTCTTGTTCTGCGCGGATGCGTAACCTTCGCTCACGGTCGGCTTCATTCTGTGCGCGGCTGATTGCGATCTGTGCTGGTGTCTTCGGATGAGTCGTGTTCACGCGGGTAGTCCTCTGAGGTGGCGTTCTGGGGTGTTTCCCGTTTCCGGACCCCCTATGTGGGAAACGGGAAACACTCCATTTTCAAGCTCGTGTGCTTGTTTTTCTTTCCAAGCTTTCATTGCGTGGCTCGTGCGTTCGGTGCGCCATTTGAGCCGTTCGCGTGCGTCTCGTTGGCTTGTCGGTGGCGGGACCAGTGCCGCAATGGCTTCGATGTCTGCGGAGGGGACAGTAACTTCGGTCGGTGCCCGGTTGTCTCCTGCGTCTGGTGCCTTCACTTCGTACACCATGCGTGTATCCGAGATTTGTCGGAGACGGAAGAGGCCTGCTGTCGGTTCACGGTCGCCTGTGGGGCAGTGCTGGCGTAGACCGCCGTGACGGTCTTTGTTTATGGTCAACCATGCGCTACCGCCGGATCCTGGGGTGAATGCGACATTCACTGCGACTCGGATTGAGACTCCACCGATGGCGCGTCTTTTCGCTGCGGTACCTCCGGGGCCGGATGCTCTGGAGTCGGTGCCCTTGGCTAGGTGGTCGATGAGGATGACGGCTGCACCGCATGCTGCGAGCGGCTTCAGTACGCGAGAGTGGACTGAAGTGAAGTCGTCGGCGCTGTTGGAGCTGGATCCGAAGAGGGGGAGTAGCTCTCCGAGACTGTCGACCACAACGACATCGGGTTGCCATTCAATGAGGTCTTTGACGACGTGGACTAGGTGCGATCCATCTTCGGGTTCGACGTAGCGGAAGTGATCTCTGGAGCGGAGGTTGTCTGGTTTCGCTCCGAGGCTGAGGAGTCGGCCTGTGGTGGCTGCTGGTCCGTTGTGGTCCAAGTCGATGACTGCGAGCTTCATGAGAGCACCTCGGCACCGGCGGCGAGTGCCACCCATGTCTTCCCGGACTCTGGATCTCCGAAGACGAGATTGACTTGTCCTGTGTAGAAGAGTGCGTGTCCGTCGCTGCGTTGGAGTATCTCCGGTGCGGGCGGTTCAGGGATTGTGCCGTCGAGTAGGGCTGCGATGTCGGTGTAGAGGTCGCGTTCAGTTTCAGTGTTTCCCGTTTCCCGGATAGGGGGGTGGGAAACGGGAAACACTGGTTCAGGTGTCGCCGCGCGGGGGAACGGAACCACCTCGACATTGTCGATCCATTGGCGGTCAAGGTCTTCTGCGGTGTTCGAGTGGGTATGCATAGTCTTGCGTAGTCTTTCGGTCGGTCAGGCAGCGCTGGGGAGTGAAGCGGGAGTGGAGATCCAACCGTTATGTCGGGCAATGCGCATTGCCAGGGTTGGATTGTGTTTCCACAGTTCGCGAACGTCGGCTTTGGCTTCATCGGGCAGTGCGCCAGGATTGCCTGATCGCATGATTGACAGGCGGGCATTGCGTCGCACGCGTCGCCAACCCAGGTCAGACACCAGAGCATTCGGGGCTTGAGTTGTGCGTGGCGAATGATCGGCTGGGATGTAGCTGGGATGCCTGCGCGATGCAATAAAAGCGATCGCGCCAGCGGTCCATTCAAAGTAGAACGGATCACGGGTCGTCATCGGCGTAGGAACAGCTCGTCGCGGTATTCGAGGCGCTTCAACATTCCGAAGCCGTCGAGGATCATGGTGCGGTCGGCTGGGTCGTAGTCGTCTTCGCAGCGATGCTCGTCTCGGCATCCGCAATCGAGGGCTGGCATGCGCCGAGAGGCATCACGTCTACGTCGGAGCGTTGCGCCTACAGATTCGGGAGGTAGAGTGAACCGTCCCGGGTTTGATGCCGCTTCGTTCTTTGTGAAGGATGAAGCACATGTCGAAGCGTTACCCGGCCGAGCAACGTGAGCGTGCGGTGAAGATGGTCCTCGACCACCTCCACGAGTACAACTCCGTCTACGGCGCATGCAAGGCAATCGGACCGAAACTGGGTGTCGGCGCGGAGTCACTCCGGCTCTGGACACGCCAAGCTCAGATCGATGCCAACCAAACTCCCGGTGCAACGACCGAGGAGCAACAGCGAATCAAGGAACTCGAGCGTGAGAACCGAGATCTCAAGGAAGCCAACGAAATTCTGAAGTCGGCATCGATTTTCTTCGCGAGGGAGCTCGACCCTCGCCGCCGCAGATAGTCCAGTTCATCGATCAGATGCGTGCACAGAACTACCGGGTCGAGTCGATCTGCCGCGTGCTCACCGAGCACGGCGTGCAGGTCGCCCCACGCACGTACCGCAACTGGAAGAGCGCACCACCATCGGCCCGCACGATCTCCGATGCGTACCTCACCGCCGCGCTCCGCGACACGGTCGGCGAACCTGAAGAGCTCTACGGCCGCCGCAAGATGTATCGCCACCTGCGCAGGAAGGGCCATAGCGCGGCTGCCTGCACAGTCGACCGACTGATGGGCGACGAGGGTATGTCCGGCGTTGTCCGAGGCAGGCGGCACCGCACCACGATTCAGGGCGGTAAGAATTCCACACGGGCCCCTGACCTGCTCGACCGTGATTTCACTTCCGAGGCCCCGAATCGGAAGTGGGTCACCGACTTCACGTACACCAGGACGTGGGCGGGGTTCGTCTACGTCGCGTTCGTCATCGACTGCTTCTCCCGAGCGATCGTCGGTTGGCACGCCTCGACGGTCAAAGACACCACTATGGTCACCACCGCGTTGAAGATGGCGCTGTGGCGACGAGATCACGGTGGACACCGCGTCGGACCCGGCCTCATTCATCACAGCGACGCCGGCAGCCAATACACCTCGATCGCGTTCGCGGAAACGCTTGTGCTCGAGGGCATTGCGGCATCGATCGGAAGTGTCGGAGATGCCTACGACAATGCGTTGGCGGAGAGCACAATTGGGTTATTCAAGACCGAGGCGGTATCGAAGCGGAGCCCGTTCCTGAACGGGCCGATGAAGACCATCGACGATGTCGAGTTTGCTACGATGGGGTGGGTCGACTGGTTCAACCAACGCCGACTCCACAGCACCCTCGACTACCTCACACCAGAAGAGTTCGAGGAGGTCTACTACAGTCAAGAATCGGCACTCCGCCCGGAGATGTTGCAAGCGTAGGAGCGGCAAGAAACCCGGGACGGTTCA
>NZ_MKKX01000040.1 GCF_002091985.1 Rhodococcus sp. 1163
CGTGGGTGATCGATCGGCAACGGCAACACATCCGGCACATCCGCCAACACTCCCGACCAAAACTCCAACTGCCGCGACACCACAGACCCCGGATCATCCTCACTCCCGAGAACCTCACGCTGCCACAACGTGTAATCCGCATACTGCACCGCCAACGGCTCCCACCCCGGCACACCACCAGCAACCCGAGCGCCATACGCCACCATCACATCAGCAGCAAGAGGCGCCATCGACGCACCATCAGCAGCAATATGATGCACCACAATCGCCAACACGAACTCATCGACACCCACCCGATACAACGACGCCCGAAACGGCACATCCACCGTCACATCGAACCCCGCAGCAGCATCGGCAACAATCCGCTCCTGCACACCCCCCGCATCGAGCTCCACCACCGCCAACTCCACCGCCACATCGGAAACAGACCCGATCAACTGACGCGGCAACTCCCCCACCACCGGGAACGTAGTACGCAACGACTCATGACGAACCAACACATCCCCCACCGCCGCCTCCAACGCAACAACATCGAGCGCACCCGACAACCGCACAGCAAGCGGAATATTGTACGCAGGCGAAGACGTATCGAACTGATTGATGAACCACATACGACTCTGCGCCTGCGACAACGGAATCACCGACGGACGCTCCACCACACCCAACACCGGACGCGAACTCTCGACGGCCCGGTCGGCGGTGCGGGTGGACAGCGTTGCGACGGTGGGTGATTCGAACAACATGCGAACGCTGATGTTCGAGCTCAATGCAGCGTTCACGCGTGCAGTCACTCGTGTGGCGCTGAGTGAATCGCCACCGAGATCGAAGAAATTGTCGTCGATGCCAATTGTTTCGGTACCGAGCACTTCGGCGAAAACCTGTGCAATCGCAATTTCCGTCTCGCTACGAGGTGTACGTCCGCTGCCCGCACTGGGCAATTCTGGTGTGGGTAATGCTCGACGATCCAACTTGCCCGCCGGAGTCAACGGAATCGAATCCAACACCACAAACACCGACGGAACCATATGCGCCGGCAACACCGACACCACCCGATCACGCACCGCATCGACATCGACCAACCCACCACCGACACCGAACACATACGACACCAACACCGCCGCACCACCAGGACCATCAACACCCAAAGTCGCCACGAAATCAACCTCAGGAAGAGCAGCAATCACCGCATCGATCTCACCCAACTCGATCCGAAAACCACGAACCTTCACCTGAAAATCGCTACGCCCCACATACTCCAAAACCCCAGAACCATTCCACCGCACCACATCACCCGTGCGATACATCCGCTCCCCCACCAAAGAAAACGGCGCCGCCACAAACCGCTCCGCCGTCAAACCCAACCGATCATGATAACCACGCGCCAACCCAGGACCAGCCAAATACAACTCACCCACAACACCCACCGGCACCGGCTGCAAACGCGAGTCCAACACCACCACAGCAAAACCCAACACCGGAGAGCCGATATCGACCGGAACCCCCGGCGACATCGGCGCACTCAACGACGCAAACACCGTCGCCTCCGTCGGACCATACGCATTGAACATCAAACGGCCCGGCGCCCAACGCTCAACCAAATCAGAACCCGAAGCATCACCACCGGTCGCTACCACTGCAAGCGAATCGAGACCGGCCGGATCCACCGACGCCAACGCCGCCGGCGTCACAAAAGCATGCGTAATCTCCTCCTCACGCAGCAACTGAGCAAGCTCGACACCACCGAACACATCCGTCGGCACAATCACCATCGCCGCACCACCACAAAACGCCAACAACAACTCGAGCACCGACGCATCGAAACTCGGCGACGCAAACGACAACGTACGCGAGCCAGCAGTCACCCCGAACCGAACACGCTCCACCTCAGCCAAATTCGCCAAACCCCGATGCGTCACCACCACACCCTTCGGAACACCCGTCGAACCCGAGGTATAAATCAAATACGCCGCATCATCGAGACGAACCGAACCCAACCGATCACCATCGGACACCGGCCCACCAGAAAACTCACCAACCTCATCGACGATCGACTCATCGTCGAGAACAATCCACGACACCCCATCACCGGCCCGGCCCACATCCGACACATACTCGACCGCGGTAATCCCCACCACAGCACCAGAATCGGACAACATATGAGCAATACGATCCACCGGATACGACGGATCCACCGGCAAAAACGCACCCCCAGCCTTCGCCACCGCCCACACCGCAACCACCGACTCCACCGAACGCCGCAACCCCAACGCCACAAACGAACCCACACCCACACCACGACCGATCAACAACCGCGCCAACCGCGAAGACCGAACATCCAACTCCCCATACGACACCGACACACCACCACACACCAACGCCACACCATCCACACCCGCAACATCTACCGCAGAAACCAAAATCTCCGGCAACAACCGACCCACCACCGACACACCACCACGCACCGGCACCAACAACTCACGCTCGGACTCCGACAACA
>NZ_MKKX01000041.1 GCF_002091985.1 Rhodococcus sp. 1163
CGTCCGGTGTTGGGTGTGGTGGAGCGTCCGTCGGTGATTCCGTTGTCGCAGGCGCAGAGTCGTATGTGGTTCATCAATCAGTTCGATACGTCTTCGCCTGCGTACAATATTCCGCTTGCTGTGCGGTTGTCGGGTGCGCTCGATGTTGTTGCGTTGGAGGCGGCGGTGGGGGATGTGTTGGTTCGTCATGAGTCGTTGCGTACTACGTTCCCGGTGGTGGGGGAGTTGCCGCGTCAGTTGATCGGGTCTGTTTCCGATGTGGCGGTGGAGTTGGCGGTGGTGGAGCTCGATGCGGGGGGTGTGCAGGAGCGGATTGTTGCCGATGCTGCTGCGGGGTTCGATGTGACGGTGGATGTGCCGTTTCGGGCGTCGTTGTATCGGGTGGGTGTCGATGAGTTCGTGTTGGCGATTGTGGTGCATCATATTGCTGCTGATGGTGCGTCGATGGCGCCTCTTGCTGCTGATGTGATGGTGGCGTATGGCGCTCGGGTTGCTGGTGGTGTGCCGGGGTGGGAGCCGTTGGCGGTGCAGTATGCGGATTACACGTTGTGGCAGCGTGAGGTTCTCGGGAGTGAGGATGATCCGGGGTCTGTGGTGTCGCGGCAGTTGGAGTTTTGGTCGGGAGTGTTGGCGGATGTGCCGGATGTGTTGCCGTTGCCGATCGATCACCCACGTCCGAGCCGGCAATCGACTATGGGAGCGACTACAAAGTTCGAGATACCGGCCGACATCCGAAATGCACTGATGCGTTTGGCGTCTCAGTACGATTCCACTCTGTTCATGGTTGTGCATGCGGCCTTGGCACTGTTGCTCGCTCGCCTCAGTGGTACCGAGGACATCACGGTCGGTACTCCCATCGCCGGGCGCGGTGAAGCA
>NZ_MKKX01000042.1 GCF_002091985.1 Rhodococcus sp. 1163
GCTCGCCTCAGTGGTACCGAGGACATCACGGTCGGTACTCCCATCGCCGGGCGCGGTGAAGCAGGCCTGGACAACCTCGTAGGCATGTTCGTGGGGACCCTCGTCCTGCGCACCGAGGTCTCACCGCATGCGAGTTTCACCGAACTGCTCGCTGATACCCGCGCGGCGGATCTCGCAGCTTTCGACAACACCGACATCCCATTCGAGCGACTCGTCGACGCGTTGGCACCGACACGTTCCACCGATCACTCACCACTGTTCCAGGTCTTATTGGAATTCCAGAACAACCAGAGCGCACACCTCGAACTACCCGGCCTCGA
>NZ_MKKX01000043.1 GCF_002091985.1 Rhodococcus sp. 1163
ATCTTGATGGCCTTCCCATCGACGGTCGAGTCGAACTGGAAATCCATAGCCCACACCACTTTCGGGGCGTCGGCTTCGATCTGCGGGCACGAGCTGATGCCGGCGCGTTTGCGGGGATGGTAGATCCGAACCTGCAGACCCTCTTCCTTCCAGAGTCGGTGGACCTTCTTCTTGTTCACCGTCATGCCCTTGTCGTGCCTCAGATGCGCCCAGGCGCGTCGAAACCCGTGCAATGGGTGTGTGCCTGCGTATTTGCGGAGTTCGGCTCTGAGTGCGGCGTCGGGGTCGGCGGGTGTCTGCGCGACCG